>JAHBVO010000002.1 GCA_019637435.1 Candidatus Obscuribacterales bacterium | reverse complement strand
AATATGACGTTCATCCCAACATGATTACGGCTTGGAAGAAGGAGCTGCTGGACCGCGCAGGAGAGGTATTTGAGAAGGGCAACGCTCCGAAGGATGACGGCGGGGTTGAGACCGCTGAACTCTATCGACAGATCGGGCAACTTAAGGTCGAAAACGATTTTTTATCACGGGGGCTCGGAAAGCTTCGCTCTCTGAGAAACGAGCCCTAATCGAGAGAGGACACGAAAAATTGAGCGTTGCTCGACATCAACCGCTCTACGCTCTACTACAAGCCCAGGATGTCTCAAGGATCGGGTCCACTTCAATTGACGTTCAAAGTAAATGAGCTTGATAAGGCGACGCAGTTTTACGGCGAGCAATATAGTGCCGCCGGTGGTGCCGTGCTGGTGCTGAAAAACATAGAGGTCTACGGGAGTGAAGCGCTTTATGGGATTTTCAAATATCGCGCCACGCCTGGGCAAATGCCACTGATGTACGTTGGAATCATCTTGTCAGCCATCCGCGCGCAACCCGGGCTGAAATCCTGGCTGAAGTAGCACGAATCGATAGTGAAACGGACACTGGTTCGATCCATACTTGTATTAACCCTCAGCTTTTGGTGATTCTATGTTCTACGCTCTTCAACCGGTAGTTCCAGGAATGTTGGGAGAATGCACTGGCAATCTCCAGGCACGCCCACCAAGAGTCGAGAAACTGCATTACATCTTTCTCTACGGCTATCTCGACGACATCATCCAGGACGTTGGTATTTTTCTAGCTACTGATGCCTTCCAAGACGCTGTCAATTCGCTGAATCCAAGCGGCGCAACATTCACCCGCGAGAATTTGATCGTCGAAACTGACCACTATCAATTCGACGAACTCTGGCCAGAACTTGTGACCCGAATAAAAGAATATTCCTGGCTTAAACCATCGGGTGTGCCAGGCGTAGACGATTTCGGCATCACCGAAGACTGTATGCTCGTGATATCGGCACGTGTAAAAAAAGCAATTGAGAAACTGGATCTGAGCAGATGCCAGATTGAGTTATACAGTTCCTGAATTCCGAATAGCAATTGGCTGTAAATCTGTTTCCAAAATATCAGACAAAACTCCAAGCCTCTCTGAGCACGATAGGTTCAAAAGACTCTCTTGATCAAGGCTTTGAGCGACATCAAATACAGAAGTCTTGATGAAATTCGATAACGAGGCGTCGAGCAAACGGCAAGTAGTCCGTTCACACGACGCCAAAAATAGATCCGATGCAAAGCAGATATCTGCACATAAACCGACTATAATTCCTACATTGTTCAAACAAAACGGTTGCGGGCATTGCATCGCCACGCGGCGCAGCATTACCGCTTTCCAGGGAGAATACAAGTGCCTCAAAATCAAACGTCGCCAACCAAAGTTTTTTATCGCACAGTCAAGATTGAAAAACTGGATATCTTCTACCGCGAAGCTGGCGATAAAAATTCGCCGACGATAGTTTTGCTGCACGGTTTTCCAACAGACTCGCATATGTTCAGAAATTTGATTCCGATGCTCGCGCAGAAGTTTCACGTGGTCGCGCCTGATTATCCCGGTTTCGGACAGAGTTCAATGCCGTCCGTCAAGGAGTTCGAATACAGTTTCGACAATCTCGCGAACATCATGGACAAGTTCACCGAGGCATTGAAACTCTCGAAGTTCTCGATGTATGTAATGGATTACGGCGCGCCAATTGGTTATCGCATTGCGGCTAAACACCCCGAGCGCATTCAGGCGATTGTTGTTCAAAACGGTAACGCATACGACGAAGGCATCGACAACGATTTCTGGAAGCCTATTAAAGAATATTGGAAAGACAAATCCGCAGCTAACGCAAATCCACTAGTTCCCTTAGTCGCACTCGAAGCCACAAAGTGGCAATATCAAACCGGCGCACAAAACCTGGAAGCCATCAGCCCGGACGGGTGGATTCACGATCAGGCAGGTCTGGATAGACCGGGCAACGCAGAGATTCAACTCGAACTTTTGTATAGCTACGGCTCTAATCCCCCGCACTACCCGCGGTGGCAGGAGTATTTCCGAACCCATCAACCGCCAATGCTAATCGTTTGGGGCAAGAACGACCAAATTTTTCCTGCCGCTGGAGCTGAGCCTTACAAGCGCGATTTGAAGAATCTGGAGTTCCATTTATTTGAAACTGGTCACTTTGCCCTCGAAGAGTTTGGTCAAGAGATTGGCGAGCTAATCAGCGAGTTCTTAAGCAAGGTTGTACCAGCACCCGTGAAAGTCTCTTAGGCGTCGACACAAGGTCCAGAAGCCAAACGTATGTCCCTAGCCGTTTGAAACGGTTAGGGACAGTTTGTATGCAAATCGAGGTGTAGTTTCGCCGATCTAGTGCCAGGAACCGAACTCGACTAATGATGTTCCAAACGCATTTTCGAGATCGAGAAGGAAGTCTCGGCTTTGCATTCGACCGCTCCACACGACGGTTTTCGGATGACACTTACCGAAGTCGATGAACAATGCGGCTTTCCAAACCGAGATGTCTGGTGCCTGATTGTCCCGACTTGGTTTAACTCTTTTAGTGGCCGGCTTAATTGTGCCACCACAGTCGCAGACCGAGGGGCAGATGTTACCATGCTCGATCATGGCAGGCATCCATGGATCATCTATTTCCTCTGCAGTTTCGCCACAGTCAGCGCACTGAAACTGTTCTGTCTCATCAATTTCGAACATTTCATATGGATCGTCGAAGATTTTGAAATTCGGTCCGAGCTGCAGGTGAACCCACTGAATCTCCGGGGTCTTCTCAACGCCGTTGTATTCGAAATCGCGACCGCCAATTTGCTGTACAGATTTCGAGTCCTCGGCGGGCTTCCAATCGATGCGACGCTCTTGTTCAAAAAGTGGTGGCACGCCTTTGCGAAGCAATTGATTTTTTTCTTTCCACTTTCCGACGTCTCCGTTTTTATCCAGATTACACAATCGCTTCGTGCCGGTTCTCTTTTCGACGCAATCTTGCACGATGCCCCATTTAGCTAATACCTCGGAAACTTTCTTTTCGATAGTTTCAAACTCTTTCTCTGTTTTGGGAAGCCAATTCAAATCAGCTACTGCAAAGCCATGTCTATATTCAACGCCCATGTTCATGCTCTCCTGACCACTACACCGGTACGATGATACATCGGCAGATGTTACGAAGTTGTTTATTGGTTGCGCACGGAGTGGGGTTCCTACGGTAGCCAGAACAAGTCCGTAAAAGGTGTGAAGATGCTAGGTAATTGAACTCTGCTTAGCCGGTGTTATGATCAGCACATGAAGACGACGTCCCTTAAAGTACTCCATCTCGGATGCCTCGCGGCGGCGCTCGCCACGGCGAGCGGAATCATGTATGGTACATCTCGTCCAATAGCACCGCGCCAGATATCCTGGGTTGAACTACAGAGCCTGATGGACAAGCGGAATGCTAGCAACATAAAGAAAATAGTTTGTCGGTGCAAGTTTTTTCCAACTCCGGATACAAACAGTCTTGCAATACAATTAAAAAACAGCGAGTGCGAACTCATAGTCTCCTCAAGCGAAATGCCGGTGGCTCTGATAGGAACATCAGGTTGCGGCGCCCTCGGTCATGAGCAAAGTCAGGTCAACAAGAGGCTAATCTGGGTTTTCCAGCAAGCACTTGCGAACGGTATCGACCTTGAACTAAAAGCGCACGCACCAGTAAATGGAAATAAATATCTGACTTCGAGCTTGATTTACAGTGGAAAGCCTACGCCCGAGTACCCGTATGGATTACTCGTAGCTGGTCCTCGAAAAGGTGAAGCACCGTGGCTTGTGGATAAGCCAAGCGCATCACGAAAACCCTCTTCAACCATGTGACCGGGCATACATAATTACTATCACGCCAGCGAAATTGTTACTGTCACTTAAGCGTGGACTTTCGGAAGAAACAGCGCCGGTGTCACGTTGAAGTGCCGCCCGAGTTTGACGCAATGCTCTTTGACTACGACTGTCAATCGCCAGCTTGCTCAAGAACTCGATCAAGCAAATCAGAAATTCCAAGCTCTTTTGCCCTGTCTTGCATATACTCCAGGTTCAAGTTAGCTCCCTGTAATTTGATCACGCCACTAATATCGTTCCACTGACGATCTGATACTTCTTCTCCTGCTCTGTACCATTCGAGTTTGGCAATAATTGTATCTTCCGGACTGGCAAAGAATGCCATGTCATCGTCTGAGACTGCGATCTGTACTCTATTCGAAAGTTGCATTCGATCGAAATTTCGATTCCTTGGAATGAAAATGTCTACCTTAAAACCAGTCGAGTAATCGATGAGATTGAAACTAGAACATCGACTGATTGCCTGGAGAGCGGAATCCTTCGACACGTAGAAATCCGCCTCCAGAGCTGCTACGAATTCGTCTACGTGATCGGTTTTCAGGTCTGCAGGAATATCAGCATTGGCCGTAGCCCTGGCCAGACCATGAGTTGAGCTAGCAAGCGATCCTCCAATCAAATATGGAACTTCCAGACGCTCTAAAACCCGAACAACCTTAAGTGCGACTGAGATATCGTCATTCATCGAGCAATCGTTTTTCTAGTGGGGGTTCCTCACTGATTGAATAATTTGGAGGACCGTATACTGTCTCCGCGAGAGCCTCGCCTAAAACTTGATCCATTAATTTGCGGCGACACTGCTCTTCATTAAGCTCCGGATGCCTAAGCGCAATTCCGCTCATCATGAGCGTCCGCATCGTATCATTCATGGCGCAGACCATCTTCAGTTTCTCGGCAGCCGATTTTTTGCGCAATATTGCCAATTGCACCTGTTCTGCTTCGCGACTGGTATCACTAAGTGGCTTGACTTCGTGTGGTTTCTTTTTCGACAGTGCCAATTGTCTCAGGCTCATCACATCAAATTCAGGTAGTATCGCGTTCAAAGCTCCATCTTACCAGACAGAGCCCGTCTAAAACCAAAACGTTCCCAGACAGCCGTCAACGGGCTTCTCCGGAACGGAAAGTTGTTTTCCTCGGCAAGAAAGCAGGCTTGTTCAGTAACCGCTTAGAATCTCTTCTCTCTGCGTGCGGTCTTTAATCAACTACCGAAATTAGCTGTCGTCACGATGTCCCCGTCGAACGCCGCATTATTGCAAAGATGGGTGACGTAAGTTGGGTTTCGCATGGCGTATAATGCGAAATTGTTTCCACCTCTCGGGAGAGCTAAGGTATGCGCGAGGTTCAAGTCGCTAAACTCGAGTCCGTTCATGGCACGCAGCAGTCGCCCATTAACATCACGGCGCGCGAGGCGTTCTCTGTTGCAGACAAAATTGCAGGAACCGGCTACAACCAGAACTCATTCAAAGGACACGTAGTTGAGAACGCCGAGCACCACTACTTCGAACTTTCCGAACGCGATAACAAGAAGTTGCCATCAGTTGAATTTCGCTCGACGCGCGCCGTGTTGAAGAGCATCCACTTCCACGCGCCCAGTGAGCACCAACTCGAAGGCAACGAATACGACGCGGAATTTCACTTCGTGCACGACATCGTTTCAAAAGAGGTCACGGGAAACGCACACGTCCAGGAGCCGTCAACAAAACTGGTGATCGGCGTCTTCGCCAACGCCGTGAAGAGCGCGGAAGAAATCGCATCATTCTGCAACTCGCTCAAAGTGCTCAAAGAAACCGGCAAACCATGCCCGAAGGAATGCGAGTTTCCCGCAAAAATTCTCAACGACATTCCATCAAAATTTGGAAGCTTCTTCCATTATCGTGGCTCACTAACGAGCGGCGAGCATCTCGAAATTGTTTCCTGGATCGTTTTGAAAGAGGCGATCGGAGTTTCGTCAGATCTCTTGGAAGAAATTGAGTCGCTCGACCAACCAACGCGCGAACTGCAATTATTGAACCGCAGAATCCTTTTGGTAAGCGGGACGTAGCCCTAAGTGCGAGCCCCGCGTTCTCTTGTTCTGCTAGTGCGCAGCTGGATTTATCAATTTCGGTCAAGCAATCCAAGAAACTCATGGTACTAGCCTCCCGCCATTCTCATAGCTTTGCCACTGCTGGGAGAACATTGTCATTTCCCAATCTTTGCCGTGGCAATTCATGTTATGCATTTTGCTGTTTCACTTGCGCTATTGGACATTATTGGCTATAATTGGCTGTTATTGGTCAAATAATTGGCCAGGGAGATTTTGACCGTTGAGACTGGAACATTTTCGACCCACTCTCGAAATTTTGCGCCTGGTTGCAGAACTGGACGAGTTTAAAGGGGCCTGGCGATCTTTATCCAACATATCACCTGAACGACTGGCCGCCCTGAAACACATTGCCACCATTGAAAGCATTGGTTCGTCAACGCGAATCGAAGGGGCAGCGCTTTCCGATGAGCAAGTTGAAGCGCTTCTGGCCGGCATCCAGAGGACATCTTTCCGGTCAAGAGACGAACAGGAAGTGGCTGGTTATTCAGATGTAATGGATACCGTCTTTGAGAGCTGGCAACAAATTCCTCTAACTGAGAATCACATTAAGCAATTGCATCGAGATCTATTGAAGTACAGTCGCAAGGACGATCGACATAGAGGCAACTACAAGACATTACCAAACAACGTTGAAGCCTTCGGACCAAACGGTGAGAGCCTGGGCGTGGTGTTCAAAACGGCAACGCCCTTCGATACGCCGTACAAAATGACGGAAATTATCTCGTGGACTAACGAGATGTTTGATGTGGGCGCAGTGCATCCACTTTTGGTTACAGCGGCATTCGTAGCAGTTTTTCTTGCAGTTCATCCGTTCCAAGATGGAAATGGCCGCCTTTCGCGTGTTCTCACTACGCTAATGCTGCTCAAGAAAGGCTATGCCTATGCGCCATATAGTTCGTTGGAAAGTGTTATTGAGTCGAATAAGGAGTCGTATTACCTCGCACTTAGAAGAACTCAAGCGACGCTGGAATCAGACAAGCCTGATTGGGATCCGTGGTTTCACTTCTTTCTGCAGGCGATGCAAAAACAAAAAGCAAACTTGGAACTAAAACTTTCGAGAGAACGTATTTTCGAAGGCGAGATGCCAGCGCTTTCTGTGCGAATTTTAGAGCTTGTACGCGAGCACGGGCGTGTGAAGACGTCCGATATTGAAAATCTAACCGGTGAAAGCCGAAGCACCATCAAGGTTCGCCTTAACGAACTGGTTCAGCGAAGACTATTGGCACGCTTTGGCAAGGGACCTGGAACGTGGTATGCGCTTGCGAAAGAGATGTGACTTTTATTTGCAAGTGCGCTCACCGGACAAATGAGAGCAGCGCTCTCTGGACTATTCATGAGGGAGACGAGGTGACTGCCGAAGGACAAGTCGTTTGGGACGACAAGCAAAAAAGTCTTGTAATGAATGCGCCATCATTAATGGTGGCACCACTCAGCGCTGGGCTGATTAAACTTCGTGTTAAAAACGGCCCGGAAACGTTTTAACTTGCGCAAAAAAACTTTTAGTATACGGTTTGGCGGACAGACCAGGCATCCGGCGCCCGCTCAACACTCGGTAGCAATGCGCATTCCATGCTAAGCTGGATCCTGGTCCTATGTGGTAATTGCAATGCTCAAAACGGTCGCAATTCGACAGTTCCTTCACGTAAGCCTAAGCAGCGCTCTTGTCCTCGCCTGCTGTTTTTTCCTCAGCGAATCGCACGCGTCAAGCAACGAATCGGTCCCGAGCAAAAACGCAGACACGCCTAAGAAAGAAGTAAACGACCCAAAGTTTCACAAACAACTTCTACAAATTGCGGCCGAGTATCAGGGTTACGGCAAGGTCGACGATATGACGCGCTGGGCTCCGACCTTGTGCATGATGCCACCACCGCCGAAGGCACGCCTAAGCAAAAGTAAAGACTCGGGAACTCACGGAAAAAAGCTTTATTACTTGTTCGCGAAGCATCGCAACGAGTATATGGAAAACAAAACTGATGTCGCCGGCCAAGTGGTTGTTAAGGAATCGTGGGGTGCTCCTTCAACGGAAGCACTAAAAGCAAACATAGATAAAAGCGCAGCAAAAGCCGCTGCAAAAGAAACAACCTCGGCATTCACAACAGATGTTTTGGGAGCGAAAAGCGGTTTATACATCATGTACCGCGCCGATGCCAAGTTACCAGACACTGATGATGGCTGGATTTACGGAACCGTCACTGCCGACGGCAAAACTGTCACTTCCGCCGGACGCGTGCAATCGTGCATGAGCTGCCACATTAGCGCACCACATGGGCGATTATTCGGTCTACAGCAATGAACGGAATACGCGCATGAATCTATACGCTTGCATCTTTTCGCTCTTCGCACGCTCTCACTTCCGCTCAATCCGAACATTGGCTTTCTCCAGACAAGGCGCGCTCCAGCATGTCTTTCATTGATCGCGAACCGTCCGAAAAATCAAAAACCCCCAGAGGCGAAATAACTACAGGCGAAGATTGACGCGTGTACGATGCAGAGTGCAAGAAGTCTTAGGAACTTGAACTTACGCTTCTATTCGATTAATAAGACTTTGAACAGCGGATAGATTGTGATTCGAAACAATCCGGTCGCCGCCAAACAGAGCACTGCTGGTATCCAAATTACGGCGCCATCAATGCCGTTCCAAACCAGACCCCCAATAATGGAAACTGCTATTAGGATTATCGCCGGTAGCAACGGACGATTTCGGCATACCCGCTGAAAAAGTCGACACCAAACGAGAAAGCCCAGGACGGTTAACGCAACGAGAAAGGGCCCAACTAATAGCGTTAAGGTAATCGGATGCATCTAGTTCCCCTAAATTCATCTTACCGCGGATCGAATAGTATGAGGCAAGGTCTTAAAGGTGTAAGCTCATAGAAGAACAGCGAGGATTTTATGAGCAGAAACGACGAAACTTCAATTCCGCTTTTAAGGCAAAAGTAGAGCTGGATGAGCTTCGGGACGAGCAGACAAAGGCTGAACTAGGGAAGCTAAGTTCTATCTGCAAATCGCGCAACTGAATTTTAGAGTCTGGTCGCGGAACGCGAGAGCCAACGAGGCTCTGCGCTGACTTGGAATCCCGGTCATTTACGAGTCGAACAGCGGTATATTTTCAATATCCATCTTTGAGTGGAGCACCCGCACTATGAAGACACCACTGGCGGTACTAATATAGAGGATTACATAGTTCCCTTGCGTAACGCTTCTTAGCCCTGGTGCAAGCTCGTCGCGCTTGCGACCTACATGTGGCATATCAACCAGTGTCCGGCAGCGAGACTCTAATGAGTCAATCACACGCTCGGCAGCGACTTCATTGTCTTCGGAAATGAAATCATGGATTTGCTGCAAGTCCTTACGAGCCGTGTTGGCAAACTTTAGCCGGCTCACTTCTTCTTCGCTTTCGCCTTTTGTGCTTTCAGATTGCGCTCACGCAATTCTTGAAAAACCTCATCACCATCAACGATTTCGCCACGCTCGATTTCATCCATTCCTATCTGCACCTCACGCTTTAACTCGCGCATTCTTATCTGCCTTATCTCATCCTGCTCCTTCAAGAGTCGGAGACCTGCACGAATTACTTCGCTGGCGGAGTTGTACATACCGCTTTTGACTTTTTCCTCAATGAGTTGTTCTAATTCTGGTGATAAGGAGACATTCATCGATTTACCGCCCCTCGACTGGAAGTAAGCACATTATAACAAAAATAGCACATTTTTTGTTATTGCCGTAACCAGGGTCAACCACAGCGTAGATGACAGAAGGAGGCACACCTCCCTCTGGACATCGAACGCCTGCGAGAACAAAATTCTGCGAGCTTATCACTGTGGGTTAAAAACTTGATTACGGAGCGATTCCAATACTTGATCGGCGAGTCGTATTGAAGTCCAGTCACTTCAGAGCACACCTGTGGTGTCAATGGGTGGTGGCACCACCGATGGTTCCATCCTCAGGTTGAAACGGAGTCAACGGTCGCAACCTACTCTCCGGACCACGCGGGATCGCATTCAAGCGATCGGCAAGATACGGGTCGTCAGGCGAGATTCCGTATCCATCGACATAAATGCGTCTGGTCATATAAGCGATCTCATCGCCTGTAACCGTTCGATTTCCAAATGGTTCAAACAGCATCGCTCCCGGGATCGCACCTTCGCCAGGTATCTCCCGTTGCGGAATATAATTGGGCGCGTTATCCGGCTGGAATAGCGGAATGTCGTACGGATCAATAGCTTCCTGAGCGCCATTTCTTGAGTAAAAATCGCGCCGCCGTGCCGGTTGACTGCCGGGCAACTCTCCCACCGTAGATTCGATTTCGGTAACGATGCCCGAAGATCGAGGGTTATTCGCGCGAACTTCTTGGAACGCTTTTCGCATATGCAATCCACCGATGCCGATGCTCTGCGCCGATCTTGTCGTTGCGAGATAAGCGTTTAAAAAGAAATCGGGCTTATCGTGACCTGCCCCGGCATAACGTTCCACGATGTTCCAACTCAGCATGCGACCATTTGGCGCCACGGTGCCGTATAGCTCAAGCGTTCCCTTGCGCAACAGATCCTGTAACTCAGCGATGGATTGCTGCTCTTCAATCGGAAACTCCGATTTATATGAGGATATCCACTTCTCGTTACTCGGCGACTGCAATTCCGTTTTCAATTGAGACGCTTGTTCCTGAGTTATCTTTGCTGGTTTGACAAAACGTTGATGCAACGGCGTTGCGATGCTGAACATGCCGTTGAAAAGTCCCAGACCGAGCGATTGTTCACCCATCTCTTGTACAGTGGCAAGGCGACCTTCTGTGCCGATGGTATCAATATTTGCATTCACCGCCCCTGCCACCACTCCAGTCACCGCCCCCGTAGCAAAATTGGCAGGCAACTCCTTAGAGATAAAAGCAGTTAGACTCTCGGATGCACCGAGACCGCTTCGCATAAGAGCTTCGCGCCCTAATATGTTGCCGCCGTTGAGAATCGTGCCTGTCGCAAAACCCTTCGCGACGTGTCGCATTTTCGCATTCCAAAAGTCACCCTCCCCCTCGTGGATCGGAACAAATGCGCCTTCAAAAAGCGCTCCTGTACCGCCACCTTGAACGACAGCCACCTTAAACAACTCAGCGCCGGTGCGGGTGCCGAGCATCTCAGCTGTTTTTTCCACAGCAATTGGATTGCTCATCGTCATTCCAACGGCTCTATACAATGCATAGGCAGTCAAGGCGCTTCCGCCCAAGCTTCCGACACTGAATGCGATGCTCGTGTTGGAGTCGTCGATGAGGTGCATCTCCGGCAGTGAGACGGAACCTCCCGATGCGTGATTCGCCAACTGAGTCAATCCGTTAAACGGACTTTGAATAGCACCATATACGAAACCACTCCCGACATCTATCGCGTGGTCAACAAGTGTTTTATTAGAGGCTGATTCGTCCTGGAAGATAAAGTCTGACATATTGAATGATTTCTCAGAGGCGTAGCGCTACTGCAGTTGTTGGTGCAGCAGGGATGGTGGCAATCTGAGCAAATGCTAACGACCGAATATGACAATTTTGAACCAATGCGATTTTTTCGAGAGGTTCGATTCGTGTTTGCTCCGCAAAATCTAAAACGGTTTCGAGCAATCCTCAGGGTAACAATCTCTGCCTCATTCTAGGTTAAGCGCACCCACACATGGCTGAGCCTCAGTCACGAAAATCGCCAATCCTCGATCATCACTATCCGTCAAAAGCCACGGATGACTTTCGTAAGTCTCCTGCTCAAATATTCCAGACGGCTCGATCGTGCCCTTGAGTTGCCGCTCACCGTCGTAATCTATCCAATAGACCTTCACCATCACATTGGTCTCGTTCTTAATTTCGATAGGTACAGGCACGTTCCAGCGTATTGATTTGATATTGCCTTCTTTACTTGCCGGCAAGCTTTTCAGATGTTTCCATTTACTAGTGTCTGCGCTGCCGTGATGGTTTTCCTGCTCGTCCTCTTCACCATCTTCGAAGTTAAGGTTAACTCCATTCTTCGCGTTACTCACATTGCGACAGCACGGACAGTCAGTCGTCGGCACACTACGGTCCACGACCTCAAAAGAAACATCATCTAGCCAAAGATGTCCCTCGCCACCGAGCATGATACCAAACGCGAGATTCGTACTTTCTTTCGGAACATCTAAAACCGTTTCGTACCGGGTCCAATCGGTGGTGCCGACAATTTGTCGCCTGCAAAAATTATCGAACGACAATGTCTCGTCCTTCTTCGCACCATCGACACGCATCCACGGAGCGACCCAACCGGAAACGTTCTCGGTTTTCACCCAAAGCGACATTCGCACGCGTTGCTCAAGGTAGTCGACTGGACTCATTTGTTGCATGAGCGTTCCCCACTCATTTTTGTCCGTCAGACTCTCGTTGTGAAACATGTGCGCGCATCGCGTTCCACTGTGGGCGGTCGACGTGTCAATTTCCGCGTCGAAAGAAGCGGGGTTTGCGCCGGACATAATCCAACCTTTCGGCAATTTTGGTTTACTCGATTTGGATGTTTTGCGTTGAGCCATCACTCCTCCAAGAAAGCGCAGTTTGACCGAAACGAATATTCTAAGCCTGTCGATGTTTAAAATCTTGAGGGTCAGGCGTATCCATCAGACGATTTCCATTCGTATCCAATCCAAATTTCGGTCTAATCGAGACACTGTCGCTCAATTGCCTAGCCCATTCCGCAGGCGCCGCGTAAAGTCAGTTTTTTGACCTGCCACCAAACCAAATGGCCACAGCCTGCGGATTGCGGATACAAAAGGCTGTCGTCTTCCGCGCCGACTAGCTCGAAGAAAACCAACTTTGCTTTATCCGCCAAGGAAGGCTTGTCGAGTCTCGTATACCAGAGCACAAGGTTACGATGCGCCATTCTGCGGTCTTGGTTATCAGAGGGAAAACGATCCAGCAATGCCACTGCTCTCAGTTTTAAATTTTGCGCCTTCTCAAACTCTTCCGCAGAGAATGGCTTGACGTGCGGCTGAGCCTGTGCCCATTCGTCCATGTCAGCGGGATTGTAAAACGGTATAACTACCTGAATGATATCGTTTGCCATCGCATTGAGAACAAGCGCGATAGCCTCTACTTCTTCCTCGCTGTGCGCTTGATTGGTCTCGCACGCCTTCGTCACTTTCTCAACATACTGCAAGCACTTTTGAGCGGAAGCAACATTGCCAACGCGCTGAAACATCCGTGCCGCGATGTACATCAGCGCAATTTTTTTCGGATTCTCTGGCGCTTCACTCAACAAAGCGACGGCATCTTCGGTCGCTTTCAAACCGAGGGCCTTTCGTTCTTCAACTGAGAAGCTGCCTGGTTCCGCTTTTATTCTTTCTGAAAATTGGTAACGCTCTGAGCCGAATTGATCGGAGATATCCTTTACCCAAGTAGATAAACCAGTTGCATTTGCCCCACGCTCGGACTTTGAGAGCACGAGCTTTGGTTCGACAAAAGCTCTACCATACAGATTCTGGAGGTCAGTTAGACCGCCGCTACCAAATGTTACGCGGTAAGCTAATTCAAGAAGATAGTACGCTCGTCCTTGTGGCGAAATATCTTGTTGCTGAGAGATTCGCTGAATGACTGCATCTGGTTTATCGGTCGAACTTGCGGCTAAGGCTGGCGAAGGCGCACTGACTAGCGACGCCACAAACAACACCGCCAGTGTCGCCATACTTCGATTAGATTTGCTATCTGCCTTCTTCGTCGTCACTAGCATGGCGGCTCATCTCTATTTGACTCGCTTCGCTCATCTTACTTCAAAGACTCAAAAACTTCATCGACCTGAAACCTTCCGTTGCCATTTGACCCTCATGCCCGGTGCGCATGACCGTATTTCCACCATGGCTGGTCATCAGATGTAACGATGCAGTCACGCTAAACCTCTAAAACCGAATTAGCTGTTCCAAAGTATAGGTTTGCTTCCATGGGTCATGACAAAATCGGTGCAGGTTCTGAAGGATTCGACGAACGGACGGCGCCTCTCTACGCCGGCGAAGCTCGCGAGAATCTGTCTCTGGATGCCGGCTTAGGGAAACCAGGCGCCGATGACATATCGACGATGGCGTCCAAGTTCGGATTGAAAGTACGGGAAACCGCCGGGCAAGACGAGTTTTACTTTCGCGCCGATGGTAAAGACAACGTCGTGCTGAAGCTTCCTGCGCAGGAAACTACAACCAATCTCGCAGAACGAGAGATTACAGAAGCCCTGCAGAATCGAGTCCACGAAATCGAAAACAACTACAAGGTGCAAATTGCGATGCCTGGCGAGCCTGTTGAGAAGCAAACAGTCAAAAAGGCTGACTGCTCAACAGAGCCCGGGGAAATGGTCTACGCCACGCAGCCGACATTCTCGGGGTTGTATGCGGTGAAGGAAGCAATGTCACGCTCGCAGCCAAGCCAGCTAACCGCGGATGGGAAGGATGGGATCAAGATCTACTTTCTAGATAAACAGATTTTGCCGCAGCCGGTTTATGGAAACAAATATGCGCTCGGTCTGTACATTCCGCAGGACAAAGACCGGCACATCTCCATGTACATCACCCCGGACGGGGCGAAAGCACCTCCAACAGCCAAAGATGTTACCTCCGGCCTAGATCGGAATTTGCAGTGGATACTTACCCATGAGGCTACGCATAACAGTCAGGCGAACTCCTGGCCCACCACTTTTCCTTACCTGCCGAAGGGTTTGCCCGAGCAGTTCGGCTGGGAGACGATCAACCACATTGAGAAGGACGGCAAGGTTGTATTCGAAGCATATTTGCTCAATGGCAAGAATGGCGAATCTTACGTCAATGTCCCGGCGTCCTGCGCAGAGGAGACAAAGTGGATCTCCGTAAAGGACGGAAAAGTGATCGGAGAGGACGGAAAGCCCACTGACGATAAAGATAAGGTTAGACACTTCACCAACGAAGAAGTAATGGAAAGAGCCGCAGTCAAACCTATCAGCTATTACTTTCCCAACCCCAAGGAGATGCTGTCCGAGGCGCTCTCGGCATATCGCGGCGGGCAGGACATGCGGCGATATCTCTACAGGGAGAGCCCGACTTTATACACTGCAACCAAGAACTATGATGATCAGGAAATCTCGCGCGTCTACGGGCTCGACAGCACCGGTCAAAGCCGTTTTCTGAGGACGCCGGACGGATTGCTTGCGAAGCGAGATCTTTCATCGGTCATGAATTTGCGCTCTTTCGAAGAAAGCCTCAAGAGCGAACGATAAAAAATTCGTGATGGATGAATAAATAGAATGGTGGTCCCCTATAGACATTTCCTTCGGTGTAATTCCGAAGCGAATTCAGCAATGTACAATTCAGATCCGATAATTGCTAAAGTTTCCAAATCACTCAAGAGACAGAGAGTAGATGTACCACTATCAAACTTTTAAAGGCGCAGACGCCGTAGAATTCTGTGAGACCAAACTGGAATTACCGGAAAACTTTGACATGAGCGCAGTAGTCAAAGTAGAAATCTTCAGCGCCAGCCCGCCTGGAGACGAAGAAGATTTCTGCGAGGCTCGCGTTATCGATGCAGAAGACGTAGTGCTTTGCGTGCGCCGCATGTATTCGTTTTAACTTGAGAGCTCCTCATAGTGCATGCTCGGCAAACCGAAACAGGATCTATGCTGACCCAAGGTCTTGCTCCGGAGAAGGTGCATTTAGAGCGCGCCTCCTTAGGTGAAGCACATTCTGAAACGAACAGAGCTTCCCTGCTCAAGATTCAAACTTGTCACCGTATTCGGTGCTTAATTGTTGCTCTTGCCATTGGCGCGACGCCACATGTCGATGAATTTGTCTACTCGTTTTAGGACGGCGTCTTGGATCTGCTCGCTCTTGCTGGACTCCAAGACTCCCACCGAGACATCGTCCCACATCGACACATCGACTTTGCGCGAATCTCTATCGGGCAAGTAGATCATCTGAGTCAAGTCGAGATTGAGCGAGAAATAGGTCTTACCGCCGTTTTTAAACGGAATGAATCTCACGACAAGCGACTTCACGTCAGTATTGTTGAGGTACTCTTTGTCGCCGATTGCCTTCATGCCGGATGCAGTGATCTTTTGTTCTACGGCACTTGTGATGGCTCCTCTGTCAACATCTATGCCGGTAACGGCTGGTACGCTGACATGCACCCCCTGGAGTCCTTCTAAAACGAATTGTCTCTCCGGTTCACCCTCTAAAGCCAGCGCTGAGGCAGCAGAGAAAAAGCTCATGAGAGCGCAGGTGGCTATCGGCAGAATGCGTGCCATTTTGTTCCGCTGTTGGGATTTTGCTGGTTTTCGAAACATCGCTTCTCCTCGATTGTAATCATTTTGCTGGGTAGGGATTGGGCTCTGGCTCTGGCCTGGCTTGGCTCTTGCCTGGCTTGGCTCTTGCCTGGCTTGCCTCTGGCTCTGATGTTTCGCTCAGCCATTGGCGCAAACAGTCAAGGATTATAGCAGCGCACCGTCGGGTGCCAGTGTCACTACAGCCGAAGGGGGACATGAGTTCTTTGGCTTATCTTCTGTTAAGGTGACTTTGGGAATCCGCACACTCAATAGAGGACGTTTGTAAGCGCTTGGTCAAACCCACCACGGGATGCCGCATTCGGGGAGCGGTTGAAGCGGGCGTCGTCTCTCTTTTCCATCGTCGGGAACTCGGAACGTAGGCTAAATGAAACGAATTCTCTAAAACGATGGCGACTTTTGCAGTACTCTTTTCGCCTGGATGTTCACTGGGGCAAGGTTACAGATGAAAAAGAAACTCGGCTTT
This sequence comes from Candidatus Obscuribacterales bacterium, assembly GCA_019637435.1. GTDB lineage: Bacteria > Cyanobacteriota > Vampirovibrionia > Obscuribacterales > Obscuribacteraceae > JADYXR01. Next base: position 1,778,591 of record JAHBVO010000002.1, on the reverse strand, counting down.
ATCGTTTCACTATCGACGGCGATAAGTTTTTCAATCAGTCCGGTTTTGGCGCAAGCACCGCAGGATTCCGATGACTCGCCGGTTTCCGCCTCTGTGAGCGCTTCTCCTGCGCAAGGCTCGAACGCAGAAAGAGAGACAATCAGCTCTCAAACGAATTCAGTCAATCGAGCATCCAATTCAAAGAGTCGACCGCGAATCGGGCTCGCCTTAGGTGGTGGTGGCTCTCGTGGCGCTGCCCACGTCGGCGTGTTGAAGGTTCTACTGGAAGAGAAGATTCCAATCGACATGATCGCCGGCACCAGTATCGGTTCTGTTGTCGGAGGTTTCTACGCTGCCGGAGTCGAGGTCGATGATATCGCTGAAGTTTTCGTAAAGAACAAATTCACTAAAGAATTCACTCCACTGCCGATTTTGACACTCGCTCTTGAACCAACGCTTGTGGCAGCCAGACTGGTCGGCTACAAACCTTACGATGGTTTGTTTGACGGCAAGAAGTTCCGAAATTATGCAAACAAGTTGGCTGGCACTAAAAAAATTGAAGAGCTCAGCATTCCGTATGCCGCTGTGGTCACCGACGTGGTTACAGGCAAAAGCTGCAGGCTCAGTAATGGCGATCTCGGCTTGGCTATGCAAGCAAGCACCGCGGTGCCGGAGCTGAAGAGACCAGTTCAGATTGGCGATAAGCTCTATTGCGATGGTGGATTGATCAATAACGTACCCGTCAACCATGTCCGTGAGATGGGTGCAGACTTTGTCATTGCTGTCGATATCGACGAGAAGTTGAAAGATGTGCCGCTGGAAAAATTCCGTGGGCTCGGGTCCATGGCGCGACAAGCACTTAGAATCCAGCTCTCCACGTTCGATTTGCCGAATCAAAGAAATTCAGACGTGTTTATCAACCCAGATACAACCGGTATCAACCTCGTCTCCTTCAAGAAAAAAGATGGACAGCGTGGTATTGATGCTGGTATCGCAGCTGCCCGAGAGGCAATGCCTGAAATCAAACGCAAGTTGGCAGCACTCGGTGTCACCCCGGGCAACATCGACTAGCCGAACTTAGCCCATTAATCGACGACAGATCGAGGAGAGATGAAGGAATTGCCGGCTTCTGCCGGTCTTACCACTGGAACTCCGTTAGATCCGGAGATACGCGTAAGTTCGACAAATCCCGTCGAACCGGATTTGTTTTTTAGTGCCAGCACTGGATTCACTTTGTTACTCTGCCTTGCAGCCGCAGTTTGCACTGCGTTGGCTGAAGTTTCGATGTTTCGCGATGGAAGCTATTACTTCCTGAAGATGTGGAACACCGGTGAGCCGCTTATCGCGCATGCAAGAATTGCCTCCCAAATAATTGAAGCACCACTTCTGGTGGTGACAAGCCAGTTTCAGAATTTCGAGTTGTCGCGTGGATGCTTCAATGCGACTTATGCCAGCATTCCGTTTCTTGCGCTTTTTGCATGCTGGCTTCTTTCACGCAAAACACAACCTGCAATAATGGTATGGCCAGTGGTGGCACTTCTGGCTAGCGTTCCCTGCAGACCTGATGGCATAAGCGAAAACAACATTGCCTCAGTGCTGGCTTGGCCGGCACTTTTCTGTTTGGTTCAAACGCCAACAAAGCTGACAGCGATTGCCACATTAGTGATAGCTGGCATGATGGCTTTTCTGCATCCGTCGTCAATTCCGTTCTTGCTGATTCTGTCAATTGCAGCATTCAGCCTTTATCGAGAGGGAGGTGGTCAGAAGAATCTACGAAGAATTCTGGCGTTCGGCTTGGTCGGGCTTTGGCTTTTCAAACTAGTTTGTTTTATTGCTTTTCCTCAACCGTATGAGAGCGGGCTTTTCAACGAGTCAGCCTTACGCAATTTGATCGAATGCGGACTGGCAGTTCCGTGCGTTGCGACACTAGTTCCCGCACTCTTTGCGGCCCTGCTGATTTTATTGATGACAACGAAGAGAATAGAAAGCAAAGTAATCACAGGAATAACAATCGGTTTTCTTCTGGCGACAGGGGTCGCAGGTATCTACTGGTCGGCGTCGGTGCAATTCTGGCATCAATGCTTCTGGTATCAAAAAGTGTTTTTGTTTCCCAACATGCTACTTATGCTCTTCGCGTACATGGACAGCCGCGAGCTGCTACGTAAGCCGCTCAGTATCGGGTTCTACAAATCGCGTGCGTTTATCTGCAACATGGCGGGTCTGCTGTTTGCATGCGCAATCATGGTTCAAGCAAATTCATGGGCTAATCTCAGCGGTGAATTTAAGCGCTCAATCAATGAAAACAACCAACAAATAATTGAGCGAAGTCAAATTCACGGGCTCAACGAGACGCCCCTCGACCACTGGTCTGCATGCTCGTACGGTATCGTTCTACAGGCGAAGTATCCGTGCAAATATGTTCTGGACAGCGAAGAGGCTCAGATTGCGAGAGCCACAAAGGAATTTCGCCTGACACCGTGGGACAGGTCATTCACCGGAAATTATTTTCGCCTTCCCCCAAATAGCCTTACTAGTACCTTATACCGCTAAAATAAACACTCTCATTCTTGAGGTAGTTTCAAGGGTATCTAGTCAACCGCAAACGCGTTCAGCGCCTGATGGTTCACAGGTCAAACCTTCGATGTGTGTCACCGATTTTTCTGCTTCTATCTGATTGCACTCCGACCTCGTCAGCTATTTTGCTCCAGCCAGAGACTGCTTCTTGAACCTCGGTTAGGATCGATTTGGCAGCTCCGCGCTTGAGCGATATTGTCTTTGCACAATCGTCAAAGTCTTCAAGGACAAAACCATCCCTTTTGCCATTCAAGGACATTTGATGTTTGCCAAGCCATTTGTTGGCTGGATCGTAAGCGTATGTCATGTCGAAGGCAGGGGATAACGACCAATGACCTTCTCTGTTCATCAGGAATGCAATGTTCTTTACGTGATCATCTTGGTTGCGGGCAATGACGTTGAATGCCATGCGTCGAAATAATTGTTCCGTAGCAGACATCGGCAAACCTAGCTGCTTGAGCACCTGAAAGGCCTGCTCGTAAGAATAGGCTGCCGGTTGATTATAATCGAAATGCGCGAGAGCTCCGAGCGATTGCATGTGAACTTTGTCGCCGGTATCGGTGCGGTCAAATCGCTTGGCCATGAAATGATGCCTTCCATTCTCTTCCAAGATTTGACACTCATGCATCTCAATACCGGCGGCGAGAGCCATTTTGTAATATGCGTACTCCACGAGTCCGTAACCCAGCAATTAATCCGCCATAATAGGTGGATTAATTGTGAATGACACAAACAACCCACCACTATTGGCGACTTATCCAGCTTGAATAATCTCATTGGGGAAATCGTGTTGGGGTCATCATCGACAAACGACTGTCGTTTTTGCTGTCCAGCAATGACAATTACAATCCGAAGAGCATCTTAACTTCCGATGCTCACCCTCGGTTTCAAGGGCACTTTAAACCAGAAGTCACCACCTGTGGAGGCACAGTCTACACCGATACTGCCATCGTGCGCCCCGACGATCATCTTACAAATCGCCAGTCCGAGCCCGGTTCCCTCCTTGCGCTCGCCGGGCAATCTTTCGAAAGCCTCGAATATTTTCTCAGCCAATTGCTCGGGAATCCCGGAGCCCTTATCGAGGATGTGAACCTCTACAAATTCGCCAGAGTCTTCTTTGATTGTTTGCACGGTGATATGAACATCAGAGTTTTCCGGGGAGAATTTAATTGCGTTTGAAACCAAATTATTCAAAACCTGAACGAGTTTGGTTCGATCGCAATAAACCGTTTTCACTCGGCTCTTGTACGTCACGTTAATGCCTTTGGCTTGGGCCGATTCACGCAGCATGTTTATCGAGTCTTGAACAATTGCGTCAACGTCATGTTCGCCCATCACCATCGTCATTTTTCCAGCAGCTAGCTTTTGAAAATCAAGCAAATCGTTTACCAACGAAGTGAGATGCTCAATGCTGTTCAGCGCCCCGGAAACTTCCTGACGAACATCGGAGGAGAGCTCACCACGCACACCTTCGGAGAGCAACATGAGGGAACCGTGCATAGAGGTCAACGGACTGCGAAGATCGTGAGTGATCATGTCGAGAAAATCCTGCTTAAGCCGCTCGACATTTTTCTCGTCCGTGACATCGTGAATCACGGCAAACATTTCCTGGTCCGCCGCGGAATAAACGCATGACCAACGCGTCTCGCGCAACTGTCCATCCTTGCAGCGCAAACGAACATCAAAGCACGAACGAGCTCCAGTTTCCTTCGCTCTGTAAAATTCTTCATCTGCTTTTGCAACGTCCTCTGAATAAACAAGGTCAAAAACCGTTTGCAACAGCAGTTCTTCCGCTTTCCATCCCGTTAGTTTCGTCGTCGCCGGATTGACTCGTCGAAGTCGACCATCAGCGCTCATGATGCAAATCATGTCGACGGTTTCTTCAACCATCAACTGTTCCCTGGCAAACGCCTGTTCAATTCCCGCTGCGGCGGTATGGATGTACTGATCGAGTTCGCCCAATTCGTCATTGTTGTTGAGCGCTGGGAGCAATTGCCGCCGCTCGGACATTCGACGCACGTTTTCCGCAATGTGCATAATTGGCTGCCTGAAGTAGATCCAAACGCCAATTGCTAGAACACTGGAAACAAATATGCTCAGGAGAAAAGCAGCGAGGACGACGTGGTGAATATTCTGTTTAAATTCTTCGACATACTTTTCACTGGAACGTTTCGCGCTCTCCGTACGCATAATTTTACCGAGCTGATCGACAAAATCGAGAGTCGCGTCTTCCCACTTTTTATCGTACTCGAGATGAACCTTCATCCATTCATCTTCGCCCTTACCTTGGATGGTAAACATCTCATCGATAATTCGAAGAAAATTATTTGCAGACGTTTCCAACGAGTCAGCATTCTTAGCCTGCCCAGGAGTGCTTCTCGTCATATCTACGAGGGTATCAAACGGTTTCTTGAGCCGATTGACCTCCGAACGAATCTTGGCCTGGTCAACTGGATTGTGGCCTGGCATGCCATCAAAAAAGGTTTTCGTTGTGTATGTCAGAACATCGACGCAAACGGTATGCGCTTTGGTTAGGAGCCGACGAGAGTGCGTCGCACGAACCAACTCGTCCTGCAGATTGGACAAATTCGCAATTAGAATGCCCACGAATACAAACTGACAAAGCAGAGGTAAAAGAACCAGAATGATGCCGCGAGTTTTCAGATTGAAGAGACGTTTCACGCTTCGTCCTCCCGATCTACGAACTCGGGTATGGATAGCCAAAACGTGCTGCCTTTGCCGATCTCTGAGTCTACACCGACCTCGCCTCTATGCGCGTACGCAATCGCTTTCACAATTGCCAATCCTAGCCCGGTGCCTTTTATACTCACATTAGAACTGGTTTTACTCTGGCTGAATTTCTCGAAAATCAGGGCGCGATCGCTCTCCGGAATACCTGGTCCCTGGTCGGAGATGCGGATTTGGACGAGATTCCCATCCTCAGCAGTTGTGCGCTCCAGCGAAAGCGTAATGGTCGAATCCCGAGGAGAAAACTTGATCGCATTAGATAAAAGATTTACTACAGACTGAACCAACCGGCGCTCGTCGCCAAGCAGAGCGAAATCGTTCTTCGGTTTCACCACAGTAACACCAGCCCTGGCAGCCATTGCATCAAGCGTTTCACAGGCTAAAACACAAACATCAAATGCGCTGACACAATTAGTGGCGAGGACGAACTTTCCGGATTCGAGCTTTTCCAGTTCCAAAAGTTCGTTGACGAGATCAACCAGACGAGAAAGTATGTCTCGTGTTTTAGTAAGCTCCTTTCGCGCAGCTGGAGTCAGCGGTTCGTTCTGTTCGTCTAGCAAGCGCTCCAGAGTTATTGAAACGGACGCGAGCGGGGAGCGTAAATCGTGGCCTGCAATAGCAAGAAACTGTTGTTTCATCTTCTGTAGATTGCGAAGTTCAGTGACATCGTGAATGACGCAGAAATATTGTGATTCTATTGAATTCCATTTTACGGACCAGACTACATCACGAATGTCACCGTATTTGGTGCGTATCCTGTTTTGAATTTCGCCCAACCCTGGACCGTCACTAATGAGTTGAAATTGTGCTCGAGTTTCATCAACATCGTTCGGTTCGACGATGGCAGCTAGAGCCTTTCCAAGCAACTCGTCCTCGGAAAAACTCCAATCTCGAGACGCTGCTGCATTGACGCCGGTAAAGCGCAGTTTGTGATCTAGAGAACAAATAACATCTGCTGCATTATCTAGAACCGCGTTTTCACGTTCGCGAATGTCTTGCAAGCTTCGAGATGATTCGTAGATGATTGACTCTAACGATGCAAGTTCATCTCCCTTCAAAGCCGGTGGCAAAACAGGCTCCCTGGCAGCTAGCCGATGAGCGCTTTCTTTCAAACGAAGTAGGCGATCAATGATATCTCTTGTCAAAAAATGAGCCAATGCAAATGAGACTAACGCACTAAATGCGACACCAGTCGCCATGAGTGCCATTAACGTTGAGCGAAAACGGGACAGTTCTGCCGGCTCGGAATCTGCTACTCGCTTCTCGATAGCTATAATGCGATCCGCAATCGATCTCATATCGAGAAAACTAGTATAAATCAGTTGCCTGGGAAACCCCTCGTGCGTCGTGTATTCGCGCCGTTTTGCGGCAACCAGAGCACTGATAGCCTTTGTCAATTCCCCGACGTCATCTTGCAGCGAGGACAGTTCGGGAAAGCGATTGTCTGAGACTTTTCCGAACGACAGCTGGGAAAATTCTTTCTCCAGATAATCTAAACGTTTCTCGTCCTTTTCGGTGTTTTGAGTGTCGCTAAGTGCCCAGATACACGTGCTTATAACCCAGTTCTCTGTCCGGTACATATTCTCGATGGCATCCCTGGAATGCTCCATCTTCTGTAGGTCAGAGGCGATCTGATCCACCGCGAACGCCATGATGAAAATGAAGACCAACTCGAAGCATACTGGTATTAAAACCAGTACCAGTGCTTTTTGAGTTGTCGTCAACATCTAACGACTACCCTCGCCCGACGCAGGATCCGACGAGTCGCGACGTTTGCACCAGGTTTTAGCTTCTAAACTTCGCTTGCAACCTTACCGCCATACTTCTCGTGAACATATCCTTCCACGAGTTGTATGAAATCTCTCGCCAATGTCGGTCCTTCAAGCGTTTTTACATGGCGACCGTCCACATAAACGGGGGCGCGCGGCTCCTCGCCCGTTCCCGGCAAAGATATGCCAATATCCGCGTGCTTTGATTCGCCCGGACCATTCACAATACAGCCCATCACGGCGACTTTCAGTGACTCGACGCCCGGAAAGCGCTCAACCCAAACTTTCCGATTGGCGGCGAGGTGAACTTCGATTTCTTTAGCCAGACTTTGAAATACAGTGCTTGTCGTTCTGCCGCAGCCCGGACACGCTGTCACTTGCGGAGTAAAGGAGCGGATGCCCAGCGCCTGCAAAATACTCTGGCAGACACGCACTTCCTCGCAGCGATCGGCACCTGGCTCAGGAGTCAAACTGACCCGAATCGTATCGCCAATCCCCTTCGCCAGAAGAATCGATAGCGCTGATGCGGAATACGAGATTCCTTTCATGCCCATCCCTGCCTCTGTTAGACCTAAGTGCAACGCATACTCGCACTTCGCGGCAAGTTCGGTATAAACCGAAATCAGGTCCGGCACTTCAGACACTTTCGCAGAAATGATGATCCGATCAGCCGGCATGCCATAGGTTTCCGCAGTTTTAGCTGATGCAATCGCGCTTTCGATGATCGCATCGATGAGAACTGCGTGCGCATCTTTAGGGTTCGAAAGCGTAGCATTCTCGTCCATCATGCGAGCCAGCAGTTCCTGATCCAGAGAGCCCCAGTTGACGCCTATTCTCACCGGTTTATCGAACTGCAACGCTGCATCGATCATACTTTTGAAGTTGGTATCGTGCTTCTCACCACGACCGACGTTGCCGGGATTGATGCGGTATTTCGCTAATGCTCTGGCGCAATCCGGAAACTCGCGCAACAACAGATGACCGTTGTAGTGGAAATCGCCAACGAGAGGAACATCCACGCCCATGCCATGAAGCTTCTCCACGATGTGCGGAACAGCTTTGGCAGCCTCTTTCGTATTGACTGTTATTCGAACAATTTCAGAGCCGGCATCATAGAGCTCTTTGACTTGCTGTGCCGTCAAATCAGGATCTTCAGTCGGTGTGTTCGTCATGGACTGCACCAGAACTGGTGCATCACCACCGATGAGTCTATCGCCAATTTTTACCTGGTGAGATTTGCGTCGTTTGATTTCGAACATAATTTTCTTCAGGCTTCCGGTCGGTATCGTAGCTACATCGCCCAGATCTCTGGATGTTGCTCCCTCAAACTATACCAGTCATCGAGATAACCCGCTCCAATTATCAAATGATCGATAACATTAACACCCATAAATTGCCCAGCCTTCACGAGCTGCTTTGTGGTTTCGATGTCCTCATCGCTTGCCTTCAGAGCCGATCCGGACGGATGATTATGACAGACTAATATTGCAAAACTGTTGGCAATTAACGCCGCCTTAAAAACCTCACGTGGATGCACCAGGCTTGCCGAAAGCGTTCCATGCGAAACCTCGTGAAGACCAAGCACCTCATTTTTTGCATTCAAATGCAGAGCCATAAAATACTCTTCGCAAGCCAACGCCAGTGGCGCAAAGTATTTCACCGCGTCCTGAGGGCGCGTTATGGTTATCGCACTCCCTCTATCCATCGGTCTTTCCTGTACCAAACAAAGTTTGAATTTCGGTAATTGATATGTAAGCTCATCGATCATAACTTGACGCTGCATAGTCGTGTTCCTCCGCGACACCTGATGGTGCCTGTCATTCCGCCGTGCCAAAACTGCCTCTAATTTCAAGTACGTAAAATCAGAGCAAAAAGTTCAAAGAAAACCGCACGAATTTCCCTCCGCCTATTGGCTCCAGAAGCACAAACAGGCAAGACCCTTTTCTCGAAATAATCCAAGATATCGAATCGCAGTGAGAGACTCTAATCACAGGCGAAGAGACCAAACCCGCAGGCGCTAAACTCCGACGAAGACAGTCGAACCGGAAACGAGCTCTACTCCGATGTTCAAGCTCTAAGAAACGGCGTAGAGACGCAACGGCAACGTACTAAACTTTGACGAGCTTCCAGACGCCAGTTTTATACCGCCATAAGGCAAGCAAACCCAGCACCACAGATGATGCGGCAATGCCCATCCAACATCCCATCGGACCGTCGTAAACCCGACCGGTGAGGAACCAGGAAAGCGGCAAGCGCAAAAATATCAGCGAAAAGATGCCGACCCACATCGGCCATGCTGTGTAGCCCGCGCCCTGCATCGCACCAAACAGAATGATGAATAGCGCGACGAACGGCTGCGACAATCCCACGACCTGGAAATATTGCGTCGAATAAAGAATCACAGTCGGATCAGAGCTCATGGTCTTTGAAATAGTTTCCGCGCCAAAGAAAAGCACAAGCGCGATCACGACAGTAAATCCAAGTCCCACCCAGGTACACTGCCAGCCAGCCTGTTCTGCGCGCTCAGGTTTTCCAGCGCCAAGATTTTGACCAACGATAGGCGCCACAGCAGCGCTGATTGCGTGCAGAGGCAAGCAACTGATGATTTCTTCGAGGCGGAACCCGATTGCCCAAGCTGCCTGGCAAGCGGTTTTGTTGACGGTTTCGGCAAATATCAAAAACAATAAAAAACATCCGCCGACCCAGGCGAGGTCCATGATGCAAGACGGGATGCCGATCTTCAAGATGCGGACAAACCATTCTTTCTGAACTCCTTCGCGAAAGAGAAGCGGCAAACTCGTGCAGCTCGCCAGCTTCGTTTTCCGAAGCTGGAAGAAGTTGAGCGCGACACCAACAATGGCGGCAACCAGCCATGCGGCTCCGATGCCGGAGATGCCGAAGTTGAAGGGTTTCACGCACAGCACAAAGTCGAGAACGCAGATGATGCAAGTCATGATCATCCAGTTCATCATCGGCGCACGGGCGTTTCCCATCGCACGCCAGAGTGAGTGAGAAACCCAACAGAGCGTGAATGGAAACTGCGAGAGCAGGTCGACGCGCATGTACTGCCAACCGAGTTCCTGCACCTCAGGAGAGGCTCCCAGCCACGCCACCAGGGGTCGACAAATCAAAAGACCCAGAGACATCGAAGAGATACCGAAAACAAGACCGAATAGCATCGACTGTTTCGCAGCCTTTTCGGCCATGTCCATTTCACGCGCGCCCCAGTAGCGGCTCACGAGCGCAGTCGTGCCCGCGGACAGCGCCACGGTCATGAGGATCATGAAAAACCAGATTTGACCGCACAGGCCAATCGCCGCTTGAGCGTCAGAACCGAGGACATTGCCGGCAATCCAGACGTCGCAGAAGCTGGCGATGGAAACACTGGACATCTGCAAAAGCATAGGCCAAGCCATGTGCCAGATTGCCTGCCACGTGGAACCGTTGATGATTACATCATCAAGCTTTTCCTTTGCTCCGACTTCTTGACAGGCTTCCATGATTCTCCGGCACCGCTCAACGCGTCGCAATTCTTGAGTAAAGTAACGGACCGCTTGCCCGCATCCCAATCTCCCTGCGCACTAATCCACATGAACGAGAGCTCACGTGAAGCTGGTCCCATCGAATGCTCGAATCGGCCAGCATTGCTCTACAATACAGCTAATCGCCTCACAAGGATATTGATTCCTGACTACTATCAAGAAACTTCAATCGCACTTGCAAGAACAAATTTCCAACTCCGAACAATCTGCCTTCGACGCAAGCCAATTGCGAGTCGCTACAGAAGCAGAGCTCTGGACTGTTCTTTCGCGCCTGCTTACCTTTGAAGAGCCTGCCGACCGTTCCCAACAAATTCGCAAGGCGATTAGAAAACACCTCGATAAGAAAGCGCCTTCCATAGACGCCTTACCGATAACGGAGCAGGGAAAAGTTTTCTCAGCAATTTTCGGCGGAGAAAAAACCGCTTGCAACGGCCGCCAGGTTCACCGCCCCGACGGCGGGTTGGAAACGGCTTCGATAAACGCGCTCGTCAACTTTGCTCTTGCATTCGAAGACCTGGGACGGTTCAACAGATTAACGTTCGATTCTTGGCTCAAAAGCGAATGGCACAACGAGGTCGTTGCGGACGTGATGTTGCTGCCCGACGCCGATTTAAGTCCGGCAGAACGACTATGGCTGTACAATTCCACGATTTGTGTTCCGGACTGGTCTAAACTCACAGAGACCGGTCCGTGGTCAGACACGCCGCAAGCGCGCTTCATTGCCATGTTCGTCAACACGGCTCGATGGACGTTTCTCAAAGAAGAAAAGGAAGCTCGGCTCGAAGCGAACATAACATTTGCCGATGGCGGCGACTCGAACAAATCGCAGTACGCATTCGATACTGTTTTCTTCGAACGCGGTCTCACGCTCTGGCGCAAATTGATCGAAGAAAACCGTCCATGGTTGCCGGGTTCATTCTTGCCAAAAATTATCGTGCTCGCCGAAGGTCAGACAGAGGCATTGATGATGCCTACATTCGCAAAGTTAATGAACACCAGCTTCGACGAACTCGCCATACAAGTCGAGGCCTGCGGTGGCGCAAAGCAAGTCGTGAAGCGGTATCTCAACCTGAAGGAACTGACTACTCTCCCGATCGTTTGCATCCTGGACGCCGACGTCAATGAGTTCGCCGAGATCATTCAAGACAGCCTGCGCTCGGACGATCGCATGGTAACAGTCACCCAGGGAGAAATAGAAGATACTTTCACGACCCCTGTTTTCCACAGACTGATCAACTTGTATTTGAAGGAAAACGGCTGCCTTGAACCAATCCCTTACATCGAATTGCTCAACGGCGATGGCGACCGCAACGATACGCTCGACAGACTTTTCAGAATTCGCGGTCTGGGAAATTTTGATAAGATCGGATTTGCGGAGATAGTCGCAGGCAATCTAAAAAAATCCGACGTGCCCGAAGACGGCAAGCGCATCATTGGAGCAATTGTAGAAACGTACAATGACGGAATCAACCTCCGATTCCAATAACTCGCCGCCAAAGAAAGTAAAGTCGAAAGCGGTGAAAATTGCCGGAGCACTATCTACGGTGCTCTGGATAATCGGATTTGTCCTGCCGTTTATTCTGAAACCCGGCAGTCCATATGTTTGGCTGTCGGACACGTTCTTGCTCTGCGGCTTCTGGCCCCTGCTCTTTGTTTACAAGCCCGGTTGGACTTGGTTGATTTTCGGCGTGTTGAACATGCTCATCGGTTTCGGTTTGGAACTCGTGAAATTCCTGGTCGTTTCAATCCCTGAGACCTTCTGGACCCCGGATCGGATCGCGATGAAACCGGCATTCGAACACATGAACCAGCACATCGCCGACATGCACCCCTGCATGCCCTGGATCCTGATCGGAGCGGCAAGCACCGTATATGGTGCAGTCAGAATAATCAAAACGATAGGAAAGTGGTTCATTCAGAAAGCAAAGCAAAACGCACGTTCCTGACTATGACAACCAAGCCAGCTTTCCTAGCCGAATTTGCGAGACGCTCAGACAAACCAACAGGTTTTTGCGCTAAGATTTCAATCTCACTATCGAGTCATGCAACTCTCATCAAGGAATCTATTTCGTGTTTTTAAAATCTCATTCGATGGTCTACTTGACCGGATTTCTCGTTACAGCACTTACTTTTCCATTAGCGACACTGGCAGTTGAAATTGGGGAAGGAGCACTCGTCGACGTCAACGGCACGGCAAAGAACTGGGAGTCCGGTAAAGTAGTCGCTGTTGATGGCAATATGTGCACAGTGAAATTGATAGGCGTAGGCGAGCACAAGGGCGAATGGAAAGTGCCTGTCCACTACCTCTACGGCTATCACAAGAACGCCCCACAGGGGACAGGCGCAGGTGGGTCGGTCGGAACGACCGATGCGAGCGGCGTGCATGACGTGACACGAAGCGGCAGTACCCAACTATCCGGCAACAACGACCCGGTCAAGGTTGGCGAAGGAGTCCTCATAGATGTTACGGGAGCTGCAAAAAACTGGGAGTCAGGCAAGGTCATTGCCAAAGATGCAAGCGGCTACACAGTCAAACTGATAGGCGTAGGCGAGCACAAAGGAGAGTGGAAGGTACCACTCAATTATATATTCGGCTATCACAAACCACAAAAATCACCGGGCTACTCTACTAGTAGTGGCACGAACACCGCGACAACAGCTTCGTCAGCTGCCAGTCAAGCGACAAACAACTACAGCAGTTCAGCCACAAGCTCAGTCCACCAGAGCACGGCAAAAGATGGTTTCACCAGTAAGACTAGCGATGCCTGGAAGTCCCTATCCGCAGATATCGATGCTCGTATCGCCAAGGTCGACGGCAAGCCGGCTGCAGGTCCCCACAGCGCTCCCGCCAAGGCAATCGGCGGAGAGAAGGGGTTAAGCGGTCTCTATTTGCGTCACGCACAAGTGTTCATGGGTAATTCGCTGAGCTATAACGAAGACCATTTCTTATTCTTTCCTGATGGACGCTTCTACCACGGAGTACCACCGGAAGGTCCTGGTCATTTCAACTGGGCAAAAGAACTAAAGGCACATCCTGAAAACTGTGGTTACTACGGTATCAGCGGCAACCAGATCACTTTTGCCTATCCTGGCAATGAAAACATCACCTGGACAATGAAGCGCAAAGGCTCTGACCAGATGGAACTCAATTATGGTCCAACCGTAAAAGTAGAATCATTTGGTCAAAATGCAAAACTGAGCGGCACGTTTGCACGCGGCACTAGCTTTGGCAGCACTTATAGTCCAGCCGGTGCACCGACCATTACCTCGTCCGGTGTTTACACTTTTAGTTCAAACGGCACTGTGTCAAACTCCAGTATGGGTGCCACCGGCGGTGACACAAAAGATGTCGGCGTTACAGCGCGGGTGTCAACAACCTCGCGAGGCACTTATAGCATCAACGGCAACGACATGGAGATCAATCTTGGCGGACAAAGCATGCGTTGCACAGCTTATCCGGTTTCCAAAAATGGCGTCATTCAACGCATTTCGATAGATGGGCTCTTATATGAGAAGCGGAAATAACTAGGCGCCGAATTCACTCAGCACTTTGCTACAAGAATTCAAATAACAGCATTCCGTCTGCTACTCGGCTTTCTCAACCTTCTTGCCGCTGCCGCCGGCAATCTTAACCGGCTCGGATCCGTCCTCGGCAATCAAAACCTTTTGCAGATATTTGTGCGGTCTTTCGAAACGCTTCGGAATCTGCCCGGTCAGCTTATCGAGGTGATTCGCTGCCTGCCCCTTTTGATCGTGAAATTCAGACTTCTTCCAAATGTAATACCAGTTCTTCACGCAGAAATTGAAGAGCTTCGGGTCACGCTTCGAAGACTTCTGCTTCATCAGCTTCTTCTCCAGCGCGCTGGAATAAAGGATGCGCCCATCCATGTCGCCAGGCTGCATCTCAAGCGCCTTCTGCAACAACAAAATCGCTCTGTCCGTGTGTCCGAGACGAATCGCTTGCTCGCCCTCGAGTCTCAAACCGTCAGCAGAAACCATTCCGAGTTCCAGCAACTGGTCCGACATGATATGACCGTTCGAACGTCCAACTTGCGAAGTATCGAAGATGTAGTCGGGGTCTTTCTCCGCCGACTGAGCAGGCGAGCAGCAGAATGCCGCAAGAATCATCATCACCGAGGCTGTTCTAACTTTAGTAATCACTCGCATCTTTGCACCGTTTCCTTCTGCTTTTACTCTGTCGATTTAAACTTACTTCGCCCTAACAGCAATCATCGCCTTTATGCGCTCCAGCTGCGGCTTTTGCCCCATCTGCTTTCGGAGACGCCTTTCCATCCGCTGAATTTTTCAAACCTTGAATCGCGCCCTCCACTGAAGGCGCTCCGTATACGCTGCTGCCCGCTACGACTACATTGGCTCCAGCGTCGACTACCAGTTTCACTGTATCGTCATTGATACCACCATCAACCGAAATCAACACATCTTTGAAGCCTGCATCGTCAAACATTTTTCGTATGGCAGCAATCTTCGGCACCACTTCAGAGATAAACTTTTGACCGCCAAACCCTGGGTTAACAGTCATGACGAGAACCAGATCGATGTCTTTCAAGCAATACTTGAGAGCAGTCTCCGGCGTACCCGGGTTCAACGCTACTCCCGCCTTCTTGCCCATACTTCTTATGTGCGAGAGCGTCCGCTGCAAATGCGTCGCAGCCTCGGCATGAACCGTGATGTAGTCGGCACCAGCCTTGGCAAATTGCTCTACATACTCGTCAGGGCGCTCGATCATGAGGTGAACATCGAGCGGCAATTTCGTCGCAGGTCGGATGCTTTTTACGACGGGAACGCCAATGGTTATGTTGGGCACGAAGTGTCCATCCATCACATCAACGTGAACCCAATCGGCTCCGCCGGCTTCCGCACGCGCGATGTCCTCACCGAGCCTGGTGAAATCCGCCGACAATATTGAAGGTGCTACTAGAACCATCTCTCAGTCACTACCAGTGATACCAGAACTCGCGAAACCTCTTGAGAACAACAATTCAGCAAGGCTCCACGCCAGCGTTATCATGACTACCGCGCTCGCGATGGTCAAGTGGAAGTGTCCAAGCTTCCGAGGCTGTTTCTGAAAATTTCCTCATACGCAAGCGTCTCGAACAATCGAAACGCTCACCTCGCCAATGTTTAAACAGCCACAGACAATTGCAAGAAACCCTTGAAACAACGGCTTAAAAAGTACTCACAGAAGACAAGAATCGAAACCAGATCTCATTCTTAAGTTCAGAGAGGCGCGCGCCCCGGGAAAGTATAGTTATAGAGATCCCAACGGCGTACACAAGAGGATTCACCGATGCCGCATCTCAAGCTTACCGAAGAGCGCGAACAGTTCAGACAAGTCGCGCGAGATTTCACCGAGGGTGAAATCAAGCCCAAAGCTGCGGAGTACGATTCCAGCGGAAAGTTTCCGGCCGATATCTTTGAAGAGGCATGGAAAACAGGTCTCGTGAATTTTCAGATTCCAGAGCGCATGGGTGGGTTGGAGCTGGATGCCCTTTCATCGTGCCTGATTCTCGAGGAACTGGCGGCTGGCTGCTCCGGTATCGGAGGAGTGATTGAAGCCAGCACCATCGCTCAATTGCCAGTCGTGATGTTTGGCAATCGCGATTTGAAAGAAACATATCTGCAGAGCCTCCTGGACAAACCTCAAGTGGCCGGTTACGCAAGCTATGACACCACCAGTGATGACCTGGTACTTCGCATCCGCGGAGAGGATTACGTACTGGAAGGTCATCACGACCTGGTTGTGAACGGTGGAGAAGCCGCCTGGTATCTGGTAAACGTGAAGGATCCACAGAAGGGAAATCGAACTGTTTTCATCGTTCCAGCAGATGCAGAGGGTCTAAAGTTCGAAGATAAGGCTTTTGCTCTCGGACGAAAGGCAAGAGTCGCTCGCAAAGCCACATTCTCAAATGTTCGACTCACTAGCGATCACATCGTTGGGAATGAAGGACAGGGAGATTTGATCAGAACTAAAACCTGGCCGCATATCTGCTGTTTCATCGCAGCAGGCGCCACCGGAGTGGCTCGCAGTGCGATGCAACACGCTATTGCCTATTCGAAAGAACGCAAAACATTTGGAAGACCGATTTCACAACACCAGGGTCTTGCATTCATGCTCGCGGATATGGCGCGCGAAATCGAAGCGGCTCGACTGCTCGCATGGCAAGCAGCATACCTGCTCGATCAGGGAGAAAACGCTCTAGACCTTGCACTTTCAGCAAAGGCATTCGCTCAAGACGTAGCCATGAGAGTAACAACGGATGCCGTTCAGGTATACGGCGGTTACGGTTATACAAAAGAATATCCAGTAGAAAAACTGATGCGAGACGCCAAGCAATACCAGATCGCAGAGCAGACCTCACTGCAATCAAAAGTTGCTCTAGCGCGCAATCTCGTTATGTCTGGCAGATGAAGGAACGCCTGCAAAAAGGGCAGCTTCTCGTAGTAAAAGTTGCTCCGCTGTACGAGAAAGAATATTTCTATCAAATTACCAGCGCTGGTGAAAAACTGGTGCGCGCCGATCTGTTTCACTCACCCAAAGTGAAGAAGAACTGGACCATTGAAGAGCTGGAAATCCTGATGGAACATGGCATAGTTCGAGTGGCGCGCGATGATGAAAAACCACCGGAGCCACCGTCCGCTTCATCCCAAACCGAAAACGACGATGACGACTGATCGGCTCGGCACCGTATTTAGTATCAATTGCACAAGCTAAGACTTGTCGACTTTCGACTTCGGTGTTTTCTTTCGCTTCTTTGATTTCGTTTTTTTGTTTTTCGCGTCCGCGGCTTTCTTGTCGGCGGCAGCCTTCTTCGCAGCAGCAACCTTGCGCGCCTCTTCTTCAGGCGTCGGCGTAGAGTCGATAATCACGACCTGATCGTCAGGCATCTTCTTAACTTCAGGAAGGTGAATTGAAGAAGCTTTCTGTTGGAAGAAATGGAACATCTGCTCCATTGGAATTCGCGTCTCTTTGAATTTTCCGGGAAAGACCATCTCGAGACTAAATTGAAGAGCGACGTAAAACAGCCCCGTTGCGACGAATAGATAGAGCGCGTTTACGAAAACAAAACGCGAGCCCCTCTCTAACTCATGTGAGCGTCGCGAACGGCGAAATCGTGCGACCGTAATCAACTCATCAAGCCGGCGCGTAATGTCAGCCGGTCGGAATCCGCCTCGCAAGCCGCCTCCGACCTTGCCCATCGAATCGATCGTGACATGGCGGCCGCAAACCACACAAAACTTGAGTCCGAGGTTGAGTTTAGCTCCACAATAAGGACAGGTCGCTGCAGACATTTATCGGCTCAAATCAAAAAAATCCAAAAGAACAAGCAGTCGCTCGCTCGTTCTATATTACATTGTCAAAACGCCTTTGCCCACAAGCAACGGCTCATACAAACACCGGACAGGATTTAAAAACTAGTCTTTCCCACCAGGAGCGTAGCGACTGAACATCTCAGAGATGGATTGCTTGTCGTGTGCGAGCGTATCCTGCTTGGCGTTAAGCTGAATGATGCGCTCCTTCAGCTCCTCGATTTGCTGTTCAATCACCTTGACTTCCTCGGTGATCTCCGTTTCCGTCAGAGTAAGAGCGTCCGATAGGGTTTGAAATGCATTCTCAAGCTCGCTCTCTGCCAAGGATCTGTCCCCCAAAACCGCTGTCACCGACTTATTTTACTCTGTTCTCTTTTTCGAACAGAATAAAGTGTTCTCGAAAGTAACACTACTGCATTTCGTTAGATACCCGCTCCCTGAAGAAAAACATCAACGGGATCAGAATCATCATCATTATCGCCTTTGTTTTCATCGCCAAGATCGGCTTGAGCGGTTTGATTTGAAAGAGGCGACGCTTCTTTCAGCGAATTCAAACTCTTCTCAAGCGAGTCTATACGCTGCTTCAGACGTTTAATAGCTTCCGCTTCAGGATCGGGAGTCTTGTCGTCGACACGCTTTCCGTCTTTGTAGATAATCCGACCTGGAACACCAACGACGATAGAATTATCGGGCACATCCTTGAGCACAATCGACCCAGACGCGACCCTGACGTTATTGCCAACCACTATGTCGCCCTGAATCTCAGCACCACTGCCGACGATAACTTCATTTTTCAAAGTCGGATGGCGCTTTCGCCCGCGAGTCTGCTCGCCCTGCCGCGCCTCCGCACCAGCGCCGAGCGTCACACCCTGATAGAGAAAACAATCGTCTCCAATAACAGTTGTCTCGCCAATCACAACACCCATGCCATGGTCGATGACAAAACGCCTGCCAATCGTCGCCCCTGGATGAATTTCAATGCCGGTAATCATGCGGGCGAACTGCGATATGCAACGAGCCAGCGTAAACTGCTCCTGCTTGTAGAAAACATTTGCGACTCGATACATAGTCACGGCATGAAAGCCCGGGTAGCAGAGATAAACCTCCAGCATGCTGCGAGCTGCGGGGTCTTTTTCGAGAATGGTCTCGGCTGTTTCTTGAATTAAACTCCAGTCGATCACTGAGAGTTCTCCTGGTTCTGATATTGCGGATGGCTGTTTCGGCTCGTCGGTTTAAAGCTTACACCTGACGAATCCCTCCGCACATCTTACCAATACGGCTTTTGCGCCAATAGTCGCGCGTTTTAAGGTTTAAAAACAGGTTCGTGCAGGGTATCTAAGAGAATAGAGATCAGAAGATCATTAATTCTGACGTTCCTTTACATATTGATGGCGACGCATACGTATTTTCCCCATGTAAAACGGTCGGTTTGCCGGTATTCTGGGAAAAATTCCTCTTTGCATCTGTCCAAAATCCAGCCCAACCGGATAGATGCGTTCACGAGACCATTACCAAACCGGACTCGAAACCCAGCCAGAAGGGCAATAACTGGACCAAGCGGCGGCAACCAACTGAAATCCTATGTCTTCCCGTACAAGCGATTTATTGAAAGATAGCAAGCCGGAGCATCACGACTCCGGCTCCGACGCGAATGCGCAGCCGTTATCTTTGACTTCGGTTTCTGATAAACCGAAATCGTCGCCTGCGCCGGCAAAAACAGACGTCGCCGCCGCCACGCCTGCCGCAGAAAAGCCCGCAGCGCCGACCCTTTCGAGCGCTTCTTTGTTCACCACCAGCCTAGCCAAGCCGACAGCCGCCGCCCCGATGTCGAAATTGGCTTCTCTGGTCAGTACCAACAACGAAGCCCAAACGAGATTCGAAGAGAAGAAAAACGCCAATGTGTTCGAGCGCTTCGGAATGGGCGCAGTCGAAAACCTCAAAGGTCAGGCCCAGGGTCTGTCGGAGATGGCATTCGGCAAGCGCGACACGATGGACGAGCTCAACTCCACGTTGACCGGTAAGAAAACCGGCAACGAGCACGCCCTTATAAATGTAACTAAAACGACCCTGACGGTCGGAGGCGTTGTCAAAGACCTGGCCGCCGACACCGTGGGACTCGGCGACGGCAAAACATCCGCCGCGCTCAGCCGAGCCATCACCAAAGCAAAAGATGATTTCAACAAAGGCTCGCTCGGTGACAAAGCCGAGATGGCCGGTTCCGCATTCGCATTCCTCGGCACTCTTGCCATAGGTGGCGGCGGAACAGCAAAGGGCACCGCTGGTTTGGCGACCGACGTCAGAGCGATGCGCACCTTGATTCAGACAGAGAAACAGACCGCAGCTTTGACTGAAGCTGTCAGCGGTATGAGAGCTCTAAGAGCTACAGAGAAAGTTGTCGCAGCCGTCGACCGCATGGCAGTCGCCGGAGGAGACGACCTCACAAGAATCGCGGCAACTACAGCCAAGACGACGACAGTGGCACAGCCCGGAACCTTCACGCGTGCATTCTCCTGGATGCGCGAAGAGGCACGCTCTCTCGCCAACACCTTTGTCATGCCTGGCATGGAGCCGGCACTGGCAGGCGGCGCACCTATGCGCCTGTCATCGCGCACGCTTCCAACTCTAGAAAGAACGCCTGGCACTCTGCTGAGAGCTCCGGTTGAAGATGCAGCCCTCGCCGGCAGAAAACTCGGCGCGACACCGCTATCCCGCATCGGCGGCACCGCCGACAACCTGGTACCCGGCGTCACCCGTACGGAAGTGAAGCTGCCGGGACTGGCGGCAGACGCTAAAGGCGCCGTGCCAAAACACGTCGAAGTCCCGACTGTCAGACCTCACGCAGAAGTTCCAGCTGTGAAACCGGTGGTTGAAGCACCCTCGGTAAGCATTACTCACGTGGAAGTTCCGCCAGCGAAAGTGCCAGGAGCTGTCGAAGTTCCCCCCGTCAAAGCTCACGGCGTTGAAGTCAAAGCGCCACACCGTGTCGAAGCCCCTGCTGCCGAAGTTCCGTCAGCAAAATTGCCAAAGTCAGGCGAAACTGTCGTCGACGATGTCGCAACCAGAAAGCCAGCAGCCACGGACGCTAAGGTCGCGCCCAAAACCGGCGAAACAGTCGTTCCGCCTGCTGGTGAAACCAAAATCGTCCCGCCTGCTGGTGAAACCAAAATCGTCCCGCCCGCCGGTGAAACCAAAATCGTCCCGCCCGCCGGTGAAACAAAAATCGTTCCGCCTGCTGGTGAAACCAAAATCGTCCCGCCTGCCGGTGAAACCAAAATCGTCCCGCCCGCTGGTGAAACCAAAATCGTCGCCCCGACAGAAACGCCTGCTCCCAGACTCCCGGGAGCCAGCCACGTTGACGACGTCAAACCGTCAGTCTCGCGCCTTGAAGATGCAAGCACCGCGCCGAAAGCGCCCGCTTCGGTCATCGACGATGTTAAGACCGCACCAAACGCACCAGCAACGATCATTGATGATGCGACCGCAGCACCGAAGCCACCCGCTGCGAAAACCAATGCAGTCGAGCCCTTGAATCCTGCTGAGCGTCCGGCAGTCAAGCCGAGCGAAGTGCGCCCAACCGAAGTTAAGCCAGCAGAAGTTCGCGCGGTTGAAACGCCAGCTGTCGAAATTCGTCCGCTTGAAGTGCCTCCATCTGCGGTGGCGCCGAAGCTGGAAGCCGGAGTGGCAAAATCAGTTGAAAACGTAGACCAGAGAATTGCTCGCATCACCGATAACCTGGCTGGACCGGAAGCTGCGGCCGTGAGAGAAAACCTCACTGTTCTGCAGACAAACACCCGCCAGCTGGTGAACTCGGCAGACGATGCCGCGAAAGTAAACGCAAATATCGATCGAGCGCTCAAAAATCTCGAAGTCGCCGTCGGCAAAAATCCTGTCGCAGACGATATTGCGAAGCTGGCTCGCGAAACTCGTGAACTACAAACCTCCGTAAGCACTTCGCGGAACCTGGCGGTCGTCGAAAAGAATTCGCAGGTTCTTGTACAAACCGGCGATGACATCGCCCGCGAGATAACAGCAATCGGACCCAAAGCTGGTCCAGCAGCAGCTGAAGATGTTAAAGAAATAGCACGTCTCGGTCAAAATCTAGGCAAGGGCGCTGACGATCTGGTCATCGTCAAACAAATCAACGAGCGCGTTTCCAACATCGCCCGAACCGGGGAACAGGATGTCGCCGACGATATTGCTCGCGCTCTGAAACCGAGTCTCCAAAAGGCTGAAGGCGCTGCACTAGAATCCGCAACTGCTAAGGCCGCTACAAAACTGGAACAGCGCGTCACTGCTCTGACGGAGAAGATGGCCGGACCTGAGTCGGCATTGGCTCGCCAGGATGTCGCGACCATTCAACGCAACGTTCAAAAGTTGCTTAGCGGCACGGATGAAGCGGCGGCGACAAGAAACATCGAACGCGCACTCACCGACTTGAGAAACAGTGGTGGCAATTCCAAGTATGCTGACGACATTGCAAAGTTGACTCAAGAGACCCGTGAAGTTCAGCAAGCAGTCAGCGTTTCACGTAACGCAGTTGCCGTCGAGAGAAACGCTCAGACGTTGGCGACAACCGGAAAGACTCTGGGTGACGACGCACTGAGACTGGGCGCAGATCCGGCAAAGGTCGCAGCCAAGGCTGATCTTGACGAGATCGCGCGCCTTAGCCAAAATCTCGGCAAGGGCGGCGACGATATCATCGCCGTCAATAAAATCAATGAGCGCATCGCGAACATCTCTAAAAACGTCAGCACCGAAGTTGCTGATGATATCTCGCGTACACTCAAGCCTTCGATTCAGAAAGTCGAAGCTACCGCTATCGAAAACGGCGCTCTCAAGTCAGCAAATAGACTCGAACAATCAATTGCCAAAGTTGCAGAATCGGTTACCGGTCCTGAAGGGGCGGCAATCAGAAACAATCTGGAAACGATTCAACGCGCTACTCGCGGTCTGGTCAACGGCACCGATAACGCAGCAGTCCATAGCGAAGACATCGCTCGTGCCATCAAGAATCTCGAAAGCGTCGGAGCAAAGACCGGTGCAGCAGATGATATTGCCCGAGTTGCTCAAGAAACTCGCGAACTTCAACAAACAGTCAGCGCCTCGCGCCGCCTGACCTCTCTGGAAAATACAACCAAAACCCTGGCCGGCGAAGGTCGCAACATCGGCGACGAAGCCGCAAGACTCAGCACCGTCCCTGGTGCCAAGGCAGTTAAAGGCGACCTCGACGAAATATCGAGACTCTCCAACAACCTCGGAAAAACCGGCGACGACCTCGAAACAGTCAGAAAGATCAACGACCGTATCGCGAACATCGGTAGAACCGGTGGCGCCGACATTGCAGATGATGTTGCTCGCAATTTGACGCCTAAGGTTCAAAAAGCAGAAGCGACAGCCGTTGAAGCGTCGCGCATGAAGTCGGCTCACACTCTGACCACCGCTGTTGAAACCGAAGCTAAAGCTGTCAGCGAAGTAACAAAAGACATAATAAAAGGACTCGACACGAAAACGACTAACGGTCGCGTTCTTCAACAACAACTACAAGCGATTCAGCGCACAGCAGATGAACTTCCGACCGCCGTCAATCCGGCAACCGAAGCCACTCGCCTGCGCACCATGGTACAAGCGGTCGAGAAATCGGTCCCTGCAACCGAACGTGCGGCACTGAAAGCGACCGTCAACAATCTCGATAACGCCGCAACCGAGCTCACCGCAGTTCGCACAATGGGTCAACAATCCAGAGTAATCGAGGAAGCAGCTACCACGCTTCGTGGCACAGTAGCGAAATTCCAGGATGATGTCACCCGCGGTGCAGCAGTCGTTAAGCCAGGAACGGAAGAATCGGTAAGACGCGCAATACAAACTGTCGAAACGAACAGCGCATCAGTTACTTCAAAACTGGGCACTACTCAGAGAATCGACAGCGAAGTCAGAGCATTACGCAATGCTGCAACCCAACTGGAAGAAGCCGGTCAGGTTCAACTTGCTCGCCAGGTATCGACCGAAGTCAAAGCGCTCGAGAAGGCAGAGACTATTCGCGGACTCGAGATCACCTCGCAGCAAGGACCGATCCTCTCTAACATCGCTTACAATCAAACACTTGCGACTCGCACAATCGAACAGGTTGAGCGCGATCTCACATCTTTGAAGGCATTCGGCAACATAAGAGGCGTCGGCAGACTCGACACCATCTCAGAACTGCATGAAAATCTTCAGATGCTGCGCTTCCTCGCGAAGAATGATGCGCGCTTGATGACCTATGTTGACGACGCCCAGCAAGCACTTGCAAAAATCGAGATGTCGGCACTCAGCAAAGGCAGCCGCGCTCTCGACGCAAACACCAGCAAGCTTCTCGCCATGGCCGAAGCAGGCGATGTTCAAGCGCTCAACAAACTATTTATCAGAGGGCTTCAGAGCGATACATGGAACATGCGTTCACTGGCGGCAAGCGCTTATTCAGAACCGGGTGCATTGCTCGGACGCATCGGTACAGCCGGTCTCAACAATATCACCGCTGCAGGCCGCGTGATGCTGAGACCGGAAGCATATGGAATTCTGGCTCGCTCGACCGGCAACGCCGCGATGGTCGCCGGCGGTGCCACCATGCTCTACGGCAACTTCAAGTATCACAGCCAACTGCTTTTGAACGCAATCGAGCGTCAAATGCAAGAAGCACCGGCCATAAGCGCAAGCACGACTCTTGAAAAAACACAGAGCGGCGATGCCGACAAGTCAGTCGAGGCTCCTGTCGCTAATCCGGAACTGAGAGAAAGTCGCGATAACAGCCAAAATCCTGTCGATAAAAACAACGATACGGACCGTCGCGCAGACCTCGACTTTGCGCCGAGCGTAGGAGCAATTTCAAGACGCATTAATTTCAGCAGCAACGGCACAGGCATCGCCGCTAGATTCAGCTTCTCACCGGACGACCTGGACGCAGAACAAAAGATCGAGTCGATTATCGAAACCGGCAAGATTCGCCGCTGGGCTCAGCTCGGCGTCGTACCTGTCGCGCCGGAAGCACCGGTCACGCAAAATATTCCTGTAGCAAAAACAATTAGAATCAAAGGAGCTGACGGAGTTTCATCCGATCCGAACTCTCACCAGAAGACCGCCGTAACAAACTTCAGCTTCACGCGCGCCATGGCGCTCACAAATCAATTGAAACTCATGACCGGCAACGGCGATAATCGCGGTGGTTCGAGCAGAGGCACTGGCACCGTATTCGGTGGCGGACCCAATCCATCGGCACCGTCACTATCGCAAAACTTAAGAACAATGGTAGCGTACAACTCGCTCCGCACAGATGGTAATACTTCGGCGACCACGCACCGTGAGAGCACCGAAGGCAGTGGCATCGACCAATCAACCTCCAGCGGAGGCAGCAACACCGTCCCGCAAGGTCCAACAGTCGCTGCATTGCAGAGCAATCCGCCGGCAATGGTTACGGCATCGGCACCAACTTCCGTCTCGGCTAGTTCATCAGATCCGGACAACGGAGTTGATGATGCGAGCGAACAGCAAGCAGTTTAACGCTGGTTGAAACTAGTTTCGCAGGCGTCTTTCTAAACGCCAGCCTTCTTCATGATGAGAACAGTGTTGTGCCCGCCGAATCCGAGCGCCTCAACCATCGCATGTTTCAATTTCATGGGACGGCTGGCATTCGGCACATAGTCGAGATCGCACTTGGGATCGGGATTGATGTAGTTGATCGTCGGGTGAACGATTTGCTCCTGCAACGAGAGTGCCGTAGCAGCTGCGCCGATTGCTCCTGCACCGCCGAGCAAGTGACCGACCATGGACTTCGTGCTGGACATAGCCATTTTGTAAGCGTGTTCACCGAAAACGTTCTTCAACGCGAGCGTCTCGCGCTCATCATTCAATGGCGTCGAGGTGCCGTGGACATTTACATAGTCTATGTCGGTAGTCTCCAATTCGGCGTCGCGGAGAGCTTCTCTCATAGCTCGAGAGGCACCGTCGCCGGTTTCATGTGGAGCGACAATGTGGCTTGCGTCGCAACTGGCTCCGCCGCCGACAATCTCAGCGTAGATATGAGCGCCTCTTCGCAGAGCGTGCTCCATTTCTTCAACGATCATGATGACTGCGCCTTCGCCGAGGACGAAACCATCGCGGTCGATGTTGAACGGACGGCTCGCTGTCTGCGGGTCGCTGTTTCTCTTCGACAGCGCCATCATGTTATTGAAAGACGCAACAGTGAAGCTGTTGATACACGCTTCGCAACCACCGGAAATCATCACATCGGCGCGATTGTCTCTGATGTACATAAAGGAGTCGAACAGCGAATCCAAGCCACTTGCACAAGCGGTCGAATCGCTCTTTGCGCGACCGCGGGCACCATATTCGATGGCAACCTGACCGGAAGGCGCGTTCGGCATCAGACGAATAACGGTACGCAGTCCCAATTTCTTCGGTCCCTGCTCCATCAATCGAATATAGTCGGCAGTGGTTGTGATCAAACCGCCCACGCCGGTGCCAATGAAAGTTCCTACTCGCTCGGAGTTAGTTTGCCGAATATCAAGTTTCGCATCTTCCATGGCGAGCTTGGACGCAGCCATCGCAAAGAGCGTTACGCGATCCATCTCTTTGAGCATGGATCCCCACTTTCTGCGGTCCGGATAAAAGTCAGCGATGTTGAAGTCTTTGACTTCAGCAGCAATCCTCACATCAAGCCCGATGTCGTCAGGATTGAACTGCGATATGTAATTGACGCCGCTTCTACCTTCCAGAAGCGCCTTCCAGCAGTCTTCACGTCCGATGCCGACGGGCGTTACCATGCCGATGCCCGTAATAACTACTCTTCTCTGGTTCATTGAACGAATCAATCCTAAACCGGTGCGCGATAAATCAGTACTTCGACTGGGCACGCATCCGATATCGCTGCGTCGTCGCCAGAAGACTCTTGCATTCTACCGTGCTTTCACAGCCATAAGTGAGCTTCTGTCACAATAGGTGATATTTTTTTATTCTCCACAAGCCAATAATCAACGGCTTTTCCATATACGAGAAACCGTCAAGCCATATCCACACGCAGTTTAAACGCCAGCATTCTAGACAATCTTCGCGTATTAGGCGGAGCTTGCAACATTGTCCAGCACGAGAGAACCGCCACTTACGGTGCCAAATTGAGCCTCGTCTTCATAATCGAAATCGAGACAGTCGAATTCGTCATCCACGATAAGCACTCCCTTGTTGGCAGGTCCATCGTTCGGAATCGAGAAATCTTCCGACTGTTCGCTATCGAAACCATTCATGAGCGGGTTCGACAATAACAACTTCGGTCTCTCTAGCCGCCCGGTAATGGCGTTCGGCAGTTGAACCGGCGAGCGGTTCATCTGCTCTTCGCGAACATTACGTTTGAATGCGAGATCCAACTGCTTTCCTATCGCTTTGAAATTTGGCTCGAATCTTTCGACGTGATTCCAGAAAACTTTGTTGTGACTGGCTTCCAAGACGTGCGCCAGTTCATGAATCACGAGATAGCGACGACCACGTTCAGGCACGTTTTCAATCGCGTATCGCGAGAATGTGATCACCCTGGTTTTAAGGTTAATCTGAGCCAGGCGCGAGTATTTCGCTGAGCCTATGCGGATTCCGCCGAGCGTCACATTGAATGTGGCTTCGTTGAGACGCCGAACGTAGCCTGTCATGAACGACTGATACATTTCGAGCGTTGAGTTGTCGAGCCCCGTAGAACCTTTACCGGTGGCACTGTGGCGGCTAACTGAGTATTTACTTGTATAGTTGTTTGCCATGTGAAAATTAAAAAATGCTTTTAGATTTGACCGATTGCATAAAGATTCTATATAGAAACTAGGTCCAGGTGAAGGATACTGAGAATTGTCTAACGAAGCCATTTCAGCTAGCCCAAAGTCCACGCTCGAAAACCTCACAGTCATCACTGGCGGTGCGCGGTCCGGCAAATCTCTGTTCGCTGAACAACTGGCTCACAACTCGGGCAAGCCTGTCAGTTACCTTGCTACGATGCCAAGACTGCCAGACGACGCGGAACTGGAGTTCAAAGTCGAGATGCACAAGGCCAGGCGCCCTTCAAGCTGGAGCACTATCGAGTCGGAGCTTTCCATACATAAGGCGTTGGAAACGCTCCCTGCGGGTCCTGGGGTCTGCGTCATAGACTGCTTATCCCTATATGTGTCCAACATGATGCTGGACTCACTTAAGGACGCTGATGTATCGATTTCACCCGAGTTACTGCGCGCGCTGGATCAGCGGGTCAGCGAAGCCATCAGGATGCTTGCGGAAACGGTCCAGTCCCGACCGGACTGGAATTTCATCGTAGTTACCAACGAAGTGGGCTGGTCCGTTGTTCCTGATAATAAGATGGCCAGGATCTACAAAGATTTGCTTGGCTTTGCCAATCAAACTCTAGCTACGAAAGCCTTTACCGTCTATCTAGCCTGTGTGGGACTGCGCATTAAGTTGAAAGAAAACGGTGTCGGCAAGCTAGAATGAGTTTATAGCTAAGCGCATAAGTCTCACACAAATGCTCGAACCGAAATCACTGCACGACGACACACGCAACTCGCCGATGCACGACACTCCAGAAGCGAAGAAACAGGTCGGTCCATCGGTTTGGATAAAAATTCTGCGTCCAAGACAGTGGACGAAAAACCTTATCGCCTTTGCTCCACTACTATTCGCCGGTCGACTCGGCGATATCGAAGCGGTAACAGCCACCACGTTTTGCACAATATGCTTGTGCCTGGTGTCCGGCTCTATGTACATCGTAAATGACATAAAGGACCGCGAGAAAGATGCGCGACATCCGGACAAGAAATTCAGACCGATCGCATCTGGTCTCGTAACTGCAAAGTCGGCTTCAGTCGTTGCGATTGCAGCGCTCGCCGTCGGTTTAGTCGGCGGATTTCTAGTGCGCCCGATAGTCGGCTTCGGCTTGATGCTTTATGTGCTTCTTCAACTCGCGTACAACTACAAACTCAAAAGTCATGCCATAATCGACGTGTTCAGCATAGCCTCTGGCTTCGTGCTTCGTGCCGCCGCCGGCGGTGCCGCAGCACACGTCGCACTTTCAGGCTGGTTCCTCATCTGTACGTCACTCGGAGCCTTATTTCTCGGTATTGAGAAACGACGGCAGGAATTGCTCGTCCTGGGAGAGGAAGCGAACGCTCACCGAAAATCTTTTGAGAAGTACTCGCTGCCGCTAATAGATCGAATGGAGTCGGTAGTGGTACCGTCTCTGGTGACAGCCTACTGTATTTACTGCTTCTTTTCACCAAGCGGTCAGTGGATGCTTTTAACTGCACCATTCGTGCTCTTCGGCGTTTTACGCTATCAATTATTATCAACAAAGCATTCGTCAACCGGAGCACCCGAAGAAGTCCTTCTCAAAGACCGCTCAATACAACTCTGCATTCTGAGCTGGCTCGTCATTTCGATCGGCGTCGTCTACGGCTGGATTCCAGATGCGATCACACATCTGGTCAGTGCCGTCGATTCGTTGGGCGTTCATCCTCGTTGATTGGAACGCTTGCCTATACCGCTGCGAAGGAAACTTGCAAGCGGAAATGAACTATGGCTCTGCCGTCTTCGGAGTACAGCGCAGTTCTCTGTCACCAATCTCTGCGAGCACAGTTTTCGATAAACTCTCGCAGATCAGTCCCGGGAGTCAGGCGATAAGCCTTGTAATGTCCGGATTTTACAAAGGGCGTTTTGGTTTGACAGTCGAGACTCCCGCTGTCGCTGGAGACTTTTTTGCGGGCGCACCATTAGCTCCAGTGACTGCAGTCGGTTTCACAGCGGTTCCGGTTTTGCTTCCACCTGCTGACACTCGTTTGGAAACTGTGCGTTTAACACCACCAGCGGTGCGTGGGGAATTCTTCAACGAATTGGAGAGTTCTTTAGCGGAAACATTCGCGCTTATAACGAAACGCTTCCAAACCGGACAGGACAGGACTTCTTCGAGCATGGCGTTGCGGATGTTCAATCCTTTTGTGCCCTGCTCCGACGCGATGCGCGTGGCAAGTAGAAGCTTTTCCGATTCGTTTGCATCAGTGTACAGAATGCGAAACTTCGCCCAACTGAGTGGAAAATCGTTCATAGCTGCCTTGTCACGCTCGGAAGGCGCATTCTGAAATTTGTCGCGAACAATCATTTCGTATAGTTCGCGATTGTCGTCAGCATCAACGGTTTTTCCTTCATGGTTGTGTTCGTAGAGAAAAACAGCCATATCTGTATACGCGTTGATGGCATCCTCGGTGAGAGGCGGGGGGCCAGGTTCCGCAATACGTTTGGGTCCGAGCGCTTCGGCGAGCATCATTCTCTCTTCCGGATTAATATCTTTGGAATCGACTCGCATACTAAGCAAAGCGCGAAAAAGCACGCGGTAGTTGGAGCGGTGATCGACATCCTCCATCAACTTGGAGAGAGCCGGCCAATAGGAACCTATGTAGCTGAAACCGGCACCCTCAGGGCCGTTCAAAAGCTTTTTCAAAATGACGCTAAACTCGTTGCGCTGCGTACTCGATAACTGAATAGAATAATCGGGACCGTTGGGCAGACGTCCTTGAGCATCGATTTGACCGACCAATCCGAGAATGTTCAACCATGCGGAGATCAAAGGCCATTGCGGGTCGGTTTGAGCGATACCGCTTCCGGTGGCATCCGGATTAACGGAAACCTTCCCTCCGATATTGTGTGCCGGATTATTTTCATCATAATTGTTCTGCGCGCCGTACTCATCAGGCTCGGTCATCGACCCACCGGCGGGCGAAACATCTCCGTCAGGAGAGCCTAAACTACCTGTGGTGGCATCAAGATTTTCTACTTCTTTCGGAGGAGACTTAGGCATCTTGAGGTGATCGGGAAGTTTTTTGGGAATCTGCGGCTTCGGAAAGTCTTCGATATCATTGATATCATTCATGCGCTGCTGTGCAGGGTCTTCCGGCTCCGATTCAACCTCCTCCTCTGACTGAAGCGCCGCCGGCGGCTTCAGAGAAGGAGTTTTTTTCGTTTTTTCTGTACGGTCGAAACCATATTTGTTGGTTTCGGCAAATTCGCCGTCATACCCCCAATCGGCAGCCGACGCCTGTTGAACGACAAGCTGCGCAGCTATCATCAGGGTCAGGGCGCGAAACGCAATCGCGCGACCGGAGGACGTCCTTATCGAAAGCAGCTGACTCATTTTGAGCTCCACATGACAGTGCAGGTAAATGCTACCTCGCATCGACGCCGGAGAGCGCGCGGGAGCGCCTAAATTGACACGAAGAATACTTAATATAGGAAACCAATCAGTACAGGAAAATGTTAAAAATGCAGTATATGCCGGGCTTTGGTAAATCCAGCCACTCGATGCGAACCGCGAAACGGTCACTTAGCCTGGTCTGAGACCCAAGACATCTTGGCAAGGGTGTGGTACTATCGGCGAAGAAGCCCGCGCGGCTGAGCTTTCACGTCCCACGACTTGACAATTAAAATCCTGCCAGCGAGCAGAGTTGCGGAGGCAACCCTTACCCATGAAGATGAAGTTGAGATTCTATCCGGACCCAGTGCTGAAGCAGAAGGCTAAAAAAATTACAACCTTCGATCAGTCGGTGCGGAAGCTCGCGCAAGACATGCTCGACACGATGTACGAAGAGGATGGCGTCGGTTTGGCAGCGCCGCAAGTCGGTGTTTCGAAGCAAATTATGGTCATTGACGTGAATGCAGGTGACGAGGACGAGACCCGCAAGCCAATCGTTTTCATCAATCCCGTCATCATCGAGCGCGAAGGTGAGATGGTCGGTCAGGAAGGTTGCCTGAGCTTTCCCGGTGTTTTCTTCGAAGTGAAGAGAGCTCGTCGCATCGTGGTTCGCTATCAAAACCTCGCAGGGAAAGATTTGAAATTAGAAGCGGCGGACAATTTGTTGTGCCGGGCAATTCAACATGAGATCGACCATCTGACTGGCGAACTGTTCATCGACAAAGCATCGTCGGCGCTGCAACGCGACCTGGAGATGACGAAAAACGGTTTCATGGAAGGCGACGTAGACGCCATGGAAGCCGAACTCAAAGAAGAAAAAGGCGCCACCATCAAATTGCCGCAAACGCAGCAAGAACCGGTAATTGGCTAGAAGACCCGGACAGGTAAAAATCATGTTCTGGAGTTTCCACGAAAATGCAGGCAGCTTGAGTCATATGCTCAAAGGCTGGCACAGAGCAATTTTTCACATCCCCGTGACCAAGCATTTCGATGCACTCGCACAGAAAACCGACAGGATTCGCTTACTTCTGGATGACGATCAAAAACCGGTTGGCTGTAAATCGTGCGGATATGCTATTGCTCGCTTGATTTACGCTGACGGATGGGAAGTTGAAGCGTGCAGCGCGATCACTGCGCCCAAGCTGGTCGGCAACAAAGAATTTGAACAATGGGTAGAGACTATGCCGCAACATCGCATCACAAGCGATGTCCGGTAACGTTTCGCCTCGATTGCCTCAAGGCAACTTTGTCACTATACTTCTGATAGAGCACCGCGAAGAACGTGAATATGTCTGACTCACAAGGAAATAATGCTAAAGCACCACTGACGGTGGAGATAGTATCGTTCGGCTTCAAATACGGCACGCCGCCAATTGCGAATATATCGCTCGATGTGCGGTTCTTAAAGAATCCGTACTGGGTCGATGAGCTGCGTCCGCTTACCGGGCTCGACGAACCTGTGCGCAAATACGTTCTCGATCAAGGTCTGGCTCAGGATGTGCTGGACAATCTGGAGAAGCTTGTCGAGCACACCGTGCCTGCAATGTTGAAAGTCAAATCAAACTCCTTTGTGATCGCTCTGGGATGTACAGGCGGACAACATCGCTCACCTGCAATGGTGGAAGCTCTAGCGGAGCGCGTCCGCAGTCGCTTTTCGCAGTATCAGGTCACTAGCGGACACAGAGAATTAGAGCGCATGCACGACGATAAAACAGCGTCGCTCACCGCTCAGGGGAGCGCCAGCTAGTTGATGAAACACACCCTCGATCACCAGTTGAAACGGCTCATGCTACCAGGCTTGAAACGCTGGATATGCATCAGCTTGTTCGGTATCGCGGTGATCGTTATCGGAGCCCTTTTGCTCTTGGGCTACCACCCGATCACAGTCACAGGTATGTTCATGCGGGAAGTGCTTGAGCATGCGGCGGATGTTTTACCGCACAGAATAAGTGGACTGATGGTCATACTCGGCGGCGCGATTTTGATCTTCGCGTCGACTCAGAAGATGATTAGAAACGTGCTTCGCGCCTATGTCTCGGATGACGAACGCGAATCGATCCCAGACGTTTTGTACAAACGTCGGCATCTGGATCGCGGCGCAAGAGTTGTCGTCATCGGTGGTGGCACCGGTCTATCGACGTTGCTTCGCGGACTGAAAAATTTCACCACTAACATCACTGCAATCGTGACGGTTGGAGACGATGGCGGCAGTTCCGGCCGACTGAGACAGACACTGGGGATAGTACCACCAGGCGATATCAGAAACTGTATAACAGCTCTGGCTGATGAAGAAAAACTGGTCACAGAACTGTTCTCCTATAGATTCGAACAGGGCGACGGACTGGAAGGACACAGCTTCGGAAATCTTTTTCTCACGGCTGTTTACTCGATGACGGACGGCGACATGCTGGAAGCTGCTCGCGTGGCGGCGAGGGTTTTGAACAGCAGGGGAACGGTCCTACCTTCCACTCTGACACCGATTCAATTGATTGCCGAATTCGAGGATGGCAGCAAAGCAGTCGGAGAATCGCAAATTCCGCTTGCTCAAAAGAAGATTCACCGGCTGACTTTTGAACCGGCGACTATCAAACCGACACCGGAAGCGATAGAAGCAATCATGGACGCGGAACTAATCGTTCTCGGACCGGGCAGCCTGTATACCTCGATTATTCCGAATCTTCTAGTGCCCGGCATCGCTGATGCTATTAAACTGTCACCCGCCAGAAAAATCTATGTGTCGAACGTGTTGACACAGATTGGAGAGACGATCGATTACTCCGTGGGAGATCACGTGCAGGCTTTGATGGATCATTCGAAAACAATTGTCGGCGAAGGGCAGAACTTGATTGAAGCCGTAGTTGTGAACGACCGAATACCGATCATCCCGTCAGACTCGACGGCCAATGCCGTACTTTTAGACGCGGAGCGTGTCGAAGGACTGGGAGTTAGCGTGGTTCACAGTCCGCTTGTCGGTGAGAAGACATTCGGACATCACGACTCGGCAATGCTAGCCAAAGCTATTATCGAGTGGTTCGAGCGCGAGAAAAAAATTCCTAAAATGCAAAAGGCGACTTCAGCAACTGTCCACGACGCTGATGACGAGCAAAGTTCCGAATCGACTCACGACTCAACAGCAGCGGTCGAAGAAGAGCGTAAAGCGCAAGTCGTTTGATCTACCAAGTTTAGAAGTTTAAACAAACATTCGGGAAACATTCGCCGTTTCAGACTTTCGGAACGAAGCTAGCATATAATTAGCACCTCGATTTTATTACCAGTGGAGGTGCTGAATGGCTTCGACAGACGTGAGCGCGATGGATCCCGCATTGAAGGAGCGCATCGGCGGCGCCATTGGAAGAATGGCGAGTGGCGTTTACATCATTACCGTCGAGGACGAACAGGGTCGCGAAGGTATGCTCGCCACCTGGGTCACGCAAGCAGCGTTTGCACCGCCCTCAGTGACGATTTCAGTCAACAATGCTCGCCCTATCCTCAGCCGTTTGAAGAAAGGCGCAAAGGCGTCATTGAACGTGCTGGCAAAAACCAATAACGACATCTTCAAGAATTTCGTCAAGCCTCACACTGAAGGCATGGACAGATTCGAAGGACTCGATCTTGTTGAGAACGACGGCTTCCCGCCATCGTTTGCAAATTGCATATCCTCGATGTTGCTGGAGATCTCTAACGTCGTCGACGCAGGAGATCACCAGGTAGTGATCGCCGAAGTCAAAGACGGCAAGTTGCTCAATAAAGATTTGGAACCAATGACTCACTTCCGCAATAGCGGCTTTCAATACTAATCGAGGCTTTTCAATGAATATCCAATCGTTTTTGAAACCGACCACATCGTTGCTGTTGATTGTTGCATGCAGTTTCGCGCTCAGCGGCTGTGGAGGCGGTTCCGAAGACGGCTGGAAGACCATCAATCCCCCGGGCACGCAATGCACCTTCGAGCTTCCCGAGCCGGTCGAGAATCCGTCTCGGGAAGGCTACAAGTTATACCAAACGACATTCGGCGGTCAGACTGGCGGCGATCCGGCAAAGGCGAAAACGATTCAAGTCGGAATTTTTCCGAGGACAGGTCCGGTCGGCAGTCCGGAAGCCGAAGCAGAGATCTTGAATCAGTTTGAAAAAGAATCGATTCCGCAATTTCAAAACAAATTGGTGGAACAGGGCTTCAGTCCAACCCTGGAGTTTCTCGGAGATCTGGCGGTCAAAGACGGGCTCGGACAGGAAATAAAGATCTTGGCGAACGGGCCGTTTATCACGATGCTGTACTACATCACGCCTCGCGGGATGTACATGGTCAAAATCGATAACGCCGATGACACCGACCCGGTGATCAAGCGATTCATGGACTCTTTCGAGCCATAGATATAGTTCATTCGCTCAAACAGAGAAACTATCCAATGCGAGCCGCGTTCCTAAACGGACTCAAGATGCGTTGGCGCTTATCGTCTGCCTATCCCCGAAAGTGCTGTCGAGAACTTCCATCGCCTCCTCGTACCCCTGCCTGATCAGGCGGCGCGAGCGTTCCGGATGTATGTCGAGCAAATTGGTGTTAACCGGCTTTCTGGGCTGAAACACATGAATTTTGACGTTCTTTCTGCCGCGTGATTCGTCGGAACCAGAGGCGATAAGCCGATTGTAGAGCTCAGCTGTTTCAATCTCCTTGCGGGCTGAAGCTTCAAGAACGATGTCCAGACAACGAACAAGCACCTCGAACATATTGACCGGGCAAACATTAATCTTCTCAGGATGGAGAAGAACCATGTAGACCTCGTCGGCGCCCATCTGTATCGCCGTCTCGACCGGCGTGTTACGCACTAACCCCCCGTCGACCCAGAGTCCTTTGCCCTGGATATGGCGAGGAGGAAAAGCCATCGGAATAGCGGAAGTCGCCATCAAAACATCAATCAGTTCGTTGGTTGAAACAATATCGTCGATCGTAATTAAACGCGTCTCTAAACTGCAGAGGTCGGTTGTACACCAGCCAATTTTGGTTTTGCTCGCTTTCAGTTTTTGCAAATCAACTTCCCGACGAAGAACATCCTCGAGCGGTCGCGTATCGAGCAAGCCCAGCTTATGCCCTAAAACAAGCCTTCCGATCTGATGAGCGGAAGGCAAAGCAAAAACGTCTTTTCCACGGATGTTGCACCAGAGATCCTCGAGGCGCTTCATATTTCCCTGCGCCATTAAGGTGGCATTGATGCCTCCGATGCTGGTCCCGAAAGCCAGATCGAACTCGATTCCCCGTTCTTGAAGAGCTTTCGAGACTCCGACCTGGTAGGCTCCGCGACCGCCGCCACCTGGAAGGACAAGAGCACGAAAGGGTCGGTCGCCATTTTTGGAGCCGTTGTCTTCTGGTGTTGCCATGCTGCCTGTCTCTCTGAGTTCCTAAATCCTTATCCCAGTCTATCCTATAACAACTATTGTGAGTCGTTAATAGCTCCAGAAAAATTTTGGACGCTCCGGATGTGCCGAATAACGCCGTGTGTCATACTTGTGCGGTTCAATGAGACCGAGTACTTTTGAATTTCAGTTCCGACAAAACGGTCGCTTATTGTAGACGAACACAACAAAGCTTATACCTCAGTACCAGCATCGGATATGTCGTCGTCAACCAACGCTCCACCCAGTATTCAGAACTTTGCGGACCGCCAGGAAGACACGGTCAGGGTGATCATTCAGCGCTTGATCTTTATCTTGAGCGCAGTAATTTTCTCCTGGTTCGTCCTCGCAATGATTCTGCACTTCACCTCGTTTCCCGCGTTGCAACCTCCCCCGGACGGGCAGCCCTCCCAGGGTCCGGCTATGTTGAGCGTGAGAATTGGGGCGGCATTGCTGATTACGCATTATCTCGCCACTACATTCGTCCAAATGTTCGCTGCTCGCCGTTTAGTACGTGGTCGGCTGATAAGTAACACCATGTTTGGTGGCTTGATTTTGGCTATCTGCGTAGCCATTTCGATAGCTGCCAATCTAGTACCACCAGATGCGATACCATATCTCAAGCAGGCCATCGCAATTGCCTATGGACCGCCTTTTGTAATCGCTAACTTTTTACTCTGCACTCTTACAGGATTTTTCATCTATAGATTCCGAGAGCTATCTCTGGCATGTATGATTGAGCTTTACTGGAGCCTTGGTCTGATGTTCCTACTTGGGCTCGCAATCGCGTTGCTGATGGCTATCGCTCAAGCTTGAAACGTAAAAGCATTGCAAAATAATCGTTCACCGAAGCTTAATAGATGCCGTAATGCCAAAACAGTCTTACCTTTCAGCCCTTTCAAGCTAATTGAAGATATCTTGAGAACATAACTTCAATTAGAAATTTAGCCACTTCGCACGTGTTAGTCTGGACAGACTCGCTTAAGAGTCACTGCAAGCGGAGTGGAATCAATGGACGATCAAGAAATCAAAGAAGCACTTCTACGGCTGGAAGAACGGCAGGAAAAAATCCTGGCAGAGTACGCAGCAGCAAGCAAGAAGAGGGATTTGTGGGACAAGATTTCCGCGATCAGTCCAATTATCTCCGGTATGGCTATTGCCTTGAGCGCCTTGTTGTGCACATACCAATACAATCAACAACAGATTAAACTGCAAGAAGCTCAAACTGTGGAGCGATTCATTCCTCATTTGATGGGTAATGATACGAGTAAGCGCATGGCGATTCTGGCTATGAAGACGCTCGTCAACACTGACCTGGCCGCAAAGTACGCAGCGATGTTTCCCAGTGAGGGAACCATGTCTGCGTTAAAACAAATTGCAAAAACAGGCGACCGCCAGGACAAAGAAATCATCTACAAATACCTGCAAAAGGCCGAAGACGATCAGGATAGTAAACCGAAAGTTGCCGACGACACTTCAGCAGAGAGTGAGAGCGTTACTACTGCAAAACCAGCACAAATAGACCAGCCGCAACAACTGGGCGCCGCAGTTGCGCCAGCAGAAACCACGGACGCCGCGAAGGTTGATGCCACTATCCCTGGTGACAAGGTGAAAACCCAATCGCGCCCATATTTCACAGAGGAAACTGGAACATTCGACGCGCCAAAGCACGAAGTTGATACTGCTAAGCCAACGCATCCAGACAAAATGGGACATCCGGACAGATCATCTTCCAAGATTCCGTCCCCTGCCGGCGATGACAATTCGTACGATCTCTAAGTTACGGAACTGACTTCTTAACCGAACTAGATTCGCTTGAAGATGGTTTGGTCGCACCTGACGCTTTCGGCGATTTGGATGATGGAGCACTGTAGTTCCTAATGTACAGATTCGTGCCGCGTGGATCGAGCTTTGGTGCGCTTTTAGAATTTTTCTCCATCATCAAAGTTTTCAAAGAATCAGCCGTATCAGTCACGCCGCTGGACTTTTTAATAACGTTGCCCATCCGACGATTTTTCTCTTCTATCAGTCGCTTAGTTTGATTCAAATGATTCATGGCTTCGGAAGTCAAATGCAGGTCTTCAGGGTTGGCTCGCAGCAGCGCATCCACTACGGCATTTCTAGATTTAGTGATATTTTCGTCCTGGACCCGAACCATCTCAACTTCTTTCGGCGATAGGTTCTTCACATCAAATGCTGCATCAGCAGCCTGTTTCCTCAACACTTCAAGAGATTTTTCGAAGACTGGATCGATCTTCGGCTCTTGCTTTGCGTCCTTCTTTGGCTCAGCACGCTTAGTTACATTGTCATCGTAATTGTCCGCGCCCATGTATGAGAGCGCCAGGTGTGCGAGCATCCCAGCCTCTTCCTTCGGCGCCAGCGCATAGGCAATGCGAAACTCTCTGATAGCAGCCTCCCTCTGTCGCATACCGACAAGAGAATTCGCCATGTAGTAGTGCAACGTGGCATTGTCGAACTCAGAGTTCAAAGCCTGGGCAAATTCAGTCATCGAGTCTCGGAAATTGCCTCGCTTGTAGAGTAAGATTCCCTCCTTCATGTGCGGATTTCGGTGCGAGTGATGAGTGCTAGCTGTTTTTCCTTCGAGGGACCGAACAGGAGAGTAGATGAAAACAGCAGCAACCGAAGCCGCAACTGTGCATAAACACAGTCGTGAGCGGCTCCCAAGCTTAAATTTTCTCATCGTCTCCGGATGACCTCGAGGTCGGTCTCTGTTGCTCAATCTTTATTCCCAGACTTCTTGGTCGATATCTGGGTTTTGATATTACGAATACCACAAAGGTTAATCCGCGCTTGCCTGTCCAATCTATAAGCCTGTGCGGGTACATTTTTACATGAGCCATCTCTCCCCGGGTAAGCCGCAACATGACCAATGCCGACCCTCGTAAGAAAAACGAGCCGCAAACGGAAATCGAAGATTCAACTACAGACCAGGTTGACACCAAGCTAGACGAAACAACATCCGCTTCTCTAAAGCTCGGTGCGGAAACCGACGACGGAAAACCGGAACAGCTCCCTGCCGCACAACTCCCTGGCGAGCAAGAAAAGATAGTTACGTCAAACGGAGCAGACTCGCCTGGCGAAAAAACTGGGAACAAAACTGGCGACAAAACTGGGGACGAGCCACTCAAGCCAGATCTTTTGCTGCAGATCGCGGAACTGTTTAAACAGATTGAAACGCAAGAGAGCTTGAAAACACGCCTGCAGAGCGTTGACTCGATAGATCTGGGGAAGCTGGGACTTAAAACCAAACCGATTACCGACGGCTCGCTCGGCAGCGCGGTGTCTTTCGAATTTCCGCACGCAGTGCAGGTTCGCGGGAAAAACGGCGTCCGAACAGACTTCTCCAAGGCGCCGGAGCAGGCCCCAAGTTACAACGGCGAGAAGATTGAAACAATCGAAGTCACCGCTCCGACAGCACAGAATCCGGCAGGCAGTCTGACTATCAAAACAGCCTCCGGAACGAAGACTCTTACAGAAGTTGAACGCGCAGAGTTCAAAATGCCGCCAGTCATCACGGCGATGGATCAGAGCGGCAATCTGATGACGATTTTCGCAAACGGTGATAAGAGAATCGAAATCACAGATGGAACGAAGATTACTCAGTTTAGTCCATTAGACTCACGAGGCAGGACATTTCAGCGAGAGACGGTTTCAGACGGCACGAAGTCTACCGTTCTATACCAGAGGGACGGGAGCAGATCCGTAATTTTTGACCCTCCACTTGAGGGTGGGATATCACAGGTTTCCGAGAAGTCGACCAGGGGTGGAGATACTGTATACGATGCCAGAATTACGGCACCACCAGCAGTAGCAGAGGAGGAGAGCGAGTCAACTGCACAGCAGGTAGAAACCGCGACAGAGGGTGCGAAGCCACCCGAAGTTCTAAGAGATCCAAATCGACAGGCTGATGAACAGCTGATTAAAGAGGCGCCCGCTAAGATTGCCAATCTCAATGCCAACGCCACCGCGGGTGAAGGCAATGCCGAGATACGTTCAAACAGGGATCAGGAAGTAGTCAGCGCAGTTAAACTGGCCTTCCAGCTAGGCGGACACAAAGCTGTCACGAAGTTGCTTGCCGACATAAACGCTGAAATTGCAAAGACAAGTCCCGGAAAAGTTGTCGAATTCAACGGAGGAGTAATCGGTGGAACTCCGCGCGACAACAAATTCGCAGTGAGCTTACAGATTTCGGACTCTTCCAAGACAGCATTCAAGGTTTACAACGCCTACGAATCAATTCCCGGCTTGCAGGTCGAATTGAACGAGCTGGGACAGACGAAAAAATTTCTTTTCCCTGGAGACAAGACGCTCGCTTTTGATTTTGATAAAACCAATCCGCGCCGCGTTACGGGGTTTCAAGACGCTGACGGCAACGCATGGACCCGCCAGGTCAAAGACGGCATCGCCTTTTTCACAGGCAAAGATAGCGAAGGAAGAGACATTCCAGGAAGAATAGACGGCGAGATCTCCGTTGGCGGAGGTCGAGTAGAGCGCATCGTCAACGGTACCATTCAAGAATTGACAGGTCGCACTGATTTTCGCGCCGAAGCGCAGAAGAAAGCACCTGAAGGCACGCCCGACGCGATCGCAGATAGACCTGTCGAGGTATACAAACCAGCCGTTAACAGTGAAGACTCACGACGTTTACTCGACATGCAAACCCGCATGCTCGACCATTTGAGTAAACTCGTCGATGCTAAAGATCCAGCACAGAATGCCTTTCTCGAGGGCATTCAGAGAGAACGGCAAGAAGGCGTATTTGGACCGGAATCGCGTCTTTGTTTAGAACTATTGAAAGGCACGGTAGAGGCGAATACAAAGAAGCTGGCGAATTTGCTCAGCAAAGCGGCAGTTAGCGCTCAGACCGGCGTGGACTTGCCTTTCGACCCGCACACACAGCTGCCGATGACGCCTGAGCGGTTCGAAGCGTGGCTCAAGGATCCGCAAGCCGTTTATAAGCTCGACATGCACATCCCGGAAAAAGGTCTGCCGTCGAATCAGGACTTGATGAAGCTCGACCAGTCCGTTCGTTGGCTGGGCGATGCACAGAAACGTTTTGAGAAGGCCGCAGCTGACTATCAAGATAAGTACATCGACCGAATGGTACGCGAACTCGGTTTGCCGCAGGAGTACAAAAAAGAAAATCGGGCAAAGGTCGGGCTCGATGACGCGGAGGGACGCCGCGCTGCATTGCAGATGATTGAGATGTTTAAACAAGTTCAGAGGACCGTCGATACGGCAATTTATCTGAACAAGCAAAACCCTCATTCGCTCTTAGGAATACGGAGCGACTTGCGCCTGCAAAATGATGCCAATCGCTTCCCTATAGAACTTCCGCAAGGCTGGGAATGGCGTCGCAATGACAAGGACCAAATCGATTTCTCAAAAGATCCGCCTTTCATAGCGAAGATGCCGTCGGACTTGAGACTGGCTGCCGGTGGGAATCGCGAAACTATCGATCAGGTGCAAA
Organism: Candidatus Obscuribacterales bacterium; assembly: GCA_019637435.1. Classification (GTDB taxonomy): domain Bacteria; phylum Cyanobacteriota; class Vampirovibrionia; order Obscuribacterales; family Obscuribacteraceae; genus JADYXR01. The sequence goes on along the minus strand of JAHBVO010000002.1, from coordinate 1,736,534 downwards.
AATACCTGAAAGAGTACGGGGATCGAGTCAAAACAACCTACATGGAAATCGAGCAGGCTACTGGAAATCCAGTTGGTCTCCTCGCTTATGAAGACGTAGAGGTTCCTCGGTCGCGTTGGACAGGTGCACTTGGTTTCAATCCGGACGGTTCGCCGAAGTTCAAATTCGATCAAAGACAGGGCGGTAAGGATGATCCGGCTCACGATTTCAACTTAATCGGCATGGATTTCGATGTTGAGAAAACTAAGGATGGAATTTTCAAGGTAACTCGTCGGGCCGAACTCTGGGACTTGCCGATCTGGGCGTATCAGAACGCTCGCTGGAACGGCGTGATCGGCTCGAAAGTCGGCGACATCAAAATGCCGACCAGAGAATACAAAGCAGGCACGCTGGTACCAGTAAAACGCGGTGATTCATTCGAACTTTGCAGAGTAGAAAATCTGGCGGACGATACCAATCCTCTTCTCGCCGCAGTGAGCCCGGGTCTGTATATCGGCGCGAAGATGCAGAGCTACAAAGGCGAGCGTCAAGTTGTTTATTGGGGCGAAAAGGCCGTCACAGTCGCGATGGATGTCTTGATGACTCTGGAAGGCTTGAACGGACTTCGCGTCGGTCTGGCGGGGCTCGGCAAGGTGGGATTGAAACAGGTCTCTACAGCAGCGGCTCGCGTCACCGAGGGTGGTGTCGCCAAAGCTCTGCCGGCGATCACCAGAGCAGAACGCGCGTGGCAGCTCAGCACCGCAGGAGTAAAATTCTCCATGGGTCTGCCAGTCGCAATGTTCACATCGAGCGCGGGATCCCATGATGGCAGCAATAAATTCACCGAATACCTGGGTCACGCGCGCACGGCTTACTTCCTGACCGAGGCGGGCGGCGGTTTGCTGTTCGGGCAGAAGTTCGGACGGATACTCAACCCATCAACTGAAAAGTTCTTACCGCTGGTGAAGACTGGCCACTGGTGTCACCCTGAAAGTGGCTACGCTAAGGCAATTCACAATGGTTTCAAGGTCGCTGAATGGGGCGTTATTGCCACGATGTCCGGTCATATGGTCGGACTTGCTCGCCAACTCACACCGGATGCGCCTGCCGGGTTGGATCTATCGCAGGCAGCAAAACAGGATCCGCGCCGAGCTCGATTCGAAGCTGAAGCTGACTGGCTGAAAGCCTCTGACCAGGCGCTTACCGATGATAAGAGTGGGATGCCAAAGGATAAGGAGGACAAGGTTAGACAAGCCCTCTCCACAGTTGAAAGTCTAGATCGGACAAACAGAGAGGCGCTCCTGGAGGGCGGTTTCAAAGATCCCGCTAAAAAGCCGGCGGAAGAAGATCGCTGGGGCGACAGGGTAACACAATGTCAAACAGACTTGCTCGTTGCCAAAAGCGAACTTGAAACGGCACTGAAAAAGGAAGGTTCAGAAAAACCAAAGACGGAAAAACTTCAGGAACTCAAAGCCAAAGTTGCAGAGACGGAGGAGCGCCTTGCCATTGCTCAGGGCAAGCATACTTTGCTCGCCGGAATTAAATCGGACATAGAGGACAGGGATCCGGTCAAGCGCGCGGAAGAACTGGAAACTCAACTTAGAAGTGCCAGAGAGCGATACCTCGGTGTTACTCAAACTGACACCACGGGTGATGCAGATGCCAGACGCGGACGCCTTGAGGCGAACCTTGCACATTTGAAGAACGAGACACCGCCCAATACAAAGGAAATCGCTCGATGCGAGGCGGAGCTCAAACCTCTTGCAGATGCAAAAAGAGACATTGAGCAGCTCACCACACGGCTAAATCATTTAAACGAGTTCAACCGTGTTCGCGACAAGCTTATAGATTACCTTCAGCCCCCGCAGAGCGTCGTTCAAGACCTGATAAAAAACGGTAAGTTCGAAACACAGAAAGCTGCCGGTTTCCCCGATTGGCGCAAGACTCTCGATCCGGAATTGGTTGTCGCGGCAAAACTGGCGCTCCTTCGTCTAGGCAATCATGATGCCAACGGAAAGCTGCGGGACACGCTAGCAAGCAGAAGTTTTGAGGTGACCGTCACAAAAGACGGCAAGGATACGAAAGAGACCGTAACTCAAATTATCAACAAAGCGGATATCGTCAAAGGACTCGAAGCAGAGCTAATCAAGCCAACTTCGGAACTCAAACACTTTACGAAGCAGGACATAGACGCACTGAGTGATGTGAAAACCGACGCTCATGTTCTCGCTCAAGTTATATCTCCCAGAGACACAATCAACGCGATAACGAAGCGCACACAAGAGCTGCTTGATCCAACCCAACCAATGACAGAGCAGCAGCGCCGCCAGTCGACGGACGCATTTAAGAGGGAACTGCTCAAACATATCCCGGACGCCGCGCTCAAATCCGCCAAAGATACCGAGAAGCGCCTGAGCGAAATAATGAATTCTGATCGCGCTCAGCCCCTCAAGGACGAGCAAGTCGTCAAAGCTCTTAAAGAATTTCGAGATTCGCTCAAAGGAAATTCCGAGGTTCAGGCGGCGGCAATTTATTCGTTGATGATGCTGTCGCGCACCGGAGACGGTGCCATTCAAGATGTGCTCGCTCGGGACGGACATCGGAGCGTCACGAGGGATGATGTCGGTTTATACCTGAATATGTTCCTTGCCGCAGCTATCAAAGATGAACAGCGCGTGCCGGGCGGAGTAGACCTGGTGCTCGCCAATTTGTTGTCTAAACTCGACCCTTCAGCGATGCCGCAGACACGACTTGCCGAACTTGCAAACGATGTTTGCCGGCGCAACCCGAGTGAGCAAATCAAAGACTGGGCGCAGATGATCAAGATGGGCGGCGACCTGTCCAATCAGGGCATGGAGCGCAGCCGCAAGAGTCTGCACACCTTCGACATGGGTGATCCGGAGAGACTTAAGGCGGCGCGAGAAACTATCAAAGGTTTCGGTCCGGGGATGACAGCGCACCTCAAGCCGGAAGCGGCAAAAGAAATTCAGACAATCCTGGATAGAACAGCTGAATTGCTCGCTCCGGAAGCGAAAAAAACGGACGTCGAGAAGTTCAAGAACGACCTGTCAAAACACTTCAAAGCCCCGCTTGCAGACACGGAAGAGGCGAAAACAGCACGTGCTGCAGCCGGCCTGGCAATGCTTTATTTAAACCGTGACAAGTACGGAAATCTGCCGGACAATTTCGCGAAGTCACTGAAGGGCGAGACCGTCGTCGAGGCACTGAAGAGCGACTTCATCAATACAAAAACTCCCGAAAGTGCCGCTCGAATGATTGCTCTGGGCGATATGCTTTCTCGTGCCGGTATCGTATCTGGTGCAACCTTTGCGGCAAAACTCCAGGACGTTCTTCTCGATCCTAAGGTTTCACAAGAAGATAAAATGCGAGCTCTGGTTGATTCGAACGGTCCTCGCTTCCCCGCAGTGATCGAGGCGTTGAGAGTTCACGAAGCACTGAAAGCACAGTTTGGAAAACCAGAAGACGAGTCCAGCACTAACTCATTCGGAGTAAGTTCCGTAGACCTCCTCAAAACTCTTGAGCGAGTTAGCAAAGAGAACAAAGGAACCCCATTAGCCGCTCTGGCAGCCGATCTTAAATTCGCGCACCTGCTCACCGATGCCGAAGAGCGTCAAAAACAATTGATTGAAATTTCAAAGGCTGGTACGGAGGTAGTTGAGAGACGCGCCGATGGAAAGACGCTCGAAGATCAATTCGTCGCGCGCATGAAAGCGCATGCCGGGACTCTCGACAAAGATCCGACCAGTGCAGAAACATTGCTTGCGTTCCAATCAGCATCGGCACTGGCGGATTATGCACCACCTGCGGAGCACAGTGCACAAGCCGCAGAACTGCAAACCCTCGTCAACGATACATTCCTGTCCTTAACGAGCGTGAAGTACAGGGATCAGGAACAGCTACGCGCAAAGACATTCGGATCTCTAGATGCGTTGGCTAAGGCTAGAGGAGAGAATCGACCGGCATCGGAGATTCAAGCATTGCTGAAAGCCGCTATCGATGCTCAACAAGAACGGTTATCGAAAGAGCAGGTCGCAGAGGATCTGATGATTCGCAGTTTGGAAAGACTGCTTCCTGAGCGCATGACAAACCTGGCAAAGGACAACCCGGATGCATGGCTCCAGATTATGGAGCGAGTGCGAAAATTTACTGATTCACCCGTAAGACCGGATGCACCCGTCCTTACTGAGCCTCACACGGCAGCAGATGTTGCGAAATTCAAACGTGATCTGGAAGTCTTCCGAAAACATCCAAATGCGATTCCGGGAAGGGAGCGCATGCACGAGGAAAACCAGGCTCGCGTGCTGTCAATGCTACCAGCACTGATCAATTCTTCAATCGGTGATTCCGGAAATCTCACTCACTTCAAAGCTGGCGAGCGGCGCACGATGCACGACCGCCTGAGCCAACTCGTCACCACTAAGGGGATGGCCGATTATCCGCTTGTCGGTGAGGCGGCGGTCAAGGCAATCGGATCAATCGAGTTCACCGATCTGGCTCAACGAGCGAAGCATGCTGAATTCATGCGCACCATTGTTCAAGATCGAGAGAAATATCCTCCGCTGGTTCGCCGCGCCGCTCTTGAAGAGATGGCTAAACTTAACCCGCCCGGACTGGAGCGAACCTATCTTGATTTACTGTCTAAAGAAACCAACTCGGAGATAAACAAACGGGTTCGCGAACTTATTCTGCCTTTGAGGCGTCCCGAGCCGACCTCCAAAGATTACATGGAAGACTTCGAGCGGGCTAAACGCGACCTCATGTCATCGGCCGTTCGAGGCAACTTCCTAACCTCGTCGAGAAGCTACCTGCTGCAGAACCATCGCATTCTGGACAGCGACTTCGCGCACTACGAGGCGAACCGCAGGTACAACGAAAGAACGGGTCTGAATAACAACAACCCGCTCGCGCTCATTGACATAGCCATGACTGAGCCACTGCGGCAAGCGCTACAGTCAGTACAAAAAGATCAGCTCGACGCAATCACGACATTGAAGACCAAGGCGGAGAGTGGAGAAACAGGCGCAGACGAAGCTCGAAAAGCACTTGCATACATCATTATGTCTAACGGAATGCCGGCTGTGGGAACAGCCGACAAAGACCGTCTCGTCACACTAGCGGCTCAGAAGCTGAAGGAAGCTTGCGAGGCGAATCCAGCGGCACGCTCCAAAGACTTTGCGCAAATTCTCGAGATGTGTTTGATGCATCAACCGATGATGAGTGTCGAAAACCGCAATCGCCTGCTAGACGCGATGCTGGTGTTGAAACCCGGTCAGCATGAGGGTGGTGTAACCAGGGAACAAGCAGCCGTAGCTATTGCCGCCGGACTTCAGTTGAACCTGGCTCGCACACGCGGCACCTATCCTGGTCAGAACTCCGAATTCCAAACAAAAGCGGTTGCCGCTCTGGCAGAACTTGGCGTCGCAAAAGTATTGCCGGTATTAGAAGCAGTAGCCAACGCAGACGATATCGAGCACAAGGATGAGGCGGTCGTTCAAGCCGCGCGCAAAGCGGTTAGCGCCATGCGAGACAACACCGGTGGAATCGAATCGCAAGTAAAAGAATTGATGAAGACCCATCAATTCTCTATTCGAGACCTGACGACCGACCTTGAAAGCAAAATCGGTAAGAACGCCAATTCGCCTGAGCTGGTGCGGGCGATATTCATGGCTGGCGAGAGACCGCCGATCACTGATGCTAACGATCCACGGGCCAAGGCAATGTCGCACATCATGTCCAGCCCTAACGAATCTGAACAGGCAAAGATCGCATGCGCAAAGGTTTTCGCAAACAGCACAGTCCCTGAGCTTCGCCGCCGCGCCGTAGAGCTTCTCGCTCTCGAGAGCAAGCATGGAACTCGTCAAGGATTTCGCGATGATGCAAGCACTGCGTTTGAAAAAATCAAGGTTGCAGGCAAGGACGCAGAAGCCGTAGATGCGGCGAACAAACTGCTGGCAAGCCCACCCCAAGCAGGAGACGCCCGCTCGGAATTGACCAGCAGAGCGCTCACCAGCCCCGATACCGCGATCCGTTTAGAAGCGGCTCAAAACCTGATTAAGAGCGACAGCGAGGACATTCGCCAGAAAGCAATCGAAGCACTATCGATGGTGGCAAAACATGGATTCAGGGAAAGCGACCGAAAACTGGCACGTGACTTCCTCGAATCGGTCAAAGCCGCTGAGAAAGCGAATCCCAAAACGCCGGCAGGCTTCCATGCCGGCGACTCGAAGCTAATCGATGAAACGATTGCGCGGGTCAGTAAGTTAACCTCCTCAGATCTCGTCCAGCGACTGGACGGTCCGGTAACCTTCGGTATGCTGGATAGACAGCGCTACTACGACGGCGTCAAGCGCAATATGTTGGACAACAGCTATGCCGACTTGAAACGTTTCGAAGGCGACTGGTTCAGAAAAAATCCTGCCTACAACTTGCTCGACGGCAAGAATCTAATCAAAACTTTCGACGACAACTTCCACCGTGTACGCATGCAGTTTCTCAATGCAACCAAAGGAACTGTCACAATTCTGGCTGACTGGGGCGTTTCAGCACTATGGTATACGAATCCGATCACGCCCTTCTTCGATCGCCCGGAACACTTTCACTACAATCCGGACGATGAGATCAAGGAAGCCGACGAAAAATCAGTCCGCGATCGCGATACCCAGTTCAAGAATCTAGTGGATGCAGCGAGCAAACCGGATGGGCAAGAAGCCCGAATGGCACTTGCATATATAGTCAGCAGCAACGGAATGCCGTTCAACGCTAACGAGCGGTCGGCATTTGCTATGAAGGCAGGCACGGCTATCAAGGACATTTGCAAGGACGGTAATTTAAATCGCGGTGAGCTGACCAATATGATTGCGGCTTGCTTGACTGATCAACCGGACATGCATGGCTTCACGCGAAAGGAACTGCTTCTCGGCTTGAGAGAGCTTCGCACCAAATCCGGTGGCAATGTCGGAGACGAAGAATTCGCTTCTATTGTCACAAATGCACTCGAAATCCAATTCAAAACAATGCCGGTACCAGGTGCTCCAGGGTTTGACAAAAACACCTACGACTGGAGTATCCACCTTCAACGGCATCTGCTCAAAGATCTGGAAAGCATGAATTACAGAAAAGCGACTCCAATTCTGGAAGCCATGTCTCAATATCACCCCGACTCCTATGTTCAGGATTGGGCTCGGGGACTTTCGATGCGATTTGCTGACCGCCTCGGAGGATATAAACAAGAACCATTTGACGGGGAGCCGAAGTTTGAAACATCGCCCGCGGGAGAAACCGAACGTTTGAAGTGGCGTGCCGGTCGATTAAGCGATGCCATCGCCAGCGGTGACAATTCGAAGACGATTTCAGCGATCGTCTCGTCTGGTTTCGAAAAACCAATTGCGGCAACGGACGATCCGCGCCGTCCACTCCTGCGTATGTGCCTAGACAGTAACGAACCGCTCGTGCGCATGGCAGCCTCGAGACTGCTGCTCACCAGCCAGAGCAATGCCGACCCCGATCGCGAACGCGCCTATCAGGTGATGAAAACACTTTCCGCCCACGGCTCCACTCTGTGGTTCCGTCAGGACGCGACTGACATTCTTAACGGTTTGAATGGTGGCAACTCGGACCTTCGAGCGCGAGCCGCCAGTGAGGTGCAAATAGAACGCAGCGACGAGTCGCGTTTGGTGCAATCAATCGCCGACATTGAAGCGAAAAAAGGACGCACCGCAGACGAACTTTATCGCCCGCTGACCCAATATGCTCAGATGCTGCGGGCACGAAACACCCCGCAAGACACTGAGAAAGCCCGCGGTCTGGAACAGCGCGCCATGGAAATCGGCGAGCAAATGTACCAGCGCGCTCAAGCGTACCAGGACACACAAGCAACAAAGAGCGGCAACGAAAGCCCGGCTATTGAGACGATGTGGAAACACTCACAATATCTGCGTCAGAGAGATTGGCCCGGAGATTCTCAAAAGGCCGACGAGATTCAAAAGCAGATGTATGTTCGCCTGGACTCAACCTGGAACAAACACATCGAGAAGATGAGCAAAGAGTTTAAAACGCCACCCACTGACGCGGAGCTGAACAAACTCGCAATAGCGCAAAAGCAATATGCTGATTCCATGGAGGGAAGCCCGGATGCGAAGCATCAAGAACATTGCAAACAGCTGAGAACAGAAAGCGCGGCTAACCTGGTGAGAGCCTGGGACACCACTATTGGTGGCGTAGAAAAAGAAATCGCATCGGGCAGCAAAACGTACGATGACCTGGCTTCACTTTATCTTCGAGAATCGAAGTTTTTCAAAGACCGCGGAGATACGACAGGCGAGACTCAAGCGCTTCGAAAGATGCAAGAGTCGACAGAGAAGGCCTGGCAATCTCGGATAAAAGCCTTAACGGACCGAGAAGCTGATCTAAACAGCAAAGAGACCTGGCAGCTAGCCGAGCAGCTTACAGGCTATGCGAATTCGCTGCGGCAACGGAATTGGCCGGGCGACAATCAAACTGCCGAGAGACTAACCAAGCAAGCCGGCGATGCTCAGGAGAACAGTTTCAAAAAATATCTCCAGGAAGCAAACGAAAGTTCAGGCGGAACTGTGACCGCGCAAAAGCTCGGAGCAATGGCTGAATATTCAGACTTCTTAAGGCAAAGAAACCAGAGCGGTGATCGAGAAAACGCTAAAAGGTTGGACGAGCAGATCGCGGCGGACGGCGAAAAACGGGCAATGGAGTTCGCACAACTCAAGCACGCCGGTCCACTGGACAAAGGCACCATAGACGAATTCATGCAAATCGCAGAGGTATTGGAAAAGCGCGGAAAGAGGTTGCATAACTACTCTGAAGGTCACGCTCATAATTTGATTCTTCCAAAACCGCCACGCGGAGAGGAGCTACCGTACGGACACCTGAAGGAGGCTATCAGCGGAGACGCCGCACGTGCATTCAAGCTATACACTCTCGGTCACCAGATGAAAGACTCATTGCTACGCAAGGCGACGGAACGAGCAGAGGCGGAGTTCGGACCTGAAAGTGCGGAAGCGCTCAAGGCTATCAAAGCGCACGCTCAGTTCCTCAAAAGCGCTAGCGAACCGGAGCAAGAGCGCGGAGAACGGCTCGCCGACATTGCCTACAAGAGAGAGCTTAATTACTGGAATCGCCACGCAAAAATTGCTGCTGGGTCCGGAGATATTACAGCTCAGGTCGAAGCGCTCGGCAAGAAGGTCCATGTCATTCAATCCAGGGACAGTTTCGTGTACCGACGCAGCGATGAGTTGGAAACAGCTCGTGCCGAATACCTGAAAGCGAGGGAAGCCGCATCAGAAAGTGGCATCGAAATAGGTTACGGGCGAGATTTCGAAAAGCTGACAGTCGCCTCTACAGACAATGGCGATTCGCCCAAATCAATCAGCAAAGAAACGCAGAATCTGATCGATCGAGTCTCTTCTGAAGAGTCCAGACCATATTTAGAAGCACTGGCAAAACACTGGTCAATGGACTCTACGAGTTTCGAGAAGGTTCTGACCGCATATGGTGGCAATGATATTAAGTTGGAACGCGCACGCCAACTATCAAGAGCTTGTTCTGACGGCTTGATCGACGGCTCGACTCTAGCAGCTATGCAAGACTTGCCGGCAGAAAAACGTGCTATAGCCGAGCAAATTTTGGAGAATCAGCTCTCTATTTCGCAGCAAAATCAGATTGATTCCGCCACAATGAAAAAGCTGATGGATGTAGCGCCGCAACTCTCTGTCGAACAATTACGCACGTTTTCGACCGCTTTAAAAACGCCTGGAGCCGGTCAACAAGCGCTTCTAGATGGAAACAGTTTGTTCAAGGTATTGTCAGATTCAGACGTCGCGGTGAAAGATGTTTGTTCATATCTGCAGAACGGTGCTAAATCCGTACTCGCACTTGAAACCTTTATCGCGCTCCATCCTGAAGATCGCAACGCGGCTCTAGCAAGGGGTCTTCAGCAGACAGATCTGGAACGTGCCCTAGAAATCTTCCCAACGGAAAACGTGCCGAAAATCCTGGAAGCTATGGGCACCATTATCGACAAACCGCTTTGGGACAAAATCGTCGCGTATGAGGCAAAGCAGGCCAAGGCGCTCGAAGACCCGAACGGAACGCTTGGACCGTTACTTGCGGGTCCGCTCTCCGAAGTGGTCAAAGTTCCAGAAGTCAATCGAGCGACACTAAATACGGTTGCAGATCAAATTATTCAAGGAAAAACCACCGAGGACAATGTGAACGTCGCAGCAGCTGCGGCACAAGCCAACTTGCTTTCCGCCGAGCAGATACCGAAGGTATTGAATTTACCGGAGGAAAGGCAAACGGCTTTAATTTCAATCTTGCAATCGGAGACATCAACATCTAACTACAGCCGCAAAGGTTTCACAAAAGCAGATTTCGAGCGTATATTGCAGGCGCCTGAGCTGCTGGACAACGTCGAGAAGTTGAAACCGTCCTCCTCGGCAAATCCCGCCAGAAACACTACGCCCGTTCTGGAACGAGGCGATAACGTCGGCACGTCTCAAAACCAACAGCCGGACGCATCCGAAGTTGAGACGCGAGCCGAACAGGCGACCGACGACTCCAGGGGAGACCAGGTTGAAAAAACTCCGGCCCAACAACTCGCGGAATTCGACGCTAACTATGAGCGCGTAATGAAACAGCTCGATACGGAAATCAGTACCGAGCTTCTCGGGCGCAACTTAGTGCTGGACGTGCTGATCAAGGCGCAAAGAGAGTCCGTCGACATCCGCATGAAGACAGGCAGTTCGATGGCTCACCTCGCGAACGCCGAATCGCAAAAGGATGCACCGAAGGCTGAAAAGGTTAAGTCCGAACTGGCGGAGATGCTCAAGCTCGATCAACAGTCAGAGGCAAAAGAGAGACAAGCGTTCGACCATCTGCCTGACGCCACGAAAGCTCGCTCTATGCGAGCGGCGCTGCAAATCGCAAGCGGCAAGGATGCCGAGATCGCAGCAGGCGAAGTTGAACTGGGCAAACTCGTGAAAGACAATCCGAAACTTGCGACTAGCAAAGAGTTTCGCGAGCTGCTCCTTCTGAGCTACTCGCAAATGGCGGCAGCTCGCCAGTTGCGAGGTTTGGGCGAATGGCAGTCGACACTGGCAGTCGACGATATCTGGAAGGGAAAAACAGGTGAGAACAAGCCTGGAGATCCTCTTGAACTGCTGAGCAAAGCAAACGAGGCTTTCTTCGATGAGGGCATCGACAAGGCTAGTCCGCTGTTTAAACAAGCAGTGGATGCGCAAACGCAAATCGAGTCCGCGGCCAACAGACAGCGCCTGGAATTGTTTATCTCCAGCATAAAACAGGATGCAAAAATTGCGCATCTGTCGCAGAGCGGCAAGGATGTCGATGAGCTCATCCAGAAGCGGATAGCGCATGGTGAGCTGGAAGCCAGGGCTATCGACCAGAGCAGCAAGAACAAAGACACCAGCACGAGCATCAAAATCAACTATGCGTTCGCGCGCATTGCGACCGGTAAAGATGAGCTTTTCGAGGAAGCGCTCAACGACTTGCAAGCCGAATTGCGCGAAAACCCGGCGATGTCCTTCGATGATGGATTCAAGCAAAACTTGAGACAGGCGTTTCAATCACGCGAGGAGAACAAAAAGCCTGCGGAGGCTGCAAATGCAAAAGAGCCCGGTGCAGCACCAAAAGAGCCGGGCGGGGAATCGCTGAAGCCCCAATATAACAAACTAGATCTAAAACGGATCGTGAATACCGACGCAATCAGCAAAGATGCAAAAGTCGAAAGTTACACGTCCGACGATTTGACCACGCCGGCATTAGTGGCACTAGCTCTCGGTATCACTCTGGTTCAGTATCGAAGAACCAGCGCGAAATATCACGCCGCAAAAGTTATGCGCGAATCACAGACTGCAGAGTCTACGATTAAACCAATAGCAGGTCTGGACCCTCATGTGCGCACGCAGCGCACCGCGAGAAGCGGCGAGCAAGCAACATTCGAGATTAAGGGCACCGCAAGTGATGGCAGAGTAGTTCTCGTGCGTGAGTCAAATCCAGCAGCGGTTGAAACACTACCCATAGACTTGAAGGAAGTAAAACCGGGTGCAGCATTCGATCCGGTCAAGATGCAAACCGCCGATTATCTACCGATCGAAGTAAACGGCAAGAAATATTATGCCGACAAAGATGGCCGAGTTTTCAAATACGAAAAGAAGATATTCAGCGAAGGGCGATTGTTTGAAGACGTTGAAACACGACAAATAGAGCTGGTTAACAGAACTGAAGTCAAGTCAGCGTTACCTGAACTTGCAGTCGTTCCGGAATCCATTTTAATGACGCATGAGAACCCTCAGCGTTCGCTTCCTGTCGAATGGCAAAAGGAATTCGAGCTCATACGCGACGTGAAACGCGCAGTGGGAGCTAATGACGTTAGTCCGTCAGAACGGATGGAAACGTTAACTCGCGCGGCAGTCGAATTGAGTTTGTTGCCCCAAGCTGATCGAGCGCGGTATGTTTCTGAGATGAAGCAGCAACTGGAACAGGTAGGAGTAAATATCGAAGTTTCAGAAACGCCTGGTGAATCGGGCGCTCCAAAAATCAAAATATCATTGTCAGAACAGGGTTCGAATCGACGCATCAATGTTTCAAGTGATCGAACCACGGCACCAGAGCTGGAAATCAAAGACAAGGCTGGGGAGTATTCGAAGGCGAACTCCACACGCGTAAAAGCGGTGGATGAACTCGCAAGACTCGAAGGCGTCGTTGCCGGAAATCTGAAGCGAGTGGAAACCAGAGAGAAATTGCAAGCATGGGACCCTGAGCTAGCAGCCGATGCAAGCGCAAAGGAAGTTCGGAACAGTTTTCTCGACGGTCTCGGAAAGCCACTCAGAGAGTCAAGAGAAGCCATAGTCGAGTTTCAAGACGCGGTCCGCACCGCTGATGGTGCGTCAGCAAAAGTGGCTGCTGAACAAGTGTTAAAACGTCTGGCGTCCGCTTCACCCGAAGTCAAACAACGCGTCTCGCAACAACTGGAACGTGCAGTGAAAGCAATCGGTGAATCGCATCCAGCCAATACAGGAGAAGCGGCGGCGAGCCTCACCACGAAAGTTGACACCCTCGAAGATGCTAAGAAAAACTACAAGAGAAAGCTGGACTTACTCGAAGGTCAAAAGAACCCGTCAGCTGAACTGAAAACAGCAACTTCGACCTTCAAGCAAGTAGAAGCCTTGATGAACTCCGGCAAAATAACGCCCACAGCAGCTATTGAGATTCAAAATCTGATCGCGCGCGGTGCCAACGGAAACCCTCCACGTGCCCTCACACCAGAAGGACTCTCTGTCCTGGCTCAACTGGATCCGAAAGTCATAACTGGTTTGAGCGACTTCCCTGCGTCCAGTCTGATCGCTGGGATAAACAAAGGCCGGCTCGGAGTGGCGGAGTTAAACCAGGGTTTGCCACAGTACGAAGCCTTCAATCAGCAGCTTGAGCTACTGAAGTCAACATACCTCGGAGATGCAGTTCGAACACCGGCACAGGCCAGTCAGCTAATAGAAATGGAATTAGCGGAAAACCCGGTCATTCGTCAAATCTTCACGGACAGAACAGTGTCGAAAGCCGGTGTCGATGCGCTTCTAAATGTTCTTCAGAATAAGAGCACGGGCAATATAACGATTGATAAGATTTTCACTCCACAGGTCGTTGACCGATTGAGAAACTCACAGCTCGACATCGACCACAAAAAATTGCTGGAAGCCAGTTCTCTAGCGGGCGACATCGCTGCGGGCAACCTTGACCGCCCACCGTCTGTGGTGGCTCAACTTCTGGAAAGCAACTCCGCTGCTGTCCGCGACATAAGCAGGCTGATCCGCAACCCGAAAATCAACAGCGTGCAAATGGACGCGATACTCAAGGACGTCGTGGCTCAGACTAATGCGAAGAGTCAGTATAGCGTCGCTTTCAACTACAACGAGATGTCGCCGCAACTTTTGGAACGCGTTCTGAAGGTTAAGAATGCCGAGCTCAGAACAGCTCTGGCACAGCAGGCAAGCAGAATTGCCGAACCTGACAAAATTGATGCAATCGAAAAAGCACATGGCGTTTCCCCTGAAGCCGGCGAACTCATTCGAGCAGTATTGCTTGCGCCCGCGGATCCTCGCTTTGACAAGGTTGCTCTTCTGGACAAGGTCCTGGGAGAAAAACTATCCGCGCCAGCCGCCGCGAAACTCGCAAAAGCGATGGCAGGTGAGAAACCATTTCTCAGCGTTGAGCAAGTTCGACTGATGATGGGAGACTCCAACGCGTCGCGCGATGCGGCTATCGATCTTATCGGCACGGGCAAAGTAAACGATGGAAAATTAATTGCAGAGATTTCCGGAGACCGTGATGGAAAAGCCCTGGCGAAGGCAATCAAAGACGGAGCTGCATCTGAAACCGAAATTCGCGGTCTGCTGGACAAGGAAGCAAAAAACAACGCAGACTACACCCGCCAGCCGATATTACTGGGTGAGGAAACAGAAGCAGCCGCCAAGCCGGACTTTTCAGCTAATGATGCAATCCGGGAACAGATAGAGCGCATTCGTACAGTATTGAAAGCCAACGCAGATGGTCAGGCGAAATTGGCAGCCGGACAGGTTGACGCGATGCTGAAGGACCCGGTCAAGGCATTTGACGCGGCGATAAGTTTGCCCGACGCGTACCATGCAGACCCGGCGTTGGCACGCATACAACGCAAAGCACTGACATATCTCGACGAAGTAAAATCACATCTGCCAGCAGATGATGTCGAATCTATGCGTAAGTTCATCGAGACAGAGACCGGGCAGCTGAACTCAAAGAATCCGAGCGAACTTGCAGCGCGCATGAAAAATTTCGAGTTTCTCATCGCCGAGATGAAGCTCAATCCAAAACCAACCAACGATGTGATAGAACGTTACGCGCGCTCCGTTTTCCACTCCAGTCAGTACGGTCAAGCTGAGAGTCGAGCGCTCATCTCAGGAATCAGGTCACGAATCTCCGGAGGGTTCGAGGTCCACGTTCATGGAAGCTCTCACGGTTTCGCCCTTACATCCACAGCCTTACAGGGAGAGAATTTCAATCCAAACCATCCAGCAAAAAGTCCTCAAGATAATGGAAGGATATTCACCGGCACGCTTGAAGTTGCAACGGAATTTTCAGCGCGTTTGATTGGTGATAAGACACGCAGCAAAGGAACGGATTCGTCGGCTTTAGTCGGAATCGCTCTGCCAATCGAGGTCGCAAACGAACTTAAAACAAAGGAATTATTGTGGACAAGAAAACTGATTGACCGCGATGCCCTGGAGACGATTATCGAACCGGGCGCCCTGGAAATCATAAAAGAGAAGGGTTACATTTTCCCTCTCGACACATCCACACACGTGACACTGGTAGAGGGTGTCGAGCCCGGCAAGCGCGGATTAAAACCGAATGTCTATTCGGTCCCTCGCGAAGCTTACGAAAAAATTCTTGGTGAGTTGCCGAGCAAACACATAGTGAAAGTAACCGACCCCCTGAGCGGCAAGGAACAGGTACGAGTGAGAGCCGGACATGAAGCCGATGTATCCCGATTGATTCTCGACGCCGCCAAATCGTCCGGTTTTAAACCTCTCAAGTTTGACACCGACGGCCGTCTGATTCCGGAACAGAAAACGGGAGAACGAGTTGAATCACGCACAGGTACCCACTACGAAGAGATGCCTAGAACAGCGGATCGCGAAGTAGCGGAAATCAACCGTCGCGTCGCCGAGGTTTTTGAAAATGTCAGCCGGCGGCGCTTTGAATCGATGGATCCAGTCGAGCGGCAAAAATTGGTCGACACAGCAGTCGAAAGAATCTTGCCGCTCATGAAGCAATACGCCAAGAGACTTGGGCTCCCTGAGGATCTGGTAACAAAGCAAAACCTCACTTTCGATTCACTGAAGGGCGCCGGTGGCGTTTACCTGCTCGAGCAGGACAAGATAGTTATCGACATCAAGCAAGAATTTTCAGCCAACGAAGCCTTCCACGAACTTGTTCACAAGATGCGCGCCCTCGATGTAAAAGCAGCATTTGCAGCCGATCCAGCAGGGGCAAAGCTGGCTATGATGGACAAGATGCTGAGCAGCGGATCAACACGCATTCGCGTTGGCGACACGCTGGTGGCTCGAGCGCAGTTCGAAAATCCCGCTCTGGCAGCAGAGTTCAAGCAGCACGTCGAATATCGGATATTGAAACAAATGCATGCAGCCGGCGAAATCGACGCAGCAAACGTTCCTCCTCAACCGAAAGCGTCTGCCGAACTTCTGAAGTCTTTCGGCACATCTGAAGCCGCTCTTAACCAGGCCATCAGCAATGAACTCACGAATTTCAACGAAGCTGTCGAGCTTGTTCAAAAGTCTAAACTCACACCGGAATCGGCAAAATATGTCGAGGGCAAGGCTGCTGCTTATAAGCGCTGGATCGAAGCACCAGCGAAAGCTCAAACCGAGCTAGAATCAGCGCCGCGCACGATGCGCAACAATCCGTATTTGAATAAACTCCTGCAAACAGCAAGCATCGACAGAGCGGCCCGCACCGAGGGTGGTGCAGCGGAATACAGCTTCTCGAACGAAGAGATTGTTGCTCGCAAGACAGATATTGCGGAGCGAGCTCGCCGCCTCAATCGTGAGCTGAAAAGCGGTTCGCAAACAGGAGAGCAAGCCAGTGTTTCCCGACAATCGTTTAACGAATTTGTCGAATACCTCAGAATGGCCACCGAACAACAGCGTATCAACAACGCCCTGGCATCAGGCGAACCCGCTGAGGCTCGAGCGCTCGCGCTGAAGTTACAAGAGAAACTAGCGTCGAATGTAGAAGTGAATAAGAGCTACATCGATTACTTACTGATGAATAACGTTCTCAAACCTGATGAGCTCCATGAGGCATTCAAAGGCATTGAAGAAGTGAAACCCGCCCAGTCGACAGAGTTCGACCCTCGCACCAGTGCCGAACAACTCGACAAGGAAGCACTGGAGCGCGCGGCAAAATCGACCGAGCGTATCGGTTTAGAACGCAAGTTCAACAAAGAAGCCAAAGCACTCGACCACATGTTCTCGCAATCAATGGAACTCACAGGTTCGGACGGAAAAACGGTCAAGGTAAAAGGCATCAGAACCGCGCTTGACGGAGGCGGAGAGCCGGTTTACCTGGTCGAGGGCAAAGATGGAAAAGTCAGCGCGGATGTTGAACTGACCACTGCAGCCAAAGCACGAATCAATACGAATCCGGCTTTGGCTGAAGGTTTGAAAGATCCGGTCAAGGCACTTGAAGTTATGAGTAATTACGCGCAAGCATCCACCGACGTGCGGTCGAATGTAACTCTTGAAGCCGGTGGAATGCTGATCGATTACAGACTGGTGGCGACCGCAGCACAAAAAGCGCTGGGAGGCACTGCGGTGGTTGAGGGCACCACGGTGAGGTTCCAATCGGAAGCAGGAATTCCAATGGTCGTGAAATTCAAACCGGAACGTGACAAGAAACTCGAAATCAAAGAGATGCGAGACGCAGACCTTACTGATGAAAAACTGGCAAAATTGCTCGAAGGTATGAAGATTTCGGATCCAATCGTGAAAGAGAAGCTTGAGAGCTACATGAAGGAATATCTGAAGGATCATCCGGAAGCCAAAGATCTGGAAAGCTGCCAAAAGATTCTGGCCAAGCAAATTCGGGACGGCAAAGCCGGTGAAATCTCGGGTGAGCTGAAGTCGATCTTCAAGGAGTTCGGTGTAGAACTGGAAAACGGCAAGCCAAAATTTGAAAACGGACACCTGGTACTACGACCGAAGACTGGCACGGAAACAACACGTGCGCGAATGGCAGGTGGGTTCGAGCGGGCCAAAGGCAAACTGGTGCCGATTATGATGATCGTGCTTGCGGTAGCTCATCAATCGCAAGATCACTCGACATATGTGGTGCCGAACAGATAAGCGTTTTTGCTTAGCGACCGCGCGGACTATTGTCTGCTAGAGCCGAGAGAAACGACTGTACGGGAGAATAGCCGGCAGTAATACTGCCCGCCTCCTCGGCATCGAAATCTTCGTCATATCCATCTTGCCGTCTCGGAGCGAAATCATCATCGCCACCACCGCCGGTGCGCTTAGCTCGAAAAACGAACTTATCATGCCCGCAATGCTCGCACACTACTTCGGTGGAACCGGATGACTCGCGAAGCACGACGTGTTTTCCCGTGGGAGAGCGCTCTCCGGAAACTTCAGGCTCGTAGGAACTATCTCCGTCATCAGAATCAGCGAGTAAATTGCGCTCTGTACGCTCCTGATTTCGCCGAACCAGGCGTTTTCTTCGCGAAATTCCGCTTGCTCTGCGTTTGTCCATCTTATGTTTGTGTCGATTGATGGCATCGCCGAAAGCGGCAGCGAGAATACCGGCGGGCATAGCGATTAAACCGATACCGGCAAGCGCTGTTATGCCGCTCACAACCTTCCCGAGCACGGTCTGCGGGAAAACATCACCGTAGCCCACCGTTGTAAGTGTAATGATGCCCCACCATAGAGCACGTGGAATACTGCGAAAATTGTCGTCGGGTTCCACAACCCACATGATCGTAGAAGCGCCCAATAGCACGAGACAGGTGAGTATCAGGGAAAAAACCAGCTCATGGCGGCGGCTGAATACAGCTTCGCGGACCAGTTGAAACGCCTGAGAATAGCGCGCAGCCTTTGCTAAAGCCAGGATTCTAAATAAACGAATAAAGCGGGCGACGAACAGATTGGAACTACTGGTTACGAAGAACGGCACGATGACCAGCAAATCAATAAGCGCATACGGCGTGATCATGTATCGAAGTCGTCCAATGAGACCTCGATATTTCTTGCGCTCGCCGACACTCCAGAGACGAAGCGCGTATTCGACA
The DNA here is from genome assembly GCA_019637435.1 of Candidatus Obscuribacterales bacterium. Classification (GTDB taxonomy): domain Bacteria; phylum Cyanobacteriota; class Vampirovibrionia; order Obscuribacterales; family Obscuribacteraceae; genus JADYXR01. The sequence goes on along the minus strand of JAHBVO010000002.1, from coordinate 1,717,639 downwards.
GCGAAGAAACAGCCGGCGATAAAATCAAGAGATCTAAAAGTATGTTTGTACTGAATGTAGAACGGCTTCTCAGTCTCGATAATAACCAGAAACACGCTGAGACAAATGACCGTGAAGATCAGTTTGTTCAACAGTGATAAGCCTTCATGTTCCCAAGAACGCTGATAAAGCTGTTTGTAGACTATTCGGCGCAGGGACATCGGTTCCAAAATCCAGCCAGAACTGAAGGGCTCATTATCCTATATCTTTGAAACCCTGTCGAGGCGCCTAGTTTAACGGAATTAAATGAACCGGCGAGCACCTGCTTTTCCGCCTCTACTTTTGTTTACGAAACGCTAATACACGAGACCTCGTTCTACTGTTGCGCTCATAACGCGCAACAGTGGAAACGGCAGACCGAAGCCTGCCGTTTCCTTTACTTTCTGATTTTGATCGAGCCTGCGCTTACGCTTTGGCAGGCGTCTTCAGCAGGTCACCTGCCAGTTTTGCCACTTCAGCCGGCGTGAGAGCGACGTGCATGCCGTTAGCTTTGAACGCTGCGAGCTTGCTGTCCGCCGTTCCCTTGCCACCGGATATGATGGCACCCGCGTGACCCATGCGTTTTCCGGGAGGTGCCGTCTGACCAGCGATGAATCCGACCACCGGCTTCTTCACGTTCTTCTTGATGAACTCAGCAGCTGCTTCCTCAGCGGTTCCGCCAATTTCACCGACGAGTACGATGACATCGGTATCTTTGTCATCGTTGAACATTTGAAGAAGTTCCTGATAGCCCATGCCCTTGATCGGATCGCCGCCGATGCCGACGCAGGTGCTCTGACCGAGACCGGCATCAGTAAGTGCAAGCGCGATTTCATAGGTGAGCGTTCCCGAACGGCTAATCATGCCGACTTTGCCAGGCGAGAAGATTTGACCTGGAAGGATGCCTATCAAGCACTGACCTGGTGTGATAACGCCGGGGCAGTTAGGACCGACCAGACGCGCGCCTTTCGCTTTGACAGCGGCAACGAGTTTAGCAGTATCTTGAGGAGGCATGCCTTCGGTAATCAGCACGAGCAACTCGACGCCTGCGTCGAGCGCTTCAAGACCGGCATCCAGTGCCAGGTATGGTGGAACGAAAATCACGCTGGTCGTAGCGCCTGTGGTTTCAACAGCTTCTCTTACGCTGTCGAAAACGGGCAGACCGTGAACTTCCGTGCCGCCCTTTCCAGGTGTGACGCCGGCAACAATTTTGGTTCCATACGCAATCATGCGCTTCATGTGCGAGGAGCCCATCTTGCCTGTAGCCCCTTGAACAATCACTTTAGTGTTCTTATCGATGAGAATCACGTCTGTTCTCCTTGTGGTTTCTCTTCAGTTTCAACAAATTTTTCGGACCTAGGCTTTAGCGCCAACCGGTTTCTTACTGACCTTATTTGCGGCTTCGACTGCTGCCTTCACGGCAGTCTCGATGTCCGGAATAAGTTTCAAACCGGATTCAGCAAGAATCTTTTCTGCCAGCTCCTGGTTGTTGCCTCTGAGACGAACCACGAGAGTGCGCTCAGGATATTTCTTGATAAACGAAACAAGCGCTTTTGCAACCTCATCGCAGGCGGTGATGCCACCGAGGATATTGAGGAGCATTACGTCGCAATCAGGGTTGCTGTTTACGATTTCGAGCGCTTCAAGAGTTTTTTCAGTGTCGGAACCGCCGCCGACATCGAGGAAGTTGCCTGGCTCGCCGCCGAACTTCTTGACCATGTCCATGGTAGCCATCGTCAATCCAGCGCCATTGCAGAGGATTCCGATGTTGCCGTCGAGTTCGACCAGGTTCAGTCCGATCATTTTGCAACGACGCTCACGCTCGCTGACGTCGAGCAAATGGCGCTCTTGCCAGCCGTCGAAGTAGCGTTGGCGACCGATCGAGTCGTCATTGACGGTGATTTTGCCGTCGAGCGCCAGAACCTCTTCGCCTTCGGTTACGAGAAGCGGGTTGATTTCAGCGAGATCGAGATCTTTTGATTCGAAGATTTTGTAAAGCTTGGTGGCGACATCGGCGACTTTAACAAGAAGGTTGCCTTTGAAACCAAGTTGTCTAGCCAATTCACGACCGACATACGGATGATAGGGATTGGGAATCGGCATCGTGATTACTTTGTCGGACGATTCGATTTCGATACCACCTTCAGCCGAAGCGATGAAAATGGGGCAGCCGCGCTCACGGTCAAGGGTGACTGCAAGGTAAAGTTCTCTATGGATGTTCAGTTTGGGTTCGACCAACAAGCTTTCAGTCTTCGAACCCTTGATTACCATCTTCAGAAGTTCAGCAGCTTTCTCCTTGCCTTCCTTCAGGTTGTTGGCGAATTGAATACCGCCAGCCTTACCACGACCGCCTGAAAGTACCTGGACTTTCAAAGTGACCGGAAAACCGAAGTGCACTTTGGCGAGCTCTTCCGGTTTTGTGATTCTGTGGGACGGAGGTACTGTAATGCCCCCTTCCGAGAAAATTTTCTTTGCTTCGTACTCGTACAGATCCAATGTCCTGTCCTCTTGTGTGAAACCGTTGACGGCGGTCGACGCCGCCACAGACGACATACTTTAATGGAACTGAAGCTCTGAGCCTTGAAACTTTTGGAAAACAGTAATGTTTCATGTGGCAAATCGAAACTTTATGCGGCTAGCGGGCATTTAGCATCACAATTCGTTTCCGCTTTCGTAATAATGCGGAACTATCGACTCAAGCCACGAGGCAAGCCAAGTATACTGGTCTGGACGCGAAGCAAAGTCCACTGACGATGCGGCTTGGTCGCATTTCAGCCTTCGGTAACTTTGCGCGGACGCTTTCAACTTCGAAATTTTAAGAGCCAGCAAGCCCTTGGCTTCCGGGACATCATCACAAACGACTTTGGAGAGGCAAAACAGTTATGCGCATTGGACTCCTTACTGGCGGCGGCGATTGCCCCGGTTTGAATGCGGTGATAAGAGCAGTCGTGCGACACAGCATCAAAGGATATAGTTCCGAAGTCGTTGGATTTCTAGAGGGCTGGCGAGGACCGGTAGACAATCTGAGCATGCCGCTGACGCTGAGAACGACCGATTCGATCATTAACAGAGGCGGCACCATTCTGCGAACATCGCGCACAAACCCATTCAAGATGGACCGCGGCGCCGAGCGCATATTCGAGAACATGGAGCGCCACAACCTGGGAGCGATAATCGCAGTCGGCGGAGAGGAGACCTGCAGCGTTGCCAACAAACTCCACAAAGAACACAATCTTCCAGTAGTCGCCGTTCCCAAGACAATCGACAATGATTTGAACGCCACCGACTTCTCCTTCGGCTTTGATACGGCAGTAAACGTGGTGGCAGAGGCCATCGACCGCCTTCATACAACTGCCGAATCACATAATCGTGTCCTCGTTTGCGAAGTGATGGGCAGACACGCCGGATGGATAGCCTGCTATGGCGGTATCGCCGGTGGTGCCGATTTCATTCTTGTTCCGGAAAAACCAATTGTGGTTACGGAAGTGGTCGAAGCTATTAAGAAGTCGCACGCCCGCGGACGGGATTATTCGATAGTCGTAGTCGCGGAAGGAGCACGGTTTGATTCAGACAAACCCGCCGCCGATTCGGACGAGGAAAACGGAAACCGCTCCCCCGGTTTCAACGGCATCGGCGAGCGTCTTGCCAAAATTATTAATGAGGAAACCGGCTACGAGACTCGCGCGACAACGCTCGGTCACATTCAGCGCGGAGGCTCGCCGACAGCCTTCGACCGAGTACTTGCCACCAGATTTGGTGTTCATGCCGTGGACCTGGTTCACCAGAGCAAGTTCGGTCGCATGGTGGCACTCCATGGCGGCGAAATTACGGACGTGCCGGTCGAAGATGCGGTCGATAAGCTGAAAACGCTGGACCTGGGTCTCTACAAGGTCGCGGAAGTTTTCTTCGGCTAAAACTCTTACTCACCTCATGGCGGAACTTTCAGCAGACGAGAAATTCATGAAACAGTGCTTCAGTCTGGCGCTGAAGGCTGAAGGTAGAACGGCGCCCAATCCGATTGTTGGCGCAGTCGTTGTTCAATCTGATGGTTCCATCGTCGGCAGCGGATATCATCCTGAACACGGTCAGCCGCATGCCGAAGTCTTCGCCCTCGACGAAGCCGGCGACCGAGCTCAGGGCGCCACGATATATTTAAGCCTGGAGCCGTGCTGCCATCACGGCAAGACACCGCCGTGCACCGACAAGGTCATCGCCAGCGGCGTCAAAAAGGTTGTTGCGGCAATGACCGATCCCAATCCAAAGGTCGGCGGTAATGGTTTCGAAAAGCTTCGCGCTGCCGGAATCGAAGTTGTTACTGGTGTTTTGGAAGAAGAGGCGCAGTGGTTGAACCGCGCTTTTGTGAAGACGATTAGAACGGGAATGCCCTGGGTCGTGCTAAAAATTGCAGCAACTCTTGATGGAAAAATTGCCGATCGGACAAACACAAGCAAATGGATAACAGGTCCGGAAGCGCGTCATTACGTGCATGAATTGAGAAACAGACTGGACTGTGTTCTTGTCGGAAGCAATACGGCAAGGATAGATAATCCCGAATTGAACGTGCGCGAATTGAATGAGTTTCGCCATCCTAAACGGGCTGTAATAGACACCAATATGAGTTTAAAACCAACGGCGCGCCTGTTCGACAGCGGCACCGGAGGCGATACCATCGTCTACTGCTCCGAACGTGCAGAACAGCAAGCAAAACTTCCGGAATCCGTGCAGGTGGTTTCGCTCCGCGAAATTTCCAGCGATGGCTGCAACCGGTTGGACCTGCATGACTTACTCAAAGACCTGCGCACTCGCGGCGTCTCATCCGTATTGTGCGAAGGTGGTGGCACCCTCGCCGGTAGTCTTGTCGGCCAGGATCTTGTGGATGAGATTTTTTGGATTGTCGCCCCGTCAATTCTTGGAGACGTCGAATCGGTCCCGGGCGTCCGGATTGAGAAGCCGATTGCTCTGGCAAATATGAAGCGCTACCGATTGATTGAATCCATTCGCCTCGGCGACGACATGGCGATTCACTTAACGCGCTAATAAGAAATCGGCACGATTTCGATATCGGACGAAAGTTTCGATTGAGAACTCGATGTGTTTTTTCTAAGGAACGGCTGGTCGAGGCCGGCACTTGATAATTCGATTCGACTCGTGACATCCACGGGACAATACCGAAATCAGTTGCTATAGTTGCTGACTCGATATCGACACCAGCCGTTGAACCATCAGGGGTAAGGCAAAGTGGCACTGACAGACCATCGAATCAAAACCAACAAACGCGGCGAACACGTCGTCGCGTTCACCACCGACAAAAACGAATTCATCGCGCCGTCCACCTATGAAGAGCGCCTGGCTTGGATTCGTTCGTCCTTCGACTCCTTTTACAACGTAGTAAAAGAGAAAGAAGCGGTTCGCGAGTTTTGTAATAAAGCTTAGATGCTCTCTCGACATCTAGTAAACTAATTTCAGCACCAGCTGCCGGCGCTGTCGTTTCGGTCCTCTTCGGACCGCGGAGATTACCTAGATGTCCACAACCCAAATCGAAAAACGCGAAAGCAATCTCGACGCCGGAGAGCGTGGGACGAAAACCGTGTATGTTCACACCTTCGGATGCCAGATGAACAAGGCCGATTCCGAGAACATGCTGGGACTGCTCGATGAAATCGGTTATAAACAGACCGAGGACGTCAAAGGCGCCGATCTCATGATTCTAAACACCTGCGCCATTCGCGAAGGTGCCGAAGACAAAGTCTACAGCTATCTTGGAGCCTGGAATAAGTTTAAACAGAAACGTCCTGGAACACTAATCGCAGTCGGTGGATGTGTCGCTCAAGATGAAGGTGAGAAGCTCGTTGCCAGAGCTCCGTACGTCGATATCGTCTTCGGCACGCACAACCTATTTCGTCTTCCTGAGCTCGTAAACAGAGCCCAGGAGACCAATCAGCACGTTGTCGAAGTGTTCCAAGAATTGCCGGAAGATCTTCCGGAGTTACCGGTCATACGGCAGAACGATTTCAGTGCCTGGGTTTCCGTTATCTATGGTTGCGATTACAACTGCACTTATTGCATCGTCCCGTACGTGCGCGGTCGCGAACGCAGTAGAACGCCGGATGAAGTGCTGAAAGAGATAAAGGAACTCGCTGACGCCGGCTACAAAGAAGTAACCCTCCTCGGTCAGAATGTCACTGCTTATGGTCACGATTTGAAACCGGTTCGCCACCTCGGTCATCTGATCGAGATGGTTGGAGAACTTGATTCGATAAAGAGAATCCGCTTCCTGACCGGGCACCCGCGCGATCTCAATCCTGAAATTATCGATTCGGTCAAGAGAACACCGAGCGCTTGCGAATACTTTCACATTCCCGTTCAAGCTGGTGATGACCGCACGTTACGCCGCATGGCACGCGGCTATACAATCGATTTTTATCGCAAGAAAATCGACGAGATTCGCTCAAGAATTCCTGATGCAGCCATTACCTCTGACTTGATAGTCGGCTTCCCGGGCGAAACCGAGGACGAATTCCTCAACACGGTTCGCCTCGTCGAAGAAATGTGTTTTGACGCCTGCAACACGGCCGCATATTCGCCAAGACCGCACACGCCGTCGAAGAGCTGGGGAGAGCAAGTCCCTGAAGACGTAAAGTTCGAGCGTCTGCGCCTCCTCAATACCGTGGTGAGTGAAGTGAGTCATCGGCGAAATAAACGGTATCTCGGTCAGACGGTCGAGTTACTCGTGGAAGGGCTAAGTCAACGCAATGACGAGCGCCTGATGGGTCGCACTCGCAGCAACAAGGTCGTGCACTTCGAGGGACCGGTAGAACTGACCGGAAAACTCGTCAATGTGAAAATCGAAGCTGCAAATCCGTGGGCTCTTCGCGGCACACTCGCTAACTAAGACTGTGCGATGCGCTTGCGCAGCATTCTAAAATACTCTTGAATGTCCGCTCGCGAGATTCCGTCGCCCTTTTTGCAGTCCCACTCTTCGTCGTAGGACTCCGCGATGTCGGCTATCCGCCGCAACATAAAGCAGATAAACGATTTTTCTCGCCATTTGTACACATTACTCGCCAGCGCTTCAGAAAGCTCACCCTTCGAAATGAAGCCATCGCTGTCCTTGTCCAGCTTATCGAAACATTCGTAGGCGAAGGTCTTCACCTCATCAAGCGTGTCCGCGACCCTCAGACCGCCGGAAGTGCTTCCGGCATTGGGATACATCCAGGCGCTCTCTGATGACTCAGAATGGCTGTGAGGTCCGCTCATTTCAAATTTTGACCTCGCGCGACCACGTGAAGGCAATCAACTATAAAACTATGCCCCCTAAAGCTCTTTACATAAACAAGAAACCTACCGAAGATAACGGTCATTGAGATTAGAATTGAAGGCTCACAAGGCTGGAATCTCATGACGGCAATCGGCAACGATATCCAACAAGCAGCAAAACTCCTGAAGGACGGCAACCTGGTTGCCATCCCGACTGAAACCGTTTATGGGCTTGCAGCAGACGCGTCCAACAAAGAAGCGCTTCATAAACTGTTCGACGCAAAAGGTCGTCCGAGAAATCATCCGGTTATCGTTCACATCGCGTCAGTCGCGCAACTCTCCGACTGGGTCGCCGAGGTTCCACCCATTGCGAAAAAATTGGCCGAGAAATTTTGGCCTGGACCTCTGACCATGATTTTCAAGAAAAAACCTCACGTGCTGGACGACGTTACAGGCGGTCAGGACACCGTCGCAATTCGAGTTCCTAAGCACGATACGGCTCTGAAGCTGTTGCAAGAGTTTGGCGGCGGTCTGGCTGCACCATCAGCTAATCGTTTCGGAAAGCTTAGCCCGACTGAAGCTGCCGACGTCGCAAATGAGTTTGAAACCGAGGTGGCTTATGTTCTCGATGGTGGCACATGCGATGTCGGCATTGAGTCTACGATTATCGATATGTCCGGAGACAAGCCTCGCGTACTTCGTCCCGGGATGTTGAACTTAGAGATGTTGAATGAAGTTGCCGGTTTGAACGCGACCCACAACAACGATGACGTACCAAGCGTTAAGGCTCCTGGTACATTGAAAAGCCACTATTCACCGATGACTCCAGTGATGCTTGTTGAAGCGGACGAGTTAAAGACGGTTTTGCAAAAACTGAACGGTGCCGCGAAAACTGCAGCTGTTTTATCGTTCAAAGAAGAGGTTGTGAATGGAACTGACAAACAAACTGCATGGATAGCCGTTCCGAACGACCCCAAAATTTACGCACGCAATCTCTATGGAAATTTGCGCAAACTAGATACGTTTAAATGCGATTGGATAATCGTAGAGCGAGTGCCGGACCACGACCAATGGTCAGGCATCAGAGATCGGTTACAGAGAGCGTCTTTCAGAGAGGACAATCAGCAATGACAACGCCAGTAATGGAACTTCTGCGTGATTCAACCGCGGAATTGCACACCTCGGCAGAGGCTAACGAATTTCAGCACCAGCTGGGTTCTGGCAAAGTCGACAAAAAGCATTTCAGCCGCTATCTGGAACAGCTCTATTTGATGCACAAGCGACTCGCCGATTTGCTCAATGAGTCAAAGCCGGCTAACCATGCAGTCAATCATGTCGTCAAAGACTATCATCTAGACCTATCCTGCTTGAGCAAAGATCTTGCTTACTTCGGTCAGAAACCGGATGGTGCCTCGCCATTAAAAGCGACAGCGAAGCTCATGGAGTCGATGAAATCCACAGCCCAGAACGACACTGCAGCACTGCTTGGTTATCTTTACGTTCTCGAAGGCAGCACCAACGGCGCAAAATTCATGGCAAAAGCATTACGAGCAGGACTCGAATTGCCGGAAGACGCCGGGGCTTCGTACTTCGACCGTTACGGCGACGCTCAACGTGAGCGCTGGACCGCGTTTAAAACAGCTATGAACGAATTGGATTTCAGCGAGAAAGAGCGCGATTCGTTAGTCACAAGAGCGAAGGAAATTTTCCACAGCTTTGGCGAAATAGGCACGGAGCTGCTGTCCGAGAATTAATCGCAGCATTCAATCACTGCTGCTCACGCGGGTTAACGAGACTATCCAGAGGGAATAAGTTTCGTGTGTATAACCCGGCCGTTTGGCACAATTTTGGGCAACTCATCATGCTAAGAAAAGGCACCGGAATGGCGAAGATCCTGCAGCAACTTCCTGCAGCGCCAGGCTTATCCGAGATTCACCACTTCCTGTCTCAAGCAATGGAGCGAAGAGGCAGACAGGTCGTAATTTCATGGGCGACGCCCGATAAATTAGTGGAGTTTTCGCTCGAAATACAATGTCCGATAAAAGGCGGAGACACGGAATGGAAGCTGTTTAGCGGAAAAGATCGCGAGAGGAAACTCTTGTGGGAGTACAAGACCTGCGACGTCCTCCTTGTCTACAACCTCATCGTGTCGTCCTCCGGAGAGATTCATCACGCCGTACAGATTGACGGCGCGATTATGACGTCGGAGGCTTTCCGCGACCAATCGCGAAAACGCGATACTTACTACATGCAGGCGATGCAAACTCACGAAGTCGACATCGCACGCTTGTCGCAACTGGGCTTAAAAGATAACTCGTGGTCTCGAGGCACGGCCGAACATACTGGTGATCTGTCTATTGTTCAAATCAGTTCACTGCTTCAATCTCTCCTGATTGCGAAACTGACTGGCTGCCTGGAAATCAACAAAAGCAACGAAAAGGCCAGAATCTTCTTCGTTGACGGAGAGCCGACCTACGCGGATATCGCCGCAGGAAGAATAACCGGCGACGAATGTATTCTGGAAATCGTAACCTGGCGTGAAGGGAAGTACGAATTTATTCAACGGCAGAGAACGGAACATAAGAACGTTAAAACCAGCCTGGAGACTCTGGTTCTCCAAGGTGTCAAACTCAAGGATCAAACTAATTATTTGAAAAACGCCGGGCTCGGTCCGGACTCGGTACTCGTTCAAAAGTATCTGAACATCACGCAGCCGGAGTTCGACGCCCGCACCACAGCTGGTGCGCCGGTGGCACTTCAAGTTCTCCGAAGCATCTACGTCACTATTGATTCTGAGAGCACTCTGAAAACAATCGCCACTCGTCTGCACCTCCCGCAAAGTGTCTGGGTGCCGGCAATTATTCACTTGTTGGAACTGGACCTTATCGGTTTCACAAATCCGGAACAGAACAAATCGGCTCCGCCTGAGAATTTGATACCGAAGAGCATCGATCCCACGCTCATTCACTCGGTGATGATGGGATTGCGACGCCCGGAAACAGGGATGTTTACCTATCCTGCGTTTCTCTACTTTCTGGAACAGGAATATTTCCGCGGTTACCGTGCCGGCAGCCCGCTATGCGTAATGGTCATGGAGATGCGCGTCGTCAAAGGTCCGCCGAACTTCGAGCGTGAGCCACTGGATGTGGTGGCCGTGGCAGAAGTTTTCAGAAGAATCAGTGCGCTAAAGCGTCACATCGATTTGGTTGCTCACTACGAGTCGTACGATTATGCAATGATTTTGCCGAACACGAAAAGTTCGGGCGCAAATGTGTTCGCTCAACGCATCGTGAACTCTCTTCTCAGCACTCCATTGCCAGGCGTGCAACACGGCAAACTATCATTATCCTTCGGTGTCGCCTGCATTCCTGAGGACTGCACGGATCTGTCCTACGTTCTGGCAGCCGCAGAGGCCGCCAAAGCTCAAGCAATTCTACTTGCAGCGCCAGTCATCCTGTTTCGAGATATCCGCCCGGGCGCCGAGTAATTCTCAAGCTAAAACGCAAGGGCGAGAATCGTTGAAAACAGTTTCGCAAGTGAATGTCCGCAACATAACGCTCTACTTCAACGCATCAAAAATTCTGTTGAATGTGCTGATCAACATGAACGCTGCAAACATGAGGAAGCAGCAACCAAGCACTGCAAAAACTATCATTGCCTTGCCGGCATTTCGCAAATACTTCTTGAGAAAACTTTCCTTGCTGTCTACAGGAGCAGAAGGTCTCCCTGCTGGTTGAGCTTTAGGCTCAGGCAAGTGAAGGTCAGGCGTTTCATCGACGTGTATTTCGACAGGCACCGCATCCGGTGGCGCTGCCGGCGGCACCTCACGTTCTTCACCTGGATCATTCTGTTGAGTCATGACATAACCTCGGGCGAGTCGCAAGATTTGAAACGGTTTCTAAATCGTGGTTCCAGTTGTGCTTAAATTAAACGGCAACTGTCTCTGATTGTACAGGACTGACGCCGGTGGCGATACGAGTAGCGAAAACCTGGGCGAGTGCTTTCATTGCCTGGTCGGATGGATCGTGAGTGGCGACCACGTTAGGCCAATCAGGTAACCCGTGAACATCAAATGGCGTATCCACGCATACGGCAACCTTTTCCTGACACGTGTCTGCAACCATTTGCCCCAATCTCAGTTGATCTTCGAAATGCAATGCGCGGAACGTGAGATAAACCACGTTCTTGCCTGTCAGTTCCTCGGCTATAAGGCTAGCTTCTTCGAAGGTCGGTTCAAGCGGATAGCGACGCAGTTCCAACAGTTCCGGTTTCTTCACTTGACCCAAAGCAGCATTTAGATACTCGTGCAGGTTCAGTGAATAGCGCGGATGGTCGGGAATAAGCAAGGTCCACTTTTGTCCCTGCAATTCAGGAATGCCACCACGCACGATTGCAATACCTTTCAATGATGCGTTAAAACTAAGATCGGCGCCTTCACAAACGAGCTTCTCCAAGCGAGCATACTTTCGAGGATTGTGCGCAGGCGAGCAAGTCGTTGGCTTCTTGTTGAAATGAGCGTTAATTCGCTCTCTGGATTCCTCAAGTCGCTCCGCTGAAATTCTGCCGGACTGCGCGGCAGCAAGAAGGGCGCTGTAAGATTCTTCGAGTTCGTCTTCAGAACCGCACACGAGCACTAAATCGGCGCCAGCTTCGACAGCCATCACGCAAGCTTCACCCAAACCATACTTCGAAGTGATTCCTTTCATAACCATGTCGTCGGTCATGACTATGCCTTTGAATCCCAGATACTCGCGCAGGATTGAATGAGTAATACGTTTTGAAAGACTTGCCGGGACTTGCTCTTCATCAATCTCGGTGCACCAGATGTGTCCGGTGAGTACAATCGGCAAGCTCTCGAGAATTGTTTTAAACGGCGCAAGATCAGTGTTCCACAATTTCTCAACCGGCAATTTGTTTATCGCCAGCGCAACGTGCGAATCCTCGGTGGTGGCGCCATGTCCGGGGAAATGCTTGCCTACGGGCACCAAGCCCTCAGCAGAAATCGCCTCAGCAACCAGACGACCGTACTTTGCCACCTTATCTGGTGCGTTTCCAAATGCCCTGGTGCAAACGATTGGATTTACAAAATTGGAAATCACGTCGAGAACCGGCGCCAGCAGGCAGTTTATGCCCAAAAGCTTCAGCTGACGGGAACTCAAGCTCGTAATTTTTTCAACGATGTCCTCATCTGCGGTTGCAGCTAAGGCCATTGGTGATGGCAGCGGACTGATCACGCGATCGAAGCGCTGCACAGCCCCTCCTTCCTGATCGGTGCAGACCACCGGCGGATGCAGGGACGCTTCGACTACGTCGTGAACAAGCGTCGCCAGTTCTTGCAGCTGTTCAGCATTCTCCCGAAAAAAACAGATACCGCCCACGGTGCCGGTCTGCAATCTTTTTCGATACTCGGGTGTAAGAGTCGTCGCCGGCACACGACCAATCAATAGCCGACCGACGTTCTTTTCCAGGTCTTGCTTGCCTGCCATGGGTACGAGGCTCCTAGTTTCTCGTGGAAAGAAGTCGATAAACTTCGACTGCTTTGGTTTTTCCTTTTATATTGTAAGAGCCCATGTACTCAAAATTACATCTGTCGTTAGACAAAGTGAATGTATTTCCATCCACGATAATGTCGCCGGGTCTGTCGTCGCCAATCAATTTTTCCAGACGGAAAACCAGATTAGCGGTATCGCCAAGCACGGCGGGATTACCGGATGAATGTCCGAGCGCGCCGGCAGCAACCGGTCCTGTGGCAAGAGCGATATCCAGATTGAGCGGATAGTCTTCGAAAGGCCACATTCGCTTGTCTTTTCCAAGCTTGGCAATGACCTCTCTAAGTTTCAATGCAGTATGGCACGCTTGATAGGCGGGTATACGCGCACCTTCGCTTGAGCTGTCACCAGCCCAGTAAGCCATGATCGCATCGCCTGCAATTTTTTCAAGCTGACCGTAATTTTTGTTGATCTCGTCGTTGAGCGATTCGAAAATGCGCTGAGCCGCGCCCATGACGATTTCAGGCGACGCCGCATAGGTTTCCATCAATGTCGTGAATTTCTTGATGTCGCCAACCAGAATGGTGGCGTTCATAAACTTGATGCTGTACTGGGTGCGGTCCTGTGAGTCGTCTTCGCCTTCGTCAGCATCGAGTTCGAATTCCATTTGGGGCGGAAACACACGCAATTGATACTGCGCGATGCGCACCTCATCACCGTGACGCAGCGGGTATTCTTCACCGGAGACGCAAACCTTGCCGTTTATCGTGGTTCCATTGGTGCTGTTTCTATCCATGATCGTCCAGCCATCAGCATTACAGCGGATTTCAGCATGCTGACCGGAGACTTCAGGGTACGGCAAAATGAGCTTCTTCACACCACCAGGAGCAGGTCTGCGCCCAATGTGGAGAACCTCACCATCAGTCAATTCCACCGAATATTCATCCGGCGTGTCAGGATTTACCTTGATATTGCCGGAAGCCATTTACTGCATTTTGCCAAGAAGAAACGTCCTAATTGCCCAGGTAGCTATTATATCGGCAGAAAATGGCGCTTCCAAACCTGTGATACAACAACTTAACAGGGCTTAAAACCTCAAGTTGACAAGCTTTTGACATCCCTGCGGCTTGGATAAACCGCTAACGCCGGTTCCGACACACTTACTTTCCAACCAGCTTTCATCGTTCTTCCACGTTTATTCGTCATTATAGTCCGGCAGCTCCTGTACCGGCATCGGCGGCAGCTTTGTGTGGGCGCGGAATTGATCTTCCGACCTTTCGTCCAGATTGAGCGCATCCAGGCGAAATGTTTCTTCCTGTGAGCTGTACCAGACCTGAATCGGAATATGTGCGATGGCGATCTCGTCTTCATGACGGAGCACGTACTCATCACCTGGAATGAGAAGGCGTCCGTTCAGGCTGGTCCCGTTGGTGCTGCCTTTGTCCGTAATTCGCCAGTAAAAGCCATCATGCCAAACTTCGGCATGGGTGCCGGATACGCTTGGATCGTTAATCAGGAATTTGTTTGCATCAGGCTCGGGTCGCCGGCCAATCTTGAGCCTGGAGCCCGGCTCCAGTTCTATTACTTGCTCTTCCGGTGTGCCCGGATTCACTCTCAATTGGAAGTCACTCATTTAGCGTATTCCGCTTGTAGGCCAGGCTTCTAATGAATCAGCGAGCCCTGATGCAGGACTCGCTGATATCAACAACATGCTTTTTAAACGCTGGTCGCCTTGGATAGAGCCTTTTTCAGCTCCTCTACGCGATCCAACTTCTCCCAGGGAAGGTCGAGGTCCGGTCTGCCGAAGTGACCATAGGCAGCCACATTCTGGAAGAACCTTCCGCCGGCGATCTTAGGTTGCTCGTTGAGCTTGAAGTGCGAAATGATTGCTGTCGGGCGCAAATCGAACTTCTCGTTAACCAGAGCGGTGATTTCGTCATCAGCGATTTTGCCGGTGCCGAAGGTCGTAACCAGCACTGAGAGCGGACGAGCAACCCCGATAGCATATGCAATCTGGACTTCGCATTTTTTCGCAAGACCAGCGGCAACGATGTTTTTAGCAACCCATCGAGCAGCGTATGCTGCGGAGCGGTCCACTTTTGTCGGATCCTTACCGGAGAAGGCACCACCGCCGTGACGGGAATATCCACCATAAGTGTCGACAATAATTTTTCTGCCTGTCAAACCGGCGTCACCGTGCGGTCCTCCAACGACAAAGCGGCCCGACGGATTGATCAGATACTTAGTCTTGTCATCAAGATTGATTCCAAGCTCTTTGAAGACCGGCTGAATTACGTATGCTTTGAGATCGGTTTCGATGCGAGCGCGAATTTCTTCGTTCTCACTCAATTTGTCGATCACCGGATCATGCTGCGTGGATATCAAAATCGAATCTACGCGAACGGGCTTCCCATCTTCGTATTCGATGGTGACTTGAGTTTTACCGTCAGGGCGCAGATATTTCAACGTGCCATTTTTTCTGACTTCGGTAAGTCTAAGAGCTAATCTATGAGCCGCCGAGATCGGCATGGGCATTAGCTCTTTGGTTTCGTCGCAGGCGTAACCGAACATCATGCCCTGGTCGCCGGCGCCAAGATTTTCTTTGTCATCTCTAGCGGCATCGACAGCTGGTGCGATGTCCGGTGATTGTTTCTTCAAACCGGTGAGAACGGCTGTGGAGTTTGAATCGAATCCGCCGCCCTTCTCGCCTTCGTAGCCAATTTCTTTGATGACGTCACGAACGAGGTCCTGGAAATCGATCTGGGCAACAGTGGTAATTTCGCCAATGACGAGAACCAATCCGGTGGACGCTGCGCACTCGCATGCTACGCGCGCCTGCGGGTCCTGGCTCAAAATTTTATCGAGAACCGCATCGGAAATTTGGTCGCAGACCTTATCAGGATGTCCCTCTGTGACCGATTCCGACGTGAATAAATAGCGCGTAGACAATGTATGCACCTCGTATATAAACAACCTAGACTCGTTCGCTAATGCTTTACGGACGCAGTGCCGCGGCTCGAATTGCTTGCGAACAGCCAGCCTTTGCCGCGGCATCAACAACAAGCCGCGCATTGAATGACGGACGTTCCTCAGACTGGAAGGAACATTCAGCCAAGTATGCTACCATTTTTTCGCCCTTCTGAATTAAAGAGATACAAGGTTTGGAGCGCGTTTGAGACTTATCGAAGCAAAACGTAACCCCAGTTTCCTTATACGTCGGCGACCGCTATTTAGATGGTACCAATCAGGTGCTAACATTTAGGAAGATGTACTTACAGGACAAATCATGGCAACCGCATATTCACAGCAGAGTGACCGGGATTTAGTGTTAGCGTGCCAGCGCCGAGAGCCACAGGCATTCGAAGAACTCGTCAAACGCCATCAAAAGACAGTATATGCATTGCTATACCAATTGGCACCAGATTGGTCGGACACGTCTGATCTGGCTCAAGAAGTCTTCATTCGAGTTTGGCGCTCGATAAACAATTTGCGAAATCCATCGTCATTTCGCTCATGGCTGACGCAAATCGTCACGAACCTTTTTTATGATGAATTGAGGAAACGTCCGCGCAAACTGCCTACAGTGAGCATGGACGTGGCTCTTGGAGATGATGAATCGGATGAAGGCGCAACCCGAGATATCCCAGATGAGACAGATCTTCCTCATGACAAGCTGCTCAACAAGGAACTCTCAGAAATAATTCGCGAAGCAATGTTGAAACTGCCGGAACAGTTTCGAACAGCCATCGTCTTGAGAGAAGTGGAAGGGTTAAGCTACGAAGAAATTGCAGACATAACTCAAACTGAAATGGGAACCGTTAAGTCACGAATAGCCCGTGCACGGTTGAAACTGCAAGAGATGCTGAAGCCCTATCTGGAATCCACCGAGTCCGCAAGCGAGGTCTCCAGTTAAATGGTGAGAGCGTGTACCGATTATCAAGAGGATTTATCTGCCCTGCTCGATGACGAGCTTGGCGCAGATGAGCATCAAGACGTGACGGGTCACTTGACCGAGTGCACGGATTGCGCTGCCCGTTTTGAGACTATCAAGTCTCTGAGCGGCTTACTTAATAAGGAAAGCAGCAAGATCGATGCGATGCCCGACCTCTGGGATAGTTTAAAAGATGAATTACCCAGCATATGTCTGGTTATAGAAGAGGATTTGTCCGCATATTTGGACGGTGAGTTGCCCTCAGCCGCTCAAGAAGGTGTCAAACGTCATTTAGATGAATGCGCCGAGTGTCTGAATAAATTCAAGCTGCTCAATTCGACCAATCAAATGCTTTCGAAGGGTCTGGCCCTTCCGGAAGGTTTGGAAATTGACATCTGGTCAGGCGTGAAAGACAGACTTGACTCCGATTGCGAATCAGTTCGCGACGATTTGTCCGCATACGCGGATCAGGAAGTCGATAGCGGTCGCCATCGGTTCATAACGTCACATCTTATTGATTGCCTGCCGTGCAGAGATTCGTATGAATCGGTGACCAAAGTCGGCGATTTAATCAAGGAGCACTACAAACCTAAAATTCCGGAGAACCTGAACCTCTGGCCCGGAATTAAAATGAAGATGCAGGTCGTGCCGTTTACGCCGCGCGAACAACAGCAGCAGCCAAAGACGAAGAAGAAAATTCGTCCGAGATTCGCTGTGATGGTTGGGGCTGCAGCTGCCGTCATCGGTATTCTGGGCTCACTTGCAGTTTGGCTTTCTGCACCGGATGACATACAATTTCCATCAATCTCTCCGGAGCAGTACTTGATAGAATCATCGTTCCAAGAGCCGACTGATTCGGCGGAGGCAGTCGTTTATGAATGACAGACGGGTAGGTAGAATCGCGATAATTGCATTCGTGCTCAGCGCGTATCCGATGTCGGCTGGCGCTCAGCAAGAATGTGCACCTGGCACTTGCAATATCGACTATTCGAAACTCAACCTCACTCAAGAGCAGGCTGTGAAAATTCAGCAATGCGATCATGAGTGGTTTCAAGAGCTGCAACAAACGCAGCCTGAAATTCAGACGTTGCAACAAAAGTTCCGCAGACTTTTGTCGAGCTCAAAGCCTGATGCCACCGAGATTTTGCTCGTGCAGCAACAGATCGAAGCGAAGAAGAGTAAGCTGAAGCTGAAAGCAACTCAAACGCTTTTGAAGAAGAAACAGCTGCTCGACGATTCGCAAAAGAAGGCGTTCGACAATCAGTTTCAAGGTGAGGTTCTGAAAATGAGACAACAGGGCAATGGAGTTGAAAGCAACGTTGCACCGGTCCGTTGGAAGAAGATCTGGAATAACATGCAGAACGTTTTCAATCAAGAAGCTCATTAGTCTCTGCAGAGTTTCTCAAACAAAAAAATTTGAACTGGTGCGGTGAACCTTGAGTTAATCACTGCGCCAGTTTCTTTTTTCGCTGCGGACCGCCTTTGCAATTTGAAGTCGAAAAAAATGTCCATGAAACTATGTACCTTCCACTAGAAATGTAGGAAACTTCTGGGGAAGAATATATAGATGCTTACCTGCTCGTAAGCAATGGCTCTGAATGCTATGTCAGGCGCACAACCCCGGGGGATATTAATGAGATCGCGAGCAACAGATATCAAAAAGGTTCTACTGGTCGATGACGACGCAAATATCCGATTC
The DNA here is from genome assembly GCA_019637435.1 of Candidatus Obscuribacterales bacterium. Classification (GTDB taxonomy): domain Bacteria; phylum Cyanobacteriota; class Vampirovibrionia; order Obscuribacterales; family Obscuribacteraceae; genus JADYXR01. The sequence continues at coordinate 1,699,245 of JAHBVO010000002.1, read as the reverse complement.
ATAACTGAGATGAGTCTCCAGGGTCTGACCGACTGGGAGATAACGCTTGCAGGCACGGCCCAGGAAGCCCTTTCCGCAGTCACGCAAGTGAAGCCGGATCTAGCTCTTTTAGACGTAATGATGCCTGGAATGGATGGCGTCACGCTCCTCAGAAAAATGCGCGAGCAGGTGGACGAAGCTAACATGCCGCTGGTTATTTTCATGACTGCAAAGGTGCAGACGCAGGAAATTGAAGCGTACAAAAACCTTGGCGCTGTAGGTGTCATAACGAAACCATTCGATCCGATGAAGCTTGCCGAGCAGATTGAAGGCATCTTAAACACCGCATGAAAATCTCGATTTTCACTAAAGTGACAATCGGAGTTGTTGTCGTTATCGTGACGCTGTGCGTCTCAATGGCGATCAGTCTTGATGCTCGCACAAAGCAGACCGAAAGTCGCAAGCTGGTTCTTCACACCTATCAGGTGCTGAACCTATTAGAGCGCGTGCATTCGATGATGAAGGACGCAGAAACCGGTCACCGAGGCTTTCTCTTGACCGGTCAAAATGAATATCTTGAACCTCATAAGCGCGCAACGTCGAAAATTGACGATCTGATTGAAGAACTCAAGGTGCAACTGAGCGACAATCCGGCTCAACAACATCGGCTTGGAATTCTGACGGTGAAAACCGATGAAGTGCTCGACTCACAGCAAGCGTCGATCGAAGTAAGACGACAACGAGGGCTGCAAGCGGCAGCAGGTGCAAGCCACTTCGAGCTCGACAAAGAGCGAATGGAAGAGATACACAGCACGATCGAAGAGATGATAAAAACGGAGGAGACACTCCTCAACGAGCGCAGCGATAAGTTGAATGCAGCAACAGCAACCGCTTTTACTTACTCCACCTTATTTAGCGTAGCCTCAATTATTTGCGTGGGCGTAGCCGGCTTAGCCCTGCTCGGGTTCCTGAGGGCTCAACAAAAGTCCGAACGAGAGCTGCAAGTTCAATATTCGGTCGCAAAAATACTAAATGAATCCAACGACCTCCAAGATGCCGCTCGCCGAATCGAACAGTTGCTCGGAGAAGCTGGAGCCTGGTGCATCGGAGCGACCTGGATGGTAGAGACGAATGAGCATAGAGAAAACGTTCTCGTCTGTCTTGACCTGTGGAGATTAGCGACATTCGCTGATAGTGAGTTTACGAGAGACTCAAACCAGCGCGTTTTCAAAAAGGGCGAGGGCCTGCCCGGAAGAGTGTGGGAATCCGGAAAAGCAACCTTCATATCTGACGTGACGCAGGATGCCAACTTCCCCAGCTCTAAAGCGGCCGAACAAATAGGACTGAAAACGGCTTTCGCGTTTCCAATCACCTTTGGAGGTGACGTTCTCGCCGTAACAGAATTCTTCGCAACCGATGAGCGCCCGGTCGATCAAGCACTTCTAGACATGATGACAGCAATCGGAAATCAGCTCGGTCAGTTTATCGTACGAAAAACAGTTGAAGTGGAAACCGAAAAGCAACGTCAGTTTTTACAGTTAATTCTTGACACCGTATCTGATGGCATCATGGTGGCAGATACGGAAGGCAAGTTCATTCTTACAAACGTCGCAGCCAAAGAGCTCACGGGGCAAACCAAACGATTTACCAGAGACGATTGGACTGATGAAACAGGAGTATATTTAAACGAAGCCGGCGATAAATATCCCCTGGAACAGCTTCCGCTTCTTCGAGCAATCAGAGGTGAAGAAGTCGATGATGCAGAAATGTTGATTCGCAACGACAGCATTCCGACAGGGAAATGGCTATCTGTAAGCGCTCGACCATTGCGCGAAATCGAAGACGAAGTCACAGGCGCAGTGATTTTCTTTAGAAACGTGAGCGAGAAAAAGGAAGCAGAAAAAAGAGTCAGTGAGTTTTACTCAACAGTTTCACACGAATTGAGAACTCCTTTAACTTCCATACGCGGTTCACTAGGACTTATCGAGGGCGGCTTGGCCGGTCCATTGCCGGACAAGACGCTGAAACTGATAAAGATCGCACGGGCTGAATCCGATCGGCTGATCCGGTTGATCAACGACATTTTGGATCTGCGAAAAATCGAAGCTGGAATGCTCGAACTCAAGAAACGAACATGCGATACCCAAAAGCTTGTTGAACGTGCAATCGAAGGAATTCAGGGCATGGCCAACGAGCGCGGCGTTACTGTTTCTGAAGAAATAAACACGGGCGGTCCGACGGAGTGCGATGAAGACCGAATCATTCAAGTTCTGACAAATCTGCTTTCCAACGCCATCAAGTTCTCGGAGAAAGGCGACCGAGTGATAATGGCTCTCAATCCCGGAGAGCAAAATACATTCAAATTTTCGATTACGGACACTGGTCCAGGTATCGCTCCTGAGCAGATGCACAAGCTGTTCGGTAAATTCCAGCAGTTGGATCAATCGGATAGTCGGAAGAAAGATGGAACCGGACTTGGTCTAGCAATCACTAAAGCGATTGTTGATGAGCATGGTGGCGCCATTGGTGTCGACAGCGAGTGGGGCAAGGGGTCGACTTTCTGGTTTGAGTTACCTGCGACCTTCTCACCCGTTCGGAATGTCGCTGTTAGCAACCTGCCGGCAGCGCACGTTCATCCAGCCTTGATAGTGGAAGATGATAAGAACGTATCGGAAGTATTACGTACGCACCTTGAGGCGGATGGATTCGAGGTAATTCATGCTTCTTCACTCAAAGAAGCCAGCGATTTTCTGGACATCTACACACCACTGGTGATACTACTCGATTTGGGTCTACCTGACGGCAACGGCTTGGACTTGATGGAACGACTACAATCGGACGAGAAACGCAAGAACATTCCAGTGGTGATAATCAGCGGAACGGAAAAGGATGGAAAAACAACCCATGTTCATCCCGCGCTGATAGACTGGATGGTCAAACCGTTCAATGAAAAACGGCTTCACGCCGCCCTCGACAATGCTCGCAGGCGCATTGGAATAGCCCAGGTTCTCGTGGTGGAAGACGATCCTTCGACGCGAGAGATTTTAAAACAGCAAGTAGAATCGCTTGGGGTCAAATGCATCGAAGCCACCAGTGGCGAAGATGCGCTGAAGAGTTTCGACGAATCCAATCCGGACCTGGTAATTCTGGATCTTATGATACCGCCTCCGGACGGATTCGAAGTAGTAGAGAAGCTGAGAAGCCGCCTGGACAGTTCTGTTCCGCTGGTAGTCTACTCGGCGTTAGACCTGACTGAGGCGGAAAAGGCAAAGCTCACCTTAGGCATCACAGCCCATCTCACGAAGTCGACAGCAACTCCGGATCAGTTATCGAACGTGATTCGAGAGTTTTTGAATGGTTTAATGCTACGCAAAGAGAGTGATGAGTCACTGAAGTCATAGCCGTGCTCTAGCATTGCCAGGATATGGGAGCCAATTTCGCACGGTCATGTCTTTCACTGCTGCGCAGCAATGAACCATGACTATTCCTAGCCGGTCTCGGCACTGTGTTCAAACCAGCACATGGTTGGAGCTTGACGAACAGTTGCAAACGGTCTAATCAAGACCAGATTTGTAATATCATGTTGGGCTGGCGACGTGATTCGCCATTCGGGCGGCAAAAGCCGCGTAAATGCTTGAGGAGCAAGCTTTTCCTCTTGCTTGTCACTCGAGCCCGTTCCTCAAGGAGAATTGACAATGGCTAAACTGCAAGGAATTAGAGTCGCGCTTGTGATCGCACCAGAAGCGTTTCGCGACGAAGAATTATTTGTTCCACAGGAGCAATTGAAGGAAGCCGGAGCTCAGGTGATCGTCGCTTCAACTAAAACAGGCGAAGCCAAGGGCATGTTGGGCGGAACAGCGCAGGCTGAAACAACCATCAAGGACTTGAAGAGCAGCGAACTCGATGCCGTCATTGTCGTTGGTGGCATGGGCTCACCGGAGCATCTATGGTCAAACGCTGAATTGCACAACCTCGTGAAAGAATTGCACAAAGCCGACAAGCTGGTTGCCGCCATCTGTTTATCCGGAGCGGCGCTTGCAAATGCCGGCGTTTTGAACGGAAAGAAGGCAACCGTATGGGAGTGCCCCGAGTCGCTTGAAGCGCTCGAAAAAGGCAAAGCTGAGTACGTCAAACAACCGGTGGTGCAGGACGGCAAATTCATTACTGCAAACGGACCGGAAGCCGCGCCGGAATTTGCGAAGTTGATCGTTGGTGAACTGAGCAAAGTGAAAGTCTAGTTCGAGGGAGATGGCCGGCGCACAGCTTGACACTCAGTGCGTCCGGCCGTTTCTCTTCCAGAATCGAATCCACAGGAAACTACAAGAGACCGGAATCATGATTAAAGAACGCCTCAGAGATCTCATTACTAAAGCCTTTACTCAAGCATGCTCAGACGGGAAAATGGGACCGCTCACGGAATGCCCGGAGCCGATTATTGTCGAGCAACCGAAACTTCCCGAGCATGGAGATCTTGCCTGCGGCGTCGCGTTAAAACTGGCTCGACATGCGAAACTTGCGCCCATTCAAATCGCCAATAATCTGGCTGAGTATATTAGGAAAACGCCTGAGGCGAAGAACGGTTGCATAGAGAGCCTGGAAGTTGCGAATCCGGGATTTATAAATTTCAGACTCGGCAAGGTATGGCTGACAGACGCCATTCAGGAGATCATCCTGAAGAAAGAAAACTTTGGTCGAGAAAACGTAGGTCAAGGCAAAAAGGTTTTGATCGAGTATGTTTCTGCCAATCCGACAGGCAATTTGCACATAGGTCACGGACGGGGAGCGGTTCTTGGAAGTTGCCTTGCGAATCTGTTTGATTTTGCAGGTTATGATGTGGAAGAAGAATTTTACGTCAACGATGCCGGCGCGCAGATAGCCGCACTGGGAAGATGCGCTCTGGCAGCCTATCAACGCAAGCTGGGGAAAGAAGTCGAGTATCCAACCGACGGGTATCCGGAAGAGTCGCTTACGGAATACATCGACAAAGTTATCGAGCAGGACAAAGACAAATACTTGTCGATGGATGAAACAGAAGCAATTCCGGCGATTGGAAATGCGACAAAGAAGGTCATACAAGACGATCAAGAGAAGTTGCTTGAACGCCTTCACATCACCTTTGACCGATGGTTTTCGGAAGAATCATTGCATCAGGCGAATAAAGTCGATGAAGCGATGCAAGTTTTAGCCGACAACAAATTCACGTACGAAAAAGATGGTGCTCTCTGGTTGAAGTCGGAAGGCGAGGAGCGCGATCGCGTACTGCGAAAGAGCAGTGGTGACTATACATACCTTGCTAACGATGCTGCTTATCACCTGGATAAGTTTAAGCGCGGTTACGATTTGATGATCAACATCTGGGGCGCTGATCACCATGGTCAGGTTCCGGGATTGAAAGCAGTAATCGAAGCGCTTGGTTATGACAAAGAAAAGCTTCAAGTGGTTTTGACGCAGATCGTCAATCTCAATCGTGACGGAAAAGCTGTGCGTATGTCGAAGCGTCGCGGGACAGTCGTCATGCTTGACGAAGTCATGGATGAGGTCGGAGTGGACGCTGTGCGATACTTCCTCGCCGAGTCTAATCCGAATAACCCTATAAACTTCGATCTCGAACTTGCGAAGAAACAGAAGAGAGAGAACCCCGCATTCTACATACAGTACGCTCATGCACGTTGCTGCTCGATTCTTCGCAAGGCGGTCGAGGAGCAAAATGATAGAGAGACCGGTGAAACGAAGCCGGCCGTTCTGACAGAGGAGCAGCTGAAGTCTTTCGAGAAGGAATTTGAGAAAGACGCGAGTTTATTTCTGGCTGTTTTTGACGAAGCTCCGGAAAAGTTTGTTTATCAAAAAAATCTGGTGATGCGTCTTGAAGCACTGCCGGATGAAGTGCGCGATGCGGCTGTAAACTGGCAACCAGGAAAGTTAGCGCATTATGCATATGACGTGGCAAATCATCTGCAGAAATTCTATGAAGAGTCGCAAGTGATCTTGCCGGACAACCTGCCTGTGATGAAAGCGAGACTCGGACTGATAATGGCGACCAGGCAGGTCTTAGCTAACGCGTTGCAAGTGATCGGAGTGTCGGCGCCGGAGCGAATGTAAGCCAGACAACGTTTGCACAAACGGTCCGAAAGAAATATCAGATCCTCCGAATCGCTTAAGCGCAGCGGATCTGCACGATTTATCGGCAACGATCGGCATTTTTGGGCTGATAATGGGCTTCGACGAGATCGCGCTTCAAGACCCCGAAAGGAGCAGCCTTTTAGCTTCTCCGTCCTCGTAATTTTGTAAAAACAGCCAAAACGCTACCCGAATCTGTGAAGCAGTGCTAGGCTAGATTCAGAGGCACAGTTTAGGGACTAGCTAATTTCGTTCGCAACAGTTTCTTTGGACAACCATCCGACAGACTGAAAGGTTTTGTTCGGCTGGTGCAATCGATCGTTTAACAAGAATCCTGTCCGAAATTAGCTAAGCAAGGTACGCAAAATGCAAGACGAATTCCACCTTGAACTTACTCAGGAAGAAGGTTTTTTACTTCTGACTGGGGCGAGATTATTCGACAAGCTCGTCGCTGGAGTGACCATTCACTCACAGGAAAAGGATGAGTTGATACGCGAAGTAATTAGCAAGTTGTCGGAAATCATAAGTCCTCAAATGGAGGCAATGTCGAATGAGCTTGCTGACGCGATCGTCGATTCGGTTCTCGGATGCGATGAATTAGACGATGGAGAACTGGAGGAACTTGAACTAGCGTGCCTGGAGTCAGACCTCGAAGATATGCTCATCGATGAGTTCTTCAACAATCCACCACCGCGACAACTGTCCATTGAAGGTTTAACCGAGAGACTGGATGACTCGGAACTCGAAGAAGATTACTCTCATTACCCACATTCAAACTCAAAGAACTCGCGTTCTAAGAAGTCCGCAAACACGCCTCCATTCTATCTAGAGGAGGAGGAAGAGGTTTACGTTGCTGATCGAGCGATGGTTCGAAAGTTCGAACGTTTTCTTGCGGACCAGACCTTTGCATATCCTATGTATGCGATTGAGGAGAAACTTCCGATACTGGAAAAATCGCTGGTCAAGCACAATACGACGCAAATAAACTATTACTGCATCGAACGAGAAACCGTCGACCAGGTCACAATCGACCCACTGGTTCTCCTGCAGGAAGAGGGCATCTGGTTAGTGGTGGCATATTGCCACGAGCGCGACGACATTCTGATTTTCAGAGCAGACAGAATGAAAGACGTGAAAGAAACTGCCACCCAATTCCAAACGCCAAAAGACATCAACGAATTGCGCTGCCAGTTACTCGCATCCTACAAATAACTCTCCCGCACCTGATATTCGCAATAGTCCTTAGCTAAGCAGGCGTCACCTGCATGGTAAGCTTTTAGTCGCTTGGGTACTCGTTCTTGTCGCTTGGGTACTCGTTCTTGTCGCTTGGGTCATCGTCCCTACAGATTGGGTCATCCTCAAGCCTCAGCTTTTCAACTTCGGCAAGCAGAGCGTCAAGTTCATTTACCTCATGTTCAACATGCAGACTATTCCGCATGCGCTGCGGGTTGGCAATCGAACCTTTCTGACTTTGGACCAGAACTGTTGTCGTTTTCTTTCTTGCGCTATCTAATTCTCTCTTGATGGAGACCCCCTCCTCGAGAGCTTTTACGATGTGGGAAACCTTCTCTAGATTCGCGCGAGCGTAGTTGTTTTTCTCATACCAGTGGATGAGTTTCGAATCAAGTCCTGCACGCTTGCCGAGTTCGACCTGCGTCCATCCCAACCAGATACGGATGCTCACGAGACGTCTTGGGAGTTGGTGAAAAAACTGTAGGCTCTCGCCTGGATCATTTCGCTTACACTCGTCATAACTACGCATGACATTCTCAAGATCCCGGATCGATCTATCTATATGTAAGATGTAGTGCGCTGGCTCGTCGATGCCAAATTCCGTTGTTAACTTCTCAGTGTGCCTTCGGAGCTGCTGAAGCAGCAATATCTGCTTCTTCGCCTGCTCGTATTCCTGAATACTTCGAATTGACTTCATAACTACTCTCCTTTTCGCTCGGCAAAAAACACCAACTAGTTCAGCAAAAAACCTCCCGGGGTGAATACCTGTCCGAGATTCTGCTTAGATAGCTTCGTCTATTATTAGAGACGGATGAATCAAGCAAAAAGTTCAATTATTGAAAAAGTAGCCGTCCAGAGAGGCTTTTCAGCTGTTATCCGTTCCGATTGCAAAATCAAAACATCGAATATCGTTAGAAGCGAACCCCTATCCTCGAAACGCCCATTTTCCGTCAGGACAGGTAACTTCGAGCGTCATTCGAAGAATTTCCGGATGTCCTTTTTCTCAAGAACATCCGGAAAACGGCACAGAGAGAACAGATGGCAGTTTTTCGACTATCAGAGACACTCTCCAATTTCTCGAATGCCACACGAACTGACATAAGCAGAATTCCAAAGGGATGTCGCCTCCTACTTCATCTTGAGCTGTTTAAGTCTGAAATACCCTTGTAGAGGCATCACATATGGTGCTTGCTGCGTCAATGGTTCTGCTGCAGATGAGACGGGGACAGCCAGCGAGCTAGAACAGTCGCGAGGCGAGCGGGCGTGATTGGTTTGGTGATGTAATCATCCATGCCGGCATCCAGACATCTCTCTCGGTCACCGTCAATAGCTTGGGCAGTGAGTGCAATAATTGGAATTCTCACGTTGTCGGTCTCAGAACCGCGAATCTGGCGAGTGGCCTCGAAGCCGTCCATTACAGGCATCTGGCAATCCATCAAAACAAGATCGTAGTTATTCTTTCGAACCGCCTCTACAGCCTCCTGTCCGTTGCATACAGCTTCCGCGCGCAATCCTAAATGCTGCATTACGAGCAGCGTAACTTTTCGATTGAGCGGACTGTCGTCAGCAACGAGAACAACTCCCTGCCCTTGTGATGTAGTGGATAAATTTCGATTGGCTGAAGGTGACTGCCAATCACCATTTTTCCAGGCCCCGAGTTCCCAATCCCCTTTGACTCCGGTGGCGTCGGAAGTCGGATCGACTATCACCGCATCCGGTGAATGTTGAAGTGCGATGTTGAACCAGAAGAGCGAGCCACTACCCTCGGTGCTTCGCACGCCGATTTCGCCGCCCATCAGCTGCACTAACTCGCGGCAGATCGAAAGCCCCAGACCGGTTCCACCAAATCTGCGAGTAATGGAGCCATCAGCTTGCATAAAGGGCTCGAACAGTTTCTCTGCGGTCCCTTCAGCCAGGCCAATTCCGGTGTCGGTGACGGTAAACTGCAACTCGCAGCGCCCGTGTTCCTTCGGCTGAGAATCTATGTGCAGCTCTATTCGACCGTCAGTCGTAAATTTGATTGAATTTCCGACCAGGTTGAGCAGAATTTGCTTTATCCTCGCGGCATCTCCTCTGAGGGGAACAGGCAAATGACCGCTGATCGCAGTCGATAAAACGAGATGCTTTTCGTCCGCTTTTGCACCCAAAACATTGCGAACAGAATCGACAACCGAGCGCAAATCGAACTCTTCGTCCGCCAGTTCGGCGCGTCCAGCCTCAATCTTAGAGAAATCCAGAATATCTTGAACGATCTCCAGAAGCGCTTTAGAAGACGACTTGATGATATCAGCAAATTCGAGCTGATCCGAGCTGAGGTTTGTCTTCAGAAGCAATTCGGTAATCGCGACGACACTGTTTAACGGTGTTCTTATTTCATGACTCATGTTAGCGAGGAAGCTCGATTTCGCCTTTGACGCTTCCATCGCCTGATCTCGAGCCAGCATCAATTCATCAGAGAGTTCCTTCAGCTGCCGGTTTCTATCCTCAAGCTCCCGGGTGCGCTCAAGAACGCGCCCTTCAAGCATGGAATTGGCCGCTTGCAAATTCTCGTGCGCGATTTCCAGTTGCTCATGCGCACGCGTTAGCTCGAGTTCTGCCTGTTTCCGCTCCGTTATGTCTTCGTAGGTTCCAAGCGTTCCAATCACATTCCCTTCGTAATCGTGTAGTGGCACCTTTGTGGTGTCGAGCCAGGCTTGTTTCCCATCGGCGTTTAGTTTCGGCTCGATTATGTGCTGGGCCGTGTTCGTCTCCATGACCTTACGATCCCACTCCACAAACCAATCGGATTCTTCGGGCTTCCAGGGACAATCGTAATCGGTTTTGCCGAGCATCTCTGAGGGATGGCTAAAACCGGCCTCCTCAGCTAATTTCATATTACAGCCGAGAAAACGAGAATCTCGGTCTTTCCACCAGATGCTGATTGGGATAGTATCGATAATTAGTTGGAACATATCCTGCAATCGCCTTGCACCAACCGGTGTCTCCCCGTCAAGCGGACAGGCGAAGGGACTATTGTTTCGGCGTCGTTCGTCGGCAAGTTGAGCGCGAAGCGAGGTAAGTTCTGCGATGAGTTCGTCCTTTGACTTCTCGCTATCCGGTTTGTTCGCACCGTTGCAATTCTTTTCGAGGTTAGTGCATTTACTCCGGTCATTCTTGCCGAGGTCCGCTCTAATTCCAGTTTGAGATTTTGAACTGATTGTTCCGGAATTCAACTTCGCATTGGTCGCTGATTGCTGTTTAGCCCTGGTCTTTTCAGTCTGCAAAGTTGCCTCCGAACGTACACCGGAGGATTCTTCAGCACTGCGTTCCAGCGCTTTGAGAATATGCTCTTGTTGGTCCATTTTCTTTCCGTGCTTAGAATCTGAATAGGCTTAGATTCTTGAACCTTTGCAAACAGCGAGTATACCCAGAATATGCCCAGAAGGTCAGACTTCGAAGCGGGTCCCAGGCGTGGCGCTTAACTGCGAGGTGTGCCGCTTTCGTGCGATGCGTGGCACTTTACTGCGAGATGTGCCGCTTTACCGCGAGGTATGCCAGTTCACCGCGAGACGCTTCACTGCGAGACGTTACTCCTTACGCCGCTCTGCGCTCGGTTGCAGTGCAGACAAGACCCGGTCTTGCTGCTAGAATCCCTGAGTGTTCAAGTAAAGGAAGTAGTTGGCAATGGTTCAGAAGGTAGGCATAGGCAGCGATCACGCAGGCTTCGAGGCAAAAGAAGCGATCAAGAAATTTCTGACTGATGAGAACATAGAATTCGTGGATTACGGCACGTTCTCCAAGGACTCTTGCGATTATCCCGACTACGCTCGCAAAGTAGCAGAAGCCGTATCGACCGGAGAATGTGAGCGCGGCATCCTCTGCTGTGGCTCCGGCATCGGAGTTTCAATCGTCGCCAATAAAGTGCGGAAAGTGCGTGCAGCACTTTGTCACGATGTAGAATCCGCAAAGCTTTCAAGGCAGCACAATGACTCTAACGTCATTTGCTTCTCCGCAAGAACGACCTCACCCGACGCAATCGAAAGTATGCTCAAGGCATGGTTTACGACAGCGTTCGAAGGCGGCCGGCACAAGACGCGCGTCGAAAAGATCGAAAAACCTCGCGCCGGTGAGGAAGCCAAAGCCGGTAGCCATGAAGGCGAAACACAGAGCTGGTATTCAATTCACTAATTCCGAAGCCGAAGCTTAGACCAGATTTTCAATCAAAAGAAACTCAGTAGGTTCGGCGATACCTGCCGGATAGGACTGGCTTGCGAGAGTGGGTTCGATAAGTCTCTTCTCGGCGCCAAACAGCAAAAGACTCCTGCACCAGATTTCCGTCATTATCGAATGCAGGTCCTAATAGAGTCGAAGGCGGCTGCTTCTTCAGCCACTCATATTCGAACCGGCTGAGACACTCGACGAAACCAGGCACTTTTAGAGCCTCTTCTATGCTCACACATCGCCGATTGCTGCGACCACGTTCCAAGACCACGGCGATGCAAGCGGTTCTCCTGGTGGCACCACTGGTATCAATGACTCTTTTCTCTACGTTGTACGAGTTGCCGACCAGTATATAGTTTCGCCCGGGCCAGGCTTGGTTGGTTTTGAAAGACTTCAAACTATCTCGCGTGTAAAGCAGTTCCTCGGGACTTTTACGGTTGGAAACTTCCTCGTTAGAACTAAGAGCGTCCTTCATGTTCTCGATCAGTTTCTCAATCTCACGCGATTTGGTCATGACAAAATACCCTCCCCGGTAGGAGTCAACAGCTCTATTTCTCTCCTATTTTTCTTCCACTGCGCATGTTTCAATAAACCCATCTCGAACTTGCGGAATCAAGCTGTTACAAGCACAAAATTTGAAGGTTTTTGGAAACACAAAGGGCAGTCACAATGCGCTCACGTTGGCAGAGTACGTTTTACAAGCTGTTCCAAATCCTTACCAAAGTTATCATCAAGCCTGATGGCGAATCGAGAAGTTTCTGATACCACTAGTGGGAGCAGTGCTGAGCGCACATCCAGCGGTTTTGAACGCACATCGAGCGCTTTTGGTGCTAACACCAACGGTTTCGGGCTCACAGCCAGCGATGTTGACCGCCCTTCCGGCGCTGCTGCCGTTCTGACAGACCGCCCGGAACAAGGCGACGAATTAGGCGAACGCAACCAAGTTGAATCGACTAAGGAACTCAGCCTGACAGGCGAGCGCCCGCAAGAGAACCTCAACATCATTAAAGAACTGAACAATAAGTCAGCGACAGCGATGCCCAGAGAATTCGCGAGCAGCGAGTTCACCCTGATTGATGGAGCGGACCAGCAGTTAAGTGCGACCGGTGATACTCCGACGGCGAAGCAGGAAGAGCAGCATGATGTCGCCCGCGGTGACAAGCGGACCGGCAAACCATTCGACCAGAGCGCGCTGGCTGCCACCACTCGCGATACTACGCTAGACAGGTCAATCGAACGAACAAAAGTTGGTAATACTGAATTCTCTGTCACCAGGGACGCAGACGGCAAACCGACAGAGTTCACGGACAGAAGTGGGACCTGGAGAGCACAAAACGATGGAGAAACCTTCGTCAACACAGGCGACAAGGACCAACCGCGGTTTATGCGTGGAACCCCGACCATCGATGTCGAAGGCAATTTCAGTTTTAAAAACTCAGACTTTGGAACTACTCAAACACATTTTAGAAACGGAAACTCTCGCACGGAAATCGAAAGCTCAGACGGTCAAAGAGTCTCGTTAGAAAGAAACTCTAGTGGAATTGCCACTCAAATCGAAGACAGAACCGGAACCTGGACCAGTAGCGACGGAAAGAACTGGCGCAACGAGACCGGAGCAACCAGAAGCGGTTCTCCATCCATAGACGCCAACGGCGAGTACACCTTCAGAGATCGAACCGGCAAAGTGACTGAAAAGACAGAATCGAAAGAGTTAAGTGAGGCTAAAAAACTTCAACAAGAAATAAGTCGAAAGTATGGTGTCGAAATTTCTCAGCCAGGTGAAAGACTAGAAGAAGGCGCCACCGTTCAACCAGCGGCAAGAGAACTGCGAGCCCTCGATGACACTTTGGATCGGTCCAAACAAATGGATATGTTGAGCGGTAAAGACGGAGACAAAGACCGCAAGCCATTGAAAATTTCATTTTTCGGTCCGGATGCTAAAGGCACCCATGGTGAGGGTTTCGGAGTATATGCAGATGACGCTCTCGGCATTTTCCAGAACTCACGTATCAATCCCGAGGGCTGGCTCGGGCTCAAAGGAGTCGGACTGCATGAGTTGGTTCATCACGAACAAAGCAAAATGAGCTCCGACGATTGGCGCGGCAAAAATCCGGGTCCGGAAATCGAACACCTCAGAGAAGCATTTGGTTGGAAATATCATCAAAAGTTTGGTTCCGTGATGTTGGACAAAAATGGTGGCATGTGGAGCCCCACTTCACGCGGCAACCACGACCATGAAGGTGGACCGTCAACTAGTTGGGTCTGGGTTGACGGTACGAAACTCCAGAAAGGCGAAAAGCACACCATCAATGGTTCGGAAATGGCGGAGCGAGCCAAGGTCAAGCAGGCGAGCGAGTATAACTCCAGTCCCTACGAAAGTCACGCTGAGGCGGCCTCGTTGCTTCGTCACGATCCGGCAGATCTGGCTAGACGCGCGCCGGAAGTTTATAAAGCAGTTCGCGATTGGGACCAAACGAAAATTAACAAGGTTTTTGGTGAGGGTAAAATGATAAGAGGCATCAATGGCAAAATCGTTCAGGATAATGCCGAAAACCGCCAGGCGCGCCAGGAGATGGAGAGACGATTCGGCATCTGAATGTAATTTTCGACGCCGCACTGTATAGTATGAATTCGCAAAGCAAGCCAAGCTTTTGACAATTCAAACGCAAATATACAGATTAGAGCCTTGAGATATTTAGTAACTCCATCAGCTTACAAAGGTTCGTTTTCGCCAACTCAAATTGCGAACGCCATCAGCGATGGTATCAAACGTTTTGATCCAAACAGCGAGGTAGTTCTTGCCCCAATCGCTGACGGCGGAGATGGAACGATTGAAGCGCTGAGCATCGGCACCGGTGGTGAGATTCAGGCAATTGATGTCCACGGTCCAACCGGGCAATCTGTCACGGCCAACTGGTTGGAGATAAAAAATGCACCGGAAGCAGATGACGATTTTTCTTTTTTACATCCGGATGATCGCGTGTCTAAATCGCTTGCAGTCGCGGAGCTGGCATCAGCATGCGGATTGGCTTACATAGCGCCTCAATCTCTGGCACCACTTGACGCAACTACAGTCGGTGCCGGAGAAGTTCTGAACTATTTGCGCGAACGCGGGCATCGCAATATCGTTCTGGCAGTCGGCGGCAGTGCCTCCACAGATGGTGGCACCGGGATTTTGCACGCACTCGGCGCGCGGTTCTTCGACGCTGAGGGAAACGCAGTTAAACCAGGCGGTAGGAGCCTAATTGACATCAAGTCAGTGGACCTGTCTGCGTTAAAGGTATGGAAACGCGATGTTCGATTAAGAATCGCCACCGACGTAATCAATCCTTTGTTGGGACCGGAAGGAGCTGCGGCGGTTTTCGCCCCTCAGAAAGGGGCAACACCGGCTGATGTTGAAACGCTGGAACATGGTCTCTGCAATTTCGCAGACGTTTTAGAATCTCACACAGGCAAAATGGCTCGCGAATTATCTGGTGCCGGTGCCGCTGGCGGCGTTCCCTTCGGATTGGCTATTGGACTTGATGCCGAGATAATTCCGGGCTTTCAATGGATCGCCGGTTTGCTCGAACTGGATTCCAAAATCGCAAGCGCAGATGTGGTTATAAGTGCCGAAGGCAGCCTCGACAGCCAGTCTATAAGCGGTAAAGCCACTGGTGAACTCGCTCAACTTTGCCGAGCACACAACAAGCCGTTTTGGATGATACCCGCCGTGGTTGAAAACGATATTTTTTGGCCCAGCTTTGGAATCAATGAAGTTAGAGCGAGTGCAAAGCCCGGATTGCTCGCCTCTATTAAAGATGTCAGCGACGCCGTTTACGCACTGGCCGCAGTCGCGCCGGATTAAGGTCTCCGTTCGCGAGCCATGATAGACTTCCCAACGGCAAGCTGGAACGAGGACAATTGGCATGAACGATTCGGATGATCGGAAACCATCAGTCGATAAAACAGAGGATGACGCGTACTTTCCATCGCCTTACTCTCTCAGCCAATTCACGTCTTCAAAAACAGACTTTGATGGAACCGAATATAAAAATCCAAATAAGGACGGCAAGAAAAAGGTCCTGATGATCGCGACCGATGAACGCTACTTGCTTATGAAAAACGGCAAGATGTTTTCAACTGGCAACCATCCTGTAGAGACGCTTTTACCGATGTATCACATGGATAAAGCTGGATTCGAAATCGAGATAGCCACACTCTCAGGCAACCCGGTAAAGTTTGAATGGTGGGCGTTTCCCTCCGAAGACGAAGCTGTGAAGAGCGTTTTCGAAAAGTACAAAACTGACAGAACTTGGCGTCGAAATTTTGAACGACGATGTCACTGGAAAGTGTTTCGTCGATAGAAAACTGATTACAGGTGACAGTCCACTTGCCGCCAACCAAGTCGGGAAACTAGCTGCAAACGCGTTGCTGGAAGCAACCGGTTGCGTCGTTGCAAAATAGGCTCTAGTTACTTAGTTGGTTTACCGAAAACTGCTTTCAGGTTGGAGAACACACCACCCGCTACAACCGGGCTCTTGCCAGCCATCGAATTAGCAGTTGCTGCTGCATCATTTGCAGTCGCAACATTGTGAGTCATGGATCCAGCATCAATTGCCGTTTGAGGTGTCGCGGCATAAGCGGCTCCAGGACCAGCTTCGATTGGCGTCGAGTTAGCAGGAATTACGGGCAGTCCCTTGGTTTGCGCAATCGGTTGTTCGAAAGCGGCCGAAGAATTTGCATTCATCTGTCCAAGAGTTTGAGAATCCGGATAGCTTGATATAGATTCCGGAGCGATTTGTTGAGGAGCAAAATGCTCGGCTCCGGCAGCACTATATTCGGTGCCCTGCATACTCTTAATAGGTTCAGCATTCATAGCCCCGCTCATATCAGCCGAAACCGGTTGAGCAGCTTGAGCCGATGGAGCAGCCATAGCGCTCGGGTCAACGGACGGAGCCGCTGGAGCAATCGAGTTGGAAGCCACCGAACCAGCAGCCGAACCGCCAGTAGGGATTTGCAACTGCTGACCGGGATGAATCAAGCTCGGGTTAGCGCCGATCACATCTTTGTTCAGATTGTAGATGTCACCCCAGTTTTTGCCTTCGCCGAGCATATCGTGCGAGATGTCCCAGAGGTTATCACCTGGTTTAACCGTGTAGTTGGTCAATGAAGTCGTACCAGCGTTGGCGATTTCAGAACCGCCGCCCGGCAGTTGAAGTGTGGTGCCTGGATAAATCAAGTCAGGATTTTGACCGATCAGGTTTTGGTTCAACTGATAGATCTCTTGCCACTTGGCTCCGCCACCAAGCTGATCTTTAGCGATGTTCCAGAGACTGTCACCTTTTTGAACTACATACTGAGTCGCTGCCGTCGAATCGATAGTGGCAATTTGTGTGCCATCAGCGATGGTGCCGTCTTGACCGACCGCATTCGGATCGACTTGCTCAGGCTGTTGAGCGACCGCTTCGTTAGTAGGCTCTGCTTTTGCAATCTGTCTGGGCGTTTCAACATGTTTTGGCACTGATTGCTTCGGAGCTTCAGCGACATGCTTGGCTTCAACGTGTTTCGGCGCTGCATGTTTGGCGGCTTCATGAGAAACTTTCGGAGCTGCATCTCCAGCCGGTTTATTAGAACCAAGATTTGAAACTTTCTGCGACGATGCGCTCGCCAGCTTTCCACTTGCACCGTGGGCGGTGTTGGTAGCGGCCGACTTAGGTGCATCGAGCGAATCGAGGCTGAGCTGTTTAGCCTTCAGACCGGTAACATCACCACCGGACATGGAGGCTTGACGGAATTGACTGGAATCGGCGCCGCTCAAAGTTGGTTTGAAAGATTGAGTGGGCTGATCCATCGCGATCAAATTATCGTTGTTGCCGACATAACCGGAAGGACCGTAGGTAGCTCCCGATGCGTCCGTGTTGGGCATCGAGTTCATTCCGCCGTAACCGACATCCTGACCCATACCGCCATTCATGCTGTAGCCGACGTCGTGACCGGCATTCGGTGCGAAGGAAGTCTTCAAATTGTTAGCCAATTGAGGAGCGCCTTCGAAACGAGCATTATTAAGGAAGCTTCCGGGCTGGCTGTAGGCATGTCCTTGCGACAACGGGCTCAAGCCGTGTGACATCGAGTTGTTGGCGACAGTACTTGCACCGGTCGTTCCGAGCGGAGACTTGGTCGCCAGATTCATACTATTAAATGAACCGCCACCAGCGAGTCGATCGGAGAACAATCTGGTGTTGGTCGCGACGTGATTCGCAGAACCGACGTCTGTGAGGCTCGGACCCGACAGATGACCAGCTGGCACATCAGTAGGAACGGCGCCGGCTCCGGCACCTGTTTCATAAACCGCGGTTTGCGGCGTCAACTCACCACCAACGTTGAGCGAATTGGTTTGCATAGCATCGACGCCTGACTTGGCGAGCGTACTATATTGATTGCCGAGCGATAAATTCAGTTTTGCCGAAAGCAGGTCTGACCCGAACATCGGCTGAGCGAAGTTGGTTAATGACGAAAGAATCGGAGCATTTGCCGGGAGCATGGACATCATGCTGATTGTGGGCATGTGAGCTGCCGTGGACGAGAAGGCGGCTGCCGCATGTTGGGCCCACATCGCCGGGCTGAGCAAATCGAACCAGGTGGTCGGATTAAAGAATGCTGCGAAGAAGTCGAAAATAGAACTTACGAAACCCATAGCACCGGGCATCTTCAAAATCATCTGAATCAAGGGGGAGATTGGTTCTGCACCGGGAGCAGCTGTGAGAGCGGTCGCTTCGAGCCCACCGGTAGGCGGCATCATCGCCATTGCTTCGGTGCCTGCCATCGGCGCCGGAGGTGCAGCGATACCCTGTATATCCAATCCGGAAAGAGACTGACTGGCGACGCCGCCATCAGCCGGTTGGAAGAACTGGTTGGCTCTGGCGAAATCGGCCCCCGAAACGTTTGAGAGACTGGCTTGCGAGAGTTCAGGGGACCCCGACAATGCGGAAGAGCCGGCATCTGTTACCGGGCTCATTGCGGAATCTGTTGGTCTGAATGTCATAAAACCGCGTTACCTGCAATTCCTTGAGAATCTGCACTAAATTTAGCCTTTGTGAGGGTTTCCGCCAATGGTGGAATTCCCACGGCGACCTTGTTTATATGGGACAAACACGCCCTTGAAAACCACCAGATTGGCGGTTCGGATATTTTGTTTTTTAGAGTCGCAACTTTACCAACCTGTTAACATGAACGGCGTAGTTCACCGTGATCGAGAGAGGCAGCCAGTGACGGCGTTTATGACAGTTTCGAAACCAAACCGATTTTCCGTTTCACTAGCCCTGTCGATTGCGTTTTCTCTAACTGCAATGAAAGCGGGAGCGGCGGCTCAAACAACGCCCGCCGCACCACCATCAGGCGCCCCAAACGAAGCGGCAGCGCCCGTCGTGAGCCTCACTTCGCAGGCCCTTAACCAGAAGGGTCAAAACTACAAAATGTCGCCGGACGACAGTACCTGGCGCGAGTTTCTCGAAACTCTTCGAATCTACCTGACTGATGTCCGCACCCTTAAGGCGCCTTCAACAGCGGTTATCGGGCAAAACAAAGCACTCAAGGACATGCAAGCCCGAGTCCTGGACGCTGGCGGCGCAAGAGTCTGGACGTTCCCCGGCTCACAACACAATCACAGCCTGGTCATTCAGTCGGCGGGCTCGACTACACCGGAAGGCACAACAGGCGCGAGAGTTTCAATCGTACCGGTTCCGGAAACAGCCAACGTCACAGCCGCAAAAATCATCAGGTCATTCACGACAACCACGAAACCGATGAAAGTTGGCAGACATAAAGTCGTGCAAAAGACGGTGAAGGTCGAAGGGCCCAGCATGCTCTGCGTGGCAGGACTCGACCGAGTTTCGGGTCTGGTTTACCTGGGCGCTTTCAAACCGGTTGCCGGAGCATGGGTGGCGACCAGCGAGCCGTTCTCCCAGATCCCATCACACTTTATGCAGTCCTTATCCGGTCAGGCAAGCTTCTCTGGCAACGACTTGGTGTTGTCGGTTTCATCGCAAAATTCCGCGCCGCCAAGCGAGAATGCCAATGGCAACACGCTGCCGCGGCCCAAGTCGACTTCCTATCAGATCGTCTTGAAATTCAACGGCGGTCACTTCCAGCTGGCTGGTAGCCCCGGCAAAGACGTTCCGCTTTCGGTGGTGTCCTATTTTGTGCAATGCGTGCGGACCAATCGCATGGATCTAGCCAAAGCATGGGTCGCCGACCCGCTTTTGATTAACAACATGAAGTACGCCGGCTTGATCGGTAAAAACGGAGACCCTTACAAACTCGTTGCTATGACACAGCCGCCAAATGCGTACGCCCGCTATCGACTGGTCACAGGAACTAAGTACGACCTGATTTTCGATGTCGGCAAGGTCAAAAAAGACATACTGATCAAGGCTATTTTTATAGCGCCGCCGGATAATCTCGCCCGCAACCTCGCCGGTACCACGATCGGCGCACCAGTAGCGCCTCCAGCAGCAGCAGATGGAACAGCAGCGCCGGCGACTCCTTCCACAGCGCCGAAGGCGGAGCACTAGAAGCGGTTTCAAACGCTTTAAACAGAAAAGATGCTTTGTTCTACATTTAGATAAGAACCAGATCCAAATATATGATCTGGAACACTACTCGAAATGGGAATATTATTGAACAGATCAACACGGAAAGGTTTCAAAAGTTGCGTCGTCCTCCACCAAACAACGACTTGCAGGGACGCAAGCTGGAAACGGACCGCGATTTGACCCTCGATGAGAGAGGTTACTTCGGCGCCGCCCAGACATTTTTGACGTATTCATATCGAGAAAACCTCTTCGCGCAGCTCGACAGGCTGGTTGAGGCGGGTAAGACAGTCGACGGCTTAATCATCGATCTCATGCAGACCGGCTTCTCGCTGCCGCTTGATGCCCTGGCAAAATTTGCCCAGTACGCCAAACGTCTGTTGAAACCGTCCGGCGTTCTGCTTTTCGTCAAAGCGGATGGTGCTATCACACTGTCAAAGGACGACTCATCAGGTGGCTTGACACTCAACGTCTATGACAGCCCTTTCGGAATCTTCGCTCGCCATCCGCTTCTTGCTGACTACGTTTGCGCAACAGTCTCCGGTATCGATCGCCGACGACTTCGCGGTGGTGGCAGCACGCTTGCAACACACATTCTCTACAACTCTGTTCCAGTCGTGCGCGAAGAAGGTAAAGCCATCAAAGGCGACTTCTCGCTTCCCGCGCCGCAGAACTGGGTCTTGCAATTGGTTGATGATTACTCTTCGGTGGAGTCGATCGTTCGCACACTGGAGGCGCGTAATCAATTGCCCGCCGATGAGACCCTGCGAATTCTTCAAGAGATGGAGTCACAACGCTTTATCTATCCCATTTTTGCGCGAGTTCAGTTTCTATCCAATTGCTACCACAATCGCAAAAAGTTTCGCCTCGGTCGATATATGGTGGCAGCTGGAATATTGACGGAAAACGAATTGCAGGAGTTGCTTGAACTGCAGCAAGAGGAAGGCTGGGGTAAACAGCAGAAGACATATTTAGGTTTGCTGGCTGTGCGTCAGGGTTATCTGACGACGCGCGAACTCGAAGTTCTGCTCGACGATCAGTATCTCTACGGTGGCTACAACGTCGATCGAATGAAGGACTCCAATGGTAAAGAGCGCGCTGTCAATTCAGACTCCATGCGCGACTCGATGATCGGAAGTCTCGGAGCGATAGACACGGCCGGTCTATTGCAATCACTTTCAACTGCTAAAAAGACCGGTTTGCTCACAGTCGAAAACCGCGACAAATCTTGCACAATCGCATTCAATCTTGGAAAACCGACCCACGCGAAGATGAACAAATTAGTCGGCATCGATGCGATGACTGAATTTCTTGTGGATTGGTCCGAAGGAATTTTCGTCTTCAAAGATAAAGCAGTATCAACCGAAATTGACGATTCATGCACCTTTACACAATCACTGGACAAAATTCTTTTAGACTCCGCACTAGCGCAAGATCAAGTAAATCAAATCCTCAGCGGTTTACCTTCCGGAAAAAACACCATACTGGAACGCGTATGGAATTTTGAAACCCTCTGGACAAAGGCTAACGAACGCCCTCTTCTGTACATAGACGAAACCTCTCCGTCCGAGCGCGATAAAAAAAATATTCTGGACCTTGTGCAACTGATTGACGGACTGTCGACTATAGATGAAGTGATTCGATCGCATGAATCCTGGCCGGGTCACATGATCATGAAGGCTATTCAATTGCTGATCGATAATAAACTTGTGTCGATTCAACAGGCGAGTCTGTTTAGACCTCTCACTGTTTTCCAAAAGATTACGGCTGAAATTCAGGATGTGATCGGCAAAGAAGACAACCGCAGTATCCTGGAAGCGAGCCTGCACTATGTGCACGGCGACTCACCGGCGTCGAATCGCTTCAACATCGACCATGAAGGTCGCGTGTCGGTAAACTTGAGCCAGGTTAAGCGTACCGGCGCGCCGGTATCCGCCGTGCTTCTTGAATTGCGACGCTGGATGGAAGCCTATCTCGCCTACTGTCGCCGTCAGAGCGATCCTGCCATCATCGATGAGATTGTCACGCGCATCATCGACACGCACCGCTCCTGAACAGCTTCAATAAACGCTAGGTTGCAATGCTCGGATCCGGCTTGAAGTGCGCTAAAATTAGCGCTCGTTCGGTCAGAGCAATTTACGTCAGGTAGGAAACTTTGTATGAATTTCGAGCTAGTTAAAACGTCGCTATCACAGACCAAGGCAGACATCGTTGTCGTGGGCTTGTTCAAGGGTGAGGACGCTGGAAAAGCGTTGAAAGGGATCGATGCCAAGTTCCCGCAGGCAATTCAAGAGGCTGTCACGGAGCATCTGGAAGGCGAAGGATTTAAAGCTAAAGTTTCCGACCTGGTATCGATTCCGACGTTCGGCCATATCGCAGCACCGAGAATGATTGTTGTCGGTTTAGGTCCAAAAGAAGAATTCACGCCGAATGTAATTCGTAAAGCGTCTGCCACAGTCGCTCGAAAGCTCAAGTCTGCAGGCGGGTCTATGAAGGTCGTGATGTTTTTGAGAACTGAAGGCACAGCAAAAACATCAGCGTCGAAAGCGCGCAAGTCCCCTTCTCCAGCCACTACAGGCGGTGCCGAGCATCAAATCAGTTCCGCAGTTGAAGGCTGGTCGCTCGGCAAATACGAGTTCGACAAATACAAGGCTGGCAAAGAAAAAGAAAAGGGAGCAGGCTCCGCAAAGAAATCGTCGGCAAGTAAAACGGCAACCGCAAAATCCAGCAAGAAAGCGCATCTTTCACTGGCAATCGGCGGCGTGACTCTCGAGTCCAAAGCATTCTCGAAGGCTGCTCATCAAGGAGAGGCGATATCGGAAGCCACCAACTTCGCCCGAATGTTGATCAACGAACCACCGATCTACATGACGCCCACGCGCTTGTCGATTGAAGCGAAAGACATCGCGAAGCAATATGGAATGTCTTGCACAATTATTGACGCAGCTCAGGCGGAGAAGCTCGGCATGGGATGCTTCCTTGGCGTGGCGCGGGGAGCGGCGGAGCCTCCGAAGTTCATCGTCATGAAATACACCGCCTCAAAGTCGAAGAAAACAGTAGCGATCGTCGGCAAAGGCATCACATTCGATTCGGGCGGACTGTCGTTAAAACCGGCTCAAAGCATGGAGCGAATGAAGTACGACATGTCGGGAGCAGCATGCGTCTTGGGCGCAATGAAGGTCGTCGGAGAGTTGAAACCTAACGTCAATGTCCTGGCGGTTGTTGCAGCAACTGAAAACATGCCCGGAAGCAAAGCTCTCCACCCCGGAGATGTAATCACCGCGATGAACGGCAAAACGGTAGAGGTCAACAATACCGACGCGGAAGGCCGCCTTGTGCTAGCCGACGCGCTCACTTACGCGGTTGGTCAGAAAGCAGATGAGCTTATTGACGTTGCCACTCTCACCGGTGCCGTAGTCACAGCCCTCGGTCGCGTGGCCGCGGGAATCATGGGTTCGGATCAAGATCTGATTGATCGCGTTATGGACTCAGGCGAAAAATCAGGTGAGAAATTCTGGCAGCTTCCGCTGTTTGACGAATACAAGCAAGCACTGCACAGTGATGTCGCAGACTTGATCAATGCAGGAGCTCGCGGTGAAGCTGGTAGTTCGTGCGCCGGAATGTTTCTCAAAGAGTTCGTTGACGGCAAACCCTGGGCGCACCTCGATATCGCGGGTGTGGCGTGGTCTGACAAGAACGCCAATGATCTGAATAAAGGCGGAACAGGTTTCGGCGTTCGCACGCTCTCGACATACCTTCTCTCGCATTAAGTCATACATCTAGAGGTCATACATCATCTAGAGGTCCTACATCGATAGGATTCGATTTGCGGATTCGCTCGGTCTTTGACAGGTCGCGTCTAGACCAGACGCCTCTAGACCAGGCGCGTCTAGACCAGGCTCCGTCAATGAGAGTGCGACGGTTTTCGCCAATTCCGTCGCTCTCTGATTGACAGGGTCCGTCTAGACCATGCTCAGTGTTTAAAATGGGCTCGGAGCAAGCATTTGAAATTTCTTCAAAAAATTTTTTCAAAAAATTGAACTTTTTGGGTCGAAATTACGTAATTACCAATAGAGGGCGATGCGAGTTTCATCCGCCACCGAGAATCAATAATCTATCCAAGTTAAGGAGATACGCAATGAGATTTGCTGTAGCTTTGTTCGCCCTGGGTTTTGTCGCCCAATCTTTTGCACCGGCATTTGCTGAAGACACCGCTGTTACCGAAATCGCAGCTACCGTCCCAATAATTGAAGGGGTCAGTGCTAACGTCATTTCTGGTGAAGGTGCCGCAAGGGCACGAATGCAATTTACCGATCAGCAGAAAGAAAAATTCTACGAGCTGAAAAACAAATTGCTCTCGGAAGCGGGTCCAAAAAAACTGGCTCTTGCTGAGCAGAAGCGACTCTTGAAAGATCTGCTCACTCAGGAAACAATCGATCGAAAAGCAGTACAAGCAGCGCAAGACAAAATCAATTCGCTACATACCGAACTTGCCAATGTGGCTGTCGCCTACAAACTGGACTTTCAACAAGAACTTACACCGGATCAGCGCAAGATCATGCGTTATAAGAGCCTGAGACCCGGAGGCAAAGGTCGTTCACACCATGGACGGAAAGTACACCACAAAGGTTTTCCGCGAGCGAGCGAACAAACCGGTGAGAGGATCGGCAGCACCGAATCTGGTGGCGCTCAGTTGAACGTCGATGGCGACTTAATCAACGCGGACAACATTACCGCGTCGAATATCTAGCCAGCAAAGTTTTTCTCAATGTTCTGAAGTTAGGCGGAAGTTGCAAGGCTTCCGCCTTTTACTATGCCATTCCGGGCTGAAGATACGCCAGATAACTATGCGTTCGTTCATCACCGGCCAATTTATTCAATATTTTTCGAACGCTTGTGCGAACGGAATCAACGTTGACTGCCATTCGCATAGCGATCTCGTCCTCATCCTGACCATGCATGATGGATTTCAATATCTGTAGTTCTCTCGAACTCAGTATGGATAGGGCGCCGTCATCTTCGACATCTTCAACAGCGGAGATTTCAACGCTCTCTTCATTCTCATTTGCTTCTGCAGTTTCGTAAACCTTTACGACATGACGAGCCACAGTCGAATCGAGCCATCCACAACCATCAAACACTTTCTGGATCACGCTAACTAATTCAGGAGTCTGAATCGACTTGCAGCAATACGCATCTGCGCCCGCCGCAAGAGAGGCAAAGGTGCGCTGCTCGTCGTCGAAAGACGTCAGCATTACTACTCGCGTTTCGGGCAACTCACTTTTTATTATTCTAGTGGCATCGATACCGTTCAATTCGGGCAAGCCAATATCCATGATCACAACCAGAGGATTCAAGCTTCTCGCCTTTTCCACGGCATCAAGACCATCAGCAGCCTCTCCAAGAACCGCGAGGTTCTCGAATTTCTCAAGGGCCTTCTTCAAGCTAAACCGCATAATCTCCTGATCTTCGACGATGAGAACAGAAATACGATTTGTGTTTGACGGACGGAGTTCTTCGGCCAAACTTGCCTCTGGTTTCAAACCCTTAGATAAACAAATAAGTTATGCCCAAAACTCTTGCAGAATTAGTCCGACATCAAGATTTTTTGTCATTTTCGACCACGCGAAGCCGGTAACCCACACCAGGTTCGGTGATCAGATATTTTGGCCGCGCTGGCTGTTCTTCTAACTTTTGTCGCAGTTGGCCCAGGTAAACGCGCAGATAATGGCCCTGTTTCGCATGTCCCGGTCCCCAGATTTCGCGTAGCAAGACCTGCTGTGTAACCACCCGATCGGCATTTTTCACGAGCATGTTTAAAATCTGATGCTCAATCGGCGTGAGGTGAACTTCTTCGCCTTTCAAATGGACGGTTCGTTTTGCAAGGTCCACTTGCAATTCCCCGGAAACAAACACGGGCTCTTCCGTCGCAGTATTCTTTTCCCGATGTCTAAACGCAACTTTTATGCGCGCTAGCAATTCGAGAATTCCAAAAGGTTTTGTGACGTAATCATCCGCTCCAGCCTCTAGCGCTTCAATCTTATCTTTCTCCATGCTGCGCGCGGACAATACTATAATTGGTACCTGCGTCCACTCGCGGGCTCTTTGAGTAAATGTGACACCATCGAGATCGGGCAATCCGAGATCCAGAATCACAAGGTCAGGCTTTTTCTCGGCAAGAAGAGTCAAACCCTCTTCACCTTTTGGCGTCTCAAACAACTGGTATCCGTGGTTCACCAGCGAGATACGCAAGAAACGCCTGATTTCAGGCTCATCTTCAACGATCAATATTGTTGGTCCGTCATTCATGCTCGACAAAAATCACCCTGCTTCTTCCCTGCTTCCAAACCTGCACAATATGCTCCTAGCTTGCTCATCTCCGTTATTGCGCTTCAATTTCGAGTTGAGGAGTCTCGCTTGAAAGCGGCAGCTGAAACTTGATCGATACTCCATCTTTCAATCCCGGAACAACAAATATCTTTCCTCCATGCAGCTCGATTATCGACTGGCAAATAGCAAGCCCGAGACCGGCTCCTTCGCTTTCGCTAATCGCTGAACCACTTCGATAAAACTTCTCAAAAATCTTTTGCTCCTCCCCAGGCTCTATCGGATTGCCAAAATTAAAAACTTCCACCTCGGCGATTCCATCCAATTTCGCAACCTGAATTCTATAACTTTCAGTGGATGCATATTTGATGCAGTTTTCGATAAGATTGATAAACACCTTTTCAATCAACAGTCCATCAACGTAAAGGAGAGGAATGTCCTGCGGAATTCGGATATCAATCTCTTTTTCGGTCAAGGAACTTTCCAGCGAGGTCAGCGCATTGCCCAATATTTCATCCAACGAATACCATTCTTTATTTAAAACCAAACCGCCGGACTCCAGGCTCGTCATCTCCAGCAAGTTAGCAACCTGCCGATCGAGGCGTTTGCTCTCGCGACAAATCGATAATGCCAGTTCTGTGCGGTCCTCTTCGGAGACCGCCTGCCCGCTGGCATCGAGCAGACTACTCGCCGCTCCCATGATGGTTGACAACGGGCTACGCAAGTCATGCGACACCGAGCGCAATAGCGTGTTCTTCATACGTTCGTTATCAATTTGCGCTTCCGTGTCTCGAAGAAGAATCGCTTGTCGTCGAGCTTTGAACGAAAGCTCGTTTATCAATATTGCCACCACCAGAAATACTACCAGTATTAAAATGTAGTCCAGGTCATCTGGCTGCTGCATCGAAATTGGCCGGATATACACGAGACAGAACGATATCACATTCAGTACCACCGCCAAAATCGCCCGGCTGCGATCAAAGCGAAGCGCACTCCATACGATTCCCATAAGATAGGGCATCACCAGGTTAGCAGAGTGAATCGGACGCGACAGTGAACTATCGATTGTTTGAAGAAGAAACGCAGCACCAGTAGTAATCAGCACAACACCAAGCACGCTCAGAACCCCACCTACCGTTTGGAAGCCCTTGCCACTTCCAGTCAGAGATTGTTCAGCTTTGCTTGGTGTCATGTTTTTCGGCTCTTCGATCCCTTTCACGTAAGGACCTTTTTTGGAAAACTTACCAGCCCATATAACATTTGCACACGACCAACTATATCACTCGATAAGCATCACCTCCTGGTTAGCGAGCACGATTGACCTGACTACGCCGCATAGAACGAGCGATAACCAAAGTCGAGTCGTTCGAGCGTCATTGCCGCTCTCATACTAACGAACGGATTTTCGTCCTCCTCTAATCGAAGTAAAACCGATACGCAAACGTGTGGACTTTCGGCCAGACGATATCGGACATCGCAATGCTCGTCCTCCACGAGCTCATGGAGAATGTTGGTAGGAGTGTTCGCATTTTCCGCCACTGCCATGCGCACTTCAAAATGGCTTGAACGGGCGAGCTCTGCCAGAGTGAATCCGCTGGCTCTTGGATGTTCTGCGATTCGTTCAAGAACTTCTTTATCGGCAGAGCCAGCTAAACGGTTTAACAGAGCGGATGGAGCGTCTGGATCTCGCACTATCAATCTTGCAAGCTTATTGATCTTCTCATCGGAATCTTCGATCACGTCCGCAAGTTGGACTGAACATGCAGTGCCCTTTTCCTTGCTCTTGTGCAGTCTATCGCGGAGTTCGCTAACGAGTTCTTCGCGAACGTGCGCCGGCGATTCACAGAAATAACGACCAAGGCTTTTGAAATAGATGAGCATCTCCATATCGATCAACCTCCCGCATCAAGTACTCTCCCAATCTAATCGGGACGTGCGTAAAGGAAACATCAAAATTTCAGAACTTTCCGAATTAGAGTTCTCACCGGCGGTCTCAGCCGGAAGGCGGGGCACGAAGGCTAAAATCGCAGCAGCAATGAAGTGCACCATGTTTACGCCTTTCGGTCGAAACCCAGAGAGATTGCGGCTAATTGAAGTGACACGCGCTATCGGATACAGCAAACAGTTAGCGCCCCGCTGGCTAGACGAGGCGCTGACTGGGAGTTCTCATGACAATAGCTTACAAACGAAATTAATTCCCCAAAACCGGAAAAACCCTGAACTAGCCTCAGGAGAAGATACGGTACGGTCCGGAAGCTCCAATAAAACATGGCACATCTTTTCCACTGACCTCTATATACGGAAATTCTTGTGCTATTCTTGACAATCTCAAAAACGCACTCAATCTGCTGAAATCACGGTATCCCAATTAAATGGCGCGTCAACAAAATCAATCCGACTTCAAAAGCGGATCCGAACTTGCTTCAAACGAAATATCAGATCAGATTCGACTCCTCGAGTTGGAATTGGATCGGCTCAAACTGGCTCAGACGGGCGGTAAGTCCGCACCACCAGCGGTCCCAGTCCTGCCAGAGACCGAGATCTTGTCACTGGACTTGAAACTACAGCGGCAAGTTCTCATGCTGATGGAAGCGATGCCGCATATGGTCTGGATTTCAGACAGCGAAGGCAGAGCGACTCATGCAAATAACAGATTTTACGAGTTCACCGGACTTGGCCGTCAGGTTGACGACGGCTGGGCTTGGGTCAATGTCCTCCATCCGGATGATCTGCAAGAGGCTCTCGAACGAGGCAATGAGGCCGCTCTGCAAAACCAATCATTTTCGATGGAGTTGCGCTGCAAAAATCTAAAGGGCGAATACTACTGGCACCTGATGCACAGCATTCCATTTCACGACCCTGACACCAATTCTACAAAGTGGTTTGGTACCACGGTTAATATCCACCAGCAGAAGCTCGCTCAAGAGCATCTGGCAGCAAGTGAGGAGCAATTGCGGACGTTGTCCGATGCGATACCTCATATCGTCTTCTCCACTGATCCTGATGGCTCTGTTCTGCACTGGAATCACCGCTTCTTTGAATACAGCGGCTTGACACCGGAGCAGAGCCAGACGGATGCCTGGTCATTACTTGTCCACCCGCAAGACCGGGCTCCATACATGAAGCAGCTGCAAGAGGTTTTAAAAACCGGAGACACGTTTGAAATTGAGTTCCGTTTAAAACGAGCGGTCGGCGTCACAAACGCTTCCAGTCAGGGGTATCTCTGGCACCTTGCCCGCGCGGTCGCCCAACGCGATCAGTATGGCACCATAATCCGATGGTTCGGAACCTGGACAGAGATTGAAGGTCAAAAGCGCAGCCGGAGTGAGAAGTCACCGGAATGATTTTTTGCCTTCGGGCATTCACCAGAAATTCACCATTATGATCTTTAAATTACAGTCCTCTTTCCGCTGATGTCCTTCAGCCTGCACTGCGGTTCTAGCCGTTGGTCATGGCAGGACCATGTTTCATCAATGGATGCGCGGTTTCATTTTTGATCTCATTGCTCTGTGTCATGCATAAAACGCCAAACCCTGCTCCAAACACGATTGAGAAGATCAAAATAAATGCTAGTAAGCTGGATTTTCTTTCGTTGTCGACGTAACTGTATTGCATTTTTCTGCCTCCGGATTCCTCGTCTCATGCCAAGTTGGTACTTCAAACCTTCAAATGTGTCTAATAATTTTGCCACATCGATAATTTTCCAAGCGTGCATCGCAAGCCGCTCACAACGGAATTCGACCGCAACTAAAGCTTTTGACGCATCTTCCAAATCAGAGTTCCTAAATACTTAGAGAAAACTTTCTTGGATGTCACACAAACCCGGCAAAACGCGGGTGGAGTTGGTGTACATTGATTTGATAGTCGAAAAAGGTATCTCGATGTTATTTTATAGTCACTCTTTTGAGTGATACTTGGGTTTAACCCTAATGGGGGTTATGTATTACTTTCACCGATGATTAGATCGAGATAGAGGTTTTGTTGGGGATAGATGCGTGGAAAATTCGGAATATGAGACGCTCGTACTAGCTCTGTGCGAGGTCATCAGAGACTGTCGAAAAAAAAGAAATCTCTCTCAGAGCGAACTCTCCAGACGAAGCGGGTTGCATCGCTCCTATATTGGAGATCTTGAGCGCGGCGCGAGAAACCTATCAGTAAAAAATATGTTTCGACTCGCAGCAGCTCTGGATGTTTCGGCGACGGAACTCGTAAAGATGGCAGAACAAAGAATGGACAACAATGAGCTAACGCTCGACCTTACAAGAGTCAAGCCTGTCCGTTCTGCTTAAAAAGCTCGGCACCACATACAGTGCCTAATTTGCGCGATGAGAAATTCAGCAGCTCCTTGAGAGCACAGGACCTTTGCAAGGTCAACGGTCAGCTCCACAGCCACCGGAATCGCAGCTTGAGCGATTTTGGACGGCATCGCTGAGGATGCTTCGCTTGACGCCCAGGGCATTGCACGACTCGTATCCATTGAGCGCGCACTGGCGGCGGCACAGGACGGTATGGCAAAGGGCAGGATACAGATTCAGCTTTAGCCACATGTCGAAGTGCTCCTGC
The DNA here is from genome assembly GCA_019637435.1 of Candidatus Obscuribacterales bacterium. Classification (GTDB taxonomy): domain Bacteria; phylum Cyanobacteriota; class Vampirovibrionia; order Obscuribacterales; family Obscuribacteraceae; genus JADYXR01. Next base: position 1,668,256 of record JAHBVO010000002.1, on the reverse strand, counting down.
GGACTGGCGAGCCGGTACGAAAAATAGTCGTTTGCATTCGCTACCAGGGCCTCCGTCGGACCATCCGGGCCTGATCCTGATGAACTGCAGCACTCAGGCTGGGCGGCTCCTGGCCCCCCGCCGGTGTCGGCGTTTCTATCACATGTCGCGGAAGAGGTTCGGCCCGTTTTCGCGAACGAGCTTTCTTTCGCATCGGCAGAGTCTCCTCTTGAATCACAACTGACCGGTCGGTCTATTCGCATTGCAGATCGTTCCAAACCCGAAGCTGTTTTCAAACGCAGACGAGCAGCTGAAGTTGCGGGCCGTGCCTGAATCGCTTTCGCATGCGAAAACAATTCTTCAGAAGCAGCGGCTCGGTTTAGAACGACAAAAGAAAACCCAAGTACAAGCAAAACCATCGAGACTGCGCGAAAGTAAATAGCGCTGCTCACACTAAACTCCTAGAATCTAAGGAAGTGGCATGCAGGGCAATGCAAGCCGGTTCCGGAAAGTGCGGCGCGCACTCCAACACGAAGAGCCGCATTCAGGGTCGCGCCGGCGACACGTCTGCCACCTCCGCCTGGACGCTGACTAACAGAAAGTGTCGGCGGCGGACTCGAGTTCAAGACATTGTAGGTCCCAACATTCGTACCACCGACGCCGGCAAGCGCCGCGTTCTGCGTCGAGCTCAATTGAAATGGTCCATTACTGGTGGCAGGCAATATCGGCGGCGGGTCGCTAAACTGCGAAACCTGAGGAGGTTCCGGCGCGTTGACTCCAAGCAGAGGAGTCTCCGAAAACTCAGCAGTCGGATTGGGATTGCTGAACATCGTTGGAGGATGACGGAAGTTGCTGCTCCAACGCCCGATGTCAGTGCGCCCGCTGTCAGCGCTTCCGTCAAAACTACTCGCAGTATAACCCCCGGAGTTTATTTGAGCATTGACACTACCCTGTCCTGATGCCAGGCGGCTCTCCATTGAGTCGACCGCTTCTTTCAGAGACTTGTCTTGCGGCATGAGCGCAAGTCCGGCGCGATATTGAGTGAGCGCATCGACCAGGTCCCCCCGCCCCTCCGCGAGTGCACCCAGGTTGAAAAACGCATCCGGGTTTCGAGGATCCATTGCTACAGCTTGCTTGAAAAGACGCTCTGCATCAGCATATTCGCCGATTCTGTGTAAGCGCGCCCCCTCCTTCAAGAAGCGCTTCGAACGCATCTTGTTGGTTTCTACAGGCGGCGCGGTACGAGGTTTCATACCTTCATCCAAACTCGCCTTCATAGGACTCATCAGCGAAGCCGCAGCGCGTTTCTTTTCTTCAGTTGTGACCGCATGACCGGAAGCGACTTTAGAGTGCCCGGCTTTCGTGGGAAACTTGACGCTAGTCTTTGAGGCAGACGTTTTAGCCGCTCCAGTCGTTTTTACAGTTTTGCCAGCGGAAGTGCGGGCAGGAGAATCAGCCGCCTTGCACTTGCCGGAGTTAAAACCCACGGCAGTGAAGGTCACCACAACCGCGAGCCGAAGACATAATCGAGCCCCCTGGACCTCTCCGCCAAAAGCCTGCCGCAATTTCTTCATTTGAAGCCTCCTGGTCGAAAAAATGACCAGACAATTCCACCCGGTTACCTTACGGAGAACTCCTGAAAATTAGGAGTGATTAGAATATATATTCCACAGCGCCTGTCACTCATAGCAGACACTCAGAATAACTGCCCCGACGAGAGACCTCCTGCGCCTGCTGAAGAAGCAAATCAAGCTTCGAATTCTACTGAAGGAAACACGACGATTTCGGGACAGGTTTGTTTCCGCGCTGCGGTTTAAACCTAACGGCGACTTCCCAAAAGTTCATTCGCTTGCGGCGACCGCACACTATAAGGCGGCTCCGTGAGGGCACGGTTGATACTACTCAAGCCATCATAGAGTTGCGAAACGAACGCTCGCGCGTCGAATGTTTCCGGCTTTAGACTCGGATGAACTTGATACCAGTCTGGGTAGTTATGAACCTCGCTGATGTAGGCGTCAGCCCAGCGATCGGCAAGTCCAAGAACAATCGCGTACGACAAATATTGGTCGAAAGCATTTGGATTTTCGCGTGAAAACTTTTGCAGATCATTCTGATCGCCGGAGCGCAAAGCGCGTTGGAAGCGTTTCAACTGGCTGCAAGCGGAAACGCCTTTGGATGTCCGACGCGGCATCGCGCCGGAAGCCAAAAGAATCACCAGACCGGAAAGTATCATGCCGATTGAAGTAGCTTGCCCACCGACATGGTACATCGAGATAACTAAGAAGCACACACCAACAGTGATGATCGATGCACCGGCAGATATGAAGTTCTTTCGATCGATTTCAGGGTCACGAGCAAATAGCCCCTCTGTCACAAGATTCGAATAAATTCGTCGCTTGAGCATTGGTATATATTCAGCGAAGTTTCCTTTGACCGCAGACAGATATGTGGTGGTCGATAGACCGCCGAACAAACCGGTTAAAAACAGCTGCTCATGAGGTTTCAGCTCCCTGTCCTGTATCGATTTGATAAGCGTGAATTCGTAATCCTTGGTGTCCAGATAGAGAAATCCGTTGTAGGGGACAACTCGAATCTTGATAAATCCTCGAGCGGCTAAATCAATTACCGTTGAAACTATGTCGGTGAGATCGCAACTCTCATCGATCAACGTTCCGGCTTCCGCTGGAGTTATGAAATTGGGAGGCAAAGTGTTTGTGCTCTCAGACTTCTTCTCGCCCGGATCGCGACCGTACAGCCACCACCAAGCGCTCAGTAAGATCACGGTTGCTACCGGCAGAACAAACACCTGATAAAACTTCTGAAGATAAGCCACGGTATCGAATAGCACCGAATGTGGTATCACACTTCCTTTAGGCAAATCAACTGCCACGGTCAATCCTTGAGATGGATCTAGTTTTTGTGCATTAAACTGAATGGACTCACCGCTTTTAGAAGCATTGACGGCTTGAGTCTTTCCTTTAGCGTCTACCACCGCTGATGACTGCACGCGACTCATGTCTGTGCCTTTAGGAGGCTTGACGGTAACGGAAACATTTTCGATTGGAAATGGGCTCTGTTCTCCGGTTACATTGATCAAAAGCTGCGGCGATCCATTGACGAAATGGACACCTCTGAAGATTTCATATTCAATTCGAAACTTATGTTCGCCTTGCAACGGTTTCACTGGATCGCCTACGCGCAAGAAAAGATCTCGACCGGATATCCAGCTCTGAAACGGTATTGGAACGTTCTCGTCCATCACAACGTTTTTTACGTTGACGTCTACGACGTGGAAATCTCCTGATGGTTCATACCAGATTGGCAGAACTCGGTAAAACTGGTTTCTCTGTCCTTTGGGAGGGAAATCGATTCGCAGGTCTTCAATGACAGAAACATTTCCAGAAGCCGATATGTTTAACTGAGAGTCGAGATTTTTGATCGATTGCGCTTGCGCATTGCCAGCCACCGATAGGACCGAGACAATAATCAGAGAACAAATCAATATAAACCTTCTCAAACAGCTTGTCCTCTTGGAAAGAAATCTCGCCCAGACGCGGTCATTATAGAGTATCCTGTAGGAACTGGACTGAGTAGTCGAGCAGTATATTCTGGTTTTCGCCATAGCCCATGTTGAAGTCGAAAATCTCACTATTTTTATCAAGCGCAATCGTACTTGCCACTGCCAATTCTGCGGCTTCGCAGGATCAGGCACTGACCATCGCATCGCCCTTCAAGAAAGACGAACAGCCTGCCAGCCAACGCGACAAAGGTCATCTTGATGATGCGAATCAAACCGGAGATCTAGACTCACCAAAGACTGAGCCAAAGAAGCAGTCCGCTCCACCTCAAGAAGGCCGTGTAGAGGCTGAGGTAGTTCTTAACTCTTCCGCTTGGGATAAGTATTACCGCAGCGGCATAAGCGCTCTTGCGGACCGCCGCTTCGAACATGCGGAGCAAATGCTTCTCAAGTCGCTCAAAGAATCAAAAGTCGCGGGTGTTCCTCAAGCAAATTTGACCTTGAGCAGACTCTCACTTGCAGAATTGTATTTGAAACAATCGAGATATTCAGAAGCACACTCACTTTATGAGTCAACGCTCCAGCGAGCTCAAGCGGCTTTTGGAAATAATTCGATGGAAGTGGCAGAGTGCTACTACGGTCTGGCATACACCGAGATCAAATTCGATAGAGAGAAGCAGGCGAAGGAACATGCAGATATCGCCATCCAAATTCTCAAAGACCTCGGCAAAACAGATTCGGAACTGTACGGACTAACCCTGCATACCATGGGGCTTATCATGGCTAAGCATGGTTGGACCGATGACGCAAAGCCACTTTTCACACTTGCGAGAAAAACCCTTGAGCGTCACCCTGGCAATAAGAAATTAGATCTTGCGGAAACACTTCGCGAGCAGTCACTCTTCTATCACAGTCTTGGAGATCGGCATACCGCCCACGACTTGTACGAGACATCGTACAAGATAAGAGAGTCGAACGTAGTGGCTAGTCAGCCGGCCTCCATCGTAGGCGAAGTTCATTTTGCCTGGGAGCCAGGTTCGTCACGTGCTCAGGAGATCATCGACAACGATTTTCCTTTCCGGTATATGTCCGCGCACGGCATACGTGTTGCCTGTACCGTCGTTGATCTCTGGGAGCTGCTTGCCATTCTCGTTACGGTCACAAACGTCGGAGAAAAGCAAGAAGAGTTCGAACTTGGAAAAATTGTTCTTGAACGAAAAAGCGCTGACATCTCGAATCGCTCTAGAGAGGTTCCAGTCGTAGATCACCAGCGCATCGACAGAATCGGAAAAGAACGCAATATGTGGGACTTGACTCATACCCGTCCGTGGCTCGCCAATATTCAAAAGACGAGAACAGTGCGAGGCTTAGTTCCGCCGAACGGTCATGATCTGTTCATGGGTCCGAACGTATTTGGTGTCTACGGCGAATGGAAGGCGATATCGCATATAGTACCAGAGCGTGTAGGTGTGATGCCATCGAGAGAACATCTCGTCGCCGTACAAACATCCGCCGTAGACCTTCCGGGTCTGGTCCGGCCAAGCAAAGCAAAAATGAGCGGGCTCATTCCGGTTTGGTTGGAGCCGTATGAATCTCGCACGGGCGAGCAGTTTTATCTGAACCCTCGAGACGCTGATATCATCATCAAGGTGCCTGTCGGAAACGCTATCTTCGAGTTTCCATTCCACACGCGCAAAATCAAGATACCACGATCGATTTAACGATTGAGAAACGAGAGCACTGTGCAAACTCTCAGTTTTTACTGTGCAGAAACACATCAAAACATCAATATCAAAACCACTGAAGAAGCGCATGGTTTGTCAAACATGCGCCTACTGCGCTTCGACGAAATTATCGAAACTTTTGTCGAAACTTGACTCGACGTGTATAGACTCAGACACGCAAATGAAACGTAGTAAGGGGCTGGGGAGCTACCTGACCGTTAAATAAATATGGTTTCTTTTTGGATTCCTAAGGAGGATCACCCCATGTCTCAATCATCAAATCTAGAAGCGTCTTCAGATGGATTAATAATGGGCGGCTTAGCTGCTGGCGCTCATGATGCTAGAAAAACACTTTCAGAGGAGTTTTCATCAACCTTTGCCGACGCGTTTAAAAAACTGACCGCACCGAATCCAGATGCACAACCGGAAAACAAACCCAATCGACAACATTCGCAGCTGCCATCAGAGGGCAGTTCTTCTGAAGTTCAGCGAGCAGAAAGCACATCGCCATCACTAATCGATGCAGCCAAACGAGCCGCGCAGAATGCGATTGAAGGCGGCAGCGCAAAAAAGAACGGTTCAAATTCAGAAATAGAAAACGGTATCACGAATAAACTCTCGGACCTAATAGACAATTCGATTACGGACAAGAAGATCTTTAATCCGTCGAAATACGAAGTCACGGATAAAGATAGACAACTAGCAAAGGAAAAGCTTTCTAGAGGTTTGAGTGACTTGATCCCGGAAGCCGATCGCAAACTTATCAAGCAACTTCAGCACGCGGTTATCGATGGTGATGTTGAAGCGATGAAGAAGGGATTGAACCAACTTGCTGACGATCCAGCACGGATGGAGCGGTTCATCAAGGCGTTAAATTCGCAGCTCAACGGAATTGAACTTTCGAAAGATGGAAAGGGAAATGTTCTCCTGTACGCGAAACATGGAAACACCGCGCTGTCAATCAATCCGGGAAGCGGTGAAACCAGCGTTCGCGCAGTAGAACGTCAAGCCGATGGAAGTGTACTCTTAAAACCGGGCGAGATAATAAATCGCACCGCTTCCGGTATCATGCAATCGCTGGGTGATAACGTCACTCGCAACCTGACTGGATGGTACAACCGGCTGGACTCGAAACACGAGAAATGATCTCACCAGAATTGAAGTTGTTCATCAAACAACCCAAGACGAAAGTCAATATGGAAGCGGCATCGCCGATGGAATCGTGATAGACGAATTCACGCTTCCATCGCGGCTTCTCCAGCCCTATCGTATTCGCGAATGCAGTGTTCGAAACCGTCTCGATACGAGGGGAATCTAAGGGAAATACCAAGATCGCTCAACACCTTTCGAGGGTTGATTTGTCTATCTCCTTGCTGAGTGATATGTGCTTGCTCAATCGGAATCGAAGCTGGCAATTCCAGGCGAAGTCGATCACAAAGCCACTGCACGACTTCGATTTGAGGGCAGGGCGTTTCATCACCAACAACGTAGGTTGACCCACGCGGAGCAAGGAGCAGCGCTTTTAAAACAATTGTCGCAAGATCATCGAGATGTATTCGCGATGAGTATCTGGTGCCATCACCAGGGAGCCTGAATTTTCCGGCAAGCAGGCTTCTGTGCAGACCGTAGTTTGTATCGTACAGGGCGGGAGCACGCAAAACGATTGCACCGCGCCCCTGCCACGTGTGTTCCGCACGGAGTCGCGCGGTCGTAGCAGGATTTCCGGAATCAACCGGCGAAGTTTCATCTATGATACCGGATATGCCACCATATACTCCAGTGCTCGAGATGTACACAATCTTTGAGGCCATTGAAACGGTCTCAGACAGCAAACTGTCAGAAACTTCGTCCGGCGGAAAACTTGCAACGACGTGAGAATCTGTTGCAATCTCACGAATTTTTCCTAATGATTCAGGTGAAATCGCGTCGCACAGTATTGGCGTTATACGCTGCTCCAGGAGATACGGACATTTTTCCGGTTGACGCGTGGTACCATATACGGTTGCATAAGAATCGGCAGCCGCTCTATTGACAGCCAATGCGGCATTTCCAACGCCCAATAGCAAAAGAGTTTTAAGCACTAGCTTTCCCAGCCCAGCTCCTTGAGGGCCGAATCCAGATCGATGCGACTGCGCTGGCAGTAATGCAGAGCGATAATAGCCTTACCTTCTTCCAGCTTTTTTTGCGCTACCAGGTCGTTGCACTTGAATGCACCATCCGCGGTGTGTTGATCGAGCTTGCCGGCCTTAACTAGGATACTGACGATCTGACCGCCGTGTTTGTCGCGAACTTTGCTGGCGGTTTCATTATCAAAGTCACTAACCAGTTGGGCTTTCCGCAGCAACTCCAGCGCCATCGTCGATTCATTTGTCTCACCGGAAGTCTCCTGGACCTTTCGCCCAACACCGAAGACTTCCAGGCAAAGAGCATCAAGCGCGTCATCTTTTGTCATTTCGCCGGAGCGGATACTTTCCTGAAGCTTCAGCGCCTGACGAATTACGGGACCACGGATTATGGCAGCCTCAACAAGAATCTGACCGAGAGGCGGTGCCAAAGCCTTCATGTCACTGGGTTTAAGAGGCGCGGCGATGAGCTTGGGATCGACCGCTCCACCACGAATATGGGCTCGACGCACCGCTTCTGCGGCCTTTGCCGTGCTCAAGCTGCCGGAGCGCACAAGCTCCTGTAACTGCAAAGCCGCATCCACTGTAGTCTCAGGAACCAGACCAGCCTCCACGAGAAACTGACCGAGACGGAGGTTGGGACGAGGCTGATCACTCGGAGCAGGCGCGCCTGGCTGCATCACAGGCTGAACTCCCGACTGCAACATCGGCTGCACGCCGGACTGCAACATCGGCTGAACGCCTGACTCCATCATGCCTTGCTGAGGATATTGCTGATTTTGCTGTGGATAGCCCGGAGGGTAGCCGTATTGCGGATACCCCGGATAACCTTGCGGATAGTAGCCCTGGGGGTATCCCTGCGGATAGCCCTGCACGTAGCCGTATTGCGGCGGGTACTGGTAGCCAGGCGGGTACGGCAGACCTGGCGGCATACCGGGTGGCGGAGCACCAGCACCGGTCGGCTGTACTTTGCCTGCTTCTGGCTGCGGCTGCTCATCAGCCTTCTCGACCTTCTCCTTCTTCTGCTCCTTCTTCGCCTTTGTCTCAGGCGTGTCGGAAAGCAAGGCAAACTCATTTGCAGAGGCGAGGCCAGACTGGTAAAAAGAGAGTCCCTTCGATGGCACTTCAACGGTTTCGTTACCGGTCAGAAGCCCATTGTCGTTGTATCCCGGGCGTTCCATCGATGGTTGAACCTGCGGAGCACGCTCCTCACGAGCATCTCGGTTAAGCGCGCTCGGACCAGCGGAACTTACACCGCTGGTGGACTCGGAAAAACTGCTCGAACTGCTAAATGTCCCGCTGTTAGATGCTGCTGAACTGTGCGACTTGCTGGAAAATTCAGTTTCGACCTCTTCAGGAATCGATAGCATCAACACGTCGTACAAGAGGTCCACGTCCTCGAAAGGCGAACTCCAAACTACACGAGACTTGCCGCCTTCGCCTTCGTACAACGTCCATATCGGGTCGCCGCCTGCAACTTCAAGGCGCGTCGTGAGACTGTAATGCACGCCGGTTAGCTTATTCTTCCAGGGCAGTTCCACCGTGCAGCCCTTGGCCTTGCTTGCCTCGTCAGCCAGACTTTTGACATCAGCGACTTTGGGAGCATGCGACAGTGGATTGAGACGAACATGTTTTTTTGGTCGGTACATGGAACTGCTCACGTATGAATCTACGGCATTTATCAGACGCTTCCCAATACAGAACTGGAAGAGACGCCAACTACTACTTTACCCACGTACAAGAGCAGTTCTACTCTTGAGATCATAAAAGAGTATCTAAATCTAAATTGCGCCTTCAGTACTGCGATGCGTATGGGTCCTGAGCGTATCCAGGATAAGACAGCGTCGGTGGCGTGTAAGTGTTTTGCGAATAGCTGGGCTGACCTCCGCCGGACGCTGTCTGCGGCATAGCGACAAGCGGGCTGGAAGGAGAGCGGTGCGACAGCGGGATGTTCAAATCGGCGACAACTTGCAGGTGCCCGTTCGGCAAATTGCGAGCGTAAAAAGTATGCTGTGTCTTGCCGACGAAATACCGGCATCCTGAATTCGTTCGGATCACTCCTTCGAATTGGTCGGGAGACTTATTCCAGCCGCCATTCGCCTGCCTGTATAGAACGTTTCCCCTCATCAAAATTCCGTCCTGCACATCGGCCGGCACCGGGCAAAACTGCTCCCACTCAGCCTTCATGCGCCCCACAAGAACTCGGACGTGCTCCTGTCCATACAGCCAGGCGCCTCTGTAATTGTCCATCGCTGTGTTCAAGTCGATATAGTGACGACCGGTCTGAGCGTCGGATTTCAAGTAAGTATCCGACGCAGAGGCGCTGAAGGTCTCTTGCTGTTTCGGCATCTCATCATACGTCGCCGTACTTTTTACTTCACCTTGAAGAATTAAACCTGACAGTTTCCCTTCCTCCGAATCGCGCGTTAAACCTGAACAAAGGACTACATACGAAAATGCTCTTCTCCGTGTGGACTGTGCACGTGTAAATATCGCCGCGACAATTCATCCGCTTCTTCGACTTTGCCGTTTTCCTTCAGCAGCGCCGACATGGCGATCGGCAATTCGTAGAGCTTTCTTTTGAAATGCGGCGACAACTTATCGTAACCATCCATCGCTTTACGGTAGGCGGCTTCAGCCTCCGCGCGCTTGTTATGTCGTTGATAAAAGTGTCCCAGCTCGACTAAACAATCGATGTGAAAATACGGATGCGGAGGCTTCCGCGTTTCTTCAATCTGAACCGCTTCTTTGAAAAGCGCCTCTGCCCGTTCGACTTTACCCAACTGCTCGGATCCCTTCGCAAGATTTAAAAGAGCGCTGGTGTTTTTATGATGATCGTTACCGTGAACTTTTTTGCCCAACTCATAAGTCGTCTCATAGTGAGCATGAGCTTTTTCCGGCTGCTTCAAGTGCGCGTACGATAAACCAAGATAATGGTGAATCGGAATAAGATCACGCTGATTTTCATCCTTCAATTGCTTCGCAAGTTCAAGCGCGGCGTGCAGATTTTCGGTCGCCGCTTGATACTCGCGACACTCGTAGCAGTTGATACCGAGTGTGGTGAGATCGCGAACGATCTCAATATGTTTTTCACCAAAATGTTTCTTGTCGATCTCCATTGCTTGTTTTAGGAGTTCGACTGAATCCTTGTACTTCTTCTCGCCAGCATAAAGGCGAGCAAGATTATGCATCGTGACCGCGAGTTCAGGCGCGTCCGGTTTCAAAACCTTTCGCTTGATGGCAAGCGCCTTTTGATACCACTCTTCCGATTCATGCGGCTTGTGAAGCGCGTCACACACGACGGCAAGATTGCCCATCGTCTCAGCGATCCGCAAGTCATTTTCCGGAAGCAAACGCTGCCTGATTTCAAGAGCGCGAACGAGGTTTTTATGCGAAAACTCATACTCACCGGTGCGCGTATAAAGATGGTTGAGTTGATTCAGAGACGTTGCGAGATTCAATTCCTGGGATTTCTCGGACTCAGCGAACTTAACTGCATCCTGCCAGATTTTGCCGGCTTCCTCTAAGTTTCCTTTGACAAAAGTCTCTTCGGCTTTGCCCTCAAGCTCTTCCCATTTCTTATCGGCCACCGGATCGGGTTTTACAGTTTCGTGTTTTGAAACCGACGCGCTGGTTGGCGGATTATTCGCATGGAGAGCCGGTTTAACACCATCCGCGTCAAGAGCAGTCGAGGCAGAAACATTCGTCAATCCAAATAAGAGTGACAACAATAAAGCGGATTTGATTTTTCGTTCCCTTAGAACCATTCGACCAGCCTCAAACGCAAACTTTCGTCCGGCAAAAACCAGAAGAATATATTAGCGCCAATCACGAAAACTTTCTCGTTTTTGTCTAAGCCGCATCAGGGTTGGCCGATGGGAACTGGAAGGTATCGATGCAATTGAGACCGCAGACCGATAAGTCAAAGATCGGGACACTTCTAACAGCTACATCCGCCCCCAGAAAGGATTGATGCTGTGCGAGAAATGCGTCACCGCGCGGCGCGCTGTCTCAGCATTGACAAAGGCAATATCGGTGTCGTGCTGTTCGCGGGGGCTGACGTTATCGAAAAGCATCGTATCCATCAACGTCGGTTTCTTGAAAAAGGGAATCAAAAATTGTTCGGTCGATTCAAACCGTTCACCCTCGTTAAACGGTTCAAAATCCACAACCCGCAAATTGGTTACTGCGAACGCATGGACATCGAGTTGATCCACCTCGTTCAGTTTCCAAATCACGCACCTTGCGTTGGAGTGCTCGGAGTCATTGAGCAATCTGCCGGCCGAAGCGCAGCTTTCCAGCACTCCCTGCTTACCGGAGATAAAAGTGCGAGCCTCTCCTTTGTTGACATATGCGGTCACAATTACTTCTTCGTTCGCATTGATGACTTGAACACAACCGGCTCCACCCGCCGCTTTCAACTCATCGATAGCAAGAAGAAATGTGCGACGCGGAGCGCGCATCGATTTGATCGTGCTCTGACCATACAGTGTTGATGCCATCCCGTATGCCGTGGCATTGTTCAACAAACTGAGATTGAACGTGCAATCACTCTCTTTCAAAACCATGAGAAGCTCTTGCAAGGCACCTTCGCCGAGAGTAGCCTGAGCATGTCCTCTACGGCGGAATGTGCAGGAGATGCCTCGACCATTCATAGTAATTAAAGTGGCTCGTGCCTTCAAATTGTCGGACGCAACGTGCAAAGCGCAAGTGATACCACGCGCCTGAATGTAGTGAAACAACTGCCGAAAACGAATATTTCGCGCCAGTATCACCTTCAGACCGAAGAGGTCCTTTTCAAACGAGATGCCACCAATGAAGCGGCGGCAATCTCCTTTATGACGGTTTGGATTAGTAAGAATTTTTCGGAGGCGGGTAACTTCTTGCCTCTTCTGGTAAGCGTGCAACCGGTTTAACATGTATTCCCTCACAGGCATCGCCGAATGCGAATGCCGCAGCCTATCACTATAAGCTTCAACAAGTGGGACTATATTAACGTTAATTTGTGACCATTTAGTAGCCTCGCCATCTTTCAGCGCTCATTATTCATGCGGTTTTTCCCACTGCCTGACGAACTTCGCCGTTGCCTCAAACTTACGCGCCCTGTTGGACGTAAGTAGTCAGTAGATGTTACTCTTTTCGGCTGAATCAGCCATCCGGTGGGAGCCGAGCTAAACAAACGCTCACTTTCCCGAGAGGCGGAGATGGCGCCTGGAAGCCCATCAACTACAAGAGCGATGCAATGCGCGTCGCTTTGGCGCATTCGCATCATCATGTCAAACGGAGCGTTCGTATGAAGACTACCGGTAAAGCACCGAAATCCTTGCACATTGAATCGAGTGGATTCGGCAAGAAGTTCGTGATTCTCTGGGTTTTAGCCTCATTCCTTGTATCGAATTCTCCAGCCTACGCCAGCCGAGAAGATCGGCTAGATCAAGTGCGAGCCGACCGACACGAACGTCGAGAAGAACGCCTGCAACTCCGTGCGGAACGCATGGCCGAGCGCGTCTCGCTACCATCCTTGAACAACCAGATACCGCAGATCAAACTGGCGCCAATCTTTCAAAACGTCCAGAACTCTAACCATTTAAATGCATTAGAACAGCGCAGAATGGAACGAGCCAATCTAATAACCGCAAAACGCGAAGCTCGAGCAACCGCTTTGCAAAATCGGCTTTCCGCGGTGAATCAGATTTCGAATAAAACTATCCAAACTCAAGACTCAGGACGCACACGCAACATCAATGCGGGTCTGAAACTAGACTTGAGTTCCGCGCAAAACAACATTGTTCTAGGACAAAAACTATTTTCCGGCGATGCTGATTCGGTCACCATCACTGTAGGTGGCGAAGAGAAAACGTTCACAGCCGGCTCCAAAGTGACGGCAGCTGAGTACGCTTCAATACTCCAAACACTTAACGGCGGTCAGACACTGACCCTCGATAGCAAAGGGACCGCTCTTGGGGGTAAGCTCGATTTCGAAACAATAACTTCAAACGGCGACAATTTGAAGCTGTCATCGCTGGTGATACCAGAGCAAGTACTCGCAGTTGGAAACTTTTCCAAAACTTCGGATGTAAAACTTAAAGGCGACCTCGTTAATTACGGTTCAATCTATGCCCTGTCCAATCGGGATGGCGGCACGAAAGCCACGATCGCAACCACCAATCTGCACAACCAGGAAGGCGGTTTGATCTCCTCTGTTCCGAACTCTTCTTTAGGTACAGACCTTGCACAAACGCTTGATTTGAAACTGCGTGCAGACGACACGCTTTCGAACGCAGGAAAAATCGAGAGCTCCGGCGACCTCACTCTGTCTGCTGGAAACGTGGTTGTAAACGGAGATTCCAGAGGTCGTTCTTCATCCACGGCATCCGCAGTTGCGGCGAACAATTTGGTTATCGACGCGCCTGTTGTTTCAAACTCAGGTTTGCTCGCTGCGCAAAATGGAAACGTGAACTTCAGCGCGCCGGTGGATGCGAATCATGATGGTTCAATTACTGTAAACAATGCAAACGGGACTATCCAGGCATTAAATGGCGACATCAATTTCCGAGACGCATCGGCATCGACAACAGAGAAATTCTCCACCACAGTGAACGGTGGTGACTTGCTGTCACAGAAGTTGAACGTGTACGGCGGTGACGGCGCAGTAAACATTCATTCGCAAAACATCACCGGCGGTGTCACTGTTAAATCAGGAACCGCGTTCGTCTCCGCCGCGGCCAGTGACCTTGATATTGACGAACTTGTGACGACCGGCGACCCAGTAACGGCTTCGGGCGGCAATGTGAACGTCGGAAGCATTACAACCAGCGGCAATCCATACACCGTGATAGCTGGCGGTGACATTACTTTCGACCCTAGTGCGGTGGTCAACACAAGCAACGGTGCTGGAGCCGGCGGCAACGTGATCTTAGCCGCAGGCGCCAACTTCACGACTGGCGGCGGCGTATATCAGATAACCGGAGGCACCGCTGCTGGTGGCGGAATTTACGGCAATAGTAACGCTCAAATAATAACAAGTGGAACCTCAAGCGCTGGAAATGTTCAGCTAGTCGCATTTACAGGCTCGGGCGGCGGGTCAGGCACCATCTACCTGCCGACAGAAACAGTGACGGCAAATAGCGGTGCCGGTAACAATAACGCAACAGTGACAGCAATTGGCAGTTTCATTGAGATCGCCGGAGTGACAGCGACCGGCGGCAATGCAGCCACCGGCGGCGTCATTCTCAATTCGTTCGGAGCAACTGTATCCGGTGGCAATGTAGTCATTGATGGTACTACTGGCGCACAGATGGGTGTCGGCTCCTTCCAGCCTGCGACCTCAACCGCAAACCCTGGAGACATCCTCGTAGGACCAATTTCCACGACAGGCACAGTAGCGCTGAGTTCCAGCAACAATCTCGTGATTCGAGGCAATGCTAATGCGCGTGGCTTCTCAGCAACGGCAATCAATGACATTGGTCTCGACGGTTCCGCTGCAATAACTTCCCCTAACGGCATAACAATTGTTGCCGGAAACAACGTTTATCTATCCCCCTTCTCTGCTCCGTCAGCCGCTTCGTTGAACACGGATGCTGCCGTCGCTGGAGCTATCACTGTGATAGGCGGCGCCCTGTTTACGGAGACAGCCGGAACGGTCAGCGTTAGTGGAATACGCGGCGATGGTGGTTACGTCGACTTCAATTACATCGATATCCTGGGCATATCGGCGAACAGCTCTGCCGGAGCCGGAGGCAACATCAACATTGCCTCCTACGGTCAAGTCAGCATCAACAGCGTTGCTGGAATCACTGCTTCAGGTTCAGGCGCTAACGCGAATGGGGACATCACTCTGGTCGGTGCTGAAGGCTTGGGTGTTTACTCCGTATTTGTCGAGAACAACATCGTGAACAATGCCGGCACCGGCGGTGGCAATTTCGTCGCCGCATCGTCGACACCATTGGCGGTGACAGTTAGCAAAACTAACGGAAGCGTTACTGGAACCTTGACCGGCGGCAGTCAGACGGCAGGTGACATCTTTATCCAAAACGTCAATGTGCGAGGCAGCATCTCTGCAAACGGCGGCGGATATCTGTCCACCGGCACACTCAATGGAACAAGCGTCACGCTAGGCTCTGGTCGGGGAATCGATGTAGGCAACATCACAGCGAGTGGTGCGGTGACGGCAACCTCCAGTGACTATGCTGTATTCGCGAACGTAACGGCAACCGGCAATGCATTCAACGTGACGGCAACAGGCGAAGTGAGCCTGGGAACGACAAATGTCGGTAGCTTGTCGGTCGCATCAAGTGACGACATCGTCATTCGCAGCAACCTTACATCTCCGGGCGGCATTGCGTTAGTCGCTAGCCGTTCCATATATACGAACCTTCCCAATCTGGTGATTTCGACTGCGTCGAACGCAGGCGGCGGTGACGTCATCATGGCTGCGGGTGCAGCTTGGAGTTCCACAGCTTCCACAATCACGGTCACCGGAGCCGGTATCGGAGGTAGCATCGATTTCTTCGGACAACCGCTTGATACGCTAACAACCCGCTCTCTCACAGGCAACAACAACGGTGGCGACGTCACAATGGTGGCGTTCGGCGGCAACGTCAGCACTAATACCACCACAGACATCATCACAGGCGGTACCGGCACGGGCAGCAACGGCAACGTGACGATGATATCCAATGCTACGGGCACTGCGTTGAACCTCTCCGGCACTATCAACACTACAGGCGGTTCAACTGCCAGCGGAAGTGTTTCCCTGACGACAGCAACTGCAATCACGAGTCCGGCTGTAGTGATTCAGCGGGCATCTGCAACCACCTCCTCCGGCGACTTCAGCACTCCAAACCCGACGCTGACGAATGGCGCAATTCAAATAGACGGAGCTATTACCGTCGGCAGTGCAGACATTATTGCTCAAGCAGGTTCGAACCTCGCAGCTACCGCAACTCTGACGTCCGCCAACGGAGCTATTAATTTGAGGTCAGGAGCGTTTCTCGACACAGCAACTCTTAACGCTGGCTCCGGAAGCATCGCACTCACTTCCACAGATAACATAAGCTTGAACGGTAACCTCTCAGCCCGCTCGGGAATTCTTCTTGTCTCCGGACACAACGTCTTCCCAGGCTCGACCGGACTATCAATCAGCACAGGCGGCGCTGGAACTTCAGGCGACGTGACCATGATCGCTGGCGCAGCGTTCACCCAAAACGCAACAAGTGTCACCGTGACCGGAGCTTCTACCACAGGTGGACAAATAGATTTTGACTTCAACGATCTGTCCGTTCTAACAACTGCAAGCACATCCGGCGGCGGTGCCGGTGGCGACGTGACGCTGGTTGCTTTCACTGGAACTGACAATAGCGGTCGCGTTCTAATGGACCCCACCGTCGGTTCACTAACTACCGGCGGAAATGGAGCGGGTGCAAACGGAAACCTTCTCATCATCGCAGGAGCGACAACCGGCACTGGCGTCTTACTTAGAAACGTCAACACCACAGGTGGTGCGGTCACCACAGGGAATGTTGATATTAGAACGGCCACTCCGACGACCAGCACACCGGTCGTATACAACAAGAATGGCGCGACCCTCGCATCTGGCGACTTTGCAAACGCACCGGTAGCGACCGATTCGTCCGTCACGTTCAACACCATAACGGTAGCCTCCGACGCTGACGTCCGCGTCAACGGCGGCGACATTATCGGCACCAGCCTCGTCGGCGGCGCAAACTCGGTCTTAAACATCAACTCTACCGGCAACATCAACATAACTAATGCAATCAATCTCGGCACCGCGAATATCACTTCGACCAACGATGTAACGGTATCGCTCTCTCAAGGTGGAAGCGGCAGCGCAACGATTTCCGGCGACAACGTCAACCTTGGAAATTCGACCACCGGGACGCTGAGAGTGAACGGAAACTTTGTGGGTCTCAACTCGATTACGGCGTCTAGCACGACAGTGACATCGACCAGCGACATCGCTTTGAACGCGAGCATCACGTCACCTGGTGGAATACTGCTCGTCGCCGGTCAGGACATATACGCGGCTGTCGCCGGAATCAACATCTCATCAGCATCGGCGTCAACCAACGGAGGAGCGATCAGCATCATTGCCGGTGCTAACTTCACTCAGGACCTGACGACAGTCACCGTCACCGGTGCCTCCACAACGGGAGGAAACATTGACTTCGACTTCAATAATGTTGGAACGATCAGTTCACGCAGCACATTTACGAACGGCAATGGTGGCGCGATAAACCTGATCGCGTTTGATGGCACCAATGATTTCTCTTTCGTCTTCACCGACTCGACAACTCAAATCCTCACAGGCGGAAGTGGAACGGGCAGTAATGGCAGCGTAACAGTCATAGGCGGCGGTTCCGCAAACGATGTAGTCTTCCTGGGCAACATAGACACAACCGGCGGCAATGCCACCACTGGTAATGTCTATCTCGCCGCAGGCGTACCTGACACGACGCCTTCCGTAGTGCTTCAAAAGAGCAACGCAACTATAAGCTCAGGCAACTTCGCAGACGTCGTAACGCTCAATCCAGCGAATGTGACAGCTGGCAACATCACAGTTTCATCCGATGCTGATGTCACACTCAGAGCCGGAGCGCTTGTTGATGTAGGCGCGGTCAATGGCGGAGCGAACTCAGTTCTCACCATCAATGCGGGAACGACGACAGACCTGCTGTCCTCCACGATGGGTCACATAACAATCACATCAGGCTCAGACGTCACCATTGCCGGCACAATCAATCAAGGTGCAGCCGGCTCACTCGATATCACGTCTGGCGGTCTGACGCAGGTTCTTCAACTAACTAGCGGAACGGCCAGAATTGCCAGCGTCGGAGATCTATTTATAGGCGGACCAGTCGTCATCACGAACTCCTTCGTTGCAACCTCGCAGGGCTACATCGATCTGGACAACGACATCACAGCCAGAGGCGGTATAGTCCTGGTAGCTGGGCGTACAATCTCAGCGAACACCAGCAACGTTGTCGATCTGTCCACGGCAGGAACCGGTAATTCCGGTGATATCACACTGATCGCCGGAGCAGCATTCACTCAGAACGGTACAACGATAACAGTCACGGGCGGTTCTGCACTCGGTGGAATCGTTGATTTCGATATCCAAAACGTCAACACAATCGACTCAAGAAGCACTGGTGGAAACGGAGCCGGCGGTGACATCACTCTGTTAGCCTTTGCCGGCTCGGATCCTGGCACCGGTCAAGTGTTCACAGCGGTAGAAACCGTCATCAACACTGGCGGCAACGGCAGCGGAGCAAATGGTTCATTTACCGCTATCGGCAACATTCCCACAGCGGGCGGATTTTACGGAGCAGCCATTGCTGGTCCTCTCAGCACCGCAGGTGGTGCGGTCAATACAGGCGACGTTTACATTGCGGCAGCACAAATTCCTTCACCAGTTTCAATTACGAAGGCTGACGCTTCTGTGTCGAGCACTTTGACAGGTGGAACCGTCACCCCGGGCTACGTGTTCACAGGAGACATCACGGTCGCAAACGGAGCCGATGTAACGTTACGTGCTGGTGGCGACGTAGACACTGACGTCGTGACAGCCGGAGCTAATTCAGTGCTCAACATCAACGCTGGCGGAGCGACGACGATTGAATCGTCAAACGCTGGAACCGTAACGATCACAGCAGGCAATTTTGTCACTGCAGGAACTTTCAACCAGGGAGGCAGTGGTCTTCTCAACATCACCGCCGGCTCTGATTTATCTGTTGATCAAATCAACACTGGCAACGCGAGGTTATCGGCAAACGGCATTCTGATTCTTTTGAACACCGTCACCGCATCCGGCAGCGTCGTCGGTTTGGGTCAGGGCGGCATAACACTGGCAAACGACATCACTGCGCCAGGGGGAATACTTCTGGTATCTGGTCGAGACATTGCGCCTACAGCACCGGGGGTTGTGGACCTTTCAACTTCCAGAACCGGTAACGCAGGAGACATCACTCTCATTGCCGGTGCGGCTTACACTAGCGACGCGACTAACGTCACTATCACTGGCGGCTCCGCTACTGGCGGCGGAATCGACTTCGACTTCAACAGAGTCAATACAATTGATACCCGAAGTACCGGTGGCAACGGAGCAGGCGGCGACCTGACCATGATCGGTTTCGCTGGTTCATTCAGTGGCAGCGGATACGTCTTCACTGACACGGCAGGTGAAATCAGAACAGGCGGTTCGGGAACCGGAGCGAACGGAAACGTCACCGTAGTCGCTGGCAACATTGCCGGCTTCGCAGTCGGTCTGCGTGGGCTGGTCGACACCACCGGCGGTGCAGCGGGAACAGGAAATGTTTACGCTGCTGCGGCAACTCCTGACACGACTCCGGCAGTCGTTATCGCCAAGAGCAGCGCATCGATAACATCCGGTGATTTCACAACCGGAGCTATCGTAAATGGTGATTCCTTTGTGGACAATGTCATCGTCGGACAAGGCGCTAACATTACTCTTCTTGGTGGAGGCTTCGGCTCCATAACCGACCTGACCGGTGGTGCCAACTCGTCGATCCTGGCCTCCTACGGTGGCGCAATTGATACGAGAGACGTATCGCTCGGCGCAGGCGGAAATCTCTCGCTGCTAACGAACCTGTTTATTCGTTTGAACGGAGACGTCAGCGCCCCGGGCGGCATTCTGATGGTTGCTGGAACTGATATATTCAGTTCCGTCCTTGCTGCTTCGATTTCCGCCGATAGCGCGACAGGAAGCGCAGGTGACATCTCGCTAGTTGCAGGCGCGACCTTCACGCAAAACGCGAGTGACGTCACCATTACCGGTGCCACAGCTACAGGTGGCCGAATTGACTTCGACGCCTTCAATCTCGCGTCTCTGACAGCGAACTCGGGCGGCGGAAACGGAGCGGGCGGCGACATCACGTTGGTCTCACTGTTCGGCACCAACAATACCGGTGAAGTATTCACAGACTCAACAACTGTTATAACCGCAGGCGGCAACGGAACAGGAAGCAATGGAACGCTCACGATCGTCAGTGCGAAAAACAACGGCGCTTCCGGCATCTTCTTGAACAACAGCGTCACCCTTTCGGGTGGAGCACAAGGAACCGGCGCGATCACGCTTTCAACCTCCGGTCTCCCAGGTTCAGTTACGCTCGCAAAAGCAACCGGCTCGATTACAGCCGGAACCTTCCTCGGCGGTGCGTTGACCAACACTTCCATTAATGGAAACAATCTGACTGTCAGAGGCGGAGCAATCAACATTCGTTCGGGCGACAGTGTATCGTTCAACGTACTCGATGTGAGCAGCAACCTAAACGGAAACGGGGGCTCAATAGTCGTAAGCACAGCAGGAGCTACCGCGCTTGATCTCGGCGGTGCATTCGGAAACAGAATCAATACACTGACGGCTGCTGGTGGTGCCATTTCCGGCAACGGCGGTTCGATCAGTGCCACTGCAAGCGGTGCAGGCGGCATAAACGTAAGCGTCCCGCTGAACGTTGGCGCACTAGAAGGCAATGGTGGTTCCGTACTTTTGAACGCAACAAATGGAGATTTGACGTTCGCCGGCGGCACAGCGACTATCAACGCCTCCGCAGCAACGAGCAGCGCAACTGCGCACGCGGGCGGATCGATCACATTGACCGGACGCAACATAACTGGTTCAAATCCATTCCAACTGTTGGCCAACGGCGTCTCCGGCGGCAACGGTGGACAGATCTCGGTGACTTCGACGGTCGGCGATATTAACGTAGGAACTGGCAACGGTCAGTTCAGCGCCTCGGCAAACGGTCCAAACGGAGTCATCTCGTTTTCCGCGACTGGCGCAGGGGGTGACATCAACGTCCTAGCCACAGGCGCTCTCTCCACGTCAACCGTCAACCTATCATCCGCGCAAGGAACTCTGGTGTTGAACGGTAACGTTACTGGTTCTACAGCAGTCAATCTCACTGTCGCCGGAGCGAACAGCATCACCGGTACAGGAACCGTATCCGGTGGCACCCTCTCTGTAAGCGCAGGAACCGGCGCAACCACGTTGACGACGAGTGTTGCGAGTTTGACGTTGGCAACCAACGGCAATGTCACAATTACTGAGAACGATGACATCAATCTCAACGCAGGAACGACCGGTGCAGGCAGCCTGAATCTCAATGCGACCGGCGACGATATCACGGTAGGCGGCAACGTGACGGCGAACGGAGGTATCACACTGACGACCACAGGAGCCGGAACCATCAGTGGTGCCGGCAGATTGATTTCGACAGGTCTATTGACGTTGAACGGCGGCTCCGGAGCTATCAACATCAACACTGACGTAGCCACTCTGGCAGCAGCATCTACCGGTTCTCTAACGATCGCCGAACTAAACAACATCACGCTGAACGCGATCGCTGCATCCTCTGTAGACGTCACGGCTGGAAATGGCATCGCGCATGGCACAGGCGTCATCGCATCAGGCTCTGTGAACCTTTCAGCTCTTGGCGGTGACATCGGAGCCTCCGGTAACGCGATCTTGATCAACAATTCGGGCAACCCTGTGGCGCTCACAGCGGACGCCACCGGAGACATCTTCATCACCATCCTTGGAAACAGCGCCGTCTCGCTGGGCGCAACAACCGGTGACGATATCACTTTGAACTCGAGCGGACCGATAACCACCACCGGCGATATCACAGCCACCGGAACGTTGGATATCACGACGAACTCCCTGACATATCCAAACAACCTGACTGGTGACGTCATAAACGTGCGTAGCCAACCTGGTTCAGGACTGGTTCTTGACGGCGGCGCCGGCGGCACGATGACGGCTCCGAACGGCATCAATCTAACTGCCACCTTCGGCAACCTGACTCTGAGCGGAGTACAAGATTGGTTCGGAGTAACAACACTCACCGCTATAAACGCACCCGGATCACAAATCATCATCAGTTCCGGTGCCGATATCGAGGGACACGATGAAGTCGTCATCATAAGCAACGGCATCGACTATCAGGGCGGCAGTCTCGTCGGCAACCCGATCACGATTCAGAACGACTACTTCACCTTCGCTAACAGCGTCGGCGATATTAATCTGTCGACGGATCTGGTATTCGCTGGTCAGAACCTAGCAATAATTGCAGCAGGCAACATCAACATAACCGGCACGGTGACTCTACTCAACCTGTCCGACGTCGGTAACTCCGGCGACCTCTTCCTCGTAGCCGGATACAATTTCACGCCGGACACAGGCGGACAAGTGATCAGCCCAGTTCAGTTCACCCTGGACGGAGATCAGTCGGTCAGCGGAGGAAGTATCAACCTCGGTGCCGCAGCTATCAATTTGAGTTCGGTGAACGGAAGCGGCGGAAACCTGACTGCCATCGCCACCACCGGCAACACTAATGCTGGAACCATCACTCTGGGCTCTATAGATGCGTCCTCGACAAATGGAGCGGGCGGCAACGTGCAGATAATCGGCGAAGGAGGCGTGAACGTCGGCAGCATCAACGCCATCGGCGGCACCTCAACAGGAACTGTTGAGTTGGCAGTCGCAGCCTCCACTATCGTCGGCGGAGACATCCTGGTAGCTGACGGCACTGTCACTGGTGGCTCGTTCCAGGCCGGTGCACTGACGTCTGGCAACATGGTTTTCGGCAATATCGACGGTTCAACGGTCACTCTCAGAGGAGCATCAGCAGCTGCCAATTCGATATCTCAAACGGCAGCCACGGCTCTCAGCGCTACATCTCTGAACATCTTCTCCGGCGCCGGTAACGTGAATCTCGCGTTAACCAGCGTGCCAGTGTTGAACGTGAGCGGTGGCGGAAGCGTGATCGTTAACAACAACACAGCGGTCACGCTGGGTACGCTCACGGGTTCCGCCCTCAACCTCAGCCTCAGTTCAGCAGGCGTAATCACGGTTCCGACTGCAATCAGCGGAATCGGCGGACTGACTCTGTCTGGTACAGCTGGAGTCGGTCTCGACGCTATCACGCTCGGCGGTGACGTTTCTACAACCACGACAATCTCTCTGACAGCCAATGGCGGAGCCGATTTGACGCTTGCAAACCGCACTTTGACGTCGTCAAACGTAACACTGGCTAGCACCGCAGGTGATGTCAACGTTGCAAACACCGGCATCATAAATGCTAGCGGTACTGCCACCGTCGACGCTTTCGACAGTTTCGCCGTCGCGGGCACAATCACGGCAGGCTCGGTCGTGCTGACTTCGGGCGATGACATAGTCACTGGCGATATCACAGGCTCTATCACCGCGCCAAACGGCACTTTCCTCACCTCCACAAACGGTGGCATCGGTGTAGATGCGAACAACCGTTTCATAACGAACTCCACCAACCTGCTTCTGAGAGCAGGAGGTGGTGACGTGTTCGTTCAAAACTTGAGCACCGCAGGTGTTAACGTCACTGACGTAAGCGCGACGGGAACGGTAGATTTGATCGTCAACGGACCAGTCACCCTGCACGATGTGACTTCCGGCGGAGGCGACATCAAAGTAGTTCAGAACGGCATCGGCTCGCTCACGGTCGCAGCGAATGCGAACTTGAACTCGACAGAAGGTGACATCATTCTGCAAAACCTGGACATCAACAAGAAAACTGGCAAGATCATCATCGATGATGGAGCGCAGATTAAGGCGTCAGGAACGACAGCTGGAGTCGGCGAAGTGTTCATCGCCATGGGTCCTCTGCCCATTCCTCCCTACACGGATCGCAAGAAACCACCGAAAGGCGTAACCATTACGGAAACTGGCGGCGCCGGTGTGTTCCTCGGCAAGAAAGGTATCGACACCCGAAAGGAAACCAACATCGCTCTCAACGCGCTCAACCGAGATCTGGTGTTCAGCCTCAGTGGCAAACTGAACAAGAAAGCGATTCACGTCGGCTCGAATGTAACCATCACGGCTGACCCACCCGGCGACATCGTTCCTACGTCCGCAGGATTGAGCGCAAGAGCAAGTGCCGGATTAAACACCGTCAGTGCGATCGCGCCGCTTACAGAGACATCAACTTCAGCCCCTGCCACTACAGCCGGTACCGGACTAGACTCCGGCATCCTCTCAGGGGTGAACACCGAGATGGTGCAAACGCTCAACAACTCGATTACAAACAGCCTGACGTTGAACACGTTTTCAAACGCACAAGCAGGATTCACATCCTCCGAATTGACGTCCACCGGATTTACATCCAGCCGATTGGCGACAGACGACTCGACCAAGACGTCCTCGCTCCTGCTCTCCGAGAAATCATTCACCGGAACACAGGATGCACTGTCTGTCATCTTCGGCGATGAAACCGACGATTTCGGCTCAGTCTTCGTTGACGCCGTTCTGGTCTCCGAATCACTTCCAAAGGCAGTAGGTCCGAACTCCGCCGCCTCCAACTCTGCAGCGGCCAACCTAGCAGCTCTGAATTCCTCCGCTGCCAGCCCAACTACTGCGAGAGCCAATCTCGCTCACAACCTGAAGAATGGAAGCGCGGTGTTCGTGCCTGCTCACAACATGATCGTGAATACGCCTCATGCAAACATCTCAGTAGCTGCCGGCTCGGTCGTCCTTGTAGTGTCCTCCGAAAATGGCACTGCAGTTTACGATTTGCATGATTCGAAGAAAGAGGCGGTTCAAGTAGCATTCCACGATCAGAAACTGGCGTTGAGCCCGGGGCGTCACATGACGATTTCCTCAACCGAGAAGCGTTGCTACGCAGACGCTAACCAGGCTGAGTCGATCTTCCACAGAGGCGTCGTGTCCGCAAAAACCGCCCATGGTGGCAGTCTGTTCACCTCGGAATTCGCAGTCAATACAGCTATCGATTGCGTTCCCGCTCTTGCGAAGTTGATGACTTCCAATCATCCGGAATGCGCAAAAGTTGCGGCTAGATTGACCAAGACGCAGGCAGTCATCCTCTACGTTTCACAGGGCGCTGAAGAATTCCAGCAGCACCTGAAAGCTCAAGTCACGGCTATGCGCTGATCAGGCGACTCGTCGGAACACGACATCTAAACGCAAAGCTCACCGCGATGCGCTGCTCAGGCGGCTCGTCGGAACACGACATCTAAAAGCAAAGGTCACCGCGATGCGCTGCTCAGGCGGCTCGCCGGAACACCCATCTAATAGACGTATGTATCCAGACCTTCGCCCATCTTCATGACGGTTACCGAATCTGACCATTCGCCGACCGGCTTTTTCTCCGCGTCGAGACAACGAACTCGAATTTCGTAGTAGGCGGGCTCCTCGAAGAACGATTGTTTGAGAACTGTGGCGCCCCGATTCAGACCCACTTGTAAAACGTGATTGACTGCAGTTTCCCGCGTGCCCATCAGATAGTTATCGAAGAAGTAATTTGGTTTTGTTACTTCGATCTCGACTGATTCTGCATTCGGAATGTTCTGACCATCAAACAGCAACACAAGCGGTTCTTTGCCAATCACATACTCACCGGTATTGAGAGGTTCCAGATCCTTCAGACCAGCAAACGGAACTATTTTGTCAGCTTTGAGCAGCTTGACGTCGCTGACCTCAATGGTATCCGCTTCGAACAAGCGGATAACGAAAGACTTGATGGTTCCAGCCGAGAACCACTGCCAGAAGTGCGAAAGGTGTAAGCGAAACTCATTGTTCTCTTTCATCTTCGGTACATTCAAAGCCATTACCGACCAGTTCTCGTATCGGTCTTTCTTTACCGACATCGAGTTCCAACCAACAGCCATAGGGACGAGAACCCGGGGGTCCGTTTCCTTCAGGGCGCCGCGAATTTTGAATTCGATGAAATCATACTCAAGAGGTGAAATGTCCAGTTTTTCAATCTGTAATGCAGCACCATCATCGGTATCATGCATAACGAGCCCATTACCCCGGACTTCCGATGTTCCCTTTCCGTGATACTTCCAAATGCTTTTAACAGGGGTATCCTCACTGGCTCTGAACGGAAGTGAGAGTGTCTCCGGCATACCTCTTTGACCACCAAATTTAATCGGATCGAACAAACCAGAATTTCGATTCCAAACATAAGGTCCCTTCACCTTAGGTGAACTCAAAAGAGCCTTGAATCGATCAGTGTTTATAACTTCAAAGGGACCGATGATAAAGGGCTCAAAGGTTAGCACTCGATCCGCCATGTTAGAGGCGGTGAACGGCGGGCGGAGCATGTGGTGAAAAGTCGAGCCGTTGAAGTTTACGTGAGCGCCTTTGTAGTCCTTAGGAATTCCGAGCACCATGACTTTTTCGTCTTTGTTTAAACCCTCGACGAGCTTCTGAGTCTGCAACCAAATCGATTTCAATTCGCTTCCTGCCACCAGCCAGAAGGTGTTTGTGCGGTACGACGCCCATGTCATAGTGACGGACATGACGACGAACACCAGGGCACTCACAAACCCGAGATTGCGATTAGCTGAAGCTGGTAGCGAATACGGTGCCCCCTTTCTGGGCGGATGGAACAACAGCACCGGCCATAGTATCGAATATGCCATTGTAAACATGAACAGCAGCCGGCTGGTTTCAAGCTCCATACCGACGCCCCAGAGCTTCGCTAGAGGGAGGATAGCCGTCGCCATCCAGATAATCAAAAATAGCAACCAACGCCACGGTCGAGCTTGTGCAAGTAGACGAATGAGAACGATGCAAACACAAGTGACCAGACAAATTCCTGTTACCCACTGTGGAATCATCATGGTAGTACTGATGCTCGCCGGGTAGGGCAACATGATACGAGATATGTTGACCGGATCAAACCATCGCAAAATTAGATGGCGCCCTAGTGCGCCACCCATCATGCCACCATATCCACCGATAAACTCACCAAGCACCTTGTATCTGACAAGCATATAGATGCCGCCGATAATAGCGTAAGGCCAGCCAAGTTTAACTGCGATTTTGAAGTGATCGAGTAATAATGCACCAATCGATTTCTTAGAATCCGGGTGCGATGCTAGTGAATTATGCTCTGCGGTAGGCGTGGAAGCCTCGCTATTCGCTTTTGCGCTAACAGGCGTCTTGGAAGCCTCGCTATTCGCTTTATCGCTATCAGGTGGCATGGCGGTCGCCGCAGAGTCGGCGTTGAACGAATCCATTCCAGATTCATTTGTTCCAGCTTCATCCGATTCCATCTCGTCTGAGACATTCGCAGCTTCACCACCTGCGGTGCCCTGATGCCTCGTTTTCTTCTTCTTTTTCTTACCCTTTTTCACGGCACGCTCGTAGTGAGCGACTTGTCGGGCATTCATGGGACGCTGTTGCTGTTTGAGCGCAGTGGATGTGCCTGAAGCTACTGATGTCTCATCCGTATTCGTTGGTGTCGTTTCCCCCGACTCATCGGCTGTGGAAACCACAAGCGGTTTCTTCGTCGCGTCCAGAGGATTTGCGAACTCCTCTTCTTTCGGCCAAACCATTACGTATGCGCCTATAACCAATGGCAAACCGATCGAAATCTCCTTGCTGAGAAGCGCGCAAACAAATGAGAGTAGCGAGGCGAAATAGAAGCGTTTATCGTTGCCACGCTGATAACCTTTTACGAACATCAGCAAACAAAGCAGGTAGAACGGCGCGGCTAGAAGATCCGCTCGCCCGGAAATCCAGGTCACGTCCTCGCAATGCAAAGGCGTTACGGCAAACAAAAGTGCGGAGAAGAAGGCGGTCCACGACGAATTGAAGTCGGGCCAGGTGCGCGTCATAGTTCTGACAAGTAAGAACAACAACCAAACGGCGCTGCCATAGAGCAGCAGGCTGGTTATGTGATACCCAAGAGCATTGGTCGCCCAGAAAAAATAATCGAACAGGAAAGTGAAACCTAGTAGTGGCCGGTAGAAACCAAAACTAGGCAGTTGCAGGTAATTACTCGTGAAGTTGCGAAGAATCAGTTCAGTACGCCCATCGAATACTTTGTGGGCAAAATTTACCTGCCAGATGTCATCGGCAACGAAAAAGCTTCCCAGTGAGGGCGCGTAACAAAATAGAATTACGCCCAGAAGCACTGAAGCCTGAAAAATGATTCGAATCTTTGCTTTATTAAGGTTTGGCATTCAACAATGCTATTCCACGCAGAAGCGGGCTTAAGATCTCATCGCTACTAGTAGTGCGTTACCAGACATCTGGCTGTAACGGAAGGAGACCGCGTGACCGATAACATAGAGCAATCAATCCACGCAATTCGTATTGAACAGTATGGCGGACCAGAAGTGCTGCAATTTAAGCAGATTTCTTTGCCCGCTCCTGCACCCGGACAAGCGCGCGTTCGGCTCCATGCAGCAGGGCTGAATTTCATCGACATTTACCGCCGTCGCGGTGATTATCCGACCGATTTGCCGATCACTCCCGGTCTGGAAGGAAGCGGCGTCGTAGAGGCAATTGGCGAAGGAGTCACAGAGGTCTCGATAGGCGACCGGGTCGCGTACACCGGTCAACCGGGCGCATACGCGGAAGCTGCACTCGTCGCAGCTTCAAGTCTCGTGCCCATTCCTGACTCAATGTCCTTCACCGACGCAGCCGCATTCCCCCTTCAGGGAATGACTGCCCACTATTTGATCAACGAGTACACCAAACCAAAACCGGACATGGTCGTGCTGATACACGCTGCTGCCGGCGGAATGGGCCTTCTTCTCTGCCAATGGGCGAAACATTTGAAGGCAAAAGTTATCGGCACAGTTTCCACAAAAGAGAAAGCTGAACTGGCGCTGCAAGCGGGTTGCGACCACGTGATTAATTACGCGGAACAAGATTTTGTCACAGAGGTGAAGCGCATCACCGGCAACAGTGGCGCTGAATTGATCATCGACGGCGTCGGCAAAGACACTTTCCCAGGAGATCTGGAGGCTGTATCTTTGCGTGGAACGATAGTGGTTTTCGGCTCTGCTAGCGGAAGAATCGAACCTATCAGCCCAAACGTTTTACAACAAAAATCGGTGAGACTCTGCGGCGGCAGTTTGTTCAATTACTTGTTGGACAGAGACGAGCTGCTCATGCGGTCTCAAGATGTGATCCATGGTATACAAGCTGGTTGGTTGAAACTCAATGTCAATCACGAATTTCCACTCAAGGACGCAGCAGAAGCGCAGAAACTTCTCGAAAGTAGACGTTCAACAGGCAAGATAGTTTTGACGATCACCTAGTCCCCGAGCGCAAGGCCGCGATCACATTTACTCTTTGCTTCCAGCTTGCAACGCTAAAAGCAGCAGGCTGGAGCAAATTCGATATCGGACAAATGCGTTTCTGAACTTAAGTAAGCATGCCGTAAATGCTTGCGAGAGAACCGTTTCAAGAACTTCCTTGCAAATGCCCGTCAGATTTCATCTTCGTTGCATGGACGCATTAACTATATTTCGGATACGATTTGTCCTGCCATCAGCTAGCTGTCGGTTAGGAGTGGCAGGCGTTCTCGGAAATAACTGCTTTTCGAAAGCAGGGGAAACCGCTAACACACGTGAATCCAGACGAACAGAGGTCGACGCCGACCTTGTGCGTCTGTCTTGGCATGCCTTGGAGGACAAGCATTATGGTTAAACAGTCGGGAATCAAACTCGCTGCGGATTTATTACTTACAAGAGTACTGCCGGTCACAGCCGGTACCTGCCTGCTGGTTTCAGCCGCACCTTGCGAAGCTAGAGATGATGCGGCAAGAGAGTTGCGGCACGCCCGACATGAGGCTCGCCTCGCAAGGATGCAAGCGCTCGTTCCTCCACTGCAGAACAGTCTCAACCCTGCATTTAATCAGCAAATCCCCCGCAACACCACCGGCATAGAAACAAGACGATTTGACCTCGATCTTTCATCAGCTCAAAGAAATATTCAGCTCGGCAGCAAGCTATTCGATGGGGTCTCCAACGTAACCATCAATGTCAACGGCACAAATCAAACTTATGGTGCGGGCGATCACGTAACTGCCGCCGAGTACATTGCGGTTCAGCAAATGCTGTCGCAAAATCAGCAAGAGTTGAGCGTGGGTGCCGGAGGCACCGCCACTGGTGGCTCATTCGATTTGAATCAACCGGGTGGAACAAGAATCAACAACCTTGTGGTCCCCCAGAACGTTTCAGCAATAAACAATTTTTCCAGCAACCGTTCAGTAAACCTCTCTGGAGACCTGACCAACCTCGGTTCGATATACGGATTGTCGACCAGCAACAGAGTGAGATCTGGGGTGATTTCGGCTGACGATATCAACAACAGCGGAACGATCTCCACAGACTTGACCGGAAGCGCATTCGCCGGACAACGAGGTCTAGTTAAAAATGTTGACCTGACCGTATTAGCAGAGCACGATCTGAACAACACCGGATCGATTTCAAGCAGTGGAGCTTTAAATTTAGCCACTGTATCTGGTGCGATTTCAAACAGTGGTAGCGTGTCGGCACAACAAGGAGATTTAAACGTCTTCGCCGGGAACGGAATCTTAAACAATAGTGGAAATATCAGCGCCGTGAATGGCAACCTGAACATCGCCACCACAACGCTTGCCTCAGACCTGGTGATAAACGGAGCCGGTGGTAATTTCTCCGCATTGAGAGGAGACATAAACATCCGAGACGAGTTCTACACAGAGTTGAACAACACCACGATGTTGGGCGGCACATATAGCTCGAAAGACTTGAACGTCACCGGAGGTGGTGGCACAATCACAACCTACGTCGATGAGATCACCGGTAAACTGAACACAACCGGACTGGCGGCACACGTCACTACAAACGACGGCACCCTCGTCCTCGGCAACAACTGCCTGACAGGTGATCCAACCTTCGCCAATGCAGCCGGCGACATCATCATAAATGGCGCGGTGATCGCACGCGAAGATATCACTATTCTTGCATCCGGCAACATCATCGCCACTGGTAACGCATACATCAGCACAGCCAACTCGACCGGTGCAACTGCCACACCGAGCACGAACGTCACGCTCGTGGCAGGCGCGGTGATCACGCTAGCAGGAGGTGGAGTCAGCACTCCGAGTGTGCCGACACCGGGCAATGCTATCCCGACAGGCGCCACAGCGACTGTGAGTTTCACAGGCGGAACGGGAGGCAATATCGACTTTTCCGGAAGCAAATATCTTGGCTATTTGATCGATACGAGTTCCAACCTTAGCGCGAATGGCGGAGGCAGCAATCAGCAGGACAACGGCGGTAACGTCGTCCTCACGGCATTTTCAACCAACGCGGACAACGGCTTCATCATATTCCCCGAAGCTAGACCATCCATCAATACAGCAAGCACCTTTGCGAACTCTGGCAACGTAACTATCATTGGCGGAAACAGCGCCGCTTCAACAAAATCTCCAGCAATCAAGCTCGGGATCATTAAGACCGCAGTAAATCCTGTTCAAGGAAATAACAGCGGAGACGTTTTAATAATGGCGGCGCAACCAGAAACCGTCGGCGCTTCAGTCACGTTCAATTCCGCCGGTGCAATAAGCGCAGGCAGCTTCGAGACAACACCCGCCAACCTGACATTTTCGGGAAGCTCGATACTCTTTACCGGTTCCGTACTGGCTAGCGACGGTGATATAACCGCCATCGCGACTGGTGGCACAGGAGGGCTGAGTCAAAAAGGTACAGGTCGTCTCCAGGGACAAACAGTCACACTCACCTCCGGCACCGGCGGAATCGGCGCAGGCTCGGCCAAGAAGTCGACCAGACTTCTGACAGAAGCCAATGTGCTCGTGATGAATTCCGGCAGCAACATCTTCATTAACAACTTGGGATCAGTAAACATCGGAAACGCCGGTACGCCTGGTGCCCGCGCAGGAAATCTAGGTATCATCGATATCAGCACGACTCCGGATGGTGACGGCGATGGAGCGATTTCCGTTCCCAACGATGGTGTCATTCAGGCCAGCTCCGGCTTGCTCTCAGTAATCAATCTGACTTCCTCCAGCGTGATTGGCGGCAACGCAAACATTACAACAAACAATAACGCGCTTCTGGTTGCGACGACCGTCAATCTGGCGACCGTAAACAGTGCAGACGGCGTCAAAGGTCTCGGCTTCGGCAACATCGGAACAAATAGCGGAAACGGTAGCATTAATGTCGATGCCCAGTTCTTGAGCGCTAACACTCAAGGGAATGTTTTCGTCCACTCGAATGGTGGAGAGATAACAATTCTCGACTCGTCGGCAGGAAACCTTCAAACATTCGACGTACGGACGACCCCCGATGCTGGAACAGGCAATGGTTACATCACAATCGCCGGCACCATAGCGTCGGCATTCGGTCGCATTGGCACACTTCTTCTGGCGTCCTCAGAAAATGGCGCAGGGATTGGTGGCATCATCCCTGGTGGCACACTGGTCGCCCAGGATGTTGTACTTCGAGACGACGACAACTTAGGTAATGCTGGACTTGGCACAGCAAGCATCGGCACAGCTGATAGCCCGATTGTAATAAACGCTTCCACACTCGATGTGAGAACACGTGGCGCAGAAATTGATATCCAAAACCTCAGTAAGACTGGTCTAGAAGTTACAAGGATCAACTCTAACGCAAACAGATCAGGTTCCTTCACCTTGAGTTCAGCCAGCACCGTACACCTCAGCGGCGACGTCTTCGTTATCAATTCGGCTTCAGTGACCGCGACCGGCGCAGGTCATATAATTGTTAACGGTGACATAGACTTGAACGGCACAACACCTGTAGCTATCCTGACGACTTCTTCCGGGAGCATCACTGGTAGTGGCGCAATAGTAAACAACGGCGTTGGCGCTCTGGCAGTCACGTTCACCACGTCAGGAGGTGGAGTAGGTACCGATACGATTCCGTTAGAAACTGAAGCGGCGACAATCACGTCCAACGCCACCGGTTCAACCTACATATACAACTCCTTAACTACACCGGTTTCTCTCGTTTCAGCCCTGTCGAAAGGCGCGTTCGAGCTGGCAGCTGATGGTGCGATCAACATCAACGCCCCGATCCTGACTGCAACCAGCGTCAAGCTCAGCACCACCGGCGCTGATGCCATCACGCTAAACCAATCGGTCGGCAGCGCGAAAGCAACGAATTACGTTGACATAGCAATTAGCGGAAACGCGGCCATCACTCAAGCGACTAACGTGATCTTAGGCGCCAAAGTTCTCGTGTCACTCTCCACCGGTGGTGGCAACATCGGAGCGAGCAATCTGGCACCAATAGTCGTCTCTACTCCCGGTCTGTCGGCTAACACAGATAACGGAGGCAACGTCAACATCAGCGCATTGCCATCGAAGAAAGTTCCGTTGACTCTATTCAACTCCGGTTCGGACGGAGACTTCAGCCTTAACGCGCAAAGCTCGGTTCTGTTGAATAACATACAAACGGTCGACGGCTCGATTAGCGTTGTGACGACGACTGGAACACTTTCAACAAACACTAACTCCATCATTCAGGTTGGCGAGAATGCAGCGAATAGAACGACCGGAGCGGAGTCGATTCTTCTGCAAACTCTAGGCGCAAAGAAGAGCGGCATCGTAATCGGACAAGGAACAACGATTGCTACCTTCTCAGCCGGCAAATCAGCAGCCGGGGCAGGTGATATCAGCCTGATAGTAGGTCCGACGATTTCGCAGATTGCAGGTCCTACCCCATCCAACGTGACTATCAACACTACGGGTACCGGCACCGTGTTCTATGGCACGAACGGCATAACCGCACTCGCGCCCAACAACACTCTCAACGCCTTAAACGCGAATATAACGTTCAGCACGGGGACACTACCATCCACAGCGATCTCGTTAGGTGGCAACGTCACAATCACGGCTGATCCTCCTTACACGACAGCGATAGTGACGCAGTCACCAGTGGCACCTTCAGAAGACAAATTTGCCGGTCCAAGAACGCTTCCGCTATCGGCAGACAGCATGAGTCCAGAAGCGAGCAGTGGCGTTCAACCAACAATGTTCTCAATTCCGGAAAATGTATCGACAGCGAGTTTCGTTCCCACTGGTAATCTAAACGGTTTGCAAACGCGGCCAGATTACTCGAATCTGGTGACGGCTCTCAACAACGTTGATAGCGCAATGTCTTTTGCATCAGCACTCCAAGCCAGTGCGATGACAGTGGACAGCGTTCAAGCTGGTCTACAGCCAGGTTACATAAGTGAAACCGAATTTGCCGGCGGTGAAGTTCCCGGCACCGTATACGGTGCAGAGTCGGATAGTCAAAATACAACAGCTAAGGAAACGGTCGTCTCTAGAGGCACGGTTCTCTTCGCTCCACCAAGCGACACTCTAGTCACCACTCCGGTCGGCAAGATCCGCATCGGAGAAAAGTCTGTAGCTTTAGTGATGGCATTTGCAAACGGAGTCGCGGTCTACGATCTCGACGATGTTCGCAAGGGGTCGATCGAGGTTTCAGTCGCGGGCAAATCCATCAGACTGTCGCCCGGTCAGCATGTATTTATCACCAGCGAATCCGTGAGAAGCTTCGATGAAGTAAATCCCGCGCAAATGATTGGTTATCGCGGAATCACCAGTCAGAATCTTGGCTCCGGTCTGAAGGCGTTCTCAGCTGAATTTTGTGTTCCACACGCAATTAATGCCGTGAGACCGCTCAAAGCCTTGATTCAGTCAAAGCATCCAAACTCGAAAAAGATTTCGAATCACATGCTTAAAACTGCAGCTGTTCTCATGCAACTACGTGCCAACAATGGAGAGTTCCAACAGGTGTTTCGACCAAGCAGAACCGCGTGGGCGAAATAATACGGGCGAGCCATTTGAGCGAGCAATTTGAGCTATCCGAGAGCCAGCCATTGAGCTGGCTCTTTCTTTTGAACGAACTCGAGGCGTTACAACATCAATAGGCTTCCAACTCGTGACATCCAACGACGGAACGGTGACATACTACAATTAGACGTCTTTGGTCGCGAGTTGATGGAGCCATACATGCTTAAAGGTAAAAAACTGGGTGTTATTGGGGTCGGAAAACTCGGAGAAGCTTTGATTTCGGGATTGTTGAAACAAGGCGCGCTCACGACTGGCGACATTACAGGTTCCGTCGCGCACGCAGCATCGGCGGAAAGGGTCAACAAGAAGCTCGGAATCGAGGTTTCTCAGGACAACCGCAAAGTTGCGAGTGGCGCAGATCTGCTGATATTGGCCGTCAAACCGCAAAACATGCACAACGTTCTGGTGGAAATCGAAGATGTTTTAACGCCGGACCAGCTCGTGATCTCCGTTGCAGCATCGGTAACAACCACTTTTGTGCAAAAACGATTGAAGAAACAAATCCCGATCATCCGCGCGATGCCGAACACGCCTGCAGTTAACAACGCCGGCATGACAGGACTTTGCGGCGGTTTGTACGCCAAAGACGAGCATCTCAAGATGGCCGAATCGATTTTCAAGTGCGTCGGCGAAGCAGTTTTCGTCGACGAAAGCCTGATGGATGGAGTAACCGCGTTGTCGGCAAGCGGTCCAGCCTATCTGTACGTCATAATCGAATCGCTGGCTGAGGCCGGTGTGAAGCTCGGAATTCCGCGTGACACCTCGACATTCCTTGCCGCCCAGACGATGTATGGCGCCGCCCGCATGGTTCTCGAATCGAAGGCGCACCCCGCACTGCTCAAGGATACGGTTACAACACCAGCCGGCTGCACGATCGACGGTCTGATGGAGCTCGAAGAAGGGAAGTTGCGCGTAACCCTGATTAAAGCCGTCGTCAAGGCGGCTGAGAGGGCACGGGAACTGGTAAACAACCAGGACTCGGTGGATTCGTAGAACGTTCCGGAGTCTGAATGCGCCAGACTTGAAGGGTAAAGCGTTCGAAATTTAATCGGACTTAATTCTACTGCCGCCTAATTTATTGAGCCTGATAGTTATCCCTTTGTGTATCGGCAAGAGGAAAAAAATCATGCGCGTCAGTGTCAAAGCAACTCTGTTAATCGGATTTCTCGCAGGCATGGCGACGATCGGCGAATACAACCTGCTTAACGCCGCGCATGCATCCACCGGTCACATGGCAGTTAAACCAAAAACGCAGATCGCTTTCGTTCACAAAACCGTTACCACGCAAATCCCGACGACCGTTAGAGATGACGACTATGACTCATATGTCGATTCACTGAATGCGATCGAACAAGACCCAGAACATGCTCAGGCCAAGATGATCACCGCTTCCTATGACATCAATAACTGATTCTAGAAAAAGTATTTTCCGAGCGAAGACAAAAAGAACCGGTTCTAATTACCGGTTCTTTTCTTTTACGTAAAACAGCTGCATATGCTGATTTGCTAGGTTTCCACCTTGCAATCGGTCAAACACTCTTCTAGCTTCTTGATACCATTGGTGGTGAGCTTCGTGCCCTTCACGGATAATTTCTTCAGCCCTACCAACCCCTTCAAGTCTTCCACACACGAGTCATCTACAAGGGTTTCATCAAGCCAGAGCTTTTCCAACGAATCTAAACCCTTCAGATATCCGATGACGGAGCTTGTCACTTTCGTGTTCGATAAATCCAGCTCTCTCAAGTCGGTAAGGCGCTGAAGATGCGCAACTTCCCAATCTCGAATCGCAGATGCACTCAAATCGACGGAATACAAACTATCTTGTGGAATCATTGAGACGAAAGACAAGTCAACGTCTTTTCCGCGTTTTACTTCGAGCTGAACGCGTTTGCCAACCGGCAGTTTCACAACACCTCGCGCAGCAGAAAGTGTTTCCCAGTACTCGGGATCATCATCAGACTCGACAAGAAACTCACCATAAGTTTTGCCGGCCGGCAACCGGATAATGTTAGGACCATCTTCGACGTCGATGTCGTCGTCTTCGTCCTCCTCTTCTTCCTCGTCGTCATCATCATCACGCTGATCGAGTCTTGCCGGATCAAATTCGGTTTGGCTCTTAGGAGGTGTCATGATCTCGATTGGCACCCGCGGTGCAGCAGGAGCCGAACCCCCTGGAGCGGGATTGGGAGCACCGGCAGCAACCAGACCACCAGTCAGTATTGCCGCAACACCAACCTGGAGAAGCAAGCGTTTCAAATCTATTTCAAGACCTTTGGACACATCCAATGGAGTGGGTGGCGCAAAGATCGGCGCATACTGGATGGGAAGCCCGGTTGGCCCGGCTTCTTTCCAGGGCGGATACAGACCCATAGTCGCGATCACAACTACGCCCAATAGAAAAACAAATTTTTGCTTGCTGTTCAAAACTTAAATAGCCTCCACGCGCAGATCTTCTCAAGTGCACAAACGCTGCGCCGGACTATCTTACACAAACGAACCTCAAGCTTCGGCTGCTAAATCAGAAATCTAAAACATTGGTATCCTTAATATCGCTCCAGCAGTAATCAAGAGAGGCGAAGATGGCTGAGACTTTGCAATATCAGTCCGGGTTTGGCAATCACTTTGAAAGCGAGGCGGAGAAGGGGGCCTTGCCATTGGGGCAAAACTCTCCTCAAGAAGCGCCTTTGGGCTTATACGCCGAACAACTCAGCGGCTCGTCGTTCGTTGCGCTCCGTCATGAAAACTTACGCTCCTGGCTCTACAAGATAAGACCCTCAGTCCGGCATTCGAGATTCAAACCGTTTGCGTCGACCCGAATTAAGAGCCGACCGTTCAATGAGGTGGATGCCTCGCCTGACCAGTTGCGCTGGAATCCGGTTCCAATTCCGAAAGAACCTACCGATTTCATAGACGGCTTGGTGACTATGGCAGGCAACGGTGATGCTGCCAGTATCAGGGGTTCCGCAGTTCATATCTATGCGGCAAATACTTCGATGACCGAACGCTTCTTCTATAACGCAGACGGAGACTTTCTTATCGTGCCTGAACTCGGCTCCTTGCGAGTCGCAACGGAGCTGGGCGTGCTTAACGTCAGTCCCTGGGAAATTTGCGTCATCCCCCGTGGTATCAAATTTCAAATCGGACTTTTAGATGCCACCGCCCGTGGTTACGTGTGTGAAAACTTCGGACCGCCATTTAAACTTCCTCACCTCGGTCCAATCGGCGCAAATGGTTTAGCAAATCCAAGAGATTTTCTCGCTCCTGTCGCCGCCTACGAAGAGAAGAGCGGCGATTTTCAGCTGATTGCAAAATTTAGCGGAAAACTCTGGCAGGCAACGACCGATCGGTCGCCACTCGATGTAGTGGCATGGCATGGCAATTATTATCCCTACAAATATGATCTGCGTCTGTTTAATGTCATAAACACCGTGAGCTACGACCATCCGGACCCGTCGATTTTTACCGTCATCACATCGCCTTCGGAATTACCGGGCGTCGCGAACGTTGACTTTGTAATTTTCCCGCCGCGCTGGATGGTAGCGGAAAAAACATTCCGCCCGCCGTACTACCATCGCAACATAATGAGTGAGTACATGGGCTTGATCGAAGGTGTTTACGACGCGAAGCTGGAAGGCTTCGTGCCTGGTGGCGGCAGTCTGCACAACAGTATGTCGGCTCATGGACCGGATGCGCAAACATTCAATAAGGCCAGTCAGGCAAATCTGGTGCCGCAGCGAATCGACAACACTCTAGCTTTCATGTTTGAAAGTTCGTTGATATATACACCGACAAAATTCGCCGTCGAATCAGGTCTGCTGCAAAGCGATTATATGGACTGTTGGAACGATCTAGAATCGAAGTATTCAAGACCTGTTTCAACGAAAAACGCGTAATTATCCGTCGCACGAGGCATGTCTCAAATGTGATCATCAAGATCTTCATAAGAGAGCGAAGATTTTCTGTCATGTGGCATAACATAGACATCTAGTTAAATAAGGGCATTTGCGAACCGAAAAATGTACAAACCGCAACCTAAAGAAGAACCGTCCGCACAGAGCAATCGCCAGAAACTTCCACCGGAAAGTGGATGCCCATCGATGGGCAAAGTGAAATTCATGATCGAGGAGGCGACCAGCCGTCGAGGCTGCCTGGTTGAGCTCCCTTGGGCTGTCGGCGACGCCGCCTTCGTACTCACGTGTCAGTGGGAGAAGACTGTTGAAGAGCCCGTATGGACGCTATACGAACAGGAAAATGGCGTTGCCTCCAAAGTTGTTTGGACCCAGTCATTCGCGCCGGGCGATCTCGAATTTATGTACGACATCCTTGTGATGTCAGCACCGAAAAATTCCTCTCTGGCTCACAGCCAGATTCCGGACCTATTGAGACCTGAACACCAGGAAGAAGAAAACAGTTGGCCCGGACCAGCTCCTGAAACAGCTCCATATTCCGGCTCGACATCAGCTGTCGGAATGCCGGCTATGCCGACTGGGGGTTTGCCTGGAGCAGGTTTGCCCGGTGCAGGTCTGCCTGGTGGCATACCCTCTTCGACGGGATTACCCGGAGCCGGACTTCCAGGCGGAATGCCGGGCGCTGGATTGCCGGGCGGTATACCCGGAGTGGGACTTCCCGGCGGCATGCCTGGAGGTGGGATGGGCGGTGGAATGCCAGGCGCAGTGCCGGGCGGTCCGGGTGCATCCTATCAAAATCTTCCGAATGTGCCGCAGAGCCCATACGGGAATCAGCCACCTCAGTCGATCTCCGGACAGAATCAGCAATATCAGGGGGGCTACCAACAGCAGATGGGCGGCTATCCTCCGCCCCAGCCACCGATGCCGAACGCCGGCTACGGTGGCTATCCGCCGCAGCCGCCCCAGGGTCAAACCGGGCAGTATCCATATGGTCAACAAATGCCGCCGATGCCGGCTCCAGGCTATCCGCCGCAGCCGGGATATGCGCCGGCACCGATGCCTGCGCCCGCTCCTGCGCCGCAGGAGCCAATGACCAAGATGATCGATTATCAATTGCTCGACAAGCGCAAAAACTTGTTGTTGGGCACTATGCTGACGGGAGCCGGCTTGATTAGCGAGCCTACGCTCGAGGCCGCTCTGAAACTGCAGGATCTAATCAGAGACGAACGCATGTCACCGGAACGCGCTCCGCATGTTCTGAAGCGCCTTCACGCCATGGGTGGCAACATCGATCAATACCTCACACCCGATGACACTTCTCTTGAACCGCCGTCTCTGACGGGCGCTCCGGCGCCGGCGAGAAAACCGGCCCCACCGGCAGGCAAACCTGCTGGAGGACCGCCGCCCGCACCAGGAGCCGCTCCAGGCGGAGCGCCGGCAGGAGCAAAACGCAATTTGAAACCGGCGTTCGATTTGTTGCAGACCGCCGGCATCCTCAGCGAGGAAGACATAAAGGTCGCCCTGGAAGTGAGGAAGAAACATGGCGGCGACCTGGTCGGCATTCTTGAAGCAGCCAGCAAGGTAAGCAGAAAAACCGTTGATGCAGCCTTCATATGTTTGCCTCTCATTCGAGAGGGGTTATTAAAGGTCGAGCAATGCATTATTGCGCTCAATTACTGCAGTCGAATGCGCGTCGGTTTCGATGAAGCGCTCGACGAAATGGGTTGGCAAAATCCACGAAAGATGCGCTCAGACCTGCCGCTGTAAACCGTAATCGAAATATTATCAGCAGAAACAGCCGCGCAAGCGCGAAAAGCAGCGCGCCGACCTTAACAAGCGCCTGCATTCTCAGTTGACTTCGGCTTCAGTGGGTATATTTTTCCTAGTCACTATAAGACTCTATCTAACCGTTTAGAGAAACACGCAGATCGCTTAATGGCCAAAACCATACTAATCGTCGATAAGGACCAGGGCTTCCGAAAGTTAATCGCGCCCACTTTCGAAGGTCGAGGTCATAAAGTTGTGCAGGCTGAGAACGGTCGAGCTGCAAAAGAAAGTCTCGAAGCTGATAAACCCGATCTCGTGATCGTAGGCTCGCCTCTGCCAGACACAAGCGGAATTCAGTGGGTCGAGGATATCAGAAAAGCCGGTCACGAACTGGAAGTCGTTTTCGTGGCAGGTGACAAAACCGAGTTGTCCGAAGTGAAGCCAGTTTTAAAGGACTGGAATATCAACTTAAGCGCGAGTAAACCACTAATTCCATTCGTGTTCGGTGCTCAGGTCGAATGTCAGTTTGCGACCGAGAAAGGTGGCGATGCACAGAAGCAAAAGCTGAAGGACTTCGAGACGATGTTTCTCGCACTCGTGTCGAAGTATGCACGAGTTTTGCCTGAGAAACTAAGCCTGCTTGCTCAAGCTATTGAAAAAGCGAAAGCAGAGCCGGAATCAAAAGAGAGTCTCGATGAAGTGCGCGGACAAGCGCATAAAATCAAAGGTACAGGCGGTTCGCTTGGCTTCAGAAAAGTTGGCGAGCACATGGCATTCATCGAAAATTCAGCCGTCGCCATGGCCGACAAATCGCAAGACGAGCGCGACTTGATGTGGGCAGAAATCGATCGTCGATTGGTCGAAGCACAAATTGATGGCGACGAAGAAGCTCGAGAAGTAATGGAAGTCGTGCAAGGGAAAGAGGAGGTCGCATCATCCGGCGACCATCAACCTGCTATGGCACGCATCATGGTCGTGGATGAAGACGAAGGTTTTCTCGAGATCGTTGAAGATCTGGGCAAAGAGCGTCTGGTCGAAATTATCAAGGCGACCAGCCAATTGGAAGCGCTGGACAAAGCCTCCGCCTATCCGCTTGATGCTGCGTTGATCAACATTCTTCCTGAAACACCTGATTCCGGTTTTCAACTCGCTAAAGATCTGAGGGCATTGCCAGGCTACGATAACTTACCTCTGGCATTTATCTCCGGCGATGCTCTGACCAAAGACCGCGTCGAAGGCGCGCATGCCGGCGCGTCGCTCTATCTGGATAAACCGTTTGAGTCTGACTCTCTCGAAAAAGCAGTTCACCACCTCGTCGCGATTCGACAAGGTGGACGACCCAGAGTTCTGGTTTGCGATGATGATGAATTCTTCGGAAACACAGTTGCTCTGGTACTCCGCAACGAAGGAATGATCGTGAGGACTCTGACGGACCCCAATATCATCCTCGATGTGATGCAAGAGTTTCCGCCGGACATGCTGCTTCTGGACGTTATGATGCCGGGAGTTACAGGTTTCGAAGTTTGCCGAATGTTGCGATTGATACCACGATGGCAGGATCTTCCAATTATATTCTTGACCGGACAAACTGGCGTAGAGGCGCGCGTTGAGGCATTCCGCTGCGGTGGTGATGACTACTTGCCCAAGCCGGTTGTGAATGAAGAACTACTGACTCGCGTAAAAGTTCGTCTCGATCGCGCCAAGATGTTGCGAGAACGATCCGACAAAGACACAATCACCGGGCTGCTTTTGAGACGAGCGTTCTCAGAACAGTTGTCGGCAATTCTCGCAGAGTCGCAACGCGTAAAAACCAATTTTAGTATCTGTCTTCTTGACGTAGATCACTTCAAGAAGGTGAATGACACTCACGGTCACCTCGCCGGCGACAATGTTCTCGCTGGTCTAGGTCAGCTTCTGTCTCGACGTTTTCGTGTCGATGATCTAAGAGGCAGATGGGGCGGAGAAGAATTTATATTAGCTTTCCGCCGAGAGAAAAAAGAGATTATCCACAAAGCGGTCACACGCGCACTCGAAGAGTTTAGAGAAACGCCATTCTTCAGTGACGAAGGGCAGGAGTTCCACTGCAGTTTCAGCGGTGGACTTGCGACTTTCCCTGACGATGGCGAATCGATTTTCGATCTGGTTCAAGCATCCGACAAGCGCTTATATATCGCGAAGAAACAGGGAAGAAACCGCATCATCTTCGAAGACGACGCGGAAGTTCCATCAGTCAAAGCGAGCCACTAGTCTCAGTTTCAACCAACCTATCGCGACTGTCCTTGATGTTCCTGTCGAATGCGATGTACCTCGTCCAGGTTTTCTTCGTTGAACTCCTGCCGTCCATATGCACCATGGAAAGTTTCAAACTTTCCGGCAATCGGAACCGAGTTCGGAATGAAGATTATCCATTTGCTGCCTGGCTTCGGCATCATCGCCGGATCCCATTTCCAATCAGCCGGTTTCACATCACTGCTTATCTTGCGGCTGAATTCGTATCGAACCGGAAGCACCTTATTTAGTGGCGGTCCTTTTAAGATCTCGGTTACTTTATAAACCGCGGTGGGAGGATTATTGAATGTCACTAGCCCCTCATGTTCAAAACTTTTGAATTCGGCAACGACGATACTCTCAGATTTCATGAATGCGTTTAAAACCGAGAGCGACTCTTCTGAGTCTTCATTGACCGCAGCAGCAGAAAGAGGAACACGAATTGGCGTGGGCGTTTCGACACGCGGCTGAAACGCTATGACTCGACCTGTTTCAGGTGGCGCCTCTGGCGGATCACTCTTCGCATACAAAGTGCGAAGTTTGCCCGGCAAAATAGAAGGTTCTTCGACCTTCGCCAGAGCCAGCTTGAGCTGCGGCTCCGCCTCAGCGAATCTGTTCAACTTGAACAAACACTCGCCATACTCCAGACTCATCTCGTTTTTAAGATCCGGTCTTTTATCGAACAGCTGCTCTAGAGCAAGAGTGGCTTGGTCCCACTGTTTCAGGTTTCGGCTTGCTTCGTAAAAACCAAAGTAGAAATCGTCGTCCTTGCCCAGAAGCTTCCTGTATTCAGATTGAGCTTCGGCATACGAACCATTCTTTAACGCTCTAGTAGCCTTTCTCGCGATGCCGGAAGTAATTACTGACCCATAGAAGCCGACATCATCCGCAGCGCGGGTCGGGGAAGCAGGAACAGCTAAGATGCATAAAGACAGGCTGAGCAAGCCAGCCAAACCAAGTTTATCCATGAGACACACTCCACAAAACGGTGCCAAGCCGCTTAAGCTATAACCATTTTTCTAAGAGTGTGGAAATTCAACCAGGAGGAAAACCCTAGGTTTCAGCGACGCGCCCTGTCGTTGCCACGGGTTCACGCACGCGCACGTTTACCAATCGTCATCATCATCGTCGTCGCCTTTCTTAGCAGCACCGGGCTTGCCGCCTGGGTTTTGCTGCTGCTGCAACTTCTTCGCTTCAGCTTGCTTTTTCTTCTGCTCTTCGATTCTCTTCATGTCCTGAATATATTTCCAGGTTTCTTCGTAGACCTTCTTGTAGTCCTTACATCCGTAGGAAACAGCATTCTTTAAAGGATTGAGCGCCTTATCCGGCTTCTTCATTTTCAAATAGATTGTTCCAAGAATGCCGTGGGTCTGACAGTTGGAAGGATCAAGTTGAACAGCCTTCTCCAACTGCACGGCAGCAGCGGAGAAATCAGCAGGCGTCCCACCAGCAGCCAGATATTGACCGTATTGAGTCCGGAGCTTCGGATCGTTAGGCGACAGCCCTATCAAGGTA
This sequence comes from Candidatus Obscuribacterales bacterium, assembly GCA_019637435.1. GTDB lineage: Bacteria > Cyanobacteriota > Vampirovibrionia > Obscuribacterales > Obscuribacteraceae > JADYXR01. Next base: position 1,623,787 of record JAHBVO010000002.1, on the reverse strand, counting down.
GCGTATTCTGCAAGAGCCTGTGGTCGCTTTCGCTCACTCACGTAGATAGTCAGTAGACAAGTATGGATGACGGTCTTACGCTTCTGAATTTGAGCGCTATCTACCTCTGCCGAGGCGGTCTCGCAACTCAGACTCATCAACGCAGGTACAACCATCGAATACGCAATCGCATATTTGAGCGCACGCTGCATTATAAATCCCTCAAAGTAACTACCAAAAGCCGCTCTCACGACACTCTACCAATCATCATCGTCATCATCGGACGACTTCTTGCCACCAGCTGCGCCACCAGCACTAGCCTGGGCAGTCTGCTGTTTCTTCACTTCCTCCTGACGCTTCTTCATCTCAGCAATCCGCTTGTTGCCTTCGATGTATTTAAACGTCTCCTCATAGCTTTTCTTGTACTCCTGCCCGCCATACTGCACAGCGGTGCGCAACCACTTCAAAGCCTCGTTGGGGTTCTTAGCCTTCAAATATAGCGCTCCTAGAACCCCATTATAGGTGGCGTTAGAAGGATCAAGCTGCACAGCCTTCTTGAGTTGGGTGATACCAGCTGCGATATCACCAGGTGTCTGACTGGCAGCCACGTATCGACCGTAAGCATATCGAAGCTTAGGGTCATCCGGTTTCAAACCGACCATGATGGCGTATTCAGCCAGTGCCTGCGGACGTTGCTTCTTGTCGATGTAAATCTGAAGCAGGCACGCGTGAATAACCTCTTTGCGTTTCTGAATCTGCGAAGCCTCAAGCTGTGCGCTCGCAGGCGAGACGCTTATGGACGAAGCCACCACGGCAAGAGCTAGAGCAGCGTTCATAACTCGTTTGGACATTTACAAACCTCCGTGTCTCAAGACAAGTTGCTGGATTACTTCGCTTGACCCTGGTGCTCTTGGATAATTCTGTGGATTTCGTCGATGTTATGCTCGTTCCATTCTTGCCTGCCGTATGAACCGTGGAAGGTTTCAAACTGTCCGTCAATCGGCACGCAGTTTGGAATGAAGATAAGCCATTTGGAGCCCTTCTTCGGCATTTTGTCTTCCGTAAACGTCCAGTCTTTTGGTTTTTCCTCACCGACGATTTTCTCGTGGAATTCATATTTGACTGGCAATGTCCGACTGAGAGGCGGTCCCTTCAGGTATTCAACGATGTGGAAGTTAGCCTGCGGTGGTTTGTAGTACGAGACTGGTCCCTCGTGCTCATATCCTTTGTACTCAGCTACGAACACGCCTTCGCACTTCATAAAAGCATTCAAGAACGTCAGTGCTTTGCGTGACGTATGTTCATGAACATCAGATGCATCGAGAATTCCCTCTCGAGCTGGTGCTACGTATTTCTCCGGTTCCTTATAGGCAATGATTGGTCCCACTTCAGGTTTGTGAACGATGATGCTCTTCTCTACAAGGCGCTTCAAACGCGTCTCTACTATCGACGGCTCACTGACTTTAGTCAGCGCTTTCTTCAGTACGGGCTCGGCTTCATCGTAACGGTTCAAGTGAAACAGTGCCTCACCGTACTCGAGAAGCATTTGATCTTTGTACTTCGGATTTTTATTGAATAGCTCTTCGAGAGCCATTGCGACTTGCTCCCACTGAAGCAATTTATAACTGGTCTCATACAACCCGAAATAGAAATCTTCCTGGTCCGGAGCTTGTCCGATTGCCTTTTTAAACTCTCCTTGAGCAACAGCCCACTCGCCTTTCTTCATCGCGGAAGCCGCGGCCTGAGCAGCTCTCTGAACCGTCACCGATCCGTAAAAACCCACGTCATCGGAATCCAAAGCCTTTGCTGGCGAACTCGTCGCACCAATCAGGGAAAAACTGAGAGAGACGGCCATTAGACTGTGCTGGAGTTTCCTTTGAAAAGACCGGGTAGAAGCGTCGTTTGGCATAGAACGGGATTTGGACATCGCAAATCTACTCCTTGAAATTTGGCAGCAAAACGCCGGGATAGCTTATTAGCCATGTTCCACGTTTGAAACGTTTACCCACCTTGTGAGGTTAACTCTTGTGAATTGTTTCAATAACGCTTTGTTCCCCGATTTCGCTGAACCGATGACCGGCGTCCGAAAAGATCAGGGTTTTTCCGCCTTAAAAGTGCGGACTTGCTCCGTAAGGCTCTGAAACCATGGTCAATTCCATTGTCCTCATCCCGGCTCCGAGGTCTTCGACAAACTGAATGGGCGAGAATTTATAGTCTGCAGATGCAGCGTTATTCGGCTCAAACCAATCGGGCGGTTCGTGAAGCACGCCGAGAAAATCCTCCGCCCATTTATCTGCCGCTCCGAGAACCATGGTGTACGGCAACAGTCTTCCGAACACTGTCGGGTCACTGGCCACAAGCGCCTCTACGTGACGCCCCTCGACATCATTCAGAAAAATAGCGAATCCTAACGAGCGTCGCAATGCCACGATGCCTTTCTGCGTCCGCGCCGGCATAGCGAACGCGAAGGTTCCGATCAAAGCCGCGGAAACGAACAGCCCGATACCGAATGGTGCCAAGACCGCATTGCCGCTTGAGGCCAGTATCAAAATCATTCCTATCAAACTGAAGAACACGGCCATCGTTCGATACTGCTTTCGCACGACCTCCGGATTCTGAAGGAAATAGCCTTCCTGAGCCAATGCGTCATAGATTTCATCACGTATGGCAGGAATGCGAGAAGCGAAGCTGTTCTTCAGATCGGACAGAAGTATCTCGTCACGAGTTCCAAAAATTGCGCTCAAAAAATCCTTTTCGTATTTCCGCAGCGGTGCATCATCGCCAGCTGCCTCGGTTTTAATAAACAGGTAGTCGAAATTTCCGAATCCCATGGCATTTCGTTTAGCAACTTCGCGAATTTTCAAATGACCACGAGCCGCAAGGTCTATAAGCGTAGCGATAATGTCTTGCATGTCGCAACGCTCGTCGTACAGCGTGCCGACTTCCGCTGGCGTCATCTCGGTAGGTGGGTCCCAGGCAACAACTATTTCCTCCGGATTGGCAGCGTCACGCCCGAAGTGCCACCACAAAACATACAGCGCAGCTCCTGTGAAAGCCGGCACGAAAAGCGCAGGCCACCAGTCATCCAACCAGTAGAGCATCTGCCTGAATATCGACGGCGGCGCGATTGAACCTGTGGGGAAGTCGGCAATCACAACGAAGTTTTGCCCCGGATTCACGGGCGCTGCGGTGAATTGGGCAAAAGAATTTTGCAGACGTATGTTCACCTTATCCTTTCCAGATGGATCGCCGACGTACGCGCTCCGAGTCATCTGGGAAGGCATCACACCGGCAGGAGGATACAGCAATACTCGAGCGCGCTCGATTGGCACCGGCCACTCACCGCCCGTCGCGTCGAAGACGAGTTCGGGTGTACCTTCAAAATAATTGACACCATTTCGCAGTGCGTATCGGAATTTGAAAACATGCTTGCCGGTCATCGGAACATGCGGCTCGCCAATAGTCACAATTGCAGCATCGTCATGTTTAACCACGCGCGCCTTCACTGGACGGTCGTCACCACCCTCGGTGACTCCTAAGAAGCGAAAATCAACTGAGTAGGTTCCACCCGATCGTTGAATCGTGGTCGGGATATTTCGAGTAAAACCGTTTCTCTTCGAGTTATCGAAGTCATACGAGATCGACTCGGTAACGTAGATGGTTGAATCTTTCTGAACGACAATCGAGGTATCGAAATATCGAATCACTTCAGCGCGAGCCGGTAGACAGACTAGCAGTCCAGTAATCGATACCAGTAGCGATACCATCGCATTCTTAGCGAATCGATAACTCATATTCCATCCTCTGCCTGGCGGACAACGCGAACTATTTAGCAGGTGCTTTGAGCGCCTTTATCTTCGCATTGATTTTATTCGCTTTGAAAGCGTTTCCGGCCTTTTCCCAGGCTTCACCGCATTTGTCCAACATCTCACGGTACGATTCAGACTTGACTACTTTGGCATCCTCTTCCATCAGACCCACTGCGGTCTGATAAACATTCGCGGCTTCTTCCCATCGGTGCTGCTTCGCCAGCACGCGCCCGAGGTTGCCGAGAGTGATGTAAACGGCTTGACTCTTCCGACCAAACGCTCTGATGAAAAGCTTTTGCGCTTTCGTCAGAAGTGGAACAGCCTGTAAATACATTTCCTTTTCTTCGTAGATTGCAGCCAGGTTGTTGAGAATCGCGGCTTGCCTTGCTTCTTGACCGATGTACAAATCGCATTGATTCAACGCCACGAGAAATATCTTCTCGGCGCGGTCGTAATCCTTCTTTTGAAGCGCATCGTTACCATCTTTGATGTTGACGTCTATGTCACGACGCATATAGTCGATTTGCGGTTCGTCGGCTTTCTGAGAGGTTTCAGCAGTGCCCCTGGTGGCGAGATCTCCGCTACTTGAAGCGGAAGACTGCGCGGAAGTGTCGGTCGTAGCACCGCCTCCTGGAGCGCCACTTTTGCATGCGCTCAAAACACTTGCCGAGACAATCACGACCAGCAACATAGAAATTTTGTTCATCGTCACCCCTGACAGCTATAGAAGGCTAACGCCTTTTAATCGCAACAATAATCCGCAGCAAATGCACCATACAGTTTAACTATAAGCGTTGTCCAATTTACCAATTGGTCCAATATAGCCCTAAACCATTTATACTAGGTCCGGTTCTATGGGCGTCCACCTAAATTTCGAAGTAGTCAAGTTAACGTACAGATCCTATTACCAAGTTGGCGATATACGACATGTCAGATAACAAACCGGAAACCAACAGATATTCACGGCTGGCAGTCTCCGCCATCGTGCTCACCTTTGTTCTGGGCGCGACGCTCGCTCCACGCCTCACAGCGGGAATGGACTATGGCCCGAGCCCGATGCAGAATCCGGTGATTTTCAATCCCACCGTGAATCCGGTCACAACGCCTCCGATCGTTGTGCCGACGGACGTTCAACCGAATTTGAACGCTTTTCAAACCGGCGCAAATTTGCCGATGGTTAATTACGACTTTGGAGCAATCGCGCTCAACGGCATCATGCGCCTCCCCGATAGCGCCTTCCCGCAAGAGAGTGCTCTTACCGGACCAACCAACGGTATCACTGTTAAATTCAAGCCTGGCTCCGAGTACAAGATGGAAGGAGACTACATCGTAGTCTTGAAGAAAGGCGAGATTTTGGTTTCAGTCAAGAAACCATCGCGCCTGGCCATGATCAAAACGCCTTACGGCAACATCTCGGTCGCGGCTGATGGAGACGTTCTCTGCAAGTTTGAAAACGGAACTTTGCGCGTCACCAATCTCGATGGCGGCGGACAAACCATCAAAGCGCAATTAAATCAAGGACCGTTCGCGGGCGCGTCTGACCCGACTGTGACAATCGCAGCAGGTTTCGAGATGGTCGGCGCCGACCACAAGCTCACACGTGCAGATATGAGACCACGCGATGGAGTAGCTCGTCGCCACTTCAAAATATTGGAAAGCGGTCACCTGGCAATCAGCGAAATCTCAGTTGAGAGCGTCATGAAGGCGAATGATGTGATCGCCGATCTGAGACAGTCCTCAACCGGCGTGAAAGAGCGTCGAATCCTCGGCGATATGTCGAAGATGGCAGCGGTTTTAAACTATAAAAACGGCACGCAAGGCTTCAAAGTCGAAGAATAAACTAAGCAGTGCATTGGAGCGACGAGAGCGCTTCTTCGATTTTGAGCGCGCTGGCAGCGCTGACTTTCGGTTTGTTGCCGTCGCGAAGAGCAGCTACCTCGTCGTAAAGGAGTTGAGAAAGCTCGCGGTGCTCGTTCCTGTCACTGGACGATTCGACGCCTCTTTTGGGTAGGCGTTCGTCAAGCGCAATCGGTTTTCCAATAGTGATTTTAACGGTCGAGGGCGATTTTCCACGTCCATAGCTAATGTATGCGGGAATAATTGGAACGCGATGGCCGGCAGACGCGGCGTTGATAATGATCTTCGCCACGCCGGGCTTGAACGGATGGATATCGTCGTCGTAGAAGATATTTCCTTCCGGAAAAACCACTACCGGTTCACCGGCGCCTAGCTGCTTCACTGCGTAGCCAACCGGGTCCAGGCGAGGGTTGGCGGGAAACGCACCGACGCTCATAACGGCGGCACCTTGCAAACCACGCATCTCATTGGGTGAAACCATGTAGTTGGCTCTGCGGTTCAATAGATATTGAACAACCGGACCGTCCCAGCGTTTCGAGTGGTTAGCAATCAACAGGAAGGCGCCGTCTTCCGGAAGATTTTCCACACCGCTAACTTCAAAATTTCTGAACTGAGAGACTACGACCAGCTCATTGACGAAGTTCCAAAAGGCGTAACCAAGCGGCGTTTTGCCATCTTTAGGCATGGCGTATCTGGAAGCTCTGGGTAACACGGCGATAGACATAAGGACCTCACTCTCAATTGTGCAAGTGCCAACACATTTACGATATCGGGTTAGCAAATGCTGCAGAACGACTGAAAAACAGTTCGAGCACTGTTTTCCGCCGAATAGACGCCGCCGATAATTGCGTTGCAACTCTCCGACGTTCAACAACTTAATGGTATCTTGGTAGAAATACAGGCGACAGTTCGATTACTAGACAGAAGAGCCATGGCGGACAAAGGAAAAACGAACGGGGCGCAGACCCATAAAGCAATGAGAGACGCCTCTCACATGCCCTCAGAGGATGAAATTCGGGCGTTCATGGATGAGGCTATCCGAGAAGCGGCCAATGGGCTTGAGGAAGGCGGAATTCCAATTGGTTCAGTCCTCGTACGAAACCACAAGATAATCGGTCGCGGTCATAATCGACGAATCCAATTCGGAGACCCGACGGCGCACGGCGAAATAGACTGCCTGCGCGCCACAGGGCGCCTGCGGTCGTACAAAGACACCATTATGTTTTCCACGCTTATGCCCTGTGCCATGTGCGCAGGTGCAATTGTTCAATTCGGGATCCCCGTAATAATCGCTGGGGAGAACCGCACATTCGCAAGCTCTTCCGATTTCATGAAAAGCAATGGCGTAACCGTGATCGATCTAGATCTCGATGAATGCTACGAGATGCTCAAAGGCTTTGCCCAGGAGCATCCTTCGTTATGGAACGAAGATATCGGTGTCGAGCCGGAATAGCAATTCGCTCGCAAAATACCATACATATAGAAGAGGCGAAGAACCGAATCACGAGCGGCAGATCGTGAACGAAAAATTTTGCCTACTTCCCAAGATTGACATTTATGCTAGGGTAGAACATGAGAGCTTGATGAGGAGTAATCATGGGAGTAAGTACAGGTAAGCCTACCACGACAAAACGGGCGACCAAGAAGTCTCAAGATGCTGAATCGGCCATACTTGCGACGTGTCCGACCAACGGTGGCGGCTGGTGCTCTTATCCATTCTCTGCGAAGCAGCTTGAAAAAAGGTTGAAGGCAAAAGCGAAACTGGCTGAAATTGAAAACCTTCAGCAACAAACCGCTAAGAGCAAAAAGTCAGTGGTCAAATCCCACTAGGCCGAGTTTAAAACCAGTCATAATAATCTCTGTAAGCTATTCACTTCGGAGATTCTCAGACTTTGGCGAAAATTCTTCTGGTCGAAGACGAAAAAGATCTGGCTCAGCAACTCGAGGACTGGTTCAAGCGCGAACAGCACACGATCGACGTCGTGTACACGGGTCAAGACGCGCTCAATTATCTTAAAATCTCGAAGTACGATCTGGTCATATTGGACTGGATGCTGCCGCTTGTGAGCGGACTGGAAGTGCTTCAGAAGATGCGGTCCCATAACAACCGCACGCCTGTGATCATGCTCACAGCAAAGGATTCCGAGGACGATAAAGAGAAGGGATTGGACTCGGGAGCGGACGACTATGTGACAAAACCGTTCTCGCTTCGCGAACTATCGGCGCGCACGCGGGCGGCGCTGAGGCGCTCATCGCAGGCGGCAAAAACTGTTTTAACTGCCGGCGATGTGGAACTAGATCCAGTATCGCGAACAGTTTCAAAAGGAAACGTAGAAATTCATTTGGAGCCGAAAGAGTTCAACTTGCTTGAGTTCTTTATGCGCCATCCTCAACAGGTGTTTAGCGCCGACGCGCTCATCGACCGGGTATGGCCGTCCGATACACTTGTATCGACTGACGCGATTCGAACGTATATCAAGATTTTGCGAAAAAAATTGGACAATGAAAAGGTGATCCAGAACGTGAGAGGGGTTGGCTACAAATTCGAGCCTGACATGAAATGAAGTTTTTCCGTTGGAACGTCACGTTTCAATTTGTCTTCCTCGCGCTCTGCGTCTACGTAGGGCTGGTAGGGCTCAGCCTGTTTTTGTTCTCACGCGGATTGAACGATGCGCTCGACGACCAGTTGAAGTCACTTCTGGCGGAACAATCACAGCTAATTGATTTCAACGGCAAAGATCTCAAATGGCTGGAAGGCAGTGACAGCGCGGGTTTTCACTCGCCGTTCTCAAGACCGCTGGCATCGTTTCAACTCTTCGATTTAAACGGAAAAGTTCTCGGTTCGCACGGCAGCTATCACTGCGCGAAACTTTTTCTACATCCACAAGAGATCAAAGGACTGCCTGTCACCTACAGAACACAGGTATTACCGCTTATCGTGAAGGATACACTTCTCGGCTATTTGCAGGTGGAGATGCCGACGACCCAACGCGACGCGGTAATGATGAAGTTTGCCGTCACTATATGCAGTGTCACGCTCTTGGGTTTTGCTCTACTCGCCTGGGCTGGATACAACTTCTCTAAAGAAGCTGCGAAACCAATTTATGACTCTTATGAGGTGCTGAGACAGTTTTCTGCCGATGTGGCTCACGAATTGAACACACCGATAAGCACCGTACGAGCCACTGCGGAAAACATGAGCGAGGAGCTTAACGAGCCTGACGCTCTGCGAACTCGACTGGAAGTCATTAACCGCGCAGTCGACCGAATGAACATCATTGTCAAAGACCTGAGCCTCTTAACGCGGCTCGGAATGGAATCAGAAAAACCGACGAAAACACCCGAGCAGATCGCATTGAGAAAGCTGGTCGTTGACGTTGTCGAAGAATTCAAAGATCGATTTCAACAGAAATCGATCTCCTTCTCGTCGAAGATAGAGGGAGACCCTATCGTCTCCGGACATCAAGACCCGTTGCACCGAATGCTCGCCAACCTTTTAGAAAACGCACTGCGCTATACGGACAGCAATGGCGAGGTGAATGTTGAACTCTATTCGGATCATAGCCACGCGACCATCACCGTATCTGATACCGGAATTGGAATTCCGGAAGAATCCCTGCCCCGGATTTTCGATCGCTTCTACCGAGTGGACAAGGCACGCTCTAGAGATCATGGCGGAAGCGGATTGGGTTTGGCAATCGTAAAAGCAATAACTGCGATGCATAATGCAGAGATTGATGTAGACAGCGAAGTCGGTAAAGGCACAACCTTTACCGTGATCGTTCCCATTCAAAAAATTAGAGCTTGAAGCGCTCAGTAAGGCAGAAGATTGGTCAGTCCTCTGGCAATGAGAAACTCACGAAAGCGCTCACGCATATCCTGACCATGATACGTCCGCACCTCAGAGAATGGCTTCAGCTGTTTGATTCGAGCGACGTTATCGGTTTGCTTCAAAGCGTTGCCGGATGCGTCAAAAGATTTGGTGGAACCGAATAGCTTCACGTAACCAGGCTCACCATCAGGTGAATACGAGGTTATGCTTTCAGACTGAAACGACTCTTTAATTTGATGTCCATATTCGGTTCGCACCACAGTCATGAGCGTCGTGAACGTGACTGCTTGCTCGTCTGAACGATTGAAGACTTTAGACTTCACCAGGTGATACTCATCGAACTCGGTCATAGAAGTTTTGGAGTGATAAGGTGTGCCTATGAAGTGCCAGACGTCTCCCGCGCGGTCTTGCTGCATGCCGTACTGAAAATCGTGGCGCGCGTTGTAGCTATACGGTTTTGTATCGGTGACGTTCTTCTTAAAATCTTTGCGCAGTACTGCCGTCTCCCGATTCAGGCGCCAGGTGCCGGACATCCAGTGCGGAATCTTGATCCAATCGTTGGCTGGCTGCTCCCCATCCTCGGCTGAAAGGGAGAAACGACGGCCGGGACGCAGGTCTTGAGAAACCTCAGGTAGAACTTCCGTGTGCTCGACGCCGATTTCCAGCGTCGTCGCGTCGGCCGATGGGGGAGGAAACAAAAATGGCGCTCCGGCACAGATTGCACCTACCAGTGTGCAAAATCGCCATTCTCTGCCTGTAACTCGTCTAAAACCAGTCAAAACCCACACTTTCTGGGGGAAGAGTACGTAGGGCATCGTAGTTCCCCCAATCGGCAAGACAGAGTTAATTGTCTATCATTTTGACATTGAGGTTGCACGAGCAAGTTTTTTTTGAGGAAGCCATGATGAACACAAACGAAAAGGAAGTTGATCTTCAAGACGATGTGAAGTCTGAGGACACCGAAGAATCGAAACCGGTTTGCAAAAACGGTGTGTGTGAACTCAACTGGCAACCGAAAAGACCTCAAGCAGCATAAGGCTGGCAAATGGCAGAATAACTGAGCGGCCGGGACTGCGATTGCAGTCGCCGGCTTTTGCTTTGTCTGACTGCAAGCTTGCAGTCTCAGGCGACAATTCCTGCGCTTTGCTGTATTTTTATCACTGCAATTGTCGGCAAAAGAGCTTCTGATGAAACTGATTTCAGCGGTCGTGCGACCAAAATATCTGCCCCGCCTGACTACAGCGCTCAGGCGCGCAAACGTTCCAGGTGTCACAGTCGTTAAGGCTCAAGGTTTCGGTCGTGAACAACTGGACTCAGACGTGGAATTGGTCGGTTTTCTGACTGAGCGCCTTAAGATCGAAGTCGCAGTCGAAGATGACCAGGCAGAGCGCATCGTCAAAATAATCAACGACAATGCCGGCACCGGCCGTGATGGCGACGGAATCATTTTCGTCTGGGACCTGGCTTATATGAAGAGAATCGAGCGCGGTACAGATCCTGGAGTTTAAATCACTTGGCGCTGCGAAGCGCACGTGCCCGCTCCTTGAGCTCCTGGTATTTATCCTGATCGCCACCGGTGCGCTTTATGGCATCGGCGTAGTCTTCGATATAGACGACCAGTTCAGGACTCTCTTTTCCGAGATTACGCTCTTCGAGTTTCAAAATTTGCTCGCGGACCGGAATAGCAAGATCGAAACGATTTTGCTGTCCGAAGATTTCCGCAACTTCCATTAAACTCTCGATCATGCCAGGATGATCGGGGTCTTCGGATTTCGAAGCTATGTCCAGGGCGCGCTCCACCAGCGGTGCAGCATCGTCGAACTTGCCTTCGTCGATATATAACGCGGCAAGATTACTCAAAGTTTTCGCAACCGTCGGGTGCGACTTGCCATAAGCTTTCTCGTCAATCTCGAGCGCTCTCTTCATCAACGGCTCGGCTTTATCGAACGCCCCCTTTGAGTTGTACAGTTCCGCCATGTTATTCAGAATCGCGGATAAACCTGTATCTGTATCCTTATTGGTAGACAGTTTTTCTTGCATAGCCAGAGCCCGTTCCAGCAGCGGTTCCGCTTTGAAAAACTGCTCGCGGTCCATGTATAAACCAGCTAGATTATTTAAACTGTTGGCGACATCTTGATGCTCGCCTCCGAAAACTTTTTCGCGAATAGCAAGCGATTTCTTGAACATCGACTCTGCCTTTTTAAAATCACCAAGCATGTCGTAAATTTCAGCGATGTTATTCAAAGCATTCGCTACATCCTTGTTTTCAGGTCCCTGAACGCGCTCGCGAATCGAAAGCAGGCGTTCGAAAACTTGCTTCGATTCAATAATCTTATCCTCAGCCATGTACAGTAAGGCAATGTTTTGCAACGCATCGGCAATTTCGATAGCGTCGTTACCGTACTTGGCCTCCTTCAATGAAAGTGCACGCAACAAAAGCGGTTCAGCCTTCTCGTAGTCTGCACGTTTAAAATAAATCAGCGCCAGGTTCTCAACACTTTTATAAAGGCGATCGTCCTGCTCACCAAGTTTTTCCGCATCCTTGAGAGCATTTTGCAACAGCTTCTCGGCTCTAGGGAAATCGCCTGCCGAATACGCGGAAAGCGCTTCATCAGTTGATTCTTGCCACTCTTCGGCGTCATCACAGAATGCCGGTGCCGCACCCAGAACCATAAGTGATACCACTAAAGGAAAAGCGCGGCGAAGATGAGAAATTCTCGTAATCATTTTCAAACTTACTTTTTAGCTGGGCGGAATGGTTGGAAGGACAGAAACGGTTTCCCTTCCCAGAGAGCAGAGCCGATTGAGAGTGGTCCGGCGTTGCTCAAAATCAATCGAACGGCTGGACCCAGCCCCTGAGCATCCTGGACCGTAGAACCGCAAATCCAACCCCAATCAACGGAACAAACGGCTTCTTCGAGATTGGGCAATTCGCTGGCGCCCACAGTTTTCGCGGCGACTGTCGGGCTTGTAGGCTCGACTGCGTCAAAAATCACGCCGGTTCCATCATCGAATTTGACGGCGAAACTTGTCAGGGCGCTGGATGCGTTTTCGACCTTCTTGCCAATAATAGCCTTGAGCGCCTCGCTGCGCTGCGCCTGAACTCCCTGTGTCATTTCGGTTAACCTCAATTCGTACACAAAACGAACATTATAGCCAACTATCGACGTTGGGTCTTTATAATCTAGCCAGATGAAAACGAGTTTTGACGCAGTTGTAATAGGGGCGGGCGGCGCAGGTATGATGTGCGCGGCGACCGCAGGCAAATTAGGCAAAAAAGTATTGCTCGTCGATCATGCGACAGTCGTCGGTCGCAAGATTCTCATTTCCGGCGGCGGGCGGTGCAACTTCACCAATTTGTACGCAACGGCGGAAAACTACGTTTCTCAAAATCCGCATTTTATAAAATCAGCACTCGCCCGATATACGCCTGGCGATTTTATTGAATTGGTCGAGCGCCACGGGATTCCATACCACGAGAAGAAGTTGGGGCAGCAGTTTTGCGACAACTCCGCCCAGGATATCGTCGATTTGTTAATTGCAGAATGCGACGACGCAGGCGTTGAGTTTAAGTTAGGTTGCGATGTGAAAGCGATTGTCGCACCGCCGGAACTGGGTCTGGATGTTTTCGATAATCGGCTGCTGAGCGGCGTCAAGCTATCCTCCAATAATGTTGCGGAACCTGGTCGTTATCAAATCCACACGTCGAAAGGAACATTTGATTGCGCCTCGCTTGTAATCGCAACAGGCGGTCTGTCCGTGCCTAAAGTCGGTGCCACCGCATTTGGTTACAACGTGGCGAAACAGTTCGGACTTAAGGTGATTGAAACCGCTCCGGCTCTCGACGGTTTTGTTTTCAATGAACACGACTCCAGGCGATTTTACGATCTGTCAGGGATTTCGCAAGATTCGATTGTTACTTGCGGAGAAGGCTCCTTCCGCGAAAACATCTTGTTCACTCATCGCGGTCTAAGCGGACCCGCTAGCTTACAAGCTTCTCTTTACTGGCGGCAAGGCGCATCTGTTCAAATAGACCTTTGCCCTGATACCGATATTGGTGCCAAACTAATTGAGGAACGCGCAACCCGGTCGAAGAAAAACGTGCGGAACCTGCTGACTGAGTATCTACCCATCAGGCTTGCGCACCGCATCTGCGAAGATCAGGGGGTTGATGATTCAATTCAGCACATCTCCGATAAGACTATCCAACAACTCGCGGAAGCAGTAAAAGAATTTGTTTTCAAACCCTCCAGCACTGTCGGTTACATCAAAGCGGAGGTAACGCGCGGTGGTGTCGACACAAACGCGCTCTCCTCAACCACTATGGGTTGTAAGAAAATTCCGGGACTGTTTTTCATCGGCGAAATTGTCGATGTTACGGGTCAGCTAGGCGGTTTTAACTTTCAATGGGCATGGGCGTCCGGCTATGCCGCGGGAAACAATGTTTGAGCAATGAGAAGGAGAAACTGATGCGCGCAGTAATGACGACAGAGAAAAATAAACCGTGGGAACTTAAAGAGGTAGACAAACCCAAACCCGCGGAGAATCAAGTTCTTCTCAAAGTTCATGCGAGCGGCATTTGCTATACCGATGTTCATCAAACTAAAGGTGAATTGCCGGTAAATTACCCTTGCATACTTGGGCACGAACCGGTTGGCGAAATTGTCGAACTGGGACCGGGCGTGCGCTCGAGAAAACTCGGAGACCGAGTCGGAGTGCCTTGGGTTCAGGCCGGTTGCGGAAGTTGCGAGTGGTGCTTGCGCGGCAAAAACGCATTTTGCCGCAAATCGTTCGGCACCAGCGCATCAATGCAAGGCGGTCATGCTGAGTATATGGTGGTCTGGGCGGAAGGCACCATGCCAATTCCAAAGGAACTGACATATGCGGAAGCAGCGCCAATTTTCTGCGCCGGTTACACAGTCTGGAGCGGTCTTAGAATTGCCGAACCACAGCCGGGCGAACGAGTAGCAGTAATCGGAATCGGCGGACTCGGACATCTGGCAGTGCAATACGCGGCGGCATCAGGATTTCACACTATCGCCGTCACCCACTCCGAAGACAAGAAGAAGCTGGCACTGGAGTTGGGAGCGAGCGAAGTTGTTTCAACCGGAAAAGAGCTCCAGGAATGCGGTGGCGCCGACGTGATTCTTGCGACCAGCAATTCGGCAGAGCAGACATTTGACTGCATCAAAGGTTTGAGACCTGATGGGCGGTTTATCGTCATGGGCGTCTACGGCGAGCCGTTTCAAATAAATCTGATGGACCTTCTTTTCAAACGGGCACGAATAATCGGGTCGATTCAGAATGGTCCCGAGCACCTCTATGAAGCACTCGACATCGCGGCTAAAGGCAAAATCAAAGTGATGACGGAGACTTTTAAATTCGACGACGTCACCACAGCGTACGATAAGGTCGCGAAGGGCGATGTGCGCTTCCGAGCAGTTCTGACTCCCTGACATTTGGGTTTCAGCCCACTGAAAGCGTTAAGTAAATGAACGACTTAGTTTAGATCAGAGCTCTAATTGGCTCTGGTTGTGTTAACCTTGCTTTCTGACCGTTGCAAACATAATTAATTGGGAGTTGTGCATCATGGAAGTAGCCGACCGCCTTAAGTCGATTCCGCCTTACGTTTTTGCTGAGATTGGCAAAAAAGCCCGCGCAATTGCGCAGACGGGCGTTGATGTCATCAATCTGGGCATCGGTGCTCCGGACCAGCCGACACCGCGACACATCGTGGATGCGATGCACGAAGCAATTGAAAAACCGGCTAACCATCAGTATCCTCCCTTCGGTGGCACCCCACAGTACAAAGAAGCTTGCGCAAATTGGGCAAACAAGCGCTTCGGCATCCAGATCGATCCGGAGACCGAAGTCACCTCACTCATCGGAGCCAAAGAAGGGCTTCACAACTTGCTTTTCGCATACGTCGGACCCGGTGACATCGCGTTGATTCCTGACCCGGCATATCCGGTGTACAAAACATCGACCGAACTTGCTGGCGGAACACCGCACTACATGCCGCTACTTCCGGAAAACAATTTCCTTCCGGATCTTGATGCGATACCGGATTCGGTAGCACAAAAAGCGAAGATCATGTTGATCAACTACCCGAACAACCCGACCGCTGGTATCGCGGATCTGGCGTTCTTCGAAAAGGTCGTTGCCTTCTGCAAGAAGCACGACATTCTGCTCTGCCACGACAACGCCTACTCCGAAATGACTTACGACGACTACAAGGCACCGTCGATATTTGAAGTCAAAGGCGCCAAAGACATCGCTATTGAATTGCACACGATGTCAAAAACCTACAATATGGCTGGCTGGAGACTCGGTTTTGCGATCGGCAATAAAACCGCAATCGCCAACCTCGCAAAAATCAAATCCAACATCGACACCGATGCTTTCGCAGCTATCCAGGTTGCCGGTATCGCCGGTCTGACCGGACCTCGCGACCACATCGATTTCTGCAATAAGCTTTACGAAGAGCGCCGCGATATCGCTGTTAAGCGCTTCGCAGAGCTTGGATGGACTGTAGAGCCGGTCAAAGCGACATTCTACATGTGGGTGCCCACACCGAAAGGAATGAGCTCGGTCGACTTCAGCAACCACATGCTCAACACTGCCGGCATCGTCGTGCCGCCAGGTGACGCTTATGGTCCAGGTGGCGAAGGCTACTTCAGAATTTCGTTGTGCGTCGACAAAGACCGTCTGGCGGAAGCATTCGACCGTATGGCGAAGCACTCGATCACTTACGATATGCAGACGGCGAAAGTTTAGTTTTTAACCGAAAAACTAAGCCCCACTGTCCGTATAAAATATTGAACTGAGCGATTTCTGGGAATAAGTTGCCTAGGCGTGGGGAAAGCCTTTAAGCAATGCTTCAAAACCAGCAAGGTCAAGGACAATCGACAGCCGTTTTGCCTGGATGTCCATCCATTCAAGTCGTGCACCATATGCTAGCGGAAGCTCTGGACAACCAGACTCGCAGCGTAGAGGTGGCTTGGAAATCCGATGACCAGACCAAGCTCTTTACGCTCAGCGTGAAGTCGGACCCGATTGGACGCGATCCCACCTGGCAGCTTTATCAGTCGACTGGCGGCTCTCCGCAATGCCTGTGGCAATACCCGAGTTGCGACACGCTTATCGTTTTGAACCGAGTAATGTCGTCCTGTGGGCAAGCGATGTCTCCGGTTCAACTTACAGCAGTCGGTGCGGCAGCAGTTCAAGCCTCGAACGCTGCCTCTCAAGCGGCTGACCCGAAGCGCCAGGATGACTTCTACTACGAGCCGTCCAGCACCCAAGCACAACGCAAAACCATTCCGTTGCCGGCTATGAGCCCCGCGCAAACGGCAATGTCCAAGCGGAACACAGTGTTAAATGGAGAACTGTCCTTCATCCAGATCTCCGCGCTTTTGCAATCGATCTTCCTTGCAAAAATGACAGGCCGACTGCAACTGGACAGTGGAGAAGGTGCCGCCGAAATCTTCTTCGAAGACGGCAAGCCTACCCACGCCACGACGCCGACAAGCCAGGGCGACGAGAGTATCTTTGAACTGATCGCCTGGGGCGATGGAAAGTTCTTTTTCCAACCGCAGGTGCTGACAAAGAAACGCACTGTTTCAGACGGTCTCGACAGTTTGATCATTCATGGCGTTCAGTTGTTGGATAAACTCACGCTTCTAAAAAACTCTGGTTTTAAATCAGACAGCGTGCTCAGAAAGGCGAACGAGACACTCTCTGAAGTCGATCTGAACACAATGCTTTCTCTGGGAGAAACCGATTTCATAAACGAACAGCGTCAGATCTATCACGCCATCGACAACAATACGCCGTTCAATCAGATGCTTGCAAAACTGCGAATAGAGCGTAGTAAGTGGATTCCGGCGCTCAGCCATTTGTTTAGATGCAAGCTTGTCACCGTAGGTGGTGACACCGGATCACGCAAACGAATTCTCGAACCAAAGTCGATCGACAGTGCCGCCGTACAAGCCGTCATGATGACGCTGAGACGAGCCGATACCGGCATGTTCAACTATCCGGCATTTCTTTATTTCCTGGAACAGGAGTACTTCAGGGGACACCGAGCAGGCACGCCGTTGTCGGTAATTATCTTTGAATTGCGCGTAAAAACAGGCATCAAGGAAGTTATTAGAGAACCGCTTCCAGCCGCGGCTTTGAACGAAGCAGTCTTGCGCATAATGCACGAGAAGCGCCACAACGATATGCTCGCGCACTACGAATCGTTTGACTACGCATTGCTTTGCCCTGACACCAAAGGTGAGGGCGCGGTAGTTTTCGCCAAACGTCTCGTGAAGGCTCTAACAAAAGAACCGCTTAGCGTTTCGGTAAACGAAAAAAATCTGTCCCTATCTTTCGGTATCGCATGCGTACCCGAAGACTTCCTTGAACTTGGTTTGATCCTTTCCGCGGCCGAAACCGCTCGCAGTCACTCAGTCGAAACAGAACAGCCGGTCGTCATTTACCGCCAACTGGAATAGCATTCGAATAGCAAAGAGAGAGAACGCGGTAAAGCGCTCTCTCTTCTTCTAGTAACAGGAACGGCTCGGCCCACGAAACCGCCCCCACTCAACCGATCGCGGGATTGTATCGGTTAAATTTTCACGTCCCTTGTCTAAATAGTATCATTGGCTCAAAACCGAAGACGCTTTGCCGCCTTTCTTATAGCCAATCTCGCTTCCTTGTGCATATATACCGGAGCGATTGTTTTTGGACAAAGAAATTTGCTATTTTTGTGATGACCCATCAGCCGGAGTTTCGTGCCGAGTTCAGATATAAAAGCGCTACGCTCCTGGAAAAATTTTGTCCTAGACTTTCGCCGGGAGTTTGAAACAACAAATCGCTGCCCCGGCAGCGTCGATTCTTTGTCTCTGCTGTTACTGAGCCTGGCGGTCAAACAATCGCCAGTAAGAAGCAGTTCACGAGCTGCGGCAACTTACGAAGCCGAGCGTCTCTACGCCGCCACCAGGCGATGCATGCCGAAGAACTTGGATTTTGAATTGACGAATTGCACAGTCGGCAAATCATCTCATTTCGAATCGCTTTTGAACGCTCTGGATAGATACAGCTTCGTAAATCACCCGTTTGCCTTCGGATACACCTATCAATTCTGGCGCGACAGCGAGCGCAAAATTGCTCAGGTCGAATTGCAATCCGCAGCGAAAAGCATTGACACAAAAAATCTCATTGCGTTCACTCAAATCTATACACCGGAATGGGTGGTAGAGTTCATTCTAGCGAACACAGTTTTGCCGCTGGTGTCAAACTCGAACAGATCTAGGCTGGCCCTATCGAAGTGGCTTATCCCGGGCTCCTCAAGCGATGGACAGTTTAAAACAGTGTCATCGCTATCCATTCTCGATCCAGCTGCCGGAGCCGGAAACTTTTTGTTGACCGCATTTGACACGTTGATGGAACTGCACGCGCTTGAAGGTCGCACGCCGGCAGAATCCATAGCGAAAATTTTCGAATCACAGTTACACGGCTGCGATATCGATAACCTGGCTCTTTCGGTTTGCGCACTGAATCTGGTGGCAAAGGCTCTTCGCTACGAACCTGACAGTTTACCACCAGTGATACAAGGACTGGCTCTGGCGACACCGCATGAAGACGCTCTTATGGGCTCACTGTCTGAACACTTTCCAGGAACCCACCCGTTGTCTAAACAGCACGACGCTGTTGTTACCAATCCTCCATACATAGGGCGCAAGCTCATAAGCAGGGAGCTGAAGACTCTCCTCAAAAGCCAGTATCCGAAGTCACACCACGATCTCAGCGCCGCATTTTTTGAGCGCTCGCTTGGACTTCTAAAACCTGGTGGACGGAGTGGTTTAATTACCCAGGCTTCGATTTTGTTTCTTCCCAGTCATAAACTCATGCGGGAGCTCGTACTCGACGAATATCGCCTGACTAGCGTTGTTGACGCAGGTCCCGGAGTGTTTCCCTTGCAGAGCGGCGAGAAGGTAAACAGCGCGGTTTTGATCGTTGAAAAGCCTGATGCAGGAAGCCTCGACCAAAAGCACGAATCATGGTTTTTCAATATAAAGGATAAACATGATAAGGAGCTCGAACTTAGCCAACAACTATCTCGCGTCAATTCTCCTGAACGAGGAATAGAAAGTAGTCCGATTTCGCTCAATCCATCAGCGTTTCGACAATTTCATGGTAGCGCTTTCAGTTATTTCATTCCCACAGCGATTACCGAACTTTTGACGCGCGCGAAACCACTGGAAAGCATTGCCGATATCAGACAGGGACTTGCCACCACGGACAATAATCGCTTCGTCAAATTCGTCTGGCAAGTTCCGGAAGACGAACTCGGCTTGCGTTGGTTTCCATACGCAAAAGGCGCAGGTGGACAGCGTTTTCAAAGCCCGATCCGGCATGTCGTTAACTGGCAAAACGACGGCGCTGAAATCAAAACGGAAGTCGCTCGGCGCTACCCTTACCTGAAAGGAAACACTGCCTGGGTCGTCAAAAATGAAGCGTTCTACTTTAAAGAGGGTTTGTGCTTTTCATTCGTAAATACTCGAGGCATAGCCGTTCGCAGACTGCCTGCCAACTGCATTTTCGATGTCGGTGCATCGGCGATATTCAGCGATGAGAACGACTTTTTACTCGCATATTTAAACTCGTCACTCATGGTGGCACTCGCAAATTCGTTAAATCCCACCATCAACTATCAAGTGGGCGATCTCAAACGCTTACCAATATTCGACTTTGCAGTTGAAACAAAACAGAAGCTGGCAGAACTCGCCAACCTCTGCGCAAATAGCAAAGAAGAGCTAAGCGCCCTGCTGGACCCAACCTCGTGGTTCCGCTCGCCCAGGCACGCAAACGCTCCGCTCGGACATTCTATATATTCTCGAGTGGATGGAACCGACCTCGCCGGCGTACAGAATGAGTTTATCCAGAAAGTAAGCGAACTCAAATTGCATATCAGCGAATCAGAAGAGGAAATAGATAACATCGTGCTCAGTGCGGTTTCGACGGCGGAACGCTGGGATGAAGCTACGATGCAAAAGGTGCTCGATTGGACTCGTTCGTTCCAAAGCAATCGGTCATCAGATCTGGCGACAGAGCTGCCGGATTCAGTGGAGCTTGCCGAGCGCTTCATCGACAACCTCATTGTTAAAGCTCACCTGGAGTCGCTTTCGAATGAGCAACGCCTTCCCATTACTCTACAGCAGGCAATAGAAAAGCACACCGGTCGTGGCTTCCCAACCTACATGGCGGAGAAAGCAACGCCTAGAATAGGAAAGATGTTTTTCGGAGTACCGCCCGCTCCATTCTCAGCCTGATCACTAAATTCCCTTGACAGTGGGAATGGATATTTATACGCTCGACTCTAAACATCTGCCTGGTGGAGAAACCGGAAACGAATGTTTCGGATAATTCTCATAGTCATTATTGTCATCGGACTCGTGGCACTTGTTGCGCGAGCTCTCATTAATCCGGCACTAGTTTCAAATACGGCAGTAAGTCCCTCCTTGTCGGAAGGAGACATCATATTGATCAACCGCGCGGCAAGGCTCTCGAACCAGCCGCTGAAACGATTTGAGTTGGTCGCAATTATCCCGCCTTATGTTAATGGAAAACCGTATACGCCTGACGATTCAATTGCATCCACGGTAACGGACTTTACCGGAATTCCGCTAGGAGAAGCTCCTGTTCTGGATGTTCGCAGAGTGATTGCTCTGCCGGGAGAAACAGTGGTGATGCGGAAAGAACTCGGAATTTTCATCGACGGCAAGCTGCTTGATGAATCGTCGTACACGAGAGATCAACCCGACACCGACCTCTTCGTGCTTGCAGATATCACTAGACATTCAGCCTTCGACGGAGAACTTCAATCCCTGGAGACAAGTGACGCACCAATTACGGTGCCCAAAGATGCGGTCTTCGTCCTTCCGGACGATCGGAGAAACTTTGCTGGAAGCGAGCGCTGGGGATTCCTGAGCGGTCCGCGGATCGTTGGGTCAGTCGACTACAAAATATCTCAAAAGGGAATTACTGCAGTCCTCGTTCCTAAACTTATCTTCGCGACCGAAAAAGTTGCAATCAACGACGACGGGGTGCGAGCGCTCGAGAGCGGCGAATACACCAAGGCAATTCATCTCTTCAAGTCAGCTCTGGCGATCGACAACAATTTTGAACTGGCGCGGGACAATTTGAGTATCGCTTATAACAACTTCGCCATTAAGTCCGCGGGCAAGCCGGAAGTTGCCCTCGACAGCCTGCACAAGGCACTGTTTATTGACCCGGACAATGAGCTTACAAAGAAAAATCTCGCAGGAATTCTCAAGCGCATGGGCAAAGATGCGGCGAATTACGACGATCGATTCGCACTTGCAGAAGACGCGGAAAAGCATGGCAAAGCCATTAGCGCACTGGTCGAGTATCGGGCCGCAGTAAAGCTGAAACCCAACGCAGCAGCTCTTGCAAAAGTTTCGGAGCTTGAACAAAAGTGTAACTTCCCAGCGCATGCGATTCCGGAAGACCTGGTAGCGACCGCACAAAGTCCCAAAGTTCACCAGAGTCCTGACATCACGATAAAGGCACCGACGAAGTCAACGTCAGCGAAACCTGCTGAGGCGAAACCTGTTGTGGCGAAACCTGTTGTGGCGAAACCAGAGACGGCAAAAGCGGTTGACGCGAAATCTGAAACTCCAAAGCCGATGTCGACGAAAACGGCTGAAACGAAAATTGAGACTAGCAAAGCCCTGACGGCAAAAACACCCGACACGAAACCAGAGCCGAAGAAAGCGACGATTACGAAACCTGTTGACGCGAAACCGGAATCCGCAAAAAGCGCGACGTCGAAACCTGTCGCCGGCAAACCGGAGTTATTGAAACCTGTCGTCGAGAAACCTGTTGTCGCGCAACCTGTTGTCGTGAAACCTGTTGCCGCAAAACCTGTTGCCGCAAAACCTGTTGCCGCAAAACCTGTTGTCGAAAAACCTGTTGCCGCAAGACCTGTTGTCGCAAAACCTCAATCAGAAAAACCTGCTGAGACGAAACCTGTAGCCGCGGTGGAGCCAGAATTCACGCCAACGAATAGATCTTTCGAGGCTTCGGTGATACCAGCTTCGGTGCCCACGGTGGAACCAGAGGTCCAATCAAAACCCAACGAAGGCGGCATTGAGGGGTTCTTCCACAACATCGAAGCCGCAATAACGAAGAAACCTGCCACTCAAACAGGCAAAGGATACCGTGGTCCGCCTCTCCTGAAGAAAACGCCGTGAAATAATTCACGACGTATTCATTAACGAGTTGAACTGTCTGAGCTGTTCCGGTCTGAGCGTCAGTAGTTCTCGCGAACCTTCTCGTAGTCGTTCTTCACCCAGCTATATCCGGGCGTTACATTATGCGCCGCGATGTAGTCGGCTTCAAAGCTAACTGACGGTCGCTGCGATTTAGATGGAAACGTCAATCCGGGATTTCCGTTCAAACTCTCGATTACGGACCGCAGCTTGTTGTCGAAACGACTGCTGCCACTCGGGTTGAGAAAAGCGATCTGGATGTTTCGGTTTCTATCGACACTTACACGAACAGTCGCGCGTCCAGGCTCATCGGCGACTGAACTCCATCTTTCATAGATAGCCTGAGAAAACTGTTTGTGCCATTTTTCCCACGCGAGCGTCAGCTCTTTAGAGTTCCGCTCTGCGCCGAGATCGAATCCGCGCGGCAACTTAAAATCGTCCTTCTGCACGATTCCCAGCCTGGGCTCATCCTGCCGTGCATTGCCACTCAGAGCAGGTTTGAACGCGGAGGTATCAACCAGACCGGCAGATGCCCTGTAGTTTTCCGCAGGACGCACCAGACGTGGTGGCGCAAGAGGCGGTCCGTTATCGACCGAGGGAACATTCGCTCCGGCTGGTCGAGAGAGACGAGTGTACATACCGTCTTTGCTGATATTCCCCTGCAACAGCTCTGCATTAGCCGGCACTGCCACCGATACCACCGTCGCCAACGCGATGCTAATCGACAAAAATCTTTTGACTAATTCAATTCCTATCATGGCGCATTTACCAATCATTGCCTTGCCCAGGACTCGTCAAACGTGCTGTCCTTCAATAGTTTTATAGACTTGGATCAATCGCGAAGGTTCCCGACTGAGCCCGTTTTCAAGAATTATCGACCGCTGAAGTAGCCGAGCATTCCGCCCAGGATAGCGCCCTGTATCGCGCCACGCTTCATGCCGCCGCGCGTGCTAGCCGCAAACAATGCTCCGGCTGCAGCACCCATCGCTCCACCAGCAACTGCGCGCTTGAGTCTGGAGCCACTTCCACTTCCGTAAGACGCAGTCACACCACCGTCGAAGAATCTACCGATGCCGCGGCCGCCGCCGTTTGAACCGAATGATTCTCCGGAGCCCGAGAACGGCGTGATCTGCCCGGCAGGCGAATCATCGCTCTGACTGTCCATCGGTGAAGAGGGTGTCATAGGCGTTACAGGCGATTGCGGAGCACTGGCGATGCTGTTCAAATCTCCCAACGCATTACGATACAACTGACTGCTCGGGTCAATCGACATCGCGCGACCGAACGCAGTACGAGCTTTGTTAGTGTCACCTTTTGCTTTGTAGGCTTGTCCTAATGCGTACTGAACGTCCGGGTCAGAAGGCGCATCGGCAGCGACCTTTTCTAACTTTCTAACGGCTTCTGAGAAATTGCCGCTCTTGTAATCCGCAGACGCGCTGGATACCATCTGCCGCAGGTCATCTCTGTGCTGCGCAGCTTGATTAGCTTGCTCCGCCTTCTTTGCCTCGGCGATCTTAGCAGTGCGGTCTTGCGCAACTTTATTTCGCAAGGAAGCGACCGTATCACGCAGCTCAGGGTCACTTGGATTGAGCGACTGCGCACGCGTGTAGTTGTCCAATGCGCCTTGAAGATCGCCTTTGCCCTCGTACAATACGCCTAGATTGAAGTATGCATCCGCGTTGTTTTTATCCACGAGCAACACGCGTTTAAACAGCTTCTCTGCGCCGGCAACATCGCCGGAGCTGTACTTTTCCATGGCAGTCTGCAGCAAGCCCGCGGCAGGCGATTTAGGTTCTTCACCGTAATTCTTTGATACCGCTACTGGTGCCTGCGGAACCGGTACTTCATCAAGCTGCGGAGTCTGCATCATCAAATTTCCGAGGTTGGACGCTGCGAAAGCGCAGCTTGCATTTCCGAAAATCAACATCGCTGATTGTGCTAAGCACAGCGTTGCAGTTCCCAATCTTCGTTTCGCATTCATCACCTGGCACCCCGACAATTTGCCAAAATTGGCACGCGTTGCTTAAAATCCAACTGCGTTGCGTCCACAGAGCTGAATGACGCCACCGCCAAAACTTTGTTCCGCGAAAAACACGGCATCTAAAGGCAGTACCTGATCACAACTTGCAAACCCTCAAGGTCTTTCTCGAGTGTTTCATGTTGGAACGTGGAGTCGGACTTATACTAACAACATGAACTCAAGTCGAATTTTTCAAACAGCAATCGCCGCTTCCGTGACATTTGTTAGCGTTTTCCAGCCTCCGAACGCTCATGGTGCGCCAGGTAATCCAACTCCGCCACCGCCAGTAAAGCCCGCTGTTCAATCTGTCCCGAATTCCTCCGCACCAGCTCAGACTCAAAAACCTATAAATCTCATGGGTGCTTATGGCACACCAAACACCTTGAAATTTGGTCCGCTGCGTATCGTCGGCACCACTCTCACTTACGTATTTCCGGGACGGCAAGCCGACAAATGCGGTTTACGCCGCGGAGATGTGGTTGTAAAAGTCAATCGTCAGGCGACCCCTGACCCGGCGAAATTCGATGCAGTGATGAAGGAGTTCCGCGGGTCGACGAAGATCGTCGAGTATTTCAGGCACAACGGACGCCGATACGAAATCAAAACCACACAGATAAACGAAGGCAAGGCCTGGAATCCGCCTGCAAATGGGCGGATTCAGGTAAAGAAAGTTCCGCAGCACGAATTGGAGCGCTACATGCTGCTCCTTGTTGATGGCGATAGAAACAAAAATGGCATCCCCGGTGCCTTGCGCATCAGCGAAGGACTAGGGCACATGGCGAGGACATACGCCGATGACATGGCGAAACGCGATTTCATGGGTCACAAAGATCCTGAAGGACGCGGACCGTGGGATAGAGCCAAACTTTGCGGCATCAAAACCATGAACATTCGAGAGAACTGCGCGTACCCATTCCCACAACCCGACTCGTTTGCCATGGTGCGAAATGGAGAGTCAGATTTGATGGCATCACCGGAACATCGCGAGTCGATTCTCTATCCGAGTAATGTCTGCGTCGGCATCGGAATCGCCTATAGAAAAGATGGCGGCTTGATGGTTGTCCAGGTATTTAGCTCGGACCCGGTTCCATAACCGCTGATTCCCTACGAGCAGGAATGCGATCCTGCAAATCGCTGCAACATTCGGACTTTACGAGCTGTTACCCGGGTGTTTTTTATGTTTCGGACGGGTATGTTGACAGTGGGTGGTCGCGCAGCTGAGTGCATATGGCCGATTTCGTACTTCGACCGAGCAAACAGAAAACGATTATGCGCTGCCTGCTCCTGGCCTCGCCGATTTTCCTTTTCCACCCTCTGATGCAATTTCTGCAAGGCATCCTGGTTCCAGGTCTGCCTCCCGTGCCGTACGTATTCAATCTGTGGATCATGGGGGCACCATACATCTACTTCTTTGCACTTCTGTCATGCTTCTTCGAGCGCATTCGCATAAAGGACGGCAATCTCGAATACGGTCTCCTTGGACTGGAAAAGGTTCCGCTCTCTCGTATCGCGGAGGTCGGCGGAGATGAGGGCGATGTCGGCAATGACTTTAACGAAAGCATACTCATCAAATTTGACAGCAAGGATTCTACAAAAGGGCTTGTTCTGCCGATCAAAGCATATGATGAACACGAACTGCGTGCTTTCCTGAACACGCTTCGCGAGAAGAATCCAGCCGGAGAATACACGTATCAGGATGTAATTCCATTCGAATCACGCGGTCTAATTCGTTTTCTCTCAAGCATGAACGATTCAGATTCTCTGATTGTAAAACTGAGCAAAACACCGATGGAAGATGCCATCATCAACCTGGTGAAAGGGCACGAACGCATTTTCTGGTTTGCCTACTTAGTGTTCTGGCTGCTCGTGCTGTTTTCAGCGTCCTACTACTGCATCTTGTTCAATGAGAGTTGGTCGCAGAATATGGTCACGCCAGTCTGGGACACCTCGCAAGACACCAGACGAGCAGCGGTTTTTCTAGATGCCGCTCAGAAAAATCCAGCTTCTAATTGGTTCGACCTCATCTATGCTAATGTCTGCCTGGCATATGCTGTTGGAGTCGACTTCATCGCCACAAGCGGTTTAGCAACACTCGTATCGGTTTGGTCTCTGGGCGCCTTCATGATGGCAGTCGTATTGCCCATCGCAAAGTTGTTGTCTCCCACCTATTTGTTTATCGACTCAAAATCCATCGGTATGCGCGAGCACTTCTACCAATGGCAAAGCGTGACCGAGGTGACACTCGAGAAGATAGGCGTGATGGGCGATCCGCTGGAAGGACGCTTAGTCATGTCAACCACCTCAGGAGCGCGTTTCAACTTCGACTTGACCACTGTGCCTGATGTGCAAAAACGTCAATGCATCTTGCGCCTCGTTGATAGATACGCTGTCAATGCGAGTTTTAATGGTGAGTTTATGCGGACCACAAACATGCTGGTAGACATTCAGTTCACCGACCTCTGGCTGGAAGAGCAGGGAGAAACTTCGAAAGTTGAAGCGAAAGCGGAAGTCGACACTCTCGGAAAAGGGCTCTACAAGATAGACTCCATGCTTGGGTACGGCGGACAGGGCGTAACATACCTGGCATCGCTTGCCACTGCCTGCGGTGATGGTTTCAATTCAAAGAACGAACAGGTTGTGATAAAAGAGTTGGTTTTGCCCAATTATGCGGATGTTCGAATAATGCAAGATGCGACCAGTCGCTTTGAGCGCGGCGCCAGCTTATTGAAGGAGCTTGGACACCCGAAGGTCGTCAAGCTCATTGACTCGTTCTTGGAAAACGGAAAGGCGTATCTTGTGATGGAGTATGTGCAGGGCGAGACCTTGCGCGACTTTATTGAGAAACGCGGCGCGATGCCATTCACCGAGGCAAAACAGCTAGGGCTGCAGCTCTGCGAAATTCTGGAATACCTGCACGAGCGAGAAACGCCTGTGATTCATTGCGACTTCGCACCGGACAATTTGATTATTACTCCCAGCGGAGAAGTTAAGCTTATCGACTTTGACGTCGCGCGAGTGGTCGACAATAAAGCGCATACGTTTATAGCGGGTCGACCGTCTTACACTCCGCCGGAGCAGTTTCGCGGTCAGCCGACTACTCAAAGCGATTTGTTTGCACTGGGTGCCATTCTTCATTACCTGCTTCAGGGTAAAGATCCGCCGCCATTATGCGCGGGCAGCAGCGATGAAGAAACAGTTTGGAACTCATCAGGGGTCGAAGAATTGATTCAGCAATGCTGTCAATTCGAAGCTGGAGATCGACCTGGCTCCGCTCGCGAAATCAAAGAATCGCTTTTGAGATGCGAGGTTCAATTTAGAAACGATGGTACAGACGATCCTAAAGTCAGCGTCTCGGTCGAAGAAGAGACCTCGCACCGATTACACGTTCCACAACGGGTAGAGGAGAACGCATAACGATGGTCGATCGCGCCAACGCTAAAACGGCAGTCATCAAATACGAGAGCCCAACAGCGTTATCCAGTAGACGCCTGGCTGTGGTGGCGACCGCAATTCTAATAGTGGTGTTTCCTCTTCCCGTGCTCTATCCATTATGCGTTCCAATAATCGCTGGATTGCCGGTTGCAATTCTATTGCTACTGTCCATTTTATCTGCGGTATTTTTCGCGATTACGTTCTACGCCTATAAAATCAACAGAAACACTCGACTGGTGCTGACAGATACGGGCATCGTGCTTCCGGCAAAGGGCGGCGAATTGTCCAACGATGTCATCCCCTGGTCAAAAGTGGAACGCATCGAAGTCACCACACCTGGTGGCACACAACCGAACGCCTCAAACAAAATCGGAAGCATAATATTTTCGTTGCGTGGCTGGACTCCGATAATTTTAAAACTCTCCTCGCTCGGCAACGAAGACCTGGACAAGCTTGTCAGTGCATGCGAACTATGGGCGGAGAAAGAAGCCAAGGATGAAACGTTCAAGCGGCTCGTCGAGAGCGTTACTTTGAAACGACGAGATACAGAAGATTCTAGTTTCACAGCACTCTGGCTGGAGGAGGCGCAGCGACGCCTTTCGACAACGCCGTTTACCCCGCTGGAGCCTGGTGCGCAGCTCCAATCGGGTAGGTGCAAGGTCGTTCAGCCGCTCACAGCCGGCGGATGGTCTGCAATCTATCTTTGCCAGTGGCAAGAGCGCACCTCCGCAATTTTGAAAGAGGCAGTCGTGCCGCCATCCGCAAAAGACGAATTGAAGGCGAAGGCGTACCAGCATTTTGAGCGCGAAGCAGTTCTCCTCTCTGGTCTAGACCACCCTCAAATCGCAAAGGTCATGGACTATTTTATTGAGAACGGCAGGCAGTATATGGTTTTGCAAAGAATAAGCGGAGCCAATTTGCGAACCTACATTCGGGACCGCGGCGCGGTTTCAGAGAGGCAAGCATGCAAATGGGCAAATGAGTTGCTTACAATTGTTTCGTACCTGCACAGTCAAAATCCGCAAATAGTCCACCGAGATCTGACGCCGGAGAATCTTGTTCTGGACATGCGCGGCTCGCTTGTTCTGATCGACTTCGGTTCTGCCAACGAATTTGTCGGCACCGTTACTGGAACTCTGGTCGGAAAGCCTTCTTATATTTCGCCAGAACAATTTTCCGGGCACGCTAAGCCACAGAGCGATCTTTATTCGATAGGCGCGGTTTTATCCTTCATTCTTACCGGCAAAGATCCGGAACCACTTACGGTGGCAAATCCGAGAGAACAAAATTCGCTGGTTAGCGAGCCGCTCAGCAAACTTATCGAAGAGATGACGCAACTTGATGTAAAAAAACGCACTCAAAGCGCCGAGGATGCAATGGCGAAACTAGCGGAAATAACAAGTGCAATACTCGAAGTCGACGATATCAGAGAGACAACCCAGACTTCAGGTTGAGAGCTAGAGCGTTAGGGTCGACGCGATCGAGGAGCAAAAGCGGTTCAGCTGAAGTCGAGAGGGTGGGAGTGCGAGGCGACGGTTCATAAACGCCGCTTTAAGCGCGTGAGATTGAAACTTCGTACAATGGCTCGCATGAACTCATTAGTACAGACTGTCCTCATTCTCTCAGCGGTCGCAATTTGCGCCATTCCAATCACCGCTGCGGCGCTGCAAAAATATTCCGGAAAAGTAATTACGCTGATGACCAAACTGGATCCAAAGCAAATAGTTTCGTCCGCTAAGAAACAGAAGCCGAGAAGATCGGTCGAGGATGCTATCAAGGAATACGGTATTGCGGCTAGAAAGCGCGTCCGTCCCTCATTTAAAACAGCCGGCGTCACGTATCCACCATCGAATATCACGCTTGTCGGTTTGAAGGAAGAGAAACTTTTATTCGTCCTTGCCCCGGACCCGGACGGCAATCTAAAGAAAGTGGTGGCTTACCCAATTCTTGCCGCCAGCGGCGAGCCGGGACCGAAACTCATGCAAGGCGATTTCCAGGTGCCTGAAGGTTTCTACAAAATTGAGTTATTTAATCCAAACTCTGCATATCATCTATCGCTCAGAGTCAATTATCCAAACGCTGAAGACCGGGCGCACGCGGTCAAAGATAAGCGCTCTAATCTCGGCGGCGACATCATGATTCACGGAAACGCAGTGTCGATCGGCTGCCTGGCAATTGGTGACGAACCTATCGAGGAATTATTTGTACTCTTGCACGACACCGGACTTGAGAATGTCAAAGTAATTCTGGCGCCAAGCGATCTGACGAGGAAAGCATCAGGAGTGGATTTTAAAGTTCAACCCGATTGGCTGCCTGCTCTTTACAAACGATTGAAGAAATCGCTTTCTGCATTGCCTCCTCTGACGGAGGATTAGCGACACGTACGCACCTTCAAAACTGAAGAGCCGAACTCTTTCGAATCCGGCTCGTGGTGCAATCGAGTAGGTGCTAAACCTTATACTTTGACGCTCAACTGAGTGAGTTTGTCGCCGACAAATGCGAGGAGAGATCCAAGAACGCTCTGTTTCGGTTCAGGACCTTCAGTTTCTTGAACCCAACCGTGTCTGAGTTCGGCGCGTTTGATTTCCTTGCGCTTAACTCCATGACGGCTCTTCAAAAGAACGTGACCTGAAGCAGTTCTTTTGGCTCTTTTTACCTTCGTCGTCGCATTGTACTGGTCGGAACTCATTCCGTTGATACCATATCCGGTGCCGGCATTAAGCGGCTGGTCATAATAACCCCAGATGTTTTCTTTGATTTCGAACGGTTTTGGTTCGCGAACAAACACGTACCAGTAGGCCGTTGCTAGTATCGATAGTTCTACGAGGATTAAAAGGTAAGCGAACATGATCGCCTCCTGGGCGCAATCGCCTGGCGTGGTTTCCGGTTATCTGTTGGCAGCAGACGGTTATTGAAATATCTTAACCTTGATGAACATTCTAACGATTCATTACAGAAATGCTAGGGCTTTTAATAATTTTCCTGGATGTCAAGCGATTAAATCTGAAAGTCGCAACACGAGACAGAGCCAGGGGATACGAAAGATGGGCACCAATGTTGACATATAGGGTTTGCAGAGATACCAAAAATCTTCACAATTTGGAGCAGTATCGCCCGTGATGTCAAGCGATATTCATCTCACATACGGTGGTACACCAGCCTTCTTTATTAACGGATTCTCGACGGCAAAAATCATCGCAGCAACACCTCTTTGTATTACGCTAATTCCATTAACTCGATGCCAACGGCGACCTGACGGTTCCAAAGAGGAAGTCGCCAGAACCATTACTAATAAGATCCTGGATTCACATTCAAAGAGGTTTTCATGCAGATCAACAGCGTCGCGGTAATTGGCGCAGGCACAATGGGAGCCTCAATTGCGGTAGCTCTGATCAGCCACGGCTACACGGTCGTACTAAAAGAAGCGAACGATGAACTACTAAAAAAGGGTCTGGGACACATAGAGAAGATTCAACAAAAGCGTATCGAGAAGGGTCTGGAAGCCTCCGTAGCGGACGAAGAATCGAGACGCCTGGAACCCACCACCGACTATGCAAAACTCGCAGATGTCGACCTGATTATCGAAGCGGTTCCGGAAAACATAGACATCAAAAAATCTGTTTTTGGAGACATTGATGAGAACGCAGATGTCAACGCCATCATAGCGACGAACACAAGCAGCTTGCCCATCACGCAATTAGCAGCGTTCACGCGACGTCCTGACAAGGTAGTCGGTCTTCATTTTTTCAATCCAGCCCATTTGATGCGGTTGGTTGAGGTCATTCCAGGTTTGGAAACATCAATAGATACAGTCGAAACCGCACTCGCATTCGGGCAGTCACTTGGAAAGCTCGCCGTACGCGTCGATGAATGCCCATCGTTTTTAGTAAACCGCCTGCTCGGACGCTATATGAATGAAGCGCTTTTTTGCCTTCAAGATGGCGTTGCTTCGATCGAGGAAATCGACAACGCGGCAAAAGAATTTGCAGTCCCTGTCGGACCGCTCGCTCTTCGCGACATGAACGGCGCCGATATCGGTTTAGCCGTCGCAAAATTCAACTATCAAGAGTACGGCGAAAGATTCGCACCACCAGTCATTCTTGAAAAAATGGTCGAGCAAAATATGCTCGGAAGAAAAACAAATTCAGGCTTCTACCTCTATGACGAGAAGGGGCAAAAGGGCTCCACTAATCCGAAGATAGACACGATACTGAAAGAGCTTTCGAAATCATCAAAGCAATCGAATGGCAGCTTCAAGGTCGAGCGGCTCTTCCTCCCGATGATCAATGAAGCTTTCATCGCTTTGCAAGAGCGCATTTGCGCAGTCGAAGACCTAGACCCGGCACTAATGGCTGGATTGGGGATGCGCCGCGGTCCGCTCACAATCGCATCCGACATCGGACTCAAAGATTGCTTGGCCATGATTGAAGAACTAAATAAAGAGCACGGCGAGCGCTTTCGTCCGGCACCTCTGCTGAAACGCCTGGTCTGGGCGAAACGCAACACAATCTTTTAGAAGGTGGTTATGCCGGTTCCCACGGCATAAGCAACTCTTCGGGCAATAGTGGTTATGCCTGTTCCCACGGCATAAGCAACTCTTCGGGCAATAGTGGTTATGCCTGTTCCGGTGGTGTAAGCAACTCTTCGGCAAAGTGACAAGCAGAGAAGTGCGACGGAGTGATCTCCCGAAGCGCTGGATCATCGACCTTGCATTTGTCTCGCGCCATCGGACAGCGTGTGTGGAAGCGGCAGCCCGACGGAGGGTTTGCAGGACTGGGCAGATCGCCCGGTAGCAACATGCGATTGCTGCGGTCGAAATCCGGGTCGGGAACAGGCGCCGCTGAGATCAGCGCTTTTGAATAAGGATGCAGGGGCTGGTTATAGACCTCATCACATTCGCCCAACTCGACGATGCGTCCCAAATACATGACGGCGATCCGATCGCTGATGTACCGAACAACATCAAGATTGTGAGCGATAAACAGATAGGTAAGCTTGAATTCCGATTTCAGTTGAATCAACAAATTCAGAATTTGAGCTTGAACACTAACATCGAGTGCGGAAACCGGTTCGTCGGCAACGATAAGTTTCGGACGAAGAGCCAGTGCCCGAGCTATTCCCACGCGCTGCCGCTGCCCGCCCGAAAATTCGTGAGGGTAACGATCGGCCATCTCTTTTGCTAAACCGACAAGATCCAAGAGGTTTAAAACGCGATCGCGTAAATCAGATCCACTGGCGGTTTGATGAACCTCAAGCGGCTCCTGCACAATCTGCCTGATCGTCATGCGTGGATCCAGGCTGGCGTAAGGGTTTTGAAACACAATCTGCATATCGCGGCGAAACGCCTTCATCTCTTTTTCAGACGCAGCCAGCACATTCCTGCCTTCAAATGTGACACTGCCGGCAGTGGCAGGCAACAACCGAAGCACCACCCGACCGAGAGTAGATTTTCCACAGCCCGATTCACCGACAAGACCCAGTGTTTCGCCTTCGCGGATGGTCAAATCGATGCCATCAAGCGCACGCACGGCGCCAACTTGCCTGTTGAAGAAACCCTTTCTAATCGGAAAATGCTTTTTCAGCCCAGAGATTTTGACTAACTCTTTGCCAGTTTCTGAACCGTTTGATGACGACATTTACGATGTCTAGCCTCTTGAGCCGTCAGCCAACCGGGGGCGAAGATCGGTGACGCTGCCGTCGGTTCTCTGCCAAACAGCTCCAAAAATGCCGCGTTCGACCAGGTCATCGTAGACGGAAAACACACACTTTCCTGGACCTACACCCGCTTCTTCCAACAATGGTTGAGTCCACTTTTGAAGAGTCATGATCCGTGGGGCACTTCCTGTGACAACCCAGATCGGAAATCCCGTTTTCAGGAAAGCACGAATTTTCGGCTCCCAATGCCGTGTTTGACGGAAATTCCCGGTGTCGATTTCCAGCAGGATTCGCATCTGTTCCATTTGAGGGTAAGCAAACGAGATTGTCGCATCCGCTTGTTCGGCACCAAATACGATATCACCAGAGAGTTCTTTCCAGAACTCGCGTCCGGTCGTAAAATCCAGAGATTCAATCGCGCTCTGGCACTGCGCTTCCTCTAATGCCAGTCTCACATCGACTAACCGCAGGAAGTGTTCCTTATGGTAAGTATGCGGCGGTCCGGTTGGAATTTCCTCCCACGAGATTCCGCGATGCTGTTCGAGCGCTTTGGCACCTGCCGTGGTAAGAAAATAAATCAGTTCAGGTCGCCCACGCCCTTCCATACGCCCACTCGAAGAACAGCCGGTGAAGCCGGCTTGCTGCAATCGTCGCAATCGCTTGCGAGCGGTTTCATAACTGATATCGCTAAAACAAAGTCGCGCAAGCTGTGTGGACGTCACGGTTCTGTGCAAATAAAGTTGCAACAGCGCCAGCAAATCACGCTCCATCAAAACTAACGACTTTTTCCGAACCTTACTCCGCGCAACCCGCTCAACCATAGACACAGATCTACCGCCTCTGAATTCCCTATGCAAATACAACCGGAATTTCCGTGCCCCCAGATATCGCAGGACTATCTTGGGACAGCCATTCGAACTGCAACTTCAACGGCCGTATTTGTACCCCTTAAATAATTGTAGATCATGATTGCCCGACTGACGATCACTTTGCTACCAACGACCCATAATTCTCACTTCTGGTCGTCTTATTGAAAGGTTCAGATAAAACAAAAGGTCACGCGGCTTCAAAAGCCGCGCGACACCGAAACCGTCAAACCACGAGACATTCTCAGAATTCGACCTCATGTTTAGAACTCGCGCGCCGAGGTTTGCACTAGACGCGCCTGACTTAGAATTCGACGCCCTGTTTCTTGCTGTGAGCAGGGTTGAAACCGAATTTGGCTACATCGGGATTCATGCTGGTCACGGTCGAGCGGTGATAGGGATTATTTTGTCCTGCGCCGACAGCCTCAGCAGCGACTCGCTGCGAGAGCGGTCCGGCATTGGGATTGCCGCCCGTGCCGTACGCCATGCGAGGGTCAACCGGAGCCTGAGCCGGAGCTTGGGCTTGGGCTTGGGCATACGGATTGGCTGCTCCCATTTGCTGAGCGGCTTCCGCCATCGAAGGACGCTTGGACGGCAAGTTCTCACGCGAGGTCACTTCGAGCCCACCGTACCGAGGCTGCGGTCTACCGGTTTCCTTTCTTGCTCCCATTGGTCCGACCACTTGTTGTTGGACAGCCTGGATAGTGTCTTCGTGATTCGCTTGCTGCTGGGGCGCTGCAAGGCTCGCGTTGAGCGACGGCATTGCCGACTGGGCTGCAGCCGGAGCGGCTGCGACGATATCAATCTTCTTGCCGCACTCAATACAGAACTTGCCTTTGCCGGCGTGCTTGCCGCAATGAGGGCAGTCTCTTTCGGAACCGGCGGGAGCCGATGGAGCTGCCTGCATCGGTTCTACGACTGAACCGGTTACTGCAGTCTCGATTTGACCGTACGGTTGTTGAGCGAACCCACCGCTGTGGTTGGGGTCAAAGCTCTGTCCGGCGTTGTAACCATTGCCGATGTTGCCGTTACCACCGGCATATCCGTAAGGATCCGTAGTCGGTCCCATCGCTTGAGCCGCGGCTCTCGACGCCGCTTGCAGGTTGGCAAGCTGGTCGTTGCCGTAACCCTGAGCGAAGCCTGGCGCCGCGTTCGGTGCCATTCCTTGCTGCGCTGCTACTGCGCCAGCGGCGAAAGCGCCGGCGGTTTCAGACATCATGCGACCTGCGTTGGCGAAATCGCCTGCACCATGAGGCACCTGAGCGAAAGCTTGCGGTTGCTGCTGCATATTGGTTTGTTCAGGAGCCTTGCCAAGCAAGCTGCCGATGACCGATTGCACTCCTGTGGTGACAACCTGAGCCAGCTGATTTCCGACTGAGCTAGGCGTGGGCGCAACTGGCTCCTGCGGCTGGTGCTGATGCATACCGTTCTGTGGAGCGTGCTGGCCGTTTGGACCTTCGTGGAAAACATTATTGATTGCGTCTGCTGCATTCGGGACCGACATGAATGTCGGCACCGCATTTGGTGACGGAGCGCCGGGAATCGGAGCGGCATGACCTGGTCCATCGCCGCGGCGAACCGAGACGTTGTGCAACAGGTGCAATCTTGCAATTTCTTCAATACCTCTCAAGTCGACCATGAATGGTTTCGTTTCACCGAACTCAGGGTCGCCTGCCGGAGCCAGGTAAACAAGCGCGTGCTGCTTCTCCATCCGTTTAATTGTGTCAGAGTCGACCCGCGCAACAACTTGTTGCGAGTGGATTCTGTTCCAACTGGACGGGAAGATACCGAAACCGGTCGATTGGTAGTGGTCCGCAATACCAGGGACGATAATTGCGTGCTTGCCGATTTCTTCAGAGAAGAATGCTGCCGTTTGTTCGTCCGCGTTGTGCAGACAGACACGAATCGCGCAGTTGGAGAATATAGTTCGCATTTCAGCTTCGGCGTTCTTGCCGCCGGAAGTGATCTGAGAGATGTTCTGAAGGATTAGCGTCAATCCGCCGTTGGCACCACGGACGATAGCTGACAATCTGCCTGCTACGTCGATGTTCAAGGTTTGATATTCATCGAAGAACGCGAACAATGGCAGCACCGACTTGGTACCGTATCTGGTGTGCAATGCTTGTTGCATTTGATAGACGAAGCAAGCAGCCAGAGACTCAGCGTCAGGTCCGAGTGATGCCGGCGCACCGAAGATGAGCACGGTCGGTCTGTTCATCGCTGCTTTCAAATCGATGTTCGAATATTCCGTAACCGCGAGAACGCCCGGGTTCTTAAACATACGCAGACGACCACGTACGCCCTGGATGTTCTTATCCCAGTCAGCATCGGTTCTAATGATGGACGAAAGACGCTGCGTCATTTCGCTCAACTCGGTGCCGTTGACTTCGGGTCTGTTTTTCGCCTGTCTCAAGGACTCGACGATGTTGCGGCGGTTGTTGACCAGTTTCATCAAACCGCGAGGGTTGCATGGAAGCTGCTCGAGTTCAGAAGCTTGACCGTTTTCATCTTCACCGATGACTTGAACAGCGCCCCACTTAAGTAGTTGGGCAAGACCTTCGATGTAACCCATGTCACGCTCAGCCCAGTGCTGCTCTTCCGCGTCGAGGGAGTTGACGTCCTGCACGATAGAACTTGCGAATGTGTTGGGCGGCAGATCAAGCGGATTCCAGTGCACGGAATCGGTGTCGAGAGGGTTGAAGTACAGTGTGTCGAAACCGGCTTGTTGAGCCTCAGGCAACACTGTGTATTTGAAACCTTCTTTCTTCTCGTCGAGGTTCGGGTCGTTAGCTTTAGCTTCCAACGCGATGACGACACAAGGTTTAGCCAACAAAGATTTGATGATGGCGCGCATCAAGGTCGTTTTACCGGAACCGGACGGCGCTACGATGAACATGTTTTTGTTTGGCAGGCGCCCCATCGGAATCGTGATCGGCAGGTGCGTTCTTGCCAGGAAACCAAACGGAATGACGACGCCGTCGACTTCTTCCCAGGTCGCTTCCGGATTGCGCTTGCCCATGCGACCGTGACGGCGCAAGTTAGGCGGGCAGAGGAACGACCGCTCGTAGTCGCGAGGCGTGAGCATGCCGGACGGGGGATTGAAAGTTCTGATTGTCTGCCAGGGGAAGAGGCGCTTCTTGTGCGCCGCGGCAATAATCAACGCAAGCAAGACGAGCGTCGGCAGGAGAATCGCAATCGACGTCGCGTCGAGGAAGCCGTGACTTTTCTTCGGTCCATGCTGCGCGCCGGCACCGTGCATCTGCGGGTGCGCGTGCGGAATTCCTTCAAGGCGAAGATTCTTGCCTTGCTTCATCTGTCCGGCTGTGGGCGGTCGACCTTGCGTCGAATCGAGTGTGGTCTGACCTTGGTAGGCGCCCATCTGATGACCGCCGCCAGGAGCTTGAGGAAGTCCGGGTACTTGCGAGCCACCACCTGAAAGAATTGTCGCACCGGGCTGAATCAGTGGATCCGCGCCAGCGCCGCCTTGCATCATGCCTTGCTGCATGGGGGGCATGCCCTGACCTTGCATCATCGGCATTTGCTGCATTGGCATTTGTTGCATCGGCATCTGCTGCATCGGCATCGGATGCCCGGTAGCCGGGTCGATTGCGCCTGCCTGATACATCGGAGAGCCGCCCGCCATCGGGTATCCACCGGCTTGAAGTTGACCGCCGTAGTGCTGCTGGGGGAGCATAGCGCCAAGCTGTTGGCGCTTCTCGTACTCTTTTGCGGAGATAGTCTCGCCAGTATCTACGTCCTTGTAGCAGACTGTCTGTCCTTTCTCATTAATAACTGCTTTGTACGTCATTCTTGCTACCCTGAGCCTCTAAAACTTGAAGAACGGAATTTCGAACGGATGGGCTATCTATTGATGCCTACTTTTTTGGCTTATGCAAAATTATCGCCTTAGCAGTCGATTTCGAGAATGTTATAACTACGATACTCGGCACTAAACCATGGCAAAAATACGAAAAAAGTTTTGCTTAAATGCCAAAACCTTTTCCAGCTTCTCCCATACCTGCAATTTGAAGCTTGCGATCGGGAGTCATCTTCACGAGGTATTCGAATTTCACTTCGTGAACGTTTTGCCCTTTGCCAGGCACATCTAGAATCTGCTGACCTTCGACCAGCACAACGACAGCTCCATCAGGACGCTGTTCGCCAATTTTTACGGACGTCGTATTAAACTGGCTCTTCGCACCGGATAGCGCAATCGTCTGAGCCATCTCTGGTGACCAAATATTTGCTCGATACGCCTGCGCACACTCCGGCGACATATATTGAATCGCTTTCTCCTGGTTGGTTCCAGCAGTCTGAGCGCTGAAATCCCACGCCAGCGGCAACCAATCGCTTACTAAACGAAGAGCGTCGTCGGCATTGGTTGGAGCAACCTGCGGTTCGGCCGTGAGCGGCGCAGCGCCCGGCTGTTGCGCCTGAGCATTGTATGCGGTCGCGCCGCGCCCGCCGGTGACGTCCGGATGGTCGGCCCACTTCGGCCGCTGTTTCGCAGTTTGTTGCGGTCGCTGTTCCGGCTGAAGCAGGAGCGTGAAAAACATCCCCACCATGGCGCCGGCGAAGCCCACGATGATCAATGTCAGTTTATATTTTTCACCCGCCTGATAGTCGAACATTTTGAATTACCTGATGAATAAACCGTTTGCGCCTGTTCTAAGTTTCGCCATTTCAAGTTTCGCCACTCGATTTCCGCGAGGGTAAAAACTCACGCGTTGAGAATTAACCGGCGAGCAGCAAGTCTGGTGTAAACGTTTCCGGCGTGTAGCCCTGACCGAGCAAATGGCAGGCCCAGCGCGCATCGCCGCGACACAATTCAATCATGCGCGAACGCATAGGCTGGTCCGTGTTAGGCTCAGTCGTGGCGACCCAGTACATGAAACGCGGGACCACAAGCCTGACTACACCACGCGACATCTTGTGATAGACAAGAAACGCGTCTGAATACTCTCTGTTTTTTCTAGTCAAATGACCGATCGCATTCATCTCCGCCGGCGTCAAACCGCAGGCATCACGAATGAGATCGAAGTTGCTCGGGTCGTTACCGAGAATAATTTTGAGAGAGCTGTTTGTCGCCAGGTTTCGAGCGCGCTCATCGCGCAACAAATCGCCCAGTTCCTGGGAGATTCCGATGAACAGTAGACCTAAGTGGCGTGATGTACGCGAGGCGTCTTCAACCAGAGTCTTACCACCCTCGTATCTGAGCAGTCTCCACAACTCGTCTATGCAAAAAACAAATCGCGCCGGCTTGCCGGATTTCATCTGCTGCTGCTTGTGCTCGGCTGCGTTTCTCAGAACGAAGTCGGAGACAAACAAAGTGACCACAGCCTCAAGAGTCTTATCGTGAGCCAGATCCGACGTATCGAACACGATCAATCTTGCATTCGACGGAATCGAAGTCGGTCCGTCGAAAAGCTTTCCATAGATAGCTCCCCGGGTGTAGAGCGACAATCTGTTGACCAGATCCTCGCAAGTTTCACCGCGACGAGTACCTTTGCTCTTCTCGGCTTCGAGCTTGAGCCACTCGATCAAGTCTGATTCAATCGGCACGCGACCTTTGGTTGCGCACTCTCGATAAATCGCCTGAATGCCCATCATCAAAACCGGCTTCTCATCCTTGGTCATTGCTTGTTCGCCACGCTCACCGAGCATGACCGAATGGAAATTCAAAATCTTGATGATATGCGACTCGGGTGGATTGGCCGGGTCGATTTGCTTACCGTCGGGACCGGCAAGCGGCAAGTCATAAAGGTTTAAACAGACCTGACCATCGGGACCGAGCCTGATGTAAGAGGTCTCATCGTAAACCTCGGCGAGCATTCTGTATGAGCCGGAACGGTCAATAATCACCACTTTCGCACCGGCAAGCATCTTCATCTGAATGATCTGCTGTGCCACCATGGATTTACCTTCACCAGGCTGACCGAAGACTACACAGAGAGCGTTTGGCAGTTTTTCATCGTATGGATTCAGGAAAACCGGCTCCAATGTTTCTTTAGAGAAACCGAGCCAACTGCCCTTGGTCTCCGAGCCGAGCTTGGCATGAACAAATGGGAATGAGTTG
Organism: Candidatus Obscuribacterales bacterium; assembly: GCA_019637435.1. GTDB lineage: Bacteria > Cyanobacteriota > Vampirovibrionia > Obscuribacterales > Obscuribacteraceae > JADYXR01. Next base: position 1,582,981 of record JAHBVO010000002.1, on the reverse strand, counting down.
CGCACGGTCGGCGTTCTCACAGCCTTTCCGCGGCGAGTGACATCAAGTCCCATGCCCGGAAGTGAACCGATGAAGAGCCCCTTCTGCTCGCGATAGCCCACTACAAAACGGGCGCCGCGGCACTGAGGACCTGCGGTTCGCACAAGTTCCGTCGCGCGGTTTAGCTCCTCGAGCGACTCGCCGAAAAGGGTGAAATAGATCGCGTAGTTGAACACTTCCATGTTGGATGTGTACAGTTCCGATCCTATATGCGCCGCTTCCTGTGCCTTTTCCGCTTCTTCCTGGTTAGGAGTCGAGCGTTGCCCCATCAAACTTTGATAGGTGTTCGCCGTGGCTTGCGCCTGTTTGCGCTGCATGGATTTTCTGAAAACTTCTTTGTCGAGCTTGTGAGCGTAGATGTTCATTCGCCACTCGCAGTTCAAGCGCAGAAGCGGCGAGAGCCACAATGGACCGGTTCTTTCAGGTAGCCGGCTCATATAAAGCGTGCGAATAAACAGCCCTTCTTTTTCCTTCGCATCCTCGACTGTTAGACTCGCGAGATCTGAAATTCGCGCGTAGTCCGGGTTGCTGAAATCGTACTCCGATTCGGTCAATTGCTGACGAATCGTTGCCGGCTCCATGTCAGGGAAGACACGTCTTACTTTTGCAGAGACCGGTTGAATATTTGGTCTAACCGGCTCAGGAAGCAGGTCGTCAGTGACCTGACCGAGTTTCGGATTCAGTTCCTTATACAGCATTCTGAAATATTCCAGAGCGGAAACCGGACGGCCGGTCATTCCGCAAGCACCGAGCGTGCCCATGTAACCTTGCGCGCGCTGCAACAAAGTCGCGACGTTTTTCATATGCGCGCCTACGCTCTGACGGGCAGCGGTGTTGCCGAACACATCCTTGAGCGTCGTAGTGAAGCCCTCGATAAAACCGGCTTTCTTGGCTGGTTTTTCTTTGGGCGGACGATAGCAGAAAGTGACGAAGAATTTCAATTCCGGAATGAAATTCCGAGATAAAAGGCTGGCTTGGTCGTTCTCAACGCACTTCGCTACGTACTCGAGAAATTCGTCTTTAACCACTTCGACTGGATGCTTCTCGAAGTATTCACGCTTAGTTGTGTTGTGGCACACAATCGTGAATTGCACAGAAGTATCGATACCATTCAGGAATCCCGTGAAGTGGTTCATCATTGAGACCAGGCGCACTTCATCGAATCCGCTGACGTGAACGCCATCGACTTCGAACATCGTTCTATAACTGCCGTCTTTCAGAACGATGATACCAAGTCCGGTGGCATCGTCCTGGAACAAATCCCAGAGAGGAAGAAGTCCGGCAGCTGGAGGGTGAGGTCTGGGAACAGCCATTGAAGGCAGTTTCGCCATTGCCGCAGCAACTTTCGGGTCAAGCTTTTCCTTCTCGCCTTTCTTTAGAAGCGGAAGGCCAAGCTCTGGCTGTTTTGATCTGGGAAGAGAAGTCGTCATTTTTGACTGTACCATAAAGAAACGTTGATGCTATTGGGGTGTGGCTGCTAGGCTGGTTCTTCGATTAATGCACTTTTTTCGATGAAGGCATTGACTTCGATTTCTAGGGAATCATCGAGGTCCTGGTCGATAAACTCCGGCAGCTTTTCATCTTTGAGAAAACGTACTGGATTCGGGTCCGGTCCTGGAATGTAGACCTGAGAACTCATGTAGAAGTTCATTATGCCTTCCCAGTGTCCGGTTGTGTGATTGAGAGTGAAGAGGCAATATGCTGGTCCGAGCAGACCAAGAAATATTGCTACGTCCAGTCTCAGGTCGTGCCCCATGAAGGGCACTGGGCTCAGCCAGGAGTAAAGCTGAGTGGAAACTATCAAACTGCCTAAACACGCAATTAGCTGGTCGTACCGCAGTCCGAACAGCTTTGGGGAGTCTTCTAAATTTAGTGGTGTTTGGTCTTCCATTTTTACTGCTTGATCCTTTTCTTGGCTTAGCGTTCTAATCTCGCGTATTCGCTAAATCATTCGAAACACTCAGCTTGGCTAGATCTTACCTCGCTTACTCCCTTATGCCCGGTCTGGCCCAATCTGCGGTCATCTTTAGTTATAAGTCTTAAGCCACTGATACGTCCGATGGAACGGCGGTGGGCACTATCGTCGGTTTCGGCAAGAAGATCTCTTCGATGATGTGGGGAGGAAGAAGGGTTGGCGTGGAATCGCCATTTTTAGCCTGTTCAATCTGGTGATTGATGAGTTCTCTCGGGAGGACTGATCGTCTGTCGACCAGACTGTAGAAGCGCACGGCATCATGGAACTCACCCATCAATCGCAGAACTTCGCCCATGATGAACTGATACCGTCCGCGGTTACCATCCCAACTGTCGTCGTTGAGTGCTTCGTAGAGTTCGCGGGAGGCGAGTTCGAGCCATTTGTCGGCGGACTGGAAATCTTCGCGTGCACACCAGTAGCCATTCAGGGCAACGATCGCGCGATCGAGACTGTGAGCGCCGTTGTTTCTTCCGCTCAGAACAGCATGACCGAACTTCTTGGCGTTATCGACTGGAGGCGCATCCGGAAGCATTTCCGGTAGGAAGTAATGCGTCTGGAACGCGGATAGCCACCACGTGTAGAGACACTCCGGGCACATCGCAATCAGACTAGCTCGGATGGCGGCATCCGGTAGAACCCGGTGTAAATCGGTCTCTACGCGCGACTCGCGAGAAAGCTTTGGCATTTTTGCAACCGGCGTGGCAAACGTGAGTTCGCATTTCGGGCAAATGACTGACGTGAGTTTGAGACTGTAGAGTTTCATCATGATTTTAGATAGAGCGGAAGCTGGCTGTCGAATGTTTCATGAAACCGCGGGAGGGGTGTTCGTGTGGCGGTTTCTATAAATACAGATTAGATCCGTATCAGCCTGCGGTCCATCGGGGGAAATCCCACATAGAGTGGGAAAATGCCCATTTTTTAGATTAAACTTCGCGCCGCGCGCCCCTCGCCGCTCCCGCTCGCTTGCCGCTCCCGTTGCCCACCACTACCGTTGCCCACCGCTACCGTTGCCCACCGCTACCGTTGCCCACCACTCCCGCTCGCCCTCTCACTCCCATTCCCGCTCCCTTGCCCCCAACTCTCCCGAAAACTCGCCCGCCCTCCCCCAAATCTCGCCGGTCCCTCATCTCCATCGGCAAATGTGCAGAAAACAGGCCATATTTCGTCGATTTTTGATCGGTTTTTTACACACCGACTCGCCCCCCGCATCTCAAATCGGCGAGTGTGCAGAAAACGGGCCATCTTTCGTCGAATTTGGATCGGTTTTTCACACACCGACTCGCCCCCCGCATCTCAAATCGGCGAGTGTGCAGAAAACGGGCCATATTTCGTCGAATTTGGATCCGTTTTTTACACACCGACCTCGCCCCCCGCATCTCAAATCGACTGGTGTGCAGAAAACGGGCCATCTTTCGTCGATTTTGGATCCGTTTTTTACACACCGACTCGCCCCCCGCATCTCGAATCGGCGAGTGTGCAGAAAACGGGCCATCTTTCGTCGATTTTTGATCGGTTTTTCACACATTTCGGACGGGTCGAGTCGGTCCGAGGGTGACCTTAGGGAGGTGTGTTACACACCGACTCGCCCCCCGCATCTCAAATCGACTGGTGTGCAGAAAACGGGCCATCTTTCGCCGATTTTGGATCGGTTTTTCACACATTTACGACGGTCCGACGCTGGTCAGTCGGTCCGCTGACGCTGGTCAGTCGGAGTGTGCAGAAAACGGGCCATCTTTCGTCGAATTTGGATCGGTTTTTCACACATTTAAGACGAGTCTGAGCGATCGGTCCGCTGACGCTGGTCAGTGGGTCCGACGCTGGTCGGTCCGCTGACGCTGGCCAGTCGGTCAGAAGGTGTCTTAGTCGTCCGGATCGTAGTAGCGACGGGAGCCGCCACCACCACCGCTGCCGCCGGACTGCGAGTACGAACTCGGGTCGTCATAGTCCTGATAGGTTCCGGAACCGCCGTAATAGGGGTCCTTGCCTGCCAGACGCTGATCGACTTTCTCGCGGATTACGCGCACGACTTGTTTGTGGAGAGACGCGCCTGGTTTGCCGGAGTAGTCGGGATGGCTGATGATTTGATTGACGAAGTTCTTAGTCGGATACGACTGCAGTTTCACAACAGGGTGTTCTTGCGGCTCAGGCGAATTCGAGATGTCGTCTGCGTACTCGGCGAGCAGCTCGGTTCTGTATTCCTGTGTCGCGCCGTGAATTGCTTCGGCGGCGAAAATGCTCTTTGGATCGATGTTGTTCTGGTTCCACTTCGGATCGCAGTCCATCATTGCCTGGACGACTTGAGTACGAACCAGGCTGAAGTTGCTGGCACCAAGCTTTCCGGCTGTTACGGCAGCGGTTTGAGCCATCGACTTGTCGGTCGCCATAACCTGCATTGCAACAGATGCAATCTTCGGATCAGAAAGCTGCTCATACGAGAAGCCGGCTGAATGCAGGTCGTAGACAACGTTGTAAGCCATCTCGGCTGTCGTATCGTACTGGTTGACCATGTTGCGCAAGTTGGCTTCGACTTCGCCGGCGCTGATGCCGCCGATGTCTCCAGTCTTGCCGAACATCAGCTCGGCTTCAACATGCTGCTCGATCACCTGTCCGGAATTGCCCGGATCGTTGTAACCACCCATCTGCATATTGACTTGCGGAGTTGAATCTCTGAGCGGCGCTTCGAACCGAACGCGCTGCGTGCCGAGATTGTTGCTGCCGCCGCCATTGTTTCCGCCTGCGGTGAAAGTCACGTTTGCACGAATCTCGGACGGACGCGAACCAGCAGCCGGAGGTACTTTGATCAAACTCGGGTCGATAGGAGGAGGAGTCGGTGTATGTCCTGGAACAATCTCCACTTCCACATTTTGTTCGTTGATGATAGGAGGTGGAGTGCCTACGCCGCCGACATTGTTGATATGGATAGGACCGGTGCCGCTTGGATGCGAGCTGCCCTGCATGCGAATTTGTTGCGTCGGCGGGGTGCCCATTCCCTGATTGGGACCTTGCCTGAAAGTGACATTCGCTCTCGTGCCAGCGCCCATTCCACCGCCCATAACCGGAGGTGTAATTCCGCCGAGATTGAGCGGTCCGACAGGAGCGCCGCCACCATCGACGTCAACTGGTACATCAACAACTTGTTCCATACCGCCGCCGCCAGGGAGGACAGTTCCGGAGACGTTGGTCGAAACCATCGGCGATCCGCCGCCACCACCGCCGCCTCTGGGCTGGATGGGCGAAACACCTCCGCCACCACCGGCGAAACCACCACCGCCATTCTTGACGCTGTTTCCGATTCCCTGAACAGCCTTGAGAGCTTGATAGGTTTGAACATACGAGCCTACGTCCGCTCCGGCACCGACGATGTTCGCGACATCGTTGACCATCTTCACATCGCGGCAAGCATCGTCGCCGAACTCGGCGCTCAATGCCGTCGCCGTGTTGACGACTGCCGGCGGCAGTAGCTGCGCTTCGCGACCGGTCCAGGCGTCTGCGACCATCGGATGCGCATCCGGAATCTCGTCGTTCTTTCTTGCTTCGAGGTAAGAAGAACATCCGGCGATTGCGGCACGTTGCTCCCATGGACGTGATCTGAGAACGGTTGCGTTTGTAGCTATAGCTCTTGAGGTTGCGTTGATCGGGATCGCGTTTCTCACCAGAGTTTCCGTAGCCGGGATGTGACCCCAATGCCAGCTGGATTCCGGCGAACCTGCGTCTGTCATGATGTGGACGCCCCAGGCTTGCTGCTCGTCGGACATCGGACCGTAACGTTGATTCAGGTACTCGGTGTACGCATTGCCCGGCTGACCATTGACGTAAGCTTGCGAGCCGGCTACCGATTCGGTGTACAGGGCTTGCTGGAACGCTTGTTTGGCGTTCGCGGTTTGAGCCCAGGAGCCGCCGTTATATGAAAGGATACCGGCTGCCATTCTTTGCGCGAAACCTTTCGGTTTATCGGCACCAGATGCGATGGCAGACTGACGGGCTGCGTCATATGCGACAGGGTCATTGCCGACGAGAGTCGCGTAACCGGCGGTCATCATTTGTAGAGCCAACCGGTCAGGGTCCATGCCCTCGGCGTGTCTGACGTGGAAAGTTTGTCCCTTTGCGTTACCCATCAATTCGGCTTCACCGGAGGTTGATGGTCCGAGAGTCACATCCTGAGCCAAACGGATGCCGCCAGAAATACCACGAGGTGGAATCCAGCGATAACCTGCTTGTTGATAGTTGTTCATCGGAACAACCGACTGCGTAGCTTGAAGTCTTTGTTCGTGCGGGCTTGCCGGAGCTTGACCGTGCGGAGTTCTGCCGTCGTCCGGCGGAGTGTGCATGCCGCCGCCGCCATCGCCGCCATTTCCGCCGCCGCCGCCACCGAAACCACCAGCACGGCTGGTGAGGTTCATCGGTCTAATCGGCGAGGAGTTATCCGGCTCCCAGCCTGGATCTATGAAACCGCCTGGCACTTGCGCACCGGTTCTGCCGGTTCCAGCTCTTCGCGCAGCGGGTACCGGGATGACCCCGCCCAGGTTCACACCTGGAATTCCACCAGCGGCTACTGTCGGTTGAATCTCGACTTTGCCGCCGTCAGCTGTCGCACCGGGAGCACCGGTCGGAGGTTTGACTTCACCTGTCACTGTCTGTTGAGTGTTGAGTCCATCGCCACCAGCGGGAGTCAGACCGGGCTGCACGCGCACTTGTCCGTCAGCGGCACCACCAGGAGTGACAACTTCGCTACCTTCGGCAACTTTGCCGAGATTGCCGGTCGGAGCTTGTACGCGGCGTCCAGGCAACGATACCGTGACAGGCACTTTGCCGTCGGCACCAGCTGCGGTGACACCAGGAGTTACAGCACCAGATTCTTTACCATCGATCTTGCCGTCGCCGGGTTTGAGCGGCGGAGGCAGTTTTGCGTCAGGCGTGGTCGACGCATCTACGCTGTCGTCGCCAATACCGGTAGTCGGGTCGATGTTGCGAGCTTGAGTTGGCTGACCGGTAGATCTGCCCAGTCCTTGAATCGTAGAATCAGGATTGTTTGTCGCCGGCTTACTTTCGGCCCCTGGTCTTCTGAGTGGAACCGCAATAGTTCCTTCCGGACCGGCAGAGAGATTGACACCTGGCGTCTTGGTCGAGAGGTTGGCACCCGGCTTCAAGTCGGCGCCGTCTTTCTTATCAGCTCCACCCGTGGTGGCACCAGGCGCAAGTTTCACTCCAGGCACGCCGCCACCGGCAGCTCCCTCTTCAACATCCATGTTGAGCGGTCGACCATCCGGACCGAGATTCGCGGCGCCATCTTTCTTGCCGTCGCCGGACAGCGCAGACAGGTCTTTGGCATCAGGAGTCGGAGGCGTAACGCCGAGCTTGTTACCGCCAGGACCACCAGGCTTGATGGTTTTGTCGACAGGAGTGGTGATGTCTTTCTGCCCTTCCGGCCCAGCCGCACCTTTTCCGTCAACTCCTTTTCCTGGAGGAACCAGACCTTTATTCAAAGCAGAATTCAGGTCAGCGCCCGGATTCTTGGTCTTATCGTCGTTGTTGCCAGTTTTTACTTCCTTGCCGTCAACGAGTTGAGGACCTTTCGGCTGTTTGTCCTTATCTTTGTCATCGCCGACGATACCAGCATTGATTTCGTTTTCCAATTTCTTGGCGGCCATAGCGGCTTGTTCCGCTTCAGCTCTGGCGCGCTTCGACTCTTCGTCGCTACCGCCGGTCGGTGTTCTTCCCACTCCGGCAGCTCCAAGTGCTGCTGCGCCGGCACCTGCTGCTGCTGCTACACCAGCACCCATTGCTCCCTTTTTGGCGGCGTCGCCAATCGGATTGAGCGGTGCTCCGGCTGCTGACGCAGCGGTTTCAGGCACTCCCGGTTTCTTCGCATCTTCCGGTTTCTTCGGAGGTGTTACGCCAGGTTTAGCCCCAGCAGGACCATCACCCGGTTTAATAGGCTTGCCATCGGCACCGACTCCGGTACCATCACCTTTGTCGCCCTTGGGTCCTTTAGGTTCACCGTGAGCTGCGTCACGAATGCCTTTGAGCAAGTGCGGATCTCTCGGTCCGTGAGCCAGACCTTTTAGTTCGGCTTTCTTCGACATCTCAGGTCCGCGAGCCGCACCGGTGGTGGTATCGCCGCCGATGAACTTCGCAAGCTGCATTCCGCGCTGTGATAGTGTGTCACCGAGGAATTTGCCGCCCTTCATGAGACCACCGGAAATCAGACCGGCAGAGATAAAGTCAGACATCGGACTAATTTGAGCGCGTGCCAGGAAGGACGGCACCTGGATCATCATCTGCAGAATACCGACAGCAAGGATGATTTTTCCCCAGGGGTTGAAGTCCGAAAGAATCATGATGACGAAGATCTTGAGAAGACCGACCCAGACAAAGGTCCAGAGGCTGACTTCAACGAATGATCTGACGAAACCGGATGTGACGTTTTCAGTGTCCGGAGTCGCAAAAAATACAATAAAGATAGGAGCGAACATGTACTGCGCTGTGAGCAGAGCTGTTTGAATCGCCTTCAAAACGAGGATGTACACGAGCTCGGCAATGAGGATACCGCCCAATATAAGGTAGATGATCAAACCGGCGAATGCGACGAGGTTTCCTACGGTACCCAGTGCGATACCACCAGGACCTGCGCCGAGAAGTCCACCGAATGCCTGACCGGCAACTGGTGCCGTTGCGTTAGCGATGAGACCGGCGCCCGCCATCAAGCCACCTTTGACCGCTGCAGCCATAGCAGCATCAAGGGCGGAAACCTGGTCAGCAGAATTGAAGTAAACAGCTTTGATCATTTCGTTCGTGATTTGAATTTCGAACGCATAGATCGTCGGCCATGCAAGCATCAAGCCTGCAGTGAAGATTAAACGACCGACGGCACCGACCAGGTTGCCGCCGCCTCTCCAGGCAGCTTCAGCCCAGTACTTCCATATACACAGGATGAAGAGGAGAAGCAGGAGGTCGACCGCGATACCGTACATAACGTCTGCGCCCTGACGAATGAAGGGCGAGATATCATCGGCGCTACCGCCGCCTGGAACGTTGCTCATTCCATTAACTGCGACGTTCGGGTTGAGAACGAACACGCGGAGGAAACCGGTCAAGAACTGCACGGCATCAGAAACCCAGCCGTTGATAAATTCAGTCAACCACTTACCGATCAGCTGACCGATGTTCGCGAACAGTTGCGAGATAATGTCGTCGCCCCAGAAGGTGTGCAAGCCAACATAGGTGTCGTTGTACTGTCTGAAGTTATCCGTCAGAAGAGCTTCTACGTTCTGGATAACGATGTCTTTGTTTTGCTCAGCAGCCTGATTGACGTAGTTCGTTTGCGGTTCGTCTGGGAACGCGCGCGCGGTTGCCTCAGTCCCTTGGGCGCCCGGGCTCAGTGCGCCGGAGCCGGGGTCTGCCGGCCATGCTTGACCGGGCGGCGGTGGCTCAGTTTGAGCGAATGCTGCTGAGAAACAGAAAGGCGCCAGCAGCGTGAAGATTGCTGCGAGCGCGACGACCGATTTGACGGTGCGATTGCGTATTTTGGCTAGGATTGAAGCTGGCTTGAGCACGGGGTGTTTGAAATTCGCGAAAGAAACTGGAGTGGATTATGTCTGAAGTCTAAGCCTGGCGAGAAAATCTGTCATTGGGGAAATTCCCATCAAAGGCGGGGCGAGCGAGCATTTCTTTCGGCTTTTTTGGGGCAAGCAAAAACGGTTTTTGCCCCGAGAGATCTGCATATAAGTAAGAAGCCCATTAATAGGCAATTTCCAACACTCTTTTCGAAAATTTGTCAGAAAATTTTTCGAGCATCGAGAAGCATTAAACTTGGTCAAAACCGAAGATTTAATCTGAACAGCTCAGGCTCCAAACACACACAGCTATTTTCAGCAGAATTATTTCGCTCGTCTGGCCACAAGCGTGGTCAGCTGGTCCAAGGCGCTTAGAGAAAGACAGACAGCCCTAAAAATCACGGAAGGACCGACACATAATGCCGATCCCATCCGAGCCGTTCGACACAAAATTTGTGACGAGCTTGATGATTTAGTTGTAGAACTCTCAGACGTTAGTCGCAGAACAACTCAACACTTAGCATTCAGACTAAGGCATCAAGCCGATCGAGCCTTTAGTTCGACCGAGGTCCGCGCGTGACGAACCTCGGTTTCGAACAAGATTTTTAGAGACCGCCGCCGAGACCGCCGTAGTTGTTGATAGCGAAGGTACCGATCAAGTGAACCGCTGTTGGTCCGCCGAAACCTACGCCCAGTCCTTTTGCGACGTTCATTGCCGACTCACCGCCGTCTCTCTGACCGAAGGCAATCTTCATGCCGGCGAGTGACGAAGGTACTGTCGAGAGAGCTGTGACTACACGCGAGATGTCTCGAGCGGTGTCATAACCGAAGTCTGCCAATTGTCCTACTTCGTTCGATTGTCCGTAACGTGGGTCAACCGGAGCGCCGACCAGACCTTGTGCATGTGCGGCTTGGTCATAGATACCGAACGCCATGAGCACCAGTTGGGGAGCCAGAAGGAAACCGACACGAGTGGCAACCTTGAATTTGTGCGACGAGGTGAGTTTGCTGAGTTTAGACATGAGTTGCCTCCTAAGGGTGAGAATCGAATGGGGGTAGTGTGAGGATTGAATTTGAATTACTTGTGGTGGTTTATGATTTGACCGTAAACATCCGAGTTGGAGCTATATCCAGAGCTCGTCGGTTTGGTCGATCCCGGTGAGAAGAATTGGCTTCCGTACGATGCTACTTTCGGCTGTGCGTTCAGGCTCGATGGTTGTTTTGGTTTGACCAATCTGCCGGATACTGCACTTCTGGTTTGCGCCGGGCGTTTCGGAACCATTCGTCCGGACAAACTCTTGTTCGAACTCGGGGCTGCCATCTGCTTCGGCGCTGCCGGTGGAAGCGATTGGGCGACCACTGGCGCATTTTGCTGGGGTGCTCCGAATCCGGGATTGAACGGGGTTGCCGTCAAAGACGGTTTCGGAACGATATTTGCCTGGGGCTGACCATACGACATGCTGGGATGTACGCTGGTCGCGACCATGGGTTGAACTGGTTGTGGCTTCGGCGCTGGTTTCAACACGCTCGGATCGACGCCGAGGAAGCTCGCTGCTTTCGGAACGGCTCCGTGTCCGACGCTAGTGGTGGGAGGATTGAAATTCTGATAGTGACGTTTCTCAAACTGTTGCGGTCCCCATTTGTTGGGTTCGAAGTCGAAACGAGCTCCGCGACCTTGAGCCATCGCTGGGTCTACAGCGCCAACTGCTAAGGTGGCGAGTGTCAGAAGTGAAAGGGTAAAAATACGTTTCTTCATTGCTGTAAATCCTAAAAACGAAATCCGTTTCTCATCCCGAAACCTGTCATGGTGAGACCTGTGAAACCTAAACCGAAGAGCGAACCAGGTCTTCTGAGTTGCGTGGCGAGTAGCCCGGCTCCGAGTCCTGCAGTGCCCGAGAGGTTGTTGGCGAAGCCGCCTCTGCGAGTGTCGCGTCTTACGATTGGGGTCTTAGATCCTCCGGTAAGAGTTTGGGTTTGACTGGAATTTCCGTATTGCGGTGCATTGTTGTTGCTCGCGAAACCTGGATTAAGCCAGTCGGGTTGACCGATTGCGTACTGACCTTGAGCGCCGGGCATCTGGTTCGGTTGGTTGAACGGGGTAAATTGACCAGGTGCACCCATTGCTTGTTGGCCGTACTGCGGCGTTTGATTTGACAGCTGTGTATTCCCAAGAAGTGAATCGAATGCGGCTCTGCGCATGTCCTTTGCAGACATGACGCCGCTTGCCGGATTCAAATTCATATGTCCAGCATCAGGAGTCATTTCCGTGAGCTGCCCAGGGGTAGCACTCATCATCATCCCTGCGCCGGCATCTGCTTGTGGCACCACCTCTGGTGGCAGGAATGAATCTTGAGAATAATTAGCTCCCATGGATTGATCGAGAGAAGGAGATTGGGCTTCGAAGCCCTGCGCCAGGACCGGTGTCGAGAGCTGGCTCAAGAAGCCAACCGTAAGAACGACTGCAAGCATTTGCTTGCGACCATTCTTTTTCGATTCCGTGTGTCTAGCTTGCATCTCGTTTTCCAAATCGTTGGGTTGCCGTCGAACGTGAGTTCATAGTACGAAATCGCTCATCGGACGAACATCGGTGGTTTTCCCCCCACTATGGGAAAATCCCCCCTCCCTTCATCCATATATAATTTTGTCTACTAGGAAATATCGTGCGTCTCAAAGCTCAAGAGAGAGCACCCGTAGGTCTTTCGAGAGTCGCACAGAAGTCAAGCATCACTCTTGGCAATCGTGCGTAGACAGAAATTTTGTTTTCCGTCATCGCTGGATAGACAATTAGAGCTTTACAAATGCCTGCAGACAGCAATCGACGGAGCCGAGCTCGTTGCTCCAAGGAATGTATGCCGCGGACGCCTGGTGGCTGCGGTCAGCCAGTCGAAGTCTAACTAAAGAGCCGGCTGCCTCAAATTCGGCTCCGACGCCTCAGAGCGTCCGGCGGCTGCGGTCAGACACTCGAAGTCTAACTAAAGGGCCGGCTGTCTCAAATTCGGCTCCGACGCCTCAGAGCGTCCGGCGGCTGCGCTTAACGTTCTTCTACCCACAGTAGATTTCGACCGCAAAGGTCCCTGACTAAAACCACTTAGTTTTTTTCTACCCACAGTAGATTTGCCAGTAGAGTTCCCTGACTCAAGTGACTCAAGCCGCCTCGGGTTGGTTCTACGCTCGATAGATTTGCCAGTAGAGTCCCTGCTCTTAGGTTCGACAAGAAGAGACTGGGAAAATGGCGGTGCGCTGTTCGGCAGGACCGCCGGGAACAGCAAAATCGTTCTCGTTTAACTTGCCTGGTGCAATCTGTCAGCCATTCTTGCCCTGGCTGAGCTACTTGTGAATCTAGAAATACTAGAAAAGACCATTAGAGCTCTCGAAGGAGCTATGTCGGCTTTTAAAATGTCTGTGTTTTGAAAATGTCTGTTTTGAAAATGTCTGTTTTGAAATCGTCTGTTCTGAAATCGTCTGTTTCTAATAAATCGACTCAGGTCTTGTGTCTAGACTGAAGTTGTTGGAATTTTCAATTGACACTGCTGATGCTGTTTCACCTTGGCGGCTATGAGAACGCCGGCGACGAGCATCTAAGAGTCTCGACTGTTTAGGACGCAAACCTTCGACGTTCGAACTGAAGATTCGCATACATATAAATGATTGGCCTGATTATTTTTTGAGTTCGCAAGGGATTTGCGCAGACCGCTTCTATCGCGGTATCAGATATAAATGACTAGAGTCCGCACTTGCGCTGAGGTTGGTTTGCAGCGCCTGGCGTGCTGAAGATGATGATCGTCGGGAACGGTTTATGGTCATGGTCAGGACCAGCAGATGGTCAGAAAGACCGGAGATGGTCATGGGAAGGACCGGCAGATTGCCATCCGCCGATCCTTTCCGAGCCGTTCGACAAATTTACTTTCCCAGTCGAGATCTTTTTAGAGACCGCCGCCGAGACCGCCGTAGTTGTTGATGGCGAATGTACCGATCAAGTGAACCGCTGTCGGTCCGCCGAATCCTACACCCAAGCCTTTAGCGACGTTCATTGCGGATTCTCCGCCGTCTCTCTGACCGAATGCGATCTTCATTCCTGCCAGTGACGAAGGCACTGTGGACAGCGCGGTGACAACACGGGAGATGTCACGGGCGGTGTCATAACCGAAGTCAGCCAACTGACCTACTTCGTTCGATTGTCCATAACGTGGGTCGACCGGAGCGCCGACCAGACCTTGTGCGTGTGCGGCTTGGTCATAGATACCTAAGGCCATGAGCACCAGCTGAGGAGCCAGGAGGAAACCGACGCGAGTGGCGACTTTGAACTTGTGCGAGGAAGTGATCTCTTTAAGCGATAGCTTAGCCATTGTTGAATCTCCTTGAGTCTATGTTTACGGGTTTTGAAAAGTCTTTTTGTTTAGGACTGAGTCCTGTGTACTGTTCGGACTGTTGTCCTGAGTTTTGCGATTGCGAGGACTTGCGTCCTTGAGGTGATGAACTAAGAGTTAGAAGTTGGTGATGATTGCTGTTGGCAGTAGAAGTTGATCTCTCTTTTGCGGGTTGGTGTTCGCGGGATCAAATTGTGCGTACGGGAAACCAAAATCAGTTGATTTGCTCGAGTACTGCGGCAGTCTTCTCATGCCTTGACCAAACTCTGTCGTTTGTTGAGCGGTCAGACCGAGGATGCCGTTTTGTCTCGTCGAGGACAGACCGTAGTCTTGGACCGTGGAGCCTGTCGGAATTGTGGTTCCGCCGGCTTGGAATCTTTGACCGCCGCCCAGGTCGATGGCGCTGTTTCTCCAGCCGTTACCTGACGGTACACCGGTCACTGCACCCCAACCAGCCCAGGGTCCTAACCTTTCGATGTTGTCCTGGCTTCCGTCTGTACCGCCGCCACCGATGATGGAGTTTCTGCCGCGGTATTCATATTGATGCGATTCTTGTCCGCCTCGTCTGACTGTCGGGATGGAGGTGTAATAGCCACCGGTTCCCGGAAGTCCGCCAGCGGGATTGATGTTGATTTCGTCAGCTGGGTTGATGTATCCCATCGGAGCTTGCATTGAACCCGGGTCAGGACCAGGCGTTGAAGGAGGTGCCGGAATGAACGGTGTCAGAGCCGGTCCCAGAACTCCTGGAGGAGACTGAACTGCTGGGTTGATTGGCAGTGGAATACCCGAAGTACTGTTGTCGATCTGGTTTGCCGGAATTGACGGCACCCAGGGAAGTAGTGTGAGCGGCATACCAGCCTGACCCGGATGAACTCCCGCAGGTGTAGGACCGTCGCCCATTGCAGGCGGTTGACCTTCCGGCGGAGGGACAAAGGGTGCCGAGCTCGGAGCGCCATCCAACAACGGCGTACGGATTGTTTCAACCGGTGCTCCGGGCATTGCTCCCGGTTGCACTGGATTGCCGGGGAACGGCTGTGCATTTGCCGCTGCCGAGATGCTGACGCTTAGGGCAGCTGCTGCAAATAATGTGGAGAGAATCTTGGACTTACGCATTGTTGGCCTCCTGAAGCCATATACAACTAGTGGTTTTGGCGATGCCGTCTTCGGCGGTGCCTAGTATGGAGCGATGGTGAGTCGAGCTCTGAGGTTTTCCCCTTTGAAGAAGGTTCTATTTCCATTGAGGTCGGTGGTGGATTGAGCGCCTGGCAAATTCGCCGATCGATTTGCTTGACCCCTTTGTCCCGGTGACTGTTGATTTCGTGGTCCGTCTTCCGATGACTGAGGAGCCTTCTGGAGGTTAGACTTTTGGCTGAGTCGTTCGCCGAAGTCGGTGGTTTGCGAGCCTCCAGTGCCTCTCATGAAGCTGCGGAGTCCGTGATCTTCACTTGTCTGTCCGCCCCATCTCTGTATAGGAGCACTTCCCGAGATTCCGCCGCCGCTGTTTATGTTTGTCACCGTGACCGGCGGTTGATAAAAGTCCGGAGGGGAGTCGATGCTGCCAGGGTCAGAGGTCGGATAGATGGTCGGAGGAGTCAGGTACCCTGCTGCGGCAGCTGTAGCTGCAGCTTTGCCATCTGGTCCAGGCGGAATCAATGGCATGCTAACGTGAGATGCCGGCGTCGGGACACCGTAACCGGCGTGACCGGTGTTGATGCCCATCGGAGCATAGCCGTCTCCAATCGGGGGTTCCTGTCCTTGAGGAGGTGCAGAGTAAGGGGGCTGCGTCGAACCGTTTTCGACGTTCGGCAACCACATGCTCGAGTCGGCATCATAATTAGGATTAGGATTCCAAACCTGAGCTTCTGCATTGCCGGTCAGAGAGACTGCAGCCATCAGTGCCAGCGTTGCCGCTAACATCAATTTGCCGTTTCTCGTCTGAGCCTTGTTCACTTTGTTCTCCGTTTTGTAGGTCTTCCGGTTCGGCAACGTCATCGCCGCCTCGCGGATTACTCATCGGATTCAAAGGTACAACCTGCGGCAAGCCATGTCTGTCGGTGAATCTACGTATACCCCCCCGGTTTTTCCCACTCTCTTCGAAAAATCTGCCCCCGCTAAGAGGAAGTCGAAAGCCCGACCCTGCGCCGGCTGTCAAGCGGACAGCAAATCATATACCTTCATATAGAATGCCGCCCCGCGCATTCGCGGTCAGGGAAATGACTTCGAACCCAGAGGGACGAAGTCCAGAATTTTGCAACTTTGATAGCCAATCGAATTCTCTTGCTGCCCCCACCTTCTTGCCGCAAAACAAAGAACCAGATCGATATTGAAAGCTCGACCACATTCGCCAGAATATATTGGGTCAACTGGGTCAGCATGATCACTGAGTTCTGTTCGACACGGAACTAATATGTGCCACCACATTTACTCTCAAGATCTGATCGGAACAGATTTCTGCACGAAGCAGATTACCAAATTAAAAATCGGAATTCGTCATCAGGATCTCCTACACTCAATCTTGGCAGTCAGCCGCATTCACATCAAAATCAGAACCGTTTGCCCAAGCGCTTTTCCAGCGATTGCCTCGCCTCAACTTTAAACGATTCCGTTGGAGCATGGTGGTATCACAGTGGTGTCATTGTGGTACCAAGATGGTGTCATACTGGTGGCAATATGGTGGCATCGGTCTGGTATCAAATTCGGTGATGGTTGCGAAGAGCTTCCGATAAATGCAAAAGACAAATTGCGAAAAACGCCACAGGCACCATATGAGGTGTCATTAAAAATATCTTCGATAAGCCCGTCAGAATGGGCTTATCGCGCAACTGGTGATCGATAAGGTGCCTTCCGGAGCACTCCGGATGGTGGCAAATTGTTTTTACAAACAGGAACTTAGCCGTTATTATATTGTCCAAGAAAGGGGGGTCTTTGTGAGCACGCAACCAGAATTAGCTACCGGATATAGCTTTACTACCCCGGAAGTAAACGAACACGATCATGCGGTATCACTAGACGGCTTGGATCACATCTTCAAGTGGGCATCGGATGTGGTATCAGACGGCGAAGACGAGCGTATCAAAGTCGCCAGAGAGCGCCGCGTTCGCCGGCAGGTCCTTGAAGTCGTAACCAAGTACCAGCAACAGCGACTCGCTGCCAAGACCCAAGACGAAATCGCGTATCTGCAAAGACGCGTAATCGCACTCTTGCAAAAGGTTCAAGAAATCACTGAAGAAAATTCTGCAGTGAAACAAATTATGGTCAGTCAGTATTTTTCAATTCAAAGAATTCCACAATTGGAATTCGAAGTGAAACAACTGAAAGCCATCGAGTTCGAACGCGAAGCGGCTGTGACAGAGCGCCGCTACCTCATGGACGCACTTGCAAAGCTGAAAGTGGAACGTGACTTCTTAGAGGACACTCTCACTTCGGCCGAACAAGAGAATACGAGACTGGCAAATATATTGAGCGATACGAAAGCCGAACTCGAAGAAGTTAAGGCTCGTAGATGGTGGCATGTGTTTTCCAGACTGTTCAAGAAGGATAACAAAAGCGCATTCGCATAAAAACTTCAAGTTCCAATCAAATGTCTTTTGATTAGAACAAAACCAGCTTTACTCCAGCAGCACAGGCGGTCGGAAGGATCGGTCCACCAGGATAAACCAGGTGGACCGGTCTGCTTTTTGCAAAGGTTTCAATACGCTCGCAGAAATTCGTTTCAGTACATTCGCAGGCCATTCTCGCAATCAAATCCTTGATCCAACGTTTTCATGACGAGGCGTCTTTAACTTTGCCTTCAAAACCGCGGGCGGTCGGTTTGTAATACTTCCGGTTCTGCAATTCTTTCGGCAAACACTTCATCTCTGTTTTAGCATTCTCGTAATCATGAGCATATTGATAGCCGGCACCATATCCGATGTCCTTCATCAATTTTGTTGGAGCATTGCGAAGATGCATCGGGACTGGATGCTGCATAGTGTTGTTCGCGTCATCAGCAGCCATTCCATATGCCTTGTATACAGCATTGGATTTCGGCGCCAGAGCAAGAAAAACAACCGATTGAGCTAGAGCAAGTTTCGCCTCCGGCATACCGATCAATTCAACCGCATGCATGGCGGCAACTGTTTGTGGTAGCGCCTGTGGTGCCGCAAGTCCAACATCCTCAGACGCAAAGCGAACAAGGCGGCGCGCGACATAGAGGGGATCTTCTCCAGCCTCGAGCATCCTGGCAAGCCAATAAAGCGCGGCATCAGCATCTGAGTTGCGTATGGATTTATGCAGTGCGGATATGATGTTGTAGTGATGTTCTCCACCCTTGTCATATTTCAAAACAGCTTGTTGAATGGCCTCTTTAATGACTCGTTCGTCGAGTTCGTTCAAGCCTCGCTTCTTCGCAAGCAGGAGCGCGAGTTCCAAACTATTTAACGCAGTTCGTGCATCACCTGACGAATAGACGGCAAGCCTCGAAAGCATCTCGTCCGACGCGGAAATTTTTTCGGCACCTAAACCACGCTCTTCGTCATTCAGCGCATTTCTAAGAATCGTAAGAAGGGCATCAAGACTTAGTTCTTCAAGAACAAAAACTTTCAGCCGCGACAGCAGCGCGGAGTTGATTTCAAACGATGGATTTTCAGTTGTTGCGCCAACAAGCACAATGGTTCCGTTTTCAACATACGGAAGAAACGCATCTTGCTGAGCTTTGTTGAAACGATGAATTTCGTCAACGAACAAAATCGTTCGTTTGCCCTCGATCTTCATGAACGCCTCAGCTTCAGCCATGACGCTCTTAATTTCCTTAATTCCAGATATTACCGCGGAAAAGGCGACCCAGCGGCTATCGGTATTCTGAGCGATGATTCTCGCCATCGTCGTCTTCCCGACACCGGGCGGTCCCCAGAGAATAAAGGAGACCAGTTCACCACCACCAGCCATCTCACGAAGAACGCCGCCCTCACCCAGAAGGCGCTCCTGACCGTGGAACTCATCGAGATTTCGCGGACGCATACGCTCCGCTAAAGGTATTTTGCGCGTCGATACCGCATCCATTGGCAGCCCTCCAGACAATTAAAGGCTACCAGAAGAATGACACAACGGTATGAATCCCGCTAAATTGACAAACTACGGTTTCTAAACCTGAACTGCCTGCAAGTACGACTTCAACTCCGCAGCAGATGAATAGCGCAGTTTCGAGTCTTTGCGAAGCGTGCGCATTATGATGCCCTGAAGAATGGCAGGCGCTTTGCTTCCGGCTTCTGTCTGCGAAATATGCAAAGGCTCCGTAAATATCTGATGCATCAAGGCTTCTGAAACATTGTCTGCTTTGATCGCGGTTTCCCCGGTCAAAGCCTCGTACATCAAACAACCCAGCGAATATATATCGGATGACGGCTCCAGCGTCGTACCGCGACATTGCTCGGGGCTCATGTACAGCGGAGAACCAAAAACAAATCCAGGCTGCGAAGGCTCCATTGAAAAACCGTTGATCTGTTTGGTGAGCATGGACGTTCCAAAATCGAGAATACGAGCCAACGGAGCGGCTGAACCTACAGCGCTGACGATCACGTTACTCGGTTTCATATCACGATGCAACACACCAGCTTGATGCGCATACTCAAGTCCGTCACACAGCTGGATGAAGAGCGGAAGCGCTTCCTGAGCCGTCAGGGCGCCGCGTTTCTCAATAAAGCGCGACAGCGTATGACCATGATAGTAGTCCATGATCATGAACGCCACGCCCTGCTCCGTCACGCCGAAATCCAGGACGGAGACTATGTTTGGATGTGACAAAAATGATGACGCAATCGCTTCGTGCCGAAATCTCTGCAACGCGTGGAATCGTCTGTTGGCACTCGGATGCATAATTTTGATTGCGACCATCTTCAACATAAATCGATGCTTTGCCTTGTAGACAGTACCTCCTGCGCCCGATCCGAGCACGGACAGAATTTCATACCGATCGGCAAATATCGTGCCGATCAAATTATCGATCTGCGTTGGACTACCATCATATGAGCAAGTATGTTTGTTTAGTGGCCAGCTCGCGTGACAGCGAGGGCAGATTCTGGAGAGGCGGTGTTCAGCACTGACGCGCATGTGCCGAGATTCGTCCGTAGCGCGAACGGTTTCCGACCGACTTAAGGACAACTTGGTCATCAAACGTTGTGAGTGCGCATGCACGAAATTGGCATGAACACCCAGGTCCGTTGCGATACCATCCAGATTCACGCCTTCCAAAATCATATTCAAAATGCGCAACTCTAAATCCGTGAGCGAGCTCTGTCCATCGATCGCATCCGGATCAATTGAGGACAGCTGCGATATAACAGTGTTTGCAATGTCATCGCTGAGCCACGTTCCATTGTTGTAAACCGAAACGATTGCAGACACTAATTGATCTTTGTTGACGGCTTTCGCGCAATAGCCGTCAGCACCAGCTCTCAATGCGGAGAGGATGGCGCTCTTGTCAGAATTATTCGAGAGTATCAATACTCGAGAATCTGTAGCTTTTTTGATTTGCTCGGTGGCGACAATTCCGTTGAAGATAGGCAAGCCGATGTCCATCAGCACCACGGATGGTTTCTGCTCGATGGCACCACGAACAGCCTCGGGACCGCTCGCAGCCTCCGCGCATACTTTTATATTTTGATTCTCCAGAACAGCCGCAAACTCAGTCGATGAAGATCGTCGTCCTCTGCGATGAGCACTCTGATCGGATTATCGTTATATGCGGTCAATTGTGCGCTTGTATGCGCGTTCTGCATCTCTCAACACCCTCCGGTATTTGTTGCCGAAGCACCAGACAAAACATAGTCGAGTGAACAAACACCAACGCCAGCCTTCTACAAATCCGATGGACTTGCCTGGTCGACGTCGATGACGAACTCGAACCTGTATTGATATGGTCAGTCGTGTTGGGCGTTATGCCGGTGATGCCAGATTCCTGAATTCATCGGCTTGTTTTGTCGTATGAGATCAGCGTGAAACTTTTGACTTCCGACAAAACTAGAGGCGGGTCGCGGCTGGTAATCCGCGTAAGGCTTCTTTCTCCGTCTTATCACGGCAACCCAAAAGTCCGCTATCCCTTAAAGACAGTAGGGACGTGAAGGTCGAATGAAAGCGTTGACTCGGTGAGGGTTTTATTTATTAAAGGAGTCACAAATTCCCTTCAGGATTCGTAACAACTCATCATTCCGAAGTCGGGATACTCGCATTCTGCGAAAAAATCAAATTCACGACCGCAACGCGACGAGAACTATAGGTTTGTGCGGTCAGCTTAACCGCTTCCTCAAGCTCCCGCGTCACGGGTGCGTAAACATAAACGCCGGGCTCAACAGCTTTAACCAATCCGCACTGCTCGAAGTGCATTAACCCCCCGAGAATCACCTCGGGGTTCATATACAAAACCTGCGCAATCGACGCAGCGGAATGACCGTCCAACGTCTGACTATTACCGAGCGTACGCATGTGCAGAAGAAGCTCCAGTTGCCAGACAGACCGGATATTCTTCAAAATAAAATTGGATACAGTCGGCGATAAGTCCGAAATGGTCGCAACCTCTGATTCCAAGTAAGGCGTCACCAGGTCGACGCCACCAACACTCCTAGTGTATTCAATGAACATTTCTCGAAAATTTCAGTTGAGAACAACGTGAAGAAGAGCTATATGATTACTTGTATGAACCCTTCAGAGTTTAATCATGCGAATTCTTCTCGCTGAAGACGATCGGTTTTTGGCCGACGGACTTTCTCTAGTTCTCAAGGATGGTGGCTACGCTGTAGACGTGGTCGCATCAGGACTCGACGCAGACATCGCCTTGAATCAGATTCCATACGACCTGCTGATTTTAGACCTTGGTCTTCCCAAGATTGACGGCATGGAACTGCTTAAGCGCATTCGCAATCGCGGACAGCTACTGCCGGTGCTCATCTTGACCGCCCGAGATCGACTGGAGGATCGCGTCACCGGTTTAGATTTAGGCGCCAACGACTATATGACTAAACCGTTTCAACTGCCCGAACTCGAAGCACGCATACGAGCTTTGCTCCGAAAAGAGCAGTGGGCAAATCGCACCGAAGTGACCTTTGGTCCGCTGTCATTCAACACCGTTACGCGAACCCCCGCTGTCGATGGGGTTCCCCTCGAACTCTCGGCACGCGAACTGGCAATTTTAGAAATTATGATTCAAAGAATCGGTCGGATCGTCAGCAAAGATCAAATCACGGATATGCTTTCGAGCTGGGACACGGAAATCACATTCAACGCAATCGGAATCGCGATTCATAGATTGAGAAAAAAATTGGAGTCGCACGGTGTAACGATCAAAGCAATCAGGGGGCTTGGATACAGACTTGAAGAGTCCGCCTGATGACTCCATTCGAATTCAATTATTGAATTCGCTGTTCGCACCTTTGTGCGTACTCTGGCTGCTGAGCACCGGCGTCGCTTATCTCCTCGCGGTGGGATTCGCAAATGACTCCTACGACGGAAGTCTTGTCAATTCTGCCGACTCCGTGGTTGCACGACTGAGATACGAAGATGGCAAGGTTGTTGCGGATTTACCGGAAGCCGCCCAGGAAATTCTTCGACACCATAACCTCGACAAATTTTACTATCAAGTTGTGTCGACAGCAGGCGTAAGAATCACAGGAGATGCCCTTCTTCCTGGCCCGTACACCCGGCTTAATGCCAAAGAACCTGTTTTCCGATACGCCACATTGAACGGCGAAGAACTCCGCATTGCTCGAGTACGTGCGGATGTCGCCGGATTTCCGGAAGGTCAGGTTCTGGTGCAAGTAGCAGAAACACTTCACAGCCGCCATAGGCTCGCCAACCAAATCCTGCTCAGCATCATCATCCCGCAGATTTTTCTGATACTTGTAGGTGGAGCAGCTGTTGCGCAAAACGTCTCCAACAGTTTTAAACCACTCTCAGCGCTGCAGGAGGCTATCGCGAAAAGAACTCAGAAAGATCTCTCTCCGGTTTCCGAAGAGAATATTCCATCGGAAGTACGCCCGCTGGTGACCGCTATCAATGAGCTTCTGGCGCGCCTTCGCAACGATCTGGAAACCCAGAATCGTTTTGTCGCGAATGCCGCCCATCAGTTTCGAACTCCACTTGCCGGTTTAAAAACATACATCTACTATGCCAAGAAACTACTCTCCGGCGAAGACGAGGCAGTTGATCCGGAGATGAGACGCAGACAAATTGATACGGTTCTCGATCAGATCGATTCCGGAACCGATAGGATGACGCACCTGGCAAACAAGCTTCTCGCGCTGGCCAAGACGGATCCGGCGATCAGCACCTCGCGTTTTGAAGCAGTCGATTTAAACTTCATAGTCTCGGAGATAACTTCCGAATTAATTGGAGAAGCGCTTAAAAAGAACCTGGACCTGGAGTTCATGGGCTCTGAAGTTCCCGCGATTATTAAAGGTGACCCGCTCAATTTGACCGAGCTCGCGGAAAATCTGATTGAGAACGCCGTTCTTTACACCGAGCCCGGCGGCAAGATTCTGGTCACTATCGTAAATTCCGGACATGTTCTGCTGGCGGTACAAGACAATGGTCCCGGAATTCCAGCAGAAGAGCGCGCTCGTGTGTTTGAGCGCTTCTACCGTGCTCTCGGAACAGACGTGCCAGGAAGCGGATTGGGATTGCCAATAGTCAAAGAAATAGCCACAGCTCACAATGCCGAAGTTCTCATCACCACCGGTCCGAGCGGCTCGGGCACGACAGTTGCAGTAACGTTTCCAGCTATGGATGAAAGCGATCGCTCCACAGACTGAGGTTGTAACTAGCTTTTCGACAAGCTTTTAGAAGAAAGCTGGAATAATTGACGCACCAAGCGAAGCAAGAAACGCAACTACCATTATCCAGGTGATGGTTTTGGTGTGTCTTCTGAAAAAATCGCTGTTCATAGCTAATCTGCCCGCGCGGACGGTTGACAACAATAAACAAAGATTACCATAGACCTTGAGGCAAAACGTTGGACCGCGCTAAGCAACTCATTGTTCGTTCACATCGTACTCCGCGCCCTCTTCCGCGACGAGCGGAACCGGTGGATGGAGCGTGTTGTAAATGCTCGCTGCCACATTTTTCGGAAGGCCGACCACCTTTTCCAGGTCATCGAGCGACGCCTGGCGAATCTTCGACATGGTGCCGAAGTGATTTAAAAGAAGTTTGCGCCGCGCCTGCCCAACACCCTTCAGGTCGTCGAGTTCGGACTTAAGAGAACGCTTCGCCCTGCGCTTTCTATGGAAAGTGACGGCAAATCGGTGAGCCTCATTTCGCACTCTCTGAAGTAAGAACAAGGCCTCACTGCGCCTTGAGAGAAGCACAGGATCTGAGCGATGAGGAAAGAAAACCTCTTCATGCCTTTTAGCTAAACCGACAATATCGAATTGTTTCATATCCAGACCGCGCGGAACCAACTCGCTGAGCGCCTCCAGCGCCGCACCTAGCTGCCCCTTCCCGCCATCTATGATAATCAGGTCAGGAAACGCGCGCCCTTCTTCGAGAATACGAGAATAGCGCCTACCAACAACTTCTTTCATTGAAGCGAAGTCGTTTGGCTCACCCTCCACAGATTTTATTTTGAACGTTCTGTAGTCGCTCTTCTTTGGCATCCCTCGCTCGAATACGACCATACTCGCGACGTTGTCCGTTCCCGAAATGTTCGATATATCAAAACACTCGATGCGTTTAGGCAAATGGCTGATACCAAGCTCTTCTTTCAGACGCGTTAAAACACTTTCGGTCCGGCCATCCGCGTCTTCATCGATAGTAGAGATCTCCAGCTCCAAGTTTTGCTGAGCATTTTTCCTTGCCATCTCGATCAAATTCATTTTCGGACCGCCGCGTTGCGGAACCGCAAGTTTAACAATGCGCTGAGCTTTTGCGCTGAGCAGCTCCTGCAGGGCATTCACATCTTCCAGTTCATGCTGAACGAGAACTTCACCGGGAACGTAAACGTCCTCGCACTGCGCATAATACTGATCGACAAATGATTGAAACGCCTCATCCCAACCCGTTTTATCAGTGAGCGGAAGGCAAACGGTTTCAGACGACACCAACTTACCTTCACGCACGCGCATGATGCAGGCAGCCAACATCTTCTCCGTATGCGCCTCGGCGATGACATCACTACTCACTTTTCTGCTTTCAAAAAACACTTGCTGCTTTTCGATTACAGTTTCCAATGCCTTTAAACGGTCTCGAATCTTCGCGGCTTGCTCGAACTCCAGGTCTTCAGATGCAGACTGCATCTCCTGCGTTAGTTGTTGAACCACTTCGGTTTGTCGACCGGAAAGAAACAATTCCACCTGCTTGACCATGGCATCGTAAACTTGCTCCTCAACCAGGTTTCGGCAAGGCGCAAGACATAATCCAATGTAGTAGTTCATACAAGGGCGGTCTTTGAACAGAGGCTTCTTTCGCTGTCGCATCGGAAAAACTTTGCGTAAGACTCGCACGGTTTCCCACATCTGACCGGTTTCAACATAAGGACCGAAGACTTTGTTTTTAGGATGAGTCTTCCGATAGCTCACCGGATCGCGCACCATTATTAACCTGGGGAACGGCACGTCATAGGTGATGGCGAGCCAGGGATATCGCCTGTCGTCCTTGAGCGCGATATTGTATTTCGGCATGTGCTGCCGGATCAGAGTCGCTTCCAGCAGCAGCGCTTCCTTTTCCGAATGCGTCAGAATGGTGTCAATTCTGGAAACCTTCGGCATCATCACATACAGTTTAGGCCGCTCGCGCCATGACGCCTGATTCCAATACGATTTCACGCGTGACTTTAGCGAAAGTGCCTTGCCGATGTAAACGATTGCGTTTGAGCTGTCCTTGAACAAATAGACGCCAGGCTGATCCGCAAGCATTGATAGCTGCAGTTTCAATTCGTCTGAGATATCGAGGTCGCCCATGTCTTGAGTCGTTGCTGACCGTTTAATTTTCTGCCCGAGTCGCTTGTAAGGGTCTTTGCGATTTTTCATTATGGAAACTGACGTCGTCCGGACTGCGAACAGCCCACGACAACTATCGCTGGTCACATCATATTCAGATTTTACTAGGCTCGGAACCTTTAGCAATTAAAGATTCATTGTTCTTTCAAGGCCGGATGTTTACGGGCCGGATGTTTAAACGGGCTTCGCCCGTCCCACCGGGAGCGGTCCTGACTGAAACTCGATTTACATAAACGGTTTCATGTCCAGCGGAAAATCTTTGTCTTGCATTGCCGCCGCGAACACCGCATCATCTTTCTTCTTCTCGGATTTCGAGAAATCGATTCCGGGCATCGCGATGAGAAGCGCTTCGGTCAAAGTCTCCACGCCAATAACTTCCATCTGTTTAGACCGAATATTAATCGGCAAATTGCATTTAGGCACAATTGCTCGTTTGAAACCCAGACGCGCCGCCTCTTTCACACGATGCTCCAGCATCACGACAGGTCGAACTTCGCCGGTCAAACCAACTTCGCCAATGAAAATCGTGGACGAATCCACGGATCGATCCAGCAGCGAAGTAGCGATGGCAACGCCTACGCCGAGGTCCCCGGCTGGATCATCGATGTCGATGCCGCCTACGATATTGACGTAGATGTCCGCGCGAGCAAGACCTAAACCGACCTTCTTTTCGAGAACGGCAATCAGCTGCAGAAGCCTGTTGCTATCCCATCCATTCGCCAATCGACGAGGCGCAGAATAAGTCGTGACGCTAACCAGGGCTTGAACTTCCAACAGCAAGGTGCGGGTGCCTTCGCCGGTCGCGATGACGGCCGTACCGGAAGGCGCTTGTTTGGACCCCATTTTGTTTAAACGGTCACCAAGCAGAAACTCGCTTGGATTGCCGACCTCGTTCAACCCACCTTCCGTCATCGAGAAGATCGCAATCTCTGAAGTCGAACCGAATCTATTTTTGTTCGGTCGCAAAATTCGCAATTGGCGAGTGCGATCGCCCTCGAAGTGAAGCACGACATCAACCATGTGCTCCAGGATTCGAGGTCCTGCGATCGAACCTTCTTTGGTGACATGCCCGACCAGAATGGTGGCAATATTCGCTGCCTTCGCGGAGTTGATTATTATTTGCGCCGACTCCCGAACCTGGCTCACGGAGCCAGCCGCGCTTGTTATGTCTCTATGAAAAATCGACTGGATACTATCAATGATTGCGACACCATTAGAGAACTCTTGCATCGTCTCCGAAATTTTTACCGAGTCCTGTTGCGTGTCGACATGAACGCGCGAGTCCTGCATGTTGAGCCGACTCGCACGCAACTTAACTTGCATCGCGGATTCCTCGCCGGCAACGTAGAGAACCTCCTTCTCTGCGCTGACGTGTCGAGCAACCTGTAAAAGTAATGTCGACTTTCCAATACCAGGATCACCGGCGAGAAGAATCACCGCTCCGGGAACGAAACCACCGCCGAGCACCTCATCCAATCCAGGGATCCCGGTGAATATACGTTCGGAGTGCGACGCCTTAAGATCTTGTAAGAGGGTTGGTTTAGTCGATTCCTGACCGTCGGATGACAAAACCGAGCGAGTCACGTTTTTCGAGAAAGCGCTCTGGCTGTCGAGCGAGGAAACCTCCTCGACCATGGAACCCCAACTGCCGCATTCCGTGCAACGCCCCAGAAATCCGGATGTTTGAAAACCGCATCCCTGACAGGTCCAGCGAGATCGCGCCTTGGCCATAAACACCTCCGTGTGATGCCACCATTTTAGCCGGTGTTGCGGATCGTTCCTTTACAGTGATGTCATTCTAAATTCGGACATAGCGCGCATATATACGCAAAACTGAAGGGAAGCGGAATGGAAACGGAATGATTAATGCGTTGTGTTAGAAACCTAGCCGTTTCCGCAAGCGTTCGTTTGCTATAAAGAGAAGCGTAAGAAAGGGAGCCTCTTTGCATGCACTTTCAGTCGCCTGGCGCGTTCGTTATAAACGTCGGCTTCGTAACCATCCGCTGGTATGGTTTGCTCATTGCGACCGGATTTGTGATAGCCGCTATCATGGCGCATCATCTGGCGCGCCGATGGAAACTAGATCCGGAGCAAGTGACGAACCTCTGTCTCATTTCGTTCATCGGTGGCATCATCGGTGGACGTCTCTACTTCGTCGCTTTGAACTGGTCCAGCTTCTGGTCACAGCCACTCGAAATATTTGCGATGTGGCACGGAGGAATGTCGATTCACGGTGGTATCATCGGCGGTTTCTTAACCGCTGCAATTTATAGTCGAATTGCTAAACTTCCTGTGCTTCGCTGCTTCGATCTCGGCGGTTGCGTCATGCCTCTAGCGCAAGCAATCGGCCGCTGGGGAAACTTCTTCAATTCCGAAGCCTTCGGACAACCCGTGCCGGACAACTTTCCGCTGAAACTCTTTATCCCTAGAGAATCGAGACCCTATCAGTATTTCAGTCACGAGTACTTCCATCCGACCTTTCTTTATGAATCGATTTGGAACCTTCTCGTCTTTCTGTTTCTCTATCACTTCGCATCGAAGAAACTCTACAAATACCCTGGTCTCACGTTTCTCCTCTACATCGATCTTTACTCCCTCGGCCGCCTGATGATCGAACCAATCCGCGTCGACAGCATCATGGCCGGCGAAACCCCAGTCCCAATCATAGCCAGCGCCGCCAGCCTAATCATCGCGAGCATCCTGTTTCTGGCACTCCTCGCCTACTACAAGAAAAAAGGCATCACCGTCCCCATCCCAGACTAGCGCTTAGCGCTTCTTGCCTGGCGCGGCTGGGGCGACGCGCTTCAAGCCATCTTTGACGGCGGCAGCGTTGGCGCCTGCGGGCTGCAGTTGCAAGTACTTCGTGTAGTCTTTGCGAGCAGCTTCGTTTTGCTTCAGGTCTTCGTAGATCAAGCCGCGATAGTAGTAGGCATCGGCAAGAGTCGCGTTCTTGTTGATTGCCGCGGTGTACTCTTGCAACGCACCTGTATTGTCGTTATTGGCTTGCAGAGCCGTTCCGAGGTTGAGGTGTGTGCTGGCGTCGTCGTTGATCTTGAGAGCAGCGCGGTAGTCAGCGATAGCTCCGGCGAGATCATACTTACCGTCAGGCAATGCTGTCGTCTGCTTCTTGATAGCGCTGTCGATGAGCGGTTGAGCTTGGAATGCCCGCAGGTTAGTTGCAGCTTCTTTGTAAGCCTTCTCTTGCGGAGCAAGCGAGATAGCTTTGTCGTAATCAGCCAGAGCGGATGCGATATCGTTCTTACTCTCGTCGTTACGAGCTTGATAGCAAGTACCACGCGCGTAGTAGTAGGCTGCTTCGCTGGGCGATGCTGTAATAGCTTTGCCGTAGGCAGCCAGCGCATCGTCGTATTTCTGTTCGCCCTGCAACTTGATCGCATCGTTGTATGCTTGTTGCGTTTCCGCCGTTTGCGCTTGTTGCGCAGCGGTTTGAATCTTCTGCAGACTCGTCGGGTTTGCTTTGATGTCTTTCAAGCGCTGTTCAGCCTGGGCTCGGAATCCACCACTCGGCGATACTTGAATGTATTGCGTGTAGTGCATGAGCGCATTACTTGCATTGCCGTCGTTCTCATCCAGCACGCCCAGGAAATACAGGTTGTCGGCCTTCGCTTTGCCTCCAATCTTGTAGCCTTGCTCGTAGCCATTTCGCGCTTTAGCAAAGTCGCCGAGATTCTGATAGCTAGCACCCAGGAACGTCCAGGCGTCAGCATTGTTAGGAGTAATCTTCAAGGCTGCATCATACTTCTGAGCCGCAGTCTGGAAGTCACTCGCAGCATATGCTTTGTTGGCTTCGTCGATTAGCGGCGCGGCATCTGCCTCCGTCAAACCTGTCAGCAAGTCATTAATTTGCTTGATCTGGTCTTTGTTTTTCGTGAGTGAAAGAGCCTTTTGATAGTAGGTCTTCGCATTAGCGTTGTCGCCCTTGCCCTGATACGCAGTTCCAATCGCGAATGGATACGCAAACTCTGTTGGAATAGCAGCAGCCGCTTTCTGATACTCAGCAATTGCTTCGTCGAACTTCGAGTCTTTCTGCAGTTGTATACCAGCGTTGTAAGAGTCCTCTGCAATCTTGGCGTTTGCAAGCTCGCCCTGCGTAGCCAATTTCTGCGTATCAGTTACGTTCTTCTTCAGCGCATCCCAACGAGATTTAGCCGCCGTGTAATAAGCACCACCACTGCCAGCAGCCTTTAGATACCTGTCATACAACTCGAAGGCAGATTGACCCTTGCCAAAGTTTTCATCAATCACGCCCATGAGGTACAAGTTGCCGACTTCACTCTTAGAATCAGTGTCGAAGCCCTTCTTGTATGCATCTCTTGCTTTTTCAAATTGGTCTGTTTGCTGATATGCACTACCAAGGTTCGTCCAAATCTTGCCATTCTCTGGTATCAGCTGTAGTGCCTGCAAGTACATTGGAATTGCGCCTGCGTTATCGCCCTCTTGCTGCTTCTTAACAGCTGCGTCGACGATTGGCTGCGCTTTATCCTGATTCGCGGACTGAATTGCTTCGTCCATGATTTTGTTGTCGCCTTTCGCGTTAAGCGACTTCGCTTTCTGATACTGCGCGATAGCCTCATCGTACTTATCCATCGCTTGCAACAGTGTACCTAAACCATAGACGAAGTCCGGGTTGTTCGGCATGTTCTGAATTGCTGTTTGATACAGCGGAAGCGCCTGGTCGTATTGGTTTTGCTTCTGCAATGCAACTGCCTTTTGGAAAGCATCAAACGCAGCTGTTTCCTTCGCGCGATCTTCTTCCGACTTAATCTTGACCGTGTTGCTTACGTCTTTGCGAAGAGCGGCAATTCTCTCATTAGCCTCTTTGACGTAGGTACCGTTCGGTGCTTTCTGAACATATGTAGTGTAGTCAGTAAGCGCTTCGGGACCTTTGCCATTATTCTCATCAATGGTGCCTATGAAGTAGAGAACATCCACACGACCTTTCGGATCGAGGTCATATGCTTTCTGATACGACTGCTCGGCGCGGTTGTAGTCGAGATAAGAATACTGAGCGGCACCAAGGTTGTACCAAACCTCATCATTCTTATCGCGGATCTTCAAATATTCTTGGTACGCAGGAATTGCTTCGGCGTATTTTTTCTCTTTGTGCAACGCGAGAGCTTTATCGAGAAGCGGCTGCGCCTTCAAGTCCATCGCCTCATCGTACGCGTCGGCGTAACTCTGGTTCTTCTGATCCAGCGACTTGGCAGCGGCGTATTCGCGCAACGCAGAGTCTAGATCTTTCTTGGCTTGATACGCGGCACCAAGGTTGAAGTGAACCCCCGCATCTTTATTGTCGATCTTCAACAACTCGAGATATGCTGCAATCGCCTCGTCGTAACGGCCCGCTTTGAACGCGTCGTTACCAGATTTTCCGAGCGCGTCGATACGCTGATCTTGCTGAGCATCAGTTGCCGTCTGAATCCCCTTAATAGCGTCGGCGTTATCCTTTTTGAAGTTGAGGGCTTGCTTGTAGGCTTTGATCGCGTTCGGATAATCCTTCATCGCCTGGTAAACCGTACCAAGGTTGACCCAGATGGTGTCATCGTTCGGTGACAACTTCAACGCCATCAAGTATTGATCCAGTGCTTGTTTAAACTTGCCACCAGTCTGATACTCGTAACCCAAGTTGATCAGATTGTCGACTTGAGCTTTTTTCTTAGCGTCATCAAGCTTAGCAAGAAGCGCTTGAGCAGTAGGGTTTTGTGTTCCTTTGGATAAACGGATCGCAGCGAGATATTCTTCCTTCGCTTGATCGAAATCACCTTTATATTGGAACGCCTGTCCTAAACCGACGTGGTTATCCGGCGAAAGCGGATTGGCCTTAACAGCCTCTCCCCAGGCAGCGACGAGCGCATCGAGCACATCGGGATCGGTCGAGTTCAACTTCAAAGCTCTACCTAGGGCACCAATGGCGGTGGCAACGTCATTCTTTGCCATATAAGCGCGCGCCAGTTTCACTTCCAGAATGGCAGAATCCTTGATGCGAATCCCGTTCTGATATTCAGTGATCGCCTTATCGTACTTTTGAATGAAACTGTAGATATCGCCTAGCTTTTCACGAACTCCCGGATCGTCCTTAATCAGCAATGCCGCCTGATACTCAACAATTGGTCCAGCCCAGTCTTGCGGCGAACGCACTTGCTTTCTCGCATCATCACCAAGGTCTACGCGATCCTGGAAGCTGTTTGGATCACGATTCAAACTCGAAATTACGATGCCCAAGTTTTTCTTCGTCACCAGGTTGGTCGGATCGAGGTAAAAGGCTTTGTGGAAATACTTGATTGCCTCGGCATAGTTCTTGTTTTGAGCGAGTCCCAAACCATAGTTGTTATAGGCGATACCCAGATTGGAGCTTGCTTTCTTGTAATTCGGGTCAAGCTTCACCGCGGCTTCAAGTTTTTGAAACGCCAATGGATAGTTCTTCGCCTCAAGCGCGCGCACGCCCTGGTTGTTCAAATCAACGGCGCCCGGGTCGCCTTGATAGTCCTGCGCGCCCGCTACAGTAGCCAATTGAGAACTGAGAAGGGATGCAAGCGCAAGAGCCAGTGCCTGTTTTTTCTGATTTCCGTGCATCGTAAACCGGTTACCCACCTATCGAAACTGCCTATTACTCATGACATTTAGTAAGAAATTCACCTATGGATTCTAAAGGATTCAGCAAGAACATAAATGGGCTTTCTCCTAGAAAGATGAAAGTGTTTATAAACCGAAGTTGTCAAAAGTCCGCACACCCCGTCAACCAGGCTGTGCATCTGGTCGCAACCAGCATGTCAAGGACAGACGGTCCTGCCCCAACTTTGTTTCTTCTCAAAAACCTTTCGCGAGTTTCGTTTAATAGTGCGGTTCAATCAAACCGAAGTTGCCGTCGCGCCTGTGATAAAGCGTGCTGACCTTGCCGGTTTCCGCATTGATGAACATGAAGAACTCGTGCTCGAGCAAATCGATATGTTTGCAAGCCTCATCAGGCATCATGGTTTCAAGCTTGATCTGATTGGAGCGCACAATCTTGGGACCAACAATCTCGATTGAGAAGTCCTGTTCTTCACCTTCTCCGGCTGGTTCGTTCTCCAGTTCCTCCTCGGTGACGACTCTGAGATGGCGGTCCTTACTCTTCTGATGACCTTTGGTTGAATATCGCGTCTTGTATTTGCGCAGCTGTCGCTCGATTTTGTCAGCAACAAAGTCGATTGAAGCGTACATGTTTTCCGTCGATTCGGCGCCTCGGATAGTCTGTCCATTCAATTGCACAGTCACTTCGGCGGTCTGACTCTTGGCAATAGATGGATTCTTCGCAACGCTCAGCATCGCCTTGCAGTGGATCTCATGGTCGAAGTGCTTCTGCGCGCGCTGAAGCTTATCGATCACGTAGTCCTTAAGTGCGGGCGTAACTTCAATGTTGCGACCAGTAACCGTGACTTGCATGGGCAATCCTCCCTGGAGAACTGGGGTTTGTCAGGAAACACCAACGCCTCCCGATCGAGTCATCCCGAGTGAAACGAGATTGCGATCGCGGAGGGCGCGAATAACTTTGAATCCGGTAGTTTGGTAGTTTGTTTTATTGGTTGAAAACATCAAACGCCTTTCGAAGGAAACCCTCTTGAATAGCGAGGCTCCCTGCAAAAGAAAACGGCAGCAAATGAGTTATCGTGGACGAAACTCATCTATATTCATGCTAAATATCATACGCCTCTTTCAAGGATCGCGATAGCCTTGCAAGTGCCGAAACAGAAAATTTTTCTGCCTGGCTCTGAAACAAGACAGAGCTTGACTTCAGCAAAGTCGCCCGCTGTTTCTTAGCGAAAATCGTGTTCTGCGCTCAAGATAATGTGCGCCGCGTCCATGTATGTGAGGACCTGCTTGGTCGGAGGACTTGCCGGTTCAGCCATAGCAGGCAGGGAGAACCAGTCGCCCCGCTTATGCGCGCGCAAAAGATTCACCGGCTTCTGACCATCCAGTTTCACCCCCGCCTTCTGAGCACGACCTTTAGCCTCAATCAAATTGGCAACCAGCGCATACGCTTCTCGATGCTCCATGTCCTCACCGACATACCGCGGCTTCGATGCAAATGCTTGTTTGTGCTGGTCGGGAACCAAACCATAGTCCATGAGTAGGCGAACAGCTTCTGCCTCTTGCATATCGTTTCGTCCGGTCAACTTATGAGCGAGAATGTGATAGAACTCGCCTCTCGGCATCGCTTTTGCAGGATCAAGAACCGGGCGCGGCATCGCACCACTCTTGATCAGCTCGCGAAAAGCGGCAAGACGATATCTGGAATTAACCGGGAAGTACTCATGGTACTGAGTCAGACATTGAAACTGCTCTTCGGTCATCTGGTGGAACGGATAGAGACTGGCGCTGGTGACAGCCGTGTCATGACAGGCTTTCATGAAATCCTTGATCTCAGGAGCGTGCGTTTTCATACCGTCGCCGATAATGTGAATCTCAACATCCTGACGCCCACAAAGCTCGCGCACTTTTTTGATGGTGTCACGCGTGTAGGAATAAGCTTCCAGCTTCGCATATTTGCTATTCCAATAATTCATCGGAGCAATAACATCGTAGTATTTGTCGAGCATTTTCCACGGAATGTTCGCGACTTGCGTGGCTTTGTTCAACGGGCTAAAAACAACTGCAATCATCGGATAACTCGACCCGAGTTCCGCTCGCAAAGCCTTACTGATGCGCTCGACCTTAGCCGGATTCAAATCCTTCTCCATGTTCGGCGCAATCGCGTCAAACGACTGTCCGGTTTTAGTGCGGAATCTTGCGGCATCAACCAGTTTCTGCGCATCGGCTTCAGGATTGGCAAGCTCTAGAAAAGACCAGGCAATCACACGGATTTTATAGTGGTGGCATCCATCGATCAAAGCGCTTAAAACTTCCGGTTGGCGAATCGACTCGGTGTTGCTTCGCGAGGTTTGAACAAACAGATTTCGCACGCCGGAATTGTGCAACTTAAGACAATAGGCATCGACATCGTTAACCGGATAGCTCCAGATGTTCATCCAAACACCTGGTCCATCGGCTAAACCGACCGGCGCGGCCGGGCCGGCTGACGTGTGAGTAGTTCTATCCGCAGCAGCAGCCGGCGACGCTTGGGTCGCGAAAACAGTGGACGCTGCGAGAAGGGTCGAAACCCACCACTTACTCTTCATTTGCACCAGACTTCCTAGTAAAACCCGCTCAATATCACTATTTAAACCGCGTTCTCTCAAATGATCAAGAGTCATATAAAATTATCTTCCCCACAAAAACGGCTGTTCATGCGGTTTACATATTAATTCGCAGATTAATTCGAATCTTTCGAACGATATAGGATAACCCCACCGGTGGTGCGACCAAATGCCTCCATTTGCCCGCCCATGAAGGGTTCAACCGCCATCCAACATAGTAGTTTTAATGTTCTGGTGATATGCTTATAGGGGATTTCTGCAGACAGCCATCAGAAAAATCAGGACGATTGAAATATGCGGATGAAGGACGAGCACATTCAGAAAAAGCTTGTGGAGCTGGAAGCAGCAATTCTGAAAGAATCGAAAGCCGATATCGTCACGCCTGAAGTCAAACAACAGACACGACTGGTCACCCCAGCGGAAAACTCGAGCGAGTTGCAGACACTGCGATCACAGTCTGATTTAAATCCTGTCCAAAAGTCGGACCTGCAGTTCTTCGGCGGCATTGGCTTGCTTCTCGTCGGACTGTTCCTCCTTTTCAATCATGTGCATGTCACAAGCGGATACGCATCACTCTGGGGCTGGTCGGGCAACAGCATCGGCTATCTGATGTTGCCGTTTCTACTCGGCGTCGGATGGATTTTCTACAATGCAAAGAGCGTCTGGGGATGGCTTATCTCGGCGGTAAGCCTGGTAATGATCGTGTTCTCGATTATCAGCGGTCTGCGAATATGGTTTGCGCCTATATCAATGATCGATTTGATGATCATGCTCGTCCCATTCGCCATCGGTGCAGCCTGGGTGCTCAAAGGTATGGGCGGGCCTAAAGGCGTCGACGAAGCCATACGCAAACAAATCGGTCGCAACAAGTAAGCGATGCCAAGGCTCTTTGTAGGCACATTCCTGTCCGACGATGGAATCGAACGCCTGGCGAAACTATCAGCTGACAATAGAACTTTAGGTGAAACCTGGAACGCGAAAATCCG
This sequence comes from Candidatus Obscuribacterales bacterium, assembly GCA_019637435.1. GTDB lineage: Bacteria > Cyanobacteriota > Vampirovibrionia > Obscuribacterales > Obscuribacteraceae > JADYXR01. Next base: position 1,546,907 of record JAHBVO010000002.1, on the reverse strand, counting down.
CTGGACAAAAGGCGATAAGCTGCACATTACCTGGGTTTTTCTCGGCGACGTAGACTCCGAGGCGATACCGGATGTGATATCAGCACTGAAGCTCGCTATCAGTTCTTTTACTTTGAAACAGAAACCGCTAACGCTACTCTACGACAGAATCGAGCTCTGGCCAAACGAGAAACAGGCAAGACTAGCGGTACTCACGCCAAGTTCAACACCGGCTGACGTTTTTACATTGGACGATGCAGTTAAACGTGCGGTTGGTAAATTCATATCGCCGTCACAGAAGCAACACGAGTTCAAAAACTTCCGCCCACATCTTACCCTTCTCCGGTTTGCCGACGGACAGCGCCGCCGCTCTCCGATACCAAAAACTACAGACATCGAGATCGCAGATTCGCTAATGCCGCTCGAACACAAGATCAACGACCTTCATCTTATTGAAAGTACGGCTCAGCCAGATGCCCATCAGTACAAAAGTCTGGAAAGGTTTCAGCTCAACTTGGACGGATAAACAGAAATCCGAGGATGGAAACTATTTCTACGGGCGCGGCGCTGATAAGTCTCCAGCGTGCTCTGGACCTACCTCTATAGGTCCACGCAGAGGCGGGAGAGTTTGCGGAGCTGAGGATGGAACTATAACCGACGGCACGATTTGGGTCGGAGATTTTGTCTCACTCACAGGCTTGACCTCGAACATCACGACCGGCGCCTTCTCCGGCGGTACTGGAGCATTCGCAGGCGGTTGAGAAGCAGCCGATGGTTCCGCCCTGGTCTCGCCAGGTGGTGGCGTATATGGTACTCCCTGAATTACGACAGGTTTGCGTTCCGGTGTCGCAGATGGTGCCGGATTCGCGGGCAGAGGTTTTCCCTGCACAGTCAAATGAGGTTGCAGTATGGTCTCCGGAGGCGGCACCGCTACTGCAGGCGTTTCCTTGTAGTCGCCCCAGTTTCGAGATTGCTTATCCATCGAATTCATTTTGTAAGCAATCGCTTCGTTGCGATGCCTGTCTTTCGTCCATAAAAACGTCTTCCAGTCAAAGTGCACAGGGTCGGTGTGATCGCCTTGCTGAGCGTACCTGTGCGTGATGATATTTTCACTCTGCACGCCATAGCGATCTTGCAGGTAGGTGACCAGACGAATCACTGATTGCAGTTGCGCATCAGGATATTCCTGGCTTCCAGTGTGGTTCATCTCAATTCCGATACTGTTATCGTTGTTGATGCCTGGCAGAGTTTTCAAAATATTGATGTGAACCGTTGCTAGATCCGGATCGACGGATTGAATGATAGAGCCATCACGGTCGACCACGTACTGCGCTCCAGGATGCCGGCGCCCCATAGAACTCCAGCTTTCAATCACTCGAACGCCGCTCACCGGAACGCCCGTTTCAGTCGAATGCATAATAATGTACTTTACCGGCTCACGACGCCAGAAGATCCCACCGCGCAGCGGATGGTGCTTCACAACTCCTGCACGCACCAATGTACGAGCTGGATACTTGTCCGCGATACCACGAGCAAAAGCACTCTTAACTTCGTAGGCTTGATCCTCATCAAGCGGAGAGGCATCGAAATCAGGTGCCTTCATCATGAACATCTCGACGGGATACGCATAGCGCGGTTTATGCGCGACGTGGTGGTGATGATGGGCCGCGTGGTGCTTGCTATGCTTGCTGTGCTTGCTGTGCTTACCATGTTTGCTGTGAGCAACTTCGTGACGCCCGCCGGATCTCCCCCGCGAAGACGAGGAGCGCGAAGACTTCGATGAGGAGCGCGAAGATTTCGAGGGTGTAGCGTGAGACGAGGATTTACTTGCCGCGCTTTTCTTGCGAGCCTCAGACGGCAGGTCAAGGCTAAATCCGAGTGCCACCACTAGTAGCACCACCAGAAAGACGAGTCTCTGGATATACGATCGGCAACGTCCGGACACGTGCGCCCTCCAAACCTAGTATTTGCCAGGAAAGTACCACGATTGCAAACTCCTTGCAATCCATTTTAATCTGCCTGAGAACATTCTGCACGGACCACCTATACAATAGACCCCAAGAGCATATCCAACAAAACCGATACTAGATCACACTTGGATCGAAGGTTCTCTTCGTACGAACGAAATCGCGCTAATGGAAAGAAGCATTGCCTGCTACGGAGGACTACCTCAAGGCTCTGTTGAAAGGCACCATTCATGGTGCCCACTATTCTTACCAGGCTCATTCCTCGATTGGATTTTCCCGAATCACTCTCTCGGGATCCCGCGCTCCATGTAGAATACGAAGAATCTCCAAAGAATTGTTTTTCACCCGGTAGACGATGACATAATCGCCCTCGGCAATACTGCGCACTCCCGGAGCGTAGCTATCTCGACGCCTGCCTATTCCAGGCATCCCTGCTATCAGTTCAAAACGCTGTGATAATAATTCGAGAAACCGGTCTGCTGCTGCTGGATTATCACTCGAAATGCGCGCCTCTATCTCCTCTAAGTCCAGTTCGGCAGTAGAAGTGATAAGGAGTTTCACGGGTTTTGCTTACTGCCTGGATTGAGCCTTCTTACGCAGCCTGGCGACCACTTCGTCAGCATCCTTCAACTCACCGCGCTCGGCAGCTTCTATACCTTTTTGAATGTCCCGCTTAAAGTCTTCGGCTCGTAGTTCCTGCATCAACTGCTCACGTTCTTCGGAAGACAATTGATCCACGAGTTTCAAGACCTGATCGACAGTAGCCTTTTTACTTCGAGATTGACTCATGTGAGCGCCTTAGAGACGAGTTCTGGTCGTAGTCTACCACAGAAACCGGGCAGCCAGCCGACGGTCCTTTAGATGCGGCGGACGATTGAAACAGCGCGAGATACATTTTAGTGTGATATCGGTTTAGTCGATCCAGCCGCCACCAAGGATGACATCATCGGCTTCGTCGTAAACGCCAAGGACCTGCCCCGGCGTAATCGCCGGTTGAGGCTCATCAAAGACGACGCGAACGCGATTGCCTTCCATCGGATAGATGGTCGCTTCTTCCGTCGGGCTGTTGTAGCGGATCTTCGCGCGCGCGCGGAATGTGCCAACCGGAGCGGTCGGCATAATCCAGTTAACGTCGCTTGCTGTCAGTTCCTTTCGCAGCAATGCTTCTTTGGGACCGGCATAGACGACTCTTGTATCAGGGTCGACGTTGGTCACGTAGAGCGGCTCAGGATGAGCAATTCCAAGCCCCTTGCGCTGACCAATCGTGTAATTGTGCGTACCTTTGTGATAACCCAAGATTTCCAGAGTTTCGCAATGGATGATGGGACCTGGCTTCTCCACGATAAAATTGGCGAGATACTGTTGCGGCGTGGTGCCAATTGGAATGAAACACAAATCCTGACTGTCAGGCCGATTTGCCGTAGCCAACTTTTGCGAATTGGCGATACTGCGTATTTCGTCTTTGGTGTAGTCACCGAGCGGCAGAAGCGTGGCGTCAAGCTGCTCCATCGTCAGACCCCAGAGAACATACGACTGATCTTTCTTCGGATCACGAGCGCGGCCGAGGCGCTTACCATCAGGTGTTTGAATAACGCGAGCATAGTGTCCGGTCGCAACATAGGTCGCATCCAGATGCTTGCGTCCATAATTCAACAATGCGCCCCATTTGATCACGGTGTTGCAAACACTGCATGGCAGCGGCGTTCTACCTTTCGAATAGGATTGATGGAATTGGTCTATCACTTCGGATTTAAACAGCTCGCGCAAATCGACGGCATGGTGCTCAATACCAAGCTGTTCACAAACACGCGCGGCATCAACCATACCAGTATCGCAGCAGCGGCTGCCTGATTTGATCAGCCAGCCCGTTACGCCGATGATATCGTAGCCCTGCTCCATAAGAAGGTAAGCGGTCGCGCTCGAATCGACGCCTCCGCTCATACACACAGCGACACGCGTTTTATTCTTCGGCACAGGCGAAGCTTTTTTCTTGCCGGCTTGTTTGGCGATTCTTTCAACATCCTCAGGAGTGGGCATCGGCTGCGCCACCACGGGACAAACAGCCCCTTCCTGCTCGTCTTCACGAACCGGCGCATCCAGTACAAGTTGTTTATCCTTGTCGCTCATAGGTCTTCCCTTCGCCCGAGCCGCTACTCGAGGTGTTTAGAACAAGAAACGCCAGGCAAAACCTGACGGAATAATGATTCTACTACAAAGCACGCTTATTTTTATTGACAACCATGCGTTTGTAAACCGCCGCCAACCACTAAATACTCAGCAGGTTGAGCCGCAACTTAGCTTTCGATATGTTTAAACCGGTCGGCGCGCTATCAATGTAGCTTTGATACTCTTGCTTAGCCTCTTTCTGCTTGTTCAGCTTCTCGAGGCAGATTGCACGGTTGTAATGAAACACCGGATACTTGCCCATCGACTGAGCGATTGCAAGTTTATACTCCTGGTCGGCGTTGGCAAATTGGCCTTTTTGCTTAAACACAATCGCCCGCAGGTTATGCACCAGGGGACATACCGAGTTCTGCGCCCGAGCAGACGCAATCGCCTTGACGCACTCTTTGTCGCAGGACACAAAATCCCCTCTGGCGCGGTGCGCCTGGGCGAGGTTGTAATTCGCTTGATAGAGCTTGCCTTTGCTGAACTTAATCGCATTCTTGTAAGCAGCGATCGCCTCATCATACTTGGAGGGACCTATCTGCGACAGACTTAAACCGTAGTTATTCCAGAGTATGGGATCCTTCGAAGATCCGCCTTTCAAGAGCTTCTCGAACTCTTTCACGACATTGCCCATGCGCTGCTCGATTATTCCAGCGGTTCCCATCTTCTGATCAAATAGGCTTGCAGAGCTCGACATGCCGGCTGCAAAATTTGTCTTACCAAGCATAGGCGGCCCGGCGTCCGCGGAGGCCAGGGTATTATTTACGGGAGGAACGGCTGCCGGAGCGCTCGTCGCCACCGTGGTCGTCTCAGGTCCTCTTCGCATCTGCTCTTTCAAACGAGCGATTTTTTCGCGTGTATCATCGGCATAATCTTTGCGATCTTCGTACTTGAGCGAATCTTCGTACGCCTTGATTGCCTCCGGATACTTCTCGCGAGCCGCTTCGAGCAGTCCAAGATGGTAGTAGGCAAGCGCATAATCCGGCTTCAACTTGATCGCGTATTTAATCTCACGCTCAGCGTCATTGAACTTTTTCAAACAAAAGTAGGTCGCCCCAAGCCCATTGTGAGCCGCAGGAAAGTCCGGTCGTAAATCAATCGACTTGATGTAGTGCTCTCTGGCTTTCTCGTAATTTTTCTGGTCCCGCAATACGTTGGCATAGTTGTATTGAATTTCAGCGTCCTTGCCCTGCGAGAGGTCCAGCGCCAAACGGTACAGACCGGTAGCCTTATCGAGCTTGCGTTGCTGGTGGCGGACGGCTCCGAGATTTGTAATCGAGGGGACGAAACCGGGCTCAAGTTCAATCGCATTCATATAAGCCTCGGCGGCTTTGTCGAGATTTCCTTCCCTGTAGTAAGTCAGCCCGATATTGTTCCAGGCCTCGTGGCACTTGGGCTCCAGCTCCGTTGCTCGAATGAAATTCTGCCGGGCCTCTGCCAGCTTGCCTTCACGCAGCAAAGCCGTCCCCCGGCCCAATTGCTCGGCGACCTCGGGAGTGTACGACGACTCATCCGCGTACGCCGCCGGTAAAGCGGCGGAAAGCGTGACCACTAACGATAGAGTTAGGAAAAGTTTTAACAAAAGGTAGAGGTTCCGAATTCAGTACTGATTCTATTAGTAAATTGTATATGAGAAAAGTAGGCGGTTTTGCAATAGGAAATATCCTGACCTCTGACGTGGTCCTCTTGCATGGCCTTGTGTTACCATTAGAAATTCGCCCAAATTAGCGCCAGATGACGATCTTGCTGGACGGCGGGCAAAGAATACCATGGCAATAATCCCAGAAACGACCCAAATTGCGACGGACAAAGACGCCCCGCAGAACAATGCTCGGAAACCCAGTATGCGTGACAATCCACTAGCCAATGCGCTGCACCAAGTTTTTATCAACAGTCCTAACTATGCGCGTCTGTTAGCAAGGACAGCAAAACAGGCGCAGACGGAGTTGAATCTGGCAGGTCTGACCGATTCTGCCAAAACGCTCGTTATGACTGTGCTCCAGCACGAGATTCGCCGCCCGATGTTTCTCGTGGTCGCCGACAACCATTCCGGTGCGTTTTTCCACCAGGAATTAAACAATTTGAGCCGGTATCCGGTTTTTCTTTATCCGTCGTCAGAAGTGTCCCCGTACGAACAGGTGCTGTCGAGCCCTGACAACGTGGCATCGCAACTCGAAGTCCTGCAGAACGTTTCGCAGCAGCAGCAACCGTATGTGGTGGTAGTCACAGCACGCGCCTTGATGCAGAGAGTACTGGCACCTGACGTGCTTGCAAAAAACACTCTCGAGTTGAAAGCCGGCGATGCGTACGATACGACAGCTCTAGCCAACAAGCTGGCTAGACTCGGCTACACTCGCGAAGCCATGGTGACTCTGCGCGGTGAGTTTAGCATCAGGGGCGATATCATCGACATCTTCCCGTCAAGCGGTTCACCAGTTCGAATCGAACTATTCGGTGACGAGGTTGAATCGGTCCGAGTATTTAATATCGACAATCAACGTTCTGTAGAGCCGCGTAATTCCGTAATCATTCCACCGCGATGGTGGATTATTCTGGACAGCGATGAGGAAGAGCGATCGAAACTTGTGGCTCGACTTCGCGAAGTCACTAACGAACGTATTAAGGAACTGGATGATTCGCGCGCGGATACATTGCGCTCGGTCATGGAAAACGATCTGGTTAGCCTGGCTTCCGGAGCCTATCCGGAGTCAGTTGAATATTATGCGCCTTATGTTCACGAGCAATTCGCGACTCTGCTCGACTACCTTCCGCAAGACGCTTTAATTGCATTTGACGAATGGGATTCGATCGAGCAAAGCTTGAGAAGCTATGAAGAGAAGCTCCAAAAGGCTTACGACGAAGGTCTGGAAACTGGTCGACTGTTGCCGCTCCCGCGACCATTGCACATGCCGGCAGATCAAGTTCTTCTTTCATCGAAGTCGAATCAAAGAGTGTTTCTCTCCAGTCTGCCAGTCTTCGAAGAAAGCGAGAAGATGGCGGTAGTCGAGTTTCAAGCGAAACCCGTCGACAAGTTCGGCAATCAGATGAACGTACTCGTCCAAAAGATCAAAGACTGGCAACGTGAAGGAAAGCGGGTCGTCATCTCGACTGAGCAGCCTCAGCGTCTCATGGGTATCATGAAAGAATGGGACTGCTCATCAAAATATGTGCCGGGTCCTAACGACGCCACTGTCATACGTGGCACCACAGACAGTGCCGCAAATATCAACGACGAAACAGCACCAGCCTCCGATGTTGCCCAGAAAGAGTCGGTCATCATGCGGCATCTGGAAGCGTTGAAAACCGGAGACAACGCGGTCTGGGTAACTCGTCACGGTTTCATCCATGGTTTCACTCTTGAAGCCGAGGGCTTGGTCTCAATCACGGACGGCGAGATGTTCGGATTGAAGCGCAAACCGACAGTGTACAGACGGCCGGTCGCGGAGAAGAACTACGAGCGTTTCACTTCCGTCGCAGATCTGAAAGTGGACGATTATGTCGTTCACTTGAAGCAAGGTATCGGTCAATTCGTAGGCGTTCAACGTATCGTGGTCGATAATCAACATCGAGAGTATCTGACTATTCAATACTCCGGAGACGACCGACTCTATGTGCCTGTAGATCAGATCAACATGCTATCGCGATACCGTGGCGCAGGAGAACACAAGCCGCGCCTATCTCGCTTGGGCGGCGCAGAGTGGGAATCGACGAAGAAGCGTGTAAAACGATCTGTTAAACAGATCGCTGAAGATCTCGTCAATCTTTACGCCATGCGTGCGAAGCAAGAAGGCTTCCAATGCGTACCGGACACTCCCTGGCAGTACGAAATGGAAGAAGCGTTTCCTTTTGAAGAAACTCCGGACCAGTGGCAAGCAATCGTTGATGTGAAAAACGATCTGGAGTCGGCAAAACCGATGGATCGATTGGTTTGCGGAGATGTAGGCTTTGGAAAAACCGAAGTGGCAATTCGCGGTATTTTCAAAACAGTGATGTCCGGCCGGCAAGCTGCAATTCTGGTGCCAACGACAATTCTTGCGCAGCAGCACTTCAATAATATTGCAGAACGCTTTGCGGCGTTTCCAATCAGAGTCGGCTTGTTGAGCCGTTTCCGCAGCGCCAAAGAACAGCGTGATGTTGTTCGCAGGCTGGCGACCGGCGAATGCGACGTGGTTGTTGGAACACACCGCATGCTGCAAAAAGACATCGCGTTCAAAGATCTCGGCTTGGTTGTAATCGACGAAGAGCACAGATTCGGTGTCGGTCACAAGGAGAAGTTGAAACAATTGCGCGTCATGGTCGACGTGCTCACAATGTCAGCGACACCTATTCCGAGAACGCTTCACATGGCGCTCTCCGGAGCACGCGATATGTCGCTGATCCACACTCCTCCTATCAATAGGTCTCCAGTTAAAACATTTGTCGGCGAGTTTAAGCTGCCGCTCGTTCGCACCGCTATCCTTCACGAGATGGAACGCGGTGGACAGATCTACTTCCTGCATAACCGTGTGGAAACGATCGAGCAGATGGTTTATGAACTGAAGCAGCTCGTTCCTGAAGCGCGCATCATCTATGGTCACGGACAGATGGGCGAGCGTGAGTTGGAAAACGTTATGCTCTCGTTCATGGCGCACGAATTCGACATACTTGTCTGCACCACGATTATCGAATCCGGTCTCGACATTCCAAATACAAACACAATCATTATCAATGAAGCCGATCGCTTCGGTCTGGCTCAGTTGTATCAGTTGAGAGGACGCGTCGGACGGTCCGACGTTCAAGCCTATTGCTACTGCTTATACAAACCGCAGAAAGTAATCACAGAACTAGCTCAAAGTCGCTTAAAGGCAATTCGCGAGTTCACATCGCTTGGATCCGGCTATCAGATTGCCTTGCGCGATATGGAAATCCGGGGCGTTGGAAACATTTTGGGCGGAGAACAACATGGACACATGGTCTCCGTCGGATTCGATCTCTATTGCAAACTGTTGGAGGAATCAGTTTCAGAACTGAAAGGTGCGAATGTTTCCAGAGAATCGGACAGCCAGATTGATATCAACGTGACCGCATACATTCCTGAAACGTACATTCAAGACAATCAACAAAGACTTCTTGAATACAAGCGACTCGCCGATGTTAGAAACGATCACGAGCTCCAGCGCTTGATGGAAGAGTGGAAGGATCGTTTTGGTACGGTCCCGGTAGAAGCAGTTCAGTTGACCAAAGTAATCAGGCTGCGTTTGCTGGCGACCCAGGCTGGTGTTTCTCACATCAAGCCTGACATGCAATCCGGATTGCGGCTATCCGTCGCATATAGACTGCAACAGTGGCTGCCCATTCAAAATAACTTGCCGAAACACCTCGCGCGAGTGACAACTTATAAACCTGGTATCGCGGGTGGTCAAGGTTCAAGTCCGTACATCATTGTAAAGGCGGATGGTACGGCACCCGAAGACCAACTCAATTTGCTAGAAGAACTGCTTAGTGCTATGGTTGCAAATTGTCAGCCAAACGCCGTTTAAAGTGAGGACAAAAATTGAAAACTGTATTTCGTCTTTCGATTCTGGCACTGAGTCTCACATTGCTACCTACGGCCTGCGGAAAACGAGAGCCGGAGCTTCCAAAAGCCGACGGCGATAAGGCGACTACAACCAGCGACGCGACTAAAACTCCGGCTGCCACCAGTGGCGACACCACTGCAAACGGAGCTCCAACTACAAAAGTCCATGAAGAAAACCTGAAAACGCTTGAGACACTGAACTCAGTAACGAGTCTCGCGGAAATCATCAAGAAGAACAACATTCCGGGGCAAACCGTGATATGTACAGTCGGTGGTGACAGCGTAAACGTCTCCGACTACAAGCATGTTCTCAAGGCTAAGCAAGATCAAATCAGACAGGTCCTGCAGCAAGATCCTTCTCAAAGACTTCCACTTCTCGAACATGCAAATAAAGAGAACGTCCAGCTCACAGCTGAGGAGAAGAAAAATCTTTTAGAGCAGGCGCACAACACCCTCGGAAAGAATCTGCCGGCGCTTCTCAAGCAGAACAAATTGACCGAAGCTCAATTTGAGTCGCAGATGATGGAGATGGGTCGCGCGTTGAAAACAGCAACGCGAGCGATTGAGAAAAAGTTGATCAACGAACTAATCAATCAGGCGATACTCGTAGATGCAGCAAGAAATGCCGGCATGGCAAAGACCGCATTCAATCGCTACATCGAATTCAAACACTCACCAGCATACGATCAAGTAACCGGTTTCACCGACCTTACTCCGGACCAGCTTCGAGACAAAATTATCGAGGAATATCTCTCGGAAGCGATGCAAAAGAAAATTGTCGAGGCGCATGCGCTGCCGGATTCGAAAGTCCTTGAACTCTATAATTCGCAGAAGGAACAGTTCAAACATCCTGCTCGCGTGAAGTGGAGCCAGATCGTTATTGCGGCGCCATCGCAGGACATGGGCGCAATGGAAAGCATCCGCTCGCAAGTGAAAAGGCAGTTCCCGGATCTGTCCGGTGCAGCCCTCGAAGCCAAGGTTAAAGAGACGGAAGAGTTTCAACACAAAAAAGCAGTCGACATCCTCAACGAAATCAAAGGGGGCAAAGACTTCGCTGCCGAGGCAAACGAGAAGACAGATGATCTTCCCGCCAAAGCTTCCGCCAAGGGCGGAGACATGGGATATGTCGACATTGAAGAAATCAAAAAGAATGAACTGCTTTCCAAAGTTGGCGACGCTTTACAAAAATTGAAGGTCGGAGAGGTTTGTCAGGAACCGATTCAATCGCTGTTTGGCTGGCACATTGTGAAGTTGACAGGCAAACAAGACGCCGGCACAGCCTCATTCGCGGAAGTCAAGGACGAACTTAAACAAGCTCTCGCCCAGCAACAAGCGGGCATGGCAGTTGGTATGTGGATAATGGAGAAGCGGAAGACCGTGCCGATTCGCATCACGCCAGAGTTTCAGAAATATATTGACGCAACACCGGGAGCGGTTAAATCGGCGGCATCAAGTCAACCGCCAACATCAACAGCACCGGCTGCAACAGCGCCGACTGGTAAACCGGATGCAGCAGCGCCGGCGAGTAAACCGGCTGCAACGAGCGCGGCTTCGGCACCGGCATCCAAGCCTGCAACGTCTAAACCAAACTAATAGCCTCTCAGCAACTACGAATTGCGCTTCAATCTGAGATAATGGCTCCGACGATGACCGGAGGAGCTTAGATGATCTTGAAAACCACCAACAACTCAAGACGAGCATTTTTTACTACACTCTCTGTATTAACGATCGCTCTGCAAGGGTTCACCGTATGTGGTGCCGAAGCAGCATCGAAGAAGAAGCAAGAAAAAGCCCCTGCAGTCAGCGCAAAGACTGAGGACCTCGTAGAGGCGGGCGTGCGCGATCTATCGTTTAAGAAGACGGCAGAAGCTCTGGAAAACTTCGATAAAGCTATCAAAGAAAATCCGAACTACGCGCTCAGCTACGGCAACAGAGCGAATGCTTACATAGCGCTAGGTAAGTACAAAGAAGCGATTGCTGACTGCGACAAAGCAATCTCACTAGATCCTTCGCTCCCCATCGCATACGTAAACAGATCGTGGGCCTACAACCTTACTCGTCAATACCAGAAATCGGTTGCCGATTGCGACAAAGCTATCAGCCTGGCACCGAATATGGTGATTGCCTACACGAACCGTTCACATGCTTACAACAAACTCGGAAAGCACAAAGAGGCTCTCGAAGACTGCAATAAGGTCATTGGAATCAATAAAGAGTTTGCACCGGCGTATGTAAACCGCGCCCACACTTACATCGGTATGGGAGAGTTCAACAAGGCAGTGGCAGACTGCGACACCGCTATAAAATTGAAAGGCGACTACACCAAGGCTTATTTAAACCGTGGTCATGCCTACCGCGAACTCGGCGAACTGGACAAAGCGTTAGCTGATCTCGACAAAGCAATCTCGCAGCATGATGGTCTTGGCGCTGCCTACTATAACCGTTCCAAGGTCTATCAAATGAAAGCCGCGAAGGACATGGAGAAGGCCAAGAAATTCGGTTTCCTACAGAAAGACGCCGACTAGGTTATCGAACTCAGATAGTTTAAAACGCGTTTCGCCCACCACGTGCGAACGCGTTTTTTCTTGCGAGAAACCGAGCGCGACATCGCCTGACGCACCAACATTTCGATGACAAACATTAGACGCACCAACATTCTCACTGCGAATAGTCTTCGCCAGTTTCTTATTCCGGCGTTGGAGCTACGTCACGAATTGAACGACGTTTCGAACGGCGTTGGAACGTTTTGAACGACGTTGGCGTTTTTAGAGTGGTTTGAAACGCTTAGCGTCCGTAGTATTGGACGTAACGGCCCGTGTTGGCGACGGAATTCTCGGTGCCGCCCCAGACCGCAGAGGATGAGGAGCCCGTGTCGTATACGCCACCGGACTGCGAGCTTGCTTCCGATTGCAAAACGCCGCCGGAATCTGACTCAGCACCGGTGTCCATAGGACCACCTGATTCCGAATTGCCCCATTGGTAGCCACCGGACTCGGTTGAACCGGCAGAGCCCACGCCGCCGGATGCAGAGTCGCCGCCGCCGACCATGATAAAACCGGCTTCCGAATCCGCCATCGCCACATTAGTCAACGATAGACTCGCTACCGCCGCCAGTGCCATCGAAAAAAATAGTGTTTTCAAACTTTTGCTAGTTTGTCTCATCGTTTTCACTCCACGTCTTTTTCCAAGAACACCAACTTCAGGGCAAGGCAGAATTTGGCTTACGCAACCATCCTACCAGACAATTTCACCGTATTCATCCGCTTGAAAGGCTCACATCCCTCTTAACAACAGTCGAGTTTATGTACCTTCTATACTTCCGGAGCAAGCGAAGAACCGCAATTATTCCTTAATATGGTATGTTTCCTGTGTCACGAGCGAGAGAGTGGCTAACTAAATGGGTGTCGCAGATACTAAGAGAATCCGCCTCGGAATACTGATGATCGACGCGGGGCTTATAACGCGGGACGAGCTGGAAGAGTGCCTGCGCATGTCACGCGAGACCGGCTTGCCGGTAGGTCGAATGCTGCTGGTTGCCGCCAAGACCTCTGAGACGGTTTTACAGGCTGCGGTGCAGGCTCAATCATTGCTCAAGGACGGTCTCATCGACCTGGACACCGCCTATAAAGCTCTGCGTATCGTCAAAGACGAGAAGAAATCCTTCGACAATGCGCTTAAACAACTCAACGTCATAGTCGAAGAGGTGAAGATCAACAAGCTCGGTCAGCTTCTCCTATCATCGAATTTCTGTACGGAAGAACAACTGGAAGAGGCTCTTGCAGGAAGCGCGTCGACAGGTTTGCCGTTTGGACGCATGCTCGTTTTGAACGGTGTAATCAACGAGTCGCAACTGGCCGCCACTCTCAACGCACAGATACTAATCCGCGACGACAAAATCACCAAGGATCAAGCCGTAGATGGGTTGAAACAAGCACGCCGCCGTCAAATCGCCGTTGAAGTTCCGCTTATGGAAAAGGGCTTTTACAGGGTGCAAACTCGTGACGCGATCCGGCTCGGTGAGCTCCTTTCACTCGCCGGTCTGATATCAGAGTCACAGCTATTGAACGCGGTCGAACTCGGTTTGATTTCCCAAAAACCGCTCGGTCAGGTTTTAATCGAAACCAATCTTGTGAGCGAAGAAATTTTGAAGGTCGCGCTCCAGCTTCAAGACCTGGTAATGAAAGGGACGCTGCGCCCGCTACAAGCTTCGCAAGTTCTTGTCCAGGTCAAGGAAACAGGCAAGTCCATTCCGGAAGCGGTCGCCTTGATTGAGCGTGGTGCCGCATCCGATACCATCGATATTACGCTAAAAGATTTCTTGATGACGTCAAAGACTGTCACCACCGATGATATCGCCACGGCATTCGAAGTTTCCGTTAACAACAACCAGATACTTGGACGCATGCTGCTTCTCTCCGGTATCATCGATGAATCGACGCTACAAGCCGCAATGCGACTGGTCTTTCTCGTCAAAGGTGGAATTCTGAATATCGAGCAAGCGCAAAAGGCGTTCGACTACAGCACACGTCACCGTGCCACCATAGATGAAGCACTGCAGGAATTGAACATCCAGCACACGCCGCCGGCTCAGGCTTAGTCACCACGCTGGATCATTCAGTTTCGCATACTCAACTTTTGTATTGCAGACTCAGTTTAACGAACAACGTTAAACCGGCTCGACGGTCCGCAGTCGAAACAACCTATCGCGCGCTGACGAAGGGATTCTGGCGCTTCTCGCTCCAGATGGTCGTGTCCGGACCATGCCCTGCAATGACTCTCGTGCTGTCATCGAGTTTATACAAACGATTCGAGATCGAATCGACGATCTCTTCGAATGAGCCGCCCCAGAGATCTGTGCGCCCGACGCCATGTTTAAATAGCGTATCGCCTGCAAACAAAACACTATCTTTATCAGTGACCGAGTAGCACAAACTTCCAGGTGTATGACCGGGTGTGTGAATCACGGAGGCTTTCAGGTTTCCGAATTTGACGTCTTCTTCGTCACTCAAGTAGTGATCGACCGGCAGTGGTTCGGTTGCTGTAAAACCGAACATGCTGCACTGTTTCAAAAGATTGTCGTACAGCCACTGATCGCCTTTGTGCAAGCAGATCTTGGCGCCGGTTCTCTCTTTCATTTCCCGACTACCGATTATGTGATCGAAGTGCGCGTGAGTATGCAGCAGGTATTTAACCTTCAGACCATGCTTTTCAGCAATCTCGATAATCTCATCGACATCGCCGCCCGGGTCTATAACTGCGGCTTCCCCGGTTTCCTTGCAACCGATAATCGAGCAGTTGCACTGCAAGGGTCCGGCTTGAAACGTTTCAAGAACGAGTGACATCTATTCGAACATCTCGCTAACCGAGGAATCATCATGTATACGCGCGATTGCTTCACCAAGCAAGCGAGCAACCGAGAGCATCACAATCTTATCGGAGATGTTTTCGCGCTCGTGCGGAATCGAGTTTGTGACAATCAATTTCTTGATGCAGGACTTGTCGAGACGCTCATTCGCGGGACCGGAAAGAACGGCATGAGTTGCGCACGCATACACTTCGCGCGCGCCCTCTTTCATCAGCAGCTCGGCTCCTTTGACGAGGGTTCCGGCTGTATCGACCATATCGTCGACCATGATTGCGACTTTGCCTTTGACGTCACCGACCACCGACATGACTTCGGCAACATTGTGTTTTTCGGGACTTCTGCGTTTGTCGATAATGGCGATCGGAGCGTCGTCGAGTTTCTTCGCGAATGCTCTTGTACGCGACACACCACCGACATCGGGGCTGACCAGCACAATATCTTCAAGGTCCATGGTGCGGATGTAGTCGAGCAGAACCGGGCTGGCGTAGAGGTGATCGACCAGGATATTGAAAAAGCCCATGATCTGAGGAGCGTGAAGATCGAGAGCGACAACACGCTGAGCACCGGAGGTGGTGAGCAGATCGGCTATGAGTTTAGCCGTGATTGCTTCGCGACCGGCCGCTTTACGATCCTGTCTGCCATATCCGTAATAGGGCATCACAACCGTTATGCGTCCCGCCGAAGCGCGCTTCAGAGCGTCCAGCAGAATCAAAAGCTCCATCAGGTTCTCATTGACCGGCGTGCAAGTCGGCTGAATTACGAAACAATCCAGTCCGCGCACGCTCTCTTGAACCTGCACATAAATTTCACCGTCTGAGAATGGGGAAATTTTGATAGGCGAGACATGAAGTCCCATGTACTCCGCCACTTCCTTGGCCAGCTCTGGGTTGGCTGTCCCAGCGAGAATGCGAAGTTCGGTCTTTCCACCTGCTAACAATCGCTGCCGTGCGGGCATTTGTGCAACCAAGAGCCTGTCCTCCAAGCAATTCCAGCGTAATTGTAGTGGAGAATTCGGTTTAGATAAACCATTGATCAAATGTTTAACTACATATCAGGCGTTCGTGAATGGCAGATCGCCGCTCAGGGAGAGGCTTAACGCCCCTTCAAGAGAGCACTTAACATGCATATATGAGAGACCGCCCTGCACGTATGCGGCAAATGGAGGACGCAACGGCCCATCAGCGGAGAACTCGATAGTCGAGCCTTCAACGAAGGTGCCTCCCGCCATGATGATTTCATCCTGGTATCCCGGCATATTTGCCGGCTCGGGGTCGACATGGGCATTGACCGGTGAAAACCGTTGAATTGCCTTGCAGAAGTTAATCAGCTTTTCTTTGCCGCCGAACTCAATCGACTGAATGATATCGAATCTTGCTTCGTCGGGAGCGGGACTGACCCTGAAGCCCAGGTCTTGAAACACGGAAGCCGTAAGGGCTGCGCCTTTCAGTGCTGACGAAACGACTGACGGCGCGAGGAAGAGCCCCTGAAAAATCATTCGCCCCTGGTTGAAGCTGTGACCCATATGACCGCCCACTCCGGGTGCGGTCAGCCTGTTTAGAGCCGACTCGACAGCAGATTTTTTGCCGGCAATATATCCACCGGCTACACACAGACCACCACCAGGATTTTTGATCAAACTGCCCGCGACTAAATCCGCTCCGACATTGGTCGGCTCGTCGACTTCGACAAACTCACCGTAGCAGTTATCGACCATGATTAGCCCGTCTTTATCGATGGAACGAACGGCATCTATCATCTTTTTGAGGTCGCGATTTGAATATGTACGACGCGACATGCTGTATCCTCGGGACTTTTGCAGATAATAGATGCGAGCAGGCGCGTGCGGTTTAATCGCATTAACAAGAGCGCTTCTTAGATCAGCATCTGAGGAACCTCTGCCTGAGCCGTCCAACAGAGGACCAAGATCGATTTGTTCATACTTCGCGCCCAGCTTAGTCAAACTGCCTGGCTCGTCACCAGCGATCCCGAGCACTTCTTCGAGGGAATCGTACGGAGCGCCGGTGAGACATAGAAGTTTCTCAGAGCTCGAAATGTTACCGAGAATGGCGCAGGCAAGCGCGTGCGTTCCGCTAACGAATTGCATCCGCAGGCACGCGGCTTCGGCGCCGAAGATCTGAGCAACAATTTCATCCAGAGCATCGCGACCGGCATTGTCTATGCCGTAACCGGTTTTCTCAGCGAAAAACTCTTCGGTAACACGCGCTTCTCGAAACGCTTTCAGAACCTTGTGCTGATTCGCCAGCGCCGCGTCGTCGATGGCTTTGAAAACGTCTTTGAGCCGTTCTTCTCCGGCGTCGATCAAATCACGTGCTTTCAGGGTTGTTGTCATCGCTGTCTCTTTTATGAAATCTGCACGTTCAATTGAACTAATTTCGACGTCGTTACGTCAATAAAGATATAGAGATGTGATTTTGTTCAGGAGGTCGGTCGTGAGAAAGACGTTGACCGCTGTTCGCAATCTGTTAATGGATAAACCGATTGCGCTTTTCAAGTGCCTCGATATTTACTCCTATCTATGCGAGGAGAAATGCCGCGCATGCGGCAGATCGGTTCTCGAAGAACCGTTCAATCCAGAACATTCAGCGAGTACATTCGCGTCTCGCTCTAGCCGATGTTGTCTGTGTTATGAGTGCCATGCAAAATTCCTGCGAAACCGGCAGTCAATCTGGTGGCTTCCTGTTGAAGTGGAGAAGACAGGTGCCGAGGTTTTCGACCGAAAAATTGGAAGCACCACATTCGACACCACACAACTTCTTCCGGTCGCCACAGCTGCGATGTACGAAGGGGTAATGCAAAAGCTTATAAGGAAACTGAAGTACGATGACGACCGGCTGGTTGTCAGAGATATCAACGTTCTCATGCAGCAGGCATTTTTAAAACTACAGAGCGAAATCGACGCGTTTCGAAATGCACATGACGTGCTGATTGTTCCAATCCCTCTGCATAAAAGTCGAGAGCGCAAGCGCGGCTACAATCAGGCGACATTACTGGCAAAAGGCCTCGCTGACAGAAATAAACTTCCATTTAACAGTGATGTTTTAAAACGAGTGAAGAAGACCAAACCACAATTCGGTTTGAATAAACAGGACCGTTTAGAAAACATCGACGGAGCATTTTCACTTGGAAAAACTGACGTGACGGGCAAATCAATCATTCTCATAGATGATGTATTCACTTCTGGAGCGACTCTGACTTTGTGCGCAAAACTACTCACCACAGGTGGTGCCAGTAAGGTCGCCGCCATAGCAGCGGCGCGGGCCCCTTATGATCGCTAGTTCAGGTTCAGTCACGAAATGCGTTCGTTTCAGCTGTTTGTGAACGCTCTATCACGTGCGCAATGGTTGAAACACTTGAGTAATGTTTTGCAATCAAAAGTCTAATAAGAATAAAGAGGGGCTGCAAAGTTGTATGATCAGACTCCTTCAATATATAGGGATCTCATGAAACAGGATAAATCAAAGGGCGGACCGGAGAGACGGGTCCGACGGATGAGCAACGAGGAGTCTTCCTCGTACAAGGAAACGCGCAGACGGCGCCAGGAAGGCGAACCGGAAGGTGCGGAAGAACGCGGCGATTTCCGGCGCGATCGAGAGCCACCGCCGAATAACGTCAATCTATACCTCAGCCCACGTTTGATGGACCTGGCGACAGAGCTGGCAGACGAAGCCAGGATGCCTGTCAAAATGTACCTGGTCGAAGCAATCAAGTACGTTCTCCTGGCTCAAGCAGGACGGATAAACAAGCGCGACAAATATAAAGCAGAATTCGTTTCCGGCGCTCGCATGAAGACGAGCACATGGAGACCGGAAGAGAAGAAAGATACCGAGCACGAACTGGACGAAACAGGTGACGATGAGGCGAAAGCACAACTCTCAACATCGCCGTCGGGTATAGACGCTCCTGGTGACTTCGGCTCAGATGACGAATCGGTCTCGGACGAAGGACTCGATTCCGAAGACGAAGATTTCGACGGCAGCGCAGCTGACGACGATGAGGATTCGAGTGAGCACCTGAAGGAAGGGCCAGAAGGCGAAGAAGAAGACGACGAAGACGAAGAAGACGAAGACGAAGAAGACGACGACGACGACGACGACGACGATGACGATGACGATGACGACGAAGAAGATGATGAGTTCGAGCGAGCACGCGCTGCTGCAATAGCGAAGCGAGAAGCAGCCAAAGAGGAAGCTCGTCGAACCACTGGGGACGATTCGTCTTCCAAGAGACCACGTAAACGCGAGGATGAAAACGAAACCCGTGGACGTGGTCGTTACGGCGACGAAGGCGGGCGCGGACGTTCCGGCGGCGGCGGATATGGAGCCGGCGGACGAGGTCGCACTAGCACGGGCGAGGGACGCGGTCGTTCTTCCGGTGGTGGATATGGCGACGGCGGTGGTCGCGGTCGTTCCGAAGGCGGCTACGGACGAGGTCGCGCAGAATCCGGTGAAGGCGGCGGTGCGCGTGGACGTTCCGGCAGCAGCGGCGGCGGATACGGTGGCGGCGCAGGTCGCGGGCGTTCAGGCGGCAGCGGCGGCGGATACGGTGGCGGCGCTGGTCGCGGACGTTCCGGAAGCGGCGAAGGCGGCGGTGCGCGTGCACGTTCCGGCGGCAGTGGCGGCGGATACGGTGGCGGCGCTGGTCGCGGTCGATCCGGCGATGGTGAAGGCGGCGGTGCGCGTGGACGTTCCGGCGGCAGCAGCGGCGGATACGGTGGCGGCGCAGGTCGCGGACGTTCCGGAAGCGGTGACGGTGCCGGCGCTCGTGGGCGTTCAGGCGGCAGCGGCGGCGGATACGGTGGCGGCGCAGGTCGCGGACGTTCCGGAAGCGGTGAAGGCGGCGGCGCTCGTGGACGTTCCGGCGGCAGCGGCGGCGGATACGGTGGCGGCGCTGGTCGCGGTCGTTCCGGAGGCGGTGAAGGCGGCGGCGCTCGTGGACGCTCCGGCGGCAGTGGCGGCGGATACGGAGGCGGCGCTGGTCGCGGTCGTTCCGGCGGCGGTGAAGGCGGCGGCGGCGCTCGTGGGCGGTCCGGCGGCAGTGGTGGCGGATACGGTGGCGGCGCGGGTCGCGGTCGTTCCGGCGGTGGCGCTGGTCGCTCCGGTGGTGGCACCGGTCGTGGTGGCGCCGGTCGTTCTGGCGGCGGCACCGGTCGTGGTGGCGCATCGGGCGGACGCAAACCAGCAGGCCGCAAACCATAACTGAAAACTCGATTTAAGCTAACGCAAAAGGAGATGTCTATGAAATGGTCGCATTTGGCAGTCGCCGTACTAGCAGCTGTTTCTCTGAATGTTCAGAACGCATCGGCTGAGTATCCGCCGAAAGTGAAGAAGGAACTCGTGGCAGGTAACGACCTCAGAGGCAAAGAAGCCCCAGTTCTCGAAGTAGAACAATGGATAAATGGCACCACTCCTGATATTAAGGGGAAAGTGGTACTGGTCGACTTCTGGGCTACCTGGTGCGGACCTTGCCGGCAGTTGATTCCGGAATTGAACGGTTTCAAAGAAAAATTCGGCGACGACCTCGTCATCATTGGACTCAGCGATGAGCCTGTAGAGAAACTCAAACCGTTTGTCGAATCAAACAAAGTCGATTACATCATCGGTACCGATCCGAAAAAACAAACGAAGAAGGTCCTCAAGGTTCAAGGCATTCCTCACGTGATGATCGTCACGCCGGACAATGTCGTGCGCTGGCAGGGATTTCCGGGAGAGGAAAACGACCCGTTAACCGAAGACAAAATTGCAGCGATCATCGAAACCAGCAAAGCTGAGAATGCTGACGCTGCAAAATTTGCCATTCATGTGGTCAACGAGACGCCTGAGGGTGGCACCAAAGAGGCCTCCGGCGAGTCCAAAGACAAATCCGAAGAGGCATCAGACTAATCGAACTGCCACTAACCGTGGTGACTGCGCGAATTAGCTTTAGTCCTCGGATGCCACTTCCCATGGGCTTTCTTACGATGCTTGCCGGACGCCCTTATCAGTCCGAGCTCGTGCTGAGCAGTCTTATATTCAGGGGACTCAGAAGGAATCAAGTTCAATAGCTTAACCGCTGAGGCGTTGTCGCCATGCGCTCTAGACTGTTTCGACAGACTGAGATAAACGCGGTCCAGTTTCACAGAATATTCCGGCGAGAGACCATAGGCGTCCTCCAGCTTTTCGAGTTCTGCTCGCGCGACAACGAGATGTCCGCCTTTGAGGGCCTCATCGATTCGAGCTTCGGCACGCTTCTGTATATCCACTTTACTCGCCTGCGCAGACGCAAAACTAGAAAAGTTTTTCTGAATAATCAGACCAAAGCCAAAAAGAATCGCTATGGATCCAAGAACCAAACCGGTGCCGGCAATGGCGAGAACGACACTGCGCGGAGAAAAGCGCTCATCGGTGATTGGTCCACTGCCATTACCACTGGTGCTGAAACTCCTTTGATGAACGGCGGTCTTCATAAATAACTCCTGCGACATGCAATCCCTTGACATCTATTGGGACCATGATACCTTCTGCGGATGCAAGATCTCGAAAACTACAAAATCTATTCACAATCCGAAAATCGGAGTAAGCTCTGCCTACTTTTTCGCGTCCTTTTTCGCTCGGCTCAGAGCATCGGCTTCGACGAGAAGACCCTGTCTTTCATAAGTTTTCCAGAGTTCCGACCACTTCAGAATCACGAAGTGCTGCTTCGAGTACTTCTTAGCCAGGCGCGTGATCTGCGCGTTTCCACTACGTAAAATCTCAAGCGCGTCAAGACCAGCACACTTGCGACAGAGAACTTCTTTCTCGTCTTCGTTTTTACTGTTGAGCTTCACGATGTCGTCGACAACGAGTTTCGTATCGCAGCCAAAGCAGCGAGACGGTCGGCTCAACGCGAATACGGAATTCGCCGGATTCTTTTTCTCTTGTTCACTCAATTAGGAAACTTCTTTGAAGACCTTATCGAACGCTTCGATTGTCTGATCGATGATGCGCTTTGTGTGCATCGTCGATAAGAAGGCTGCTTCGAATTGGGAAGGCGGCCAGTAGATACCGTGATTGAGCAACTCTTTCCAGACTTTGGAGAACATCTCAGTGTCTGCCTTTTGAGCTTCTTCGAAATTGGTGACTTCACCCTTCGTGAAAAAGACAGTAATCATTCCGCAGGTGGAAGAGACGTTAACCTTGATGCCATGCTCTTTGGCAGCATCGCGCACTCCCTGTGCGAGCTTGTCGGTCATATCTTTCATTTCCGCATAGATTTTCTCCGAGCGGAGTGCACGCAATTGAGCGAGCCCGGCAGCCATGGCAAGCGGGTTTCCAGAGAGCGTGCCGGCTTGATAAACGGAACCTTGCGGAGCCACCATTTCCATCACATCTTTTCGGCCACCGTACGCACCGACCGGCAGTCCGCCGCCGATGATTTTGCCGAGGCAAGTGAGATCGGGTTTGACATTCAGCAGATTCTGCGCGCCGCCCTTAGCAACGCGGAAGCCGGTCATCACCTCATCAAAGATAAGGAGCGCTTTGTGTTTCGTACAAAGATCGCGAAGTCCTTCTAAGAATCCTTCCTTCGGATTTAGCAATCCGGAGTTGCCGACAATCGGTTCCACGATAACGGCCGCGATCTCATCTTTGTGTTCCTGGAAGGCTTTCGAGACTGCATCAAGGTCATTATAAGGAAGAGAAATCGTAAGCTTCGAAACCTCTTCCGGAACGCCAGGACTGCTGGCAATTCCGAGAGTAGCCAGACCAGAACCTGCTTTTACGAGGAAACCGTCTGCATGGCCGTGGTAGCAGCCATCAAATTTGATTACCAGATCGCGCTTCGTGAAGGCTCGAGCGACTCGAATAGCAGACATACATGCTTCAGTGCCGGAGTTGACCATGCGCACCATCTCGATCGATGGAATCAACTCTGTAATCAATTCGGCAAGTTCAACTTCAGCTCTGCACGGGGCACCATAGCTGGTACCATGCTCCAGACCCAATTCGATTGCCTCGAGGAGTCTTGGGTGACGATGACCGAGAATCATCGGTCCCCAGGAAAGAACGTAATCGATATATTCGGTATCGTCGACATCGAATAAATACGGACCATCAGCACGGGCCATGAATACAGGCTCCGCATCAACCGATAGGCAGGCACGCGCAGGAGAATTAACTCCGCCCGGCATCACTTTCTTGGCGCGCTCGAAAAGTCTTTTCGAACGTGTCTCCGCCACCGCCGGCACGGACCCTTCTTTTTTGTCCTTGGTTGCTGTTTCTGTCATAAGTTTTTCAATCACCTGCGCGTTTTTGTTTCTTCCCGTAATCGACATTCCCGGTTTCACCGAGAGTGACGCTCAACCATCCAAAGTTTTTCGAAACCCAATCATCGTCAACAAATTGGGTTTCGTTATGACGAAGGAAAGCCGTTGACTCGATCAGTCAGCGACCTTTTCTTTCTGACCCTTCAATACTCGTTCGATCGCTTGCTCGACCATTTTCACAGCTTTCTCACCAGCTTTGAAATCGCGCATCTTGTGCTCTTCATCAAAAAGGTAATAGGCGGGAACGTATTTGTTCTCGAAGCGATTCGTGATTTCGTGCCAGTTATCGACAACACATGGCTGTTTCACTTCCCACTCGTCAATCGCTTCCTTTACGGACTCGACTTTGGTATCACTTTCTTGTCTTGGCATGTGCACCGAGATAATCTGCAAACCTTGTGGTTTGTAAGTCTCCAACCAGCGGTTGATCTCAGGCAGACTCTCCTTACAAGTGCCGCAACTAATCGACCAAAAGTGGATGAGAACTGGTTTCCCAGCAAGTTGCTCATTTGTTATCGGTTCAGAATTGAACCAATCCGTTCCACCTTCGAGCGATGGCAGGGGAGTATCCATTCGAAGCGGCATACGACCTCCTTGATACCGAACATCATCTAACCATTATTGTATCGCCGTGAGCGATCAGCATCGTGTCTTTTAATCAAAAGAGTCAGTAATCAAAAGAGTCGCTAGCTCTTGACCAGCGACTCTTCGAATTCATTGGTTTTTCAACGACTAAACGGAAAGGGGCTTTTGACCCGGCTTCCAGTCAGCGCCGCAGAGACCACCGGTCTTGAGTGCTTCAAGAACGCGGAGGGTTTCGTCTACGCTACGGCCGACGTTGAGGCTGTGAACAACTTGATACTGGAGGTAGCCGTCCGGATCGATGATGAAGAGACCGCGGAGCGAGATGCCCTTGTCTTCGAGCAATACGCCGTAGTCGCGGCATACATCTTTGGTGATGTCGGAGCCGAGTACGTAATCCAGTTTGCCGAGTCCGCCTTTGTCTTCCGAGGTGCTGATCCAAGCGCGGTGGCTATAGACGCTGTCGGTCGAAACTGCGAGAACTTCTGCGCCAGCAGCTTTGATGTCAGCCAATCTGTCATGGAAGGCTTTCAATTCTGTGGGGCAAACAAAGGTGAAGTCTAGCGGATAGAAGAAAAGGATGAGCCATTTGCCTTTGTAATCGGCGAGGCTTACGTTTTCTTTCAAAGTCTTGAGGTCCTTGGTGGACGGCATATCAAAGGGCGGAGCTTTTTTTCCAACTTGCAACATTAGGCGAACTCCCATTCGTTCGGGTAAGAGTGAACACAAGACCTAGAATGGTACTAAGGTTTGCTCTATTCCTTAATATGTTTAATGGAAATTGTAGAATTCGCTTAACGCTTTTTTGCATCTTGCGCCCGAGTCGTCAAGCCAATTAGCTCGTTACTCGCCCAAGACTGCCACTCTGAGACGCGCTTTGCAGGCTCATTCTGAAGGAACCAGAAAGTAACCTGATTTCCAAAAGCTACTTAGTAATAGGTTTGGTCTTCTCTACCCAATCAGATAGAACGCGCCCGAGGTCGTTGAGTGCCACGTATTTGCGAATCAAAGGACTCTTCGGATCCCAACCTATTGTCAACAAATGAATAAGGTGCTCGCGAGGACTGACGCTTGACTTGCTGCGACCAAGTTCGGAATCGCTTTGATCACTCATATTTCACGCTCCTGATATCAAGCACTCGAGTGGGCGAGTGGAAACTCTCGAGATCGAGACTACAACCGCTACAACTCTAATTTAAACAGTCGAGACCGCCTTGCGGATCGCCAACTCTTGTTCAAACGTTTCTCATTTGCTATCAATAGTTAAGCAGCGGGCGCAGGGTTTGATTGACCCTACGATTATATATTTGGTAGTATTCGAATTCGCTCTCTCGCTCTTAGAAACCAAGGACGTGTTTCTGGGGGGCGTAGAGCTGGCGCTTGGTTGGGCCGCGACTCAGTCGTCGGGCTCCCAGACGAGTATCAACGTCATTCAGTTCGTGTAGAAATTCCGGAGACAGCAATGTTCGCCATAGTTGAAGCCTGCGGCAGGCAATATAAATTAGAGCCGGGACGCTTCGTCGACATCGACCTCACCAGCGCAAACCAAGGTGATAAACACCTGTTTGACAAAGTGTTGATGCTCGTCGACGGCGACGAAACCACAGTCGGTCAGCCCTTCGTAGAAGGCGCCACGGTTACCGGCAGTGTGATTTCGAAATTGGTAGAGAACGAGGCTACAGGCAGAATTGACTCATCAGTCAAAGCTTCCAAAGTCATCGTTTATCACATGAAGCCGAAAAAAGGCACTCGTAAGAAACAAGGTCACAGACAGCAATTCACTCGCGTCTGGATCGATTCAATCGAAGTCAACAACAAAGTATTGGCAAAAGCCGAGAAAAAAGAAAAGGCTGAAAGCAAGTAATAGAGCGCTTAGAGCGCGCGGTGCGCAAGCATCGTCACAAGGGAGTTGATTTGTCATGGCACATAAAAAAGGTGCAGGTTCAACAAGAAACGGTCGCGACAGCCAACCTAAGCGTCTTGGCGTAAAGGTTTTCGGCGGTCAAATTGCGATTCCTGGAAACATTCTCGTCCGTCAACGCGGCACGAAAATTCATCCTGGTTTCAACGTAAAAATCGGCAGAGATGACACTTTGTACTCGATGATCGAAGGGGTCGTCACGTACGAGATGTCGCGTGGAAGAAAACGCGTCAGCGTCTACCCGGCCTAGTTTTTTACCGCGACCGATAGCAACCGCCCGCAACTGCGGGCGGCTTAATGCTGACTAAAAGCGGTTTTCAAACCAAACAAATTATCGAGAAACGCGCTTGACGCCCACAACTATGGAAGTTCCACCAAAGCCTGTTGATCCCCTGCTCCGGAAGTGGGGACTGGCAGCCGACTGGGAGGACTCCTCGGCAAGCGCGTTTTCCGGCGTTTCGTACGACTCGCGCTCGGTGCAGCCCGGACACATTTTCTTTTGCATTCACGGCGAAAAAACTGACGGCAACAACTTCATCAACGACGCGGTCAAATCAGGCGCCGTTTTAATTGTAAGCGAGAAGCCCAAGCCGAGCGGTTTTACATCGCCTTATCTCGTCGTCAAAGATGTCCGTGAAGCGATGTCGGAAGCGGCGGATTATCTATACGAGCACCCCAGCACGAAGCTGCGCGTGCTTGGCGTGACTGGGACGAATGGAAAAACATCGACCACTCACATTATCGAGCATATTTTAAACGGCACAGGCCGCAAAGCCGGCCTGGTCGGAACCATGGGCGTTCGCTGGGCGGGAGCCGGACACGGCGACGGTTACATTGAAGCAAAACACACGACGCCGCAAGCAGCAGATCTGCACAGACTGTTTTATCAAATGGTGAATGCGGGCGTTTCCCACGTCGCAATGGAAGTTTCGAGCCATGCTCTTGCTCTGAAGCGCGTTGACAACTGCCAGTTCGCATCAGCTTGCCTGACGAATATCACCCAGGACCATCTCGATTTCCACAAAACCATGGAGCATTACTGGCGCTCCAAACTGCTTTTGTTCAGCTCTTTGAACGCAAGTCCACTCGATCCGAAAAACGCGATCGTCAATATAGACCAGGAGCTGGCGCCGGAATATTTGAAAGCGGTTTCGTCCAGCGTGAATAAATACACATATGGATTCTCCGAGAAGGCAGATTTTAGAGCCGTCAACGCGCATTTCGACAAGAGTGGAACGGCGCTCACGGTTTTAACGCCAAACGGTCCGATCGATTTGAAACTTAAACTGGTCGGCAATTTCAACGTGTACAACGTACTTGCCGCACTGACCATTTGCTCGACCGAAGGCGTGTCCAATCAAGAATTGAAAGAGTCGCTCGAATCATTCGCCGGCGTCTGCGGGCGCTTCCAGGTCGTATCCGACATGACCAGCCATGAACCGCTCTGCATCGTAGACTATGCGCACTCTCCGGATGGTCTGGAGAATGTATTGAATGTGGCACGCGAGCTCGTTCCACCCGATGGGAAGCTAATCGTCGTCTTCGGCTGTGGCGGAGACCGCGACACTTCAAAACGTCCTCAAATGGGCGCTATCGCCGAGAATCTCGCCGACCAGGTGGTAGTGACCTCCGACAATCCGCGCTCTGAAGACCCGCAACAGATCATCATTGACATCCTGGCCGGCATCAAGAGAATGAACGAAGATATCGTGGTCGAACCGGACAGAGCCAAGGCAATTCAGCTTGGCGTACTCGATGCGTCTGACAAAGATATAGTCGTAGTCGCTGGAAAAGGGCACGAAACCTACCAGATCATCAAGGGACAGACATTTGATTTTGACGACAAAGTCGAAGTCCAGAAAGCTCTTGAGAAACGGCGGGATTCTTCAACAACCTGATTTCGGCAAGACGGTTATAATCTTTGCGGGAGTTGCGAGCCAAGAAAATTTGACCCGTGGGTATTAGTTTTCACGTCACCTCGGTCCGCGAGGGAACCATATTCAACGTAATGCAATTTCTGGCGCTCGAAAAGGTGACAGGAACGCTCTCAATTCGCTTCGGACGTAACATCCCCGAGGTCAGCATCTATTTCGTCACGGGCAATCTCACGACCGCTGAATTCGGCGCCATAGTCAGTGACGACGTCATAGACGTTTTGCTCTGCCAGGAGTTCGCCGTAAAGGAAATTGTCTTTACTCCCGAACGTGTGGCGCAAATTAATGAAGACGCGCTGATTCGAGGCGCCAACAGTTTATCCGGAATAGTTTTGAACGCATCCAAAGACGTCGATATGTGCGAGGCGCGCAGCCTGATTTACGGCATGATGCCGATGACGGACGGCAAAGGGCGAAAACCGGAATCGCTACTGCACGTTCTATACGGCTTCGGCGAGTGGGAGAGCGAACTTTCGAAAGTGCCAGCAGATGCAAAAGACAAGGCGGCTCCACTCAAGCAATGCGTGCTTCTGAGTCGAGCGTTGCGCAAAGGAGCGATTGCGTACCAGACGCCAATCGTGTCTCTCAAAGGCATCCGCCCGCTAATCAATATGTTGAATCCTCTAAGCGAAAACGAAGAAAACAATTTGCGAGGATATTTGCGTAGTCTGCTCCCGCACCAGCGAGCGACGCATCTTTCGATAGAACGATTCTACGCATTCGCAAGCGCCATCGAATCAATTGCCCAGCGACGAGGAAAAGAAGTCGGAGATCAAGCGCGCAAGGCAATTCAAGAGTTGATCCAGCAAACAACGGTTTTGCAAGATAATCCCAAGCCTTCTGCGAAGACTTAGACGCCATCTGACAACAATTGTAGGCAATGGTGCTAAACGGTAATCTCTGCCGTTCGTAGCGCAGCTAAAATAAGAAGAGAGTCGCCTCCCGATCCTCTGAGAATATTACGGAAACAGCATGCCTGAAATTGACACCAGAGTCATTAGAAATATCGGCGACGATATGTTGGGCGTCATGTTGAACACAGATTCATGCGACCGAGAGAAGGCGGAAGCAGCGGTTTCCAGAGTTTACGAGCAATGCGAGCTTACTCCTCCTGCGGTTTTTCTCTGGTATCCGTCACCAGCGAAAGCTCTCACAGCTGCGATGCTATGCGCCTGGATGCAGACGGGAAAATCCGTGCTCGACGATCAAATCGCCGATGACATTCCACGAGTTCATCTCTCTGAGCGCCTTTACCCACTGCCTTCCACATGGCGAGGCTGGCTCGGGAACCTGGATTTGAATGAAGACAAGTTATGTTTTTCTCGTCGATTTCTAGATATCAGACAGTTCACCACAGGTGGTGTCACGTCTGCGTTTCAAGAACATATCGAAGACCTACTCAGGACAGGAGCGCATATTCGCGAACGCCTTTGTTTCTTCATTCGTGCCGAAATGAAAAACAGGCTTCACGCTGATTCAACAATCAAGTTCTGGCAGGACACAATCGGCGAAGTAGCTGCAGAGACCAATAGTTCTGAGTTTCACGGGCAGATGCAACGAGCCGTGCAAGTGCTGGAACAACTCGACGATCGCCAGCATTTGTTTGTTCTCGAATGTTTACTGCAGTTTGTTTTCTCTTCGCAAGGCGACGACGGCGGCTACAACTGGCCAAAGTTTCGGTTTGGACAACATGAGGCAGACAGAGTAGCGCAACTCCTTATTCGCAAGGAGTTGGGAACAGCATTTGCCGGTCCCCTGGAAGCGCTCGAGGATGTGGTGCGCAACTGCGGCTGGTGGTGCCCATGGACAAGCGCCTGCATCATGGTGGAACGTCCGACGGAAATGTCGATGGACAACAACGGACTACTGCATCGAGTCGATAGAGAAGCCGTCTTGTATGAGGACAGCTGGGGATTTCATGCGTTGCGTGGACTTCAAGTACCAGGCTGGATGGCTCGCGGCGAGTTTGATGCGGCGCGCATCGACCGTGAAAAAAACGTCGAATATCGGCGACGAATGATCGATCGCTACGAAGTTTCGCGTTATTTAAACGAGAGCGGAGCGCAGCTTATCGCTGAGGACGAGTGCGGAAAGCTTTACCGCAAGCGGATGAACGGCGATGAGGATATCGCCATGGTCGAAGTGAAAAATTCAACTGCAGAACCTGATGGAACATTCAGAACATACTATCTGCGAGTGCCGCCCTCGGTCCAGACCCCGCGCGAAGCAGTGGCGTGGACATTCCACCTCGAACCGGACGATTACGTTCCGACATTCCAGAGTTGATTCAGATCCACGGGATTCCAGAGCTGACGAACACCGAGCAGGTTCTTACGCGGGTTGAGTCAGATCACTTTTGAACGTCGGTCTGGTTTTCTCAGGTCGAATGTGATCGAATTTCAGACCTTTAGCGACAGACCACTTCAAAATCTCTTCTGTGGATTTGAGACACTGTCTCGAATTCCTTCTACTCTCGTGCAAAACAATCACACTGCCGGAGCGCGTCTGCCTGACGATTCGTCGCACCACTTCCGACACGCCGACATCGTTCCAGTCCTCTGCGACCGGTCCCCAATAGACACAAGTGAGAGCGCGCTCGGTTAGCGTAGACGCTTTGTCGAAATCTATAAGACCGTATGGTGGTCGAAAAACAGTCGGAGCCTCGCCGCAGGCATTCTTGATTAAAAGACTGGTGGCATCTACTTCCTTTTCAAAAAGACCTTTCGGGATAAACAGCGGCGGTAAATGCTTATACGTGTGATTTCCGATCTGATGCCCGTGCTCGCGTGTCATCTTCACGAGCTCCGGAAACTGTTCGACATTCGATCCGGTGAAAAAGAAAGTTGCCTTGACGTTATGCTCGTTCAAAATCTGGAGCAATTTTGGCGTCGTCTCCGGAAAGGGTCCATCATCGAACGTCATGTGGCAGGGCGAATCGACCGAATCCTCCGGATGGTGCCAGTATCCGGACGGCAGGACGGAGCGGCAGGCGCCTGTCATCATATCCATTTTGAGGTCGAGGAGAGATTTAATCATGCCAAAGCTCAAACGCTACTTTTAACCGTAACACAACTCTAGTCGCATCGGATCGGGCAAACCGATCCGATGCGATCACTTTCTTCACTGTTGCGAGCGAACGTCTGTTATTAAACCTGGGTTCCAGCGCTCCCGAGACGTGAAAACTCCTGAGCGAAACGCCCCTATCGGTCGCCCGTGGAGCATTGGCGACTTTTCAATATGATAAAGTAGCCTTGCCGTGACAATCAGTCGCGGCGTTACCATTCGACATTAAACGCTTCGTTTTGACAGGGAGATTGTAGATGCTCGACTTCAGACCGCCGCTCGACTCACCGCTGCTGATCGCGATGGTCAAACTTTTAATGCCGTTGTACATGAAGTTGGGTTTGAATGACACCACAATTAGTGTCTCGCCTGAAGCACTGGAACGTTTCACAAAACTGAAAGGGAAGAAGGCGCTCATTTGCCCTAATCACAGCTTTCGTCACGATCCGCAGGTGATGTTCGCGTTCTCGAAACTTGTCGACGAAGACTTCAATTTTATTGCAGCGCGAGAAGTTTTCGATTGGGATCACGGTTTAAACGGTTGGTGGCTGCAGCATATGGGCGCTTATTCAGTAGTCCGAGGAGCAGTCGATAGAGAGTCGTTTAAGACGACTCGTGAAATTCTCTCGACCGGTCGAAAGAAGCTCGTTTTGTTTCCGGAAGGTGAAATTTCAAGGCAAAACGACACGCTTCTTCCGCTTGAGTCGGGAGCCGCGCAAATGTCATTCTGGGCGCTCAGCGACATCAAGAAAGCCAATCCCAATGACACAATACACATCATTCCGATGGCGCTCAAATACACCTATCCATACGACATCGGTTCAAACATCAGAGAGTCGATTGGTCGTCTGGAGTCGAAGCTGAACCTTTCTCCATTCGCCGAAGAAGAAGGCAAGCTCAAACTCGAAATTGAATCCGCTTCAGACTCTGCTCGCTTCAGAGTTCGGCGCATCGCGGAAAAACTTCTCTCGGTGCTCGAAAAGGAGTACAAACAGAAGCCGAAAGAAGACGCGACGATGAATCAAAGAGTGGAAACTCTCAGGCGCGCGATTCTAGCCAAAGTTGCAAAACAGCTTGATGTCGAGCTTCCAGCAGGAAATCGAGAACTGGAAAATGTACGAATTCTGCGCAACACCCTCGACGATTACATTTATCAAACAGACGGCGGCAACTCCAGCGAATACGAAAAGCAAGTCAGAGAGCAGACTTCGGCTAACATCAAGTCTTGCTACAAAGATCTCGATCGTGTGGTGAATTTTATCGCTATCTACGATGGTTATGTAACGGAGCACATGTCGCAAGAACGATACTCGCACGTACTCGACCGCATGGAGCAAGAAGTCTTCGGTGGCGCGCCCACTCTGCGAGGAGCGCGTCTGGTTCTCATCGACGTCGGCGAACCGATTAACCTGGACGATCACCTGGAAGTTTACAAGTCAAAGAAGAAAGAAGCCGTCGCGAAAGTCACGGACGAGATCTTTAGCCAGATTTCATCGATGCTGCACGGTTTGGAAGCAAAACGGAAGCCGGTTTTTCTCAAATAGCGGCTAACGGCTCTAATTCCGTTTAAGAAAGCTCGTATTTCGCAAAGATCTGATTGGGGACCACTTGATTAGTGGTATTATTCATTGGCTCTGGTCCTGGAGACCAAAGTCATTGTCCCGAGCCGGTCTCGGGACGCCATCCGGAGAATCTTTTCAAAGTCGTCGAATAGTTATGCAAAAGCTTGCCCTTGTAGGTCTGGGTGCGTCCGGTCTCTTCGCGTTAAAAGAATTAGCAGGAGCGCCAGTCGAAGTACACGTTTTCGACGTCGGACCGCAGTACAGCAAAAGATACGCCTGCCCGATCGATCAGGGCAAGCTCACAGTCTGTCCGCCCAAGGCATGCAGCTATTGCGCTCCCGGCCAGTCAGCCGGAAGCTGGAATGACTTCAAGGTTATCCTATCCGCCTCACCGGTGATCGGTGGACGCCTCTATGAGCTCATTGGCGAACAGGAATTGCAGAAACGCCTCGACACTGTCCGACAAACAATTCTGACTCATGCACCGGTCGAAATCCCAGTCGTAAAGCCAAACAAAGACGATCTCGATTGGATCAACAAACGCGCAACGCTCGCCGGCATGACATACCACTATCAGGAGCTGCTACACTGTGGCTCAGACAACGCGCCGGCAATCAACACCAGCATTCTCAACGAAATTATCGAAAAAGGTCCGAACATCGTTTTCCACTGGGACTCGAAAGTCCAGTCGGTAGCCAGACGAGGAGAGCGTTTCGCCGTTCGTCACGACGGCTACCGCAAACCAACAAGCAACGAACAAGAAGACATTTTCGACTACTGCATCCTGTCGGTCGGCAGAGGCGGAGCACACTGGCTCACACAACAAGAGTTCTACAAAGCGCTGGATATCTACCCAGGTCAGGTAGACATCGGCGTGCGGGTGGAAACAAGCTGCTACTTCACAGAAGAAGTGGACAAGCGCTTCTACGAACCTAAGCTCTACTACATCAGCCGCCACACAGGCGACGTGGTTCGCAACTTCTGCTCCAACCCTCGCGGCTATGTCACGCCGGAAAACCATCGAGACTACGTACTCGTAAACGGTCACTCGAAGATGTTTGAGAAATCCGAGAACAACAACTTCGCGGTTCTGGTCTCGAAAACATTCACTCGTCCATTCAAAGATCCGCAGCTTTACTCACAAACCATCGCTAAAGTCGTCAACATGCTTGCCGGCGGCGGACCACTAGTGCAACGCCTGGGCGATTTGCGCGCAGGAAGAAGAACAAAATCGCTCGCGAACAACATGATCAAACCCACTCTGGAAGCCGAGTGCGGAGATATTTCGCTGGCGTACCCTCACCGAATTCTGACAAGCATCATGGAATATCTCGACGCGCTCGATAAAATTTGTCCGGGCGTCGCGCATGACTCGACGCTATTGTTCGCCCCTGAGTGCAAAAGCTATCCGGATTCGATTGCCGTGAATAAATCAATGGAAACAAACATCGAAAACTTGTTCATCATCGGCGACAGCAGCAGCTGGACGCGCGGTGTCGGACAGGCTACGACGAGCGGTCTACTGGCTGGCGAAGGCGTCAAGAAGAAGCTCAAAGAGCTGGCACCGACACCAGCTACGGTGGCACAGGCCGTATCCTGAGTTGACGTTATTCTTCGTCTTCGTCGACAAAGCCTAGCTTCGTTGCTTTTGCACGTGCTTGCTTTGCCTTGGTTTTCTTACCGAGAGCCTCGTAACAGCGCGCGATGATGTCGTAGATATCAGGATACTCAGGAGCAATATCCTGTCCCTCTAACGCCAGTTCAAGCGCACCTTCTGCATCGCCAGAATCCAATTTGATTCTCGCCATCGTGTCGTATGGAGCAGGGTCTTCAGGATCCAATTCCAGTGCGCGGGTACAATCTTTCTGGGACTCGGTGAAGTTGCCCATCTTGTAATGCTCCCAGGCGCGGGAAACGTAATACTCAGAGCATGACTCGTCGTATTCTATTGCTGTATTGAAGTCTTGAAGGGCTTCTTCACGCAGCTTCATTCGGCTGCGCACAAAGCCTCGGCAGTAATACGCGTCAGCAAAGGTATCATCCAGCGAAATCGCTTCGTCTAGATTTTCAATTGCTTGAGTGAAACGTTCCAACGCTTGCAGGCACCATGCCCGACTCAAGTACCAGTCCGCTTCCGTTGGCACAAGTTCAATCGCGCGATTGTATTGACTTACGGCACTGGCGTAATCCTCAGCTGCCATGTGAGCGTAAGCAGCGCCTGCGTACGACTGTGCGTGATCGGGATTTATGTCTAACGCATGAGCGAAGTCATCCAGAGCATTGCCTAACTCGCCTTTCTGGGTATAGATCGCGCCCCGGTTGTAGTAGTGACCTTCTTCCTCCGGCTCCAAACTGATCACTGCGGTTGCGTCTGCCAGCGCCTTATCCCATTCTCCGATAGCTTCATAAGAAGCGGCACGAGCTTGCAACAAAACAGAATTCATCGGTTCGCGTTTCAAACCTTTTTCGAATTGCACAACCGCTTTTTCGTGCAGTCCAAGATCCTGATATAGAGCGCCCCTTCTTGCAAAGCTTTCCGTAGGGTCGACTAAACTTAACTGACTGAGATTGACCTGTTTGATCGACTCCGGTTCTTTCCAATCAACATCCGGATACTGGATAGGCTGCTCTCCGCGCAGCCAGGCTTCCTCAGCTTTGACTCGTTCAACCCGCCCCTCGTCAAACCGTGATAGTTTATCCAATGCTTCGCTTTTCAGATCATACGCCGCAGCAAATGATGGAAGCAGTTTCAACGCCTCATCAGCCGCTTGAATCGCGTCTTCGTACTCACTGAGTTTGAACAAAACGCGCGATCGCAGCTCAAACAATGTCGGTCGTGTCGGTGCGATTGATTCTACGCGGCTCAGCTGTTCAAGAGCCGAGGCATGATCGCCTAACTTGTCGAACTCCCATGCGCGTGCTTCGAGATACTCGGCTTTGTCCGGAGCCATGAGCACCAATCTGCTGTAGTCGCTCAATGCACGCTCATGTTCACCCATGTGACTGAGGATGTGACCGCGCTCGTAATAGGCGTCGAGATAGTTGGGATTGAGCGCGATTGCACGATTCAGGTCGTTCATCGCAGTTTCGAAATCGCCGATGTGGTGACTGCAAACAGCACGGTAGTAATGCAGGTAATCACTCTCGTTATTTTCTTCCAGCAGGGCATCAAGTTCAACTTTCGCCCGTCCATAGTCTTGCCGCGCAATGTAGAGAACAGCATAGCCCCAGCGTACGCGCAAATCCTTATCATCGAGATTCTCGGCGCTCTCGAGATCCATTTCGCCTTGCTCGAAATTGCCCTTGTCGATTTGCACAAGAGCTCGACGATAATATGCGTCGATGTCGTCAGGTTGAGAATCTATTGCCTTTGTGAGATCTGCCAGCGCATTATCCATTTCTCCAAGAGCCCCGTATAAAGCGGCTCTTGCTTTAAGAATGTCGGTTGTTCCAGCAATCTTGTCGAGTAGTCCGGTCAAAATTTCAAGGTCACGGCGCAGCTCTCGCGGACTGATCTTGCTGAAGTCTTCGCAGGCAAGAATGTCTTCGACATTAACAACACTCGCGCGAATTTGCTCGAGATCGGCTTGGATAGACTCGTCCACCTCACGGTCAGACGGACACAACATCACAAACTGACTGAAACTTTCCGGACCGTTCGCTTCGCCTGGCCATTGGAAATCCACCAGCGATTTGAGCGCTTCCGCGTCCTTGTTATCGTCGATTGCGACGTAACCGGATATGTCACCTTCGCTTCGGGCCAGCAATAACTCGACCCAGTGAACACGCCGCTCGTTCAAATAACTGGCGATCGAATCCATGCAGAGCGTGATGGGAAGCTCCTTCTTAATGTAAGCAAGCAGCTTCTCCGTTCCGGTACCTTCTACGCGATAAGGTCCGAGAAACACATCCCAGGCGATAAACTTACCATCGCAAAGTGAAGTCAGCCTCGCAGTATCTACCGAATCTGCGTCTTTCTTCTTCTCCGCCTTCTCCGACTCGGGACCGAGTGCCGCACGAAATACAGGCCAGATGTGCTCAGCGTAACTGCCTACCGCTTCGAGCACTGACTCGTCCTCAGTCTCACCATGGCCGGTCGCAGACAAAGTTATCTTGAGCGAAGATTCCCGCGCGGCCAGGAAAAGCACCTTTGATTTGTAATTTCCACGGATTGAATTGTCGACGTGTTCTACCAAACACGTGATATCGAGAGCGTCTACGCCAGTATGGACAACTCCACCGCTGTACTGTGCATCAAGCCCATCTTTGTTGAGGCGCTCAACAAGCGCGTTTGATGCGAGTGTTTCCAGTCGAGTCATCTAAATCCTCTGCATCCCGAATTAATCGCGAATTTCGGGGAATTACCAATCCCATATTGTACGTTCAGTTGCACATTTGGGAGCGCTTATGGTCCTTTAATTGTAAACTGGACGAGCTTTCAGCGGTCGTTTTCAAGCCAATTTTTCGACCTCACCGGCACGGATCTCATGAATTCAATCCAGTCCATATCGGCAGTACCGGTTCTTCAAGGACAGAAAGAGCCGGTCTGCATATTATTAAGCTGAGTTTGATCGATTGGAACGGGACCGCCCATGATTCAAAGGGGAAGTTTCAAAAGCTAGCCGGTGCATGGGCAGAAGGCAGGCTGAAACGATTGGCGCTGGCGGTCTAATGGCGGTTTATTGACGGTTTACTGATACGGGGTGAAGAGGAACGACCAAACCGCTCCAAGGATTCCCATCAGGACAAATAAAACGATTCCGGCTTTCCATAGAGTGGTTCTACTCGCGAACCGCCTTATCGTCTGAGTCCAAGTCTCGTTGACTGATGAACTATGCCCAAGAGCGACATAAATCAGAATAGGCCAGCAGAATGGGAGCCACGCAAAAAAATTACCAAATAGAATCCAATTCCTCTTCGGATGGGAGTCTCTAAACGCCATAAACGACGGCAAGAACGTCCAGAATATTAAAAGCAGAACCCCAAGAATACCGACGGCAGCCACAGCTGCAAGAACGAACCAGAGATAACTTTCTCCGCAGCTTGCAGTTATCCAATTTATTACGCCAGGAGCGGCCAGACCCAGAATCGGATAGATAATCATCAGAGTGAAAAACAGTTTGGCAATACTGCCTCTTTTCCGAAGAACAGCTGCAATTGCGCCCCAGAGGAACTCACCACCAGCAGTGAAAGCAAGAATTTCAAAACTGTTGGCGATTATGTTTATCAACGCCTCTAAATTGGCACTATCTCTCGATAACTCGCTGGCGGCGCGAGCGGAGTTTACTGACTGCTCCACGTCAAATGAACCGGTGTTCGGTGTCCCAGCAAAAGCCGTCCCGGCTGCAAAACACGCAAGGGGAACGGCAATAGCAAGAATCCAAAGAATTCGCCGGTGCATTCGGAAGCCCTCTACAAATCTGTAAACATGATTGCTAATATACACTGAAATTCGCCACTCTTGCCGAACAGCCGCCACCCCTTACCGATAGAGCGGTTCGAAGCCAGACAGACTTTCCAAAGCTGTTTGAACCTCAAGAGCGCTCTTGAATCGTTCACGCTCATCCAACTGCGTACATCGAGCCACTATCGCATCAAGCTCTTCACTCACATGCGCTGCAACAGATTTTGGATGAGAAACCGATAACGGCTCCGGGTCCAGACCTGTGAGCATGAAGTACAACGTCGCACCCATGGCATAAATATCGCTAGCCGGCGTCGCCATCCCCCGCAGTTGCTCGGGTGGAACGTATGATTGTTTCCCGACAATCGTTCCAGTCATCGTGTTCTCAGCTTGTTGAGCCACGTTGAAATCTACGAGTTTTAAAACGTCATCATCTCCAAGAATCAGATTGTCCGGCGCAAAGTCCCGATGCACCACGGGCGGTTTCTGACTATGAAGATAGTTGAGAACATCGAGCATTTGACTCAACAGGTTCAAGACGCGCGACTCGGTCAAAGCACCACCAGCGGTGACAATTTGCTTAAGCGACTCACCATGCACTCGTTCCATGACAAGATATCCACGATGGTCTTCAACAAAACAATCGTTCAATTTAACGACGCGCTCGTGATCGAGTTTCTTAAGCAAGTCTGCTTCATCGAGGAATGAACGAAGCGCGGCTTTGCGCGAATTAGAGTCAACGTAAAGCGGCAAGACAAATTCTTTCACAACAAGAGAAAGTTTTTGTCCGGATTCGGTAGAGCCCGTCTTCAGCCTATCTCCAAATTCAGCGATGTAGGCAGTGCCCTGCCCGCCGACGCCAAGTTGCCCGGCAATTAAATACATTCCTTCGCGTAGCTGCTTCCCTTCGGGAAGCGGTTCCAGCGATTCTCGCTTTGACGGAGCGGTCAGCGCCTGAAGCCACAGCTCGGTATAGGTGTTGGAAGCGGTTGCGGATAGAATCTCGGAAACTTCCGGTGGCATCGTATTCGGTGGCGCGTAACGTTCCAAAAGCTCACCAAGTCTATGACGCGTCTCCAACCTATCTACGTTCCTGAGATCGATTGTAAACCTGTTTTCATTAGCAGCGTTAGCAGGCTCAATCATCCGGTAAAGCACACGCGGCTGAGAGTAGACAATATCGATTTTTCCGTCAGGCGACTCTGTGCCTCCTTCCCGACGCAGACGGATTCCAATTACCTCCGACCATGCCACCAGAGGTCCAGCACGCTGCAAGCCGAAAAAGCCCCAGGTGAGGCTTAGCCCGGCTTTGCTAAAGCAAAGGCTGGAGGGCGACTTCATCAACTGAAATAGCAAAAGTGCGAACGCACAAACGGATAGAATACCTACGACCATAAATACAGAATTCGAATTTGAGAAGCTGGTCGCAGTCCAAAGAAAATCGATACAGCCTCTCATTGCATTGTCGAGAGGTGAGTTATTCGCCATAAACGTCACATATTCATTGGCTCTTTTTCCAAAGTCGCTTTCCAGAAATTTTTGCGAAAACTGCCCTATCATGGGGATTTGCGATAGTAAGAAGAGCGGCAGTCGCACGCAAGCATTGAGAATTATCCCTGACGAGAAAAACACAATTAGCGAAACCGAAACAATCCAGATCCAGAAGAACTTTCGTTGTCG
Organism: Candidatus Obscuribacterales bacterium; assembly: GCA_019637435.1. Taxonomy (GTDB): domain Bacteria; phylum Cyanobacteriota; class Vampirovibrionia; order Obscuribacterales; family Obscuribacteraceae; genus JADYXR01. The sequence goes on along the minus strand of JAHBVO010000002.1, from coordinate 1,507,425 downwards.
AAGCGCGAACCGTGACACTACCCACGACACCATACGTTTGCGCGAGTGATTGGGAACGATCAGTTCATCGTTCTCACCATCTTCTTTCAACTGCAATTCATTTTCCACGACTCTATTTGCTCACTCCAGCCGCTTGAGTGCGAGCGCTCGAAATCCGCTGAAGACGAGAGAGAAGGTCTTCCGCACTTGTCGGTCGTCCGTCGATTTCCTGAGCGGTACAATCGCTGACCAATTTATCCAGCGACTCTGAAACGTTTGCATTAATCGACGCCGGTTTCATTACGCTCATCGCCAGAGGATTCTTTCCGGTTAACAGGAAATATAACGTTCCACCGAAAGAATAGATATCACTGGACGGCGTCGCTTTGCCGCGAAACTGCTCCGGCGAGATGAACGCCTGCTTACCGACTACAGTTCCAGTGACGGTTCCTAAAAACTGGTTGGCGGCACCAAAGTCTATGAGATGAATTTTGCCATCATCAGCCAGAATCAAATTCTCGGGAGTCAAATCGCGGTGCACTATCGGCGGCTGCTGACGGTGAAGAAACACCAGAATCTCGGCAATCTCCTCTGCCCATTTCAAAACGATTTCCTCAGCTTGAGGACCTTCCGAATTTACGACCTGGCGGAGGTTTCTTCCAGTTATTCGTTCAAGCAAGAGATAGTGCCTATTTTGCTCGACGAAGTAGTCGTAAACGCGAGCAATGCGCGGATGTTCGAGTAAAGACAGAAACCGCGCTTCTCTCTCAAACATCTCCAGCGCCTTCGACTTCATCGACTCGTCCTGATTTGTCGGCACCACGGCTTCTTTCAGAATAAGCAGTTCACGTCCATCGCGTTGAACCAGATATACAGCAGCCAGTCCTCCAAAAGCCAGCTGCCGAACCACTTTCAGCTTGCCATTTTGCAAAGTCGAATCCGGCTCCAGGGGTATAAACACAGTGGCGTGAAAACGATTCGTCAATTCGCTCTCCCACACTTCAGTGTAACTGAGCTTGCCGGTTTCACGACTGGCATTGCCAACCCAGTCCCTGAGCTCTACTATGTTCATCGCTACCGCGTCCCTTTTTGCAAAGACTTCGCAGGCAAGCAAGAACTTTTCCAATTCTCCTTTTTCAAAACCTTTTACGCCAACGTCGACAAAGCCACTCATATCCAGGTTGACGCGCTCTCCCGAAGTGAACTCTAGAACGATATCACCGTACAATTCATCAGACTTCTCATCGTACTTTTTCAATTCGATTCGCTCGACTTCAGACCAGAGTCGACGTCGCCGAAAGCGCAGATAGGGGCTCATAAAAAGCGGGAAAGTTATGCCATCTTTCGAGATCCATATTTGATCGTCGGCCGCGACACCAGTAATCCACAAAAGAAATACCATGACCGAAACAGCCATGGCCAGCGCAGCCGCCATGTACAAGAACCCGTCCAAAACCGGCACTCCAAGTACTAGCTCGACAATGAGAAAAATGGTCCAAAGGCTAAGTCCAAATATGGTAAGCCCTAATGGCACCGTCAGCAGTGGCACAACACCGGACCACGCGGCAAAGCCGATCTTAAGTACCGGCGGCTTATATCGCACAATTCGGGCAAGTTCATCAGACATAGCGTTATCGCACCGCTAACTAGTCCTGCCAGAGCAAGTCGGTATCATCCTCATCGTCGCTGGACATCTTTTTCTGCAGCGAGGCATAGCGAGCCATCAGTGACGCCACTTCCGGATGCTCTGACCCAAGAGCCTTCTCACTCAAGCCCAGGCCCCAGCGGTATAAGCGATCGGCTTCCTCGAAGTTCTGCTGATCCTCATAAAGCTCAGCCAAACTTTGAAGCGACTTTGCCACACTCGGATGCTCCGGTCCAAGATTCTCCTGCACTATAGATAGTGCGCGCCAATAATGCTGTTCCGCTTCGTTGTACTTTTGCTGATCGCGGTAAACCTCGGCAAGTGAGTTGAGCACCTCCGCAACGTGCATGTGTTTCGGTCCCCAATCTTTGGTTCGAATTTCGAGCAGCGTTTTATACAACGGTTCAGCTTGATCGTATCGACACTGGATGTGGAACAACAAAGCCAAATTTCCCAGAGTTTGTGCGGTACTTGGATGCTCCAGGCCGAGAACCGTTTGACGAATTTTAAGAGCACGCCAGTGGATTTTCTCTGCTTTCGCAAAATCGCCCATCATGCGATAGAGCTCTGCTTGATAGTTCAAAAGTGTCGCAACACTCGGATGATCTGCGCCCCACTCCTCTTCACAAAGTTTCAACGCTCTTACATAAAGCGGCTCGGCCTTTGCATGATCGCCGTCGGCATGATGCAGCAAGGCGAGATTCTGCAATAAGGGACCGATGCTTGGATCGTCGGGACCGACCACCAACTCCCTGACCGAAATCGACTTTCGGAAAAGCGGCTCGGCTTGATCGAATTTGCCGTGCGCGCGATAGAAATCGGCCAGGTTTTCCAGGGTCGTTCCGAGGGCAAGCTTGTCGCAGTCCTCATGCGCTTCGTAGATGGTCAACGCCCTTCTGAAATAGGGCTCAACCTCCGAAAATTTCCCTTGCGAGCGAAATACTTTGCCCAGCTTATCGAGAACAGGTGCCAGTTGCAGGTCGTTTACGCCAAAACAGGTTTCCTTAACCGATAACGCCAGCTTATATGCCTCTTCAGCCTTACGGTAGGCGGCCTGCACCCAGTAAAGATCGCCAAGTTTCACATAGATCTCTCCGAAGCTTGGATGCTCGGACAAATCTACAATCGTTGAATCCGATAGCTTCTGGCTCGGATGTTCACCACTTTCGCTGTCGTCGGCAATCAGCATTTGCGAGTCGGCAAGGTCATGCAAAGTTCCCTCTGCGAACTCCTTGCGAGCCTCTATCAAAGCCTTCTGGTAGAGCTTTTCGGCATCCTCGTAACGCCCGAGCTCGAAAGCTCGGTTGCCTGCCTCAAGATAATTTTTCCAAGTAACGCTGTCGGTGGCTTGTTCCATAGACATACGAGAATACACCCTTGACCTCTGTGCGGAGCGGACCTGGGACTCACACAATGGATAGTTATGTAATTCCCTTTATATGCGAATTTTCCACGGGGCGGCAAACAGTTACTTAACTGACCGTGACTGCCGCAGCGCGGCAAGGACGCAGGATAAGCTGTTTTCATGACTTGCCACCGCTTCAAAGCACTTGACGAGGGTTTCGCATGTTGTTCAAGAGCAAAGTTAAAACGAGCGGCGAAAGAAAGCGCCCGACAGTCAGGTCGGTCGGAATTGAGCTTGTGAAACTCAGCCTTCTCGCTACGATCATCAGCCCCGCCAACTTTTTCCTGACAAATCTATTGCTGTTTCATCCAGAGAAGGATACCCTGCCGAATCCGAAAGAGTTAAGCGCCATAAAGAGCAGGTACAACACTACTTGGACGGATGAAACCTTCAAAACCAAAGACGGAACCAGGCTTCACGGCTGGTACATTCAAGTTCCCAATGCGAAGAAAACCTTTCTCGTCTCTCATGGCAATGCCGGGAATCTTGCTTACAGATTGAAAATCATCAAGGCGATTGCCGCGAGCGGCAATTCAGTATTCGCCTACGATTATCGTGGTTATGGCAAGAGCGAGGGAGAACCGACTTGCGAAGGCATTGCGGAGGACGGTCTTGGAGCTTACGATTACCTGGTCAAAGACAAATCGGTCAAGCCGGAAGACATAGTTTTATACGGCGAATCACTCGGCTGCGCGGTATCCACAATAGTCAGTCAAAATCGCCCGGTTAGCGGCATTGTTTTGCAATCCGGCTTCAGCACAATACTGGAAGCAGCCCGTGACCGCCTTCCCTGGTTCAAACTCTATCCGGACGAAACCTTTCCGCAGCGCTTTCTCGATAACGTCACCGCTTATAAACAAAAACACCCGCCACTGCTGCTCGTTCACGGCGCGAAAGATTGGATTCTGCCATCCAGATATTCGCAAGAAATCTTCGACAATGCGATCGAGCCCAAAAAGCTGGTTCTTCTTCCCAACGCTTCGCACAATAATGTATTCGAGGCCGATGGCGAAATCGTTGATGGAGCGCTAAGGGACTTCGTCAATTCTTTGATATCGCAGACAGTGGCTCATAACAAAGCCCTGCAACAGCAAATTCCCGCGGTTTGCGCGACAGGAATCGCCGCTCCAGGCAAGTGACTCGCTTAACCGAGGCAATAATTAAGATTTGAACTCCTGGTAATGAGCCCCCGGAAGCCCGTGCTATGCTTGTCAGAAGGAGGCAGGGATGGGCGAACTGGAAAAGACAGCTACCGAAAAGCCACATGTGAAGCATGACTGGACTTTCTTCTTTTTCATTGCCATCACGTCGCTTCTGATCGCTGCGGCGATCGCATGGGTTTCAGTGAAATCCGGAATGGTCAGCGCTGAAAATGACATAGATACGACGGTCGTCAATTCACCGGTGCGTTAGTCATAAGACCAAACAATCATTGCCACCGTATTCGGTGCGATTAAACTTCGACGAATTCAGGATGAACGGGCTCATCATAAAGCCCTCGTTCATTAGCCATCTCGAAAAGCTTATTAATCGCGGCGCGACCATTAACACCGTGATCGACAGACAGTTTATTGACATACATGTGGACAAATTTGTCAGCGAGATCGGTCGGCAAATCGCGTGAGAAGGTCAAGGCATACTCGAGTGCCTGTTCTCGATTCTCCAACGCATACTCGATAGCGCGGCGAATCAACACAGTCACCTCTTCAATCATTTCCATACCGAGATCCTTACGAATCACATTGCCGCCCAGCGGAAGCGGCAGTCCGGTTTGTTCGTGCCACCACTCACCAAGATTGACGATTTTTTTCAAACCTTCGGCTTGATACGTCAACTGTCCTTCGTGAATCAGAAGACCGGCATCATAATTGCCTGCTTGCACTTCCTCGATGATCTGGTTGAACGGGACCTCGAATACATTCAAACCGGGCTGGTACAAACGCAACGTCAAATAGGCGGTCGTCATCTCTCCAGGAATTGCGATACGGGCTTTCAGAAGCTCTTCCCTGGTCAGTTCTTTCGGCGCAACCAGCACCGGTCCATAGTTCTCGCCCATGCTCGCGCCGCACGGCATAAGCATGTATTTGTCTTTCACATGCGGGTACGCGGCAAAGGAAATCGCGGTGACTTCGTAACGACCGGTCATTGCCTCTTTATTGAGCGATTGAATGTCGTTGAATGCCTGATTGACCTTCAGTCCATTGGTGTCCAACAGACCTTTTGCCAGCGCGTAGAACATGAACGCGTCGTCAGAATCAGGACTGTGAGCGACTGTAATCTCTCTAGCTTGGACAACCATTAGAAATTCCTCGGGTCGGGACCGCGATTGGTGATTTGTCGCATCAGTTTATTAGATCCAGGGTCAAAACTGCCTGGAAATCAATAAAGTGTGAATATTCGTTCTTAACGGCGAACCCAGGCGCAGCGGTTTAAACCTGTACATCGCTCAAGGAAACCGGCTTCTGGCGTTTTGGACCATCAGGAACTGGTTTCCGCTCCCAAGTGAAAACTCCATTCTTCCGGAGCGGAGAGGTTGAAATCAGCCGGAAGCGGCTTGGCGTCATAGATTAGCTTGAGAGTGTTTATATCTCGGGAAGAAACCGCGCCGAGTTTATCCTGGGTAAGTTTGCCGTTTCCGGCAGTCGAGACTTCGCACGTGTACATCGCATCAGACGGTTTATCGCTGTGCCCGAAAATTCCTATAGCGTGACCGAGTTCATGCAGGAAGGCGCCAGCAAGCGTTTTCTCCGGTAGTTGCGGATAGTAATTCGGTCTGAGCATGTAAATGAAAACCTTCATTTGACCGCCTGCGACGGTGAGACGCGTCACACCAAGCACACGCGGCACCAGATGATTGACGAATGACACTTCGATATCCGCACTTTCCTTACGGCTAGCGGTTTTTAACGGAACATAGCGGCTCCATTTTTCAACGCTCGGCTCCATAAGCTTTCGCCACTCCGGAGATGCGTCCTCGGGAAGCCGCACACGAACGGGGAAATGTGTCCAGTGGGCTGTCGTATCATTGACGAAAGTGGTGATGCGATTCATGTAATCGCCCGCACCTTTCTCAAATGGAATTTTCAAAGAAGGATTCTTCACAACACTTTTGCCCGGTCCACCTGAAGGCACAGAAGCACCATCCATGGTATCAGACGGAGCAGCCCCGTCGCTATCGCTGTCCGAGTCGCTTGTCGTGTTTGTGCCACCAGCTGGAGCACTCGTATCTTCCTCATCATCAGACGTCGCAGGAGAAGCATCTTCATCTGAAGCGGATTCTGCGGTTTCCGATTCAGGCGGCGAACTCTGCTCCGGTTCATCACCAGGTTGCTTCAATGCCAACTTCTTTCCGGACGAGGTTGAAACTGGAGCACTCAAACTTCCAGCATCCGCACTGAGACCGCCCGCGGTGGCACTCAAAGACGCTGGCTGGGCGGTCAAACTCGCCGGAGCCGCGGATAGACTTCCAGCATCGGCGGTCAAAGGCGCCGCGGATAAACTTCCGGCATCGGCGGACAGACCGCGAGGCGCCGCCGATAAACTTGCAGGTGCTGCGGACAATCCGGCAGGAGCCGGTCGCATGCCGCCCGGCGCTGACGCTAAACTTGGTCGAAGTCCTCCCTGGGGCGAACCGACAGGAGATGAACCACCATAACTTCGGGGACTTCCGTAAGAACCGCTGGCGCCACCAAGTTTGACTTCGAGGCGCTGCAAGCGCGAATTCATATCGCCGGAACTCTTTTCTCCGAAAATCTCTTTCTCCAGATGATCGACACGATCTTCCACTTCGTGTTCAGGATAGGTCGAACCGAAGGCGACCTTCTCCAGGCGGGCTACGCGCGCCTCTTCCGGGCTACCGCCTCCGGAAGAAGGGCTGCTGCCGACCGCGCCGGACGGTCCATAATTTCCTCCGCCACTATCACCGTAGGCTCCTGCATTCGCACCGTAACCGCCAGCGCCGTTATAACCGCCGGCACCACCTGCGGTACCGGGGTACATTTGATTGGTTGCCCACATTCCTGCTGAGCCCTGATTGGTGGCGCTGGTAGGAAGCGGTTTTCCAAACTCGGGAATGAGGTTTGGATTCGGAAAGTTGGTCTGAGCGAATTGCTGAGCGGTCGCACCGCCGGCGGTGTATCCAGCCGGTTGCGAATAGCCTCCAGGCACCTGTCCATACCCTCCCGGAGCCGGCTGCTGATAGCCACCTTGCTGGGGATATCCACCCTGATAGCCGCCGTAACTGGGCTGAGCATTGTTCACCTGAGGGTAGCTACCCTGTCCAGCGTATCCGACCGCGCCCGGACCGGCGGACGGAGGCGCACCTTGAGGAACTAGATTGGGATGACCTCCACCCAAACGGGCTCGCCCGGCGGGAAAATTATTTTGAGGTTGCTGTTGCTGTTGCTGTGTACCTGAAGGAACGAAACCGGGCGGCAGCTGGTTGGTGTTTCCATATTGGGGCTGGGCCGGCATCTGAGGATAGCCGGGCGGTGATTGTACAGGAGGTGCGCCACCATATCCGCCACCATACTGAGGAGCCTGTCCATATTGTTGCGGTGCCTGATATTGAGGCGCAGCCCCATATTGCGGAGCACCGCCATATTGATTCGGCGTTTGATACGCCGGATATGCGGGCGTCTGGTTCGGGTAACTTTGGCCGGCGTAACCAGGCGTGCCTTGATACTGAGTGGGCTGAGGATAGCTGGGCTGATATCCCTGTTGTCCATAGCCCTGTGCCTGGTACTGATACTGGGGATTTCCGCCGACCGGAAGACCCGAAGGTTGGTTTCCGGAAATCGGCATCCCATTGATTGCACCCGGCGGCAAACTTGAACTTCCGGGTTTGGGAATGGGATCCATCTTGGCATAAGACGAGTCGATCGCTTTTAACGATGGTTTAGTCTGCGCCGTCGAGGCTGCAAGCGCGACGGACAAGCTCGGATTAGCCGCCTGGCAGGCAAACAGCAATGATAAAAACCACGCTCTCGCGAATGTCCCGGGCTTAAAACTCGAACTATCGTTGTCCACTAACATTTAGTAAATTCACTCGTTCAAAAGATTATCGTGCAATTCGCCCCCGACGCGGAGACTGGCTTGCAATGCCATTATAGGCTCGACGAGAACAGGTCGCAAAACGGTTTCCGGCTCATAGACAATTTTGCAGAGGATGTCGTATACAGCAGGATCCAGCTGCTTAAGATATTCACGACTGGGTTTGACGCTAAACGCTGCGACGCACTCAGCCCAGTACTCATGGTGAGTCGAACGTGCGTAACCGGAGATAAAAATCCGTTTGTCGATATGATGCTGAGGAACAAGCTCGGCGGCGCCCGGGTATTCTTCCGGCAGCGGATGCAGCTTGTCGCAACGCTTTTTCTGCTCACGATACAAGTCTTTAATGCGCTCCTGAGTGGCTTGAGACAAAACAAATTCGAGCTGATGCCCGAATTCATGTGCGACTACGAGATTTACACGAACTTCGAGCATCTCTTTGATGCGAGTGTAAACCGCGGCAAAAACACCATGCTTGTAGTAGTAGTCAATGTCGCGGTCAAATTCTTCTTTGTCCAGAGTGACGTTGCCTGTGCGCACACCTGTCTGTCCAGCGGCTCCGTGTTTCACATTGCCCAGCGCACAGTTGCCCTCGGTTGTGCGCACTACCTGAAGCAGACCACTGGAGGCCCATAGCTTCAAATTCTCGAATAGATACTTCTTTTGCGTCCCGTTCAAGCCATCGAAATCCATGAAGTAGCGAATCATCTCCGCTTCTCCATAAGGTCTGTCCTTACGAAAGAGCGGTCGGTGCCACTCATGTTTCATCAAATCGCCGCTACTCTTTTTGCCTTCTATGATCGTGCCCAATTGGTTGGACTCATCCAGCTTGCGCTTCGGCACGCGATTGCGATGATCGCGCAAAAAGATCGTGCCATCATCGTCGATCTCGCCGACCAGTCCGTGATCCGGGGCCGCAATCCGGCCATTTACGACGTGGTAAAGCACGCCGTTGAATTTCATAGAACCGGAAGGGCCGCCTTCACCCGGCGGCAGAACCAATTCCAGCCCCTGCGAGTCGATTCCGCGAAAGACGCAGCCTGGAAGCGTTTCAATAGGCCGAAGTTTTGAATGAGCGCCGAGAACTCCGCTGGTGTTTTGCAGGTAACCGTCGTCGTACAGCACTCCCACCGGATTGCCGTCATGGTATATGCGACCGAAGTCGACAACGAGCATCTGTCCGTCCATCTCCAGAAACCCGCTTGGACCCCGTATTGCGCTTTTCTCAGCGGAAGGTTTTGCCGACATTAGCTCTGACAGAGACCTTAAACCTCAAAATTACCTCTCTAATTGCATTCTAGAACGAAAGTGATACGGATATGTACCCTTTCTGCAATTATCATGCGCTTTTTGGGGAAGAAACCGATTATCAGGGTTTCCAAACAGCGCCCATCGGTTTTTAGCCTGAAAACGGTCTAAACAGCCGCTTTAGCAGACTTCCAGTCGGCGAGGAATTTCTCGAGTCCGGCATCCGTCAGCGGATGGGAGACAAGCTGTTTAAAGACTTTGAACGGCATCGTGCAGGCATCAGCGCCGCCCAGAGCCGCTTGTTGAACGTGCATCGGCGTGCGAATGCTGGCTGCCAGGACCTGAGTGTCGAGAGCCTGTATGTGGTACATCTCGGCGATTTGCGAGACCAGGTCGGAGCCATCCTGGTTGATGTCATCAAGTCGACCGACGAACGGGCTGACGAAGTACGCACCTGCACGAGCGGCGAGAAGAGCCTGATTGACCGAGAAGCAAAGTGTGACGTTGACCTTGATTCCATCCTTGCTCATTTGTTTGCAAGCGCCCAATCCAGCAGGTGTTAGCGGGACTTTGACGACAACGTTTTCCGCCCAGGTTGCGATGTCGCGACCTTCCTTCAGCATGCCTTCGAGATCCTCGGAGACGCACTCCGCACTGACTGGACCGCTCACGATCTTGCAGATCTCTTGGACAAGTTTCTTAAAATCCCGTTTTTCCTTCACTACGAGCGATGGATTGGTGGTGATACCGTCAAGAACGCCCCAGGCTGCGATTTCCTGAATCTCATCCAGGTTGGCCGTATCCAAAAATAGCTGCACAATAAACCTTCCTTTTGCAAAGCGCGTGTTAAATGCAAATCAAAACTCTACGATTCAAAAGTATAGCGAAGTGCTATGGGTAAGATGAACATGCAAGGTTGTAATTAGAAGGTAGTCTTCGTGACGAATGCCCGAAATAACAGCGTGAACTCTTTTCAAGTTCTCTGCGCGGCAGTGCTGGGCATCGGCATAGGTATCGGCGTCACATGGCATCTCGACCACCAGGGTATCCGAAGCAGAGTTGCGCCCGCAGTTAAAGCTCAGCTAAAGAAGCTTTCACCTCAAAATCTTTCCAAGGTTGCGCAGTCGGTCAGCCCCTTTCCGCGGATGGAAGGACGCACCAATGTCTTGCTTATGGGCGTCGACTCCAATGGTCGAAAGGCCAAGCGCTTCCTTAATACGCGCTCCGACACCATGATTCTTGCGAGCCTGGACCCGGAAACGCACAAAGTCGGTCTGATCTCGATTCCGCGGGACAGTCGCGTTCGCATCGCCGATCACAAAGGTCTCGACAAAATCAACTCGGCGCATGCTCTGGGCGGGCCCGAACTGGCGAAGAAAACAGTTGAGCAGCTGCTAGGCATACCGGTAGATCACTATGTTGTCATCGACACCCAGGGTCTGAAAAGCGTTTGTGAAATCATCGGACCGATCGAAGTAAAAGTAGAAAAACGAATGCGATATCGCGATCGCGCTTCGGGCCTCAACATTGATCTGGAACCAGGTCTGCAAAAGTTGTCAGCCGCACAAGTCGAAGAATACGTCCGCTTTCGCCACGATCAAAAAGGCGACCTCGGTCGTATCGATCGCCAGCAGTGGTTCTTGCGCCAGGCTTCGCATAAATTCAAAGAGCCGTCAGTAGTTTTGAAATTGCCTGACATCATTAAGTTTGCAAACGAATACGTCGTGACAGATTTGAGCATCAACGACATGGCTACTTTATTCGGTTTCGCGAAAGATTTGAAAGAGAGCCAGATCGAAACGGCGATGCTTCCCGGCGAAGCTCGAATGATCAAGGGCGGCAGCTACTATGTGCCGGATCCCGAAGGTGTGGCGATGGTACTGCAGAGACTGGCCGGTGCATCGCCGTCGGTTTCAGCCATTGCATCGGCAATGTCTTCTGACAAAGATGTACTCGAGGCAAGTGACGCAGAAGACTACGAAAATTATGACCTCGCATCAGATGATGCACAAGCCGGTCCAAGCAACGACACATTCCAGGCGGCTTGGGCTAACTCTTGTGCCGATGAGCGTCCCATGCGCTTCGTAATCCGCTATCCGATGGGTGCTGAGCAGACAGCGAAGGATTTTGCAGAATCGCTTACTGAAGCAGGCTACACGGTTATCTCGAGGGTGCGCTGCAAAGCTGCCGATTGCGCACACGAACAAATTGTTTTAAACAGCTTGCGCGCTGATGCGAAGCTAACCGCGGCGCTGAAGTCAAGATTCCCTGAACTCACAGAGTTTGCCGTGGTAGTCAATCCGTTGACAAAAACACGCATTGATGCGACCATTCAAATCTCACCAGATACGATACCATTGATGCCGCATGAAACGGCTGGTCAGTTTGACTACGACGGTTCAGACATTAACGGTGAAGTGAAAGCGAGCAGAGTTTCGCGCTCGAAAGACATCAGCGGTTAATCTGGGTGTTTGAGAAGTGCAAGTTGCCGGATGATCCTTATCTCGGCCGGAGCACAAGGTATCCCGTTGCAACGTTGCCGCTCAGACCGTGCATAGTCCGGCGCGACGAACGGTTTTCACAAGCCGCAGCAACACAGCGTTTCACACGTCCATCGGGAGCGCGTATAAGTGACTGTAGAAGAAATCATCAAAATGTTCGATCTGAAGCCGCATCCGGAAGGTGGCTTTTATCGAGAGACGTACAAGTGCGAGGACTTCGTTCCGACCGAGCAACTGCCGAGTCGATACACTCTCGTTACCGGTCCGCCCACAGACAAAAATTTCACGCGTGAAACTCTAGAGTGGCAGGTGCCGCCGGAGATGGACAAACGCGCGCAAGAACAGGCAGCGCCATCGGCAAGGCAAAGCGCCGCAGCGGTAGAAGAAGCGCCGGTGAAACCAGAAATTGGTCGCATCTGGAGCACTTGCATCTATTACCTTTTGACGCCGGATACATTTTCCGCGATGCACAAATTGAAAGGCGATGAAATCTACCACTTCTATCTTGGTGATGCAGTGGAGATGTTGAACCTCTACCCGAATGGACGGTCAAAAATAGTCAAGCTCGGACATGATATCGCCAATGGTGCCACCGTTCAGCATCTTGTTCCACACGGCATCTGGCAAGGCTCACGCCTTGTAGATGGCGGCAAGTTTGCACTAATGGGAACGACAATGGCGCCAGGTTTCATAGCCAAGGATTGTGAATTCGGATCGCGCAAAAAGCTTTCTCAAGAATGGACGGACTGCGCAGACTTGATCGCAAAACTCACACGCGAATAAGGCTGCGACCCAGCAGGGTTCACTCAGAACATTGCACACGAGAAACGGTTCATCCACGCGTAACCAGTACGTGACATGACTACAGAAACCCAAGCGAGCAATTACAGAGCCGAAGAGTATCTTCGAGATGGGCGTCCCGTAACTATTCGCGCCATACACGGTGAAGATAAACCGTTGTGGAAAGACATATGGGAGCACATGAGCCCAACGTCTGTTTACTATCGATTCTTCACGCCGAAAAAAGCAATCTCAGAACAAGAAGTCGCATACTTCACAGAACTCGACTTTATAACACACGTCGGTCTGATTGCTCTGGTTCATAACCCATACATGCCAAACGAGGATCCCGCTGCCGCAGCGCGGTATCACGTATCAGACAAACAACAGGAAAGCGCCGAAATCGCATTCGGCGTGGAGGACATTTACCACGGTCTCGGTTTAGGAACGCTTCTTCTAAAGCATCTAGCCATAATCGCGAGACAGTCAGGCATCAAAGAATTCAAAGCTTATGTTCTCGCTGAAAACTCAAAAATGCTGGAGGTATTCGAGAATTGCGGTTTGCCGATGTCTAAATCGCTAGCGGATTTCACAATGTGGGAAGTCACTCTTGATCTGAGTCAACCGAGCGAATCCAAAAGCTCAACCTAGGCAGAGTGCCTATTTGCAAACGGGTCGCGCCGCGCACGGAGCTTCGCTGCCAGCGCGTCTTCACGCGCCTGCAATTCTTTTTGCCGTATCGTGAAATCATCTGCCGATTCACCGCTTCTTCCATTGTTTTTGTCTCCACTACCTGAGGAGTCCCGGCCACCACAGCCGCCAGGTCCTCAACCACCACCGGCGCTTCGCGCCATCGACATCTCGGGTCTGTCATGCACCACGTCCGAACGATGCTCCGCGCGCCGCTGCACTTCGCTTCGCAAATCACGAGTCTCAGGCTTCGGAGCCTCAGGCGTTTCGGACTTGTCACCATCTACGGTGCTACCATACAATTGATCGGTGCTCTGCAAACCTGCATTCAAGGACTCTTGCAGGTCACTCGAACTCCGCGAGGAATTGTCAGAGCTCGATGAAGAACCAGAGAGCGACGCAGCTTCGCGCATGTAACTCGAACCCAAGTCGCTGTATACACTCTGCATCGAGTTAACATCGCTTGTATTTGAGGGCGCGGCAACACTGTCCGACGCCTGTTCAGGCTGGAAGTTCGTCATACTCTTCGGTTCAAATACTAAAGGGGCGTTTGGATATTATGATTTTGAACTGTGACCTTTTGGTACCTGAAATTAGGAAATTAAGTGTCACCGAGGCGGATCGTCTTTGTGTTTGATGTAGCCACATTCTTCCAATACTTGCGCCAGCTGGCGCAGAACACCATCCACTGCGCGATCAGCCTAAGCGGTCCGCAATTAAGAATAGATTGGGATACCGGGCGTGATTGAGCTTGGTGAACGGAGCGAAGTTCTTGCGGCCGGCATACCAGGCCACGAATTCGCGAATTCCATCGGCGAAGTCAGTTGACGGTGCATAGCCGAGTAGGTCTCTTGCTTTGTCAGTGGCGGCGAATGTGTTTGAAACATCACCGGTTTGCATGGGCTTATAAACCAAACGCGCTTTCTTTTTCAGATTCAATTCGATCTCAGCAATCATGTCGAGGAGTCGAACAGGTTCGCTGCGCCCGAGGTTTATAACTTCGAAACCTGGCTTGTGGAGGGCCATTGCGCGCTCGATTCCATCAACGATATCGAGAACGTAAGTGTAATCGCGGAGTGTGTTTCCGTCGCCGTAAACTTCAATCGGTCTTCCATCATCAATCAGTTTGCAGAACTTATGTATTGCAAGGTCCGGTCTTTGACGAGGTCCGTACACTGTGAAGAAGCGCAGGGCGACTACGTTTAAACCAGTTCCATTTCTAAAAGCATGGCAAACCATTTCGCCTGCAATTTTAGATGCAGCGTAAGGTGACAAGGGACGATCGGTCGGGTCTGTTTCCGAAAAGCGCTCAGCGACGCGCTCTCCATAGACCGAGCTGGAAGAGCCGAAGATCATCAATGTGTGATCTGCGGTAGGAATGAGTTTGTCTAACAGACGCTGCGTACCGAGGATGTTCACATCCATATATGTAGCAGGCTCAGCAATCGAGGGACGAACACCCGCCATTGCTGCAAGATGAACGACTACGTCAAAAGGCGGTCCATCAAAGGTTTCTTGCAAATCGACGGGGCTGCGAATATCGCCTTCGATCAAACGGAAATTCGGATACACGACAAATGGCGCGACGTTTTCGCGCTTGATGCCGACATCGTAGAAATCATTGAAGTTATCGAGAACGGTTACATCATTGCCGTTTTTTAGCAGTCTTTCGACCAGGTGGCTGCCGATGAAACCGGCTCCTCCTGTAACCAAAACTCGTTTTCCAGTGACTCGCATTTAGAATCCTTACTGACTCCGGTTCCCCTTCACCACTCGCGTACTTTTGTCGGCGAGTTTTATCCTCGATTCACCTCGCCGTCTCAGGCGCGACATTTAGTTTCTTATCGACAACGTAAATGCGCTTGTCCTGGGACTCGTGGTAAGTTCGCATCAAAATTTCCGCCAGCAAGCCCATCAATATAAATTGAATTCCGACGATGAGGAACATCGCCGTCAGCACCGGCAGTGGTGTCTCGATGAAAGTATGTGTGTGGAAAACAAATTTTAGTGCCAGCATCCAGACGAATGCCGCAGTCGACATGCCGAGCATCAAGAATCCGGCCGTGCCGAAAACATAAATTGGTTTAGTGAAGTAAGTCGACATAAACTTCACGGTGATCAAATCGAGGACGACTTTGAAAGTTCTCGACAAACCATATTTCGATTGACCAAATTGACGGGCGTGGTGCGTCACCGGGATTTCGGCAACTTTCGCTCCGAGCCATGTGGCGTAAATGGGCACGAAGCGATGCATTTCGCCATACAGTCGAACGTCTTTGATCACTTCACGGCGATACGCTTTTAGCGAACAGCCATAATCATGCAGCGGAACTTGACTGATCACAGAAATAATTTTGTTGGCCGTCCACGATGGAATGAGTCGTGTCCAGAGCTCATCCTGACGGTCTTTACGCCAGCCGCTCACCACGTCGAAACCTTCATCCATTTTCTCGAGAAGGCGAGTAATATCGACAGGGTCATTTTGCAAATCGGCATCCATAGGAATGATGATTTTGCCGGTCGAGTGATCGATACCTGCCGACAGCGCGGCTGTTTGACCAAAATTGCGGACGAACTTAACCACTTTGACGCGCGGGTCGCGAGCGGCCAATCCCGAGAGGTGAGTAAAGGAGGCATCACGCGATCCATCATCTATAAAGATGAGCTCGAAGCTCCTGCCTACCTTGTCCATCGCCATTAGCAATTTGTCATATAGCGGATGGATATTGTCCTCTTCGTTAAGAACCGGTATCACAACTGACAGCTCTGGTTGTTTGGCTTCGTTCGTCATCGGCTCAAAACTGATTGTCGCGTCGGTTTCGGCGCGAACCGTCGGGTTCGCGTCAGCGACGTTGTTTGCGGAAGTGGTTTCAACCTGAAAGGCGTTATTCGACATGCGCCCATTATTGCCTCCCCGGAGCTCAAAATCTTACACCTTGGGATCTTTTCATCCTGCTCTTGAGATTTGTTCATCCAGCTCAGAAGGCGATGCCGGATAATACATCGAGCGGCTGTCAGGTCCAGGCTTTTCTAAACCGAGACTAATGTTAAGCAAGCCTCAGAAAGTCGTCGAATGGTCGCCGGAGATCCCGGCAAAAAAGAGGTCACCTCATTGACGGTAGCTTTAAAGTCGGAAGGCGTGAAAACGCAATTGGAAAAACCGAACTCGAATAACAATCAAAACGCCCGCCGAGATTTGCTCGCTTGCGGTGCCCTCACCACGGTTTGCATCTTCCTGTATTTCATAGGCTTGGGCGATTTCCCATTCATCGACCCATCTGAAGCCTATTATGTTGAAGCTTGCCGCGAAATGCTTCAGCTCGGCGATTACATAACGCCACACCTCAACTATCAAATCTATTTTTCAAAACCGATCCTGAACTTTTGGCTTATCGCAGCATCATACAAAATGTTCGGACTGTCGGAATTCTCCGCCCGCCTGCCTTTCGCGCTTCTCTCTACCGCACTTGTACTCGCCACTTATTGGTTCGGAAAGCGGTTATTATCCCAACGCGCAGGCTTCATAGCCGGTATCATTTGTGCAACCTCTCCTCTGCTCTTACTGGTTTCACGCAAGTCGTCAATCGACATTGTCTTTACCTTTTTCTTGAACGTGGCCGTTTTCGCGACAGCGCTCACAATTGCAAAACGGTCAAAATGGGCGTGGTTAGCTATTTACGGCTCTCTAGGATTAGGAGTACTAGCCAAAGGACCAGCGACTCTAATTCTTTATGGTGCAGGAATGTTTGCGTTTCTGGTGGTGTCACGACCATCATTTGCGAATCTGAAAAACTGGATTTTGGAACTGAAACCGCTTGCCGGCATCGCCATCTTTCTAGCCGTGGTGCTTCCCTGGCATATAGCTGTTTCAATGGCGACCGATGGTTTATTCCTGAAAGTGTTTTTCTGGTATGAAAACCTTGCTCGCTTTCAGGGCCGCACAAATTTTGGAACGGTGCGCTACTGGTTCTACCTCAGTGTGCTTGGTTATGGCTTCTTCCCCTGGATCACGCTTCTCATTCCAGCGATGTGGAACGCAATTGTCGGCGATAAATCGCCGGTTTCATACGCAACGAGTTCAGCATCAACAAACACTCAGGGAAGTAATGTTCTCACATCATTGCTGCAACTAGCGTCGAGCGTCAGAAGACGTGCTGCAGACGACGGTCAAGCGCGCGCATTGATATTGATAGCATCGTGGAGTTTGACGACCTTCGCCTTCTTCAGTATCTCGAAGACACAGCTCGCGACGTACATACTTCCGTTCATTGCACCGGCATCATTGCTGGTGGCAGCTCTGGTCGATAATTGGATGGTAAAAGGCTATAACAATCTCGACAAGCCTGCGAAATTCTGGCTGGGCCTTACTACCTGGGTTTTCGCAATTGCCGGCGTGGCAGCTCTGCCTGCATCAATATTCTTCGCCGTAAAATATACAGAAGCATCACCTGTGGTGCGGGCTCTGGTGGTTGCCATAGGAATCGTCTTTGCAATCGGCGGAGTAAAACAGTTGTTGACCCTTCGCCAGGGTCAGATGGAAAGGTCGGCTAAATGGCTTGCAGTCACGACCGCAGTGGCTCTAGCGATTGGCACACCAATCACTTTTGACTTAGCTGTGAACAAAACTCAAGGTAACCTCAAAGCCATTTCGCTTGAAGCTGGAAAGAGCCCTGACAAAATTGCGATGTACGGAAACTTCATGCCGTCATCGATGTATTACGCGCAGAAACCGGTCGATACATTCTTCCATGGTCACCAGCTTCTGCCGGTCAAGCCCGCTCCAGCAGGCAAGGAGAACGTGTATCCATATGTTCAACAAGCGATACTCGTTAGAGATTCGGAATTGGAAGCGCTAAAAGCGACAGCACCATGCCCTCTGGTCAGCGTAAAGAAAATCGGCAACTGGGGCTGGTACAGAACACCAGGATATGAACTGGAATCCGTAAAAACGCTGGAAGACACTTTCAAGGATCCAGTCGCGTTCAAAATCATCATCAATGGCGAATCGCAAACAGGACCGCTGACGGTGCCCTACGCTGCTGGAAAGCTTTACGAGAACGTCAACAAATAGCATACGATGGAAACAAGCTCCGCAAACGCGACACAGGTCAACAGACCGGATTCGAAGAAGAAAGCATTCGACGGCATAACAGCCGTGATTGTAGTCTTCATAATCGCGATCGGACTCCGATTTAACGGTCTAACTTTCGACAGCATGTGGCTCGATGAAGCCTATCAAACAATGGTGGACGCCATCGGCGTTGCGCCTAATGAACTCGAGATTCTCCGACCTGAGCCGTTTATCTATTCTCTAGGAGCGCCGGGAAGTCCTCAGCAATTGCTGACGAACTTCAGAAACGTCGACCCCCTGTGCCCACCGCTGTATTTTTTGCTGTTGAACAGGTGGATGACTGTATTCGGCACAGATGATTTCGCGGTCAGAAGTCTATCCGCGTTAATTTCAGTAGCATCACTTGCGGTGCTTTATTTTGGAACGAGAAAATTGCTCGGTCCGAAGGTGGCCTTCTTCACGCTGGTCATCCATGCGTTTTCGCCCTTTGATATAACGTACGCGCAAGAAGCGCGCATGTATGGTTTGGTTACACTCACATCTGCGGCATCCGGATTGAGCCTCTTCTTTCTCATCGACGCCCTGGGCAATAACGCCACAATTGCGCGCCGCATAGGTCTAACTCTGCTCTACAGCATATCGACGGCCGCATTGATAAACACGCACTATACCGGCTTGTATGTGGTTCTTTTCCAGGGACTGTTTGGCACCGCATACAGTATTAGCAAAAGAAACTTCGGGATGCTGTTTCAACTTGGAATTGCCTGGGCTCTGGTCTGCCTTTTCTGGCTGCCCTGGTTTGATCTCTTCCGGCAGTCCGCAGGAAAACGAGGCAATTTCTATGTTACGCGCGACTCCGGGATTTTCTGGTCGCTAAAGGGCGCGTTCAAAATCGTGTTGAACTGGATAAATTTCATGGGCGGCGGGCGCATCGTCGCTTACGCTGCGCCATTGTATGGAACCAGTGCAGTGCTCTTAGCCACGGCTGCATTTATCAGTTTCCCAAGCAAAATTAGAAACGCAATCGTCGCCAAACTGACAGCCAGGAAAGGCTCGAAAACCGAGCAGCTCGAGCCGGAAACAGTTTCAAACACAGCGGTTGAAACTGATGGCATACAGTCTAAGGACCGGTCCAACGCAATGTTTTTTGTATGGTGCTGGGCTCTGGTTCCCGCGCTCATCGCGTTAGCAAGTGACATCGCTGAATCGAGAAAAACCATCGAAGTTACGCGCTATCTGATGGGAACAGCGCCAGCAGTTTTCATTCTGGCAGGCTGCGGAGCTCGCTATCTCGTTGAAAACGG
Organism: Candidatus Obscuribacterales bacterium; assembly: GCA_019637435.1. GTDB lineage: Bacteria > Cyanobacteriota > Vampirovibrionia > Obscuribacterales > Obscuribacteraceae > JADYXR01. Next base: position 1,487,750 of record JAHBVO010000002.1, on the reverse strand, counting down.
TGGCAAACTCAAATGGTTCGTGGTGGCACATGTACTCTTCACGCTAGTTAATTACACCTACGCGCATACTGTTCCACAACGCGAACCCTGGAAGCAGATGGCAGTCAAAATCGAAGAGAAGGTGCCGCCAACAGACGTTCTTTTCATTAGTCCGCACTACAATCTGATTTGCATTGACCGATATCTGAAAACGCCTAGAATGCAAGTCGGTACCGGTCCTCTGCTAGGCAACCAGCAAGTTTACGCGATACTTAAAGGTCGCTACAGTTTCTGGTTGCTTACAGCTCAGCAAGGCTCGACCGTCACAGCGTTCATACCACCGGAATTCCAACTGGTCGAGAGTCTGAAAATGAGTCACGGACTGGAACTCACTCACTACCAGGCACCCAAACCTGCCGCCGATCAAAAATAAAACGATCCTTTCAAAACGACAAAACCGTTCCCCTTTCGTCTATTTATAGAGTACGGGTAGTTAGAAAGCGGTTGAAACGGTCGTGATAAATCATCCTCAACTGTGGCCGACGCCCCAGGACTACAACGAGACAATTCAAAATCCGCATATTTGCTTTGAAGACAGCGATCTGCGAACCGGCAAAGTTGAAACCACGCCGATAGGTCTACCACGTTCAGCAAGTGGAACGTTTGCCAGTGTCTACAAAATCAAATCACCAGGCGGAGTCTGGGCCGTGCGATGCTTTCTAACTTTCCGCACAGAGCAGAAAGAGCGGTATCTGAGTATCAGTAAATTCGTGCAGTTCGACGACCTGGATTGCACGGTCGCTTTCGATTTCATAGAGCAAGGAATCAAAGTTTCCGGTCAATGGTATCCGATAGTGAAGATGCCATGGATTGACGGGCCCACCATGGACACATATGTGGCAAAAAATTATCGCGACGGCGCAAAAATGCTGGCTCTTCGAAATGCCTTTTACGAGCTCAGTATGTCTCTTGAAACAGCTGGTATCGCACATGGTGACTTACAGCACGGCAATATAATTGTAAGCGGCGAAGGTCTGCGGCTTGTAGACTATGATGCATTCTTCGTCCCGGAGCTTAATGGTCAGCTAAGTTTAGAGTTTGGGCATCCCAACTATCAGCATCCAATGCGAGACGATTACTACTTTGACGTTAGCGTGGACAATTTCTCGTCTTGGCTGATTTATGCTTCATTGACAGCTCTTTGTTACGACCCTGGTTTATTCGAACAGTTTGACGGGGCGGATGACTGCATACTCTTCAAAAGAGCTGATTTGCTTCGCCCCGAAAGCTCCAACCTTTTTGCGACATTGCTTTCGCACGAGTCGCACCACGTAAGAGAATCCGCGACAGTTCTTCAGCGGATGCTGTGGCTACCACCACATCTGGTTCCCGCTTTGAATGCGACGAAAGAAGAACTTGCCAATTTGCCTGCTGAAAAGCCTGATTCCTGGGACCTGTACAGGGATGTGCAAAGTGACAATCGCCAACTGCAAGAGGAGATTCGCCAAGATTCTTCGCAGACAGAAGATCTCAGTTACGTTCAGCAGCGTAAGAGCGCAAAGAAGCCGCAAAAACAGACAGCAAAGCAAAAAGCGAAGTCGGTTTTTCACAAGGTGATTCGTTCTGCAACACCTTCGATTTGGGCGTCAATGCAAACGAACCTTGGTGAAAAGCACTTTCAAAACTGCGAGTATGAAGAAGCCTTGGCCTGCTTCCTTTCCGTCCGCGAGGCCCAGACGACAAAGTATAAACGCGAGCGAGTTCTGGAGCTTCTAAATTTGTTGAAGTTAGCTGCCTGTTCGGTTTACGTCCATCCTAAAAATCAAACAGATAACTACTGCCTGCTGGCAGCTCAAGTTGCCGGCGCCCAAGCAAAGCGATTCGAGGCTGTGGAGGTCTACGGCGGCGTAACCGGTCTGCAGGAGATGTACAGACTACTATGCGAGCTTCTCACTGCCATATCTCGCAGAGGCAGTGAAAAGGATCCGGAGGTTCTGCGTGCGCTATTAAAACTAATCGAGTTCAGCAACATGATCTTAAGCGCCAATGATTCGCAGAAGGTCATGGTCTCGCTGTCAGAGCTTATTGTAGCGCTATTCAACAATTCTCGAATTCAAACTACCCCAGACGATATGAGAAATTGCGCCGCTCAGTCTTTGCGGTATGCGGGCAGTTGGGCGAAAATCTATGGTGCCTTCGAACTGGAAGGAAATTTCAGCAAGCCGTGGAAGAATCTATGCAAACTCACAGAGACCCTCACAGAGCACGCAGCTGACCCGGTTTTAGCAATCGAACAGATTCTGGTGTCACGCGCCTGCCAGAACATCGAGAGCGTGAATACCGACCTTCTCTACAAGGGATTGAGCGACGAAAACTCTTTCCAGCAGGCGCTATTGAACGCAATCGATATACTTGGAGTGGAACTTGCGATGCAGTGTTTCAATGCTCCAATTCAAAAAATAACTGACGATGACGTAGCGCACGCATCTGACATAGTTTTCTGGCTCTGGACAAAGGCGGTGCTTGACGAGCACGCTTTCGAGATCGCACCAAGAATCGCCTGGCTGAAAAACTTCAAGGACGATATTCGCGCTCGCTGCCTGGATCCTGAATCTACCGAACTAATCTGTCGCAGAATCGAAACCGACTTTGCTAGCGTTCGATTCGTAGCCCTGACCTCGGCAACTCTGCGCGCCCTCAGCGAGCTCGGGGTCGCCGCAACAGACTGCCGAGAAGCAGCTCTAGCAAAAATGATCGAACTGGCAAAAGCGAACGCACCGCGGCTAAATGTTCTCGAGATGTTTAGCGTCAAACGCATAATTAGAGACAATGCTGTCTTCGAGTCTCCAGCGTGGCACTTCGGCGACACATTTCACAACCAGGTCAACCTGGAAGGAAATCCGCTTTCGTCCCTCTACAGCGGGTTGCATCAAAACGGCGACTAAAACGCTTCATCGCGAACAATTTTACCTAGAATTACTTCTTTCAGTTTTGGCATGTTTTCTTTCATGCGCGCCACCGCATCCGGTGACACATTATTTTTCGTCAAATTGATATTATTCAACTCACGCGAGCCGTATAGACCTGGCAGTCCATCGTCAGTGGTGCCGGTTCGGTGAAGGTTCAGAGAGTATAGATGAGGCACCTGTCCAATCTGAGCCAATTGCTCGACAGTCAGGCCGGTATCAGGAAATTCTAGAAGCCTGCAAATTTTCGCATCTTTGATATTCGTCAATGCATCCGGCTCCAGCTTGCAATGCTTGAGCGACAACCAACCCAGGTTTACTCCGCGAACAATGCTGGTTATATCGGACTCCGAAAGCGAAGTATTCAAAAAAACGATGGCGAGCAGTTGTTTCATGCGGCCCAGGACGTTGCCGACATTTTTATATTCAAAGCCGCACTCAAGTTCAACGTTGCTGATCGACGTAGATTTCGCCAGTCCATCCAATACGCCTTGCGGGATATTGTCGCACTTTAAAATCTGTAGATGATTGATGCTCTTGGTTTTACCAATTTGCTCCAACAAACTTGGTGTCAGTTTAGTGTTATATAGAACAATCTTTTCCATACCCAAGCCAAGAATGTATTTGTAGCACTCATCGTCGACTTCCAACTGTTCAAACTGGAAGACCTTCATTTTCTTGTACGGCTCGACGGCTTGTTTAACCTGCTCCAAGTTCATTTCTCCAGATAGCAGGCAAGAATCAAAACGAGAGCTCTTATCTTTGATAAGGTACGCACCGGCGTCATAAGTGGCCTTCCCTTCGGTCATGTCCAAAATCAGTTCTTCGTTTTCCGGCTTAGCTATTGCGTCTGAGACCGCGGAAAAGCCCTCCTGAACGTCATTTTTCGCCTGACTGTCCAGCCAGTTTTGATAACCGATCACACCGCCAGTTCCAAGGATAAGCACAGCGCCAATGATAGACGCGAGCTTAGTATTTCTCTTCAACCATTCATCAGCCTGACGTTTGCGCTCAGCAATGAATGCTCCTGAAGCATATATTCCAGAGGCTAAAATACCCTCTGATGCGCGCTTTTTGTCCGTCAGCGTCGTTTTCACTTTCTCGAGTGCTTTGATCAGATCGTCCATATTTTGAAAACGATCGTTGGGATCTTTCTTAATGCATTTCGCGACGAATGCTTCGACTTCTTCCTCGCACTCTTTGCCGGAAACCTCCGAGATTGTAGGAGCTAGCTTGTTTACATGCGCCATCATGACGTGAAATGGCATCTCACCGGTAAATGGAGGGCGTCCGGCGATCATCTCAAACAACGTGCATCCTAAGCTGTAGATATCAGAGCGTTCGTCTGTCTGTTTTCCGTAAACGGCTTCCGGACTCATGTACGGGGGAGAACCCATTGCAGCACCGGTCTTCGTTAACTCTTGCTCTTTGTCCGCATATTTAGCCAGGCCGAAATCGACGAGTTTTACCGAATCATCTTTGCTCCGATCGCTAGACATCATGACGTTACTCGGTTTGATATCTCGGTGCAAAACGCCCTTCATATGCGCATATCGAAGCCCTCGACAGATTCGCTCAAAAATCGGAAGAACGTCAAAAAAGGTTTGTGGTCCGCGCTTTTCAATCATGGTGTTCAGACTGTCGCCTTTGATCAAATCCATGACGAGGTAGAGCTGACCGTCATCCTTTCCCTGTCCAAAATGTTGGACGGTCATGATGTTGGGATGATTCAACGCTCCCAGCGCAATTGCTTCAGCGTGAAAACGCTTGATCACGATGTCCGGTGTATTTGGGAATAGCGATTTTATCGCAACGGCCTTGTTGTTGCGAAGGTCATGACCGCGGAAGACCATGCCCATTCCGCCCTGTCCAAGTTTTTTCTCTACTCGATATCGTCCTTCAATTACATCGCCTTCTTGCATGCAATAAAGACTCCGGTTTCAAAATGCGCAAACAGATTCTGCCCAGAATAAACAAGGTTGTCCGGTGTGTATTGATTGTAGCAGAAAGGAGGAAGGGCTCTTTGTCATACTAGACCTGGTTGAGAGGTCTGGAGTCCGGAGTCCGGACTTCGGAATTCGGAATTTGGAATTTGAAATTTGGAGTGAAACGGTTAGCGTTTAGAATTCAGCGGTCTCAAAGTCCAGCAGTTCAGATGACGATAACTTCAGTACAGTTCCTTGAACGCCGGCGACGTGTCGCCGAAGGTAATCTCTGTGTCCGGACGAGATGCGCGCAGAACGGCAACTCCAGTTTCACTCACCTTTGTACCGTTTAAGATCAAACGCTTGAGACTGCCGCAATGACGGAAGTTGCGCAGGTCTTCGTCGGTGGTGTTGGTGCCGTGCAAGTCAAGGAACGCAAGCATCGGCATCTGCGCTATATCCGAAAAATGACGAGGCTTCAGGTCAACATCGACAAGTGTCAAAGCGGTACAGCGTGATGCCAACTTGAGATCGGCAAATTCATCATCGGCAATTTCGCCGCCTATCAAGCCGAATATATTGAGATGCAAACCGCTGGCAATTTCTCGAACATCAGCGCGACTCAACTTGCAATCATACAAAATCAGCAACGACAGTGATTTGATTCTGGCGAGCGCTGAGCCGGGATGCGGGTAATTCTTTCCCGGTTCGAATTCGAGTCCAGTCAATTGTAAGGAGCTTATCTTTTCTGCTGAGTCCGCTTTATCCGTCGAACCTGCTCTGACAATCGGCCCCGCCCGGCCTGCCGTGTCTGCTCTACCTGTCGAAACGGCTCTGTCAATCAAAGCCGCCCCTCCTGTCGTGCCGAATTTTTCTATGAAACCAACAGGCAAATCACCTGTTTTGTAAAACCTGAGATTGTGAAGTTTCGGCATGCGGACAATCGCATCTCGCATGAACGGCTTGAGTTCCATCTCCGAAATTTGCAGGCACTCAATGTCAGGCAGCGCAAGAATGCTTTTTATACAATTGTCGCTACAACTAAGTTCCGAGAGTTTAAACGACTTCATATCGCGGTGTTTATCGACTGCCTTCATCAGCTCTTCATCAGGTATTCGACCGGCAATGAAACACGTTTTGTCCGCACAAAAAGAACTGTCAATAATGGAGACGCCACCTTCGGTGGTATCAGTCTGCTCTAACATCCGCTGGCGTGTTTCCGGCTTTTCAACGGCCTGACCTAGCTGAACAAGAGCATCATCAAGCGGCACGACAGGCTCCGGCTCTTTCCAGGAGCAGATTGCAAATATAGCCAGACCTACACATCCGAGAATTACGACAGCCAAAACACTTCCGATACCAAGAATCTTGCGGTCGGCGCTAAACACCTTATTCGCGAGGAAAGAGCCGGAAGCGTAGACACCGGAGGCGAGCGCGCCCAGCGACGTTTCCTTTTTACTTTGTAGAGCGGCTTTGACTTCGTTGAGACCCTTGATCAACGCATCCATGTTTTGAAAACGATCTTTCGGATCCTTTTTAATACACTTCTGAACAAACAACTCCACTTCTTCATCAAACCGCTTGCCGCTTGCCTCTGCAAGCGTTGGTGGCAAGCGGTGCAGATGAGCCATCATCGTATGCAGGGGGTTGTCGCCGACAAGTGGTGGTACACCGACCATCATTTCAAAAAACGTACAACCGAGACTGTAGATATCAGACCGCTCGTCCGAATCAGTTCCACGAACAGCCTCAGGAGACATATACGGTGGAGAACCCATCGCAGTGCCAGTCTTCGTCAGCTCAAAATCCTTGTCTGCTACTTTTGCCAACCCAAAATCGACGAGCTTCACAGAGCCCTCTTGCGATTTGTCGTTAGACAACATCACGTTGCTCGGTTTTATATCTCGATGCAACACTCCATTGTTGTGCGCATATCTCAGGCCTCGGCAGATCTTTTCAAAAATCGGTAAGACGTCGTAGAACGTCTGCGGTCCGCGCTTTTCAATCATCGTGGCAAGTGACTCGCCTTTGATGAAATCCATCACGAGATAGAGTTGACCGTTTTCGGCTTGGCCAAACTGATGCACAGTCAAAATATTCGGATGACTTAAGGCAGCCAGCGCAACCGCTTCAGCGTGAAACCGCTTAATCACCGCATCTGGTGTATTCGGAAATAGAACTTTGATCGCGACCGTTTTGTTGAGCAGCGTATCGACGCCACGATAGACCTGCCCCATACCGCCCTGACCGAGAAGCTTCTCGACACGGTAGCGTCCATTTTCTATCTGATCGCCTTCCTGCATTGAGGGATTATATCCGCTAACGGATCACTAAACATGCACGAAGAAACGGCAGGCACATGACACCCACCTACCGCAAAAGACTGTGAAAACTTACTAGCGCCAGGAGCCGTCGCCCGAATTACGGATTGAGCCAGGAGCAGGAGCTGCTTTGCGTAAGTCTTCTGGTCCTTTGATCTTGCATCCACAGTCAGCACAGAAGTGTTGTTCGCCAACGATTCTTGCACCCAGGCGGTGACCGTACAACGAGCACTGATTCTTCATCGAGCCCGAAGTAAACGTGCAGTAGTGCATGATGTTTCTGAAGACAGAACTGATGCGATGCCCGATTGGCCGCTCGGCAGAATCGGACGAAAGCACTTTCATTTTCAGCGTGCTTACTTGTTCTTTAGTCGGAGTTGTAGCATCCGGATGTTTCTTTGAAATGACTGAACGATCGATCATTGCCGATTTACTCCCATTTCGCATGTCATACACGCATCACTCAGAGCTGACAGCGATCAGCGCCCTGAGCGGTTCTCATGGTCATCCGGACGCCCCTTCCACAGGACAAATCCAGCTTGAGATCGTGATATTCGCATTTTTTCTTTCAAAAGGCAATGATTAGAGCTTGTTTATCAGCGTGAGCAAGATTCCCCAAAACGCAGCAGTAGTGAATAAACAGAGCCAGAATGGCATCCTGTAGCACTCACCCATGACAACATCAAATTCCTCTTATTTCATACGTGAAGAAGCGCCTTGTGAAATGCATTCGAGGACGAGAACCTTCAAATAACCGCTGGCATTTGTCGGATTGCTATCTTCCAGCAATACATATCGCATGGTCTTCTTAGTGTTGCTTCTAGTATTTCTAGACAAGTCTCGAATGTACGGTAGAGTCAGCTGTTGGGAACTTCGGGGCGATAAATGGACTCTCTTATCCCAAAATTCAAAGCAGTTTCCCGGTGAATTTCTGCTGTTTATGCCTATTGGCAGTAGATGAAGCCGTAAGGCGTTTCGTATAGATGACGGCTCCGAAGATAAGGGAAAGGGCGACCGAAGCCGCCCTTCCACAATTTTTGCATCAGTCTTCGGATCTCATTCAAGCACGGTTGGGTTCGACCTGAATTGGTCTGACCATACCAGCCGGAACGAAAGTCCCGCGTGAAGACTAGATCATTTCTTCTACGAGTTCCTTGAAGACGTTTTTGTCAGCGCCGAGTTTGGCTTTGACGAGAGCGCCCTTCTGGAGGTTCGGTTCACCATCTTCGTAGGTCGGCATTTCGGTTTTGTAGAGAACGCCGAGCGGAATGGTGTCGCCCCACTCGTAGGATTTTTCGATTGATTTGTAGAAATCACTCGGATCCCAGTTTTGTTCTTCGAGCTTGTAAACGCGCTCTTTGAACCACGGGTAGGTGTTGATCTTGTTGTAGGTCACGCAAGGCGAGAACACATCGATCAACGCAAATCCTTTGTGCGCCATACCGCCAGCGATTGTATCGACGAGGTGTTTAGGTTCGCCGGAGAAACCGCGTGCAACATATGTAGCACCAGATGTGATGGCAAGCGCGAGTGGGTTTAGTGGCGACTCGATATTGCCTTGCGGTGTCGATTTGGTTTTGTGACCTTTGGTGGTCGTCGGTGAAGTTTGACCAGTGGTCAAACCATAGATCTGGTTATCCATGACGACGTAGGTTACGTCGAGGTTACGTCGCATAGCGTGGAGCAAGTGTCCTACGCCGATACCATATCCGTCGCCGTCACCACCGGTGATGACAGTTTTCATGTCGGTGTTTGCAAGGTGAGCGCCGGTTGCTACCGGGACGGCTCTGCCGTGCAAGCTGTGAATGCCGTAGGCATGAATGAAGCCGGGCAAGTTGGACGAGCAACCGATGCCGCTGACTACAAACAGATTTTCCGGCTTGATACCGAGACGTCCGGCAGCTTCTTGGACAGAGCGAAGCACACCGAAGTCGCCGCATCCGGGACACCAGTCTGGGTCGACTGCTCCCTTATACGTTTCAACTGGAAGTTCTATAACTGTTGCCATTTTCCCTCGTTCCTCTAATTATCAGGGGGACAAAACTACTGAAAAACCGTTACTCGGCTTTGGTGAACGAATGAGTCGTTCCGGTCTTTGTGCCGATTACCATAGTCGCTCCCGGCTTGCCGGTGACTCTCTCTGCGATTTCGACGTTCCAGGTTGGTTCGCCTTTTCCGTTTGCTGCTTCTTGAGTCAGTTTGACCGGACGCAGTTTTTCGAGTGAGTGAGTGCGGAGGTAGTGATAGACCATTTCTTTTGCTTCTGCTTCGGAAACATCGAGGTCCTTTTGCTTGCCTTCGAGAATCTCTTTGACGCTGTCGATGACACCTTGCGGCTCCAGCGGCTCACCGTCATAACGATTGACGTGACCGTCCATCGCGATTCCGGTTTCCATTCTGATGAAGCGGGCCATGACGCTGGTGAAGTTGACTTCAACGGAGATTTTCTTCTTCGCTTTGCTCAAGATTTCAGTTACTTCTTTCGTGTGGAAAGGAGCGATGTACTTGATGACGAGGAAGTTGGTCTTGGTGCCTTGCGCGGTCATGCGCTCGGCAGCTTCCTTAACCACACCGGAGGTCGAGCCCCAGCAAACGAGCGTGACATCTGCATCCGCAGGTCCTTCGAGCACTGGTGCTTTGAGTTCCTTGAGCATGTTCACCATCTTGCGCTGGCGCTTCTCCATGATTTTGCGACGAACCGGAGGAGCTGTGAACATGTCTGAGATCAAGATGCTTTCTTCATCATGATCGTCAGAAGCGTGGGTGTAGAGGGTATTGGGCGTTCCAGGAATCGCGCGGGGCGAGACACCGGATTCGGTGAATTTGAATCGCTTGTACTTGCCTTGCGACTCATCCCATTTCTCAACGATTTCACCGCGGTCGATTTTAACTTCTGCGGGGAATGCTTCAGGATCGACGGTCTCAGGGTGCTCGGAGAGGAGCAAGTCTGAAATCATCAATACCGGCAATTGATACTTATCAGCGAGGTTGAACGCTTCGACGGTTGAATCATACGCATCAGCGATGTCGCGCGGAGCAACGATCAATCGTGGGAATTCACCTTGCGAGGCGCCATAAACTTGCCAGAGGTCGGCTTGTTCCGTCTTGGTCGGCAGACCGGTCGACGGGCCGCCGCGCTGTACTTCGACGCAGATAACCGGAACTTCCATGATGCCTGCCATTCCGACAGCTTCGGTCATCAACGCGAAGCCACCACCGGCGGTTCCGCACATGGAGCGAACGCCGGCAATACCGGCTCCGATTGCCATGTTGATAACGGAAAGTTCGTCTTCGCATTGTTTGACGAGGATGCCGGTTTTGGTTTGATTGGCAGCCATCCAGTGAAGGATGGTCGAAGCCGGTGTCATCGGATATGCGGAGTAGAATTTGCAACCCGCTGCATATGCAGCAAGCGCGATTGCTTCGTTGCCGGTAACGAACGGACGTCTCTTTTTCGAGAATGTCCAGCCATCAGCGACCACTTTAGCGTTAGCCTTCGCGTACTCATAACCGGCAGTGAGAAGTCCGATGTTCAAATCGATGACTTCTTGACCCTTGTGAGCGAACGTGTCATTCAATACCTTGCTGGGCTCTTCCAAACCGATTCCGGCGAGGTAAGCTACAGCGCCGATTGCAATGGTGTTTTGCATGATCGGTTTGATTGGACCGTACTTTTCTTTGAGGTCCTTGGTGATGTCGTTGATAGGCAGCGCGAGGACTTGAACGCCTTCGCGAACCAGCGACGGATCGCACTTGATTCTGTCGCCATTGAAAACAATTGCGCCACCCTGGTGGACTTCACCAGCGTGACGTTCGATGGAATCTTGGTTTAACGCAACCAAAACGTTGAGTTGGTCGCCGTGGCAATAAACTTTCTCTTCGCCGATGCGGACCTTGAGCCAAATATGACCGCCCCGGATGATCGACTGATAGCTGTTATATGCGTAGACGTAGAGACCAAGCCGACCGCAGGATCTCGCTAGCGTATCGCCGGACTTATCAAGTCCATCACCGGCGGCACCAGCTATACCGATTGTGACTTCGTGCATTAACGGAATTCTCCCTGTACTGAACCCTTTTTTCTGACCAGCCTGTTTGTAACGGCTGGACCGAGCGCCGATGGGCGCTTTGACCCGCGGCTACTCGCTCCCATACTCGCGGGAGCTCGCCTGGCTTAAACGATAACACAATCAACTAATCAGATGGCAAGCGAATGTTAATCAGGAAGCCATTTTGAGCAACAAAAGTTAGGTGCAAAACCGTCTCCGCCTCACCGAAAAGCAGGTAGAAAGGACATCCAGGCAATCATCGTTTCGCCAAGTTGAGGTCAAAACAAAGAAACTACCTATAAGTAATATTGCGATTATCTCGTACCGCCCCAGCTGCTGACTTTAGTGGGAGGCTGCCGGTGGAGTGCCTTCCGGATGAGCTTCTGCGGGATTCGAAGGAACAGCCGACGGGTTCTCCGCCGGAATGCTCGCCGGAGCGCCATCGCCTTTGCCCGGAGTGCCTGCGGTGTCGGGTGTTGTAGGCGTACCCGCTGGAGCGCCTGCCGCCGGAGCCGTCACTGGCGCGACTTCGTGACCGGGAGCGGCGCCTTCCGGAGAACCCTCGTGACTGGGAGCGCCAGCTGGAGCGGTTTCGTGCGCAGCAGGAGCGCCATGCCCCTGCTGACCCTCATGACCGGCTGGAACGGTTCCATGCGCACCTTCGGCTGCTTCGTGATGCCCGTCCCATTTCACATTCATGAACCAATCAATCGTCGTCCCTGAAAGGAAGACAAAAGCGATCGTCAAAACAAGCATTAATGCCTTGTCTTCGAGGCTCTTCTCCGGCACCACTTCAGTGTGGAACGGAGGTCCCTCGTGATGGTGAAGGTCGGCATGGTCCCCTTGAGCATGATCGGCGTGTTCATGATCGCCGTGAGCGTGATCATGACTTGCGTGGTCGTGGTCGGTGGAATGTGAATCGCTTGCCATTTCTTTCAAACCTTGCTTGTTCGTTGAAACTAAACTTTGATGTCGCTCGACCTGTTAGGTGCTATCGCTCGACTTCACTGAAGCTGTCATGAGCAGTTGATTTCCAACGACCCACGATCGCTTGAATTCGGTTTACGCTAACGGATATGCCAGATAAACAATCCACGTCAGCAGCGCCACCCATGCAAAGATGACGAGAGCGTAGTACTGACCTTTACCTGTCTGCGTGTACTTGAGCACTTCGCCAAAGGCACTGGTGATCAAACTCATACCGTTGACGATGTTGTCGATGATTCCATCGACGAGCTTCCACGATTTATCGAAGAGTGGCAGCACGCCTTTGTTTACAAAAGCCATATAGATGTCGTCGAAGTACCATTTGTTGTACGAAATTTTCCACAATGGATTCTGGCTCTCAACCAACTTCGTGTTGAAATCAAAGGTCTTGGTTACGTACGTGAGATAACTGACTGCAATTCCGCCGAGCGCGATGATTGTAGATATGCCCATCACCATGCTGTCGACTTTCTCAACGTGCGGGTGCTGGAAGTGGACGAATGATGCCCACGGATTGACGCCGCCGGCGCCAAAGAACGCTTCCTGGTTGAAACCGAGCAAGCCACCGGCAAACATGGATGGCACCGCCAGGAATACCAGTGGCAACCACATGACTGGAGTGACTTCGTGCGCCTTATGGTCACCTCTGTAGGTCCCCGTGAACACGAGGAAATACAGGCGGAACATATAGAACGCGGTCAAGCCCGCCGTGATGATCAACGCCCAGCCGATACCAGGGTTGTAATGCATCGCAGCAGCAACGATCTCATCTTTGGAGAACCAGGCCGACAGAGGAGGAACACCGGCGATAGCCAGGGTACCAATCAAGAATGTCGCGCCGGTCCAGGGCATTACTTTGCTCAGTCCGCCCATTTTGCGAATGTCTTGTTCGTGGTGGCATCCGAGGATCACCGCACCAGAACCGAGGAACAACATAGCTTTGAAGAATGCGTGAGTGAACAAGTGGAAGAGTCCAGCCGAAAATGCGCCAACTCCAAGAGCCGCCATCATGTAGCCAAGCTGCGAGCAGGTCGACCAGGCGAGTACGCGTTTGATGTCGTTCTGGCTAAGTGCAATCGTTGCCGCCATAACCGCTGTGATGGTTCCAATAGTCGCCACCACCGCAAGCGCGATACTATCCGTGCCACCATCGGGAGCGAGGAAGACTGGATATGCGCGAGCGACAAGATAGATACCGGCAGCAACCATTGTTGCAGCGTGGATGAGTGCCGAAATTGGCGTGGGGCCTTCCATTGCATCAGGTAGCCAGACGTGCAACGGGAATTGCGCGGACTTCGCCATCGGTCCACCAAATATAAGGATGGCCATGAGTGGCATCGAACTTGCAGCGAGTGCAAGTTCAGGTCTGAGGGTTCCAGCCTGCAATGCATGCTGAAGAGCGCCGGCCAGGTCGGTTCCACTGGTTCCCGGTTGCGCGACGAATGCCATGCAGGTGCCGCCCGACCAGAAATCTTTGGTAGCGAGCAACAGCATTAAGATACCGACGAGGAACATGAAGTCACCAACACGGTTGACGACGAATGCTTTCATGCAAGCAGCAGCAGCGGAGTTTTTATACCACCAGTAGCCGATGAGAAGGTAACTGCAAACGCCCACCAATTCCCAGAATCCGTACATCTGGAACATATTGGTTGAGACTACCAGACCCAACATCGAGCCTGTGAATAAAGATAGGTAGGAGTAGAACCTGGCATAGCCGGGGTCTTCCCGCATGTAGCCGTGTGTGTAAACCTGAACGAACAAACTGACGGTCGTGACAACAATGAGCATCATGCACGCAAGGTTGTCGACGAGAAAACCGACCGAGAGCTTGAAGTTCTGACAGGTGAACCAGTCCCAGTTCTGCTGATATGCCAGCGCCGGATTGATTCGCAAGGCCTCGAATATGACGATTGAGTGGAAGAATCCCCAGGTCACCGCTCCTATGGAGGTGAGCATGGCGAGCGTTTTGAAAACACGCTTGTCGCCGATGTGAATCCCGCCAACCAGGAAGCTGCCTATGATGAGAAATCCCGCCAGAAACGGTAACGCCACGATCAGCCAGGCGCTATCAACTGCCGCGGTCAGAAACTCTGGACTAAAGTTCACTTAGATCGTCTCCAATTACTAAATCGGGCACTCTTTTCAACGTCAACAAGGACGTTCGAAACCCGGTGCTAATGATACATTGCGCGCGGTGAACCATGTAGCTTTGATAAACCAGCGTTTAGATCTAAGTAGTTGTAATGGTTTAGGTTGAAAACCAATTTTGATCTCATGGCATCACACTCAAAGTTAAACGCGCACCGAAAACTTTGCTCATTGCAATCCCGGTAATCAAGAAGAATATAGCTCTAGTGAAAAGATTTTTCATTTCAATAATTCTTCAAAGTGCCTCTTCCAATGTCAAAATCGCTGGATAGACGGAGGCTGTGGTGGCTATACTGTGGCCGCACGATTCTAATGGATTCAATTTGATCGAGGGGACGTTGTGGACAACGCACTGCTATTAAAAGTCCTGTTATTCCTACCGCTGCTCGCAGCCGGTATCATCGCGGTCAATCCGACGAAGGAAGACAAAGACGCACGAGGATTAGCCCTGTTTTTCAGCTGGGTAATGCTTGCACTTTCGCTAGTCATCGGACTGCAGTTTGACCGCACGCAAGCGGGACTGCAATTCGCTAGTTCACACCCCTGGGTGACACATCCGTTTCCCGTTGCATTCCACATAGGTGTCGATGGTTTCAGCATGGCGCTCGTTATGCTGACATCGTTCGTGACTCTCATGTCGGTATACGCAAGTTACGCGATTCAGCAAAGAGTCAAGCTTTACTACGCCAACGTGATGCTCCTCACGTTCTCCATTCTCGGCGTCTTCATGTCGCAAGACTTGCTTCAGTTTTTCGTCATGTACGAATTCGAACTTGTACCGATGTACTTCTTGATCGCAATCTGGGGTGGACCGCGTCGCGGTTACGCGGCAATGAAGTTCTTGCTGTACACCTTCTTCGGCGGCGTGCTGATGTTCGCAGCCTTGCTCTATACATATACTCAGTTGATCGCAATGGATCCCGCGACCGCAACCTTCAATATGACGATGCTTTCGTCGTCGACAAATTCGTTGCCGGTCAATGCGCAAGTCGTCGCATGTCTCGGTTTCTTCCTCGCATTCATCATCAAACTTCCTTCAGTTCCATTCCACACATGGTTGCCCGATGCTCACGTCGAGGCTCCAACACCCATCTCAATGATGCTAGCCGGATTGCTTCTCAAGATGGGCTCTTACGGTCTGGTCAGAATTTGCATGGGTTTCTTCCCCGCATTCTTCGCCGAGTACGCACCGTGGGTGGTTGCACTGGGAGCCATCAATATTATCTGGGGAGCAATTGCTTGCCTCGTGCAAAAGGACATGAAGCGCGTTATCGCGTTCTCCAGTATTTCGCACATGGGCTTCATTTTGCTTGGTATCGGCTCGCTGTCTAACGCGGCGGTGAACGGTGCGATCTTCCAGATGATCTCCCACGGATTCATCTCGGCAATGCTCTTCTTCCTGGTCGGAACCGTCTACGAGCGCTGCCACACAAGACTATTACCGGAGATTGGCGGTGGTCTGGCGTATCAGATGCCGGTTATCTTCTACTTCTGGATGTTTGCCACCATGGCGAACCTCGGCTTACCGGCGCTCTCCGGATTCGTCGGTGAAGTCACGGTCTTTTATGGTGCGTACACTTCACCACTGGCACAATCCTCGCTGCATGGGGCCTGGACGCAGGGCTGGATCGTTCTATCCGCTCTGGCTGTAGTTCTGACAGCCGGCTATATGTTGTGGCTCCTGAAGCGCCTCTTCTACGGTCCGGAACAGCCGAAATGGAAGGGTCATCTCTATGACGCCACCATGACGGAACGTTTCGTCGCTACCTCTCTTGCAGTGGTAACTCTCGTATTTGGATGCGTTCCGTTCTACTTGAACGACATGTACAGTCATGTCGGCGATCGCATCACAACTGAGTGCTTGAACAGAATTCAGATAAGCGACAACGCCAAGGCGAGCCCGAATCTGTAAGATTCACCCGCAGCGATAAAAGCGATCGAACCAGTCTCGAAACGAAACGACGTAAATCGCCATTTCGCGCTAGTATCGAAACGGTTTCTGCTCAGAAGAAAAACAATTAGCGAGCCGCGACGTCGACAAAGAATGTTCGCGGCTCGCTTGTATATCCGGCTGCTTCACCGCGCTCGTTACGCGCCAGAATAACGACTTGATGCTTCCCGGGAGTCAGCGCCTCCCCCGGCAGTTCGAACGTGCCCCTGGTTGAGTCGATGTTGGTTTTAAACAAAACAATTCGATCGTCCGGCAAGACCTTCGTCGGCAAATCTGGGGCGGCGATATCTGTTTTAAGCACCAGGAGTGAAACCGTTTTCGCTGACTCTATGCTTGATGCGTCGAAGGAAACGCTTACGCCGTCGCCTTTTTCCACCAATGGCAAGATGGTATCGGCAAGAGAGGCCGGTTTTGAAACGGTCGGCTCAGTCGCAGTATGAACTTGTAGATTTAGGACCGGCATCACCGACGGTGCCGGTATACTGCGGACAGATTTGAGCACCGCCGGTTTGTAATCGCCCGGGTATAGTTCGATTCCCAGGTCGACAATGGTGCCGTTTAGCCCCCAGCTCCGATATCTGCCGGGCAAGAAAAGAAGCTTCTGAGAGCCGTCAGAGACGGCTTCTGCAAATGGTCCTTCGCTGTAGTCTATCCAACTCTTCGGTTGCTTCTCGGAGCGCCATACAAGGCGAGTACAGCGCGCCAGATTTTCAGTAATTGATGGTGCTTCGAATTCAAGTTCGACGCATCCGATTGCAAGTGGATCTAAGTTCGCATTTTTTCCTACCCACTCGCACTTTTGCGCTTTAGGACTTTCAACAGGCAACCTTACGTTCAAGGCAAGCGACTTCGCCCCATTTGGCGGCTTCCAATCAGTGAATGCTCTGGCGTCTCGCGACCAGATAAACCAGTTTACCGCTCGCTTATCACCATATATGGAGGCAAGTACACCCGGATAAAAGTATTCGGAGGGGCCGGGAACAGGCCGCGCCAATGTAACCATTCGGTCGGCATAATCGGCATCTGCTACAGGTTTAGTAAACATCAAACGAAGATATTCCGGTCTACCAATCATTCCTGAACCGGAAAAATCCTGGGGAATATCGATGAGCACGATTGAGTCAGGTTCTGAAAGGGAGCGCGTTGCATTCTTCAACTGTGTGTCCATACCTCGCATCTGCCGGCCCGCTTCACGCCAGGCGTACAAGTTATGCTGCAGCCCTAGATACCAACAACAAGCTAGGGCTACCAGCCCGGCAGTGGACGCCGCTTGCAGCGAAAACGTCAGCGGTTTGAAAACCGCGAATGAACCGATGCGCCCAATCGATTTAAACGAAGGCACCAGAGCGACGGCAAGGAGAATACACATCGCCGCGGAACCCAAGAAGAATAAACGGCTACCTACCAGGTTTGGAAAGATGTGCCATATCTGAAACGTTGGAATAACTGAAAGAGCAAGCCAGGCAAGCAAGAATGCAAAGATTCGCAGCCTGGAGAGCGGCTGCAAAAGTCGCGTCAATAGAGCAATGCCGCACACAAGCCAGGCGCTCATAGCAGCCTTGACGAGCTGCGGAGCAATGGCTTGTTCCTCATTGAAGCCGAACAGAATCTTCTGAAACGTCGCGGCATCACGGAAGTTTTTAAACGACCGGAGATAGCCTTTGATACCATCAGTGCCGTATCCGCCGACCACAGTTCCCAACAACATTGTGCGAAAGATGCCGAAGGCTGCCAGAATAAGGAAGAAGGAACCAATGCTAATCAAACGCCCACGAATGCTCTTTTTCTGCCATCCAAGCGGTCCTGCAAGTAAGATTTCCGCGCAGGCAATCACCGCTGGTAGTGTCACTGCCATTTCTTTGCAAACCAGAGCAATCATGAACGAAGCCAGCGATATAACGTAAGCCAGGCGACTACCAGACTTGCGACTGTGCAGATAGAGACAGACAGAGGTCATGTAAAAGATTGTGCAGAGCACATCCACTCTACCTATGATCCACGCCACAGACTCAGCATGAATCGGATAGAGCGCAAACAGCACACCTGCAGCGAGGGCGGTGATGTAACGGACCTTTCGGCTGTTCTGCTCAACGGGCTCCGCCGTTAGTTGAAACGCGATTACGCTACAAAGAAATGCGGTCAAGGTGTATGAGATCAGGTTGGAGATGTGATAGCCTGCCGCATTCAAACCCGTAAACATGTAGTCGATGACAAACGACATCGATGTACCTGGTCGATAGCTCGTCAAGCCGTCAGTTTGCCCGCTCCAGTTTCCGGTGAAGGTTTTGAGAATTCCCGAGTAGTCGCCGGTCCAAGCACCATATGCGGGTCCAAGATGTTTGTAATCATCAAGCAAAAATCCGGCATCAATGATGCTGTGGAACGCACCGAATACGATACCAGCTAAAATTACTATCCCCGCGACCATCGCCAGGAGAACGCTCCTGTCAGAGACAGCAGGTTGCGATATTGCGCCAGCACCGTCAGCACCGTGAGGAGCTGGCGTGTTCAACAAAGAGGGGTTGTCGTTGGACGGCATGATTTCGCGCGATGTAAAGCGCCGCAATTGTAGCATCGCTGCCTGGTTGAGACCCTAAACAGGGTTCATCTAATGGTTCCGTTTTCTTGGTGGCGCGGGCAAGGGAGCTGTTTTCGTCCCTCTACTTTGAGGAGCTTGCTTTACGTCATCTTCGTCCGCCTCAGATGGATTTCGAAGCGTGTCCTCCAGGCTCTGGGCCGGCACGATCGGTGTGAGCTCTTCGGGAGTAGCAGGATTCATAATCGTCTTCGCCGCACCTGGCGTGATGACGACACCGGAGATGGCTGCACTCACGCTGTTTGAAATACTTTCGACCAGTTTCGCGGCTGTGTCGGCGTCGTAGTATTTGCCACCGGACGACTTGGCGATGCAGTCAAGCTGATTTCTAGCGGATTTGTCGCCTTTCAGATCCAGACCCAAAACGTCCACTTTGAGAGCAATTCCGCGGGATGGCAACGTTTGTATGTAACTACAGGGATCCGGTCCACAAGTATTTTCTCCATCACTAATCAAGATAATTGTCTTCTTGCCCTGGACACGCGCGAGGTCTCGCTCCGCACCATTTGCAAGAGCATATGTCAACGGAGTCATCCCGGTCGGACGAATATCTCGCAGTTTGTTCAAAATGGTCCTGCGGTTGTTAGTTCCGGGGGGAACAAGAAGCGCTGTGGCTTGGCAGTCCAGACCACCGCCGATGAATTGCCCAAATACTCGCAAACCTACATTTACATCGTTAGGGATTCGGCCTAACGCATTCTGCAAAACGCGCTTGGCTTCGTCCATCTTTTGATTATCTCCGCCCAGCTTCTCTATCATGCTTCGCGACGCATCGAGCAGAAACAAAATTGTTACAGGACCGCCATCGCGCTTGGTACCACCCTGAAGCATGGTCCCCTGCGTGCCGCCCTCAATCATCATTCCTTCGGTTCCGCCTTGCAGTGTTGTCGAACCGGTTCCACCCTGTAGAGTCGTCGAATCAGTTCCACCCTGTAGAGTAGCGGCTCCCGCCCCCCCTTGCAGCGCTCGAGAACGACCTCCGCCCTGCATCAAAATCAAGTCGGTATTATGCTCGCCTTGAGCAAGAGCGGCAGGCTCTGCGAATCCTGAGAAGATCGCGAACACGCATAGCCAGGAGATATATTTTCTATTCAAGCGTTTCTGTTTTCCTGACATGAGGACTTGATTTGAGTTTAACCCCATTTAGCAACTGATTTCTAGCAGTTTTCTCTTGACTCTCAATTTTCATAAGCGAAAGTTGATCCACCTCAGTTTACTCAATTGGAATCAGTCTCGCTCATCTGAGCTGTCGTCAGACTTATCGCCGGAGGAATAGGAGTAGCGCGATTGGCGGCTGGTCGGAATTTCCGCTTGTGCATCAAGTTCTCCATCGCTGGAACTAACTTTGGACTTCTCGGATTCGTTTTTCTCCGGAGCAAATGGATCGCCTGGTTTGCCAATTTCGAAGGGCTCGTTTAACGCTGGCTTCAATTCAGCCGGACGTGCCTGAAGACCAGGACTATTAGGCTTTTCCACAGGTGGAGAACTAACGAGTCCGGATCCTGATGCTGCGGAACTCGAGGCTGCGGAACTCGACGCTGCGGAACTCGATGCTGCGGAACCTGAGGCTCCGAAACTTGATGCTGATGGACTCGAAGGAGTGGAACTGACAGGCGTTGAACTGGAATCGCCCGGTTTCTCTTTCATGTCCACGGGCTTGTTGCTCGAATCCGCAGGTTTGGAATCGGAATCTTTGGATTTCGAGCTGCCATCACCCCTGGTGTCAGACTTTTCATCCTTCGGAATCGAAAGCTTACCTTCGACATCCTCCTCATCGTGAACGTTCTTCACTAAAATTGTCCGCCGGCTGATTGCGACAGCCTTATCGTCGGCGCCCATATTCGCCCAAACCGTCAAGTAATACAGCCCCTCTTTGCTGTCGTTGCTAACGGTTACTTTAGAACTGAAAGAGTCACCAGTCACCTTCACGCCACCTTTGACCGGAACATCGGAAACCGGCTTCACTTCACCTGGATCCGGTCCAGCCATCATGATTAGCGGCGCCGCGAGCGCAACCGGTGGAACGAACATGCCACCAGCTATGGCGGCAAGCATACCGGCAGTTTTCAAAGCGAAAATCGCTTTCGAATGATCTTTCTCCGACTTCTGTTTGTAAGCGACGAAGTCCAGCGGAGGGAAGTACGGTAATGGTTCCGTACTGTTTTCTTCCTGCGGAGGCAGATCACTTACGCCTTCCCACGCGAGCGTGATTCGGTCGAACACATACGGTCTATCGACCGTTCCCTCGACCTCAATCTTGTCACCGACGCGGGCTGTTTTCGGCACAGGATGTATAATTCCGCGATTAGTCAAAACTTCGATGCATGAAATAATTTGAGCCCCCTGATTCATCGGCTCAATTGCGTAGCCGACATGAGTGGCTTCCGGAGCCAATAGAGCTTCACGATCATCTTGCTGCATCAGCAACTGCTTGAGCAGCTTCGCGACCGCTGCCTTACAAAGATGCGAGGTATTCAGATCGGCAGTGCTTAGAATGGCAAGAGTTTCGTTGACCGCATCGACTCCGCCGAGCAACGTGTAACGCCTGTCAGGATTATCGCCTTTAGCGTTATTGTGCGATACAACACCGCGCTCGACCAGATCGCGGATTTGTTCGTCCGCCATTTTCTGCGCCAGGTGGTTATGTTGAAGCACTCCAAGCGCTCGCCTCTGGCGTTCGTAATTGATCAGCTCCAGCGCATACGCATCAAGAATGGTTCTGTTGGTCTTTTTGTAGTTGTCGGGATTGTCGATAATCTCGTCGAGATAAGCCAACTCCGCAGGGTCCGGGCTGTTGTTCGCCATCGGATTATCTACGAATCCTTCAGGTGGACCAAGCCCATCATCGACCATCCCACCGGGCGGTTCAGCAGAAGGTGCTTTGCCGAGCAAGGTAGTCTTGAGGCGCTCGGTACGATCGAACAACGAATCATTGGGGTACGTCTTTGCAAACACAGCGGATTCAAGTGAAATCAGGCGTTCCTCAATCTGCAAATCCGGTTTGGAAGTTCCGAATGTCAGCTGTTCGAGTTTTCCAATCGCGGGATACATATCAGCAGGTGATGATTGCGACGCACCGCCCGCAGTGGCAGTTGAGCCAGAAGAACTCTTGCCGATAGGCGGCGCAGTTTTCAATCCTCCACCTGAAGAGCTGTATGAACTGCTGCTTTTCGATGAACTAGAGCCTAGCGAACTTAGACCCGCTTTGCTACCGGATGAGTCGCTACGGCTTGACGAACTCGCTGAAGACGAAGTCCCCGAGTGCGTATTTGTATTCGAAGGTCGAGAAATTCTATAGGGATCGGAAGGTCGGTTTATTCGATCAGAGTCTTTTCCAGTTCCACTAGCAGCAGGGAGCTGACCGGGTCGAGCAATCCTATCGCCAGTCTCCGAAGACGGGTGTGCGGAGTTTTTGGGAACGCTGTCCAGCTGAGCATGCTGTTCCTGAACGACACTAGCAGGTGGCTTCGCAGCATCTGTGCGATCAGATGGTTTGACAATTTTCGGTGCCGTAGGGGGCATCGTTGCAGAACTGCTCTGCGCAAGTGCAGGCGCAGTCGGCATGAGCATCAGAAGGCTGAGCGCGACAGCGACAAACGGTTTCACCGCAAAAGGAAAATTTGATCGCCTGATGATTGCGATCGCGCCAAGCAACAAAGCTTTGAGAAGCTCGGGTGCCGGTGAGGAATAGATTCTTTGCGTGGAGAGAAAAGACACGAAGAGAACCAGCCTGTAGCGATACTTATATATTGTCGTCCAAAACGGCGTCGAAAACAAACCAGCCAACAAACTTTACAACGACGCCCATCGGTCGATTAGGACGGGACACCTGAAACTTCGAACTCATCGCACTAAGACAGATTGAGACGATTGTTTCATCGTTTTGTTGCAGGAAACTGTCAGGTTTCCAGGCGCCGGTGCGACGCCGCGATCACATTTGCCTGTTTCTAAATCGTGCTGCGGATCGACAGCGGTTCGTATTTGTCAGACAGCTCGTCGAAATTCATCTGGCGCGCTGAGCTTCGGTCCTTATCTGCATTGGCATGGTCGTCCAGCGCATCGTAGGCCTTAGCGCGGAAGAAGTAAGCACGTCCCCAGGTGGGCACCAATTTGATAGCCTCAGAAAAATCGTCAAGAGCAAGCTTAGGGTCCGCAAGCTCCAGGTGCATCTCGCCTCGATCCATGTAAATGGGCGCCACGTCTGACTTCCCTTCGGCGAGTTTTACGGCCTCATCGAAATCCTTAGCCGCATCTTCGAACTTGCCGAGCTTCATCAGAGCCTTGGCACGCGTGTCGAGGTAAAACATCCGGCGGCGCGAATCCTTTGGAGAAGCAAGATCGAGAGCGTGCGTAGCGTCGTCGACCGCTTGCTGAGTGCGGCCTACATGACGGCAAGCACGCGAGCGCCGCCACCAATAAACGGGATTTGCATCGTCCAGCTTTACCGCCTGGTCCCAGTCCTCGATTGCTTTATCGTACTCTTCTCGCTCATATTTCTCGCAGGCGCGCTCGTCCCAGCCGGCGGCATTACTGGGAAATGTGTTGGCGTAAGTGCATCCAAGTTGCACCAGGCATATCGAGATACAGGCGACTAAACCTGAGAGGCTTCGCCTGGCTCTAAATATGTTCTGGATGGCTCGCATGGCTGCCGTGAAACCCCTGTATACAACGCCTTACGCTTAAACGCCGCGTAGGGCAATCATTGCGCCTTGCCGACCGGTCGTTCCACCGGATTGCCGGTGTGAATAAAACATACCCGGATTGCATGCTGTGCAAAAGTTGGAAACATCAACTTGCTCGACACCGCACTCCAGTAGCTGAAGGGCATTAAACGCCTTCAAATCAGGCGCAGGCTGATTTCCATTGCGTCCAATCAGACCGTCGGGACCGGTCGAAACAGTTTCACTCAAAGCCCTGGCAACATCGTCGGACGTCGGATAACAACAGGGGCCGATAGCCGGACCGACTGCGCCCACCATGTTACGCGGATCACCACCCATTTCTTTAACCATCCGTTCAACACCATGACTGACAATGCTGGCAGCCGTTCCTCGCCAACCAGCGTGAAAAATGCCTATCAGTTTTTTCCTGGTTTCAACAACCATAACCGGCACACAATCTGCGAAGTGCAGCAATAGAGGCGTCGCATTTTTCTCAGTCAACAAACCATCCACACCCTTCAAATCAGGCATGTGCTCTCGCTCCCGGACGATTTCCACGTTACGAGAATGGACCTGCCCCGGCACAAACAAATTGGAGAAGTCGACTGAAAGCGCGTTGCATAAACGCATACGATTGTTGATTGCATCACGCTTGGTCTCGTCATCGCCGACGCTGCCGCCCAGGTTAAACGAATCGAATGGTGCTTTGGTTTCACCACCCAGGCGGGTCGTGAAGGCATGCGTCACGAAATCGAGTTCGGACAGGCGGGGCGAAAAAATCAGCTCCATCCCGTCCACATTTTTGACCGTCCATTCGTTAGTCTTACGGGCGATTTCAACCAAGTTTGCCATCACGATATCGAAAGACCTCCGCATATGTTGATTGCTTGTCCAGTTATACCTTTTGCGCGATCGGAACACAAATAACCGACTAATCCAGCCACCTCATCCGGCTGTATGAGCCGCATTTGCGGAACCGACAATCGCGCGATATCCAGCGATTCCTCCGGATTGATGTCGTTGAGCCGGCACCACTCCGGGTCATTAATCTGCTCCTGAGCCATATCCGTCTCAACCCAGCCTGGACAGACAGAATTGACGGTTATACCGTGACGGGCAAGCTCGAGTGCGAGCGATTGCGTCACTCCGATTAAACCAAATTTCGACGCCGAATACGCGGTGCCGTAAGCCTCCGCCTTTTGACCAGATATAGAAGAGATATTGATTATCCTTCCCCACTTACGCTCGATCATCGCAGGAGCAAAAACTTTTGCAAGTATATATGGAGCATTGAGATTGACAGCCATAGTGCGTTTCCAAAGGTCGTCATTGCCTGGATCTGAAACTTCCCAGCCATCGGCATGCTCGAGCGATATGTAGTCGGTAGAATAAATTCCCGCATTATTGACAAGAACATCCACGTGAAAGCCTTCTGCTTTCAGCCATTTCGCAAGTTCCAGCGCAAAAGATTCTTTCTCGATGTCCAAACTTTTATAAATGGCATCGCCCGAATTTTTGTCGTTGATTTCCTTCGCCAGCGATTCGAGAAGGCTGGAGCTTCGCGCCACCAGAGCCGTGCGAGCGCCAAGAGCGGCTAATTCGAGAGCAATCGCACGACCGATTCCGCGACTCGCCCCGGTTACCAATGCGTTTTTGCCGTGTAATTCAATCGTCATGTCTGTTGCCCTTTTCCGGAGCAAGGTCTGTTTCTAAGCGATGTCTGTCTTTGGGCAAACCTCTCGCTAAGCAATATCTGCAAGTAAGCAAGCCTCTCCATAAGCAAAGCCTGACGCGTAGAAAGTCTGTTCCTACCACCGATACTCCGCTCTCTCTCTCTCTCTCTCTCTCTCCGACTCCACACAATTCGACTATACGCTTCCCACGTAAGATTCGGGTGTGCAGATTATTAACTGCACATATGGAATTTCCTCTAATCACACTTCGGAATAAACCGGGACGCTCCGCTTGACCACCGTCGGACGGCGCAGCTATATTGGGTTTATCAAACTCTCAGAAACGTAATCGGGAACATTGGTAGACTTTGATAGTCATAAAGCCCAGTTCGCATTGCGGGCAACGGTGAATGTGGAGTCCTACGGATAGACTTGGGATCCAACTGAAGACCCGCACTGACACAACGTCGAGACGATAGGGAACAAACCATGAAGTCGAACAAAAGATTTTCAATCTCCAAGCGCACAGTGGCAAGCGCGCTCGTACTCAGTCAAATTTTATGCATGACACCACTGGCAGTGCTAGCTGCGGACGTCAGATTCGCAGGACACCCTGTCATGACGAACATAGCCGGATCGGGCTCAGAGTCAGCCGATGCCAGAGCTGAACAAGTCCAGCAAAACCTCGACAACGCTCTCGTAGCTGCCAAAGATCGCACTCCAGCTTCTGTCAACATAACGTATGTGAAAGGGCTGCCTGTCATCACTCTCGGTGGCTATCAGGTCATCACGGTGGATGCGGCCAGCGCGAAGGCAAACGGCACTACTCCAGCTGTTCTCGCTGGTAGATGGGCAGACGGTTTGAGAAACTCGCTCCGCGATCAGGCAAGTGTTCAGAGCTATGTGTCACAACTTTCCGGCGACTACGCAAGTAGCGCGCCGCCTGTAGCCAATAACCCCCCACCCCAGAGTGCTCCGCCTCAAGGTGGTAACGGCGAGTATTTCGGCAGCAACAACGGACAAGGGCAGCCGACTCAATACGGTGCGTCAGCAACATACAATTATGCCTCACCTCAGGGTGGTCAAGGCGGATACGCCGCTCCTCAGGGCAACGTAGGATACAACCCACCTCAACGCGGATACAGACAGGGACGTGTGGCCTACGCACCCGCCGGACTGGTAATCCCGGCTCAGCTGAATACATCGATCGCGACTCAAGTTGCGCGTCCTGGCGACATGATTCAAGCTGGCATTTCCCAAGCCGTTATCCTTGGAGACTCTCAAATTCCCGCTGGCTCAGTGCTTCTCGGTCAAGTTTCGGAAGCTAAGAAAGGCGGCTACCTTGGAATGTCCGGCAAATTAGAAATTCAATTCAATAGAATTAGAACTCCTGATGGTACCGAAACACCAATCGTTGCGCATATCGTCGGTGGCATCGGTAAATACGATGACAAAGACGGCAATGGCGAGCTCGTCGGTGAGACCTGGAAAGGCAAAACCGTTCAAGCCGTCGGCAGAGGCGCAGTGGGCGCCGGCGTCGGCGCAGCCCTCGGCACCGCAGTTGGTGCAATCGCTGGCGGAAGAGGTGGCGTTGGAAGAGGCGCCTGGTCTGGCACCGCCATTGGTGGCGGCGCCGGTGTCGCACAAAGCTTGCTCTT
Source organism: Candidatus Obscuribacterales bacterium (assembly GCA_019637435.1). Lineage (GTDB taxonomy): Bacteria > Cyanobacteriota > Vampirovibrionia > Obscuribacterales > Obscuribacteraceae > JADYXR01. The sequence continues at coordinate 1,460,833 of JAHBVO010000002.1, read as the reverse complement.
GCGTAAAGGCAAAGACGTGACCATCCCGTCCGGAACGCCTCTGCAAATTCAGCTTGACGCCCCATCGTCCATCGCCGGAGCCGGACCTGGTCCATACGTCGGAGCCTACTAAATAGATGGTCTGACTTAGCTGTCAGTCCCATAGCCTTTCGGGTCAAAGTTCTATTAGAGACTTTGAGAGATTCGCTCGCAAACAACAGGATTTCTGACTTGTGATCGCCTGCAAGCCGTTACACATCAGCACGTCATCTTCAGCAACCTGAATGCTCGATCGTCTAATACGCCAGAAGGCATGAACTAAAAGGTCCAATTGCCTCAAGTCCTAATACCGAACTAGATGAAAAACGCGCAGCCCTTTCGGACTGCGCGTTTGATTTTTCAGGTCGTTTCAGAATTGATCAGTGCTTAGAAAAGCCCTTCTGAACTATTTCTTCTTCGACTTTTTCTCTTTGGGCTCGGTCAACACCTGACCACGGACCTTAGCACTGGATCCAGGCATGATGGATGCTTCAGAGCGCGCCTCACCGGTGAATTCTTGTTTGAGTTCAACAAGGAATTCGTCGCCGGGTTTGATGATGCACTCCTGACCTTTGGTGACAGTGTCTTCGATAATCCAGCTGCCCGGGACGCCGCTCAAGAAGCCCCAAGCGAAGCCTTTGATCCGACGGTGACGAACGTTGGTACCAACTGGTTTCATGAACGCGAATGACGGGTTCACAGCACCAATGACACCGAGAGCGACTGGCATAGCGCCGAAACTGAATACACCAGCAGGAGCGAGTGCGAAATTCAATCCAACGCGGATAGCCTTGTACTTCAACTGTTGTCCCCAGGGTCCGACGATTTGACCTTCGTCGTTAACACCGAGTTCGCGGCCTTCAGCTTTGTTTCTGACGATACGCGACTTACGAGCAGGTTTTGCGTTAAGCGCGATGTGCTCTTTCTTGCTGTTGATGATTTCGTCGAAAGTGATACCAATTACGCCGGAATTTTTATACCAGCGTTTTGGAGTTACCAACGAGTGCATGACGGAGCGAGCAGGCAAGTTGTAGTTGATGTGACCGGTTACTAGCGCGCCTTTTTCAGCGACTAAACGATCGCCGATCTTGAGGTCGTACTTCAGACGAGCTTGAAGCGTGTCACCCTTCTTGTTGTTCTTACTGTTCAACTGTGAAGCCATGACGACCGGAAATTGAGCACCGGAGACGATCTTCGTCTTGCCGTCGTCGGTCGGAAGTTCCTCATAAGGAATCGTCTCGGTTTCTACGGCTTCGTCATTGTCGATAACGATAACTTCACCGAGAGTCTCGCGAACGCCTTGTTCTACGAAGCCATGCTCGAGAAGAGCGACTTCGCCGTCACCATTGTCTCCGATGAACCCACCGATGCCGTCTTTATTGACGCGCTCGCCATCAGCGCGAACTTCAGCTGGCTCACTGACGATTGGTGTCTTCTCAGCGATTTGCTTGTTCGGCTCTTCTTGGGGAGTGGCGGCTGTTTCAGTTCCTGCAGCCGATTCCGTTGAAGGTCCAGGAATTGGTGAAGCGTCGGTAGCCGGTTTCGTTTCTGTTGAAACTTCAGGTACGTCAGCTTTTACTGACGGAGCACTCGTAGTGGAAGATGCTACTGGCGCGCTCGGCGCAGGTTTCGAAGGAGAAGCAACCGGCGTGCCTGTTGCGGTCGTCGCAGATGCTGTCGGGGAAACAGCAGGCGTGACTGGCGCATTGGCGGTCGGTGTCTCTACTTCGAGAGGCGAATTACCAGCGGCAGGCGCTTGTGTTTTGGCACCGGATGCGGTTTCATTAACCTCTTCGGGTGTGCTCTTCAGCGCGTTCTCAGAACTATTAATGAGTTCGTTGGCGGCGCTTTCCCAACCACTCGGATTTTCGTCCGCCGGCTCATGCAAAGAATGTTCCGACGCTGTATCAGAGATCACTCTGCTAACCGCGTCGGCGGTCTGATCGGCAGAACCAGATGTTACAGCTGAATCTAGAGTGGTATTGTCCGCTGCAACCGCCTGTAGTGGCATCGCGAAACTTGACAGTAAAAACTGCGCGGATAAAAACAACCGCAACCAGGTTGCTTTAGTAAGTTTCTTTTTGGAATGGAAAGTATGCGACCGCATGAAAAGTTCCCCGATAAGTTCGTTAGATCGAAAACCGCCAGTAGTACCACTTGACTTCAAATCGTGGTACCGAAGGTCGCTATTGTACCGCATTCCCTAAATTACTCGCATCTTGAGAACCCGCTTGAAAAGCAGGTCGTATGCTCGCAATGACCAGTCACGAGCAAGGCTTGCAAGAAGTTCATTGAAGGAAATGACAACTTCTGTAACGCAGCATTTATGAGCATATCGACTGCATATCAGAATGGAGGCAGCAAGGCTTGTTTCCAAGTGACGGGCAAGTTCGTTTCCAAGTGCCGCAAGTTTCGACCTCGGAGCGTCTTCCAAAGTGGAGTAAGTTTCATCTCAAACGGCTACGAATACCCACCAATGGTACCGCCGCTTCAACGTACGGCACGCTTGACCCCGAAGCAAGCCGGCTTCTTAATCGTCGTCTTCGTCCATGTATTCGCGCAATCGTCGGGAACGCCCAGGATGACGCAGTTTTCGCAAGGCCTTTGCCTCAATCTGGCGAACGCGTTCTCTCGTGACCCCGAAGAGCTGGCCAACTTCTTCAAGAGTTCTGGTCCTTCCGTCATCGAGACCGAATCGCAGGCGAAGCACGTCACGCTCGCGCGGACCAAGCCCAGCCATTACTTCAATAATTTCTTCACGCAGCATTTTTTGAGTGACATTCGCCGAAGGCGTCTTCGCATCAGTGTCTTCGACGAAGTCACCAATGTTGCTGTCTTCCTCTTTACCGACTGGTGTCTCAAGCGAAATCGGTTCTTGCGCAATCTTTTGAATCTCGCGCAAACGAGCAACGGTAATTTCCATCGAGGCGGCGACCTCCTCTTCGGTGGGCTTGCGACCGAGATCTTGAGAAAGCTTGCGTTGTGCCTTTTTGAGTTTATTGATGGTTTCAATCATGTGCACGGGGATACGGATTGTCCGTGCCTGATCAGCAATGGCGCGCGTGATCGCCTGGCGAATCCACCAGGTCGCGTAGGTGCTGAATTTAAAACCACGTTGATAATCGAATTTGTCGGAAGCGCGCATTAGACCCAGGTTTCCTTCCTGGATCAGATCGAGAAACTGCATGCCACGACCCAAATATTTTTTCGCAATCGAGACTACAAGCCGCAAATTGGCTCTGACCAGGTTGCGTTTCGCCATAGCACCTGTGGCTCCACCCATCTCAATCGCGCGAGCCAACTCGATTTCCTGAGCCGCCGTCAAAAGCGGTATAGAACCAATTTCGCGGAGATACAGGCGGACAGGGTCGTCTGCAGTGATCGAAGCTGGAACTTCCTCGGCTTTGGAAGTATCGACCTCTTCTTCGAGTTCGTCCACCTTAGGTTCCGGATCGTCCAGGCGCCCTTCCCAGTCCTCTTGCTCGACTGGAAATTCGCCGGCAGAACCTCGACGGGGCGCATCATAGTCGACAGGCTCCCCGCGCTTTCGTCCCTCGCCCTTTTTTCGGCCGTTTTTGACTACAGGCTCTTTCCCTTTTACGTTCGCGGTCTTATTTTCGTCCATCTAGCAGTCCCAAATAAACAGGCGGCAAAAGTTCGCCGCTCAAAAAAGTTATGCCCGCTCTCCAGTCCCCCGACACGCTTTGACAACATCGCGCAACAGACTTCAAACACAACAGAGTCCGATAAAGAAAGCCCGGCAACCAAACGGTCACCGGGCTGGAGTTTTGCGTTATCGCGAGCCTATGCTTCTGATAGGTTCTCAATTTGCTGTGCTGCGAGGTCTCTCAGTATCGACCTGCGAGGCTCTCAGTTTATATGCTGCGAGACTACATACCCGCGCCGAGAAGCTGGAATGCAGCCCAGGCTTTCGGATTACGGTCTGCTCTCAGAGCCAGGAGTTGAGCCTGACGCAATGCAAGAGCATCGTTCATGCCGTTCTTCTTGTTTTTGTAGAAGTTAGCAATCTCGTTGGATCTTGTATCGCAGGGCTCGTTCCACAAGCTCATCATCACATTACGTGCGCCGGCGTAGTTTAGCCCGCGGCTGACGACTTGAACAGCTTTGCCGTTCTGCTCCTTGCCTTTAATGGAGGTGCCGGAAAGCACGACCAGGTCATTCGGAATCGACAAGCAGAAGAGACCGCCGGCGGTATTGTCCTTGGTTTCTTCTGACTGACCTTTAGCGAAAGGCAATTTTGCGGTCACCGGATTATCGTCCGAGAGAGGCAAGTTTGTGGAGAGGTGTAAGACGGCTTTATCTTGTGAAACCCTTTGCAGCTCTTGCAAATCAGTTGCTTGAGCAGAGAGAGTAGCAACCGGTTCCGGCTCCATGGCGTTCAATATATTGTTTGATTCAGCCTGATCGTTAGCGCTGCCGTCTTGAGCAACGAGAACAGTCAGACGGTTTCCGCTCGGAAGCGGTCCGTCGATGATCGCGCCCATTGATGTTGCAAGGCTCAACAGGTGGTTTTCGATGAAATATTTTCCAGTCTCATCAATTAAAGCCGCAAAGGGCAGATTGAACAGCACCGAATCCGGTATCACTACAATCGGCTTGTCCGGCGTACTTGGGACAAAATCGAGGACGGCTTTCGGCAATAACTGTTTATACAGTTGCTGCAATGCTAAGCGATCAGGGCTCTCTCCGCCTTCCGGCACAGCGCCCGCATTAGCAAGGAGCGGCGCGATCTGACTGGCGAGACGATCTTCGCCAATCGGAAGCACCGTTGCCGAGATTCTACCGATAGGATCGATCGTGAAAGCAACGCTGGACTTATCGCCAACCATGTACTCAATGACAGTGACTCGCTTTTTGCGAACGCCATTGATGATGTCTTCGGCTGTTGTCGGATACGGAGCGATCAAACGCGCCAGTGATTTATTCTTGTGCGCGAGTTCCGAGAAGCGCGATAACCAGCTCTTCCACTCTTCGGTCAACTTATTCGGAGTCGTGGAATTCTCAGCAGCGTGAAGGTGAGCTCTCTGATTCACGAGGTCGGTGTAGACATCACGGTCTTCAGCCTTAACCGGACAGCTCTTACGAATCCATGTATTGATGATTTGCTCTTCTTTCAATTGCTCCGCTGCAATCAGAGCTTTCTCAGTCATGCCTTGCGAGGCTACAAGAGCAATCAATTGGTGTCCGAGAGCCTTTCGTGGGCTGACGAACTGAAAACTCTCAACTGTCGGGAACGAACCTGCTTGAGGAGAACGGAAGTGAGATTGTGCGTTTTCGAGCGCGATCTTCGCCTTCTCATCTTCACGCTGACCCAATTCGAGCTGGGCAAGAATTGTGTAGGCTCTCCACAGAGAAGCATCATCAGCCAGTTTAATTCCCAGCTCGATCGCTTTTTCCGTGTAGTCTCTCGCGAGCACCGGATCTGCCATCTTCAGCGAAACTTCGCCAAGTGACGTTAGCGTGCGCAACACGATAAGCGGATGATGTTGTCTGACTTTTTGATCGCGTTCTGCAATCGCCATGATCGACTTTAAATGCGTAGAGGCTTCGCGATACTTACCACCGGCAAACTCAGCAGCAGCCATGTTCTGCAGCAGCATGTATTGCATTCTGGGCTGTGCAGGCTTAACCATGTTTTGCGCGTCTACGGCACGCTGGAAGTATGGAAGCGCTTTGTAAGGCTCTCCCCGGTTCGCGACTAGAATACCGAGTGCGTTCAGGCATTCGGTTTGTGCGTAATATTTTGCATTGCGCTCGAAATACGGAATGATGCTTTTGAGCATTTTCTCCGCTCTGTCACTCTCGCCGGTGGCGATGAGCGAGAATGAATATCCCATCAACAAGTTGGCTTTGCCTTCTTTGCCGAGGATTTTCTCATCCATCTTGCCGCCAAGCTTGTAGGCTTGTTCGTAGCTTTCCAGAGCGTCATTGTACTCACCGAGCACGTACTGAGTGTTGGCGTAACTAGCCAGGGCAGAGACCATCGCTCGATCGTTTTTGACATTCTTAGCGATGACTACAGCCTTCTGAGCTTCTTCTTTGGCAGCGACGTACAAACCAACTTCATTCATCAACGTGGCAATTTTGCTGTGCAACGAGAGTGCAGTCGGCATATCCTTTGCTTCTTCGCAGTATTTTGCACTCTCTTGCAGGAAGCGGATCGCATCAAGTGTTTTTCCAAACTGCAAAAGCAATCCGCCTGAGAGGCGCATCAAATTAGCCGCTTCGACCGGATCGTTTTTCGGCTGTTCGATCAAATGCTTCATTGCCAGCTCAAGCTGTTTAACTGCCCAGGTTGGGTTTTCCAAACCGAAATACGCTTGAGCGAGCGCGATACGGGCTCGTCCGAGGTTGGTCTGGTCGTTCATACCGGAAAGGACTTCGATTGCGTTTTCGCCGAGCTGTTTAGCCTTGACCCATTTGCCCTGAGTCAAATAAATCTTGCACATCCCGGTCAGAGCGCGACCTTGACCTGTTCCGTACTTCATCTCGATGGACATGCCATAGGCATCCTGCCACTTGAGAAGCGCGTCGTTGTTTCGGCCCTGCTTGAAAAGCCTTTCGGCTTCTTCATCGAGCCGTCTCACTTTACTTTCATTTTCCGGAGTGGCCTGGAGTTCTGCGAACTTGGTCACTTCTCTCAGCGCTTCCGGTTTCACTTCTTTCAAACGAGCTTGATTGAGCTGTCCCGAGCTCTCAGCAGCGCGCTTGAGCGCTGCGGCTCGGTTCGCTTTGGCTCTAGCGACAGCTTCGGCGGAGGTTCCGTGTCCAGCAGATGGGGTTTCAATCGGCGCAGCTTCTGATTCCCCGTCGAGGAAACTCTCCTGGGCTACAGCACCACCTGCGGTGCTGGTAAGCCACAACATTGCAGCCAATCCAATAACGCTTTGATTACGGCTTTTAATCATAGTCTTCCACTTGAAAGGGTACTTAGAACTGTCCCGGTGGTCTGGGTGCGTTGCGCGAACAGCACCGGGCAAATTTGCAGTGTGTACGAAACCACGAAAACCGGCTTCGCACATTACCTAGCTTAGGCAATCAGCGGCTAATTTTCCTGGTGTTTTAGCTTCCTTTCAAGGCACATGGGCAAATCTTAAGGTTGCTGAGAGCTAGCCGAAACGACGAATCTCCCCGTCAGGTTGCACCTGTGGTCAAGAGCGCCCAGCATTAGAAAAACGAAACCTATAAGGGTTGTTTATTACTATTTGACGCGCGCCATAATAAGGTAAACAGAATCTCAGATTATGCAAAAACGAAGCGAAGCCCTGGCTGCCCTACAACACACCACTTTCGACGTTGCCGTTATTGGCGGCGGGGTAGTAGGGGCGGGCATTGCGCAAAATGCGGCGTCTCGAGGTTTGTCCGTAATCCTTATAGACAAAAGTGACTTCTCGTCCGGCACATCCAGCAAGACGACAAAATTGATTCACGGCGGGCTACGTTATCTCGAACAATTTCAATTCAGACTGACTCAAGAACTTTGCCACGAGCGCGCTTTGCTCGAGCAATTGGCGCCCCATCTTGTCAAGGACTTCAGTTTTGTCCTGCCTATCAGGGACAACAATCAGACTTTCGGACTCAAAGCGCAGCTCGGTCTCACGCTGTACGACTTGCTTGCCCTACACGTTACGGGCGCAAGGCGCCATCAACGACTTAAACAGAAAGAAGTAGTCGGCGCAGCACCATCACTGGCGATGGCCAAGATCAAAGGCGGCTTGCGCTTCCACGACTGCATCACGGACGATTCCAGAATAGTCATGGAGGTGATCAAGTCGGCTGAAAATCTCGGCGCCGTAGCGATCAACTATCTCTCTGCAAACAGTTTCGAATTCGAGGGCGACCGCGTATCCGGCATCAACTGCCGCGATCGCTTCAGCGGGCAGGACGTAAAAATATCGTGCCACACATGCGTAAATGCTACAGGTGTCTGGTCAGACGGGCTCATGGAAAAACTCGACCCGACCTGGCGACCGAAGGTTTTGCCCGCAAAAGGTATTCATATAATGATACCGAGCTCCGCATTTGATACCAACTCTCCACTATTTCTACCGGCAGCAGATGGTCGATACGTATTCGTCATACCGTGGCAAAGAGCGCTAATGATCGGCACCACCGATACAAAATACGATGGTCCCCTGGACAATCCAACCGCGACCGAAGAAGAAATAAACTATTTACTCGATGTGGTGAATTCTTATGGACGGGAAGACCGGAAGTTAAACCGCAATCACGTTATCGCCTCATGGGCTGGGCTCAGACCGCTGGTGTCATCGGGTGAAGCGGGCGCCGGCATGACAAATACGAAAACGATATCGCGCGAGCACGTTCTTTTCGAAGGTAAAGGCGGCGTGGTCGGTGTGATCGGCGGAAAGTTGACCAACTATCGACTATTGGGGGATGAAACGGTCGACCGCCTGGTCTCAAAACTACCTCAACAATCTTTTGCGAAACTGAAACCACCAACTACCGACAAAATAATGCTCGGAGGCTGGACAGACAAAGATGACTATTTGACGTCGTCTGCTGAGATTTCGGCGAGAGCCAGACGCTCTTCAATCGAACCGGGAACTATCGATCATCTATTAGCGAGCTACGGCAAGGATGCATTGCAGATCATCGAACTGGTAGAGAAAGACTCGTACCTGAACAAAAGAGTCTGTCCTGATTTCCCGCCGATCATGGCAGAGGTGGTCTTCAGCGTCAGACACGAGATGGCGTTGTGCCTGGAAGATATTCTATTTAGAAGATTAAGGCTTGGACTGGTGCACCAGGGGCAGTGCATGCAATCGGCAGAGAAAGTGGCGCGCTGCGTTCAGGGCGTGCTGGGCTGGGATGAGGCAAGAACCGCAGCGGAACTCAAAGCAATTAGGTCCACTCTGGAAGAACATCTAGGACAGAAGCCTGTAACGCAATAAACATTTATGAAAATCAAAGTTCTGGTTCTCGGACAATTAAACGAACAACTGTCAAAGCGGCTCGAAAAGATCGCCGAGATTCAGTGCATTCATCGAGAGGAAGCACTTCCTGAAGATGTTTTACTCGAACAGCTCCGTGACAAGGATGCTGTGGTCAGCGAACCGCTCGATACCATATCCAGTGCCATAATGGACGCCTGCAAGAACTTGAGAATTATCGCCAATCGCGCAGTCGGGTTCGACAACGTTGAAATTCCGGAAGCAACGAAGCGGGGAATAATCGTCACGAATACGCCCGGCGTGCTTGATGCGGCCACTGCGGACCTGGCGATGGCATTACTGCTGTCTACTACGCGACGAGTCTGCGAAGCCGATCGGTACGTTCGCGCCGGGAAATGGAGCGGTTTCAAAAGCGATCTGATGCTCGGTCCGGACCTGGACGGCAAAACCATGGGTATCATCGGCATGGGCCGAATTGGCAAGGCATTTGCAAAGCGAGCCGGCGCTTTCGGTTTAAAACTAATATATTCTCGCTCCTCCTCGCCAGACGCGACGGACAGAAAGCTTGCAAGCGAACTGGGAGCCAAACGCGTCGAACTCGATGAGCTTCTGCAAAATTCCGATTTCATAAGCATTCACTGCCCGTTAAATGATGAGACTCGCGGACTGATTGGCCAACGCGAACTCGACCTGATGAAGCCGGAGTGCATTCTGATCAACACTGCCCGCGGTGCCATTATCGATGAGCCGGCACTGGTATCGCATTTAGTGAACGGCAAAATTCTGGGAGCCGGCCTTGATGTCTTCGCGCATGAGCCGAACGTTCCAGAAGAGCTGCTCTCGCTGGATAACGTGGTTCTGCTTCCGCATATTGGCTCGGCGTGTTTCGAGACTCGTTTTCGAATGTCGGAGCTTGCAGTCGATTCGATCATCAGCGCATTTGCGGGTAAGCGCCCGCCAAACATCGTAAACGCTGACGCGTGGGACGAGCAGAAGTGGAACGCCGCAGCTAAGGAGCGAAGTTAAGTTGGCTAATCAAAAGCTTCTGAACAAACTTTGGTTTGCATACATCTCGGCTCTGATTATGTGGACGGCACTGACCTACAGCAACCTTGTGCAGGCCTATGTTTTCAATCAATCTTTCGCTTATGTTCAAGAAAGTCCGGAACATCCTGATGACCCGTTTGTTTACACCGCGGATTTTCTGCTCTACTACAACGACGCAGTCATGTCCTGGGAATGCGCCAGGGGCAACAAAATAGACGTTTGGGATCCGCAATTGCAAAATTCCTACTTGCAGAAGTTGGTTCCACACGTTGAGCTAAAGAAAATTTTCTACTCGCAGTATCCGCCATATCTGATGGTGCTCTGCATGCCGCTTTCGTTGGTTTCGCTCGATGCCGCTTATCTCATCTGGGAATTTCTTGGACTGGCAGGAATTATTCTCAGCGTTCGTTCTCTATTATCAACGACGCTCAAAGGCAAGTTCGAGCGCGCCTTCACTTACATCGGCGTTCTCTCTACATTCCCAGCCTGGTTGTGTTTCAGGCTCGGACAAATCGGGTTGGCGATTTTTCCTGCTCTGATGTGGTATTGGGATGCGCTCGATAGAAAGAATTGGTTTCGCGCTGGGATGCTTGGCGGTTTTTGTTTGTTGAAACTGCAATATGCGCCGATTCTGTTTATCACAGGCTGTTTTCTTGGTGGGCTGCGCTTCTTCGCCGGCTACAGCCTCATGGGGCTCATCTATCTGATTGGTTGCGTTGCGGTGCTCGGTTTAGACAATGTCCTGCACTATCCGGAAGCGCTCAAGATGGGCGAGATTAGCGGCGGCCAGATAACCGGAGTTTCGCCTGAGTCGCAGCAGAATTTGCGAGGGCAATTGGTAATCTTGACCGGAAACGATGGCGGAGTAGTTCACCTGGTAGTAGTCGCGGTTTGGGCTGTCGCTACACTTTATACGGCGTTCTTATGGTGGAAATACAGAGCCAATGCCGGGCTGCAGAGCGATGACGATCGTCGCAGAATGTTTATGATCCTTGCCTCAATTACGATGCTGTTGCAACTTGTGACCAGTCCTCACACGCACAAACAGGACTATATTTTCGTCACGCTGCCGGCAATATGGCTCATCTATAACGTGGTGGGCAATTATCCGATTGGCGAAGCGGCCATGCCTGGAGTGCGAAACAAGAATCTGATTCTCGCTATTCGCTATTTGCTTCTCGGTTTTCCGATTCTTAGTTGGTTCTTCTTCACTGCGCCACACGTCTCAGGACTCATAGAGCAGAAGATTGGCTTGCACATTCCAGCGCTTCCGATCCAGCCCTTCTTTCTATATGCAGTCACTCTTATTGTTCTTCTCGGGCTAATTATTCGCGATACCGCCAGCAATACCAATGTTAAAACTGCAGCTTGATCCGCCAACTGCCCTATTACGAATTCAATTGTTTTCCGAATCGGAAGAAGCAGAATCGGTACCAGCTTCGGTAAGCTCGTCTTCGTCGAGTTCATCATCGAACACAACGCTCGGATTGAGCTTTTGCTTTTCACGACGCCTGGAGGCAAAGCGGTAGGAGTCCGCCAGTTTGGGAATCATTTTCTTCCCGCCGACGGACTTCACGTGAGACTCGACCTTTTGGGAGGTGGTACGCCGGAAGTTGTATTCTTCCTGAGCCTCAGCTTGAATCAGCACATAATTTTCGTATCGACTGCGCGCCACCATAAGCGGTGCAGACTGACGCTCATGAGAGTCCGCCATCGCAGCTTCACCGTTTTCCTGCCGGTTCTGGCGATCGGCGGTCTCGTCGCTCGCCCGTTCTTCGCGCTCCTCATTCTTCCGATCGCCTGGCTCGTCCTGCTGCGGTTCACTTTCCTCATCGCTCTCATCGTCCTCGACGATGTGGTCGATTACAGCGCACTCCTGCTCGACCAGGTGCAGGCAGTTTGAAAACTTGCAGTCATTAGCTAGTGCGGCGATCTCAGGGAACTGCCACATAACATCGGCTGGAACCGGATAGCGAATCTCCTGAAGGTTGAAGCCTGGCGTATCTGCAACCCAGGTAGGAGTATCGGGGAATTTATCGGCCAGCACCTGGTAAAGTTTTGAGTACGTGGTCGTCTGGCGCCCGACACCGAAGTCGTTGTCCATGACACCGATCTTGAGGTTAAGAGAAGACTCAAGTTTGTTCAAAATACTGGACTTACCGACGCCCGACGGACCGGCGAAAACGGTGATATTGCCCGCCAGAAGCGCGTGCAGCTTGTCCATCCCCATACCGGTTCTCGCCGATAGAAGGACGACTTCGTAACCGAGCGGTTCATAAATTCCGCGTAAGGTGCGCTGTTGACCCTCGTTTATCAAGTCACATTTGTTAAAACACAAGATTGGCTTGGCGTGCGGTAATTCGAGCTGAAAGTGAACAATGTAACGGTCGCACCACAGCTGGTTCCACTCAGGTTGGCGAACTGCCTGTACAATTACAACTTGGTCCACATTGGCTAATGGTGGTCTCGTCAGGAGACTCCACCGCTCACGACAGCCCGTGATCACAGCGGTGCCTTGCTCCAGGTCGACGTCCGTAAGGTCGACTCGGTCTCCGGTCAAAATGGACACACGTTCCTTTTTTAAGCGCTTTCGTGCCTGGCACAGCAAAGACGCCTTCGACTGAGGTTCAAACACAAGGTGACCACCTGCGTGGCTTCTGAGTACAGTTCCTTCGGTCATACGTACCTAGTGCGAAAAACCCATTATCGTCTCAAACGTGAGTAACATGATTGACTTAAGGATACACCAAAGCGGCGCGCAAACCATGAACGGAAACGGAAACCAGAACCTCTCTCACATTCGAAATATCGCAATCATTGCGCACGTCGACCACGGCAAAACGACGCTCGTTGATGGTTTCTTGCACCAGACAGGCGTATTTCGTTCAAACCAGGAAGTGGAAGTCTGCGTAATGGACTCCAACGATCTGGAGCGCGAGCGTGGTATCACGATTCTTGCAAAAAACACCGCTGTCCAGTACAAAGACCACCTCATAAACATCGTCGACACGCCCGGGCACGCAGACTTCGGTGGAGAAGTCGAGCGCATCCTCGGTATGGTTGACAGCGCTATTCTGGTAGTCGATGCGGCGGAGGGTCCGATGCCGCAAACCCGTTTCGTGCTTCGTAAAGCACTGGAGCGTGGACTGAGACCACTGGTCGTCATCAACAAAATCGATAGACCAAACATCGATCCTCATCCGGCAGTCGATAAAGTATTCGACCTCTTCGTTGAGCTCGGAGCTGACCATGACCAGCTCGACTTCCCCTATATCTTCGCCTCCGGTGTCAAAGGTATTGCGACCAAAGACCCCGACAATGACCCGGGCGAAAACTTGATTCCGCTGATCGACATGATTCTTGAGCACTGCCCGAGTCCCAAAGGCGATCCGAACAAGCCGCTCAAAATGCAAGCGACAATTCTGGACTACAGTGACTACCTCGGTCGTATCGCAATCGGCCGTATTTATGATGGTGTCATCAAAGCCAACACTGAAGTTGCATTAATCGATGAGTACGGTGCACGGGTCACCGGCAAGATCACAAAACTGTTCACATTCCACGGATTGAAGCGTGTCGAGGCCGACAAGGCAGGCGCTGGTGAGATTGTAGCCATCGCAGGTTTCGCGGATATAAACGTTGGCGATACCGTATGTGATGTCAGCGTAGACGAGGCATTGCCGCGCATCCGCGTTGATGAACCAACGATGAAAATGTCGTTCCTCGTAAACGACAGTCCGTTCGCCGGGCAGGAAGGCAAGTTCGTCACATCGCGTCAATTGCGCGCTCGCTTATTTAAGGAATTGGAAACAAACGTTTCAATGCGCGTGGAAGAAACCGACAACACCGACACGTTTATCGTGAGCGGTCGAGGCGAGCTTCACCTGGGCATCTTGATTGAAACGATGCGTCGCGAAGGATACGAATTCCAGGTATCGCGTCCCGAAGTAATTATGAAGGACGTGGATGGTAAGAACTTCGAACCGTTCGAAAGACTCGTCATCGACGTGCCAGATGAGTACACTGGTGCGGTTATGCAGACTCTCGGACCGCGTCGCGGCGAACTGCAAAATATGAACGTCGAAGGTGCAACCGCACTTCTCGAATTCATTATTCCGACAAGAGGCTTGATCGGTTTCCGCTCAGAATTCTTGAGAATGACCCGCGGCAACGGCGTTATGAACCACGCCTTCCTCGAGTATCGCGAATACTGCGGCGACATCGAAAAACAACGCAACGGCGTTCTCATCGCATGGGAAGAAGGCGTCGCTACCGGCTATGCTATCCAGGCAGCCGAGGATCGCGGTGTGTTCTTCATCTCGCCCGGTGTCAGAGTGTATGGTGGCATGGTCGTCGGCGAACACAGCCGCGCCCAAGACCTCAGCATCAACGTTTGCAAAACCAAGAAACTCACCAACATGCGTTCAGCCGGCGGTGAAGTTCTCGTTGCATTACAAGCACCAGTCGATATGAACCTGGAGAAATGCCTCGAGTACATCGAATCTGATGAACTCGTAGAAGTGACTCCGGTTAACGTTCGCATGCGCAAACGTCAGTTGGCTCGCAAGTAAAACTTACAGAAGACTTGGCTCTGGTCCTCGAAGCTTGACAGGTTCTAACTCTGGAACCGTTTTGTCGTCTACAAGAGCGCGCAGCTCGGAATAAATCTCTTCGGACTCAGCGCTTTGTTGAATCTTCGACAGAACATCTGCATACATCTCTAACGCCATGCGGAACTGATCAATGTCCTTGACCTTCGCTTTGCGCATCGACGTTGTGACGATCTCAAGTTTCCTCGCGGCGGAGGGCAATCTCTCGGCGCTGATTAACACTCTTGCAATCTGAATCTGAGCGTCGATAGTCTGCGAATCGTGAGCACCGAGGTTCTTAGTGCGAATATCGATCGCGGCGTCGAGCAATTTTGTCGCCCTATCATACTGACCCTGAGATGCTAGATGGGCTGCAGTCCTCACAAGGTCATCGGAGAGTTCCAAACACTCAAGTTTTTGCAGCCGATGAGAAGCCTGCGATTTCAATGTAGCGATTTCGCTCGAAAGCAATTTCAAATCATCGACTTCTTTGATCGCCGCAATATCGCCATTTGTAATCGTTCGGGCGGAGAGCGTCTTGATACTTTCGAGCAACGTTGAGAAATTTTGAAGTCTATATTGAGTTTCTCCACGATCACCGGCAGGTAGGAGGTTAGCTAAGCGCACAAACTCTCTCAAGTACTTCAGCGATTCAAAACGATCGCCTTTACGGAGATAAAGCGACGCAAGAGCCGAATTGTACAAAGTTTGCACTGAAATACTGTCAGGTGCCTCACTCAAAGCATGAGCCTTCCATTTAGAAACAAACTCGTTGAATTCATCAATGGCACCGACATCGATGAGCGCTTGAGCGATCGAAAATCGTTCTTCAACAATCGAGCCTTTGTTCGTCTCTGGAGAGAAGACGTCATCGCCAACTTTCCTAAAAAGCCTAATCGTGTTCTCTTTATTTTCCATATCAGCATAAGCAGCAATCACGGTCGCTCCCCATCTCTTCGGACAATAGTGCTCAAGCTCATCTTCGACGACTTTGACATGAGACGGGGTCAAATTCTTAAGCGCGAAAGTACAAAGCTCACGACTGACCAGCTTGTAAAACAGTCTCGATGAAAGCAAGCTCGCTTGCACGTCGTCGACAAACATATATATCGGCAAGTCAGTCTCAGCACTTGCAGTGATACGCTTCACCGCGTCTTCAAGAGCTTTTCCAGCTTTCGCTGAATCTCCGAACGCTCGCTCGATGATCGATGCTTTGACGAGATCCATGATACACATAGCATTGCTACCGTTATCAGGCTGCTCTTTTCGAATACTAATAGACTCTTCGTACTTGCTCAGCGCGTCGCTCAGCAACAACTTGTTTTCAGCCTTCGATGATGCGTCCGTCCCCTTAAGCTTACAATTCTCTAGGCACTTCAGAAGTTTAGATTGCATACGTGCCGAGGGAAATGGAACATGACAGAGAATCGACATTCGGTTGATTCTTGTCCTAAATGGGTACGGGCTCAGTGTGCCTCCAGACCAGGGCTTGCCGGGAAGGGTCGGATAGACACTTTGACTCTCAGCGGCTTCCTTGTCCCTTTGCTTTTTATACAAGTAGGCACGCACCAAGTCGTTCGTTACTCTCAAGGCATTAACGTCATTCGACTTCCGCCAAGTCAGATAAGGCAGTTGATCAAGTTTGAAACTGTCGCTGAGATGCTGACTCTGAATCAATTTCAAGTCGGCAATCCGCGAAAGGAGTAACGCATGCACATACTTACTCTCCGCATTAGACTCCGACTTTTGAACCTTATCGTCCGCCGCGCTCCACCACCTGAGGGCATTCTCAATGTCCCCTCGATCTTCTGAGGAAGCACCATTTAAAACATATTGCTGAAGTGTCGGATCGATGTACGAAAATTGCTCAAACGTATGCGTGAGCGCACCATGTCCAAACGTGATCGCCCGACGATTTTTAGACGGCTCCCCCTTCCAATCCGGTGAATTGCTTGTTGAGACTTGGGATTTGCCTAGATTTAGCAGGTTCTGATACTGTACATAATCCGGGCAAGCGCCATGCTCATGTCCAGCCCAAGCCGTTTCACTTTCGCTACAACAGAAGGAACAAACCGCAACTACTGTCACAGCAAAACGAAATATTGCATTTTGCAGTTTTCCCGATGACATAAATGTTCTCCAGGATTAATCTGTTGCTTTTCTCGGGCTTCGCTTCGGCAAATATAGATACCCAAGGTCCTCCTCAATAATGACTTTCGGAGTGCCGTCTCCGAGCGTTCGAAGTTCGTCGTAAACCTTTTGCGCCTCGGTTTCCTGACCTGCTTTCGATAAAGCGTCCGCGTAGCTCTCCATCGTCGAGCGCAGCAAGTCTTGGTCTGGCTCTTTCATTTTGCGCACGCCATTTATCGCGCGTCGCAGTTGGTCTGCGGCGGTTTTGTACCGTCCGGCAAGTGACAAAGCACGTCCTGCATCTATCTGTTGCGCAGTCGTCTCAACATCGGCCTCCCCAAGATTCTTTGCCTTGATATCGCTTGAGGCAAGGTACATCTTGCCAGCAGCATCATAGTTTCCCCGTCGCTCGAGTTTTTTGCCAGTCTCTGAAAGTCGCTTGGCGAGCGAGATACATTCAAGCTGCATGATTCTGTGAGAAGCCTGCTGCTTTAAATCGGCGACCGCGATCTGAAGTTTTTTGTCAGGCTGCTCTTTTAAATCAGCTTCGATTCTCGAACAAAGGAGAAACTTCGCTCGTGCCGACGGCTCACTTTCAGCTCTCGCCTGAGTGATGAACTCGACGGCCTTCTTCATCGAAGCGTAGAACTCTTGCTTCTCGCCAATAGTGCGCTGAACTTCCGCAACTGCCACCGCGTTAAATGCAGCACCGATTTTATCGATGGGCATACTATTAACCCACTGTTCGCAGAATCGCTGAGCAAGTTTTGCTTCTCCGACTTTGATTAATGCCTCCGCAACCATAACTCTGGAGATGGTTTGATCTCGAACCGTGAAAATGTCGGTTGCCGCCATCCTGAGGGATCTTCCGGATGTGGTCTCCGACGAAATGTCATTGGTCGAAAGAAGCTCTGACTCATGGTCCTTGAAGAGTCGAACAACGTCATCGCGTTTTCCTAAAGACGCATATGTGTCCATCGCAGACGGAACCCATAAAGAGGAGAAGTAGTGTTCGAGACCTATTTCGATTGCTGGAAGTCGGTCCTGAAGGTTTTCGGATGCAAATTTGAGGAGCTTCTGAGTAATAAAAGCAATCGGCATCTGAGCGAGCCCAAACTCGTTTCTACTGAGCCAATCATCAGTGTCTCTGTGCTTTGCAAGAAGTTCGGCGGCCTCTTTTAACTGCCCCTGCACATGGGACGTTTCGCCTAGCCGCTCTTCGATTGACGCAACCTTCACTAAGTCTAGAGCATAGCCAATGAAATTTTCAGATGGTTGCTCGATTGCAAGTGAGTCGCGATAGTGCTGCATAGCACTCTTTAAGAAAGCGGTCGATTCAGACTCCGTCGCCAATGGTGTGAACTTGCGTTTTTCCGATAGCTGCTCAATCGCTTGTTTGAGTTTGAATGCTGAACTTCTATCCATATCCGGCAAGTTAAGCTCGAGAGTAATTCTTTCGTTTCTCGACGGCTTTCCCAAACGATGCTTCAGAAAGGCGCGCCGAGCAACCGGTATTTTATCGTCGAGCAACTCCAGGTCAGCTCGGCTCAAAAGTATCTCGACATCAGCAAGCCTCGACAAACTGCGAGCGTAGAGCCTCTTATACTCTGGTCTGGCTTTCAAATCATCGGCGATACTAGACCACCATCGGCGTGCTGATACCAAATCATCATTCGCTTCCTCGTTCGCTGCAGTATCAATCGCGCATTGAAGAGAAGGCTCTTTGTGAGCGGCGTATCGGTCCAAAACCATGCTCCGCTGAAGAGAACGCGACTGCTGAACCACGGCACCTGCGTGATCACCGTATTCGAGTCCGCGAAAATTGCGAATGGTGGTGGGTGAAACAGTTTGATTCGCGGGACCGCGTTCCAAGTCTTTGATACCACCGTTTAAAACATCATGATATTCAGCATAATCCGGACAAGCACCATGTTCATGCTCAGCCCAAGCCGTTTTACTTTCGCTACAACAGACGCAAAAAACCGCAACTACTGTCACAGCAAAGCGAAATATCGCAGTTGGCAGTTTCCCCGACGACATAAATTTCTCCACGCCTTTTAGCCATTATATATAAAACCGATTTTGCTCGCTCGCAGTTACGTTTCGGAAACTGTAGAGGTAAGCAGGGCTTCTAAAACGGGGCGAATTATCGGCAAAGAATCGGCCTGTGCAGAAGCGCTTGAAACAAAATCAGTCTGGTCAATTAGGCTGGCAGCGGCACGTTGTTTTGTTTATGCACGATATTCTGGAGGTAGAAAGGCACCATTTCTGACGGCGTCCCATCGCCAACAATCTCACCCTTGTGCATTACGATTGCACGATTGCAGACTTGTTTGACCATCTTCAAATTGTGAGAGACGAACAAAACAAGATTAGCGCTGTCGATTAGTTCGACCATTCGCGCAATCGCCTTCTCTACGAAACGCTCATCGCCAGTGGAAAATACTTCGTCAATCAATAAAATCTCCGGGCGAATTGCGGTCGCGATGGAAAAAGCTAATCTTGCCACCATTCCGGACGAATAATATTTCACCGGCATATCGATAAACTCTTCTAGTTCTGCAAATTGAATAATGTCGTGTTCCAAACCACGAAGAAGCGCGACTGGTCTGCCTAGCATGACCCAATTGACGAGTATGTTTTCACGTCCGGTAAGCTGAATGTCAAAACTCGTTCCCAGTTCAATTAGAGGTGTTGTAGAACCGATTATTTCTACAGTTCCGGTTTGAGGAACATAAATTCCACTGATTGTTTTCAACAGTGTAGATTTTCCGGCGCCGTTGAGCCCGATCACACCAACGACCTCGCCGCTTCCGACATTCAAACTCAAATTGTTCAGTGCATTGAACTTCAATTGCGTCTGGCGCGGTTCTCGCTTCAAACTAACAGTGTTTAAAAACCATTCCTTAATACTGGCGGAACAGTTGCCGTACATGGAGAACTGCAACGTCGCATCGGCAAGGCGCACGTTTGGTTTCACAGGAGTAGAGAAAGGCTTATTCATGGCTCACAGGCGATAGATGATATCGCGCTCCCTCCACAAATATGTTGCGACGCCTAAAACAAGTGCCACCGCTGCTAGTGCCCAAGCGGTGCACCACTCATTGGCGGTTGGGTATCGACCGTCGCTAATCACGACTCGAACAACATTTATCAAGTGATAAAACGGGTTCAACTGATACCACTGGCGCAGGTGCTCAGGCACGGCGTTAAGGGGATACAAGATAGGTGTGAGGTAAAACAAGCCACCAAGAGCGACACCAATTATGTGAGCGATATCACGAAAATACACGGTCAGTACAGACAGGAAAATCGTGATAGCAAGCGTAAAAACTACAACCGGCAATACAGCAATCGGGAGAGCCAGAGCAGAGGCGTGAAACGGCAGTCCAATCGCAAACCCGAAGACAGCCAGAGCGATCAAGCTCAGAACGAAATTCGATGTTTCCGTCAAACCTAAGACCAGCGGGAATACAACCTTAGAAACGGGCAGTTTCTTCAACAACGACTCCGCTTCGACGATTGAACCACAACCAGCAATCATTGTGGAACTCATGTAAGACCACGGCAGCAAGCCGCTAAAGATGTAGAGCGCAAAATCACGCGGATCGCGTTTGAAGAAAACAGAGAAGACCATCGTCATAATGGTCATCATCAAAAGTGGGTTTAACAGACTCCACACAAAGCCGAGGATAGAACGCTGATAGCGACGTTTCAAATTGTTTGCCACCAGCGAAGGCAAGCAGGCACGATAACGCCAGAGGTTTTTCAGCTCGCGAGAAGCGCGCATGGTGAGCGGATCTCGATAGCCATGCGTTAGATATATTTCGGTCGTAACCGTCTGCGACATGCCAGCATTGTATATGCCACAGCAAATATCGGCGCATCAATGAATGCAAATCAATCTCAGAGAGCCGCATGCGCAGCTCGTTTATATACAGAGCAACACGAACAAATATCCAGACAGATTACTTTCTCCGAAGTGAGGTTTATTGCTCACCTTTCGCGATTTCGTCAGACTGAAAGCTAACTCAAGTGGCTACTTAGTCCGGCTTCAAGAATTCGAATTCAAAACCGCCGTCAGCCGGTTTCTCTTCCTCTGCCTTAACAGGCTTGCGAGCATCCATTACACCCAGCAGATAGCTAGCTAAAGTAAGGATACGAGCGGTTTCAACAAAACTGAAAACGGAGTTTTGCTGCACGCTGCCATAGCGACCGAGAAATCCAGCAAGCAAGTCGCCGACGCCCTGGTTGTCGGTCATGCTAGTTTCCTTATCGATAAGAATGCCTTCCTCCGGATCGAAAGCTTTGCGAACAAGCGCGACACCAGAATCGTTTATGTTGCCGGAGACAGCCATCTTAACTGCATCTTCGACTTCTTTGACAGCTAAAACTATCGCCTCGCCAAAGTGGTGGCGCTCGAACGGTTTCCAACAAATATGATAAATCTGGGGATGCAACTGCGCCGCCATAAATTCACCACACGGCGGTTCAGGAATCATCGGAAGCACCTTGTGAAGCCCAACCAGCCGATCCAGTTTTCCCTTTACGACGTGGGGAAACTCGTCGCAATCACGCTCGAAATCGTCCATTTTCAAACTCGGTTCGAAATAAACGTTGGACGCAAAGTGCAATGCAGGTGCTTCGCCAGTAAAGCACTGCTTGAGAATGTTGCTGGTTTCCAGCGTCCATTCCCACTCCTGTTTTTTCAGCGCCTGCATGATTTCAGGACTGGCTGCACGCTCTTTGATTAGCTTCGCGCCCTTCTGCGCCGCCGCCTCGATTGAATGCTGCACCTTATCCCGCGGGATCGCGAGCGTCAACCCGAGAGCTGGGACAGGGGGAAGCTGATTCATTTTTCTTACCTCGATTCAAAGAGTCGGTCGATCGAAGGGCTACCAGTTGAAAACAGTTTATTTTACTGCGTTGCACAGAACTATTGCGCATTGCTAAGGGAATCTTTCAGTTCGGCTTTGCGGTCGGTCCCGATCGATCTCCCGCGTAAGAGATTCGATAAATCGCGCCGCAGCGATCATCGGAAACCAGCATCGAACCATCAGGCATCATGCAAAGATCTACCGGTCGTCCCCAGGCATCATCACCCTGATGAAAACCGCTCAGGAACGTCTCATACTTCGTAGCCTTTCCATTTTCCAGCGTAACCATTTGAATTCGATAGCCGATTTTCTTATCGCGATTCCATGAACCATGTTCGGCGATAAAAACATTGCCTTTATACTTTGCAGGAAACATATTGCCTGTGTAGAAGCGCATTCCCAATGATGCGACGTGAGGACCAAGTGGCATCGCCGGCGGTGTAAACTTTAACCCTTTCGGCGCTTTTACACCGAATTCCGGATCGGGAACATTGCTCCCGTATCGATAAGGAAAACCAAAGTGCATGCCCTTTTCAGGCGCACAATTCAATTCGTCAGGCGGTAAATTGTCGCCGAGATAATCGCGACCATTATCGGTAAACCAGAGCTGTTTAGTCTCAGGATGCCAGTCGAAGCCAACTGTATTTCTAATCCCCTTTGCAAAAATTTCCAGGTTGCTACCATCCGGCTTCATCCGCATCAGGGTGCCGAAGCGCTCGTCGGGCTTCTCGCAAACATTACAGGGAGCGCCAACGCCAAAATACAACAGGTCGTCGGGACCAAACCGAATGTACCGATAGCCGTGCCACTCGACATTCGGCAATTTGTCGGTCACGACTTTACTGGTAAACGCGCGCGCACCCTTAGCATCTGCCGGCTTACTAAGCTGACCTTCGATGTCATCGTATCTGGTAATTTTTGGAATCTCACCAATGTATAACGCACCATTCCGCACGGCGACGCCATTTGGGTGATTCAGATTGGACGCGACCGTTATTACTTCGTCGGCTTTGCCATCGTGATTCCGGTCTGGAAGCGCATAAACGGTATTTGGAATTATGCTGCCTACGAACAAAGTCCCTTTCTCATCTAGCACCATCTGGCGAGCGCCGGGCACTTTGTCAGAAAAGACGCTGATTTGAAACCCGGGCGGAAGCGTGAGGCGCTTTATCTGGGGCTGCGCAGATGTCTGCGGCACACAACCCGCAAGCAGAGCGAAAAGGGCAAGCAGGGCGGTTCCAACGTAGGACCGTTGTAGATTTCTCATGTACGAGCTCCTTCGTAACGTGAGAAAGCATACCTTATATAATTGGTTCAGTAACAGGGCTCCGGATCGAACTGGGCGTTACCGCGCACCGGAAACAGAAAAATGCCTCGAAAAACAATACCTGGCGGCGGTTGGCAAGCCATAAGATACACGCTTCGCAAGGCGCTGCAAGTTGGTCCCTGGCGCTTATGGCAGCGCATGCGCTCTCGCAATGCTTGCAAAACATGCGCGTTGGGCATGGGCGGCATGAAAGGCGGCATGGTCAACGAGGCCGGTCATTTTCCGGAAGTCTGCAAGAAAAGCCTTCAGGCGCAAGTCGCCGACATGATTGGTGCACTACCCGCCGATTACTTCGAGAAAAACCCACTCGAAGCGCTGATGAAGCTCACGCCAAAACAAGCTGAAGACGCTGGTCGCATCAGCTATCCGGTTATATTGGAACCTGGTGCGAACAAGTTTCGGACAATCTCATGGAACGACGCTCTCACGCTCATAAGCGATCGATTGAAGGAAACACAGCCTGATGAAGCGGCTTTCTATGCGTCCGGTCGTTCCTCCAACGAAGCCGCGTTTTTGCTCCACTCATTC
Source organism: Candidatus Obscuribacterales bacterium (assembly GCA_019637435.1). Lineage (GTDB taxonomy): Bacteria > Cyanobacteriota > Vampirovibrionia > Obscuribacterales > Obscuribacteraceae > JADYXR01. The sequence continues at coordinate 1,437,381 of JAHBVO010000002.1, read as the reverse complement.
GCGCGCGTGTATGGCTCCAACCACACGATGAATTGCTCTTATTATTGCCATCAGGCATCCGGAGTCGGTTTGAAGATGGCGTTCGGAACCGGTACCGCGACGGTCGATCTCGATGATATCGGTCGAGCGGATCTCGTCTTTCTGATCGGCGCCAATCCGGCGTCAAACCATCCCCGCTTGATGACGCAGTTGGCAAACCTGCGCGGTCGCGGCGGAGAAATTATCGTCGTAAACCCGCTCCGCGAGTCGGGACTTGAAACATTTTTCGTCCCATCTCAAGTCAAATCAATGTTGATGGGTTCCAAAATAGCATCGCTTTTCGTTCAACCAAAAGTAGGTGGAGACATAGCGTTTCTCGTTGGAGTCCTGAAACAGCTGGACGAGCAAGGTTTAGTCAAACAGGATTTTCTGGCACAGCACGCCGATGGACACTATGAGGTTCTCGAGCATGTGCGCAGTGTCGATTGGCAGAGAATCACCACAGATAGTGGCGTCGACCGTTCCACCATTAATGAAACAGCCGCGAAGCTGGCGAATTCAAAAGCCGCTATTTTTGCGTGGGCTATGGGAATTACGCATCACCAGTGGGGCGTAGACAACGTACTTGCGCTGTGCAATCTCGCTATTGCAAGCGGGCATATCGGTCGTCCCGGCGCAGGCATGATGCCTATCAGAGGACACTCAAACGTACAGGGCATAGGCTCCATCGGTTACTCACCGGCACTGCAAGATAGTATTCGTGAGGCGCTGGAACGCGCATATGGCGGCGCGAAATTACCGACGACTGAAGGATACGATACCCACGCCATGGTCGAAGCGGCGGACAACGGTAAGTTGCAATTCCTGTTTAACCTTGGCGGCAACCTCTGGGGTTCAAATCCAGACAGCGACTGGGCTTCCAGAGCCATGCAGAAAGTCAAAACGATGGTTTATCTCTCTACGAAGTTGAACCCCGGACATTTTTACGGACGCGGTCAAACAACATTGATTCTTCCTGTTTTAGCCCGAGATGAAGAACCTCAGCCAACAACGCAAGAGTCTATGTTCAATTATGTTCGCATCTCAGAAGGCGGCACCCCAAACGTCGAGGGTCCGATTCGCTCGGAGTCCGACATTATCTGCGATATTGCCGATCGAGTACTCTCTACTCAGCCTGTTGATTGGAAGAGACTCAAGGATCTCAGAGAGGTGCGAAAAATTATTGGAGAAATTATTCCAGGCTGGGATAAAATGCGCACCATAGACGATACCAAAGAAGAGTTCACAATCAGCGGTCGTATTTATCACACACCAGCGTTCAGTACAGCGACCGGCAAGGCCAGCATGATTAAAACACCGCTTCCCGACCTGGATCCGGACGAATTGATGCTGATGACCATTCGCTCCGAGGGACAATTCAACACCGTCGTTTACGAAGAATATGACATTTATCGCGGCGTACCTCATCGCTACTGCATCTTAATGGCGGCAGAAGACATCAAACGTTTAGGGCTCAAGGATGGGCAGCGCGTCACCGTGCGAGGAGAAGCAGGCTCCATGGACAATATCGAAGTTGTTGAAGGCCATATTCGTGCCGGTGTCGCAGCCATGTATTACCCTGAATCCAACGTTCTGATCAAATCTAGAATTGATGTCCGTTCAAAAACTCCGGCGTTCAAGAGCGCGCCCATTCGGATTGAAATCAACAAAAGTTCTGGTTCTCAAAGCCAGACCTCCGCAAAGTCACTAAGTTGACGATGCAAGAAGCTTCCAACTCAGTCAGGAGAACAACCTTGTCGACAGATGTTGAAAAACAAAACGCCGCCAGAGCCGCCGTTGATTTGATTGAAGACGGCATGATAGTCGGGCTCGGCAGCGGCTCGACGTCGCTAATATTTGTGCGAATGCTCGGAGAGAGAGTCAAAAACGGTTTAAAGATAAAGGGAGTGCCGACGTCTGATGAAACCGCGATGGTTGCCCGAGAAGTCGGTATCGAACTCATTTCTCTAGACCAGGAAGTTCACCCCGACCTCGACGTTGATGGAGCGGATGAGGTTGATTCGAATCTGAACATGATCAAAGGCGGCGGTGGAAAACTTCTACGCGAAAAAATTGTCGCCTTTGCAGCCAAAGAAGTAATCATCATGGTCGACTCGACGAAACTTGTGGAGAAGCTCGGCAAGTTCACAGTGCCAGTTGAGATCGTTCCTTTTTCCCAGCCTATAGTTGAAATCGCCATCGAAGATATCGGCGGCAAGCCCGTCTTACGAAAGGCAAAAGACGGCTCGACGTATATCACGGACGAGAAAAACCACATTCTGGATTGCGATTTCGGTTTGATCGATGATGCAGAATCGCTGGCTCGCAAATTATCGAACACACCAGGAGTCGTTGAACACGGGCTTTTCATCGACCTCGCCGACCTTGTACTTGTCGGAGAGAACGATGGAGTGCGCCAGATAATTTGATCTACTTGCCGCGTTGCTCTTTCTTCAACGCTTCGTCAGCCTCGCGAACACTCTTCTTGGCTCTGCTTTCATCCTTCTTCGCCTCCGAATTCAATTTCTTCGAAGCCTTTTCCATTACGACTACATCGTTCTGCAACTGCTGCGCTGCACGAGCGATCGCCATGTTGTCATAATCCGGTCCCTGAGTCACAGCCTTCAACGCATCGATATCTTGAGGAAGGACGGCCAGCGTATCCGACAACGTCTTCATCTCAGCTTTCGCTTGATCGTTTGCGTCTGCAGGTAGAACCAGCGCCGTCACTTCAATTTGAGTCATCTTCATCAGGTCATCGATTTGTGACATGAAGTAATCGAGAAATTTCTTGCGTGGCGGTTGAAATCCACCGGTCGAAATCATTCCGGTTGGATTCGGCATAGCTGGAATGATGATCGGTCCGATGACGTCAGGCTCTCCAACGACGACCATGTTGGACCGCTGAACTTCCACAAAAATGTCGAAAGCAGATCTTTTCATGTGGTGCAAAGACTTGGTCAAGTCTTTGATACCAGCTTCCAGCGTGACGGCGACATCTTGAATGCGCCCTTCGATTGTTTTCTGCTTATTAAGCGCGGCGTCAGTTGCAGAGGAATCGGCAGAAGTCGTTGAATCCGCAGCAGATTCATCAGCATATGCAGAACCAGAAATACTGAAAACAAGTACAGCTGCTAGAAACAAACTGTTTGCGCGATCAACTCTCACATTTACCTCCAATTGGCGGGAGCAGTAAACTTGACTCCGTGGTCACCGCCTACAACTGCATTTGATTTTAGTGCTCTTGGCTAGATTTGTCATTTTCGCCAGGCTCGTTGTCAACGGTCGACGAAACCTCCTGAAAGCTCTTCTCATCGGGCAAATCTATTGTTTCACCGATTTCCGCCTCTTGCTGTAAGGTCAGATCCGATATCTCCCCAGGCGCTTGAGCATCCTCAAGCGGTACATCGTATCCCATCTTTTCGTCCCAATCCAATGAGCCAGCTGGGGTAGTGACAGCTGAATATGGAAACGGTAATTCCGCCGCCGGCGTCTTATCGAGAAGAATTCTGTACGCCTGCGTGATCGCTAGCTCCGAAAACATATGGGCCGGAATGATTCCCACAATGAATGCAAGAGGTGCAAATAGTTTCAAAATTCCAAGAATCAGGTTCAAAAAGAACAATTCCCACATAGCACCGGATGTGATGGCAGCACTGGCTTTAAGTGCTCCGATGGGGCCGAGCTTATGTTCTGCCATGAAGTACGGGTAAAACATGAACATGATACTAAATATGATGCCAGGTACAATGAGAAAGCATAGTCCAAACGTCACCACCCACCAATAAAAGATCGTGGCAGCGAGGTACGGAAAGAAACTTTTAGCAGCTCCCCACAGGTCGTCCGAACTGACCGGCTTGCCGCGCACAATCAGAATCTGAACGTTTATTCGTCCGAGCAAACCAGCGATCACATGGACGACGGAACCGAGAAGCGAGAAGAGGAACGTAAGCGCCCACCAATCTGGATTCATGTTGGTGACTGTTCCTGCGAGCATCGGCAAAACAGACAAGAAACTCGCAAGAGACCAAAGACCTAAATATGGCCAGAAGTTTTCGAGCAGGTTAGCCCATGCGGAAGAGACCGCGTCATCGAGTGAAAATTTCTGTTCCTTCTCCGTCATTTAAATTATTACTGCTTCGTCAAAGTTCTCTGGTCCTTCGGATTTGCCGGCAAGACCTGCAATAGCTCGCCCCAGAGGAATCCTTGCGCAAAGTGGATTCCCAGTTCTTGCAACACGGGAAGGTCCTCACGACGTTCAACACCTTCAGCCACCACTTCTGCACCCAGCGATTTCGCAACGTTGGTGAGCCGCTTCAACAGCCGCACCTTATACTTATCTTCCGCGATACCAGTCACATAAGTTCTATCGACTTTAATTACATCCGGCTCTAAAAAGATCAGAGTTTCAAGTGAATTTCTGCCGAAACCGATATCGTCGATCGCAACTAACACACCAGCGGAACGCAGCTTCTGAACATGCTCTCGCATGAAAGTCGGATCGCCAATAAATTGCTGCTCACTGATCTCGACGCAGTACGTTCTTCCGCCCTTGTCCTGCGGAAAAATTTCTAGTAGACGTTCAATCGGCGTATCAAGAATTGTCGATGGAAAGAGATTGACGTGAACCCGCATGTTCTCAGCCACGTCAGCAGACATTTCGATTCCCAGTTTTAAGCACTGCAAGTCGACTTGAGTCAGAATGTTGTTATCGATGCAGACTCTAAACAGATCGCCCGGATTCTCGAAAGCCCCATCAGGACCACGAGTATAAATTTCAAAACCAGCAACCTGCTCAGTAGCCAGATCGATAATCGGTTGATAAACAGTTCTAAAATTACTTATGTCGAGAAGGCTGTTAACAACCTCATCGCTGCCGGGCGGCATCTCCGCTTCGCCACCGCCCTCACGGGCAAGAGAAACTTTGTTCTTGCCCGTGACTTTACTGCGACGCAATGCGCCACGGGTCAATGACAAAACCTCTTGCACATTCGCGACCTTATGGGGCAGCATCGCTACGCCAATACTGACTGTAACTTGCACAACTTCCTGCAGATTGTGCATTGGATTGTCAGAAACCGCCATGCGAATACGCTCAGCCACTCGTAATCCGTAGGCGAGCTGCGTGTCCGGCAGGAGCACGAGAAACTCGTCGCGATTATCGACGCGAGCCACGTGATCGGATGGACGAAGTGTTGCCAGAATTCGGCGAGCAACATCTTTCAAAACGATGTCACCAGCCGCGATACCAAGCTTATCGTTAATTTGAGTAAAATTATCGCAGTTTACGCTCACTGCAATCATATGACCACCGGCACGAGTAATCTTGTTCTCCTCGACGGCCAGTGCTTTTTCGAGCCCGCGAAGATTGTTGACCTCGGTCAACATATCGGTTCTCGAGAGACGATCGAGCTGTTCTTTAGTCAAAGTGAGTTCGTTGGTGAGCTGTTCAATCTTCTCAGCATCGCTGGCTTCCGAGCGCCGACCGCCAAGCGCGAGCATCGTCACCGCGCCTGTTCCTACCAGAACGACTATCACAACAATCCATGGGTAGGGTCCAATCATGCGGTTGTATTCGCCAGCCTTGTTGCGCACCGCCTCGAACTCGTCCTCTTCCATTCGCGCGATCTGCCGCACAATTTCGCGCAGTTCGCGATTTTCTCCGCTCTTCTGAATAAGTTGTTCTGCCGGTCCCTGTCCTTGTGCCTTGCGAACATCTGCAGACTGTTTCAATTCATCCAGCAAAAGAGTAACGCGCGCAGAGAGATTCCGAGTCTTCTCTCCAAACATGAGATCACTCTGGCGCATGCTGTTTAGCATCGACAAATGATGCTTTATGCTCTTCGACGCCTCGTTGAACGAATCGAGTGAACGATCGTCGCCGGTCAGAATGAACGAATGATGGCTGAACTCAGCATCGCGCAGTCCTTCTTGCGCCAACTGCAATTCCTGGAAGAACGCGACCCGCTGCTCAAGCCAGATCTCAAGACTGCGTCCCAGCGGAAAAATCGACGGCACCCACGAAACGCAAGCAATCCCGACCACAACGAACGCAGCCAGGAGAGCTAATATGGACTTGGTATTTAAGCGAGAGGCCATGAAACCGCCGCCGAAGAGAGCCTATCTATAATTACACTCTATTAGGCTTAATCAAACATATTTGACTTATAAGACCATCAGACCTTACCGGCAGACTACGACCTGTGCGCCACACCGTCGTTATCAGACATAAACTGTGGCGAGCCTGCGTAGAATTCTTCAGCGACTGAAATTCTGCTCCGACTGAAAAATTCAGTCGCGAATGCAAACTACATGCCGACTTTTTCTATCGCAGGATCAGAAGAACCACGAACAGCGCGATTACCGCCAATCCGATAGACACGTAATATAAGCCGGGATTCGAGCGGCGAAACTGCTGCGCAATATCAATCAGGCGATTCGAGAATTGCTCGAACTCGCTAATCAAGTCAGCGAGCTGAATGTCTGTTTTGCTGCTCGCCTGTTTTTGAACCGAAGCAGTTTTCTCACGCTGAATCTTGCGCAATCCCTGAGCAGTCGTGCGCGGACGAGCAGGTTTATGAGAACCAGAAGAAGTGATTCGCAAAAGATTTTGACTCGACGTCGAGCACAGACGCTCGAGTTCCGAAGACGTTGAGTCTTTGATGTCGCCCGAAGACGTCGAATCTCTGCGAGCAGCAGAAGACTTAGAAATCTCACTCTCGACCACTCGTTCATTCGACGACGAAGAGGTCGAGCCTCGAGATTGAGCGGCGCGCGATATGTCCGTGACGTTGATGTCTTTTACGGTGGCGCGACTGCTGGTAGTTTTCTTAGCCGCGCGGAAGGAAGCTTCGGACGTTTCGATCGGATCAACGTATTCCCAGATCGTGTTTAAATAATTTCGTGCATCCTGTGCGGTTTGAAACCGATCGCGCTGATCGCGCTCCAGAAGCTTAGCCACGAAAAGCTCAACTATTGTCGGAACATCCGTCAACGCATTGAAATCACGTGCGCTCTTCGTTTTCAAAATCGTCTCGCGCAAAGGCGGCGCCTTCTGATTCAGGCGATTCACCAGCGTCTCCATCGGCGAGTCACCCAGCAGAGGAGGCTGACCGGCGATCATTTCATACATCATGCAACCGAGCGAATAAAGGTCGCTTCGGCAATCGACTCTCAATCCGGTTGCCTGCTCAGGACTCATGTATGCGGGACTTCCAAGCGCGGAACCAACTGCAGAGAGCGCGACCTGATCGTCACGATCGAGCAGCTTCGCAAGTCCGAAATCCAGAAGCTTCACGAGTCGCGGCTCATTCTCTTCTTCGAGAACCATGATATTGCTGGGCTTCAAATCGCGGTGCAAAATATTCTTCTTCTGGGCGTGAGCCAGCGCAGCTAGAATCTGTTCAACGATATCTAGAGTATCTCGAAGTGACAACTGTCCACGCTCTTCAATGTATTGAGCCAGCGTTCTCCCCTGGAGATAATCCATCACCATATACGGTGCGGACTCGACATGCACCCCAAAGTCATATACGGTGATAACGTTTGGATGGTTAAGACTGCTTGCCGCTCTGGCTTCGCGCTGAAATCGCATAATCAAGTTCGGATCAGCTTGAGTCGTATGAAGAACCTTTATAGCAACGACCTTGTCGAGAATCAGATGGCGAGCGCGATAGATAATTCCCATCGCACCGCTTCCGATTACGTCTAGAAGCTCATATTTATCAGCGAAGACTTGACCGTAGCGAAAACCTGTTTGCGAATCCAGCGCAGGTGTTTCAACTGAAGAGCTAGAGTATTTAGCGTCCTCGGTTGGGTGCGCATTAAATTCCCCGGAACCGGCCATGTTCAATGTACCATCGATAGAGGGAAAGCCCACTGATTGCTCTTTCTAGCGCCGACCAACTTCGAGAAATTTAGCGCGGCTTTTAGTAAAAGGAAAGGACGACAAGTCCTAGTAGACAATACCATATATGATGCCTTTAATAAATGCAAGTTATCAGTCAAAGGGCGCCGAAAAACTCGGCGCCCTTTGGCATTGCATATGGTGGCGGTTAGAGCTCTAGTAGATATAGAGCATTTCGCGGAACTTGGGCAGCGGCCAAATCGAATCATCGACCAGTACCTCGAGTTCGTCAGCAGCATCGCGCACGGCTTGCATTGCCGGAATGACTTCGTCCTGATAGAACTTTGCCATCACATAGCTTTCAGAGTCGCCGTGGCCATGACCACCGTTGCCGTTGCCGGCGTTGTTCATCGGTTGTTCCAGACGCTCTAGCGCCAACAACAATTCGCTGATTTTCTCAGTGAGATCACGAAGCATGTTCTCTTCGACCGACAGATTGATACCAGTGAGAGCAGATTTGGTTTGAACGATCGTTGATGCAACGCGGCTCTGATACTCGAGTGCCGCCGGGAGAATCATCGTACGAGCGATGCTCTTGGTCAGCAACCATTCGATGTTGACGGTTTTGCAGAATTGAGCGACGAACACGTTATAGCGTCCAACCAACTCATCTTCCGAGAGCACACCGTATTTGACCAGCAATTCCTTGGCGTCGTCTTTGACGATTTCCGGAAGTGCTTCGACTGTGTTATGCAAGTTCGGCAAACCACGACGAGCCGCTTCATCATGCCATTCGGCGGAGTAGTTGTCTCCGTTGAACAGAATGCGCTGGTTTTCTTTCAGCGTTTCACGAACCAGTTTTTCAGCAGCAGCGTTAATCTCCATGCCGCCTTTGACTAGATCTTCGAGTGCGTCGGTCATATAGTCGATCGACTCGGCGACCATGGTGTTCAGCAAGGTATTCGGGAACGCAATTGATTGGCTCGATCCCAGAGCGCGGAACTCGAATTTGTTTCCGGTAAACGCGAATGGCGAGGTTCTGTTTCTGTCGCTATCGTCACGCGGTAAATCCGGCAGTGTTGAAACACCGAATTTCAGATTGACCTTGCCATGGGCGCTCTTCATCTCCTTCTGTCCGGCAATCAGCGCATCCACGACAGCGGTGAGTTGATCACCCAGGTAGATGCTCATGATAGCTGGAGGCGCTTCGTTCGCACCGAGACGATGGTCATTGCCTGCATGCGCGATGCCGGCACGCAACAAACCTGCGTGCTTGTTAACGGCGCGGCAGACCGCGGTCAACAGTACGAGGAACTGTGTGTTTTCCAGCGGAGTCGAACCTGGCTCGAGAAGATTATTTCCTTCATCGTCAGCCATAGACCAGTTGTTGTGTTTGCCACTTCCATTGACACCACTGAAGGGCTTCTCGTGGAACAGGCAACGAAGTCCGTGTTTCTGAGCGGTCTTTCTGAATACTTCCATCAAAAGCAAGTTGTGGTCGCAGGCGATGTTGCTTTGTTCGAACACAGGAGCGACTTCAAACTGCGCAGGAGCAACTTCATTGTGGCGAGTTTTGACCGGCACTCCGAGCTTGTAGAGTTCGCTTTCAGCGTCCATCATGAACGCCAGAACGCGCTCTTTAATGGAACCCCAGTAGTGGTCTTCCATCTCCTGACCCTTCGGAGGGCGCGCACCGAACAGTGCCCGACCGCAGTTTATGATATCCGGACGAGCGAGGTAAAACGCTTCGTCAATCAAGAAGTACTCTTGTTCCGGACCGACCGTGCTGATAACACGCTTGACGGCTTTGTTACCGAGCGTGTGCAACAGGCGCACCGCTGATCTGTTCAGCGCATCTAGAGAGCGCAGCAAAGGCGTCTTCTTGTCTAGAGCATGTCCGCTGTAGGAGCAGAAAACTGTAGGAATACAGAGAGTTTTTCCGTTAGTGCTCTCCATCAGGAACGCCGGGCTGGTCGGATCCCAACCGGTATATCCGCGAGCTTCGAATGTCGATCTGATACCACCAGACGGGAAACTCGAGGCGTCCGGTTCGCCTTGAATCAAGAGCTTTCCGGAGAATTCGAGAATCGCTCCGCCCTCGTGACCACCTGAGACCAGGAAGGAATCATGCTTCTCAGCGGTGGCTTCACTCATCGGATGGAACCAGTGGGTGAAGTGGGTGGCGCCTCTCGCCAGAGCCCAATCCTTCATAGCGTTGGCGACGATGTCTGCCATCGCCGGGTCCAGTTGCTCGCCATGGTCGAGGCAGCGAACGAGAGCTTTGTATACGTTTTTCGGAAGCAACGTGCGCATGACGTGACGGTTGAACACGTTAACGCCGAAGATTTCCGATACTGGTGTCACTGTGTAGTCGACACCGCTTCTGACCGGCTCTCTACCGCGCACCGCCTGTAGTGCCTCTTGCCGTGCCGAAGCTTGACCTTGCCCGCGACTTCTCATTGACGCTAACTTCCCTTCTGAATCTACTCTTACTGGCATATGTGACTTTCCTCTCGCTTTGCAGCACTACAAACGTTCCGTATTCAGTTTTGCGTACCATATAAAACCAATTTCGGTTTGAAACAAACCGCGCCGTTAAATTCCAATCGCCTTAAGAATCACTCGCTTTTTCCGCTGTCCATCGAACTCCGCATAGAAAATTTGCTCCCATGGACCGAGGTCTAGTTTGCCTTCGGTGACGGGAACCATAACCTGATGATTGATCAAGATGCGCTTCAGATGAGCATCTCCGTTATCTTCGCCGGTGTTGTGATGATGGTAATCAGGATTTACGGGAGCAAGTTTTTCAAGCCATTCGTCTATATCTTTGATGAGTCCGTTTTCCCAATCATTGATATAAACGCCGGCGGTGATGTGCATTGCAGATACAAGAATGAAACCTTCTTTGATACCACTCTCGTCTAGAAAGTCTTTTACATCGTCTGTGAGACGGATGTATTCGCGCCTCTTCTTGGTATCGAACACGAGATACTTTGTGTGTGATTTCATGCCTTCAGCGACGGCCACGACTGTACCTCCCAACGTTCAAACAACTAACGCCCAAGCAAAACGCAATTCGCGACAAGAAGTCGTTAAAGCGAACCTGTATATCCAGTAGCGCTACATCCGGCTACCAAGCCGGTTGCGGCTATTCTAATAGATTGGACTCGATGTTCCATTAACTGTCAACGATTCTCGCTTGGCAGCTTTACACAATCGGAAACCGGGCGTAGAAAGGCTCTTCGGAAGCTTGTCAACGCTACATTCTACAAATGTTTCGAGATGTCTATATCAAGATTGTGTAAAGCATCAGCGAATGGTGCCGGTTTTCAGCCAGTTGAGGGAGGTGAAGTCGATGTTCTGTCCTCGTATACTCGGCAGCACGGGCAGCTCCGCAATTTGCTCCCAGGGCTTGGTGATGTTGATGCTGCGCAGCGAGTTTTGCGCCGCCTGATAGTCGACGAATTTCGGAACGGCCGGCTGCCAACTTTGCAAACGAGGAAGCCAGACCGACTCCAGCGTAAACGCTGTCTGCCGCTCGGTATCGAGCACAAGCGTTTGCAGTTTCGGTGAAAAAGTTTCTGCTGTTCCAGCCTTAACAGCGGCGTTAAACTCACGCGCTTGTCCTACGAAATAGGCACGCTGACTGCCTCTTGAAACGATACCCAGATCTTGAGTCGCGACCAGATCAAACTGCCCGGGGCGAGTTCCAATCGGACTCTCAGGGCCGTGCGTGTGAAACAAGATACGTCCTGGCTTGTCGCTGAAACCAGGATCAATCGACTCTGCTTTCCCGATGATAGGCTTGCTGATTTTCATTCGCAATAGATCGACGGATCGACCGGTTTCCACGCCTTGCCACGGATGTTTTGACGCAAGCATTTCGCCAAGATCAAGAGCGTTCACTTTTCCATCGGCGTGCAGAATTCCGGACGGCAACTGCATTTTGCCTGGTCCGCGAAACGCCCATTGCTCGGCAACAAACTCCTTCGAAGCGGCAGTGGCGTTTTTGACTGACTGAGGAGTATTGCGCTCAATCATATTTCCGATGGCTTTGTATGAATTCGGCATGCCGACCGCTTTCACAGCGAGCGAACCTCCAAGAAGCATCCCCGGCGTAGCCTCAAGCATAGTGGCGCCTTCGCGAGCCAGACCCTTGGAGTAGCGGTCGACAAGCTGTTTTCGCTGAAAGTCGGTGTTCGCATCAGCCGCCTGACCGATGAAGTCTAAACCGTGACTGCCATATCGCACAGCCTCATAACCGGCTACACCGGCGACGACAAGACCACCGACCTTGGGGGCCTTCGAAAGCAAAGCTGTCATTCCGAAACCGGCAGCAGTTGACACTCCAAAGGTGGTCGCCAGTTTCCCCGGGTTGCGCATATCGTCGCTGAGCTGGTTATAGAGTGACGTCGGCGTCTCCGCGATCAGGTCGCGCGTAGCCTTGAGCACATTCTCAGTGCTGGATGGCTCATCTCTAAACCCAAACTCGGAACCCAAAGTAACTCAATGCCTATGCGCAGTGTGTGACTAGCATGATAGGCACTGGGCTAGCGTATGTCATTGGGGAAACTACGAACGCCCGCAAAGCCCAATGGGCACTGTCTTTCGGACATTCAAGCTGTCAATATTACAGCTTGGTCTGTTTCGATGTATCTGCGGCGGGCTTCGGTTCAGTCACCGCCCCTAATTTTCCGTCCTCATCCAGCGATGCCAGCGCTGTTTTCGCGTCACTGTTGCTGGGTTCCTTCTTGAGTGCAGTTACATAAGCAATCCGTGCCTCGGTCTTGTCGCCCTTCTTTTCCAGAAGCTGACCGAGCTGATACCACAAGGACGAGTACTGAGGGCTGTTCTTCAGAGCAGCGCGAAACTCGGTTTCGGCTTTAGCCAGATCGCCCTTGGATTGCGCCAACCAACCGAGATCCACATGAAGCGCCGTCGAATCAGGATCGACTTTGACAGCCTTGGACATCTCCGCCATCGCTTCGTCCTTCTTACCGTTTTTATCGAGCAAGTAGGCAAAGTCCGCATGAGCAAAGGCGTCGCTCGGATCGATCGAGAACGTCGATTGATAGTATTCCTCTGCACGTTTGAAGTCGCCTTTGCTGGCGTAAGCGAACGCAAGCGACCTGTGAATCGCCACATCGTTCGGCAAATAGGTTCGCGACCACAGCAATTCAGAAATTGCTTCATTCCAATCTGACTTTTGTGCCTGCTCGACCCCGCGCTTGTAGTGCGCTTGAGCGGCTTCGATGCGCAGGTCGCGCTGTTGTTGTTCACTTAGCGGAATCGGCTCGCACAAACCGAGGACCATTAGAAACTCGGCGAACGCGCGCATAGGTTTCCCGCGCATGAATGCAACTAAACAGTAGTCGCGATGCGCAATCTTGAGATTAGGCATGTACATGATCGCCGAGCGCAATTCCAATTCGGCTAGTTCCATATTATTGATTTTGGAATAATACTTAGAGGCATCAAAGTGCTGAACCGCCTGGTGCTGCTGCATCAATGCAATTTGCTGTTTACTCTGATTGGCAAAATATTCTTCGTCCTGAACCGCAGAGTCAAGCGGAGTCACCAAACTTGCCTGCTTGGCTGTAACACTACCTGCGGTGCCACTTTCTACACTGCTTGTCTTTTCAGAAGCCTCGCCTGTGGTATCAGATTTTGCACCATCAGAAGCATTACCCTTGGTGGCATCTCCGCTCGCCGTTTGCGTGCCAGCTTTGGTGGCAGATTTGGTGGCAGTTTGCGTGGCATTCGTAGCAGCAGAGCTGGTGGCAGCGGCGGCAGTTTGCGGGTCCTTCGTGTTTGCAGAACTGGTGGCAGCAGAACTGGTGGCAGCAGAATTGGTGGCAGTGCTGGTAGCAGCAGCGGTGGCAGTTGGGTCCTTCGTCTTTGCAGAACTTGTGGCAGCTTGGGAGTCCTTCGTACTTGCTGAACTGGTGCCAGTTTGCTTGGCATTCGTGGTGGCAGAGCTGGTGGACGTTCCAGGCGCGGCGATCGCGCTCAAGTTCGCAGAAGTCACACTGCAAGTCAGCGCGACTGCTACTGCACCCGCTAAACGTTTATGAAAAGACCCTGGTACAAACATACGAAAACCGCCTGGCAAAACGAACGAGACAACATGCTTTCAATCGGCAGCTCTTATTATGACACCATTGCCGCGCGAACCTACAGATCGTATTTCCTGTCGCATCTTTAGTGTTTTCCCCAGCGACGCCGCCAGCCGGAGCGTCTTCTGGTCATTTGCCGCATCGGGTCCGGTTTGGTCCGGTTTGGTCCGGTCTGGCAACATCGATTTTGGTGGTCCAAATCGTGCCTACTTATCTGGATTCCTGCAGAAACCCTACCCCGCTCAGTAGGCATTAGCGGTGAACAAACGGTCGGAACCGATTGGATGTTGTCGAAGACGCCGCGTTGAAAATGATGTTCCCGGCCGTGCTGACTTCGACAAGGTTTCAGCTTGCCTTAAGATTCTGGCCTGAATCATTAGTTGGAAACCGCCGCCAGACGCGAGGAAAACCGCCAGCAGCGACGCTAAACAGAAACCATAGATATGCTGTGCCGATCGGCAAAGGCAGCCATTTCCTGCTCTTCCACCACAAGAACTTCATTTGCGGCAACCGCGAGCACGCCGCCGGGCTTCGATGCAACCATCGCTTCCAGGGTGTTCATGCCAACTGTCGGCGTGTCGAAGCGAGGGTCTTTTCCTTTTTTAGGAACCTTACAGACGACCACAGGTCCACCGGCAAGCTGCACACCGCGCCTGATTGCAGCGTCTGTCCCCTCGATGGCTTCAATCGCCAGAATCATTCTGTCCTTCACGACCACGGTCTGACCGATGTGAATTCTAGCCAGCTCGCGGGCAATATTGATGCCGTACTCGATGTCGACGTACTCATCGGCTGTCGGTTGGCGTTTCGTCAAAACTCCAACATCCGGGAATATGTGTTTCAAGAACTCAGATTGGGTCAAAACCTTGACGCCATGCCGCTCCGCCAGATCACCAGCCAACGACTGAATCGCATCATCCGAAAAATCCGTCAGTTTGCTGAGTTCGCGAACAGCGGTCCAGTCGAGCTTGAACGCCGACTTGAGCAACTCTGCCTTGTGCATCTTTCCGATAAAAACAATTTCTTCGAGCCCTTCTTTCTTGATGAGCTCCATGTTTCGCCCCAACTGACCGGGCGCAATCTCGATAACTTTGACGCAATGCGGACCGACACGAGCAGGCGCTTCCTCAGCCATGGTGAAGGCGGTGACATCGTAGCCCTTATTCTTCGCACTCTGCGCAAGAATGCCGGGCAGCTTTCCTCCACCCGCCAGAAGACCCAGTCTTTTGCGGGTTTTCACAGCTTCGCGTTGTTCGTTCATGACCGAATTCGTCATCTCGCCTGTCTCTCGGTATTACCGCACGCAAGTTTAGCATGACCTTGGCAGCCTGACCCGTGTGGGCGTTTAAGGCAGCGGCGCCGGAAACAATAAGTAGCGCGGACAGTCATGTTTATCACGAACGAGGACACGAAGGACAGGGCAAAATTAATGGAAAATGCTCCAAAACCCTGAACCTTTCACGTGTTTCCTTGACATCAACAATCTAATCACATTAAACTGAACTAAAGGTCGGTTTATCTCTTGGAAAATCATGGCGAAATTTACACTTAATAAAAACCGAAACACCCCGCTCTGCTTATCGTTAGCAGCAGTCGGTTTAGTTACTGGTGCGGTCCTAATGACAACACAACCGGCATCAGCTCAGGGGTTGAAACACTTTTACATGGCGCGCCAGCAGGTGCAGATCACTGACGATGCGCCGCTAGTCAACGATCAGCGCACGTTTCCACAGGGCGGGCAGCCGGGACAGGGCATGGGAGCGCTCCCGGCGCGCCCAATGGCACTGCCGCGGGCCGGTTTTCAAAGCTACTCCAGCCAGATGCAGAGCGGTCCAACCACCAGCCTGCCTCAGGTCGTCAACGGCGTGCCGCCCAAAGATCCGGGTCCATTGCCCGTGAAGAAGAGCAAAAGCGCCAAAACCGGACAGCTAAAAGTGAAGGCTGATAGCAAGAAGCCGGTCAGCACTGCGGCGACGAAACCGCCAGTGACAGCGGCGAAGGCATATTCGCCCTATAAAGGATACAATCCGGGCGCGGCGGCTCAAGCTCCGCAGCAAACCGCCGGCGCGTCGAACATGCAATCGAAGACCAAGGTGCGCGGTAGCGTGCTGCACTGGGCGCGAGGACATTGACAAGGTATCGTTGATTATCACGATGTTTCAAAGTCTTTGCACTCACCGAAAGACAGCTTGCTGACTGTGGTAAGATTCTAAAGCAATGGGACAGCAAATCCCCCATATCTGCCCGTAGCCCAGTTGGATAGAGCGCATGGCTACGAACCATGAGGTCGTAAGTTCGAGTCTTACCGGGCAGGCATATTAAACGGCTCAATCCAAGCGGTTCCGCGACGAGGAGCCGTTTTTTTATTGGGGTAGGAAAAACCACCCAGGTGTAGTGTGGGTGTAGTTTGAAAGGCAAAAATTTGGACCACATGGTGCCGAAATCAATCCACCATGTGGTCGTTTTGTTTGTTGACAAGGTGGGCTCTGGGCCTCGTTCCTGATGACTGTGAGCAGGTGGAACAGTTGACTTGACGCTGGGCTTGCGTCCGCTAGGCTTGTTGCCGGGCAGCCAGGGAAGCGCCGCTCGGTTGATCTCAGTCTTTTGTCCTTTCGGAATTTGCGGCGCGCACACCTCTGCGGCGGCTGCCAAAATAGCGGACGCAAGGGGCCCCGGCGTCAAGTCCCGAGCTTACGATTGCACCGTATTTAGTGCGCACAAAGGGTTTCTGTGAAAAAGCGTACCTATATAATACAATCGAAAAAAACCAAAGTTTAAGCTTAACCGGGAAAAGTATAACTTGTACTTTTCGTGAGTTTCGTTATACTAGTTCTTGAACCAAGCAGGAGAAAACCGGCCGTGAGTAAAACAAAGCACTTTCATGCACGTATGGGGCAACGAGCAATTAAGTCCGAGTTGATTGATTTAACGCTAAAATTTGGAGTTCAATGCGACGACAAAATCATATTGAATAAGAGATCGGTGCAATATCTAATTACAGAATTGCGCTCGATGGAGAAAGCCGCCAAAGAGATTTTAGATAAAGGTGGATTGGTCATGGTGGAACATGATGGCGTTTTGATCACTGGTTATAGGCTCGATAGCTACAAAAGGAAAGTTAGCTAAAGTGGCAACAAAGATCAATTACGAACAAATGATTTGGGCGCTCGCAGATTTTGGGCGCAGCAAATTATCGATTACTGAGATGGTTCCAGTGATAGCGCAATTCTTGGCTTGGGGCAAGCTCTCAGCGGCGGGGACTCTACCAACAGAATTCAGGTTAGAGCAGTTTGGTCGAATTATTGGTGGTCCTTCCGTGGAACCATTCATTCGTGTATTTTCAAGTCTAGCTGAGATGGAAAGTTTAGGGCGAAATCGGAAAGCATTCGTCAGCGATACTAGGGCTCTCCAAAATTTGGGTCCGACGGGTCTTTCAAAGATTTTAGACACACTGTTGATGACCGGTATCTTCTCAAGCACCACGAATTATGTAGAAATTTTTGACGCCCTGATTGAGGTTCGGTCAGATCGGTCTTCTGAGTTTATATCAATAATTCCGAACGAAGTTGCAATGTTAATGGCACGTTTGGTTGGTACAGGTGAAAACGATAGAATCTATTGCGCTTACGATGGGTCACTGTTGCTTGCGGTACAAGCGGCTAAAGCTGGCCATCAGGTTTTCTATGAAGTAACGAGAATTTCAGAATGGCCGCTAATAGCAAACATTCTGTGTGACATAAACATCGAAACGAGCTTCTCTGATCCCATCCGTTCGCCTGCGTGGGTCAGCGCTGGTGAACTCCGGCAGTTTGATGGAGCGATAGGATGTCCGGTATGGGGAGAGAAACGATCAAGAATGGATTTTGACGATTTTTTCAATAGATTCCCAGACAATACCAGTAACAGTGAAGTTATTCAGACCCGCCATCTGCTAGCCCATTCCAACAAAAGAGTCGCAGTAGCAGTGCCCGTTGGGCTACTATTTAGAGCGGCTGGGGGCGAGCAGCAATTTAAAGAAAGTGTAGTTCGAAATCAATGGCTGAAATCCGTCATCGTGCTACCTCCAGGTATGCTCAATCGCACTCAAATTCAATTTGCCGTCCTTGTATTTGATAAGAGCGAAAAGCAGAATTCCATCTTCTTTATGAACGTTCGAGGAGAAGAGGAGTTCATTGAAGATAGAGGGCGTGGAAAGCGGCGACTGACTAACATTGACCGACTTATTGATTTAGTCAATTCGCCAATGGACACCATTTGTTCACGACTTGTTTCTGCAGATGAATGCGCCGCTCAAAATTTCAATCTCTTGAGCGAACGTTATGTTCAAACTTCAGAGAGGCAAAAGCTGATTAGTTATTTGGAAGGCAAACAAACGGTGCCTATTAAGGAGATCGCGGATATATTGAGAGCGCAAGCCTTCGGAGAGATCGATGAATCCAACGGTGAGGATTACCTGCCTGATGATTTCTACGAGGTTTCTGTGTCAGACATAGATGGTGGACTTGTTCGAAATGCTCAGAAGAAAATTAAAATTCCGATGAAGCACAGTTACTCAGCAGAGGAATTGTTGCTCAAGGCGGGTGATGTACTTTTATCGATAAAGGGGCGAGTAGGTCATGTCGGGCTCGTCACAGAAGATCACGCCGGAAACTTGCTTCCCGGGCAGATGTTTGTAATTCTTCGGCCGAAATCCAAGTCAATTGATGCGATCACTCTGTTTAGATTTCTTCGCTCTCCCGTTGGGCAGGGACTCTTGGAAGAAAGAACCGCTGGCGCGTCCATCAAAATGATTAATACCAAAGATCTAAGTAGTCTCCCCATCATCATCCCAAGCGACAGAGATCGAAAGGAAGTTAGGAATGTGCATAAACGCGCTCTTAATCTGCAACAGCAAATTTCGAGCCTAACCGACGAACTGAGAGAATTAGAAACATCACTTTGGAGTATCTAGAACGAACTCCTTACAGAACCAAAAACTTTACGGAAAAGGACTAGGAAATGGCCGCAAACAAACGTAAATCTGCTTTCGAGAAAAACGGATCTGATGAAAAGATCGTCAGCGACAGCCTAGATTTCAACACGCTCTCTAATCACCTTTGGGAGTCAGCGAACATTCTTCGAGGCCCGGTAGACGCTGCTGACTTCAAGACTTATATTTTTCCACTGCTATTCTTCAAGCGACTCTCAGATGTTTATGACGAGGAGTTCAGTCAGGCCCTTGTGGAGTCAAATGGAGATGCAGAATTCGCCAGTTTTCCGGAAAATCACCGATTTCAAATTCCAGAGGGCTGCCATTGGACCGACGTACGGTCGATCAGTAAAAACGTAGGTCATGGCTTGCAGCATGCAATGCGTTGCATTGAGCAAGCTAATCCTGACACTTTGCACGGAATATTTGGTGACGCACAGTGGACTAATAAAGAACGATTATCCGATGTTCTCCTGAAGAACCTAATAGAACACTTTTCGGGGTTGAACTTTGGTAATGCAAATTGCAAGGCTGACATTCTCGGGCAGTCGTACGAATACCTTATCAAGAAATTTGCTGACCTTACCAACAAAAAAGCTGGTGAGTTTTACACTCCGCGCTCTGTAGTCTCGCTTCTGGTACGAATTCTAAGCCCCCAACCTGGCGATACCATATACGACCCTGCATGTGGTACTGGTGGCATGTTGCTAGAAGCATTGCATTTTGTGAAACAGCACGGTGGCGATAAGAATGTAATGCTCGGAAAACTGTATGGGCAGGAAAAGAATTTAACTACATCCTCGATCGCGCGCATGAACCTATTTCTACATGGTGCCGAAGACTTTCATATCGAGCGTGGTGACACTCTGAGGCATCCAGCATTTTACTCAGGAGACAGCCTGGCGGTTTTTGACTGCGTAATAGCGAATCCTCCGTTTTCTCTAGAAAAGTGGGGGGACGACATTTGGATTAGTGATCCATATGGTCGAAACTTTGCTGGACTTCCACCATCCTCTTCTGGGGACTTTGCATGGATACAGCACATGGTGAAATCAATGGCTATAAAAACAGGACGGATGGCTGTAGTCCTTCCGCACGGTGTGCTTTTCCGTGAATCAAAAGAAGGTGAGATCCGTCGCAGCCTCCTAAAGATGGATATCTTAGAAGCGGTGATAGGACTAGGTCCGAATTTATTCTACGGAACAGGCCTTGCGGCGTGCATTCTTGTTTTTCATGAGACAAAGCGTAAAGAGCACCAAAGGAAGGTTCTGTTTGTAAATGCGTCAGGTGAATTTAAAACCGGTCGTGCTCAGAATGAACTGTCAGGCGATCATGTGGCGCAAATTCACCAATGGTTTGTTGACTACCAGGACGTCGAAGGAATTTGCCGGGTCGTATCGCTGGCTGAGATCGAGGAAAATAATTTCAATCTGAGCATTGCTCGATATGTTGAACCCATAATCGAAGATAAGGAACTGACATTGCCTCAAACTCTGAATATGCTGAAGAATTCGTTAAATGCTGTGTTTGCTGCAGAGGACAAACTGTTTTCACTTTTAGATAAGGCGGGCCTGTCCCATGAATAAAAAAAGGATTTCACAGGCAGATCTTGAATCATACCTCTGGGGTGCGGCTACTCTTCTTCGCGGGCACATCGATGCTGGTGACTACAAACAATTCATTTTCCCACTACTTTTTTATAAGCGTTTGTGCGACGTATATGAAGAGGAGCTGGAGCAAGCCCTTGAAGAATCAGGCGGCGATAGAGAATATGCGCAACTGCCCGAGCAACATCGTTTTCAGATTCCACCTGATGCGCACTGGAATGTGATTCGCACAAGGGTTAAAAATATTGGTAAAGCTCTTCAGAATGCATTTAGAGACATCGAAAAATGCAATCCGGAGACGTTATATGGAGTATTCGGAGACGCTCAATGGACAAACAAGGATCGTCTGCCAGATCACATGTTGCGCGAGTTGATTGAGCATTTCAGTTCTCAGACTCTGTCCGTTTCGAATTGTCCGGAAGATGAACTTGGTGTCGGATACGAGTTTCTGATCAAAAAATTCGCTGATGACTCTGGTCATACGGCCGCTGAATTTTATACGAACCGCACAGTTGTGCATTTAATGACCGAGATGCTCGAACCCAAGCCAGCAGAGTCGATCTATGACCCGACATGTGGGTCGGCGGGTATGCTGCTATCTACAGTAGCTCACCTTAAACGTCATAAGCATGAATGGAGAACTCTCCGCCTCTTTGGACAGGAGCGCAATTTGCTAACATCCGCAATCGGCAGAATGAATCTCTTCTTGCACGGCATTCAGGATTTTCGAATTGTTCGTGGCGACACACTGGCACACCCAGCTTTTGTGGAAGAGGATCGTCTGATGCAGTTCGACGTTGTATTGGCAAACCCGCCGTACTCAATTAAACAGTGGGATCGCGATGCCTGGTCGTCAGATCCCTGGGGGCGGAATATTTTCGGAACACCACCACAAGGTCGAGCTGATTATGCATTTTGGCAGCACATCCTAAAAAGCTTGAAGAAAAAGTCCGGGCGATGCGCCATTCTGTTTCCTCATGGGGTTTTATTTCGTAATGAAGAGATCGCAATGAGGGAGAAACTCATTTCATCGGATGTCGTCGAATGCGTACTCGGTTTAGGTCCGAATTTGTTCTACAACTCTCCAATGGAAGCGTGCGTTGTCGTCTGTCGTATGAAGAAGCCAAGCGAACGGCGTAAGAGAATTTTATTCATAAACGCTGTGGATGAAGTGAGTCGTGAGCGTGCGCAAAGCTTTCTGACAGAGGCTCATATCCAAAAGATTGTTGATGTCTATCGAAGTTTCGAGACTGTGCCAGGATTCTCTACAGTAGTTGACCTCAGTGACGTCCAAGAACGCGGCAACAATTTGAGCATTCCCCTCTATGTGCGGGCAAAGAATGGCACCATATGTAATACCTCTGACGAAGCGCAGGATACTCTACATCGTTCCATAGCGGACTGTCGAATAAGCTCACTATCACTGCGACAGTCGATGAAAACGATGGTCGATTTATTGGAAGTTTCGGTGCTTAAGAGGAATGCAAAATGAAGATTGGAATTTCCCAAGGTCCTATGAAATTCGGCGACATTGTGAAGAACACAAATTTAGTGGACCGGAACATGGCTGGTCAAAAGGCTGGACGTGTCGTAGGGCTTGAGCATTTAGATCCCGAAAATCTTAGGATTCGCCGCTGGAGCACAACTGAAAACGGTACTTCGTTTACCCGTAAATTTGTGCCTGGACAGACGCTGTTTGGCAAACGTCGTGCCTACCAGCGGAAGGTTGCGTATGCGACTTTTTCAGGCATATGTTCTGGAGATATCTTAACCTTCGAAACAAAGAATCCAAAAGTTCTATTGGCGGAACTTTTGCCATTTATATGTCAGTCTGACTTATTTTTCGATTATGCATTGGGAACGTCCGCTGGTTCTTTGTCACCCCGTACTAGTTGGTCAGCACTCAAAGACTTCGAGGTTCCTCTTCTATCTTTGCAAGAGCAGAAGAAGGTTGTGGAAATACTCTGGACAGCGGAAGAGGCCTATCAGCAAGCCTTGGACAGTTTAGAAAATTGCATCGCACTAAAGCGATCTCTTCTAAGCACCTTAACCACAAGGGGTAATAGGGATGCACAAACACAGCAATCAAAGCTGGGATGCATAGCTGCCAACTGGAAGGTCATGAGTGTTGAGCAGGTCACGTCGCTTTGCCAGTACGGACTGTCGATGCCCTTGCATGATTCAGGGCGTTATCCAATTTTGAGAATGATGAACTACGACGACGGCAAGATTACGGCAGAGGATTTGAAGTATGTCGATCTCGACCAATCAGACTTTGCCTCTTACAAACTAAGCAAGGGCGAAATTCTTTTCAATCGGACTAATAGCGCTGATCTTGTCGGCAAGGTTGGGATTTTTATGCTTGATGGCGATTTTGTTTTCGCTTCTTATTTGGTTCGTCTTGTGGCAGATCAGTCAGTCATGATGCCTGAGTATCTAAACTACTACTTGAACTCCGAGCTTGGTCAACGACGCTTGCTGTCCTATGCTACGCCCGGCGTGAGCCAGTCAAATATTAGCGCTGGAAATTTGAAAAAAGTTCTCGTGCCGGTTCCTCCGCTCGAAGAGCAACGTGAGATTGTAAGGATTCTCGATGAAGTTGATCTAAATAAATCGTTGTTGCAACAGCATATTCGAAATTCGAAAAGGTTACTTTTCTCTTTGATAAATAACCTTCTTTTCGTAAATAACACGACTGAGGCTATTCATGTTTAACGAAGAAAACACTGTAGAACAGATGGTTTTAGACACATTGTGCAGCAGCGCTGCGGGGATGAAAGTTGCAGAGGAAAGGCAATACTATGCCGGCGAATTTAAAGGTTGGCGCTTCGTGCCAGCAGAAAAGCTTCCCAGGCAGTTTTCGGATGTAATTGTTGAACCGTGGGTTAGAGATGCTCTCATCAGACTCAATCCAGAGATCGCAAGCCAACCCGACCGGGCAGACGAAGTGCTTTATCGTTTACGCACAATTATTCTTTCAGTTCAAGGGGAGGGGTTGGTACGCTCCAATGAATTGTTTGCCGAATGGTTGCGAGGTGGCAAAACAATGCCCTTTGGTGAGAATGGTGAGCATACACCAATTCGTTTAATCGATTTCGAAAGTCTGATCAAAAACGATTACGTTGTGACGAGTCAATGGGTCTACCCTACGCGTGAGGGAGGCCGGCGATTTGATGTGATCCTGATAGTCAATGGAATTCCATTGGTGATTGGCGAAGCAAAAACTCCCGTGCGCCCTGCAGTGAGCTGGGTTGACGGAGCAAGCGATATTCATAGTGGTTACGAGCAAAGCGTTCCCGCCATGTTTGTACCTAACGTATTTTCGTTCGCAACAGAGGGGAAATGCTATCGATATGGCTCTGTTCGTATGCCAATAGATCTTTGGGGACCTTGGCATGACGGCGAAAAAAAGACAGAGGGTACACTTGTTGATGTTCAGAGATCCATTAGGTCCATGCTACACAGTCCGTCTGTGTTGCTAGACATTCTCTTGAATTTTACTGTGTTTGCCACCGATAAAAGACATCGACGCATCAAGATTATCTCTCGGTATCAACAATACCAGGGCGCGAATTTAATTGTATCCAGAGTCGTAAAGGGATCTCCTCGTAAGGGTTTAATTTGGCATTTTCAAGGATCTGGAAAGTCCCTATTGATGGTGTTTGCTTCTCAAAAACTACGAATGCATCCAGAACTAAAAAGTCCCACAGTAATCATCGTAGTCGATAGAGTTGATCTTGACACCCAGTTAACAGCGTCCTTCAACGCGGCCGACATCCCTAATTTGGTAGGTGCTGATTCTAGTCAGGAGCTTGAGAGACTCTTGGCCGCAGATACTCGTAAGATAATCATCACAACAATTTTCAAATTCGGTGACATCAGCGGAAAACTCAATGATCGCGGCAACATTATTGTGATGGTCGATGAGGCGCATCGAACCCAGGAAGGCAATCTGGGACGGAAGATGCGTGAAGCACTTCCAAATGCGTTTCTCTTTGGGTTGACAGGGACCCCAATTAATAAGCGCGATCGTAATACATTCTGGGCATTTGGAGCAGATGAAGATGAACAAGGCTACATGAGCCGATATTCCTTCCAGGATTCGATACGGGATAAAGCAACGCTTCCGCTCCATTTTGAAGCTGTTGATGTAAAACTTAGAATTGATAAGAAGGCCATTGATGAAGCTTTCAAGCAAATTACTGATCAATTAAATGAGCAGGACCGGGATGACCTCGCGAAGCGGGCGGCGAACTTAGCTGTATTGATAAAGTCTCCAGCCCATGTACAATCGGTTTGTCAGCATATCGTCAATCACTTTAGAGAGAAGGTTGAGCCTGAAGGATTCAAAGCTCAAATTGTGACGTTTGATCGAGAATGCTGTGTATTGTACAAGAATGAGCTGGATAAGCTAATTGGGCCAGATGCTTCGTCTATCGTGATACACACTTCCGGTGGAAAAGGCGATGAATATTCTGAATGGAAACGTTCTAAAGATGAAGAAGAAAAATTGCTTGATCGCTTCCGTGATCCTAATGATCCTATCCAGTTTTTGATCGTTACATCGAAACTTTTGACAGGTTTTGATGCTCCCATTCTTCAGACTATGTACCTGGATAAGCCGATCCGCGATCATAATCTCTTGCAGGCCATTTGTCGGACCAACAGAATTTATGCTGGCAAGACGCATGGTTTGATCGTAGACTACCTAGGGATTTTTGACGACGTTGCTACTGCACTTGATTTTGATGAAAAGGCTGTGCAAAAGGTAATCACTAATTTGGACGAGTTGAAAAACCGTTTTCCTGCACAGATAGCTAAATGTCTAAGTTTCTTTCCCAATGTTGATCGTACTGTCGGCGGGTACGAAGGTTTGATCATTGCCCAAGATTGCTTGCCAAATAACGATACAAGAGATCGTTTTGCTGCCGAGTATTCTGTTCTCTGTCGCCTTTGGGAGGCTGTGTCACCAGATTCGAGTCTAACTCCAAGTGAGGCAGACTACAAATGGCTAACCCAAGTCTATGAATCGGTGAAACCTCCAAGTGGAAATGGCAAATTGCTATGGCATGCTCTAGGGGCCAAGACAATCGAACTTGTTCATCAGAATGTTCATCTTGAAACAGTGCGCGACGATCTGGACACTTTGGTAATGGACGCAGAGATTCTGGAAGAGTTGCTCAGTGCTAAAGATCCGGACAAGAAGTCAAAGGAAATCGAAGTTAAATTAATCGCGCGCCTTCAAAAGCACAAAACCAATCCGAAGTTCGTAGCCTTGGGTGAGCGCCTTGAAAAACTGAAAGAAAGGCATGAGTTAGGACTTTTGCATAGCATTGAGTTTCTCAAGCAATTGCTTATGCTAGCGAAAGAAGTGGTAGCTGCTGAACAAGAAGTTGATCCTGTCGATGAACAATCTAAGGCAAAAGCGGCTCTAACAGAGCTGTTTGCAGAAGTAAAAAATGGAGACACGCCGGTACTTGTGGAACGAATTGTTGCCGACATTGACGAAATCGTACGCCTAGTTCGATTTCCAGGGTGGCAAAACACCAAAGCAGGTGAGCGTGAAATTCAAAAAGCGATTCGGAAGGTCATCTATGTGAAATATCAAATCAAAGATCAAGACCTCTTCGACAAGGCTTTTGGCTATATAAGGCAATATTATTAGTCTAGAGTTGGCGAACACTGCCAGAGCAGCCGTCCACCCTTCTCGCAATAAGCATAAGAAAAAGAAGGCTTGGTTGTTTACCACGCCTTCTTTTAAATTCAGACTTCAATCAATCGGTGGTGGCGCAGGTGGTGCGAAAGGCCATGTCTTATCCTGTTCTATTGGTTTGGTCAGGTCCTCAATGTGCTGTCGCCATGAAGGTGGATTTCCAACCGGATACCGCTCATACGGTGGGATGTACGGTTCGATTGTTGGGGATTGTGTTGGTGCATATGTAGGCGGGGCGGGATGCTCTTCTTTGGGTTTGAATTGCGGCTGAAATTCATCCCACTGTTTGCCAGTCCAGTGGACTAGGTCTCGCGCTGCACAACCGACCCAGCAATATCCGATTAATGCCACAAAGGTGACTACGATCACCAGAGTGCATTTCCATCGAAGCACTTCCTCCTTTCGTAGCGTTTCGTTCTTAATAGCCTCATCGGCGGCTTGCTGTTTTTGTTGTGCGCTTTGTGCGCACTGGGCGGCTCGTCGAGCCGCCTCCTCTTGTGCCTCTTTTCTTTCTCGTTCAGCTGTTCGTTTTCTTGTTGCTTCCTCCTCTTGACGTTTTCGCTCTGCTTCTGATGGACCGGACGAAGAGCTTGCATTGTTATTTTGATTGGCGCTCCTGTTTTGAGAGCTGTTTGGCGGCGGGCCGGCCGCCGCTGGTTGACAGCGACAGCTCGGTCCAGATTTGTGTTCCGACTCAAAATGCTTTTTCAGCTTTTCGAAGTGATTGTTGATTTTCTTTAGTTCTTCCTCTGCTTCTCGTTTTGCATTTGCGCTGGACATGCGGTCTGGATGCCAGACGAGAGCGAGTCTTCGATATCGACGTTTGATCGTGTCGAACGCTGTCCCCGGGTCTAGCCCGAGGGCTTGATATGCCTTGTGGAGTTCGTTCATTGGAATATCGCCTTTTGAATGTCGCCCAGGAGAGCGAATAATGCGAGTGCGCTTAGTGAGATTAGCCACCATGGCGGGGCGGGAATTCTGGTCTCGGTCTCGTCTCCAACCTGAATGCCGGGACCGATACGCATCTCGATTGAATTGATTAAGCCGGTGACGATGGAATCGCAGGCTCGAAATTGAACACCTTCTACATTCGGAGAGAAGTGCAGGTGGACGAGAGTGGTATCTCTTCCGGTATCACTTAATGTGATCTCTAATCCGACATGTCTTTGAAGTCGTTCTTTTCGAGTGTGTATCTGTCCTCGTTGATCCATGTCGTAATGAATCTGTTCATCCGTAAATCTGAGATCGGCGGTTATTTTGCCGCTCTGTGTGTCGGCGCTGGCGACGTGCCATTTGTCGCCGAAGTTATAGGAGATGTCTGCCAAAAGTTCTCTTACTTTGGCGAAAGCCTGTTTGACCGGAACCTTGTATTCTCGCGGTACCGGATGGAGAAAGTTATATCTTTGAACTCGTGCCTGGTGTAGGAATGGCCATGCTGCCCATATTCCAGCTACCAGACCGGGGAAAGCACTGGCTTCATTGTTGTGAAGCACCATTTGCCCGAGGAAAGCTCCTGTGAGCAAGAAAACGAATACACCTAACGTGATTGCCATGCCCATTATCTTTCTGCCCTGTCTGAATCTTCGAAATCGAAACCAACTCCGAAGTCATCGATGTTGCAGGCTTTGCACCAGTGATGGAGGTGTGCCTCGATCAGTTGTCCGGTGTTTTGGAAGTGAACCAGTTCTTCTTCGGCATTGAGCACATTTTGGTTGCCGATTCCCCAGTGTTGGATCAGGTAGACGATATTCATTCTGAGCATCGCCTCTGCGTTGTCGCGCTTTCCTTGCTCCCAGAGAAATTCTGCGAGAGCTACGCATATGGTGGCTGCATTTAGTGGCATTTCATTTGTTTCGAATAAACTGATTGCGTCGATGTAACATCGTTCTGCGAGGAACGGTTCGCAAAGTCTTGCGTAGAGTCCTGCCATGCAGGAGAGTGACCAGGCTGCATCAAATTTGTCTGTGCGGTTGTCACTGTTTTTGGTGCCTTCGAAGATTTCTTTGAATCTTCGGAGCACTATCTCGATTTCACGTTTGTCTGAAGCTAGACAGTACATTCTGTGCATCAACGTGTATGTTTCAGGTTGCATATTTTGTGTTCTCCCTTTTGTGAGGTGAGTTGTGTTTTGAGGTTAGTCGGCAAAGTCAGGAGCGTCATTGCTCTTTTGTTTCTTTGCTCGATGTACGTTCTGATCTGAGTTGCGGCGATTGCCTTGATTGTTTTCGCTCTTTTCGTTTGGTGCATAGCGCTTCTGTTTTCGATACTTTTCGTTTCTCCATTGTTTTCGATTTGAGTCTTTGTGCTCTTCGCGTTCATCGTTCGGGACGCGACTTTTGATGTAACCTCTTTTGCGAACGAATTCGGTTACTTTATGTCTCGCCCGATCCGGCGGATCGTATCGGAGCGCTTGGTCATAAGCTGTTGGTGAGGTTAGCGGCAGCTTGAGTGGATTGGAATCTGGGGCGAAAACGATTACTTCATTTTTTAAGCCGATCAATTCATCCGGCGTTATTAGCGCTCGTCCTTGAATCATTTCGTGAACTCTTCCGCTGTCGTTTACCGTCGCTTCCTCAATAGTTGTGCGACCTATCGCCTCGCTTAGTTCCTTCGCTTCCGGGAATGTTTTTTGTTTAAAGTAGACTTGCGTTGCAGGCATGTCGATGATGATTTGTGCTTCCTTTCTGCTGTAGACTTGTTCAAGTTGAAAGTAGTTTTGGAAGCCGAGAATCAATCCGATTTTGTTCTTTCTGATTATCGAAAGTGTGTCTCCGATTCCAGAGATTTTTCCGAAGTTGGTGAACTCGTCGAGAAGCATGGTTATTGGATATTTCATTTGCTCTCTCGTCTCAAGGATATGATCGAGGAGAAAATTCACCATCAGTGAGCCGATCAGTTTGCTATCTCTGCTCCGGCTCGGAACGGCGATGTAGAAGGTGAAGAGCTGGTCTTTCAGTTTGTCGAGATCAATGTCTGTCGTCTCCGTCAGGGTTACCATTTGATCTGTCATCCAGGGATTTAGTTTCGTGATTAATCCTGAGAACACACCGTACCGAAAATCAGTTTCTCCACTTAGTCGCATCCAGCCTTCGAATTCCATTTGAGCAACTTCTGATGGGCTTTCTCGAAGAACCGTTGCCAGCCGATCTGGTCCCGTCAAAAGGAGCCATCTGAGTGCACCGAAGTGCCCATATTCTGGAGGTCCGGCTGCTGCATGCAGAATTAGTGGAATGAGGAGAAGTTTTTCTGAGCGATTCCAGGTTTGTTCATTTTTAGCCTCGCTGGGTTCGCCGTTCAGAATTATGAGGTCAGCGAGCTTTTCGGCTAGCTGCGCTTTCATTTCTTCTGGCGCGCGTCTCACGCGATCAATCGGATTGATTCTGTGAGATGTTAGGTCGGATGCATTGAAGCAGTAGATTTTGTGTCCTGCCATCTGGCGCCATCCGGCTGTTAGCTGGTAGAGTTCGCCCGGCTCGTAGCCGGGCGTTGCTTCCGTAACAACCATGCTGGTTCCTATTCGTTCGACAAGTTGTGGGATAAAGAATCCCCGCGATTTTCCGACGCCGGTTCTTCCACACACCAGGGCATGGGCATGTGTCCATAGCTCTGGTACTTGAATGTACTGATTGTCATTTGTCCTTCCTATGATTAGTCGTTTTGGATCGGGTTTCTGTTGAACGTAGCCTGCGGTTTTTAGTTCGTTTGTTGTGCCCCATCGGGCAGCTCCGTACACCGTACTTGGTTGCTTGTGTATGCGGGCTTCTGATGCGCGTTTTGCATCTCTCTGAAGTTCGAGCAGGATCTGGTCGCATCTTTTTTGACAGTCGCTTTGGGTTCCTCCTCCTTTCTTTTCTTCGATATCGACTGTGACAAGCATGTCATTGCGGGTGGTGCTCCTCCAGCGCACCACTACTCGATATTCATGCCGCCACCAGTCTCGTCCTATTTGCTCGTCGAGTCGCTCGACTGCAAGAATCTGGTCTAGTTGTTTGCTGGCTCGCGAGACCTGGTAGCCAAGCCTGTCGAGCACGTTTACAGCTAATACCGGAAAGTCCTGGGCATTTGTTTCCACAATGCCTGAATCGTTTACTTTCACGTTCATTACCTCGTAAAGTCAAGTCCGCGATCTCTTTTTTCGCGCTCCTTTTCTTTCTCTTTTCGACGGCGTTTGCGCTCGTCCTTGTTTTCATCTATAGCTTTGTCTATGTCTTCAATCGTTTCCTGATCACGCGCTTTCTCTTCATGCGTCCTTTCAGGTTTGACATAATCTTGATGTTTGTTTCGCTTCGCATCTTCGAGATCATCTTTTGCCTCCTTCAATCGATCTCGGTTGTCGCGCAGGTCAATCCATCGAACAAGCTCATTGGCTATTGATGCTCCTTGCATAAAGAGTCCAACAACTGGGTTAGACATCATCTGTTGTTGCAGTGGATTCACATATCGGTTTGCATTGGGTGATGTTTCTGTTGCGCCGCGTCGTGCGAACTGTTCCTTCGACATTTGCAATTGCCGGTCTGTCACTCCGGCCCATCTAGCTCTGTCGGCATGTTCCATCCAGCCTCTGAACTTCTGGTATTGCTCTATCGGAAGGCGTTCGGCATTCGGTTCACGCAGCTTGTTATCGAGTTTTGTTAGCTTCTCATATGAGCTGTTCTTGTCGTACTTTTGACCTTGATAGCGGAATTCGTCTTTTTCGTTCGCTGCTGGTTGTTTTTCTTGCGTCGGGTTTTGCTCTGCCTTTTCTCTGTAGTGCGAGCGTTCTTTTTCCTTAATCCAGGCAATCAATTTTTTGTATTCTTGGGGCGGTATTCGCTCGTCATGGTTGTCCCAGAGATAGGAGTTTAGTTCTTTGAGTTCAGAGATTGAATTTTCGTTTGACCATTCTTTGCCGGCCGCTTGGATCGTTTCCTTGACGCGCGGTTCTGATCGCGCATTCTCAGAGTTCCTTTCAAGCTTTCGGTTTCTCTCTTTATCCTCCTGTTTAATTTTCCAATTGCCGTAGGGCTCGTATTGTTCTCTGACAATTTTCTTGTGTAACCAGGGAAGTTCCAGACCCTCCTTGATCCGCTCCTGGCGTTGTGCTTCTCGTTCTTTCTTTCGAGTCTCCATTCGCTCTCTGTCTTTGCGTTCTCGTTCCTCACGTGCATATGCGAACTCGATTGGCCTTGTGCGTTCTAAATGGCGGTCACCCCACTCTCTGAGTTTTGCGTAATCGCCTTTGTCTATGCGAACGGCTCTGCCATGTTCGTTTTGTCCAAGGATTACGACATGTATGTGATGGTGGGCAGTGTTGTTGTGTTCGACCGCCATCCATTTCAGATCGATTCCTTTCTCTTCGCTGAGTTTTTGCATGATCTCCCGGGTGTATTCTTTCTTGTCGAGAGGTTCCACCTCTGGTGATAGGGTTATCTTATGAGCTACCACCTTGCTTTCTTCCAGTTCTTTGATAGCTTTCCGAAGAGATCGTCCATCGAGGTTTTCTTCGTTTTCGTCGAAGAAAGTTCTTCCCTCTGGCGGTCTATCTTCACCCGGTCTGTGCTGGATGTATTTCACGTGAGCGAGTGCTCTTCCTACTGCCACCACTTTCGGTGAACGTCCCGGCACGCGACTTTTCTTGTCCCTTGACGAGATGTAACCGTGGATGACAACGTTCACTAGTTGTTCACCACCTTTTTCATCCCTTCTGCGATTTCGCGTTCGTCCTTTTCAACATGCTGAGCCATTCTTTGCTTGGCTCTCGTTGCTGCTGCTTCGAATGCCTTGCGAGCATTCTCATCGTCTGGCAGTGACATCCAGCTCAGTTCGTATAGAGTTCCGATTGCTCTGCCCTGTCGAGCGAGCATTTTACAAATTCGGTCGACTCCACTGTTGATAGCTTTGATCAGACCGTCCGTTGCGTATACGATTGCTTGCGATAGCTCAGCCTCTTTTGCTTTTCCTCCTGTTTTTTCGTGATTGTCTAGATACCATCGAATTGCCTCTCGGGCTAGTTCTGTTGTTGCCAGTTTCCTTACTTTGGCTTTGTGAGCGAGGCGCTCTCTGTCGTCGGCACTCAATCCGACATAAATTTGATGAAACGTTTTTGTTCTGGCCATTGGTTTGTACTCATCCTTATAAGTGACGCCCGATGGGCGTTTTAGTGGGTTGACTATGAAGATAAACCGAGCGCGCGTTTTTGACTAACACTTAAACTCCACTATTGAACGCTGTTTCCGGGTTTGACCTGGAGCTATGTATCTTGCATTACCGTACGGTCAAGCCTCCCGGTAATGTCTCGCTGCGCTCGGTTG
This sequence comes from Candidatus Obscuribacterales bacterium, assembly GCA_019637435.1. Lineage (GTDB taxonomy): Bacteria > Cyanobacteriota > Vampirovibrionia > Obscuribacterales > Obscuribacteraceae > JADYXR01. The sequence continues at coordinate 1,404,822 of JAHBVO010000002.1, read as the reverse complement.
TTTGTTGCGCGTCGGTGCCTCCTCCTCGCGGTGACACCGCATATAGTTACTGTGAGTTCTTCATTACTCTTTTGTATTGCTGTATTGATGGGACTGTTACTGCTGGTTGCTATTTCTTGTTTTGTGTTACAGAGCTGTTTCTGAGCGTCTCTGCTGCGAGTTTTATTCCTGACGTCAGGAGACTACCCAACAAACGAATTAGCGATATCACAAGGGTGCTGAGCAGGCTTAGAAGAGCCATTACTATCTGTCCGACAATGTCGAACATCGGCTTTAGAACCATGCTCGGATTACCTCCGGCAATGCCAACAAGAACCATCAAGACGAAGATAAGCAGGAAAATCTGCTCGATGCCACTGAGCACCGAATGTGCTTCGGTCATGTTTCACCTCCTGTCACCGGCGAGTTGCAGAACACCACGCGTGCGGCGCCCATGTCATCCGCGAACTCGACAGGTGACTTATTGGTTTCTATATTCGGGCTAGACAGAATTCGAAGACTGGGAGGCACCGGCCGTGGTGCTTTGGGTTTCATGCCATGGCGACGCCTGCCCAAGAGGCCAATCACTCGAACTTGTCACCGCCCTGTTTTCAGAGTGCGGTCCCCGGAGGGATAGTTACTGTTCTTGGGTCTTGTGCTTCTTAGGCTGAAGCGGTTTTATAGTTTCTTGCGATGAAGGCGTCGAGGTCGGCTTTCTTGTATTTCACAAGCCTTCCGATCTTAATGTAGGGGAGATTGTATCTGCCGGTGCATTTCCATATTGCGAGTGTTTGTTCTGAGACGCCGAGATAAGTAGCTGCTTCTCTACGTGTGAGAAGCTCGGAGCGCACGAAGGCAGCTCCAACGGGAGTTTCTTGTGTCATATAGATTTTTTCCTTTTGGGTTGAGTCTCTCGCCTGCATTTTTGTGACGCGCGGGCGAAGACTAATTTTGAAAAACTGAAGAATCGGCTGCGCTTTTCAGCGAGCAAACAATAAGCGGGAGATCAGTACTGCTGATCAGGAGTGTTGATTAATCGCTCTTGAGTGATTTTCCTTTTTCGGTTTGGTCTGGCACTGTTACCGTCACCTGCCAGGTGTTGGGAACGAAGCCAGAGATAAAAGAAGATTTGTGAGACGCTGCAATAAAAGGTACAGCAGAAAAATAAGCAGGAAGAAAGATCGGTTACCGATCATCTAAATGGTAGGTTGCGCATCAGCGGCAATCGCTACCATTTGTAGTCGACGATACTAGTATATCTTTGTTCCCGGCCCTCTCGGAATAGGAAATTAGACAGCTTGACTACGGGGTAAACCCTAGGTTGTCCCGGTAATCGGCTAAGATCGAAGATCCGACAGCCGACGAGTGAAGCAATGACCAAGAGACCGTTTAAACGAAGAAGGATAAGAAACTCCAACTCGGATGTGAAAATATCCACAGCAAGTCATGATGATGTTGAGTTCCGCGCCGTTGACTTATTGAAGCTTAGCGTTGCGCCTCAAAAGCAACACGTTCTTCGATTGCTCAGTGTCCTGAATGATCTGGATTCCGGCACCTATTTGGGGACTTTGCTTTCCTCTCATGAAAAGTCACTCCCAAACTTAGTCCGCGAAAAATGGCATGACGGAGTCGTTCTCTATTTATTGAGGCAGCGGATCGCGATCATCTATTCAGCGCTTTATGACATACTCCGCGAGATGAAAGACAGTGTCGAAGGGGCCCGGCCAATCAAGCGAGGTCCTAAAACTCCACGATTGCTCTGGCATATGATTATCGACGATAAGGAACTCGATAAACAGCTTACGGAACTTGTTGTTTTTCTTGAACCGGGGAAGTCAGACAGCCTGAAACATGTTCGAGATAAGCTTGCTGCCCATGCAGATGACAGCGCCTTTTCCAGTGGTCTTAAGAAACTAATTGAAACTAGTGAGACCGGGATGGTTGTTAGAACTCATAGCCCTCAACGGTTTCGTGCATTTTTCGTTGATGATATTGTCAGCAAGAATTGGGAAGACAAAGCCATTGGTCCAGCAAATTCGGCAGACGGCGTTAATACTTCAGTAGATGAGATGAAGCGGTACTCGACTCACATTGCAGAAGTGCGTTCGAAAACTGCAGACTTTGTCTATCTCCTATTCAACACCTATTGCGAAGAGTTCAAGCTTCTGGCAACTGAGGAACAAAGCGAATCTTTACGGAAAGAATTACAAGACGATCTAATGAAGCGGAGGAAGAAGAGATAGGGTTGACCGGCACCTGGTCAGAGGTGCCGGTCTGGTCTGTGGACGACGTCACGTCCACATGTAGCCATTCGTTTCGCGAAGGCTAGCGATGCCATTAGAACTTACAATTATGTGGTCAATGACTTTGACTCCGAGCAGATCGCCAGCCTTAATGAGAGTTTCGGTAGTTTCAAGATCTTCTCGACTAGGCGTTAGCGATCCGCCTGGATGATTGTGAGCGACAATGAGCGCGAATGAGTTTGCAATCAATGCGCCTTTAAACACTTCACGTGGATGCACTAGCGATGCCGCGAGGCTTCCGTGTGACACGATTTGATAGTTGCAAATTTCATTGCGGGCCGACAGATGAAAAACAACGAAATACTCCTCGGCATAATGCCGAAGCGGTTCCACAAATCTTTCGATGTCATCGGGACAATTGATGGGGAGCGGGTTTGCACCGGGCTCTCTTATCAATGCCAGGCGCATTTCTGGGACGATGTATTTAAGATGTTTCTTCAATATTCTGCTATTCATACTACTACCTCCGGTTGTGCTACGGCTTTCGCCTAACGCAAATCGGGCTACGGGGGCGGCTCTGCGAGTCAAGCGCCTGAGGCGTGCCGCGCGATGTTTGTTAAAGTTGCGCTTGACGCGCGGTGGCGCTGCTCCCGTATGATTGAGCGAAGATGGGAAAGGCATGTTCTGACAATGGAGTGATCGCCGCATTACTGCGGGGCCAAAACGTGCTGCATTCAGGGTAAGCATTGGCGGCTGAGCATTTTGAAAGAGGCGGCTGACCACGGATTGTATAGAAAGCGAAAAGGGCAGGAACGAGAGTCCCTGCCCTTGGCTGAATTATTTGAGGTCAGTTTTTCACAGCAGAGAGCCGACTCTTCTTTGTCGAAGGTATGGCATTACTAGCTTCGTTCTGGTCTTCCGATGTGGGTTTGCGTCCGCAGAGATGAAAACTGGTCAGCTTGATTATCGGTTTGGTTACTTCAACCTTTTGACCATTCACCTCTTTATTGAAGGTAGAGAGCGCCAGTCTCCCGTGGACAACAACTTCGCGCCCCTTGGTGATAGTCTTGAGAACTCGCTCACCGAGACCGTTCCAGGCGTCAACGTCTAACCAGAGAGTCTTGCTCTCGTCGGTGTTGGAAGAAAACTCCTTGACCGCTACGGAGAACTTAACGACCTTGTTGCCAGTATCCTCAAAGGCTATGGTGTGCGGATTCTGTCCGACATATCCAACTATTGTGATGGTATTGTTCATGGTGGCACCTCCAGTGCTTGTTAGTGCCTCCCAAAGGACACCACTTTCGGACGCCCAATGGACGCGTATTGCGCGCCCCGCAGGGGACTGCCATTGGAAAGCGGCAGGAAGTTGTGTCAGTCTCTGCACGTTATGACATGCACGGGAGGAAGCAATGAACGACGAAATTGATTCGACAATGTTGGAGAATCTGCAATATAAATTTGATTCGCTCATCACGGATCTTGGAGAACTTCGTGGCGACATTCAATTCATTAAAGCCATCTTCGTGAAGAAGCAGGAGAAGAAAGAGAAGCGTCGCGAGAGAAAGCGTCAGAAGCGCTTGGAAGAGCAACTGGAGTTGGAAGCCGCACGTGAACGTGGAATTTACGAGAATATCGTCTGGAAATTGAGACACCGTCCCTGGCAGTTCATGCCAATGCCCAAAAGCAACCTGACACGCAAAGAAATGCAGTTGATGTCTTTGGTCGTAAAAGAAGAAACCGAGGCTGAAATTGCGCAGGCTATGAATATTAAGGTGATCACTGTTCGCGCTCTGATATCGGCTCTGAAAAAGAAATTGGATTTGCCAGATCGGGAGGATTTGATCGCTGCTTATCTTGAGCAGGTTCGCATTCGTCGTGAGCATCGAAGGCAGAGGTGTATAGTGCTATTGTCTTGGTTGCTGGATCCGCCAGAAGGTGTTAATTGGAGGTCAGAGATCAACGCAACTTGGAAAAAGACTTTCGGGAAGGCGAAAACGCTTCGGTACAAAGGTCCATACATATCTGATGAAGTCGTCGAGTATCTTAAGCCGTATCAAGTCTTAGCCATTAAATTGAAAATCAAAGGGTTAGATAACTCGGCAATAGCAGCTCGGCTTAAGATAAAGCCGACAACCGTCAGAACCTATTTCGCAGAAGTGCGCTCAAGCATAAAGGGAGTCTGCGGAGTAATTGTAGAATCAGATCAGGAGTTGGTAGACCGATTTAGAAAGCATCCCCGCTTTTGCTGAAGGCGTCCAATGTCGAACGCAACCGCGGCTGCGAAGGTTTCTGCATCCATAAATATGGACCACCAGATATCATCGATGGTATCACTGTTTGCTTCATGGATCCTGACCAGAAACAGAGGTGAAATAGTAACTATAAAGAGCTGGAATCGGATTCTAATAATCCTAAGCGTATCAAGCGAAAAGATAGAGCAGTAGTACTGACACCAAAAAACTTAGCAGCTTTCTCTACTTCTTCAGCATCCATCTCCATCAAAGAAAGTTTGTGTGGAAACCGACTTCGAACCTCGCTTTCAGGCATCAATAACTCAGCTGCAAAAGCATTGGCTTCTATTTCTTGGCGCTTAGTGCCTTCTGAGGCAGTCGCGTCTCTGTAAAATACTTGCTTGCTATCAACGAATATTGGGCTGACTGCCCGATGCAAAAAGTAATGTCCTAACTCATGTGCCACTGAAAATCTATGGCGGTTCTTGTGATGGGAGCTGTTTACGACGATTACAACAGAAGAATCTTCTCGGGTAACCATCATTCCAGACACATCTTCTTCGAGGTCTTCCTTTCGAATTTCGATATCATGCAATTTAGCTATTTTGCTAGGATCAACCGGAATTGGTTTTCCTGCGTTTTCCCATACTGTTGCCGCTTCTCTTTCCGCCCTGCTTTTGTACATCGGTGATGATGCCACTTGCGAATTCCTCCCTTGTACTACGCACCAAACTTCTGACCACATTTGCGGCTTTGTCGCTTCCTGCGCCAGCCATCTTCTGCGCAATTGCGTCGCCAACTTCGAGTGGTGATGTAATTTCTTCGAAGCTAGGAAAAAGTTCAGAAGGCTTGAGTCCAAGCGTCAAGCCAATTTCGTAGATTACATGGAGAGGGGCATTCTGATTGCCTGCCTCTATATTCGCAATGGACGTGCGGCTAAGATCGACTTTCACTGCTAATTCCGATTGTGTCATTCCAAGGCTTGCGCGTTTTTTTTGCAGACGCTTACCTATGAATTTGTACAGCGAAATTTGATCGATCAACATACGACGGATTATCGTTGGTCTGAAGCGCCATGTCAACAATACTGACATTTTTGGCGCCACGTTGTCAATGATCAATAACGCTGACATTTTTCCGATCTGCAAGATCTGGGTTGACAGCCCAGGGTGGGATCGCTTACCTTGTGGTTATGCTTCTCGGAGCAATTCAAACCCTATATACAGGTGAAATACTATGGGCGCAAAGAAAATAACGACGTCTGTGAACAAGAGTGCTGTAACTGGCAAATTCGTCTCGAATAAGCAAGTTGAAGCCAAGCCAAAGGAAACTTACAAGCAAACAGTTACTAAAACTGTGGGCAAATCCAAGTAATCAACAAGGGCAGTCACAAGTTGACTGCCCTTCATTCCTAACCAGTATATATGGAGGATCCTTATGAATGAGCAATCGGCAACAGCCAAACAGATGGCGCCGAACGACAAAAAATCATCACGCAAGAGCGTTGCGCTGACTGTCGGCTCATGGTTCTACGATGAGAATAGACCGCTCGGACCGCGTGGCGGCTTCGGGCAAGTTTTTTGGGGTTGGTCGGCTGATGATGTGGAAGTGGCCGTTAAGCGGCTTCACGCATCGGCAGAAAGCGCTGCTCATCGCGAACTTCGAATTGCTGAAGATCTGGTTGTCGGCGAATTTGATCATGTCATGCCAGTTCTCGACGCTGGTTGTGATGTTTCGTCGGGCGGTTACTACATTGTTATGGATAAAGCCGATGAGAGCTTGCAGGATTTGCTCGATAGAGACCATCAATTCGATAGTCGGCAAGCTGCTAGCGTCATGCTTGAAATCGTCAAAGGGCTATTGGAGGTGAAGCATATCGTTCATCGCGACCTAAAACCGGCCAACGTTCTTTCACACGGTAGTGCCTGGAAGATCGCCGACTTTGGAATTGCTCGTTTCGTCGCCGATGCCACTGCGACTGATACCTTAAAGTATTGCCTAAGTGCATATTATGCGGCACCCGAACAGTGGCTTCACGAGCGAGCGAATGGTGCCACGGATGTTTATGCACTCGGCTGCATTGGTTTTGCCCTGCTGACAGGGCAACCTCCATTTAAAGGTGTGTCGCATGATGATTTACGCGAACAGCACCTGAATTCCGACGTTGCAGCACTTCCGGATTCTGTGACGCCGCAGCTGCGGACTTTACTTCTCAGCATGATGCGTAAGGCACCTGCATCTCGGCCGACAGCACAGAAGGTGCGCGAAGTGCTGGAGCAGATTCTTGACAGCAAAGAACAGGCAGGGCTTGGCTCCAACGCCCTCGCTCAGGTAGCCGCGAAAATTGAAGGACTCAATGCTGCGAACGACCGGCAAGCTTCGGCGGAGTCGGTCAAACAAAAAGAACGAGAGCGTCTTGCTCAGACTGGCAGACTTATCCTTGATTCGCTGGTGACGGACCTCAAGACTGAAATCCAAAGAGCAGCTCCTAATGCGAATTTTTCGAAAGGTCAGGAAATAAGTTTGGGCAGCGGTGTACTTCGGTTGCCAGGCAATCCTCATAAGGTCTTAGCACCAGGACTTTTTCCTCAGAGCGGTTGGGATGTGGTACTTGGGCAAGTAATTGCACTTGCGCGCAAGCCCCAGCAAAATCACGGACGAGATGAGGGTTACCAAATTAGTTCGTCCCTCTGGTATTGCAAACTGCCTGACACTGACCAATACAGGTGGTACGAAGTCAACTATTGGGGCGCCTTTCGCAATGATCGTTTTTCGCCATACGAGTTGACTGACAACATAAGAGATGCGGATGTTGCCGCAAGCATGGTTATGCACATATACGATGTCTGCTGGGGACCCAATCCAATCGATGACGAGGACGCCGCCGAGTTTCGCGAGCGCTGGCTGACGATGTTTGCCAAAGCGGTCGACGGCAGTCTCCGTCGACCAAATACCATGCCTCTCAGGCGGCACTACTGGAAGGATGGGCAATATTAATGGATTTTGTCGTTCGTAATTTGCGGTTAAAGAACATCGGTTCTGACGTTCCGGCGGTTGTTGCTCAAAGAGCGCTAGCGGGCGTGGCGGGCGAGCCTTATCATTATTCGCTTGTCAATTTCGCTGTGGTTTTCGACGTGGAAAGGCCAGAGGAAAGAGTGAACTCATCACGTATCTTCCACCGCATTCGGTGCGAACTAGACCTTTTGACATTGCAAAAGCATTTCGAGTACGACATTGCTGTTGATATTCCTGAGGACCAGGAGGATTATGGAGGTTGAGCGGTCGTGGTATGGATTGCCGATTGGGCAATCCACGCCGTACTCGGAAAATATTAGAGTGCGTCTGTTGAATGGCCAGTCAGAAATCATGTCAATCACTGCTCCCGTAGTCTTTCTACCGAAGTAGGCGGAGTGGTATTTTGTAGTTATTATCAAAAGGAGAATCTCTTGGGGCAAATTGTAGACTCAAATGGCAAGCCAATAGTGTTCGGCGAAGTATCGGGCAAGCAGCAAGAAGTTTTTGAATGCTCTGTTTGCAAGGTCCGAACGCAGCACGGACTGGTTCAAAATGGACCGACGTTCAAAGCTAAGGTGAACACCGGCACAGATAAGAAGCCGGTCGATGTTGAGTTTCCACGCGTGCACTACATTTACCGATGTTGTGGGTGCCAGACCGATACATATTTTCTGATTCAGCAGCAACACACCTTCCGAGTCAGTAGTCCAGGAATCAGTCAGAATGCAACTTGGCCGACTATGGTTTTGCATCGATATCCGAGAGCTATTCCCGAGGCGCATGATGTGCTGCCGAAAGGGATCAAGCAGAATCTGCTTGAGGCAGAAACATGTTTAGCAGCAGGTGCGCCTAATGCGGCCGGAACAATGGCAAGAAGGGCTGTTGACGAGATCGCGCGCCTGCACAAAGCAACGGGAAAGGATCTCTACAATCGATTAGAAAACTTGCGTTCGGTAGGGCTCGTATCGAAGGAGTTGATTGACATCGCGCATCAGATTAGAAGCGCTGGGCGAAATGGCGCGCATGCTGAGTGGCAGGAACTAACGATGGATCAAGCACGCAATGCACTTTTCCTACTAAAGGAGATGATTCGGGAAATATACATCACGCCCGCTGAGCGCAAACAGCGTCTTCAGAGCTTGACTAAGCTGAAGAAAAAACCGTAGCTCATGATCCTGTCTGGCTTGCAAGCAATATAATGTGATTTTTATGGCAAATAAGGGAAGCGAGTATGAACGTCTTGTGCAGCGAGTTGCTGCTTCCTTGTTGCGCCTGTACGGTGATGAGTTCCGCAGTATTCGAATCGAGCAGAACGTCAAGTTGCCCGCCATTACAAAGAAAGCGGACGGAACGCCGATTCTTCGACAGGTCGATGTCTATTGGGAATTTATGCTTGCCGGTATATTGTATAGAACCGTTATTCAAGCTAAGAATTGGAAGCGCCGAGTTGGTCTAGGAACAATCGATACCTTCAAAAACGTGCTTTTGGATTTGCCTGGTCAGCCGAGAGGAATAATTGTTACACCAACAGGATGCCAAAGCGGCGCATTGGAATATGCTCGGCAACACGGAATTGAGATTTTTCATCTACGCGAAATCAAACCAGATGATTTCGGGTCCCAAATCGTTCCGTCGATATCGGCGATGGTTACTGCCTATGTCGATAGGATTAAGCAGGTCAAACTAATAACAGACCCACCAATCGATTTAAGCGGCATAACAGAGGACGCCTTCACGGCATTAAGTCTCCTTGATGATGAAGGAAATTCCGTAGGAACGGTTGCTGAATTGCTAACTGGTGTTCAAAATTCAGTGCGGAATGATGGAACGCTCAGAGCGCGGGACGAATGGCGAATAGCTGACTTATCTGACAAACGCATCAATGTCACCGTTGGTGATACCAATGGACGCATCGAGAGCATCCAGGTGTGGTATCAGTCAAAAATACCGTATCAGGATCACAAGATGGAAAGCACGGTGACTCATATTTTGCATCTTGCTACGCAAGATGAACTGTTTTATGTGGATGATAGCTCTCGCGTCAGGAGGCTAGATCAGGCTTTGGAAGCGTGCAGCCCTTGCATCAATATGGAAACAGTATTCGACGATCTGTAATAAGGCGGACCTTTTATGGACGGACTTTCTATCATTCTCGATAAATCATCTCTACAGATGCTAAGCGCAGCTGAAATCGAAGCCCTGTGTCGGCATTACTTTCTGGTCGTACCGCCGATTTTGCTCACAGAAATAGTTGGCGACCTTTACCGCCAGGACGACAAGTCTATTGAAGAGACCCATCGCAAGGTTCAGTTGATTGCGAATAAGATTCTGACATTTTCAGCTTGCAAGCAGATTGACTATAGAGATTTGCGAGATCAGAGTCTTTTGGGAAATGAGATGTTTACGGGCTTCAGACCTGCGATTCAGTCCACTGAAATATTCGATGGTGAGGATGGACAGAGCATAGCTTACATCTCCGAGTCCGTAGAAATGAAAATGATTCATGACTGGCAACGTGGACATTTCAATGCTGAAGATCACGATTATGCCAAGGAATGGAAAGAAACATCGAGAGTTGATCTCACTAGTTACAAATCCCAGTTACTGCCAATTCCCGCGCTAGCAGGGCTGACTTCTCTCCGTGAGATTTATCAAAAAATGGATGCGATATCGCAAATCATGGATCAGTGGCTTCTTATTGAAAGCTTTTGCAAAAGAATTAAGCTGCCTATCGAAATGAACAAAAAAATTGAAAATCGCTGGAAAGACAGTAAACCGTTGTTTTGCGAATTTGCTCCTTATGCATATTACTGCTATTTGATCGAGCAGGTCTTTTACCAAGGGCTTGCAAGCGGGTTGATTCCCACTTCAGTGAATGCGAAGTCATACGTAGATCTTCAGTACGCATACTACTTTCCTTATTCCCGAGTTTTCTCGTCAAACGATAAACTGCATAAACAACTGTGGCAAGCATTTGCTAATCACGATCAACAGCTTTTTGTTGTAGGCTCTGAACTCAAAGATGACGTGCGGAAGATTTCAGCACATTGGCAGAATATCTCCGAAGCGGAGCGTTCTGAACTGCGAAAAGTCAAACCCCATCCGCCAGTTATTTCTCCGTCTTTTACATTTGAAGCATACGAAAAAATGAGCAGTGTAGTCGGAACACGCGAGCAAAAGCTAAGACCGATTGAAAGAACGGAAGAAGAGACACGCGCTACGGTAGATCGAATTTTGGCTAACTACGACAAGGTCCGGCGGAAATTTGAACGGGAGCGGTAACGCAAGCAGTGCGCACTAAATGCGGTGCTCCGTGACACGAAGTCGCGTAGGCTATGTGGGATTCCGATTGGACCCATGGGCCGTCGTTCCATTGTCCATCTATTTTGCGATTCACTGTTTATGTCAGCCTTACTGACGTCGGTGTCAGCCTTATTGACAAACCATACAAATGTATGTATTATGATGTTTTCAGGGTTTACTCGAAATATATTGATTGCATATTTTGCGCAACTTCCTTGGATATGCATGGCGCCAATCACCGCACCCTGTGACTCTTTTGGAGATTCAATTTAAATCGTATAATTGCATAAAGTAATTACGCATCTAGAAGTATTCAGCATTGAGCGCCGCAGTAAATTCAACTGAACCGAAGCCTGAGCTTTTCTTTGGCTTGGTTGCAGCAATTGGAACTGACTTAAAACTGGTGGCTGAAATGCTTGAGGAAGCTTTGACTGATGCAAAATATCGCTGCGAGCATATAAAGCTCAGCGAACTTCTAGACGCTGAAAATCCAAAGGATGCTCACCTTCGTTACTTAGCTCGAATGGCTGCTGGTACGAACTTGCGTAAAGAGCTAAATCGTGGTGACGCCGTCGTGCTCATGGGAGTAGGTGATGTCTGGACTAGACGTCGCAAACTAAATCCACCCCGCTCAAATTCCAATGAAGCACCTGCAGTAGTCCCCGGAACCGCCTACATATTCAATCAACTCAAACATCCTGATGAAGTTGCAACCTTACGACGTACTTATGGAAATTCATTTTTTTTGATTTCTGGATACTCGCCAAGAGAACGCAGAGTCAAGCATTTATCAGATCTGATTGCAAAATCGAAAAGCCAGATGAAGTCGGATAGCTACAGATCACTTGCAGAGGAATTAATTGAAAAGGATAAAAATGAAGAAGGCGAAAAATTAGGTCAGCGAGTCCAGGATACATTCCCTGAAGCTGATGTATTCATCAATGTTGATTCACGCGAGTCTGTAAAATCTTCTGTCACTAGATTTATAGAATCGTTATTCGGCTATCCTTTCCACACTCCTACACGTGATGAATTCTCGATGTTTCAAGCTCGCGCAGCAGCTCTTAGGTCAAGCGACTTGGGACGACAAGTTGGTGCCGTTATTTCAACTCCCGCCGGTGAAATTGTTTCGGTTGGGACAAATGAAGTACCGAAGGCAGGCGGCGGTCAGTACTGGGATGGAGATGACCCAGACCTAAGGGATTTCAAACGCGGGCAAGACTCTAATGCGGAAGTGAAGAAAAACTTTCTGCGTGATTTGCTGCAGCGCCTAAGTAGTAATGAAAACTGGCTGAATCCCGAGAAGACTTCAAAGGACATTGATCAACTTGTCGACGATACATTTTCCAAGAAGAAGTCATTTTTGAGTGCTGCTCAACTTATGTCGCTTATCGCTTACTTTCGAGCGGTGCATGCCGAAATGTCCTGCCTTATGGATGCTGCTCGCAGAGGCGTTAAGACGGAAGGTAATACATTGATTTGTACAACATTTCCATGTCATGAATGTGCTCGGCATATTGTCGCTGCTGGTGTGTCACGGGTAGTTTATATTGACCCTTATCCAAAGAGCCTAACTCCGGATTTATATCCGGATTCTATTGCTGTGGATCCTCTAGCGAAATCAAAAACACACGTGTCGTTCGAATCATTTGTAGGTATTGCACCGAGACTGTATTTATCGCTGTTCGATGCTTCAAAAATCGACCGGAAGGAAGAGAGTGGTGCTGTAGTCAAATGGCAAATTGCGGATAGTCTGCCAAGACTGTCAGAGGATCCAAAGTCTTATGTCACGAGAGAGTCATTCTTACATAACACCATGAATGATTTCTTTGAAACCAAGGAGCGAAAAACAGAGGGAGGAACGTCAGATCATGAAAAAACAGGAAGCGGTAAGGCAAGAATTCAGAAGCGGAGCGGCGGTAGTAAAAAGTCTTCCAGCCTGGATGCAGGAGCTAGAACAACAAACAAAACCAGTAAGGGAAAAACAAACAAGCGTGGTCGCAAAAAAGGCAAGTAATCCGCGCCCATCACAAAAAAGAGCAAGAACAAAATAGAGAATTCGTAAGCGGTGGTATTAATTTCAATACCACCGCTTCGCTCATTTGACGTCCGATTAGCCGGCAGGAGAAATTATTCTTGGTATTTGAAACGATATGAAATTCACCTATCTTGAATTGAACGGTTGGAGAAGCTTCGATGACATCAAACTTGAACTTCATCCACGATTAACAGTATTGACAGGCGCCAACGGCTCCGGAAAGACCACAATTCTGAACCTGTTAGGTCAGCATTTTGAGCCGACTCCGGAGTTTACCGCTGTTCCGCAATACTTAAGCGGTAAATTTGGGCATCGAAGTGATATTCGTATCAACGGCGATTTGTTAGTGGGAGACCAAGTACCTGAATCAATGGCAGGCTTGATTGCATATTCAGATAGAGGCGATCCGTGCAGATTTTTTGTTCCGGGACCTACCGGTCCGACGTTCAATCTTTTTTTCATGAACCAGCGAAAGGTTGATGGTTGCTACATCTCGTTTAGGAGACCCATAAGCAGATACGTTACTTCAACAATTAAGCGACAGGTTGGTGAGGCTGCTCCAGCGCCTAAAGAATTATTGAATGAGCTGAGGACAGCGCAGGCTGACGCAACCGAAAATGAGCTGTTTGAGATCCTGAAAAATCAGCTGTTGCTTTGTGCTCGACACGATAATCCACCACCGCTCGCGCCACTGGTGCCAGAATGGTTCAGTGTGTTCGAACACTTATTGCATAGAGCTTTACCTCATGAAATCCAATTCCGAAGTTTTTTGGTCCGGCAAAGTGAGCTTGTCCTTCTCACAGAGGCTGGCGAGTTTGCGTTTGATGGCAGTTCGGGTGGCATTGCAAGTGTCATCTATGTCTGCTGGAAAATATTTCTTTGCTCGTTAGTATTCACAGAGGAATTCGTAGTTACAATCGATGAGCCGGAGAATCATTTGCATCCATCGATGCAGCAGTCCTTAGTGACCGCGTTGATTGAACATTTTTCGCGAGTTCAGTTCATTGTGGGTACGCATAGCCCATTCGTCGTCACCTGCTGGCCTGATTCGTCGGTTTACGCCCTCAGATTTATTGATCGGCGAATTCGTAGTGAGTTGCTGGAATCGTCAAGTCTGAAAACTTCGACGCCTGACGACATCTTGAAGGAAGTTCTCGGGCTGCCATTCACTATGCCGCTATGGGCTGCGAAGCGACTTGAACCAATAATGGAAAGATATTCTACTCACGTCATGAATGGAGAGCTTTATCAGTCACTGGTTAGCGAACTTAAAGAGGCCGGGCTGAGCGAGCTGATGCCAGAAACACTTGAAATGCTTACGAACCCACCAGAATTGGAATGATCAGGATTACCAAAGGACCAACGCCTGCAATATTGATCCAGAACGGTGCCCAGTGGACAGCTGAGCTGGAAAAGGCAAGGGCAGCCGGAGAGGATGACGAAGGGTTTCGCAAGCGCTACAAACATGCCACCATCGTCGATGCGCTTGTTAAAGAGACGAACGGCAAATGTGCTTACTGTGAGTGTGAACCTTTAGCAGGGCTATACCGGATTGTCGAGCATATCGTCGCCTGGTCAAAAAATACACAGCTCGCATTTGAATGGCTGAATTTTGTGCTAAGTTGCGAACGATGCAACACGGCAAAGAGAGACTATTGGGATCCGGCCAGTCCGCTCGTTGATCCAACTGTAGATGATCCACTTAGAGATCTGTATTTTGTATCAGCAATGATTTTTGGCAAAACGACGAAGGGGTCCGATACAGTAATAGAGATCAAGCTTAATCGACCAGATCTGTACGAGTCAAAGCGTAAGTGGCTCAGGCGGATAGACAAGATAGCGTCGCGTCTGAGTGCCGAGGAACTGGCGAAAACTGGTCCCGGCTCGGTGCTCTACGACGCTTTCGAGGCCCCCGAACATCCATACTCGCAAGCATCCAAATCGTACATTGAAGCGAATCGAGCAGCATGGGTTAGTGCTCGCTGCTCATGCTCATGATTGACCCGCGGAATATTCACATCCAAAAACCGTTGCAGACCGTGCGCCTGCCAAATAGGCTAACAAATGAATACGGCGTGTCCAGTGGCCTTATCGATGAAGAAGTGGAACATCGAATAAATTTCATCGAACAAGGCAGAATGCTGGTCAAGAAAGTCGTCAAGCGACTGAAGCATTGCTGCATCGAACGGATCAAAGGATGTGGCACCTGCACTTGTCGTAATCAGTTGTACGTCTTTATCAGTCGTCTTTTCAAATAGAATATATTCCAGTCCCAACCACTTAAGCAGCTTTCGTTCATGCAAAGGTGTTCCCATTCCGATCATTTTGTGGGCGACAAAGTCATTTCCAAAAAGATCACCAATTACTTTGATCGGATTTTCTGGATGTGTTTTTCTATCCCAGACAACGATACCCTCAACGTTTGTAAGACTGCCCGTTTCATGCTCAATAGTCATATCTAATCGAGGTATAATCGATTCGTCACTTGATCTCGACTTGTTCAGCATTCTGTAATAGAACAGGTCGTGAAGAATACTGTTTGTGGATTGAACTCGAAGTGACACTGAGCAGTTTGGGGAAGTCTGTGCAAGATGATCAAGATAGCCTTTCACTCCCAATCGCCAAGATAGATTGTGCGTTAGGCAATATAGGCTGGATTCACAGAAACTATCCCAATGGGACTTGAAGCGTGGACTGCTCATTTGTGTAAAGCAGGCCGGGTTATCTCCTTCAATACCGGAGAACATTTTGATGATATCTGGATCTGTTCTGAGTAGGGAACTAGTAAGATTTCCTGACCTTATGAGAGGAGCTGGCTTCCAAAAACCCAAATGATGATTGAATGTTCTTCTATCGTTGTGCTCCGTACGCTCTGGTTTTACTTTTGCGTAAAAGGATAGTTTGGTCAAAACATCTTCCTCAAAATCATTAATCGAGAAGATCACCTCAGACGAATCAGCCGCTGGTAGAGTCATTACTGCAGGAATGAACGAGTACTGAAATTTCAGTGGCAGGCTGCAATTGAGTTTGAGTATAACGAACTCTGAGTGACCAAGTAAAATCAACAACTCTGCGAAGTTGTGAGCTGATTCGTCTCGAAGTTTTTCCGTCTTAAAGAGATATGTGGTGTCACTAATTGCTAGAGCGTAAGGCGCTGCTTCGGAGTCATCGATTACCTCTAAACATTTTTCTGGCATGCCGTTCTGATCGAGGATTAGTTTCAGGCCAATTACCTCCCAATCAACTTGGTCCTTGAAGTTTAAAAATGGAGTGGTCAGTTCGTGCCAATCCGTAGAGACGACAATGGCGCGTAACTTGTGAGCCTCAACACCCTGGGTTTCTTTCAACAATGCGATGTATTTGTTAATTTCATGAATTGCATGCCGAGCAGCCTGGTCGGATCTCTTCAGTTCAATTGGTACGATCATGTCTTCCTTAGACCGGGCTAGAATGTCAATCTTGCCGCTTGCGCCAATGGGATTTTCAACTACAAATTCTTCTTTTATTAGTTGTAATCCGGGTTGTATGAGATCTAAATTTGACGCTAATGCTTTTCGAAGAATGATCTCTTTGGGATTGTCAGTCACTGGCGATGGCTTTACATCAGCGTTTCCTTGGTTTTGAAGTTTTATCCTCGTGTGTTCGAATAATTGTTGATAACTGGTCTTCTTTCCAATTCTAATTTTCGAACGACGAGTTGGCACAGTTTCGAATTCGATGCTCTCCGGTCGTGTTCCAAAGATTGATAGCAGTGCAATAAGTAGAGATAAGTCGCCACCCATCCAAATCGGCATGGCTCTATCGACAAGCATTTTCAAGCTGTCTTTATTTAAGGCGATGGTTTGGAACATCGCATAGTCAATCAGCGGTAAACATCTCAGGTTCAGCTCTCTTCTCGCCGAGAGTTCGGCGTCGCTAGATTCAAGAAGTTGCTGAAGCTCTTCGTCACCAAATCTATGCTTCTCATTTTCTTTAAGATATTTTCTTAGTTGTTCCGGTGTGAGGTCTTTGTCTGTTCCGAGAAATTCCTGTCCCATCTCAATTTGGACAGCATTGGCGCATGTGGTTCCAAACTTGCTCGTCTTCCAATTCGGAATGTCTGGCCCCAAGTCCAGAAGCATCATCATTACAAGCAACCAAGATGAACCACCTTCAGCAGAAGTAAAATTTCGAACGATGAACTGTCCGGCGGGTAGGTCGAACACGTCTACCAAAAAACCAAGTTTTCTGTGTGCGGACGGGATATCGATCTCAATCCAGATTCTATTGTCATTGAATGGTCGAGCGAATTTTAGTATCTGGAGAAATTTTGTGGGGGAATCAAACATCAACTGCTTCATTGCATCGAGCAAGGAGTCATCAACTAGAAATTTTTGGCTCGAAGTTAGAGCCATCCGGATCACATTGACGTTGCACAGCTTTTGATAATAGTAATGGGGGCCGAGTTCGGCCAGAATTTGATCGGCAAACATTTTCCTGAAAAAGTGACAACCAGTTGGGATGTCATGATTGGTTGTGCGATTGGTTGCTATTTTAGCAATTGTCTGATATCTAGAAGGTTTTTGCGGGTCTGATCAGTTGCCGCATAATTGAAACGGGTGGATCGCTATCGATGCTCTGAATGACGCCGGAAAGACGCGCAGGTCCAACAAGAAACAGAAAAACTTGCGCACGTCACCACTGCCGAGAGTGCAGCCAGTTTGTTTTGCGTGTGTATTTGCCTTTAATTCGTCGAATCGCAGCCCAGACTTCATCGTAGTTGTCTGCTAAAAACTGACCGATGTCTTCTTGAAATTTTTCCTTTGCCCGTCTTCCTGCGCCCTTCTTCCACAACAGGTCGGCATACTCGGAGAGCGTCATGAAAGTTCTGGGTTCGTCGTCTTTGGGATTCTCTTCTTCGTACTTCTTGTGCCTTTCTCTGGATTTTACATTCTCTGGATGTTTGAAGAGCGCCCAATATACACAGCTTCTTTTTCTTGTTGTGTTTGTCTGCCAGTAGTGGTGGTCGATGAGTTGCTCTTCTTTCATTTTGCGCAGCAGACTTTCAAGATAAGGGGCTCTGATGCTGGTTTTTCCTACAACGACGTTCAGTTCCGACTGCTTTAGTCTCGTAAGCTTACCGTCGACCTTTTGCTTAAGTGCTTTGAGAATTTTTTGTCTGACCTTTTTCTCGTTTGGTTCTTTGGCGGTCATGAGGTTTCCTTTCTGATCTGGGTCGAATTCCAATAGAATTATCGGCCCGGTCAGCTGATTTCAACTGCCAAGGTTCCCTTAGCGGTCTTCTAGAACTCGACGTTTTCGCTGTTTGCTCGTGACTGATCGAATTCGGCGAGATTAGTTTCCTTTTTCTCTTTTTTCTCAAACATTTTCTTGTGAGCAACTTCACGAGCTGTCCGTTCGGCTTCGTGTGCGGATTGCGCATAAACCTTGCGCGTTGTGCTTACGTCTTTGTGATTAAGAGCATTGCCGATCACCGATAGGCTTGCTCCGGTCATGGCCATATAAGAGCCTAATGTCCGCCTCAAGTCGTGCAAATGGAGATTGTCTATTCGTGCGCGTTTCAGAATGCGCTTCCATCCTTTCTTGGGATCTGTGAGATGCGGGCTCTTTGTGTTTTTGCTATGAAATACATACTCAAATGATGTTCGATTTTCGAATCGCGCCTTGAGGATCTCCAGCTCTGGGCCAGTAAGTAAGATTGTCTGAGCGGTATCATTTTTAGTATCAGGAATTCGCCAGACAGCGTTGTCTAGATCAACATCGGCCCAGCGCATTGTAAGCACGTTCGTTTTGCGTGCGCCCGTATAGAGGCTGATGAGCACATAGTCTTTGACTTCTTGATTCTCTTCAGCATTGATTGCTTCAATCAAGCGCGGAAGCTCTTCCGCGAATACGAATCTGTCTCGATGTTTCAATTTGAACTTTGTTATACCGGTAGCTGGATTTTCGCAATCAACAAGCTCCCACTGCTTACCTTTATTAATGACGGCGCGCAACAACTCAACTGTCCGGTTGGCGGTCGCTCTGCCGTTCTCTTTGCCAAGCTTGTTCACGAGAAGCTGTACTTCGGAGCGCTTGATAGAACTAACTGGACGTGTCTTCCAGTGGTCCAGGTAGCGATAGAAGCACTCCTCGATGACCTTCCAAGTCTTGCAGTGCTCGATAGCGTAGCCGTGGAGATATTCTTTGAATAGATCGCCCAAAGTGATGCCCTCAGTGCCACGTTTTGCGGCTAACGGATCTTTGCCGGCGGTGATTTGCATGATAACGGCGGCTGCGAGCTGCCTGGCGTGCTCTATGCTCAGACCGGGATTGTTTCCCAATACCTGGAGCGGGTCATCATCGAAAGCCGGAATTTGCATGGCGTCGGGCTCGTACCGCCCAAGGTTGATTCGGATGTTCTTCCCATCCCTCCATTTATAAGCCCAGAAGCTCATTGCACCGGTATCTGACTTCCGAAGAACCAGCCCGTCCAGCTTGGCGTCATAGTAGTAATCCCGCTTGCCAGGCGCTACGGCGCGTAGATCTGAAAGTCTAGATTGTGTAAAATTGAAAGAATTGCGTCCCATCTTTTTCACCGTTTTTCAGGCCGTCTCGGAGGAAGTTTTCCCATAATTACTAGCCATTTCAGCCCTTTTCAGGTGTAGTGTGGGTGTAGTATTTTGGTTTATTGGGGTACCTTTGAGCTACACCTCGAAAACTTCTAGAACCATTATAACATAATGGTGATGCGGATTTCCGAGGAATAAGAAAAACATCGAAAAAGCCGGAAAATTCGATTTTTCGATGGCTACGAACCATGAGGTCGTAAGTTCGAGTCTTACCGGGCAGGCATATTAAACGGCTCAATCCAAGCGGTTCCGCGAAGAGGAGCCGTTTTTTTATTGGGGTAGTTGAAATCGCTCGGGTCTATGTTGGGTATATGTGCGGGTCGCATTAATTCGACCACATGGTGCCGAAATCAATCCACCATGTGGTCGGTTTGTGCGTTGACAAGGTGGGCTCTGGGCCTCATTCCTAATTACAGTGAGCAGGTGGAGCAGTTGACTTGACGCTGGGCTTGCGTCCGCTAGGCTTGCCGCCGGGCAGCCAGGGAAGCGCCGCTTGCGAGATTTTTGTTTTTTAGTGCGCTAGATTGCGGCGCGCACACCTGCTGCGGCGGCTGCCGAAATAGCGGACGCAAGGGGTCCCGGCGTCAAGTAGAGTTTCATCGCTGATACCAGATATAGTGCGGACGAGTGGAGAATTGAGCTTTATCGTTTGAAAAAGTCTAAGGCGAGCATTTGGGTTTGGTTTGGTTCTACTGCCTAACTAGACTTTGTTGTTCATGAGTGTGAAAATTCATTTTGGTCTTGGGCGTGACGGTTGCTTTGATCAATCCTTCGGTTGCGCATCTGATTGCCTGAGATATCTCTGCTTCTTTGGCTTTTCCTCCTGTCTTTTCGTGATAGTCTAAGTACCACCGAATTGCTTCTCTAGCCAATTCGGTTGATGTCAGGTCCTTTGCCTTAGCTTTTTGAGCGAGGCGCTCTTTGTCTTCGGTAACTAACCCGATGTATATTTGATGAAACTTTTTTTGTGTGGGCATGTTTATTACTCATCCTCAAAATTGGTGCTGCAAGCTGGTTTTCAGCTTTGGCGCAGAAGTTAGACCGAGCGAGCGAATTCCACTCAGATTCAAACGCCTTTAGGAAAGCCAGTTTTCAGGTTTAACCTAGTCGTATGTATCTTGCATTACTGAAGAGTCAAGCCTCTCCGTAATGTCTCGCTTCGCTCGGTTGTTTGTTGCGCGTCGGTGCCACCTCCTCGCGGCGACACCATATGTGGTTACTGTGAGTTCTTTGTTGTTCTTTTGTATTCGTGTGTTGATGGCACTGTTACTGCTGGTTGCTATCTCTTGTTCTGTGTTACAGAGCTACTTCTCAGCGCCTCTGCCGTGAGTTTTATTCCTGACGTCAGAAGACTACCCAGTAATCTAATTAGCGATATCAGAAGGTTGCTGAGCAGGCTTAGAAGAGTCATTACTAGTTGTCCGACAATGTCGAACATTGGCTTTAAAACCATGCTCGGATTACCTCCGGCAATGCCAACAAGAACCATCAAGACGAAGATAGGCAGGAAAATCTGCTCGATAGCGCCGAGCGCCGAATTTGCTTCGGTCATTGTTTCACCTCCTGTCACCGCCGAGTCGCCCAGAACACCAAACATGCGGCGCCCATATCATCCGCGAACTCGACAGGTGACTTACTGGTTTTATATATTCAGGCTAGACAGAATTCGAAGACTGGGAGACACCGGCCGTGGTGCTTAGGGTTTCATGCCATGGCGACGCCTGCCCAAGAGGCCAATCACTCGAACTTGTCACCGCCCTGTTTTCAGAGTGCGGTCCCCGGAGGGATAGTTACTGTTCTTGGGTCTTTCGCTTCTTACGCTAACGCGGTGTTGTAGTTTCTTGAGATGAAGGCATCCAAATCTTGGCGCTTGTACTTTACGAGCCGCCCGATTTTTATATACGGGAGGTTGTATCTTCCGGTGCATTTCCAAATCGCAAGCGTTTGTTCTGAAACGCCGAGATAAGCAGCTGCTTCTCTACGTGTGAGAAGCTCGGAGCGCACAGAGGCAGCTCCAAAGGGAGTTTCTTGTGTCATATAGATTTTTTCCTTTTGGGTTGAGTCACTCGCCTGCAATTTTGTGACGCGCGGGCGAAGACTAATTTTGAAAACTTGAAGAATCGGCTTCGCTTTTCAGCAAGCAAACAATAAGCGGGAGATCAGTACTGCTGATCAGGATTGTTGATTAATCGCTCTTGAGTGATTTTCCTTTTTCAGTTTGGTCCGGCTTGCTACCGTCACCTGCGAGGCGTTGGAAACGAAACCAGAGATAAAAGAAGATTTGTGAGACGCTGCTATAAAAGGTACAGCAGAAAAATAAGCAGGAAGAAAGATCGGTTACCAATCTTTTTAATGGTAGGTCGCGCATCAGCGGCAATCGCTACCATTTGTAGTCGACGATACCAGTATATCTTTGTTCCCGGCTCTCTCGGAATAGGGGACGGGACAGCTTGACTACGGGGTAAACCCTAGGTTTGCCACCCTCTATAAAGGAACGGCAAAAGGGAGGAAAGCAGGAGAACACCGGTAAGCATTCTCCTGCGAAGTCCGTTATTACGAATCGCTCAATTCCATAAATGAGGACTGTGCTCTCGGAGACTTTGGAGACCATTAGAGCTGACGATAATGTGGTCAATTAGCTTTACGCCAAGCAAGTCGCCAGCTTTGATGAGCGTCTCAGTGGTTTCCAAATCTTCTCGGCTGGGAATCAGTGATCCGCCCGGATGATTGTGCGCGACAATCAGTGCGTGAGAATTCGCGATCAACGCACCTTTGAATACTTCACGTGGATGCACTAGGGATGCGGAAAGACTTCCATGACTGATGACCTGATAATTGCAAATCGTGTTGGTAGCCGAGAGATGGAATGCTATGAAATACTCCTCCGAGTAATGACGAAGAGGTTCAACGAATTTCTCTAGATCGTCTGGACAGTTGATCGGAAGCGGGTTGGCTCCGGGCTCTTTTATGAGCGCGAGACGCATTTCAGGAACGATGTATTTCAGATGTTTCTTGAGTGTTCTGCTGTTCATACCTAAACCTCCGGTTATGCTGCGGCTTTCGCCTACGCAAATCGAGGTACGGGGGCGGCTCCGCGAGTCAAGCGGCAAAAAGTTGGTTGAATATTCGTGTTAAACAGAAACGCTTGATGCGCGGTGGTGCTGCTCCCGTACGATGGAGCGGAGATGGCAGAGGCAGTTCTCATACGGCTGATATGAAGATAACTCTGCGGGGCAAAAACCTTCTGATGGCGACGTCGTCAATGGCGTCGCTATCGATGCAAAATTTGTGTCTCCGATTAGCGAACAGAAACGCGCGGCTGGAGTATTGTCGACCTGGCGCTGATGACTACTGTCATTTGACCAGTCTTGAGCTTTCAATTTTTTGCAACGATTCCGAATCTGGGACATAGATGACGACCCTTGGAAAACTTGTACTCGTCCTCTCGAACACGACGGATTTGAAGGTTAGTTCACCAATTTGCGGATGCAGAAGTTGTTTGCTCCAGCCCGTTCTTTGAATGACATCGTGTTCTCGCCACAATGAGTGAAACTCGGGTATTTCGCGAAGGAGAGAGTCGATCAATTCTTCCAGTGCAGGATCATCAGCTGCATATTGATCGTAGTCCAGCCGGAATTGAGCGAGAATGCCTCTAACATCGGTTTCCCAGTTGAAAGAGGCTGCCCTGAAGTGCTGACTGGAAAAGATGAACCGGATGAAGTTTTCCGGTGATTCGTGAAACTTGAAAATCAAGTTTGCGGCATCGTTCCAGGAAAGCAGATCCCATCGGTGGTTTAGTGCAAAAGCAGGATGGTATTGCAAGCAGTGCAAAATCGATTGCAGTTCGTAATCGATACTTTCGGCGCTGGTGGAACTAAAATCGTTTGTCAGCTGTTTCTTGATGAGTTTGAAAAAATGAGCTCGCTCCGAATCATTTAGGCGTAACGCACTTGCAATCATATTTCCAGTGCGTTGCGACACGCTGATCTGTCGGCCTTGTTCCAACCAGGTATACCAGGTAGAACTAATTCCAGCCAACTCCGCAACTTCTTCCCTTCGGAGCCCAGCGGTTCGCCTGCGCCCCGTGCTCGGCAATCCCACATCTTTGGGCTTTAGCCGGGCTCTACGGGTTTTAAGGAAGTCAGCCAGCTCTTCCAGTCTTTCCTTTCCAACCATGCCTTTATCCTATTATTACTGTTACTTCTTATACTAGGATAACTTATCGCTGGATACCACCCTGAATTAACAGGATACTGGGTCTGTCAGGTTGAAGAATCTAAATCCGGGGGGCGGTCAGCCGTTTTCTATGTTGGTGAAATATTTTGATGAACCGCACAATATGGAAGCAACTCCAAGCGAATTGTTGGCAGCGATGCACAATAGACGATCCAAGCTTCGAGCTGAGTTCATCGCAGCGTTCGTGATCCTGGTTTTCGCGGTGACACTTGCTGTGGTCAAGCCTGCCAAGAAGCATACATCGAGACACTCTGTCACGACGCAGTCGACTCAGTACATGGGTCTGTCAGAAGCAGAGTTCATTCCAATAATTACCGGATGGCGATAGCGGCATTCCTGCCTTGCTATTTGTTATCGCTTCGGGCTCCTGTCGGGCCTAACCGATTTTGGTTCCAATGAGCAAATCGTATAACGGTGTACCGCTTGGATCGTCGAGATGGTTTTGAATGAGATATCGATTTGCTTCGCTCGCCAAATCAGGGGCAGCGGTTTGGAGAAGATATTGAGAAATCCATTGCGCCAAACTCGTATGTTGCAGCACATGCACACTGAATCCGGCTGATTCAAGGAATTTTTTGACATAGACAAGACTTGGAAGCGGCCAAGCAACGTGCTCCTGGATCAGCGGATTGCCGGTCAAATCAAAAATCAGCTTTTGTGCGTTTGCTGTGGCTGCGCTCGGAAAGTTAATGAAGCAGGCGCGCCGTCCCAGCTTGCTGAGTTGTATCAAGAATGTATCGCGGTTTTCGGGTGGGACGTGTTCCAGGGCATCAATTGAAACGACAGCCTCATAAGGCTCAGCGGTGATACTAAGTGCGGTGCCACCCGTGGTAATGGGATCTAACACATCAATATGGTGTTCCGGAAGAAAGAGCGCCAACGCTCCGTCGTAGCCGCCAACGTCTAAAATAACTTCTGACTTTTGAACAACTTGCCTGATAGATTCCGCCGTTCGATGAAGCCTTGCATACCTATCCCACGTCAGATCCGAGCGCCTGGTTACGTCGATAACAACAGCGCGAGAAATTCCTGATGTCGATGTCGGCTTAAGTTCGACACCAGGGTTCATTGAAAGTTTGATGTCCTGGTTACTCAATGCAATGGGCAAGTTTCATCATGGTGTTTACGCACATATTGTAGCTTTTCTAAAACCTTTGAGGATTCTCAGTCACCTTAATGGCGCTCAAGATATTGTTTCAATGCCACGGCGTTATTATGCTTGGAATCCTTTGCGGCATAGACAAGAGTGACGCTCTGTCGTTTTGCTTTGGTTCGTAATTGAGCGCAGATATCTTCGAGCTTATCCAGTTCTTCAAAATATTTTTCTAAAAACTCATGCCATCTATCTGGTTTATGGGAGAACCACTTCCTGAGTTCAGTACTCGGGCTCACTTCCTTTAGCCACTCATCAATGGCTAGCTCGTGCTTGGATTTGCCGCGCGGCCAGAGTCTATCGACAAGAATTCTGACACCATCTGATTTTTCAACGGGTTCATAAGCTCGCTTTATCTTGATCATGAAAGGCTTCCTTACGATGATGCGGCTGGAACCGTATCGAAAAACTCGCGGAGATCTTTTATTAGACCGTCCAGATCATCTATGTGGCACATGCTCTCGCAGATCGTCAGCTCGCAATCGTGAACACTCTCGTCGCATTCCGATGGAACATCAACGCCATGCTTCAGAAAAACCTCGATAGCATCAGGTCTTACGTCAAGTATCTCCTTTAAGGTGGTGTTTTCGTCGATATACATGATTGTTTCCTCCGAAATAAGGTAGCAGATCACTGTTGTGATGCATTGCATAAGGGAATGGACTGAGTGGGACGCACAAGGAGGTCACCGATTGTGGTTTCACGGAATACTGTTTCTATCGTGGCAGTCGCATCGTCAAGCTTTTTATGCAACGCACATAGATTGATTCCGTGAGACTCTAGTCCCAGAGGGCATGAGCGAATCCGGGGAATTGGATCAACCGCATCCAATACCTCAAGGAGCGCTATGGAGTCAGGTGAACGAGTCAAGAGAAATCCGCCTCCGAAACCTCTTTGCGATTGGACAAGACCGGCGCGAACAAGGGCTTGCATTACCTTAGACAAATAGGCTCCTGGAACCTTTGTTGCAACTGAGATTTGTAGCGTCGTATAGGCGATTCCCGGGTCCATCGCCAGAAATACGATGGCTCGAAGCGCGTACTCTCCGGTCTGTGAAATGATGGAACCATTTTCACCGCGAGTGTTCATCACGAACACCTCTGGTGTTGTGATTTAGCCATCGATAACGCTCTGGGGAACAGAATGTTGTTTTCTTTATGCACGTGCTGATGCATATCGAGTTCAAGGCTTGCCAATGAGTGCAACATCACCCTGAACGTGTCGCAGGCATCGTTTGGCGGGGTGTAATTGTTCGAGAGAGTACGCATTTTCTCTAACGCGTCGGCAGCGCCCTCGTGTTCTTGGGTCATCATCTCAATTGGATGATCAATGCTTCCGCCGCAGCCGAAGGTGGTCTGGCGACCGGCCTCAACGTTAGCTATTCCAGGAAACAAGATCATCTCCTCCTTCTGCATATGAAGTTCGATGTCTTCTTTAAATGAACGAAAGACGCTCTCAATCTGCATTACCTCTGGATGAGCTTTTCCATGAACAGCCGAAACCTTGTTTACCAGTTTCTGTAAACGCGCGAGTTCCGTCCTGAGCGGCACATGATAGGCTTCGACGATGTGCTCTGTTAGCTCCTTCAATGAGACTTTGTTCCAGTCTTTCTCGCACTCATCGGTTCGTTTTGCTGATACATTCTTGAGTTTTTGCAAAAATTCTTCGGGCGGCAAGTTCAATTTTGATAGAACTTCTTCGAGTGTACTTTTGCCGCCGCAACAATAGTCAATTTCATACTGCTCAAAGACGCAGGCGAGTTTGGGATCTCGCGCAACAAGTTGTCCTACTGGCTGTTTCAATAAGTCAGCACCTACAAAAGTTTCGGCGGCTGCCGTGGTCGTTTTATCCTTGGTAGGTCTCACGCAGGACATTTCATAGACATGAAGGCTGACGCAAGAGCAGGGCTGAAACATATCTTTGCTGGAATTGCACTCAGGACAAGTCCATGTATCGGGAAGTTCTCCAAATGCAAGTGCTGGAGAAATTCCTTGCCTGGGCTCACCCAACTGCTCATCAAAAATGTAATTGCAAACCGTACATATTGTTTTGCCGTTATTCATGAGAAACCCCCTTTTGGTCGCCTCTGGATATCTGGACCTTTATATCCAGTATACCGCTTTAAGGTGCCAATGACTCATCCGAAAGACTGATATTTCAGAATGTTTAGTAGCGCCTAATGCTTTCTGGTTGACTTTCGTCGATTTCCGAATAGAGATGAAGTCCTGAAACAGCCCATCTCCGACTGACAAATTGAGGATTAATGATTTGACCGCGAGGCGCAATTGTGATCACATCGCAGTTATCTGGGTTTTTCATGCTTTCGAATTGTTCGACGGTTAGGTACAGGAATCGCATTACCAGCAGTCTAGCCGTCAGTCCATGTGTACAGATAAATACTTGACGCACGCCGTCCTTTCTGCGCACATGATCGAGTAAGTTTTCGATGAAAGTAGCGCATCGGTCATAACAGTCGGCTGGAGATTCGCCGCCTTCATAGCGGTAATAAAACCAGCCGTGTATTTGTCGCAAACTCTCTTGCTCTTCCACACTCCTGTAGCCATGCTCGACTTCGCGAAGGCGAGGATCTTCATATACGCGCACGACTGAGTCGCCATTAGCGGCGACAAGATCAGCACCAGAAAGAATTCCCGACATAGTTTGGCGCACGCGTACGTATGGAGATTGATAGAACAAAGTACCCGGAGCGCGCAGAAATTCAGCATTATCACGTCCAACCTGAATAGCATCTTGCTCCGCACCCTCCGCGAGCGGGATGCGGAAGTCGCCGAATTCCATTGCGGTCAGACAGCCGCTGTTTTGTTTTGACTTCGCGTGCCGGCATATTTTTATAGTTAAGTCCTTTATATCCATATATCTGGTTCTCCGTCTTTTCTACGACGTTACGGGGTTGCGTATTCCTGGCAAACCAACGATAGCCGTTTTCCGTTGTCTCTAGTTTTCGTGCAGTCTTTATACAACAACATAAAATATCAGCGAGAACCACCTCCCAATGAAGGAGTGCCACCGAGGGCGGTGCTCGCGCCAGGATTACCGGATAACGTAGGGATCAACCAGAAGATTGATTGATTTCCTCCATAACCTGATTCCATAGACGTAGGTCGGTCGGAGAATTGCTTGCTCGTGCTCTTCTTAGGGTTTGCTGAACTCAAGAAAATTGCTACCAGCAACAAAAGTACTAGCATCCACCAAACCGGATCGATTAGGACAACGTTCGTATTACCTGGCTTTGCATGCGGTGAATCTCTATATCTGCAACTTGTCATAATGTTTCTCCTTGTTTTATAGTGCTTAAGCAACTCTTTTCTCAGGTCGCTGTGGCGGATCGATTGCTGACAGTCCAAATGCGCGCTTGAGGAACGCCAATTGTGCATTGGTTCCTGCAACAAGAATTTCGTCTCCCTGGAGTAATGGGAGATCCAGGTCGGGAAACTGGGCGAACTTTCCATCTCTGTTTATTGCGACAACTGTGCAACCAGTCAGTCGGCGGATTTCAAGTTCGGCTATTGTTTTGCCACTGAGGTTTGAAGTATCGATTTTGTACCACTCGGGGCGAACAGGAATTCTCCCGCCCGGGTTGCGTGGACGCGTCTGAATGATTTGGAACATGACTTTTCTCCTTTGTTTTCGAAACAGTGCGCTCTAACTTCGCTAGAATCCGCTTGCACGATTGAGCGTCTGAGTCAGCGTTGGTTCTGTGACTCTCTGGAACAACGGTGTGACGCTTGAGCGCACTATCTGGACAGAACAGTTGGCATTGCGAGCAACGGACTGTGATACAGACCCCAGGATTTGTCTTTTCAGTTCTGATTTGCCGCTGGAGCCGACAAGAATCAAGTCGATATCGTTTGCCTTTGCAAAGTCCAATATGGTGTTTTCGGGAGTACCCTCAACAACACGAAGATCGAAAGTATTGCAATCGAAACGCTTTTCGAGTTCTTGTCTCAACTTGTCTGTCAAAGTATGCAGCGAGGACAGGTAAGCCTCATGTGCTTCGATCATATTCACAACTGCAAGTCCATTCGGCTCAAAATTGCAGAGAGCAAGATTGGGCGCCGCCACGGTCAGGATGTGGAAGTGTACCTTATCGTCCCATGGCAGAGACAATGATGTGTCCAACATGCTTCGCTGATTGAGTGAGTCTTCGTCCAGTGCAATAAGCACCCGACGAGGCACGTTGCCTTTTGTCGCATTGGTGCGCGCGACAAGCACGGAGCAAGATGCTCTTTCAAAGATCTGCTCAGAGACACTTTTTCTAAAGAGTAGTCTGCTGACCCAAGTACTGTCGTCCGCTCCAACAATTATGAGATCGGCAGGCCAGCTGTGTGCGACTTTAAGAATGCTGTTGACCAAATCACCACGGTCTATTTGAGCAACTACAATTGAATCTGGGTTTTTCGATTCGATTTCACGCGAACAACGATTCAGGAGCCTGTGAGCATTTAAAATATGGGTTCTTTCGCTAATGTCTGCGGAATTTTGTTTATCGGGAATGACTGTTAGTAGCCGAATGGATGACGCCTCCGGCCAATCGCGAGCAAGAGTGGCCGCCAGAGCGGCTTGTGCAGTAGGTGAGCTATCTATAGCTACAAGAATATTCATGGTTTTCTCCTTTTACTTTGATTGGGCGTTCTCATACATGCTCAAGCAAACTCAGGCAATTGCTTTGTCCTGCTGCTCCCTGGTTTGTCCGTCAAGCAGAAGATCGAGAAAAATTTCGAATGCGGAGTCGTCCAGGAGGTCGTTATTGATTGCGAATTGAACAACTTTCTTTTCGCTCTTACTGAGGAACCCGTCCTCTAGAATGAGGTGTCTAAGCTGAAGTGCATTCGTTTTATTGATACGCTCTTTTGTTGAAAGCATTCGACGCAGTGTTCGTTCTACTGTTTTTGCAGCCATGGTGTTTGCTCCTGTGTGTTGACTCTTGGTTTCAAGAGTTCGAAGTGCATGTATCGTTTTGTTTGCTCGCTGAGCAATGTACGGATTATCATCCGCAGATAACCACGCCAGAATTAGCGGAGTTGTGTTGGCGTTATCGGCCAGGTTGAACCTTACATCGAGATGCTCGTCCAAAGCCAGTTGCCATAGAATGCGAATCGGCGTGTTCCGATTGTTTCCAAGTCCGATTCGCACTTCCACATTCAAATCTTGGCTTAAGTGTTCTAGAGTCGGTGCGGATGTCTGCGGATTTTCAGCCACTCTGCTGCGGACGTTCGGGCAGGATGAGTGCGACAGCATGTGAAGTGTGTGCTCTGATGTTGTTTCTCTACCGGCCTGGAAATAGTCATTCATATTCATGATCGCATCACTCCGTAACTAGCTTAAGAGTCTCAATTTGGAAGGTGTGGCAAACAACCAGGTATCGATAACATCCTGGAGCGTAGCTCGTGTCACAGACTTGGAATAGAAATCATCCATTCCGGCCGTCAAACATTCGCGTCGACTGTCGCTGTTTGTGTTCGCCACTATGGTTACGGGCTCGAGGTTCGCTTCTCTTTCCTGCTTGCGAATTCGACGAGTAGCCTCAATCCCGGTAATACCAGGGAGGTTCACATCCATCAGGATAAGGTCGAAGTAAGGTGCAAGGTCTACGGCTTCCTCGCCTGTTTCCACTGCGTAGCAGTTAACCTTCAATTTGTTTAGATGGTGAAGTAGAACTTCTCGAATGATCGGTGTATCTTCTACCACCAAAACCCGTTTAGTCATTTTCCAAATCCTCCGTTACTTCAACAAGTCGTTGTATGCGTGGTGTACAAAATAAGCAGATGTCCGTGTAGAGAATGGCACCACAGAGGGTGCCTCCCAGCACAACTGTCAACGGCTGCGCTCCAGCCAAGTACAAGGCAGAAGCAACAATGAAAGATCCGATGTACATCGAACCGAGTGCGTACAAGAGCATTCTTACTTCGGTAATCATGTCAGTAACCTGGTCTCCTTTAGCCCAAGTAGATCTCGGGGCAATCTAGTTGTCTGTCTATCAGCGGTTGTAGTTTGAATTGCGCTTGTGCGGCTGCAAGCTCAGCAGTTGTACCCCAGAGGAAAATTTCGATGTCTTGTTTTTCCAGCTCGGAATTCCAAAGTCCGTTTCTGCAGGCCAGAACAGTTGCGCCAGTTTTCGTCGCGATATCGAGCTGTTCCAGGCGCTTGTTCTCTAAAGCACGGGTTGCAATAAACCACTCTCCAGTCATAGTCGGCGATGTCTCGTAGTTTGAATGCCGCTGAAATATTGTCTTGAGCGTCATAAAAATCTCCTTCTCGTTCTTTTCTGTCGATGGGCAATCATGATGTGTTTAGCCATGCACCATGCCGAAAGCATGATGATTGCCAGATAAATGAATCGCTTATCGGCAATCTGCTGTTGCGAAAACCAATCGATGTGGAGCCTTAGCCTAAGTGAGCATACTTATCTGCTAGCAAAGGCTAGACAGATGCGAGCACCTAAGTAAGTGATTTTCGCTGAGCCGGACTAAGTGCACGTGATTACGCGAGCACTACCGTCAGATCGATGCCGATTTTTCAGCGGTCAAATCAACAACGAACGATGCAGTAGCCAGATTGGTGCAGGAGCTGCAAATACTACTTCGTGAGATTCGTGAAGTAGGGCCTTGGTTAGTTGTAAGCACGTTAGTGGCTCACTAAAGAAGATTGCGCCGCTGGCATTGCCGTTGCAACCGGAGATTCGCGGCTTGATTTCTGACAGGTAAACTGTAGAACTGGTAGGCACTAGACAGCTAATTTTCCCTGCTTTATCAATCTTGTGCGTGTCGAAAGAGTTTAGCGGTTTCAGCCACATCGAAAACACAACCGCCAGCAGACTCAATGCGGCGACAATGCATGTAGTAACAAGGTGTCTTCTGTGCATGACGAAACCTCCTTGAGTCCAGTGTAACAGAAATTTGCATTCTCCGAAAAACAGGTAACGGTGCGCCTTGAACGCTTACATCGAAAAGCAATAGAATTGTCGCTTTAGGTTTTCTTAATAGCTGGAGCAAAAACAACGAATGTGGATGCTCGCTTCTGAAGCTATTCTCCATTAGTTTGTGTTTGAACGGTTATTGAAAGGATCGATCAGGAAGCTCAGTATGTGGGCAGCATTCGCTCCAAGTCCTCAAGTTTGGCTAGTTTGCGGCTCAGCTTCTGATGAGGCAACGCGTCCTGCGATCCCATCGTATAGAGTTCGCGCTCTCCTCTTGCGCGCGCTTGCAACGTATCAAGAATCCATAACCCTGTTCCTGGGATATAGGTGGTCGCTCCTTGCGCTACTCTGCGGGCGAAGAGTTCATTGGGTCCCTTTTGTTTGGAAAGTCCAAGCAGCTGTGATCCACTGTTCGCGGACGACGAAGAGGGAGGAGGCTGAAAGCTGAATCCGGCGTTGGCCAATTGAATCCCCCAGCCCATTTTAGTACCACCAATGGCGGCATTGAACAAAAGACGCTCTCTAAAATCCGAATCGGCGCGAGCCGTCTCTTTTGCGTTGTTAGATAGTTGCTCGTCGATGAGAAGGTCTAGTTGGTCGTAAATTATTATTCTGTTTTTCAGACTGTTCGGAATGTCTGCCAGCGATAAGGCTTTAACAGATGTTCGATGTGCGTCAAAGTTTTGGCTTGTTAGCACGGTGGCAAAAAGTTCATTTCGCAAGCTCCGTTTACTGAAGTGTCCGCTGATGTCAGCAGTTGCCTTTGCCAATATTGGAGCGCCTGCTATTTGCGCTCCGGACAAGATAAATCCGATTCCTGCCGGACCAGCAAGCCGCGGATTCTTCTCGGTGACGGCAAGCAAACCGCACAATGAGCCCATGTAGCCGCCGGTGGCTGCCGAAGAAGCTCCGTTGAGGTATGAAACATTTCTTGTTGCGATTCTCTTTTGGGAGCGAACAAAGCTTTGCGAGTAATCGGAGATGGCAAGATCTCGCAAGTCCTCTAATATTTGACTTTCCACAAGAGCATATTCGCTACTAGTGGGATTGGCAGATAAGGCCACTTTCCGCTGTTCCAGTAGCGCATCGATTTCATCGCGCAAGTCAATTGCGCGCTTTTTTGTTCTTTTGGCGGTGAGACCTTTCTTTCGAGATTTGTGGTCTTTTACAAGGTCAAGCGTGGCTTCTGTAAGCAGTCCGCTAAGAATAATGGAGTGTCCAATAAGAAGCAGAATCGGCCCGGTCTTAAGCGCGCTTCTGCTAGCGGTTGCCGGTTTTCGCCAGGTACGCCAGCGCTCGGCCGCTATGGTTGTAATTCCAGCATTCGAAACACCGGATCCTGCGAGGTTATAGAGAAACAATCGCCAAGGCTTGAGACGGCTCCGGTCGGTCGATTGAATGCGAAACTCCGTCGTCAAACGGAGCAAATCAATTTCTTTTTGTAAGACTTGATTCGTCAGGGTTTCGACGTTCGCTGCTTCTTGCGCCATTGCCGGAAGACACGAATTAGCAAAGACACAAGCGATTATCAAAAGAGCTGTAAGTGAACTATCGCGCTTCATGACTAGAAGCCTTTGTCTTTCGCCTGACGTTCCAGTCGTCGGACGAAAATGTACAACCCCATCGTTCCGGCGAAAAGCAGTCCAGAAAATACTGCGCCTGGTAAAGCGCTGTCCTTGTGACCGGACAGATACGCTTCAAGTGATGCGGTTAAGAGCCACATCTGGACGATGACTAGAATCGCATTCAATGCGAGTGCACCATCAATTGCCACCATATACTGCCGGCGCGATCGTGAGCGAGTGTCGTGTTTGTAATTATTCATTTTGGATGTCGATGCCTATAGCAAGAAGAAGTCCATCCTTTTTTTCAAGCACAATGCGCGGCAATGGACGAGGGGGCGGACCTTTCAAGACTTCACCAGTGTGAAGAGAAAAAGAGCCTTCATGGCACGGACATTCAATTTGTCCAGTCTTTTGAGAGTAATGGACTGGACACGATAAATGCGTACACTTCTGGCTGTACGCGACAAATTGATCTTGTGAGGTGCGCACCATGATGCACGGATCCGCCTCGGTCGGATAGCGGAATAATTTGACTGCGCCGATGGGCACTTCATCTGCTTTAGCAATGACCGTTTTTGGAAACAACGATTGTTTATCAAACCATGTCTTGGATAAAATCCACAGGTTGCCGACAAACATTCCAAGACTCGTCAGCGTGAGAAACTTCGTGAACTGTCGGCGATTGACGATAGTCTCATGAGCCGATTCGATTGAGAATTCATCTTTCCATAGAGGCTCGCTTTCAGATTGATGCGCTTGCTTCATGCTCTTCCTCCCTCTCCCACATGTAATCGACTACATCAACGCTTATCTCATCGACCGTCTCTGGTACCATCATGAATACTTTGGTAGTGACTTTCTGTTTACCGAAATGAAAAACGTTAGTTGGTTTCAATTTTCGTTCTCTTTTGATTTGTTCCAGCGGCACGAATGCCAGCGCCTGACTAGGGCAGACGGTTGCACACATTGGGCGTTTTCCTGTTGATGTACGGTCATAACACATGTCGCACTTCATCATCTGATCGATAGCGCTCATCATTTTCGGAACGCCGAATGGGCAACCTAAGACACAGTTGGAACATGCAACACATCGAGGTTTCAGAGAGGATTGAACGACTCCATCATCTGTTTTCTTAATTGCATCGGCCGGACAAACTTGTGCACATGTCGGATTGTCGCAGTGCATACATACTGTAGGCACGGTTGCGATGCTATTGGCTCGGTCGATAAAATCGACCTGGATCATCGGATAGCCCCGATGTGTCTCGCATTCAGCGCAAGCGTTCTCGCAAGACTTGCAGCCGATGCATCGAGAAGGGTCGATGAAGAAACCAAATTCTGTCATTGAGAACCGCCTTCTGTTGAGGAATCTGTTGTCTTTGCAATGCGGCAGGCAGAAACTTTGTATTCAGGAATTTTGCTTCTAGGATCAATTGTCCGATGTGTTAACTGATTAATACTCTTCTTACCTGGCCAGTGATAGGGAACAAAAACGGTATCGGGACGAATCGTCTTCACTACCATTGCCTTGAATGTTGCTGACGTTCGTCTTGTGGTCACCGTCACCCAGTCACCATCCGCGATACCGTGCTGCTTCGCTAATCTAGGATGGATTTCGAGGCGAGGCTCTGGATACATATCTACCAAAGCCCCAATACGCCTGGTTTGTGTCCCCGATAAATACTGGCTGACGACTCGTCCTGTGGTGAGATAAATGGGAAATTCATTGTTTACCGGGTCTCCACTTTCACGATATGGTGTAAGCATGAAACGAGCTTTACCATCTTTATGAAAGAATTTGGCGTTTTCAAAAAGCCTTGGTGTGCCCGGATGATCCAGCGTCGGACAGGGCCAGAAAACACCCATTTGCTTGTCTATTTTTTCGTATGTAATTCCGTAGTAATCGGCATGACCTCCGCGGGAAGCTTCACGAAGTTCATCGAATATTTCTCTTGATGAATGATAATCGAAATGTTTTTCTCGACCCAATCTCTTCGCGATGTCAACGAAAATAGTCCAATCGACGCGAGCGTCTTTTGGAGGATTGACGCATTTCTGAATGTGCAGCACTCGTCCCTCAACATTCGCGACTACGCCTTCGTCCTCTTCTTGCAGACTTCCAGCCAGAACCACATCTGCGTAGTGGGCCGTCTCTGACATAAAAGGGTCGATGATGCAGACGAACTCGGCCTTCTCTAACGCCTCCTTGGTAAACTCCGCATGAGGCAACGAAATTACCGGATTGAAACAGATGGAGACAAGGGCTTTTATCTCTCCGCTATGCAAGGCGGACATAATTTCCATTGCCGAGTAGCCTGCAGTTGGAATTTCATCGGGCTCGATTCCCCATACTGATGCTACGTGCGCCCGTCCATCGGGATCATCGATTGAGCGCTGACCTGGCAACTGATCGCATTTCTGACCATGTTCGCGACCTCCCTGTCCGTTGCCTTGACCCGTTATCATCACGCATCCGGCACCCTCACGTCCAAAGTTGCCAGTGGCAAGACAGATATTGATGAGTGCCGAACAGTTCTCTACGCCTTTTGATTGGTGTTCGACTCCGCGCGCATGAAGAATCATCGCGGCCCCGGCATTGCCTAACCACAGTGCAGCTTTCTCGATTGCGGCTGGCGGAACCCCTGTGACATCGGCAGCCACTTCAGGTGTATATTGCTTGACGGATTCGGCAACTTCCGCAAACCCTATTGTATGCGCGTCGATGAAATCTTGCTTGTGGAGTCCTTCTCTGAGGATCACATTAAGGATACTCATATAAAGAATCACATCCATGCCGGGTCTGACAGGTAAATACAAATCATTGTTTCTGCTGATTGGAGTCATTCGTGGGTCTACAACAATGAGCTTGCCACCGTTGTCTTTCATGCGCCAGATATACTCGGTTGTTATCGGTGAGCATTCAGCAGTGTTTGAACCTGTAATCATAACCACTTCCGCCTTGGGAATGTCTTCCCACGGATTTGGTGACCTGTCGACTCCGAAAGCAAGCTTATATGCTGTTCCGGCCGAAACCATGCAAAGCCGTCCGTTGTAGTCGATATGCTTTGTCCCCAATGCGACGCGAGCAAACTTTCCAACAAGATAAGCTTTCTCTGTGGTCAATGACGCGCCACCATATACGGCGACTGAGTCCTTTCCATACTTCTCCTGTATTTCTCTAATTCGTTTTACGGTGAAGTCCAGTGCCTCGTCCCAAGTCGTTGCGTTGAAACCGTTATCTGTTCGGAGCAATGGTCCTAGCAATCGATCTGTGTGGTTGTTCTGCATATAACGCTTGACGCCTTTCGGACAAAGCATGCCTCGATTGAACGGAAAATCTTCCCATGGTTCAAAACCGATTACCTGGTCGTCTCTTACTTTCAACTGAATCCCGCATTGCTGTCCACAGAAACAACAATGGGTTTTGACAAGCTTGTCTGCCGGATGAATAGACTCATCTTGCCAGCCACCTGGTGGTTCATAATTGAGATGCGGGCCATACAACTCAATTAATTGCGGCAGCGGAATCGGTGGTTTAGCCATTAGCGCCTTCCTTCAGTCTAAGTTGAGCATTGGCAAGAGACTTGCGTTTGCATGGCGGACAAAGTTCTTGCCAGGTCTGATCCGTACCGGGCAACGAATAATCGAATCCAAGTTGAGGCAGTACTATGTTTAGGTCGTCGATATGCATTCGAGAAGCGAAACGTTCTCCGCAGCGCAGACAATGCGCTCCGGGATCCTGCTCTCCTGTCGACTGATAGAGCTTCACCCCTAGTTGAGCTGGTCTTTGAAAAATATGAAAAAACTTTCCGAACGGCAAATAAATGAGCGCACCAATTACGGTGATTGCATGGGTGATGGAAAGGAAGTCGTAAAAAATTCCATCGAAATAGATGTTTGAGACAGTAAGAGCTATACCAGTAACAGAAATTGCAAACAACATGATCAACGGTACGAAATCCATGGCGAAAGATTGGACCGCCTGCGCGCCCTGGTCTCGCATCCGTCGCAACAACGAGAGAACGACGCCGATTATCACCATTACGGCGGCAATATCGAGCACGTGAAAAACAATCCAACCAAAGAGACTATGCACTGAAAAGGATGTAGTTGGAAAACCGAAGATATGCGGTACGTATTGAGTTGCATCGTCAGGCAAGGTGCCGAAATGAATCCAAC
This sequence comes from Candidatus Obscuribacterales bacterium, assembly GCA_019637435.1. Classification (GTDB taxonomy): domain Bacteria; phylum Cyanobacteriota; class Vampirovibrionia; order Obscuribacterales; family Obscuribacteraceae; genus JADYXR01. The sequence continues at coordinate 1,367,332 of JAHBVO010000002.1, read as the reverse complement.
CAAAGACAAGAGGAAACGTGACTGCCGCTGCAAGCGTGCAGCCCCACGACAGGAACACATGGGTGAACCATCTCATTTTGGAACGGCGCAAAATAAAGGTTTGCGCGGCCAGGTGTGTAATAGATGTTTTTAGTAAAGTAAAACAGGACGCGGGACCGCCCTTGAAAAATAGCTCCCATCCTCGCTGCCAGTATCTTTTTGTGGGTGGTTTTTGAAGCCAGACATAGTAGTGATACGTGACACCCCAGACCGCAAAGATGGTAGCAAAGGTATACACAACCAGCGCCGGGTCAAAGTTCTGAAGTTTCCGAGAGCCGATGACAATCGCTGCTACCAAAACACCAGCAACCAGCGTTGCGACAAACGCCGCGCGAACACGTTCGGCGGTACGCACTAACTGTGGTGGCAGCGCGAGATCTTTTGCTTCTTGTCTGGAAACGAATACCTTGTGATTGGCAATGAAGAGAGCAAGGGACATTGCGGCCAATAGCGCAAAACATGGCCAAATGGCACCGAGATATTGTCGAGACATTCCCAGCAAAATTGGTGGAAAAAATCCTCCCAGTCCACCAAAAGCACCAACTAATCCGCTTACCGTTGCAACTTGACTGGGAAAGATCTCTGGAACCAGCTTGAAGACTGCGCCGTTGCCGAGCCCTAAAAATAGAGCGCACGCTAATGCTCCCACGGTAAAAGGAATCATTGCCGGCCAGGCAAGCAGCGGCGAGAAGAGAGCGATTCCAAGGAAAACAGCAGCTAAGACCTTAGCTCCACCAATCTTGTCGGACAGCCATCCTCCGACAGGTCGGGCAAGCGTAGCGAGCAAAACAAATCCAGCAGCTCTAAATCCGGCATCCTGAGCTGAAAGAGTAAATTCGTCTTTCAACAATGTGGGCAAATAAATAGCAAATGCAATGAAACCGCCGAAGGTAAGGAAATAAAAGGAAGCCAGCAGCCAGGATAGACGCTGCCTCAAAAGCACGTCGAGCATTTGTGTCAGCGAAGAGGGTTTCGCCTCGGTCACCGCATTGCGAGCGATAAAGCAAAATCCGACGGACCATAAGGCAAGCAGTGTGGCTGTGCCGTAAAAGACACTCTGCCAGCCAAATGTTGCGGCTATAACCGGCGAAAGGAAAACCGCCAGCGACTGTCCGATATTGCCAATTCCGTAAACGCCAAGAATGCTACCTTGCTTTTCAGGCGGCGCCCATCGAGATACGTATCCAGCGCCTACCGAGAACGAGGAGCCTGCAATTCCCAGCGCAAAAGCGGCGCCTAAGATCGCAGGCCAGGATGTAAACGAGGGAACCAACGCTGCCGCTATAGCAGACACAAAGAGAAGGATAGTAAAAACCAATCGTCCACCAAAACGGTCTGTGAGCATTCCCATTGGCAAGCGCGCTAACGAGCCTAACAGTACGGGCACAGCGATCAATGTGGCAATTTGAGAGCTTGTCAAATGGAGAAGCTGTTTGATCGTCGGCGCCAGGCCGCTGATTAAGCCCCAGGCCATAAAGCAGAGGGCAAACGAGATGGTAGCAACGGTCAAATGTAATTTGTACTGCACAACATCATTCGAGGAAGAAGAGTTCCGTTCATTTTCTCATATGTAGAAAGAGTAACTGGACCTAGACGTCCAGATTGTCCGTCCTCTTTTTCTTGTGGCACCATTAGCGGTGTCATGCAGCGTGTGGCCCAAGATGTTTGAGACGTCGGCGCAATGATTCGATAGTTGCTGGAAGCGCGTTTTCGTTGGTTAGTTGCGTTTCCAGTTTTTCAAAGAAAGGATGTTTGTAGGTCTTCTCTGAAAGAATGAGTTCTTCTGCGCCATTTTGATCGACAAGAAGAACGGGACAGGATGAGCCTTGGGAAATTTGCCAAAGCTCATTCCTGTTTGCCGTGGTTGCTGCCATGACGATAAAATCCTCTGGTTTAGCGCGCAACTTGACGCACTCTGGAAGCTTCCCTCTATCAATGTATTTTTCAACATTTATCTGTAAGTCTCCTTCGACTCTTGCGCAGAAAGAGACCAGTATCGATTCATACAATTCGGTCATCGTGTGGAGCATCGCTTGGTGAGCGGCGATAAACACTCCGCTTCCAGTAAGTCCACTTGCGCCGTCAAAACCTGAAAGCCCAAGTAGCAATTGGTCATCTATGACTGATTGCACCTTGATATCGCTCTGTGTTGCCTTCGCCAGTGAGCAAGCCCACCGACAGACAGCCTCGTTGTTGGACGAGCCGTCAATGATTGCTAAAATGCTGCTTTTCATATAACCTCCTTTCGGGCGGAGTTTCCCCTGCTTGCGATCTAGTCGATCTTCTTGGAACAACGTGGCTGCCGAAATTTCATTTCTTTTTTCTTTGCCGTTGCGGCTTCACCTTATCTTTCTGAAAAGGGAATGTGTATACATTTCCCTCGCTCGGCTCGGCGAGCAAATCGGCGATGGTAGTTTGTCCAAAAGCCTTTTCAACCAGCGCCGTCGCTTCATCGAGGCGGCGATGGAGCGCGCATAATTTTACGGCGTGTGCGTCAAGTCCTAAGGGGCACTCCATAATTCGTTCGATTGGATCTACCGCATTGACGACATCTAGTACGGATAAACTGTCAGCAGTTTTTCGCAAGCTAAAACCGCCGCCCAGGCCTCTTTGTGACTGCACAACGCGGGCGCGTGATAATTGCTGTAGCACCTTAGATAGATACGGTCCTGGAATCTTTGTTGCCTTGGCGATTTGCTCGGTCGTCTGCCCAATACCAGCGTTTTCCGCCAGGTAGACGACTGCTCGTAATGCATATTCGGCGGTTTGAGAAACCATTGGAAATTCCTTGCTGGATAAGTGGATCTTGATATCCAGTTTAATACCTGCTACCATATTTTGTCAAGTCAGTATCGGGTCCCTGGAATGTCAGCGAAGACCCTGATGATAATGAGCAACCATAGTGCTGACAAGCTTCGGACAAGCAGCAGACCTTAAGGAATAGATGATGTACAAGAAACTTTGGCTCGGCTTCGCTCTTGTTGTTGGACTCTCTTTTTTGGTACTAGGGTATTTCGGTTATGAAATCTACACACAAGCGCCCCCGGTACCGGAGCAGGTTCGCAGCGCTGATGGAACGATAATGTTTACTGGCGATGACATTCGTGAAGGACAAAGCGTATGGCAATCGATTGGTGGACAGGAAGTCGGCTCAGTTTGGGGACACGGGGCCTATGTTGCACCTGATTGGTCTGCAGATTTTTTGCACCGCGAATTAGTATTTATCTTGGATCGTTGGGCGCGAGCAGAAGGTTCAGAAAACTTTTCGCAACTCCCTGCTGAAAAACAAGCTGCGCTGAAAGAACGTCTAAAGCAATTGATTCGCAAAAACAGATTCGATCCATCTACAAAAGTACTGACAGTAACCGCTGATGAGCAGTTAGCGATTGATGAAGTCTCGAAGCATTATGCCGCGCTATTCACCGGAGATCCATCGCAAGCGAAGCTTCGCGAGGCTTATGCGTTGCAACCGCGCGCGGTTAACGATGCAATGAAAATGAAGCAGATGGCCGCTTTCTTTTACTGGACATCATGGGCCTGTGCAACAAATCGGCCTGGCTCGGATGTGACGTATACGAACAACTGGCCACCGGAGTCGCTTATCGGCAATGCGCCGACAGGTTCCATCGTGGTTTGGTCCGTGCTTAGTTTTGTATTTTTACTTGCAGGAATAGGTGCTCTTGCATGGTATTTTGCGGCAGAACGTGGTCGTGAAGCTGAACATAGTCACCATGACGTACCCTCAAGCGATCCTTTGCTTGGTTTGACTCCTACGCCTTCGATGAAGGCGACACTCAAATACTTTTGGGTCGCAGGCGCTCTTCTTGTTGTTCAAGTCGGGCTAGGTGCGGTCACCGCGCACTACGGAGTTGAGGGCTCCGGCTTTTATGGAATTCCACTTTCCGATTGGCTGCCTTATGCGGTGACAAGAACCTGGCACACTCAACTTGGAATTTTTTGGATTGCCACTACCTGGTTGGCGACCGGATTATTCATTGCACCTGCGGTTTCCGGCTATGAGCCAAAGTTTCAGCGTGCCGGTGTCAATTTATTGTTTGCCTGTTTGCTTATTATCGTTGTTGGTTCAATGGCAGGCCAATGGATGGGTGTACAACAACAACTGGGACTGGAAGCCAATTTCTGGTTTGGTCATCAGGGCTATGAGTACGTAGATCTTGGAAGATTCTGGCAGATCTTTTTGTTTGCGGGTTTGTTCATTTGGTTGGGCTTGATGGCGAGAGCCTTGCTACCAGCCTTTAAGCGTCCAGAAGAAAACAAAAGCCTGCTCTCTTTATTTCTCATTTCGTCAATTGCGATTGCTGCTTTTTACGGAGCTGGTCTCATGTACGGGCGGCATACTAATCTTGCAATAGCCGAATACTGGCGATGGTGGGTCGTGCACCTGTGGGTAGAAGGATTCTTTGAAGTATTTGCAACTGTAGTGATTGCTTTCCTGTTTACCCGGATGGGCCTATTGGCTCCTCGGACAGCGACAGCCAGTGTGCTTTTCTCGACAATAATCTTTCTTGGCGGTGGCATAATCGGCACTATGCATCACCTGTATTTCACAGGCACACCAACAGCAGTGCTAGCCTGGGGAGCCACTTTCAGCGCTCTGGAAGTTGTCCCCTTGACACTGATCGGATTTGAGGCGTACGGCAACTTAACGTTGAGCAAAGCTACTCCATGGGTGAGAGCGTATCGCTGGCCGATTTATTTCTTCGTAGCAGTTGCCTTTTGGAATATGGTAGGTGCTGGATTATTCGGTTTCTTGATCAACCCTCCCATTGCACTTTATTACATGCAGGGGCTAAACACGACCCCAGTACATGGGCACACAGCCTTGTTTGGTGTCTATGGAATGTTGGCAATTGGACTAATGCTCTTCTGCCTAAAGGGATTGGCGGCCAGAAATTTATGGAAGAGTGGCGCCGTTAAGTTCGCTTTCTGGGCTATAAACATCGGGCTTGGACTGATGGTTCTTATCAGCGTTTTGCCGGTGGGATTGATGCAGACATGGGCGAGCGTCGAACATGGTTTGTGGTATGCAAGATCCGCTGAGTTCATGCAAACTCCAACAATGAACATTTTGCGTTGGTTGCGCGTAGTCGGAGATACAATCTTCGCTGTTGGTGTTTTCTCACTTGGCTGGTTTGTCCTTGGCTTGAAGACGGGTTGGTCGGTGTCCGGGCAAGTCGATCCGGACATGCCAGTACGTGAACCGGTCGGCACATCTCTTGCAGGTGATTAAATGGGTGGCTTGAAACGACATCCAGCGCTGCAGCCTTTCTCTCGCGATCATTTGATCGGTCTGTTCCACGCGCAAAAATTGATGAAGCTGGAGAGTTCTGTGACTCCAGAGCTTTTGGAAGATACTATCAAGGCTTTTGCGGAGGCTTGGGAGCGAGAGATCTCGATTCATTTCGCAGACGAGGATCGGCTGCTTGGTCCTTTGCCCATAAGAAATACCAGCTTGGATCGGTTGCATCATGAACATATCGATTTAACCAGCGATATCGCAAAGCTCTTCGAAACACCTTATTCCGCACCGGATGCGGTGCGAATAGGTGCTTTTCTTGATGCGCATATTCGCTGGGAAGAACATGAGTTATTTCCGGAGGTTGAAGCGAGTTTGTCTGAAGACGCCCTAGTCGCCTTAGAAAAAGAAACACAGAAAATCGAGAAATCGAGGCGTAGAAAGCTTTGATCGCTCATTTGATCTTCTATGTCAGAAATCAGTGCAACAGCACGGAGTTTTATTCGTTTGTCTTGAATAGTTCGCCAACTCTTGATGTACCTGGCATGACAGAGTTCCAGCTCAACGCGCACTGCATTTTAGGGCTTATGCCGGAGTCCGGAATAATTCGCTTGCTAGGTCCGGACTTACCTGACCCTTCTCGGGGCAGAGGAATTCCGAGAGCCGAGCTTTATTTGTTGGTTGAGAACGCGCATGATTATTATCAACGAGCAATCACGTCGGGAGCGACACCGATCAGTCCCGTAACATCCAGAGATTGGGGTCACGCTGCCGGCTACTGCCTGGATAAAGACGGACATGTTCTGGCCTTCGCACAGCAGGTGTAAAATCAATTGTTCTGAACCGCCGAAACCATTACATCTTGGAATCGAGAGAAGAGTGGCGGGGACAAGCGTCCCCGCCACTTAATAGAGTTCAGTTCTTCACGGAAGAGAGCCTAGCCTTCTTTCGGGAAGCAATGTCGTTGGATTCGCTCTGGACATCGGCCGGTTTGCGGCCACACAGATGGAAGCTTGTTAGCTTTATCAGCGGCTTGGTGATCTCTACCTTTGTACCGTTCACCTCTTTGTTGAAAGTAGTGAGGGCAAGTCTTCCGTGAATCACGATTTCTCGGCCTTTCGTGACGGCTTTGAGAACTCGCTCACCAAGTCCATTCCAAGCGTCAATATCTAGCCAGAGAGTCTTATCTTCATCGTTGTTGGCGGAGAACTCCTTCACTGCGACAGAGAATTTTACGACCTTGTTGCCTGTATCTTCGAACGCGATTGCGTGCGGATTCTGACCGACGTAGCCTATCACGGTTATGGTATTGTTCATGGTGGCACTTCCAGTGCTTGTTAGTGCCGCTTTTAATGACGCGACTTTCAGTTGCCCAATGGACGCGCGTGTGCGCGCCCCGCAGGGGCCTGCCATTGGAAAGCAGCTGGAAGTTGTGTCAATCTCAGCACGTTTAGACATGCACGGAGGCAACCACTGAACAAATAAACCGATGTTCAACTGTTCGGTCTCTGCGAACGCATACATCGACAGGCAATAAGGTTTGCGAAAGCGACCTGATAAAGTGAAGTCAACTATGCAGCGGCATCAGCGGTTATTCTTCTAAATCTGGCTCGACAAACGTGGTGCGAGCTTCGTTCGAACTCAGGAGGCGAGGGCTATAGAAACGATCGAGCATATGTTTGTCAAAAGTCTGAATTCCTCGCAGCGAAGTCTATAACCGCTGTCTGGCCTTCCGTTTGCCGATGGTGGACAGATTATTCCAGCAAGAATAATTTTCACCTGGTAAAATGAACCATGGGGAAGCGAGAAACATGGCAAGAATTCTCATTTTTCAAGACCGCCCCGGTGAACTGCACGCTCTCAGGAAAAGCCTTGAGACGCACCACGAGCTGCATTTTGAACGTGGTATAGATCAAGCTTTGTCTGTTTTGCAGCGAAGAGCTATAGACTTGATTATTGCCCGGGTCCATTCGGAGCAGGGAAATGTTTTTGAATTTGTTCGCACCATTAAGCGCAGAGATTGCTTTGCCGAAATCCCACTAGTTTGCTTTTGTGGCAGGAGAACGCCAATCGCCCGTAAACTCGATCCAGCTTTGGCGAAGACAGCTGAGACATTCGGAGCAGACGGGTATATCTGCATAGATTTATATTGTTCGGAAGAAACGTGTGATTTTGACGCTTTGCGAACCTCGATTGAATCTTATTTGAAAGAGTCGGCGTCCGCGGAGTGAGAAGACGTTTTTGCCAAGTGTCAAGAAGCTCATTACGTGCGTTTCCGATAGGGCCGCTTTGGAGGGATACGAGCCGACAGTGTGCCCGTTGTATCTCGCACTTGAACGAAAGATGGCAACTGAACACGTTCTTCCCAAATGATCAAATTTGAATATTCCTTTCCTTGTGCAGACGGATACCGCATGGCTTGAACGTTGCCATTGGCGTAGACCGCGTTTGCAAGAACTTGCGTTGGACAGAAAATTTTCTTGATCATTTGTTTGCGCCAAGGTCCTGTTAGCTCATCGACGGTAGTGCCTGTAGATTTCAAAACATTATTGTCTGTCAGATCGAGTACGCGCTCAAGGTTCACCTGAATAGTCAGTTGAACCGTTGGATTTGCAATGACATGGTAAGTTGGATCGGCGACGAGAACCGCTCGCAGGACGCGGTGATACTCAGCTTGAGCTGTCACCACGTCTTCGGCAACATAAAGCGCGTTCGGACCCAATTTGGGAGTATATCTTTGTCCCTTTTTTCCTGGTCCGAGCGTATACAAAGGAATCATCGAGCCGGTCAAGGTCGCAAAATCTACTATTCGATAACAAGGTGCGCTGTAATTTATTAGAGGTAGTGCATTAACAATTGCAGGCAGCTCAGCTTCTGGTCGCATCAGCTCGGATGTCCTAACAATGCGTCTTCTACCATTGCTGCAATATCCTCCACGTGTCCGTCTTTGATGTAATCAATGGGCAGTTCGTTATCGAGTTCAATATTCTGCGCGTTCAGCCAAATACGCATGCCACGAATGGATCCTGTTAGTTTAAGCAATCCCCATGCGATGCGCTCAAAATCGATCAACTTTATTTGAACTGAACGAGCGTCAGGCGTCTTATACAGTGCCGGTTCACCGACACCAATTATTTTTGCTAGAGCAGGAATTGACATATCGAACATCTCTGCAACTTTCTTGGCATCGATTCGACCGCTCTCTGCGCGCAACTCGTCGACTACCATATTCGGCAAACGGAAATTGCGCGCCGTTTCGTCCAGCGCAAGACCGTGTATCAGTCTTGATATTCGTTGTAACACTTCTCTTGGATCAATCGGACTTTTAACAATCTCTATCAGTGGATCGGTCTCCAGGATTGACCAGTCAGGATTTGCCGAAAGCAGCAAAATTGGAACGCCAGGATTTGCCGCCCGCAATCGTCTCGTCAGTTCCAGCCCAGAGATTCCAGGCATCTCGAAGTCAAGGAGCACGACGTCGGGCTCGTCAACAGTGACTGCCCTAAGTAAGTCTTCCGCTGAAGCCGATGGAACCAAAGTCAGCTCGACCGGTCCTTTTGCCTTGTCCAGCTGGGCTAGGCAGGCGTCAGGGTCCAATACAGCGACATTTAGGCGTTCGTTCATGGCATAAGCTCCAGATCTTATACCAATATTATACCCAATTTATACCATTTCACAACCGGTACGACCAGAGACCGCCGCAGCGCGTGTACTGGCTGCGATAGAAAGGATGAACGCATCACAACCAGTTGGCGCTATCGTTTTCAAAACGTATCAAATATCGATACTTTTTGAAAACGTTCGCGCGCAGTCCAGAGACATGCCGAACTTAGAATTCAATGTTCCTTTTTCTCGGTTGCTGCATCTCAACAACGTTGTTTTCTGTTTCGTCTGGTTTCTCGAACATCTTCTTGTGAGCGACTTCACGGGCGGTGCGTTCGGCTTCGTGTGCGGAGTGCGCATAGACTTTGCGTGTGGTGCTTACATCCTTGTGATTGAGAGCGTTACCGATTACCGATAGACTTGCTCCGGTCATAGCCATGTAAGAGCCTAGCGTCCTCCTCAAGTCGTGCAAATGGAGATTCTCTATTTGTGCGCGTTTCAGAATGCGTTTCCATCCTTTCTTAGGGTCATATAAGTGCGGGCTCTTTCTTCCGGGAAATACATACTCGAATGATTTTCGATTCGCGAAGCGGTTCTTGAGTATCTCAAGCTCGGGACCGGTAAGTAAAATAGTTTGAGCCGTGTCGTTCTTCGCATCAGGAATTCGCCAGACGCCGTTGTCCAGGTCGACATCTGCCCACCGCATCGTGAGCACATTCATTTTGCGTGCCCCTGTGTAAAGACTGATGAGAACATAGTCTTTGATTTCCTGGTTCTCTTCAGCATGGATTGCCTCGATCAAGCGCGGCAGTTCTTCTGCGTATACGAATCGTTCGCGGTGTTTCAATTTGAATTTCGTAATCCCGGTTGCTGGATTATCACAATCAACCAGCTCCCATTGCTTACCTTTGTTTATTACGGCCCGTAATAGCTCTACTGTCCGATTGGCAGTCGCTCTGCCATTCTCCTTACCTAATTTATTCACGAGCATCTGCACCTCGGAGCGCTTGATAGAGCTTACCGGACGTGTTTTCCAGTGGTCGAGATAGCGATAAAAACATTCCTCGATCACTTTCCATGTCTTGCAGTGATCTATGGCGTACCCATGAAGATACTCTTTGAAGAGATCGCCGAGAGTGATGCCATCCTTTTTCTTTCGGGCCGCAAGCGGATTGTTTCCAAGTGCCAATTCCATCATTACCGCTACGGCAGGCACTCTTGCTTGTTCTATGCTGAGCCCAGGGTTATTAGCAAGTACCGAAAGTGGATCTTTTTGAAAGTCAGGAGTCTGGATAGCATCCGGGTTGAATCGCCCGAGCACAATTCTATGGTTCTTTCCGTTGATCCATTTATATACTGAAAAACTTTTGGTACCGGCATCGGTGACACGCAGCTCTAACCCAGGTGTGTTTGTGTCGTAATAGCAACGACGCCTTCCAGGCTCTGATTTAGCCAGTCTTGATAGTTCTGATTTTGTAAAATTGATTTTGTTTCTATTCATGTTCTTTCTTTCCAATTGCGGAAGTTGCCTGTTTGAAAACCAGGCTTACCCATTATTCATCAGGGTTTCAGTCGAGTCTGGGTCTATGTGGGGTATATGTTTTTGCGAAAAATGGGTGAGGTTTCGCTTAGACCAAGAAAACTGATAACACTAGTAAAACACAGTCACCATGCGCCTGTCAAAAGATTTCGGAGACCATCGGAAGACTCAGGAAAATCGAACTTTAAATTTCTACGAACCATGAGGTCGTACGTTCGAGTCGTACCGGGCAGGTCCATAATAATCAGATTGACAGCTACTCTTAACGGATAGTTGTCATTTCATTGTGTTGTGAGCAACTTGACGTGCTGCAACTCGGCATCCTGGTTTGCACGTGCGTAAACAGTCAATGTCGCGTTCACATCTTTGTGATTGAGAGCGCTTCTAATGACGGAAACGTTCGCCCCGGTATTCGCCATCCAGCTGTAAGGCTGCGTCTGAGATCGTGGATATGTAGATCCAGGATGGCTGTCATTTTTGTTTTTGCCTAAAGAGGCTGCCGCTACTTTGCCACTAACTTTTGACCAAGGTGGAAAGAAAGGTGAGACTCGTCCTTTCAACACCATATATGGTGCTTTCTCAAACCTAACCAATGTGCTCGCCAATCACTAGTCGACTGAAGAGCTGTATCAGTGTTCGATCTGTCTGCCACCAATTATGGTGCTGTTCCAAACTCAATTAAGGTTACTCAAGATACACCGACATCATAACTTCAAGGGCCGCATATCGATTACTTGCTGGTTATTTCAGCGAGCTGTTTACGAAAAGCCACTGAGAGTGCGCGACGCGTCGGAGTATACAAATCACCTTCTGTGGCTAATAGATAATGATTCTGCAAATCCTGACCTGCAGTTTGCCACCATTCCACATTGGCAAAAGCTGTTCGAAATAATCCTGACGATGTACAAGTTTTAGTGAGCGCTGCGCATTTCTTTCAATTGACAGCTACCCTTAAGAGGATGGCTGTCATTTTTGTTTTTTGCCCTTAAACAGTCTGCCGCTACTTTGCCGCTACATTTGGACGAAGTTGGAAAATCGGTGACAGCTAATCTGTTTACCACCATATATGGTGCCCTCTCAAAGTCAACTGCGTATTCGCATGAATCTGGACGATGAATCGCATTCCAAAATGACCGGCTATGCAGTCAACCAATCTAACTTAACTTTTCGTTCTTAGTCGGTCGCACTACATTGGCTACCAATTACCAAGCTCCGAACCCTCTGCTACCTAGATTGTTTTTCTGTGGGATCAGAACAAGCGGTTCGGCGTTCCGAATCAGGAAATTTATCTGAAATCCTTCGTCTCAATCTCAACACGTCCATCTCGATAACGATTGAGAGTACAAACCCTACACGGTGCAAGATCTGGAAATTGTTCTTTTATCTTGCCTAGAATTTCCTCATAATCAGGATTGTCGGTGTTGTACTCACGCTGGTACTGCCCGTTTACGCAGTTGACGATCGTTTGGTCAGAACGCATGCTCATCGTTTCCCAATAAATCGGATGTTCCTTGGGTTTTGAGTCCCGATATTCCAGTACAACTTCACCGCGAAAAGCCTTCGCAACGTGCGATTCGTCGTTGGGTCCTAAGAGTTCGTCAGGATTCAATTTCTTCTCGTCGTCAGTGTTCAATGTTGATTCTCCAGACCAAGTAACTTGCTCACGTTCGGATGGGTTCTTATAATCAACTGCTCTAGATGCGGAAACGGCGATCCTCCCATTTTGATCGCCATGATTTGAGCGAAGACCTCCGAAGGGGACATGTCTGAGTCGATAAGCTTAAGCTCCGTCAACGTTTGAATTTCGCCTATCTTCAGCTTGTTTGAAAACAGCAACTCTTCTTGCCATTCCTTATCGGCTTTCATTGACTCCATGAAAATGTTGCTGTCCGAATACCTTTTGCCGTCATGGCCAATCAGTATGTCCAGAGCGTGCATGACTTCATGTCGGAACACACCGCCTGGATGGTCAACCAAGTAAGAATTCTTATCGAATCTATCCAGTACAGCCAATGTCAAAACCAGCTTCTCCACGACGAAATTTCCATTTTCGTCCTTATAATGGACCAGTCCCCCGACGAGGCGGTCGATTTCCCCTTCGGTATAACCCGCATCTCTAGCCTGCTGTTCTACCGCCCTCATAGTTTCGACGATCTCAATTTTGTCTTTCAGCAGCTCTTCGATAACGTGTCTCTTGATTGGCTCTGGGAGCTGCTCCCAAGCTTGCTTCACTTCCGCATCGGCCTGCGCGAGGACTCTAGCCCGTTCAATCGGGTCATCAGGGAGTCTTCGAGTGGCGTCGGCTCCACTACCAGAAACTTTGTCTTTCTCGCCGTGCGCATTCTTAGATGAACCTTCCGTAAACTCTTTTCCGTTCGGGAATTTGATTTTCGCAGCGGCGCTATCCGCAGCGTGTCCAAGCCCGAAACCGATGACCATTAATTCGCCGTCAGCAACAGTTGAGCCGAGATTTTGTTCGACCGAACCTTTGGCACTTGCAAGACTTCCCGCAGTCGGGTTCGACCATAATTCCTGGAGGGCAGGCGCGGATTTTTGGAGTCCATCTCCAAGTGCGGTCCCAATCTCGCCTATATCTTTCATGGCGAGCCCCAATCCGCCGACCTGAAGCGCAGTTCCAACTATTCGAAACGGAAGATAAGCGGTCGCAGCAAGGCGAGCCGCAACCTGGCCAACCGTCCAACCGACCGCGACTCCGTCGGTAAGTTTGCCGATTGCACCCTCTTCAATAACTTTATGCAATACCGATTTGATACCACCAATGGCGGCACCATCCGGCAGCGCCTGACTGGCAAGATATGGACCGCGCATCGGCTCCGGAAGCCACCTACACTCAGCCAGCTCTTGAGCGGATAAACCATCCTGGTACTTCCGCATAAACACATCCGCAATCGCGAGATTTTGCAATTTTGCCTTTTCAAAGTCGGTCAATTCGTTGGGACTCTTGTCCACAATCGACTTTTTGTAGAGCCGTTCGATCTCCGCGTTGTCTTCAGGTCCGATGTGAACCTGAATCCTCCTGAAGTTTTCCAGATGCGTTCCGAGATATTTGAAGTCAGGCAGCTCCATCGTAAACGCCGCCTGAATTGGACCAGAGATCTCTTTCCCAATATCTCGAATGTCCGCCATTTCACCGCCGTTCAAACCAGGCACTTTATCACCGAGCACCATATTTGGTGCTTGAGCTTGAGTGTGGTTTTCGAGATTGACCGCTTGGTGCGTTCCAGCCTCGAACGCATCGCTGTAGCGGGAGCGCATCTCGACGGACAATTCCGCCGCTTGCTCACGGGTGAGTTTGAGCAAGTTTTCTTTCTCGATTCCCTGCGGCAGTTGATCTACATATTCTCGCAACATTCTAACCGGCTCAAGAACAGGATCTTTTGCAGCCAATTGAGCAAGGTGAACTCCACTTTCGGTGATCGCTCGCTTGTCTTGTGCTCCATTCGAAGAGCCCTGAGCTTCGAGACCCACACCAAGAGAAAATGACTTTGGACCGGTTCTCACCGCATCATAGTCTACAAAGTTGCCTTCGGTACACTCTGAATCTTTTGATGGATATTCAATCCGAAACCGATTCGCCTCGATCCTCGCCTTCATATCCTCAGCGGACTCGCCCTCTTTAGGCGCTATCAACCGATGGTCTGAAGGTCCGTAATCATTTTTATGTGCAACTTCAAAAGCCTGGTCATGCACATTCTGATGCGTCCGCCCTGAAATTACTGCATCATCCTTCGCGGTCTCGGACGTCTTCAATGAATCCCGATCGCGCCCTTCGTGAACGTGATCACTACTCTTTTCGTTCTTGTGCGGCTTAGATTCTGACACGTTCGCTTCAAAACCTTCAACTCAGACTTGCCCGACTGCTAACATTATACCCGGCTTCCAGTTGCATTGTTCGAAATGAAGTGCGCCGATACCGTCGGCGCGGACGATTTTAGACACATCAATTGGTTTCTAAGCGAAGGACCTGGAAAGAGTTATAGAGGCGCCGGTTTTGTAGTCTACCTTGGTGTGGATATGCTCTCTTTCGGTGCGGTGCGGGTCGGATTGCTTTGCCCTTATCAGCGTTCTGGTCGTTTGCTATTTAGTCTTGGCTTGACGCACCATATGCGCTACCAATTTGATTTTTGTTTCGCCTCAAAAGATTGTCGCAACGTTGACGCTACCCTTGGACGCGGTTCGAAAAGCGGTGATGGATCGCTCTCCTTATCACCACATCTGGTGCCATCCCAAACCCAACAAGGATTACCAAGGTTACTGAGTAGGTCAATACACCTACTCGGAGATTCGCCTTGACTCTCCTGTCGCAAATTACTGTAAGATAAAATCGGAGTGGCTATGGAGCTGACTGTTTGAACGCCTGGCTAAAAATTACTGGAATAGTTGTAGGCGCCGGTCTTGGCACCCTCCTGCTAAAGAAATGCGCAGGTTTGGCAATAAAGTATCTTGAGCGAAAGATCGAACTCCAAAAGAGACTAAACGCAGAGAAACTAGCAGAGTTGGCTCCGTCCCTCACAATCGTCCACGGAAGGAATCTGACTGCGGATAAGGTTCTCGAAAACGAGAAGATAATCGAAGAAAACCCAGAGAATCTCAAGGCGCGTTGCCTCCTGCTTGGATTCTATGGACGACACAAGCAAAACACAATTGAGAAAGATAAATACAAAGAGCATGCACTTTGGGTTATAGAACATTGTCCAGAAAACCCACTGGCAAGAGAGTGCGAACTCAATCCGTTATTTTTCGACACCGATGAAGCCTATGAGAAGGGAAAGCAACTTTGGCTTCGGCACTGTGATGACCCCAGTGCCAATCCTAGGATTTTGAACAACGCTGCTAGATATTTTCTTTTGAGTGATCGTTCGATTGCCAAAACTTTATTGCTCCGCGGTAAGTCACTTGAACCTGATAATGCCGAATGGTCCGATCGGTTGGCTCACTTGTATGATCTTGGTCTTGACGGGTTCAATGAGACAGAATGCGCGATGATAGCTTTCACTGAAAAGCAAAGGGCGTACCAGCTCAGACGGTCTGCGATTCCTTTCTTCAGGATTGAGCCGCCGACAGGTCTGCCTACGCTCGCTCTTAAAGCCGGACGGGTCAAGGATGCTATTAGCTATTCGAAATTGCTTCTTCGCGCAGTACCACGACTTCGACGTGACGCAGGGTTGGCCAGCGAATGCACACACGAAGCTCATACAGTCTTGGGTCGGATTGCGCTTATTAACGGCGATGTTCGACTAGCGAAGTCGCATCTACAACATTCGTCGAACATCGATGGGTCTCCCGTATTGAACTCATTTGGACCGAACATGGACCTTGCAAAAGAACTATTAGAAAAGAATGAAATCGAGTCGGTACTTCGTTACCTGGATCGCTGCGAAGAGTTCTTGAAAAACGAAGAAAAAATTCCGAAGTGGCGATCAGAAATCACCGAAGGAAGCATTCCGTTCGACTGGCGCCGTGACTGAACGATTCGTCAGATGACATTGCGAAATCGCTAGTGTTGTCCGGACCTCAACCAAAGTAGCGAACGAGTTCTTAATAAAATTGATGAACGGCTTCAACAATTGGACAATGAAAAACGTTATCCGGAAGGCTCTTCATCGCAGCATTCTTAATGAGCAGATTGCGCTTTGAACGATAGATGAAGATCTACAAGTTGTCGTTATCGTTTCTAAGTAGTATCAGTTTTAATACCTTTTTCAAACATTCGGAAGACGCTGGCGGTTCTAGCGTCTGAGACCCAGGTGTGGCAGGATGGAGATAAACGCGTGGCCCAGTATGAATAATCAAAAAAAAGATGTACCGAAGGTTCAACCCGCCCCCTCAAAAGGAGGACCGGGTGGTAGGGAAACGGCTATCGGTGCCGGAGAGGGCGGCTGTCCTGAATTCATTCACTTTGCGCAAGAAGAGGCAAGGCGCCTGGGTCACAACTTTGTGGGAACTGAGATGATGCTTGTCGCATTGCTTCGCTGTTATTCAGGAATTGCGCCCAGCGTTTTGTCCGACCTCGGGCTGACGGTCGAAAATGCACGAGCCGAAATGGAATCAATTATTGGGCGGGGTAGTGGTTCTGTTTTCGTAGACATTCCGTTCACGCCACGAGCCATGCGAGTGCTTGAGCTATCCTGGGACGAAGCGCGCCAGCTTGGTCGCAATTACATTGGGACGGAGCACCTTCTGTTAGGAATAGTGCGCGAAGGCGAAGGAGTCGGTTCACGAATCCTGGATAAATTTGGTGTTGATGCAGAATCACTGAGAAATCATGTTTATCGGCAACTAAGTGCGGAGAGCAAGCAGTGAGAGAAGCAGGACGGATGATGAACGTCATTCAGCGAGGCAGCGCTCCGGATGACAGTGCATGAGCAGGATGGCTTCATTGATTTTGACTGATTTGCTGGAGTCGTCAACTGCGACATCTGCTGGAAATTACACAGCGAGATCATGGACTTTACAGCATCCCTCACTGCTTCGCTCATAATGCAAGTAGTGTTGATCGCCTGAGGCGCGCGAGAGTATGTCGGGAGCAGAAGTATGTCCGCAAGATCGGCTTCATGTAAAGCAACCCGTTTTGGCCTTGGTATTCGCATTATCTCTCGCATTAACACTCGGACGAAGTTCCGAGCAAACGACGACGGTTAACGTCAAGCCGATAGCCGAGGCGCAACTAACGGTTGAAACTTCAAGCGAACCAGTCGCTCGTCCGGCAGAGGAGAGCTGGGAAGACAGAGAACTGAATCTGTCACAAAAGGTTTATCGACAGGCTTCTGTGCTCGTCGAACCGCACCCAGTTCAGCGAGGGATTGACTCTGTAGCCATTTATAGAGGCAAGAATCTAATCCTTCGAAAGTCTCTGCGCAGCGATTTCACCGATGGTGATTTTATGTGGTTGAGTTTTCCTTACGCGAAGAAGCCAGCCAAATCTGTACACTCGTTCGATGGAGACCTGAACGACTACATTGCAGACGGCATGAAATCGGCTTCGACACCTTTTGCCGACTTTAATGGCGACGGGTCTTCAGAAATAATCTTGACCTACAACTACGGCAACGCGTCTGACATCTACAAAATCTATTCCCTTCGCGGGACAACTAAAGAGTTAGGAACAATTGAAGCTGTGCGCTGTACCGCCCGGTTCATGGACGTTGACCAGGACGGGAGATACGAAGTCTTGGTTAGAGACCCCAGATTCTTCGGGTGGAAAACTTGTAACGCTTGTTCGCCCATGCCCTTAGTGGTTCTCAAACTCGAGGAGAAGAAATTTAAGCTGGCAACCAAGCTTATGAAAACTCAACGTCCTTCAAAAGAGCGACAAAGAAAAATGCTTTCCGATTGGGGTAAGGCATGCACGAACGAGCAAGCCGACCTTCTCCAAACCGGACTGGTAGAGAAATATGACAACACGACCTTCCGATTAGCTCCCTCTGTGTAGGGCGATGTGCTTAGCCTGATCTATTCTGGCAATTCGAAAGTGGCTTTCAGTTTGCTCAATGAGTTTTGGGCTGGAGATACTTTTGCTGGTAATTTGGAATACAGAGAGAGTAGTCCCATTGTTCGGACCAGCAAGGCGCGGTTTGAGCGCATGTTCCTTGATCAACTGAGACACAGTCCTTACCTACACGAAATCAAACAACTTAACCTCAGCGACGCTCGCATTTGCAATTTGCGGTATACAAAATCGACTGCCGATTAGTTTGCATCTAGCTCGGTTCTCTTGATTTATTTCGTTTGCATTGTTGTCTTTTTTCTCCGGCAAATTGCGCATCTGAAATTGGTGCATTCCTGGAATCAACATTACCGTTAACGACGGTCACCGTATACGCTACCAGACGTTTAAACCCCAAAGATGGAATCGCATTCGCATGCGCGTAACTCCCAATTTCGTTAAGGCACCGCTTTTAGTGACTGCACTCTCGTGACCGCTTGCCGTTCGATTCCTCAAATGGCAATGAAGTAACCGAGCGACATTAAAAGGCTCATTGAGAGCAGTCCGCCCTCTTTCATTGTCCCGTTGACAGTAACCACGTCTCCATCGATTCGCATGCTGGGATCATCGGTTGCTGGAATATCCTTGGCTGACATCTGTTTCTCTGAGTATTCGTCGTAATTAAACATGTACCGCCAATGGTTTCCTACGGACGTTAGAACAGCAGGGTCTTTCGACAAGTACTTCAGCGTAATCTTATTTTTGTTACTGCTGAATACAAATCCGATTTCAGTTCCTAGCGTGTAATCAGATTCTTTCCGCTCGGCCTCGTCATGCGTCTCTTGCGTTTTCGTCGTTACGAAGTCATACATTCCAAATTTGTTGAATGGCAGGTACGATCTGTCAAAATGCCGAAGCGCCCAAAGCTTTGAACTTGTGTCGACTTCCTTCCATTCGGCGAGACTTTGTGGAAATGCCCTTTCTGACGGTGTCGTTCGAAGGCGGTGCAATACCTCTCTCAATTGAGCCAAACTGTTTGCGCTGACGATTACCCCATCACATGGCGAGCAGATTGAATTACCAGAGAACATGGAACCATAGCTCCAAGGGCGTTCCAGGAACGTCAGCACCTCAACCCCCTCAACAACTTGGCGATAGATGCATTCGTTTTGAATTCTGGACATGAGTTTTTTAGAAATGTTCTTGTCCGAATCGGATAAAATCAGTATTTCAATTGCGTCACTGCTGCCGCCCCCGAGACCGTCTGGCGGTTTGAATGTCTTTGCTGCGTGGATGCAGAGAATGTCTTCTGTATTCAAGAAGAGTTTATTCGTCTCGCATTGCGAAATCTTTGGACTGTATCCTAACGAGGCTTTGAAGTCTTTCCCTCCCTCTTCTACTACGAGAGGTTGAAAAAATGAAATCCAGTCGGCCTGGAACGATTCATTGGAGGCTTTTCTTTCGACTAGCAGAGTTTCGGTATCGACTGGAAGCCAGTTCAGAATAGGTCTCCATGCCTCTCCTACGTCGCCTTTCGGTAAGTAATTCGCCGGTAACATAAGGTTATTCAGCAGTGCCTTGTCGGAAGGCGCGCGCATACTGTCTCGAATCGTCTTCGATAGCGCATTACCTTCTTTGATTGATAAGTCATACTGTTCGCAGGCGGTTTTGTATTGCTCGGTCAGTAGCGCTGCAGTTCCAAGGTAAAGAGGGTCTGCCTTTGAGGCCGCAAGAACTTCAGCGGCAGCGAATTTTAACCAGGCGTCTTCTAGCTTGTACAAGACAGATTGATCGTGACGCAATCGCCAGGCTTCTAGCAAAGCAGCTATTGCGACTTGAGCACTTTGCTTTGCTTTCACGGAGGGGTTTCGCATAATTGGAACTTCAGGATTTCGGGATCGCGCGATGCCAATCCAGTCACGCGAATTCTGAGGATCTAGTCCGACGCTTGAACAGACCTTTCCAATTTCACCGCATAGTTCCGAGGAACCTGGGAAGAAGAACAAGAGCTGGCAAAGATTATCGAGGCGCTTTGCTCCATCTCCGTAGAGAAAAACATGGCGAGGTAATTTCGTTGCAGCTGGAATTGCCTTAATCTCCTCGTCAAGCGGTTTCCCAGGGGATTCAGAAAATTCAACTTGGAACACAGGATGTTGTCCATCACCAGATATGGTGCAGGTGGATAACAAAGAACTAGTATCTATAGGCGCAGGTAAAGGCATTGAGAACAGAAGAGCATGGTACACGGCTTTTATGATGAATGGATTGTCAAAACCTCTCGTAAGGTGAATGTCAAAGATCTCGCCGTCTTTTGTGAGTCTAAACGTAACTTTTGAGTTGATTTGCCCGGCCCAATCACAGCGCCAGTTTTCTGAGATTGCCGCCTGGATCATTTGGGCATCTTCTTGAGTGCCATTCATATTTGCAGATGCCTCCGATAATTGAGCAAAGAATAATCAACAAAAGGAAGAACGAAACAAACTTTCCGCGGAATGAAAATTTCATCTTCACCGAACAGCCCCAACCTTCGCTAGTCCTTCAGCGAATGGATGGACTTCGACATAGTTATCCGGAATCACCATCTGTCCATTTCGGTCGATAAATCCCCATGTTTCGCCATTTTTTGATACGGCTGCGCGCCCATCAGTAAAGATTTTTGCTTCGGCGAACTGCGCTGGAATTATGATATTACCTGTGGTATCTATGTAGCCGTACTTATCGTCGATTTTCACTCGTGCGAGTTTTTCAGAGAACGCTGACACTGAATCGAAGGTTGGCTCGATCACGAATTGTCCCTCGGAATTTTTGAAACCGACCTTTCCGTTATCTCCCCTAGCCAATACAAGGTGATCACTGAAATCAGATTCACTTCGGTGAGTCATTTTAGAAAACGGCGAGTAGTTTTTTCCTACCTTCAGGAACTCCTCGAACACTGAACTCAGCATCGAGAACGAATCGTATCTAGACATGTCATGCTTTTGCTCAAAACTTACTCTTCCAGTTCGGTCAATGTAATAGTCATGAACGATCCCGGTTGAGGCATCCCATACGAGCACATCAGCAAGGCCGTTTGAAAAGCGTCGAGCGAAATCGTATCGCGCGGGAATAACCAGCTTCCCGTTTGTGTCAATGAAGCCGACTCTGCCATTTAATGAGACTGCAGCCAATCCTTCTGAGAACGACATGACATCATCATAGATAGGTTCAACCTGAAACACGCCCTGTCTATCGACAAATCCCCATTTTGGCATATGGAAAGCCTTACTGGTCAATAGTTCGACACCAGCTAATCCTTCTTTAAATGGCTTAGCGGCAGCGTATTGAGAGGGAATGACCTTCTCACCTTTGTAATTGAAAAATGACCATCTAGTTCCACCGCCGGCGGTCTTTTCAATGGCGCATAGCCCCTCAGATGCGTCGAGTCCCTGCGCATAGTCGACGTTAAACGCAAGTTCGCCAGTGTTGCTCCAATATTGAACATCTGAACTATGCCTTCCACGCGCAACAGGAGCAGCTACAACCAACAAACCATCCGAGAACCTGTCTGCAACTTTTACATTTGGACCAACCCGAAAAACTGTTTGTCCATTGGTGTCGATGAAGCGATAATCGAGGTCATAATGGCTGTAATATTTTTTCTTAGCGCGCAAGGGCGCTACCATCCCATCTGCCTTTTCGTTCGTTTGCTTTTTGACTGGTTCCGGAAATTGTTGAATCTTCTCCTCACTTCTGCGCTTGGTGAGCAGCGTTCGCTCGATTCTATCAAAGTCCACAATTCTGTCAGGATCTAATTCGCTCACTCGGAGGGCGTACTTGCGACGAATCTCTGGCTCTTTCGAGTAGAGTTCCATGAGTCTTGCCAGCGCATCAACATTGTCGGGATTGATCGAAAGAACAGATTCCATGGCTTGAATCTCCATACGCCTATCTGGATTTCCGTTGTTCCAATCGGCTTGAATGAAAAAGTATGGACATTCGAAACCTGGATATTCCGCGATTATTTTCTGAAATTCCTTTCGACGTTTGGAGTTTTCATCTCCTCCCCAGATCGCAATTTCTCTCAAGCGTTCAACGGCCTTGTCGGGAACAGGATGTTTCGGCATGTACGACCGTTCGAGCCGATTAGCAAACTTGCTTGCTTCGTCTGTAGGAGTTGAGTTCTTGAGTTTCTCCAGACAGATGGTCGCCATGTCGAATCTGAGAGCTTTTAGATAGACATTCGCTAGGCAGAAATATTGCACGGGGTGAAGACCGTCCCTCACCCGATCAGGATATCCACATCCAGTTTGTTCGACCATTTGCTTATCGCTCCCTTCGACACTGCTCTGTTTATCATCGGCGGCACTGGCGGCGTTTGCCAGAAAGCAGAATGACGATATCGTCAGGAGAGCGAGGAAACGACGCAATAGTAAGCGATAAGATTGAAACCCACACAATTTGATTTCTCACTCATAAAGTAGCATGTATGTCCCTAAGGTACTTCAATTCGCTCAGGCGCGAAGGGGCGCGCAACACTTCATTAAGAGTTGCGCGGGCAACTCGCTGGTACTCAGCGTCCTGTTTTGAAGATGGCGGTTATACTGGTAAAATGACGGACCTTCGAGGATCTTGCGTGTCAGACCAGAAGAAACTGACCGATGGCGGAAAAACTCGCATCCAGGAGGCAGATGATCACCTGGAGAAAGCACCTGACGTTAACACCATTCGCAACGCTACTGGGCAAGACGCGCAAACTGCTTTTGATTGCAACACTAACATCTGGCACAGCGAGCAGGGCATGTTCGCCATTACTGACGGTAGCGAAACGATTGCAAAATAGAATGCTCGCGCAGACAAGGACCAGTCACCGCAAGTAAGAGAAGCAGACGACCGCTTTCAATCGGCTACGCTCATGGCGATTGAGGCAGCGAAGAATCCGGCCATGCATACAATGCGAAGTCTCATCCATTGGGCAATTGGATTTCTGACAAACCTGACTTTATCAAAGCATTTAGGACTGATGTGGCAAAGCTTCCAAGCGAAACTCTTGATGAATTGCAGTTGTCGCAAAAATTCAAGCCGCTACTGAAAGCAAGAGACGAAGTCTTTGCCGACATGTACGCCCACTCAACAGGACTACCATCGAATAATCCATATTCGCAGAAGCTTAAGCAAGCCTTTCCTAGTTGCCTGAAGTTTTTAGAGGAGATGTAGAAATGACCACAGAACAGTCAAAAGATCGATTCACAAGGCTACAAGAAAATTGGGTAGTTCATGAAGAGAAAAGACCTGAAAAGCCAGAAACCGGGAAGGCAAAGAGCGCTTAACTATTGCATCCTGTGAGGGGAGATGTAAAAAAGACCGACGAACAATCCAAAAACCAAGACAGATTCACCAGGCTACCAGGCTTCAAGAGAAGTTAGCCAAACAGCCAAGATGCATATTGGTGCCACCAAACACGGTGACAAGAAATCTGCAACCGAGAACTTAACTACTTTGTTTCCGCTATCGCCGAAAGAGATGGGATGCGGCTGTTGACCTACGTAACCTATCACGGATATGGTATTGTTCATGGTGGCACCTCCAGCGCGTGTTAGTGCTCGTCAAAGGACACGGCTTTCAAATGCTCAATGGACGCGCGTGCGCGCCCCGCCAGGGGGTTACCATTGGAAAGCAGCTGGAAAGTTCAGCACTTAGACAAGCACGGAGGTGTATCAGTGAATGCCGGTAAGCTCGACGTTTGCGTTGGATACCAGTCGCATGGAATAATTGCTGCCGAAGACATTAGATGCAGGGTCAACAGAAGCTGAAAGCATAGAGGAAGCTGGAGATGTCCGAAGGAAACTGACCTAGTCTAGGACTGGAAAGACAGATGATTCCAGTTGGTTACATGCTTAAGAGAATTGCACCTCGACCCGAATGGCTCAAAGCTGAG
This sequence comes from Candidatus Obscuribacterales bacterium, assembly GCA_019637435.1. Taxonomy (GTDB): domain Bacteria; phylum Cyanobacteriota; class Vampirovibrionia; order Obscuribacterales; family Obscuribacteraceae; genus JADYXR01. Next base: position 1,343,532 of record JAHBVO010000002.1, on the reverse strand, counting down.
AATGTTGTCGACATCTTTTCTGTTGCAGGCTGCGCATCGAACAACTTTGCAGATTACACTCCGTTTTGGCGCCATAACGGCTACTGTTTTTTTAACTCTCCAGTGGACCTTGAAGAAGTGGCGCAGGAAAACTCGATTGAATTAGAGGGCACAACTCTTTTCTATTACGAAGCTTACGAGCTTGAGTTTGATTTCGTCGACGATGATACCGGGGTGTGGCGGACCTACCACTGCGTTCCTGATTGGAAAACTGATGTGGAGACTCCTCAAGACCGAACTCTTGCAGGTTTCGATGTCGTTGAATATGTCTGCGGAAATTCGCCAGAAGACTCGCTGGCATCGTGCTGCAATGAAATTGCATCCGCTTGCCCACTGAACGTTCATTGTCTATTCAATACTTTCGAGGAAGCCAAGAAGGCTTTGGAGAGTGGTCTTTTCCATGACCACGAGCCAGGTCCTTACAGAATTTTTGCAGTGTATCTGCTTAATCCGCTTTTGTGTGACCTCTAATATTCTTTTAGCGGAGCTTTTAAGAGCCTTTTTACGGCGAAAGCTCAAAGATCGGGTTCGTGTTCAAGTGCGCCGCTACCGTCGGCGCGGACGATTTTAGACACATTAATTGGTTTCTAAGCGTAGGACCGGGAAAGAGTTATAGAGGCGCCGGTTTTGTAGTCTACCTAGGTGAGGATATGCTCCCTTTCGGTGCGGGTTGGATTGCTTTGCCCTTACCTGTCCTAGCTAAGACTCGATCTGACACCCGGTATACTCCAACTTATGAAGGTACGGAAACGTTTGGCGGAGAATTTTGCGCGTGGCTGACGAATCTTTGACCAGAATTTAATTCCCGTGTCCTATGCTTTCTAAATGAACTCATCGAACGAAAACTCTTTTGCCATTCTGCTGATACCTTTTGTTAGCAGTCTATTCCTTTGTGGCAGTGCTCATGCTGATGTTCTTAAACTCGAATACAAGATTGAAAAAACAATAGAAACGGAAGCGAATCACGGAAAAAAAACCACTGCCTTAACCACAAATCACGATTCATCAAATCAAACATTTCTGCTTGATTCCAATGCATTTGCAATCTCAAAGAACGAAGACGAGATGCAATTCCAATTCGCAGACAGGCGTATTCGTTTTCTAGACCATAAAACGCGCACGTATCGCGATGTGTCCATATATCCGATACTAGTCAATCGCTTCGCCGCGATGCAACGCACTTACTTAATCAGAAAAGAATTGACTGATCTCAAACAGGAATTTCAGTCAAACATCGATTCCTTTACGATGTCTTGCATAACAGGCCTGCCATTTCCAAAGGAGGAGAACGTTGAACTTTCAAGCACCGAGAAAGACAAGACGGTTACGTTCAGACATAACGGTCGAGTAGTCACCACGGTCACATTCTCTGATACACCGATCGCAGATGCGTTTTGCATCAGTTACGGAAAAGCGCTCTTGTATGAGCTGGAACTCCACCCTCTGGTCAGAAAACAAATCCTCGAGCGAAAAATGGTAATCGAGAGATTGTCATACGATGTGGAACTTCGAACTGCTGAAGACTTCAAGTCCCGTGAGAAGAGGAGCACAACAGTACAGTTGATCGGCACCGCTAATGATACTGGAAAAATTCTAATACCTGACGGATACAAAAAAGCCTTCTCCGAAGATTCTCCACTCCACAAGCTTCAGGAGACAGTATTCCTGCCAGACCATCCAATCGAGTTGCCGTCGCAAGACAAGGTTGTTTCGGACGCACAGGAGTTGATCAAGAAGAAAGAAACTCTGGACGCATTTTTATGCTTGCTGGAGTTTGGAATTGAATCCAATAATGCCACAGAACCTGTGAGAAGGATGATCAAAAAGTTGTCCCAAAACGAATCTCCTATCAGCAAGATGGGGAAGTTGCACGAAGCTAGGACCAATCAAGAAATCGCGGAAGCGCTCGAAGAATTCGATCAAATTAAGAAACAGGCACCACTCAAAGGTTACTTAATTGAGGTCTTCAAAGGTAATGTTGCTAGTCAAAGCGACATGAAAGCCGATGAGATGTTTCTGAATGCACTAAATCAGAATCCATTACTTACTGGAACCTATGTTGATCTCGCGGCATATTCCAATTCACGAAAGCGTTTCGTCCTGGCGTGGGATTGCTACGATCTGGCGAGGCAAATTTGCCCGGACCACCCCACTCTAAATAGAGTTAGGTTTCTGGAGAAAAGTCTAGCGGACAGTTATCCGGAGTATTTTTGAGTTGGACCCTAGATTTGCTTGACTCGTGTGTTCAGAGTTCAATCTACAGTAATTACCCTATTCAGCACTTCCGCAAATTTGAGCTATGCTCTGGTGACAGTCTGGCTAAGATGTCTTTCGATTTCCACACGGGACAAAATGAGTTCATACAAAAACTGTTTTTTGCAGCACTCTTTTGTCCTACTCCTAGCGGCACATTGGTCATCATCATGCTTGGCTTACGCGCAGATACCACCTGCGGTAGCAGAAACGGCGCTCCAACCACAGACCGCCCCAACTAATGTATCGCACATCGTATTTACCTATACTCCCAAGCATTGCTGTTCCTGTCAGATTACACCTGATATATGCGGTGGAGGCTTCTACATGCGTAACGCTGAGAACCGAATAATGCGTTGCTGGTTCCCGCCGTCGGTTAGGTCCTCTCATCCTGTAAAGGTCCGATTTAGAATTCATAGGAATGGCAGATTGAGCAAATTACGGCTTTGTAAGTCTGCGACTTCTGAAGAGAATGCGGCTGCGTTGGACGCGGTCAAATCCGCGGCTCCGTTCTTTAAACTTCCCGAAGACGCGCCCAAGTTTGTTGATATAGAGTTTGCTTTTTCTAAACCTCCAATGAATGGACGGCAAGACGAAAGCCATGGGAAGCCTGAGCTGTTTACCCTCGCACCGTATTTGCTAATCCTTCAAGACAAGGTAGGTGACTCGTGGACAAAGCCTTCTTCCGGATTGGTCACTCTGAAATTTTTGGTTCACGAGGATGGTGCACTTACCGACAGCCAGATATTTGAATCAAGCGGTACACCCAATGCCGAGAGGCTTGCACTTGCTGCAGTGGAAAAAGCATCGCCCTTGGATTTGCCGCCAGGCTTACCAGACAACTTGTGGGTGCAAGTAACATTCGATCCTGATATCGGAATGGCAACGATTAGTGAGGTGTTTGTACAACGCTGACGTTAACATTCAGAACTCGAGCTAGCTCGTTGTGTTGTTTCATCTCGATGACATTGCATTCTCTCTTCTGGGGCTTCGTGGCGTGCTTGATATGGAGTTGCTACGTTGTCCAGACAAGAACTGCTGCTTTTAGTCCTGTTTTTGAGCGAAAGAGATTGATGCCACCGTATTTGGTTTAACTCTAATCTGCTGAACATGCAAATCTAAACAAACTCTTAATAGAGAAAGACCCAATTATGCAGGTAACGCGTCCGCCCGCATGATTACCTGCTTTTAAGCCTTTTAATTGCTTGGTAATATAAAAGAAAGGAGCGCATCATGAAACGACATCAAACAATAATGAGCCTCGTTACCATCTTCAGTCTGTTGATGTTCGTTTCTGTATCCTGGCTCAATCAGGCAGCGTCAAGCGCCATTCCAAATCTTACTGACGTCGATACTGACGAACTTTCCTTCGATTCTTCTATCTATCCTACATATTTGGCGGAAGTCAAAGAAAAGACTCACAGCCTTGGGGCTTGTAATGCGTCAAGCAAGGACGTCGCCTTTACTCTTGGACCCAAAAGATTTCTTGAATCGCTTTTGCCTGAGTCGAGGATTAGCGAATGCAACAGTCCATGCTCATTGTGGCTATTGCATCGTTCTCTTTTGATTTGAGGCGGCGACTCTAAATGCCGATGTATCAGCGAACAGAGTCACAATCTTGATGCCACCTGCACACAGGAAGGCTTACAGTGGACAGCGTATGAACCAACCTCGTATTTCGAGGTGAGTTAAACACACATATGAACGGAAGACTGCGTTTCACGAACGCAGGATCGACATACTGGAGAGGTCTTGCCTTGCGCTTTCGCGCAGGTCCTTCCGGTTGGTATGTTCCCTGCCATCAAGCTCAGCACCCTAACTTATGACACTGTATTCGATATTACACACGACAGTAATAAGAACATTGAGAGCTGCGCGCACAGCTGAACAGCTAAAAGTTGCTAAGGCAACGTACCAGCTTAAACCGTTAGGTGTTGCTCAAGCGTCCCGAGCCGCACCGAGTAAATCACATTTCTTTGAGGAGATAGTAATGAACACGATTTCGAAGTTGTATTTGCAGGCGGGTAGATCGTCTACTTCGGCGAAAACCCTTGCGACGTTAACCAATGCAGCCTGTGAAAAAATTCGCACACGTGTTGCAGAAAATAGATCGACACCGCCACATCTTCTGCAGTTCTTGAGCAAAGATGAAAGCTCAGATGTTCGAATAGCTGTTGCCTCCAACTCAGCTACTCCAGCCATTGTTTTATGGAGCCTCGCATCGGATTACAACCCGGATGTGAGGTTGAGCATGGCGGAGAATCACAACCTTCCGGCAGCAATCCTGACGTGGTTGTCTGGAGACGAAAATCCATATGTTGCAATACGCGCCGAAAAGACGCTTGCGACCAACGGTTACAAGATTAATGACAAAGGAGAAATAGTTATGTCCGCAACAAAAATAGAACGAACGCTCCGTCGAATGCTCAGCCGCAAGGAGCGACTCAGCAAGGCTGACGCGAAGAGGCTCCGCGATTTAATTCTTGAAGATGGCTATTTCAGTAGATCGGAGAGAAAGGTCGTCAGAAATGCGATTGAGAATGATCTGCTCGACGACCCTGCGTTTGAAGTGTTTCTCGATCTGTACCTGAATGATCAACTCAGACCAAAAGATGAGCGAACGATCGCCTGACCAGAGGAAAACCGTTCTAAGCACATTCACCAAAGGAGATCTTTATGAACATTCTCGTTGCCATTGATAGCTCCGCTGCAACGCACGCGGCACTTAGTGCCACGCTCGCCCGTCGGTGGCCAGCAGGTACGCACTTCCGAGTGCTGACTGTCATACCTGGAAATTTGCGTGACAAATTCAGCGACGGCGGAATTAGCTCGGACCTTTTCCGTGCGCATTGGCTGATAGACAAAGCGTCTTCCGAAATTGAATCACTAATTGAAAACTCAGTTGTGACCGGTGAGATCAATGTTGGAAACCCTGCTAAATCAATCGTCAGCAGTGCAGAGGCATGGCCGGCTGATCTTGTAGTTGTCGGTTCCCACGAGCGTGGACCATCGGAGAAGCTCTTCACGGGAAGCGTTTCGAAGTCTGTTATGCATAAGGCGAATTGCTCCGTGTTATTGGCAAGGAACCTGGCGGAAACGCATTCAGACTGCAGCCCGATGAACAGAGTAATGTTGGCGGTTGACGACTCACCGTATTCGAAAGCTGCGGTCGATTCCGTGCTCAATTCAACATGGCCCGAGAACACCTGCTTCTATATTCTCAGCGTCATGAGTCCACTGTATTCCGGATTCGCCTACGAACCGTCCGCCCTAGTTACGAACTGGGCGCTGGAGTATCAAGAAGAACGGCATCGAGAAGTTGAGGAATTAGTTCTCAGGGTATCGCGCCGATTCGAAAACGCCTTCGGATCAGCCCATGTGGAAAGGGGCATTATTGATGGATTTCCAGAAGTTGTAATTCTCAAAACGGCACGTGACTGGGACGCGCATTTGATAGTAGTGGGATCCCATGGGCGTCCCGACATCGCAAAGCGTTTTCTTGGCTCGGTTTCGCAAACAGTGGCTATGAACGCTGATTGCTCTGTACTGATTGTTAGATCCAGCATAGCGCAAATCAAGCGCATGAAGGAGCGCAGCAGAGAGTCAATAAAACTGCCGTCGGCAAGCGGTTTTTAGAATCGCTGCAGAAATCGCCTAGACCGGCGAAGAGTTCAATAGTGTCAACAATAGGGAGAACAAAGATGGCTATCAAAATTAGAGATACTCCTGGAGCGAATTGCATTGCGATTGAACCGACAGGTTTCGCCCATCCAATCTGGGGAATGATCATTGCCGTGCTGCTCGCCTCAATGCTTCTTGTTTCCTACGTGAACAAGAACGAGCCAGTTGCGAACCAGATGTCATCGCAAGCAGGCACTACACAGTCGGCTCCGCACCTCGGTTCACAAGCTTCTGATCTTATTCCTGTGATTACCGGCGGTCTCGGCGCTAGCACATCACTTGGAGGTAACTCGTCACTGGGTGGTGGATCGCATTAAGAGACATCCACTATTCACGCGCGACAGGCTTGAACATAATGAAATGGGAATCAATTGAATTCAAACGAAACGGTCGAGGAAGTATCATCGACATCACCGACTTAACTATTAAGATCTGCCGACACGGAATACTTGGTTACAATCGCGCCTTAAGCACGCGATAATGCGCCTTTGAATATTCCTGAGCAAAACCGGGCATAATCAAGGTTGGAGAGTTTATCGGGGTCCATTTATGGGCGATGTCGTTAAAGATTCTAGCGAGAAGGCGACCGAAGCTTCCGCGGTGAAAGCGCCGGAGGCGCCGACTGATCTCCGGGGGACTCATCATTCTTCCTGGTTTCCGTCTGGCGAGCCCGAGAAGAGCAAGCAAGATTCTGCTAATTTAGCCAATAAAGGCACGATTCCGGAGTTGTCGATTGAGCAGTCGGAGAGCACCAACACCGCTCATAGCTTCCGAGGCTGGATCGCCGACTCTCTAGCGTCGCCGGAAGACAAAAAGGTTTTCCAAGATTACAACAAATTAGCTGCCGAACTCGGAAGTGCGCCTCTTACCGACACGCAAAAATTGCAAATCGAGAATTTGCCGCCCGATCAGAAGGAAATGTACCGGGGCACTCTAAACGACCTGATAAACCTCAAAAATGGCAAAATCAGTCCAGCCGACTACATGATGAACACGCTCTCTCGCGCTGCAGATTTGGCTGAAGCGAATGGTCGATCTCCAGACAGTTGGAACTATTTGAAACCAAGCCAGGGTGAACTTTTCAAAAACTATATCGGTTTGACCATGTCTGAAAAACCGCTCGGAATCGCCAGAGACACTGGGCGCGAACTTGTTGGTGGCGGACCTAATATTGCCGGCTCGGCCCTTGAGACCATGTATCAATCGATAATTGGGAAAAATCATTCTGCTGGCGAAGGTTTTAACACCAACATTACCGATTCCACTGATCCAAATAATTCGATCACTCACCACTTCCGTGAGTTTTTGCTTGTCGGTTATAACCGTGGAAAGTATGTGGCGGACAAAGCTGCGGCGTACATTGACAGCCCTGCTGAGAATCCCGGCGACGTGCGCGATGGTTATTTCGCAGGAATGCTTGGCGCGGCGCTCAGCTCAGGTGATATCTCTCCCAGACAAGCCGCCGATTTGACGAAATGGGCGTACACCAAACATGGTGGCACACAGCCACCATGGGGTGCAGAAAATATTGCTGGGAAATTCTTGGATCCAGACAAACACTACAACATCAAAGACTGGTTAAAAGCTTATCGCGACCGCCAGGATTGAGACTCACTGCGTCCGGCGAAGATTTTTACCAAACACAATCCTGCGATAAATCCGCCGAGGTGAGCCGCATATGCAACGCCGGCGCCATCGGGTGAGCCGCCAAGAATACCTGAACTTTCTGCCGCTTGAAAAACAATCCAGAGTCCGAGGCAAACGTATGCTGGAACGTCCATAATCTGACGCAAAAATAAAACAGTAACCCGTCGATGCGGAAACAATAAAATGTATCCACCGAGCACGCCAGAAATAGCTCCTGATGCGCCGAGAGACGGAATCAATGCATTGGTGCCTGATGCTCCGGTACAAACCACGTGTGATAATCCAGCGATTGTTCCGCAAATAAGATAGAAGAGTAAGTACTTCAAATGTCCCATTCGATCTTCGAGATTATCTCCGAAGATCCAGAGATAGAGCATGTTGCCAGAGATATGCGCAAAACCTCCATGCATAAACATCGAGGTAAATAGCGTTAAATAAACAGACACAGGTGTCTGTCCGAGTTGGAGAGTGGTGGTATTTCCATTGCCGTCAGAGATCGGAACTGATCCAATTACATCCTGACCGGTCAAGATTTCCCGAGGAATCGTCGAAAACGAATTGGTAAAAGCTTCGTTTGCTCCGAGTCCTTGAAAGAAAACAAATACGAAGACATTTGCTGCGATGAGTATGTAGTTTACCCATGGATCGGACTTGCTGTCGGTATTGTCATCTCGCAGTGGCAACATTTTTTTGACCAATCCTTATTTGTCGTCAGCTTATTTTATCAAGTGAGCGGGAAAGACTACCATCGTTTTGGTGCTTAACGCCAGGAGATGTGATTGTAGATCAAGGTGCATTGCCAGGCGTTTTATATACTTTCTTGAGTAGCTTATCGAGTTCTTGATTTGCACTCTTTTCCATGTTCTCAAGATTGCTCCAAGTCTTTGGATTATGCCAAACTTTTAAACAGCTCGGCTCCAACATACAATCTCGAAGTTGAGGGTCCTTCAGGCACGCTAGGATGCGCGGGTCTTTGATGTCATCAAAACTTGTTCTGGTGTTGAAGCAATCTTTCCTCATAAAGAATTTTCGAAATCCCGGATCACGCATGTCTTTGAGATACCTTTTGAGGACTTGAGGCAGCAGCTTTTCCCTCTCGCTTGCGAGTTCCGCCTTATGGTACGCAGAAGTTTTGACAAAGCATGTTGGTTTTTCTTTGGCAATTTTCGCAAGGTCTTGATCGGAAACATTCGGACAGCCTGCCGCAGACAAAATAGTCAGCGTTGGAATTTTGATAATTTTTTCGATGCCGGCAATCGTCAATCCTGGGCATTCATCAACGCTCAATTCTTTTAAACGCGGCAACTTACAAAGCGCATCCAAACCACTGTCCGTCACACGAGTCTTTCCTATACTTAGTGATTCGAGATTTCGCAATCGCGACAAATGCTTGATACCATCGTCTGTTATTGAAGTTGAATTAAGCTTGAGCTGCCGGAGTTGTGTGAGCTTACCTACAACTGAAGCGCATTCAGCATCTCCTATAACAGTGTTGCTAAGGTCGAGGTCATTCAGCATTTTTATCTTTAGCAAATGGGACAAGTACTTACCAGTTACCCTACTGCCGGCCAGGCTCAGTTGCGTCTGCGCCGAGCCAGCGAATTGGGCCACGACGTGCATGTCGTCATCTTCGAAGTCCGGTTGGGCTTCGAGCCTGCCATTTGCGGCAAACATTCTGGAGGACAGGACAGGAATAGCTTCATCAGCGCGGTCATACAGTCGAGTCTTACTGGGAAGTGATTGCTCACTGAGGCGACCTTCGAGAGCGTTCCAGAAAACCATCGTCGCTCCACAGACAACAAAGACGGCAAGGATTCCTAACAATGCAGGCACCAGGCTCGATGGTCCACGTATCTCCTCAGGAAACGACGTCGATTCAGCAGACTGTGCATCCGCTGCTATCGACAAGAGCTCAAGTCTGACCTCGCGCATCGACGAATAACGATCATCAGGATTCTTCTCCATGCATTTCGAAATCACTGATTGAAACTGTTCTGGAATTTCGCTTGAAACAAGGTCAGACAAAAGAGGTGGTTCATCGTGCGCATGCTTCGACAAAAGCTCTAGAGCGGTTCCACCTACAAATGGTGCGACTCCTGTGAGCGTTTCGAAAATCACGCACCCCAGAGAATAAATTTCGGAACGAGCATCGAATTCACGCCCAAGTGCCTGATCCGGTGCCATGTACGATGGAGTTCCTACGATCGTCACATGCTGATCTTCAGAGCCTACGGATTGAATTTCTGCAACGCCAAAATCAAAAAGTTTGACCGTAGATTGATCTCCATTGGTGATCATCAAAATATTCGACGGCTTCAAATCACGATGGAACACTCCTTGAATGTGACAGTACTCCAGCGCTGCACAAAGACTGGCGAACATAAATGCGGCTGTTTTCCAATCCAACGGTCCCTCGTCTTGAAGATGAGCATCGAGACTCCGTCCGGCGCTGTACTCTAGCACCATATATGGTGACCCACCAGTAGTGGCACCGAAGTCTAAAATTTGAACAATGTTGGGATGGTCCAACTTGCTGAGAACCCTTGCCTCATTTTGGAACAACACCAGTTGCTCGCGAGACTGGACGTGCAACGTTTTTACCGTCACTCGTTTTCTGAGTAATCGATCTCGACAGAGATAAACAGTTCCTGCAGAACCGCGCCCCACAACTCTCAGAGGACTGTAGCGGTCGAGTGGGAACTTGTTTGGATCGACGTCGAGTTCGCTCTCCTCTACCTCGTTGCTGGAATCAAGAGCAGCGACGGCAGGCTGAGAATCACTGAACTCAGGTTTCTTAAACCCCTGCGGAATATCGCAAGGGCAAAGATCGTAGCGAAAAATGAATTGCGTAAACGAACCAAGCCGACCTTCCCGAATTCGCTTTCCGCATTTGATGCAAAAGTCTACAGTTTGCTGCTTCTCATCAACCGGTTGTTGTAATTGACATGCGCAGGTCGAGAGCCACTGAGTCATCCTCCCCGATCCCGTCGACTTGACCGGTAGATGACAGATTGGGCACGTGGCGGATCGATCGTTCATTCAGTTCGCAAACCACTGTTGCCTTTGGGTTGATTCTTATCGCCAGGCGTAGGGCGCCATTCAATCTATTTCACTCTAAGCAACTCCACCTCGAAGACAAGCGTTGCATTGGGAGGGATTGAATTGCCAGCGCCTGTTTGACCGTAACCCAATTGGGGTGGGATCGTCAGGCGGCGTTTTCCGCCAATGTTCATACCCTTAACACCTTCATCCCAACCTTTTATGACCTGTCCGGTACCAAGGACGAATTCAAACGGCTCACCTCGATCGAGAGAGCTGTCGAATTTTTTGCCGTCCGTGAGCCAGCCGGTATAGTGAACGACCACAGTCTGCCCCGCACGCGGCCGCGGTCCCTTACCTTTGCTCAGATCGCGGAATTTCAATCCAGTACTCGAAGTATAAAATCCTTCGGAGTCTGGACCCAGTGGATATACCTGCTGCGTCGTGTTTTTGGTTCCATGCTTGAGTGGCCAAGCTGACGCGGAAGAGCTCGTCGTTATGATTGAACAAACGACAAGACCTGCTGAAAGAAAAACAAAATACAATAGTTTCATGTTGCTCGACTCGCTCCAGGTTCAACTGGTGACATTATACTTGCTGTCGCGAAAAAGGCTTTCTTATCCTCGATTTTGATGAGCTAGAATGAGAGATCCATCTATCGATTTAGAGAGAGAGTGCCAATGCAACCGGAAGCGCAAAACAATCCTGGCCTTCTAGCAAATCAGGCTATGCGCTTGCTCGACACATTCGAAGCGGAGCTTGAGCAGGGCAATATAGCATCATGGACGCCGGTTTTAGAACGTTTGGAAACAATATTTGCCAAGTATGGCAGTACTTTCATAGCCGGCCGACGTCAAAGTCCGATTGAACTTCCGACTGAATCAATTGACGACACCTACGAAGAGCTTCAGTCAAAGCTCTTCTTCGTCAGGCAGGCGCTCGCTCAAGGGATCGCTTCAGAAAAACACTTAGAACAGCAGCTTGCGAAAAACAAGGAGCACGTTGCGACCTGGCGCGACCGCGAATCAACTGCGGTTGCTAAAGACAACTCCGAACTAACACTAACTGCACAGCACCGTCATAAAGAATACGCCAAGGCTGGTGCAAAGCTTGAAGAACAGCTTGAGGAGCAAAGGAAGTCCAATCTTGCGGTGCGTGCGCGCCTAACTGAATTCGAGAATCTTGTGCAAAGCGCATACACTAAAAAACTGATCCTGGCCAGTCGACATGCAGCAGCAGAAGCCAGCATGAATGTTATCGAAGCCATGAAAGATCTAGATTCAAGCGATATCTTGTCGGCTTTGGACGATTACGAGAAGCTTGTGGAGGACTGTGAACTGGAGGTTGCAAGTTCTCTGCCTGATTTGCAAACCAAGAGTGTTGTACCAAATTCCTCCTGGACCAAGCTTGCAAGGATTTTGGAACGTAACATATCGATCATGCAAAAATTGCAGCACACTATTCAAAGTCAGAATCCTGAAAAATAGCGTTCGTACGTCCAAAAGTTTGCAACAACTTGGGACGAATAAGAACTGCTGACGAATGCATCTGTTGCCATCATATTTGGTGCGGTCCACAATCGCCGGTTGCACAACAGACAAAGATATACGCCTACATTGTTGATACCGCCCATGATGCATTAGCTTCATGATGCGCAATTTCTGCCTTAAGCAGACCTGCTTGCACGATTGGGATAGATTATGCATTATTACAGCTAGTGCCTTACAACTGGTGCCCGGTGGCAAGATATGTAAGGTTGGCCCAAAGCTGGCGCTTTGCTTATTCACTTCGAACGCTAGCTTACTCTCACTTCGTGCTCGACGCTCTGATTACGCGCTCGACGCCGTGGAGCCCCATGAAACAAACCTTTGAAATCTGTGACCTTTCGGGAGTTATCCGAGTGCCCGTCATCCGTTCCCTATACGCCTGGAGTCTTGTGCTTAGCCTGAGCGCTACCGCACCGCTATCCGCCTTTGCCGCTAACGCCCCGACCGAAGCCGGCGAAACCCCGATGCTGCGAAGCACCATCATACAGACCGAGTGCCCCCCTCCGCAGAGCCCGACCGTCAACACGGGCGATGTGCGAGTGGTGGCACAAGATACGATGCTGGAGATGTACCTTACGACAGAGATTGACTCCGGAGAGACAGCCGAAGGCGATGAGTTCTTTGGCAACATCAGCAAGGACGTGCTCGTGGATGGTCGGGTGGTGATACCCAAGGGCACGCTGGTGCACGGGGTGCTGAGCGCACTGGAGGGACCGAAGCGCGCGGGCCGCAATGGCTACATCAACACGCGCTTGGACTATTTGATCACGCCCGACGGGCGTAAAGTCCCCATCGAAGGCAACAGCACCACACGGGATTCAAAACGCAAAGCCGCAGCCAAAGTCGTCGGGCGCGCTGCGGGCTATACCGCGGTTGGTGGCGTGGTGGGCACGGTAATGGCACTGCAATTTGGCGGTCTGGATGGGGCGGTGGCCAGCCATGGAACCACCCTGGCGGGTGGAGCGGCCATTGGTGGGGCTGCTGGGCTTACACTCGCCATGCTGATGAAGGGTAAGAGCGTGACGCTCCAGCCGGGCGCCGAAATGCACGTCAAACTGAGCGAGCCGCTGAAATTGCCCACCATGAACATGCCCGATGAGACGGCGGAAGATTTCAGCATACCTGGTCTGCAGGTTAAGGTGGCGGGCATGCACATTGACCGCCGACCGACCGGCGGAGTAGGCGAAATTGCGCTGGCGATGGACATTCTGAATGAAACAGAAAATACTTTCTCCACGTTTGAAATTGGCCTGGAAGACGAGCGGGGCAACGTGTTCTTCCCCTCGCCCCTTGGCGATATGGGCTTGCCGTCCAGCCAAATCAAGCCCGGCGGTCACCTCAACAGCAACATCACCTTCAGCGTGGACAACGTGAAAAGCAGCTACAAGCTGGTGTTTTTCAAGCCGTACTCCCGTGAACCACTGGCAAAATTCGCCCTGACCGATGCCATGCTTGCGAGCGGCAAAGCCGGCCCCAAAGGCAAGCACGTGGCAACTAAAGCACGCCACCCCGACTCAGTGGCGCACGAACAGTGAGTTTGGCTGGGTCGATTTGAACTATCTTGCTTCTGCACCGCATACGGTGCAATTGATCTGAAACAGTTTAGGCACGTGCATGTGCGTAATCGTCTCTCTAGCTTTCACACAGCTGCAGGATGCAACGCGCTTGGTGATGCGTCTGACGCGCTTTGAGTTCTTTTTCCAATCGATAAATGCAGCGGTTACCAGGGAAAAACAGAGAATCCCTAAACCAGGAAGCTTGTAGTCATGGGGCGCAAATACCAGAGCTATGATCGATACGAAGAGAATTTCGTTACCGAGGTTGAACTTATTTTTGAACGCCATCTGTCGTCCTCCAGTGTTGGTGGGGGGCGGTTACCTTGTTCGAGTTGCAAGAGAGACGCCTCAGCGCCCTTGCTTTCCCGACAATTTATTTGCGACATGTCAAGTATGACGGTAAATCATTTAAATGGCAAGGAGTCTAAGCATTTACAGGTTCTAATCTAACCGACTAGTGAACTGGCACAGAAACATGCGGTTCTGCGCCAAAATGGGCTTCTCCGGACAATTTGCTTAGAACTAAAGTCCAATCCCTTTACAAAACTATTTTTCGACCACCTCAGGAAGCGGACGAACACTTCACCGTCACAACCGTGCTGTAAGCTGAAAATCATTGTCACAGGTAACAAACAATGGATGATGAAACTGTTTAAAACACTGTCACTGTGTTCCAGCGCCCTACTTCTCCTACTGTTCACATCAGGCTGTCATGAATCGCTTGACAGCGAAGCCGCTGCGCATGTTGCACACCAATTCAAGATTGGCAAAGACCCGACACAGAATGCTGAAGAAGCTTCGCATACGACTTACGAAGTCAGTAAACCCTTAGTCAAAGACCTGACGCTCAACGATGAATATGTCTGCCAGATTAGAGCCATACAGCATATTGAAATTCGTTCGTTAGAGAAGGGGTACCTGCAAAATGTTCTCGTAGACGAAGGAGAAACTGTTCGTCAGGGACAACTGCTTTTTCAGATAAAGCCCAGTGTCTACGAAGCCGATGTTCAAAAATCACAAGCAGAGGTTGAGCTTCTGCAAATTGAGCTGGAGAATAACCAGGCACTTGTAGACAAAGATATTATTTCGTCCACTGAAGCCGCCATGTCTGCCGCCAAGCTTGCGAAAGTCAAAGCGGAACTAGAGCTAGCCAAAACGCACTTGGGCTTTACCGAAATTCGAGCCCCGTTTGATGGGCTGATAGGTCGGTTTGGTGATATCAGGCTGGGCAGCCTGCTGGAAGAAAACCAACTGTTAACCACCTTGAGTGATACCCATCGACTTTGGGTGTACTTCAATGTGCCCGAAGCCCAGTACCTTGAGTATATGAAGAACAAGCGACTTTCTCAGAACGTCCAACTGGAACTCGCCAACAAGGAAATCTATCCTGAAACCGGAACTATAGAAGTCATCCAGTCAGACTTTAATAGTACCTCGGGTAATATTGCCTTTCGAGCGAGCTTCAACAACCCTCACGCCCTGTTGCGTTACGGGCAAACAGGCAAAATTTTGTGGCCCAGGAAGGTCAATCAAGCAGTCATTGTGCCTCAGAAATCAACGTTTGAAGTCTTAGATAAACGCTTTCTGCTTGTCGTCGACAAAAACGGGTTGATTCACGAACGTGAGATCAAGGTGGCCCGCGAGGAGCCCAACGTTTACGTCGTCGCCTCTGGTATAAGACCTGACGAGATGTTCCTGCTTGAGCGACAGAACAAACTAGATAAAGGCGACAAAATCAGCTACAAGCTGATTGATCCCAAAACTGTGATTGAGAATTTAAAACTGTATGCAGAGTAGGTTAGGTTCGGCCAACTATGTTTCGTAACATCCTTAAACGGCCGGTACTCGGAATTGTTATCTCGATTTTGATCGTTTTCCTCGGCTGCCTGTCCATTGTGCAGCTTCCTATTTCACAATTCCCCCAAATTGCGCCCACTGTCGTCAACCTCTTTATCGCCTACCCCGGTGCCAGTGCCAACGTGCTCACCGAGTCGACGCTGATTCCACTGGAAGCGGCAATTAACGGCGTGCCGGGCATGCGCTACATGTCCTCCGATGCGACCAGTGCCGGTGAGGCCACTGTCCGTTTGGTGTTTGAACCAGGTACAGACCCCAACCAGGCGGTGGTTAGCGTCAAAACCCGGGTTGACCAGGTGATGAACACATTACCTGATCTCGTTCAGCGAGAGGGCGTCATCATTAGACCCCTACAGCCCTCCATGCTGATGTATGTGGATTTGTATTCTGACTCAAAGTCCTTTGATCAGAAGTATCTGTTTAATTACGCCTATACCAAGCTGATACCGGAAATCCAACGGATTCCAGGGGTTGCCAACGCGAGCTTATTGGGCAGCAGAACCTATGCCATGCGGCTGTGGCTGAAGCCTGATCGCATGCGAGCCTACAATATCTCTTCTGAAGACGTGGTCGAGGCCGTTAAAGGGCAAAGTCTTATTGCTCGTCCTGGCCGTCTCGGCATCAGCTCCGGCAAAAATGCCCAGGCTACAGAATATGTGCTTAACTACGTCGGCCGCTATACCGAGCCCGAGCAATACGAAAATATCATTATCAAAAGCTCCGGGTTTGGTGAAATGGTCAAGCTCAAGGACATCGCCTACGTCGAGCTGGGTAGTGAGTTTTATGATATTTACCTGAATCTAGATGGAAAGTCCTCTGCGTCTTTCGTGCTGAAACAGACTGCCGATAGCAATGGCAGGGAAGTCATCAAAAAGGTCAAAGAGAAAATCAGCGAACTCTCCAAGGCATTTCCAGACGGTATACACGTCCAGTACAGCTACGATGTCTCCAAGTTTTTAGACGCCTCGATTGAGCAAGTCATCGACACAATCCGAGATGCGTTTATTCTGGTCACTTTGGTCGTCTTTCTGTTCTTGGGAGACTGGCGTTCCACCGTCATTCCTGTCATTGCCGTACCTATTTCACTAGTAGGGGCATTTTTGGTGCTCCCGGTGTTTGGTATGTCCATTAACCTGATTACCTTATTTGCTCTGGTACTAGCCGTCGGTATCGTGGTGGATGATGCCATTGTGGTGATTGAAGCCGTCCACAGTAATATGGAGAAAGACCCGTCGCTATCGCCTTATGCGGCGACGCAAAAAGCCATGGGCGAACTGGGAAGCGCTATTCTCGCCATCACGGCCGTGATGATTTCGGTGTTTGTGCCAATAGCCTTCATTCCCGGTCCGGTGGGCGTATTTTACCGGCAGTTTTCCGTCACGATGGTTAGCGGCATTTTGGTATCGGCTTTGGTGGCGTTAACGCTAACACCTGTTTTATGCGCCATGTTTCTCAAAAACCATTCCGGGCACAAACCCTCTCGCCTCAACGTGTTTCAATGGTTTATCGGCCGATTCAATGCCGCTTTCGAAGTACTAACTAGCTGCTACATGTGGCTGCTAAATCGTTTCGTCACGCAAAGAGTAATATGCTTGGGCGTCATCGTTGCATTCGCTTACGGCATTGTTTATATGAGCGGACAGGTTTCCTCCGGCTTTGTCCCGAATGAAGACCAGGGCACCATCTACGCTATCGTTCAAACACCACCGGGATCTTCGCTGGAGTACACCAACAAGGTGATGGGCCAGCTGCAAAAAAGAACCGAAAAGATTGACGGGGTCGAATCGGTGACGTCGATGGCGGGATACGAAATCATGACAGAAGGCAGAGGCTCCAACGCTGGAACCTGCCTTATCAACCTGAAAAACTGGGAAGAACGCAAACAAAACGTCCATGAAATTATTGAGGAATTAGAGCACAACACTGGTGGGTTGCCAGGTACGATTGAATTTTTTGAACCGCCGGCGATTCCTGGCTTTGGCTCCTCCGGTGGCTTTTCACTTCGATTACTGGATAAAACCGGAGATCTCCGCTACCAGGAGCTGCAGAAAGCCACTCAAGAATTCATGACAAACCTGAGAAAGCGCAAAGAGATTTCAGGGCTGTTTACCTTCTACAATGCCTCATACCCGCAATATGAAATCGTCATCGATAACCAGGCGGCCATGCAGAAAGGTGTTTCTATAGACACGGCTATGAAAAACCTTGACGTTATGTTCAGCGGCTCCTACGAGCAAGGTTTTATTAAATTCGGTCGGTTTTTTAAAGTCTTTACGCAGGCAGCTCCTGAATATCGAAGAAACCTGGAGGATTTGGAAACCCAGTTTGTGAAAAATGAGGATGGGGACATGGTTCCATACTCATCGTTTATGACTCTAAAAAAATCAAAAGGCGCCAACGAAATTACACGCTATAACATGTACAACTCTGCCGCCATTCGCGGTTTTCCGTCGAAAGGGTACACGTCTGGCGACGCCATTAACGCTATCCGCGAAGTGGCTAAAGATACTCTATCTCGCGAATACGACATTGCCTGGGAAGACCTGGCCTACGACGAAGCGAAGCGAGGTAATGAGTTTGTTATTATCTCTTGCATCGTAGTGCTTTTCGTCTATCTAGTGTTGGCAGCCCAATACGAGAGTTTTGTACTACCATTGGCGGTTCTCTTTTCCTTGCCGGTCGGTATTTTTGGCTCGTTTACAATGCTGCAAGTGATGGGTTTGGCTAACGATGTGTACGCACAAATCGCTATTATTACCCTGCTTGGACTGTTGGGTAAAAATGCTGTGCTAATCGTCGAGTTTGCCGTTCAAAAAAGGAATGAAGGCTTATCGTTGCGAAACGCCGCCCTCGAAGGCGCCAGGATGCGGTTTAGGCCTATCCTGATGACGTCCTTTGCGTTTGTCGCTGGGCTTATCCCCCTTGTCGTGTCGCATGGCGCCGGGGCAGTGGGGAATCGCACCCTGGGTTCATCCGCCTTGGGTGGGATGGTTGCGGGCACCGTAATTGGCGTGTTGGTTATTCCGGGGCTTTACTTCCTTTTCGCCACGCTGGTTGATGGCAAGAGCCTGCTTAAGGATCAAGACCATAGCAGTATCACGGACGCCATTCTGAGAAGGAAAGAACACTTATCGCAAACCGGAAAACTTATTAAACTACTGCTTGAAAAGACGAAGCCTTTCATCGTTCATGACACTCCATCAGCAGCTGCAGCAGAGACGAAGCCTCCAGCTGCAGATGATGCGAAACCTGCAGTTGATGCGAAGGCACCAGCTGATGCGAAGCCAACAGTTTCAGCCGAAGCTAAGCCTCCAGTTGTAGCCGATGCGAAACCGTCAGTCGCAGCCGCTGCAAAGCCTCCCGTTGCAACAGAAGCGAAGCCTCCAGTTTCACCTGAGGCGAAACCTCCAGTCGCAACCGAAGCGAAGCCTGCAGCTACAGCCGATCCAAAACCTCCAGTTGCAACAGAAGCGAAACCGCCAGTCGCGACAGAAGCGAAACCTCCAGTTGCAGCCGATCCGAAACCTGCAGTTACAACCGAAGCGAAACCTCCAGTTGCGGCCGATCCGAAACCTGCAGTTCCAACCGACGCGAAACCTCCAGTTGCAGCCGATCCGAAACCTCCAGTTCCAGCCGAAGCGAAACCTCCGGTTGTAGCCGATCCGAAACCTCCAGTTCCAGCCGAAGCGAAACCTCCGGTTGTAGCCGATCCGATACCTCCAGTTCCAGCCGAAGCGAAACCTCCGGTTGTAGCCGACCCGAAACCTCCAGTTCCAGCCGAAGCGAAGCCTCCACTCGCAGCTGATGAAAAGCCTAAAAAGTAGTCAGTCAATCATGAGTGGAATGAACAGAATCAAAATCGTTAGCCTTTTAACACTCATAGTTTCTATGGGAGTTCTTCAGACGCCTGCTTTTGCGAAAAAATCGTTTTTTCATCCGCTTGAGCTGTTTGAAAAGAAGCCGACCTTTAACGTACCAACAAAGTATGACACTCAGCCATCGCAGGACACTACGCCATCAACCGACACTAAGCAGTCACCGGACACTCCGCAGCTACGGGGCGCTATCGCTGTTGATAGTGCGGCTTTCATTAGCTGGCGGCAGTTTTTTTCTGATCCGGCTCTTATCGCCCTGATTGAAACAGCCCTGGCGAATAACCAAGAATTCAATATTACGCTTCAGGATATTCAAATTGCTGGCAATGAAGTGAGAGAGAGGCAGTCTGAGTATTTGCCTAAAGTCGGCGTGGGGCTTGGCGGAAGCTACATCAGACCATCCGAAAACACCCCGGAAGGTGTGTTGGACACAATTGTCGAGAGAGACTTTTACAGATATCCGGATTTCAATCTGAATCTGGGTCCTGCCCTTAGCTGGGAAGTTGATATCTGGAGAAGATTGAGGAATGCCAAAGAGGCAGCCAGAATGCGAATGATCGCACAGTACGAGGTCCGAAATTTTCTCATTTCCAGACTCGTTACTGAAATAGCACGCAACTATTATGAATTGATGGCTCTGGATACGTCGCTGAAGATACTGGATGCAAACATTACCATCCAGGAAGCGGCGTTTCTAAAAATGAAGGCCTTGAAGCAATATGCCAAAGCGAACCAGTTAGCGGTCAATCGGTTTGAAGCGCAGTTAAACAAGACTAGAAGCCAGCGGGCTGCAACCAGTCAGAGAGTTGTTGAAAAAGAGAATCGTCTGAAGTTCCTCACCGGTAGATATGATGAAGGGCCAATCGTCCGACACTCAGAGGAGTTTATGACGTTGCCGGTGAATGAATTGCAAACGGGTGTGCCTTCTCAACTTTTGGAAAACAGAGCCGATATTCGCCAGGCTGAAGCGGCAATCAAGGCGGCAAAGCTCAATTTAAAAAGCGTCAAAGCTCAGCTATATCCAAACCTCACGATTCGGGCAGGTGTGGGCTTTTCGGGGTTTAGCCCCGCACTGCTGTTTAAAACACCACAGTCGTTGTTCTATAACGCGATCGGTGACTTTATGCTTCCACTGATCAACAGAAGAGCAATCCTTGCACGAATTCAAACAGCCGATGCCCTGCAAACTCAAGCGGTTTTGACCTATGAGCAAACTCTGCTAAAAGCCTACACCGACGTACTTGTTCAGGAGTCAAACATAAGAAAAATGCAGCAGGCTTTTGATACCAAAAAGCGAGAGGTTGTCTTGCTTGAGGAATCTATCAGTACTGCGAATATGCTGTTTAAGTACGCCAAAGCAACTTACATCGAAGTGTTGCTTGTACAGGAAGAGAAACTGAATGCAGAAAGAGAACTTGTTGAAGTGAAGATGAACCTGGTCGGGTCCAGAGTCGATCTCTATCGAGCACTAGGGGGCGGCTGGCGATAAAAAGAGGTCTTCGATCGATAAAGTTCACCTACTCAGTGAACTAATCGGTCGCTCTCGACCACTGCAGAAATTCTAGAACGGCTGACGACAAGCGTCCTCAAAGCTTCAGCAAGTTGCCGATTTCTTTTTCAACGCTCGAAATCTCGGAATCGAAGCTATCAATTTGCTTCTGAATTTGCTTTTGAATTTTCTTTTCAACGAGCAGGCTTTCGCTCACGTTGGATTTGGGCTGAACAACTTGCGCCATGTCGTGCTGATCGCGCGTGAACATGTACTGGTTGTACAGATTAACAGGCTGCTTCACGACAACTTCACCTGCATCAGCGGTCACCGGTTGAACGTACGTCATGCCCAGCGCCGAAGGAACCAGTGTTGGTATGTACGGTGGGGGCGGGGGAACGAGATAATTCTTTGCAGTGTGGGAACTTTTTCGCGAAGTCTTCGCCTCGGCAGACTCGGTACTCAGGGCGAAAGAACCGCTGAAGACGACGGCGAGGGACATCAGTGCTGCTACATTTCTGGTCATTTGAAGGTCCCCTGAAGTCGAGGCTTTGGTGATTGCCAGCCTAACTTAATCTTACCACTGCTCACCATTTATTCAATACCTGAGGGCTATTTCGTGAGTCATTTTGAAGAGCACGTATGATGGCGCGGATCGGATGTACAGAGGTTCTTGCCGTAGAATTCGGGATCTTTCTGCCGACAAAATTGCCGCTCCGTCTGACCAAGCTCAGAAGCACAGATGCACCGCCGGCGACACCGTTTCAGATCTGGCAACAACTTGGCTCTATGGGCGTGGATAGTACGATTCGCTTGATTGCCGAGCAGTAAGCAAGCAAACAAAACAGATCAGATCAAATTACCACCGCATATGGTGCCTTCTCGCGTATAATGAGTGTAAACTCGCGCCCCGACCGCCGTTTGCCACTTGCAGCACCATGCTGAATTTCTGGACAAAAGAAGCGCAGAAAGAACGTTAAGCTAATCGATGGAAGGAATTTGTAACTCGGCGCTTGCATAGGGTTTCTGCGCTCATTCTGGGTCCAACTTCGGCTGAATTTTTCGTCTCCGCCAGACAGTACCAATTTGAGCCGACCAAACCGGAAGCTCACGGGTCTCTTGTTATGTTAAACTCATGTCCACTCGGCCCCGTGAAAGACATTTTCGGATTACCTCATTCGGGCACGTTGTTTAAATATCAAAGTCTGCGCATACCTGTTATAGAGCATCCCAACCGACTGAGCAAAGTAACGAAATTGAGTTACAAAAATTACCGCCTCTCCGCCGATACCTCAGAAGAAGCTGAGGCAATTATGTTTGAATTGCTCTCAAAAAAAACCTTTGCAGAGAAGTGGGAGATGGTGAGCGATATGAACAAGACGGTTCGATTACTTGCGTTTGCAGGACTACGAGACAAATATCCCGATGAAAACGAAAACCAACTTCGAATCAGGTTTGCCGAGCTTTTCTACGGAGAAGAAATAGCGTCTAGAATTGCGGAACATTTCGGATGTCGCTTAACGAGATGATCGATGAGTCCATAAAGGTCACGCTTCTTGTTATCGACGCTTTAGAAAAACTTGGCATTCGGTATTTTCTAGCGGGCTCCTTGGCTAGTTCGCTCTACGGAGAACCCAGAGCTACGCGGGATGCGGACATACTAGCTGATCTAAAGCCCGAACACGCGGAATTACTTCCACAAATGCTGGAAGATGAATTCTATGTTTCAAGCGAATCGATTCGACAAGCTTTAAATCGAAGAGGATTCACTACCGTTCTGTATTCAAGGTTGATGTCTTTGTCCCACGGAATAAGTTTGACGAAAACGAATTCAATCGAAGAGCACTGCATACGATACCGGAAACCTCTAGACAAATTTATTTGGCATCAATAGAAGACGTCATACTGGCGAAACTAAAATGGTATCGGGATGGCAAAGAGGTCTCAGATCAACAATGGCGCGATGTCCTCGGCATTTTCAAAACCAACAGTACGCGCTTAGACCTCGCCTATATGATAAAAACCGCTCCGGAACTCGAAGTCGAGGACTTGCTACAGAAACTAATATCGTAAGAACTCATTACCTTGGACAGTCAAATGAGATCGCGAACCGGCTCCAGAGTGACCTCACCACAGATAGCTATTGTGTATCAGCCTACACTCGCTGTTAAGTTTCGCGGATGCACGCCCAAGCTTGCAGACAAATTTCGACAAACCTGTGGTCGACATTCCAGAAGACAAATCGATTAAAATAACTCGAATTCGATTGCCGTACAAGACTTCAGGAGCCTCGTAGATGCCCAGACCAGTTTCGATTGTATTGACATTAGTCTTTTTGATCGTTGCAAATTTCAGTACGCTCGCACTCCCGGCAGCTTGCCAGGAAAAGCTTGTGCGCTCGCTCTATGTGTCAGGTTTGCAAGACTACGAGCTAGGCAATTACAAAGAAGCCCTGAAGAAACTCCGCAAAGCGATGGCTCTTTCCGAGGGCGTAAAGTTCAACTCCTTCGAGCGCTCACAGGGCTTACTCACTCTGGCTGAGACGCTGCGCTCATTGGGTCACTACGAGGAAGCCGAGAAAACTTTCAATGAATCGATTAAATATGCCAATCAAGCGGGGTTCCGGAAGAACATCACACTCTCACGTGTGTACAACAACCTGGGCGTTCTCTACTTCGAAAATTCCGACTTCCCAAAAGCCGAAGCCGCCTGGAAAGAGTCGGAGAAGATAAGTTTTGACATCAAATATCTTCCGACAAACAACTTGGCTCGGCTATATCTCAAGTGGGGAAAACTGGCGGAAGCCGAAGAGTATCTCGCCAAGGCGAAGAAGTTCGCGACAGGTCTGCTCAACAACAAGGATATCACCCAGCCTTACTACTACTATAATCTAGCAACTTATAACAAGCTAAAAGGGAAATTCGACGAAGCCGAACAGAACTATAAGAAGGCTATCGCTGGAATTCAAAAACTGGTCACGGAAAACCATCTCTATTACACGATTGTGTTAATGGGGTTGTCTGAGCTATACATCGATCAGAGTCGATTCGAGGAAGCCGAAAAGGAGATCCGCACGATCGTAAAGACACGCGAGAATGCGCTTGGCGATGAGAATCCGCTGGTTGCCGAGGCTTATGTCTTACTTGCTAACGTACTTGCGGACGAAGGCAAGTATAACGAGGCACGAGAATTCGCAGGAAAAGCGATCGAATTGAACAATCGTATCTTCGAAGGTGGGGACAACCTCTTCGTTGCTAAGGCAAAACACGCCTTCGCAAATATCCGCAGACAAGAAGGTCAATATGCAGAGGCCGAGAAGCTGCTCAACGAATCACTCAGTACGGTCAAAAGGATACTCGGAGCGGATCACCTGGAGGTCGCGGATATCGAGCGCGATCTCGGCAGTTTGAAACTGGATCAATTACAATACCGAGAGGCTGAGACTCTCTTTCAGTCGGCCTCTAACATAGTAGAGTCCAGGACTGGACCAGATCACCCGGAACGCGCGGAACTCGCCCTCGACCTGGGAAATCTCTATCTTCGAGAAGGGCTCTATGACAAGGCTGAGATACAATTTCTCAAGTCCGTTAAACTGTCGAAAGAGGTCCTGGGAGAAACTAGCCGCGCCACCGCCAGCAGTGCTCGGAAGCTGGGCGAACTCTATGTAAAGTTGGGCAAATCCGATGACGCGATAAGCCAGTTGACCGCCGCATGTAATATCGACAAGTCTATCTTCGGCGAGGCTTCCCCGCCCGTAGCAGCGGATTTGATGGCGCTCGCCGGAGCCTACGATTCAGCGGGCCAATCTGAAAAATCAAAAGATCTGCTTGCTCAAGCCAACCAGATCAAACAAAAGTTCTCGGGCGGCGGTGCAAACGTCAACTCGCCGCAACTGACAATTCCCGTTGCCTTTTCATCAAAAGACGATCGTCCGGTGCGGGACAAATGGGCTCTGGTTATCGGGATCAGCAACTTCAAGGACCCATCCATCAATCTAAAGTTTGCCGCCAAAGATGCGACCGACTTCGGGAATTTTCTTGTCACTTCTGAGAAATTCAAAGAAGACCATGTGAAGACTCTCACCGACCAGGAGGCGACGCGCGAAAACATTGTCGCCATGCTCGGTGAAAAATGGCTAGGTAAAAATGCAAGGGAAGATGACCTGATAGTGGTTTACGTTTCCAGCCACGGAAGCCATTCTCAAGAGGATGCAGGCGGTGTCAATTTTCTCGTCGCCCACGATACCGATAAAAACAGTTTGCTCGCCACAGGCATTCCTATGCAGTGGTTATCAAAAATGATTTCGGAGCAGGTCAAGTCCAATCGCGTAGTTCTCATACTGGACGTCTGCCACTCTGGTGCGGCGGCGCAGGGCGGAAAGTCGCTCAATCGCATCGCCGGACTTGCGCCTGACGTTTTCAAAATTGGCAGCGGTCAAATGGTTTTGTGCTCGTCGATGGCGGAGCAAGTTTCTTGGGAATCAAAAGAGTACGAGAACAGCGTGTTTACCAGGAGATTGATTGAAGCGCTCAGAGTCAACAACGATAAGACCACCCTTCTGGACGCGTACAACCGCCTCAAAGTATTGGTAGAATCCGAGGTGCTGCGGGACCGCTCAAACCTTCAGACGCCGGTTCTCTGGAATGAGAAGTGGGTCGGTAAAGATCCAATGCTGGCTGTCGATACAGCCACGGTCACTAGCCACTAGCCACTAGCCACTACCAATGGTGCCGCAGCTACAACGGTTTGCGTTCTAACGTGCGTGTTCCTTGTCGGCAAGAAGTGATTTCTCAATCGTTGCTAAATCATCCTCATTATCCTCAGGATTCTCATTTAGTTGAATATCAACGCCCGATTTCTCCATCGCCCACTTCAAGAATGGCGGTGCCATAATCGTGGTCGCAAGAGCCATCACTACAATAATTGAGTACGTATCCACAGTTAAAATGCCGAGCGAAAATCCAATTGTTGCAAAGATCAAACCCATTGCGCCGTAAGCATTTATTCCAAAACCCACCGCAACACATTGCCATGTTGGAAGACCGCCAAATTTAGCTCCGCAGAAACCAGAAACGATTTTGACCAGGCAAACAATGGCAGTAAAACTAAGTGTCGCCACAACCAATGATGGATTCATAAGCACTGATAAATTGACATTCAATCCAGCCGCGGCAAAAAACACAGGCGCAAATATCGACATCATAACGAGACGAAGAGGATGCTCGATGCGTTCTACGATAGTCGGTGATTGACCGATCATCATGCCGATCGAGAAGGCGCCTAAAACCACATGAAGACCAAGATATTGGGTTGTCGCCGCGGCCAGCAAAACTAATACTGCTATGGCGGTCAGTAAGGCGCCGTCGTTAGGTAAACTTCTGTCGATCCACTCCAATAATTTGAGCAGTTTTTTGTAACCAAAAATCAAAGCGGTGACGAACAAACCGCCACCAATTATCACTTTCAAAATTTTGGAATAATCATGCGCCTCGCCCGGATCTGCTAACAACGCCACACCTGACAATAGACAACAGCCGAAGATGTCTTGAACAAGAGCTGCGGTGAGAATGATTTGTCCCACGGATAGATGCATCAGCCTCATATCGACTAGGATTTTTGCAACAACGGGAACGGAAGAAACCGAAAATAATGCTCCTAGAAATAGCGATAAAGCCGGTCTGTGCTCTGGAGCAACAAGAAACTCTGCCGGTAAGAAATGCCCGAGCAGGAAGCCTATAACAAAAGGGACTATGGATCCAAGAATTGCTGCTCCACTGGCGGGCTTCTTATGCTTTTTGATCAGCGCGAAATTGACTTCCATACCGGAGAGCATGAGTAGAAAAAGTACGCCGAGCCATGAGACGACTTCGAGAAGGTTTGATTGTGCCTTTTCGACTGGAAACACAACCGCCGACAGCTCAGGAGCAAGGGCTCCCAGGACAGAGGGTCCAATCAAGATCCCTGCGACCAGTTGACCGATGACCCGTGGTTGTTTGAAGTATGCCACCACTTCGCCACCAACGAAAGCCGATAGCAGTAGGATTGCCACCTGGAGCAGCAAAAGCAATACACGATGTTCACGTAATACCGATACAGTGCCAAGCTTTTCAGCTCTGAGTGAAAGAGGCTGGAGCTGTTTTATTTGCGCTTTTAATTTGATAGCCCAGTCTTCCGCTAACGCGGCTTGAGTTTGTCCATACAGAGAAGCATCAGCCTTGCTGACTGCAACTATAATGAAGTCATCCAAGACAACGCTCGGACTGCCATCCAACGAAGTTGCCGTACTAATCTTAGCCGGATCCATCTGCGCGTTTTTGAGAATCTTCTCGATTCGCCGCGTCACAATACCTGCTCGTTCTTCGGCGGAGAAGCCGGGACTGTTCGAAATTGAGAATGAATGCCTCGACCCGACAGCGACCTCGGCAGATTCTGGATTTTCAAGCTGCTCTTGTTCAATTTGCTGCTGTTCCGAATCAGGGACAGAACTGCTTGGAGAAATTGCAGAGGGTGACTGATCTTCAGTAGTTGGCGGCGAATCCTTACTTTGATTGATCTCTAAAGATGGACCGACATCCGGGAGCACCGCGCCACCGGCGTCCGGACCAGTAACTACATTCGCGCTCGATGACTCAGAGGACGCATAATTTGTGCCCTCTTGGACAGCCGGCTGTGTCCTCTCACTAGATTCACTTTGGCGAGGAGCAGCATCTGGCGTTCTCTGTTCGAGAGAAACGTCTGGAAGTGATTTCACTGCCATTACAAATGGTTTAGTGTTGTTATCCGCACTCTGAGACAATGCTTGTTGTGGAAAAACAATCGAGGCGATAAAACACAAGATTAGAAGCAGCACTTCAAGTCCTCGCGACATACTTTCGCTCCTCATGTGCTGACCGTATCACTTGATTCTTTCTGATTTCTTTCGCCTTGGTGACTAAGCGCTGTTTGCGAAAGATTCATTAACGTCTAGGTAAGCGGTCTGACTTTAAGTATCGACCATCAGCAAGCGAAGGCGAGAGTTTCCATTCCTTGTCAGGCTTAAAAGTACGGTCTGTAATGCCACTTCAATGCCTTCTGCTTTTCCTGGTCCGCTTCCTCAACATTACCTTGAATATCCAGTAGTCGACCTTTCCACCAATAAATCTCTGAGTGCATTGGATCAAGCTGCTCAGCGTTATCTAAATCTCTTTGCGCTTCGACAAGCCTCCCAGTTAACATATATGTCGCGGCTCTTGTGCACAGAATTGCGGGACGCCCACAACGCGACACGGCTTCTTCAGCTAGCAATCGGGCACGTTCCAACTCGTTCTTCAATATTGATATGCGTGCTCGGTTAGACAAAATGTAGCCGCGCGTGTAGTTAGACTTCGCTAGTTCATCGGCACGATCGACATCCAATAAAGCTTTATCCAAATCTCCTGCGACCGACAAATAATAGGCCCTGTTTATAAACATCCACGGATCATCCCTAACGAGTTCCATAGCCCTGGTCTGCTCTTCGACCGCCGCAGAAAACATGTCGTCAAAAGACAGAATAATCGCGTTAGTCTGCAAAGCGAAAGCAACTTCTCGGGGCTTTGCGGCGCTCGAGAGATTTTGAAAAGCCAGCGTGCAATCAACCTTCGCGGCATCTAGGTTATTCAACCCAAGATAGATCCAACACCGATTTAGCAAGCAATCGGAGTCTGGTACCAGGTTCATCGCTTCATTGCAGGTCTCTAGTGCCTCAGTGTATCTGTGTAGCTGGACATAGACATAGGTTTGAGTTAGAAGACGTGTTTTGGTTCGGCCGTTCTTTAACGCCAGACTAGCATCCTCTAATGCGCCAGAAGGGTCTAACAGCATTGCTCGCGCCACTGCACGATTTTGAAGTAGTTCTGGGGGAACTTTTTTAACAAGCTTCTCAGCGCTAGAAAGAAATGAAAGCGCCTTCTCGGGCTCATCAAGCTGAAGGCACGCACAACTTGCAGTGACTAAAGGCTGCCAGTCATTAGGAAAACGATTCGATGCCGCATCAGCAAATTCAAGACAATCCTCAAGGTTGCCAGTGTCCAGTTTGGCATTAGCCTTTAGCAGAAGGCTCCAGCGATAGTTGCGGTAGATGCGATCTACAAAATACAAAGCCGTGCTACCGCCAAGCCAAACAGCCCAAACCGGAACCTCCATCACGTGCGTCCCCCAGAACTACATGCTGTAAACATTCCACAGCGGAGTCATTGATACAACACCAGAGGTTGTCAAACCGGGCGCTCCGCATCCTGTTCGGTTCCGACGAAAAACTGAAAAGCACGTCGACCAGTAGCTCCCAGCTATCCGCCCACAGTCTGTTGACGTCAACGAGGTTCAGACGCAGGATTTGAAACCTCCCGGTACGCCATGTAACAAATCTGATATCGCACGCGGTATCACATATTATGGCGGACAAAAGTGCGAAATCCTCCCAGGGCGGTCAACTAATCTTGCACGTCCGCACCTGAGTGTATACTACGGAAGAGTCGCTTCGGGGTTTGCTATGGCAATAATTGCTCTATTGGTGTTGAGTCTCCTCTGCTGCACTTCATCTACATGCTGGGCGGCGGAAGAAAAATCAAACCAGTCGCAAACACCTGCGACTCTTTCCAACTATGATTTCAAAGGTACCAACTGGTCCGGAGTTGTACATCCTAATTTCGGTCGCAACACCGGCGTTCCAGTCACACAGACCGGCGATGATGTGACGGACATGGAACGCTATCTGGAATTTGCAGATCCTGATTGGAAAGAAGGCAATCCCGTAGTTCAGAACAGAATTCCAAGTACAGATCAGGATTTCATCAACATAATCAGAAAGAGCACCGAAGCCCTCAAGGTCAATCCCAAAGATGCCGGCGCTTATATTGATCTGGCGTACGCCAATCGAAATCTCAACAACTTTCCGGCAGGACTGAAGTACAGCACGAAAGGAATAGAACTCGATCCCAACATTGCCGTCGCTTATGCGGAGCGTGCATTGAATTTCTACAATCTGAACCAAAACAGCGATGCTCTGAATGATCTCAAACGCGCAATCGAACTCGATCCAAATAATTCGGCATTTTACAGCCACCTCGGCTGGATTTATATCGATGAGCACGATTACAAAAAGGCTGTGGAAGAGTGCTCGCGCTCAATAAAGATCTACGCTGGCTATTCACCTGCGTTCTATTGTCGAGGCATTGCATACCTTCAGTTGAAGGACTACAAAAACGCCGTCGCAGATCTAACTGAAGCTGTAAAACTTTTTCCACATGAGGTTAGTGGATACTATGTTTCCCGCGCCAAGGCGTATCTTCACTTGAAAGATTACGATGCCGCGCTGAGCGATTTGCGCACCGCACTCGACATGGATGGCATAAAATTTCGAGACCGGGTATCGCGAACGCTGCTTGGAAAAAGTTTTGGACAATCAGATGAACTTACCGACCTCTGCAGTGCGCTTCGGCAGAAGCCGTCACCAGACTCAAACCTGCTATGCCTCGGCTTGCTCAGACGCTTGATGAAAGACGATGAGAATGGGGTCGAGGATGCACTAAAAACTTTTGACCGCGCGATCAAACTCGCGCCCCAGAATGGCGAAATTTACAGAGCCAGAGGCTATTTCTACAGCCGCATCAAAAAGAATTACGAGAAGGGAATTTGCGATCTGACGAAGGCGATCGAGCTCAATCCAAAGGATAGCCTCGCCTACAGATATCGCGGTCTCTCGTATATTGAGAGCAAGGACTTCGAGCGCGCAATTTTGGATTTTAACACTGTGATCCGACTGAACCCAACCGACTCGCAAGCTTATCTGTTGCGCGCCGGGGCATATAATTCCACGGGACAAAGCGCTAAGGCTCTTGCGGATCGGAAGACATCCTTCGAGGTTTTAATCAATAATTTTTCGTTAGCAAACGTTCCATCCCCGCAAGATTTTGATCGCATCCTACAGAGAGATCTCGATAAACAGATGTCGCACAAACTTGGAAAACCGGTTCGAGTTTCCTACCGCCTGCTGAACCAGGCACCAACGAGGACGAATTCAACGATACCGAATTTTTATTGTTGGGTGAAAGTGTTCGACGATGATAAGTCGATTGAGAATGGCGCAGTACGAGTCGTGGCGGCACAGAAGAGATTCTTTTTCATAACTGATTATTTGAGGAGCGCCGATATTGAAAAGGATCCGATGTGGGTGTTCGAGATCTTTCCAGAGAACGTGCGCGACGATGTTTTCGAAAGTGCAGGAATCGAATCGCCACCAAAAGCGGTGACAATCAACAGAATACCTCCTGGAAGTTTCAAAACCTTTCCGATAGAGAATGGCGTTGTGAAGATTCAATGGCGCGATATGGGTACGAACATCGTCAATGAGAAAACGCTTCCGGTCGAGGAGACGCGGGAGTTCATTGAGTCTCTGAAAAGGAAGTTTCGTAGGATTGGTGTGCCGAATCCGGACTCACTGCCCTCACCGTGACCTTTTTCAGAAACTATAAAGCAATATTAGGACGTGTCATGGTTCCTCATTGCGCTCGCGTTGAAACCTCCAACACTTGGCCAGATGAAGCCAAAGATCACAAACACGTTTCGCATTTGATATAGTCAGTTTACGTCGGCTTTCGCTGTCGAAACGGGTTATGACGTTCACCGCATTCAGGCTCATCTATAAACTGATGCATCTAACTAGATACTCATCGATAAATTTATTCAGGGCGTTCGGTTTTGCGCTGATCTTAGCCTTCTCCGAATGCGCAAGTTCGGCTTTGGCCACGCCAGATGCGCGTCAGTCGACAGACTCAAAAAAGGATTTTGCTGAGGAAAAGAACGAACTCGAGCTGAGTAGTTATCCTACAATCCACGAAGTCGCGCTTCAGGTTTCTCATTCAAGGTTGTTTCGCACCGAAAATAAAATAAATCAGGTTTTCACAAGTGAGCCAGGGGTCGCTGAACCTGTAGTTGTTGCCGAAAACCAGTTTGTGCTTCTGGGCAAATCGAGGGGTACCACAAATATTGTGGTGTGGGACGATGTCGGGCATGTATCCAACATCAAG
Organism: Candidatus Obscuribacterales bacterium; assembly: GCA_019637435.1. Lineage (GTDB taxonomy): Bacteria > Cyanobacteriota > Vampirovibrionia > Obscuribacterales > Obscuribacteraceae > JADYXR01. The sequence continues at coordinate 1,311,504 of JAHBVO010000002.1, read as the reverse complement.
CTGCAAGTCGAACGGCGAATTCATGGCGCTCACGACCAGGATCTTGCGGACCTGTCCGCCGATCGGAATTGTTTGAAGAATATGTGCGACGCATCAGAAGCGGATCAAATTGCGCTGGGCGAAGTTTGCAATTTAATCAGCAGAGGAAAAAAACGCGCTGCTCATCGGCAAAAGAATGCAACTCCACCTGACAGAAAACCAACTCCCGATCCTTACTACGCTCAATTTCTCAAACGTTGCGCAGACCTTCGGAGCAAAATCTCTTACGATCCGGCGGTAAGCCAAAAGGTACCATCTGGATCAATAAAGCTTGCCGTTTCGCATGCAACAATCATCACATCGCCGAGACCGCTAAGCTGCGCTATTTACGACCACAAACATGTCGAATACGCTCCGCTATCGGAGCAAGAACTGGCATTAATAGGCAAATCGCCAGGCACATCAAAAATTAAAGTAACTGACGGTCACGGAAAGTCGCAGACTATCGAGATCAAAGTAGCCAGGGCGAACTCCAATCTGTTGGAAAGAATTATCAATCGATTGCATGACTTTTTCTCTAATCGATCTAATAATAGCGACTTGGCCGTGCTACCCGTATCGTCGAAATCACCAATTGCTATCACCGAATTTAGAGTTACGAAAAGGCTGAACGTACCAACCTCTAACCCAAAGCAAATCAAGCTACAAAACCGGGTCGTGAGAACATCAATAGCAGATCCCGGAATCGCTGAACCATTCGTCATCTCAGAATCGCAGATCGTAATTGTCGGGAAGCGGTCTGGAAGCACCACTTTCTTTCTCTGGGACGACGCCGGCAATTGCGCAGGAATTGAGCTGACAGTTGCTGGCACTAAAAGTGGACTGCAGGAAATGGTCCATAAAAAGATCGAAACCGATAGTAACGCTGGTGAAAACGAAAGATCGACCGGCGAAGAGCCAATCACTCCACGACCCGAAACCGAGAATGAGGACATCGCAAAAACAGAACAGCCACCCAGGTTAAATCACAACAAGCTTCACGACATAATTATATGGTCTGGTAAGAGAATGGACATTCTCTCCGTGCCCAAGAGTTGACCAGCCACGAATCAGCGTGGAAAAGTTCATTCGGAAACAAAGGCCGTGGTCGACTCATAGTTCGATCTAGAACTAAAATCTCGGTGAAAGAGCAAGTTATTGGTCCGCCGCATCAACAGTTTGCATTTCGATGACTTTTACCGGCAGCTTATTCGAGTTCCCCCGTCGTTCTCCATCGAACGATGACAGGCGGTCAGCAAAATACTCACCACCAACAGGACACCAAGCGGTTCGCGAAACATCCTTTTCATTCTCTTCAGGTTACTCATACGGCCTGTTCATTCAAGAATCATACAAAAAGGGGAAGCAACGTTCAGCGGAGCTAAGGAGCCGCACCACCATTATCCTCAAGCTTGAGCTTGCGATCGAGAATAAAAGTACCGAATGGATAGAGCGAGGCGACGAAGACTTCGGCAATTTTCTTCCGGCCCCACTTATGCTCAATTAGCGCGCGGAACATGGCAATCAAATAGGTGATGAAGAGAAAACCGTGAATACTGCCGACTATGGTCACAGCCAGAGGATAGCCCGCCACGTACTTGAGCGGCATTGCAATAAATAACAATGCAATAAATGACACTCCTTCTGCTATTCCGGCTATTCGCAATTGACGAATGGTGCTCATGTTTCCTCCAGGCTCCTGTCGAGACTATTCCATATCCTCGAAACTGCCGATACGATTTTAATCGGTTACGACATTTGCTTCAATGCAAGTCTTGATCTCGGGCTTCGATAGAAGTTCATCGACGGTCAGTGAAGTGTTTTGAATTCGCGACAAGATCATGCCACCATAAATCCACTGCTCTTCATTGGTTAGTCCAAGATTGCCGGTTATGCGTTGATACTCTTCCACCAGACTATCAAGTTCCTGCGCGTTATCATTCGAGGATTGTCTCCTCATCCATGCGACGATGTCCAGAACTAACGCCCGCCTCGCATCGAGCGTACTCTGAAACTTGAAGCCGATGTAGCTATCCTTGTCCGCGATCATTTTGGCATAAACTTGCTCAAGCCAACGATCAAACTCAGAGCTGAAATTGTAATTTTGCAAAACCTTTTGCAGATTTTGCGAAGTCACGATCTTTGCTTCGGGTGCACCAGGATAAACATAGCTGGATGCTTGTCCGGCGAGCATCTTCGCAAGGCTGTCGTAATAGCCCCAGGTATTTTGTTGGCAGAGTTGCTGTTGCAATGAGGCGTCTGACTCCTTCAATAGTCCGGCTCTGATAACGAATACTTCATGAGGATTGTCGTTGCAGTCAGCAACTAAATTCAATTTTTTTTGCACGCCGACATGCTCGCCCTGGTCTATAAGCATTCCAACAATGCGACCGGAAGTTGCCTCCACGACATCGTCACCCGCTACCCAGTAGTGCATCGAATTCGGAGAAATCCTGTTGAAGTTCGCGGCGAAATTAGGATCGCCCGGAATTGGTTGAGCAAATGCAATAAGAGACATTTTGTCCCAAGACCAGCTCTTAACGTCCCGACGCAACTGGTCACCAAAACTTCCTTGCGTTGCGGCACTGACAAACTGACTGGCAAGCCCCGCACCCAAACTATGCCCGGTAACGTAGATATGCTCAGGAGCTGGATACTTCTGTTCGAGAATCTGACAGCAAGCCGTAATCGGACCGAGCATCGTGGGTAGTGCCTCGGCGAACCCCTCGGTGACCTTGCCAACCTTGCTGACTAAGGGCTTCTCCACCTGCTTGCCGCTGCGAAGATCGGTAATCCAGTCCGGATTACCTTTTGGCGCTCCAATAAAATCCTGCGCTTTCCAAATTGTCTTGCTCAGGGCGGAGCCACTGCGGCTGCCACGAAACACAATATGAGCATCATAGCCAGTGGGCGTCTTTTGCATAAGAACAAAACCCATAATGCTCCATGCGGGGTTGGTATTACCAGCGATACCAGTGCCGCCCTCAAACGCGATCAAGTGATCGTCACCACCGGGATATTCGCGGATTCTGACCTCTTCCACATCTGTACAAGGGAAGCTAGCTGGCTTACCTTTATAGCGCACCACTTCAATTTCTTTGATGTTCTCTGTAGCGTACGTAGGAGCTTGCACGGCGATAAACCGCTCGCCGTCCCGCGTAAAAGCTGGCAGTTTCACATCCAGTTGCTTGTAGTTTGTCAAAACAGGATCAAGATTGAGATTGCTATCGCTCCAACCGCGCGCAGCGTTCGGACCACTGTAAAAGCCAGTCGCAACGATGGAAGCAGCGGCTGGCCGACCAAGCGTAGCAGCATATTCGTGCGTGAATCGACAGATATTATTGCGTCTGTCGCTGCCGATCCGAGACAAATTGTCGTACCACGGATCGAGCGGTAGACACAGAGACTGATGGTACAGTTGATACGCAAGCGTGCATAAGTCTAGATTGACAATCGATTGCGGAATGTTCTGTAACTGAGTATCGCGAGCGATCGCCGACGGACAAATCGAAATCGCTAAAAAGAACAGGATAAAGCTAGCGACATGTCGAGCGTTGACGAACCTCAGACATCTTCTGGTTGATTGCATTACTTAATCTCGTTTCATAGAAACTGAGATTATATACGAATTGCGACTGTAGCTCTCCCTCGCTATCGCTTATTTGACATAGTGTGCGACTCAGTCATCCCCCTGGGTTTCAGTCTTTACCTGTATCCAAACTTCGTTCCTTCGAAGAAAAGGTAGTGTCCAGGGTGGATTGTAGACGGCAAGAACGGGCTCGCCGGTAGTAACAAAACCGTTCGATTGTATGAACCCTTGCAATCGTTTTATTTCACGTTCCACTCGATCTTCGTCCGTCAGCCCAGAGAATCTAATTGTCGCGTACGAACAAGCTGGAATCACTTCGAATTCTATGCGCTTGTCTTCAGGTTCCGGCAGCGTATCCAGATCGTATTTAGAAGGCATGAAAAACTTCATGGTCATGCTTTTTCCAGAAGTTGTCTTGGTCACTGGTACCGTCATTGCGATTTTTTCTGGCGCAACTTCTTGTGTAACAGGTACCGTCATGGCGATCTTCTTGCTCGATTTGTTTTTGCCGAAGATGTAGCCAGCCAGTACTCCGAATGCGCGGTTCGCCATCTTGTTACTGTCTCCGCCCGTGACTTTAACGGATGCCGCTATCACTCTCGGATACTTTCTTACCTCGAATTCGTTTTCCTTTTTGACGCTCTGCCAGCCGGGCTCTTCATATTTCGCATCGGCATTGGCTGACATAACTGATGCGATACCGGCTATCCCAGCAATTCCAGCAGCAAGCAGAAGAATTGATTTGCCTTTCATTGGAAACGACCTCAGAGCAGACCTCTCAACTTCTATTCTGCGTCAACGAAGTGAGTTTTGCGTGAACACCCAGTCATCCGAATCATAAGCCCCCCCCCAGTTGGGTCTTAAGTTGGCTTGTAGCTGGAATCGCACCATCCGCGGTGTCGAAATATGCGACATCAGACTCAGCTCTATATTTTGCCGGTCTCACACTCCACTGCCAGGTCCGCGCTCAGTTCGTTTGAAACCCTTTAAGATAATCGTCCGAAGGATGGATGATTATCATCACCAACACAGCGACAATTTCAGAGTATTTTGATGGAGGCAGTTCATGAGTGCTTTGCGCGTCGCTATTTGTATCGTTTTGTTTGCAGTGGTCGCCGACACCGCCGCGACAGCAGCGGATCGCGTGAAAGCGAATCCCAAAACGACCGGCAAGTCGGTTTATATGGCTCGCTGCGAGGCTTGCCATATGATGGGAATGAACGTCATTAAACCGGGCAAAGACATCGTTGTTTCCAATAAGCTGGTGAGCCTGGATGAATTTAAGGAGTTTCTCTCTGAACCTCACGGAGTGATGCCGGCGTTCAAGGAATTAGCGAATGATTCTGAGACTGTCAAAGCACTCTATGGATTTACGAAAAAGCTAAAGCATCAGAATTGGACTTACTATCCGCCGCTAGACAATCAGCCGGCGGAGCCGGTTGAGCCACAAAAGAAGCAAAAACCAGACAACAACCAGAAGCCCGCGGGCTAGAATCGGGCATCATCCTACCGGTTGATTTTCTATCGCACTCAGCCCCTTGCACGCGGAATGCACCTCCAAAATCATCCCTTTGGTGGAATTAAATGAGCCAACGAAGGGCTATATTCTTAGCATTGGTAACTGCGATTGTTTCAAGGAGTCCCGCCAAGGCAATCAAGCCGAAGCAAAATAGCTATGTCACATCTGGTAGTTTGCGGTCTTAACTATAATTCTTCTCCGCTCACGATTCGCGAGAAGTTCGCCATTCCCGAGTCCTGCGTTAAGCATGCATTGCGCATGTTGTCGGAATATCCGGAAATTGAAGAATCTGTTCTCCTGTCTACTTGCAATCGAACTGAAGTCTATGCGGTCGTGACAGACGTAGAAGCGGGTCTGAAACGTCTGGACGAGTTTTTCAAACACGTACGCCAGATAGCGGATCATGAATCGTTGAAACCCAACTTTCGATTACTGAGAGATGACGTCTGCTTACATCTGTTCCGCGTCGCTTCCGGACTAAACAGCATGGTGTTTGGCGAAGCGCAAATCATCTCACAAATCAAAAAGGCGCACGAAGCGGCATCGCAGACCGGCAACTCTGGTGTGATTTTAAACAGACTATTTCAATTGGCCCTGGAAACCGGAAAAAGAGTTCGAATGGAAACCTCCATCGGCAGGCGCGCAATGTCGATCAGCTCGGTCGCTGTGGAACTTGCGAAAAAACAGATCAACCTGAATGCTAATTTCGAAGTCACCGTGATTGGTGCAGGCACCATGGCACAGGAGTGCATTTGGCATCTGCAAAAGGTCAAGCAAGCAGACCCACTTATCGTCGCAAACAGATCCTCAGAGCGACTCGGCGATCTCAACAAACAGTACGGTGAGCGCGTTGAAACAGATTCTAATTTCAGTGCGGTTGCAGACCGAGTAGCGCGCTCCAGATTGGTCCTTGTCGCGACAAGCGCTCCGCAATACGTTTTAACGTATGAAGAACTGGCTGCAGCTCTTGAAAAAAACGGCGCCCGCCGCGATCTCTTGATTGTCGACCTGTCCGTACCGAGGAATGTCGATCCCCGAATAGCCACCATAAATGGTGTCACTCTAAAACATGCCGAGGATCTTAGCTATATTCTCTCGCGTAATAAGGAAGAACGGCAGGCGCTCTCAGGAGAGGCTGAAACGATTGTCTTCGAAATGTTCGATAAGTTTCAAGTCTGGCAAAACACGAGAGCGGTAGTTCCCACGATCGTAAAGATGAGACAACGCCTTGAATCAATCAGGCAGCTCCAGTTGTCCAAGAAGACGGACGCCCCATGTGGCATCGGCGAAGAAGAAATTAGCCGAATCATTGTGAACCAAATTCTCCATGGTCCCACTGTAGGCCTCAAGTCCAAACAAAATAGAAGGTCGCAGCAAAAACGCGCAGAGCTTTTGGAAGAACTATTCGAACTTAATTCCAGGTGTGATGGAAGACCGGCCTAGTCGCCTCATCAAGCGTGACGAAGACCGGGAAGAGTTATGGCGGACCAATCGACTTAGCCAGATCAAGCATCGGTCTTTGTGGCGTTTTGATAATACCTTCAAGAGGCCGATCCAGGTCAGCGACGAGCAGCATCACTAGTCCGAATGCCACAACTAGAATTCCGGTTCCGAAGAATGTTCTGTGTCCTGAAAGTCCACATTGAAAACCGATCCCCGCCATCGACAACGCGGTAATCAGAAGCAAACAAATCCAAACTACCGGAGGCACTCGAGAATACAAAGCAGTGACGCGAGTTTCATGACTATCGATCAAATCATTGAGTGTGTTCACGAACGTAGCAGTGATCGGCGTAGGGTGTTTAGCTGCTGCGGCTGCCGCCTCAGCCCATAAATCATTCTGCAACTGAGCTGCCTTTGGCAGGAACTCTTCGACCTGATGGGGCTCGATGTTGATCCGCATAGCGACATACTGGCGCAACAACTTTTTAACATGGTCTCTGCTAGGCGGCTCCAGAAAATCCGCTCGCAGATAGGTAGTCCCAATAGCATTAGCTTCAGTAAGGACAGCTGCTCTTCTTTCTTCATATCGATTTGCTGCCATGTTAAATGTAAAACCAAGAATAAATGCCAGAAGCGCAAGCGTCGATGCAATCATCGCACTAATGGCGGCTTCCGGTTCCTGCGCATGAACATCTCGGCGATACTTTCCGAAGCGGAATCCGAGTTCGACGCAGAGAAATGCCGATACCAGAAAAATCGTGAATACCAGCCATATTGGAATGAAGTCGAGTGAGTGCATGTCAGTAATGATTTGATTTACCTGAAGGTCCACAATGCGCTAGTTAATAGTACTCCACTCAGTCGTAATGTCTACCGGGGGAAGCATTTAATCGTTAAGGAGCATCCTGCATTTTCTTTGCTGTTTCGAATAAAGCATTGCATTCCTTCTCGAGTACGCCACCAATTATGGTGCAGTCGCCGTAATCAAAAAGTGCAGCATCCACAATTTTCTGGGCTCGAATGTTTATTTGACCGAATCCACAAATCTGAAGGAATGGAATAGAACTGCCATAAACGGCGAGCGGCATCTTTGTCCAGACGATTGCCGACTGACACATAGGGCAGGATTCGCCGGTCGTATATAAGCACATATCCTGCCATTTGAAATCATCGCTGCTGTCCGGACAACCCAGAATGGCAGTCATCTCTCCGTGCCAAATCGGAGTTTTATCCATCCGTACCCAGCCTTCAGATACGACCTTGCCTGTGGTGGCGTTGACGATTACAGCCCCGAATGGACAATCGAGAACTTTTTTCGCTTGCGCGATGGCTAGCCACATGTAGCGTTCATGATCGAGTTTCTCAAACTGTGCCGGCAATTCAACTGTTTTCCTGCGTGCCTCCGCAGGCGGTGCTCCGGTGGCTGCAATCAACCCGGCAACTCCGGCCTGCATTAGTAAAGACCTTCTGGATATTCTTTCGCGCATCATTAACCTCGGTAAGCATAGAGCGTTTGCTTTAGAAGCCGCTAACTAGAGCCAGACCTTTTGAGCCCCGTGAATTGACGGCGTGATAGGCTCAAACGCCTCAGAACTAATTTCACATCGCTTCTTTTATAAATGGACAGACAAATCAGCTGCATAGGTTTGGAACGATATCAGTATAAACCGACGCGCTTACTCAGCTGATTGAATTGCGTGTAGAATACCTGGAGACATTAATCTAAAGTCGCTCTCTTTGCTCTCACATAGACATGGATCCGAAAGGAATAAAAGTACGCCGGACAAATACAACACCCGACGAAAACTTCCGTCGCGAATGTCTACTGCATCGCCCGTATGCGCAAGAGAGTTATCTTGAAAGTCTGGCGAGTGAAGCTGAGTTGATTGAATTGGAATGCGATGGCGCGAGGTGCGGTTATGCACTCGTCAGAGATTCATGCATCGTAGAGTTTTTCCTTTATCCAACATCCCAAGTTGATGAAACTGCAGCAATGGAGGCAGTCGTACGTTTAAACGGAGCTGAAGCGGCGCTTTGCCAGTCGTTCGATTCCGTGATGACTAACGCATGCTCAAGTCTAGGGTGGGAGTCGAAAACAGTCGGTCATTTGTTTAGAAGTTTCGACGATACCATTATCGATGTCGGGCTAGTGGCGCAACTCGCAACGAGCGAGTGCTTACCTGCAGTAAAAGCAATACATGATGGATTTTTCGACAGTGAAGCCGAGATCAGATCATACCTCGACGAGGAACATGCGAGGCTGTTTCTCTACTACAAAGACAGCCAAGCCGTCGCATGCGGCATTATCAAACGTGTTGTAGCATGCCGAAATAGTTACGATATCGGAATGGTAGTAGCGCAGTCCTTCCGTGGCACCGGCTACGGTGCCGCTGTGGTATCACATTTAAAACAGTTCTGCTTGGCTCAGGGATGGCAACCGATCGCCGGCTGCAGCGTCGAAAACGTTGCATCGAAGCGGAGCCTCCAGCGTGCTGGTTTTACCTCTGAACATCAACTGATAAGGTACGCTCAAAAACTTTGACTAACTGTTTGAGGTATCGTTCGTGCATGGTTTCTTCGTAGAGCCAGGGCGGAACTGACACTGCTCACATTAGTCTCCGCTCGACCTAAGATTAGCGTAATAGTTATTCCCTCCAGACAACAAACAATCCAGGCAATGATCATCGCACTGATCAAAATAGGTAGTTTTAAATACCAAAATGCGAGCATCGTAAAAAACATCCCATAGGCACAAAGCCTTGAGAACGAGCTGTGATATGCGGGATAACAGCCATGCCGAAATTGAGCAAGCCACCAGTGAAAAAGTTGCAGGGTCAAACCAACCGCAAGATATGGATAGGATGGCGCGAACAGAGGCGCGACATGGAGAGCGAGAAAAACAACAACGGCGAGATAGAAAACGAGATCAGATATGCTATCCAGACGTGCGCCGAAGTCACTGCACCAATTGAACGTTCTAGCGGTCCAGCCATCAAGCATATCTGAAACGCCACCGAAAGCGAACAGCGTGAGAAAGGAAGCGCGCGCCAGTTCAGCATCGACTAACGAAAAACAGATCAGCGCGATTGCAGCAAACAATCTTACGCTTGTGATAATGTTGGGGAGTTGGTTCATAACTGCAGTTTATTTGAACCATCTGATTACTCAGACATACGTCCCACAGATCAAAAAGTGTTGACTCGCTTTTACTGTCGCGAGAGTCAAATCGTACGACTGGTAATTTCAAGCTAAATGCAGCGGTGATAGAATCGGAATCGAGAGCCATAGAATGTTCATGCTCAATTAATGACAGAAGAAGACTTTTCCCGTTGCAAAATTGCTATCGTTGACAGCGACAATTTATTCTGTCAACAGCTTCAGGCATGCTTACGGGATGCCGATTTCCAGGTCGAGTATGAGCGCAACGCGCTTTCCGGTCTAAAGAAGATCAAAAGCTGGAAGCCGCATATTGTAATCTCAGACTACGTTGTTCACGGCATGGACTACTTCGACTTCGCTCAACAGGTCGAGGCGCTGCCGTTCAAAACACATATGATTGTCGTCAGCAGTCACTACCTTGACGGTCCGCTTATCTCGCAACTGGCGAACATTTCGCGAGTCGCGTTAACCGTGCAGAAACCGATTAAGCCTCAAGATCTACTCAACAAAATTATCGATTTAATCCCCCAGGTAGACTTCAGCGAGCAAACTGAGCCGCCTGAACCAATTGATACAGAGTCCGACTACAGCCTGAACGATAAAGATTTACAGCAGGAAATCGCCAGACTCCAGTTCGAAGCTAAAGAGTTGCCCAGGTTCGTGGCGAGCTTGAAGGCTCTCACATCATTAGCACGCCAACAACCACATAAGTCCCAATACCTCCGCGAAGCGCTGGAGCAGAGCAAGAAAACGTTCGAGGAGGTTCGCCGCCAGCGGCTTCCCCATCTTGAAGAACCCATTGAACAAGTAACAAACTTGCTTGCAGAAATTATAGATAAAGGTAGCCTTCCCAGTCTCAAGGCATGGGATCAGGTTCAGGGTGAGCTCAACACGCTATCTGAGCCGAAGAATCGAATTGGAACCTCAACGTTGCCTGACTTTGATTCAGAGGAGACAGAAGAATTACATTCAATGGCGGACATCCAGAATCTACTGCCACTTCCAACGAATATGATTCAGACCTTTCGCCCAAAGCCACGGCTTCCCACTTTCCCGCATGACCAAGCATTTTTGGTCGTAGGAAATGATCCCGGCGAAGAACTTCTCAATCTCGGCAGCCGATACGGTGTTTCAATTACAATCAGAGAACAGCTGGAACAAGCGCGAGACGCATGTCAGTCAGCAACGTTTGATCTCGTATTGCTTTTGTTGCCCCCGAATCTGTCCGGAGAGAGAGCGAGAGAAACTGTTGTTTCCATGCACGAATCTCTACGGGGACTAGAGATGTACAACGAAACGCCTCTGGTTGTGCTCTCCGACCTGGAATCGATGCACACGAGAGTCGTGACGGCGCATCTGAACAATTCTCACTGGCTAAGTTGGTCTGAGCTGCGCCGAAATGAAAATGCGTTCTTGAAGTTAAAATCCATTGCCGACCGGGCTGGAATTCGTCCGTCGGTTCTTATAGTCGACTCTGACATTTCAGACTCCGAAGAGCTTTTGAGAGAACTGTCGCGGAGATGCAGCAAAGTCGATACGGTGCGCCAGCCGGATACAGTCATCAAAGTCATTCAGGACTGCCGACCGGACGTGATTTTAGTAAGCGAACAAATCGGGGATTTGAGTGGTCTCGATTTATGCCGCGCGATTAACAGTTGTCTCTCTTTTGATTCCATAACTCTAATTCTAGAGGTAACCTCGACCGACTCCGGAACGTTGAAAGGGGCATTTAGAGCCGGGATCGATGGCATTATCTACAAATCTGACAGCAAGGATTTGAGCGCAGAACTAGTGCTCAAGATCTGGCGAAGATGTTACACACTGCGAAAGTCTGGTGAAGTATTTGAAAAACCGTCGCTCGAGGTTTCAGCGGATATAAGAGCTTCTATTGAGCAGGATCTGAAAAGAGCAATCGACGAACAGCGACCATTGACACTCGGTGTTATTGATATCAATGATACCGAATTGACTGGTGAAGATGTCGCGCGCAAGTGGCAGCTGAGCCTGAAGGAGACGACAACTAGCGCCGTTCATCATATTGGACAGACGCGGTTGCTCATTTCAGTCATCGGTTTGCGCAAGTCAACAGTTAGCAAAATTCTTCAGGAGATGCTTGAAGCAATTCACCAAAACACGCTTGGCCAACCGACCAACGCCTTTGTGTTTCGATGCCGATCTTATCCAGATGATGCTTTGAATCTGTCAGATCTACTGGGCTCTTTCTGAAATTACATACTCGATCGACACGTCGATCCACCACTTAAGCCGCTCAGACAAGGCTCAGCAATTACCTGTGCGAGTGATCGATCGCTCACATGGTATCGAAACGAGTTACCTCAGAAGAGCGATTGAAAAAACGCTCGGACGGTCGATGCGCGTATTCCGTCCAATCAGCTAGAGTGAAAGTCGCGGGTCTTGATGCGTCTACAAAACCACGGGTATCTTCTCATGTCAGAAAGAAGAGAATTAATTTTCGCTTCCAGCAGAGCGAGCGGAAAACACTGTTTATGGAAAAGAGCAGGCAGAGATATAGGCAATATGATTACAGGCACAAGCAACAGAAAGATTGTCAAAGCTGAAGAGTTTTCGAGTAGTGAGGCCGAACAGGACATTAGTCTCGATGAACTGTTGGGCGAGCTCGCCCTTTTGGCTCGCGACGAAACTAGACCAGCCGTCCTTTATCTCAAGCAATTGCTCTCCAAGTTAGAAGGACGAAGAGTAATTCGATCCACTTTCAACAAAATGCTTCTAAAAGCGCGGATCGAGCTAAAGCTGGATAAAAAACATACCGAGAATTTGCGCATTCGAGCGACAAATGCGCTGCACCTTAGCGGTTCAGAGTTACAGATAGGAAAGGATTTCTGCTTCGAAGCGAGCCTCGTAGATGACGGAATCGTCCTCACAGGAGTGACCGGACTTTCGGTACAGATTTCAGTATTAAAAGGAAGTTTTCGTTGCGACGTTCTACAAGCTAGAGTCCAGGTGCGTGATGGGAAATGCCGCTTGCGGCTGAAGACACGCAACCCACTGATTGGTCAAACAGACGATGATTTTTCACTCGTGGACCTGGATACTGACGTCTATTGCGACCCGGAGAAGGCTGAAGTTGAAAACTTGCAGGCCCAATCAAATGACAAAAAGCAAAAGGCCAAACGTTTGCGCAACACATACACGAACATGAGAGCGTTCGGTGTAAGCGATAAACTGATAGATACAATCGTACCGCCCCCTGCGAGCAGCGACGGCACCAGCTTCACCGGAGGTTTGCGTCTCGAATATTTGAAGAATTTGTGTTCGCTGTACGCAGTTTCACTGGTCCTGGTTTCCAGTTACCTTTTCCTGATGAATCATGTACCACAAGTCGTTCCGCTCATTATGATACTGTCTGCAGTATCACTGCTTACAATGGGATTCGACAAGCAATGGAGCCTTAAATCGGTATTGAAGGTCATAGCACTGAATGCAGTGTCAATGATAGTCGTGACTATTCAACTTTATCTCATCTCATAATGCGGCATCGAAGGCGAATTATTCGATTTGCAGCCTGCCAATCAGAGATGACGCTACGCGGGAATTAAGCTGATGAAGACTTTGACCAATCGAAATAATCGAGGAAGTGTGCTGTCCGAATCGGTAGTATCAGTAGCACTGATGGTACCGCTTACGGTGATAACTATTCTGGTAGCTCTGGAAGCGAGCAGAGCCTTCGTGATCTCCGAGGGCATGACGCAGGCAGCGGTTCTTGCCTGCCGGGCAATCGCCTATGAATATAAGACCAACAAATCGATCGTTACTGATCCCGAAGCGCAGCAGTCAATCTTCAGCAACATCAGAATTATCAACATGGTCCACAGCAACTCGCAATTCAAAATTGCGGGGTGGAATCTCACACAAGATCCAAAGACGGTGACAGTGCAGACAACGTATATACCAGGCGAGGGAACGCCTCCGCTGCCCGCTTTTCCAAGCACGGGAACTCTCAACTTGGGCAGCGCGTTTCGTATCTCTCAAACAGTCAATTACAGGCTCAGCGAGTAGCTCAGACGCAAAGGAGCGCAAACGTTAGGGACAGGAGTGCGTGATGGCAGATAGATTACGAATAAGCAAACCGCATCGAAGATCGACCTCAGGCTTCGCAATACCAGAACTTGCCGCCGCTCTTATGTTGCTATTGCCCCTCACGATAGCCATCTGTTTTGTCGCGGCGGAAGCAATGCAGTTTTGCATGATAAAAAGCGTTCTCAACCGAGGGGCTGCAGTAGCCGCCCGCCGCCTCGCGATAGCTTATGGAACAAATGCTGCTGGTGCAATAGCAAATCCGCAAGATTCATTCTCGAACTGCAGAGTAGCGAACATTATCGTCGACAATCAACAGTTTAACGTACCTCCGGGAACGGCCGGATGGAACCTATACAGCAAACCTCCCACTGTCACCGTAGAAGTTACTTTCGCCAGCGGTCAGTACGGTCTGCCCACATTTCCAAATCCGGATCCACTCGGATTGGGAAGGAATTTCTCCATGACATCGAGCGCCAAAGCAAATTTAGAGTAGTACAGGTGAATTGACATGAACAAAATTGTCGAGGTTATGTGCAGAAAGAGGACGCCCCAACGCAACAGCAAAGGACTGGTGTCAACGGTATTCTGCTGCTTGATCGTCCTGATCACGATGATGCTTTCCTGCCTCGCAGTTGACATTGCTCATTGCGTGCATGTCCAGGCAAAGCTTCAGGCTGCCACCGATGCCGGTGCGCTGGCCGGTATTGTAGAGATTGTAAAAAAAGAGCCGACGGACGCGGACCGGGCAAGAGCATACAACTATGCATTGTCGGTCACAGGAAACAATGAAGCAGACAATATTTTCTTCCGCAATGATAATCCCGACACCACCGTAGAGGTGCACGTCAACTCAGAGACCGAGCCGAAAACAGTCACCGTGATCGCGTCTCGTCGAGTTAATTCGATATTTGCGAGCCTTCTATCTTTTGGAAGAGATGGAGTCATCGGCATAAACATTCGTCCAGATGCTCTCTTCGTTCAAAGTGCTCTGGCCAGCGACGCACATGCTTCCAGTAACTGGCTCGGTGCAAAATCAACCGCAGCTCCCTTTCTCATAGACGCGGTTTATCCCTATCAAATTGTAGGAATGATACCGTCACTGGATGTCGTGCCAACGAGCGGACCTGCCGAAGGACAGAAAATTGCAGATGTACTCAACAGCAACAAACCTTTTACTCTATGCTGGAATCCGCAGAAAGATAAAAATGTTGGTTGGGTGAAGGATTGGCTGAAGGACAATCAAACTCAAGTACGCATCGGAGAAACTTTGCGGTTACAAAATGGTGTGGTGCAGAGTTCGCTCTCTCAATACCACGCCGGGGATGTCATCGGAATTCCAGTCACCGAGGGTGGTGTGCCGATGAACGACGATCGTCAGATACTCGGCATCATCACCGTCGACATCGTTTCAATAGACGGCAAAAGTATGACCGTAAAAATGCACGAGCCTATTCTATTTCACGGTGTAAAAGGCTCGCCGAGCGTTTCAACATCGGCACAGAATCAAGCGTTTCTGCAGCGCTGGCAGCCATGGACTGTTCAACTCATTGAATAACGTCTCCCAGCTAACTAATTCAACGTCTCTGGAGTCTGGTGCGCAATGAATTTATTCGGAAAATTTCAGGGTACTAACTGGATGGCGCCTACGCTATACATATTACTTGCGCTTTTCTTTACAGCGCAGCTGGTTATCATCACAGCGTTAGGCACCTCATTTACCCGAAAATCCTCGGCAACCTCGCAACAGGAGAGCCGCACGAAGGCGACTATTATTAGTGTCGTGAATAGCGGACAGCGTCTACCACGCTTGAAAAACAGTGAACAAAAGGCCGTCCGCCTGAAAAACAGGTTCACCAGCTCGTCGCCCTCACCTGAAAAGAAATTTCCACTGCTCAACAATCCGACATCGTGGCCGCCGGCAGAGAATCGACCGTATCCGGATTTGGAGCTCTACAATCAAGACGGCAAATTAACCCGACTTTCAGATCTTGCCGGCAACGTGATTATCGTTCAACCTGTCGCCATGGGCTGTCCCTTGTCACAAGCGTACTCGGGGGCAAATCAAACCGGCAAGACTGCATTCGGGCTTTGTTTTCCCACCCTGGGCGTGAAAAGCTTCGGGGAGAAGATGCTGGAGTCGACCGGAATAGGCATGGATAAACCCGATTTGGTCTACGTTCAGATTCTTCTGTTTAACATGCAAAACAAGCCGCCACTACTTGAGGATGCAAAACGTTGGGCACACCATTTCGACCTGAGGACCTCAAAGAATCAGTACGTTCTTGTCGCCACTCCTGAGATGTCCGAAAAAAGTAAATCACTCATCCCGGGATTTCACTTGATCGACAGATCGTTCCATCTGAGATCAGACAGCGCGGGGTTATTGCCAAAACGCTCTCTATGCAATCATTTCTTTCCAACCCTGCAAACGCTCTTTCCACGAGCTCTTGTATTTAGAAACGAGAACTTGCATTAAATCTCTGGTACCGTTTATGGTGCCTTAATCTAGCCAATGAGAAACGAGTGAATGTGTTTTGTCTCCACATTCATTTTGTCTGAATGTTCTCTTAAAGCGCTCTTAAACTCGCTCCAGCGATAATGGGTTTGAATAAAGCAGAGAAAACAAAGTGAAAAGAAGAGACACGAAATATGAAAACAATAGTGCCGGAGGACTGGAAAGTCCCTCTTAAGATTCGCAGTCGATTCGGCGAAACCGCCGGCAAGCAAAGGATTATGACTGCTGACGGACACCTGGTTATTGTTTTGCACGAACCGCCCGGACCAGACGATATTGAGCGCCGGGCTCGCATTTTATGGCGCGACACTAGTGGTCGTTGGGCATGGAATTGCAGCGGCGACACCATGCACTTACTGAAAAAGCATATCGCTGACTTCACGCAACACGCCGAACAGCTGGAAAGAAAACTGCAGGTGGCCGTTTGCGCTGCTGATTACTTTTGCATGCTACAGGCGATCGCGCCTTTGCATCGCACCTCACGCAACCTGCATGCGACGCTTCAACAGGCTCGCGAAGCAGTTCCCGATGACCCAGAACTAATTGTCGCACGCGACTCGGCAAGCGATCTGGAGAGAACGTTTGAACTTCTGCACACTGACGCGAAAAACGGTCTCGATTTTATGGTGGCACAACGAGCGGAGCAGCAATCCCAGCGAACATACGAGATGGCCGTTTCATCGCATCGACTAAACATACTTGCAGCAATCTTCTTTCCGATCACAGCAATGAGCAGTGTGCTCGGAATGAACGTTGTTTCCGGTCTTGAATTCTTACCTGCAAGCACGACATTCTGGGCTGTTCTTCTAATCGGTTTCGGCTCCGGATTGCTCCTCGCCAGAGTAATTTCTAATAAACCAACTACAGAGAAAACTGCAACATCGAAAACAACAAAGACTTCAGCGATTTATTCCAAAACATCCTCCGGGAAATTGCAAAAGACAGCTCGCTAAATCATACTGACGGTGCGCCAGCGACTTCGCAGGCCGGCGCAGCCCTCACGAGTATGGTAATTGTCATGAATGCATACGTCTTCGGTCTATTGTCTGTAGTTTCCGCCACGCTGCTGGCCGTTGGTGGAATGCTCCTCGTGCGCAAACGAGTCGGGGTTGATGCACTCTCGTCATATCACGAAGTGGCGGGTTATCTGCTATCGGTGGTCGGGACTTTATATGCTGTATTGCTTGGTTTCGTTGTCGTCGATGCGATGGAGCATACACAAGAGTTGAGAGTGCTTGTAGATCAGGAAGCGAGCGGTTTATGCAATATTTATTTGTGCTCGGACGGACTGCCCAGCACAAAGAAAGTAAAGATTAAGTCACTCTGCAATCAGTACGCGGACGCGGTCATCAATGATGAATGGCAGGCCATGCAGTCAGGCAAGTATAGTGTCACGGCATTTAAGACGGTCTGGTCGATCTGGAAGGAAATTACAAATTACGCTCCAGAAACTGAAAGCGAAAAAACTCTTCATCAGCAACTCGTAAACGAAATTTGCACTATGACTCAGAATCGCCGCACCAGGATCGTCAGCGCGAGTCACGGAGTAAATCCGATCATGTGGACAGTGCTAATTGTCGGCGCGATTTTCACGGTGATGTTCACTTACTTTTTTGGAGTGCGAAACCTAAGAGCGCAAATTCTCATGACCGTTCTAGTCGCAATGACACTCGCGCTCAACGTGCTTCTAGTATTCATTTTCGGAAATCCGTTCTCGGGCGAGTTTGCCATTCAACCGGATTCGTTTAAACTGGATCGCATGATCTTCGAAAACTTCGACAAGGGTGTTCCGCCCCCGCCATGACCGCGCGCCAGTCCAAAGCGCTTATGAACTTGAAAACGTGGCGGCAGCCCAAGTGCAGGAACGACTTATTGCCATCGCCGGAGTGAATCAGTTAGAGGTTGCAATCATGAGTTACTCCAGGTTATGGATCGGTTTTGCCGCTGTCGTTGGTTTTTCCTTTTTGGTATTGGGCTATTTCGGTTATGAAGTTTACATGCAAGCTCCGCCGGTACCTGACCAGATACGTACTGAAGATGGAAAAGTTGTTTTTACTGCTGACGACATAAAGGAAGGTCAAAGCGTTTGGCAATCCATTGGCGGGCAAGAAGTCGGCTCTGTCTGGGGACATGGCGCTTATGTCGCTCCTGATTGGTCTGCGGACTTCTTGCACAGAGAACTCGTGTTTATTCTTGATCGCTGGGCGCAAAAGGACTTCGGCATAGAGTTTTCTAAATTGGAGCCGGAAAAGCAAGCGGCACTAAAAGAGCGTCTGAAGAATTTAATTCGAACAAATAGGTTTGATCAGAAAACCAGATCCATAACGATAAGCATCGACGAGTCCTCTGCCATAGAGGAAGTTGGGAAACATTATTCTGCTCTGTTCACAGGCGATCCGACTTTGAGTCAATTGCGAGACGCTTATGCATTGCAACCGCAGGCAATTAAGGATCCAGTCAAAATGAAACAGCTGGTCGGATTCTTTTACTGGACGGCTTGGGCTTGCTCTACAAACAGACAGGGAAGCGATGTAACGTACACCAACAACTGGCCGGCGGAATCATTGATTGGAAATGCGCCTGCCGCTGCGATTATAGTCTGGTCTGTTTTAAGCTTCGTCTTTCTGCTCGCCGGCATTGGAGCACTGGCATGGTACTTCGCTGCAGAGCGTGGACGCGAAGCGGAACACTCACACGAGATTCCGGATCATGATCCACTTTTGGCACTGACCCCAACACCATCAATGCAGGCAACTCAAAAATACTTCTGGGTAGCTGGTGCATTGCTGGTTGTACAAGTCGGTCTTGGCGCGGTGACTGCGCACTACGGAGTCGAAGGGTCCGGGTTTTATGGTATTCCACTTTCGCAATGGTTGCCGTACGCTGTGACTCGGACCTGGCATACACAACTTGGAATTTTTTGGATTGCAACAACCTGGTTAGCCACCGGATTGTTTATTGCTCCGGCGGTCTCAGGCTATGAGCCTAAGTTTCAACGAACCGGGGTGAATATTCTTTTTGCATGTTTACTTGTAATCGTTATCGGCTCGATGGTCGGACAGTGGTTGGGAGTTCAACAGAACCTGGGACTGGATGCCAATTTCTGGTTTGGACACCAGGGATATGAGTATGTCGACTTGGGTCGGTTCTGGCAGATTTTTTTGTTTGCGGGTCTATTTATTTGGCTGGGTCTGATGACACGTGCGTTGATACCAGCATTCAGGCGCCCTGAGGAAAACAAAAGCCTGCTACTGCTTTTCTTAATTGCCTCGATAGCGATAGCCGTATTTTACGGTGCAGGACTAATGTATGGTCGCCACACAAACCTTGCCATAGCTGAATACTGGCGCTGGTGGGTTGTCCACCTGTGGGTGGAGGGATTCTTCGAGGTATTCGCAACAGTAGTAATAGCTTTTCTCTTCACAAGGATGGGATTGTTGGCTCATCGAACAGCTACAGCCAGCGTGCTTTTCTCAACGATTATATTTCTGGCCGGCGGCATTATAGGTACGATGCACCATCTCTACTTCTCGGGAACTCCGACGCCAGTTCTTGCATGGGGAGCCACTTTCAGCGCGTTGGAAGTTGTGCCGTTGATTCTAATAGGATTCGAGGCGTATGGAAATCTAAAGTTGAGCAAAGCCCAGTCATGGGTCAAGGCCTACCGTTGGCCGATTAATTTCTTCGTAGCCGTAGCTTTCTGGAACATGGTCGGTGCAGGATTGTTCGGTTTCCTTATCAATCCGCCCATAGCTTTGTACTACATGCAGGGCTTGAATACCACAGCGGTACACGGTCATACTGCGCTTTTCGGCGTGTACGGAATGCTCGCGATCGGATTGATGCTTTTCTGCCTGAAAGGACTTGCAACGCGCAACTTGTGGAAACCGGGTGCCGTAAAATTTGCCTTCTGGGCGATCAATATTGGTCTGGGGCTGATGGTGCTTATTAGTCTTCTACCGGTCGGATTATTGCAAACTTGGGCTAGCGTAGAGCATGGACTCTGGTACGCGCGATCTGCCGAATTTATGCAAACTCCAACCATGAATGTTTTGCGATGGCTGAGAGTAATAGGAGATACGATTTTTGCTATTGGCGTATTCGCTCTGGGCTGGTTCGTTCTCGGCTTAAAGACCGGCTGGTCGATCTCGGGTCATGTAGATCCGGATCTGCCTGAACTTCTTCCGGTTAATTCCAGTAGGTCTGATTCAAATCCGATCTCCTGAACTCTTGACGTTTTTATTCATCGCTCGTGACGCCAGTCCTCCGCCCTCATAGTCTGGTGATTATAAAACTTCGTATGCTGTGGTCAGTCGGGATTGAAGATATGCGTCATATTCCAATCGATGATGAAGGCACCGAATATAGTGACAAAAAAAGTCAAAACTTGCACCATCACTGATACCAGCGGCTTCGGCGATCACCGTAACAGATTTCTCCCATATTAATCCCGCGCAAGATAATTTGTCTACAATTAGCAATCCGTGCATCAATCGCACCTCGGACAGCAACAAGTAGCGTTCACCCGAAGTTCACATAGACATATGATTGTAGATGCAGCGAAAAAGTTGTTAGGCTCGCAACTGTTCCGTACAATTTTATAGGTGTTTTTATGCAACTACCGGACGCCTGGTATGTAGTAGCCTCAAGCGACGAAATCGGCAAAAAACCGGTTGCAGTTGATCTGTTTTCACAGAAGTTCGTTTTGTGGAGGGATTCAACTGGCACAGTGGTTATGCAGTCAGATGTTTGTCCTCATAGATCGGCAAGCCTTAGCTTGGGCGAAGTCATAAATAACTGCATAACATGTCCGTTTCACGGGTTCGTGTTTGACACAAACGGTCTGTGCTCATTTATTCCAGAGACGGGTAGACCGGCACCAAACCTTAAACTCGAAACCTTTAACACTGTTGAAAGACATGGGTTCGTCTGGCTCAAGCGAGGCGAGAATCTACCTGAATCGCCACCGTGGTTCGATCAACTAAATGAAAAACTGGTCTCTTATCAATCTATTCACGAGTGGCCGACTCACATATCAAGATGCGTCGAAAACCAGCTGGACTATGCGCATCTACCCTTCGTGCACAAACGTACAATCGGACACAGCGTAAACGTTCTTGGTCCGCGACGCATCGACTGCGATGAACGGGAAATAAAAATGTACGTGGACGCAGAAAACAGTGACATCCCAACCATTCGATTTATATTTCCAAACCTCTGGTTACTTACGATCAAACCAGAGAAGTTCTTCCAATTCATCGCATTTGTTCCTGTGGCACCGGGCGTCACACGCCTCTACCTGCGCGCGTACCAGGGATTCTTTACAGTCCCCGGGTTAGCGTCTCTACTCGGACCAGTCTTCAACTTTTCCAATTCAATAATTCTGAGTGAAGACCGCCAAGTCGTTCTGTCGCAAAGACCCCTCGATTCCAGTACGACCAGCGATGAAAAACTCTTCCCCAGCGATCGGGCGATTAAGTTTTTTCGCGAACTCTGGAGGCTCAATACTTGATCCCGTGTAGGCTCATGCAAACATCCTCAAATCACAATGTTTAGATATTCAAACTCTTGCACATTTGCATAAGAGATGCTAAATTCGAGATTGTTCTTCTGCTGGACCGAACACGCGCGACCGAAAAAAGTTGCCGGGTTCTGGAGTAAACGTGAAAAGTAATCGCGACGACCACCATAATGCAAGTCCAATGGAACGCCTGGGAGCGTTACTTGCCGCAGACAAGCATGACCTCGGTATTTTGGTGGTTTATACAGTGATCACCAGTTTAATTTCACTAGCGGTGCCGCTTGCGGCACAGGCATTAGTCAATACTATTGCCGCCGGAATTTTCCTGCAACCGCTGATAGTGCTTTCGTTACTTGTACTTTCCGGTCTGCTCTTCGGTAGCGTCGTCCGCATGCTCAAATTTTGCATTGTAGAGAATTTGCAGCAAAGAATTTTCGCGCGAATTACCCTCCGACTCAGCGAACGCATTCCAGCGATAAAGTCATCCGCATTGAATGCAGAATACATGCCGGAGCTTATAAATCGCTTTTTTGATGTGGTCACAATTCAGAAGAGCTGGGCCAAGATACTCCTCGACGTGCCGACCGCGGCACTACAGGTGGTGCTCGGGCTGGTTCTCATGGCCTTTTACAGCCCACTTCTGCTCGCCTTTGATGTCCTCATAATATTGTTTATAGTCTTCGCCGTCAGTGTCCTCGGCATAGGTGGACTGCGAACCAGTATCAAAGAATCCGTGTTGAAGTACAGGGTAGCCGAGTGGCTTGAAGACATGGGGAGATGCCAGTCGAGTTTAAAAACTAATGGAATCACGCACTTCATTTCGCGACGCTCCGACAGCCTGGTCATTAATTATCTGAAAGCGCGAAGTGAGCACTTTTCAGTTTTATTCCGACAAGCATTAGGGACCTATTTTTTTCAAGCCTTTGCAAGCGCCGGAATTCTAGCCATCGGAGGTTGGCTCGTCATCAACCGGCAGCTGACACTCGGTCAGCTTGTGGCGGCTGAACTAATTGTTTTGAACGTCTTGTCGGCCCTCGAGAAGTTAGTAAGAAATTGCGATACGTTTTACGATCTCCTCACCGGTTTGGACAAGGTAGGTCATATCAGCGATTTGCCGATTGAGCGAGATAATGGAATTGATCTGCCCAAATCGCGAGAAGGGCTGGCCATCGATTGTTTGAGACTGCACTTCTCTTATGACGGAACGCGAGAAATTCTATCTGATATTGAGCTGTCAGTGGAATCAGGTCAACGAGCCAGTTTGGTTGGAGCAAGCGGCGCAGGCAAGACAACTCTTGCGTCCCTGGTCTGCGGATTACAAGAACCCAGTCACGGCACCGTCGAAATTAACGGTTTCGACGTTAGAGATCTTAGCTTGCTGAGCCTGCGTCGCCAGGTAGGTCTGGTTGGCGACATCAATGAAATATTTGAAGGCACAATCGAAGAAAATGTCGGATTGGGCAGACCGTCTGTGAGTCACAGAGATATTCGCTGGGCACTTGATGTATCACAGTTCTCCGAAGACCTGGTGGTGCTTCCGAATGGAATCAACACAATGTTGGTGAGCGGCGGACGAAATCTGTCACGCGGTCAGGTTCAGCGACTATT
Organism: Candidatus Obscuribacterales bacterium; assembly: GCA_019637435.1. Taxonomy (GTDB): domain Bacteria; phylum Cyanobacteriota; class Vampirovibrionia; order Obscuribacterales; family Obscuribacteraceae; genus JADYXR01. The sequence continues at coordinate 1,288,073 of JAHBVO010000002.1, read as the reverse complement.
GATCGCAAGAGCGATCGCGGAGCGACCGAATCTTCTAATACTAGACGAAGCGTTCACGGGGATAGATGAAAAAACAAAACTAAAAATTATCGACGCTCTCTTTGCCAAAGATAACAAATGGACAGTTTTTGATATCTCGCACGACGCAGAAGTCGTTATGCGGTCAGATAAAGTGTACGTACTAAGCAACGGAAAGATAAGCGAATCCGGCACACCTACGGACCTCGCATGGCGCGACCAAAGTGAATTTGGACATTTATTCCCTGAACTTGCTCGGCAAATTCGTTCAGTGGAGAGAAGGAAAAAGGAGCGTGTAGAAACGAAATGAGTGGCAATATTGACTATTCACACGAATCGCCGGCGCCGACTACAACCGCACAGAAATTTGATACGAAGACGAATTATGGAGACCACGGAGACTATGAATCTTTAAAAATAGTGCAATCGAAAAACGGCTACACCGTGGTAGCCCTGATATTTTCTGGACTACTTGCATCTCTATGCGCAATGCTTATCTGTATTCCATGGCAGCAAAGCGTCCATGGAGTAGGCAAGATAATCATCTTTTCTCCGATGCAGCGTCCTCAAAATATAGAATCGCAAATACCGGCGAGGCTTAAGCATTGGTACGTTCGAGATGGTCAGACCGTGAAGAAAGGAGAGCTCATTGCGGAACTATCAGACCTGGATCCAAAGTTCCTAGATCCGCAACAAGGAAACCGCTTGAATGCACAAAAGCAGGCGCTCATTGCAAGGCGCAGTGCAGCAGAAAACAGACTCAAGGCACTGGAAAAACAGATTGGTAGTTTGAAGCGCTCGCAAGATGCAGCGGTCCCGTCAGCGCAAGAGCGCTCTCAGCAAGCGAAAGATAGACAGTGGGCGGCCGAGCAGTCTGTGGAGGCAGCAAAACAGAATTTGATCACGGCAAAGCTAAATCTATCGCGTTTGATCGAGCTTCATGAGAAGGGGCTTAAATCAAAACGTGATTTGGAACTGGCAGAACTAGATCATACCAGGGCTCTAACGGACCTCGAGCGCGCACAAGCCGGGCTGGAGGTTGCCAAACGCGATCAGAAAGTCGCTTTGCTCGATCAGAACAAGGTGCTAGCAGATACTGACGCCACCATTAGTAGTATCGGCGCATCAATAGCCGCAGCGCAGGAAACAATCGAATCCACAACCAGTGAGATTTTCAAGCTCGAAATTGAGCTACAGAATGTCGCTCAGCGAGTGGAACAGCGTAAAGTTTTTGCTCCATGCGCTGGACGAATCGTTCGTCTACTAAAAGTTGGAACTGGCGAAACCGTAGACGCGGGGGTGGTACTCGCAGTCATTGCACCAGACACACAAGATCTCGCTGCAGAGTTGACGGTTAACGATAACGATGCACCTTTGATCTCGGTCGGTCGACCGGTGCGCTTGCAATTTGCAGGATGGCCCGCGCTGCAATTCTCGGGTTGGCCCTCTGTCGCCGTCGGGACCTTCGGCGGTCGGGTGACGGTGATGGACGCCTGTGATGATGGGAAGAGCAACTACAGGATCATCGTGCAGCCAGACTTCGAGGCAATAGAGCAGGGCAGAGACGAACCATGGCCAGATGCGAAATATTTGCGACCGGGAGCAGAGGTGACCGGCTGGATCATGCTGGATAACGTAAGTTTGGGTTTTGAGCTGTGGCGCCAGTTCAACGCATTTCCACCGACCGTGAAGCCTGAAGAACTCGGTCTCCATAAATCCGGTGAATCAGATACGTCGAAAATCAAACGCAAATCGAAATAGGAACTGACAAAAATGCTGTTTTCGTGGCGGCAAAAAGCCATCCTTCTCAGCTTGCTATGCTCCGCCTGTGCCCTCACAAAATCTGAGGCATTGGCACAAGACAGTGCACCTCTAAAGACCACCCCGTTCAGCAGAGTGAACAACAGCGCGCCACCACGAGTGGTGCAAGGCAGCGCGTTTACTAGCGGATTTTCCCTGGATTATTTTTTGCAACTGGTTGAGAATAATTATCCAAAACTACAGAGTGCATTCACAGAAAAACGGATTGCAAGCGCTAAGCGGCTGGAAAAAGCAGGTGCATTCGATCCCGTGCTAAGCAGTGTCAACGAGTATCTTCGTGTGCAGGACACGTTCACACCCGGCAAAGCGAAAGACGCCGTCCACAATGAATCAAGAATAGATTTACTAACGCGCTCGGGCATCAAGGTGTTCACCGGAATGCGGCTTAATCCGAATGACACAAAAACACCATTCGTTCCAAGCGGATCGGCAGGAGAATACTATGCAGGTTTAACCGTACCGATTCTGAGAGGCCGAGTTGTAAACGAAAAGGTCGCAGCCGAGGATCAGGCTAAATTGGGAGAGCCCCTCGCAGAGCAGTTATTCGGAGCGACGCGTTTGGAGGTTCTTCTCAAAGCGGCCGCGGTTTACTGGGACTGGGTTGGAGCGAAGGCGCGCATCGACATTGCCCAGAACCTTTTAAAAATCGCTGAGACGCGCGTGGATCAAATCAAGGAGCGCGTTGCCAAAGGGGATCTTCCGGCGCTGGATATCTCAGAATCAGAGCAGGAAACCCAGAGACGCAGAGCCGCCCTCTTAAAAAGTGAGCGAGAGTTTCAGAAAGCCAGCTTCCAATTGTCGGTATTTCTATGGGACAGCAACGGTTCTCCATCCATGATTCCAGGGATAAACGAGGTGCCGCCACTGACCCCCGAGCCACGCAAGCTAAGCGAAGTCGAGCGTATTGACGGTAGAAAAGTTGCCATTGCGCAACGCCCGGAATTGAAGCGAATTGCGATTGAGCGAGAGCAAGCAAAAGTTGAACTTCGACTGGCCGAAAATATGAAGTTGCCCGCCATGGACGCATACGTGCTGCAGGGCGCCGACACAGGGCAAAACGGAATCGGCCCGGTTGTTCGCGCCGGCATGTCGGTGAACTTTCCGTTGCGTCAAAGGACCGCAAGAGGACAAGCAGAAGCCGCTCGATTGAAAATTCAAAAACTGAACTTTGATGAGAGTGTCGAGAAATTACGCATACAGGCTGAGGTAGACGACGCCGTATCGGCGATGAACACATCATGCGACAGATGGAACGCCACTCTGACGGAGGTGAAAAAGGCTCAGCAAGTCGAAGAAGGAGAGCGTCAACGGTTCAGTGCGGGTGATGGTAATCTGTTTCTTGTGAATCTCAGAGAACGCGCCACGGCTGAAGCGAAGATGCGCCTGGCTGAAGTTCATATTGACTACCTTCAAGCACAAGCTGCTTTCCGCGCCGTAACTTGTAGTCTTTGAGAACTTCTCCTTGACTGATTGCTGTATATGTAGATATCCTGATATTTGCACAAGTCAAATTTGAGGTGAGGAATGCCTTATCGAGCAGTCGTGAGCGCAGAATTAGCGAAATTGTTCAGCGTACTGTCTCATCCTGTGCGTATCCGCATAATCGAAGAGCTCAAGAAAGAAGACCTCACCGTTGGTACGCTAAAAGATATGCTTGGGATAACTCACTCCGCAGTATCTCAGCAACTGGCCGTGCTTCGCAGTCATCATCTAGTCAATGAGATGAGACAGGGGCGAAACGTGTTCTATCATTTGCGCAGGCCCGAACTTGCAGAGTGGATAATGGAGGGCGTTACGTTCATTTCCCCGGATACTTCGGAACTGGAACAAATGATGTCTGCCATTCAAAGCGTAAAAGACGTTTGGGGTGCGGATGACAAACCTCAATCGAAGCGAAAAAAACGATAAGGTTCGATGCGCAATTCAACTTGCCTGCTAGCTTTCATGACCTACTGAATTCTCGCTCTCGAGGCTGCTTGATAAAGACCATTGAGTGAAGCCTGTTTGGGCTGCGATGTTGATCGCTGTTGATTCGTCTTCATACCGGACGATAAACGGAATTGCATCGCTAATCCAGACCGGCAACTCTCTATATGCGAGCCGGTAAAGTACAAAGCGACCGTGACGTCGTTCTTTGATCAAATTTTGAGCTTTCAGTAGAGCGAGGTGCTGGGACACCGACGATTGTCGAACGCCCAGACGTTCTCGCAAAGAGTTGACGCAAAGCTCGCCGCTCCTTAACTCGACAAGGATACGCAGCCGAAGCGGATGCGACAGAACATTGAAGAGCTCAGCCAATTGCTGGGAGACAAGAAGTTTGTATGGCATACGCATACTCCGAGAAGCTCATTTGCAAATGTTTAGAGTTTTGAATATTAAGACACATAAACACTAGCACATTTCGTGGACACTGCCAAGATCGGGCGACTGCAACAGTTTTAGGTCTAAAACTTCTTTTCTAAAAACGCCAGACACTGTTGACGAAGTAAACGGATGGAGTATACTTTCAACTATGCGCACTTCTAAATATTCAAATCTTTGCACATAACAGAGGTCAAAAATGCATTCACAATTTACCGGAGAAGAAATTCTGTATGCCACTAACGGGCACCTCAAGTCAGGCACCATATCCGACACCAAAGGGAAGCTGACTTGGAACATCGACGAATTGAAAGCGGGCGACTGGTTTTTAGCAATACCTTCCACATTCCGGGATCCGCACGACTGTCTGAATCTGGCGTTCGAGAAAGGGGCAAGCGGCGTTATCGTAAATCGGCGAAACAGGTACTCCTCCGCCATCGATGGTGGCACTATCATTACCGTCTCTGACACACGAACGGCATTACTCGATCTCGTCCGCCACTGGCGCTTCAAGGTAAAACCAAAGGTGGTCGCAGTTTCTGGAAGCTTCGGAAGGCAAGTGACAATGCTATTGCTTAACCAGCTCTTAAAGGAAACATTTAAAACTCACGTAGCTTCAATGGGAAATCTCGGATGGTTTGGTTGCATCGAAGAAGTCCTGTCTATGCCGGAAGATACCGAGGTGCTCATCTTCGAAGCGGGAGCAATCGAACGTGGTGACATCACACGCATTGGCGGAGCATTGGTTCCCGATTTTGCTGTTCTCACACAGATAAGACATCCACTACCATCACAAGAGCGCGATTCATTCGCAGCAGCGCTCTACTGTGAGCTACTGGAGACACTAGCCGAGCAGCCACAAGGACGGCTCGCTGCAGCGATATATGACCTCACTATCCCGGTGAGAAACAGAGTTGACGAATTGCTCGACGGATGCAACCTGATGGCTGCTAGATATTCGAAATCCGAATCTTCACTCGCCAGTCAGGTCACCGACGCTGCTCTAGCAGAGCTGAGTGATGCCATGAAAAAAATGGTGGGTCAATCGGTGACAAGAGCAGAGCTCTGGTGCGCTATCGAAGCAGCTTCCGCATTGGGCGTATCAGACTCGAAACTAATGAGTCAACTTAATTTACAACCCGTAGCAGCACTTCAATAGCACAAAATATAAGAGAGACCATGACAAACGACTTTATTATCACAAACGAGCTTTTAAGCTTGTTGGCTAGCCCTGTGTCGCTCATAACAAGTGCTTTCGCTCGGAAACAGCTTCAGGAAAAATTCGTATTATCCGGGCAGTTTTTAGCCTTTTCTTGCGCGGCAATGGCGGCAATAGCCATACTCATATTCGGTGAAGCACCACCAGTGATGCCGGAACATTTGTTATCCCTCAGGATAGATGGAACAACATCTTGTCTCCTGGCCGTCACCATGTTTATTTCCACAATCGTCATTACATTCAGTGATCGATATCTCGCTGGTGACGCGACTCGCACCAGCTTCATGCGACGCGTATCAATGCTCTCCTCCGCAGCAAGCCTGCTAATCGCATCCGACAACTTGATTCTGGCATCATTCTGCTGGGCCGCACTATCACTTGCTCTTTCAGAGACGATACGTCTATATCCATCCAATGCCAAAGCAGCCAACATTGTATTGAAACATCATCTCGCCAGCGATGTTCTTTTATTTGTTGCAGTCGCTCTGTGCATTTCACATACAGGAGTTGTTCGCTTCAGTGACCTACCAGGCACCATCCGAATGCTAAACATTCCCTTGCTCGAGTCTTCATGGACGATGGGGCTCCTGGTCACCGCCCTGCTCATAGCTTCTTTCGGTATAAAATCCGCACTCTTTCCTTTTCATCGATGGTTATTCGCCACTTTGGAGGCTCCGACACCGCTCTCGGGACTGCTGCACGCCGGCGTCGTAAACGTCTCAGCGATTATGGCATGGAGATTCATGCCTCTTATGCAAGAGTACTCTGCGGTGCTTCTCATCTGGGGCATCTGGTCGGGTATCTCTGCAATAATTGGCACGCTCAGCATGGCAGCCCAGCCAGACGTTAAGAGAAAGCTCGCATATTCAACTGTCGGGCAGATGGGATTTATGTCTCTCCAATGCGCAACTGGCGCAGTCTCAGCAGCGCTATTTCATCTGGTCGCGCATGGTCTGTTCAAATGCCATTTATTTCTGCAGTCCGGGAGCGCAGTATCTGAGGGTCTGGTGAAGCGGAAGTACAATTATCCGGGAAGCGCTCCTGGCGTCGGTCAGAGCATCATGATTCTGGCTTTTATAGCACTGCTCACCGTCGCTGTCAGCTATCTCACTGTCGAACCGGACAGTTCCACATGGACGATCATGTCAACTCTTGTCGCAGGAGCTGCTGCGGTCAGTTTTGTACCAGCGCTAAACAGAATTGAGCCTACGGTGTTGATGGCGTTCACGCTCGGCATTGCCGCACTGGCGATACCATCAGTAGTGGCAGCCCTGAAGTTAGAGGAGTTTGTTCACGCCGACCAGCAGATCAATGCCTGGCTGGTCCCTGCATTTCTTCTGACCTTTGCCACCATCGCTGTTTTCCAGGCTTTAGCACGGAAGAGCGAATTCGCTGAAGCTGCTTATGTCCACAGCTTAAACGGCTTCTACGTTGATGAAGCCGCGGCGCTCTTCGACAACCGGCGCGCAGGTGAAAAAAGATGATTCACGAATGGCGCGTAATAGAAGTGAAGTGAACAGAACCAGAAGGGAGCCTACAAATAATGAAGTCCATTACAGCATCTCGATCATTCAACATCTGCGATGAAATTACAGAAGCAGCGAGCTGTATAAATCAGCTCTACCCTCTCACTAATTTTGTTGCGTGCAACTCGCTGAAGGGATACGAGAACATCCCGTTCGAGGAAGCGATGCGAAAAGCAAAGGAGCTTTTTGATGCACGAGGTTTTCTCCCGCTTTCCGAATACAGGGCGATGTACGAATCCGGAAGAATTTCACCGGCAGACCTTAACGAAGCGTTCAGACGTCATCACAGAAGGAAGCGCCGGTCTGCTAAACCGGAACCAAGCCAACTGAGCCTCTCCGAGATGTTCGACAGAACTTGTAAAACAGGAATAGTCGAAATTATAAACAAGCAATTAATCAAATGGTGCGGCGCCTTCCTGGACCAGACGCAAGCGCAATGGGCTCCAATTGAGAAGCGAAGCTTGTATCAATTTTGGAAGCAGTCGGCTCGCCACGATCAATCGTTGTGGTGGCACGGCGTTAAAGATTTCAGAAAAACAGTCGAGGCGCTGCCCGAGAATTCAGAAGCCGCACTGGAACTGCAACTGAAAGAACTGGAGATTCACGGAGAGAATGTTGCTCCGTATTTCAGACGGCATCTCATTCAACTTCCAGGTTTCGCGAGTTATCTGAAGTGGCAACAAACCGACCATCTCCTCAATGATCTTCTAAGCGACTACCTCGCAATAAGACTCCATTACGAGATCGTTCTCTCAAAACTTCACGCGCTGCGGTACTACAAGAGCCAGGATCTTGGTCTCATCAGACCAATACTGGAGTCTGAGACCTCTAAAAATAACAATTGCGATCCGAAATCAGATGATGATTACGCTCCCATCTGGCAGGAAGCATATGAATTAAACTATCGCAACCGACTGCTTTCCAAACTGGTTCCTGAATCATCAAAGGAAACCGCTGACTATCATTGCCAGTTAGTGTTCTGCATCGACGTTCGTTCAGAGCCTCTGCGCAGAGAATTGGAACAGCGTGGACCATATTCGACCTATGGATTTGCAGGCTTTTTCGGAATGCCGATGCGATTGAAAGAGCTAGGCAGTGCCTTCTCCCTTGACCTCTGTCCCGTGCTGTTGAAGCCAGAGAAGCAAGTAAAAGAAAATGCGCGTTTCAATCTCGACGGTCGTATTCTAAGCTGGCAGGCATTGAAAGCATCAGCTCTCCATGTAAAAAAGAAAGTAAAGAGTAATCTAGCCGGAGCATTCGGCTTGATTGATTTGCTGGGTCTATACTCCGCGTTTCCGCTAGCCGCCAAAACCTTCTTTCCTTCTCAAACGAAAAAGTTCATCCAGACTGCTGAGAGGGTCATTACAGGCTCGGTCGACACTGAACTCGATTTGTCGTCCTTCTCGCTGCAAGACAAAATCAGTCTGGCCGAAGGTGCAATCAACGGGATCGGTTTAAGTCATTTTTGTAAATTGATCGTGTTGTGCGGGCATAAGAGTTCCTCCGTAAATAACCCGTTCGCGTCATCTTTGGATTGCGGCGCTTGCGGAGGGAATGGAGGAATCTTTAACGCTCGCCTGGCAGCAGAGATTCTCAACGATAAAACAGTAAGAGCGGTGTTATCTACGAAAGGGGTAGATATAGAACCAGATACGGTTTTTATCGCGGCCGAGCATGATACCACTACCGATAACGTCAGATTATTCCAGCCGGATTCCCTCGATGAGGAACAACAAAAGATAATCGAGAGACTCAAGGAGGACCTGGAGCTATCTGGAAACGCTGTCAGGAAGAAACGCTCCGGAACACTTCCCCAAAGTAATTTCGCGCCGCTGAATGAACCATTCGAGCGCGCTTGTGATTGGGCACAGACCGCGCCGGAGTGGGGACTGGCAGGCAATGCGGCGTTCATAGCGGCCCCTCGCGATATTTCATCTGATACAGACCTGGAAGGTAGAGTTTTCCTCCATTCATATGATTGCAATCTCGATAAAGAGAACAGTGTTCTCGAACTGATCATGACAGCACCGCTTGTAGTGGCGCAGTGGATCAATGCGCAATACTACCTTTCAACTGTCGATAATGAAAACTTCGGCAGTGGCACGAAGACTGTACACAACGTCTTAGGTGACTTCGGTGTGATGAGCGGAGCCGCAAGCGACCTGCGCCTGGGCTTGCCTCTGCAATCAATAACTTCTCCGGATGGGTTCGGTCATGAACCAATGCGTCTTCTGGCAATTATACGAGCGCGGCGCTCCGCTATCGAAATGGTTCTTCAAAAGCATTCCGAAATAGCTCAGCTCGTAAATAACCGTTGGATAAGGCTGGTCGCACTAGAACCGGAAGAGATGCGGTTTTATGAGTTAAACCCGGACGGAGAATGGTATCAAATCAACACCGAAACAGGAGAAACAGAAGAAGAGACTGCGGCTAATCCTTTAGCTAATGGTCTCCGAGCTGGACAGACAAATGCAACATCCATACTTCGGAAAAACCATCTCGCTGACCACAAAGCATAAGAAAGCTTCCGCGCTCGCTTTGCCCCTTCTGGCAGGAGTCGGATTGAGGGTCCGCGAGATAGAAGTTGATACAGATATCTTCGGGACTTTCTCGGGAGAGATAGAGCGGAAAGGAACACCTCTGGAAACGGCTTTAAAAAAAGCTCGACTCGGAATGAGGAAAGGGTCTTCGGAACTTGGCCTAGCAACGGAAGGCAGCTTCGGAGCCCATCCATATATTCCATTTATAGCTGGCTGCGAGGAGACAATCGTTCTGATAGATGATGTTAATGGTTTCCACCTTTCAGAAACCATAATTTCCGCAAAAACAAACTTCTCATTCTGTGAAGTCCGGAAGCTGGAGGACGCTGAGAGTTTTCTGCGACAAGCTAAATTTCCTTCTCACGGTTTAATTGTTAAACCTAACCAGCTCGGCATCAAGTTTATTCACAGACTAGGCAGGCTCCTGGGAAACTTTCAGAGCAGCACTATCAAGGGGATTCAAGATCGCTGTTCGTTAAAATTAGCAATTGACAAATGCGCGGCGCTTTCTAATGACGGCTTGGCGCGAGTGGAAACAGACATGCGCGCATATATGAATCCAACTCGCCTGCGTGTCATACGTGAGTTAGGCGTAAAACTGGCTCGCCGACTCCGTTCGAGCTGCACCGAATGTGGTTGCCCCGGTTTCGGACAAACCACCGTAAGCGGATTTCTAAATTGCTCCGAATGCGGCTGCACTTCTGAGTCTCCATCGCATGAGATACATAGCTGCGCGCGCTGTGAATACTCAAAAACGGTACCGCGGAGTGACGGTGTAACCAGTCTAGACCCAATGTATTGCCAGCGCTGCAACCCCTGAAAAACGCAATAAAAAAGGATTGAACTTCGATATGGACAGACTTCTAAAAGACATGGAAAACGAGAGCATCTTCATCATTCGGGAAGCATATGCGAAAGTAAAGGACCTCGCGCTTCTATGGTCAATGGGAAAGGATTCCACGGTACTGCTTCATCTGGTGAAAAAAGCATTCATGGGAAATTGTCCTATGCCACTTGTGCATGTAGATGAGAGCTACGAGCCGGAGTCCATGATAGCCTGGAGAGACGAATACGTTAAACGGCATGATTTGAAGCTAATAGTCGGTCAAAATAAACAGGCTTTGTCCGAAGGAATGGGCCCGCATCTTGGCCGTCTAACTTGTTGCAATGCACTAAAGACGGTGGCACTGCAACAGACCGTTAAAGAACATAACATTCAAGGTCTTTTGGTTGGAATTAGACGCGACGAGGAAGGCTCCCGCGGCAAAGAACGAGTGGTATCGCCCAGATCCACTGATGGGGCATGGAAATATAAAGATCAGCCAGCCGAAATCTGGAACCACTTCAATCTTCATACGCCAAAGGATGTTCATCTCAGAATTCATCCGATACTCCACTGGGATGAACTCTCAATTTGGGAATACATTAAGAGTGAATCCATCGAGATAATTCCACTGTATTTCGCCCGCGATGGCATGCGCTATCGTAGCCTGGGTTGCGCTCCTTGCACCGGCGCGTTTCCTTCCACAGCGACTTCGGTGGAAGAGATTATTGAAGAACTCAAACAGAGTTCCGAATCCGAGAGAGCCGGCCGAGCACACGATAAAGAAGAGGCATATGCTCTGCAAAAACTGAGAAGCCAGGGTTTCATGTAATGCCTGATTTTTCGCCAGACGGCGTCTATAAACCTAGTCCAGTTGCGGCGCCGCGAAATTATAAACAAAACATAAAAACACTTCCCATTCAAAAAATTTTTTGATATTTTCAAAGAGTAAGGATTCAATTTCCTTCGCTTCGAATAGCCAGATTCTGCTTAAGAGGAGGGTTTGAGCATACTTGAACGAATACACAATTGAATAACTTATGACTGACTTTTGTACCAGCCAATTGGCTGGGAGTGGCTAAAAACATGGCAGTCTCAATAGACTTGAGACTGCCTGTCCGCCAACAATGTGAGCCAGGAGATCGTTCGGTTGATGCCGCATCTCTCTATGGCTATTTTCCTTCGTCCGGCACATCATGCCGGTTTAGCTAAATAGACATAAGGAGGTTTTTCGATAATGTTTGGAATGTCTTGTGAGTTCATTAGCCAATACATTCAAGCAGGAAAGCGCGACTGCCCAGAAAAAATCATGCACGATTTGGCCGGCAGCAAGTACGAAAAGGTACGAATGCGCGTAGCAGAAAACGAAAAAACACCATTGGAAATATTGCAATCGCTGGCTGCAGACAAGAGCGCAGATGTAAGAATCGCAGTCGCAACAAACGCCAGCACACCGTTTGAGATCGTCTGCAAGTTGGCGTCCGATGAAGACCCCAATGTGCGATTAGGAATTGCAGAGGCGCCAGGCACTTCACTTTCAATTTTAGAAAGACTCACAGACGATGGAAATCCATATGTGAGCTGCCAGGCGAAAAAGAGTCTGATGATAGCGAGAGCAAAAGAATTGAATTCGCGTTACTTCGGCAACTCAGTCGAATTCCGAGGTCCGGACAATTTGCTCTATGCATAGCTAGTTTCCGGGTTAGGGGGTCTCCCGGTCCTCTGACCCGGAACAATCTTTACTGAACTGAATATGAAATCGCCCTAAATATTCTGACCAAATTCGGTCCACGACTTATATGCTGGTAAAGTCATCTGGCTTTACCAGCATTGATGTCGTGGACTTACACGTGTTGAAGAAACAGTCAGCCGCGTTAAAGCCATACTCAAGATGATGTTTTGACGCGATTGCAGTGAACGATGAAATCTGACGAACTGAAAACAGAAAAATACCCCATTCTCGCGCCAGCTAGTTTGGCCAGTTCTGACAGCATTGGAGCAATCTTCGTAAGCGCATTGTTCTTTTCCACACTTGCTTGGCTCGTTCTATCAACGAAACTCGGATTGGAGCCGAAGCTTCAATGGATGCTGGTCGGAGGTTTGCTGATGTACAACCTTGCGCGCAACGATACAACCTTTCCGAGGTCTGATCTTGAACTGAAAGCAAAGGGGCTGGATATCAAAGATCGCCGTCTCAACGCAATCATGCCCTGGGACTGGGTAACGAAGGTAGAGATTCGTCAACGAACGTTGAGTATTTTTCCGAATTACGTCTACTTCCAATTCAAGGATAAATCTGACGTGCTGATTCTTTGGGAGGATGTTTGCGACAAGATGGATTCTACGACTCTCATCTCATGCGTGCGAACCTGGGCTCCCCATGCGGAAATCAGGGGAGATGCGAAGCTGACAAAATCGGAATCGATTGCAACATACACTGAACTCTGGCTTTCAGGAATGAGCTCAAGTAAATCGACCAAACGTTTGAGACAGGACCATGCCATTCCAAAAGAAACAATCCTGAATAACAGCTACAAGATTGAGCGCATTCTGAGCGGCGGAGGACAGGGAACAGCGTACCTTGCATCCGTCCTGCCGCATGCGGAAGTTCCCAATATGCCACCACAAGTAGTGATAAAGGAGCTTATCCTACCGGCGACCGACCGAGGATTAAAGAAGGCGACAGATGGCCTAATTAAAGAAGTCGCCATTTTGAGACGCATTTCCAGTGACAAGATCGTTTCGCTCTACGATTTCTTCATCGAAGATATGCGCGGCTACCTCGTCATCGAGTATATCGATGGAGAGACGCTGCGCCAGCTCGTCGCACGATGCGGTCCGCTTCAAGAATCTAGAGTCGCAGAAATCGGAGTGTCACTGTGCGATGCTCTTTCATATCTTCATGGGCTCACTCCCTCAATCATTCATGGAGATGTCACGCCCGACAATATCATGATCGACAAAAGTGGTGCAGTAAAGTTGATGGACTTTGATGCATCACAAGAGCTCACGAGAAACAAAACTAATACCGTAGTTGGCAAACACGCATATATGTCGCCAGAACAATTCAAAGGTATTTTGAATGAATCGAGCGACACATATGCCCTCGCTTGCACATTGCATTTTCTGTTAACAGGAGACGATCCGGAGCCTATTAGTGAAAGTCATCCCGCTGAATCCGTGAAGACCGTCAGCGTTGAGATGAATAGGATTGTATCTGCTGCTACCAAGTTCAGCTTTGAAGAAAGACTTCTAGATCTTAAACAAATGAGGTCTCAACTTGAGCGCATCTGACGAACTGAAAGAAATTGATTTCTCAAACGATAACGGCGGCAGCTTTCGAATTGCCTTGAAGGTACCATACGAACGAGCCGGTATAGTTCTGCTGAAGATGACCTGGCCCTGCCTGCCTTTTGCAGGGTTTTACATCTACTTAAAAATGTCGCTCGGGCTTCACGAATTTTCAGGGAACCTTTTTGCGGTAATCAGCGTTGCCATCGGTGTACTGCTCTTCTGCTCGTATATCGCAATGCTGGTCATCGTTTTAAACAAAAAGCTCATTCTTCGCCAATCGACTATAACTCTTCCGGCTCAGTTCTTCTTGCTCACATGGAATAAACTAACCTGGCGATGGTCGCATTTGGTCGGAGTAACCTTTGCAAAGAGCTCACCCGAGGTTGGTTCTGCAAATCAAATGATTTTGAATTTTCAGGACGAACATATGGACCATCCGATACGCGCCCACATAAAGCTCAGCGAAATCAATCAGCTAGATTTGAAGAAGCTGGTTTACGCGATTGTCACAAACGCACCGCATGCGGTGATTGAGCCTGCACTAAATGAGGTGGCATTAGAATTCCCAACCATATCTGGTATTAAGCATCTGAACTTTCACAGCTTCACGAGCCTCTGGGATGAAGAGTTTTCAGCGCGCTATTCTCCGACACTTTTCGTGCCGTTAGCGCCCGCGGACGAACTGAGAAACGGCTCAATTAAAATAACTGAATTAGTTGCATGCGGCGGTTCTGCAGCAATTTACTCAGCCCGAGATTCGAAGGGCAATCAAATAATTGTCAAAGAAGCAGTGATACCTAAAAACACTCCCGAAGCTCTAAAAGCCAAGGCAATTGAAATGTTCAATCGTGAGGCGATGTTTTTAAGCCTTCTTGACCATCCCAATATTGCCAAAGTAATGGACCACTTTGTCGAAAAAGATCATCATTATGAGGTTATCGAGTTCATAGATGGGCTTGACTTAAGGCGATTCGTGAAGGAGCGCGGGCCGCAACCTGAAGATTTTGTTCTGAATTGGGCCCAGCAAATCTGCGAGATTCTCGTTTACCTGCATTCTCAAGAACCGCCAGTCATCCATCGAGACCTCACTCCGGACAACCTGGTTCTTCGAGTGGATGGTCAATTGGTTCTAATCGATTTCGGTGCAGCAAATGCTTTTGTCGGGACCGCGACAGGCACGATGGTCGGCAAGCAATCGTACATGCCGCCAGAACAATTGCGCGGGAAGGCAGTTCCACAAAGTGATATATATTCGCTCGGCGGCACTTGCTATTTCCTCCTGACGGGAAAGGATCCTACGCCTCTAGAGGTTTCCAAAATCAAGGGTGAAAATCAACCTGGCGCGAACCTTAATCCGCTTCTCGCAAAGTGTACGGCATTGGAAGCATCAGCTCGCTACCAGTCAGCCAGCGAGGTGCTGGACGACATTCTCCGAATCCGCCAGCAACGAGTGTTGGAAGTTTCGTCCGGTACTGTGAAAAAGATCAACTAAACGGAACAAGTTTTGAACAAAAGGGGGAGCTATCCTCCCCCTTACTTTTCAGCTGATTTTGATTCCAACTAGTCGACGTTGCCGTCTCCATCATAATGCTTCATGCGATACTGATGGGTTCGGTAATACTTGCCGTAATACGGGTTATTCTCGTAGTAGTATTTCCGTACTGGTCTAACTACCGGCACATCCACCTTCCCACCCGTTCGGGCTCTGTCGCCAATGCCGCCCTTAGCGCTCGAATGGCGCAAGTTATCCGGTGCGGCATTTGCGGCTGGAATTGTGAAACCAACTATCACTGCTGCAGCGAGCAGTAAATTCAAACCTTTCATGCGATCCTCCTTGAACAAACTTAGACTCGCAGCTGTGCGCCGCGAACGTTTCGAACTTTGTATAAATCTTCTCCCTTGAAGTAGCACGCAAAACGGCTTGTCATGCCCTTTTTCGCCAACTTTGCAAATCATTTGCGCGAGCAACATTCACAGCCGGTTGTGTATTTTGGAGAAACTGCAAGAATGGTTGTATGCTAACCGACTCCGATTTTAAAAACTTTGTGCAATCTCAGCTGCTGAAGACAGAGAGCCTCGCTTACCTTTCCCACGAGAGACGGTCCTCCTCCGCGCGAATAGGCGAGCTCTGGCAAGGCACAGCGGCACTGTTCGCACTGATTTTTGCCATCGGTATTCTTCACCCGACGAAGGGCGCAGAGGTATACGACTTGCAACAGAGACTTTTAGGTTCAGCTGCGATCTTCGCCATAGCCGAACTTTGTTTTGTAACCTTTTGCTGGTTCCTTTTCAGAAAAACAGAAAGAAGCATTACAGCTTTCACTAATCAGCGGATTTTACAGTTTAAATTCAAAAAGCCTGTTACAGAGCTGGATGCAAACGAGCTGCGACAAGCGGCAAATGAGAAGATAACTGAGATTCCCTACGATCTGATAAAATCCGCACGAATAATTGCACAGCCCGATGACAGTGGGCTGTTAGTTATGGAAGTTTACGATGGTCCCCAGAAGTCCACCTGGTATCACATCCAGTTAGAAATCTACAACAGCAACGAAGCGAGGTCATCGATACCGAATTCGGTGCAGTTAATTTTTGAAAGTACTAAAGGAAAGGATCACTCGCGCTCTCTGAGCAACCGTGATCCCTGAATCCCTCTCAATTTATGTCGGTGCGTTACCCGAGAACTACACCACCAGCAAGTCTTGCAAGCTCATCATTTTTTCGTTAACCAGCATCTCGCCTCCTTCAGTATGCAGCCCGTTCCGCGTTACTCACCTCCAATGCGAGTTTTGTCCGCAAGCGAAACTCGCGGAGCGAAAGACTTTTCTCCTCTATCTCCATTATAGCACAAAAACCGCCAACGGTGCCACATTTTGCATGCAAAGCAAACAGTCGCCACTACCTGCGGTGCCGTCTTTTTAGTCAGCAAGTAACGGTGTTGAACAAACAAGAAACCGCTCTCTTCACGAAGGTTGCCTGGGAGCGGAATTCGCTTAGTGGTGTAACGGAATCAACGGAATCGATTTAGTCCACCTTGCTTGTAAATGTCTAAATGAGGTAACCTTACTCGAAATCTTCAGGCGCAAGGAGTTAAAGCATCTGAGACCTCCTGAAGCAAAAAAACAATACCCTGGCGAGAACAGTAGACCTGAGGAAGGTCCTTGAAAGAGAGCAGTCGCTCGTCGGTCGAAACCAAACGAAAGAGCGCAGAAGAATGCCGAAGGCCGAACAACTGGATATCACGCCTATTAAGCCCGCCCGCTACTGGAACCGAAATGCCACCTTTCTTCAGACACGTATCAGAACCTGGTCTCTCGTCGCTACAGCGTCGCCTGGAAGATTTGAGCCGGTTGACCACCTCGTTTCTGATGCTCCTGTCGGCGTCTACAGTAATTGCTACCCTCGGTTTGTTTCAAAACAGTCCAGCCGTGATAATCGGCGCCATGATCATCGCGCCTTTGATGCGACCGCTGGTTGGTCTGTCGCTAGGGACCCTGACGGGAGATAGCCGCCTTATCGCTCGCGCCGTGATCACTCTTGCGGTTGGAACTATCCTGGGTGTGATTTTGTCGGCAATTCTTGGTCTCATCTTTCGGTCACTGGAGCTGACTCCCGAGATATTGAGCAGAACGCATCCGACCTTGCTCGACATGGGAGTCGCCATCGCAGCAGGTGCGATCGGTGCTTATTGCCAAACCAACGAAAAGTTGAGCGACTCACTTGCAGGAGTCGCAATATCTGTGGCTCTTGTCCCTCCGCTAAGTGTCGTAGGAATTGGTATCGCATTCGGTGCTATAACAGTATCATTCGGAGCGTTACTGCTATATGCAACAAACCTTGTCGGGATCACAGTTGCCGGAGCAATCGTTTTTCTCTTGCTCGGATACACACCACTGCATCAGGCGACTAAGGGCTTAGCGTTGTCAGCCTTCGTAAGTCTGGTTCTTATTATTCCACTTGGATTTAGTATGCGCGAACTGGTCGTTGAAAACCAGATAAGCGCAAATATCAAATACATTCTCAAGGAGAAAACCCTGACGTTCAAGGATGTCCAACTTGATTCTGTAAAAGTCGAGCGTTTTAGGGAGCCAATGATAGTGTCCGCAACTGTGATGGCACCGGAGCAACCAATTACACAGCGCCAGGTCACTCTTGTTCGAGAATTTCTGGTAAAGGAACTGAACATACCGATCGAGTTCAAACTGAAAATAATTCCTGTTACTCAAATTCAATCAGAGGTCTCTGCGACCGATGGAAATGCGACTACTGTGGAGCATTCAATCCCACCCGAGCAAACTGATAATCAAAACAGCGGCAATTCACCTGTAGAGCCCGATCAAACAACGTCAGCAGAAACTGAACCTACTACGGAGAACTCTTCCGCAGGAAATTCGAGACCAGCAGAACAGCAGACGCCCTCGGGTCCAGACTCAACGGAGCAGCCTCAAGTCCAGCAGCAACAGCAACCGAAGCAGTTGCAGCAGGAACAACAACAACAACAAGCAGTGAAACAGCTGCCGCAGCCGACAGATAATCAATCTGGCGCCAACACCGGACGGTAAGGTCGAATCCGTTTTTCTTCTATTAAATGTCGAGCCGAATGTTGTCAAAGGAGTTATCTTTATGGCGATAAACATCGCGCAGGACTGCTCAGTGAAACCATTCTGAAACAGTACTTTTGCGATCATCGCAAATCCCGAAGGGAATCTTTCGTTGATGAATATCTGGATCCAATTTACACTTTGCGCGGGCGTAATTCTTTACGCAGGCAGTAGGCTGAGCATCTATGGGGACGCAATTGCCGAGAAAACAGGACTTGGCAAGAACTGGATCGGACTAGTTCTACTTGCAACAGTCACCTCACTGCCGGAACTCATCACCGGAGTTAGCTCGGTCACCCTGAACGATCTTCCCGACATGGCAGTAAGTGGCACCATTGGTAGTTGCATGTTCAACATGATGGTGATCGCCATCTTAGATCTGCTTTCCAGACACCGCCCGGTATCGCATATGGTGCATCAGGGACACATGATCTCGTGCGGTTTTGGGATAATTCTGCTTTCATTGGTGTCAATCGACATTGTTTTTGGAAAACACTTTCCAGCCATTACCGCCCTAAATTCCCTTGATCCTGCGAGCATTCTTTTCGTACTAATCTATTTGCTTGCGATGCGACTCATCTATGACTACGAGAAGGGCCGACTCTCGGAATTCGTGGAAGAGGTAGTCGAAGCGACCGCTAACACTCAAAAAAGTTTGACATACATTTTGGGCATGTTCTTGCTAAATTCTCTTCTCATCGTGGTTGCGGCATGCTATCTCCCTGGCATCGGCGAGCAGATAGCGGCTCAAACCGGCATGGGTGAGAGCTTTATCGGCACATCATTCATAGCCATAACTACATCTTTGCCGGAAATTACTGTGTCGATTGCAGCCGCTCGCATGGGTGCTTTCGATATGGCAGTCGGCAATTTACTAGGAAGCAACCTGTTTAACATCGGAATTCTTTCGATCATAGATGCATGCTACACGAAGGCACCACTTCTGCGCAGCGTATCACTCACGAACTCCGCGACAGCTCTGTTTGCAAGCATAGCCCTGGCAATCGTTGTGATCGGGCTTACGTACCGTTCAGAAAAAAAATTCTGGTTCCTCGCCGGCGATGCGATTGCGATTTGCCTTGTCTATTGCGCCTCTTGCGCGCTCCTGTTCTTCGCGAATTAACCCAAAACTATCCGCTGAAATTTCGCTGAACCCTCTAAGCGCTTACGTTTTCAAAAAGTCCTCAGAGCAACCAAATAAAGTACAAGAGTAGTCACGTCGATGCTCGGCTTTGAATACCTTAAAACGGGAAGAACATAGAAAGAGCTAAAGGGTTTGCCCATTGTCGGATTATCAAACGGAAAAGGAAAAGGTCGTTCTGAAGACCACACCGAGTTCGCCGGAAGGCGGTCTTAGCGATTCGTCGTTTGACGGGCTACCTGACCTTGGCGCTCGTTATGAAGTCCACGAGTGTCTCGGTCGCGGGGGAATGGGCGCGGTTTACAAAATCTATGATAAAGACCTTGCATGCTTTCTTGCCGCCAAAGTAATTCGTCAGGAATTGGCAGAAAATGCACAAGCTGTAAAACGTTTTGAGCAAGAGATTAGGGCGGCTTCGAATCTATCTCACGAGAACTTGGTGCATGTGTACGGCGGCGGTCGTTCCGAAGCAAACGTGCCGTACATGCTCATGGATTTCATCGACGGAGTCAGTTTGTCTGATTCGCTTAAAAGCAGCGGTCCGCTGGGTTTCGAGCGCGCCCTGAATGTTTTTATTCAAGCGTGCACCGCTCTCGACTACGCACACAAGTCCAACGTTATTCACCGCGATCTTAAACCAAGCAACATCATGCTCAAGAAGACCGAATCCGGAGAAGAGTGCGTTCGTCTTCTAGACTTCGGAATCGCCAAGGTTTTGCCGAGCGAAGGCGCCGATTTTAGCAAAACGAATCTGACGCAAACCGGAGACGTCTTCGGAAGCCCGCTCTACATGTCGCCTGAGCAGTGCCAGAACAATCCACAGGACGCCCGCTCAGACATCTACGCGCTCGGTTGTGTCATGTATGAGGCGCTGACAGGAATCCAACCCTTTGCGGAAGATAATCCAGTCAAAATAATCTTGAAGCATATGAACTACGAGCCGCCATTGGTATCGACGCGCCTTCCCAACTTCCCGCATTTAAAAGTCTTCGACGCTGTCATTCAAAAGTGCCTTGAAAAAGATCCGGCAGATCGATATCAGAAAATTTATGATCTAAAACGAGATCTGGAGAATATCGCTAATCGAAAACCGCCAAGCGCAAGGCTGAGAAAGCGATTCGCGGAGAAGCGTGTCCCTACCAGAAGAGCCTTCATAATTGCCGCCATTATTGCCGTGATTATGGGCGTGTCAGGAGCGTTCCTGAGCGAAGGACTCAAGCTCTACACTCGACTGAATAATCAGACTAGCGATTCATTCTCAGAAGCGACGAGTCTGGACGCAAAGTCATATCAATATTTCATGAAAGGCGAATTCGAGAAAGCCGCTCCGCTTCTCGAGTTCGGCATCGCAACTTACAGAGAACGAGTTGATGCGGATAAGAAATCGAAAGACGCGGCACAGCAGTTGCGCGACGAAACCCTGCTCACCGAAAATATTCAGCATGTCGGCAAATGTTATCTGGAAATCGCTAAGCGAGCGCAGAATGCTGGCGAAAAGTCGAAGGCAAAAACCAATTATCTCAAGGCTCTTGAACGCTACCGCGAAGCCATGAAGTTCTGGATGCGATACAACTATTCCCAGATAAGAAACGGCACCATGGCCCCCGAAGCCGTCGGCGAGTATCGGTTTATTTTAAACGAATTGAACCTCAATGATGAGCTGAAGCGCCTGGACGCGTGGGCAACATAGCAGACAAATCATCGAATCTCCAACCGCTTTTTTAGATAAGCAGTCGTCCTCGGGAAGTCCTTCAGCAACCCATCATGCCAATCCGGTCCTCCAATGAGGACTCCGATAATTGACGAACAACCAAGCGCACGCGTGTCATGGTTTCTATTCAATTCCTCGACGTATTCATCTTCTTTGCTCGCCGGGATATTGTCGAGATCTTCATTGTACAAACGTGTAAGCTCATCGTTCTTGGTCATCACACCCATGCAATCATTGATCGCATGACCGAGAATCTGACACAATGTCCCACGGATCGTTTCTTGGGACCGAGGACGTTTGAGTTCTTCGCTGCCGCGAACCTTCTTTGCTTCATAAACCCAAACATCGCGTCCGTAACAGCGTCCCCCTTCCTCACCCATTGTCATGTCGAGGTCGCCAGGTCTCAATCCATCACCAGATCCCGGCCAATTGTCCTCTATGTTAGGCGCTAGATTGATAGAAGCACCGCCCTGCTCAAGAAGGTTATAAACCTTAGGCGGCAGTTTTTCGAGGACGTCTTTTGCCGTCGCAACAGTCTCGGCTCGGACCGGAGCATGCCCGAACTTCGGAGCGATAACTCGAATGCGCTCGTTTATCAAAGGTCCCTTGTTCGGCGGATCTTTCAGGCCAAAACCCAGCCCAAACATGAATAGAACCAGACAGCAACCAATTGCAGCAATCGCGAGCGTAAGTTGTTTCTTTCTCAAGATCATGCGAGCACATCCTTTGTAGTTGACACCATATACGATGCAACAATTTACCGTAGTTCTAAACGCTTTTTGTAATAAGCAGTGGTGAGCGGAAAGTTCTCCAAAATATTGACTTGATGCGAATATGGTCTGCCTCCGAGCAATACTCCGATGATCTCGGAACACGTCATATCGCGCGATTGATCGGCGGTCTCATCTTCAGAACTGTAGTTCTCTTTGATATCATCCGGCAGAGCATTGAAATCTTGATCGTAGAGCTCTCTGAGCTTCGGATTCTTGGTCAAGCCTCCCATTGAATCGTTGATGCAATGACCCATAATCTGGTACATTGCCTGCCGAATCTTAGATACACTGCGCGCCGGCTTCAGCTTTTTGCTCCCACGAATTTTTTCCGCCTCGTACAGCCAGATATCGCGCCCGTAGCAGCGACCACCCTCCTCGCCCATTGTCATATGCGGCGCGCCCGGTTTCAAACCATCGCCGGAATCAGGCCAGTTATCCTCGATATTCGGCGCCAGATTGACTGAAGCACCTTGTTCTTGCAGCATGTTATAAACTTTTGGAGGCAATTTCAGCAGAACGTCTTTTGCCATCGCGACTGTTTCCGGTCTGACCGGATCATGTCCGTATCGCGGAGGGATAACGCGTATGCGTTTCTCAATGAGCGGTCCGGAGTTATCTCGGTCCTTCATGCCGAAACTAAGACCAACCGCAAAAAGGAGCAGACAGCACCCAAGTGCAGCAATAGCTAGCGACAGCTGTTTTCTCTTGAATATCATGAACCCATCATAGTGCTTACTTTAAAACGTCGCAAGCTTCAAGAATTTTGATCCATTCGCCAGGGTTTCGGCAAATTTTTTCGCGATAAAACCCAAAGCAAAGTTTCCTTGAGAAACCCAAAGTTCTTAATCCAAAATTTCGTCCCAGAAACTTCATCCCCGAGACTTCGATTATACAAATCAGCCGGTGCCACCAGATACGGTGACACCGGCTGACACGGTTTTCAAAAACCTGATTTAAGCCTTGCGTATTGGCGGCGGATTCCACTTGCCGTTAAGCGCGCGCCCCTGAGGAGCGTAGAGGCGCATCGTGACACCCAACTCACCGCTGGCAGGTCCGGGCAGCCAATTGGATTCGAGGTCGGCTCCCGGCGACTCATGTTGAATGTATAAGTCGATGGAACCGTCCGCGTTCTTCTTGAGCGGCATCCAGGAACTCACGGCAAATCGATTGAGAACGTTCGCAACCTGGAAACCGTTGGAGTCGTACATCGTTAACGACCAAAACGCATTCACAGGAGGAATCTGATCCGCAGGGAAGTGCAAAACGTACTTCTTGTCACCGGTAAGCGGCTGACCATCAGCATCCGCAAAGTTCAAAGGATAAATCGCATCTTCCACCTGGTTGGCGCCCAAGCCGACGAGCGCAACAATGGCTCGCTTCATGTAAAAGTTACCGTACACTCCCATTGTGTCGGTATTCATCGCCCAACCATTGACGGGACGCCCGGTGGTTTTTGCCAGGGCTCCCATATTCCTCAATGCGTCTTGCGCACCGCGAGAGAATTCGCTAAGCAGCGCTCCATCCAGCTTTTTGAGGTCAAAGGATTTGCCGGCTTCAAGACCTAGGCCGCGTAATCTGGCAATCAATGACCAGTCGGTTTTGTGAGGTGCGTGAACTTTCAACAACTCACCTGCGAGGCTGAAAAACTCATCGAGCGGCATCGCGTTAACCGTCTCAAGCGGAGGCGTTTTCATATCGATACTGGAATCGATTTTGTGCTCAATCGGCTTCGGCTGCCCGCCCCAAGCGGAGAGAGGAGTTACTGTCAACGAGTCCTGAATCGCGTGAACGGCCTTATAGTCATCGGGACCGTCGGTCTTGATCCGCCCGATTACCCACACGTAGGCTGATGTCGCGTCAACACGCTGCACACCTGACGGCAACGTGCCACTCCAATCAGGGGGAACAACTGCTATTTGCTGCGCACTGGTTCCTGACGTCCTCCAGCCCGGGGCGGCAAACACATCAGTCCACATATCGAGCATTGGCAACAAATAGTAGCGCCCCGCCGTATCAGCAACGGAGACAATCATTGGCTCTTGCGTCAAGTCCAGCCATCCAGAGCTGTACAGCGTGTCAAAGTTCGGTCGCACAACTGCTTTAAAATCCGCATCAGGGTAGGCGCGAATATGGGAGAAGGCATTCATAGGGCCAAACCCAGGTCGCTGCCCTGCGGGCGCGTTAGTCGTCTGCCGACGTGTGACTTCCATAAGGACTAGAGGATAGAAGTAATAGAAAGACTCCGCTCCAATATCGTAAGCTTGCTCCGCCGAAATCGCGCATGCGGAAACAGTTCCAGTGCCCATATAACAACCTCCGAACTGGGTGGCAGTGGTATTGAAAGATCGCCGCAAGAAGTATATCACTTCATCTCAAACATAGGTCGCTCTGCCGGAGCCTCATTCAGCTTCTTCGCCTCAGCCCGATCCCTCGCAGCGAGTTCAGATTTACCGAGCTTGCCATACGCTTCCGCACGCGCGAGAAAATTACTGCCTGATTCCGGCACCGTCTCAATCGCTTCAGTGAAATCTTCCACGGCCTTATCATAGTTTTTCATCTTCATGTATTCTAAACCGCGCATTCGAAGCGGCTCATCGTCTTCCACATCGAATTTAGCAGCCTCTGTCAGATACGTGATCGCCTCCTTATGGTGACCGCTTTCTCCTCGCAAAGCCGCTAGTCTTTTATACGCAATCGCTTTTAATGGAACTTTGGCTGTAGTCTCATCAAGCGTCAACATATGTTTGTAAACCGCACATGCCTCATCATACTTTTTCATGGACTCTAAAACTTGCCCTTGCTGAAAGTAGCAAGCTAGACTCTCCGGATCCAGCTTGGCTAGCTGTTTGTAATCAGCCAATGCTTTTTCTTTTTCGCCGATTGAAACATAAATAACCGCTCGCGCTTTGTACAAGTCTTTTAGATCGGGAGAAAGCTTCATTGCAGTTGTAAGACTCTCGATTGCCTTATCGGGCTGTTTACTGCTGTCGTACAGTCGGGCTAGAACGATGTACGGTTCAGGTCCTGGGTAGCCGAGAGCGATAGCCTTCTTCAGATCTTCCAATGCGGCTTGGTCTTTTCCCGAGATTGCGTTACATCTAACCCGCCCCCGCAGATGATATGCGGTAGCGTTTTTATCATTCAACGAAATCGCCTCACTGAGCATCATCTCAGCCGCTTCGTTATCGCCGACATCGGCGGCAAGCTTTCCCGCTTCGGTCAACATAACGGAATCTTCTCGCGGAGAGTTTCGCAACTTGGTTCCGTATTTTTTTATTGCTTGTTTGAACGAAAGCTTCTTTGGAGTAAAGACGATGCGATCTAGTTCGGCATCTTCATGACCTGAATGCTTTTTCTGCGAACCGCTGGCAGCTGTTTCTTTCTTGCCACCACAACCGCTCAAGATCAAAGCTGATCCGACAATTAAAAAAACGGGGAGCGCGCGTCGCATTTCTCAGCACCAAACAAACGGTCGCTGATCTATATTACTACGTTACTATTGAGCGCCTGTCGCAAAGCTCGCAGAACCGGATGTTTTTCGCTTAGCTAATACCAGATATCAGCCTCTCCCCGAAGTAAATAGGCATCCAGTCCAAACAAGATACAAAGGAAACCTGCCACCAACAGCGTGAGCGCGACAATAAAATTGAGGATGCCCTCCGCAGCGTTCATTGACGCGCCAAATTGAAACCACGCGAGGACGACGAACAGAACACCCAAAAGGGTTTGACCGACATAAAGAAGCTTCTTCAGTTCTCTGTATCTGAAAAACATAGTTGCCTCCTTCGTTTGCTAAGTGTCAATCAGTCTTGCATGTCGAAGACTCGGCGACTTGCGAAGACTGATTGACTGTAGGCAAGAAAAGCTCTTAGTTTCGAACGTTGCTATTTTAGTGAGTTTAGTGAAGCACAACCTCATCCTTACGGATGACTTTTTCCGGCAACTCACTCATCCTTTCGGATTCAACGTTTTGCTTCACGCTCGCGGCTGCCGTTCTGCGAAGTTGTTGTGTTTCGGCACACTCCGCAGGAGACTTCACTATCAAACGAGCCTGTTTGGATTTCTCGCTGGGCAAGCGAATGTGTGATGCTAAGCCAAGAAAACTCAATACTCGAATCACGATCCAGGTCGGGTCAATCTCTCTGGTTGCCAGACCATGACGGGCTGATTGCGGAAAGGCGTGGTGATTATTGTGCCATCCCTCTCCCATAGAAAGTGCTGCAACGTACCAGACGTTTCGGCTTCCATCGTTGCTTTCGTATGTTTGATAGCCGCATTGCGGTAGGTGGGAAATAGTGTTTACGAGCAACGGTGCCAGGAATGCCAGTCCAGTGGCCGCCAGATTTCCGGCAAGTACGATTGGACCGAACGCGAAGAAAATCGCGACGCGGAAAAGAATCCCGATAGCCAGACAGAGAGGTCCTTCCCATTGACTGTGTCCACAATGCAACGCGCGATAAACCGGATCGCGGTACAAGTCCGGAACGATTCTCCTGCTGTCCTCGGCTGTGATGATGACTTTCGGCTTCCACATCCAGGAGATAAATGCGTGCCACATGCCGTCGAGCGGCGAGTGCGGATCTCCCGGGTTGTCTGAATATTTGTGGTGCAAGCGGTGAGTAGCCACCCAAAAGATCGGCGAACCTTCAAGAGTCAAATAGCCGCCGGATACAACCAGGTACTCCAGCCAGAGCGGAATCTTGATTGAGCGATGCGACAGCAAGCGGTGGTAGCCGAGTGTGATTCCGAGCGCATGATAGATGTAGAACCCCAAAAACGATAGCAAAAAAGTTTCCATAATAAATCTGATTCATTCCTCCGGACGCCGGTTGGCAGGTGTTTCGGCCACTTGAGGTCAAGCGTGAAACCGTCTCTGCTTAACCGTCTGCATCAACTCCATTTAGAAGTTGCTCCCTGCGGAACAACTTTGAGTTGTTACGCGCTAAAGACTATTCCGATCACAATCCAAAAAAATCGTCCTTTGGACTGATCTTGAAGCGCTACAATTCGTTTGCAAAACTGGCGGATTTATCGAAGTTTTCCGGCAAACGTGCGACACTACAGGTTTCGCACCCTTGTCAATGGAACGGTGCGGGCACAGCGCTGCGCCAAACACGGCACTGCCGCGGACATAAGGAATATCGTCATGCTTAAGGCTGGAATCGTAGGACTTCCCAACGTTGGTAAATCAACGCTTTTTAATGCGTTGACCGGCACATATCAAGCCGAAAGTGCAAACTATCCGTTCTGCACAATCGACCCGAACGTCGGCATCGTAAAAGTGGCCGACAACCGGCTTGAGAAACTGACGTCGATGGTCAATCCACAACAAGTTATTCCCGCGGCATTCGAGTTCGTCGACATCGCTGGTCTTGTGCGCGGAGCCAGCAAGGGCGAGGGTCTCGGCAACCAATTCCTCGCGCACATTAGAGAAGTTGACGCTATCGTTCACGTTGTACGTTGTTTCGAAGATGAAAACGTCGTTCACGTTGACGGTGCAGTCGATCCGATTCGAGATCTGGAAACCATCCACATCGAGCTAGCCATGGCAGATTCCTCTTCGATTGAAAAACGTTTGGATCGCTTGGCGAAGCAAAAAAAACAAGGTGACAAGAGATCTGCGCTCGAACACGAATTGCTGTCGAAGCTATTGCCGTCGATTCAGGCAGTTGAGCCGCCGCCTATAGACTCGCTCACTGACGAAGAAAGAGAAATTTTGCCACAGATGCAACTGCTTTCAACTAAACCGCTAATCTATGTCGCCAATGTCGCAGAATCGGACCTGGCAAATATAGACGGGAACAAATACGTCGCAAAACTTAGAGAGCATGCGGCTTCTGAAAACCGCAAAGTTGCAGTCATCTCGGCAGCGATTGAAGCAGAACTTGCAACTCTCACTCCAGAAGATCGCAAAGACTATCTCGACAGTCTTGGAGTGAGCGATTCCGGCGTAAATGGTTTGATCAAACTAGCCTTCGATCAACTCGGTTTAAAAACATATTTCACCGCAGGCGAAAAGGAAGTTCGCGCATGGCCCTTCGAATCAGGCATGACAGCGCCGCAATGCGCAGGCATAATCCATACTGATTTCGAACGTGGTTTTATCCGCGCAGAAATCATCGGCTACGATGACTACATCACGGCCGGCTCGGAGAAAGTAGCGAAGGAGAAGGGCACCATGCGGCTTGAGGGCAAAGAATATCGCATGGCAGATGGCGATGTGGTGCACTTCCGCTTCAATGTCTAGCTCCGGATAGTCGGTCTTACAAACACGGCACATCGAGCTCCCGATGAACCCTCCCAAGCAAAGCCTCAACGTCGATTCTTCGGGTCCCAATGTCGCCATTGTAGGCGGTGGCCCAGCCGGATTGATGGCGGCAGAAGTTCTCATAGACTCCGTTGCGAGGGTCGACATATATGACTCTATGCCGACCATTGGTCGGAAATTTTTGCGCGCCGGATTGGGCGGATTGAACATAACGCATAGCGAGCCGTTTGAAGCCTTTTGCTCCAGGTATGGAGATCGTCAAAAATTCATGCAAGAATTTCTTGAAGACTTTCCACCCGATACATTCCGAGAGTGGGTACACGAGCTGGGCATCGAAACCTTCGTTGGAACATCAGGTCGCGTCTTTCCGAAAGAGATGAAAGCGGCACCACTGCTGAGGACATGGGTTCACCGTTTGCGCGCAGCCGGTGTGCGTTTTCACCACAATCATCGATGGATTGGGTTTGGACAAAACGATTCATTGATATTCGAAACAAAATCCGATCCTCGCGACAGGAGCGTCGAAACTGTTTCAGTACCAAAACCAGATGTTACCATTCTCGCTCTCGGAGGGGCCAGCTGGCCACAGCTTGGTTCGACTGGAACCTGGGCGCAAATCCTGATGGACAAAGGCGTAACAGTACGACCATGGCAAGCCGCTAACTGTGCATTCGACATCGGCTGGACGAATCACATGCGAGAACGATTCTCGCATGAGCCACTAAAAGCGGTATCACTGACATTTACAGATGTAAACGGCAGCACAGAGACGAAACAAGGTGAACTTCTCATTACGGATTACGGCATCGAAGGCAGCTTGATTTACTGGTTTTCAAAACGTATTCGCGAGTCAATTAACGAAAATGGCAAGGCAACATTCTTCCTCGATCTGCTGCCGGGAAGAACAATGGATAAAGTTCTTAAAGAGCTAAGCAAGCCGCGCGGTTCACGTTCAATATCACGCCACCTTCAAACAGTCCTAGGCAACAACGCTCTTAAGAAAGCACTTCTGTATGAGATTATCGAACGAGAAAAGTTCGCAGACTCACATGCCCTGTCGAAAGCAATCAAATCACTCCCAATCACAACGCAGAAAGTTCATTCACTGGACAAAGCAATTAGCACTGCGGGCGGTGTCAGCTTTGATTCAGTAGAGAGAAACCTGATGCTTAAAAGGATGCCTGGAGTTTTCGTCGCCGGTGAAATGCTCGACTGGGAAGCCCCCACCGGTGGCTATCTGCTCACGGCTTGCGTCGCTAGCGGTCGTTGGGCCGGCAAGAGCGCCGCCCGCTGGCTTGCGGAAACCTAGAAACTCATGAACGATAACGCCCCTTGTGCCGCTGCCACTCGGCATTTTGACTAAACTCCAGTTCGTCAAGAAGAGGGTAAACGTTTCTAGCAACAAATCTATTAACCGCAACGAAAATTTCATCAGTACCGAACAGGAATCCCCAAAATGTCATGGACAGACAGATTATGGCAGCACTCTTCCAGTGAGCCATTCGGTATCGACGAAGCGACTTAGAAGCAAAGAAAGTACTGAGAATCACAACGGTAGAGAAGCTCTGGCCTCTGTATTTCCAGACGAGTTGAAAAGTATTTTCAATCATTGTCACTAGCATTCCTGCGCTCCACAACGTGTGCAGGCCGACATACACATCGTTGTAGGGGCTGAATCTATCAGATAAGAGCGATTCAATAACCTGAGCTTCTGAACTTTGCCGCTGCGCGGCTTGAGATATGTAACTGGTTTGAATGTCGCCAAAAGATACCGGCTTGGGTGTTTCCACGCACCTCCGACCAATGTCGAAAGAGCATGGATAAGCCGAGTTCGGTGGTTCCGGTTCAACCTCTGAAGCGGAACTTCTATCGAATACTTGGTCCAGGCGAAGGAGGTGATAGTTTGCAAGACAACATATCGCCAGAAAGGCGGCGGTAAGCACTATCCAAATTCTTAGTGCGCGATAGAGCATCATGACGCTAGAACCGCTCGACAATACCTTAACAGTATTCGAATCAGCGCAGCACGTCTGTGTTGTAATTCCCCCTGAGGTCGATTGAAATTTGAATTTGCTATCGCACGTCTTTCTTCGGTGGCGTCTCAACGCGCTTTAAGCCAAAGTCTTCAGCGTCTACTTCCTTCTTAGTGCTCTTCTGCTCGACCGAGCAGTTGCGGGACATTCAAGTCTGAATGCCCATCTTCGGAAGGATCCAGAGTTGCATTGCAAAATACAGCACTACGAATCCAAAGAACAAAAATACGTTTTCCATCACGTTCACCGTCGTTCGCTTCATTGGTGAGTCAGCAGCTGTTGTACGCATCATATTCACCTCTGAATAAAGTATAGCTCGAAAAAATCCAATCGGGATCGACTTAGACAATCAGCAACCGCCGGACTGGTAGAAACGAGTCGAGAATCGCGGTGGAGTCAGAAACCCTGCGGTTCAACAAACCAGCGGAATGCAGGAAGAGAGTTGCAAGCTGCCGGATATCGCGGTTTAATACTAGAATTAAGCGACCGGAAAATCACCGGTTCCGTCACGGAGTCTCTTCAATCAAATGGCAACAAATCACCGCAGGTTTCAAATTGCACTAGCCCTGTCCGCCTCACTGCTTATGCCACTGCCCGCGGCGGCAAGTGATGAACAAGAGTCAAGCGCAGATCCCGTTGATACCGGAGCCGTCACAGAGTCCGCCAAAGCAGCCGTCGAATCTAAGGCAGCAACGAACTTGATGACCGAGCCGCCAAAGATACCAGACCTTCCTGCACCGGTGCCGGGAGAGGAGAAACTCGTAGAGCGTCTGTCCAAGCGCGACTTCGAGACGGCGCAGAAGTTGATTTAGAAACGGTTGAGTAAGAAAAACACCCGCGCCCAGAAAGCGGAACTGTTGAATCTCCTTGCTTACACTTACTACAGACAGAACAAAACCCGCAGTGCCATCAAAATTCTGGAACATCTTTCGGATGACAACACCTCGAAGGAAGGCAAACGCGCAGGTGTTTTGCGAGAGAAGCGGCTAGCAGACATGTACGTTCATCTACCTGATGAACAGAAAGCAATCGAGATGTACAAGTCTGCACTCGCAAAAGCAAATAAATACGATCGCAACGATTCAATCAGAATATCAATCTTGGAACCGCTTACCGGACTGCTTGTCGAGAAGAAGGAATTCGAAGAAGCTCAACCATATGCGGAAGAGCTAACATCACTCTGCACTGCTAGAGTCAAAGCCGGACATATCGCGGAAGTTGTTTCGCTTTTCTGGGCGCATACACACCTGGCACGGATTTATAACGAAACAAAAAACACTGATGCAACAGCGAAGTTCACCCCTCAACTTCTAGCACTGCTCGATCCTCTACTTACGCTATCCGCGAAATACCAGGCGACTTCTCTTGAAGAAGATCAGAAGGCATACGTGCGCTTTCAGAACAAGATGCGCGATGAATTCATCGAAGATAACACGCCCAGGACGTTGTCGGAATATCTCTGGCTGAGTTCACAATTTAGAATGCGCGATCTCCCGCTCACAAACTGGACTGCAAGCACCGGAGCGAAACCCAAAGCGGCTATTCTATGTGTTCACGCATTGGGACTGAGCAACCGCGCCTTCGGTCCCTTAGCGAAAGAATTGACGAAACGCGGATTCACGGTCTACGCGATGGATGTTCGTGGTTTCGGCGCATGGCAACACGAGTTCGGCAGCGAGACAGTTCACTTCGAACGAGCAATGGATGACGTCAAATCAATGTTGCAAATTATCAAAATGCGGGAGCCGGGCAAGCCGGTTTTTCTACTCGGCGAATCTATGGGCGGAGCAATTGTGCTGCGGGCGGCAAGCGACTGCGCTGGCGAAATGTCTGGCGTTATCTCTTCGGCTCCTTCGGCGAAGCGGTACGGTGAGGCAAAACTTGCAGCGCTTGTTGCCCTTCACTTGTTCAGAAAACCAACCCAGCCATTCGATATCGGCGAGCAACTCGCTCAACAAGCCACTAGCCAGGAAGATTTACGCGAGATGTGGAAGCACGACCCACGAGCGAAAGTTTCCTTAACTCCTATCGAATTGATCAAGTTCAACAAATTCATGATCGACACAAGCAAGTTATGCAGTTCAATAGACAATGTGCCGATCATGGTCGTGCAAGGTCAAGCCGACAAATTGGCAAAGCCGCAAGGGACCTATCAGATGTACGATTCTGTATCCTCCAGAGACAAAGCGATGCTAATTCTAGGCGACGCTGAACATCTTATATTCGAGCTGCCGAATCAATCAAAAGTTCTGCTCGACGGTGTCACCAGTTGGTTGGATAACCATCTGGCGATGCAAGCGTCGAAACCAATACCGAAGCCCGTAACTTTGGAAACCAAAACCGAGAAGCAAAGCAAGGCTCGAAAAGCAGCGCGAAAAAAAGCTCAGCTTTGATAAATCGTCTTGATACTGCACATAGTGGCACGAGAAAAAACCTATACGGGCTTCGATGAATCATCGGCATCTTTCTGGTTCGTAATCCGGTAGAGCGTAGGCAGGACTACGAGCGTCATGGCTGTGGCGGTCAGCAGTCCACCAAACACGACCGTCGCCAGCGGTCGCTGCACTTCCGCACCGGTTCCGTGCGAAAAGATTTTGGGCAACAGACCCATCGTTGCAACCAACGCCGTCATCAAAACGGGTCGCAATCGAGTAGTCGCACCTTGAACAATAGCCTCTCGAATCTCAACGCCTCTAGTCTGCAACTGCATTATATAACTCAGCATGATGACGCCGTTTTGAACAGCCACTCCGAACAGCGCGATAAAACCGATGATCGCTGGAACCGATAGCGTCTGCTGAGAAACAAACAAACCAACAATGCCACCAATTAACGCGAACGGAACGTTCAGCATAATCAAAGCCGCGTTTTTTATTGAGTTAAACGAAGAAAAAAGCAGAATAAAAATCAAACCGAGAACAATCGGAACAACGATGGATAGCCGTTCCATCGCCTTGCGTTGATTTTCGAATTGACCGCTCCAGACAATCTTGTAACCCTTTGGAATTTTCACATTCTTTGCCACCCGCTCCTGAGCTTCAGCGACGAACGAACCCAGGTCCCTATTACGAACATTCGCCAGCACTGCAGTTCTTCGCTGACCGTCCTCGCGATTTATCGTCACAAGTCCACGCGATCTTACAAACTTAGATAGCTGGTCCAGCGGAATTCGAGCACCAGTTGGAGTGTCAACGGCAATCTCGGCAATGTCCTGCGGGCTATCACGGTACAACTTGTCGTATCGAACCAGAACGCCGAAACGTCTGTAAGCCTCGATAACCTCGGTAACGCTGTCACCCGCAAGAGCAACCCTGAGTATTCCCAACACATCATCTGAGTTCAAACCGAAACGCGCAATCGCTCGCCTGTCGACTTCAATCTGAAGTTCAGGCAGACCGAGCAGGTGCTCACGCTGCAGGTCAACGGCACCTCGTACGCTGGAAATTTCACCTTGAATTTCTTCAGCCAGCTTCGCCAGCACTTTTTCGTCGTCTCCAAAGATTTTGATACCGAGGTCAGCACGAATACCGGCAACGAGGTCGTCGATCATATCGGCAATCGGCTGAGAAAAACTGTAGGAAACACCAGGAATAGACTCGAGACGAGCGGACATTTTATTGATCAATTCCTCTTTGCTGTGCGCCGTTTTCCAGGTGTTGAGGGGTTTCAGTCCGACATAGAAATCGGACGCATCAACCCCATCGAGTCCCGGTCCGTTCGTCGGTCTCCCGGTCCTTGAAACTACCACCTCTACTTCGGGAAACTCCATCAAAACCTTTTCAATAGACTCGGCATACCGTCTTGAATTTGTGTGCGAAACGCTAGCCGGCATCTTCGTTCTCACAAGAATTGAGCCTTCATCTAACGTGGGTATGAACTCCGAGCCGAGAAAAGGCAGCAAGCAGAAACTCGCTGCCAGACAGGCGAGGCTTGCCCCTATAACCAGTTTGGGTTTATCCAGAGCAAAATTCAAAACAGGAATATATTTGTTTGCAATCCAGACTACAGCAGGATTTTCACGCTCTACGATTTTCCCGCGCAATACCCAAAAGCAGAGAACCGGAATGATTGTCAGAGAGCACAGCAGCGATCCGGTTATCGCGTAGATAAACGTTAAAGCTAGAGGCTGGAACATCTTGCCTTCGATGCCTTCCAATGCGAACAACGGCAGATGCACCGCGATGATAATGCTTATTGCGAACACCACCGGTCGACCGACTTCGCGCGCGGCGTTTAGCACAACCTCAAATGTGTTGACCTTTTCGGAAGAGTGCCATGCCTTCGACAAATGGCGATAAATGTTCTCCACCATAACGACGCCGGCATCGACAATTACACCAAAGTCGACGGCGCCCAACGTCATCAAGTTCGCGGTCAGCCCCGTGTATTTCATGAGGATGAAACTAAACAGCAGCGAAATCGGAATTATCACAGACACGATCAACGCGCTTGGTATATGCAACAAAACAGCGGTCAAAATCACGATGACCAGTCCGCCGCTGAAGAACAAAATTTCTTTGACCGTCTCGATGGTCTTTTCGACCAGTTCGGTCTGGTCATAGAACGCAACTAGCTTCACCGACGGTGGCAACTCTCTCCGGATCTCCTCAACCTTTTCTTTGACGTGCTCCACAACCGCCTTTGTATTGACACCTTTACGCGTATAGACGATCCCTATTACAGTTTCACCCCGCCCATCCTTCGACGCAGATCCGCGACGGAAAGCCTCACCGATTGTCACATCGGCAACTTGGGAAACTTTTATCGGCGTACCGCTATACTCTTTTAAAACGATGTTCTTGATGTCATCGAGCGTCTTGATTCGACCGACTCCGCGTATAACGACCTCTTCACCGGCTTCCTCAATGAAATTGCCGCCGATGTTATCGTTGTTTGCGGCGACAATTCGTACGACGTCGGCAAGCTTGATGCCAAACTTCCGCAACTGCATCGGGTGAATTATCAACTGATACTGTTTTACGAAACCGCCGAAGCTGCCGACATTGGCAACTCCAGGGACGGTCCGCAATTTTCGGGCGATATCCCAGTCCTGGATAGTTCGCAATTCGGTGTTATTCAAATGATCCGATTCCAGCGAATACATATAAACCTGACTGAAGCTCGAAATAACCGGTCCCAGCTCAGGCCGGCGCACCCGCTGCGGCAGGCTGGATTCAATCTGCATCAGGCGCTGCTGCACTAGCTGTCGCGCAAAGTACACGTCCGTATCGTCGTCGAATATAGCCGTGACAACGGACAGTCCAAAACTCGAGGAAGACCGAATCTGTTTTATCTTCGGAAGCCCGTTCAGAGCATTCTCAATCGGAAAGGTGATGAGCAACTCAATCTCTTCAGTTGCCATGCTTTCCGGTTCAGTGATGATTTGTACCTGAACATTACTCACATCAGGAAACGAGTCAATCGGGATGTTCAGCATGCTCCAGATCCCGAACGCCACCACCCCGACCGCGACAATCAGCGTCAGCAGCCGTTGCTTCAAAGCAACGCGAATCAAATTATCGATCATAAAGTCTCCAAACCCAATCGAATTTGATGAGCCTAGTTTTCGCGACTAGATGAAACTCAACTCAATCCGGCTGTTCAAAAACCGCATTGAAACTCAATCGGACAAATCTAAAAACACCAGCGAATTTGCACGCAGAGATAAACGAAATCCGTTCGCATCAGGATTCGTTGTCAGATGTTTCAAATTAATAGAGCCCGCTTAAACAACCATAATCGGTTTTGGCGGTAAGAAATAGTCGCAGGAATATCCCAATTTTGCCGGATAGTGACAAGGAGCGCAGGGAACAGGAAGAGTGTCAGAAAAACAATCGCTTGTAATTCCGGATTCAAACCAAGGTCGTCTGCGCTACCACCCGCGGTTCCTAAAAATGGATCCAGCGGTACGACATGCTCCAAACTCATATCCTGGACATCTTCCACATCGTAGTTATGCGCGATGAACGACAGCCCACCTACCATGGACAAATACTGCACAGCAAGCAGTAAAACGGTAGTGAATATGACTTTCGCAGACACCGACATTTAAAACACCTGTGCCAAAAATGTAGCTCCAGCGTATCATAAATTCTAAAAAAGCCAACCTATTCCTGAACCACTTCAGCATATTTGTCGGTTTCCCAGCAGTTTTGTAACTGAAGAGCCACAATTGCGAGGGCTCTGCGCGGCGCCTGATAGACTAACGCTTCAACCAGCGGCACTTAAGGATTGTACATATGCAAAACAGAAACACGCACTTCCTGACCTTCCAGCCCGGGCGTCAAACGTTGCTATTGCCAATCCTCCTACTTATGCTGTTTGTCAGTCAGCTCTCGATTCAAACAGCGAGTGCCGAGGAACTGAAGTTTGCCTGGCCGGTTCCGTCGCGAGTCACCGTGACGGAAGAGACGCTCAAAAAAGGCAAGACAGCGAAGATGCGATACGACATCGTGTTAAACAAGCAGTCGTCCGGTGACAACTACGAACTCAATTTTGACAAATTCGAGTTCCTGGCAATTGAAGGGACGGACCTGTCCATTCCGGAAAATCGTGAGCAAGCAGGAGCGGTTTTGAAACAAGCAACCGCACTCGGCAGTATGTTGCCGACCCTGGTGATTACACCTAAAGGCAACGTAGTCGATGTCATAGGAATGGAAAAATGCATTGATGCTGCAACGGCGCTGCTTTCGTCGGCGGATCCAAAGGTCATCGAGCTTATCAAGTCTCCGGAGATGGTCGAGCAGATGAAGCAAAAGAGCGTCGACTTCTGGAGAGTTTGGGTGGAGACCTGGTTAACAGCGCCGGAAAGCGGTAAGGTCAACGCCTACGAAATGGAAGTCCCGATTATGGGGGTGAAACTTCAGGCACCACTTACGGTGCGTAATGAGGGTTCGAGTAAGGAAACCGGGAGCGATGTAAAACTAATTGCGGAAACAGTTCTAGAGGGCGAAAAAGCGCGGCAGGCGCTCGCGACCATGATGCAAAACATGGTCGCAAAGATACCGCAAAAGGAGGGCGTCAAGCCGTTCTCGCCAGACATGATCAAGAGCATGAAACGGGTTACGCGATTTACGGTGGTGACCAATCCGAAGACCCTGCAGCCGCGCTCTGCGAGTTCGGACAGCTTGATTGACCTGGCAATCGAAGACAAACAACGCTCAGAAATAGAGAAACACGATTACAGCTTCGATTGGAAGTCTGGAACAAACTAGACTTGCCAGAACAGGCTAACCATCAGGAGTTCGGCGGGGTGAAAACTTTTAGCGTGCTCCAGTCGTAGCGAGACTTTTTCAAATAATCGTCGAGCGGAGTCGCCGCATCGTTAAACGCATAGAGTTGGCCATCCCGCCCTTTTCCAATCACGGCGATATCACCGTAGTTTGGACAGGGTCCCCTTCTTGCTTGTTCCTGCGCGTAAACTTCCGGCGTCCAATACACATGAACGACCTGTCCGACCTTAAGGTCCTTCGATTTTGAGACCGTGAAACCTTCACTCGGCAAAGTTTCTCTCATATCATTGGCATTGCCGTAAATGATCTTCCCAGTCGCGCGTTCAATCGCATAGCTGACCCCTTTGGCGCAATACCCGTAGGTTCCAAGTTCACCGGAAACCTGCGCGGCTTTATCAGCTAATTTTGCACC
This sequence comes from Candidatus Obscuribacterales bacterium, assembly GCA_019637435.1. Taxonomy (GTDB): domain Bacteria; phylum Cyanobacteriota; class Vampirovibrionia; order Obscuribacterales; family Obscuribacteraceae; genus JADYXR01. The sequence goes on along the minus strand of JAHBVO010000002.1, from coordinate 1,250,300 downwards.
AGTTGCATTCACAGCATCGCACGATGTGGAAACTTTTCCCGCCGAAGGTGAGCGCAGAGACTCCAAACTCGGATCTTTCGAATCTACTAGATGTCGCAATTTCTTGGTGTCAATCCTGCCATTCGCTCCGACAATTTTCTTATAGAGCCCGGGCATGCGCTTCTTAAACGCTTCAGGGTCGGAGGCAAACCAGTCCATAAGCAAATCAAACAGATCAATCTGAGACCAGTCAACTTGCGGCGGTTGATAGGCGCTGGTATCAGATATGGTTCGAGCGGGTTGGTAGCCGCCGGCATTAGATATGGTTCGCTCTGGTCGATAGCTGGTATCGGTTGTGGTTCGAGCAACCTGACGACCGGTATCATATACGGTTCGAGCCGACGAGTAGTTGCCGGTATCAGATGCAGTGAGAACCGGGCCGCTCGCAAAATCCATCTCAACAACCTTCCCTAACTCTTGCGCGTATTCCATCAGGCTTTTAAAGAGTTGAAACTGTTTATCAGCGGATATATCAGGCACGAAATCGCCTTTCTCAAGCGCAATTACGAGATCGCCTCCCTTACGGTCCATTCTCAAAAACTGTTGGATGGCGCCGTCCGGTTTTAAAACAACATCCGCGTTCGAACAATCATCAGTCACTGTTATTGACGACGCAGCCTCAATTGCGGCTCGCATCTCCGCGTTATCGAATAATTGCATAGAGTCGCTGGGCAGTTGGAAGGGAACGTTTGCCTCAATGCGCTCGCCAAATCGCAAGTCAGTCATTTGAAGAATGGACATCAACGAAGACTCCTTCGCGATAGGTCCTGTCTCAAGTGAATTAATACGATCGTGAATCATCGTAAGCCCCCGTATTTGTCAACCTGCTCACAGTCTAGTTTCCAGGATGTGACAAATTCGGGTCACGTTTTGCAACCGACTTACTTCATCGTGCTACCTAGTGAGCAGGTCAGGATTAGATTTTCTGACGGTCAGTTTCGCAACCCGCTGGAGCACATATGAGCAAGAAAGACACAGACGAAGAAGTCGATTACATGCACCCGGACGGCACCAAAAAAAAGCCGCCGAAGAATGAAGAAGAGAAGAAAAACGAGGAGAAGGCAGAAGAATCGACAGAGCTTGTCGAAGAACTGCAGGAAGAACAATCCTGAAGCTGAAGCAGGCTCGAGCGGCAGGTAAGTCGAACTGCAGCTACCAGTTGCGCATGCTCGCGGGATGCCGAACCTGAGGCTTCGCGATGTTAGTTTGATAGTTAGGTCCTGGTTTGATGTGCGTGAGTTTGTACCAGCGCGCACTGGTGATCGACCCATCCTTAGCCGGTTCGAGCCTCAACAGCCAGGTGTCGAATGACTCGACGTCAACTGCGCATATTTTTTCTCTGTTAGTGATAAGTAGTATCTTTCGAAGACCGGAACCAAAATCCGGCAGCACGACATCGAATGTATACTGCCGACCATTGACGGTCGCTTTGAAGGCGGGATTCGCGTGCCCGTCCAGACCAAATGCAGCCGTCCTTCCTTCAACCGATATAGGCATCCAGTCAGTCGCAGCGGTCAGTGTGTTGGAACCTATTTCGAATGTTTCCAGGCAATTCATTTCCTGAAAACACTTGGTGACGATCAACGGAATCAGGCGCCGGTCGTTGACTTCGAGCAGCGGGATATTGCGACTGTTGTCGCGAACAGCAAGCTGCGCTTGCGGCTCGATTGCAATTTTAGACTTGACCGGATTGCGCAGGAAGTGGCTGTTTTCAATAGAACCAACCAGATCTGCCAAACTGATACCACCGTCCAGAGGAGCATCACGATCGAGCGCACCATGCTGCCCCTGCATGTTTGGAGCAACCGGCGCGCGTTTCGCGACCTGCCCCGTGAGCGGCGGCGAAGACTTGAAACTATTAACTTTGGCTTCGGCCTTACCTTTCAGCGGATTGCTTTCGTCGAATTTCGCAAACAGCTCAAATGCCTTTTTATACATGTCTGCAGCAGCAGCCTGTTTCCGGAGATTCTCCAGACAGACGCCCTGGAAATAGTTGCACTCAGCGCGATACCCTTCGTAACCATCACCGAGTTGCGGCGTGAGTTTCTGCAGCGCGACTAGCGCCTGTCCAAAATTCTGCATCGCGATGTTCTGCATTGCCTGTTTGTACAGCGGCTGCTCTTGCAGGATCATCTCAGTGACTTCAGTACGCCCTTGAAGCGGCGTCCGCGGCGAGGTTGAGGAGGTGCTATCACCTTTGGGAAGTTCCAGTGCTTCAAAACCGTCTCCGCCCGCGGCAAAAGCAGCGGTCCATCCGAAAGCAAACGCCGACGATACCGCCAGGGCGAGGCGCATGTGTTTGAAGCATGGATTTCGGTTTGGGTTTCGCATGATTATGAAATCTAAAAGGGCTTAAGCCCCATCCTATTTGATTAATCCACGAAAAGCATCAAGATCAACGTAGCTATCGTTCGCTGGTCACGACAGCGCTGCCTCGCAAACAGTACAAGGGGAGGGTCTGAGACCCTCCCCTCTTAGTTCTCGAACTCGAGATGCGGCTATTTAGCTTCTTTGATGGCTTTTTTGTCGGCCTTGTATTGAAGCTTATCGGCATCTTCCTTAATTTCAGCTGCTTTCTTAGCTTCTTTGGCTGCTTTCTTCGCATGGGATGCGGCGCGACCTTCTTTGCCGTCGGCTTGAGCTTCGGCAGAGGCAGCGGATTCGTCACTGGCTACGCCTGCAGTGGCGGCGGCTTCGGCATTCTTCGCATCAGCATCTGCTTGGATTTCAGCTGCATCCTTAGCCAGCGCCGGAGCAAAAGTCGACGCAGAGATGAGAGCGAGCGCCGTGAATGAGAACAAGAAATTACGCATGAGTTAACCTCCTAGTAGTGCTATACCTTCGTAGTACATAGGCTGCCAAGCATTGCCTGCTACGGTTCCCAGCGCTTGATATATCTACACACGAAACCTGAATAACAGGCTCCATACAGCATCCGGTGCAAGAAAGCCACTAGCAAGGGAGTCGTTCACGTGGTTCGGATTTAGGACGAAACAACTTCAGCGAGTAAGTTAAGTCGTCTAGAACCTAATGCAACTTTTTTGAGCAAAAACATTCTGAACCACGCTCACCTCGGCCGGTTTTAAATTCTCGACGTCGCGCCCTAAATCGATGGTCAGCGCGAGAAGCTCATCGACACCACCTGCGGTGCCAACTTTCAGAGCATTGTCAATCGTCTCGTGAAGTGAATTGAGGTTCGCAGGAAAAACAGCTGAAGCGAATTCCCTCTCGTTCTGTCGTGGGTTCAAAATGGTGATATTCGGCCAACCAGGCCACGTAACTGTCTCAGTGTCGCCTGTGAAAAAAAGACAATGATCAAGTATGGCACTCGAAAAATCGCAGTTGCGATAGTAAGCATTGGGACTTTTCGAAACACCACGCCGGAAACCAAAGCTACAGCCAACAAACCTTCCGCTGATTGAAGACCGCTCGAAAACAGACTCGAGAAACTGCACATTTTCAATGGGCACCTTCGCATTTATTCTGCAATTCAAAAAATTCGCGTCGACAATCTCGAAATTGGTGCCGCAGAAATTAACTTCGCAATTCACCAGAAACGCGCCACCATAGACGGTGTCCGTATCTTCGTGATTACCTAACTGCACGGTCTCGTTTCGAGTGTTGCCACCGACTATTTCGATGCGCTTCGCGTCTGCCATTGTCACCTCAACAAAAACCCCACTTCAGAAGATGCTCATCTGGTCATCCATATTTTCCAGATCATCCATATCCTCTAACAGCTTTGCGTGAACAGAGGTTGTCGTAGCCCTCTTGCGCGCAATCTCTTCTCTCAACTTCCCTTGAATATTATCCAGAGTCCAGACCCCGGAACCGGCTATGTATGTGGTTGAGGCTGCCGCTACCAGCGGGTAGGATTTGGTTGCGTCGTCAAAGTATTTAAATCCGGCCACAGCCAATTGTGCTCCACGTGCAACTTGAGCGCCACCAACTACGGTACTGTAGAACATTCTCTCATGATATTCTTTTTTGATATGCCTATCGATTGCTTCGCGAGTCTCCTCACGGGCATCCAGTAGCTCATTCTGTAGGTCGTAAACCGTCTTGCGAGCGTCTAGTGCCTGAAGAAGCTGTTTTTCTGACGAATCTGCTCGGGCGATGAGTTCAGCCAATTCTTTGCGATGAGCATCGAAATTTTCAGCGGCTATGACGCGAGAGGTTACTCCCGCGCTTTCCAGTTTCGCCCTTGCTCGGAAGCGAGCGTGATGGCCGGCCCAATGAATCAACATCGGCGCAGCGATTACGCTCGAGCCCGATGTCATAAAGCCAATTCCAGCCACACCGACTTGCTTGGGCTCCCGATCTGCGACTGAAAGCAGTGACTGCAAAGATCCACCGTAAGCCGCCGTCGCCGCACCAAATGCGGTGGTCCAGGTTGCTGCATCGCGCGCACTTCGCAAGCGCGCAATATCAGAGAACGAATACTGAAACTCAGAAACGCTCAAATCTCGCAAGTCACGAAGCACCAATCCATCCACACGAAGAATTTCTTTCTGGGATGGCGACAGTCCCGGGCAATTTTCGACCAACGAGTTGCGTTTAGCAAGCGAACCGTCGAGCTGATTTTGCATGTCGAGGAACGTCTGGACAGCAGACTTGAGGTCTAGATGTTTCTTCGCATGCCTGTTCTCAGCGCGCTTATCGAGAACAGCCTCGAACAACGTACCACCAAGGAGAATTGAAGCGCCTGTCATATTGACGATATGACCGGACCGCAGATACGGGCGTGATGCCGCAGGAGGATTGTTCATGTATTGGAATCGCGAGCCCGCAATTAAGCTCATACCGACGTTCAACATGGTCGAGCCCGTCATTTTGTACACGAACACACGCCAGGACTTGCCGCGACTTGGACGCACCCAGGTGGCGTGAAGTGAGGTCGAGTAGCGCATCATCTGGATCTCAGCTCGAAGGATCGAGTTGGTCAGTTTTTCGACTTCGACTAGCTGAGGATTATCGAAATTATCGAGACTTTTGACATTAGGTTTCGTTTGTTCTAGCTGGGCTGAAGCAGAGTCCCGCGCAGTCGCTTGAGCATCAGCCGCAAAAGAAGGAGCCTGGACCGACAGAATCGAAACCAAAGCTAATCGGTTGAGAAAACTCGCAAGACGCCGCACAGAACCACCGCGAAAACTCAACGCTGATTATGACAGCATTTTTCACGTAAAAACAGATACGACTTGTTTAGAAATGCGCCCCAAACAGATGTCGGCCTTTACCGGTTTGCATATAAAAACAAACCTCAATCACTTCAATTTTCTGACTTCTACGCCTTCAATTCCTTATCAAACGTGTAGCAATCAGTCCGGCGAACCTATCTTTGCCTGTGTAAAACCAACCAATATGTCGGTGACACTGACCACAAATCGCATAAGTCCATTCGTAGCCTTCAAACCATGTCGCCAGACTTGAAGGCTCCCCGGCTTCGATGGCACCAGGTGCGGTGCTATAACAAACGACGTGAAACGAGTAGCCGGCAGGATTGCGAAAAGTGTGCTCATGCGGTTCAATCGCGTACTCAGGCTCGGTGATGTCAAACTCGCAATTTGCGCAACGTACCGTTTGCTTCGGCTCCTCGTCCACAACATCGTCAAGATGCGTAGAAACTTCATTACCCGCATCATCACGCAACATGTCCGAATCCCCGGTCTAACGCGCAGCTGAAACGATTGCCATTATGCCATTGTACTCGTTTAGATAAACGAAGATTTTGTACTTATGCCCATTGGCCAATCTGAACGTGTGAAAAGTGACCGTGTCTCCAGCCCCCGTCTTCCCCTCTTTGCTACCAATGCAAGCTTTCTCCAAAATCACGTTCACCGATTGAGCGTCAACCTTCATAACTTTCATGAAAGCCGCCGCAGCCAGTTGAATCGGTAAAGACGCCACCGCAGAGGAAGTTAAGGTGTCCATGTAAGCGCCCGGAATATGGACATCAATTGTGTTCAGGTTCTTGGTCGCAGAAAATCCATCTCCCAATTGCACCGGCGATTCAGACTTGAGCAATTCAGGCTTGCGAAGGTCGGCAATGGAGATTGAAACGACCGGAGCTGTTTTCTTCGCAACCCTTGCGCTCGCATTCTGGGAATATGCGGGAGTTGAGGTTATTAGTAAAAACAGGAACAGCACTATGGCAATTATTGATTTCATCTTCCTTACCCGCCTGATCACACCGGTTTTCATTTTAAGCGATACAATGTTCTGATACTACCGGGCGCGAACACAATCAGAGATAACCTGTGACATCAAAACACATATCCCTTGTCCTCAGCGATGGTGTTGAACTTCAGCCAACAAGCGCAACAGGTGTGTGCAGAGTTAAATTAATTGATGAAACAAAACGCTTCGACTTGACGTGGGATCGGTTCGTTAGACTACACCGTGCTGCCCGTGAAATAAAAAGATTGGTACCGGACAGCGAAACCATCTTAGATGTCGGAGGTTTTGACGGCGCCTTAGCAATGTTTCTGCCACAATACAAGGTTGATGTTGTCGATCCAGCGACAACTTCTGGCACTGTATTTAGTGTCAATCAAAACTCGTATGAAGCTGTCGTGTCAATCGATGCAATTGAACACGTTGAGCCTAAAGATAGAAAAGCATTTTTGACACACGTGACGCAGGTCGCAAAGCGAAGCTGTTTCATAAACTTCCCATCCAGACAGACAACAGACTCACAAGCTTTGGTTCTCGAACTCACAGATAATCCTCTGGTGAAGGAGCACGTGGAATGGCCACTTCCCGACGCATACGAAATCAGTAGACATCTGGAGTCACAGGGCTATTCCGTGGATATACAGAATCACGGCAGCCTGACACAGTGGCTTTCACAATTTGTTCTGCAGACTGTATCACCCGAAAAGGCTTCCCGAGTCAGCCGTCATCTTATCGAAAATTACCTAGATGAACCTTCTGGCGTACCGCTGTACCATCTAGTAATCGGCTTTAAAAGTAGTGAATAACATGCTGAGAACGTTAATGCCACTGAGATCAGCTCTAAAGAGCAGTCTTGTCAAAATTACACTCGCGTCTATCTTGCAGGTAATCGCACTCGGAGCAGACCGAGAAGCGAGCGCATCTGCAGCTTCGCCGGAAGAAGTGCGCCAGGCAATCGCAGCCAATAACGAAGGTATGGTTCTCGTCAACAACGGTGAATTTAAACCAGCAGCGGACAAATTCGAGACGGCGTGCAAACTCGAACCAGAGCGCTCTCTCTTTCATTGCAACTATGGATTCGCACTGTTGAAACTTGGACATTTTGATGGTGCGATCGCACAGCTCGAAGAGTCCGTCAAGTTACAGCCAGATTTCTCCCGAGCGTGGATAAATCTGGCTGTTGCATTCGAGAGCAAAGGAGACACGGCGAGAGCGATCCCAGCTTTGAAAAGAGTGGTTGAAATCGGTCCCCCATCGCCTGAGATCGATCGAATTAAAGCGCACATCGAGTTGCTTTCAAAAGAAAATGAGATTGGCAATCTCGACAAAAGCGAGACTGATTATGTCGAGTCAATAAAAGCAAGAAACAAATTCCGCTGGGCGAAAAGTCGCATGCCGATTAAAGTCTTCATGAAATCGGGCGAGGGAGTGGAAAATTTCAAACCAGAATACGAGACCTTCTTGAAAGACGCATTCGACCAGTGGGTAGCGGCGTCGAATGGACAGCTATCGGTCGAGTTCGTCAAGAAAGCGAAAGATGCAGACATTACGACTGAGTGGACAACAGACACTACTGGCGTTCTCAACTTATCCGAACTCGGTGATACACGTTACAAGTGCGATGGTCAGGGAATGGCGAGCGCAATGATTCGCATGCTTCTCGTCGACCCAAAACCTGCAAAGTTGACACCAGTAATGGTGCAATGGGGCGCTCTGCACGAAGTCGGACATGCATTTGGTCTGCTCGGTCACAGTCGCAACCCTGGCGACGTTATGTTTTCTGTTTATCCGGCTAACGCTGAAAATCCGAAACTCACCGCACGTGATGTCGCGACGATTCAAAAGTTTTACGCAGAGGACTTGGGTGATACCTGGCTATCTCTTAACGAGGCTGGAAACATCGCCGCTAAGAATGGTGATTATGCGTTAGCGATTACGCAATATGAGAAATCCGTCGCTCTGAAACCTGAGAGTAACGTTCCCACGCAAAATCTTATTAGAGCTAACTATAATCAAGCCCTCTATCTCCTCCAAAAAGGAGACACGAAGAGTCCGGACCAATATTTTAGACGTGCTTTGGAACTTGAAAAGGACAGGCACGATGAGAACTATCCTGTAATCATCAAGTCCTACTCGCAATATTTGAAAATGGTCGGTCGCACGAAAGAGGCTGCCGAGATCGAAAAGCTAAAATGAAACAATTTGAAGCTCGCACTGTTCCATCCTTATCTTTAGTCCTTCTATTGTTCCGACCTGTTCAATATACCTTGATTCAGGAAAGTGGCTCTGGTTTCTTCTTGAACAGCGAAGCCACTAGAACAGTCGTGAGTGCTCCAAATGTTATTCGCCAAGGAAAAGAAATTACCGGTATCGCTTCCAGTGCATCGCTATGTTTTAATTCGAGAGTTTCAGCGATCTGAGCAGGCATTCCAGTGAATAGACAGACGATAAAAAAACCGCAGACCATAGCGATGCAGTTGCCGACATCGGACCCTCGGTCCTTTGTTAAGAAGCCGAGAAGGAAAATTCCGAGTAGAGACCCATATGTGTATCCAAAAATTCCTAGCACGATTGGAATGATGCGAGAGTCCGGGTGGTTTATCACGAAAAATGCAGTAATGCCGGCGACAACCGTCATTAGCCCAGCAAATACGATTGTGAAAAACTTTGCCGCACTTACGGCGCCGTCCTCTGTAGCTGCAATTCGCCTGCGCATGTAAAAGTCTCTGGTAAAACTAGTAGACAGTGCGTTGAGAGCTGCACTCAGCGATCCCATCGCCGTTGCAAAAATTCCAGCAACGAGCAGACCTCGCAACCCAACCGGCATGCGCGTCAGAATAAAGTAGGCAAAAACTTCACTGTTTTTGCCTGGAAGGTTAGTATCCGGCGCTTGTTGATAATAACAATTCATCAGGATTCCAATCGTCAGAAATACAAATGCAATCGGAATGTCAGCAAATCCAGATGCAATTAGTGAAACACGACTTTTCTTATAGTCGCTCGCCGTGAGCATACGTTGAACCATGTCCTGATCCGTGCCATGCGTAGCCATGGCTGTAAAGGTTGCTCCAAGAAATGCTGCCCAAATCGTATACTCTGAAGTTAAAATGCTCCGAAGGTTAGCAGAGAAGGAGCCACCACTTTCGGTACCAGTTAGAAAGATTGGTGTGGGTGTCCTGGCGAAGAAATCAGTGATTGTAGAAAAGCCGCCCGGCATCGTAAAAATCAAAAGGATGATAGCGCTGAGTGCTCCGCCAAACATGACGCTGGATTGAATGCAGTCCGTCCAAACAACGGCTTTGATGCCACCCACGGATGTGTACACTGCGGTTAAAATCGTAATGAATAGAATAGCGCCGAAGTAAATTACCATCTGCTGCTCGGTCGTCGGCTGCGTTCCGGTGAACAGCTGATAGCCGACAGCGATAATAATCGCCGCGACGTACAGCCGTGCGCCGGACGCGAGTAATCGCGTCACTAGAAATAAAGCACTGCCCGCCGTTCTTGTTTTGCTGCCAAAACGAATCTCCAGATATTCATAAATAGAGAAAACGTTGTAATCAAAGAAAGCTTTGATAAATAACCGTGCAACGATGATTCGGCCGATTATTGCTCCGATTAGAATCTGCAGGTACGAGTAATTGCACAGCTGAAAGCCTTCACCGGGTGCACCGAGGAAGGTAGCGGCACTGGTCTCGGCAGCAATGATCGATGCCAAAACTGCGAACCACGGAATAGATCGACCGCCTAATGCAAAATCTTCAAAAGACTCCTTACCCTTAGCAAATCGTAAGCCGACGTACACGACGAGAACAAAATACGCGCAGATAACTAGTAGATCGACGATAACATCCATCAACAACCGAACAACCTTTAGGGTCGACAAATGATACCACGAGGAGCCCAGGGTTATGAGTCTTTTGGCATCGACTCAGTGTTTACGTGCGTACCGACTTACCTCTACTGACTGGCAGTCGGGACAGAAATAAACAATGCGCGATTTCTCTTCTGCCTCGTCCTGTTCACCCGCAAATGCGGACGCGTCCGCTTTTCCTGTTCGCCTGGCTCCTTCGCCAACACTTACGACCACCGGCGTGTTAGATGGCGTAACCGTCTGGCGAAGCTGCTTTACGTGAGTGGCGCACAGCAAACACGGAAGATTTGTTCTTCGGAAAACATAGTGTCGTGTTCCATACTCCTTACCTGGGACATAAACTAGAGCTGCATCGTCCGACAAACGCTTTTTCAGTTTTTTCGTTACCGTTGTCCCATTCTCCAGATAAGCTTGTTTTGTCACGCCAGGGATGAGGCGACACAAAAGGTCCAACTGCGACGAAGATAGCTCTTTGACCAGCATCCATGGATTCAACTTCGCAAGGAACATTATTTCCGCTCGCAGATAGTTCCCAATACCTGCAGCGATCTGCTGATCAAGTAAAACGTCACCAAGTGTGCGATTTTTGTTTTGCCTACGCAAAAGTCGTTTGCGAAATTCTACGTCATTGAACTTCTCGCCATAGGTCAGCACATCGGGTCCTAAGAGTTTCAGATATGGAACAACCTTTAAGGGCTCACCTTCACCAATTTCAAAAACAGGCGCTGACATCAGGATTGCCGTATCACCATCAGTGGTGATACGAGCGCGCTCTCTTTCGGTCCCTTGCAATATCTTCGCCACCAGGATGGATTTCCCAACGTCCCCACATCATCTGATGAGAATAAAAATAGTAACCGCCTTCTATCAGACCGATGATATTCTTACCGCGAGCAAAAACTTTATCTATTTTCAGTCCAACCAACTCTGATTCATTAGCAGCTAACCAGGATTTGGCATCCTTGGTACGAGCGCTGAACGATTTTATTCGTCGACCGACCAGAGCCGTCGCAAGGTTATCGGCATACTTTCGGACTTCAGGAGCTTCAGGCATCGTCTAACTCCGCGACATACTTTCTAAATGCAATTGCACGACCCACTTATGCGCCAATAGTTCCCATTTTGAACATTGATGGTGAACGCTCGGTGTACAACCGAATTGCTGGCACTATCCAACACTCATCATTCATAGAAATCGATAGCTTAATCGAAATAGAATCGGAAGCCCATTGCGGTTCCAGAGTACACAAATGACAGCTCCGCAACAGGCATTGCGGAATATGCTATGAGAGACAAGCCTAAAGTCTACGAACAACCTCAATCATGCGAACAATCGAAGATTCGACAGCAGAATATGCTCGCGGTCTGGCCGGCGGTTTTCTCCTGAGTCTTCCGCTGCTCTACACCATGGAGGTGTGGTGGCAGGGCTTTATACTTTCGCCGACACACTTGTTAGCTTTTGTTGGTGTGACATTTGTTTTGCTCTTGGGTTACAACCGCTTCTCAGGCATGCGTAGAGACGCAAGTTTCATAGAAGTAGTCATCGACTCAGTTGAAGAACTTGGACTCGGAATTATTCTTTCTACTCTCATTCTCTTTTGTTTGAACAAGATCTGGCTCGGCATGCCAATCGAAGAAGCGCTAGGCAAAATAACAATAGAAGCGATGACCGTAGCAATTGGCGTTTCGGTTGGCACCGCGCAACTCATGAGCGACGATGAAGACACGGGCATGGAAGGCGACAGCGACGACAACAACAGTTTCGACCGGCGAGCATTCTTCGAGCAAATCTTCGTGAGCTTCTGTGGAGCGACACTTGTAGGAAGCAGCATTGCTCCAACAGAGGAGGTGCTCGAAATCGCAGTCAGTTCATCGACACTTCATCTCATAAGCTTGATGATTCTATCATTGTGTGTAATTGCAGCAGTACTCTACATGAGTAATTTCAAGGGTGCCGACGAAATAGAAGGCAAGAAGCGGCTAACCAACAAGCTTGAGACAGTATCGGTAGTTTACGCCATTTCGATTGGGTCGGCATTTGTTCTTCTCTGGATGTACGGTCAAATGTCGGGTGTGTCACCAGCTGTGGTTATATCAGAAGCTGTCGTTCTAGCATTCGTCACGTCACTTGGCGCATCGGCAGGGAGGTTACTTATTCAATGACGGCGCGTACAACAAACAAAGATAAGGCTCCATCAACGACCAGGCGCTCTTCGCAAACAAAGGCAAGAGAAGCCAAAGCAGCCAAGTCAAACTCAGCCCCTAATTCAGGAGGTGCACGGCTGGAGAAAAACTGGCTTGAGTGGACTGTTTTTGGCTTTAGCTTGGTGCTTGTTCTTGGTCTTGTCGGTTACCTCGTGTACCTTGAAGTAACACCTTCAAGTAAAGACTTTCAGTATGAAATCGGTTTTGAAAAACCGCAAGAAATCCACGGCAGATATTTGGTTCCTGTGAAAATCGACAACAAAAGCAATAAGTCGGTACAGGATGTCGCGATAGAAATATCGTCCGGTGGAAACAAGGAGTCGGCCGATTTGCAACTCGATTACCTTCCACGACACTCGCACAGAGAAGCTAGTGTGTTTTTCAGAGAAAAACCGACTCAGTTGGAAGGCCACATCAACTCATTCAACATTCCATAGGGTTGGCAATCCTGCGTATTGCAGCAGGTCCCGCCAACTTTTTCTTCGTTTTCACAAGTCACATGAAAGTCACGTGCCGACTTTAGATTTCTGCAACACCGGAACAGAACATAGTTTCCGAAGTTACTATCGAGGTATCAGCCCATGACAGCAGAATCATTTGAACAGCACAAGTCACGTGAATTGCAGAATGCCGCACCAGGAGAAGGACTCTCATTTCGCCAGATTATGGAGAGCATTCCGAACTTCGGCGATCTGACGAACCGAACAGATAACTGCGCGACCAAAAACCTTCCTAATCTTACAATAGAAAAATGCGTCTCAAATGAAATTATCAATCAGGACAATTCACTGTCCAGTTCTAGAGACTTCGGCAATCGGGACAAACCAAATCTCAACTCCGATCAGTCACAGGTCAAACCAGAGAAACCATTTAAGCCAGTTCAGCCAATCGGCGAACTGGATCTCCCTGAAAAAAATCCGCTAAAGCCAGTCCCCAAACCAGGTCTTGGCGGCATTAAAGACTGTCTGCCGGAAAAGCCGCAAAAAGATCCGCACAAACCCATCAACAGTCTCGATGGAAAACCGATTGAGGCAAAACCCTATCTACCCAAGAAATAGGGCGCTCTATAGATGAATTCAATTTTGCCAGGCTGGGTACAATGTGCTTCAGAGCTCCTCTGAGGCACATCCCACTTGGAGAGCAGAATCGCTGCGCATGAAAAATCGGTTAACGCGGAAACTCTTACTAATTGTCGCAATCCCGGTAACTTTTGAGTTGGCGCTCTTTTCGACCTGCGCCGTAATGCTCAATATCGCTGAAATTGAGAGTGCCAACGAGTCTAGAACGATACGCGTGATGGCGCGGATGGCACCGGTCCTGGTATCATCCGTCAGTAGCGTAACCCTGACGGCACGCGCGTTGCTTCGGAAACAGGCTGTTGACCCGGCGCATCGTTCGGCCGAACGACTTGCCGTACAGCATGAAATAGACTCGTTTTTGAAAGTCGCCACCGATGCCGAGTTCGCAGAATATCAGCGACAAATTCGTGCGATCTGTGATGCGGCGGAAAAATTAGGCGACTGCCTGGATCAGGTCACAAGTACGATTACGAATCGAACGGAAAGTGTTCGCGCGCTATTTGACCTTCGGGACGCCGTATCAACTATCGACCAAACGTCCCAAATAATTTTGAACGATCTGAAGAGAAACCGCCGGGAGCTTGCTGAAAGTGATGCAGTCGTGCGACGCGCCTTTCACTTCATCCTCTGGAGCAGCCTGGCAATGAGTTTTTGTGTCGCTATAACCGGCTTAATTGCATTCGAGAAACTACTGTCAAAACCGTTAAAGGAGTTGATCAAGCTATCCAACGGACTTGCTGACGGCATCCCCGTCAATGCGATGGAACCGATGCAACACGCAAATGATGAAATTGGCGACTTAGGTCGCGCCTTTGAATCAATGGCAGCAGAATTGGAAAGGCGGACAGGCACAGAGCGCGCGATCTTTGAAAACAGCGCAGACATTATTTGCACCATCGACAAAGAAAATCGGATTCAAATTATCAACAACGCGGCAAAGACACATTTAGGTTTTGAACCCCGTCGTCTGGTCGATTGCGAGATTACCGAGCTTCTGCCGGAAAAGCAAAAATCTAACGTCTTAAATCGACTGGAAGAGATTCGAGAGAAGGAAACTTATGGCTCATTCGAGTCGACTCTTTTGAAAGAAAATGGTATCGAATTTGATGTCGTCTGGTCCGTGCGCTGGTCAAGTCAAGACGAGTTGCTTTACTGCTGTTTGTACAACATCGACTTTGAGCGAAAAACCGAACAGTTCGCAAAAAACTTAAGAACAATCGTAGTTATTGAATTGACCCAGGCGCTAAAGGAAGCAAAATCCTCGGTCCTCAAACTCAAGAGTAGTGAAACAAAGACGACGCAAAAACTTGATCTTCTAGACAGCAATTTCTTGAAGATAGTCAACCTGCTGAAAACACTTGGTGATGCAATTTCAAAAGAATCAACCGACATTCCGTTGTCCACAAAACCAACCGAAGTCGCTGGTCTACTAAAGGAAAGTCTGGAGTCGGTTTCTTTTCTGGCAAAACAAAAGTCCGTAAATATAATCGTCAGTACCAGGAACGTGGATTCAATCGTAATGGATCCGTCACAGATTCAGAGGGTTGTCGTCAATCTGCTGTCCAACGCGATCAAAGCGTCTCCGCAGGGAGGAGAGATAAAAGTTCTAGCCAGACTAGACGGGCAGTTCATTCACTTCGAGATCGCCGATCAAGGTCCCGGAATTCCCCTAAATAAACAGCATATGCTGTTCGAAAGATTCAATCAGGTAGGAAAACTGCAATCGGAAGAAGGCAAAGGTTCCGGTTTAGGCTTATACAGCGCAAGACAAATCGTAGAAGCACATGGTGGCACAATTGGTGTCATCAGCGATGGGCAAAACGGTTGCACTTTTCGGGTGACACTACCGGCGAGGCAGCAATGAAGTTAACCAATTCGATGTTTGCCAAGGTCGCGCTTATGCTGTGCATGCCTATGCTATTCGAGGTCAGCGTTATCATGACCTCAATCGGTCTGCTCAATCAAATAGATGCCTCACGCGTAGAGAAGAAAAAGATTGGAAAGGTAGTTTACACCTACGTCGATACACTTAATGCGATGATCAGCGACTATACGAAGGTGGCTGTCACATTGGAAGGGAAGGAAAAGGCCTCCAGACATGAATTGAATACACAGTTCTCGAGGGCTCAACTAGGATTGGACAACTTGTTTAAGATTTGCTCTGAAAGCGGCATTCCATGCCGTGATATCAAACGCAAAGTAATGAGGACTCGCAGACGGTATATCGAAGGTCGAAATGCTCCCGACGAAATCAACTCGGCGCAAATAGAGAGACGCACGGAAGCTAGAGAAATGATAAATGACGTGATTGGAATCGTCGACCAGAGAGTGATGGCTAAAGTAAATTCCCTGAAAGAGGCTGAAGAATCTGAAAGAACATTATTTCTTCGCATGAGCGGTTTGCTGTTTCTGGCGTTTGCTGTCAGCGTAGTTTTGACCGTAAGTCTTTGCCTGCTGATCAGCAAAATGATTACGGTCAGGATTGATCATATACGTAAAAACACAGAGCGCCTCGCTAAAGGCGATCAATTACTTCCCCCACTTCGGGGCAGCGATGAAATTTCGCAGCTTGACCAGAATTTTCATGACATGAAAGATGCGCTCGTTTCAGCTGATCTGAGAAACCAGATGATTCTGGACAATTCAATAGACCTCATTTGTGCCGTTGATCGGGACCTTCAATTCGTGAAGGTGAGCAATTCAAGCGAAAACTTTTGGCAGATAAAATCTGAGGAATTGCTCGGTCGCGCACTCTCAGAGTTCATACCATCAGATTTGCAACTGAGCTTTATCAGAAATTTCGACGACGCTCGGGAATCTCTGGAAGTAAAACACTTCGAGGCAACGACGACGGCAGGTGAAAACTCGTTGCCGTGCCTCTGGTCTATTCAATGGTCGGACAAAGACCAGCTGTTCATATGCATCGCACATGATAATACAGAACGGAAATCGGCAGAGGCGCGCAGGCAAGATCTGCTTGCCGTAATTTCTCACGATCTTCGAAGTCCGCTAACAGCAGCCCGACTTTCTCTTGAGATGTTGGAGCACGACAAGAGTTTAAAAGCTCAATCCGAACATCTTGATTCAGCCAGTTCATCAGTCAACTATGTCATCTCGGTAACAAATGATCTCATCGACCTGCTTCGAATTCAACAGTCGCGTTTAACTCTAGAACTCAAATTGAGTACCATCGCCAAGACAAGAGAACTAATCGAAAACCAGATGGAGAGCCAGGGAGTAGACATTGATGTCAATGTAGAGGTTTCGGACGCAGCTTATTTGATGCTGGATGAAGACCAATTGCCCAGAATGATAGTCACTCTTGCCAAGCACACGAGACTGGTCTGCGGAGACGCACCTGTTTCTCTGACAATCACTACGCTACCGGCAATCAGATCGTTGACCGATGAAGATGCAGACGAGCGAATCATCTTTCGCCTGGAGCCAGGGAATCAAAACCGTAAAGATGCCAACAGACGAGTGCAATCGGCGAAAAGAATCAGCTCTGAGATTTCACTGACGCTTTGTCATGAAATAGCGGAACGCTTGCAAGGACATATTTATACCAGCTGGACGGCTCAGGGACTGCCTACATATGAACTTCGCTTGCCTGCAGTCGCATTGGGTTAAAATATAGACTCGGAGAACTGGAACTATGGCGAAAATCTTAGTTGTCGAAGACGACGAGTCACTTGTAGTCGAATTGAAGGAGATTCTCTCTCAAGAGGGTCATGTCATTGATGTCGTAAATGATGGGCGCTCGGCGCTGGAGTCGCTGAAGAATTTCACTTACGAATTGCTAATTTTCGATGTCAATATTCCTGAAATAAACGGCGTCCAACTTTGTACGAAATTTAGAGCCGACGGTGGTATCACACCGGTGCTGATGCTTACAGGTTTGTCGTCGGACTCAGACAAGGAAACAGGCTTGGACTCAGGCGCCGATGATTATTTGACAAAACCATTCAGTTCCCGCGAGTTGCAAGCACGCATCAGGGCTCTGCTCCGACGCTCTCCCGTCGCGCCGTCCAGCGCTCTCAAGTATCGTGACCTGGTGGTCGACACGACAACCAAGTCTGTCAAACGCGGTGAAAAAGATATCAAACTGTGGCCGAAGGAGTACGATGTCCTCGTTTATCTTCTGAAGCACATCAATCATGTATTCGATACAGACGCCCTATTGAATCGAGTCTGGCCCATGGAGGCTGAAACATCTCCGGAAGCGATTCGACAATGCGTAAAGCGTCTACGCGAAAAAATAGATGTCGATGGGGAGCCCTCAATAATTTCCACAGTCAAAGGCTTCGGCTACACAATCAAAGATATCTGAAGAACTTATGCAGCTTTGACCTGATTAAAACAAACGTTGACGTAACTAAACTGCCAGCCGACTCACATCGACTGGCAGTTAGTCTTCGCTGCACTAAAATCTATATAGAGGAACAGTTACTTCCGTCCTTGACCTTCCGCCTCGACAGAAAGGACACGGCTATTGGTTTCTAAATCGAAAACCGATACGGTATAACTACTCACAGGCATGCGCCCTTCTTCCGGTGCAACTTTAACGACACGACCAGAAGGCTCAAGGCGCTGGTTCAGCTGCTCCGCTACGCAATCCATGGTGGCACTACCGGACGAAGAAGCATCACTGAATAGCTCCTCAAGGCGGGAAGCAGGCTGCGATTTGTTGTTCAGTTTTCCATCGCTCAATTGGTCTGCGAGCTTGTCCAGACCGGCAGCAGGCGCAACACCGTTACAGATATCCAGCGCTGGAAGGATCCCCTGCAGTTTTTCCGAACCTTGACCGGATGTTCGTCCCCCTTTAACGAAGTCCTGACGGATCTCGTCAAAGAGTTGTCGACCCAAATTTTGCTCGTTGCTAATAGTAAGTGTTTTGCCATCAGAGCTGGCGTCAAATGGTCGTTCAATGAATGTAGACATTTTAGAAACTCCTCAGAACATTCGTTCGCTGGACAAGGAGGAGCCTAAAATCAGCGCGTGACTTTCGTGTGACGCCAGAGTCGAGCCAATTAGGGTTCAAAGAGCGCTGCGTAAATACGCAGATCTAATGCGCGAACTCTCCTTCATTCTGTTCGTTTCAACTAATAAACTGAACACACTCAAGAATCTCACACGAGATCAACCCCGACCGCATCCGCCCTCCCCGACTGCTCGAATTGAACGACCAACTCCCGCTAAAGCGGAACTCTATTACCACCACTCGCTCTAAGATTCGTGACGGGAACTGCTCAACCCGGATTCCGATTCCCACACGAACGGAAGGACTATATATGAAAGTTGAAAATTTTAACCATGCCACCGCCAGTGATGCTGGCACATCAGGAATCGCACGCAGATTGTTGGACGACTCCTGGACGCCACCTTCTGAGAAACAACAAACGAAGCCAATCGAAAAACCGGACGCGCTCAACAGTCCTGAGCAGCGCTTCAACGATATGATAGAAAGCGCCAAAGAAGGCAGGATGGACTCGACAGCAAAATTGATGATGCTCAATGCTCTGGTGGAAGGCAACGTACCTGGAATGTACGCGGCAGGAAACAAACTGAATCAAGCGCTTACCGAAGCCGGAGCAGACTACCGCGTTCGAATCGGCATAATGGAAGATGAATCAGGCGCTGCGGACATCAGTTTCGCTCTGGTCAAATCAGACGAGAAGGCCGAAACAATTCTCCAGGACCTCGTCGACAAAGGTGACAACAGCCAGTATCGAGATCGCGGCATGCACATCAGCATTCCGGCACCTGAGCAAGAAGAGCCTCAAATCATGATGCCGGAGCCGCGTCGCCAGTTCGACATCTAACTTTTGCCGGCAGCACTCAATTGCTTGAATCTGGCCACATCACGCATCGGTGGATCGCCGAACAAGCGCTTGTACTCGCGCGTAAACTGCGAAGCGTCGTCGTATCCGACCCGCAGAGCAGCACTACTTGCATCGACATCTTCAGACAGCAATAAACGCCGAGCCTCCTGCAGGCGCAGCAATTTTTGGAATTGCAACGGACTCATTGAGGTGGCTGTTTTAAAATGTTGATGAAAACTGGATACGCTCATTCCCAGGTCACGAGCCAGATCTTCTATGCTCAGCGCTTCATTGAATCGCGTTCGCAGCGTTTGTACCGCTTTACCGATCCTATTAGTATGTCCATTGTATGCGGCCATTTGCCGCAAACGAGGACCGTGATCGCTCATCAATAACCTGTATATGATTTCACGAATCACCAGAGGCGATACCACGCGGAAGTCACTCGGACAATCCAACAATCGAAACAATCTTACAAACGCATCAAGAAGATCACCTTCCAGACGTCCCACATCGATCGATTTCACACAATCATTTTTACCGGGCGACACACCGGCTTCAACACTCACAGATGCAATAAGAGTAGGCTCCAGATCCATTTTCAAACCGAGAAACGGTTTGTCCGGACTAGCTTCGACAATGCGAGTTGAAACTGGAACATCAAATGACGTTAGCAAAAACTGCGACGGATCATAACGGAACAGATGCTCTCCCATCTGCACTTCTTTGGCGCCTTGAGCAATTATGCATATCGACGGAGAGTAGACACCATGATGTGGGTGCACAGGCGGAGTCACATGCTTGAAAAAATTCAGCCCGTCGGCGACCTCGTTGGTTCCTTCAAGAACTGCGCGCCTGCTGACAATTTCAACAAGTTCAGTTTTATTGTTGTCGTCTCGCAACTTTTGAGTCGTCATAAAATCCAATCCAATTTCGTACCTTCATAGAGCGTATCGCACGTTTCAGTCACTATCAATCGATTCCAGTCACTTTTGGAGGAATGTCCAATGATTCTGGAATTTTGTTATAGCCTAGGGCAATAAACC
Source organism: Candidatus Obscuribacterales bacterium (assembly GCA_019637435.1). Lineage (GTDB taxonomy): Bacteria > Cyanobacteriota > Vampirovibrionia > Obscuribacterales > Obscuribacteraceae > JADYXR01. Next base: position 1,230,061 of record JAHBVO010000002.1, on the reverse strand, counting down.
CAGCATATCATTGAAAGGTCGGTTGCGGCTGTTGCATTTTTAGCCAAGCAACCTATTCAATATAATGCGTACCGCATTCATGCGATAAACCACTTTCCGCGTCCAAAATGACGAGACGCTCGGGACGTTTTACGCACGATTTGTCGCGCGAGGAGTGAAAGAAATGCAAAAGCGTAAATTAGGAAACAGCAACTTAGAAGTGTCGGCGATCGGACTTGGCTGCATGGGTATGAGCTTCAGCTACGGTCCTGCAAAAGACAAAACAGAGATGACGTCGCTGTTGCGCGCTGCAGTGGAGCGAGGCGTCACATTCTTCGACACAGCTGAGGTCTACGGACCATTTGTAAACGAAGAACTTGTCGGAGAAGCGCTCGCGCCGGTTCGCGATCAAGTCGTGATCGCCACTAAGTTCGGTTTCAAACTTGATCCGACAGGTGAAAAGAAATGGCTTGGTCTCGACAGTAAACCAGAGAACATCAAACGAGTTGTTGAGGCAAGTTTAAAACGACTTAAAACGGACGTAATCGACCTTCTCTATCAACATCGAGTAGACCCGAGCGTTCCGATAGAAGAGGTTGCTGGAGCGGTAAAAGAATTGATTGCCGCAGGGAAGGTCAAACACTTTGGACTGTCGGAAGCCAGTGCTGAAACCATTCGACGAGCTCATTCCGTTCAAGAAGTGACAGCTCTACAGAGCGAGTATTCAATATGGTTTAGAGAAGTCGAAGAAGCTGTTCTTCCTACCCTGGAAGAATTGGGCATCGGATTCGTCCCTTATAGCCCGCTCGGCAGAGGCTTCCTCACCGGCACAATCAAGGCTGATACGAAATTCGAATCAACAGACTTCCGCAGTTCTTTACCGCGATTTGCACCGGATGCGCTGAAAGCTAACTCAGAGTTAGTAGAACTCTTAAGCGAGATCGCAACAAGTAAAAACGCGACCGTCGCTCAGATCGCGCTCGCCTGGGTTCTGGCAAAGAAACCGTGGATGGTGCCAATACCAGGCACGACAAAACTCAATCGGTTAGAAGAAAACCTTGGCGCAGCCGACATCAATTTGTCGAAACAAGATATTGAGGAGATCGAAGCAGCCGCATCGAAAGTAGCGGTGCAGGGCGAGCGATATCCAGAAGCGTTGGAGAAAATGGTAAATCGCTGAGCGAAACCAAATTTGAGACGCAATCATCAGAAATAGAATCAGGAGCAAACAAATGTTAAAAACAGGAATCAAAACAAAAGCATACGCAGCTTTCAGCACCGAAGGCGATACCAAGCCACTGGAGATTGTCAGACGAGAACCGGGTCCGACGGACGTTCTTATCGACATCAAATTCTGCGGGATATGCCACTCGGACATTCACATGGCTAAAGGCGAATGGGGACAAACAGTCTACCCCGTCGTTCCCGGTCATGAAATTGCTGGTATCGTGAATAGCGTCGGCGATAAAGTAACGAAATTCAAAGTCGGCGATCACGTTGGTGTCGGCTGTATGGTTGATTCATGCGGCGAGTGCGAGGCCTGCGCCGAGGGTGAGGAGCAATACTGCAGCAAAATGGTTCTAACCTACGGAGTCCTCGAACGTGATGGAAAAACAATGACATACGGCGGATACTCAGAACGAGTAACTGTCGATGAGCGCTTCGTAGTCCGCATTCCGGACGAGCTGCCTCTGGACAAAGCTGCGCCGTTGCTTTGCGCAGGCATCACCACATACTCGCCGCTTATTCATTGGGGCGCGGGACCAGGCAAAAAGGTCGCGGTTGTAGGAGTCGGCGGTCTGGGTCATATGGGTATCAAACTGGCAGCAGCACTGGGCGCGGACGTGACTTCCATCAGTCGCTCAGACAGCAAGAAAGCTGATGCACAAAAAATGGGAGCGACGAACCACATCGCCACATCAGACAAAGCAGCGTGCGAAGCCGCGGCAGAACAATTCGATCTGATCATCAATACAGTTTCGTCAGCTGCGGATATGAATCTCTATCTCGGCATGTTGAAGCGCGATGGTGTAATGGTGCTTGTAGGTGCGCCCCCGGACACCCTGCCGGTCCATCCATTCGCGTTGATACCGAGACGTAAATCGCTTGCCGGCTCCACCATCGGTGGCATTCGCGAAACGCAAGAGATGCTCGACTTCTGTGCCAAACATAACATTGGTTCAGACATCGAACTCATCACCATCGACCAGGTCAATAAAGCCTACGAACGCATCGAGAAAAGCGATGTTCGTTATCGCTTCGTGATCGACATGTCGTCTCTTAGCGGCAAGTAGTTCGTAAACGTTCATCGAACGATAAAAACGCAGATCTAGTTCATCACTGCCAAAACAGGTGAAGCGACAGCCTATCGTATTGCAGCTCTGATCCCGTACTGGGCAGCACGCATCAATAACGATTTGCCCTGTCGCTTCACTTGTGTTTTAACAGGATGTGCAGCCGGATCATTGCCAATAGCTTTGCCCTCGCCGCGCTGTTTCGTCGTCTGTCCGTTACTGGCGACGAGTTCTTCCTCATTCTTGTCATACATCGGCCGACCATAATCGCTATAGGCTTTCACATCGAAGTCTTTGTATTGAACAAACGGACGAGAAGCCATTCGCTGATGCATAATCACATCACATGTTTTCACCGCATGTGGTGGCAGATCCATTTTAACAGGATCGAAGGTCCTCGGATTTATGACTGTTCTGTTAAACACATCCGACGTTAGAAAGCGTTTCTTCTTTTCATAAGCAACATCAAAATGCTGCATTTCGCTGCGCTTACGTTCCGCCGGCGTATGCTGGCTCAGATGCTGCCTTTGCATCTCACTGAACTTCGCATTTTTCTCGTCGCGGTTTAGACCAGGATCTACCCAGACAGCATTAAGTGTCTTGGCGAATTCCAGCTCGCTAGCCAGATCTTTAGAATTCCAATAGCCCGGCAGACAGGTCAAAACCGTACCATCCGATGCCATCACGAACATTTGAATGTTATGCGGACCGGCTCCGTTTGTCGTATCAACAGCTTGCCCATTGGGACTGTGCTTACGCGAACTTCCGGCATATCCCTTGTTTTCGATGTCCTTATAGCCGCATACAAATTGGTTCTTCAGAAGACTAAAAACCGGTTCCTGCGAGAGCGACACGGCTCTCAAGCTGTTTCCGGCGCTTCAAGTAAAACCATCGAGCTTGCCGACCATATGGACCCAGAGAATGAGCTTATCCTGCGAAGCCGCCTCCTGTTGCACTTTATCGAGGTCTCGGCTCCAGGTAATTTCATTCGTCAGTCGTCCGACATTTTCCGAGCAAACCTGCCCGGAGTAAACAGGTGACGCCTGCACTCGCGAATGTAGAAGCGGCGCAGCCACACCAGCAGCTATCGAAACAGCCAAGAAGGCCGACTGCAAAGGACGAGCGACAAATCGGTTTCGCATGTTCCGCCTCCGTAAGCTAACATGCATTGTACACCCATACGCCGCGAGCAGCTGATTCGGTCTCACCCCGATCACCTGGTGAGAACAGCCTCCACCTCTTCGACGTTCTTAGTGACCGCAGCTGCGGCAATTCCGCTTATCATACCGTTAAACACAAAATGGTGCAGCGGCGAAACCGCCTTCCAGTACGCCAGACCCAATAAACCCGACGGAAGAAATTTTGCGGTCTGAATGAGTTTGGTCTTACCAGGAGAGATTTCCTCGATGGTGAACTCGAGAACAGCCTCGCCAGGCAAAATCATCTCGGCAACAAGGACCAGCGATTTGTTTTTCTCGACGCGCTTTACACGCCAGAAATCGAGAACATCCCCGGCAGCAAGCTCACTTGGACTGCGCCTTCCTCGTCTTAAACCGACCCCGCCAATCGCTTTATCCATCACGCCCCGCAGCCGCCACAGCCAGTTTCCATAGTAATAGCCGGTACTTCCACCCAGGCGTACCAACGGATTCCAAATCTGCTCCGGCGTTCTATCCAGAATGAGCTCGCGCCGGTCCATATACACCGTGCCTCCCGACCACTCCGCATCAGCTTCGCTGCTCCAAGCCACGGGCCAAATTTTGCCTGCGTCAGTCCAGTGACTTTCGACGAGATAATTTTGGGTTTTATTCAGTGCGTTGCGAATTGCACTGCGGCAGGTGAGAAGGTCCTGTTTGATGATTTCCCTGATGTCATTTTCTCGGCAAACGGTAGGGTTCTTCAAACCCTCTGCGAGCGGCCGTCCGAGGTAGGCAGGCACAGGTGTGACCAGGTGTATCCAGTACGAACTCAAGGTCGGCGTGAAAAACGGAATTGGAATAATCCATCGCCGCCCAAGCCCGGCTACATCTGCGTAGATCTCCATCAGGTCGCGATATCTCAGAATATCCGGTCCGCCGATGTCGAAGGTGCGCCCAATTGTCTCCGGATGATTCAAGCAGCCGGCAAGGTAGTTGAGAACATTCACAATTCCGATTGGTTGCGTCGGCACCGAGACCCACTTGGGCGTGATCATAACGGGCAGACGCTCGACGAGGTAGCGAAGAATCTCGAACGAGGCGCTGCCTGAGCCGATGATCATGGCGGCTCTGAGAGTAGTGAGCGGCACCTTGCTCTTAGCGAGAATTTCGCCGACTTCGGCGCGCGACTTGAGGTGCTTACTCAGGTTCGGTGAGTCCTCCCCGAGTCCTCCCAGGTAGATCAGCTGGTCCAGGGTAGAGTTGTCCGCAGCTTTCACCATATTCTCGGCAGCAGTGCGATCATCGTCTGCAAAATTCCTTGACTGGGCGTTCATCGAGTGGACGAAATAGTAAGCCTTTTTGCACCCTTGCAAGGCCTCTTCGATTGAACCCTGGTCGAGCACATTAGTCTCGACTAGCTCGACATTCGGATGATCGGCCCAGTGGCGCCCTCGCAACTTATTGAGGTCACGAGAAGTTGCTCTCACAGTCCAACCATCATCAAGCAGTTTTCGAACCAACCTGGTTCCAACATATCCAGTAGCGCCGATCACGGCGACTTTGTCTTTCATTGTCACCTCTCCGACGGTCCTTTCTATCATCAACTTATATCCTTGAAGTGAGCAAGGGGTGAACTACCGGCGCTGTAAACAAACTTTCTACAATCTGCAAGGAGTAAACCGAGGCGCTTGAAACCGCCAAACAGTTTTCAAACTGTTTGGCCCCTCCCAACCGTTCCGACCAGAGCAATATACTGTCCGGGTTATCTTGGGAACGAGTCATGTCAGACACGCTAAGAGTGACGCTTTCTGCGGCGGTAGCTACCAGTTTCTTCATCTCAACGCTGAGACCCGCGTATTGTGCCAGGGCGGCTGCCGGTGATGATGCACCGCCAGTGGTGAAGCGAGAGAAAATCAAATTTGGTCGTACGCGGCACATGATGGTGCTCGACGGTTTGTTCCGTGCTTATTACCTTCACATACCCAAAGGTTTTTCCAGAGAAAAACGAGTGCCACTCGTTCTTGTTTTGCATGGCGGGCTAGGCGACGCTCGTTCAGCGGAATGGGACAGCGTGATGTCAAAACAGGCAGACAAAGAAAATTTTGTGGTCGCGTATCCCAATGGTTATCTGCGCACCTGGAATGCCGGCGAATGCTGCGGCATCTCGCGCGCTCAAAATGTCAACGACGTCAATTTCGTTCGCACTTTGATTAAGAAACTGCAGACGGACCTCAACATCGATCCGGATCGCGTATACGTCGCGGGTCTCTCAAACGGTGGCATGATGGCTTATCGTCTAGCCAGCGAACTACCGGACTTAATCGCGGCAGTGGCGCCGGTCGAAGGATGCATGTACGAGCAATCGCCGGAGTTCAGAGGACCGGTGAGCATCATCGCCTTCCACGGATTGGCTGATACTGTCGTCAAATATGCTGGCGGCACAGGCCGGGTCGGAACCTATCAGCTGACGGCGACGCCCGTTATTCCGACAATCGAATACTGGACGAAACGCAATCAGTGTGATGCCAAGCCGGTTCGTGAAGAAGATGAAAACCTGATTAAGGAGCTTTACCGCAACGGGAAGAATGGCACCGAGGTATGTCTATACACGATAAAGGAAGGCGGGCACGCATGGCCAGGCGGTCGCCGCGCGTCATTTTTATTCGACAAGCCCAGCAAATACGTTTCAGCGACAGAGGTGATGTGTCAATTTTTCTGGGCTCATCCACGCAGAATGTCCATGCCGGACACGGCATTTACGTTGCGTCGCGATAATCAACAATCGAGTGAAACTGGTCTACAATAGTTTCAACCGGTACGATTTCCTTCGCTCCCCCCGGGTCCACTACGAGGTCATCGGTGCAATCGCCTTCGCACTTTCCGGCCTATGATGTTACCGCTACTTCGCTATCTGCGCGGCGCAATAACTACACCGGCTCCTCGCCTATCTCCCGGCCTCAATGACCAACGAATCCGCAGAACTAGATAAAACGATCCCGTGCTCAATCGCCGCTGACGATAGAGACTTCCTCACGCAATTCGAGGAATGCACTCTAGGCAAAACGTGCTGGTCACACGAGGCTCACATACGAATGGCGTGGTTACGCATGGAACAATTCAAAACTTACGAAGAAGCATTGGAGCGCATCAGAACCGGAATTCAAGCTTATAATTCGTCAGTCCAGAGCGTAGGTTACCATGAAACTATCACCGTCGCATTTGCGCGACTCATCTACGCCAAACGAGCCGAAACCCGCGCCGGGACCTGGCAGGAGTTTCTGCAACACCACCCGAATTTATTGCAAAAGCGCTGTTTGCTCGAATTCTACAGCAAGGAAATCCTGGCGAGTGAAAAGGCTCGACACGAGTTTGTAAAACCGGATAAGAAGCCGCTCCCGTGAGCTAATCAACAAATCTTAGCCTGGTTGTTATTAATGCGGAAACCTCAGCAATTCGGCGTTCCAGAAGTTCAAGAAAGCTAAGTCCAGGCTGGTTTCGGATAATCACTCGATCGAGTGATTGCTAACTTCCGCGGCCTCGTTCGTAATGAAATAAGGCATCCTACTTATTTTGAAAAACAGCTTGCCGGAACGACTTCATTCCGGGGAGGTTACTATGAACGCACTACGTGATTTGGTTTCGCAGTTTCTGAAGCGCGTCGGCCGCATGTGCAACCAAACAAAACAACAGAATAAACCAAAACAAATAGTTAGCTCTGATGAGAAGGTAGCGCAGATCCAGGAGGCTATTCAAAATGGCGAGGAGGTCCGGAAGGTTACCGACATCAAAACCGGCAGGGCAACTCTGAGAAAAACCTTACACGACATGCCAGTTGCGACGTCGCACAAAAACAATTTCGGCAAAGAACGACACTGGTTCGACAAAGCGGAGTATGACCCCAGATATAGTGGCAAGCCGTCAAACACCATGAACCGCCTCGAAGCATTCCTGTCGAACACAGATCCAGACCAACTCAAAGCACTTGATCCGCAATGGATTCAAGGACTGGTTGGGGCGCCGGATGACAGACCACAACCGAAGCAGGAACCGGTAAACTTGCCCAAGTTTAAAAGAGCCCCAGTAGACGAAGTTAGACCGACTGAATCCGCGAGCTGGCAAGAGGGTGCGCTGTCCGAATCAATCTCCTGACGAAACAGCAAGCCAGTTTTTCATCAGCCTCTGCGGCCAGAAATGTTGAGGCAGTACCATTGCAGCCTCGGTTTCCTTCGCGTTTGTAACGATCGGAAATCTTCGCTTGGTCAGAAGACCCCCAGGCAAATGACTGGGCTGGATCAAAATGGTGGAGTAGAACACCGAGCGTCCGTCGCAAAGCATACGCGGCATTTCGAGTTTCAAAATTCGCTCGAAATCCTTTCTTATCGTCCGCATAAAGATACCAAATTCGGTATCATCGTCGACGGTATTCTTCGAGCTCGATAAACCCTGCGCAATCTTTTCGAGGGTCCCAGGATTTCCATCATAGATAGGATCAAGGCTATATATGATTGCGGCCGGCAGAGTGTGCTCGTTGTTTGGTCGACTAAGAAGCGGATTCGCTTCAACCAATTGTCCCCAGCAGACATCACCGTGTTCATACAATTTAGCCTGGTCTTTGATGATGCTGAGCAAAACGTCATCACGCCTGCGGAGCAATTCCTGGAACTCCAGCCCAAGCGAAATTCGAAAGGCGTGCCGATCACTTTCAAGCAGGGGAATTCTATAAGCGGCTCGACACTCAGCGATGAGTTCTCCCCACTGCTCATCCAAAATCTCCGCTTCCCGGCGTTCGGCTTCGCGCGCGGCCTGTTCCAAAACCTCCGGCGAAGGCTTCTCAGTATTCTTCGTGTGCTTTTTGTAGAACTCTTGCATGTCAATGCATCCGTTTTTCACACGCCTTGAACAACGATACACCAATTCATTGAAGAATTGGAATCCATTCACTTGACAATAAAACGCTTGGATGTCACAGTTCGGTGACATTGATATTCAATAATTGTCGTACGTTAACAAACGCCCCTTTGTCGACTGAGCTTACCAGGTAGAAAAATGCTAAAACCATCCATTTTCACGTTGTCCGTGGTCGCTTTGGCTGCTCTGATTTATGTCGAGCCAGCATTCGCCCAGGCTGCTTCGCAAGCCCGCACAGGCACTTTCGGTAACACCTCCACCACCACCAACAATTTTCGCCGTGCCAACGCACAATTCACCCGAAATCAGCGGCTGCCGCAGGTGCGCCCAACCGGTCTGGGTGGTCTGGCGCAGATACATGGACGAACCGGCCGCAACGGACTGCCCGTCACAAGCCTCGACAGTTTTGTTCTCAACGCAGGCGGAGCCGCCGATCAAATCTACGGCGACGAAGGCACCGAGGGTCCGCCACCTTTCGAGGAATTCACAGCAGGTCATCGGATTCAAGCAGGTATCCAGGGCAACGCCAGCGGTTTAACAACCGGGCATGGAAGCTATCTGCCTTGCGCATGGGGCGGCGATGAATACGTCGATGGTCCGGAGTTTAGCCAATCGGCTCCGCGCGGCGGCAACAATTATTGGGCAAGCCAACCGCAAACCGGCGCGAATCCCGGTACGCAGAGTACAGACACGCAGAACAACGACTCTGAGAATTATCGTGATTACGTCGCTCCAGACCAATACTATATGTCTGACACCGATAACTCGCTTTACCAGCAGGTCTACGGTCAATAGCGGCGACACGACGAGCAAACGAACTAACAGGCTCTCTTTGGAATCAAAAGCACAAACCGGCTCGCCGTCGCTAGAGGAAGAGTGCGAAATGCGATACCGGTTTGTGTTTGCTAGCCTCGATCAGGCGAATGTCCTGACCTAGAGACTCGACATTTTTGTTTTGCCTTCGCGCTCCCAGAAGCGCAGCTTCCGGCAGTTTTCGATGAAGGTCGACGCATCAGCCGCTTTACTGAGTTGAATCATTCCAGCGTCGTCGTTGCCGGCGACTCCGGCTTTGGTGAACAACACAGATGCGGCCTCGTTGTAACCAATGAACTTTTGATGAGCGAACGCATCAGAAACAAAGTCTTTTGCCGTCGCATCAGTGGACAACTTGGTGGCACCCTCAGGTGATACAAGAATAGCAACTGCATCGAATAGCACTGATGGACCGCCATTCAAGCGGATGTCTGCGTCTATGTGCGATCCGTCACTTGCATCCACACCACCAATTTTCGGAGCCACGATTTTTACCTCGGCACCTTCTTTGGTGGCAGCCTCTTTCAACGCGGCAACGAGCTTGGCATCAACACCGTCACTCACGAGTATTCCGAGGCAGCGGTCTTTGAACGAGTCCGGGCCGTTCTTCAAAATGCTCAACGCATTGGATGGAGGCAATTCTTTTGTTGCCTTTGCAGCCTTAGCGGGGGCCGGCAATGATTTCATTCCCAGACCATCCGCTACACGTTTGGCAAGATCGCCATCAATATTCAATAGATGTGAAACGACTCGCTCCCGTATCGATGCCTTTTCGACCTTCGAGAGTTCGAATGTCAACGCGTCTGCCATGTGAGTTTGCTCGATAGGCGTTTGACTGATGTAGAACTGCCTTGCCTGGCTGTAATGATCAGCAAATGACTCTGGTCGTTGCCTGATTTTCGAGCCATCAACTTGTTGAGGATGAGTCTTGAAGCCGTCAGCAAGATTCTCTCTGGAGCCGCCCCACGAATTCGGTTCGTAGTTGGCCCTTCCTTTTACGTTGACGAAATTCATGTGTCCATCCTGCTGAAAGTTAAAGACTGGGCATTTAGGAGCATTGATCGGCAATTGAGTGAAGTTAGGCGAACCGAGCCGCTTTAGCTGTGTATCGAGATACGAGAAGTTGCGGATTTGCAGCAACGGATCGTCGGTGAAATCAATTCCAGGGACGATGTTTTGCGTGCAAAACGCAACCTGTTCCGTTTCATTAAAAAAGTTATCGACCGTTCTATCCAGAACCATCCTTCCAACTTTCCGCACTGGAACTAGCTCTTCCGGAATTATCTTTGTCGCATCCAGAACATCGAAATCGAACTTATTTGCAAATTCTTCATCGAAGACTTGCATTCCTAACTCCCATTCAGGGTAGTGACCGCCTTTGATCGCATTCCAGAGATCGTGTCGATGGAAGTCAGGGTCGGCACCATTTATCTTGACGGCTTCATTCCAAACAACTGACTGCATGCCCTGCTTTGGTTTCCAGTGAAACTTCACAAATCGGCTCTTGCCGGAAGCATCAACCAGTTTGAAGGTGTGAACGCCGAAGCCTTCCATGAATCTAAACGATCTCGGAATGGCGCGGTCAGACATTATCCACATAACCATGTTCATGGACTCGGGAGTCAGCGAAATAAAATCCCAGAAGTTATCATGCGCAGTTGCCGCTTGAGGGAAGGCACGATCCGGCGCTTCTTTCGCAGCGTGGATCAAATCCGGGAATTTGATTCCGTCTTGAATGAAGAAAACAGGAATATTGTTTCCGACCAGATCCCAATTGCCCTGCTTTGTATAAAACTTGACCGCAAATCCTCGAACGTCTCGAGCGAGGTCAAATGACCCTTTGTTTCCTGCGACAGTGGAGAAGCGGACAAACACTGGTGTTTTCTCGCCTGTTCGCTGGAAAAGGTCCGCTTTGGTGACATCAGATTGCGATTTATACAGTTCAAAGAAACCGTGAGCACCAAAACCTCGAGCATGGACGACGCGTTCAGGAATACGCTCATGATCGAAGTGAAAAATCTTTTCGCGCATCATCTGATCTTCAAGCAACGCCGGACCACGCGGGCCAACTCTTAAGCTGTTTTGATCGTCGGATACAGGCACTCCGAGTTGAGTGGTCATAGTCGGCAATTTACCGCCTGATTGTTGGTGAGCCTCTCCACCTGTAGGTGATGGATTTACGTCAGGTTGACCAACTGCGGTCGCCCCCTTATCGGACGGACTATTGATGGCAAAATCAGCTGCTAAAGCCAGATTGTTTTGAATAGTTCCGATCGACAGAGAAGCGGCCACAATCAAGCTCATTATTTTTCGATTCGAGCATTGATTCAAAATCATCATTAAAAACTCCCCATTGAAAGAAACACGAAAAGAAGCTCACTTGGCGCAGTTGCGCACAGATGGGCTTCACTTGAATTTACGGCTTCATCATTCTAGACGGTTTCATTACCTACGTGGATAAATCGTTGGAAGCAAATTTAACTGCCGAGAACTGAGCTGCACTAGACGAGCTCCAGAAGCCAGACTTCGAAGATCCCCGTTTAGCACGATCGCGAAGAAAAGTTTCGCGACTTAAGCAAAGGAAAGTCGGTGTCCCATGAGTAAGTAGCAGAAAACGATTCCATTGATGTTCATTTAGAAAGCGTGCGGCGAGGAGGTTTATTCTCGGTCTTAACTTTCTCGTGCGGTTGATCGTAGAAGGCAATCTGCACCGCCAGAGCAAAACCGCCAATGGCAGCCGCTACGAAACAAACTATAGCGATGGTCGGATAGCCCCATAAGGTGAAGGACGTCGGAACCCTCATCAGAAGAGCAGCTCCAATGATCAAAGCAGCTAAGATTAGAGACAAGCTGATTCTGTTTGCGACTTTCTGGAATGAATCGATAAGAATGGGTTCGTCGATCACTTTCATCTCGAACTTATTGCTTGATACCAGATCAAGGATTTTATTGATTCGTTTTGGTAAGTTTTCGAGAAAGTCTTTAGTCTCAATCAAACTATCACCGATATGGCCTGGCGATAGATCGTTGCGCATGCGCTGTTCCATAATATGCGCCGCGTTTCTTCTAACAGAAGCATTAGGTTCGAACGACGGATCGAGAGTCCGACCGATCTGATCGAGATTCATAAGCGCTTTGCCGACCATTGTCAGTTCGGCCGGAACACGAATTCCACAGTCACCAGCGCACTTCGTGACACCAAGCACGACGCGACCAACCTGCATACCTTCAATATCAGCATTGAGATCGTTCTGAACAAGATCTGCAATCTGCATGCGAAATGATTGCTCATCGAAATTGTCTTTGCGCTCTCCTATATCGATTCCGACATCCGCTACGCTGTCAGCTCGACCTTCGCTGATGGCGATGACCATGCGCAACAACTTTTGCTGCAGTGGTGGTGTTAAATGTGCCACCATTCCCAAATCGAGCAATCCGATGGTTTTGTCATCTGTAAGAAAAACATTGCCTGGATGCGGGTCCGCATGAAAGAAACCGTCGACTAGTATTTGTTTCAAATAAGCCCTGAAGATTTCCTCGGCAAGAGCCGCTCCATTGATCTCCAGAAGGGCCAAACGAGTAATGTCTGTGACTTTTTTCCCGGTCACAAAATCCATAGTTAAAACAGTATTACTGGTGTAATCCCAGACCGGGCAAGGAACGTGAATTAGCTCGAATTCCTTGAGGTTGGCGCGAATGGTTTCGAGATTGTGAGCCTCTTTCTTATAATCAAGCTCTTCCAGTACCGATTTCCGGAACTCGTCCGCGATGACAGTGAACTCGTACTTCTTCCCAGATTCCGTATGCTGATCGTAAAACTCCGCAATCTCCGACAAGATTTGCAGGTCTTCCATGATGCCGTCTTTGATACCAGGTCGTTGAACCTTGACTGCAACTTCACGACCATTACGCAAAACGGCTCGGTGAATCTGTCCAAGTGAAGCCGCTGCAATTGGCGTACTTTCAAACTCTCTAAACCCTTTAGAGATTCTGACACCAAGTTCGGTGACAACGCGCTTCTCTATTAAATCGAAAGGGACAGGTTCACAATTATCTTGCAGTCTCGACAAAGCAGCTAAATACGTTGGAGGCAAGAAGTCGGAACGTGTCGAGAGGAGTTGTCCGAGCTTCACGAATGCGGGACCGAGCTCCTCGATATCTCGAGCGAGGTCATCTGCGGTCTTCTCCGCATCCTTGGGTACGGACGGGACGCCTTTTGAATCCGTGACATACTCGTCGAGCCCAGCATTCTTGACTAGATCCGAATTGCCATATTTTACGAGCAGCATCGCGATATCTTTGTATCGCTTCACATGCGGTCCCAGACCAATACCCATCAAACAATCCTCGCCGACCCAATACCGTAATGATTTACATAGCATTGAAATTTAATATTCATGCGGTGAGTTATACTGAGGCGGCTCGGTAATGGAAGCGCATGACGCTGAGTTTGGAATAGCCTTGCTGTTTGAGAAACGAAATGAAGATCAATCCAGGAAACGACCCAGCTAACGAACAATCATCATCCGATTTCATAAGGCTTGATCAGTTTTTGAAGTTGAATAACCTCGTGGCTTCCGGCGGCGAGGCGAAACATCTGATTCAAGACGGCAACGTCAAAGTTAACGGACAGATCGAGACCCGTCGCGGAAAGAAGTTGCGTGCAGGCGATGTAGTGGAAGCCTTCGGTCAAAAACTTCGAATTGAATCGGATTCTGAATAGACCTGCAGTCTGTCAGCCATCAAACGACCATTTCGGCATCATTGGCTTCGTAGCACTCCCGAACAAGAATCTCACCGTGCTCCGAATGTACAAAAAATTTGGAGTGTTCGCGACGAGCAATTTCGCGACCAAAGTTTTCCGCTTCGACTAATGAGTCAAAGTAGTTTTCATCAGTACCTGCCGTTGTCACTATCCAGCCGCCCTCCAGGCAGAGAATATGTACATCTCGTCGCGCAGATGTTGAGTAAACAGAATTACCTTCTTCTTCTGATTCAATCATGATGTTCACCCGATGTTCGCGTCTAATAACATCTGAGCCGTCCAATTAGCTGAGATAAAAGCATGAATAGCATTATGTCGAACTGCTGAAGCAAGTTTGTTTGGTGATTAAATTAACGGCAATGTGTTTCTTATCTTTCAATTCACGCACACTTTCGTACAGGTTTGGTGATTGCCTGGCAGGAAAAATTGCTTCCACTCAGCAATCTCGAGCAAAATTTTGGTCCGGAAGATTTGTCGTCTTCGCGTCCACAGCAGGGAAACCTTGGGCTATTAACCTTACAGACTGAAGGGAAAAGAATAAAACCACTAAAGGTGGATAAAGAGTAACGAAAAGGACGGGTGGCAGCCCCGTCCTTTTCCACTTTATCTATTCAGTCGTGACCGAGCTAAGAGGCATCTCGCTCCTCTAGTTCGCTAGCGGCAGCTTTTGCGAGTTTCGAATATTTTCTCTTAATATCATCGAGTTCTTCTTGCGATTTCTCCTCTAGATCCATCACATCATTCTGAGCATCTCCTACGGCGCGAATCAATTCATCGAGCTTCAACTGAACGGCTTCACTGTCGCGATTTTGAGTGTTCTGAATCAGAAACACCATTAGAAACGTGACAATAGTGGTGCCGGTGTTAATGACGAGCTGCCATGTGTCGTTGAATCCAAATATTGGACCGGTAATCCCCCACAAAATAATTATTCCGAAGGCGATCAAAAATGTGGAAGGCTGTCCCGTTCTTACAGCAACACGCTTAGCAATGGAACCAAATAGATCTCGTTTCTTCTTTTCAGATCCGGCGGAGTCTTCTGCCATCTGCTTCTTCACTTTAATTTTCCGATCTTTGGACTTCTCACCAGCCTCGTCGATTCCATCGACCTTATCAGAGTCGATTACCTTCGCTTTAGTTATGCTATTCATTTCAGAAAATCCCTTTTATCAACTTCAGGCGTTAGCTGTATAGCACCTGAAAGCTTATAGATGGACGCTCTTCGAATAGCCCGATCACAGAACTATCACATCAGCGGACCAAGCCGACGTTCATCAACCGCAAGCCCAACCGAAATGGCAATCTATTTTTTAATAGAAAACGGGAGACAGCTCCAACCGACTCCCGTCTATTTAGTCCCTCAGGTTGCTACTTCGCCGCTGCAGGCTCCAGCTTCAAAGACTCCAGATGCTTGTTGATTTGCTCGACTTCTTCTTTGGAGAGCTTCACCCGGTCTGCAATCAAGTTTTCCTTGCACTGCTGGGCATCGCGTGCACCAACAATTGCCGAAGTGACACCAGGCTGAGCGATTGTCCAGGCGATAACCAACTGTCCGAGCGTCACATTGTGAGACTCGGCAATGGGTTTGATATTTTCAAGGAACGCGTTGACCCGCTTGATGTTTTCCGGCTGAAAATGTTTTTCATTGGCGCGGTGATCGCCTTCTTTGAACTTTGCGTCTGGCTTGAATTTGCCTGTAAGCAAGCCGCGTTGCAGTGGACTGTAGACTATCACGCCGATGTTTTCCTTGCGGCAGTATGGCAGCACATCCTTTTCGATGTCACGGAGAACCATACTGTAGGGAGGCTGATCGGAAGCGATTGGACAGACCTTGCGAGCTCTCTCCATATCTTCGACAGTAAAATTACTCACGCCCGCCGCCTTGATTTTGCCATCTTTCAGTAGTTGGTTGAGCGCTTCCATCGTCTCCTCCACTGGAGTCGACGAGTCGCGCCAGTGGCACTGATAGAGATCGATATAGTCTGTTCCCAGACGCTTGAGACTTTGCTCGCATTCATGAATGATGCTCTTTTTGCGAGCGTTGCGATAAATTGTTTTTGCGCCATTCTCCTCGTCGTCCCAATCGAAGAAGTGCTGACCTTCGGTAGAGTCCCATCGCAAGCCGAATTTCGTAAGAATCTGCACTTTGTCGCGCTTACCTTTTATTGCCTTACCAACGATTTCCTCGCTGCGGCCGTAGCCATATATAGCCGCAGTGTCTATCGAGGTGGCACCACCTTCGATACTAGCGTGAATCGCTTCGATGGCGTCGGTCTCTTCCGCACCGCCCCACATCCAGCCGCCGATTGCCCAGGCACCAAAAATGATTGCGGAGACTTGAACATCGCTATCACCTAACTGTCGAACTTGCATCCCAACCTCCTTCTCTAGTAGTTGAACCCAGTACCGCTGCTTGCCAACGTTCGCAAATGCGCGCGTGGTTTAATCAATGACGGTCCGAATGCACCACATCCGGCTCAGTCTTCTCTTCCGTTCCTCTGGATTTTCTCGGAACTTTACCCTCTTTGCGAAAAAGGTGAGCGAGCGAATCTTTGAGAACATAGACAACAGGGACAACATACAAGCTCATGATCGAAGAAACGATCATTCCGCCGCACACAGCCGTTCCCAGAGAGTGACGGCTGTTAGCACCAGCGCCCTCAGCGAAGAGTAGAGGAATAATACCCATTACAAAGGCGAAGGTGGTCATGAGGATCGGACGAAGTCGGATAGTCGCGCCCTGCACAACCGCCTCGTGAGCAGGAAGCCCTTCCCGCTTCAAATGATTAGCGAACTCGACAATCAGGATCGCGTTTTTACAAACCAAACCGATAAGCATCACCAGCCCAATCTGACAGAAAACATCGTTCTGCAAACCTCGAAGGTATTGGGCGGCGATAGCGCCGAATAAGGCCGTAGGCACCGTCACGAGAATGATGACCGGATCGGAAAAGCTTTCATATTGTGCCGAGAGTACGAGAAACACAAATGTGATACCAAGTCCGAACAAAATAATCGCTTGCGAGCCGGCCTCGACCTGCTCAAGAGAAATACCCGCCCATCGGTACGTCATAGTGGCAGGAAGGACCTCATTCGCCAGCTTTTCCATAGCCGCCATAGCTTGCCCGGAACTGAATCCAGGTGCGGCAGATCCGTTGATCTCAGTTGCGCGAAACAGATTGTAGTGATTTATGGATTGAGGAGCTGTGGTCTCTGACAATTTGACGAGGTTCGACAGTGGTATCATCTCACCGGTCATGCTGGTGACGTAGAACTTTGTAATGTCGGTCGGATTGGAACGAAACTTCGAATCTGCCTGCACGTAGACGCGGTAAACGCGCGTGCCGATATCAATATCGTTGACGTAGAAAGAACCTATGTAGGTCTGCAGCGTATCGAATATTTCGGCGAGATTGACATGCAGCGTTTTCGCCTTATTTCGATCTACCTCAACTTGCACCTGCGGACTGTTGGCAGCGAAGCCTGAGAAGACCCCAGCCAGCCCGGGTGTCTGATTCGCCTTGGCACATATCTCATTCGTTGCTTTTTCAAGGTCACCAATATTGGTACCACTCTGATCGAGGATTTCAAAAACGAAACCACCGAAGTTTCCCAGGCCCTCAATGGCAGGTGGGTTAAATGGTATGACGCGTGCGTCGGTCACTCCCGCCAGAGGTCCGCGGACCCGGTTGATTATGGCATCCAGGGTCTGATCGTGGCCGCGTCTGTGATCCCACGGATGCAGGTTAGAGAATAAAATCCCGTTGCTAGGTTTATTGCCTGCAAAACTGAATCCAGCAACCCCGAACGTCGAGTGAATTTCGGGAACGCCCTCGAATATCTTCTCAATCTTTTTGATGGTCTCGACGGTGTAATTGAGAGAAACACCCTCGGGAGCCTGGACAAGCGTGATGAAGTAGCCCTTGTCCTCATCAGGGATGAATGAGCTCGGCACCAGCTGGAAAAGATACCATGTCGCTGCCATCGTAGCGACGAATAAAATCAGGGCAAGCGCTTTCAGTTTCAACGTCCATTCGAGAGTGACCCGATATGCATCTTTGATAAGGTCCAGAAGTCTATTAAAGGAGCGGAAGAAAAAGTTGTTATTTGCCGCGTCATGATCTTCAGCTTTGAGCCATAGCGCAGAAAGCGCCGGGGTCAGTGTCAGCGCCGTAAATGCTGAAATCGAGACAGAACACGCGATTGTCAATGCGAATTGTTTATATAACTGACCGGTAGTGCCCGGAAAAAATGCGACCGGAATAAAAACCGCAACAAGCACAAGAGAAATTGCGATAACGGCGCTTGCAACTTCACGCATCGCCTCACGAGCGGCGTTGAACGCAGAGAGTCCACGCTCCGCCATGAGGCGGCTGATGTTTTCAATCACAACAATCGCGTCATCAACAACCAGTCCCGTCGCAAGTACTAAACCGAACAGCGTTAAAGTGTTGATTGAAAAACCAAGAGCTTGCATGCAAGCGAACGTTCCGACTAGCGAAACAGGAATTGTGAAAACCGGTATCAATGTACTGCGCCAATTTTGTAAGAAGACAAAAATCGTCAAAACAACCAGACCAATCGCCTGGGCTAGAGTAAACAACACTTCGCGGATCGATTCGTTGACGGCGAGAGTTGTATCAAATGCATATTCATATTTGATACCAGGCGGCAATTTCTTTGCCAGACGAGCCATCTCGGCGCGCACGCCTTTCACGACCTCGAGAGCGTTGGAACCGGGACGCTGCATGATGCCGATACCAACTGTTTCCTGTCCGCGATATCTCACGATGGTCTGGTAGTCCTCTGCGCCAAGTTCGGCGCGACCAATGTCACTCAGGTGAATAATGGTGCCGTCCTTGCCGGTTCTGATGATCAAATCCTCGAACTCCGCAGCCGATTTCAATCGGCCGAGCACGCGCACGCTCATCTGATACATTTGACTTGATGGATTGGGCGGCTGTCCAATCTGACCGGCAGCGACCTGCACGTTCTGTTCACGAATGGCGTTAACAACCTCGCGCGATGAAACCTTATTTTGCGCCATTTTGCGAGGATCAAGCCAGATGCGCATGCAATACTTTCGTTCACCGAATATGATGACATCGCCGACGCCGTTGACACGCTTAAGTGCGTCCTTAATATAAACGTCGGTGTAATTGCTCAAAAACTGAGAAGAATATTTGTCACCAGGGGCGGTTAGTCCGATCGCCAGAAGAAAGGCGGATGAGACCTTCTCGACCGCAACGCCGGTTCTGCGAACTTCGTCGGGAAGCCGTCCTTCAGCCTTGGCGATTCGACTTTGCACATCGACGGCAGCGAGGTCAGGATCGCGTTCCAAATCAAAGGTGATGCTGATCTGGGAAGTTCCATCATTTCCGCTTGCCGATGTAATGTACTTGCCTTGCTGTATTCCGTTGACTTGCTGCTCCAGAATGGTCGTGACAGCGGATTCAACGACCTGGGAATTGGCGCCGATATAGTTTGACGTGACGGTGACACGAGGCGGCGCAACTTCCGGATATTGCGAAAGCGGCAAAATTGGAATACTGACGGCACCAGCAAGAACAATAATGAGCGCACAAACCGTCGCGAAAATCGGTCGCTTGATGAAGAAATCGAGATTCATCCGTTCTCCTCGTCTTACGACGCAGGGCTGATTGGCGAGCCATCAGCCAGGTTTAGAATACCGGATGTGACGATCTGGTCACCTGCGCTTACGCCGGATATGACTTGATATTCATTATCTTTGATCGGTCCGAGTTTGACTGCACGCTGCGATGCGGTCAATTTTCCGTCGTTGCCTTTTTTGGCGACAAACACAAACTCCTGTCCGCTAAATCTGCTCACTGCAGTGACGGGGATAGTAACCGCGTTTACACGTCCCCAGATGATCCGACTATTGGCCGTTTGACCGGAACGCAGTTTTCCTGTGGCATTGGGCAATTCTGCTTTGATTAAAACTGTTTGTTGGTTGGGATCGACCTGACTGGATATAAAAAAGATTTTTGCAGCTTCGATGGTTTTACCGGTATCATCCACGATATCAGTCAATAAACCGATTCGCAGCTTCGATGAAACCGAAGTCGGTACGTTTACGTAAACCTCGAGCGGTTTAGTCTGGTCAACTGTAGTTAGAGTCGTATCGGTAGTCACATAGTCACCGATGCGAACCGGCACGTCGCCAATCATGCCAGCAAACGGAGCCCGGACCGTGTAATACTTCAATTGTTCCAGCTGCTCGTGCTTTGCCGCTTTTGCCTGACTGATCAACTTTGCTGCGCGGGAAACCTGAGCCTCCTGCGCACTTATTTGAGCGTCGACAGCTTCGAGTTCAGCACGACAAATAGAAAGGTTGTTACCTTTCTCATCTTTGCTTTCGGCGGAAACAGCACCGTCATCAAGTAAGCTCTTGTATCTTTTGAACTGTGTTTCGGCGAATTGAAGATTGGCAACTTTCGTCAGGCGGCTCGCTTTCAAGGATTTGAGGGTTGCCTCAGCGTTCTTTTCCTCAGCAAAAGCAGACTCAATGGCTGCATCGGTATTCTCGACCAATGTTTCCTGTTTGCTTTTGTCGAGAACCATAAGCGGTTTCCCGGCCGCGACAAGGTCTCCGCTTCGCGCGTTGATTTCGAGCAATCGCCCTTCCACCTGCGGTTTCAAATTCACCGATTTACGGGATTTCAGGGTTGCGACAAAGGTTGACGCGTCGTCCAGGGTTTTCTCCGAGACGGTCTGAAGTTGCACAGGCATCGCCGGTATGACTGGTGGTGCAGCGGTCTGCGCCGAAGGTGCGCAGCCCTGAAGCGCGATGCAGTTCGCGAAAATAAAAGCTGAAAGTGTGAACCA
Organism: Candidatus Obscuribacterales bacterium; assembly: GCA_019637435.1. GTDB lineage: Bacteria > Cyanobacteriota > Vampirovibrionia > Obscuribacterales > Obscuribacteraceae > JADYXR01. The sequence continues at coordinate 1,209,314 of JAHBVO010000002.1, read as the reverse complement.
CTTAAGGTTTAAGGATGCCATATTCGGCGCCTCGCTGGGAAGCCCGGTACGAAAAGTATACAGCGGCTGGCTGTCGTTATGATCGGGATGTTAATTGGATTTTTGCCAGGATTTGTGCCAGTTTCGCAATCTTTCTCGCGTGCAATTTCTCCAAATGTCGCCAAGAATGTACAATTGCGGTTTCTTTCTCCACGGTTTCGCAACATGCGGACAGTAATGCGGAAGCCTCACATACATCTTCAAAGTTCCAAGGATTCCGCTACAACCACGGATACAATCGACAACAATCGTCGTTTCGAACGAAACGGCTTAACCTGGACCGGCTACCTCTTATATGGATACTGGTCGTACTTGTGGGCAGCATTTGGCGCTTTCGTGCCATTCCTGATTTCCGAATTCAAGATAGACTACGCGACGGCAGCTTTGCACTTCAGCGCTCTGGCATTCGGTCCGTTTGTCTCGGGATTCTTTGGCGATAAGGTCATTCGCGGCTTGGGTTTAGCGAAAACCATCAAGCTCGGAATTGTGATAATGCTCGGCGGAGCTGTCCTCACCATAACCGGGAGAGAGCTCTGGTGCACCATATCCGGTGCGCTACTGATTGGCTTTGGCGGCAACATCATGAGTCAATCGCTCACATCATCGATGTCGGAACGTTTTGGAAAAGAACGCGCTATCGGTATATCCGAAATTCAATTGATTGGCAGCGTGTTCACCTTGCTCGGTCCACTCGTCGTCAGTACCGTCTGCAAGTTCGGGTTGGGTTGGAGAAACGCGCTCGGGTATTCGTTGGTTGCCGCCTTGTTACTTTTGCTCCTCGGTCGTGGTTCATTGAAACAACTGCCCACGGCATCCGAACAGAAGAAAGCAGCGCAACTCTCATCCAGATTGTCACCAACCTACTGGCTGTTTTTCACAGTTATATTTTTCAGCGTAGCCAGCGAATGGTCGATCGCATTCTGGTGCCCGGAATTCCTTGGTAAAACGTTCAATCTTTCCAAACCAGACGCCGCTTTCGGCATGAGCCTCTTCGTGACGGCGATGATCGCAGGCAGAATGCTCGGGCCGAGACTACTGAAATACATTTCGGAATCAAAACTGCTTGCAACGTCCGCAACGCTCGCCGCTGCTGGCTTTCTAACCTTCTGGCTGGCACGAGATCTGCCTGTCAACTTGATTGGTCTATTCATTCTTGGACTGGGCGAATCGAATGTTTATCCGCTTTGTTTGTCTCAAGCGATTGCCTCGAGCTCTGGCTCGGTAGAAAAAGCAGCCGCTCGCATGTCACTAAGCACGGGCAGCGCCATCCTGCTTGCGCCTCTCCTTCTAGGTATGCTGGCTGACAAAATCGGCATAAAAAATTCATATGGCATGATTGCATGCAGCCTGATTTTGGCTGCTATCTCAGTCGTAATAGTTCAAACATTCGCCATGAAACAAAAAGTCGACGCAAAGGCTTTGCAAAGTGCGACTTAGAAGTGCAACGTAGAACTGCAACGTAGAACTGCAACGTAGAACTGCAACGTAGAACTGCGACGTTGTACTGCAACGTTGTAATTTTGGAATCACCTGATTTCGCTTACCGAGCTGACCTCGCCAAGCCCTGTCTCACCGACCGCCCTGATTTTGAAATAATACGAGGAGTCTACGTTTAGTGAGTGCAGCGCTTGCTTAGTGTCATACACAAGTATGGAACTATACAGCTTGTCCGGCTTAACACCGAAGGTCACTTCGTAAGCGTAGGCGTTGGGAACTTTGTCCCAGGTAAGCATTACATTGCGACGGTCCGAATCATCGCGCACAACCTTGAAGTTATCTACATTGGCAGGCACCGCTCCTGGTGCTCGCCCAAAAACGCGAAGATCGCTAACGGCAAAGTGTCCAGTCGGCATCTCTAAATTTACGAGCTTGAGAAATTGCGTACGAACGGGCTCTGACAGTTCCACATAATCGTGCGGGACGTCCCTGGTGTTTTGACTCTTGTCGACCAACAATGTCCAATCTTTCCCATTTTCAGACTGGAAAATTTGATAGCGATGCTTAACTCCGAGATGTTTTTTTCGAAATGCGACGGCCTCGTCTGCATAGTTTATTTGTATGGCGTGAACATCGCAAAGCTTGCCGAGGTCGACTGCGAGAAACTGGTCATCATCTCCACTGGGAGCAGTCCAGTAGGTTTTAATATCCTCATCGAAAGCAAGGGCGGTATCACTAAAATGCTGTGATGCCCACGACTTTTTCTTGTATGAGAGCAGCGTCCAGCCCTTGAAAGTTTTCTGTTGATCGCGTTTTCCGGTCGCGAGGGTCTGAGGATAATCACCGAATGCGGTATTAGCCCACATGACGCCATCCTTATCGACCCCGGCAGGAAATAAGCCAAGGCGACGCTCAAAGGTCTGCTTTACGCTGATTACCATGGTGGCGACGTGCCAAAGATTGTCGAAGCGGTCAGTGAATGTTGAGCCGTGACCTGCACCGCGGGCGAAACCAGTCGGCTTCCAGGAAAACGGATTGTGCTCCTGGTATTTGAACGGTCCGAGTGGTTTGTCAGAAACGTAAACGCCGTCACCATAGACGTTCCATTCTGTTCCTGGCGCGCCATATTGCAGGTAGTATTTGCCGTTAACCTTATTGACCCAAGCACCTTCCATGAATGGATCCATCTTGCCGTTCTGGTTATCTTCACCGAACTGCTCCCAACCGTGCTTTTTCGGGTCGAGCTTCAGCAACTCAACGCGATTTCCAATCGCTTTGTAGCCGTTATTCGGATCCAGTTCGACGCCATAGAGCGGATACAAATTGCTTGAACCCCAGTAAAGATAAAGCTTACCGTCATCGTCTTCAAAGAAACTGGGATCCCAAGCCTGAATCGGAAACTCTTTGACAGCCTCGGTCCATTTATTGCCAACCAGATCGGTGCTCAAATACAGAGGCATCGTGTCTTTCTCCGTGAAACACGGCAAAAACAAAACGCCCTTTTTCGTTGGCCAGGCACCCGGGGCGCAAACATCGTCCATGGATGCGTTCTGTTTGAAATTATGAGGGATAAAGTTCCAGGTAGCCATGTCGTTATTCGACCACCAGTATCCTTCCTGGTTCGTGGAAAACAAAAAGTACTTTCCTTTGTACATGAAAGCGACCGGGTCAGCAGTAGACCGATGATTCAAGCGCTTGTCACGAGTATGGAGTTCGAAATCGTAATCCAGATTCATCGGATTGCAGAAGGTAGTGGGCACTTCTAGTACTTTGGGTTTCGCCAGTGCTGGAGACGAAACAAGGGAGCCTAGAACAACGGTAAACAGGAGCGTTTTATTTATTGCTGACAATCGCATGAAAACCATACTCGCAATTGGGAGTTATCCATGCGATTTTAAACGACTGGAAACCAAAATACCCGTATACTATCGACATCAAAAAACCCCGTGGATAGCCAGGAGAAGCCAAGTGAAGCGTTTTGTTGTCATGTCGTTAATTGCATTAGGTGTAGCGATCCCAGGCGCAGCGGTTTTGGCACCATATGCAATGGCAGGTGATGCACCGCCAAAAACAGTTTTTAAAGACAAGACACAGCGCGCAAAACTTTTAGGTAAGCACATGCTGTCGCTGCAGTGGTTGCAATTCGAGAAGGCGATGTATGGGACAGCGACCATTGAAGACAAAGGCGGGGTGCTCTATTTGAAAGGCGAGCAAATCAATAAAGGCAAAGAAAAAGGATATTTGAAAGTCGACGGCCGAATTACGGAAGTAGGCAAAAATTCATTCAAGTTTAACGGCACAATCAAGACCAGCGTCAGTCACATCAACAACGGCGAAGAGTGTGTGCGTGAAGGAGACATGAACTTTCTTGCCAAGGGAGCGCGCAAGTACTGGCGCCTTCAGGAGATGAAAAGCCCTTGCTCTGAAGTCACCGACTATGTCGATGTGTACCTTCACTAAAGTTGAGCGGAGCTCCTTATTTCATGATGTCATCAAGATAGGTTCCAGAACCGGATGCTGGAGAAATTTTGATATGCCGCTTAGAAGTCTCGTAGAAATTTTTGAGATTATCGTCGAGTTTCGATTCGACTCCGAGACGTTCTCTGAGTGCCGAAGTTGACCTCCAGCTCGCAACGTCCTTTGCAGTAATACCAGCAGCATTTTCATAAAAGGTCATTCGCAATCTACCCAACCCTATATTGCGAAGAGCACCGTCAGCAGTATCAAAGCTTGTCAGCATTGAATGGTTAGCGATCATACTGTTAAACATCTGACGCTCTTCGGGGTCGGACGCCTTTGCGGACTCACGTTGCAGGTCAGAGATTTTCAGACCAGAGTTAACCGATGAACCGCCCAGATCGAAGAAATGCTTATCCAGATACTTCATCTCCGAGTCAGCGACACTCCTGGAACGAAGTTCGTTAAGATTGACACCAATCTCCCTGAGCTCTCGGCGAGATAAACCTGGGTGCCCATCACCTGAATTGGGCAGCTCAGACATATGCTGGCTCAAGTACGAAAGTATTGCTTTCTCTAGCGGCCCCGCATCTTGCCGGCTTTGTGCGTAAGACTGAAATTGCAAAGCAGTTAGTCCGTCACTGTCGGTAATCTGATCAAAACGGTCCGTCAAATATCCTACCGAGGCGAAAGGTAACGCGGCCTTCGTCAGCGGACTGTCAGCTATTTCTTGAGACGTCTTATCGTCGAGAAAAAAGGTCTTGTTGAAGTACGGTTGGTCAGGGTAGCGTTCAAATCCGTTTATCGATCTGATGTTCTGAACTCTTCGAATTTCTTCCGGTGATGTAGGATTTTCTCCCAAATAAATCAAACCGCTCGCCAACCGGTGGCTACCGATACTCTGCGCGTCTTCGTACAAGCTCAAGGAAACTCTAAGCGCCAGATCCTTGGTTGTTTCGTTGCCACTGTTCGAACTCTCTGCAAGGTTTTGAGCGTCTCGATGAGCCAACATATCCGGACCAGTCATAACACGTCCCTCACGCCTCAACGGTCACATGATACGTGAGCGAAGTCATGCCAACGTGACTGCGGGAACTACGAAAACGGTCCAGCAATCACGATTTCGGGAGTCGATTGCGATCAAGCGTCAGCTCTAGTTGACGATGATTTTCTTTCTGTGGTATTCGGAACTGCAGTAAATCTTGTATTTAACGAGCTCGATTAGCCCATGTAGCGAAAATGCCATGGATCACCTTTGATTTGTCCGTTACCATCGCCGTGAACGAAGCCGGCAGCAAGCAAATATGGTTTGGCTTTACTGTAGTTTCGAACGTCAATAGCCTCGCCGGTTTCATGATTCGATGTGCCGGGTTTCGCCACTGGACTTTTGCCATTAAGTTCGCGGTAGAGTTGTGCTTGTTCCTGATACGAGCGCCCCGCTGATGAAACATCAATCTTGACGCCATCTCGAGCGGCTAGTTGCTCGGCGTAAGCGAATGCCTGTGTGGCCTCGGGAGTGAGGCGCATACTCGCAAGTTCCGGGTCGGCATAGCGCTGGGAATCAGAATACTGCGAATAGCGCTGCTGTTGCGGCTGGTAATCATAGCCGTAACCGTGCCGATGTTGATGACGACCGCGGCTCTGGCCCTGCGAATAATCGTTCTGATTGCTAAAACGATGGTGCCCTGGCGAAGTCCAGCCGTTCTGTTGCTGCATGCGGGCGCGATATTCTTGCTGCATCTGCCACCGATCTTGCGGCGACATTTGATACTGCATATTGCGTTGTTGCTGTAGCCATGCCAGTTCTTGCTGGCGCTGGTAGGCTAGTTCTTGCTGCTGGCGCTGCCAGGTGTAGTCCTGGGGTTGCTGATAGTCATAGCGCTGTTGCTGGTTACGATAGTCCTGGGTTTGCCAGTAGCCACCATAATTACGAGTTTGATTGTAGGCTTGCTGCCACTGGTCTTGCGCCAGATACCTTGGATCCTGCTGGTAGTAGCGGGAGTCCTGCTGGTAGTAGCGGGAGTCCTGCTGGTAATAGCGTGGATCCTGCTGGTAGTATCGCGAATCCTGCTGGTAGTAGCGCGGGTCCTGCTGGTAGTATCGCGAATCCTGCTGGTAGTAGCGCGGGTCCTGCTGGTAGTATCGCGAATCCTGCTGGTAGTAGCGCGGGTCCTGCTGGAAATAACGCGGGTCCTGCCCCTGCCAATAGCGCTGGCCGCCACGATAATAATCACCGCCGTTTTGACTTGAAATTATGACGGCAATACCTTCACTGGAGCATGGCTGCCTGTAAGTATTGTAGCCATCGCTGACGTTTTGATAGTCAACCGCACGAACTCTCGTGATAGTCTCGCCGTTGCGCCCGTAGCTGCGCTGAGCCTCGACGTCCGAGCCGCGTCCTTTCTGCTCGTAATTGTCTACCAGCGCGATGAGCTGTTTCTGCGCATCGGGGTAACCTTGCATCTGGAGTAAGTCTTGTTGCAGTCGCTGAACCGCAAAGTGCGCGTTGCCGTAATCCATCTCTTGAGCGATGAATTGAGCTTCTTGCACGAGCGGGTTTTGCCGCGATTGCGGTTGATACCGTTCGTATGTCATTTTTCAGTTAAGTGCAGCGTTAAGGCTTTAAAATAGCGAACTCTATTCTACGAAAACCATTAACGATGTCACTTGGGGAAATTACGATATTGCCGAATATTTTTCCTTAAACCATTGGCGCGCATGAGATCACGGAAGACCATGCAATCGCGACTGAGGTGCCTTGAACTTCTGAGCTTCACGACAAGCTACTTATAGGACTTGCAAGTCTGCTCCGCAATTTCCATGATGCGTTTGCAGCGTTCCTCGGCTTCGCGATTGATTTCCGCCTCACGGTCGTCACTTATGTCGTATTTCACAGATCCGTCCGAATGCCTAAACTGTTGGTTGGAATTTTGTTGCTCATTCTTAATTTGCTCAGCAGCCTGACTGCGAATCGCCGCACACTCTGCGCGAGCTTTGGACATAATCTCGTCCCGCCGCTTAGCGCTACCAGCCGAGGCTTTAGCAGCCTCGGCAGCCGCAGGGCTGTATGCGGCGCTCGTAGAACTCGAAGAAGTTCCACTTGAGCCACTACGCGCGGTACCAGTTGCTGAACTACCGGCAAGCATTTTATTCACGCGCTCCAGACCCTCGCGGCATCTACGCCCGATCTCCGGGTTAGTCGTAATCTTAGAGGCTGTGGTAAACTCGGTTCGGGCGCCCTGCAAATCTCCCGTAGCCATCATAGTACTAGCCAGGTAGAAGTGCGCCTGCCATGACATTGGAGAGTTGCGCGCCGCAGTTTCGAAATGAGGTTTGGCGCCTCTGTAATCTTTGGCGTTATATAGTTTGATCCCATCTTCTAAACTTCCGGCATGTGCTGATTGAACCGATGATGCGATAAACAGAAAGAGCGCAAGATTAGCGCTGAAAACACCATATTTTGTCTTCATCTAAGAGCTCCGGAGGTAGAATCTGAGTTCATATATACCATGAGACATTGAAGTCAAACAGCTGTGCGATAATCGCCGACCTCAACGCTGAAAACTTTCATCGCCTGAATCAAACTGGTTCAAACGAGCGCGCGATCTTCCCGGGTGCATCTACTCAAGCGATGTTGTACTGGCGTTGCGGAGTTCGCAGTATAGTGCGCACGACGGTAACATCATCGGTTTCGGCTAGCTTTAGCATAACTTTAGTGGTTTCGTCAGCGGCATCGAGCTGTTCGAGACAGAGCTGAGTTACGGCCAGTGTGTCCAGATCACTCAACGCACATCGTACCGATGTTTGTTCAGGCAATCGACGATAAACCTTTCGAACGTGAGCGGACATCATTACTAATGGCATAAGCAAGCGCAAGAACACGATGCCGGGAAGAGCGAGCAATCCCATCGTCCATAAAACGTATGGCTCCGCTGGTCCTCGATGGTGCGGTCCTCTTAGCGTCGCATAGTGACGGTCATGAATCCCCATCATTCGCCCCACGGAATATATTGAACGATAATTCCGCCGGCGCACCATCGGCTCCATATGTGATACCGTAGATAGTGCCTCCGAAAAATAGCTGTAACTGTCAGCTCGATCGCCCATCAAATGATTGCAATATGACAGCTGTGCGAGCGTATCGATGTATCCTGCAGATGCACCAAAATCGCGATAGATATCGAGAGCATTCAAATATCGGCTCTCTGCGTAATAGACTGCCTCAGCGGCTTCAGGCGAACCGAATGGAGATGTGCGCATAAGCTTCAAGGAATTGTCGCCTAGCTGCTTGAAACGCCGTGCCATTTGTCGGCTATCAAAGCCATAAACATTTGCGATTGCATCGTTAACCGCGCGTGTCTTCTCGCTTTCATAACGACCAGGAGTGAGCGGCTCAGCGTCTCGTTCGTTATCGAATAAGCCGACTAACGTCTCATCATTCCAGGAAGTAGAAACGCGAACAGCCTTTGAAATTCGCTCGCCAGTCTCGTACGCGCCCAGACTACAGGCTGTAAACGCAAGGTGCTGGCCGGCAGTCCAGTACAAGCCATAAACAGGAATAGCCGTCACTGTCAGTACTATGGCCACAAGCAGAAAGTCGGCCATGCGAATTAGAGGATTGGATAATCCCAGATGCTCTCTGGCTATGACTCGGAAGGTCTCCTTCCATTGAGCTTTTCTTCCCAAACACATTCGACCGACGGCCTGCGGAAGGAGACTGAATAATCCTGCCAGAGTCGCAGTTATCACTACGTAAGTGCAACCCGAAAACGCTCCAATAATTCCTTTCTGCAAATATAAGAACGGAATTGCCGTCGTCGAAACGGCGAACCAGCTGAAAAGCCAGACATAAGAGCAGCGAACTAGCAAGCTCGTGATCATAAGTTATCCCATGCGAGGCGCGACACGCGCTGAAGTTTCTATTGTAAGCCCATTAACGAAGACGCACAACCCCTCAAAAGCCGCGCTGAAAGCCAGCGGAAGAAGTTTAAATCCGTCATGGCTGACGGGCGAAACTAATTGCCTGATTCATCATAAAAGGCTCCTAAATAAACGTGTCAGACGAGTTGGATGAAGTATCCTTCTCGACTTATCATGGAATGTCCTTCTCAGCCTTATTCAGGAATCCGAATGAAACTCAATCCGCTAAAATCCCTTATCCGCTTTCGTGCGAGCATGATATTGTGCGCGAGCATCAGCCTCACCGTTCAAGTCGCGACTCAGTCAGCCGCTCAAGCAGCGCCACAATCAGCCGCAGCGAAGAATAATGTGCTCCCCGGAACCTTACTGGTCAAAACCGTTCTCGACGACAAAAACGTAGAACTCTACTCGCCACGGTTCATTCCTCAGTCAGATAACCTGGTGATCGTCAGAAAGGCGCACGAGCCAGATTATCACGAAGCCGAAGCCTTCTCCAGCAAGGAGTTGGAAAAGGGCAGAAATCAGAAAAATGCAAATCCACGCTGGGCTGATCCTGAAATTACGATGATTTCAAACGATGGATCAGCACGCAAAATCATCGACTACGGCTGGTGCCCCGAGCCCAATGCCAACGGAAATAGAATCTATTACATTCATCAGCTCAAGCCAATAAGCGGCTTAAGAGTGCTAGCCGAAAATCAAAAGGGCAACGAGTTGTTCTCATATGCCATCGCAGAAGGCAAGAAACGGCTGCTAGTAGCTCCAAGTCTTGGTTACATCGATGGCCCTATGCCGCACCCTACTGAGGATAAAGTTGCATACGAGATCAGCGACAACACCAACGGTGCATATGGTGGGGCCGTCGGTTTCGGAGTCTTCGAAGAGTCCAGCGGAAAGGCGCTCACTTTGCTGGAACCGGCGAAACACTTCAAACTCTATGATCTTGTAGGACCTGCGTCATGGATTCAATCCAATCTCGTGACCTTGCGCAAGACACCTCAAGAGGAGGGCACCTGGCTCGCAGACTCATACAAGTGGGATATTCTGCGGCTGGCAAACGGAACCCAAACTTCTATTTACGCCAGAGAACAGCCGATCAAGATTCACGAGAAAACACTTCGCGTCGGCACCGCACCTGACGGCAATATTGAACTGATTGACGACGACAAACTCATCAAACTCAGCATTGATGGAAATGTCATTGAGTCAGTTCCCATGCCGGAGACACGAGGTTTGTCGAGTCCGAATAACAAACTAGAAGCAATCCTCACAGAGGACGATGCCGTCGAAGTCACCGTCAAAGCAACGGGGAGAAAGTACAAGCAAAAACTGCACGGTCAGGTTCAGACTCTACAATGGTCGCCGGATTCAAAACAGCTTGCAGCCGTCGTCACCAAAAACAAAACAAAGAGCGGCATGGACGTCTTCGACCGCGATAGCCTGATGCTGATTTCAATGCCGGAAAATTAAGCGGCGACCTAAAATTTAACGGTCCATTTCACTTCCGCTTATACGCAACCGACGTCGACTTATGCCGCGCGCCAAGCAACCGACCTCCATCTATGTCGCGCGCTGCGCAACGGACCTCGACCTATGTCGCGCGACCTCCTTATGTCGGTTCGCACAGCATTCGACAACCTTCTACGAAAAAACAGCGTTTCTAGCTCCAATCAGTCGAATGTCATTTGAACCGAACCCCGGAGCCGGAAACGCAGTAAATTCGAAAAACAGGTCGGTTCGAATAGGGTTAGATTCGACCTCACGTATTTATTAGGTTTCAAGCCTGTGGCAATCGAACCACGCTAGAAGTGACTATGCTTCGGCAGTCGAGATAGGTCATGGCCGCCGGCGGTTGCTGAGACTGCGCTTAAGAAATTCCGGTGAGCGGGCGAGAGTCAACCAACAATGAACAACAGATCAGATGCCCCGGTAAAACGGCAATAAGAAATCACGAGCGTACGAACAACAGATTCCCCGTAAGGAACAAATTCACCCGGGTAAAATTGTGATATAGTAAATTTACCCGGGTGAAACTACTACTAAATTAGAGGGAAGACTGAAGGTGGTGTAATAGATGGAGATGCTTAGAAACAGATACTGCGCGGCTTTTGCGGCAGACAAACATCAGATTGCCTCGGGCGATCTGCACGAGGTGGCACGCGCAACCAAAGAATTCATAGATTCGAATCCCACTTCGAGCGTTCTAATTTTCGATGCAAACAGCGAACTCGTCGAAATTGACTTTCGAGGCTCCGCGAAAGACGTCTTAGAGCGGATTCGCAAAGCTCAAGCCCAGACGCCGGCGACCGAAAACGAGGTGAAGCCTGGTCCCGGGCGCCCTAAGTTGGGAGTGGTATCAAAGGAAGTGACACTGCTTCCTCGTCATTGGGAGTGGCTGGCTACTCAGCCAGGGGGCGCATCCGTAACTATCCGAAGGCTAGTAGATGCGGCTCGAAAGCAAGGCGAAGAGCCAGATCGCGCGAGAAGGACAAGAGAAATCGCATACAAGTTCATGTCAGCGATGGCAGGCAATGAGGTCAATTTCGAAGAAGCTTCGCGCGCTCTTTTCGCAGGAGATGAAAAACGTCTCGCAGATCTGATACAACGCTGGCCGGTAGATCTTCGCAATCACATAGAGTCTTTGCTGAGCACCACCAGCGGTGCCCAGTGAGCGACAACTCCTTGATGTTCAACAAGCGGCGACCAATGTGCGGCAACTTCTTTCTGGCCCAGCTAGCAAAGAGCCTTAAAGCTCAACCCGCGCTCTTCCTCCGAGGAGCACGGGTTGATCGATTCTCAATGCTATGAAAGCTTACTTTTGAAGCAGATTGTCCGCTCCTACGCCGCCGAGTACGACAGGTGCTGCGTCAGTGACGCCGGTATCTGTCTTCGATGGCTTAATGCCCACATCGCCCCAGGCTTGCTCGAGTTTGGCGACAGCATCCGGGTGACCGAGACGTTTGGCCGATTCGACGGTTTCAAATGCGAACTGTGCAAAGCTGGGCGACGAACCTGCGGCCTTACGTGCGTCGTACCAGATTTTCGCTGGTGTCTCATAGGCTTTTCCGCCCATGGATTCCGCAAAGAGAGCGAATGCACGGTTTGGAATTCCGGAGTTGTAGTGAACTCCGCCGTTGTCACCGCGGGTGTGATTGTAGTCCTTCATGTGCGCAGGTTGCGGGTCTTTACCGATCGCCGCATCATCATATGCGGTACCAGGTCTCTTCATATCACGGAGAGCTCTGCCGTTCACGTTATCCTTCCAGATGCCCTCACCGACAAGCCAGCTTGCTTCATTGGCGTTCTGCCCGCGAGCGCGCTGCTCGACGAGTGCGCCGCCGACATCTGAGATATGCTCGTTAAGCGCACCGGGCTGATTGCGATAAACCAGTTTCGACTCGAACTCGGTCACACCGTGTGTGATTTCATGTCCGGTGATATCTCTCAGCACAAATGTTTTGAACGGGCTCTGAGCGCCGGGCTTGCCGTAGAACATGCCTTCGCCATCCCAGAATGCGTTTTCATAATTCTGACCATAGTTTGTGGTCGAGCGCATCTTCATGCCCTTTCCATCGATGGAATTTCGGCCGTGCACGTCAGTGTAGAAGCCTCTTACGTCGCCGGTAAAATCGTAGACGTTATCAACGTCGGCGTTTCCGGTCTTGGCCTCGCCCTCGACACGCGCCCGAGTGCCTACGCTCTCAGTACCCTTCGCGTCAAAAACCTCGCGAGCACCTTTGTAGTCCACTTGAACAAAACCTTCTCCGGGCTGCTTCGGCTTGAGGTTAGCGGCAAGCGACTCGGTCTTGTGAATTGTGTCCGTCCAGACCTTATCTTTGGTGTTTTTCGCCAGAGTCTCCAACAGGTAAGGTGGAATGACACCGGCTCTGTGACCAGGCTCGAGTTTCATGAGAGGCGAACCGACGCCAAGTTGCTCGAAGGCGGCCGTTCTTATCGTGGCATTCGCGCCATCATATTTAGTGTCAAGCTTAGCCCATTGATTATCCCGCCAGTTCACAAACGGCTCTGCCGCTTTCGTACTGAGAAGTCTTGCAGTCCCCATGGAGCCTAGCTTGGCACCAATACCACCTTCAACTGCGGCGACCGGCAATCCACCGACCATATCACCCAGATGTGTGGACGCGAGATCCATTTGAAGCATGTTCGTCGCTGTTCCAGCCTGCCAATAGGACTCGACAAGGGGTTTTCCTACGAACCAGGCGCCCAGTGCACCAGCAGCGACTTTTCCAGCGGGACCGGTAGCCGGCAAGAATGCTTTGGTCGCAACACCAATAGTGGCACCAATTGCCAGGTTCGGCATGATATTTCTTGGATCAAGTGAGTGCACGAAGCCGTCCGGCACCTTTTTGATGCCGTTAACAGTGTTATCCCAGAGGCGGTCGCTGAGCGCCGATGGCGCCGGAGCGAGGGCATCCGCCAGTAGATGTTGCCTGGACTCGTTACTTACCTGATGATCAATAATTTCTTGTACGCGCGCGGCTTTGGAGCCGTCTCCGGCATCGTTTTGTCCCATGTTTAGCATCTCCGCAAAGGCTTTATCGACGCGACAGGCTAGAACGACCACAAACCAGGGTGCCTGTCGTTTGATTTCGTATTCATTAGCGCCACCGATTGCAGAATACGATACGTAACGAGACATGTCGAGTGGTGGAATTACGTTTAACACATTAATCCTCAAAACCCTGTACCAGCAATGGTTTTCGCCGTTGTGATATTGTCAAAATTCTCCGTACGAAGGAGCCGATCACAAGTCCCACACAAGTTCTCGCTAGTTCAAAAGAACTATCCCGGTGACACAGACTATTGCAATCACTGCGGATTCATTTAAACTCGACCGATGATTTCCAGAATCGACCGATCCGGCCAAACAAATTGAATCACGCATTCATATATACAAAAGGACAATGAGCGAACAGGACACAATTACAAAGGAAATGTTCGCGTCATTAGTATTGAACCTGCTAAGCGAGGCAGGTGAGTCTGATTGGGCCGTTAGCTATAGTAACTTTTCAGTGGCTTCGAACAATGGCGAAGGTCCTCAGTTCATGAGCCTCGCGCGTATGTATCATGAGTACTTGACACTCGAAAGCCCCGACAACTTTCTTACTCTGAATAAACAGATCAATCTGTTGTTGAACGCTCGTCACTCTAATCGCGAGACGGATACGAAACTGGCATCGCTTTTGCCATGCGTGCGCACTCTCTCAAGTTTTCAGCAAGCGAATATCACCTTTCGAAAACAGCCTTCGTATTCCGCCGAAAAAGAGATCGTATTCTTTCCTTACGCAGAAGTCCTGGCGATGGGTCTTGTTTTCGACGATCCTGAGACAATGAAACATCTGCGCTTTATCGATGTCGAGGAACTCGGACTGGAAGTCGAAGATGCGATAGACATAGCCGTGGGCAATTTGCGTGCTATTAGCGCGGGTCCAATGCGAGTAGTGCAGCCCGGTTTTTACACATCGCCATGGAAGGACTTTTATGACGGTTCGCGCTTGATGCTGCCGGAACTGTTCGAAGAGCTTGATTTAGCCGGCGACGTGGTAGCCCTTTCACCAGCGCCGGATGCACTGTTTGTTACCGGCTCGAAGGATTTGATTGGTTTAGAGCTGATGTCCGCACTCGGTCAAAGCCTGATGAGGCACCCTCGTTCAGTTTGGTGCATGCCGCTGGTGTTGAAAGATGGCGTTTGGCAGGCTTTCGTAGTTCAACCTGATGATGCCGCATTTGATACCATCAATACTTACAGAATGAATGTGCTCAACAGTCTATATCAATCACAGGAAGGCATGCTTGAAGATGTGGCGAAGGATACGGGCGCATTTATCGCTCCTTTTGTAATTGAAACGGATGCAAACCGCGATTATCTGTTTAGTAAAACAAATGTGATTGAGGAAAAACTTTGCATCATACCGGAAGCTGATGTAATCGAATTCTTCACACGGGAGCATGGTGGTATCCGCGACTGCGTTGGGCGCGCTCCGTTTGAAACTGTTTCGCAAATCCTCGGCGATAAACTCTTACCGGACACGGCCTTTCGGCCAAAACGCTGGCACATGAGCCAGTTTCCATCGAGCGATGATTTGCGCGCGATAGGCATGATGCCACCACATCAATCCCCGCTGCAATCAACGACGGTAGCTGACCTGACCGTGCTCACTCGCTTGTTCTCGCTCCCCGTCCCGGAAGGGACAAGAATAGATTCAGCCCTACGGTCAAACAACGACAACAACGAACTATCAATCGACTTTGTGATTTCATGCACTCCGGTTGATTTGAGTGCATTCTATTTGAAGCGATTGCCGATAGGCAGCTATATGATGATTGGGACGGAACAGGGCGATTTCCATGTTGCTGAATTGATTGGCGCCGGCTGCAAGAGAGAGATCTGGTTTGGACCAAGTAGAAAGCGAGGTGAGACGCTTCTGCGCTGGGTAAAACGTCTGAACCTCGACACACCAAGCGTACTCACGGCCCTGACAAAGCAGACAGACGAACTCTATTCCCTTGAGCAGATTTTTGAGATGTCGATAATCAACGATTCCATACCGCAGGGCGACCTGCGAATAACCGAGAAAAATGTGCGTCAAAACTTCAGTACTTCGCACAGTCCCGAAGCGGTTACAGAATTCTTTCGCTGCCAGATGTCGGCAATGAAAACGGTTTATATGCAGCCAGAGCAAGGTAGTCCCCATTTGATTCTCGAACCGGCGCTCGGAATATCCGTCACGGTAAAGTCGAGCCAGTCACCTCAAGGGACTCAGTACTGGCTCTCGAAAGATGTTCAGAAGGCAAAGTAGTACCACATACGGTTGTTCTCGAAGTTGGCTCGCAATTTGCAGAAAGAGCACCAGAGAATTATTTGCCCGGCGTTGAATTGTCTTGTAGCATTCTTCCAGGTGTTTTCTTATTATCCGAGGATCAATTGACATGCAAGCTACCTCGAGTCTCGTTTTACTTCTAATTTCGAACATTTTCATGACCTTCGCCTGGTATGGACACTTGAAGTTCAAGGCTCAGCCCCTCTGGAGAGTTATCGTGATTAGTTGGCTGATCGCCTCTCTTGAGTATTGTTTTCAAGTACCGGCTAACAGAATAGGAAGTTATGTGTTCACGACCGCCCAACTGAAGGTGATTCAAGAGGTTATTACTCTATCTGTTTTCGCCGTGTTTTCAATAATGTATTTGAAGGAGCAATTCCGCTGGAATTACCTGGTCGCTTTCGCATTTATCATCGGAGCGGTAGTGGCCGTTTTCTACGGAGACCCTAAACAAGCCAGCGCTGTAACTATTGATAACAGCAAGCAATTGCCGCCGCAGTCGGCGCATTGACGCTCATCCTCCGTATCGTGAATAGCAGAAATCTTGGCAGGCTTCAAAGAGCCCACCTCATGAATGAAATTGCACACAACGAGGTACAATCTCATCGAGTCGAGGTTCTCCTCATAGGTGTTTTAAGATGGCTTTTAAGAAACGGATAGCACTAGCTCTGGGCATATTTCTAACCAGTCAATCGAATGCGGCACTCGCAGTAATGACCGCAGACGATAAAGGGAATCCGGTTGTTCAACAATTGATCAACCGTGCAGTTAGTTTTGCCAAAGCCGGACGAACGCAAGAAGCTGATGAAAACTACAGATCTGCGTACAAACAAGCGCAAATTTTAAAGCTTCCGGAAGGCTGGCAGACCATTCGAATCTACGAGGGTTTGCGTGACCTGAATTTGAAACAGAAGAAGTACGATCAAGCAATCGAGTATGCAAAAAAGATTACTCAGCTGGATCAAAATCGCTTTGGCGAGCAGAACATACTGGTAGCCGAAGATCAAAAGAAAGTTGCCGACTTGCAATTCGAACAAGGGAAGTGGGATGAAGCCAGGCAATCATACTCAGATGCGATTGCCACCGCGACTGGTGCCCCTTCTTCCGGGTATGGTTTTGCAGGAGTCAACGCCAAAGATCCCGTAGCCCGCGCAGCAAAAGTGGCATCGAACCAGAACGCAAAACGCACGCTCTTGACCTATGCTTATGATGGGCTCACCAAGTGTTTGGATAAACTCGACGATATAACTACAACAGAAGACTTATACGTCTCAACCATTCATCAGTTGTCGCAAGTGAAGGATACCGAGGTGCCGAAAAATGGTTTGCGAACCATGGTGCTCAGCAGATACCATGCCTATCTCGACTCGATACAACGTCCGGATGATGCGATTGCGCTGGATACGGAATTGACGGAGATGAATCGTAGACAAGAAGCCAACCGTGTTTACGAGGCTCCGAAATTTAGACCAGAAGGCGCGCCGATACCTGGCAGATAACTACAGAGCACTTCGAACCGATTTCAGGAACTGACGCTAATCGCGCTCTCGCTCCGAACTTTCCTCGCGTTCACGCTCGAGTTGGTGTCGATGCGCGTCGCGCTCGCGTTCGAGCTGGCGTTCACGCTCCTTGCGTTCCTTTCGCTCTAATCGCCGACGCTTATCTTCTTCGTCGTCATCATCATCGTCGTCATCGTCATCATCGTCGTCCTTGCTTCGTTCCGACTCAGTCGCACGTCGACTCTCATTCTCTTCTTCTCGTTTCAAATTTTCTTGAGCCTTCTCTTCGACAACTCCATTACTACGTTTGAGATCGTCGGTTCCGACATTCCCACTAACGGCCGCATCGCGTTTTGACTTACCGGCATTTCTCAAAACCGTACGAGCAGCTTCACGCTCTGCGGCTTCCTTCTCCTCGCCGGCCTTTTCCAGCGCCGCTTGCGCTGCCGCCTGTCGTGCAGCTTTATCAAGCTTGGTTGAAGACAGATCGTCGGCAGACGCGGGAGTCGGCGTTGTGGAAACGGGAGACTCGACAGGCGACGCGGGAGCCGGCGTTGTGGAAACGGAAGACTCGACAGGCGACGCGGGAGCCGGCGTTGTCGAAACGGAAGACTCGACAGGCGACGCGGGAGTCGGCGTTGTGGAAACGGGAGGCTCGACGGGCGACGCGGGAGCCGGCGTTGTGGAAACGGGAGACTCGACAGGCGACGCGGGAGTCGGCGTTGTGGAAACGGGAGACTCGACGGGCGACGCGGACATCGGATTTGTCATCGTCGCCGGACTCGGAGTATCTGCAATCACCAGTGGTGGCACAACAGGCTGACCCATCTCATGAATTGAAGCAATAATTCCGCCTACCGGCTCATATGTTTTAGGTGCAATAGTGGAATTGACATTCTTTACGACTCCCATTTTGCCCGCACTGATAATTGATTCGTGGTGTCCTTGAGCGTTGGCCGGTCCGAACGAACAACCAAGAAGATTGACCCACATGTTCTTCTCGACCGAGTGAATTTTGAATCCCTTGATCTCAGTTGCCCTCACGGTGCCATCGGCATCCTCTACGATTTTGAAAGTGCACTCTTTCTCGAGACCCATCTGGTCGATTTTGTCGCTGTTCAACGTCTTTTCGAAACGCTGGGGGAGAGCAATGGTGACGGCGTAACTCCCCCCGCTCTTCAAAATGGTGATGACAGCAGAATTCCCTTTGAGCGTGTTGGCCGAACCCGGTCCTAACTTATCGAGATCGACGATTTTGCAATCCTTAGATAGTTCGAAGAACTCTGAGTTAACCTCTGGGTCGCCGGATCCGATTGCTTTGCAGGTGGCAATCGCCTTATTGAGATACTGACCGGCTTCACCGTATTTCTGATTGTGCCTGCAAGACTGCGCAAGACGCTTCAGGGCGGTCGCATAAGTCTGATTGTTCGTATTGCCGGCGCTCTCCAGCTCCTTAACGGCCTTCAAGAAACTAGCCTCAGCTTTATACCAATCACCAGAATCCGCGGCTTGCTGACCCGATTGAAGATATTTATCAGCACGTCCGTCCTCGGCAAACACTTCCGAAACACTCATGCACAGAAGCAAAGCTATGCTCACCGTCGACCAGTAATTCCGCTTCATAGGACCTCTTGACACAATACGGGTGATAGTTTGAACCGAATATTCTACCCGAATAAGATCACCCACCCCTTGAAGTGCCACAGGCACGACGTTTCAAAAGATCATCCCTGCCAGTCACCCAAATTAGCGATTTAAAACGGTTCACAAAACTGTACTGTTGGGTTATGGCAAATTTCAGCCGACCGGAAACCGTGCAGGACAGTCATGGAAAATGTGGAGATATTTATGTATTCGACAGATCCTATTTCGGTGCTCCTGGTAGAGGATCAAAACTTTCTCAGGCTCGGAATAAAAACCTCAATCCTCTCAGACCAATCAATTTCGATCGTCGGCGAAGCTACCAATGGCGAAGAGGCAGTCAGTAAGGCGATAAACCTGAATCCGGACGTCATCCTCATGGACATCGGTATGCCGGTCATGGACGGAATTGAGTCATCGCGAATGATCCGAAGAAACAACAAACGCTCCAAAATAATAATGCTCACTTCTAATGACAGCGACAGCGCAGTTCAATCAGCATTGTCGTCGGGAGCGAGTGGATACTGCCTTAAAGATGTCGACGGCGAGCGGCTCTGCTCCGCAATCAAGGCTGTGCACCGCGGAGACGTCTGGCTCGATTCCGGCATTGCCGACAAGGTTTTAAACCTTTGCGCTCGCAGTGGGGCACACGCAGCAGTGGAACAGTTGGAAGGAACGGTCAGTTTGAGCGACTTGGAACGAGAAGTTTTACAGATTCTTCTATCGGGCGCGACGCCGCAAGGCATAGCCAAAGACTTGAACATCTCGGATGGAATTGCCAAGTCGAAGATACTCAGCATTCTAAATAAGTTGTCTAAAGGCAGCAGTGATACCGATTTCACCTCGAACAACGACACCGTCAAAACCAGAACGGTTAATTCGGGAGAAACACTGAGTGATAAATATGAACAGTGTGGCGTTCTCGGACAAGGAGGCATGAGCGTTGTCTATAAGGCTAGACACAAAATGCTCGACAAATACTTTGCGATTAAGATTCTTTCGGAGAATGTTCACCATGGCGCTTCGTTTGAAGCACGGTTTATGCAGGAAGGAAAAATTACAAGCCAGCTATCCCACCGAAACATAATTGGGATTCATGATGTCGGTTTCACGGCCTACGGAGCTCCATACCTCGTGATGGACTTCGAAAGTGGGCCCACACTAGCCGAGATACTGGCTAAAGAAAAGCAGATTAAAGAAACCTACGCGCGTCCTTTGTTCAAACAAATCGTCGACGGTCTAGCGCACGCACACTCGCGTGGGATAGTGCACCGCGACATAAAACCAAGCAACATAATCCTTTCGAAAGGCGAAGACGGACATTCGACCGTGAAAATATTGGATTTCGGGTTAGCCAAAATGATTGCACAGGATCCATTGCTGGACCAAAGTTTAACGCAGTCAGGTCAAGTCTTTGGCAGTCCGATCTATATGAGCCCGGAACAGTGCCGAGGTGACCTCGTCGATCAAAGAACGGACATTTATGCGCTCGGATGCCTGATGTACGAAGTCATCTGTGGCAAACCGCCATTCAAAGGTGGCACCGCTATTGATACCATGACGATGCACTTGAGCGAGGAGGCGGCACCGCCGGACCAGAGCCTTTGCTCTCCGACCATGCGCGGAATCCTTTACACCTGCCTGCGCAAAAATCCCAGCGAACGCTTCAGCAGCGTCAGTCAAATTCGCGAACTACTCTAAGACCTTTGAACTTTCTCATTAAGTTGCACAGGCATTACAAATAGATGCTTTTCAGGCTTTTGTCGAGTACAATTTGACAACTCCTGGCGTTTCTACTGAGTTCAAACTCATCGGGCGAGTTCGCCGATAAGCGCGTGTGTGTTTTTGCGTTTTGCTCCAGCGAGCGCAACTACGGAAAACCGCGCCGACACTTTCCCCGTGAAACAGCTGGAACCATTCGTCCTTGGGGAGGGGCATAATGAGTTGGCAAAGTACGCCTGCGTCTAGAAGATTGGTTTTAACATCGATGTTCTGCCTGGTTTCCACTCAGCAGGCGCATGCCGCCCAGGAGCAACTCGGGAGACACAGCAGCGATCACGCAGCGCGAGCACAGAATCAGCTCGCCGCAGAGGCGCGACGCGAAGCAATGGAACAAGCTCGCGAAGCACTTCACGGTGCTCGGGAAGCCATGAATAACGCTCGCCGGTCGCAAATAGAATTGCGAACTCCTGGTTTCAACGCCGTTGAGAATAATCGCGACGCACGCATAGAGCTCCGCGAAGATTATCGCCAGACACGTAGAGAATTGCGGCTCGAACATACTCTTTTGCACAACGCATCGCGGGACGCAGGAAATAAAACATTAGCGAGTTCCCCAAGTCTCAATTCACAGTCTAAGGAAACGGCTGGAAGTAGACACTTGAACAAGAGCGCGGCTCGTACTTCAACGCGAGAGACACGACCGCCGAGCGCTGTCAGCACCATATCCGATACCGGTGCTCTCGACAGAGTCATCGATCTGGATTTGACCTCGGCGGACTCCAACATCGTGCTTGGGCGAAAAATGTTTCGCGGCGAAGATTCAGTCACGATAAGAGTCGGTACCGAGGACAAAACGTTTTCCGCCGGATCACAAGTTACCGCAGCTGAGTATGTCGCAATTCGGCAAAAACTTGACGGCGGCTCGCAGCTTCTGGAACTCAACGCTCAAGGTTCAGCGATCGGCGGCTCTTTCGAACTCGATACTGTAGTATCGCGGCAAGTGGACGACCTCGTCATTCCAGCGAATGTGTCCGGCATCGAATATTTCACGCGAAACAATTCCACCATTCGCGTCGGCGGCGACCTCACCAACTATGGTTCTCTGATAGCGGCCTCCGCTAAGAAAAATGTGGACAGTGGCACTATCGCCGGCAACAACATTTTCAATATGGAAAACGGAATCATTGCAACCGGATTTCCAGAGCAAATGGACGTTACGATAATTTCGGGGGGCGGAGGAAGCATCGACATCGGCGGAGGATCTCCACAACCAGAACAACCGGAGCCACAGTTCAGGAACTCACTGAACTTGAATTTGACTCTGAAAGCCGACGATGACATCGTTAATCTAGGGAAAATCGCAAGCAATCGCGCAATTAACATTGAAGCCGGTGGCTCAATCGTTAACGGCGTCGCAGGACAGGTCAGTTACGAGCCGGTAGTAGAACCACCGACCGGACCTTCGGACAACGGGTCAATTGTTGCAAGCGGATCTATCACTCTCATCGGTTCCTCTGGTGGTGGCATTAACCTACCGGGCGGTAAAATCTATTACCTGAAGGATGATCCTGTCTACCGTCAACGCGATTTGTTAAACGGGTCAATCACCGCCCGCGGTGACATCAACCTCTCATCCGGCAACGGCAGCTTAACCAACTACGGGAATATTACCGCTGGTTCCAACCACGAGTATCCACGCGACATCAACATAACCACTCCCGGCAAAACAACCGACGTCAATATCGAGGCGACAGGAGGAGTCTTCAGAACAGACTTCGGCAACATCAACGTGCGCGACGCATCCTACAAAGGTGCATCGAATATCAACATGGTCGGAGGAGACTATCTTTCGAAACAGCTCAATTTATTCTCGGGAAGCGGAACAATTGAAGGAAACGTCGGCAAGGTTACCGGAACATTGAATACCGTCGCCGGCATCGAGCACTTTTATGCTGCGACTGAAATGCTCACTATTGGCAATAACTGCATAACCGGGGATCCGACGTTCGCCAACACTACCGGAGACATTCAGATTGTCGGATTGAACACCTTTGGCGAAGCGGTTGCATTTCTTGCAAATGGCAACATCACCGCAGACAGTAGCGCGCAAATAGTCGCAAACGGTTTCAACGTCTATATGATCGCAGGAGCAGCGATAACGGTGAGCGCAGGTCCGGAAACAAACAGCGTTCCCGGAACTGCAATTGGCGCGGGAACCACAGCAACAGTAGATTTCAGCAACGGCAACGGCGGGTCAATAAATCTGTCAACCAGTAATGCCGGCACCATAATCGATACCAGCAGTTCCACCGGCAACGGCGGCGATATCGTTCTTGCCGCGAGAAGCAATGGCACCGTCGGCGGTTACGTCGTGCTTGACGTTGGCACGACGATCGACTCGAGTTCGACCTTTGCCGATGCGAATGGCGGTAGTATCACTGTACTCGCCGGCGCCAATCCAGTCACTGCGGCCCCGAGCATTCAAGGTGGTAATTTCCTTTCGAGCGCGCTCTCCGGGACCGGCACCGCGGGCAGCATCACGTTAGTTACAGCGCAACCGACAGCCACAAGCGGCACCTCTATCACTTTCGACAGCTTCGGCCAGGTGATAGCAGGCGGACCGGTCGTTGCTCAAGCTCTCGCTCCGAACGCTCAAATCAACATAGGAACCGTAACCGCTCAATCGTTTTCATCAGCCAATACAGTCAATATATCCGCTGGAGACTCCGTTATCACTGGAGCGATCACTGCAGCAAATGATGTGACTATTTCAAGCGGAGTCAGCATCGACGCGTCCTCGATTGTATCGGGCGGCAACGTATTCCTGACCACTCCAGTGCTAATAAATGATGGCACGATTACTTCCAGTAAGACGGGCGGCTTGATTACGGTTCAAAACGCGGCCGGTCTGTCACTCGGTGGGACAGGCAGCATCTCCCTTACGGGCGGAGGTGCCGGCGCCATCCTTCTCGACGCTGGAGCAAACAATGCACTGGCATTTACAACGTCGCATACACTCAACCCGGGCGCAAGCGGCTCACTGACCTGGCTTTCAGAAGATGAGGGTGGCTCTATCACGATCGCTCCAGCAATTACTCTGACCGTGAACGATGGTGGCACTCTGAACATCGGAACACCTAAACTGCGCTTCCTTGGCAACGGCTCGCTAATCGACGCAGCCATGGCATCGGCTATCAATATCAACTCAGGCGGGGGTCCGAACTCGCTTACGATAGAACTCCCGGATAACGGAACGGCTACGATTGTCACCACAGGCGGCACTATAAGCATCGAGCCGACCGACGGCATGGATCTGTCCTTCACCAATCCTGGTGGCACCGGCTTAGCCGAGCTGAATCTGAACGGCGGTCCCGTTTTCACTGAAACATCCGCAGCCTCGACCTTTGTAAATGAAGGAGTGGCCTTGCGTTCCAATAATGCGCTTACAATGGACGCGGGAAGCGGCGGCGGAATTAGCGGATACGGTTTTCAGCCCTACGTTGGCGATTATTTCAATGGCAATATGCTTCCGCAGTTTAACGCCTACGACTTAGCTACTGTAAAAGCGCTTCTTCAGCAATTAAAAGATGACGGCATAACAAATGTTTCCACCTACGGGCAGGGTAGTTTCACTTTTGCGGGACAATTTTATGGTCCCGACACATCCTCGGCAGGTTCGAACAAATACATAATACAAGCAGCATACGAGCTTGGCATGACGGTCTCCGCCGGCGCGTTTCAACAAGATCTCGTAGGCGATAATTTCGACATCAACAAAACAAAGGTCGAAATTCAATACATTCTCGACCAGGCGCAGAAATATCCTGGCACCGTAAAAGAAATCATTGTCTGCAACGAGTCGATTATGGGTTTAAACTCAACCAATCAACTCATTCAGCTGATTAGTGATGCCAAAGTCATGCGCGATAACACGCCAGTTTCGGCGGGTTCAGATACAAAATTCAATGCGTCGACGCTACCTATTACGACAAGACAACAGTGGGGTGCGCTCGCCGGCGTGGATTCATTGCCGAACGGCGACCCACTTAAACCAGTGATGAAGACACTGGTCAACACAGTCGAAGGACATATTTATGGAAACATGTATGCCTACTTCGACGGAGCCCTCCCACAAAGTTATAACACCGCACCGGATGGTCAAACGGCTTTCGTCACTGCTGTCACCAACAGTATGACCGGAACGCTAAACGCGTTTCGAACCGCCTTTTCCAATCAGGGTGTGACGACGGAAATTCGAATCGGTGAGACTGGCTGGCCGAGCCTCGGTCTCAGACTCGGACCGCTTCCTCCGGCTCCGGCTCTTGGAGATTTGACCCTGGCGAAGTGGTACTACCAGGCTATGCGTGAGTGGGCTGCCACAGCAAACGTCACCACTACTTACTTCCAGAGTTACGATCAACCGTGGCAAACAGTTCCACTAGCAAATGTCCCGACAAGCGTCGGATCTAGTGAGGGATATTTTGGTTTGTACCGAGCTATCGGAAACAACACTACGACGCAATTCACTCTGACAAGCATAGAATCGAAATTCGGTCCTGGTGCGGTCAATTCGCTGGGCAGCAACACACGCATGCTCTCGAACGACGGTATAATCGCGGCCAATAATGTGTCGATAGCGACGCAACGACTAGACAATGATGGAACGATATCCGCATTGAGTTCAACAGGCGGAGTTGCGGTAAGTAGCGTTACAGATCTGGCCGTGGTAGGGTCCGGCACGGTAAATCGCACCGGCGGCGGTACCGGTGGAATTTCATTCACCTCGGCGGGAGCCAACGACATCGTCGTAGAAGGAAATCATACGTTCGACGCTGGGGCGGGTAATCCGGTCGCGTTCAATGCTATCGCAGACGGCGCCTCATTTACCCTTGCCCAGGGCGCGTCAATTAATCTGCCGACCAACAATACCGCATTCAGTATCAATGCCGAACATATCATTTATAACGGAACGATCAACGACAATAGTATCGTCAATCCCGGCACAACTGTAACCTTCAACTCTGCAGATTCAAGCACAATTTCGAATAGCGTCGGTGACCTGGATCTGAAAGGCGTTACCGTAAACGTTGCTACCGGTCATCTCGCCATACTAGCGAAAGGCAGCATCATTAACACAGGAGAGACTGCAAACATAAACGTCTCTTCCAACGTTGGTGCCGGCGGTAACGTTTTAATGATTGCCGGTCATAGTTTCCAAACTATTGACTTGGACGGAGAAGATGCAGTCTATGCCCTCGATGATGTAAGTACGTCGTCCGGCAATGTAGTTCTCCCCGCGGCGGGCCATGAGATAAACATCAATACCTCGGGCGCGACAGATGCAGGCAACATCGAAATTTATGCAAATGGTTCCATATCGCTAAATAACATCACCGCAACCGGTGGCACCGGTAGTGGTGGCAATCTTACGATCAGGGGCTCCGGAATTACAGTCCAGGGAGCCATTGATACGGCGGGCGCAACCGGCAGCGGAAGCGGTTCCGTTGACCTGCAATCGGGAGTGGTCGTACACAGCGGCGTTGATGTTCATGGTGGCAGAACCGAAAGCGGTACATTCTCGTTGGCTTCGTTCTCAGGAGATATTACTGTCGGCGATATTGCGACCAGTGAAGGTTCAGTAAGGCTTCAAACAGATGGAACCGGCACAATCAGACTCACGGGAGCAATGCCCGTGGCTCACGACATCAGTTTGTTAGCGGGAACTGGAACGCTTGATCTTCCAACTAACACAATAACTGCTGTGGAAGACACTGCCGGCAACGGCGGCGAGGTTCGCGTCAGTGCATCTGCATTCACAAATCCGGCCACAATAATATTGAATGCAATAGGCACTACCACTGGCGGTGCCGCGCATTACACGAACACATCAACGACAGCGCAGCAGCTTGATTCGACAAAGGTCCAGATTCACGCAAGAGGAGCTAACGGAGGCTCCGCAGAGATTAGTACGGGTGGTGACCTTACAATTGTGCCAGACGGTATCTTTGATGTTCAGCCTACTGGTGCAAATGGAAACGGGGCAGCTATCAGTATTACTGCTGGTGCACTCGCGCCGGGCAATCTGCTCGTGTCCGGCAGCTTAAACGCCGGAGCAATGGGAACCGGCATCGGCGGCACCATAGAGCTAAACTCTAATTCTTCGGCGGATTTCGAGATCGGAAACTTCCGATCGAGCAATGGAATCACAGGTAGTATCGTGACTCAGGGATCAGGCACATCGACACCAGCGTCTCTGTCCATCACAAATAGAGGCGGCGGCATCTACATCAAAGACATCTTGCCGGTCACGAACAACTTGACTCTCAGCACGACGGGCGCAACAGCAGGAGACATAACCTTAAAGAAAGAGGTAAATGCAAACGGCCTTTTAACGATTTCTCTCGGGGGCACCGGCCGTTTACAGTCAAAACTCTTGAGCGCAGACACCATCCAACTACAGAGCGATTCTTCGAACATATCCGCGACGCTCCGAACCGATAGTCTGTCGGTCGCCTCTGGTGGTTCTGTCACTCTAAAAGTTATAGTAGGTCTAAATGGCCCGCCGCCAGGTTCTCCTTTTTCCATAACAGCAGCGACAATCGCAGGCGATTTCAAAATTAGCGTTGTCGATGACATCCATGTCGATGGAGACATCGAAGCAGCCAATGTTTCACTTACAGCGAACAATCATTTCATATACGCAAACGCAAACATCATGGCAAACGACACCAACGGTGTCGCCAGCCTCTACGCCACTGGCGCTATCGACGGACCAGCAACATCAGCAGTGATTCAAGCAAGCAAAGTCGAACTGATTGCAGGAGGAATCGGTGTAGGAAATTCGGTGCGAGTCAACACATCGGAACTCATCGCAGAAAGCGACGACGTTGTCAACATCAACAGCGTGGGTTCGGCGATTCTAAATCTTACGAAGGCATCCGCAAACAGCCAGTTCAACCTGACGGCATCGGGAGCAGTTGCCATCGCAACGAATATAAAATCAGCTACGAACATTCTGGTCGACACCACTGGTGGTGCTGGCGATATTCTTCTAACAAAGCGACTCGGTGGGTCAAACTTACAGCAGCTCGATCTTAGATCTGGCTCCGGCGACATCACGGGAGGAACAGCAACAGCCCTAAATGCGTTCATATCAACTACCGCTGGCGATGTTGGAACAGCCGGCAGTCCGCTCGATCTCGAAGTGAGATACCTAACCGTTAACTCCGGCGGTTCCGCGCACATTTCAAACGCGAGCAAAAATTCTCAGCTCGGCATCAGCAGTTCGTCAGGTGATTTCGTTTACGAAAACAAAGGCAGCGTGGTCTTGGATGACGTGTCAACCACAGACGGTGCGATTCAAATCACCGCGAAGGGTCAGCTCGATGTTCTCGGTGATCTTCTGGCGAGTTCAAACGGAGCCGCGGGCACTGCTACAATCACGCTCCAGTCGATTCCGAACAAGCAACGCGGTATTCGTATTGACGACGGCAGCATGGTTGAAACATCCGGCGTCGGCGGTGGCGACGTCAAAATTTTTGTCGGTAAAAAGGAGCCGGCATGGACAACATCCCTGCCGGATGGTGCCAACGGTAATTTGGTCGTCACCACATCCGGTGGCGGTCAAGTGTTCGTGAATGAGGATACGGTTGAAGCCGCTGGTACGGCATTTTTGAACGCCATTGGCAAAAATGTCTACATTTCCGGTGCCAGCGCGAGAAACAAAGTCACGCTAGGTGTCGGAGCCGTCATTACAGCGGACCCGCCTGTCACGGAAACGACATCTCCTAATTTATTCATGTCATCTAACCCGGCGCAAGTTTCATCGAAATCGGCGTCGCTGGGAAATGAGCCGAGATACACAGCATCGACGACACTACCGCTTGAAGCAGCGACATCTCAGCTATTGGATGTCGGACTGAGCCCGAATTACCTGAACACTTCGTTTCTGAATCAAAGCACGAACGGTTCGGTTTCTATCGTCTCGAACGCGGACGGTATGGAACTAGCGAATTCAAATTCTCATGGAGCGGACAGCTCTGTTCTTACCACCGACTCGTTGAGGAACTCCGTTCTGGGGAACCCTTCTGTGTCAGCGGCACCGGAAGAGACTCAGTTCCTCGGTAGTACTAGTGACCGTTACAAGAACGTCGACGCTGTTCTTCACTACGATGCGACGACCAAACACGTTATGGTTGAAAACAGCAACAAACTATTTGCGCCATCAGTTGATACCACTGTAAGCACACCAAACGGAACCGTTTCAATCGCTAAGAATTCACTGGTACTAGTAATGGTGCAACCAAATTCAGTGTCCGTCTTCGATCTGCATGATGAACACAAAGGAGCCGTGCGCATCTCCGAGGGAACGCATTCATTCACTTTACACCCAGGGCAACAAGCTACCGTCACCAAATCTTCGGCAACGGAGTTCCATGCAATAAATCCATCTGAACATTTCGGCTACCGGCACATGAGTCGAAGGCCGTTTGGTCATACTTCATTCATGTTCTCATCTGACGTTTCAATCCCGAGCATCATCTCAGCGACTAAACCGTTGAAGAGCCTGCTTAAATCCAGCCACAACGTAGAACGTAGGATCGCGAATCAAATGGTAAAAACGGCAGCTGTTCTTACCGCCATAGATAAATCGACTACGCCCTATGACACCATGCCGCATCCTCGATTGATGGTCTGCAACAAGTAGCAAAACGCTCGCGAAAGGACAGCAAAAGTCGAGCGTTTCTGTTCCAACTACTCGATTATTGTGGAACGGTACTTGTTACTCCAGCGATGCTTTCAGCTCGCGACTTAAACTGTATTCGTTGATCGTTCTGTCCCATGTAATACATGAGATCAGCGTTTCTCTGTAGATATGGCATGAGCGAAATCGAGTTCGGTCCATAGTACTCTTCAGCGAGTCGAAGCGCTTCTTTCAGCACGGGCTGAGCCTCATCGTACTTCTTCTCCATTACCAGAACATTGCCGAGAGCGAATGAAAGTCTCGCCTCACTGCCGTTTCTAGATGGTTCTTTCTTCCAGAAATCGAGAGCTTTTCTATAGAGGGTCTCGGCTTCTTCATACTTTTTCTCTTTGATCAAACACTTCGCAAGTTTATCCATTCGCGGAAAGATCTTGCCGTAATCATCAGGCAAAACTCGCTCGGTGTGCTCAAGCGCATAGCGATACATGTTCTCAGCCTCGCTATCCTCATTCTTGTCCAAACAGATCGTACCGATGCTATCGAAGCTGTTTGCCAGCGACAAATGTTCTTTGCCGAGCACAGTTTCCTTGATATCTAGCGCTGCCTTGTATAAGCGATCAGCCATCTCGTAGTCTTTCTTTGCGCTAAACTGATTGCCGAGTGCGTCACAAGTAATTGCCCACTCAATGATAGGATCTCGCATGGACGGAGCGGCTTGTCCAGCCCATCCAGTGAGCGGCTGACCCTTCTTCAATGTAACCGGACCTTGAGCGCGGTTTCGACTTTCATCAATCCGGCCTTCCACAAAGTTCAGAAGCTGATCCGCTAAAGGTGCCGCTTTTGATGCGGTTCCGTTTTCCAAGTAAAAACTGATCAAGTGACCAAGCGAAGGAATTATTTTTCCACTCTCGTCATCAATCGCACCCTCCTTGACACGGAGCGCCTCTTCCAGCAACGGCTCAGCTTCTCCGAAGCGACCGCGAATGGTGTAGAGGCGAGCAAGCTCGTCGAGACTCTTGGCGTATCGAAGGTCTTTATCACCAAATACAACACCTTTGGTAATCGCCTGCTTCAGAGTGCGCTCAGCAACACCATATCGACCGCTATCGATCGCTTCGGAGCCTGCTTTGTGCAGCGCAGCCCAACCATTATCGGGAAGCGCTTTGGTAGCATCAGCAGATTTAGCAATGCCCGTGGAAGCAGGTTTTGCAGTCGACGCTACAGGCTTTGAAATTACAGCCGCAGGTCCCGCTCCGGTGCTGGCAGTAGTAGATCCCAACCTTGCAGGAGAGGGAACCGATGTCTGGATTGGCGCAACTGGAATTTGACCGGATGATGGACGTTGAACCAAAGGCTGATTCTGCATCGCTGGAACCGCAACTGGTCCCGGAGCCTGAGTTTGCACACCGACCGCACCGATGGGTGCCACCGACGGGCGTTGAATGGCGGGCGCAGTTTGAACTACTGGCTGACCCGCAGTCGACAGCGGGCTTTGTTGCTGAGCTTGAGTCGCAGGCGCAGGAATAATCAACTCATCCGGCACGTCCAGCGGCAGTGTCTGCGGGATCACCGGAGCAGACTGATTGCTGGCACCGGGCATCGGCACGTCCGCTTTCGCGGCGCCGGACAATCCTAGAAACAGGGTCAGGGCAAGAGGAATAAGGTTTCTGCCCGCAGGTACGAGAGGGTATATAAAAGACGTATATTGTGCTTTCATGAGATCGCTCGGCTGGTTTCAAAGGTTATTCTAATCAAAAGATCAGAAAAGTGCCTTAGCGTTATAACAGAAACCATCGTTCCGAAAGCTTTCAGCTTACTCGTTGATCACAAGCCTCTGAGCAATGTCGAACATCATCTCACAGCCGTCTAAACGTGCCGTTAGCAATAGCGTTGAAGAACGCTTGCTCGTGGCTCCGGATCTCCGCGTAGGTGCCCTCGAGCCAGATGTAACCACAGCCATTGTGTGTCGGAGCCGTCGGCATAACCATGAGCGCCTCCCGCTTGCTCGGGGCGCCATTCGAGCCAATGAATTTCAACTTGGCAACAAGCCGGGTAGTGCCGCCTATGGTGCGCATCTCCCATTTGCACTTATCCATGTCCATGACGCTGCCTTCACGACCAAGCGCGCCACCATATACGAAGCACTGACAAAGTGCACCATATACGAGACCATCATCGGGTCCCCCCTCTTCACCGTGAATATTTAGCAGTCTCGAAGGCTCAGCCTCGGAAAAGGTCTCCGAAAAGATGCGTTCCATCTCCTCTATATCATCTTCCATCAGGGCTTCTGATGCCTGCTCGTAACAAATACGAACATTGGAATTTGGCTGTTTGAACTCGAGGTAGTTAAATTCTTGCTGCTGCGGCGTCGCTTTCACCGGGGCAAAGCCGGCTGGGATACTCATGCTTTCGATGCCACCATGATTGGTGATGGTCGATTCGCTCACTGCGGTGCCTCCCGATTTTTCGAACATGGACGATTCTCCTCATTATGATGTTAAAACCGGTTTCTTTCAAAGTCTTTGCGCACATTTATACGAAAGACATTTTCAGGACGTTCTTGGAGCCTGACCGTGACAATCTAACTGATCTTGCGAATACCGTTTAAATACCTGCGCCTTCTCGCAGTATCGCTGTCAATAGCTTCAGTCATTTCTTCCTGCGAATCGCGAAAAGCCTGCAATTTTTCTTGTTCCTCTTGTTCGAGTTGACGCTTGGCGCGCATATTGCGTATGAGCTGGTCGTCATTGCTGGAGCAGCTAAACTCGCAGCAGCCACCATCACATCCACCGCCGAAGCCGCGGAACAAACGCGGGAATAGTCGAGGGAAGAAACGTCCCGGTCGCCAGCGACCACCGCCGCCGCCCCAGCCACCGCCATCATACCCACCCGGGCTCGGACCGATCGGTTGATCTTTGCACTCGGGCAGATCGATGTCCGGGTTGTAGCGCATTCTGGTGCGTTGCACGTTCCAACTAGCCAGGTCAGTGACGGTACCATTGACGCGACGTCCACTGTCACCGTGCTGCATGCTCGCAACAAGCTTCCATTCGTTGCCATGTTTTTCGAGGGCACCAAGATACATGTGACCAGGCATCAAGCAGACGTAGCCGCCCTTCGTCAGAAGTTCTTGCTTCATGCTCGCGCTAGTCATGGCGGATTCGCCTGTAACTTTCCAGGTATCACCGGTGATTTTCTTCATTGCGTGGTTCATAGCAGGTGCTGTGCCACCACTTGCACCTCGATCGGTTCTACGACCATCAGCGGAAAGGTATGCCGCAACGCTGGTGAGAATTTCGGAAACGGGACTGCGTTGTGTATTGCCGCAGTTTTCAATCGTCCAGTTGCCGCCTTGATTGGTGAACTTCAGCAAGTGTTGCGGTGGAGTCCACTGCTTGCCTTCCAGGTCTGTGTACTTGCCGGTGAGCGACAGTTCCGACAACATAGAAGCCATCTTGTCCGGATACTGAATGATACCGCAGTAAACACCACTGATCATCCAGCAGCATCCCCAGTTGCCCTGGTCATTTGCCTTAACCGGAGCAGCCATCGCGAATGCCATGTTTTCTACCAACTTGGCGCGCGTCTTCAAATCGTACTGTGCGTTCGGTGCATTTGCATCGAGCATCTTGGCCATGTGGTCGTAGGCTTTTGAGATCTTCTGATCCCATTCTTCCATCGATTTGTTCTGGTCCAAACCGCCTGCAACTTGCGCTTCAACACGCTCTTTGCCGCGTTTTTCAAAACGATCGAGGATGATTTGGAAACGTTTCTTCTGGGCTTCATCCAGGTGCGAGTCCATCAGCTCGGTCAGACGCTCGCGCGCTTCTTCGACGCTGTCGGAAAATCCGCCTTCTGCTCCGCGATCGCCAACTTTAGCAATCTTGTCTTTGCCCTGGCTGTCGATGTAGTTGTAAGTTCCGTTGTCGTTCAATCTGACGTTATGACGAGCTGTAACTTTACCATCAGGACTGACTTTCGCCCAAGAATTACTCCACTGACCGTTCTCAGGTACACGCCGGTATTCGTCAACGACCTTCTGTCCGTTCTCCGTCGGCTTCGAGTCGACGTATCCGATTGCCTCACCGCTAGCATCCCGAGAGAACGTGCGCATGTGCCCCTTAGGACTTACTACTCTAGCGAGATAGTCCTTCCCGTTTATAGTTTCATACGATTGCCAGGAACCATCCGCGGTGCTGGATATTTTCTGACCGTCGGTATCGGTGTAGAACACTGCACCATCCGCGGTAGCACGCATATCCTTGCCGGCGATAAGTCGAGTTTCGCCCGTTTTTCTGGTTTCATTGACAGAAACGAGCTTGTTGCCGTCCCAGTTGAATGTTCTAGTGACACCACCGTCTTTAGAGGTAGTTCTAACAACCTGTCCGGCGGAGTTTACTTCTGACATCGAACCGTCGGCGTTCTTCACGACACACGAACCGTCGAGATTAATCGAATGGACGGCACCATTTCCATCGGTGATTTGCGTCATTCCGTTGACCAGGGTTTCGATCTTCTGAATCGGTTTATGTCCAGCTTTGTCAGGCATGTACATATTGGACATTGTGTCGAGCGTGTATTTCACTTGCTCGCCGTTCGCCAGAGTTTCAGTGATCTGCGTTGCTTGACCGCCAAGCTGTCTCTGGATATCGAGCTTGGTACCATTTTGACGCTCCAGCGCAAGCAGGTTGCGACTCATATCGAAGATAGCGCGAGAACCTTGCCCGTTGTCCTGGAGCATGTATTGCGAACCATCCAGTTTGAAAACGGTCCACAAACCATCAGTGTTTCGACCATGAACAGCGCCTTCCTTGTACGCATACGTACCATCCTTGCCGACTGCAATTTCGCCTGTCCAGTGGTCTTGAGAGATCAAATTTCCGTTAGCATCGGTAACCGAGTATTTCCATTGATTAGTGTTGCCCTCGCGTTCGTAGGTGTGAACGCGTCCATTTTCAGCGCTGCCAATCTGGGCACGCGTCACCTGCCCGGTCTCAGGACTGTACTGAATTCCATGTACTCTTAAACCGTTTACGTCCTTCAGTTCGGTAAACCGGCCTTCTTTATCGAATTGGAAAGAAGAGCCATTAGGATTTTGATTTAGCTCCAAGCCACCACCGGTGATGGTGTGCTTGATGTTGTCGGCGGTAGTCCACGTGATATTTCCGTTGTCGGCAACTTCGATGCTAGAGCGTTCTTGCGCAGGATTTTGATTGGAAACCCATTTATCGCCTGTCTTGACCCAGGATACAGATTTTCCATCAGCGCTCAATTCGTTGACTTGAGTGAGTTCGCCTTTTTCTCTTATGCACTCAACTCGAGACTGATCCGGACGAGTGACTTGTTGTACCGAATTATCGTCGTTGAACGAAACACGCGCGCCCGATTGAATAGTACGTTCGATTTGAATGCTGCCGTCAGCTTTCTCTGCACGCCACTTTCCTTCGTTGTCTAATTGAAAAGATAGAACTCCGTCCTTAGTGAACTGTATGTCGCCAGGAAGTTCCGCACGTAGACCACCGATCTCGGCGAACCATTTTTTGCTTTCCGGATCTCTGGAAAAAACCGTTTTAGTCGGCAGCCCATCGACTCCCTTCTCGATGGTTTCGATGCGGTTGAGCTGACCATTTTCGTGCTTGAAGTTTCTGACTTTACCATCAGGATATTTGATCGTTTCAATGTCACCGGTTTCGGGATTCTTATTGATCGACCAATTGTTCGCTTCAGTGCCGGAATCGGTCGTTACGATGCGGCCCTTGCCGTCGGTAATTTGAAGGGGAGAAGTCCTTTCAGAGTCATGTATACCGAAGCCGGGTGTGAGCTTGTCGGCAGTATTATTGCGGTAATCGAGAGTAAAGAAAATCGGCTGTTCACCGATATCGTTTATATTGATCGGCGCAGTGTCACTGGAAGTAGTGGCATCGCCTCGGGTTTCGGGTTTGGGATAAGTCTGCTGTGCATTTGCATCGCCGGCGGTCTGCCCGTCTAAAGACAGTGACTGAAGCGGTACTGACGCAGCTGTGCTCAGATCGCTTTTGGTATCAACCTGAGTCGCTGGCGTAGATTCAAACGCGTACCGTGAAGAGTCCGATTTACGACCGGAATCGCTGGGCGTTGGCGTGGTGTTTTCTAAGGTAGGAGACCCCATGAGCACATATCCATCTAGTTGAGGGTGAAGAAAGAAGAAACTGGTCAGCACGAACCCGAGCGGTCGCGAGACCACTAGCCACCCGGTGTTCCGGGTGAAATAGTAAGCGGGTTTTGATGCATTTCAGGTTACAGACCGTTTGTGATTTTTTAGTGCTAAAAAGCCTTTGATATTGAGGTTTTTGCGGTTTCTCCCACCCTCTTCATGGGTGAATTACGAAACAAAAATCACGAACGAAAGCCTAATGCAACACAGATCTCCACAGTGTTCGCACAGAACGCTTGCAATATCAAAAGTTTCCTTATCGACACTAACAATATCGCAAGTTTTCAGGCGGTGCGTTCCAGCGATTGTTGGCGCACCTTGGTACAAAACAGATATCGTCCTACCACTGTCGATTCGTTGGCTGGACGAACATTTCCAGCCTTGCTGATGCTCTATACTGTCTCCAGTGAAAACTAAAACGCCGAAGTTTCTACTCTCACTTTTGCTTTCCGTCGCGACACTCTTGTCAACGACAGAGGTTGCCTCATCCGCAATCACAGAAAAGCATGGAGGAATGGTGCTCATCCGCGGTGGCACATTCACCATGGGCGGAATAGGGAAAGATGCGCGCGCCGATGAGTTTCCGAAGCACAGAGTTTTGGTCAACAGTTTCTGGATGGACGAAACCGAAGTAACAAATGCACAGTTTAAAAAGTTCGTCGATGAAACAAGCTACGTGACCACCGCTGAGCGAAAAATCTCCTGGGAGCAAATCAAAAAGGATCTGCCACCCAATACGCCGCGTCCCAAAGACGAGGACTTAGAGCCAGGTTCACTGGTGTTTAAAACACCTTCAACGCCCATTACCGACTCCAGAAATTATTCGCAGTGGTGGAGCTGGACCAAAGGCGCTGATTGGAAACATCCCTACGGGCCCGATAGTTCTATAGAAGGAATGAGTGACCATCCTGTCGTGCAAGTTTCCTTTGAGGACGCCAGCAAGTACGCAGAATGGGCAGGCAAGCGGCTGCCGACGGAAGCTGAATGGGAATACGCCGCGCGTGGCGGTTTGGGAGAAAAAGAATTCGTATGGGGCGACGCTCCAATCGACAAGCATAAATGCAATGTTTGGCAGGGCCGCTTTCCGACCGTCAATACAAAGGATGACGGATACGAAGCGACGAATCCAGTAAAGGCATTCAAGGCCAATGGATATAAACTGTTCGGAATGGCAGGCAATGTTTGGGAATGGTGCGCAGATCGCTACCATCCGTCGTATTACGAAGACCTTCTAAAGGCAAGCGAAGACGGCGCACCTGCAAACAATCCAACCGGCCCGGTCAACGGTTTTGATCCGCGCCATCCTAATGCGCAAGATGTGCGCGTGCAGCGCGGTGGCTCATTCTTGTGCAACGCCAGTTACTGCAGCAGCTACAGACCCAGCGCACGCATGAGTTCCACACCCGACTCCTCATCCTGTCACGTGGGATTTCGCTGCGTCAAAGACGTGCTTCCCTAATAGCGGAACTACCTTAAGAAGTGCGGACGACCTATCTGTGGTCGACCATCTTAATCATCCCCATCCATAGATGAGACATCCGTAGATGACCCATCGATGGTCTTCCATTTTTGTTTGGTTGAGTCTACTCAACGATGACGTGATCGCTGCCGCTCCGTCCAAAAGTCTCGGTCATATACATTTCTTCGACCTTTGTCGGGGGTACGATGTAGTCACCAGGAGTAGTGGCGCGAACCAGATACGTGTAGTCGTATTTGCCTGCGAAAAGCAATGATTGAAACGCTTCTGCCTGATGATCGCGTAAGTTCTGGTGCTCAAACCATGTCGACGGCCACCACCAGATAAACGACTCGAAAGTCGGAAGGATTTTACCGCGCGACCGCGGTCCGCCGGACGGTTTCGTGCTGGTCGCATTGGGCGGAACTTGCGTTCTACTTCCGGAAAGGTCCGGATTGAGAGGTTCCGTTCCAGCGGCGAGCGGGTCCATCATAGCCACATGATATCGTGCTCCCGGTGTGGAGAACTTCAGCTTCACGCGCACAGTTGAGCCACTCTTGAAGTGCCAGACCCCATCGGCATCTTTCTTAACTTCATCAGGGTCATCAACTGCCTCATACGTGCGCTCGACCGAGAAGCCGTAATCTGCTGGTTTCAGAACGAGGTTCTTCGGAGCATAGTCCAAACCAATTCTGTAATAGAGGCGCCCCGGTCCCACTTTGTTTATCACAACCTCGCTGTCGTCGCGTTTAGCGAGGAAGCTCATCGGAAGTTCAAGAGTTTTTGTCTCAGTCGTTCTTCCGGCAAACTTTTGCAGCCCTACTAGCGTGTCACCAAGCCATTCCTGGCTTTCGAAATTTGGCGTTTGATTTTCGTAGGTATTGAAGTATCTGTCGAGCGCCTGCAGTATGTAACCGTTTTCTTGTGTTCCTTCCCACGTACCGTTTTTACGATGCGCCAGAAGTCCCTTCACCATCTTCGGTATCAACTCGCTCTTGGGCTGATCTTCCATAAGCGCTTCGAGAACAATCGCATCGGTTCTTCTCGGAGAGTAGAAGATGCAGTATCCCCAGCCACCATAGCCGCCGTCGTTTGCAGATGCAGTCGAAGCTGTTTCTTTAATACTCGCATCGAATAATTTGCGAATCATCGCAATCTCGTTAGCGGAGTCGCTGTCATGTGAGATGACGGGGAGTAACCAACCAGCCGTTTCCAGCGAGAGGTCACTGGCAATCTTTTCGCTCGAGAGTTTCGCGAGTGGAACCGGTGGATCAGTCGGAGGATTTTTGTCCTTCGAGTTTATCTGAGGTTTCAACGCCCGATGGATTAATCGTCGTGCGGCAGATGCGTCGCTGTCCTTCAGACGATAGCGGACGTTCAAAGCGCGAGCTTCAATACTGATTTTCGTGCGCTCGCTATACTCTTTCGGAATGTGTTGCGCGATGTTCTTCAAGTAGTTTCTGCTCTTGTTTAAAACTTCCGAGTCGACTTTGAAGTCTTTCTCGCTGGCAAGACTCAGAGCTTGAGCCACTTGAATCGATACATAGGGCCAGCGAGTCTGCTCGCCCAACTTCCAGAGACCAAAACTACCGTCTGAATTTTGACGTTTAACAAGTTCGGCGATGTCCTTGTTAACGAAGTCTTTGAACTCCGTTAGCGCGGCGCCGTCAAGCTTACCGAAAGAAACCAGCACGTCCTGCAGTGAGAGCATGGCGATCATGCGAGACGATAGTTGCTCTGAGCAGCCGAAACTGTAGTTCTTCAAATAGAAGTAAGCATCGGTAAGAGCCTGCACAGCGGTACTGCTAGTCGAGATGGATAAACCACCGACTTGTTCATAGACATCTTTTGGTCTATCGAGCTTTTGCAGTATCGCGCCTTTATCGATTTGTCCGTAAGCGGCAAACGATTCCTTGGTGGCAGGCACCAATATCGGTATCGAGAAGTCTGCGGCATCAGTGGCTGAACCGGAAACGGCCGCGACCTGGAAGTTAGCCTTGCCCTCATCTATGGTGGCAACCGGGAAGCGGACTTCAACTCGATCGTTCGCGGGAACCTCAACGATCTTGCCCGCGAATTCCGTTGTTTTTGAGACGGCGGTCGGCTGGGACGTTTTGTCGGTCGTGGAGTTCGACGACGCGTCGGAGATTGAATTCGGGCTGGACGACGAGTCCGAGCCGGATGTCGAATTTGACTCGGCATCGCCAGGCTTTTCTTCAACAGTGCTCTTCGGCGTCTTCTCATAGTCGCGCGTCGCGGCCACGTTTGTTAGCTTTGCATTATCCGCGCGAATAACGACTTCGACTTTCAGAGGCTTGTCAGTCTGGTTCTGTAGCACCACCGGCAGTTCACATCTATCACCGAAGTGCAAGAAGCGAGGCGCCGATGGTTTCACCATGAGCGGCAAGCGAGCGGTTACGTTCGACTCTGTAGAACCAAACGCGTCGTCACCGGAGATTGCTGCAGCCATGATTCTGTAGCGAGTCAGGCTATCCGGCAGATGCAGTTTTGCTTGCGCCTTGCCGTTCTCATCAGTCGTGATGAAGGGGACGTAGAGAGCCAGGGCGTTGAAGTTCGAGCGAACATTGATCGGTGTATTGTCATCCATAGGTGGAGAGCCTGGTGCCATTGCGGCTTCTTCGCTCATCGCACGGCCCATGGCTAAACCGGCATCGGCACTCTGCGCTTCCATTTGAAACATGTTCGCAGACCTTGGTACCACCAGGTTTCCATGAGAGGTGCCTCGGGCGCGGCCTGCCGCCTTCATCATCACGGGTGACGGAGGCGGCACGGCGCCGCCCACTTGTCGTCGCTCGTTCTCATCCTGCATCTGTTCCTGAGCAGGCTTAATCACATACTGCCTGAAGTAAGCGTTCTCGACAGAGCTCTGAGCTTCAGGATAGAACACATCCATCGGGTCTGGC
Source organism: Candidatus Obscuribacterales bacterium (assembly GCA_019637435.1). Lineage (GTDB taxonomy): Bacteria > Cyanobacteriota > Vampirovibrionia > Obscuribacterales > Obscuribacteraceae > JADYXR01. The sequence goes on along the minus strand of JAHBVO010000002.1, from coordinate 1,169,480 downwards.
CACTTGTAGCCGGCTAGAGCGAGAATCGATTCATCAACGACGACCAGTGTGACTTGACCATCCTTGACCGGCTTTCCTTCCGCGTTTTTCAGATCAATATCAATAGTGGTATCACCACCAGGTGAGATCTCGGTCTGAGCAGCATTTGCTTTTAGAGATAGGGTGCGCGCTCGTGGCGGCACTTTCAGTTCAACGTTTCCAGCCGCGAATGCGGAGTTCTTGCCGGCTACGTACATCTCCACAGTGAGGTTTGGATAATAGTCTTTGATAATCGGTATCTTCACCGTTTTCGAAGACGAATCCATGTCTAGAGGTAGCGTGGAAACGATCGAATCTCGGCGCACAGTCACCAATCCGTGAGCGGGATAGAACGGCGAAGAAACCAGAATCTCGGCAGTATCGCCTGGTTGATATTCTTTCTTATCCGGAATGACTATCAAGTTTTCCAGCTCTGCTTTTCTCGCTTCAGCGGGAGTGTCGCCTTCTATCCAGGTGGAAACTTTTGTAAGGTTGCGTCTGTTTTTGCCATCGAATACGGTGGCAACCACATAGTGCTGCCCTCCTTGTTTAGGCATCAGGTTTATCAACTGAGGGTGATCGCTGGAGGAAATATTCTGGCGCGTGACCTCAACCTCCTTGCCATCTTTGTCAATGCGAACCAGTTTCAAAACAGCCTTACTGCCTGTTCTCACCTTTCCATCGAGGTCCGTCGCAATCACGCGCAGATCAACGGCTTCACCTTTGCGGTAGAACCATCTGCCCGGCTTGACGCCGATGTAAGTGTCGGACGGATGTACGAGAACTGAGACCTTGTCGGACCAGCTCTGACGGTTTACGTCGACGACCGTCGCCTCGCAGCTAGCCGACATCGGGAGCGGTTCCTTAAAGCTGTCGAATTTCAGCTCTACTGTGTTGACGCCGGCTCCATCGGTTTTACCGTTGACGATTTTGGTTTCCTGCGGAGGCATGCCGCCCGGTGGGAAGATACCGCGGCCGATACCACCGCGATGATAATCCATCATGGGCCTTGCCCAAAACGGACTGCCGTGACCGAAAGAAAACTCGCTCCATCCTGGCGGAGCATACTGGGTTTGCGATGCGGCAATCGACCAATTGATAGGCGCATCGGTCAAGGCGCCCCCAGCATAATACTGAGTTTTCGCAGTCAACGAAGTGGTATCACCAAGAAGCATCGAAGTTCCAAGCGAGGATGAAACCTTCATCTCGAATTCCGGACGGCGAAACTCCTGTATCTTCAACTCAACATAGGCGGTCTGCGTGCCTGAATTGAAGTAACTGCTCATCGTCGTTGGTTGTTCAGTCGGAGAGAATTTGAAACTGCCCTCGGACTTTGCTGTAATTTGCAAATTCGCGTTTCCAAGGTTTATCTTCTCCGGAATTTTGGTTTCAAAAGTAAACGCACCTGTGGCGTCAACCTTCGCATCTCCCTTCACAAGCTCGGTTCCATCATATCCATTTATCTGATAGGAAACAGAATCAACGTGCGACGGCACCAACTGGAGTGCATCATTTTGAGTGAATCGCAAACCTCTGGTCCAACCACGGACGGTGACAGTTTCACCAGGTTTATACAACTGCCGATCGGTGACGGTATACCACTTAAGCTCAGGCTGACGCTGGTTGTAGGACCAACCAGATTGGTATTGCGATGCAGGCACGAAAGCGACATCGTCGCCTTTTTTCGCCATAAGCAAAATTGATTTTTCCCAGTTGTCCGAGATGGGCAATTTTGCTAAGCCGCTCGCATCGCTTACGGCGGTGTTTTTACTTTCGAGAATCGAAAGCTCTGCACCTGCTACTGGAGAGCCATCAGCCAGAGTCGTCACAAGACCAACCAGGTTACGGCCCTTGAACGCATCAACACCAAGCTTCGTTACCTGAACCCAGGAGTTGAACTGTTGGTTGTAATTTTTGGGAGCTCCGACAGTTTCACCACGCAAGACAAACTGCCCAAGACCGTTCTTTAAATACGGACTGAGGTCGAAGTCGAATTCAACGTCCTCATCTCCTACCTTAAACGTTTTGGAACCGACTTGAGTTCCAACTGAAAAATCTTGGTTGTAATGGTTGCTGGAAAACGTCTTCCAATCTGAAGGTGAGACTTTGAAAACAGTGACCTTCACTTGGGGCACGGCTTGCGCATACATCGTCACCACCGGCTTTTGACCGAACGGGATGGTGTTCATCGCATCCATCTGACGCAGTTGCGTATTTAGCGCACCGGTTGTGAAACTACCCACTACGTTTCGACCAAGAGTCTGACCAAAGGTGTCGACCATCTCTTTATCAAAGGTCACCGTATATTTTGTGAACGGCTTCAATCTGCCGCGAAGCCAGACTTGCGCACCGCCGACTTGCCACTCCGCGTCTTTGACTTCAGGAGTAATCTTGATCATCTTCTCGTCGAATTTGCCCTTCGAATTATCGATTGGATTCGAGAAGAGAAATGCTCGATATGCCCAGCGCTCAGCCGACACACCAGGCTCCGGCGATCTGACCAGTTTGAACGCACCATGAATTGAGACCGTGAAATCCTGCGACTTCGATGTTTTCAATGGTCCTTCCGCCGACGGAATTCCAGAGGGGAATGAAACCTTGACGGACGTTCCGAGAGGCAACGGATTAGCAGCCTGGAAGGCTAGCCACTGATTCTTCGGCAGGTTGCTCACGAGAGACTTGCGAGTCGGATCTTTCTCGACTGTCTCATCATCGACTTTTCGCACGTCAAAAGTCTGATTGCCGGCCGACACCTTTATCATTTTGAAAACAGCATCGCGATCAATGTCTTGATCGAAGATTGCCACCATTACTGGTGACTGTATTTGAGGTCCACCCTGCGGGTAGAAATTTTTCACGGTGACAGTCGGCGTCGTCATCGTCCACGACATCGGTTTCTCAGCTTTGGAACCGGTGGTGGATTGCGTGCCGGCTGGTACAGTAATTGTGTACTCAGTAGACTTTGGAAAACGCCCACGTTCAGGTTCAAAGAGAACAGTTTGGGTTCCAGCCCACTTATATTTACCGGCAGGTTGCGGTTTCATCTGCACGGCTGGAATCGTGTCAAAGGCGCCGACCTCCGAGATCGGGACCATCGGCTGCGAAAAGGTCATCGCATATTGAGTCACTTCGTCGACTACACCGCTGTGACTGACGCGCATGACAGAAAGCGGCGTTTTCGATTCATCGACCACCGGCTTCTCACGCGGCGTTGTATCTTTCGGAGGGAACGTTTCAAGTGTCTGAATACCAGGGATCTTCGGCTTGACCAGCGAATCCTCAGGAATTACAAAAGCCTTCTTATCAACTTTTTGCAGGGGCGATAAACGGTTTAAAAGATCCAAAACGCGCTTTACCGGCAGATCCGCTGCGGGTACGGACGGAACGCTCTCACCCTTTTCGATAGGTGTCTGACTTTCCTTTACGGAAAACGATAATTCAGTCTTGGGCTCATCGGCATCCGCAGGCTTTTCCCCAGTGTCGGCTGCCAGCGCTTGCATATGCTGCATTGGAATCACGTTAAACAGCATCAAGGTGATCGCAAGGTAAGAGCAGATGAAGTTGGAAAGTTTTTTGTCCCTGTACATGCGTCGACGCATGGCGCCTCCCCCGATAAGTTCCTTCAACGGTGCATTGTAAACCCCTTGACCAGTGAATCTGCCCATTGTTTCCCGCAATAAGCAATTCCAGGAAAAACCCCAGGTGTCTGCACTGGTAAGGGATAGAGCCCCGAAGCGCTTGACATTAACCCAAAAACAGTCCGAAATCAAAGAAATTCCCGAAGCGCAAAGCGGCTAAGTGAAGGTTCCCTAGACCTCAGTTTTACTTGTCCTGAACACGCTCACATGGTACCGTTTTGGTCCCGGAATGAGTGCTTACTGCCATGGACCGCAAAGCGGACACCGTACAGGAAAATGAAATCGCCGTTGACGCGAATATTTTCCCTTTAGACCGATACAAGCCTCTAAAGGAAATCGGTACTGGCGCAGAAGGTCTGGTCTTCCTTTGCCGCGACCGGCTGCTCAAAAAGAAAGTCGCAATAAAGTGTTTGAAAACCCTGACCCCGGAACACTTTGTCAGCCTCCAGCGCGAAGCTAAAGCTACCGGTCATCTTCAACATCCAAACATTGTCACAGTCTTGGACTTCGGAGCGGTTAATGGTCTAGCACCATATATGGTTCTAGACTATGTGCGCGGAACAACCATAGAACAGATTATCAAAGAGACCGGTCCCTTGAACACGGATGCAGCAGTAGCTGTGATGAAGCAGACAGCAAGCGGTTTAGCGCATGCTCATCACAAAGGCATTTTTCATAGAGATATTAAGAGTTCGAACATTCTCGTGGTCGACCGCTCTCAAGACGACACTGGTAGCCAGAATCTAAAAGTCAAAATTGTTGATTTCGGTTTAGCTACCGCAAAACATTTGAATCAAGAACCGACCATTCTGCATGGACGAACAATCGTCGGTACCCCCAACTACATGCCGCCGGACCAGGCGCTCGGCTACACATATGATGAACGCAGTGAGATGTATTCCCTGGGATGCGTTTTCTTCGAAGCGCTCACCGGAGTGCCACCGTTTCAAGGCGATAACGCATTGGCAACAATAAACATGCACGCCAATTTGCCAACGCCGGCATTAAGCGATCGCAACGGTAACCGACGATATTCAGCCGCTCTAGAAGCAATTGTGGCGAAGTGCTTGAAAAAGGATCGCGACCAAAGGTTTCAGACAATGGAAGAGTTGCTTGAAGCGCTTAACGGTTTGAATACAAGAACAGTGATGACTCAAGAAATAATCAAACCAGTGCTTGTCACCACTGGCGGTTTCATCCTGCCCAGCAATTCTAATATCAAAGATCCAGGTCTTGGACCGGAGGGTAAGAGACCGCGAGAGAGTTATGCTCAAACCTTCCTCGGAATCTTTATCGCTCTATTTATAGTTGCGCTTGCGACCTTCGCAATTAATCAGATGATGAAACCGTCGGAGATTGGAAAACGCACCAAGCTCGAATCGATTTCGACCTTCTAACTTAAGGCGCAACCGGCGTGAAATCCGGGTTCAGCCTTGAGAAATCACTGGCGGCAAATTATTTGGGAAGAAACCGTTCGAGCCTCAAGTCCCTTTTGCAAAACAGTCACACTTTTCTCCGGGTCACAAATCGTCCCACAGGTAAAGCAGTCCCAGAAAACCTTCTGCACTTCAGGATACGTGTGGAGACTGGCGTGGCTCTCAGCGAGAACGACGACCACTGTCACTCCTTGTGGTTCAAACTTTTGCGCGCAAATATTTAGTACCGTAGCTCCGGTCGCTACAGCAGCCGCGCCGGCGAGTTCGCGGAGCGCGTCAATGTCATTTAATAGATGGGGACTGCAATCGTTCAATGTCAGCAACAGGTGGCGTCCACTTGCCTCATGCGCACCGGGCTGTTCTTTCTGAACTTCTGATTGTGATTGTGCCGTCGTATTGCTCACCAACACACCGATTTCGAAACGAGACCTGCGAGAAACCAAGCTAGAAGCAGTATACCGTGGCATTTACACCCACTCCGAAAGCCGGCGTGAAAAAAATAACATTATAGGTAGCAAGCCTAGAGAAGAAACTCATATCCGTCACGAATTAATCTTTCAGCTCCCGAATCGCCGGTCGGCGAAAGGATTGGGCGGCTGCGACGCGGGTCCTTCGACAAGATTGCAAAGCCCAAACGCAAAACAGAGTTGGACATTCTGTAAGTTGCCAAAGTCTTGCGAACTGAAAAGAGTTTGAAAGAGTTGCCTTGATAAGTTGGAAATAGCTGAAGCGGCGGAAGTGAAGCCTTAGAGGTGAGGCACAGCTTTTTCGAACACGAGACGCCTTCTATTCATACGTGAACGATTTCGCTGCCTTCAGCACCAATTTAATGTAGAGAGTGGAGGTTGACCTATGTACGCAAAATCAAAGGAGCTGAAAAAAAGGATTCCGGTCCGTTATCAGTGCCAGGACTGTGAGGCATTCTTTACAGCCAAGGCGAGCGCTCAGCATTGCCCATCTTGTTCTTCGCGGGAGCGGGGCAATCTCATCATTCTGCATATGGAAAATGACATCGAGACCACTGAATGGCTCGAACTCGTAGATTTTTCCGCAGGCTGATTGCCTGAGACAGCTCGCTACATGTCAGGGCGCATTGTTTGAATTCACACCATGCGATTTCCCAGGCAATGCCCCTGACAGTAGCCCTCTTGTGCATTTAAGGTTTAAACTTGAAATGAACCTGACGGCACGATAGTACGATGAAGATATTGCTTATCGAAGATGACGACCTGGTGGCGGACTCGCTTGCTCGTGCATTGCGAGGTAGTGGCTATGTCGTCGATTGCGTTGGTAATGGAACCCACGCAGAAACTGCGGTCAAAACCGAGCCATATGACGCGGTTATACTCGATCTCGGATTGCCCGAGATGGATGGGCTTGAGTTTTTAAAACGAATTCGCGCGAAAAAAATCGGAGTCCCGGTTCTCATCCTCACGGCAAGAGACAGCTATGAAGAGCGAATCGAAGGACTCGATTGCGGCGCAAACGATTACGTGACAAAACCTTTTCACCTTGGCGAACTGGAGGCCCGCGTCCGAGCCTTGCTCCGGCTGAGCGTTTCCAACGCAACAGCTGTGAATGTCGGTGAGCTGACATTTGATACTGTTCGCAGAGTTTTGCGTAAAGGCGATGAGCTCATCGAGCTTTCACCCCGCGAATATGCGGTTCTCGAGATTCTAATTCACAACATCGGTTCGCTCGTCACCAAGCAAAAAATGGCCTCTCTGCTAAGCGACTGGGATGCAAGCGTGACCTTTAACGCAATCGATATCATCGTACACCGATTGCGGAAGAAGCTAGAACCTTATGGTTTGAAACTGCAAACAATTCGGGGGCTAGGTTTCCTTGTCGAGCCGTAAAGCGCATAAGGGCTCAATTCGCAAGACATTGCTTCTCTGGTTACTCATACCACTTGTATGCTTGTGCTCGCTATCAGCATTCGTGGCTTATCGACTCGCGGAGAAATTTGCAAATGAGTCTTACGATCGTCTCCTTTTAAAATCGGCCGAATCCATCGCCAGCAGGCTAGGAAGGAATGAGGCCGGTGTCGTCGTTGTGGACTTACCACGCGCAGCACAGGCAATTCTTCGTCACAATTTAAAAGACGAATTCTATTACCAAATCGCCGACAGTTATGGTCACCGATTGACTGGTGACGCAATTCTTCCTCTGCCTCAAGATGTTTCGGACGCCGGGCCGCGTTTCAAATATGTGGAAATTGACGGTCAACAGATTAGAACCTGCCGCATATCTGTCGCTGTCAGCCCCAGCGATGACATCATTTGGGTTCAAGTTGCGGAAAGCTTGAACAATCGCCATCGCTTTTTGGAACAAATTTTCTTGAGCATTCTGGCACCACAGCTGATGCTCGTATTGTTAGCAAGCCTCTCGGTCTGGCTCGGAGTCAAACACGGTCTTGATCCGCTTGAGAGGCTCGGGAACTTGCTAAAATCGAGAGGCGAACTAGATCTATCACCAGTAGAGATTGGTGAAACACCCGCAGAGTTAGAGCCGGTGTCCACGGCTTTAAATAAACTTTTTGCAAACGCAAACAATCACATTCACTTGCAGCGACAGTTTATCGGCAACGCCGCGCACCAGCTCAGAACACCGGTCACAGCGTTGAAAACATATGTCGATTACGCAGAAAGAATCAAAGATACCGAAAAGGACACACTCGACACTGTATTGAAACAAATGTCGGAAGCTTCGAGCCGTGTGGCTCATATGGTCAACCGTTTATTGAGCCTTGCGCGCTCGGAAGAACATGATCGCAAGGACATCGAGAACATGGACTTGACCGAAGCCGTAAACGACGCGGCTTCAAACGTTGTACACGAAGCGCTCAGCCGTGGAGTCAACATGGAATTCGATCTGCCTGAGACACCAGTTATGGTGCGCGCAGATCGAGGAGACGTCGTCGAAATGTTGACGAACCTTTTCGACAACGCCATTCGATATACCGCGCCGAAAGGCTTTGTGGAAGTTAAAATCGAGCAAGGTGAGCAAACTACGCTCACCGTTGCTGATAATGGACCAGGAATCGCTGATTCCGAAAAAGAAAAAGTTTTTCAACGCTTCTACCGAATCCCTGGAACCAACGGTTCCGGATGCGGACTGGGTTTGTCCATTGTGGGCGAAGTAGCAAGTACGAACGATGCAAACGTAGACGTACTGGACCGTCCCGATGGTGGCACTATTTTCCGTGTGATTTTTCCAGCAGTCACAAACAACGCCGAATAGCTTGCGGTCTGCTTTACGGTTGACAGCGCAGACAGGACCGGAAATCTTGGTGAAATTTTCCGGATCTAGAATGTGTATAGACAACAGGTTCAACCGAGGCATTGAAGGCATTGCGAAAGGCTGCCAGTAGCATCGAAATCCAGATAACGAATTCCGCAAAACTAATTCTGTTTTCGGTCATGAGCTTGATAGTGGCTCAGGTGATTGGATTTGCAGTGTACGAGCACTGGCGCGACGGCGTTGCTGGAACTTTTGTCGGAACAATTGGCTACCTGACGTTACAACTTCTAACGTGGATGAGATATGGAAACCGCAAAGATGAATAGGATATCCGCAACCGTTGAAGATTTTGTGAGGAAGCATATCCGCTCCGTATGGCAACTGGAATTACTTCTACTCATAAAATCAAGCAAAAAACCGCTTAATCTCAGCGAGATTGCGAACGCTTTATACCTGACGGACGAAATCGTATCGAGCGGTTTAAAGGATTTCGAGCGATACGGGCTAGTGGGGCCGTCATACATTGAACCGCATTCTTATGTGTTTGCACCACGAACTCCTCAGCTCCGCGAGGCGGTGGAACAGACAGGAAAGGCTTATGGCGAGCGCCGCGTCGCCATTATCAATCTGATTTTTTCGACTGCAAATTGAAACTACTTGTCAGTTTCAAACTTCTGATTGCCATAGCATTGCGCAGTCAATCAAGCTTATTAATCCAATCAACACAGATTTCAATTGCCCGGTCTTCGGACTTCGGCTTAAACGAATGATCGCCTGGCACCACTTCTGATATGAGCGGAGCGCGAATAATTTTCTGCACCTCCGCAAGCCTATCGAGTGGACAGAGCTTGTCCTTATCACCAGTAATGAAGAGCATCGGCACTCGGATACTTTCAAGGTGCGTCCAATCGCGTGGCTTTGATTTCGGGGACATGCCAACGAGCGGCATGCCGTAAAACGCGAGCGCCTTTATGTCATCGCGCTCGGCTGCGACGTAGGAACCGATCCGCGCGCCAAACGATTTTCCAACCAGTATTGGCTTTCCGAACTGTTTCATGAATTCAATAGCATGCACGAGTTCGGGCTTTTCGTTCTTTCCACCGGCTGACGGTGCCGGCTTCTTTCCTATATAGCTAAAGTTGTAGCGAAGTACTATAAAACCCAGATCCGCCAGTCGCGATGCCGTTTTCTCAAGTATTGCCGCATCCATTCCGCGTCCGGCGCCATGGCTGATGATTACCGGTCCACGCTTGTTGACACCGGATATGATACCGTCCAGTTCAAATGGCACAATCTCTTTAGTCATTGAAGGGCGACGGAGCTCCCTCGATTTTTATAGACTCGGGATTGACTCCCCAGGAACGCAGAGTTTCTCTTTCGTCCTTACCTGACTCGCACTTCTTGTACTTTGCCGGAACACCTTTTACGACACGATCGCATTCAGGCCAAGTCATATGACGAGTCACCACACCGCGAACCAGACTCAGATAGGTTTTCTTCCCACCCTTTGCCGCACTGGAACTCTTCTTCGCAGAGCCTTTCGCTGAGCCGTTCTTACTGCTCGAGGACATTTCATCTTCAGGCGGGAGCTCGCTCAAATCCACAAAGTATCCGTCAAGAGGACCCACGTAAAGTCGGTCAGGTTTCTTCGTCGCAAATGAGACGGCAATTTGATCGCAACGTTCATTCCCCGGATACCCGGAGTGACCGCGCACATACTTCCATTTGATGGTAGCTGGCTTGACGCGCGCAACCTGACGGACAAGTTCTTCCCATAAATCACGATTGGCGACATCTTTGCCCTCTGCGCTCTTCCACCCGCGAGAACGCCACCCGAAGACCCACTTCGTGATTCCGTTGATCAGATACTGTGAATCCGTATACAGAATAATATCGCCCTGAGGCTCTTCCAGAATCGCAAGGGCGCGAAGAGCTGCCACCATCTCCATGCGATTATTCGTTGTCTGAGGATTTCCGTCACCGAGTTCATGCACGGTTCCATTCGGTAAAACTACTACGGAACCCCAACCTCCAGGTCCCGGATTGCCGGTGCATGCACCGTCTGTAAAAATCAAAATATAACTGGGATCGTATTTCATAAAGTCTCCGAAGAGAGACATTATAGATTAGATCCCGTCTCGAATACTGTCGGTCCACATATGTTCATCGTCTAATGTTTCGTAAACCATTTCACCGAAACCGCTGATTCCAGTGCGTCTTTCAACGATCAATTGACAATAAGGCAGACCCTTCCTGGCACGATCTGCGTAAAACTCTTTTGCCATCGTTTTATTGATAGGCGTATCTCTCACGTCAACCATCTTTAGACTTTTAACACCGGAGAGAAGCATGAGGTCATCGAAAGTTAGCGGCGCATATCGAAGAGCAAGCCGTTCCGGATTCAGCTTGGCTAACTCTCGTATACACGATGAATCACAGGGCAAGTGCGAGATACAGATCGTTTTCAAATTTTTCATTTTAGCTATACGATGCACACCCTTCATCGAAAGCCCGGTCTCAGTCATGCTCAAGCGCTCGAGGTTGGTCATCTTTTCGATAGTATCCAGACTCTTATCGGTCAGCTTTTTGCATCGGTCGAGAGAGAGAAATTTGAGATTACTCATCGAGGCGAGATTAGCGATGCCATCGTCCGTAATTCCATCGTTACGGATGAACAGCTCGGTCAATCGTGGCATCGTCGCGAGAATCGCAAGATGTTTGTCTTCCAGCCGTGGATTCTCGAAGAGACGAAGTGCCTGGAGTGTCGTAAGTTGCGCGAGACTCTCCAGATGGCGGCCAGACAGCTCCAAACTGATGATCGCAAATGCCACCACACCTAGTGGTCTCAATTTCAACAATCCGCCCGGAGATATATACCCCTGATCAAACCAGAGACGCTTCGAATCGTTCGGGTCCTTTGCACGAAACAGCTCATCGAGCGCTTCATCGTTGACCTCACCCATATTGAATGTCCAGTGATTGCCGTCAAATTCGTTAATTTGAAACTTGGTCTCAAGCAAAGCATTTTGCAGGGTTGCCGGACTTGAAGAACTTTCCAGTACCTTCTGATCGACAGTCTTTCCGTTTCTTACGGCATGTTCAGGATTGGGATTGGAAAGAAATAGACCGAGCGCACAGAGAAGAATAAAACCTACGACAGCACCGATTGCAGCGACATCAGATTTTTCCTTGGTCTTGGTTTCAACAGACCCATGAGAAGACTCAATTGTCTTCGTGCGCATCGCATGGTGAAGGGCTGATGAGTAATCACCGGCTTCTGAGCTTGTCTCGAGAGCATGCTCTTCGGCGGCACCGCTTCGCAAATCGCGCAAAAGATTTTCCAGATCGTTTTTAACCTCTCCCATACTTTGATAACGATCTTCGGGTTCCTTCGCCAAGCATCTTTCGAGAATTTGATCCAGTTTCTCCGGATAGTGCTTGTCCGGAACCACTTCCGCGAGTTTGGGAATTGGCGCGTTTACGTGTGACGAAACAATTTCCATAACGGTTTCGCCGGAATAAATTTGGCTCCCGGTGAGAAGCTCGAACAATATACAACCCAGTGAATAAACCTCTGAGCGCCTGTCAAAACTAATTCCCCGCATCTGGTCAGGAGACATGTAGGCGGGAGTTCCAATGATGCTGGTTCCCTCCAGAATCGTCGGGGTTGTAGTTTCAAACTTCACGCGCGCTACGCCGAAATCCACCAGCTTTGCCGATAATCTGCCATTGGATTCGACAACCAGCATGTTGCTCGGTTTCAGATCTCGATGAAATATCTCCTTAGCATGCGAGTATGAGAGTGCATCGCAAACAGAGGAAATGATCTGCACGATAGGCTCAAGTTCAAGCCTCTCATGCCGTTGTACGAACGTTGCCAGATCCTCGCCCTTGATATTCTCCAGCACCATATACGGTATCCCGGATGCGGTTGCACCGAAGTCCAGAATTTTGACGATATTTGGATGAGTCAGCTTGGAAATTGCGCGAGCTTCCTGCTGAAATCCAAGCAGTTGCTCAGCCGACAAATGATGCAACGTCTTGACCGCTACATAGGTGCCCAGCAGTCTGTCAATGCAAAGGTAAACAGCACCTGACGCACCGCGTCCGAGTTCGCGAATTGGTTTGAACCTTTCGATGGGAAAAGAACTCTCAGGCAAATCAAGCCCTTCGAGCTCTTCGCCATGAATTTCAGGACCACTGTCGAACGCCGGAGCCTCGGCACTGGTTCTCGACACGGCGACATCGACGACGTCCGGAGTTTCACACCGGCAGGAATCAGACCGAAAAACGAATTGAGTGAGAGAGCCATCGCGCCCGGTACTTACACGCTTTCGGCATTTGCGGCAAACTTGAAAACGATGACTTTCGGAATCAGCAATTAAAGTTTCCGCGGTCTTCAAGGATGCACAATTGCATACAAATATCCACTGTGTGAGTGACCCGGATGCGCCTCCGGGTTTAGGCTGCTTGCAGTTCGGACAGATTTCGTCGCTCACATCAGTTCCTGTGCCGGTCGTTAGCCAGCGCTCGCACAGCAGCTCTCTATTGCCACTATAACCTCGTCTTCCAATTGTATGTGCGGTCCATGCTCACAATCATCCAGGAGAATGAGTTTGGATCCACCAATGTGCTTTGCGAGATTTTCTGAATTCCCAACCGGCATTAACCGATCGGCGCGTCCGGCCAAAATCGTGGTTGGCAGTTTTATTTTTGAGAGATAGGACACCCCGTCAAAACCGCGAAAGGCATGCGAGTGCCCAAGTAATGCGGCCGGTCGAGTCGGAGTCTCTTTCGACGCTTCATAGATAGCTTTGAACGCCGGCTGGCAACGCTCGAACGCCTCAGTTGAGTACATCAACTTCCAGGTGTACATGTAAATGTCCCAGAGGGTTTTACCTTCCGGATTGGCCAGAGAGGTCGACATTGCCTTATCAGGTTTAACATAGAGAGAACCACCTGCGGTACCACTCATCAGAAATAAGGACTTAACCATCTCCTGGTGGTCATAGGCATACTGCAGTGCAATGCAGCTTCCCATACTGTATCCGAGCAGGTGATGAGCATCGATTCCAAACATCGTCATGACTTCAAACAAATCATCCGCCATGGCCTTGATAGAATAATCTTCAGTTTGTTTCGGAAGAAAACTCAAGCCTGTACCGCGATTGTCGTAAGTAACGACGCAGAATTTCTTGGCTAGCCTTTCGACGAACGTTTCCGGCCAGATACGGAGACTTCCACCATAACCCATGACGAGAACAAGAGTGTCTCCGGAAGTACTAGTGAATGTTTTTCTCGCGAAGATACCGTTAGCGGTTTTCTCTTCGATAATTGACGGCGCAATGCTTTGTGTCATTGATTGGTTCCATGTTAAGCATCCAACATTATAGATTAGCGACCATATCACTTTGGCTGAACGCCCAAAACTATTAAGGTAGATACGTCAATTTAAGCATTGGCGCCGGATCTGCTTAGAATGGACGGCTGAAAACACGATTCAGTCAGTTCCATTGGCCGCTTCAACGACTGCTGGCATTATAGTCTCCAAGGCGCAGATCATGGGAGAAACGGCATCGCCGAACTTCTACCGCAATCAGGTCGCGTCCCTCAAGGTAAGCCAAAAGCTATGGTTCGACTCCATAAACTTCGAAGGCAGCTGAAAAGCAACGAACGATGAGCCTTGCAGAGCGCTCACGCTAGCGGTCTCCGCTCATCGTTCGAGCCCGAGAAAATATCGCTCGCATTTTGGCTGGATAAAACCAATGTGAAGCCTGCAGGAGGTGATTGTCGTGGACAAGGTTATGGTTCTTTCTCTATTGCTTGCAATTGTTATAGTCGCCGCAGCGGTGAAGTCAGTGCTCAAGCTGTTTACGAAGGTTCTCGTTTATGAAAACGAAAGAGCCTTGCTCTATCGCGACGGTAAGTTCGTGAAGACCCTTGAGCCCGGAAAATATTGGTTGTGGAACAGAAACATCCAGATCAAGCGAATGGACATTCGGGCACAGTGGTTGCACGTCGCCTCGCAGGAATTGCTTACGTCAGACAACATGCAAGTCAAAATCAGCCTCGCCGTGCAGTACAGAGTGCTGGACGTATACACCGCCCTGGAGCTGGTTGAGAACCACTACGCGACACTATATACGATGGCACAGCTAGCACTTCGCGAAGCAGTTGCACCAATGAAGCTCGATGAGCTGATGACCGCAAGAGATGCAGTTGCAGAAGCTCTAACAAAAGCGCTCACGCCAAAAGCGGCAGAATTCGGCGTAGAGGTAATTTTGGTTGGTGTTCGAGACATAATGCTGCCTGGTGAAGTAAAGAAGATCATGTCGCAGGTTGTAAAGGCACAGATGGAATCAAAAGCAGCTTTGGAAAAAGCTCGCGGCGAAACCGCTGCATTGCGTTCTCTGGCGAACGCAGCCCGCATGCTCGAATCAACGCCTGGTTTGATGCAGTTGAGACTGATGCAGTCTCTCAATGAATCTACAGGCAACACGATTGTCTTCGGTGCTACTTCGAACGGATTGCTTCTGCCGAGCACTCCGAGAAAAACCGACTCAGCGTCGGAGTAGTGATTGAACGACTATTGCATGTGGAAACCCGTACTGCTGAGGTGGTGCGGGTTTCCGTTCGCCAGACGGGCGTTGCCAGTATGTTTTAATATTGTTTAAAACAGCCGTGAGTGGCAATTCGAGTCGAACCAACGACTTCAGGACGGATATCGAACCCAGGGAATCATGTCAATCTCCGAAAAGAACTCGACACTTAGTACAGGAAAAAACGAAGCGACCGACGGATTTGTCAGGGTGCGCGGAGCACAGCAAAATAACTTGCGCGGCATAGACGTCGACATGCCGAGAAACTCTTTTGTAGTGTTCACAGGCGTGTCTGGCTCCGGCAAATCGTCGCTCGCGTTCGGCACCATCTATGCTGAAGCCCAGCGTCGCTATTTCGACTCGATAGCTCCATACGCACGTAGACTGATTGCTCAACTGCCGGCACCTCACGTACACGAAATTCAGGGGCTACCACCGGCGGTGGCGTTGAAACAGCGTCGAGCAGAGCCGACCGCTCGCTCGTCCGTGGGAACGTTGACGACATTGTCGAACTCGCTGCGAATGCTCTTCTCCCGAGCCGGAGACTATCCGGACGACGCGAAAGAACGACTGGACTCTGATGCTTTCTCACCTAACACTTTGACGGGCGCCTGCAGCGCATGTCACGGTATTGGAATTCTGCACACGGTTTCAGAAGAATCGCTCGTTCCGGACCCGAATCTGACTATACGAGAGCGAGCTATTGCTGCATGGCCTGGCGCATGGCAAGGAAAAAACTATCGCGACATTCTCTCGGTCCTTGGATACGATGTCGACAAACCATGGAAAGACCTCCCGAAGAAAGATCGGCAATGGATTTTATTCACGGAGGAAAAACCGGTGGTCACCGTCCACGCGGAACGCGAAGCCCATCGAATTCAGCGTCCCTACAAAGGGACATACATGAGCGCTGCCAGCTACGTTCGCCACACTTTTAGCACCACAAATAGTGCAACTTTACGTAAGCGCGTGGCACAATTCATGGACAAGTCATTATGCGCAGTTTGCGATGGAAGACGCTTGAAGCCGGAATCGCTCGCGGTAAAATTCGCCGGTTACGACATATCGCAACTGTCCCAGATGCCACTTGCGGAGGTGTCTCGCATTCTACAAAACCATTTGAACGAACTAGAATCCAATTCACCAAAGACTGAGAAACAGAAATCCGCGAAGAGCAAAACTTCACCGAATCCTGGTGACACAAAAGAAGTTGCCATGACAATCGCTCGAGATTTAATAGACAGAATCGGTTTGCTCACGGAATTGGGATTGGATTATTTGGCAATGGATCGCGCAACTCCGACGCTGTCAGCCGGTGAGTTGCAGCGCTTGAGACTGACTACTCAATTGCGTTCCGGTTTGTTCGGTGTCGTTTACGTACTCGATGAACCCTCGGCCGGTCTGCATCCTGCCGACGCAGATGCGCTCTTCAAAATGCTTCTGCAATTGAAGGAAGCTGGTAACTCATTGTTCGTGGTCGAACACGAGATGGACATAGTTCGTCAAGCGGATTGGGTCGTCGATATCGGACCGGAAGCGGGCGATGGTGGTGGATACCTGCTTTACAGCGGACCAGTCGACGGTTTGTCTAAAGTAGAAGCCTCGTCCACGAGAAAATTTCTCTTCTCCTCGAACGAGGATGGGAAGCGGTCCCCGCGCAAAGCAGACGTCTCACTTAAGCTGCGAGGCATCAATCGACACAATTTGAAAGATCTTGATGTTGACTTTCCGCTTGGCGTACTAACCGTTGTGACGGGCGTTTCCGGCTCCGGGAAATCCACACTGGTCAGTCAAGTTCTGGCAGATGTGGTGACTAATGGCTTGGGGGCAAAATCAACGGTTGATGAAAGTGACGATGAATCAGACGAGGATGAGACGGATGAAGATGTCGAAATTGTCGACATGCGAAAGCAGGTTCATGCCATCGAAGGACTGGAAAACATCCGCCGCCTTGTCTGCGTCGACCAGAAACCTATTGGTAGAACTCCGAGATCAAATCTCGCAACATACACAGGATTGTTCGATCACATAAGAAAAGCATTTGCCACCACAAGCGATGCCAAAACAAAGAAGTTCAATGCTGGACGGTTTTCATTCAACGTCACCGGAGGTCGCTGTACTACCTGCGAAGGCGAGGGTTTCGTTTCTGTAGAACTGCTGTTTCTGCCAAGCGTTTACACTCCCTGCTCGGCTTGCGGGGGAACCAGATACAACGAGGAAACTCTCTCGGTTAAATATCGTGGAGTAAACATCGCCGAGGTTCTGGACATGACGGTTGACTCCGCAAGTGAGTTCTTCACAGAACTGCCGGCGGTGGCAAGGGCGCTAAACACACTACGCGATGTTGGCCTCGGTTATCTTCACCTCGGTCAACCGGCAACGGAATTGTCCGGCGGAGAAGCGCAGCGCATCAAGCTCGCAACGGAACTTCAGAGAGTCCAATCCGGCAACACTCTCTATCTGTTGGACGAACCGACGACCGGTTTGCACCCGGCCGATACTCAACGTCTTATGAAACAACTCCATGCTCTCGTCGACAGCGGCAATTCAGTGATAGTTGTCGAACATGACATGGACGTCGTCTGCAACGCCGACTGGATCATTGATCTTGGTCCGGGTGCAGGAAACGATGGCGGAAAGGTCGTAGCCAGTGGAACGCCGGAGACCGTGGCAAAAACTCGGGACAGTCGCACCGCACCATATTTGAAACGCCGACTGGGGAATTAAATTAGCAAGGGCATATAGCCCACGTTTCGTCAGTCAGGAACTATTCTTTTGGTTTACTCACCTTGGCTTTCGCCGCTTTCGGTTTATCCTCTTTAGCTGGTTTAGCTTCTTTTGCCTTTCTGGGCTCCTTGGTCTCGGACGCGACTTTGGAGGAACTTTTGTCGTCATCCTCGTTCAAATTGTCAAACGACAACCGCACTTTCCATTCGTCGTTTATGACAAGACGAGCATCGTATGTCCCGGAGCCGTCCTTCTTTTTGAATCCCTTAATCGTTTTCGTCGACTTGTGCTTCACCAGTTCTTTCATCTGAGCATCAGTCAAGGTTTTTCCATAACACTCGCGCCAGATACTGAAAGTGCATCCTTCTCGCCACCGACTGCAGCCCGCACCCTTAGGCGTTTGACGAACGTCTCCACCCTTGCATTGCGGACAGCTTCCGAAACTCGGAAAGTTCGAATTACTTTCCGGTTTCTTCCCATTCTTGTCAGGCACGTATGGCATCGCCGGTAGTTTCGCGGTGCTCGACGTTACAGCCGGCAAAATTCGGCGAACAAATTCAGCGATATCGCCCTCGAATTGATCGAGATTCAACTTTCCATCCTGCATATCGGCAAGTCGCTGCTCCCAGGAGGCAGTCAAGGCAATGTCCTTCAAATCGTTGTGGACATGCGCAATTAGCGCTCGGCCCTTCTCCGTCGGCACCAGATATTTTTTCTTTCGCTCAACATAACCAGTGCGCAAGAGCCGTTCAATAATTGCCGCGCGAGTCGCAGGCGTTCCCAACCCCTTCTGTTTCATGTAAACTGCAAGGTCTTCGTCATCGAGCTCCTGACCTGCGTTCTTCATGGCGCGCAACAACGTGCCGTCGTCGTATGGTTTCGGAGGACTGGTCTTACCCTTTTTCAGCTCCTCTTTGCGCTTCGGAACTATTTGTCCTTTATCGAGCGCCGGCAACTGTTGCCAATCCTCGGAATCGTCCTTGTCTTTCTTCTCGCCATCACCCTCGGCGTCCGCATCTTTACCCTTCTTAGGTTTACTCTTCGCTTTTTCCTTTTCCAGTGCTCTTGGATCAACTTTCGTCCAACCCATATCTTTGATGATAAAACCGCGCGCACGAAAGTTGTGTTCGCCAATCGAAATTATTGCAGTGGTTTCATCGCGAACTTCAGGCGGCAAAAAGATACTCAAGAACCGAGTGGCGACAAGCTGATAGATGTTGCGCTGCCGCTCTTGCAAATTAGCAGGAACATCGCCGTATGTCGGGATTATCGCATGGTGATCGGTCAACTTCGCATCATCGACATACGCTTTGCTCAAACGCGGACGAATGAGAGAAGCAGTAATTTTTCCAGGGACGATTCCTTCTTCAGCAAAGGCATCTCGGGCAGCCTGGCTAGTGACGGATTGCTTCAAAACCGCAGACAAAACTCGAGGCAACTCCTGGACCATGTCAGTGGAGATGTGGCGAGATTCAGTTCTCGGATAAGAAATCAACTTGTGCTCTTCGTACAGATTTTGCGCTATATCAAGAGTCTCTTGCGCAGTGTATCCGAAACGTTTGTTCGCATCACGTTGCAGCGTCAGCAAATCATAGAGCGCTGGCGGTTTCGTCTTCTTCTCAACGGTTTCAACTGATAAAACCGCTCCGGCCGGTTGCGGTTTTATCGCATCAAAGATCGCTTTGGCTTCAGCCTCGGTCTTCAATCGAGTCTGAGGTTCCTTGCCTGGCGTGATGTATCGAGCCATAAAACCAGGTTCGAATGTCGCGACAATTTCAAAAAATTCGTTCGTTTTAAAATTGTCGATTGCGATTTGGCGATCGACGATCAGTGCCAATGTTGGCGTTTGTACCCGACCTATGGTGCAAAGCTGTTTGTTTATCGAGGTATATGCCCGCGTAAAATTCAGGCCCACGACCCAATCGGCTTGCGCCCGTGCTGATGCGGCATGTGCAAGATTATCGAACTCGTCGGACGATTTCAGTTTTTTCAACCCGTCGCGAATGGCATCGGCAGTTAGAGAACTGATCCAGAGTCGTTCTACCGGCTTGGCACTACCGCTCAACTTGTAAATCAAACGAAAGATGTGCTCGCCCTCTCTCCCCGCGTCTGTCGCGCAGATGATCGAGCTGGTTTTGGAATCGACGAAAAATTTCTTGATTACATTGAACTGCTTGATCGTCTTATCGACGATCTTATATTTCCACTGTTCTGGAATCATAGGCAATTGCGCTATTCGCCACGGTCCGCCCCAAGCCGGGTTCATTTCCTCCGGTTCCGCAAGTGATACCAGATGGCCAAAGGCGTATGTGACGACGTAATCATTGCCTTCGTAATAGCCATCTTTGCGGCTGTTCGCGCCGACAACGGCGGCAATGTCTTTTGCAACAGAAGGTTTTTCGGCAAGAACAACTTTCATGCGAATACATCCAATACTCTTACAGTTGGCTATTCTTGCCGATCTTGGACAAAAAATAAAGACTTGCCGGATCTACCTTTTATCCATATACAGATGTGCGGTAATGCGATAGTTTTGCAAGGGCTTTGATTAGTAAATTCTCGGTTTTCTTAAACCGGTCTTAACCATGACACCCGACAATAGTGGCGTGTGGTCAGTTTCGGTTACACAATCGAGGTTTTGAACATCATGAGTGACGCTGGTATTCCAGTTAAGTTGATTACTCACTACCCGCCCCCTATGCTCTTACCTAAACACCTTGCCTCCAACATAGCGTGCATAACGCCTCGCTTAGTTGAACAGTTCCACGACGAGCAGGATGAGTCGAGCGCCGAAGAACTAATGTCTTTGCGTTGCGACAATCTTCGCCTGACAGAAGAGTTGGAGCGTGCTCGCATGCATCCAATGTTCGACCCATCTCACGATCGCGTCAACGTCGATCACAGGTTATGGCTGCGGCAACAAAATGATCTTCGCAACCTGCAAGATTACAAAACACGCTACTACGTGTGCGCATTCATTATGCTCTTGATCGTGGTTCGATTCTGTTTGCACTTCATCGTCCACATTTGAGTTAAAAACCGGATGTGGATTCTGGATGCATTTCGGTGTGATAGCCCATCGGAAAGCCGTCCGGATGTTCGTCTACCCAATGCCCCTTTGTTCGCATGCGATCTTCATCCAGCCAAACTTTGCGATTGATGTCGGCATAGCCTTCAGGAAATTGCTCCTGTTGCACGTTCTTGACCCAGAGGTTTCTGATCGGTAGACGATCGTAATATGAACCGACTTCCCCGGATTGACTCTGCTCAGGCATTCCGAGAAACTCGTCACGCCCCCACGCATCAGGCATGACCGAACCGTGCCCTGTCGTCAATCCAATATTGCGTTCTCCACGAATGCCATTATTGATCCGATGAGCTTCTGTAAAAAACATATATGGTGGCAGTTGTCCGCCACTCGACTCATCTCCGTAAATCAGCTCGGCGTCAGCACCTGCATTGAGGACAAAGCTGTCTATCCGAGTTGGCGGCAGTCCATTTCGCATACCGCTCACTTGAGGCACGTAACCGAGCGTGGTGGCACCGGTGGGACGAAGAGCGACACGCTGTTGATTAGTAAAGCGCGAGCGGTTTCCGCCCATTGCAGTGTTCGAGATCGACTGTGCAACCCGTTTTCCATAGGAGGATTTAAAACCTTGTGCGTCTGCCGGTTGAACCAGCAGTGATACCATCATGCTCAGAACGATGGCAGCTCCCGGAGCGAAGCGAAAAATGTCTCTCATTATAATAACCTCGAGTGAGGGCGAGTTGAAACGACGCAAGAGCAATTACTTGCTTTTCACCGATCCTGTTTCAAATTCGTTAGCTAGTAAGAGTGTGAAAGTGTGCGCGAGCCCTTCACACCTAGACTATAAGCCGGCTTTGAGAGCTAATGGTGAAACTCAAATGCACAAAATCTGCACAATCGCGAAATATCAAGTCTTCGCTTTATGAGCCTCAACCATCTCTCGCATCCGGGGATGGTCGCCCTCTATCGTCTTGATCCAACCTTCAAATTCAGGTACAGGCTCACCAACACGGAAGAGGAAATAATAGACACTCATTTCGCCGAGGAAACTAAACCGCTTTCTGATATCCGCGACCAGCTCTTCATAAGTTTTTTTCGACCGCAAATAATTCTGAAAACCACCGTGAGCTTTGTCCAATGCAAGAATAGACCTTGCGTTTTTGATCGTCGCAACGATCTTCTTTTTACTGTGCATTACATTAGGCTCAGTCATTAGCCTCTCGATATCAGCTTCTTCGAAACTCGAAATTGTTTCGACGTCGAAATCCTTAAAAGCCTTTTTGTAGTACTCCCACCTGTCATCAATCTGCGCCCAACTAACACCAGCCTGAAAAACAGCTTGAGTTATCACCTCTAAATAGTCATTCAACCGAGTAGGCGTAATTTGCTGAGGAATTGCCATGCGTGTCCTTTGTTATACCCATCGTTTAAAGAATAGCACTGACGGCTGTCACGATTGCCGCCAGGAACACATAGGGTAATCCCTATGCGTTTTCTGGGGCAGCGCTCGTCGCTCTGCGCGTCGGTGAGGAGCTATGCTGAGCCTATTCCTATCCAAATTTGACGGAGCGAATGCGTATGGCGCCGGATGACAAAAACTCCCTGACTACTCGCGAGCGGCTTGAATTCATGCTGGACAACGATTGTCCCGGCTCAAGCGACCATGGAAAAACGAGACCTACATCAGAGAATGGTTTAATTGAAACACCTTCACAGAGGCGAGCTTTTCTTGCGGGCGTTGCCTTCAGCGGCTTGCTGGCGAGCAGCATCCTGCTCACCCATTATATTGATGGCAGATTGCAGCCTTCCGCAACAGAAGGCAGCTCCGCGTCGACTCGAAGGGTTGACGCCGTTGCGGCGACTGGAACAGCCGGTGCAACAGTGCCGGCTGTTTTGGCCGCATCTACCATATCCCCCGCTCATAGTCCTCTGACAAGTACACCGCCGCCTTCAAATCCAGACCCCCTGCCCGGTACGGGACCGGTGCCCTCCGGTTTCATATCTGACTCAGTACCACCACCTGTGCCACCATCTGAAAGCAAACCGCTATCAAAAATTCCCGGTTTGAGTACATCACGTTCAGTAATTACAGGCGTCGCAGATCCCCAGACCCTGACCGCGTCCTACTACTGGACCTTTACACTGAAAAACACCACGCACTCCCAGCAAGAAGCGCAGATGAAAATTTCATTGCCTGACGGCGCCGTCGTCTCCCGCGCCACTCTGTGGATAAACGGCAAGGCTCAAGAAGCTGCGTTCAACTCGACAGAGACAGTAGAACAGGCTTACGACTGGATCGTAACCCTGCATCGCGATCCCTTACTTATAAAACAGATAGATTCAACACATATAAATCTGAAGGCATCACCTGTGATGCCCAATAAGGAAATGAAAATTCGAATCGGCATGACGGTTCCGATGACCGCGACAGCTGACGGCTCAACACAGATGAAGTTTCCGCAAATCAGCGAAGCTAATCTGGATACCTCATGCGTCCAGAACATCCACATAACATCGAACACGCCTATTTCGGGGAACAACACGCACCTGACAGCGACGCCGCACAAAGCCGGCTATTTACTGAAAGGAAACCTGACGAAAGAAGACTTGAGCACTCTGCAAGTGACGATGGCAAGAAATTCGCAGCTGACACGCTTCGCCACAAGAGCGACGCATTCGTTTCCTCCGAGCTTCATCATTGGTGAACTAAAACCGGACATTCAGGGTCTGAACAAGCTGATACTCAGCAAGGAAGAAGTGAAACCGGATTGCCCTGTCCTGAACGATGACGATGCCGCATTTCGCCTGTCGTACCTTTGGGCGAAAGAAGAGATCGATCGCTTGATTCAAGACGGTGACCGGTATCAGGCCGTGGAGCTGGCAACCGTTTATCGAGTAGTCTCACCGGTTTCAGGCGCCGTTGTTTTAGAAAAGAACAGTGATTACGAATACAACGGCTTGGATCGGAATTTGTATCGTTCAATGTCTTACAGCAGACGGATGAAACCACAACAAATGATCGAAGGAGAAGCCCAGGGTGGTGCAGGCGGTGCAGGTGGTTCGCCATTCGCTTACGATAAGACACCTCGCCCCTCTGCGGCACCTCAATCCGCGCCCTCTCCTGACACTTCGAAATCGAGTTCATATCGGGCTACGGATGATCTATCTGCGATCAAGGAAACTTCGAAACTATGGGCAACTGACTCTGTACAGACGAAGCCTCGCTCTCAGGCACATGCCGAAGCTAAGCAACCGGGTCAGAGCAACGTTGTAAAACGCGCAGGTGCAGTTACACCCGCACCAGCACCTGCACCTGCTCCTGCTCCTGCTCCTGCTCCTGCACGCAAAGCAGAGCACGAACGGAGAGTACTGTCCGCTGCATCAATGCCTGCGCCTTCGCCGATGAGGGAAGCGAATAAAGCAACCACAAGCACCGAAAGCGATATCAACTTCAATTACTCGACCTCTCACGAAGAGGAAAGCCAACGCGCTGCAACCGGAACGCTTCGGATGAAAGCACCGACGCCAGGAAGACTGGAGGCACAACCAGTGAAGCCAGAGGCAGCCAACTCGGAAACACCTTCTGACCGCCTGGTAAAACTTGCAGGACCTGTAGCAAATTGGCTGCAGCACAGCAGCGCCTTACGCGAAAACACCGCATTGGCAACAGCGCTTCTCCTGGGTTGTCTCGGGCTGACCTTTGCGGGCGGTCTGGGACTATTGATAGTGGCAGGAATGCGCAGTTGCTTAAAAAAACGAGGAGCTATGCAGCTAGCAGCTGCAGGGATAACCTGGCTGTTTTTGGCAGCATGGTGGCCGCTATTCAGCCAGGTGACTTTTGTAGTATTCGGCTTAGCCTTCTTAGCGCAAACAACATGGAATAAAGCTAAACATCTAACTGTCGGAGGTCGAAGACTGGACGCACCATCCTCGGTGCAAAATCTGCGAACAAGATAATAGCTTCAATCGCCACGCTCAAGCGGTTCGAGCGACTCCATAACTTCCGAGCCTGCATCGGAATCGCTCTGCAAACGAACCCCCGGATGTTCCTTTTTAAAACGAAGACGAGCGATCTTGCTGATTCCTGGACAACCGGTAAGCACAACGAATCGAAGTTTCTGACACTTCGAGAGCTTTGCCAATCCGGCATCGGTGATGCGTGGATTTTGAGCCAGCCAGAGAGTGTTTAGCTTGGGCAAAGTAACAAGCATATCCAGATTTTCGTCGGTGAGATCCAAGTTGCCTAAACGCAAATGGGCCAAGTTTCTAAACTTCACCACATACGGTATCACTGAGTTGTTCAGTCTTGTCCCTGTGAGATCAAGAAAAGATAGTTGTTGCAAAGGAACCAAGCGAGCGATGTCGGAAACTTTGATGTTCCTCGCATTGTAAAGACTGAGTAGCGACAATTTTGTCAATTTCGAGATAGACTCAATTGAACCATCGGGCACAGTCATCACGTTGAGGTTAAGTCCCTGCAACACAGGTAATGTAGTGAGTTCACGCATACCAGCAGCAGTAATCTTGGACTCAATGCAGATTCGCAGAACTTCGAGCGTCTTCAACTCCGATATAACCTTCAAACCTTCGTCGGTGAGTCCGGTTGACTTTATAGAAATCTCCTTCACCCCACGCCCGCGAAGGGAATCAAAGCCGGTTCCAGTCACGAAATCAGTCAGGCTAACGTTGATGTGTGATAGATCCTTCTCTTTCAAAAGCTGCTTGAAGTCTTCGTCTTTCAAATTCGGTCCGGAAGTCCAGCCGATATTTCCAGTGCCGTCCAGTCCCTCGTACCAGGTATCGGACTCTAAAGTATCGATAGCGTCGCCCAACTTCGGCTCTTCGTAAGCTCTTGGTTTTGTTGCGGTGTCAACAGTCTCACTATTCTTTTGCTCCCCGCGAAAAATTAATGCACCAGCTGCGGTGCAGACTAAGAGAATTACAATTGCAGCTATAGCTAGATGCTTACCTCCGTACGAAGACGCAGTCGCCGTCGTGCCAAGCACTTCGGGGGTCTCCTCAATTTGACTGTTGAAAAACGGCTTTGTCTCTAAATTGCCGACTTCAATCAAAGCCTGTTTGAGGTCAGCAAAGTTTTGAAATCGGTCAGCCGGAGATTTTTCCAAACACGTTGCAATTACGTCTTCGATCGCCTCTGAAAACTCGTTTGAGTCAAGAAATTCGCTCAATGCCGGCGGAGGCGTATGCGCATGCATCGACAAAATCTCGAGCGCAGTGGGAGCCTCGAACGGCAACCTCCCGGTCAAGACTTCGAACATTACGCAGCCAAAAGAATAAATTTCAGAACGCTCGTCAAAAGCCCGACCGTTTACCTGGTCGGGACTCATGTAGGCTGGAGATCCGGCTGCAGAATTGTCCTGTTGGTCAGCCTCTTGGCGAAGCACGCCCACACCGAAATCTATCAGCCAGGGCCGCAATTCACCTGTGGAGGTGCCACCAACTATGATATTAGTCGGTTTAACATCGCGGTGAAAAAGGTTGCGCTCATGAGCGTAGTTCAAAGCATCGCATAGCTGAACAAAGATCGGCAATGCCTCTTCGATGTCGATTGAACCTCGTTGAACAAGCAATTCGTCCAAACTGTGACCATCGACAAATTCAATGACCATGTAAGGAAAGTTACCGTCGCTCACGCCGAAGTCAAAAACCTTGGCGATATTGGGATGCTCGAATTGGCTTGTCGCCTTTGCTTCGCGTTGAAATGCTATCAGCTGTTCGCTCGTCAAATTATTTAAAACCTTAACGGCGACTTTCTTTTTCAGCAGGCGATCCCGGCACAAATACACGGTTCCACTCGCCCCCATGCCAATCCGGCGCAACGGTTGATATCGTTCAATCGGAAAACTGCTCTTATCGACAGCTATTTCTGTCAGTTGTTCGGATGCATCTTCTTGTTCGCCTTCATCTTGAAGAGCCACATCGCGAGCGGCTTGATCTGGAGATGCAATCCATGACGGCTTGTCACAAGCACAGATGTCCGCCCGAAAGATCCATTGCGTGAGCGTACCCGCTCTTCCGATTTCACTTCGCTTGCCGCAGTGTGCGCAAATGTTGATTGGAGAAGCAAGGGTCTTATCAGACTCAGGGCGATTGCAATGGCAAACTTTAATCCACTGAGTCAGACTCCCAGAGCCTTTCTTCTCGAGCGGCATATGACACTTAGGACAATTTTTTATCTCTTCTGAATCGCTGGTCATGGTGTGTAAAATCGCCGATCCAATGGAATATACCCGTTGCGGCGACCCGGGGCGCTGGTGTTATTATTGAATCGTATAGAACCCAGGCAGAATCGATGGTCGCAGTTTCCGACAAGCAAAGCGAACAGCTTCTAAAAGGAAAGAAACGGTGGCTCTGGCTGCTGCTTCTTCCGTTACTGCCTATCTGCGCCATGGTGCTCATCTATATAGAAGTCGAAAGTCATCAGGGCTCCATATACGAAAGTCACAACGTCGAGAGTGTTCCTCAAATGCCTGCTGCGATTGTGTTTGGAGCTGGGATAAATTCGCTTGAGTTTCACGACCGAGTTAGAACGGCGGTGTCGCTTTACAAGTCTGGAAAAGTTGCCAAACTTCTCATGACCGGCGACAACCGCCATATGAATTACAACGAGCCAATCGCTATGAAAAAGGCGGCGGTTTCACTGGGAGTGCCCGAGCAAGACATCACCTGTGATTTTGCTGGGTTCCGCACCTACGATAGCATCTACCGAGCGCGCGATATTTTTGGGCTTCGGCAGGCCGTTCTGGTCACGCAGCGTTATCATCTACCTCGAGCAATTTTTCTAGCTCAAAGCCTTGGGCTTGAGGTAGTCGGCGTGGACGCCGCAGTTCGCTCCTACGGAGCCTGGCAAAAATGGTACGACCTGCGCGAGATTGCAGCGGCCGAAGCTGCTTGGCTAGACGTAATGACCCAGCGGAAACCAAAATTTCTCGGGAAAAAGGAACCATTATTTCCCGAAGCAGAGGGCTAAACCACCTCAGTTGTTGAAGATCGCGAAAGACGGCGCCATTCCCTTCGCCAATTCTTTAGCCGCCTGCGCAGCGGATACGACGACACCAACCTCTTCGCACGTGTGTGGAATAGATGCAGCCCCGATTGAAACTACAGCGGAATTCTCAGGCCAACCGGGCAGCAAAGGCGTGGAAGTCAGAGCAGACCAGAGCATCTCACCAAACTTCTTCAAAGCCCACGGATCAGCCGTCGAAACCAAGAGAGCAAAATCGCTTCCGTTGATGTATGCAGCACAGTCCGCTGGTGAAAGAACAGCGGTAATTCGTTGACCGATAGCCTGCAGCGCCTCTGGCGGAAGAGGCATAGACTGATTATTTTGTTTCAGGGTGACTTCGCAGATTAAGAAGGAAAAGCCGGTCTTGTTTTTCTCGAAACGGTTGAATTCCTTCATCAGGAAAAAGAGGAACGAATCGAAAAGCATCAAGCCCGTTCTTGAGTCCATTAGTCGTGCGTACACCGCATTGATCATATTAGGATCAAAAGTAACTGGTGCGGGCAGAGGCATTCTGGGTGTAGTCGGCTCAGGGGGTAGTCGCTGTTCACTGACCGGTGCACCGTATGTAGTATCAGGAGCCGAGGGCTGATTACCGAATATGCCGCTCATATCGAAATTTACTTTCTTGACGTCGCCGGCATTGTCACTGCCTTGATAGACAGGATCGACATTGGGCACTTCTTGCGGAGCGGGCGGAGCTGGTGGCACGGGTTGCTGATACTGCGCCATTTGTCCGGACACTTGTTGAAATGGTGTCACTTGTTGCGACTCCGCCATTTGCTGCGCTACGGTCTGCGATGGTTGCTGCCCTTGTGCGCGCATGGAGGCGTTAAATTCCGCAGAATCGAAACCCGCCAGCTTGGGCGGCATCAAAATCCTGGAATTCTGAGGGTCGACACCAGAAGGCTGAAAAGGTGCCTGCCGCCCAGAGGCGCTCTGCTCTGAAAAACCTTGCTGCGGAATTGAGCCGCTTCTCTCCTGGGCCGCCTGGTTTGCAGCCCCCTGCGGGTTCCAAGCCGGTGTCTGCTGAGAAACAGAAGGATCACCAAAGCCCTTGGAGGGAATGCCGCCGCCAAATCCACCGGGCTGACTGGGTACACGATTATGTGAGGTGCCTGGCGCGCCACCAAATCCCATGGACGCAGCTGGAATTTGCTGTGAGCTGGCGTAGTTACTTTCGTCCTGGTAACCGTCATACTGTTCGACTTCACCAGACTGCTCGTATTCCGGAACGTATGGAGCCTGGTAGCCACTGGACTGGTTGTCAGCGTTGGCGATGGAATCGTAAGCTGATTCGGTCTTGATTTTGTTCTGGATCATCATCACATCCGCGCTATCACGCGTCCAGACGACTTTAGAACTGGGTCCGCCGTCGCCTCTGATAAACGTCCATTTCGGAGTGGCATTGCCCGACTGCTGAACCTTGATCACGAACAGATAACGATTGTTCTCGAACGGCATCTCAATTGGCTTGCCATGCTTTTTACATTCGGCCAGAGCGTACCTCAAGTCTTCAGTGGTCGGAACCGAACTCATTTTGGACAGTTTGTGAGACTTTGGCGTACCGCCGCTGAACGAACCTTGCAAGGCCATTTGCTTCTAAACTCCTGACGGGGGGCTGGGTGACGAAGATTCACCCAAGCGAATACGGTCCTCGAAACTCCGACAGACTGGAGCATCAGAGTATTTGATCTTATCATTCCCCTCTGAGCGCTACCAAAACCCTCGCAGCACTGAGTTACAAACTCGCACAGACTGGTGATTTAACCAGCTCATCAGCACTTTGTTTCGAAAACCGGACGGGGACGGAAGGCGTGGGTCAGAAAAAATAGCTTTCGTTTAAACGTCTTTTCTTAAAATGTTTCGGAACCTGGTCTATTTCGCAACAGAGCGACCATCCATCGCCGTTAACAGGTCTGGACTTTGAAGCAAACGCAGGGGCTGTTCTTGAATTTCAAGTTGAACAATGTCCTGACCGTCAGATACGCCGAGTTCTTGAAATTTGCGGGCCGTAACGAGCACTCTTGTCTCCATTGATCCAACAGCCTTGTTGTAAGCGTCGACAGACTTGTCGAGTCCCTTGCGAATCTCAGAGAAGTGTCCGGCCATAATACGAATTCGCTCGTATAAAGTCTTTCCGAGTTGACTTATTGCCTGAGCATTTTCGGCCAGCTTCTCTTGCTTCCAGCCGTAGGCGACCGCGCGGAGCAATCCTATAAGCGTGGTAGGCGTCGCTAAAATGACACGTTGCTCCACGCCAACCTCGATTAGCGACGGATCCTGCTCCAGAGCAGCACTGAAGAAGGTTTCACCCGGTAAAAACAGTACGACGAATTCTGGCGAGCAGCCAAACTGATCCCAGTACGCCTTACTCGAAAGTTTCGTCAGATGAGTACGAATTTGTCGGGCATGGTCTTTTAGATAGGCGATGCGGGTTTCGTCGTCGCGAGCCTCGAGCGCATCCAGATAGGCTTGCAATGGCGCTTTGGAATCAACAATTACGGTTTTTTGTCCTGGAAGGCGAACCAACAAATCCGGGCGAATCACCGAATCTTCGGTAGTGATTGTCTTCTGCTCGTAAAAGTCGCAATGCTCGAGCATGCCCGCCATTTCGACAACTCGCTTCAGTTGAATCTCGCCCCAACGTCCTCTGACAGTGGGAGCCCGGAGGGCGCGAACCAGATTTTGCGTCTCCTGCTGCAGGTTAGTCTGACCGTTCGCCAGTGCGCCAATTTGCTCCTTAAGCCCGGAGTAAGCATTGATACGTTCCTTCTCCAGATCCTGAATCTTCGTGTCGACGCTCAACAACGACTCCTTCAATGGCTTGACGAGTTCGTCGATAGATTTTTGTCTTAGCTCTAGATCGGTTTTCGCTCCCTCTTGGAACTTCTCCAGATGAGTCTTAGCCAGGTCTAAAAAGGCCTGATTGTTAGACTTTAACGCCTGGGAAGAGAGAGCTTGAAATGAATCCGTCAGTTGCTTCTGCGCTTGATCGATAAGCTTCAACTTCTCCTCGGCTGCTTGTCGTTCTTTCTCTCGAGCAGTTTCCAGAATCGATATTTGTTGTTTTAAAGCAACAATCTCTTGCGAAAACGAAGCAACCTTTTCATCGCGAAGGTGCACCTCCTGCTGGAGTTGATCGATTTTTGAATTGCGCTCTTCGGAGGCAGCGAGCCGCATTTGCAGCTGCGATACCAGCGAATTCCTTTCCTGCAATTGTTCGTAGTTGAGTGTATTTTGATTCTTTAGTTCATCGTACGAGCGCGATGTTTGCGACTTGAGTTCCTCGATACTTCTATCTCGCTCTTCGAGTCGCGACTTAAGCGTTGCTTGCTCTGTTTTGAACGCACTAAGATTACGCTCCAATTCCGCAGCCGATTTGCTACGAAAAATCAGCCAGGCAATCAGCGCTCCAATAGCGAGACCGACAATTAAGCATGCAACTAATTCCATCTTTATTCTTCACCAATTCGTTAGAGCTAAGCTGACATCTGGAATCCGTCTTTGGTTGGGCCGGACGACTCGAACTTTCCTCTGCCAGCTTCAACAATCTGGCAAAAGAAACTGATCAGTTTCATCTGGGTCAAGGAGGTACAGGGCGTCTGTAGAAGATCAGGACTTCCAACAACAAATGCCAGGGTCTTCGCTCTGGATATTGCCACATTCAGGCGACTTCTGCTGAACAGAAAATCCAGCCCTCTTGCAGAACCGCTTCCCTCACTAGCACACATCGATAGTATCACGACTGGTGCCTCCTGTCCCTGGAACTTATCTATAGATGCAACGCGCGCACCCGGGATCCGAGAGACTATCTTTCGGACCTGCATGTTATATGGACTGACTATAAGAATGTCTTTCATAGACAGTACATTAATTGCTCCGGTCTTATCAGAAACGCAGCAACGCAAGAGAGTATTAACCAGTTCTTCGATTGCATCGACCTCTTCATCGCTGGCTTGGCTGTTGCCACTATGCCGGACCGGACACCAAACGATTCCCGATCGCTTCTGGAATCCGGTATTTAGCTGCCCAGGCGGAATGAGTACCTGATTAGAATTCTCTTCGTGCGCGACCAGACGAGAGTCATAGATTGCTGAAGATATAACCTCACAGATATCAGGATGCATTCGGCGGGTGACAGACAGAAAAATTCCCATGCTATCGGATATGGTGGCACTATCCTGCAGCAGATACTCAAGACAGGATAATCCACTATCTCCAGGATGAGAGCCCTCCGTGGGCTGCTCGAGCTGCATCTGATCGCCAAGCAGCACAAGATTTCCAGTGCTTGGGCTCATTGCGGCAACGTTGGCGAGACAAACCTGTCCGGCTTCATCAACAAAGAGATAATCCACCATTCGAATAGCAGCATCCGAGCTAAACAACCACGCGGTACCAGCAATCAAATTAAACGAATCCGGCTCTTCGTCTTTGAAAAATTTTCCGGATCCGCGTATGCGCCGAATACCCGGCATATACGTTTGAGGTCCGGAGTCGGATCCCGAAGGAGCAATTTTGGCGCCCCTCAGCGGAACGCCCTCTTCACGAGCCACTTCAGCCACCTTTTCCAACAAATTATCTATTGCTTTGTGAGAATTCGAAGTGATTCCTACGCGCTTTCCCTGACGCAACAATTCAACAATAGTATGGCTTGCAGTGTATGTTTTGCCAGTTCCGGGCGGTCCCTGTATCGATAAGCAGGTCTCTTGCATACGACTGACGGCACTGACTACGGATTTCACATCTCTAGCGTCTGCAATTGCGGTCCCAACGGCCCGACCTTTGATGTTCGGTTCTGCCCGAAAGAGGAGGTCCGACAAACACTGCGGAATCCTCAGTCCCTGAGCCCAAGCGGATACCACCCTAAATATGGAACTCGCTATTATTTTGCTATCTACGAATTCATCCGGAATCAAAGAAATTTCTTCCGGAGGAACTGGTTTGCTTTTACCCAGCAAGATCACAACGCGTCCCTTCCGACGGTCGAGAGAAGCTATGCGCGTGCTTTCCGCGTTATGGGCGAACAGAACGGAGTCACCTTCTTTCATCTTTGTGTCTTGATTTGGATCAAACGAATACTCATAGCCTAACGAACGATTTATTTTGATCGGAGGGTTTCTTACCCACGTCAGCTTTCCTAGACAATCCAGATCGTCGTACAACTCATCATCGGTCAGACTCATCCTCTCAAACCGACGCCACCACATCGGCTTATCTTCACGACGATGAAATTCAAGCAGTCCGGCAAGCAGCTGTTGAACGCGCTTAGTCTCCGGATCAGCGATTTGCTCAGACGCTCTCATTAAATCAGCGGCAAGTGCGCCTGCAGGCATCAGATCGCGCACCACAGGCGGTGCCTCGATCTGAGGTCCGGAGAACTCGATACGATTCTCCCTCTGGCGGGCACGAAGCCACACCGCCAGTTGCTGCGTAGAGACACAATCCAACTCGTTGTAGTCGCGAATCTCTTTTAGAATCGGCGATTCTTGCCAGGTCAGGCCATCCTGGCATTCGATCCATCGCTCGTAGAAAACAACCGAATCAGTAGCTTTTGCTACAGTGCCACTTCGTTTGCCTCTATAGAGATGTTCTACATACTTAATCGAGTAAGAAGGTTCTCCTACGCGCAGCCCCTGACGGACGACTTGGAACAGGTCGACGAAAACCCTGTGCCTGAGGAGTTCGTCGACCTCTTCCATCCTCGTTGAATGACGACCCGCTAGTCGTCTAACAGCAGATACTTCATAAGCGGCATAGTGATAGATATGCATTCCTGGGTCCTGGCGCCAGCGCTCGTAGACCCAGTCTATGAAATTCTCGAAAGCTATCTTTTCTTCCGCTCGATCGTGTGCCCACCAATCTTTAAATTCAATTGAATCACCGATTTCGTAAACAACGCCCCAGAGATATTCCAACCCTCCCGACATATGAGGATATCCTTCCATGTCAAAGTAGACGTCGTTGAATGAAGGCGGCGGCAGCATTGAGAGCCCCCTGCCCGGAATTACAGGGAGCACTTCAAATGTAGTCTCACCGGCCATCTTCGAACGATTTTGAGCTCTGGCTTGTTGCTGGAGAGTGTCGAACGTCTCTCGCGTCATTTTCGGAATCGATAAAAACTCGGAATTTGCGAGTTCCGTCAGAGTGTTAATTCCGGCATTCAGTAAGCGGTCGATCTGACTCTGCCGAATATTAGCGACTCGTGAGAGATGGTCTCTGTCTTCCAGAAATTTTTCCGAAACAGTCTTCCAACGGCTATGGGAACTAACAGTCCAGTCTTCTGGTGGATGGTCTTTTGAAAAACGTCCCTGAAACTCGAGGAATGAGTTCTTGAGGCGGAGATAGAGGTGATAATATTCGTGAGTACGAAATTCTTTTTGCGCGAAATCACCAAGCACCACTCTAACTGACCCTGGTAGTCGGCCTTGAATGCACTCGAGCATTTCTGCATAACAGCAGAGCTGGATAATGAAATGGGGTTTTGCCTTCTTCGAGAGTTTCGTGTCCCAGACTTCGTAGTGGAAATCTCCAAGCTCAGACGCACCATCCACTTTGATGAGGAAATCGGAAAAGCCTGCAAACTCATCGGCTTGAAGAAATCCCTGATAGATGACCTCTCGGCCGTCCCGCATAGCTGCAATTGTTTCCAGTCGAGCAGACTCGCTTTTACTATGAATTTCCGCAATGTCGTAACCTTCTTTCCGTAATTGTGTGAGAAACGCTAACTCATGCGTGTTTCCGTGCTTGGCAAGAATCTCAAGACTCTCGTCACGCTCATCAGGCTTGACTTCATCCGGGTATTCAACAGAATATCGCTCCATCCAAGAGTCGAACTGTGAATCCATGAATGTAACAAGGTCGGACGGCGAATAAACGAGCGGACCGTCTGCTTTCATCCTGCGCATGACTATGTATCTCCTGCTTTCAAATACCAGCCTACGAAATCAAGCTGCGAAATATCTGCAGTCGTGCAAACGAAAGATTAAAACTGCGTTTAATGACGGTGTAACTAGCTCCCGATCATGTAGTTTAAGGACCATGAGTACCAAACTAGAGCGAGTTCTGGCAATTGACGCGGAAATCTGTCGTGGCGGATTTCCCGGAGTTCAGCACCTGTGCCAGAAATTTGAGATTTCCGAGCGAACACTCCACGACGACATTCGCTACCTGAAAGACCGCCTGGCCAGAGAAATAGTTTTCGACCACACAAAAGGCGGATACTTCAACAGCACTCCAGATAAGCGTTTGCCGTCCTTTGAATTGTCCAGTGGTGAAATTTTTGCCCTGACACTTGGAAAAGAGATGCTATCCATATATACAGGAACATCCTTTGAGGCCACTCTCCGCTCCGCGCTGGAAAAAATTTCTGAGCGCCTGCCGGAAAAGGTCAATGTCGACCCGGAAGAAATTAAATCGGTAATCAGATTCCGAGCCAGCGCAATCGTTCCTTTAAGCGCGAAGCTGTTTAGTGAAATGAATAAGGCTTGCGATCTGGAGCAACAGATCGACTTAACTTATTTTGCGGCAAGCAAAGGCGAAACAACCTCGCGCATTATTAATCCATACTGCGTGTTGCACGACCGCGGCACCTGGTATGTGGTGGCATACTGTAATTCACGTAAAGCGCTTCGCATGTTTGCTCTGCATCGTATTAAGGACTACAAGATTCTCGATACGAACTTCGAGCCAATGCCGACCGAGGAACTCACAGCGTGGATTGATGCGGCATTCCAGATCGAGCATGGCGAGCGCACATACCAGGTGATCATCAAGTTCGCTGCGCACTCGGCAAGATATATTAGAGAACGGTCCTGGCATCCGCAGCAAGAGCTTGAGGATTTTGAAGACGGCAGTTGCAAGTTGTCTTTCCCAGCGGCAAGCCTGGA
This sequence comes from Candidatus Obscuribacterales bacterium, assembly GCA_019637435.1. GTDB lineage: Bacteria > Cyanobacteriota > Vampirovibrionia > Obscuribacterales > Obscuribacteraceae > JADYXR01. Next base: position 1,133,878 of record JAHBVO010000002.1, on the reverse strand, counting down.
CGAAGTTTTTCGCTGGTTGGCGCCATATGGTTCCGACGCTATTGTGATGGAGCCGCCGGAACTTCGGAAGCTGGTAATCGACGCGGCGAAGGAAACGCTCGAACAATACAACGTCTCCGTTTAAACCGTTATATTGATGCGGTTGACATCAACTACTTAGCCGAAAAAACTTTTCGAACGATTTTCACGACTGCGAATATTTCGCAGTCGTGTTTTGTAAGCTGTTTATACAAGGTCGGAAATGCACTGAAGGATTGCAAGGACGGTGGATTGCTGACTGAGACCTGAAGACCGTTGCTGATGATAGAAAGGGATTGGGACCGATGTTTCTAACGCCAGAGCAATTGCAACTAATACAAGATGCACTCGAATACTCGTGTAATGCTTTGTCGGACGAATTCGAGCAGAACAAACACAGCCGTGAAGCTGACGAAATTCAGCGCTCCGTTTTGGTATACGGCAAACTGCGAAAGTACAACAAGCTTTTAAACGACATTCGAAAGAGCCTGCCTGCACCCCCTACGATTCGGGAGAACAATGTTCTTGTTCTCGCCGCTAGCAGAGGGAGGTAGTATCGACTAATCTCGACCACGCAATGACAGTCTAATTATCACGAATCCGAGAAGTGTTATGAGCCTTCTCGGATTCGTCTTCTTGCATGGAGCATGGCTTATAAAAAGACTTTTCCCCTCCCCTTCCTAAAATTCGCCTCTCGAATATAGAACAAGCATGTCAAAAACTTCTAACTAGAATGGACGCTCCTATGACAGCTCTCGCAAACACTCTTGAACGCATCGCTCTTAATCTAGAGCAGGAGCAAGTGTTTACTGAAATCATCTTCGATGAATATGAGTATCTTCTGGAACTTGCAAACGATGTTTACATCGCATCACTGGAAACCCATCTGGAAACAATGGAAAACATTCGCCCGAGCCACTAGTTACTGGTTTAAAAAGAAATCGCCTGTTACAGGATCGCGCGTCAAGTTTTCCCAGGCGGCCACCTCATGAAAGCGAATTGGAATCGGCCCCGTCAAGCCTGGTATGCGGATGTTCGTCCACGAGATTGAAACCAGGGGATGAATAGCGACATCGACTTTTAAATCGAGAAGGTAGACGCATGGGCTATCCTTGCCTTCTGGCAAAACCCTCGCCGGAATCGTTTTCGGTGCGCGAAAAGTTTCAATCTGCTTCGTTTTGGTTGATTCGATTTTCATCGACAGTTCGGTTTCATTCACATCGATGCCGCCAATCGCATTCAGTTGTTGCCACTTAGAAGACTCGGATGTGACACTAGCCAGGGCTTCACTGAAAGACTCGCTTCGGGCCAGCCTTCTCACTTCAGCAGTCACGATCGATTTGCCCATCCCGAAGCGAACGGGAATGATCGCCATATTGAGAAGAGGCAGTACCACACAACCAAGCAGAATAAACAATGCGGCACCAAACTCGGTGACTTGTGCCGCACCATATTCGGTTCTGCGGAATCGCAATCGTTTCACTATACCACTCGCTTTACACCACCACGGTTTCATTTAGCTGGAGGCAGAGCGCCGTTCGTACAGGCGGTACTCAGGCTCCTGGTTCCCGTCTCGACACCATTGACCACCTTGCTCTTCATTTTGACGGACATTAGCACTTGAACGCACGATGGCATTAACATGCTACTACCAATGGCATCATTTCCATTTTCCAGAATCGACACCGAAGGTTTAAAATGTTTCTCCGACACCAATCGCATAGGGGCAGCGCTTTCATTCACAGCCATAGGCAACGGCGACAACAGAAAGTCCAGGTCGTCGTCCGGAGCAGGCAACTTTAACGACTTCCCTGCGACATAGAAATCGAAATCTTTGCCTCGTTTCAAGAATGAATGAGCCTGATCGTGTGCAATAAGTTCCGGCACTACATGCGGTGCCTGAACATTTGACTCCATGTTGTCCAAACTACCTAGCTTGAAATCGAGAATCACGGGCTTATCAACGGCAGCATCAAACAACTCCACCTCACGACCAAGCGACGTTGTTTTCCCCTTCACCAGCTTTCGCATATCGGCGACAGTAGCATTTACCAGCCGTTGCCGTTCATCTCCCACAATACGCGCGCCCTCTCGAGTTTGCTCCACATACTGCGCCGCCAGCTTCTCGTAATCTCTAAAATGCGGGTTATTTAGGGTGACGTCATGCATGTGTCGCGCGGTAAAAACAAGCTCACGAGAGTCGCCTATCAAATTGTTGAGCCGCCCTACATTATCATTCTCATTCAACTTCTGGGCAGCGATGAGTGCAACCTTCTCTCCTGAATCCTGCAGCCGTTGATTCGAAAAGAAGACAAGCTGAAACCAAAACGCAATTCCGGTTAGCACGAGAATCAGGCAGCCGATGGCTACGCACAAAAACAGCATGTTACCGCGAGCTTGTCGCAACTTTTCTCCAATCGCTATCTTTCTACTTTGACGCAAAACATCAGTTAGTCGCTGCAGAATCAGGATTGATCATCAAACTTGATTCGTCGACGGCTTCGAAATCATTCCCAGTTAGGGCTTTCAACGCGTTTAAATCATCGTCGTTCCATCGCGGGTCTGAAGCTCCAGTGACATACCAGTTGGAACCACCGTCGCAGTAAAACATTCCGTATTCCTTGAGCGCGTTCAAGATCGCTTTGTTAGTGGTTGAGAAGCTGGAAGTATTGAAACTTGCCTTGAGTCTGAATCGAGCACCGAATGGAGGTGCGCCTGCAGTTTGCGTTCCGGCCAGGTGACGAGCGGGCCAAATGTAGCCATTCATCATTCGCCCGGTGAATCTCAGGGCGTGATGGATAGTTCCAGACGCGGCTTCATCGTAGTTAACCAGCAGAGGGAAAATAGGAAGACCGGCTGCATCTGCAGATGTCCATGTGTTAGGGCGCAAAGAGTTTGAATCCAAATGAAAGATCGCTCCCGAACCGGCAAAGTATTTACTTCCTTTATTGCGAGTGTAATAAAGCTCATACAGAGTCTTGGTAGGCGGATGAATCATCAAGACATGTCGATCTCCGCCGTTCTTTTTTATATTCCAATTATTGCCCTCTATCTTGAGTTTTTTCGATACCGGGTATGGGCCGGCGTCACTTTCGTCGTCGTAGTCGAACGAGACGTTGTAAAACCTGAGCGCTCTCTTCGCGTCTTGCACTATATTGTAGGGAATCCCGTACTCTAGAGGACTTCCCCAGTCCGGATGAAAATGTGACGTCGGCGTCAACGCATTAACCCAGGAAGACGAGTTTGCATGAACCGGCAACCCGTCGATTTTTGTGTTCCAAACCGCGTTAGCTGGAAAGATCTGCACTCCGGCCACAGTCTGCTGGGCGCTTGCAGACAGGGGCGAAGCGATAATGCAAAGCGAAGCAATAAATGACGCTGGTAAAAGTAGCGCAAGAGACTTGAGATGTTTGAGTCTAAACATGCACGACCTCCTGAAGAGAGGTTAGTAAGTATGGCAACCCGGTGAATCCGGCATGTATCTAGTACGTAGTAAGTTCTAAAATTAGGCTATTCGATCACGCTATCATTGCTTTCGAAACACTGTCAAGCTTGAGCCCTATATGCAAACCTATACAACTGTTGAGGTTCTCCAGCGCTTAACTTAGGAAACTCTTTGAGCCAGCTTCAATGCGGGACTCTTAGAGAGACAAGCAACTAGAGACACTTTCTCCTCTACTGGGCACAATCCCAGTAGCAGCGAGCAACTCTCCCACCTGAAACCGACAAGCGCGATTCCATATCTCATGCGACTTACTAGTAGAAAAACGTTAGCCCTATCACTTGCTCTGAGTTCGCTGCTACTGCAATCGTCCGGTTTGGATCAATCTTCAACTCTTCAACGGCGAGAACGAAAGCCCCTGCCACCACAACTGGTGGATTACGCACAATACGACGATGTGGTCGTACTCCACTGCGAAGAACAACCAGGTTTCATTAAATTCGACGGCGTTCAACTAAAACCGGTTGTCCGCGTTCGCGTCAACGTGCGCGTCAATACCAGGGAAAACCGCTGGGCGCCAGAGCAAAAATATGAAGAACTCTGGTTCAAGGAGGGAACTCCGATCGGAAGCAAGGTTTTAACGTCCTCGCCAATCAAGGAGCGACATGAAGTTGGCATCTTTTTGAAAGATGGCAGCGATATTTTAAATGACAGCGAAATAGCCGCATGTGCGAGCGCCCTTGTGAGACTGCGTCTGGAAGCCAATCTCAATAAGAATCAAATTCTGACAGTACGAATTCCGTCGACCATTTTCGAGAGATTGAAGGTCGAACTGCAAAAACAAAAGTTTGTTTCGTACAGAGAAAATAGTTTGACTATCAGAACTCTCATCCCCATCCCGCTTGAGAGCGAGTTTGGCAAACGAGAAGTCATGTCGTTTATGCCGCGCGACTAGTTTCAAGAAAGGCACAGATTTTTACTTCGTACTAGAATCGAATTAAGTGCAGGAAATTCGATTTGAAAGAACGTGTCCTATTCTCGGTTTTGCTCGGTCTGTCATTGCTCACTTTGCAGACGTTCATCTTGCCGCAAACTTGTTTGCCACAATCGTTGCCCGGCGGAAAAACCGTTCTCGCCCTCCCTGAAGCAGATGCGCAAGTCCGCCGCTTTATTGAAGAGGCAAAGCACCACACTCTCGAAGTCGGCGATGCAACCTTTGAAATTTGCCGGAAGGAAGGCAAGCTGAGCGTCTCAACAAACAACATTGACGACTACGTACGGGATGCCGCGCGCGCGGTCATAGCCTACTACGGCGAATTCCCAGTAGAAAAGACAATCGTAGTAATCGAGCCTACCGATGAATATGGCGTGGGATTTGCAACGTCTACGTTTGAAGACGATGGCGGACACGGGTTGATCGAAATTGAAATCGGACGAGGCGCAACTAACAGTCAATTGCGCACGAGCTGGACGTTAACCCACGAAATGATGCACCTTGCCTTCCCAATAATGGGAAGACGCCATCGCTGGCTTGCCGAAGGTATTGCCACTTATGTAGAACCAATTGGTCGTATGCGCATAGGCAAACTTTCAAGTGAGGACGTCTGGAAAGATCTGGCAGACAACTTGCACAAAGGCTTGCCATCAAGCATTGACGACGGCGGTTTGAACAAGGTTCAAGGCCGACAACGGCTTTACTGGGGTGGTGCACTTTACTGCCTGATCGCCGACGTTTCAATTCGCAAACAAACCCAAAACCGAATGGGCCTGGAAGAGGCTCTGCGTGCAGTTGCCGATACGGGTGGAACCGCCGCTTCCGATTGGGACGCCGAGAAGTCTTTACGCGTAGCTGACGGCGCAATAGGTGCAAGAGTCCTTGAAGATCTCTATGACGAGATGGCCGAATCGCCAGGCAGCGTAGATATTCCGGAGTTGCTGGCCCAACTAGGAGTCGAACAGTCAGGGGAAACGATTGTTTTTGATGAGGACGCTCCCCTTGCGCCCGTTCGTAGAGCAATTGAAAGAGGCACAGCGGCGAGTCTTTCACAGTCGCTTCACGATGATACCACAGACGGTACCGCGCCATCGGTAAACTAGGACGCGTCTCCGTTCAGCCCAACCCTAAGCAAAATGAGAGTTGACTGTTTATTTCTTATCTTCCTTGGTGGCCACATGATAGAGCACATATGCCATCGTTGCGAAGAAACCAACTCCGAGCAGTTGGTAGCCGCTCTCGCCAATTGCATTGGCAATCGCATGCTCAGCGCTGATACTCTGCATTGCCTTGTAGATTTCCGGAGGAATGGAAACAAGAGCTATTATGACACCGGCCAGCGCACCGCCGGCCACAAGACCTGTGGCGAACAAACTTCCGTTGCCCAAATCGTCCTCCGCCGTTTCGATTTCGTGGTTCGCACTTTTCTTCCCAACGCTCTTTATTCGCAAATCAACGAATTTCCGAATCACGCCTCCAATGAAAATCGGCAAAGTTGTAGATAACGGAAGATAAGCTCCGACTGCGAAATTCAATGCATTGACTCCGCACAATTCCATCGTCACAGCAAGAAAAACGCCGCAAAGTACAAAGTTCCAATCAAGGTTTAACGACAGCATTCCTTTGATCAAAGTCGCCATTAGAGTTCCTTGCGGTGCGGGAAACTTGTCGCTGCCAATGGCGTGTTGAACGCCAGCCGCGATCATGTCCGGCGAGGGTGTATCCAAAAGCTTCACCGTCAAACCGATCACCAGGGACGCCACCACTGCACCAATGAACAAACAAATTTGTTGATACTTGGGAGTGGCGCCCACTATAAAACCGGTTTTCAAATCTTGCGACGTCGCGCCACCATTGGCGGCGGCTATGCAGACGATACCACCGACAACGAGCACCATAGGCTCGTAAAGATTGCCGGTTAGACCAAAGCCGATAAAGACGAGTGAAGTAGCCATCAATGTCGCAATTGTCATTCCCGAGATCGGATTGCTGCTGGAACCTATAATTCCAACGATGCGACTTGAAACAGTTACAAAGAAGAAACCGAATACTACAACGAGTAAACCGATAAGAACCTTTTGCAAAAGGTTGTCGCCCGGAATCTGCGGCAACGCTACCATTAGAATCACTAATATAGTTGAACCGATGAGAACGGTTTTGGCGTCGAGGTCGTTCTCAGTTCTCAACTTTGCGCCGCTACCTCCGACTCCCTTGAATGAGCCCAGACTGTCACGGAAGGATGAAACAATCGTTGGAATTGTTTTCAACAATGTCATAAAACCACCGGCAGCTACAGCACCAGCGCCAATTTGACGAACATAGGCGCGATAAACAGCGTCGGCGGTGTTCGCGAAGGTATGAGTAGCCGGATCCCAACCGGACGTGCCACCAGCAGTAGTGACACTGGCGAGATAGCCAAGCTTCACGAGCTGTTCAGCGATTCGATCCGGTGATACAAGACCGGCAAGCAAAGGTATGAGCCCGAGCCAGGATAGAACGCCACCTGCAACGAGACACCCGGCAATCTTGAAACCAACAATGTAACCGACACCTAGATACTCGGGAGTGAATTCACCACTTAAGGTAGCCGACGGCAAGAACTTATTTGTCTGTTTCGTGACATATGTCGGAGCCTCGGCGATTACATGAAAGACGTTCCGCAATAATGCATAAACCATCGCAAATCCAAGGCCCTGATAAGCGGTTCTGGCGAACTCGCCGCCTTTGTCTCCAGCGATCAGCACAGAACCACATGCGGTGCCTTCCGGATACGGAAGCTTGCCATGCTCTTTTACAATCAGGGAGCGACGCAGCGGAATCATCATGAGCGTGCCGAGCACACCGCCCAGGGCCGCCAGCAAGAAGATGGTCCAGTAGTTAAAGAACGGCGCGCCAACGCTTTCTCCGTTGGTTGCCATTGACAAAAACAAAAATCCAGTCAGGGTAAAGACGACTCCGGAGGCAATCGATTCGCCGGCCGAAGCAGTTGTTTGAATAATATTGTTCTCGAGAATGGTGGTGTTCATGAACTTTCGCCCGAGCGAAATGGCGAGCACCGCGACTGGTATCGAAGCAGATACGGTTAACCCAGCCTTGAGCGCCAGATAGACAGATGCGGCTCCGAACAAAATTCCAAAGATGCATCCCAGAACAATCGCACGCGGCGTGAACTCCTTCATCACCGCTTCAGACGCGATGTATGGCTTGAAGTCAAGGACTTCGTCTTGCGGATTAGTACTGTCAACCTGCATAGTCACGCCTCTTCAAAGAACTTGCATGACTACTGTACACTACCTGCCCCTTACAAGTTACGGATGGAAAGAGTTCAAGAAGCGGTTTGCATCGGCATTCTTAGGATCCTGCGTTGTCACTTCCACGTAGTACAAGCCGACTTTGTTCACGTAGAATCTGTCAAGAACAAGTGCTTTTCCAACCTGCGCTTGAAACTGAAGACCCTGGCCGTTCTCAACAGGAAACGCTCCGTTGAATTGAAAGTTCGCAGGCATCTTCATTTGCGCAAATTGTTGCTGATTAGCCTGAATCACACGCTGAGCAAAAGCCGTAACTACTTTCTCGTCGGTCAATCCCTGCTGCTGATCCTTTTCGAAATCCCGTTTTAAAATTCCAACACGAAACGACAGTTTTTGCTCGGGCTTCTGCGCCAGATACATCACCATCCCCTGGTCTTCAACTTGTTTGATCGGCTCCGGCATTTCGAAGGAAACGGTTGCACCGTCAATAGACATTTTCTTCCAGCCGTCGGTGCTGCATCCCGCAATCAGAGCGGCACTGCAAAGGACGAAACTTAACGGCAGGATAGTGTTCTTTCTCATTTTCTGTCCTCTTAGTGCGACGATTTATCTACGAAGAATTCCACGGGTCCCCTGAGTTTTGGAATTTTCACGAGCTCATACGGCTGGGTCATTGCCTCAGCGGCCTTGGTTCCAGGCGGAGGGCTATTAATCTTGTAAACAACTTTGGCACCAAGATTGGTGCGGTAGATTTGCAGAATTTCAACACTATAACCAGCGCTCGGTTTCTGCCCGGCAAATACACCGAGTACGGTTTCCTTTTCGAAATCTACAATCGGAGAAGTCTTCTCTACGCCTTTTACTCGGTGCCGCGTCAAGAGTCGGTCCCAAATACTTTTCTGGTTTACCAACACAGTGTCAAAGGATACGATCCCGCTGCGGCTTCCACTTTCGAGTTTCTCGAAGTTTATCGAGGGCAAAGCTTTTTGCGAGGGAGCTGGTTTAGCAGCCGGCATAACAATCGGAACCATACGAGGCAGCGGTTTCTTCGATGAGACTTTGTTTTTCTTCTCCGAACGAGCATCGACAGATGCGACCGGCAAAGTAGCGCAAACCACGGTCCAACACATAAGGACTAAAACGAAACCGAAATTTCCGAACAGACTAAATCGCATATTTTTGACCCCGCGGCAAAGGCCTGAACAGTCATTATAAATTGTTGTGCTGACAAGAGCGACTGCCATTTCTTCAGCCTTTTAAGCGAAATGTTTCATATATAATACGTACGCTTCTAATGGGCTATATGGGGTATGTAAATAACGAGTCGGCAGCCCACTTTAGAAAATTCATGCTGTCATCGCTGTAATCCCGCAATAGAGTTGATTTTATGACTTACGAACAATGCCAAGTTTGCGGCAAAATCAAGGGTATCGAATGCAATGGCCACGATAACCCGAACACAAGCAAGTCGCGTCTCGACGCCATCCGCGCGGCGAACCCGGCACAACGCTCGATTGTGACCGAAAAACCTTCACCGGGCTTGAGCCTAAAAGAACAGCTAGACGCCATCCCATCGCCCGGCGGCGAAGGCGGAAGCGCTCCGGCCGCCAGTGCGGGAGGTGGATTGGGTCTGAAGAAACAACCTGACCCTACAGCGAACATTCTCGGACGTAAGACCAATGCAGGTACTGACGACATCAAAAACCAGCTAGACTCGATACCGACTCCAGGCGCGGGGGGAGCGCCGAAAGCAGCGCCCGCCGGCGGTGGCTTCGACCTGTCGGCACTGGACGCCATTCCAACGCCTGGTGCCGGCGGCGCCAAACCGGCTCCTGCGCCGCGACCAGATCCAGCACAGCGTCCGGCAGCTGGAGGATTCAATCCGGCAGACCTGGATTCCATTCCAACTCCCGGTTCTGCTCCGAAACAGTCGCCCCCGCAGCAAGCGCAACCGCCGGCTGCAGCGGCAGGTGGATTTGATTTATCAGCCCTCGACGCCATACCGACACCCGGTTCCGGCGGCAGCAGCGCCAAGCCCAGTCCATCGCCCAGACCCGCGCCGGCACCAGCCGCCAGTCCAGCGGGCGCTGGCGGTTTTGACCCATCGGCTCTCGATTCGATCCCGACGCCTGGCGCTGGCGGCTCAGCGCGCACGCCCGAGCCCGGCAGCGGCGGCTCCGGTGCATATGATCTTTCCGCCCTTGACGCCATACCGACACCTGGAAACAAGCCGGGTGGAGGCGGGGCACCCTCGCGCCCAACGGGTGAGACCCCTCAGTGGATGCGCAATTTCGAGCAACATCAAACCGCGATTTCAACGACCCAATACGGCGGTGAACAACCTGGGGGCTTTGGCGGCAACAGCTACGGCGCTGGTGGTGGTGGCTACAACGAACCAGCACCCATGTCCTACGGTTCAAGTCGCGGCGGCGAGTCTGCTCCACCACAGGGGAGCATGTACAACATGATTATCATGCTAGTCGTGATTATCTGTATCGCTCTTTTCGGTTACATAATGATTGCAAAACCGGCTCCGGTTGATCTGCCGTCGGATGGCAGCACGCCTTCGTCTACAGCTCCAACCAGCTCGCCGGCACCGGTCTCGTCACCACCAGTACAGACACCGCCACCGGTTCAGACCCCAAATCCTTACACAACTCCGGTCCCCGGCTCGCCGCAGGGCATGCCGATGCAGCCTACTCCCGTGCCAGGCTCTCCGCAAGGGATGCAGCCCCAGGGCAGCACGATCGACCCCAATACAATGCAACAACAAATGCAGCAAGTCCAGCAAGGAAATAATCCGGTGCCTGTCCAACAGGGCAACAACCCCGTCATTCCGGTTCAACAGGGAAATAACCCCTGATAGAACCACATGCGGTATCGCACGAAACTCCAATATCACTACTGCCAAACGCACTAACCTCACGGAGTTGAGTGTGAGAATTACGTGTTGCGCACTTCGTTACAATGATCCGTTTTGAAAACAGAATGGATCACAGTTCTCAAAGCGCTTGCCACACAATCGTTTTCAGGTTTTCCACAGACACTGCGATCATCTTGACGCCATTTCGAACTGGGGTTAAGTTACAGACACAGCAAGCGTTTTCAAATTTCCACAAAAACAACCGCCACGAAGTGTTTCACAAACTTCTGCCGGTGACTTTCTGCGTGCTTGAGACTGAGGACAACACCCATGTTAAATGACGACACCATTCAAATCCCGCTCAGAGAACCGGTATTCAGCCTGGCACTCCTTGCGATGGAGCCAGCGAACCGATTAAGTGCGACTGCGACGATATCAGTTGATCCAGACAAAGAGCACGTATCCAATGTCGTACAGAAATCATCGATAATGATAAACGCACTGGAAGAGCGAGAACGCAAGCGTTTTTTCACAAATCTCGAATATTGCAATTTGAGCGAAGTCGAAACCATCTATTGCAAGCGTGCTCAATCGATTTTGAATGTTTCAGCGACAAGGAACAGCGCCGCATTTTTCGCCCCCTTCTGGGCTTGTCAGACTGTCGCTCGAGATATCTGCCAGGTTATCGAATCTGTGGTGGTCGATCTTTATCAGGGCAACGTTGTCACCACTGGTGGTGACAGCGCTGATCAGGAAGCATTCGGCATTCCTCTCACAAACGCGTATTTAACTGTTAAGGCTTATCCCGACGAGGATGCTCCAAACAGGTACAACCTTTACACGGAAGGCATGAGTCGATTCGGATTGCCGGAACTAACACTTCCGAATTGCTCCACGAATCTGCTTAACGACGGTGCTTACTTTCTTAGAACTGTAGCGCAATTTCTGTGGGCAAAGCTTGAGCGCATTCATCCGGAGCAACCATTTCTTGAGCTGACCAAAGAATTTGTCATACCAACAGAGTTCTGTGAATATGGCAACCCAAACTTCCATGCGATTAAAGGGCCGTCGATACGGTTATCCCTTGAAGTTATTTGCGACGAGCATGAGACCATTCTTGTTGTTAAGGAGCCGAGCAATTACGACGATTTCTACGACTGGTTTCTAAGTGTCAATGAGGAAATTTTGGAGCTCAGACTAAACATTCAACACTTGCAAAACTCTGAGAACCGCCTTGCGGTGACAGCGGATATAGCCGCTTAAACTTGCAGAGTTGCCAAGAAAGCCTGCCGAGCCAAAGTCTCATAGAATAGAGAGCTATGGGCTTCCGACTGCTCTTGAGGTAACCAATGTCTGACGACGGAATTCAGAAGCAACCGGCGCAACTCCAGGTTGAGATGGCATTATCGCGCACGATTCTCGCGTCAGATCGAACACTGCTTGCCTGGATCAGAACGTCTCTCTCGCTATTCGGTTTTGGTTTCACCCTTGCAAAATTCATTCACGGCTACATCTCCAGTGGTGCCATGCGCGGTATCAACCCGGATACAACGAGAAACATCGGAGTGGCAATGATCGTGCTCGGTTTCTGCGGATTGATAGGGGGAATCTGGGAGCATTATAAAACGGTCAAGCAGCTCGAGATGCCGACGCGAATTTCGGTTGCATCTCCAGCCCTGTTTATGGCAGCCGCTCTTTCTCTAATTGGGCTTTACCTCGTGTACGACCTTATGACTGAGTCGATAAAATGAAAACAACTTTTCGCGCATTCTCGTTTACAGCGCTAATTAGCGCACTGATTCTGGCTTCAACGATGACACTCGAGGCAAACTCACAAGACATGAAATCAAATCCGAAGGACAGTTCCTCTTGCATGGAAAGACACGGTCATGATGACGGAAGCTCTAACCATGAGCATCAACATAAAAAACATTCTTCCTCAAAACACATGCACAAGCGCTTCGATGATGCTGAAAAGTGGGCGCAAAAATTTGACGATCCCAAGCGCGATGAATGGCAGAAGCCGGACCAAGTCGTCGAGGCACTGGCACTGCCGGAGGGCTCTGTTTTAGCAGATATCGGCGCCGGCACCGGTTACTTTACTGTCCGCCTGGCAAAACGCTACCCAAGCTCAAAAATAATTGCTGTCGATATAGAACCGGATATGGTGGCATATGTCAGCAATCGTGCTAAAGCAGCCGGGTTGAAAAACGTCGAGACATGCCTGACATTTGCAGACAAGCCGGTCACATTGCCGGAGAAAGCAGATGTGATATTCATCGCAGACACCTATCACCACATCCCGAATCGCGACAAGTATTTTTTACAACTCAGACAGTCCCTCAAGCCGGACGGCGAACTGGTGATCATCGATTTCAAACTCGAATCACCGGAAGGTCCGCCAATCGAACACCGCATTCAACCGCAAGACGTTACGGAAGAACTCAAAGAAGCGGGCTTCGAGCAGAAGAAGTCCATAGAAATTCTGCCCTACCAGTATTTCCTCGTGTTTAAGCTTATAAACAAGAAAGACTCCTAACTCCTGCAAGAGCAAGAGCAAGAGCAAGAGAAGCACATGGTCGAAATGACTGGAGGCAGAAGAGCTGGTCATAACATCTGACCTCGCGCGGGCGCAGGAAGTCTCGGTCTCCTGTTTTCGTCTCCACACAGGCGCGGTAAGTTTCAACCAGAGCTGGAAACTCCGCACAGGCGCGCGATTGTCACGTTTAATCCGGGACTACGTATTTTCCCCACTGACTTTCGATATTGCGGCGCTTATGATTCAATCCTGCTCGATTTCCACCGAACAAACCGCCGGAAATCACGTTACTCTCGCTCTCAAAAATGGTGTCAAAAATGGACGAACTTTTCCAAGCAAATTCAGATACTAAGCTCGCTACTCCCTATTCACGCAATGAAGTTACGCTCAACGCCCTGCGCAGCGACGCTATCGAAGACCTCATCAAGAAGGGTGTCGAGTCCTCGTCCTCCAGCACTGCGCGCACTACTGCGCAAGGTCTTGAAGTAAACACCACAGATAACAAGACTCATCAGCAAAGCAAAATGGTCGTGTCCGGCTCGGGAGAGTTCGAGGCCGGCTTCCACGGTTTCCACACCGACGATCAGTGGAAAGGCAATTTCACAATCAAATCGACTGAAAATGGCAAGACGTCCACCGAAAAGGCAACTTTCGATTACAGTGGCTCGATGTGGGACAACATCATGGGTCGCACAGACAAAGCAAACGTGACGATCCAACGCACCGGTCTCGACGGCAAGCCTATTCAGACTTACGTTCCTGCAATCTCAGAGGAAGTGATTAAGAACGGCTCTTACGTTATGGACCCCAACGGGCAGCCGCTCCGCCATGCAAGAGAGGCAGGCAGCGCGACGAATTGCCAACTCGATATGTCTAACTCCCGAGGCGGCAACTACGATTGCAACTATTTGATCAAAGACTCGCGCCTCGGCAAAGACATCAGCTACAACGAAACCCGCAAAGAGTGGGCCAGCGGAAGTCACGAATTCAGAGCTGTGCTAAGAGATAGACAAGGCACAGTGCTCGGCATCGTAAGCCAAAACTTCAAAACCGATGCCGCCGGCAACCTCACCGAAGTGCAAACCAACGCACGTAAGCCAATGGACCTCAGAAAGTAATTCAGATCTTCTGAGACAAAGACCGAAGGAAATGAGAAACAGAAGCCGGGTTGCTTAATCCGGCTTCTTGCTTTGAGTACAACTCCCCGAGCAAGATGATAAAATCCGAACTGTCTGCGGGTTTACTCCACATCGGGGAGCATTTCATCATGCAATTGCGTCGTTGTTTATCTATCGGTATCGTAACCACCTGTCTTTCCATCTCAGCATGGATAGCGGCTCCGGACGCGGCATTTGCGCAAGGAGCACCGTCGGTTTCCACCGTCACACTGCAAGTTGTGCCTGGCCAACAAGGTACTGAGCAGGTCATTACTCCCAAAGGTATGGTCGTTCCACTGCCAGGAGCAGGGGTGGACTCAAACTCGGTACAGATCTACATGGGCTCTCAGGGCGGTTTCTGGTACGTCGATCGAAACGGACAGAACGTCGATTTGACTTCTTATGTAGAACGCTACCGTTCGATGAACGGCGGACAAACGGCTCAGGTTCCACAATATGCGGCGGCCCCACAGCAGCCGGTAAATGTTTACAACCAGCAAGGCTCCTCCGGGTCAAGCGGTGCTTCGGCATTGGGAACGGCAGCGGCTGCGGGTCTTGGCGCAATGGCAGGCTCAGCGATGTCTGGAGCCTATTACAACAATGGATACTATGACCACGTCCCGTACGGCACTCCGATGTACTATCCGCATGGCGGAAATCCGTATTACGTCAACGCGAGCGGCAATACGGTCAATGTCAACCACAGCTATGAAGGTGCGTCAAACAACACCGCCGCTGCAGCCAATCGAGAAACCTATAACAATCAACACGCAGAAAATCTGCAGAAACAACAAGACTGGTATCAAAACCAACAGAAACAAAACCCACAACAGTTCAAAGCCTGGCAACAAAGCGCGGGCGGCGAAAATCCTTTCGTAAATAGCGAATCTCAGGGACGTTTCGGTCGAGGTGCGCAACAAGCAGATGGTCAGGGTCGCGGAGGGCTGCTAGGCCGACGCGGAAATGAACAGGGCGGAGCGCAAGGAGCCGGCGGACGCTTCGGTGGCGGCGCAGCAGCTGAAGCAGGCGGTGGAAGATTCGGCGGTCGCCTGGGTGGCGCAGCAGAAGGCGGCGGTGGCGGACGTTTGGGTCGCCGCGGAAACCGTTAGGGAACTTAGCCCGGCAATCTACAGTTTGAGCAACTAAAAACGCGCGCCACTAAATATGGTGCGCGTTTTGTTTCCACTACGATAACGATCTTATTTGGTTTGAACAGATACGAGGTAAAAGACTACTCTTACCAGTTTCCGACCTCGTAATTTACACCTGTTCTGTCCGGACGCGCTTCGCCCATGTAACCGAACTTGGTATTACTCATACTGTAGCCGCCGGATGGCGTCTTCGAGAATGTGGTCACAGTGTTATCCGGTCGATAAATTTTGATTTCTCCGTCCGGCGCTTTCACCATGCGACCGTCTACACCATTGGGATACTTCACGAGATAATCATTGGTCGCCTTTCTCGGAATCAAAACCGTTCCATTAGCAAAACCGTCTTCGATTGCATAGCTGCCATCAGGAAAGCGGCGCAAGTAGGCGGAAGAACCATCAACCATATTCATTTTAAGAACGATAGCCGGTCTGTTCATCGGCACGCCTTTCTGCTCGTACGGGTCGATATCCTGTACGGAAAACACAAACACCATATCCTTGGCCATGTCCGAGGCGCTGGTACCAAGCTCTTTTCCGATCGCCTTCACGAAACTCTTTACCGGTCCTTTGTGTTTCTTCTTCTGGTCTTCCATATCGCCCGGTGTCAACCAGGGCGTGGTCGAGTTCTGTACCCAGGCTTCGGCTTGCCAGACCGGCTCACCAGGCGGAGGAGCTGGCTCAGTGTGGGTAATTGTAGAAGCGTAAGATGGTGTCGGTTGAGCTTGAGCATCTTTCGTCGTCACTTGCACGTTCTCAGAACCATTGGTCGCGCTCGTTGAACTTGAAGTCGCTCCACCAGGAGCCGCCGTGCTCTGCGCAGGCGCCGATTGTTTAGCATCATCCGCAGCCGCTTGAACTTGCAAACTCAGCGCACAAGTCATAGCCAGCGCAATTGTCATCACAGGACGCATCAACGTAACTCCTCATATGGTGAAGCCCAGACGATACCATCCGGGCTCCGCGCACATCTAGATTATTGCTCTAATATGTTTACTAGGGCTGAGTTACGTGTCCGGCGAACAAAATCTTACCGGTTTGTTTGTCATGCAAAAGTACGAAGAACGGTCTGTCCACGATCATTTTGAACGGCGGTTTGGGATTCATTGCAGCGGATGTGGGAGCCATTTCAATCCCGGTAACAGCCGCAGCCTCAGTACCTTCCTCATTCACTTCCATGAACGTCTTATGTATCACTCGGGTGATAAACAGATTCACGTTTGCCATGTTTGGAAATTCGGCTCTTTTCGAATCGAATGCTATTCCCAAGCCTAGCGCCGTAAGTGGTTTTACGAGCTCCAGTTTGTCTTCGATTTTAAACCGCGGCAATCCCAAATGCCCTTCGCTCTTGCGGAATTGCGATTTCCACGCATCCCAATTTTTCTGTGTAAAACTTGCATCGAATGCGCTAAGTGTCGTGCCTTGTTTCGGCAAGAAGACATAGAGACTGAGCCGTTTGTCGGCATACTTCAAGTTAACGGATTGAAACTGCTCGTTCTCCAGATATTGAAAATCGCTGCGATCCATATTCATCATTTGCACTTTTCGCTTGTCACCACTCGCGGTGACAAAGTCCTGCGGTCTGGTCTCGCCCTTCTCAAACTTGTGCTCCCATGAGCCTTTGAAGTAGATAGCGTTTATCAAATACAAGACAGCGTTCGGATTGATCTGTTCCAGGATGCTCGGAATCTTGCCGTGCGTTTTCTCTGAGACCCAGGAGTTTATGTCGTTGGTTGACGCTGGCGAACTGAAGTCCAGCGTTTTCAACCCTGCATAAAAATTCTGCTTCGAGGATGCCAAAAATGTTTGTTTAAATTGAACGGTTTTATCCCCGAACAAACCGTTTGCAATCTCCAGCTTGGTTCCACCACCAGGATTTTGCAGACTATCCATCATCTTCTTCGCATCTGCGGAGACTGACGCATCGGATGGATCTGCCAGGTCTAGAGTGGAGGCGAGAGCTTTCTTGGTGGCACCTGCAGACCCGGAGTAGGTCATGCTCAGCGCAGTTGAGACGCTCAAAGGTGAAATTAATAGATTTCGCTTGGGCTGCTCCTTGGCTAATTCTTGATAGAGCCGGAAGGGAAAGTTACTATCGCTTGCTGGTGCCTCAGCCGACAATTTTCCGGCAAATGCGATCAGGGTGATAAGCACCATAGATAGTGGCAGACCAGTCTTCATTTTACACCTCTATTGATTTGGCTCAGGTATGTTTTCTTCGCAGAGAAACGAAGATTCCGCTTTCGCAAGAAAGCGCTTACATCCAGGTCTCCTGATTATCGTAGTACATCGGTTGTTTATGCGGATACTTAGCTTTGAACTCCGTATACCGCTTTAGCAACTGTTCATAACGCTTGTCGGATGTTGCAATTTGACGATGAGGATAGTCAATTAGAAACTGTTCCAAACGCCACATATTCCCAGAAGCGAAACGCCAGTCGAAGTTGCCCATTTCGTTTAGATCCACAACTGCATATCCGGTAATGCGACCGGTGTAATCTACGTATGGATCCACATAGCTTAAAGCAAGATCACGGGCGGTTCTGAAGACTGGCTTGCGTCCATGCAGGCCGTTATCTCGAGAGCGAGCAACTGAGCCCCAGCCTGTATCCGTTTTAAAGACGAATAGAACGTGATCGAGCTGGTCTATCGACTCGAAGCTCAAGAGCAGCGGCGGGTAACCGTGCTGTTCCAGGATTACAGCCGCTGCCAGAGCGGCTTCCAGACAATGAGCAGACTTACGTTTCACGACCTGGCGAAAGGAAACCAGCGTCTCCCCCTTCTTTTCGAAGTTGTATGGCAGTGCTTTAAGATACGCCTGCACCTGCCTCGGGGTGCGATGGCGCTGGATAATATCCCACTCGGTTTTGGTAAATTCGCTACGATCGGGCTTCATAGATGGTTATTTTAACAGCCGTCCGGTCGACAGTGGCGCAACTATCACCGCATTTGATGGCATCTATTTTTGTGTCGAACCTTTCGCAATCTCTCGATACACATTCCAAGTCTTTTTCCGGGTTATTTGGGCGTTTACGCCGGAAGTCATGAATATGAGTCGAATGTTCTAATTGAGTTTCAAAAAACTATGCCATAATGCCAAGTGTTCTTACTTCCCTCGTCTGTGTGCAGCCTCTCCACCTGGTTCGTATGGTTGCTGTCTGAGTTGGAACAATACCAGCACTACCACAGGTAAAAATGGCAGATGGAAAATCCAGTTCTGTTTTGTACGCTTACTTTAGTTTTCTACCTCTATCACACGCTCGGCGTCACCGTTGGTCTGCATCGCTTGCTGTCCCACCGAGCTTTCAAATGCCCCAAAGCAGTCGAGTACTTCTTCGTATCGGGAGCTTACCTGGCTTTTCACGGCGCGCCGATCTGGTGGGCAACGATTCATAGAAACCATCACCGATACGTAGAGACGAAACTGGATCCTCATTCACCGAAAAACGGCATTCTTCAGGCATACTTCTTCTATCGCGATTTCAAGTATCCACCTCACATGAATCCGGAAAAACAATGCCCGGATCTATGGAAGGATCCTGTCTACAGATGGTTAGAACGCGGCGATGACTGGCGTTTAGCCTACGTAAAGTGCGTAACCTTCGGCATTCTGTTCCGCGTCCTCCTCTGGGCATGCTTCGGCACCGAGGTGATGCTCGCAAGTTTTCTGGCAGGCTTCCTCGCTTGGAATATGCCACTGATTCTGAACATCATGTGCCATATCCCCAAACTCGGATATCGCAATTTCGCGGTCGCCGATGACAGCGTCAACAACCACTTCTTCGGTATCGTCGCGCTGGGTGATGGTTGGCACAACAATCACCATGCTCACCCAGGCAGCAGTCAGATGGGACTGAAGAAGCATGAGTTCGACTTCTCCTGGTTTGTTCTCAAATGCCTGCAGAAGGTCGGCTTGGTGTACACAATCAATGAATCGATGAGAGCCGACAAGACAAACGAACTGGCGATTGCTGAAGATGCCGACGAAGCTATGGATGAGTTCGAGAGAGAACACAAGCTCGAAAGCGAACGAGAGGCTGACTTAGCGGCGAGCGGTCATCGCACTCACAAACCATTCCGCCAATCGGCTAGTTCGAGATCGAAAAGCCGCCAATAAACCTTCCGCTAGGGGATTCCGAAGCCTCCTGGCAAGAAACGAAGGTTATATTTAACCGCCCTTTGACAACAAGCGCGGCAAGCCGGTCGTTACGGAACTACGTAACCAACTGGCAACCTGAAGTCGGTAAAACCGGACACCGCTTTTGATACAGCGGAAATCGGTAAAGCGCTGCAGAGAAGGGCGCTCGTAGCCTTCCCATGAAAATAACGTTTCCTTAGAGGCATTTAAGCCTGACCACTTGTCAACCCTCTTGCACCTCACTTCCATCGCACATACTATATGTACATTCTCTCTTCCATTATCAGCCGTGGTGAATTAGATGAAGATGGCGATATTTCCCCGCCGGGGAATCTGTCTTGCGCTGACATTTATTTTCAGCTCAACCTGTTTAACCCCTGGAGTCGATGCTCGTCAGCGGTACAGCACGATTCAAGGCAACATCCGCGAAGAAGCTGAAATTGAGCCATACGAAGGTGGCAAAAAGGCTGGTCCTGTTCAGGACTGGGAATTGCTTTGCAAAATCGAAGGAGATGCAGAGCTGAAGGCTACCGTAATCAAAGAGGCTGAAGAAGGAAAGCTAGATCAAATCTTCGTTCTCGCGTGTATGAATCTGCAAGGCAAGGGCGTTCCCAAAAACCTGACTGCAGCTTTCGAACTGTTTAAAGCCTGCGCAAACAAAGGACATTCTTCTTCGCAGAACAATCTCGGATTTATGTTCGAAGAAGGAGTCGGCACAAAGAAAGACTTGAAGCAGGCGATGACCTGGTATCAAACCGCCGCAGACTACAACAACCCTAATGGGCTCTGCAATCTGGGCAATATGATCGAACATGGTCGAGGCGTACCAGCCAATCCGGAACAAGCCTACACGCTGTATCAGAAGGCATCGGAATTAGGCAGCAAAGTTGCCCGCCAAAATGTGATCGGATACGAATTTGAGCGCGACCGTAAGTGGAAGTTAAAAGGCATTGAGGTAAATCAAACTGCCACGGACGCCGCCAAGCAAACCCTGTCCTACAATCCAACCGCGGCTCTCTTCAAAAATTCGGCACCGCCAAGCAGCGCTAAGGCAGTCAATGCTTTAGCTCCGGCAGAAGCGAAAGTGGCAGTGGCTACCAAACCAGCACCGCCCGCAGTGGCAAAGCAGGAAACAAAGACTACACCAACAACCGATGTTGTTGCCAACGTCATTAGCAAACTAAAGGCTGCTGACAAGGCAAATACGGACAAAGTTGCTGCCGACAAGACCTCAGTCAAGACCGCCGATAAGGCGAAATCTGCGGCGTCTTCGCCAACCGAGTCAAAAGCAAAAGAGAAAAAACAGGACGTTCCGGCAGTCGCAACCGAGCAGGAGGCAACACCAGCCGAGGTCCAGAGCGGTCTCCAGGCAGGCACTCCAACACTAACAGCGATTTTGAATCGTCTGAGCAAAGGCACCAGCCTTGAGCAGGAGCAGCCGGCCGCTTCATCAACGGCTGAGACAACGAAAGACGAAAAACCACAGGTGGCATTAGCGCCCAAAGCGGCACCTACAGAGGCAAAGGTCGAATCCAAGGTTGCTGCGAAACCAGACAAAGCGGATGCGAAGGCTGACAAGAAAGCAGACGCCAAAGAGAAGAAAGACGACGCCCGCGTCGAGAAGAAAGCTAAAGCAGATGCCAAAGCGGCTGAGAAATTAGCGAAGTCGGCTGAAAAGCAAGTTGACAAAAAGCCCGAGCCCAAGCCGTCCGCCACTGAGAAACCCGTCGTTGCGGCGGTAGAGAGACCAGTAGAAGCCACTGCGGAAAAAACAAGTGCGAGCGCCGAAAAACCAGCTGCGAAACAGGATGAAACCGCAGTCGAGGTCAAGAAGTCTGCACTCGATACACCGATTTCTTACAAGGCTCCCGCCAAGCCGGAAGTGAAGCCTGAGCCAGCTGCAACAACTGCTAAACCGGAAGTTAAGACCGCCGCCAAACCAGAAAGCAAGCCAACCGGCAAACCGGAAGTGAAGACAGCACCTGCCGCTAAGACCGCCGCAAAACCGGAGACAAAGCCCGTCGTTGCGGCAAAGCTACCGGCCGCCACTACAGGCAGTGCGGATCCGAAGGTAAAGGAATTCAATAAGTTGGCGGAAAAATCAGCCAACCGCCCGATTCGCGATAAGTGGGCGCTAGTGATAGGCATCACCGATTTTCAGGACCCGGATATCCCGGACCTGCAGTACTCGGCAAAAGACGCCACTGACTTCTACAACTATCTCGTCAAGGAAGCAAATTTCCAGCCGGACCACGTACGCCTTCTGCTCAACGAACAAGCTACCCAGCGCCGAGTTTTGTCCGAACTCGGCTCGAAGTTCCTCGCTCGCGTAGTCAAGCCAGACGATCTGGTCGTGCTTTACTTCTCGACGCATGGTAGCCCATCGCAATTGGACCCACGCGGGAAAAACTACCTGGTCGCGAGTGACTCCGACTCTGCCGACCTGTTCGCTACCGGCATCGAAATGCAAAAACTTCTCGACAGCATCCAGGGTCGCGTCCTGACCGACCGCGTTCTTCTCGTAATGGACGCATGCCACAGTGGATTTGCGGCGCCCGATTCAAAAGGGATGTCCAGACTGGGCAATTTCAAAGCCGAAGACCTGGCTCAGGGCTCCGGCCAACTGGTCATCTGCTCGAGCATGCCCGAAGAGCGTGCCTGGGAATCGACGAGATACCAAAACGGTGTATTCACTCGCAAACTCCTTGATGGTCTGCGCGCCAAAGGGACAGGAACGTCCCTTGTAGAGGCTTTTACGGCTGCCCGTAGCGCCGTCGGAAATGAAGTGCAGGAAGACAGACCGGGAGCCAAGCAAACTCCGGTTCTAAAAGGCAAATGGGATGGAAACGACCTCGTTCTGGCGACGCCGGCATACGCACCGCAGGCGATACCAAACTCTGTTGCCCAGAACCTTGAGACGGATAGCCGCGTAGACCTCATCGCCTCAGCGTCCAGACCCCAGGGCATTCGTAATGTTTCGGAAGACAAAGATACAGAGGGTGTTACGAAACCTACCAACGACTCGGCGCCTAGAAGTGGAGTGTTGTATCTGGACTCGCAGTTCTTCAGTGTCCCTGGTGATCCGAAAGCCGTTGCAAAAGACTATGGTGACGCTATCAGAAGCAATGGCACGGACTCGGAGCTTTATTTCCTGCGTGCCAAAGCCTTCATTCAGCTTGGTGACTGGCATCAAGCGATGACCTCATTGACCGATGCTATCCAGCTGAGCCCGAACCGCGCCCAATACTACCTTGGACGCGCATATGTAAACTTCCGGCTGGGGAAAAAGGTTCTTGCTGAGCAGGACCTGGAGCAAGCCCGATTCCACGATCACAAGCTGACCAATAACATCCGCTTCCATATGTGAGCGTGCGCGACCAGCTATAATTCGAGTCTGAGACGATGCGAATCGACCGACGTCGATCGTTAATGTCTCGGGTCCGGCGCTAATAGCAATCGACGCCGGACACAAAGAGGTAGACCAGGAGCGATCAGGTTGAATACCGGCAAACGGCCAGACCAAACACCGCCGACTTACGGCGAGCTTGCCCAGCGACTTGAAGAGAAAACCAGAGAAGTAGATCTTTTAAACAAGAACTACAACGATCTGAGTTATCGAATTCAGCGCATCATCACAAGCTTCCCAATGGGTCTGATTGTGGTTAATAAAAATAATCGAATCGAGGCCGTCAATCAGCGAGCTCGAAGCATCTTTGAATACTCCTCAGAAGAGCTGGCCCAACAGCCAATCGACTTCATTTTTCCTGATACGAAAGCGCTGGAAATAAGCCCGCAGCCAATTAAGGTCTCAGCTCGCAGACGCAGCGGCGATATTTTCGCCTCTGAAATTTGCGTCAACATGCTCGAAACACAGGGGGAGGAGCGCTACTTCGTTAACGTTCAAGACATAACCGAGAGACAACGCCTGGAACAACTGCGACACGACCTTATCGCAATGGTGAGCCATGATATACGGGGCCCTCTCACTGCCGTTAGAGTGGTACTGGATATGGTGGCCACCGGAATGTACGGCGCCATAAACGGTCGCGGCGTCAACATAATCACAAACGCTCAATCCTCCGTTGACTACCTTATCTCCCTGGTCAAGAATTTGCTGGACGCGGAAAAAATGGAAACCGGCACTATAGAGATAGTGCCAGCCGAAACAACCGTTGGCGCAATCATAAACAAAGCAGTCATCACCGCCGATGGTGCCAAGGATCGCCCGACGGTTTCGATAGAAACTGACATTACCAATGATGTGATTACGGCTGATGAGGACAGAATTGTACAGGTTCTCATCAATCTGATTTCCAACGCAATCAAGTATTCGCCGGACAATTCGGTCGTCCGTGTTGTCGGCGGCATCGAGGGTCTGTCGGCCAAGTTTCAAGTAATCGATTGCGGTCCAGGCGTTCCGAAGGAGATGCAACACATCGTATTTGAGCGCTATCGTCAGCTTGAACAGCACAAGTCCATCAAGCGAAAAGGATTCGGACTGGGTCTTGCGATATGCAAATCGCTAGTGGAAAAACATGGCGGCAAAATTTGGGTGGAAAGCGAGCCAGGCAAAGGCAGCAAGTTTTGCTTCACGATCCCGTTGTCACCTTAATAAAGCGAATCACACAGCAATTGCTCAGGTCTGAACGTCATTGTAAGATTGTCATGGTAAGGGTGATTCTATGACCGAAGCACAGCTTTGCCCAATCTGCAAAAACCCACGCAAGAGTAGCAGCTACGGAAGCCTAACTCAGTGGATTGTGGCCTGTAATTGCGATGTAAAAGACCTTGAGGCGGTAGAGGAAGAGAGACCCTCCGCCATCGAGATGTGTCGAACCTGCGGCAAGCGCATAGGTGAAGGCCGAGCAGGTTCTTTCACTCAATTTATTTTTCGAGCGGATGTCTGCAGGTGCTCCGTACCGAAACCTCTTAGAGACGCTCTCGATGCGGCGCCACCGGTGGATGTGCGAATTGTTGTCGACGAAATCGACGAACAACCGTTGTCTTTGGGCGCAACTTCCTTTCCAATGGACCGCTACAAGCCCCTCGCTCAACTCGGGGCCGGTGCTGGCGGCTCCGTTTACCTCGCCCAAGATAGGTTTTTGAACAAACAGGTTGCGGTGAAGATGTTGCATATGCTTGAGGCGAAACAGCTTGTAGCGTTTCAAGAAGAAGCCAGAGCAAATAGCCGATTGAATCACCCGAATATCGTCGGAATTCTGGACTTTGGACTTACCGGAGACGAAGTACCATATATGGTGCTCGACTATTTTCAGGGCTCGACTCTGGAAAAGGTCTTAGACCAACAAGGTCCTCTAAACTGGAGCGCTACGCAAAATATTTTCGTGCAGACCTGCAATGCACTTGCTTACGCGCATCAAAACGGCGTATTTCATAGAGATATCAAACCGAGTAATTTGCTGTTGCTAGACAATGGTGCTGGCGGTGTAGATGTTCGCATCATAGACTTCGGCATTGCTAAAATCAGTAGCCCTGATAAAGAGCATGCGCAGAGCGGCGAGCAGCTTCTTGCCGGAGCCCCGATTTACATGAGTCCTGATGAAGGTCTCGGATTGCCATATGATGGAAGATCAGAAGTCTACTCTCTCGGGTGCGTGATTTTCGAATGCCTTACTGGCCGGCCACCATTCGTTGGTGAGAATGCCTATCAAACTCTCAGCATGCACGCGACAGATACGCCACCACATCTGGTGGATGTTCGACCGGACGGTAACTTTCCTCCCGCTCTTGAGGCTTTAGTCGCTAGAACACTGGCGAAGCGCCCGGAAGACCGCTTTGCAAGCATGCTTGACCTTCGACAGGCGATTCAAGACATAGATCCAAATGACTCTTTAGCAAAGCCAATTGATGTCGAGCAAAAACAGAATGCATCACATATAGTGGCAATTAAAACGACAGCAACGATTTTTATAATAACCGCAATCGGTTTTCTCGCGGCACAAAGTATGGTGAAGCCACATCTGCCGTCTAGAAAAGAAACAGAAGAGAAGCAACAACTCGCGCGCAAAACTGCTGCCTATCATAAGAATGAGCAAGACATCAACGATATAAAAACCAACGTAATTCTAGACGAACTGAATCTGACAGGCGGTGGATGGAATCGTGAAGAACCCACAATGATAGAAGGTCATGAAGTCACGGACGAAGATTTTAAAAAGCTCAAAGACCTCGACAACGTACAGAACTTCAAAGTCACTATGGAATCAAAAGTATCCGGAGTCGGCTTCAAGTACATTCCGCAAGCTAAGTTTCAATCGATCTTGATTATGAGCCATATGTTCAATGATGAAGGTGCAGAGTACCTCTCCAAAATCAAAACGATTACGCGCCTTTGTTTTCACTACGATAATCTGATGACACCAAAAGGAATGAAACTCCTGGTTGATGGATTGCCGGAGATGAGAACACTGCAACTGCGATTCATGGAATTGAAACCGGGAATGATTCGTACACTGAAGGGCGCGAAGAAGCTCAACACAGTGGACCTGGGTCATTCGCACGGACTCACCAAAGAGGCTCTGCATGACCTTGCGGAAGTCAGATCACTAAAAGTTCTGACGCTCACAAATGCTGGTATTGATGATGAAGCAATCGAAATTTTGTCCAAGCTTCCTAATATATCGCACATGGACATCAATGAAAACCAACTTTCAGACGAGGGTCTCATGCTCCTCGGTCGAAAAATGAAGAACTTGAGAAGCTTAAAAACCACCGTTGCAGGGAAATTAACGTCGCTCGGAGTGAAACGGTTTGAAAAGCTGCGACCAGACGTGAAGGTTTCAATCGGAGAAGACGGTACCAGTAAATTAATCCAAATGCTGCAACAGCAGTGACATAACGGCACGGTGAAAGAAAACCGTTTAGCTTTGTGGACATCGGGAATAAGACTCTGGATTACATATATGTATTAGATCAGGTTCTCCTTCTCCTTACTATGCCAAACGCTCACGATCCGCTCGTTGGCACCACACTCGATGGGCGCTTTCTCATCGAGGAGTTGATCGGTTCGAGCAGTCTCAGTAACGTATACAGAGCGACGCAGCTACGCGTCAATCGTGATGTAGCGGTTAAAACACTGAAGTTTCATATCGATGATAAGCAGGCTCACAGAGACCGTTTTCAAAACGAGGTTGATCTTCTCTGCGCGCTCAGTCATCCGAACATCGTCACTCTCTTCGATTGGGTGCCAGGACCCGATGGACAACCATGCGTGATCATGGATTACCTGCCCGGAAGAAATCTGGAAAAACTACTGGCGGAAGATGGACCGCTGAACATTTCTCGATTTACGCGGATTTTTGTACAAGTACTTGGCGCGCTTGAACATGCTCATCGCAAGGGAGTGATTCACCGAGACGTGAAACCCGGCAATATCGTACTGATGGATAAAGAGACCGACTTCATAAAAGTCGTTGACTTCGGTCTGGCAAAATTCAACCAGTCAAGTTTGACAGAGGGCGAGGAAATCTGCGGAAGCCCTCCATACATGAGTCCCGAGCAGTGCATGGGCAAGCCGGGAAGCGAGCGCTCCGACATCTACTCTATCGGTGTGGTCATGTACGAGATGATTACGGGCAAAGATCCGTTCCATCAAGCTACTTCGATGTACGAGTTAATTCAATGCCATGTGAAAAAACAACCACCGCCGTTGAAAGAAGCAAACGGTCTTCTCAGTTATCCAGTCGGACTGGAACCACTTCTTCTGAAAGCGATGGCCAAGGACCCCGCTGACAGACACCAGTCGGCTAATGAATTGAAGGAGCATTTAGTCGCAACCTGTTTGAAAGCAGCAGACAACGAATCCGGATTATCCAGCACTCTGAAGCTTGATAATGAGACTACAAAACTGACGAATCAGCCTCAAACCGGTTTAAGCTCACCTGGTGGCATCGGCAGCGGCAAACTAGCGTTGGGTAGCGGTCCGGGCGTCACGGCGGGGGTTGCCAACGCAGCCGAAGGAGTTTCTACTAGTACTACCGGCGACACCAACACCACATCTGGTATCACCTTGCCCTCGGCTTCGAGCGCGTCGACGTCAGCTTCAATTCGACAGAACGCGCATCGAATGGCAAAAAATCCCTTCATGGGAAACATCCCAATCACTCTCGTCTTCGCTCTTCTGATCGTCATTGGACTGATTTTTGGCAGCATCCAATTTTTAACATCGCTGAAACAAAACAAAAACACAGCCGTTCAGACTTCGGAATCAACAGATTCATCGCTCTCTAAGACAAAGTAAAGCGCTCAATCAGCCATTTTGAAAACTACATCCCTCATCTCGCGAAGAGCGACCTGGTCGGACGTCTCCGCGTAAACTACAACGCAATCATCACCGATTCTTCCGTAAGCAACGAATCCCGTGAGTTTGGCACTCTGCCACTGAGCCAACTCGAATTGAGCGTTCGCCCCGACAACTTGCTCAAGATCACCCGTGGTGAAACGTCTGGCCCGTTTCTCTCGGCGAACCTGTTTCAAAAGTCCCTGAATCACAGGCTCGGTCTCACTCTCAATAGGCGTTTGAATAGACAGTTTAAACTGGGTGTCCTGACCCTTGTACGCCCTCAAGTGATACTTTACGCCAGCCAAAGCCTTCAATCCCTTTCCATCGTCAGCAGCAACTGAATAGTCTGAGGGGAAGGAAATTTTCATTGAACCAAATGCACTTGCCTTGTCCTTTTTGTTATCCACACGGAAAGATGCTGTCATTGTTGACGCGCTCTTTGCTGATGCATTGCCGGCATCCACGCGCAGGCTAATGGTGAACTCCGCAGATGAAGTTGCCTCAGGGACCAGCGGACTGAGCTTCAATTCCAGTAGAGCATCGCCAGTTTTCACCGGGACAATCGGCAGCCGCACAAGTATTTCGTCGTCGTAACTGAAATCTTCCACATCGACAGTCCAGATGCTCGGATTGGCAGTCGGAGCGAGTTGCGCGATAAACGGCCAGAACGATTCGTCGTCAGGATCGGGCGGCTCGAAATCTTCTTCATCGGTCTGACTGTGCCACTTCTCCAGCGATACTCGAACAATTTCGAACATCGCTCGGCTGAGAGCTTCTCCCTCCAGCCTAACTCGCATTCCCTTTGAACCGGCACCTTCATTTCGGATAGTGCCGTACCAATTCAATTCCTCGCCAATTTCGAGCTCAAATTCGGCAGCCTCCGATCTGAGGTCTGAATTTGCACCGCCGGAAAACCCGGAAACCAGGCGACTTCTGCGCTGACGCTCCGCCACCAGCATCGGGGGACCGACGACTTTTTCGCGAGATTTCCTGTCGTGTTGACTCTGTAGGAGAGTAAATTTGTTAGAGTTGGCATCGCCCTGCTTAATATACTTATATCCCAGACACACGCGGTCTCGGGACAAACCAAGTCGCATCCCTAGACTGGCCGCCAGAGTGTCGCCGCGAAATATCGAGGTTGAACTGAGCGCTTTCTCCAGGTCCTTTCGCATAATATGCCAGACGAATTTCAAGCTTCCAGTAAAACGACCGGGTTTCTTTGTGAAGGTTTCTGTGAGGTCCTTTATCGTGGTGCCGGGTACGCAATAACGCGCGACCGCCTGCATATTTCCCCCGGATGGACCGACATCTTCTCCGCCGAAGTAGCCTGGATCTGATTCATACTCATCGACTTGCCGCCCGCTCTCACAGAGCACATACCAGAACAGATCGCTGTCATGAACAAGAAAACCGAAGACGCCTGTATCAAGCTGCTTCGATAATGACATTGCCAGAGTTCGCAGAATTTGAGGGTCCTGGCTCTCGCTGCTTCGCGGATACACGCTAATCCAACCACGCTCGCAAGCACTGGACACATACGCAGGCAAAATGTTTCCATCATGCAAAATGCTGACGACGCGATCAAAGTCACGAGTTCGCAACTGCAAATTTGTATAAGACGAACCCATCCGAGCCCTCCCGATCGAATCTACCCCAAAGACGGTACTGCCAAGCTTCAATTACAGTCTACAAGAGGCAACAATTTGAGCAATATGAAATGGTATCATTGCAGCAAAGGTCCGATGCAAACAGCCTTGGAGGCGTTATGCAAGTCACAGCAGAGCTTCGCTGGTTCTGGAACTCTCCTCAGGATGAGCTTAAAGAGTGGTTTTGCGACGAGAATGTTCATGACTTTCCCGCTGGTGGCGGTAGTAAACGCGTTGACTTATATTTCCGCGACGCTACGCAAATCGAATTGGGTTTAAAACATCGTGGTGGTCGGCCAGGAGTTGAAATCAAAGGTTTGGTTTCAGTCACCGCTGGTGGTTGCACAGAAATACCTTTCGATGGCGATATCGAAACGTGGTCGAAGTGGACTGCGCACGGATTGTTCCTCGATAGGAGCAAAGTAGTAGCCACGGAAAAACAGAGGTGGATGCGAAGATTCGATACTTCAGGAGAGAAAACGTTTGAGCTTCTCCTCGATAAAAAAGAAAGGTCGGCAAATGTGCCTGACCGCGGGTGCAACCTCGAGTTTACGGCAATTCGTTTCGTTGATGCCGAAACTCACGTCCCAATAGAAGATCAACCTGATTGGTTTACATTATCGTTCGAAGCGTTCGGAATCTTCGAAAGCCTTCCCGAAAACCTGTGCAGAACAGCGGCCGAGATCGTACGGCGCAATCCGCCACCAGTTTCTAATAGCATCAGAGCGAGCTATCCGAAATGGCTCAGCCAATTCGCTCCTGAATCACTGCTTTTGCATTCGGCCTCGACTTAATTCGGTAAAAACAGCGAACCGCGTTTACGCCGCGGATGTCACCGTATGCGATGCCTTTTTAGATGTCTGTAGCGCAGAATACATCGCTACTCTAGCCCTCTGATCTACAAGATGAACTGTTCGGCGAGGATGGTATTCCCACGAAGACATGAATTCTATAAGGCTTATAGCGGGAGCAGCCTCAAGGCGTGCAACTCTGTGACCCTTGCGCGAAGCGGTTCCGGTTATTTCCAGTTCCAACCTATCGACGGCTCTCCAGGCTTCTTCAACGCTGAACTCATACTGCTGAAGCGTGTGCGCAAGGATCAACATCTGTTCCAAACGATCCAGATCTCTTATGAATTCACCGCCGCTTTTTCGACGCTCAAAGCGCAGCCGTTCACCATACTGAGTTCCGTCGCCCCGCTCTTCGTGCATCAAACGCCACATACGACCACGCACCGTATGCAATACTACCATCGGATCCGTGACGTCATCAGGTGCTATGCCGTAAAAATTCGCAATGGACATTGAAACATATTTGCAGAGTTCCATTAGCTTTTGATCCAAAGTCGACCCGGATAGGGCGACTCCGTAGTGAGTAGCGAGGCGAGCAATCACCGATTCAACGATCCGGCGGATTCTTGGCTCAAATGAACCATGCGTGACTGGCAGACCGAGGTGCCCCTCCAGTCGGTCCAACGAACGATTCAACTGAGGGATCGCATCGCTGCGCGTTTGATAATAAATAGATACAGGCAAGAGAAATATTTCTCGTGGACTGCCACTGTCCATCAGTCGTTGCTGAGCGATAAGCATGTTGCGAATACCATCTTCCTTGAGAGGAAGGATGGCATCATCGCGACCCGTAACATCGCCTTCAGGGAACATAATCAGTTTGCGTTTCGCTTCAGTTATAAGAGAAATTGTCATCTCCTTGCTGGCGTAATCCTCAGGCAGTCCACGAATGACAGAATAAGTGCCCACCTGTTGCATGCACCATCCGCGCAATCCGAGCGTTCCATCGAACTGCTCCCGCGAGGACAGATAATAGAAATCTTCGTCGCAGAATTTCGACAATGCGAAAGCGCAGAGCGGGTCGAATCTATCCGAGTGATTCAAAAGCAGCACAGTGCTCTTTCCAGCCAGCCGGCGAACCGCTTCCACACACTGCGCGGAAGCCGTGACTTCTAGTTGCTGATACTGCAACACTGCCGGCAATATCAGTTTGGTAAAAGCGCATGCCAGGAAATTTTCCCTGGGCGGAATCAAATCATTATTCATAATAAAATCTCTGGGCTCTTACCCGTCGCGGTTGCTTATCAGCTTCGATACTTTCATAGCACGCAAGACCGCAATCGATGACCAGTTGGTCTACCAGCGCGGTTCTCGGACGCTTTACGCAACGGCTAGTCCCCGTCTCCCGTTTTATTCCTGATTTTGGACAGGGGCTTTCCCAGCGCACGAGCGATAAACTCACCAGGCCGAGCTTGAGCAGCTTGCTTCCAGTGTTTGACGCGAAAACGAAGCGAATTGGAATAGGTCATCTCGTACAAGCTCCGCTCAAACGCGTCAATCAACGTTTGCAGGTCATTTGCGAGATTTTCCGGCTGACCGGGATATAGTGAAGCGCGCCTGTCTAAGAATAATTTGCGTGCGATCTCGTAAAGTTCTACGGTCTCATGCGTAGTTTGCTCGACGCTGAACTTTTCGAGAGCTCGCGTCCTCGCATTTGCACCGAATTGTTTTCGCGCATCCTCATCCAAGACAAGCTTAGTGAGCGCACCAGCAAGTGCTTCACTTTCGGCAGGCGGAACAACAAGTCCGCACTCGCCATTCAAAGCATATTCCTTAGCGCCACCAGCGGCGGTGACTACCACCGGCTTTCCGCAAGACATGGCCTCGATAACGGTCATCGGCGCATTGTCATACAAAGACGGTAGAACGCAAATATCGGCGGCGCGATAATAGTCCGGCATCTGCGCCAGGGGAACTCCCTGGACGAACAGTACACTCCCCTCACAGGCATACTCTTTGAGCCTGGTCTGAAGCTCCTCGAGAACAGAACCATTCGCGGATTCTGTTTTTGTGTCTTTGCCTACTAAAACGAACTGAACTTTCCTACCGTTGACCGCTTTTAAAACTAAAGGCACA
Source organism: Candidatus Obscuribacterales bacterium (assembly GCA_019637435.1). Lineage (GTDB taxonomy): Bacteria > Cyanobacteriota > Vampirovibrionia > Obscuribacterales > Obscuribacteraceae > JADYXR01. The sequence continues at coordinate 1,101,453 of JAHBVO010000002.1, read as the reverse complement.
GCATCAATCAGATGATGCACACCCTTTCGCTGCTCCAGTCGGCCGACGAACAAGATTTTGACGGCATCGCGATCAAGATCAGCAACTGGGCCATCCGGTGTGAATTTATGAACATCAACTGGATTGCGCACGATCCGAATTCGGTCGAGCGGTAAGTTCAAATCTTTGGCGACATATCCAGCAAGGTCTTCACTGGGAGATACTAAAACATTCGCGGAGATCATCGCGACTCGTTCCATCGCAGTTAAGATGCGATGGTCGAACGTAGGTTGGAAATTGTGAAATTTCTCTTTCACCAGCTTAGAATGAGGCGTGTGGAGCCGGATGACCAGAGGCACCACTCCAGCCAATGAAGGCAGTAATCCCTCAGCAAAATGCTCCGGACATTCGAGCACATCAAACGCCTTTTCCCTGTGAAGGTCCAAAAACTTGGTCCATAAACCGGTCGTCTCTTCCAGCATTGGACGCGTAACCGGCAGGCAAAAGTTGAAGAATCCCATGTTTACGGCCATACGCGTGGATGGAACTCGATGCACGAATGGCTCGCCGTTTCCTCCACGCAGAGGCGCGTCATTGGCGGAAGAACTGAGAGAAACAACATGAACATCATGTCCTTGCGCAGTCAAACCGCGAGCGAGATGGTGCGTAAATGTTCCAATTCCGCCCCAGCCCGTTTCCGGTGGATATTCGCGCGAGATCAAGCAGATTCTCATGTGCGCAAGTCTACTGCCCATTGCCGCAGGCAGCTTGAATTCTTTCTTATATAGGAGAACGTTTCAACGGCGGAATTGAGACCGTATTACTCACGCGACGAAAATCTTTATTTTTTGAAGTCTCTGTTAAGTTCCACAGGCTCTACTTTGGCGCCGCCAGTGGATTGAAGTGCTCTGATTCGCGCCTCAGCGGCAGCATAATATTCCTTCTTTCGACGTTCGAAATCTTGTTTGAGAAACTTTTTCTTACTCTCCGCTTCTTCGGTCAATGCGTTCATCTCAAGCGCTCTAGTTCTGCTGTCACTGTTTTGCATGCTGGTCAGTGCAGCCTCGAGATCCTCCTGAATTTTCCGGATGGAATTGTTGACCCGCAGCTCATCATGGCTCACGCGGGCATCAACCTCATCGACAACAAGTTTTCTTTGCTCCGCCATCTTCTCTTCGGCTATCGTTTTCAACCGGGTTTTTCTGCTGGTTTTTGCGAGTTGCTCGACCTCGCGAACCAACTCGCTTTCAGAAATAATATTTTGAAACTCTCTATAAGGCTCCCCGAGATTAGCGACCAGCAAAACTGATGGACAGGTTCTCAACGCATACTTCTCTATAAGCGCTGCGGACTTCGGATCCCCGCTTTTGGCCATCAAACGAATAAACTCGATTCGATCTCCAAATTTAGAGTAGAGGTCTGTTAGAGTGAGATCGACGCTGTGACACTTGGGACAACCGCAAAGTAATGCCACCACTTGCGGTTGCTGATCCACGCGTACCTTTTCGATTTTTTCATGCTCCGAATTTTTGGACGAGGATTTTTTTGTTCCAACCTTCGACGAAGCAGTCGGCGGTTTTGCGGATGGTTCTGTACTGGAAACCGCTGCAGACTTTCCGCCGTCCTCAAGTGATTTAAGTGCCGTTTCGGAATATTTTCCTAACTGCCCAGAGGGATCAAGAGCCATAGTCAACTTATATTCACGAATTGCATCAGCTTTCAAATTCAACTTCACCAACGCACTGGCCATGTAGTAGTGCAGCATCGGATTGTCGGATTCCGTAGATTTTGCCTGATTTAAAACGCCAAGAGCTTCCATATATTTGCCCTTGTTATAGAGCGCAATACCCTCGTTGAGAAAAGCACTTGCAGCGAAAGCACTGCCACCGCTCATGCAAAGTACAGCAAACAGGAGAGCTGCTATCGAACTTTTTACATTCATCTCAATCCGTATCCTTCGGCTTCGGCACCGGATATGGTGTGTCAGTGGGTGTGTTATCGGCTTCAAGTTCAATTTTACTTAAAAGCAAGGACGGACATATTACTGTTCGCAGATAGCCGTTCCACAATGTAGTAGTAATCGGTTCGACATCAGACCCCGCACAGATAATATCCTGCAAGCTCGGCTTGTATAGCTGTTTAAATTTCAAACCGCGAACTCGACGTTCCGCACCTGTAGTCGTTGAAACCATTATCGCTTCGATCGGTTCCTCACCCTCGAGACTGGAGTCACGCGCAGACGAGGTGGAACCCTGAAGAAACAAAGGCGTACTGGGGCGTATACGCCGAATTACCAGGTATTCCGGAAGTCCGTGTTCCTTTGCAATTGAAAGCATCTTATCGCGTAGTTGCTTTTCCGAGATCGCTTTCTCCGCATCAACTATTATTGTGGACGGAGCTGCGCCGACAAAATCGTGGCCATTACTATGTTTCCCTGGCAAGACCGGACTGCGCGTACTCAAAAAATCTTTCAAAAAACCGCGCTCGATCATCGTGACCTTCTGACAAACAACCCCTTCGGAGTCGACGGTGTAAGAACCGCTGGTGGGAACGCCTTTGAACTCGCTCATTTCCGGATTGTCGCTTATCGTAATGAAACTAGGCATCACTTTCGAATTTAGTGACCTCAAAAACGTGCCCTGTGGGTGAAGATTATCTCCCTTCACCGCGCAGAGAAGCGGAGCGACATTTCTTATCGTGAATTCTGCTGTCGGCTGAGCTTCAAGCAAGACGGGACCGAGATAGTAATCCTTTATTGGTGCGGCAGCGTGTTTCACAATTCGCTCGGATAAATTCGTGGCGCGCGCTTCGAGATCTTCCATCGAAGGCAGTTTATCGAAATCAACTACCGATATGCTGTCCGAGTCCCAGAGTTCCTCGCCATCGGGACACCGAGCGAATGCAACCATGCCTAATTTTATAGAAATCCAATGGTCGCGAACGGTGGTTCCCTCGCTATTCACGATACGTCTTGTGGTTTCAAGCACCTGGAGAGATACCCAGGACTCGCGCACTCCCTCAGGTTTATTAACGAGTAAGGAAAGCTTTCTGATTTTTTCCTTCCATTCCTCCGGCACCACCACCGGTGCACCAATCGGTTTCACAACCGTAACCGGCGGCTCCTTGCTAAAGCTCTCACATAAGTTCGGAATACTGTGTTGTTGCCTGTATGAAACCAGGTTATCGAAGACCTCGGTAGCACTCTTATAAGCTTCGTCGGTTGCACTCCAGAGCGCCCTGCGAATGACCGGGTAATTATCGTCCAGACAAGTTTCACGCCAGGTGAAGTTTGACGAGTGATCGCCATTTACATCGGCTGTATCGTCAAATTTGTAATCGCCTACACGCACATCGGCCCAGACGGTTCTCTGTTTGTCCTCCCAATTGTAAATCGGCGACCCGTTGTTGCATGCATAGCTATATTTGTATTCATCGCTGGCTCGATAATTTATAAAGTAGGGCGCCGGCTTTTTCGGTAACTTGAGTTCCTTCATGGAACGATTCAACTCATCGCGCATCGCCTTAATAACGACGTCTCTGTCAGCCTCCTCCGACTCGCCTGCCTGTTTTTTCTCCGGATCGGACTTCATATTTCCTGAGCCGCTCTTGCTTTCAACGCCAGCTTCACCGCCGGTCCCGACACCGTCAGTCGCAGCCAGAGCTTCAGGCACGCTCAAGCAATTGAGAAAAAACATCAAGGATAAGAAAAGCCGCTCCATATCAATTCCTCAGTCAGTCGAGCGCCGGCGGTGGCAAAATAGGTTTTACGTTTTTTCCCGCGTGAGTTCTTTCGACTTCAAGCCCATCAATCAGAATCGATGGCGCACAATTTGATTGAGGTACCCAGCCTGATTCTGCGCCACACGAACCGTTGAAAACTCCAACGTTGTCGGACGTCTCGACTATCCGTTCCAACGCCGCCATAGGCGTACCGATAATCCGAACGCTCCGAACCAATTCGTCCGGGCGGCCATCCGCATAGACCTTGCGCACCAGACTCGGTCGCAAATTAAATGTCTGAGGATTGAAATCCGAGGTGTTGGTTTCACCGGAAACCACCTCATCGACAATCAGACCATAAGGCTTATTACGCTTCTTCAGCTCAGCAATCAGGTCCTTCTTCAACTGTTCTTCGGATACTTGTTTAGCCGAGTCGACAATCAAATTCGCCATGCGAGCCACCGTCGGATAGCTGGCACCCGGTTGACAGCGCCCATGCCCGTTTGACTTCGGAAATTCCGGAACGGGAGTTCTACCGACCAGAAAGGTTTTGAGAACGCCTTTATCAACCAGAGTAACATTCTTTGCCGGCACTCCATCGTCGTCGATTTGATAGTGACCGACCAGAGCTTGATTTCTTACGCGCGGTTGTAGCGGACGGTCGTAAACAGAAATGAAAGAAGGCAAAATCTGCTTGCCGAGCATGTTCTCGAATGTCTTACCCTCGTACAATCTTCTCAACCGATGAGCCTCGAGACGATGCCCTAACGCCTCATGAAAGAGAACAGCCGCGGCTCGGTTATTCAGAATTGCCGGACCATAGTAGACCTCTGCAGGTGCAGCCTTCTTCAAAGCGACCAGGCTGTTGGCGATGCGCTTTGTCTCGCTCTCGAATTCAGCATAACGATCTTGAACTTTATCGGGATTGTCTAAGAACAACTGCGATTCCAAGCGCAGCAGCTCGCCATCATCGGCGGTGGCATTGGCACCAGTAATGAAAAATGCACTCAGTGAATGATCGGCGACCGATGTTCCCTCAGTGTTTACAAAGTAGCGATTGTACCGGTCGACAGAAAACCGGACCCATGCCGATTCCAGTGCTTGAAACGGTTTGTACAACAACGACAATTTGCGAACAATCTGTTCCATTTTATCCAAATCAAATGCTGGTGATACCACAGCGGAAACGTTCTTGGTGGCGTTTTCGCTGCTGAAGTCATCACATGGCACGTCATCCGAGGTCAGCCCTTGCTCTGCAACCACTCTGCCATAGCGCTCCGCCGCAATACGATATTGTTTCTCTGTCTCCAACCAGAGATTCGTGCGCAGATTAAGTGGGTTTCCATCGATAATCACACAATGCTCTCGAAAACTGTTATCGCTTACAGACTCCGATCCTGTGGAATGGCTGCTATCCAATTTTGGCGTTCCGACTCGAACTTCGACCTGGATGTAGCGGTCACGCACCTTGTCCTTACGCGTATACAATGCACCGTAGCAAGCCGAAACTTCCGAATTCTCGGAATCAGAGGCACGATAAGCCAGAAAGTATGCAGGTGGATTCGCATTCTTCAACTTGCTGAAGTTGCGCTGAAGCTCCTTTTCCATGATTTGCAAAATTCGTTTATCTTCTTCGGCTTGCTCGGGTGAGATCTGGGGAGGAGCATCTGTCGCAGTTTCCGCGCTCTTAGCCGGCACGTCGATTGGACTGGCGGGCGCCGGCGTCGAACTAGTCGGCGACGGTGCTCCTCCTATCCGGGCTTTAATACCCCGTCCGTTAGTCGCAATGCCCGCTCCGTTTCCGCGAGCAGGCGTAGCAAGACCCGGACCTGGCGCAATTACCTGAATAACGGTTAGAACGAGCGCACACCAACACGCTGCTAGTCGCTGAAACACAGGGTTTTCCTTCTCCCAAACCGATTCGGTCGACTCGAGCAATCGCCGAAAACCGAATGAACAACTATAGAGTTCCACGAAATAAGGAAGAACAATCGCCTATATTGATTACCCGCCATCAGTTACTTACGGACAGGGTCCAGAGCTGCGCCGAAAACAGGTCGCCAGAACCGTAGCAGCCGGACCTTGCAAGCCCTGCAAACCGGTTGGCAACCCCTGTCATAATTAATCCACCGAAAAACAGCAGAATCGCTTCTCTCAAAACTATAGGAACTGCTATATGCTATGCTGAGCGCCCCGCGAAACCATGCCAATTCCTGATGGAGAGACTCTCTTTTGAGAGATAGTGCAGAAATTCTTGACCTTTTCGAGAACGCTAGTGCAAGCGGCCGCAAGATGGTTCTGGCGACTGTCGTAGCCGTCAGCGGTTCCGCCTACAGAAGGCCAGGCGCCCATCTCCTTCTCGTCGACGACGGGCGGCAAGCCGGTTCAATCAGCGCAGGCTGCCTGGAAAATGATTTGATCGCGCGTGGAACTCAGCTGTTCGAATCGTCCGAATGCTTGTTACTCGAGTATGAGAATGACGAGTTCTTCGGACTCAACTATGGCTGTGACGGAACCATCCTCGTCTTCGTCCAACCGATAAGCAGGTCGAGCTGCAATTACCCCACGGTTGTCACCCGGGTCCAAGAAACTGCAAAAACATCTCTCCTCGCTACTGTTTTTGACTCCAAAGATGGCTCACAAATAGGAAAACAGTTCCTGTTCGAAGTCACAAACAATGGCGTATCGAGCATCGACGCATGCTCAAATGATGAACTGTTTGGCGAAATTGCCGCATGTGCTCTCAACGTTGTTAACTCGAATAGCAACCAAAATATTGAGTTCACCACAGCGTCGACTAAAGTCTTTTTTGAGTTAATCAAACCCAAAATCCGTTTAGCCATATTCGGGGCTGGTGACGATGTGATACCACTGTTGAACATTGCAGATTCAGTCGGCATAGAGACACACATTGTAGATAGCCGTCGTCCTTACCTGGACAGATTCGCTACCAGAGCAAAAATTCATAACTACGACCAGACGTTTCGCGTTGAATCATTTTGCAACGCTCCGGAACGGACAGCCGCAATTGTGATGAGTCACAACTTTGAGCTGGATAAGCGATTCCTCTCCGCTGTGCTTGACACCAACTGTGCATTCATCGGTGTCATGGGTTCGAGAAAACGCACCCAAAAGTTGTTGATGGAACTCGGTGCGGAAAAACAAAGAGAGCGAATAAAATTTCCCGTCGGGCTCGATATCGGTGCCGAGACACCGGAAGAAATAGCACTTTCTATTTGCAGCGAGGTTCTGGCATTTTTCCGGGAAGCCAGTGGAAAGCCGCTAAACACCGTTGAGGGAAACATTCACCATCGAATAGAAACGGAAACTCGGTATCAAAATTCAGAGAAACGCTCAGCATATTGCACCATGGGTGATACCAATGTCTAAAACTGCGATTGCCATTCTCGCTGCGGGCAAAGGCAGCAGGATGAACGGTCATAAACAACTTGCACTGTTTCAAGGCGAGACACTTTTGTCACGAGCAGTTCGAATTGCCAACGATAGCGGTGTCGGTGATGTAAATGTAGTCCTCGGTTACCGAGCAGATGAATTAGCAGCCCACGTCGGCATGGATGCCACCATCGTCTTCAACGATAACTGGGAAGAAGGCATCGCTTCTTCTATAAGGGCAGCCGTAAAGGAATTGAAAGCGGCAAACTACGATGCCGTTCTGTTCACAACAGTTGATCAGCCGTTCGTCGACGAAGAACATTTTCGATTACTGAATGACCATTTCAAATCCGGCAAACACGGTGCTGTTTCATCAGGCTATGGAACACCAGCTACCATGGGCATTCCAGCAATATTTTCAAAATCTTTGTTCGATCAACTTTTGCAATTGCATGGAGATCGAGGAGCGAAACAAATTTTGGAATCAGCTAACGCAATGTGTATTGATACACCGGCTGCGCGGTTCGATATAGACACGCCCAGTGATTTGGAACAATGCAGAGCGGAAGCGGAAAAAACCTACTCGCAAAACTTGAGCCTGACTATTTCCACGGAAATCGATAGCCCGGCATTCTCAAGCTAGTCGAACGAAAAGATATATTGTGAAACACACTACACGCCCTAGTTTGTAGTGTTTCAGTACGAATTTAATGGATCAATTTATTGAACTCAAATCCATCTAAACTTAGTCCCAGTCAGGCTCAAAGCAGTATAATTGACCCATCGCTGCCGCGAGTGCAGCACTGATTGCCAATGGACTGGAGATTTAGACATGCCTGAAGTCAAGACTGAAAAGTACCTTTTATATAGTCTGCAAGTGCTTAAGAACATGCAGGATGACATGGAAACGCTGACCAGTCATGATGCAAAAGCAGATCCGGAAGTTCTCGGAGATATCTTGGACGAGATCATCTCACGCTGCCTCGTTCCTGCTTTACAACAACTCGGTATCGAAGATCCGATTGACGAAATCATGACCGAAGCGATTGATCCGAGCGACATCCTCGAAGCCGAGCTCGAGCGCATCACTGACGAACTTGATGACGAAGACTACGAAGAAGAAGAGGAAGAAGAGGAAGAAGAAGCTCTCGCCGGCGCACGCCGCAAGCGCTAGAACTGCTAGCACGGGTCTACCCGCGCTTCTTACCTAAATATTTCTCATCTCTGGGTTTCGCCGACATTCAACGTTGGCGAAGCCCTTAGTTTTTCGGCAGGATGTTAAAACGGTCTATGGAGAAACGCCAAGCCTAATTTTCAACGCCGACATTAACATCCCGACTCGACAAGACTTTGCAATGAGTCGATCCATCCTTTTCGCGTTCAAACTGAAGATCGCATATTCCCTTTCCAACTCGAATTCCCCGCACCTCGACGTGCTCTAGCCACTCCGGCAAAGCTGGTCGAACTACGCGGAGCGAACCGCTTTGCGCATCGGGAATTAAACCGAGGCAACCGCTTAGCATTTGAAAAACGCTTCCTGCAGCCCATGCTTGCGGCGCACACGAAACCGGATACCATACCGGTCTATCAAAATTTCTATCGCTAAAGCCGCAAAATAATTCGGGCAATCGCATGTCGGGACGGAACTTCGATGTCTCGAACAAACCGCTCATTACTCGAAGAGCATCAGCACTTCGGCCAATTCGGCAGAGTCCTTCGATTGACATTGCATTGTCGTGCGGCCAGACAGAACCATTGTGGTAACTCATTGGATTGTATGCCGTTTCAGACGAAGCCAAAGTTCTAATGCCCCAGCCGCAGAACATCTCGTCGCTCATCAAAATATCAGCGCACTCAGTCGCTGCTTTTTCGTTGAGAATTCCTGAGGCGAGCAAATGGCCGATGTTTGATGAGTAAACATCACATTGCTTGCCGTCACCATCAAGAGCAAGTGCTATGCCACGCTTCTCCGGCATCCAAAAATCTCTATTGAAGCGGGTTTTCAGAGCCGCCGCTTTTTCGGAGAGCGCTTTGGCTTGCTCTTCATTTCCGATTGCCTTCGCCATTTGCGCGGCTTTAAACCACGCCGTATACAAGTATCCTTGCGGTTCACATAGAGCAATCGGAGCTTTTGCGAGTTTGCCATTCGCATACATCACCGAGTCGGCCGAATCTTTCCACCCCTGATTGCTCAGCGCCGCCCCCTCTTTTCCACCGTAACGCAAATACCCTGATGCAGATTCTAAATTCAGATAATCAAGCGCGCGTTCGATCTCGGGCCAGTGCTTTTTTATGAAACCAATATCGCCGGTCTGCTCGAAATATCGGGATACTAAAACCAACCACAACGGCGTGCCATCTACCGTTCCGTAATACGGTGTAAAAGCAATCTCCTTCATCCGCGCCATCTCGCCTAGACGAAGTTCATGCATGATTCGTCCGGACTTTTCCTCGGTATAACTGTCGGTCTGTTTCCCTTGATACGCGGCGAGCACTTCAATCACATCTTTTGCGAGCGTTGGAAAAAACATCAGCGTTTGCATCGCCGTGATTTCCTGGTCGCGCCCAAACGCAACGGCAAACCATGGAATGCCTGCAGCCAAGCAATTTCCGCGAGGTGTCGGTTGGCGCAAAATATACAGATCTCGCACACTCCGCTCCATCAAGCGGTCAAATTCGGTATTACTGGTGGTGACTCGCGCAGTCGTGTCACGCCAGGCTTTGTAAGCGAGATCGGCACTTTCCTTCTCGGTATCAAATGTGGTGACTTTGGAACTGACCTGAAATGCCGCATCAAAAGACGTTCCTACCGCCATGTTGATGACTTTTGTTTGCTGACCATTTAAATGAAACTTGAAAACAATTCTGTCCTTCTGAACAGAGACAGCCTTTTCATCAAACATCAAACGTGTCGACATGACCTTGTTGTCGAGCCCGCCATAAGAAATAACCACGCTGCTGGTAACGGCTGTTTCATCAGGCAAAATAGTTTCTTTGAGCTGTCCGCGAGCTTTGCGCCCCATGCCGCGAACCTCGAACATATCGGCATAATCACTGGCAAATTTGATTTCCAGAGTCACATCTATAGCCGAGTTTCCAAAGTTTGTGACAGTCAGTTTTTCAAAAACTCCATCATTCACCACTACATCGCGCTTCAACATGATCTGCTGTTCAGCCGCACCAGAAGCAGAGTCTGCCGCATTCCCGTAAAGAAAACGACCGGCATAACCCTCATCAGTCGAAGCGGACAATAACACGGGGCTGTGACCATTCAAGGACATATCCAGCATGCTCAGATAGCGTGTGTCATCCTTGTACAACCCGTATCCATAGGAGGTTCCGTCGGGCATCAAACCGCTCTCATCCATCACGAGAAAGTGTGCGCCATTTTTCAAGACCAAACGAGGATGATTTAAAATCGCAGGCTTGATGGACGTGTCAAGCGTCTTTCTGGCAATAGTTTCCAGCGTCTCTTTAGCGGCTGTTTCAGACGCTTGTGCAATTAAGTTTTGCGATGTTTCAGCACATCCATACTGCGAGCTGCTGACAAGAAGAAAAGCACTGAGCGCCGTGCCTAAAGCAAATTGATTGAGTTTTATCATAGCCACCGATTGTACCGTATCTCATATACTTGTCCGCAACATTCGCTTGAGGCTGGCTGAAAATGATTACTGAATTCAAAGACTTTCTGTTTAAAACAAATGCGCTTGCGCTGGCTGTCGGCGTCATCATCGGAGCAACTACCGGTAAAGTGGTGTCCGCAGTTGTCGATGACCTGATCATGCCGCCGATCGCCATGATAATGCCGCCTGGTGATTGGAGAGACGCACAGATAGAACTGTCCCGCGCCAAAGATGCAGATGGCAAGGTAACAGTTAACGCCATAAAGTACGGTCACTTCGCAGGCACAATGGTCGATTTCGTGACCATATCATTCGTCGTATTCTTACTAGGAAAAACGGTTTTGCCAAAACCTGAGTCTCCAAGCAACAAAGCGTGCCCGGAATGCTTGGAAACGATTGCCAAAGAGGCAAAACGCTGCAAATTTTGTACCTCTGCAGTAGCTTAAACAGCCTCGATCGCTCAAGACCGTGATTGCTCAGCCTTTTATCCGGGTATATATCTCACAAAAGGTATCACGGAGGCTCGAGCAAAGTGGCTAAGCAAGAACGACGCGAGAAAATGTCCCTGGACCTCGCCTATGAAGTCTACTGCAATACCATCAAAGCTGGTGGCTCGGTCGAGTTACACGCCATCGCAGAAGCCATCAAAACAGTGAAGAGCGCAATGCACGCCAGTAGCTCCGGAGCAGTAAGGCTGACAGACCGCCTCTGGTATCGCATACAGCAAGCGCTTTTCGACAAAATCCTTACGAACTACTCAAGCAGGATCGAAGTGCTTACCTACCAGCAGGAGCCACTAAGCGCCGGTGAGGAAATCCCGCAGACGGGGCTAGTTAGAATCTATCCGGAAGGGCTACGGAGACTGGACGATTGGTTTGAGCTACCAGTAATGGACCTTCACGACATGACCGTAAAGAAAGTTTCCAAAGTTCGTGCTCAGCACGGAGACCGGCTAAGCCACGAGTATTTCATAGACCTTCATATCGAGTGCGCCGGCGCTTGTATGATGCCACCTGATATTGTCTTCGGGCATGAGCGTTTGCGCGATGAAGCACGCCAGGGACGCGAAATTGCATTCAGCGAGTGGTGGGACCTGTACTGGCGCGCCTATTGCACTCCGGACCCGGAGGAGCTAACAACCGTGCGCGAGCGCATGGCAATGCTTGAATCAGTCTGGGGAGACCTGTCGATAGTTGCAGCCGGTGTCGCCTAGTCAGGACATTCCCAAACTACTTCAATGAGTTTATAAATCCTTTGAATGCCGGCTGATAGTTCCAGTTGGTCGGGTCGTGATAGTCATTCTCGATCCGCATGTATTTCTTCGGCGACGTAGCCATAGCGAATAGCTCATCGGAATTACTGATTGATATCACCTGGTCCAACGTCCCATGAACCAGCAGTAACGGCGGATGGCTACCCGCTACGCAAGTGCGGCATTCCAATTCGCGCGCGGGAAACATTATGCGCGGATAGACGAGCAAAAATGGATAACGCTGTTTCGCACAGTCAATCAATGATGCATATGGAGAATAGAGAATCAGACCTCCGCAAGTTCTCTTCTCAGTGACATACGCGGCCACCCCGGTTCCAAGCGACTCGCCGCAGTTGATGATGTTCTTCGAAGGTACCTTTCTGCCTTCGCAAACGAAATCGAAAGCGGACAAACCATTTTCAAGCAGCCCTTCGATTGATGGCTCACCTTCGCTTCTGCCAAATCCCTGATAATCATAAAGAAGCACATTCACGTCACAGTCTAAGAACATTCCGGCGAGGAACTGACAAGCAGACACATTAGCGCCTTGCCCATGATGCACAATCAGCGTCTTAGAACACTTTGGTTTCTGATAGTACCATCCGTGAAGTCGATTCCCGTTAGCCGATCGGAAGTACACATCCTCAGGAGTGATATCGCGAATCCGAGCTTGATCGTAGTACCCGCTTGGATATTTCCAGGGATAAAAAAGCAAGAGTTTATTGTATAGCGGCATCGCTACAACAGGCGATAGAAGAACGTAGATCAGCAGACAGAGACATGCGACGATTCCCGCGGTTCGTTTCGAGACACGCGCTCTGCTTCCCGCAAAATAAGCCGATCTTGTCGCCGTTTTCATACATTACTAATAACAATACGGACTGGCTTACGCTATGGAACGGCAAACAGTTAATTAAGTGTTTGCTGTTTAGCCACTCTGTCTGATTTAATTAGGTGCAAGAATCTTCAATGGCTATGAAAAACTTTCGATGAAAACACGCAGAGAATTTCTTAAGATGACTGGTATCGCGATTGGTACCATAAGCGGATTAAAGCTCCCGGCTTTTGGGACCGCACTGAAGAACTTTCAAGGCGAAGATGTCTTCAAACGAATTATTCAGCATTCAATTGATTGGAAGGCACTTCCCATAGGCGAATTGATGGGAAAAATTGCTCACGAATTTGAGGGTACGCCGTATAAGCCTGGAACATTAGAACTAAGCTTCGACAAAGAAATTTGCTCTATAAATCTTACCGGCCTCGATTGCGTCACGTTTTTCGAGACAACTTTGGACTTCGCTCGCATGCTAAAACATGGCGGTAAAACTCCAGCGGATCTGCTGAGGGAAGTTCAGTTCACTCGATACCGGGACGGCGTAAAAGGCGACTACAGCTCCCGACTGCACTACACCAGCGATTGGTTTTATGACAACGAAAAGAAAGGCACAGTGCGAATCTTAGGCGATCTGCCAGGAGCAGAAGATTACAAACCGAATGTTCACTTTATGTCTGAACATCCACAAAACTATCCACAGCTCACTGCTCACCCAGAACTTCTCGCAAAGATCAAAAAATTCGAAACACTGACTAACAGCCGAACTCTCAGATATGTTCCAATCGACAAAATCGCCGGTGCAGAATCGAGTTTGAGAACCGGTGATATCGTCGGCGTATGCACGAGTACACCAGGATTGGACATAACACACACAGGCATCGTCGTCTGCGACGAAAACGGAAACCCTCGCTTCATGCACGCTTCATCGCTTAAGACGAATTACAAGGTTATGATAAAACCGGGTCCGTTGAGTACTGCTCTCGCTTGGGCAAAAACCAACACTGGAGCAGTGTTCGCTAGACCGCTCTAACTTTCCATTGCATTTTTACAACTTTCGCGACAGAAAGAGCTGGTGTCTTGCTGAGATTTCAAGTCAAACCGGGTTGCGAACCGTCAAGATTGGCACTGGAAGGGAACTCTTATGCACTGTTCGCGTCTCGAATTTAGAGCGAAAATCCGATTCCGCCACTTACTAATTGACCAGGAACGGAGGGAGAACCATGAATATTAGAGGAGTAAAACTCTTAGGTATAAATCTCATAGCTGCAACGCTGGGAGTTTGCTTGTCTCAGCCAGTGCTCGCTAACGACATCAACACATACCTGCAGGACTACTTTGGCGGAGTCAGAAACAGCGTCAACTTTGCTGAGGCGCAGCGCATGTCGCAACTGGACGCCGACCGCGCAGAAATCGATGGAAGAATTTCAGCAGCAGTTAGTGCCGGTCGGATCAACGGCGGTCAAGCAGCTGACTTTCACGCGCAGCTTCGAAACAACCGAGCGCTTGAATTTCAATTGGCACGCGACGGTCGCTTCTCATTCTCTGATGGAAAAACAATTGCTTCGTCGCTGAGTGATACTAACGTCAGACTGCAAAACGCGATAAGTAATAATACGGTCTTCGGTCCGAGACCTGGTCTAGCAGCAGCTCCACGGGGCACTGTAAGCAATAAAGCGGTCAATGATTTACAGACAAGAATTTCATTGCGCTTGCAAGACGGACGAGCCACGGGTCGGCTGACCCAAGCAGAGTATCAGATGCTCAGAAATCGTCTGAGCGCGATCGAGTCTAGAGAGCATCAGATGACTTCGCCGCGCGGTTTCTTGAGCTTTGAAGAAAACCAGCGTTTGCTTGCTCGATTGAACCGACTTCAAGATGAAGTGCGAATTGAGATGAACGATTCGCAAGTAGCGGGACGAGCTCTTCACCCGTGGTATTAACCACCTGTGATACCAAGTGACAGCTCATCCGCTGGCATACTGAGCTCACCACTGACAGCAACAAACTGTAATCGAAAGGGCGCCTCACAGCGCCCTTTCCGTTCTTCAAACTCAGAATACGATCCTACGTTTTCTTTCAATGTTTGCTGCTATCGATAGCAATTGTCCAGTGATCGATTTCCGCAGCACTCATTTTGCCTCTCGGTTCTAAACGGCCATCGGCGTATCCTCTACGCTCCACATCGAACAGGTATTGCTCTCGAGATAAACATGTCCCCTGACAAAGCGGCTCCTCTTCTTCGATTACGGTGGTTGCGTCGTTCTCAACCCTATGAAGAAGCGGTTTCAATACCCATCCGGGAATTTTGTTTTGTTCGGCAGGATATATGTACCCAAACAAAAGCAAATGCGTCAGCAACACTTTCCAATGCGCTCCAAAGCGCCTCAACAGGCGGTCCCAGTCTAGCGTGTCTGCGCAGGCCTGTATGATGTGAGCCACATCGGCACCGTCGAATCGCTCGCGCTCCATGATAAACGCTTTTGACCAGATCATTTCTTCGGGAGGACTGAGCTTCACTTTAACGCCGAATACTTCGGCTTCAGGGGCATGCTCGAACCACTCCTCATCGACATCGGCAATTGCGTTACCAGAGCTAAATATTATGTCTATAAATTGGTCGCCTTTGAAAATCTTTCCCAGCCAATGCGAGAAAGTCATTTCGGTTTTGTATCCTTCTTTAGCGAACAATCTTAAAACATCCTCGGCGTCCTCTTTGAGAACGAACAGATCGAGGTCTTTTGTATGCCTCTCGATCCCTGAATATTGCGCCAAGGCATAGGCGCCGCCTACCAGATATGGAATGCCCGACTCGTTCAACAAGTTGAGGACGTCGACATAAAGCTGGCGTGTGCGTGGTTCCAAAAATATTTGAGTATGTGACATGTCTTCTCTCTAGCATGCGAAAACAGCACTAATGCGGCTTGCAATAAGCTTTGACAGCGACTGTCTGTGCTATTTGCGTATGGAATGATAGAGGAGAGGTTGGCCAGAGTCTCAGAGAAAGCGATGTGAACGATTCGCATAAGCACGCTTGGAACTCCGGTATACAAGGATAGAGAAATGCCGAAAGACATCATGAGAATTGCTGCGGTAGGTGACCTCCATTGCACCAAAAGTGCTCAGGGGGCATATCAACCACTTTTTGCAAACATTGGAGAACAAGCCGACGTGCTCTGTCTGTGCGGTGATTTAACCGACTACGGAACACCTGAGGAAGCACAGATTCTTGTTAAGGAACTGTTGCCTGCGGTAAAGATACCGATAGTCGCGGTCCTGGGAAATCATGATTTCGAGACGGGCCAGCAGGACGAGGTGATTAAGATTCTTCGCGGTGCAGGCATCCACGTTCTTGATGGAGAGTCAGTAGAAATAGACGGGGTGGGTTTCGCTGGCACAAAGGGTTATATAGGTGGATTCGGACGTCATACCCTCGGCGCATGGGGAGAAAACGGTATCAAGAATATCGTCAGAGAGGCTCAGGATGAGGTTTTGAAACTGGAATCGGCCCTCGCTCGATTGCGAACCGATCACCGAGTCGTTCTACTTCACTACGCTCCCATCGCTGCCACCGTAGTTGGTGAACCGGAATCGATCTTTCCTTTTCTTGGAACCAGTCGTTTGGAGGAGCCTCTGCTGCGGCACCCTCTTACGGTTGTGTTCCATGGACATGCTCACAGGGGCAGTCTGGAAGGTAAAACGATTTCAAACATTCCAGTCTACAACGTGGCAATGCCGCTTCTTCGAAGGGAGAGGCCAGAGATGCCACCATATCGAGTTGTAGAACTGGCAATGTCGGCTTCGGCATTAAACCAAGCCAATGAGCCGATTGCCGGAGCGCCTAATACCGCTCCCAATCACGATGGACAATTGACTGGCTTTCAGCCCACCGGAGCCTCGTCCACTGGTATTCAGCCAACAGCTTCGGCTGCGGACAGCGGAACAGCGCCCTCGCCAGCCGCCGCCAACACAGCCGCCACTGGAAGTAACGGAAATCGTACTGGTCCCACCAACAGTGGCGCACAGCGCCTGGAGCCTAGATCCGCGATTATACCATCCAACTGATACTAAATGCGACACTAATACCGCTTACAGTACTGGATGCAAAACCATATACGGTATCCGGTTCTTTTCCGCCGTAAACTAGCGTTTGCCCGACCGCGTCCTTAGCCATCCTTTGTAGTTCAAGAATATCAAAACAGCGATCGTAACGACGACCATCATGAAGATTGCGGTTGGGTACCCAAAGTACCATTCAAGCTCCGGCATGTTAAAGGGTGATTTCGATGTATTGAAGTTCATCCCGTAGATTCCGGCGATCAAGGTCGGAGGAATGAAGAGAGTCGTAATCAACGTCAATGACTTCATCACTTCGTTCAATCTGTTACTTGCACGCGTATAGTGAACCTCCATCAAGGCCGAGCAAACCTCTCGATACATCTCCAACAAATCGATGATACGAACGGAGTGGTCGTGACAGTCTCGAAGATATAAACGGGTGGTATCACTGACAAGTGGAATCGTATCTCTGATTAGTGAGTTGAGAGCTTCTCGAGCCGGCCAGATTGCCTTGCGGATCGAGAGAACATCTCTTCTAATCTGATACATCTCCGACGGCGTATCCTCTTCAAATTTTTCCAAAACATTATCTTCAATTTCATCGATTCTTTCAGCTATTCGTGTCAACAACGGGAAGTAAGAATCAACAACTGCGTCGATAATCGCGTACATCAAGTAGTCAGCCTTTTCCTGCCTGACGCGCCCGCGACCTTTCCGAATTTTTTCACGCACAGAATCGAGACAATCTTTGGGTACTTCTCTAAAGGTCAATACAAAGTTTTTCCCGAGGAACAAACTTAGCTGTTCCGTCTCGACTTCATCCTTATCAATTAGCATCCGGGTGACGACAAACAAATGCTCCTCGTATTCCTCGACTTTGGAGCGTTGGTGAACGTTTACGATGTCTTCTACGACCAACTCGTGCAGATTAAAGATCTTCGCGAATTTTTCGATGACTAACCGTGCTTCCGGCCCCTCAACCACGGGGTCAACATTCACCCAGGTGACCGACCAATTAGCAAATAAGACAATGAGTTCACTCATGTCCGTCACTTGTTTTTCTACGTAGCCCTCAGGACCGTAGGCGATGACGCTGATTATCGGCATAGCTGTGAGTGTTTGATGAGAACCACTGACAACATCAAACCGACCTGGCATATTGAATTCAGCCGTGATTCTTTCCTGTTTTCTCCTGGCGGGACGCGCGTCACTCGTCATGTTGTGGGCTTCCTCCGACACTCTTTGCATCTTGCAAGATCAGCATCAATTGTAGGTGATGAGGGGAGAACGGTTGTGATCATTTTGCGCTTGTCAGGAGAAAGACTGAGCACGAACCGTTCAACTCGAAGTCCATTTAGGATTAATGTCAAAAGACACCGCACTAGACGGCAAAGATGCCATCGAATACGGTGCCATTTGAAATTTCACAGATAAGACGTTGTTGATGTTTTATCTGGTTTGTTCAGTCGTGGTCGTCGTTTGAGTTGTTTGAGTTACGCCATCAAGCGACTTAATTGTTCGCTGGTAGATCGAAATGCGCTTTTTGTCAGGGCTATCGCCGACGATCAGCATCGGTTGGTATACAACTGCCGTCGAGGTTGCAGCATTCAGATCACCTTTGACGCGACCGGCCAGGCGGTCGAGATCGGCAGCCAGCGCTAAGGACTCATCAAAGGTCAGAGCATTATCCGAAGCAATTTTGGCGTCTAGATCGACTCTGGCGTTATTGATGTCAGCGCAAAGCGCATCACATTTGTCAGACGAGATGTGTCCTAACGCCTTTTCCTGCGCCAAAAGATTTTGAAGGTCGTAAATTCTGTTATATAAAGATGCTGAAACAATATCGTCGCTCTTTTGTTTGATTACAACAATCTTGTCGCCGGTAACCTGATGAACAGGCTGACCGTTTGCATCAATGACAACCCCGACTACGTTACCGGATGAGTCGAGAACATTACCCGCTGCGTCAACGGTCGCACCAGTAGTTGTCGAAACGAATTTAATAACGTCACCAGTCAAAGTTACAGGAACTTCGATTGTGTCGGCGTTTGCGCTGGAGTTGACTCCGAATGATACAGCCAGTGCGAGCATCAGCGCTCCAAACTTTCTGTTACGAAGTACGTGAGTATACATAGCCTCTCCTTTTATCTTTCGTGTAACTTTTTACGATGTGCGATATTTCCACTCGCTACATCCGTCTTGGGAGCAGCAAAACCAGCGCTAATTCGCTACGGAGCCGCTTTGAAAGCACCTCTCGACTAGCGCTCAAACACAAGGTTGCTCGCTGCTACCTGATGTACGTCAACGCATAGCGCGCGGAAGGAAGTGAGGTGCCGAAATGCCATTGAGCGGTTTAACAATTGACAAACAGACTCTTCCACATCGCGGTTGGGAAGCGAATTATCAAAGATTGTTTCTAAACGGTTGTGAAGCGGTCCGTTCGCTACTTAATTTCCTCGCCGTGTATTATCCTTCTCAATCAATTCTAGATAAGGAGTGTGAGATGAAACGCAAAGCATCAGCCGAATGGCAAAATGGTCTCAAAGACGGCAAAGGAACAATCACGACAGATAGCGGTGTTCTCGATAAAACGCAATATAGTTTCAGCACACGCTTCGAAGAAGGCAAAGGCACCAATCCCGAAGAATTGATCGCTGCTGCTCACTCCGGATGTTTTTCAATGGCTCTTTCCGGTCAACTCGGCGCTGCTGGCTTGACTCCTGAGCGAATCAACACAACCGCAACCGTCACTCTTGAAAAACAAGAAAGCGGCTTCGCAGTTACCGAAATCCACCTCGACGTGAAAGCAATCGTACCGAACGCTACTCAAGAGCAGTTCGATACAGCAGCGAATAACGCAAAAACAGGTTGCCCCATCTCGAAACTCTTCAACGCGAAGATCACGATGGAAGCCAGACTCGAAGCGACTGCCAAAGCGTAGTAAGTCGTCCCAATAATTAAAAGGAGCATCTCTCGCGGAAGAGATGCTCCTTTTGTTTGCGAATCATTTTACTGATTCGACACCTATTCAGTCTGCACGGATCAAAGTGGTGCCGGCACCGGTTGCGGTCTATGGTCATCACGCCCCGGGAGGCGATCGGTATTCGGGATTCCGATTCTAGAATCGATTGAAGTCGCAGTGCTCGCACTACCAGCGGTACCGTTTGGTATGCCCGCTATGTTGTCCAGGGCTTCAGACCGTCCATCTCGAACACTGGATCCGGGCATTGTCGATGCGTTTGGAAGAACCATAGGCGCATCGGCTCCAATGCCATCCCTCGAAAACTGAGTCGTTAAATTGACTACGGTAAAAGCGAGGGCCAGCACCATCAGGACAATCAGTCCGGTCAACCAGTACGAGACGAATGACGGCTTCACTTCGTCAGCCGGCGGATAGGCCGAAGCCCGATCCATCGCGGCAGTCATATGTGTTTGCTTAACAGCCATATATCCTCCTTGAGGCAGCCACCGTCACGCACCAGTATCGATACAGCGCGCACCGAACGCTAGCCCCTCAATTACTTTTCGAACTTTGCAGCAGCGTTCGAGCAACCAGTTTTCATTTCTTCCCACGCTTTGGACAGTTCCTCAAAAGCATGGTCCATACCTGTTTTAAATTCGCCGAATGCATCAGCGCTGGTCTCTTTCAGTTCTTTGAACTTGCAGGAGGCCACGCGTTGTTTATCCTTCAAATCCTGGTACTTAACAGCGGCCTGTTCTTTCATCGAGTCCAATTTTTCGTTAAGCTCGTCGATTCTTGCTCCGAACTCAGCCATGCGCTCTTCCATACTTTTCTCATAGGAAGAACGATCCAGATCAGTTGTCGAAGGTGGATTCGCGGCTCCAGCTTCTTCGAGAGCTCCACCGGTGGTGCTTCCAAAGTCAGATGAAGATGGTTGGTTTGACATGATCTTTTCTCCCTTAAAACTGTTCGTTACCAACCTAATAGCGCAGATCGCCTCCAGCGGGGAAACTCGAAGCACAAAACCGTTTATGACTATAAAGAGGTACGCTTTTCATTCTCCAATGCGGAACAAACAATCGGTCCCCATGTCTCTGAAGCAACGAAACCCGAATGTCGATTATGCAAGTTTAGAGGAATGAATATGGCCAATACGGAGAAAAGAGCAAGCGGAGGACATAACGGTGTACGCATCCGCTACGCAGTAGTAGGTCTGGGTCACATTGCCCAAGTAGCCGTACTACCAGCGTTTGAGCACGCGAAACAGACTTCTGAGCTGACAGCGCTGGTATCTGATGACCCGCAAAAGCTCAAAGAACTCGGTGACCGTTACGCGGTAGATAAAAGATATTCTTATGACGAATACGAACAGATGTTGAAGAGCGGAGAAGTAGACGCGGTTTACATCGCACTGCCCAACGACATGCATAAGGAATACGCGGTGAAAGCAGCTCAGTCAGGTGTGCATGTTCTCTGTGAAAAACCTATGGCGGTAACGGTCGAGGAAGGCAAGGCTATGATCGAGGCGGCGCAACTTCACAACGTGAAGCTGATGATTGCCTATCGGCTGCACTTCGAGCAGACAAATATGACCGTTGCCAGCCTTGTACATGATGGTGCGATCGGCGAACCACGACTGTTCAACTCGACCTTCACTATGCAAGTAAAGGAAGGCAATATCAGGACGCAGGCGGAAAGAGGGGGAGGTCCCCTTTTCGACATTGGAATCTATTGTATAAATGCTGCACGTTATATCTTCGGAGCTGAGCCAATTGAGGTTCAAGCTCTCATGGCAAAAGGACCGGATCCACGATTCGAAGAAATTGAAGAATCGGTCGGAGCGGTAATGCGGTTTCCAAACCAATGTATCGCCACATTCGCATGTAGCTTTGGTACGCAAGCCGTATCCACCTATCGCGTGCTCGGCACCGAGGGTGATATCAATGTGGAACCGGCTTACGAATACGTCGATGAGTTAAAGTACACGCTCACACGCAAAGATAAACCTGCTGAGGAGAAGAAGACTCCGAAGTCTGATCAATTTGCGCCAGAGTTGAATCACTTCTCGGAATGCATCATATTAAATAAAGAACCGCGTCCAAGCGGACACGAGGGTCTGGCGGACATGGCGGTTATCGAAGCCCTCATGGAATCCGCTGAGAAAGGCGAGTCTGTAGCAGTGAAAAAACTGCGTGGAAAGGGTCAGGCGAGCAAGCCCGACAAGGAGCTGATTGAAAGATTGCCGGGTGTGAAAAAACCAGATCTCGTTAATGCCGAGTCTGGCTCCAAATAAAGATCTAGTTGAGCTCAAAAAGGGCTCAGTATTCCTGAGCCCTTTTTGATACGGTCAGGACTTCATCACTCGAATCAATCAGAACCAGACTCCATCGGCTCAGGCACTAGGGAGTCCCCAAACGTTCTCGAGTTCCAGCATTTTCTTTTTCAGCTTTTTGACAGTCTGCTTGTCCTGGCACGAGCTAACCTCGGAGGATAAACGCCACCATGTACGGTGCGCAATTCGCTTAGATTTCTCAGCCTCAGTCACGCATGTTTCAAACAATCGGTCAAGAAATTCGCGCACCGTTTGCGCCTCTTCGCTTTGATCTCCCAGTCGAGACTCACGATAAGTTTTAAAGTTTTCAACAGTAGTCTGATTTTGTCCTTCCGCCCAACACCAGCGCATCGCCAGCACAATGGATGGATGAATGGTGCTTAGATCCGCGCGCAGGATGTCCGATTGCCTGTTTGAGCGGGTCGGACAGAACTCGATGTATCCGGAATCCGGCCAGTCGGCACGCAATTCTAGCGGAATCAAAGACCCCTCCTCGTAAACGTTCCAATAACCGGGAAACGAAGAGATCAGAATATCGAACAGTTCCGTCCTTATTCGGTCCCATTTGTCTTTGGATAGATGTTGGCTCAATGAAGATTCGGTCCCCTCAAAAGCCAGGTCTATAGTAATAATCGAATTGCAAACTTTATTTTGCGAGGGCGATTCGAGATTACGAAGTTCACGCAGATAGCGTCCGACTTCGTCCAGAGTCATAGAATTTCGCCGGTCAAGACTTGCCATACCTGGGTCTCCGGGTTCTCAAGTAGAGATATACCCGGACCGGGAAAAACCTACTACAACGCCCGCCAGATTTAAGGTTCAGCGTTTTCCGAGGCAAGCAACCAGTCTATTCCGGCATTTTATAAGCTTTCGGATTCGGGCGGAGCGGCCGGAGGAGCCACCACGGACGCCTCATGCCGTCAGGTCCAGGAGCCGGACGAGTAATCCGAAGCCAGCGCTTGTAGACCTCATGCGATTTATTGATGTCGGCGAAGACGTCACCGTATTGATCTCCGTTCTTAGGCTTGACCACCCGCACCTTCTGGTGCCAGCAATGCATACCGGAAATCGGATCGGGCTGCACCGGGAACGTAAGATTCTGATGAACACCAGCGTCATTCCACCAAACACGCATACTATCGGCATCACTCGATTCAAATGGTGTCACGCCCTTTTTCTGACGCATCAAATACTGCCCCGGACCTGTTTCGGACATGTCTACGAGGCTCGAACACCAGCGGTCAGTACCTTGTTCTTCTTCCAAACGCCATCGCCCCATATGGTGAGAACATGCCACTACATTTGGTGCAATACTTTCAGTCACCCAGGCTTTGGTGATGAAGTATCCGATTTCCGTTTCAACCCGCACCAGATCCCCGGTGGTTAAACCAATTTTGGTCGCTTCGACCGGGTTTATCCAGAGTGGGTTAGAGTGCGCGATTTCATTCAACCACTTAGCATTACCACTGCGAGTGTGTATTAACACAGGCAATCGGAAAGTAGGAATGAGGACGTAACCGAAGTCGCCATTGTGCTTGTTTCCGCCCTCGTCGATATCGTTGACGATCCCGGCACGTTCAACGTGACTGCGAGTGATGCTGGGTCGGGCGTATTCACTCCACCCCCAATCAGCAAGGGTCTTGGAGAATATCTCCAACTTCCCGGATGGCGTTGGAAAACCTCTGTGAGCGACGCCGTCGATCTCGATGCCGATCAGTTTACGACCTTTGTCGTCGCCAGGCTGGGGAACAGGCACCATGTTAACCGAGCTAACTTTGGTTTTGTCCTTGTAAATTCGCCCCGTGGACTTCTCGACTTCGGATTCGATCAAATCTGTCTCGGTCAGCTTTTCTTCGTGACACTCGTACACTTGCGACTGCACTTCGAAGGAGCCGTAGCGCCGCATATATTCGAGTGGTTCCATACCTTTAGCTTGTGCGGTTTCTTTCAAACCGGGCACACTGTTTTCAAATATCCAGCGGTAATATTCGTCTACCGTGACCTTCTCCCCAGGGCGATACGGAGACTCGAAATGCTTCCTGATTCCAAGCGTTCCATCATGGTCGATGCGCCAGGAAAGCTCGATCCAGAACTCGTTCTCTTCCCATACCTCGCCGGGATTAGCACCGAGGGTGGTGCCGGCAGCTGCTCCCATTCTTTCTTTGGCGACTTTGAGGACGGGCTGCCTGAAACCGATCCAGGTTGCGGCTTGAGTTTCATAACTGTGCAAGTCATGACGTTCAGGTCCCAATCCCATCGGCAGCACATAGTCAGCAAACCACGCGGTTTCACTCCAAACGGGAGTTAGCGCACAATGAACTCCAACCTTCGATTCGTCTTTGAGAACATCAATCCAGGTCAAACCATCAGGGTTTGTCCAGACTGGATTGTATACGCGAGTAAAATAAGTATCGAGAGTATTTCTGCCCTCCTTCAGCAAATGCGGAAGCAAGAAACTCATCTCAAAAAATGCAAGCGGAAATTCTCTTGGCCAGGTAATCTCATTCCAGTGCTCAGGATGCGCGGGCATGGTCATCGGTTTCGGCACAAATTTGTTCCAGGCGTTTGGAGATGTGCCGCCAGGCGTAGCAATCGAGCCTGTTAAAACGTTTAAGAAAAACAAACAGCGTGCCGTCTGCCAGCCACCCAAATTGCCTGCACATGAGGCTCTCCAGGTGTGTGTGGAAAAAGCTGTACCGGCTCGAGCGATCTCGTCGGCGATGTCGAATATCGCTTGAGCCTTCACGCCTGATTCTTGCTCAGCTAATTCGGGAGTGTACTTGCTGTAATGCTTTTCCAACTCGTCCAGGAAGTTTTCAAAAGTACACTCGACTCCGGGGCTATACTCGGCGAGATAGTCTTCCCAATTAACCCACTTTCGAATGAAGTCCTTATTGATTCGCCGCGTAGAAATCAGCTGATACGCTATCGCCAGCAGCATGGCGGGCTCACCACCCGGATAGGAGGGCAGCCAGTAATCCGCATGTGATGCGGTGTTGGAAAGGCGAGGATCGACGACAGCAATTTTGGCGCCTTTCATTTTAGCTTCAATGATGCGCTGGGCATGCGGGTTGAAATAGTGCCCGGATTCCAGGTGGGCGCTCACGAGCAAAATAAACTTTGCGTTTGCATGATCTGGACTGGGACGGTCGATTCCCATCCAAAATGCGTATCCAGCCCTGGCACTGGCAGAGCAAATATTTGTATGACTGTTGTGTCCATCGACCCCCCATGAGGCAAGAACACGCTCGGTAAAAACATCCTCGCCCGGTCTGCCGACGTGATACATGACTTGATCGCGGCGATTTTCCAGAATAGCTTTTCGAATGCGAGCGGCGAGCACATCGACGACTTCATCCCAGGAAGTCCGCTCCCACTGTCCGCTTCCACGCGGTCCTTTCCGTTTCAACGGATACAAAATTCGTTCAGGATCGTGCACTTGATTGACGGTCGCCGGTCCCTTCGCGCAATTCCGACCTCGAGAACCGGGATGTTCCGGGTTGCCTTCAAACTTGCGAATATGATGCGTCTTTTTATCAACGTAAGCCAGCAATCCACAAGCCGCTTCACAGTTGAAGCAAACGGTTGGAACCAGCATGTAATTTTTGGCTACCTTTTTCGGCCAGGCCTTCGGATCCCACTCCTGCCAATCGTCCCATTTCTCCATGGGAGGAAAGAGCGCGAGCTCTCCAACCCTGCGCTCGCCAGTATCTCGACTGGAGCCGGAGGAGACTTCCGACACTTCTGCAACTTTTGAAACTTCGGCGACTGTTGAAGCTCGGCGTTTTGCAAAACTGGAAACAGTCATGCCATCAGATGCGACACCATCATCAAGGTTTTTTAGTAAAACCTGATTATCGTCAACGCAATTTTTGCATCCGAAACGGCTGTCGGAGGAACCGCCCGCGGTGCCATCCGCCATCGCGAAGTCCCTTGAGAAGCGAATTCTCTTAACAAGACCTGCTAGCCACGAACCTATTGCATTTGGCTTTTTCTCAAAATTCATAAACGCCTCTCACGCAGATTCGCTAACTCAATCTAACCGACTGACCAGCCATAACAAAGCAATGCTCGTATGCAAGCAGTCCAAACAACCCAAGGAAAGCCACAATCATGTCTATGGAGTATGACGGAGCCGCAAATCCGGTTACCAGTAGCAACGTCAATGGAACTGCAGAACCGAGGACAATGTTGCCCCACCAGAAGATTTTGCTGTAAGGTCCCTTCACCATCATATCGACTGCGCGCTGTTTGGCTTTTGAGCTGTGTTCGGTCAATACCTCACCGCCAATGGTGAGGACAAGATGCAACACTATCGCCCCGACAATTGTTGGTCGTGCGAAGTCCGCTATCGCATCAAGATTGCCCATCAAAGCGGCAGCAGGGATGCTCACACAGGCGCCGGCTAAAACCGCTTGCTGCAAAAGGTGCAGGGGCAAAGCCGGACTTTGCCACATATCCCGGGCTTTCGCCTGGGCAAAGAGAAAGGCGGTGTAAACCGCTGTCATCACTGCTAGTGGCATCGTTATGTGATACAACCAGGGCGAAACTTGCATGCCGAAACCGAACACGAAGGCACCAAGAATTGCGGTGAGCAAAACAGAGTAACCCAAAATGATGTAGCTGCCGATGGCAAGCCATGATTTCCATTGCGGTCTGGCGATGATGTACCAGAACCGCTCCGGTCTATCGAGATCGGCTATCAAAAGAATACCGGTAACGGCAAGGTAGATAAACGAAATTGCGGGAGCTCCCCACACCAACCATAGTGGCATCGGTCCGGGCACAAATCCGAATTGAATCGAGCTCCACAACATCCAGGCAAATAAGAATGCGCCGGAAGAAATCGACTTGGTCCACAAGTAGAGGCTTACATACTGAGCCCAGGGAATATCATGGTGAACATCATAAGCAACCCGGGCACCAGTCACGGTATTAAGCGCCGATGAAAGCGAGATTCCGGACGGAATATTCTTATCGAGGTGCGCGCCGTGCTTCTCTTCCCGCTGGTTTGACCACATATACAGTCCAGACTCGTCATATGTCTGAACATCGGGATTTAAAACAGCCTCATCGGCACCAATGTAGAAGCACTTTGGATCCGTATTTTTTTCAGGTTTGCGAACTTGAGTCTTTTCGCGGCCGATTAATTGGTTTACTTTCGATAGAGGATCTTCGAGATCGCCGAATATAAGCGCCTCCTCCGGGCAAACCACGACGCACGCCGGCTCCAGACCGACATCGAGACGGTGAGCGCAGAAATTGCATTTTGCGGCCGTGTGGCTTTCCGGGTCAATATAGATGGCGTCGTACGGACAAGCAGCAATACACGCCTTGCATCCGATACAGGCGTCCTTGTCGAACTCGACGATTCCGTCCGGACGTTGAAACATTGCCGTCGTCGGACAGATGTGAACGCACGGTGGATTGGCGCAATGATTACAACGCAGAACACCAAAGTGGCGTTGGGAGTTTGGGAAATCGCCTTTCTCCACATACTTGACCCACGTTCGGTCAACGGACAAAGGCACTTCATTTTCTGACTTGCAGGCGGTCGTGCACGCATGACAACCGATGCACTTACGTTGGTCGATTACCCAGGTGAAATTTGCCATTACCGCCTTGCCCGTCAGTTGTTGCCTGACGGCTATCGTGAGGATTAACAACCGACAAAGATAGCTTAAATCAGTGCGAAATTACACCCTTAGCGTCGTCAAATTTGGCAACCAAAGTTCATAACAAAATAAAGAGCGGGCACTTGCGATGCCCGCTCCATCCATAAGAGTGATAGTTTGCCCAATTCAAGTTGCCATCGAGCTTTCGCTCTCTGACGACCTCTCCTATACCATCGCTCTCTCGATGTCACGAATGTCCATTCTTGTCTTTTGAAGGTCCTGAGAGTTGTACTCCAGTTCCTTCTTAAGGCGGTCCAACGTGGAGTTATATTGTTGATTATCGTTGCGACGGCTGAGGTCATCGGTAAGACGGTACAGATTGTCGCGACTTCTCAACAGGTCATTTTCTTTAGAGACCAGGGTGTCTCGGCGATTCTTGAGACTGTTGTACACAGCAGGGTCAACAGCCGCCATTGCTGGGGATTGAAGAAAAATCAAACCACCCAAAACGATTGTTATTGTTGCTTTTACGAGATTATTCATAGTTCCTTTCCTCCGTCGGGTGTCTCTTCCCTCAGGTATGCACACAGAATAACGATTAAATTGGCATTGCAGAAGTACCACTTTTGTGTTGTAATACCAGTCCACTTCATAATCGGTTCCCAACAGGTGGGGCTTTCATGGATTTCCCAATCAATATAAGTTCGACCTCTGACGTTCCCCTGCACCGACAGATCTATGAGGAACTTCGGCGGGCAATTCTTTCCGGACGCCTTGCCCGTGGCAAACGTGTTCCATCAACCCGCGAGATGTCCAAATCCGTCGGCGTAGCGCGTGCCACAGTCAGCATGGCTTACGATTACCTTCTCAGCGAAGGATATTTCGAGGCCTATCGCGGTTCAGGTACTTATGTTTCACGTCAACTGCCGGATGAACTGCTCGAGGCAACAGACGATATAGACGATCTCGTCGAGCAACTGCCAGAGAGAAGCACGTTAAAAACGCGCCCACGCCAGCTTTCGCAATACGGACAAACACTTCAATCAAAAGATTGGCTCGGATATCCGGACGAGGAGCCGGAAATTCAGTTTACGTTCGGTCGCCCCGACCTTGACGAGTTCCCTGCACGTATCTGGAGCCAGTTGCTCACACGACATTGTCGCTCTCGTCAATTGTGGCTTCTGGACTGTCCGACCAAAGCTCGGGGTTATACACCGTTGCGCAACGCCATAGCCGATTATTTAGCCAAGGCCAGGGCGGTTATTTGCGAGCCTGATCAAATCATAATCGTAAACGGCTCGCAGCAAGCGCTCGATCTGGTCACGCGCGTGCTCGTAGATCCAGGCGACATCGTTGGTATTGAAGAACCTGGCTACATAGGCGCGCAGAAAGCTTTTCACGCTCAAGGAGCAAAGTTGTCACCGGTTTTTGTCGACAGTAACGGCGTGCGCGTCGACTTTCTTAAATCGCGTTACGACATCTCCACTCCTGACGACATGAAGCTGTTGTACGTCACGCCATCTCATCAGTACCCCACTGGGGTTTCGCTGTCTCTGGGAAGGCGCCTGGACTTGCTAGCTTGGGCGAGCCGAACGGGCACCATTATTATTGAGGACGATTACGACTCGGAATACAGATATAAGGGAAAACCGATTCCCGCCCTTGCTGGTATCGATAGTGGTGCCTCGGTAATTTACATAGGAACGTTCTCAAAAGTATTATTGCCGGCCCTTCGCCTCGGTTATCTTGTTGTACCGAAAGACCTCATCGACGTGTTTGCACGGGCAAAGTGGCTCAACGACCGGCATTCCTCTTTGATTCAACAACAAGTGCTCTCTGATTTCATCACCGAAGGTCATATGGAGAGACACATCCGACGCATGCGAGCTTTGTATGGCGAGCGCCGTTTACTCATGATTGAAGCGCTCAAGGGCCTGTTCGGTAGCGATGTCACCATATACGGTGAAAACGCCGGCATCAACATGCTGGTTAGATTCAACACCGACATTCCGGATGATGAACTGGTTATTCGAGCTCGCAATCTGG
Source organism: Candidatus Obscuribacterales bacterium (assembly GCA_019637435.1). Classification (GTDB taxonomy): domain Bacteria; phylum Cyanobacteriota; class Vampirovibrionia; order Obscuribacterales; family Obscuribacteraceae; genus JADYXR01. The sequence goes on along the minus strand of JAHBVO010000002.1, from coordinate 1,071,640 downwards.
GTGTCGGCATATCGAGCACACGATATATGTACCTCGGCGACGCGCCCCACGGAGAATATCTCTTGAATTATGGCGGTCTGAAAGACCAGGAAATAATCGAAGGATTGACAAGATTGCGCGCCGCTATGGACCGCCAAGAAACTTTGCTACCGGTCGAGGCTCAAGATTGATCGCGAATCGCGCTACTCCAGACCCACAAGATAAACAGCGGTTGAAACAAGAGACGCACGTATAGTGCGACAGCAGGGAATTGCGGAAACACTTCCGGGTGCAGTGCCATGTGAATGTTCACCGGGAAAACGGCAATTAACAGAGCGATTAAACCGTAACCGGCAAACTTACGAGCGGCGTGGACCTGCACTCCGATACCACCCAGTACCTCAAATACACCACTTATGAAAACCATTTCGAGAGGAAAAGGTATGTAAGGCGGCATCGCACGCAAAAACCACTCGGGATGAACGAAGTGCATCACTCCAGCAAACACGAAGAAGCTGGTGAGAGCCCAATTTGAAACCTTTCGACGGAGCGATTGCGACATTTTGTTCGTTTGGTGAGTAAATGGAATCTACTTTACATTGAATGCGATACCATTGCATAAATTCTGAAAAACCAACCGAGGAACAATGATATGTTCGCAAACCTACCGACGTTCTCTAAGTCAGGTTTCAAGGCTCAAAAACGAACATCCTTGACAGGCAAAACTCAACTTGCGCTAATCGCTATAGCAGTTGCAGGCACATTTGCGACGACTCTTCAGTGCCCGGTCCTGGCAAAAAGCACAAGCGATCTCGCGTCATGGAATGATGGGCCAACCAAGGAATCAATTGTCCAATTCGTTAAGTCCGTCACCGATAAAAAAAGCGCCGACTTCGTCGAACAGGAAAAACGAATTGCCGTTTTCGATAATGATGGAACCCTCTGGTGCGAGCAGCCAATTTATCCGCAAGTAGAATTCATCATTGGATGCGCGAAAGAATACGCCGAAAAACATCCTGAGGTTCAAGAAGATCCACTCTTCAAGGCAGCAGTCCAGGGAGATATGGCGACGCTCGCAAAAGCTGGTCCAAGAGGTTCACAGACGCTCGTAAACACCACACATAATGGCATGCCGGTAGAGCAATTTGCTGATGTCGTGACAAAATGGTTGTCAGAACATAAACATCCACGTTTCAACGAAGCGTACACAAGTTGCGTTTACAAGCCGATGTTGGAGTTGCTTGCGTATTTGAAGAAAAACGGTTTCACAAATTACATAGTATCCGGCGGCGGCACTGAGTTCATGCGGCCCTGGACAGAGAAAGTTTATGATGTTCCGCCAGAACATGTAATCGGAAGCACATGCAAATTATCATTCAGCAATGCTGATGGAAAGCCAGTAATTAAAAGAACTACAGAGATTGACTTTCTCTGTGATTCGGAAAGAAAACCGATCGCAATTGAAAAAATAATCGGGCGACGTCCTATAGCCGCGTTCGGAAATTCCAACGGCGATATGCAGATGTTACAGTGGACGACAGCGGGCAGCGGCAAGCGGTTTGGACTGATCGTTCATCATACTGATGCAGAGCGTGAGTATGCTTACGATCGCGATTCCAAAGTTGGTCGGCTCGATAAGGCGCTAGACGAAGCAACAAAACAACACTGGACAGTCGTGGACATGAAAAACGATTGGAAGCAGATATTCTCGTTTCAAAAATAAATTGTCCCTTTATCCGAAGCGCGGAACAAATCGAGCATCTCTTTCATCTCGTAAGCATCGTTCAGACACAGAATCGCTGAAGTAACATTTTACTGCTGTAGTGATGGCCCACCGAGTTCGCGGCACCACAAGTTACGAACTAACCAGAAACTCATTCATAATCTAAACATGGAGTTAACGAGTCACCAATGGCACAGCGCAAAACAAAAACAAAAGAGCTTGATGCGCTTCTCGACGCAATCGACGCCGCCGGGAATGCCGAAGAGTTCGAGGTCGAAGGACATAAGATCGCAGTCTCAAATCTGAATAAAGTCTTGTGGCCGGGAACTGCCGACCATGAGCCTGTCACCAAGCGCGATTACATTAGATATCTCGTACAAGTGTCGGAGTATCTGCTGCCCCACCTCAAAGATCGTCCGCTTACCCTGATCCGCTATCCGAATGGCGTTGAAGGCAAGAAATTTTTCCAGAAGCACTGGGAGCACAAGAAACCTGAATTCGTGGACACCATAATGTTGTATTCAGAGCACAGTAAGTCCGACGGAGAGTTCATCACTTGCAGTAACGTTGCAACGCTAGTTTGGTTGGGACAGCTGGCCGATCTTGAGCTTCACACCACTCATACTCGAACAAATCCGGAACCGGATGGTAAAAAACTGGGAACGACTTTCACCGGAAGCGTCGCGAACATCGATAGCTCCCTCATGAATTATCCGGATTTTGTCGTACTGGACCTCGATCCCTACATGTATAGCGGAAAGGAAAAGAAGGGCGAAGAGCCGGAGCTACACAAAGAAGGTTTTGAAAAGACCTGTGAAATTGCCGCAGCGTTAAAAGAGAATTTGGATAAGCTGAATGTGGAAGCGTTTGTCAAAACATCCGGTCGAACCGGGCTGCACATCTACGTTCCGATTGTGCGAAATATTGAATACGATATGGTCAGATCGATTGCAGAAGTAATCGGTCGGCATCTTCTCAAACAACACCCCAAAGAAGTCACTATGGAATGGTCAGTCAGTAAGCGTACTGGAAAAATATTTTTCGACCACAACATGAACGGACGGGGCAAGACACTGCCTTCTCCGTATTCTGCCAGAAACTCGGTCGAGGCGACCATCTCGACACCTGTCGACTGGAAAGAGTTGCCCAAAATTTATCCGACCGATTTCACAATTTGGAATGTGCCGAAGAGACTCGAGAAAAAGGGCGATATCTGGTCCGACATCCTCGAGCATAAAAACAATATGGAAAAATTGAAAAAAACAACGGAGTGAAACGGGAAGAGTCTAAGCGATCCTTTTCAGTCGTGATTCAGCGATTTCCGAATAGGCTTGCCAAGCCGGTTCCACCGCAGGAAGCAAAGCGAGCGCCTTGTTAACCGGCCCCTTCGACACAATTTTTCCGGACATCAACGCAAGCGGTAAATTGACCTTACCAAGCCAAAATTGGTGAGCGAAATCTGATTGCATAAACATTTCGATATCCGGTTTCTTCTCGCAGTCACCACTGGTGATGCGAATCTCCTCGCCATCGGAGCCATCAATCGTCAAGCTTCCGTCGGGGTTCTTATAGTGGAATCGAACGGTTAATTTGGACTTGAGCAACTCAGCGGAAATCTGGGGATTGTTTTTAATCCAGTTCCATAGCGCTTCCATCACAACATATAATTCTTCCGTGCTGCTGAAAACCGCCATCATCACCACCTCACATCACCGTCAACTGGGTAAACCGCAGCAGTAAGGACTGCGCGTTTTGGAAGAATATCGTCAGTCCCGGAATAACGGCTCGACTGGCGAACTAAGATTTCTAAACTTATCTTTCTCATAGCATGCGACCTTCACAGTGGTGTCAAGAGGAACAATTGATGCTATTACAAGATTAAAGAGCGAGAAATTGTTCTCGCTTTTACTGGACAATCGGAAAAATTCTGTGCTGAGAGCGATGGTTGCCGGTGGCAGAAGACCTGATTCTATCAGCTTTTCGACAAACACTGGGAACTATGCAGAAAAAACCGCGTCCACTTTTTTGACCGCGATAAAAGGGAATGGGAAGGTATGCTAGCTATGATCAGAACGATTAAAACAGTTGTCTCCGTAATAACAGTAGTCACTTCAGTCGTGGTCGCTCTGACCGAGCTCAAGAAAGCGATTGATAGCTTCAAGCGCAAGAAAGAGATTGAAGGCGATGGCGGAAGTACCCTGGCTGCACAGACTACGTAATTCTAGAAGCTTAAACTGCAATGCAACGAACGCACCGGGTCTTTTGAGATTCGGTGCGATTTTCTTTGGCAAATAAACGAAGGAAACTGGAATAGCTACAGTAACACCGCTGCTCTTATGAACAGCGGTGTTTAAACTTTTCTAGCGACGCTCAAACAGCCTGCACCGCATCATCCGGTCCGATAGCTAGATCGCGCGGCATCTCAGTCTGCTCATCATCCAATGTGAGAGGACACGACTTGAGGTCGCAGTTCGCAGGTCCGTCAAGAACGCCACCAAGAGCGTCGAACCGCGAGCCGTGTGCCGGACAGTCCCAACTGCCCTCAACCGGATTCCAACGGACCAGTGCCGCCATGTGAGGACACACGGCCGACATGCGATGAAGTTGACCATAGTCGTCACGATACACTGCCATCTTTTCCGTGCCACGCTGTACGATCGCACCCTCACCAGGGGCGATATCAGCTTCTTGCATGTCGGCAGGTTTCAAATGATCCGCATATTGAGCCGCTGTATTGACGTTCTCCTTGAGATACGTTTCCACAGTACCAACTGTTTTCCGCGTCGGTTTAAAAACATCACTGTAGATATTCTTTCTGTTCATTATCAAGTCGGCGATGATCGTTCCAGCCAAGGTGCCTTGAGTCATGCCGACGCCGGAAAAACCGGTGGCAACATATATATTTTCGCGGTGTCCAGGGTCATGACCGATGTATGCAATTCCATCGACAGGTTCGTACACCTGTCCGGACCACCTGAACTCGACAGGTCCTATGTCAGGCATCAACGCTTCCGTCCATTCTTCCAGCGCCTGGAAGTGCTGGCTGTAATCCTCATCCTGACCTGTTTTTCTATCCTCGCCACCAACAAGCAAATAGCGCTTGCCGTAGATTTCTTCAGTCCTTAGATAGTGGTACGGATTGGCTGTATCCCAGAACATTCCATCGATAACGGAACCATCATCAATCTGAGCGCCTATCACATAACTACGATAGGCAGCTTGCTTTGTGTGAATCGCAACGAGGTTACTGACAGGACTATTCGTCGCGATCACGACGTGGCGTGCTTTGATCGAATGACCGCTATCGGTCAGTGCTTCAGCAATTTTTCCATCCTTTACTGCATTAACATGCGTGTCGCAGAATATTCGACCACCCATGTTTTGTATCGCTTTCACAACGCCTCGTAAATAACGAAGAACGTGAAATTGAGCTTGATTTGGAATTCGCAAACAAGGACCAGGATTTGCTGCTGGAAGCGGAACTTGCGCGAGGAATTCTACGTTAGAAAAACCAACTCGCTGCATCGCCTCCATCTCAACGTCCAGAACATCACGATCTCCGTTTGTCCCCATGAACAAAAAAGCGTCCTTGCGCTCGAAGTTGCATTCGATCTTTTCTTCAATAATTATCTGTGAGATGCGATCGATCGACTCTCGCAAAGCGGCGGCGACCAGCCTAGTGTTCTCGTCGCCATGCCATTTCTCCAGCTCCGCATATCGTTTATCTAAGACGGCGGTGACGTGCGCAGTTGTGCGTTCAGTTTCCCCACCACCGAGAGAGCCGTCATCAACAACAATTACGCTCTTACTTTCTTTGCAGAGCGCATACGCGATTGACAAACCAGCGATGCCTGCGCCTACTACTAAAACGTCGCATTCTAAATCGGCTCCAAGCGAGTCGAAATTGGGCAGGCTGCCATCAGCCAACCACAAAGAATCCGTAGCCCTATCCATAATCCGCGCCCTCACAGAAGTTCCGCCTACATAGCACTTGCTTTAGAGGTCAGTGCTACATACTCACTAACGCACAGACTACTCGACTGCATCACATACCAAACTGCGAGGAGAAGCAGTGCGTCCCCCGGATGTCCCTTCGACCAGGGTGGAAATATGAAACTTTTTGGAGGAAAAATGATGACACGTTTTGGCATTCTTTTCGCAGCCACTCTGGCGTTGGTCGCAGTGTCACCGGCAGCGAAAGCAGACACGACGCTGGTGGAAACTACTACAGTTTCTTCACCCGCATTCGCATTGCCGGCTGGCGTACCTTATATGGTAGTAGACCCCGTCACCGGCAAAGTGTTCGCCGACTACTCGGCAACAGTGAAAGTCCCGGCGGGGTACTATATCGCAGAACGAAGCAGCGGCAAGGTTGTGGCTACGACTGATGCAAACGGCAATCTCGTAGCTATCACCACGGCTCCTGCATCAAACGTTCTCGTCAAAGTTACAGAACGAAGAACAGCCTTAGAGCAACAAATCGCAGATGCCCTCTCGAGAAATGTTGTCGCAGTCACGGAGATTCAGCCACTTAAGGCGGCTCTGGCTGAAATAGCAGCTCAGGAAGTTGTTCTCAGACAGAACGGCGATTCTGTGACACTAGCACAAGCAGCGCCGCTTGCGTATAGATTGAATGTAATCGGCAACCAGCTCGCTCCGATGATCAAAACGACGACAGCATACACTCCTATTCTCGGTGAGCGTGTTTACGTTCAGAACGGACAGGTTCTCGTCGCCACAACTGACTATGCCGCTCGCAGAGCACTTCTCGATCAACGGATTCAGTCGGAATACGACTTTGGACGACTGACCAACGATCAGGTCAAAGACCTTCGTGCAGACCTGTCGAGAATCGCCAATCTTGAACTTCGCAAGAAAAAAGACGGCAAACTTTCTGCATCCAACCAACGTTCGATCGAAAAGAAATTCAACGAACTTAGCGCTGATTTGCAGGAAGACATCTCCGACACCAACAAGCGCCGCGCCAGAATTGGTCTGAAGGTCGAATAGTTACTGTTCGATTATCGACTATCAAAGACATGCGCTTCGGTTGCGGAGCGCATGTCCTTTTATTGCGACACTCTACCCGCCCGAGTTCGTAACGAAAATGAAAAAGATGTTTCACCTGCTTGCTCAAACAAATCCGCATAGCGGTTCAATTCATCAGCCAATTTGGGATTGTTGAAACCAAGTGTTTTCTCTTTGAATTTTAAATGGTCTTGAGCTTTCTCCTTCGCCATGTCCAACTTACTCTGCGTGAGCAAATTGAAGATCAGAAAGTCTTCGACGTCGTATTGGTTTACCGGTGTTACAGTGGTGCCATTCAGCTTCTGAGTTACATCACAAGCTCTACGAAACATTGCCTCAGCTTTTGGAAAATTCTTCAGACTGGTGTATGCAATACCAAGTTCTGCCAACGCATCCGAAAGTTGATCATCAGGAGCTGTTTTCCCTTTGCTCTCGAAAATCCCAATCCAGTACTCATACTCCTTGATGGCACTCGCGTAGCGTTTTAAACTAAACTCCAGACGTGCATACCTGAGCACCAATGGAGCATCAGAGTCTAATATTTCCGATGCCAGCTTTCGAGTTTGCAGCGCTTGACCTACGAGGTCATCTGCAAATAATCGATCGGTCTCTGTTGTCTTTTCCGACATGATCGTCGAAGCTATACGATTCAACCTGACGATGGCCTCGTCTGCGGTAACCCGACCTCCCACCTTCGCGCCTTGATATGCAATGAGCTCAAGTGATCCGGCCTCTGACGATTTTCCACCGGCCAGTTTTGCATCAGCAATTGCAGAGAGTTGCTCTATTTCATCCCGCTTGAACTTTACGTTTTGAGCCAGACTCTTCGCTGTCTCGGTAGCAGCAGAATACCTTTTGTTAGTCCAATCCAGAAGCACTTTGTCGGCAAGCTCTCGATATTTAGGTTTCGCCCAGACCCGCTTCGGAAAATCTCCTTCGGAAAAACCTTTTGCATCTTCAGATGCGGCTATTAAGATCGAACTCGGAAGAGACAATTCGGCGCCTGGTAAAAGCTCTTCAGCCAGAGCCGCTCCATGAGAACAAATAAACAGCGCGAATACAAGAATTAAAGCTGTTGTCGTCTTGGAATTACCTTTTCGCGATAGTGCGTTAACCACAAGTTTTTGAAAGTCTATAATCAATTGCTCACTACTTTTGAGAAATCGCCCCTGCTCAGGCAAACCGGCAAGCAATCCGCGTTGAACGGAATCGGTCAAATCATCATCTTCTCGGCCTACTTGCGTATTGAATTGAACCAACTCTTCAGCCCAATTCTTATCGACACCCGGCGCAAAAAATTGCGTTGAAAAACCTTGTGCTTTGTTTGGTCCGTTTGAATTCCAAACATCAACAGATAAGTTTGGGAATCCGGGATTGATGTTGATGGTGAAATTAGGCCACAAGACGTGGTACTGGGACTCCTGAATTTCGCCGGTTGTGTCATAGACTTTCAAACGTGCTTTCGCTTTGGATTCACCGGATCGCGCTTTGCCGACTTGACTGAAGAAGTATGGATAAGAAGTGAGTTTGTAGCTATCCGGATCCACATCGATTGCCGCACTAAAGCCGGGATGCGCGACGGGACAGTGGTAGCATTCGAGATAATTCTCAAGCATTGTTTTCCAGTTCGAGTTCGATTCCCAGCTGGAGCGCTCCCATAAGTAGAGGTTACTTAAATCGATGCCACTATCGGCGATGATGTTTAAAACGTCACCAAAGTAATGAGAAACGGGCTTGTCGTCACTGTCAAAATTGACGAATACAAACGGTCCCAGCAATTCTGTCCGCACCGTGATCAACGGATAATCTTCTGTTTTGAAGCCGTCTTCGCGATCGGCTCTGGGCGCCGCTCTCAGACAACCATTCAAGTCATAGGTCCAGGCGTGATAACGACATTGCATTGATGTAGAATGCCCACATCCTTTCATGACTTCGTGGCGGCGGTGACGGCAAACGTTGACAAACGCTTGAATGCCATCCTCGTTTCTCACAGCAACCACTGGAATATTTCCGACATAAGCTGTCACGAAATCACCAATGTTGCGCATCTCGAAAATCGAGCCGACGTACTGCCAACTCTTGCGAAAGATCAAATCTATTTCCATGTCGGCGATTGAAGTATCCGTATACCATCGAGACGGCAGAGAAATACCCTGGTCAAGCAACTTCAGGAGTTCATCGGTTTGATCGAGAGTAGTCATAATTCAAGCACCGGGCGGAAAAAAATTATCATATCAGATTCGTTCGGGCTCCCCGCTTACACCTCTAAGCATGACAGGTAGACCAAGCAACAAAATCACGCTCATAATTTGCAACGACTGAATGAACTGCAAATGCTCCGCAAAGGTGGCGGCAAAGAAATCAGAACCAATCATTCCCAGCGAATAAGCAATGTTGTATACAGCATAGACTGCGGAGTAGCAGTTCATACCTTTTCGGTCCACTGCGTTTCCCAACTCCGCAGAGGTTGGATTCAAAACAAAAGCGTATGCCATGCTGACTACACATAGAATTACGCCAGTCCATAAGATACTGGGGAACACCGCCAGTAGTGGCAGAGAAATTGCCATTAACACCATTCCAAAACAAATAGCTTTTTTGATTGAAAACCTCTCGGCGATCAGATTAACGACAGGTGCCATCATGCCATACGCAATGGTCGAGACCGTAAACATCGGTCCGATATCATGCGGTGCACCATGCAGTTTCGAGGTCACATGGAGTGGCAGAAGTGGCTCCAGAAGCCCCCAAGCAGAGGCCGCAAGTGCGACCGCAAAGGCGGCGCTAACAACAGTTTTGTCCAGAAGTAAGCTTCTCAGATCTGCCGAAGATTCATTCTTTGCGGGATGGTTAGGAAGCAGAAGGACTCGCATGCAAATGTCCAAAGCAATGAAGCATCCAGCAACTTGAAAGGGAAGCGCGTAACCCCCCATCTCGAAAAACCAGGTTCCAATCATCGGTCCCAGAATCGAGCCGGCCGTGCTCCCAACCATCGCAAGTCCCATCATTTGAACCCGCTTATCATGATACTTCTCAGCAACCAGAGCCAAACCGGCAGTCCAGGAGGCTGCAGCCGACGCACCTTGAAACGCACGAGCAACGACTAAGAGATAGAAACTGTCGCCAAGAGCAAAAAGCAGTGTCGCAAGCGAAATCATTACAACACCGATTATCATCGGAGTGCGACAGCCATATTTGTCGCCAAGGTGTCCGAAAAGCGGCGTGGCGAGAAGTACGCCAACAGCGTAAGCCCCGTAAAGTATACCCATCTGTTGCTCGCCCACAATCTTCGCGGGCGAGTAAGGGGTCAGCGGCACCACCAACCCATACATCATGTAATCGATGAACAATGCGAATGCGACGACAACAAGAACTGTCCATCGATAACTACGCAGACTGTCAACAAGACCGCGCAAAGTAGATTGCTTCCTCGTGCTAAATTTCGCTAACGTCGAGCCCATTATATCTGCTATGACCCTTTACTAATTACGCTTGGCAGATCTGGCTCTGCCAGCAATCGCTCAAATTCACATGTTTATTCGCAAGAAGCGCGTAATCAGTCACTGAAAGCTGTGCTACTTTGCAGGAAGAAATTACATTCGCGTAGTTTCGGAGGGCCCGAATGGTCAGTACATCGAAAAAACTTGAACGAGCCAAATCTCGAGAGGAAAACGAGACTCAGGAGCTACGCGACGAGACGAAATTTACTCTCCAGGAAGGACGCATGACCTTGCCTGGCATTCAAACGTTGTTCGGTTTCCAGCTTATTTCAGTTTTCAGTCCGGTTTTTGATCAAAAAGTGGGGTATGACGATAAGGTCCTTCACCTTATCGCAATCGGTCTAACGGTGATATCAATTGCGCTCACCATGACCCCCGCCGCTTACGACCGACAAACCGAGGATTGGAGATGTTCACACAAATTCGTCCGCATCGCCAGCACCTGTATCACATTGGGTATGATACCACTGGCAATATCAATCGCTCTTGATCTTTATGTCATCGCCCTGCTCATAACCACCGACAAAATCACGGCCGTCTCATCGGGAATCGGCGCGTTGATTCTGTTCACAATACTCTGGTTTCTTTATCCGAAGTTTGACCTCCGCGAAAAGCCGAAAACGACTCCGCTGGTCTGACAGATTCCGCAGTTTAGTTTCGTCAGTCGGAAAGAGTCCCACTAAACCATTTGTCAATGAGGCAGCGACGGATCTAGCGAAATCCGTCGCTCTAGGATTGACAGCCGCGGTCTTGACCCCAGTTTGTCAATGTGCCAGCGACGGATCTAGCGAAATCCGTCGCTCTAGGATTGACAGCCGCGGTCTTGAGCCCAGTTTGTCAATGTGGCAGCGACGGATCTAGCGAAATCCGTCGCTCTAGGATTGACAGCCGCGGTCTTGACCCCAATCAAGCTGCGGATTAAGCCGCGTCTTTCAGGTAAGAAGAAAGCCGCTTCTGAATTTTAATTCGAGCTCTCGAGATTCTGGACTTTACTGTTCCGATTTCTGTCTGAGTCAGCTGAGCGATTTCCTCGTAGGATAAGCCCTCCACGTCACGCAGCACAGCTGCAGTGCGAAATTGTCCTGGCAAACTAGACAATGCATTCGCGACGGCATCAGCCAATTCGCTGTTAAGCAGCTTGTCTTCCGGTTGTGCAGAACCATCTACGATCTCACGAGTCGCCACTTCGTTGCCGTTATCTGAAGTAATTGGCTCATCGATCGAAAGCACCTGACCATCGCGGGGGCGCTTGCGAAGCTCATCATAGAAAAGGTTTGTCACAATTTTGCGCAACCAACTCTTGAAACAATCCGGATTTCTAAGGTTGCCGATCGAACGCCATATACGAATGTTTGCTTCCTGTACCAGATCCGATGGATCAAGCCAATCCGGCGCAACGTGGTAAACCATCGAGACAATAGTTTGCCGATGTCTATCCAGCAGATGGTTCAACGCTTCCGGATCATTTTGCTGACAGGCGACAATAAGGTCAGCGTCATTCAAATCACTGTAGTTTCCACGTCTACTCTTTAGAGTTTTACACGGGCCTTCCATTAAAAACACCTCTTTGCGCGTACTTGAAGTTTGGATTCAGAGCAAACCGCAAAATTTTGCTCAGTTATCCTGTAGCACAAAGATCCGGAATCGAAACTTTTAAGGAACATGAGCATAGCCTCATAAAGCGGCACCTGGTTAGGCTTTACGTTGGCGCCCCCCTTTGCGAATCTTTCTTGCATGAAACCGTTATAGCCGTTAAAGAAACGAGCGCGTAATCTCGTTTGTTGGATCAATACGTGGCGCAGATTAGACGGACAACGATGTGCTAAGTAACTTTCATAAGGCACCTGGAGCACAGCTATGAAAGTTAGTGAGATCATGACCGCGGCGCCCACCTGCTGCTGCAGAGAAGAGAAGGCGCAACAAGCGGCTAGCATTATGCGCAATTTGAATGTCGGGATCGTACCTATTATAGAGAGCGAAACAGATGAGACGTTGATCGGCTTAGTGACGGACCGCGACCTTTGCCTTCGCATTGTGGCACTGGGTATCGACCCGACGGTCGCCTGCGTCGAAAGTTGCATGTCAGAGGAAATCATCTCTTGCAACGCGGACGACAATGTAGAAAAGGTGGTGGCACTCATGCAAAAGCACCAGATCCGCAGGGTCCCTGTCGTCGACTCGCAAAATCATATAGAAGGAATCGTCTCTCTTGCAGACATCACAGTTCGGGCGCATGAACAGGACATCGCAGAAACGATCACTGAGATATCGGAGCCCGCAGGACTTTTTCATTTATAGCTACGGTTTTTCCTGTGATGGTTAAAAACGCACACGTTGTACCACGTGTGCGTTTTTGTTTTAAACAAAATATGAGCAGTCTGGATCCCATCTATTGAAAGAGAACAGACGAATTATGTTCGTCTGTTCTCTCACTTTCCCTTTTATCGTTTCAAAACCTTATTCCAGGGGCGACGGCGCTGGCTTATCCTCTCCCGGCGCAGGTCTGGGCTCTGGTACCGGCGGTACCGGGGCCGGATCAGGATCAGGATTCGGCTGAGGCAGCGGAGCTGGCTCTGGTGGTTGGGGAGTGGGATTCGGAACCGGCGCCGGGCTCGGCACCGGATTCGGTGCCGGATCCGGATTTGGCGATGGTATCGGCGGCGGTGTCGGTTTTGGCGCCGGGTCCGGATTTGGATCCGGCTCAGGTTTAGGCACCGGAGCTGGCTCTTGTATTGCCGAAACGCCGGTGCCCATCGTGCTGCTTATCACGTCGTTACCCACCGCAGCAGCCGCCCTCTTCTTTGTCATCCTTCTGATTGCCTTTTTCCTGGACGTCTTTTTCCTGACGCTCAAGCTTATCCTTGTCGTCGCCCTTTCGTCCCTGGTCCTGTTTCTCTTCGAGACCCTTGTCCTTTTTCTCTTCTAAAGTCTCTTTATCTTTAGTAGCCATAAAACTCACTCCTTTGGATTCATCCATTAGCTTTGCCTACGGGACCAGCATCCTCCGGCTTTTGTTCCCTGATTTACCGAAAGAGAGTTGGAACAAATTTGGTAACCCATCCATCCAGTAATCACTCTCTTGTTTGCAGAGGAAACTAAATGAGAAAAGCCGCCGAATACGACGTGGTGATCCTGGGGTCAGGCTCTACCGCAGCTGCCGCCGCAAAAGTGGCAAGAGAACTGGACAAAACGGTTCTTATTACAGAGGAGCGACTACTAGGCGGTACGTGCCTGAATTACGGGTGTGTGCCATCTAAGTTTTTGATCGAGGCGGCAAAAGCATATTACACAATGAAACGACCTCGCTTTTACGGCATAGAATGCGTTGAATCCAAGCTGGTCTTCGAAGATCTCATTCAGCAAAAAGGCGAGATTGTGCGTCAATATAGAGAGAAGAAACGTGACACCATATATGATGACGAAGGTATTAAGCTAGTTCGCGGTCATGCTGTCTTTGCAGATGAAACCACTATAGAGGTCGATGGAAAGCGCTACAGGGGAGAGAAGATACTAATTGCGACAGGCAGTAGGCCCCTGATTCCGGAAATTGACGGTCTAGAGACGACCGGGTACCTTACAAGCGATCTGCTCACAGTTGACGAGCCCGGCGAGCTGAGAACACTACCTGAGTCATTGGTCATCGTAGGTGGTGGCTACATCGCGATTGAACTTGGACAGATGTTCGCTAGATTCGGCACCAAGGTGACGATGGTAGAGCGCAGCGCGCGACTGCTAAGCCACGGTTATGAGCCTGAAGTCGGAGAGATAATACAGCGAGTCTTAGAAGAGGAGGGTCTAGAACTTGTTTTAAACGCAACAGTCGAATCGGTGGAAAAATCGAAGACAAGCGATTACCGAATACGTGTGAAGGTCGGAGGTAAAAGTAAGGAGTTTCGCGCAGAACAATTACTTATCGCAACAGGTAGACAGCCAAATGCCGATCATATTCACACAGAGCGCGCCGGCGTAAAAATCGCAAAAGACGGATACGTGGAAGTAGATGAACACTTTCGCACGAGCACTGAAAATATCTATGCTTGTGGCGACGTTATCGGTCCGGAACTCGGCAATCAAATGGCCACACCAGTTGGCGTCATGGATGCGAAGACGGCAATTCATAACGCATTCTCAGAGATTGGTGGACAAACTCCTGACCGCAGAGTGGTACCAAGAGCAATATTTTCAGAACCGGAGATTGCAACCGTTGGTCTAACCGCAGAGAAAGCCAGATCACGAGGCTATTCGATTCAGATTAGATCTATTCCGCTCACATGGGTGCCGCGCGCCGTAATGATGCAGCACACGGATGGTCTTGTAAAAATCATCAGCGACGCTGAAAATGACGAGTTGCTCGGTGCAACTATTGTCGGTCCGTCTGCTGGAGATCTGGCTCAACAGATAGCTCTCGGGATGCGGTTGAATGCTCGGCTCTCAGATTTCTCGGATTCTCTGTATGTTTACCCGAGCCTCTCCGAGTCCTTGAAATTTGCCGCCCGCACCTCGCCGGACGAGGAGGACGACAGCTAGTCTTCAAGAAAGAAAGAAAGAAAGAAAGAAAGAAAGAAAGAACGAACGAACGAACGCGAAGAAAGAACCAACGCGAAGAAAGAACGGAACCTCTATTCCGTTCTTTCCCATAATCTGACTCCAGGCGCGATTAGTGAAACTGTATCTACATCGACGTGATCTTCTGTAAGTTGCCTACTGTTTTTCTAGCTTCATTTGCGCATGCTTGCATCTGTTTATCATCGCCGAACTGATCGCAAGATTTAGCAACCTGATTACATGCGTCAATAGTCATGGCAGCAGACTTCTTCTGCAGTGCCGATCCACGCGTAATAAACTTTTCCGTCGCATCGCAGGCGGTGATGCAGTCTTTCAAAACATTAGTCACGTTTGCTTTTCCGAGTTTCCCCTTCTTGGTGTTCACGTAGTCGAGAGTCTTTTGACAAACATCCGACGTGTGCTTGCAATTTCCTTTAGCGATATCTTCAGTCGTTTGAGCGAGGGCTGGACTCAGCGAACACGTGTACAACGTAGTCGACGCCGCCATCAGTAATAGAAGCTTTCTCATTATCATTAACCTCCACGAAGCACCCCCCAGGTGTCTTCTATCGAATACTTTAAAGTTTCCGATTACGAGACTGGGATTCGCTCGAAAAGATTCCTATTGGTTGCAAGTTTTATCTTCTTTTTCGAGTAGCGAATCTCCAGCCTATAAGTAGCTTCAGCTAGGCATCGAAGCGCCACCTGTTTGCTAAATAAATACTGACAACATCTATCTCACCAACTTCTCTTTTGTGCGACACGGAGCCTTGAGCACATGCAACCTCGTCTCGCCTATGTTCAACCCAAATACCTGGACGACCAGGCGGTTCAAGATAATGTCATTCTCCTGGACGTCCGCCGTGCCGAAGACTTTGCGAGAGAGCACATAACTGAGTCGATAAACATCCCCCTCGAACACCTTCGAAGCAAACTGTCGATCCTGCCCGTGAACAAAAAATTGGTTCTGGTGTGCAGAGATGGCCACATTGCACGGAAAGCCGCATATCAAGCCATGGAGTTGGGTCGTGAGGTTTATGTCCTGGATGGCGGCTTACTCACATTTCAGAGCAAAAACTTTCACGTAAAGAAAGGCTGCTCGCAGCAAGAGCAGCAATTCAAATTCATTTTAGCCTGTGGCGCAGCTACTTCCATCGGCATGGTGGCGACTGGAATAGCCTTTGTCCCGGTCGTTTTGGGTGGTGCGATTTCTATCATCGGAGCTTCGATTGCCGGATTGATTAACAAGACCGCTGACAAAAAATCTCGCTAATCAAACCACTCGGTCAAATAATCTCGGATGCAGTCAGCCCAGATTTTGTAACCTTTAGCAGACAGGTGCAAAAGGTCGGGCATGACCTCCAGAGGTACATCTCCCGCTTTATCGACGAACGAGTTTCCTATGTCTAAGAACTTAATGTCTTTCCCGTTGTCGAGCTTTGCGGTAATCTCATTGACCTTCTCTATAGAGCGGCGCACCCGATCCTTTGCGTAACCGCGAGGGAGAATACCGAGCACTAAAATCTTTGTAGAGGGCAAACGTTTCTTTATCGTCTTCACGATCTCCCCAATATTGTTCGCAATTGTCTCAGGTGGGTCACCATGAGACAAATCATTTGTGCCAATCATGAGGACAGTGACCTTCGGGCTGATACCTGCGAGTTCTTCGTTCAATCGAGCGAGTACACCATATGTAGTGTCACCTGAAATTCCGAAATTACCTGCATTCCATTTTGCGAATTCAGAGTCCCAAACTGATTTACCGTCGCTTAACCAGTATTCAGTGATGGAATCACCGATGAACAGCAGGTCGATGTTACCCTCCTTCGCGGCCTTTACGAACCGCTCATGTTTCTTATTGTAATTGTCGACAGCGCGCTGCGCATGTCGAGGTTCAGAACCGGTCTCGGCTCTGGTAGAACAGGAAGACAGGAAAAATCCAACGGCGCAAATAGAAGAGACGATAAAGGCAGTTTTGAATTTCAGTGCTTGCATTAACTTCCGAAGCGGTCGGGGCGAGCAGGCATTATAGCGATAATGGTAAGCGAGATCTAGAAAGGTGTTGTATATTGATCGAATTCGGAATCCGTTAAATTCCCAGCCCCGGTCCGCTCAACTCGAGAAAAACATATGCGAAAAACGGCCGTATTTCTTCTTTCATGTTTCTCATTAGCGACCATTGCGTCGTCGCCAGCTGTCGCCTCCGATCTGCAAGAAGGGGCAAAACTATACGCAGAAGGCAATTACTCGAAGGCGCTTCCCTTTCTACAAAGGGCGGCCAAGTTTTCCCCGATGTCATGGCAAACTCACTATTATCTGGCGAACACAAATTTAGCGCTAGGACGAATGGGGACCGCAAAATACGAATATGAGCTATGCCTGAAAATCTGTAATAAGCCGGATATCATCGAGAGATGCCGAGAGGGACTTGCCCGAGCTGAGAAACACTCGTCGCAAACACGGACATCGACAAACTCGTCATCCGCCCCCGCACCAAATCCAAGCAGATCATCGTCCAGTGTCGATGATGAAGAGGATGAGGACGAGGACAACGAGAAAGCCACCCCAAAACCGGCTCTGACGGATGCTCAACGAGTTATCAATCACAAGAAAGAGGAAATAATGCGCACCGCTAAAAACGATTGCGCGCGAATCAAGAAGGCCGCAACCGAGCAAATTGAAGAAGAAAGGGCAAATGCCAATCAGTATTGGCAGGATGAAGACGGAAAAGTGTTCACGTCCATTAGTCCCGAACGGGAAGCTGAAATTCACCGAGAGGCTGAGGCAAAGTGCAGGAGAGTCATGGAAGACGCGCAACGCAGGCTTGGCTCGCTAGGCAACTAGCGCATAGCAAACTCTCGAACCGTTAAAACGTTGCGACTGGATCTGTTTCATTGCTCGATTCGGACACAGGTTCGTTCATCAGCTGAGAGCGCTTTTGGGCGTCCTCCTCTGAAGGTTCGTCAGCTGGCTCCGTTTCAACTGGATCGACGGCTGGATCTTCATCAGTTAGTGACGCAGGTATCGAAGGACTCAGTCCTTTATAACGACGATTCAAGGAATCACGCGCCACTTCGAATGCGTGTGGACGCACGGAGACGTCGCCACAAAAGGGCTCATCGTAAGTCGCCAACAAGAAGACATTTAAAAACAATACGAGATTGACGAGCGCGGTAGTAAATGACTGCATCACAACATTTTCAATGCCGAAGAAAAGAACAAGAATTCCAGTCGCGAATGCCCCAATCAGAACAACTCCCCAAAGTACATGAGGCACAGAATAGCTCATTTGCGTGGCTCGAATTCTGCGACAATCACCTAGACTAGCCATGCTTGAAAGCATAGTCGTGTGAATATTGTTCTCCCGGTTTGTCTGCGGTTCGTAACTCAATACGTCGGTCCAAATTTGACCGTAGTGTTTCCAAACATCATAGGACATCTTACGCTGTGCCATCTTTGGCCATTCATCTTCAATGACACCATTGACGTACTTGGAGCAGTCGCTCCTGATTATCAATCCAGCTTTCTCAGGCAGGCCACGTGATAGCCGGTAGATGTCACTGATAGCACCAGCTTCGCGCTCAACATTTAGCCGAGCCTCCTCGAAGCGCGTCATTGCATTTGCCACCATGAAACCAAGCAAAATTGCAAACAGCGTTCCGACGCAAGCGAGCAACGGATCAGACACTTCGTGATGGTCGCGCAAAAATCTCATGCCGATCGTTTTGCGAACTATCAGCATGGCAACGACGGACAGCAGCATTGATGCGATGCCGAGCAAAATGAAGTGACTCGTAATGAATTGTCCCATCGCCGTCTCCCAAAGTCGGACCTTACTGGATTTTACACCTTAACGGCGGTTCCTGATAGTACAGGAGACGTAAGAATGGAAAATGGCAAATGAGGGTCTCTGGAACAGGGCTGCAAAAGGGAAAAGGCGATGTCTTCAGACACCGCCTCCCCATGGGTATTCGTAAGTGAATACGAACTTTAAGTAGCTACAACCTTGTCCTTCAACTACTGAGCTGAGGCAATGTTGACACGTTTGTCGAGCTTCAAAGCTTTAGTTTCAATCTTCTCAATGCGCTTATTGATCTTCCTGGCGGTTTTCTCCGGCAACTCCGGTGATAAAGCAAGATAAGCACGATATTGAGTTGCGGCATCGCGAAGACCTTCCGGCGATTTCGACGAAAGTTTTTCTTCTGATTGAGCAAGCCCCCAACGGGCTTCAGCTAAGCGCGGATTACCCGAGGTAGCAAGCCGGAAAGTGTCGACCGCCGAAGCGAGCTGATTCCTCTTCGCTAAATCTTGGCCGAGATTAAGCTGTCTCGTCACTTCCTTACGTGCCTTCAAAACGCCGGTCATTCCGCGACGAGCACGGTCTTGCTGACCGAGTTCCGATGCTTTTTTGTAGGCACGTGAAGCGGTATCCAGATCCTTGATCATCAAGGCGAGATCGCCGACTGCAGCAACTTGAACAGGATCCTGGGTATTTTGTATAACCTTGTCCATTTCTTGTTGCGACTCAGCGAATTTGTTTTGAGCCAGAAGCGCTTCTGCGTATGCAATTCGTTCTGCATCATTGGTCGGTGTTCCAATCGATGCCAGATCGACGTCTTCACCGGACAACGCTCTCAGTTTCGCTGACGCCAGTCTCAATCTCAAATTGTTGGGATTGAGTTTGATCGCTTTCTCCAGTGAAATTTTCGCGCTTTCATATTCGTTGGAGGCGAGGAATGAACCGGATGTTTCCTTCGTAGCTTTGACGTAGAACGCACGACTCAAACCGTCTACGAGAGCCGGGTCTTGAGGACGCAAAGTCAATGCTCTTTCAAAGGCTTTGATAGCATCATCGGTTTTATCAACCTTCAAAGAGGCTTCACCGATGCGCTGTTGCAGCTCTGGTGACTCTCTATTGATTTCAGCGCCACTTCGCAATTCAGCAATTGCAAGTTCCATATCACCACGATTTTCGCGGAGTGCAGCCATGTGCATGTATGGTTCGGGATGATGCGGATCGATCAGGCTAGCCTGGCGGTACTCCTTGAGAGCACCGACAGTATTATTCTGAGATTCGTACTGCTGACCAAGTGCAAGGTGCAAATTGACCATCTTCTCGTAGGCTTCCTTCATCTCAGGCTTTATCAGAGCTGCGCGCTCGTAGTTCTTCAAAGCGGCGTCCGCGTTACCTTGAGCTTCGTATGCCTTACCGAGAGAGATGTGAACAGGTGCGCTATTGCGGTTGAGATAAAGTGCTGTGTTTAGCTCCTTCAGTGCAGCGTCAATCGAGCCTTGTTGAACCAAACTTTCACCCAACGCATAATGCGCAGTCGAGTTTGCGGTGTTATTTTCAATTGCGCGTCGAGCATTATTGGCGGCTTCGACAGGGCGATTCTTAAGTAGATCGATCATCGCGATTTGCGAGTAGGCATCCGAATAAGTCGGATCTAAATTGATCGCTTCTTTGAACTTCTCGTACGCTTCGCCAAGTTTGTCTTGTTCCTTATAAGCACAACCGAGCGCGTAATGTGCTTGAGGGAACGCGGGATCGGCGTCAATAGCGGCTCTCGCTTCGGTCTCTGCTGTGGTCAGAAGCTCTGATTTCTTGTCGATCAAAGTCTTAGAAGATGATTGAATACGGTTCAATGCGACAAACGCTTTTCCGGTGTGCGCGATTGCGTTATCGGGTTGTTTATCGAGAACTCTATCGAATTGCTCGTCGGCACCATCGAGTTTGTACTGCATGACGAGAGACATTCCGAGTCCAGCAGTCGCATCAAGGTTGCGCGGATGGCGCTTCATCTCTTTGCGGAAAGCATCAGCGGCTTCATCATATTTCCTTTGAAGCCAGAGGTTCTCACCTTTTTCTACCTGATAAGCAACTCTTCCTTTGAAAAGTTTTCCTCTTGTATAACCAGCTTCCGTCGCTGCCCCAGCATTTTGCGCCCCGGCAACTCCTATGAGGAGACTGGTACCGAGAATGGTGGATAGGACTACTTTCTTCATCGTTAACTCCTTAATTAGGTTTCTGCAAAGAGCACGCGCTCGTCGCAGATTTAAGTAGTGAGAGAAAAAGCTTGAACTGAAGCAAGTGATCTTCAAGGTCCAGATGAAGTGCCCGCAAACGGTACTTTTTCTCCTGACTGTCAATCAGCTGGGATGACATAGCGTCGGGTCATCGAATCCATGCCGAACAATCAGTAACGCGGTTTACTATACCGAAAGGTTCATCACAACAGCCCTCTCGAAGTCGTCAGGTGAAGTGGCAATTTGTAAAATCCAGTTTAGAAGACATGCAGAGCTGCAAAGAGAAACGCCTTTATGAATTCGAATTCAGAATGGTATTACCATCGATTACAGCGTGGATAACACAGATGCGGAGCCGTTTTCAGAATCTTATCGGCATAACATCAACTGTTATCGGCAGGGAAAAAAGTTTCAATTTTCGTGCAAAAAATTCTGATCATTAGAAACTGATATCAGTCGCCGAAATGATACAAGTCCTTCAGTCAAATTTCACGCACGGCGGAACTCAGCATCCCAACTAAAGATTGAGTCGTTCAACGAAATATCGGCATCATGATTTTGGCATGGCATAACCAAGGCTATCACCACCTGCGGTATCACAAAAGCTGATATATCTGTTTCATCCCAAACATCGCCGCTGCTTGAAACTATGAAATCGCAACGGCAGCAGTCTGTAACTGAACGAGAGCAAGCGGATTAGCTGGACTTTCTGGCAAGCACAACAGAAAATGGTGCCGCCGTTCCAAGTCCTTTTAAAACGACTCGGGACAGATCCTGCTGCGTGATATTGGCACCTTCCAATTCAACCAGGACACAGCCGGCTATCTCAGTCAAACTATCGCCTGATTGAACGAGTGAAACCAGCGCCGACTGAAGCGGCGGCAAACTCGGATTGTAAGCAACACTCTCGATATACGAACCCGAATGAATGCGACCGCTATTCATCAGTATTGCAAAGCCGGAAGGCGAATTAGAATAAGGCGCATAGCTTTTGGCTGCTGCATTCAGTGCCGCTTGTTTCAGCTTCGAATTTGAAGAATCGGATTCAACGAAAGTCAGACCGGATTGCACTGGAGGCAAGGCACCATGCTTGTTGCCCAGATGCGCTGGACCGAAATGTTCCGGAAGAAATTCGCCCAGCGTCATTTCAGCAGTTTCCTTAATGATAATCTTCATGCTCACGTCAAGCGAAAACTCAGTCATGAACTGCCGGCAGTGTCCACACGGCGCGGCGTTTACAGCGACTATCTTCACTTCCGTCTCGTCGTGTGCAAAAGCGTTGGCGAAACCTGATTGCTCAGCATGGATAGAACAACCCAATCCTTGACCGGGAACTTCGAAGTTGCTGCCGAAGTAAACACAACCACTCGCTCCAAGCAGCACGGCTCCGACGTAGTAGTTGCTTATCGGAACTACCGCTCGTGAGGCAGCCCGAGGGAGAAGACCGACGAGCAAATCTTCGATCGGTTTGCCCTCAAGTTTGAGCATTGTTTGTACTAACGCGCTATCCAATATCCCTGAAAAGCTCGGCTGTTTTTCGTGCTCGCCAAGCAGCTTGAGAACAGGTTCTGTGAGCGCGTACTTGCTCGAACTCTTGATGTCTGCCATTCCGAAATCCCGCCCAACGCGAAGAATATACAATGCATACATTATAAAACATCAAGGTGTGGTCTCAATCAGCGCAACGAAAGCCGCATCACGCGCGCCCCTCGTAGTTTTGCGATTTCTCGACTAATTGTGATCGATTTCAGCATCCATCTCCGACCCGAGGTCTGCGTGCTATTTCGGTGCTTGTGAGCAAGTAGGCATGCGGTTTTCAAGCGGGACTCCCTTAGAATTATCTTCTGAGATATAGCGCTAAAAATGGAAACTTGCCGGTGGAACCGTCTGTCTAACATAGCACTGATGGCTCAATCGCCTGTCACCAAATGTGGTGGCAAGAAAACAAGCCGAAGGGGGCAAGATAATGGAAACCCTAAAACAAAAGTCGAACCCGGTTGAAGAACAACCATCCTTCCGTATAAAGGATTTGATGCTAGGCGAACTGCTTTGCCAGTCGGGGGTACTTAACGATAATCGTTTGCTCGAACTTACTAAAATCGCCAGAGTTGCTCAAGCGACAATTGGTTACGCACTGGTTTCGACAAAGCTTCTTACGTCGAGCGAGCTCTTCGTCGCACGCCGTTTAGTTAATCGCTATCTTATGGACTCAGACAATCCGGAAAAATACATAACTGCGATGCGCAACCTTCTCCATGAGCAATTGAAGAAACAGCAGGCAACGACTCGTTCGAGTCTCAGTCTTGCGAAAATTACGAGAAAACACCTCGCCGCCACGAACGAAGCGCTGTTCTTGGTTTCCTAGTTCTGCGATAATTTAGCCTTCATTCAGGAGGTGGTATCGATGTCCCAGCAGGTCACAGTAGTCGCGCGCCTGGTCGCGAAGCCAGGTATGGAAGCTCGCGCCAAAGAAGAGCTTCTCAAGATGGTCGAGGAGACGCATAAAGAGCCCGGTTGCATCAACTACGACTTGCACGTCTCATTCGATGATCCGCGAGTTTTTCTTTTCCACGAGAACTGGGAAACAAAAGCTCATCTCGATAAACACTTTCAAACACCGCACTTCCTGCATCTCGGTTCGGTGAAACCTGAGATTTTCGAAGATGCCGATGTCAAACTATATGGAATCATCAGCGAACCGAAACCAGCTGCAGTCGCAAATTAAGAAGCCTACTGCCAGGAATAATCGGTGGAATAACCGTTGCTTCGCGTAACTCGACCACCGGTCGGATTATCCGTTTCCCAATAAGAATCATAGGTTCGCGCACGTGACTGACGTGGCGCGCGACTTGCAATTGCCACCTTTTTTACAGGCTTTTTGGCGACTTTGCGAACAACCGCAGCTGCCGCGGGGCGTACCGGCGCAATCGGTTTAAATTTAACAGGAGTGCCGTTTTGCTCGGACAATTCAATTCTTCGAACCACCTGATTCGGCGAGAACTTCTGTAGTTCGCCGAGCGACCACACGAATAACCCCGCGCAGGTCGCTAACCCAACGAGCGTACTGATAGCCGGTATGGCAACTTTGAGACCGTCGTGACCCAGCACCTGCAATGCGATCTTGAGATCGTGCAGATCGCTTTTTCGTCCTTGATCAATCATTCGGAACTCCGTAGTAACATCGCTCAATGCGACTGACAATATTCTATCTATCGGTCTTTCAGGAAATAAAGTGTCATAGTTTCAGACTCATGTCAACAACACCGGTTCGGGACAGCCAAGACATCCAAACACCGCCCAGATTCACCCCTTTCGGACATACACAAGCACTAACGCAGGACGGTTTCACTTCGCAACAATCAGGGCTAACCTATTGGCATCGAGCGCACATCCCCCTGACATGCTAGTGTGGAAAAGAGTTCTTATGAATTTCCATTAGAATTTCGATTGCAGACTGTGATGAGCGAGATGCAGTTTAGACCGCGCGTTGAACACCAGAAGCAGAAATTAACAGAAGCGCCAAAGGCGCTGGTCTTGTCTACCATGCTGTTTTTGTCTTCAGCAACAGTGCTAGCTTCTATCGCAGCGCCGTGCTTTGCGATGAAAACACAAGCAGACTATGCGACGGAAAAGAAGGTCTACGATCTCGTCACGAAAGCGGAGTCGCTAAGCTCGAGCCATGACTATGCGGCTGCGGAAAAGGCCCTGCGCGATGCTCTTGCTTGCGGACCAAGTTCTTACTCCGTGAACATCCGACTCGATCTCGCTGATTGCTACCGAGACCAGAAGAAGTATTCGGAGGCGATTGCAGAAACCGAAATTGCGTTAAAACTGGACCCCAACGAGTCCAGCGCCATCTATAGAGCCGCGCTTATCTATAATGACATGAATAAAACAGATGAGTGCTTGGATAAACTGCGTACCTACATTCGTGTCACAAAAGATCAGGGAATGAAAAAACAAGCTCAAGATTTTTTGCAGAAGGTAGGTGCATTTGCAGATTTAAATAAGGCGTCAAAGCTCGTGGAGAGTCGCAATTACAAGGAAGCGCTGAAGTATCTGAATAGCGAAACCTTGAAGGATCCATCGCCGTACTCTGCCACCGTGCATTCGTGCAAATCGTTCGCTTATCGTGCCGTTGGTCAATCAGAGAAGGCTATAGTCGAAGGAAAAAAGGCTTTAGAACTGGATCCGACTGACAAAAACTGCATGTATAACTTGGCGATCGCGTATCAGGATTTAGCGAAATTCGACGAAGCGATCGCCTGTTTGAAAAAATATGCGTCGATGGAAACAGACACTACTGCCCGTAATTCGGCTGAGACTTTCATGCACGAACTCGAGGTCGACCGCAAGCAGTTCAACTTAGAGGACAATAAAAGACCGGATTATCTCGCGCAATTGAGATCGCAGAGCCATGTGGTGGCATGGCCGGAAGCACGCCTGCCACTTCGAGTCTACATTGCTCCGGGAACAGGTGTGAAAGGTTTCCAAAATTCTTTTCCCTCCTTCGTACCCAGAGCGCTTGATGCCTGGTGTCTAGCGTCCGGAAAGAAAATCAATTATGTGATGACGAAGGACAAATCGAAAGCCGATATCAAAGTGTCATGGACCAAAGATCGCTTATTCGGCAACGATAACGACAGATTGAAAACGGGAATTACGCATCTATCGACTGAAAACCAGAGAATCACAAACGCGGATGTTGAAATTCGCACAGTTGATCCTTTCAACCCGGAACGCAATGTGGAAAGCGGCGAATGCGCATCGGTTGTAATGCATGAGCTTGGGCACGCACTCGGTCTCGGTCATTCCACATACATCTATGACGTTATGTATTTCAGATCCTCGACCAAACAAACGGGCGAGCCAACAAAGCGCGACAATAACACGCTGGCGCTACTGTACAAAGACCATCCCGGCGTCGAATTCGTAGCGAAGACAGTACCTTCCACAACAGCCGCAATTACTTATTTGCCGCCGCCCACATTCATGCCACCAAAATTGACCGGCACCAAAAAGATTGTACCGCCGTTATTTATGCCACCACCGCTGGTTTCACAGAAAAAGCTACGGCCGCCTCTGTTTATACCACCGCCGCTGCAGGCCGCTGCAACCTCCGCCGAAAGCAAACCAGCAGCCAGCTCGAAAAAGACACATGAGTCGAGAGATGCGCTATTGTTTGTTCCCGCACCGGTAAAGAAAAAATCGCCGCCGTCGCCGCAGCTGTTCGTGCCACCGCCGTTAAAAAGAGGCGGCTAACTAACCGGGCTTCTTCGACAACTTCACGACCTCTACGTCGTCGAGACAGACCAGTCCCTCAGCGACCATCTCTTCAACAGTCGGCATAATTGCCTCGATTCGCTCGGCACTGTCGATCACAATGATGATCTCAGGCAAGGCGCTAGATAGATCCATAATGCTCGCAGTATGAATTTTCTGGTGCCCGCCGAAGCCAGCAGAGCCTCGAACGACCGTGGCACCGGCACATCCTTCTTTGCGAAGCCGGTCAACCAGCGCAGCGCTGAGAACTTTACCGTGCCAGCGATCGGTTTCGTCGATGAAAATCATCAGACGTTTCATTACAACAGTTTCTCTCATGAGTACTCCAGGAATGTACAGGAAAAAACACTGCGCGGTTTGAACCGCTTATAACAATTTGGCGAGCATAACGCCGACCACAACAGCTATGAATCCGAGAAGCAGATTGCCGCCAAGATTCGCGAAAGCAAGCATTGGCTCACCCTTTTGATAAAGTGCAAATGTTTCAAAAGCGAGGGCACTGAACGTGGTGAAACCTCCGGCAAAGCCACTAATCAGAAAAAAGCGCAGATTCGGATCGATCAAACCCGGTTTGGCAAGCGCAGTTGTGGCAACAAATCCGATTACCAGACTGCCGATCACATTTACGATTAATGTGCCCCACGGAAATGTAGTGCCGAACCAGGCGCTAGCGTAATAACTGGTTAGAAAACGTGCGACGCAGCCGAATGTGCCACCGAGCGCGACAGCAAGAATTTCCATTGCGGCAGGAAGAGCGAGCGCGTTCAAGAAAACATCCTTGTAATGGGTACTCCGTCGCGATTTTACCAGAGAACCAGGTAATACCAAAGCCTTACCGATTTGGATACACTTTGGTCACACTTTCCAGAGTAATATCCTAACCGCGGTACTCGGCTAGTTGGGGAGCCAGCCCAAAATTATGACAACAAGAAATAACTCTGTGGAAGCAGGCTCTGATTACAAGCCTGCGGTAAGTAAACCTTTGGATTCATTTTCATCCTCGACTTACGTCGAATCGGAACTCACGCGCACGGACGTCAAACCAACCGAGACTGCCGGTGGTGTCGGCGCTGAGGCAAAGGAAACCGCCTCATCGACCGGTGGCGCTCAAGGTTATTCAGAAACATTATTCGGACCCAGTGCAGTAAATTGGGGAGCAAAATCCGAAGAACCGGCGGTGCTAGACTTCAGCACCGAAGGTGGTGACAATCCATTTGCTGATAAGTTCAACTCCCTGGTAGCTGAGAATTCCCTTTTTGATAATCCATTTGCCGAAGAATTCACGGATTTGAAGCCTGCAGGTCAGGCAAAAGACGCCGATAAGGGAAATACTAAAGTAGAGGAGAAGAAGACCGGCACAGACCCGATTACAGCAGCCACACTAGACGTGGTCAAAGGCATAACCGAAGTGCCGGAGCAGCTTGCAGGATTGTTCAAACCGAACGAAATAGCGAAGACCATCGGCAGCTTTTTCAGTGGAGATCAAGAAGCCGCGCGCATAGTCAATCAAGCGAAACAAGGCAAAGCAAATCTTGACGCACAAGACGCACAGTATCTGAAACAGTGGCGTGGACCAGCAGACAATGGACGCGTGGCGCCACCGGCAGAAGGTGATGACCCTGCAAAATATACACACAAGAACGGCGACGGGTCCTCATACGATGTGACTGACGGCAAAATTAGCGCCTTCACTACCGCCCCGACTGCAAACAACCCAGACGGGTTGACTTACAAAAACATCAAGTACGATTCCAATAATCAAATTACCAGTTACGAAACACCGTTCAACCAGCGTCACACCAGGGTAAATGCAGCAAACAAAGATGGATTCGCGACCTGGCAAAGCACCACCCTTGATGGCAAGCCCTCGCCATACGGCGGCGCCGGCTCGACACAATGGTCCGGCAAACCGGCTGTGGACGACAAAGGTTTCCACAACTTAGTTACGAGCGGTACGTACGCGGGCAACATGTATTCGCGCGGAATGGACGGCGCTTACACCCTCACGCAGCCGCAGTACAGAGGTCGCGCGATGACCGGGTTGGAATCGACAACAACGCTCGCAGACAACACTGAGGTTTCACGTCGAGGCACATTCGACAGCCGAAGTGGACAGCTGAATCACGACAATACGAATATTAGCGTCGAAGAAGGCGACGGTCCCAAAGTCAGCAAAGTAAGTTTCGACGAGACTGGCAAAGGAAAGGTGATCGAGGAGCCGAAAAAGACTGGTATCGCAGGCGGTGAATCGACTATGGGTATGTTCGACAATCTCCTGGGCAACGCTCCTGAGATGCTGAAAAACGTAGAATCGTTTGAAATTCAAAAGACCGGCAAAAATAGTTTTCATATCGACGGTGACCTTGCGAATGTGTATATGCAGCCCCCCAATGTCACCGTAGGCGGTTTCGGTCCGTTCGGCGGAGTCTCGGCAACCCCGAAAGGAGGCGTAGTCGACAAATTCAGCCTGGACCTCGGGTTCAACGACAATATAGTCAACGCTTCCAACATTCAAGGCATTAATGGAACGGCATCTTTATCGCGCACAGGTTTGTTCGGCCGAACCAAAAATATCGGCTCGACAAGTACGTCAACGACAGGCATGGTCTGGGATACGCAAAATAATACAATGACGGCAAAGTCGCCGGAGAGAAATACGGTGCTATCGGCGCAGCATTTCGCGGCTGACAGCTTGAATGGTCGTTTGCTGGGTAGTGAAACAGCTGAGGCGAAGGCGAAAGAAACACTGAGATCGTTGGACGAGCACGTCAAATCGGCAAAGCTGAAACAAGTGAAGCCCGGTGTCTTCGAAGGTTCACTCGATCTGGCAGACAACCGGATGTCGATTGATACCAAGATTCCTGGTGTGAAAGCCAACCTCTACATGGATGACAAAATTGATTTCTCACTGAGCAAAGACGGAATCAAATTCAAACCGGGAGAAGTTCAACTCGGAACTCAGATCGGCAATGGACTGGAAACGCGCAAATCGGTTTCGGCAATCAGCAGAGAGCTGAACGATAAAGGCGAACCCACTATGAAAATCGAGTTCCACGACGGCAAGGACGCGATCAGGATTCCGGTTGGAGATTCAAAACCAAGCGCTGGAAAGACCGAAGCGACTCACGAACCAGCCAAGGAACAGCAAACTAGACCAGTGATCACACCTCATCGAGTCGCGCCGCAACAGTTTCATTACGATACGCAGCCGGTTCATAGACGGTTTCGCAGGCGGTAAGGCTTTCGCGATATAATCTTGCTTTGCGGTCCGAGCGCTCTAAACTTGGACGGCTGGTCACGCGTGTTGCAGTGAGGCGCTATGCACAAGCAAGCTATTTTGATTATGACGGTGAGCGGTTTAATAGCAAGTTGCGACCATGCAGCGTTTGCGACCAAACCTCAGACGGCTTCGACTGCGGTGTCTACACAAACTAACATCGACGCCAAACGGCTCGACGAACTTCGCGTAATGTGTCAAAAGCGTTTGAAACAAAATCCGCGCGACGTCGACGCAATGGTACAACTAGGCTCAACCTATCAGTTTCTTGGAGAGTACGACAGAGCGATCGACCAATTCAACAATGCACTTGCAATCGATCAAAAAAATTGGAGGGCATACATGGGGCGCTCCTTGATATTCAGCAAGAAGGGCATGAATAGAGAAGCTGCGCAAGATTTAAAACTAGCCTTTCAATACAACCCAAAGTTGAAACAAACCCTCGAAGCGACCATGGCGCATGCCAAAAGCACCGTAGCAAAAGCACTCGCACCGTACTACGTCGAGGGTGAGCAAGGCTATTACACAAGCAAACTGGATAATGCCAACGACCAAGCCTCATCGCAAATGCGACAGGGAAAAATTGACCTCGCCATAAAGACGCTAACCGATGGCATCAACAATTATCCTTCTTCAAAGATCGCTTATAAGAGCCAGGAGTACGCAAAGTACTGTTTGTCGAAGGCATACCAACTACGCTCAATTTGCTATTTCAAGCAGAAAAACTTGACGAAATCCATTGATGACATGACGCAAGCGGCAACCTTGACGCCGATGAAACAGGAGATCTATTTAGATCGTTCGCAGCTCTATGCTGCGTCCGGCGACAAGAAAAAGGCATTGGCAGACGCTGAGAAAGCTAAAACGCTAAAGCCAGACTGGATGCCCGCTGGTGTAGCGCAGGCACTCAAGTCATCTATGACAGAGTCTATGTCGTATGCTGCAAAACGTGGACATGACATAAATCAATCTAAGTCACCTACTAACAACAAGAAAGATCGACCGGATTAGTTTTTGACATACGTGACTTCACCACTCCCGCCGCAAGTGCCGTTTTTACGTCTCTGCAGTCATGTCTAAAGGCGCGTCCCGAAGTGCTTATCCTGCTTATACAAACAAAAACGCAAGGGGTTTCTCTTAAAATTTTTGCTTAAATGTTTGACTCTTGCCAACTAATATCCCAAGCCTTACATTGTTGTTGTCAAGCAATTAAGGCGCGCCTGGGAGAAGCCCACTGGCGGGGAGGTTTGCCATGGAAGTACTCGGTCTGGCATCAATGGTACCCGTTACTTTTAGAACCCGCTTTCAGGGTGTAAGCAGAACCCTCAACGAACTCAACGAAGAAGACAAATATTCAGTCATCTACGAAATTGCGAGAATCGAAACGATGCTCAGCAGAATCGCGGACAATGATGGTCCTTTCTGTCCTATATAAGGCAAATGAAAAACACATTTCGACGACTCGACTGCAGCATGAACTCGCGATTCAATCGCTGGGTGCCGGTCCTGTACGTCTGCGCAATCGCGCTACTGTACTTTACCTCGAGCGGCGATCGGCCACGCGCCAATGAAGGCATTGTCGCGGACAACGTGAAAGTAGTCGTGCAAAGCGACAGTGGTATCAATATGCGAGGGCCACAGAGCAACTCTATCGCCGACGACTAGGTCGATTTCGCCGGTCGCGGATTCCAGCACACCATGCTCATCTCCGGCGGGACGGTATGTCCAGTCCGGACGCTCACAAGGCTCGGCGTTCCCCATGTCGATTGACAAACTTTTGGTGCCGGCATCAATCACCGCACGATTTTTGCTCGGTTTGCTTATCACGGTCGAAACCAATTTCAGCGCATTGCGATATGCTCCCGCAGTAGCGTTTCTATACGCTACGTCCATGAAGATGAACGATCCGGGCTGAACTTCAGTGATACCATCGACGGAAGCGCAAATTTCTGCCGTACCGGTACCACCTGTGGTGACAACCGATATGTCAAAACCATTTCCCCGCAATGCGTTAGCTGCGGACACAAGTTTTTCCATTGCCTGTCGGCATCTGGCTTCACGGGTACTAGAATCGAGATGTTGAAGATGTCCTTCGTATCCTTGGATTCCGATCAGTTCTAGAAAGGAACACTCCGATATTGATTTTGCAAGCGAGAGAACGTCTTCTTCCGTTTCAACACCTGTTCGATCCTGCCCAACGTTGTAGTCGATCAAAATTATCAACGTTCCTCGGTAGCCGGCCGCCTGAATTGCCTTCTGCAGCTCGTTTACAACCATTCGATTATCGACGACGATTTTCAGATTGGGCGCGTGCTTGAGCAATGCCATTAACCGAGCGAGTTTCAATTCACCAGCTATTTCAGTAGTAATTAGAATATCGTCGATACCATCTCGCACGAAAACTTCTGCCTCGCTCAATTTTGCAACACAGATTCCCTTCGCACCACGTTCCAAAATCATTCGGGCAAAAGCAGGGCTCTTAGCCGTTTTCTGATGCGGTCGCACTGCAACATTCGAAAAGCGAAGAAACCTCTTCATCATTCGATCGATGTTTTCTTCTACATCATCAAGGTCAACAACTAAAAGCGGAGTATCAAACTCTCTCAGTGCCTCTACGTTTTTGTAATTAGTCATATCGAAGTCTCTGTTTTCTCAAGCACCATTCTCACTAGTACTTACACGAAAGCCGCATCAGGAGCGCGCCTCAGTGTGGAAAACCGCCGGCGACAGCGGCAAACCGACTTGTGAAAGCAACGCCTCAAAAAATACCATAAACAACCCACCGCGAACTCGACTAATGCACCGAGAAATCTTCGATCTCTGTGGATACGGTCTGGCTCAGCGGAACGTTACTTTCAACATGAGAACAGACTTATGACGCTCAAGCCCAACAAACCTGCCAGCAAAGATCCAGGCGACCAGTCAATCGCGTTGAAGATCAACCACAAAGGTCTCCCACTCGCACTGATAAACGCCACAGTCGCCGTCTCCCTTGGAACTTTGTTTCTCGCATGGTCGGGCTCCGAAATGGCAGGCGGACTCGGTTTGATTTTTCCAACCGCAGACCTCTACCCCCTCGAGCGCGCCGCCACAATTCCATTCACCTTCTGCTTCGTGTATGGATTGTGGATGTCGCACTGCAATGGCGGAAAAATCTGGATCGCCGTTTTGAGCATCTTGAGTCTGTTCTCACTACTATTTTATGAATGGTATCGCGCACACATCGATTTCAATCACCTCGATCCAGATCTCTTTGTGTCCGTGTTCAGTGGCTGCACAGGAGCGTTTATAGGTTATAAGGCGTTTAAACTATTGCGGCGCCGATGCACGATTAGAACATCGCTATGGGTCACGCAAGCCTATTTGCTGGCTTTTCCCCTCGTTCTATTCCTGCTTAACGTCGCAAAACTGCCACACAACCTTCTCACATACCTTCTGGTTGGTCTGGGCTTTGGCATTGCATCCGGTCTAACTGGCGGGGGCCGCTCATTCGTGGTGGCATCTTCAATGACCCTTATCGCGATCCTACTTCCGTCGATCGCCGGACTATCGGTCATGTGCCTGTATACGAAACACGGCTTCTGGACTCATATCGGATGTATCGCAGTCGTGACAACAGCAATTTCGTACAATATAACCTTTTCATTTATCGGCATGCTGGCATCGCATCTGGTGAAGCGCGCCTGGCTTCCGCCGAACGGTACAGCCTCATCGCCTTCAGAAAAAAGCCTTATAGCAAATCTAAAGGCGCGAATTTTACCTGGAAGTAAAGACTCTAAGAAGCGTGGTCACGATCGCATTGGCGAGCCCGCCTGCTGAACAAACGAACTATTTCTTCTGACCGAGGACCATGGCGATCAGTGTGTTCAAAAAACGCTCGCTGTCAAATGGGATTATTTCGTTGCCGTGCAGCACTTCCTGAGTCATTATGTAACTGACGATAGAACCGCAATAAATTCTTGCGGTTGCCTCCGGTTCAGATATCTGCAGCTGTTTCTGCGCAGCGAAATACGCTGAAAGCGCCTGTTTCGCGGGACCAATTACCGTATTGACGTACAGCCTGGCAAGCTCAGGAAACCTGGCAGACTCACCAATCACAGTCCGCATCAACGCGATATAAGACGGGTCGTCTTTTCGCTGCATGAAAACAGTCCCAATTCTTCGAAGCACCACATCCGGTGACTCCTCAAAACTAAGATTGTCACCAAACTCGTTGCGGAAGTGCTCCAACGTGAGCGTTTCGATGATCGCTCTGAAGAGTCCTTCCTTGTCGCTGAAATGGCTATATATTGTCTGTTTAATCACGCCGGATTCTTCCGCAACGCGATTCATACTGGTATCGGCATAGCCGTATTTCAAGAAAACGCGAATTGCTCCGTCGACAATCTGTTGACGTTTCGTCTGCGAATATTGGGATAGATTTGCCTGCGTCTTAGCTTTTGCAGGCTTACTTGAACTCATCAGTTCCCTTATATATAACAAAAACCTGCCGCCTGTGTCACAAAAACAGCCGCAAGTTTGACAATCATACCGAACGGTATGATAATTATGGCATCGAATCAATCTTGTGTAAATTGGGACCGTATGCCGATACAGCAATCGGATTCTTCATCGACATCCCCGCCTGCAAAGAGCGGAACGGATGGTGCTGCAGATCGAAACAGCAGTGAGAATGGCATCGAGTCGACGAAATCCAATGGCAGCGATGATCATAAGCCCAGGTCGAAGAAACCTTTCATAATAGTCGGAGTAGTTGCAGTCCTTTGTGCGATTGCAACTTTCGGAATTTATAAGTGGATGACCAGGCCAGACCCGCATAAGTTATTCGTCAGCGGGCGCATAGAAGGCTACGAAGTAAACGTCGGCGCCAAAATTCCTGGTCGGGTCGAAGAGA
The DNA here is from genome assembly GCA_019637435.1 of Candidatus Obscuribacterales bacterium. GTDB lineage: Bacteria > Cyanobacteriota > Vampirovibrionia > Obscuribacterales > Obscuribacteraceae > JADYXR01. Next base: position 1,037,384 of record JAHBVO010000002.1, on the reverse strand, counting down.
TTACCGTTCGCGAAGGTGCTCTGGTCAAGCCTGGTGAGCTTCTCGCTCAACTAAGCGACGACGACATTCAAGCACAACTGCGCGGAGCACGCGCGCTTGTGGACAAGGCTATTGCAGACAAAAATCAAGCTGAGAAACAAATTGAAGTCAACAATGACGCTGTCGAACAAGCAAAACTGAACAAAAAACAAGCAGCTCAGGACGCCGAGGGTCAAGTGCTTCAGGCCGAGGCCAACGTGGCCGCCGCAAGGGCCGCGGAAGAACAGGCTCGCGCCAATCAGGAAGAGGCGGAAGCAAGCGCGCGGCTTGCAAACATCAGAAAGACTCGATACGAAAAACTGGCGGAGCGTGGAGCTGTAACGCAAGACTCCGCGGACGAAGCGATAACTAATGCTTCAACTGCGGCAGCTTTAGTCGAAGCAAGGCGCGCAGCAGTAAGCGCTTCTCACAGACAATACGTGGCGGCATTAGGTGCCCTGAAGATTGCAAAGGCTGTGCGATTGAATCCTCCGATTCGACAACAACAAGTTTCTTCCAGTCAACACCAGGTCTCTCAATCAGCTGAGGCGCTGGAGAGCGCCGAGCATGCGGTCAAAAACGCAAAAGCTGAAGTCGATCAGATAAAAGCGAACATAGCTTATCTGCGAATCGAGAGTCCGGTAGATGGAACCGTAACGGCGCGGGCGGTGGAACCGGGTGCCGTAGTGACGGCAGGTCAAACAATCTTGTCGATCATTGATCTGAAGAAGGTCTATCTCAGAGGCTACGTGCCGGAGGGCGAGATTGGACGCGTTCGCGTTGGGCAAAAGACAAACATCTACCTCGACTCCGCTCCGGATAAAGCAATCAGCGGAACGATTATAGAAATCGATCCGAAGGCTTCATTCACGCCGGAAAACATTTATTTTCGCGATGACCGCGTCAAACAAGTCTTCGGTATAAAAATCGGAATCGACGATCCTGCAGGGTTCGCAAAGCCGGGGATGCCGGCTGACGCAGAGATTTTAGTCGAAGACGCAAAATGAACAACGCTCAAACAACTTTTCAATCGCTCGGCGACGCCCACGAAAAACAGCACGAGTGGGCTATCGACGTGGAAAACTTGCGCATCACATACGGTACCGTCGAAGCCGTCAAAGGGATAAATCTTCAGATCCGGCCGAAAGAGATATTCGGTTTGATTGGTCCGGACGGCGCTGGTAAAACCAGTACTTTTCACGTACTGGGCGGCGTGATGGAGCCAGACTCAGGCAAAGTCGAAGTCAACGGCGTCACCCCACGCGAAGGTCGTTTGAACATCGGCTACCTTACACAGCAGTTTTCTCTCTATCCGGATTTGAGCATAGAAGAGAATATGAGATACGCCGCCGGTTTGCGCCAGGTAGATCTAAAGGACTTTAAAGAACGATCCGAAAAGTCTTTGAAGCAAATGGACTTATACAAGTTTAAAACCAGACTCGCCGGACAACTATCAGGAGGTATGAAACAAAAGCTCGCATTATGCTGCTCGCTTATAGCCAGGCCCAAAGTCCTTCTTCTGGACGAGCCAACCACGGGCGTCGACCCAGTCTCGCGCCGTGAGTTTTGGGATCTACTGGCAGAAGTCTCCGCCGATGGTGTCACGATTGCTGTGGCAACTCCTTACCTGGACGAGGCCGAACGTTGTGATCGAGTGGCTCTTATCTATGAGGGCGAACTGTACAAAGTAGGCACAGTCGCAGAACTGAAGAAAGATTTGAAGCTGCATCGCTTAGAATTGCGAACTCATAGAATGCTTGAAAAGGAATCGCAATTTGTGGACAAACTGCTGGAGCAAAAGAACAATATAGCGGATGTTCAAACTTTCGGAGATCGACTTGACGTGCTGGCTTCCGACCTGGATACCGGAGAGCGCATTGCCCGGGATGTTGCCTCCGAAATTGGTATCGACGATCTTGACGTGACGAAAGAAGAACCCACGCTGGAAAATGTCTTTGTCACAACGCTTAAACGTGAAAAGGGTGACACTGAAAAGGTGGAACCGTTTAAATTCACGAAAGAAAAATCAGGCAAGAGCGGCTCAGCAATCAAAGCAGATCGCCTCGAAAAAATCTTCGGAGACTTTCACGCAGTCAAAGATGTAAGTCTGGAGGTCGGTTACGGGAAAATCTATGGCTTGCTCGGCGCCAATGGTGCCGGCAAGACAACCACGATCAAAATGCTTTGCGGCTTGCTGGAACCCAGCAAAGGCAAGATGGAACTCGCCGGAAAGAAGAGCGACCTTCGCGATCCAAAATTGCGTCAACGCATCGGTTACATGAGTCAAAAGTTTACTCTCTACGACGACCTGACACTAAGAGAGAACCTCGAGTTTTACTGCGGCGTTTACGAAGTTCCTGAAGAACTCCGAAAAGAGCGCATGAAGTGGGTTCTAAGAGTCTCCGAATTGAGCGGTCAGGAAGATATGCTCACAGCCAAACTGCCCGGCGGTTGGAAACAGCGGCTTTCATTCGGCGCATGCATAATGCACGAGCCAGAGATTTTATTTCTGGACGAACCTACAAGCGGAGTCGATCCACTGGCCCGTCGTCAACTATGGACAATGATCTCGGCGCTAGCCAGGCACGGCACAGCGATTCTTGTAACGACTCACTTTCTAGAAGAAGCAGAGCACTGCCACCAACTTGGATTTATGGTGGCTGGAGAATTAGTCGCACAAGGAGCGCCGGAAGAGATCAAGAGAAATCAACCCGGGCAACTCGTAGAAATCATAACGTCGAGTAATCAACAGGCGTCCAATGTCATTAAACAGAAGATTGACCCGTGGCGAGTTTCAATCTTCGCAAACAGATTGCACGTCGTGCTCGACCATCCGGAAGAGGAAACGAAAGTGTTGCTTAGCGCTTTGAAGAACGAAAATATTGAAGTGAAATCACATAAGGATATTCCATTCTCACTGGAAGATGCATTCATCGGCATCGTTCAGCGCGCATCAAAGCAGGAAAAAACGCAAGTCAGCAAATCTTCGGAGGATAGAAAGTAGAACTGCGATGAAACGTCTCTGGGCTCAAGCGGTTAAAGAATTAGCACAGTTTCGCAGAGACAAACTGACTGTGGCGCTCGCGTTCGTTCTACCGGTGCTCTCGTTTTTCATTTTTGGCTACGGTGTCAGACTTGAGCAAAAGGATATACCGATTGCGATTCAAGACCAGGACAACACACCGCTGAGCCGAGGACTTACTGAACGACTAGTAAACAACGCCCAGATGAAAGCAATTGGTTTCAAAGGCGATCCTATCCACGATGCGGTCGATCCGGCTCGGGCTCAGGCAGCTATCATTATCCCCCCGGATTTCACCCGTATGTTTAAATCGGGCTCGGATGCCGCCTTTCAGGCGCTAATAGACGGGTCTGACGTCAACAATGCTCGCGTCATCAAGAATAGCATCCTCGCGACAACAAATTTCTTTGCTGACCAGTTGACTTACGGCTACCGAGAACCACTTCTTACTACCAACATCCGAATCTGGTTTAACCCGGGAAGAGAAGAGTCACTATATGTGGTGCCGGGCGCAATCGGTTTGATTCTATGGATTTATCCATCACTTCTTGCATCCCTTGCTATGGTCAAGGAGAAGGAACAAGGCACCATACTACAGGCATACGCATCCAGCATTTCGCCGCTCGAACTGGTCGGAGGTAAGGCGCTCGCTTATTTGTTTGTCGGCATCGCGGAGTGGCTGCTCACGATGTTTCTTGCATGGTTATGCTTCGGCGTCACATTCGCGGGTGACCCTACACCGTTCTTGTTAGCGTCGTTAATTTTTATATTCGACAGTGTTCTGTTCGGACTGGTGATTGGCTCCGGCGTTGCAACTCAAAGCGCCGCCGTCCAGGCCGTCGCATTCGCCGGTTTCACGACCGCCCTCCTACTGTCAGGTTTCCTCTATCCCATAAGAAATATTCGCTTTCCATTTGACTACGTGTCTCTTATCGTACCGGCGCGATATTATCTGGTCATCTCTAGAGACGCGTTTGTGCGCGGCTCCGGTTGGCCGGGCGTCTGGCTCATGATGCTCGCGCTTGTCGCATTCGCCTTCGTATACATCATGGTCGCACGCCGCCGCATGGGCAGCATGCAAATCAAGAAATCGTGAGGTGAGAGATGCGGCCACTTAAGCGATTCCAACAAGGAAGACTATGGGCTCTAATTCAAAAAGAGCTGCGACAGATTCTTCGTGACAAACAACTTCTTTTTCTTCTGATATTCCCACCAACAATTCAGCTGTTCATCTACGGGTTTGCGCTCAGTCCTGACGTCTACGATCTCCGGTTGGGCGTGTTGGATCTCTCCAAAACGCCAATGAGTAGAAACCTGCTCGACGCTGTCGTTCAAAACCACGTTTTCAACGTAACACCATTGAAACCGACCAGAGATGCTGCCATCGAAGCGGTGAAACAGGGAAGAGTCGACGCATCAATGGTGATACCACCAGAATTCAGTCGAAATTTGAAACAGAAGCAGCATGCTGAAATTCAGATTCTTATTGATGGGGTCGATGCTAACACAGCTGGTATCGCCAGCGGTTACCTCGTTCAGATGATAAGCACATTCGCACGTGGGCTCGAGGAGCCAAGAGCGACTGGAACAATCAGACCGGACATAAGCTTTCTCTACAACCCTGGTCTCAACTCAGCCTGGTTCTTCATACCCGGCGTGATGGGATTGATTTTAAACCTCACCGGCTCTCTCGTTTCATCATCAACCCTGGTGCGAGAAAAAGACTCGGGGACACTAGAGCAGCTCGTTATGACGCCTGCGAGCGCTTTCGAAGTTCTTCTCGCTAAAGTCTTACCGCTGTTCGTTTTGCTGTTTGGTAACGTCTTGCTGTCCCTGGCGGTCGGTTTACTAGCCTTCCATGTCCCATTTCGCGGCAACTTTTTTCTGTTTCTAGCCGTATCGTCTCTCTATATCCTTGTAGCGATCTCGATTGGCATTACATTAGCGTCGATTTCGAAAAACCAGAGACAAGCCATTCTAACTTCGTTCTTCATCAACCTGCCGGTCATCCAGCTATCCGGCGCGATAGCTCCCTTGCAGAGTATGCCTCAGTTTTTGCAAACTCTGTCGTATTTGAACCCGCTTCGCTATTACATAATTTGCATACGAAGCATTCTTTTGAAAGGAATCGGTCTTGAGGTTATCTGGCCCAATGTGTTGATGCTAGCAATTTTTGCCGTGACGCTCTTCATGCTGAGCGCGCGGCGATTTAGATCTCAACTAGGTTAACGTTTAAACACGTAAGACTTACGGCGAATTGCGAACCGACTGGGCGGTCGTCAGAGTATCGACAGAAGTTAAACCCACATCGTGTACAAGCTGCACCTGTGCATTGTTGAAATCAATTATCGCTTCAGCTTTATTGATGAGAGCCTGCGTATAATCGCGCTGCGCAGTGATGATATCAAGATTGGTGCCCAAACCATTGGCAAATCTCAGTTGAGCAAGTCTTAGTTGCTCGTGCGATGACTCCACCTCATTGGTCGTTTCATCTATCTTCTTATCGGTGTCGAGACATTGCAAATACGATGAGCGAACTTGGTCGAGAATAGTCACCAATTCTTTATTCGCTTGCAACTGCGCTGTGCGCGCTTGCAATTTAGCAGCCTTAATTTTGGTGGCATCCACGGTGCCTAATCCGGAAAGAGCCCAGCGAGCATCGATACCGAGAGTGAACAGAGCCTCTTGCTTAGTCAATCCAGGACCGATACCGAAAACATTTCCGTTAAACGCGAACGTGGGCTGAAGTGGTGCGGACGCAACCACGATGTTGCGTTTAGCCGCCAACCGCTGCTCTTCAAACTGTTTCAGTTCCGGGCGATTTGAAATCGCCAGACTGATCAGATTTTCAACCTTCACTTTTGGATCTATTAAACGGACTCGCTTGATCCAGGATTCGGATGGAGACAAGTCCGCACCCATATCGACATTTAAAGTATCAGCAAGTTTTATGGCGGCGGTGCGCCGCGCAATCTGCTGGTCGATTAGGTCCTGTCGGTCACGAGAAAGTTGAGTCTTTGATTGCAGAACGTCCAGTTCCGTTGCCAGTCCGAACTCTCTCTTATCTGTGTTGACTCGCAATTGTTCTTCAGACGTTTGAACTGCTTTAACGCGAATTTGCAACAAAGCCTGGCTCAAAACCAGATTGTAGTAATTGGTCGCAGCCGCCAAAAGAGCGTCATTGAAACTGGCTTGCCGACCGGCTTTTGCAGCACGATAAGTATGTTTAGCTTGCAGGGCACCGAACAAGATTCGACCGCCACGATATCCGTAGTATTGGAAGAAGGCGTTGGAGATGACGAATGGTCCATCAATATCCACATTATCCAATCTCCGCCCAGCAGCTAAACCGTTTGTGTTGCCGAAAGAATTGAATAGATTCGAGGCGCTCCTGGGTAGCCCGATTTGTCCATGAGTCCAGAACTCTCGATAGCTGGTGCCGACATTTGGCAAGAAATTCCCAAGCGCACTGTAATAGTTCCACCTTTCCGTCTGCTCTTCCGATTTGGAAATGGCGATATCGAGATTGTTGTTAATCGCGATCTGCAAAGCACGTTTCAAGTCTAGTTGATTGGCTGTTTTAGAATCGAGAGTAAATGGGTCTAATTCTCGGTCAATGGTAATAAGCGCCTGGAGAGCAGGCTTCCCTATGAGCATAGAATCTTGCTCGAAGAGTTGTGCCCCTATATCTGGTGGCTCGACGATATCGGCTGTTTCCTCAGGTGGCTTGATTCTAGTATTTTGCATGGGCGCAGCCAGCGCGGGCGGTGCACCGAGCGAATTTGACCCGCTCACCGATTGACGAGCAGGCAGCCTGCCCACGCCAGGCGAACTCACCGACCTAGCAGGGATGTTGGTTAGCGGTTTAGCTAAGGGAGGTCTGAGCGCAGGCGGCTGAGCATCCCCTGGCTCTTGAGAAAACGCTGGTTGACTGCCGACCCAATCATTCGAAAGAGCTGCAAGTACCAGCGCGGTCATAGAACACGACCTCGCCACCTTTCTGATACTTATCGGATGCCCTGAAAGCTTCATTGCGTTGGATGAACCAGCAATCATACCGAACGGTATGATTGTATCACGACAGACTCGGACGGACTTCCAGCCTCAAGCTTCCGTTAAGTCGAAGGTTACGTAGAAGATTAGAATCGCTCAACCATCGAAAGCGAACATGGCATAATATCTGGCCTGGAAGTCAAAAACGGCAATCGGTCCAACCGATGCCCGACACTGCTTCTTGGAAACGTCCACTGCGCGAAAGGCGGTTAAATAATGGTCGGGACAGATTTGAAAGTCAGTTTGGCAAAGGCCGTCGATGCGGCACTCGCCGAAACAGACCCGAACAAAGCGGACGAAAAATATATGGAAGTCCTGCAAATCGTTCGCATGCAAGTCGGCGATAACGAAACGGACATGGCAAACGCCATGCAAGCGGTCGCAAAGGATTTGGAAGATCAGGGTCGTAAACAACAAGCCTTCGACTTCAAGCAAAAAACATGCATCATGCTTTTGGAGTTCACCATGATGCCGCTACCTCCATTGCCCGACAATATTGTAATAGCCACCGGACCGGCACTCGAAGAACCGCTTCTGAAGCAGGTGATGACGATTCACTTCGTGGACGATGTCGACCTCGCGAAGAAGCACTACGCAAAAATTCTTCAGGCGATTATCATTGATGACAGCGAAAGCTCAGTATGTTTACGCACCATACACGGTGCCATGATAGTGTTAGCCCGAGGACACTCGCACGAGCAGATTCCGGTCTATGAATCACAGAAGAAAGATCCTAAGCCAGTCTTGGAAGGGCTAGGCTGGAGCGCCAACAACTCGCACCATTCGACGCCGGGCGGCAAAGCTCAACTATATACGCATCCAAAACTTGGAAAACTCGCGCTGCTTAGTTAATCGCTCTAGAGATATCGACAGCCACACCCGAAAGACCGCATAAGAAAAAAAGCTTCAGCGAGCCAATCTTTTTCTGATTTTCACGAAGTGCAGACCTTCGACAAGGGGCGTCACTCCGGGTGGATTGAACGGCGCAGTCTCGCCTGTTTGTTCATAACCGAGCCGCATGTACCAGTCCATCAATTCCGGTCGGCCGGATACAACTTCGCCAACCATCTCCTTAGATTCAAATTGCTCTAAGGCGTATCTCTCAGCCCACGACATCAAAAATTTGCCGGCGCCAACGCTCTGAACATCAGGATCGACCGCAAGCATTCCAATATGAGAGTGGTCACCTTCTTGCGTGACGTGTATGCAACCAACTAATTGACTCTCGATGCCATCTCCAAGTTCAGCAAGCAAGATTACCTGATCTGATAGATCTAAAATCTTGTGCAATTCTTCGATGGTGATGCGCGGTCCCCGCACCAGATGCTCCTCTCCGGTCCACGACTTAGCTGACTGTTTGCCGCCTCGAAAAGCGTATTGGACGAGCCGTTCGACAATTTCAACATCGTCGTGAGTGGCTGTTCTGCCTGTCAAAACTTTCTGAGCTTCCGATGCGCTAGCCAATTTAATTCTCCACGTAGAAATTCCAGGCTACCAAATTGCAGCCGTTTTACCCAGTACTCAGGCGCAACTTTGCACACCGGATAGCTACAGTGTAACAGCCGATGGCAAGCTTCAAGCAGTCAAGAGCTAATCGGCTCGCAATCGTGATAAATATGCAGGAGATCTTCCCGACGACCATATCTGGAGCCAACATGAAGAACATCGGTATCATCACTTCCGGCGGCGACTGCGGCGGCCTCAACGGCGTAATTAAAGGCGCAGCTTTGACAGCCCTCAACAAAGGCATGACGGCTTACATCATCCCGAATGGCTACGCCGGGCTTTACAATCTTGTAGATTTTTCGGAACTGACGAAACTTACGAAAGAGCGTGTCGAACAAATTCACGTCTTCATGGCTGGTAGTGAAGCAGGCAATTCGCGCGTAAAGGTTTCGAAAATCAAAGACGATAACAAATATGAGCGCATTAAAGAGGGGCTGAAAAAATTCAACCTCGACGCGCTCGTAATCTCGGGTGGAGACGACACCGGTAGCGTCGTAAAGGACCTCGCCGAGAAAGGCATTCCATGCATCCATGCGCCGAAAACCATGGACCTCGATCTGATGCCTTACAGCGTAGGCGGCGACTCGACAATCAATCGCATTCAAGAAGAAATTCGCGACTTGAGAACAACTGGTCGCACGCATAATCGCATGATCGTTCTTGAAGTATTCGGAAGATACGCTGGTCATACGGCTTTTCGTGGCGGCGTTGCAGCAGACGCAGACGCGGTTTTAATTCCAGAAATTCCAGTAGACTTCGATGTGCTCTACAAACACGTCAAAGAAGCATTCATCAAGCGCGTCGAAGAAAGCGATGTTCGAGCCGGAACCGCGACCATCGTCGTCGCAGAAGGTTTGCGTGACGCAAGCGGCAACGAACTCGTCGACATGAATTCCCAACCCGATTCATTCGGGCACCGCAAGCTCATGGGCGCAGGTTCGTATGTTGTGAAACAAATCGAGAGCCGCGTGAAAGCAGATCCAGAAATCAAAGAGTTCATGAAACGTACGGGACAATTCGTTGAAGGCGTATACGAAATTCCGGAAGTCCGCGAAATTCGTCCGGGCCACCTAGTACGCTGCGGATTCTCTTCATCCGTGGATGCGAACTTCGGCATGGAAGCCGGCGCTGCGGCCGTAGAATTGATTTCGAAAGACATCTTCGGCGTCACGGTCGTTTCATATCGTGGTGGCACTGTTCAATACATGGATGTTAAGGACGCGATCGTTCAACGCTTCGTAGATCCCAAAGACGTCGAGATGTTCGAAGGACTCGGTATCAGCTTCGGCCGCACGCCGGTCAAAGCCTCACCGAAAACAGAGAAAGTCACAGGCGTTCCAGTCCGCGTCTATTAAATCACCGCCTCTCCTCGACCAGTGACTGACGGAGAAAAAAGTCTGAACGTTATTTATCGCGACCAGTTTATTGTCGCGGTCAATAAACCGTCCGGGATGATTGTGCATCGTGGATACGATCGCGATCCGGTGACTGTCGCGGACATCGTTCGAGACGACATCGTTGGAGCGCCTGTTCATGCGCTTCACCGTTTGGATAGAGGAACGAGTGGCGTGCTCGTCTTTGCTCTTGATTCTGAAACCGCTCGCTTCCTTCAAGAAAAACTTCATGAGCGCTCCGTGAAGAAGCGCTATCTGACTGTCGTTCGCGGACCAATGAAAGAAGGCTGCGTACTGGACCATGCAATACCTAATAAGAAGGATGGCGATCGAGTCGACGCATTCTCCGAGTTCCGCCCGATAAGCCACGCGGGTCGATGGTCTCTGGTTGAAGCAATTCCTCACACCGGTCGCTTGCACCAGATTCGCCGGCATTTAAAACATCTGAGCCATCATGTTGTCGGCGACGTCCGTTATGGAAAGGGCGATGTAAACCGGTTCTTCCGCGACAATCATGCTTTCAGACGCCTTGCATTGCATTGTTTCGAGCTGACGTTGCCGCTGCCTAATGGCGCCGTCGCAACCCTATCCGCCCCGGTTCCGGAGGATCTCGTCAATTTACTTATAAGGATGGGTCTTTTTCCCTCCACGGAGATGGAGATGGAGGTGGAGACGAACACGGAAACGAACACAGAAACAGAAACCGACCTCGCCCAGGATTAAGCGCGCCGGCATTGGCAAATATCATATGGGCCGAACGACACAACTCCGCGCACGAGAAATTTCCTCGCACGGCAGCACATAATTCTTCGGGCGGCATGACATTACAACCAGACCTATACCTGAGTGGAATGGGCAACATCGCCATTCCAATCATGGTATGGATTCAAATCAAACTCTATGCCACAGCAGGAATTACCGAGAAAAATCGGCTGAAGCACCGCTCTTTTTCTCTGAATCCTGAGCTACTTCTCATCAATATCAGACTGGAAACTGTCCGTTTTCGCCGAGCGAAACGGCCAGCAAAGACCCATGAATACTGCCTTTTGAGCTAGTCACAATTGTTCCGGAGAAACAGCTGGAACACCTCGGGAACATCTTTCCCACCAGGTTGTCTATAAGCCCATTGGATGTTGCCCCAGGGGTGGGGTTCTAAAAGAAAATTCTGGGAACCGCTGCGGAAGCGGTGCCCGATGGTCTGCGGCGTTTCTCTCAATAAAGAATAAGGAAATAGGAAAATGAAATCGCACAAGTCGCCCTTCACTCGGAGTTTAGTCGCTGCGACACTTATCGTCGGTCAGGCGCTCTCCATGCCATTGCTCCCAGCATTTGCGGCTGACAGCAACGTCACGCTGGCCGGCAATGCGGTTATGACGGATATTGCTACCGTCGGCAGCTGGACCAGCGCAAAGCGGGCTGAACAGATTCAAAACAATCTCGATAATGCTCTGGTAGCAGCTGGTGACAAGTCACCAGGGGCGGTAGCAGTCACCTATGTAAAAGGAAGCCCCGTCATCACTCTCGGTGGCTATCAAGTAGCCACGGTTGATGCGGCGAGCGCACGAGCTGCGGGCACGACCACAGCGCTTCTCGCGAAAAGATGGGCGGACAATCTGCGTCAGGCACTCGTCGACCAAGCAAGTGTTGAAGCCTATGTCGGACAAATCTCCGGAACCTATCAGGCATCTGCACCGTCAGTGATACCTTCAGCGCCAGCACCGAATGTGACACCGTCAAGACAACCGCAAAGCCAACCACAATACCAACCTCCGCAAATGCAGGGTAGAGTAGTGTACGCTCCGGCAGGTCTGGTTATCCCAGCCACGCTGCAAACATCAATCGCGACCGAAGTCGCTAAACCAGGCGACATGATTCAAGCTCAAGTTAGTCAAGCAGTCATTCTTGGCGAAACACAAATTCCTCAAGGGTCCGTCCTCCTCGGTACAGTCGTCGATGCCTCAGCCGGCAGAATGCTCGGTAGAACAGGCGACCTGGAAATCAAATTCAACCGAATGAGAACCATGGACGGACAAGAGATTCCGCTGACCGCACACATTATGGGCGGAATCGATAAATACAATGACAAAGGTGGTGACAAGTCCGACCAATTCGTGGGTGAAACCTGGAAAGGTAAGGCTGTTCAAGCCGGAGTCAGAGGTCTGATAGGAGCCGGTACCGGTGCAGCGCTCGGCACAGCCGTAGGCGCCATCGCTGGTGGTGGCAGAGGAGTCGGCAGGGGCGCTTGGTCAGGCACCGCAATCGGTGCAGGAGTCGGAGTCGCTCAAAGCCTCTTGCTCAGGAAGGGAGCCAACGTTCGCATCGCGAGCGGAACCCCGTTCCAACTCCAACTTGATGCTCCGCTCCAATTTGCGGTCCCCAACATGCAAGCTCCAGTAGCTTACACAGGAAACTATTAGATTTTTTCAGAAGCGAAGTAACTGGTTTATTCAGAAACCAAATCTAACTAGAAAGTGTGACTGATATAGACAAAGAACTACATTCTAACTAAGTTTTCCGGCGCTGGGAGGGAGAGGTGTATGCCTCTCTCTTCTGGCTTTAAGATTCCACAGATATAGATGCACAATTTATCAGCACGACCACCGCATCGGTTGCAAGGTCAATTGTTTTAATCACTCTCTCGCTCTGAGCAAGTCGAGTTTGCGCGACTTTACCAGCAAATTCTTTTCCATCAGCCTCAAATTTTCGATAGACGCTTTCCCAAGCGTCCTTCTGCTCTTGCTCATTAGACTTAAGCAACGCAAACCGATTGAGAGTCCCTTCACTCGCCTGTTTCAAGGAAGAAAGCTCCTCTGGCGATAGCGGTGTTTCATTCTTGGCCAACCGGATGTACTGGCGTAAAACTCTCTCTTCGAGCTTATCTAAATTACTAACAAGCGTCGTCGTGGGCTCGGTCTCCTCAGGACTACTCGACTGCAAAAGTTCAGAGATCGCATCGGCGATTCTAACAAAATCTAAGCGATTCTCCTTCTCGACTTTGCTCCCAGGAAGAATTTCTAGCAGCTCCTTTATGACTGTAATGCGTGCAACAATGGCTTCTGCTCTCGACAAATAGTCTTCGGTGAAGAGGTTGCGCAACTTGAGCCGTCGAAGTTCAAGTTCCGTATCACTGATCTGAATCTTGATCGAATCACGAACTTTAATAGCGTGCTCTCTATCGATAGAGTCAAGCTCTGCACCGTCCAGTGCCGCCGTCGACCAGGCAGAAAGTTCATCTACTGCTCGTTCCTTGACGTCATATTCAGCTCGTTGCATCCACTTCTCTAATTCTGTATGAAACCGTTTGAGGCGCTCCTCCAACACCTCTTCAAGTGATTGTGATTCACGAAACGCCACGTTTGCGCTATTCAGTTTTTCAGAAAGACGCTCATGCGCGGTTTCAATCTTTGGATCCAATTCGTAGCTAAACTTTTGAAAACGCTTTGCTACGCTTGAGATTGGAGATAAAACTTTATTGCGAGTACCCACCAAAGAATCCGCAAGCGAGTGAATTTTTGCCATCCGCCTTTTCTGAGATTCGAATTCGCGAAAGACCTGACTTCTCGCTGCAAGAACCCTGATCTCACGCTCAGCTCGATATCTAGCCTGGATTTCAGAAACCTCGAGGTGCCTTCTAAGACGCGCTTCCCGAGCCTGTTCACTCATCCGCTGTTTGATTTCATCAAGGATTTCGCTGGCATTTTGCTCCTTGCCAGTCTCAGAAATCGAAGGTGCATCTCCGGAAGCCGATATTGCATCTCGTAACTCAGTCGCCCTTTTAAGTCGAATTTTTTCCAGATCCTTTTCTCGCTCCAGCTCAGCCGTGTGAATTCGAGAATTTACAGAATCGAGCTGTTCACGGAGACCCGAGATCTCGAGCCTCTTCGCCTCCAGCCTAGCTTGCACAGACTCCCGGTCGAAAGAAATTGCCGGACCTGATGATCGCTTCCGCTTTCGTCTCTTTGGCGGCTGAGGCGGTGAAACTCTCCCCGCCAATAAGTCCTCGAGATACTTTTCTTGCAACTCGGCAAGTTCCAACTGACCAGCGAGCCCTAAATCCTCATACAAGAGTGAAACCATTGAAGACTCCGAGGTTTCGGCAGGTCTGGAACTCACGCTAGCTGAGCCTAACAAGGATTCAGATTGCCCACTATCCGTCGACCTCGGAGTTTTTGATTTGCGAGAGGCAAGTTGGACGCACGCAGATGTCAAAGACCCACCTACTGCCATTCCAACCAAGATCAATGTCAGAGATTCTAAACTCATCCGTGCTATTCGCGACGCTGTCGATTAATTCAGTTTATCACCGTCAGGCTGTTTAGCTGCAACAGACAGAGCATCCAAACCCGTTCCAATAAAATTCGCCAGCAGCGCCCCATGCCGGTCCCGTGCAAACACTGACGCGCTCAGCGCTGCCACGCCGCCAACTGTGGCTTCGCATGGACTTGGAAGTCGTCTGCCGGGCGCAATTGAAGAATCACCGCTGCCGTCTTCATGAGGTTCGAGGCAATTTGCCGGCTGCGATTGTTTTTCGAACTCAAAACTCCAGCGATCGGCTTCAAACCCTGCATCGCGGCAACAACTGAAAATTCCGAAGAGAACATTGACTTTCCTGTTCTGGTTCTCGAAACAGATAACGCTCGATGGGGTATCGCCTCCAATGGATTGAGGTTCGCAAAGTCATCGGAACCAGAGGCGATTGTGACGTGCTGACCAGGAGAGAGCGCAATGCGCTCACCTGGTGTCTCAATCACAACAGAACCCTTACGCCTGTCATCGAAGTCATAGATTGAAACAGCATCACCGGTTGCCACAACCAGCGCAACCGAGTTGCGAGCAAGTTTCAAGCTCATCCCCGGCAATTTCACATCGGTATCCTGCGCTGGAGCAAAAACCACGGCGCCGCGATTTAGCCGCAGCTGATTCAGACTGAAAGTTGAAACAGCCGCTGAATTTGCCAGCTCAGGGACAAGCTGGTCATGAGACCACAAGCCAATTTCCATAGGGACTTCGGTCACATCACGGTCGTGGAGGAACGTTGACGCTGAGTTGAAAGGCTGACTGACACCACCACTGGTATCGGCGTGGAAATCGCTGGTCGAAATCAGGTTTATGCGCAGATCGCTCGTCTCAAGTAAATCAATCGAACTAATGTTTGTAGTATCGGCTTGCTTAACTGGCCCGCCTCCGTATGCATCAGTAGGCAAAACCGGTGAAGCAATGGACACATGATTGGAATCGAATGTTACGTCATGCGAGTTTAGGAGATCATTTGCACGAGAGTCCAATGCCTCCGACGAGACCGTAGCTTTTACACTAGTCGCGTGGGCAACCAGTCTCGATTCTGGAATTGAGGCAATAGATGCAAACGAGCTGGCAACTGTTGCCGAAGGGGCGTTCGCCGAAATCTCAACTCCTCCCCCAATCGAAACCGCAGACTTCTTGCGCTTCGATGCGTTTTGAAAAACAATCTTGCCACCATCGGCAGTGAATTTGCTGGTCGGTTTAGCAGTCTGCAAACCGCCTTTGCTGAGGTAGATACCGCCCCCATTTGCATAGGTTATATCAATATTTTTGTAGCGCTTTTTCGGTTTAGATAATTTAGTAGCCTGCTCTCCGTACCCGATAAACACATTCCCCGCGCCAACATCAGTCGACGATGCAACGATTTTCGAGTTGGCGCCAATTTTGAACGAGCCAGCAAGGTCATCGCTGCGCAAGGTCACACTGCCACCGGCAGTGCTGATGGTAGAACCAGGCATGACATAGAAGTTTCCGCCCAGCGTTGTAACGGAGATGTCGCCATCGAGGGTCAAGATATCATTAACATCAAGCGGTCCGCTCGCTAAGAACGTGAACGAGCCACCGGCATAAGAATCAAGAAGACTTACCTTCCCCGTGCTCACGTCCTTCACATTGACGGAGCCTGTTCCCGAAGTGAACATTGATAAACTACCAGACACATCGACTATAAGCGGCGTCAAGCCTCCGATATTACCGGCGGTGCTCAACAGGTCAACGCGTGACGCGGTCGCAACCGAAGACGACGTACTTGAGATGATGCCACCATCGCCGCTAAGAATCGAAATACCAGACGCGTCGATGAAACCGCCTGAATCAAACCGTACCGAATCCGTGGCTTCCAGCGTGACATTCCCAGTAGCGGTCAAGTGTTCATTCACGCGCACCGAACCACCCAGTGCTCGCAAGCTGGCATTGCCAACCGAGATATCGGCATTGACGTCGACACCGCTTCTCGAAGTCACCTGCATAAAACCAGTACCAGCGATGGTTCCGTTGATGGCAACCGAATCACCTGTAACCCGAACTTCACCATCTTGGGCAGCGATGCCGGCGATTATGGCGTCGCCATGTTGATTATCAAAGGTGACCGAGTCTCCAAGACCTGTAAATTGACCATTGAAGCTACCTGGAACAACCACACTCAAGTCGCCATGAGAAGCGAAACTCGCACTTCCTCCTCCCGTGTCGATTGCAGAATTTACCAGGATTGATAGGGCATCGGTCCCTCGATTCGCTATCGAAACCGATCCAGCGCTCCCAATACCGCCACCATTTGCGATGATGGAACCAGTGATACCGTTAACGATACCGACACCGCCCACGGTGAAAACTTCCGGCGAATCAATCTCGATTGCCACTGAACCACCGGCGCCATTTCCTTTGCCAGAAGCATCTAGATTTCCATCAACCAGCAGTTTGCCGGACATCGACGGCGATGTGCCCGCCCAAAGCTCATATGCTCCGCCATTTCCGGCGTTTCCTTTTGCTCCCGCGTCGACCGCACCACTGGCAATAGACAAATCACCACCTGCATGTACTCGCACGGTTCCACCGTCACCTCCAGAAGATGCCGAGCTTCCTCCGGTCGCAAAGACGCTCAAAGAACCGGCGGACAAGGATAGAGATTGATCTCTAACCGACAAATCCACTAGACCGCCGGCAGCCTCCGCGCCGCCGTTCGCCTGCAGGGACGCACCTCCTGCTCCGGTCACAGTGAGAGTCGAAGCATCAACCAGAATCTCTCCGCCCGAGCCGTACGCCGATCCAACAGAATAATCTCCAGCCGCGAGGTCGAGATTTCCATTGGGAGTAGCAAACTGCAATTTGCCACCACGACCAGAAGCCTGCACCGAGACAAAATTATGGTCATCGATTCTGATGCCACCGGTTCCAGCGTTCTCAAAGGTAACGGAGCCGCCATCTGCGCCTTGTGCTGAGACAGTGCCAGCAACACCATTCACTGTGGCGCTGCCAATCACCAATGGCGTCG
Source organism: Candidatus Obscuribacterales bacterium (assembly GCA_019637435.1). Classification (GTDB taxonomy): domain Bacteria; phylum Cyanobacteriota; class Vampirovibrionia; order Obscuribacterales; family Obscuribacteraceae; genus JADYXR01. The sequence goes on along the minus strand of JAHBVO010000002.1, from coordinate 1,020,100 downwards.
AGCTATTGGAGGCGATTCGGACAGTCCCACCATTTCCAATTAACTTCCCGTCTGCACTGATGTCACCGACGTACAAAACAGAGCCATCACCAGCGGTGCCGGCTTCCAGATCGAGACTTCCGCCCGAGCCCCAGGGTCCCTTCACTGAAACGTCGACAGAAGCAGAATTAGCCAATAGATTGCGACCGGCTGAGAGGCGAATTGTACCGCCAGACCCGGAGCCTAAGCCGCCATGAGCGGATACCTGCAGATGGTTGGCTCCGCCGTCTACAATCAGGTCAGAGTCTGACCCAGTGGTGGAGACGGAAACCAATCCACCGTATCCGCCGTTGACACCATCCGCTTTTAAAACAAGAGGCGAACCGATTATATTTAGTCCGCGCGCGGCAATCTCAACGGAGCCACCTTCAAAGCTAAAACCGCCACTTCCACTGGCATCCAATGTTCCACCATTGATGGTCAGCGCCGCAGACGGAGCTAGAATCGATAGGTGTCCTCCGTTACCCTCGCCACCTTCTGCGGTGACTGACAGATTGCCACCGGCGAACGTGAACGCTGAGGAAGACGATTCAACGCTAAGGCTACCACCATCTCCTACAGAGTTGTAAGCCTTAACCGTCCCGTTGTTAGTAAAATGAGTTCCACTAAGACTTACTTTGGCTGGACCGTCGTTAAACTGCAGGGTGCTGTCTGCAGAATTCGTAAGGGTGGAACCTACAATAGTGGTCTGACCCGCATTGAAATTCAGTTGCGAAGTATTTCCGGAAGAATTGGCGAAACTTATCACCTGATCGTTTCCACCAAGAGAAATCGATACACCTGAGAGATTTACGACGCCTGGCACCGGGCCAGCAGTGAGATTTATGTTCAGAAAACTGCTTCCGCCTATCGACAGCAACTCGGCAATTATTTGCGAGTTACTAGCCAGGTTAAGCTGCGGACTGTTGATCGTCAGTGCTTCAGCCGCAACGATACTGCCGGCAACCGAAAGACTGTTGGATTGAATCGTAGAGTTTCCGACGACGTTTACGACACCGTTCACTACAGAGTTCGCAGCGATCAGTGAGGGCGCAGAAAGATTGGCTGTAACATTCGCCGGCACAACCAGTTGCGAGAAACCGCTTGCCGGGATGTTCTCTGCGGCAATACCGAATGAACCAGAATTGGCGGCACCGCCTGAAGCAAGCTGCAGGCTTTGCGCACCGGTCGTTCCCTTCTGAATCAAAGCGATCCACTCCGAGGCTGTGACCAGATCACCGTTCGTAACTGTTTTCTGAGCACCGCCAACGGTGATAGTGATCGAACCGTCGCCGGCACCCACAATTTCCCCGGCAGCACTCGTGGTCGCTAATGACTGATCATTCAGCTTGACCTGATCGCCTCGCATTCTGCCGGCAAGGGTCACGGAACCGTTTCGAATTTGCGCGGCAATGACCGGATTGCTCGACTCTAGATCAGAGGCTCCAGCGTACACAGTCGACGCGACGTTGCCACCGGATGTGGTGAGGTTTATTTGCCCGCCACCACGCTGAGAATGCGTGAAGATACTGAAGTCGGCGTACGGAGATTTGTTGATATCCTCCTTGGTGGCGAAAGCGGTTTGAATTGTTTTAGTAACATCTATGTCACGTCCGGTGATGGTAATGTTTCCACCAATTCCGGGCGCACCGCCTTTTTTGGGAGTCGTGTCGTTCCAATAACCGCGCGGAGCAAACGTCCCTTCATCGCCATTCTCGCCGTAATTACCGACGTCACCACCGTAACCGCTGCCACAGCACCCTATATCGTAAGCGGTGTTGGTTCCGCCCATTCCTGCATATGGAAACCGCGGATGATTTGGATTGTGTGGATTTAGCCCATTGTCCAACATTCCCGGCCCGTCGTAGGGAGGAGGCGCATAGAACAGTCCACCGGAGTTGGGTCCCCCACCATTGCCAAGACTACCGCCACCGCCTGCAGTGTCTGTCGATGAGATTCCGACACCACCACCTCCGCCGCCACCTGGCGCGAGTACAGGACCGTTTATTACGACATCGGCTATCGCTGTCAGAAGTATGTTTCCACCGTCTCCGCCAGTTCCTCCAGCAGTGTGATTAGCACCACCACCGCCACCGCCGGAAGTGTTTATATCGCCGTTGACAGTCAAACCGCCATTCAAAGAAACAACACTGATGTTGCCGCCATGACCACCATCACTGCCATAGTCGTAACCTTGCAGGGCCCAGCCTTTGACGGGGGCTCCGCCGCCCATAGCCCGAAGATATCCGGTAGTCACACTGCCACCGGCCTGCATCAAGATATTGCCTGAATTGAAACCGTTGCCACCTCGCGCACCGGACTCTAGATTGCCGGCAACGATCGAGCCGCCTCCATATGTAGTGCCCCCAGCGACACCACCCTGTGTGAGCTTACCGGTAGAGTCGAATTTGAGCACACCCGCAAGCGACGGATCGACCGTTCTAATAGTTATGTAGTCGACTCTGTCGTGCGCTCCAATACTGGTGACGTCGCCCAGACTGATATCGCCGGGACTGTAAATCGAAACTTTCCCGCCCCGGCGTCCGTCGGCGGTGATGGATCCGGTCACCGTAATTGTGCCACCGTATGCGCCTAGCGTGACGGTCCCACCAGTTCCGTTTCCACCCGAAGCGGAATTTATACTGGTGATACCAGAAATTGACCCGGTCAAACCACTCGCACCGGATACGGTAGTAATACCGTTATTGGTGGTATTTGACACCCCGGCCAGCAAAATCACGTCACCGCCGTTGTTGTTATCCGAAGATGTGTTTATTACCGTTCCACCTGAGGCGCCCAGGATACTTCCTGCCGCAACGGCCGTCACCGGCGCGCCTGAAGCAGTCACGTTTGCGGGCAAGGTAATGTTTCCCGAACTGTTTGTAAAAATGGGGTCGTCCAGCACATGAATGCTACTGATCGAAAGATTTCCTGTTGCAACATGAACTGCGGAGGTAAAGGCAATTACGTCGACCAGTCCGTTTATGCTGTCGACTGCTACATTGACTGCAGAATTGGGAGAGTTAAACTGCACGAGCTCGGCATTTAGCGTACCGCCAATGACACTTATTGGTGTCGCAGCAGACATATAAAGATGACCGTTTCCAGCGTCTATCCTTCCACCACTGTTGACGACGCTAAAGGTTTCAACTGCGTTAGTGGCAACGAGCGACATTGCCGCTCCAATGGATTGCACGACTCCTGAGTTAACGACCTTCTGCGTTTCCACTGACATCGAGTCGCCAGTAAAGATTACTCCGCTATTGTGAAGCTCGCCGGCACTCATTGTTAAGTTTCCGGCACTGAATATGGTGCCGGAATTGTCGATCATGTTGTTGGCATTCAAGAGTAACTTGGTGCCTTCGCGGGAAAATTCTCCCAGTTGAACCAGACCGGCAATGAATCCTGCTGCCGTCATATCTCCGTTTCGGAGCGTCGAGTCCATCGAGATCACAGCACCGGCCATGTTCAAAATGTTGTCCGCGAAGATTCGGCCTTGCCGGCCACGGGTATCACTGACGCCAAGAATTTCGCCACGATTGACAAGGTCGCCGGAAATCCTCAGAGCTCCTTTGGACACATCATCAATTGCAATAACGCTCTCTGGGATCACAAGGTCGCTTATCCCGCGAAACGCTTGCGGCTGTTTGAGTAAATCGAGCGAGAATTCGCCACTGGCTGCGATACCAGCATCAGACAGGTTCAAGCTCTGCGAGCCGGTTTTCATCGATTGAGCAATCGCCACATACTCTGCGGCGGTGACAACTTGACCCGCAGCAAAAGTCTTCGACGCACCACCAACATCAATAGTCACCCATTCCTGATCGCGAAACAGCTTTGACGGAAGCGTGATGTTTCGCTGGGAAGACGTGAGGTCGAGGTCTAGCTGCGCTCTGCCAGGTATGACAGCGAAGTTATCGATGATTCGATTTGCCGCGCGATGCTGAGCTCGGTCAGACAAATTCACACCGCTCAAGGTGATGCGAGGGATGCCAATTGCATTAGGATTTTGACGGGCATGAGCAGCTGACGCGAGACTGTTTACTGGCGCGAGAGCTTGAGGAGTAGATAGATGGAGTTGGTGGCTCAATGCTTTCTCAAGCATGCGCACTTCGTTACGTGCGGAACGTCCCGCACTTACGCTTTCGTCAACGTCGCGACGCGCCGACGCTGGTGCCGCCGAAAAAACCGGCAGCAGAAGAGACAACGCTGTTAACTTTCCCCAATTCAGATCAACGCGCACAACTGCTCCTGAACCAACTCGCCGAGTTGCTCGGCGCAGATTGGCGACTAAAATCGTAACTCCACCTACCCACCGGCTTGCAATCGCTGAATGCCTGAACGATCAGCCAGTAGAGTACCGCTTAGCAAGTATTCTTGTCTACGCAACTGGTCGTTGTAAAAGGAGAGACTATCTTAATGGAAACCTATTTGTCATAACTCTAGATCGCCACGGTTTGCGTTGATGAGAAACGACTTCATGCAGACTTCACATTGGCTTCATGCCAACTTCACGTTCGCTTCATGCCGATTTCACGATGTCTTCACCTGTGCTTCACGGTGCTCTGTGAACATAGAATTCCAGTGGTCCAAGCCCCGGTGATTGAAAATGAATTTACTAAACAAATCGGTCGACGGCGAAGAGAACGGTCACCAAACTCGTTCCTGGAACGAGCTAAATCCGCCTATCCCCGGTTCCGGCATCGCGGAGCAGAGGGTGCTGCGGGAACTCATTGAGAAGAACTCCAGGGCGGCGCGCAAGAAACAAAAACGTCTTTTCGCATCCATGCTGACAGCAGCGCTGTTTGTCACCACTGCTACGATCGCTGTCACGTCATTCTCATCTTACCGACCAATAATTACCAAAAATCCGGCTTTAGCCACACCTACAACCAGCGACCAGTTTTGCCAGCGCGCCGATGCTCTCGTCAGTCTTGGACGCTACGATGACGCACTAATGGATTACTCATGCCTGGCGCGATTGAACAGGGATAATCAATCTGCACATGAAGGTATCGCACTCTGTTATGTGGAAACCGGCAGAAATACCGAAGCAATCGACAAGCTCAACGACATTCTAAGCAGGTATCCCGACAGCATTTCCGCACACATGCTGCGAGGTGAGTGTTATCGGAACATGCATGAATTCGACAAAGCAAGAGCCGATTTCAGCTGGCTGCTGCAGCATGATAAAAACTGCTCGACAGCCTACTGCTCTATGACCGATTTGCTTAGCATGGAGGGCAAACGAGAAGAAGCGCTCCTCTACATCGACTCCGCGATCAATCACAAAATCGACAACTTTCAAACTAGACAAAGGCGCGCGGAACTTCTTGTCTCTCTCGGTAGATTTGCTGAAGCAGAAAATGACTTCGAAGCAATCAACAAGATGCCGAGCAAACAGGAAAACGCGGAAACCCTGGCGTGCCGTTCTAAAGCGTATTTGGCAACAGGTAAATTCGAAAAAGCATTAACGACACTGGACAAACTTATCACGCTACGACCTAAGCATGTGACACCATATATGGAGCGGGCTAAGGCACAGTTCGGCTTGAAAAATTATTCAAAAGCAGTGAAGGACTGCGACCAGGTTTTACTCTTGTCCAAAGAAAACCCAGATGCGTTGCTGCTTCGTGCGGACTGTTTCGCTCAACTGGGCGATAAGATAGCGGCCATCAACGATTATGAACGCTCCGTCGCAAAAAATCCTAAATTCACTCGCGGATTTTTGAAATTAGCATCGTATCAAATGGAGCAATCGAATTTCGCGAGCGCGCTTTCATCTTATCGAAGCGCCTTGAGTTTAAACTCCAATTGCGCAGAAGCTTTATCCGGCTGCCAAAAGGCAAAGCAGGCACTGGAATCACTAACCGGCAACTCACAAGTCGCATTCAACGACAGCAAAACGTGTATCGCAAGCGATAGAGTGGAACTCAAACAAATTGAAACGCTGAGTTTTACCGAGGCTCTTGCGAAAGGCTATGCTGCTCTTCGAGACGGTCGCTGCGAGTTCGCCACCCGAACTTTGAAACGCGCAGTACAGCTCCAACCGAATTCAGCTGAGGCGCGCCGTTACCTAGCGTTTGCCCTTATGGAAGCTGGAGATGTTTTAAACGCAGAGCGGCAGCTGCAAGCGGTACGACAGTTGAACGGCGAGGAGCCTTCAGATAATATCCGCCTGGCGACCGCGTTTCAAAAGTCCGGTCGACACGACAAAGCAATAGCAATTCTGCAAAACCATGTACGTCAATACAAAACGGACGTTGACGCAATTGTTCTACTGACGGACTCATTGCTGACAGCCAATGAGAGACCACGCGCCATGGAGTTGTGCGAGCAAACCATGCGCCTCGTCTCAAATCCACGAGATCAGGAGCGCCTCAGAGAAAAATTCCTGGCGCTGAAAAACTCCAACCCTGTTGAGTCTGGAACAAACGCTCAACACGCAATCGACACATCACCGCTCGAGAGCAGAGGCTCTTGAGAACCCCTGCCGTACTAATTTTTCAGACAGGCCTGGCACTATTCATGAAGACCCAATATGCTTATCATTGATTGGTCCGATACTTAGCGGCAGGTCAAATGTCCGAAGGAGCGAATTCCGAACAGCGCCAGGAAGATGGGCAGCTTCGGAATAAAAAACCAGGCGAGGCCTTGATTGGCAAAACGCTCTTCGATCGGTACGAAGTGCTGGAAGTGCTTGGAGAAAGCGCAATGGCGCTTGTGCTCAAGGCTCGCGAGGTTGGCAGTAATCGGCTGGTGGCGATTAAAACGGTCACACCACATGATCCGGAAATCGTGAAGCGGTTTGCGCAAGAAGTTCAGTTGCACGGAAGCTTAAAACACCCAAACATCGTCGAAGCGATTGACTGTCTTGAAGCACAAGGCGGCAGAACGTTTTTCGTCATGGAGTTTATGTATGGGGCGAGTCTCAGACACATCCTGCAAGATCAAAAACGCATCGACAACGAAGACGATCTCGGTTCAATCATTTTGCAAATCTGTGACGCGCTCGAACACGCGCATTCGTCCGGCGTCCTGCACAGGGATTTGAAGCCTGGCAACATCCACCTTCTCGAAAAAGATAACAAGCTGAACGTCAAAGTTTTAGACTTTGGAATTGCCAAACCGCTCGGTCAACAAACCGGTCTGACGCAGGCCGGCTACGCGGTCGGCTCCCCGCTGTACATGAGCCCGGAACAATGTCGAGGGCAGAAAGTCGACGCGCGATCCGATGTCTATTCAATGGGAATTCTTGCGTACGAAATGACGACGGGAAACTTGCCGTATGCCGGTCACAACATTATGACCGTCATGGCCGCTCATTGCGATCCGGAGAGGAAACCCACCGCGCTTTCCGCCGTCGTCCCGGATTTGAAGCGCGTGGACGAACTCAACGCCGCGATCCAAACATCGATGGAGACCGATCCGGCTAAACGGTTTCAAACAATTGCAGAGTTCCGAAAAGCAATTCAGAAGTGGCACGAAGGGGTTCAGGCAGATTTATTGTCGAATCTCGTTGCCGGCCAGCAATTAAACTTACCTGCCGAGACAAAACATGCCGTGGCCGAAAAGGCTTTGAAATCAGCTGGACAAAGCGGTGTCGACATACCTCAAATTCCAAGAGAAGAGTCCGTTATGGACTTCTCACCGAATTCGGTATCAACACCATCTACGCCACCAGCATCCGCACCGGCGGCAGACGATGTTAAACGCATGGAGCGCACTCTCCGCCCGGGGCAATCGCCCACGGAAAAGCCATCACCGAATGCTGTGCGAGTCAACGATGATGAAGGTGACCGCAGCACTGCACGTATTGAAAATGTTTCGCTTTCGATGGACGAACAAAAGGGTCGTATGCGTAACCGTTTTCAACTACCGAGTGCGAACTCTGCCGATACCGACAATTCCAAGAAGATAATCATCACAATCGGTCTCGTACTGCTATTTCTATTGATAGCATTGTTTGTTATGGCAAAGGCTTTGCTTCACTAGTTGCTGACACCATTGATGGTGCACAGCGCGTCGTCCTCCATCCGAAACTAGGGAAAAGCAAGTTTCCATCTTCTCGAACCTTCGCGATCTTAGAGCCCAAAACAGAACCGAAGACAGGCAGCAGGAGGGCTACAGTTGGCAGCGCCGTTACGTATACCAGATCCCGAACAGCGGACGGAATCAACCCAGAGCCGACGTCAATCGGTGAGTTAATTGCAAACCAGATCGCTATTGGAATATGCAACAGACCACAGACGGCAAGTGGCGATGCAGCCGTCAAGGCAAGCAGTGCGGCGGTCTTGGGACGGGTGACGCCGGTAGCAACAGCGACTAAAAAACCGATTAGTACGGGCGCAGTCACCGACAGAATGATGGCGCCGCTCAAATCATTCAAAAATAGACCGGTGCAAAGGAGTGAGGCTGGAACAAGACCTCCAGCAAGCGAGTAGAAGACTTTCCGCGGTTGAGTAATCGAGGACAGATTTGTAGCAATCAATCCGCCGAAGAAATGAGCGAGGGCTGAGCCGAAAATGCCGGTGGTGAGCATGAGTGAATCATACTGGATCATGTCGAAGCCTCCCGATGAGACACCGGAAACCCCCAGCGAAATCAACGAGAAAAAAGCTGTAAGTGCTGAGAAGTTCGCAACTGTGCACAGCCGCCCGAGGCTATTCACTCTAGAAAGGAAGCCCATCGAAAAGCTGAAGAAGAACGGCACGTAAACCATTACGGCATTGGGTTGATTGAACCAGAAATAAAAGTCGCTCCACGGCGCGAACTGGTAATCAGCATAGAAAAATTGTCCGACTAAGTGCTGCGAAAAATACAGCAAATGCACGCTCTGTCCAGCCAGAACGCCGCCCAGAAGAGCAACCATACCACTCAAAACAATTGTTTCGCAGATCCGGCGCAGTTCGCAGCGTTGGGGTTCTATCGCATTCGCAAGCCCGTTCTCCGAGAGTCGCGAGATTCCCGATTGACCAGGTATTTCGGCGCTACCGACGCAGGCGGCGACCCAGCTAGATTCCGGTGCATACGGGTCGGAGACTACCTTCCAGGCTGATTTTGTGCTTTCCATAGACTTTCGGGCTCCCTATAAGTCGGTTGAGCCTGCTCAAACAGGGGTGCTTTAAACAGGTTATATAGAACTAGTCTCAACTGCTCCAGGGTATTCCCCAGGATTGGACTAGAAGATCTATCGAGCCAAAGCCCAACCGGCATCAGTGGCGCAAACTACCGCAGGCGCGTCATTTAGCACGCCACCATATCTGATACTACCGAATTAGCGTCCATCCTCCGCATGATTAGCAAAGCTTGAAAAGGCTCGAATTGCATACGTGATAAGATCACTTAGTATCTTAAGAGACAACTGTTTCTATCCTGTGATCGTCTCCTGGCAAGTCGAGTTGAACGCTCAAATTTATGTCTGAAGAAAAAAAGAGCCCCAAAGACCAATGGCTGGAAAGGCTTTCTAACGAACCCGTTTCAGAAGAAGCAATGCAGGATACCTGGACGCGAACAGTGTTCGTTAAAGGCAAATCCGCGCCCGCCGGCACTGACTCTGCAACCGCGGGAGGTTTCGACCCCTCGGCGACGGGGCAACCTGGCATGAGCACCGGGCAGGAGTCTTTCGAGACGACCAGCGGTTCAACAACGAACTCCGGCTCGACGACTAATACCGGCAACCGAACTGCAAATGAGCTTACAGGTCCGCCACGCGATCCACTGCCGGATGCAAACCCAAATGCCATTGTGGGTCAAACCATTGCGGACAAATACTTAGTGAAAAGCTTCATCGGCAAAGGCGGTATGAGCAGCATCTACCTGGTGCAACACTTACAGCTCGATGCCACATACGCACTCAAACTGCTCGATAAAAATATGTGGTCAGACGCAACCGCAGTGAAGCGTTTTAAATTGGAAGCGCAGACGGTAAGCAAACTGACCCATCCAAGTCTCATCACTTACCGCGATTTCGGCGTCACCAACGATGGACAACCATACCTGGTGATGGACTACATACAAGGTCGAACACTGGGCCAGAAGATCAAAGAAACGCGCGGAATGTTTTTACCTAATGTTCTCGAAATCTTCGAACAACTCTGCGAAGGTCTATCGGTGGCGCACGAGCTCGGAATCGTTCACCGTGACGTCAAGCCAGGCAACATCATGTTTATGGCTGAGGACAGCAACAAGATAAAACTTGTTGACTTTGGCATTGCGAAAATCGTTGCGGAAGAAAATGGCGAGAGCCAGCAATTGACTAAAACCGGCGACGTATTCGGAAGCCCGCTCTACATGAGCCCCGAGCAATGCATGGGCAAACGGCTGGACAATCGCTCCGATATTTATTCGCTCGGTTGCGTAATTTTCGAGGCAATGACCGGACGAACCCCGATCTCCGGTAATACCATACTTGATACCATGAACAAGCATGTGTCACTGATGCCGAGCCTCCCGTCAGAACTTCGGCCAGACCTACAATCGGCGGAGAAGTCTTCTTGGATCAACCTTGACGACTTCGAGTACATCGTCATGAAGTGCTTGCAGAAAAATCCCAACGACCGTTACAAAACAGTCGATGATGTTTTGGTTGACTTGCGCAAAGTCAAAGCTCAGGAGCAGCTGCAAAAGGATGCGCCCGTTGCTTCGGTTAAGAACCTGAGGAGGACAGGCACTTTCGACCGAACATCTCCTAAAGAGATGTTCCAGATGGTAGCAACAGCAGCTTACGTAATAGTCGGAATCGGAGTGATAGGCGCTATCATTGCCATTTATCTTTTAACGAATAAACCGACACCAGCACCGCCGCAGAAGCCGGCTACGGCAGAGCGCCCGAGTGGTCCAAGCCAGAGCATTGTGCTGGACAACAGCGATCAGATGCAGGACGCAAATGAACTCGATCAAAAAGCCAATCACTATATGGTCAAACAAAATTGGCCAGAGGCTGCGATGATGCTTGAGACGTCAGTGAGCATGTACAAGCGCAAAGGTGGCTCGGGCTTGATGCTTGCGCCTAAATACGTCAGCCTTGGCGACTGTTATTACAACATGAAAGATTTCCACAAGTCTCTAAAAGCCTTCAAGGATGCAATGGCAATCTACAATGAACACCCTCCGGATCTATGCATTCCTCAGCGCAAGGAAAGCTTGCTCGGTCAGGCACGGGCATTGAAGGGACTTCAACTCGATACGCAAGCAAAACAATTGGAAGACGAAGCTAACAGCCTTTAAAGTCTCGACCTCTGAACTTTCTCGCAACATAACGTCGCCCGGGATACCCATGGAGCGGCTAATTGCGTATACTCGTTGAGGCAAACTGCACTTCGGTACATCCGAGGTCACGCAGACACACTTTGGCGGACCCAAGAGAGAGAGTTCAACGTGACTGACACCGCGCTGAAAGATCTGTCATATGCAAAGCTCCATGATGAGTGGGACGAGCTTGAGCTGGAAGATAAGCTCAGGCGCTTTCAGGAGCTGACGCATGCTGATGCCGAAGAATTCTTTCGAGAGCTCGGCTCTTCTGATGAATCCGAGCTTCTTACGGCGCTGCCGACACGAGAGCAAAGACTATGGATTCGCGTGCTCGATCCGGATGATGCGGCTGACGTCATCCAGAGCATAGAAGAAGAGGAGCGCGGTCACTTTCTCGAGCTCCTCGACGAGTCGACACGCACAGAAGTAAGCGCGCTCATGGCATACGCCGAGGACGAAGCCGGCGGTCTGATGAGCCCGCGTTACGCTCGTGTGCGGCCGGATATGACTGTGGATGAAGCTCTTGCTTATCTGCGAAAACAGGCGCTTGAAACAGTCGAGACTGTTTACCTTGTCTATGTATTGGATGGACAGCAGCATCTGCTGGGCGTTGTATCGGTGCGGCGTTTGTTTTCCTCGCCGCCTACCAAGAAAGTCAACGACGTCATGCGGACCAATATGATCACCGCAAACGAAGACGCCGACCAGGAAGACTTATCAAAATTGTTCAAGGAACACAATCTTCTAGCCATTCCGGTCGTCGATTCCGAAGGACGGATGAAAGGTATCGTTACCATCGACGATATCGTTGACGTCGTTGAAGAGGAAGCCACGGAAGACATTCAAAAAATGGGAGGTTCCGAGGCGCTCGGGGATCCGTATCTCAAGATTGAATTGTCCGAGATGATCAAGAAGCGTGCCGGATGGCTGTTCGTATTGTTTCTCGGTGAACTGCTTACGGCTAATGCGATGGGATACTTCGAAGATCAGATTGCCAAAGCCGTTATCCTGGCGTTGTTTCTTCCACTCATCATAAGCAGTGGCGGCAACGCCGGCTCGCAAGCATCCACACTAGTAGTCCGTGCAATGGCTCTGGATGAAGTTCGACTACGTGACTGGTGGAAAGTCATGCAGCGCGAAATTATCGTCGGCTCCTCAATGGGCGTTATTCTAGGTATTGTGGGCTACATTCGCGTGATTGTTTGGGAATCGTTATTCCACACATACGGTCCCCACTCACAACTGCTCGGCGTAACGGTGGGCTTGAGCTTAGTTGGAATAGTTCTCTGGGGAAGCGTGTCAGGCTCCATCCTTCCCTTCGTTTTGAAACGTGCTGGATTCGACCCGGCTTCAGCATCCACTCCATTCGTGGCAACTCTAGTCGACGTAACTGGCGTTGTTCTTTACTTCACGATTGCCAGCGTCGTTCTCAAGGGAGCGATGCTTTAAACGATACCATAGGCGGTGCCTCAGACTTGTTATGAAGAGAAAACTCGTCTTAGCATTAGCAGTATGCCTGCTGGTAACAGCATCGGTTCTCTTTGCCTGGAGTAAAAACATCGATCCACGCTACAACGACGACTTGAGAGTGGGATTTATAGACCATCACGGGAAATTGGCAATTTCTCCGCAGTATTACGAGGCCCTGGACTTCTCCGAAGGACTTGCGGCCGTAAGAAGAACACCACAGGAAAATTGGTTATTCATTGATAAGGACGGAACCATAGTTGTTAAGCCAGAGGCAAAAGTTTTAGACGTCATGCCTTTCTCCGATGGACTTGCAGCGGCTCAAGTCTCGGAGAACATTGACTCAGGTGGAAGCATTCAAGCTTGGACTGGCAAACACTGGGGGCCGAACATAGCGCCGCAGGCTTCTGGACGTAAATGGGGATTCATTGACAGATCCGGAAAATTTACTGTCAATGCGAAATATGATTCGGTAGGAGCGTTCAGAGAGGGTCTGGCACCGGTTTTAATCGACAAGAAGTGGGGCTACATCGATAAAAGTAATCTGGTTATCCCAGCTCAGTTCGACGAAGCCGGAGTTTTCTCAAACGGATTGGCCGCGGTTCGCGAAGGCAGCAAATTCGGATTTATTGATAAAGAAGGTGCCAAAAAAATTCCATGTCAATTTGAACACGCTTCCGATTTTAAGGATGGGGCATCTATCGTCAGACTCGACGGACAGCTAATTGCGATAGATTCTTTCGGAAAGAAACTCTCAGACGATTTTGATGGATATCAACCGAGCAAAACAGGTCTATTCGCGAGCCATCCACTAAATCATCCACTAAAAAAAGGACCAAAGTTTGACTCTCAGAGTGGGAAATTCCAGGTTACTGCCAGAGGTGGATATCTGGTCTACAAACAAAGAAAGCTCTCAACTCGAACACCTTATGCATACATGGACAAAAACGGCATCATCAAAGTAGATGTGAAGTTACCGGAACTCCAAACAGATTCGATGATTGGTCTGAGTGAATTCGACGACAACTATGCGGTTATAACTGTTTATTGCGGGGACTCGAACAGGTACTTTATCTGCGACGAGTTCGGGAAAGTGACGCCGGTCAATGCAGATCAAGTCTTTTCATTCAACGAAGGACGCGCCAGGATACTCGCTACACCTGACGAGAGTGGTGAATAGGCTCATCCAGAGGGTTGTGAAGTCGAATCCGCCTTCGTGGTGACAGAAAAAGTCAATCTGGCGTGAATGGAGACTAATAAGGACGTCTCAGTTTATCCACGTTACGCTTCCGGTTGTCGCTCATGTTGTACCAGTCAACAACCTCTTGGCGGATTCGCTCGACGTCTTCCGGCTTCAGTTGCTTTGACAGTCGATCTACTTGCTCCTGGGAAAGCTCGGCATACGGACCATGCCCTTCTGCTCCCTTCATGTACCATCGCAACGCCTCTAACTGTTCTTTGTCAGTACCTTCGGCATTCTCGTACATATATCCGAGCGCGAATTGACTCTTCTTATCATTCTGCTCTGCTGCCTTTTGAAACCATTGGAGAGCCGCACCGTAGTCGACCGTAGTTCCTCTTCCGAGATAGTGGCAAACAGCTACTCGCGCCATGGCATCGACATCGCCGCTTTCCGCTTGCTCCGTGTAGATCTTGACGGATGCACGTGGTCCGAAAAAGAGCCCCTTATCGGCAAGAAGATGCTTTCCAAGCAAGGTTGGACGACCAAAACTCTGCGGATTGACCGGCACGTCTTTCTTCACGGGATCCACCTGTTGCACTCCGGGTCTATAGCCAACATCCGCCACCACATCCCCATTGCCACTATCAGTAGTACCAGGGACTTTTGGAACGGTAGCACCATCTCTGGTACCACAGCTTTGCATGCCGACAACAGCAGCGAACGTGACAGCGATAAAAGCAGATATCATCGAGGCTCGAGAGCGAGATCCGAGAGCGCTATCTACTTGCGGTAATTTCATCACTTGTAACCTCTGTTAGTGGACAAAATCTAGGCAATTTATAAATCTCTTCGAAATGACTCACCTCGTGCGGATTTCCTACGACGTAAATCTCGTCGCCCTCGACTAGAACGGCATCTGGACCGGGATATGGAAGTACGCTATCTTCATGTCTGACAGCTGCTATAGTCACCCCGGTCGCTCTTCTAATGTCGAGATCCTTCAATGTTTTGCTCTCGAGTTCCGCATTTTCAATCTTGAACCAGGCGCCCATGAATTCATCATGAGGCAAGCCGACCAACCGCGAAAGGTTTGGCTCCGCAATGTCGGGTTGGAACATAGTGTATCGCTTCTCTCGTATACTCGTCAAAGCTGATTGAATCTCGGGATCGGCTTTGTTCAAGCTTATCAAGGTCAAACGAGTAATCTCGATGCTAGCCTCGAACTCCGGTTGAACGACAGCATTTGCTCCAGTTGCGCGAAATGCGTCGATGTCGGATGTTCGATGAGCACGAGCAATGATCTTGATTTCGGGATTGTAATGACGTGCAATGTCGATGATGGACATGGCTGCCACCGGATCCGGTATCGTGACCACCAAGACATCCGCATCGCGAATGTTAGCTCTCAAGAGCACAATCCGACTCATGGCATCACCGTATACGAAAGGGAAGCCGAGGTCTTCGAGCTCTCCGGTAATTGCAGCATTGAGTTCGATTACGACGACCGGAATGTGATAGCCGTGCAAAACCACCCCGAGGTTGCGCCCGATGCGCCCGTAACCACATAGAATCACGTGCTCACGAAGTCCGGCGGCAGACTCCTCTCCACGGTCCTCCGAGCGGCGATCGTCTTTGCCGAACGGTCCGTTCATGCGCCGCATTAGAATCGGGACAGACTTCATCAAAAACGGTGCTGCTATCAGCGATACCACCGCACCGGAAAAGAATAGATTATAGAGACTCTCCGAAAGGATACCGGCTGTATAACCGGACAATGCCAGAACAAACGAGAATTCTCCGATTTGGGCAAGTCCGACTCCTACCAACGTCGCTCTTCGCGGGATTGGCGTAGCAAACATCGCCGATAGTGCGCCAATTAATGCCTTTCCAAGTATCAGGACGATTACAAATAACGCTACTTGCGCCCAGTGTTCCATTATGAACGCTGGATTCAACAGCATTCCAACAGATACGAAGAACACCGTAGAAAAAAGATCGCGCAAAGGCAGAAGATCAGAAAGAGCCTGGTGACCGTATGTCGATTCGGAAATCATGATCCCCGCGAGAAACGCGCCCAGTGCAAGTGAAAGACCGAGCGCATGCCCGCCTATCGCAATCAGCAGACACAAGGAAATAATCGTTAGGAGAAACAACTCGCGGTAGTTTGAATGGACTACCTTAGAGAGGATATACGGAACGAGCTTTGTCGCGCTCCAGATAATAAACACGATGAACAACGCGGCTTTTGCCAGCGCTACCGCAACCATGACCAATGCATCACTTCCACCTGAGGCCTTGAACACCGGCAAAAGTGAGATGACGGGAACAAGACTCAGATCCTGTATTACCAGAATTGGAATCAGGATCTGACCATGCGCAGAGTCGAGTTCGCCGCGCTCCATGAGCACTTTGGAAACAACTACACTGCTGGAGAGTGCGCAGATAAAACCAAAGAGGAAGCCGCCACCATGGTTGTCAGATAATCCCGTCACCGAGGCTAGAAGCCAACCTAAGAGTGCCGTACCAATGATCTGACTGAGACCAGCGACGATTATTTTAAATGTGGAAGAGAAGATTTGCTTGAGCGAAACCTCCACACCAAGAGCAAAGAGCAAGAGCGCCACACCAAACTCGGCAAGAACCGAAACTTGTTCGCTGTGACTGATGAGCTTAAGCCCATACGGGCCGATAGCGATACCGGCGATAATGTAACCTGCAATGATCGGCTGTTTAAGCCGGACACAAGCGTATCCGACTACAAGGGCTGCCGCCCAAATAACCGCCAGATCTCTAATAATTGAGAGTTCGGACATGGCTTCCTTTTTTTTATGTTCGGATACGCCGAATCAGGCTGTGCATCAGAGCTCTAAAGCTATCTGACCCTGATCGCAAAACCACGCCCGGTACAAGACCGGCCCGCGTTAATCCGTTTGTAATGCCGAAGAAAAAACTTGTCAGTCGATCTTCAGCACAACATAGCACAGTTAATCAGCCAGATTGGCGGCTGGCGGCGATCGACCGGAGTTTGATTTTCCGGTACATAATGGTGTTTATCCGCAACAGCGACAAAGAGGCTGCGCAACACCGCACTCAAAATTCTCACTCGGACATCATCGCGTCCGGAAACAGGGTCGACGCTAGCGGTAGACAAAGGCGAGCCAATGAACGGAAAGCCGTATTGCAGGCTCTGCTTGGACTCGAGCTGCTTCAAGGAGGTGGACGCCTGGTCAGGCGCGTCAAGATAGCGGCAGGTCAAAAACGCCGAAAAGGCGAACGCCACTAGCATCAACGCGAAGCCCCTAGCGGTAAGCACTATGTTCCTCCGAACCCTTTGCTACCATTCTACCTTATGGTGAGTTTGCGAAGTGCTTTCATAATTTTTGTTATCAGCACTTACCGCTCGGACCCAGACAACACAACTGCAATTGAAGCTAAATTGTAGTCTTCCCTGTTTTCGAACTCTGCTGAACAGGGATCGAGTTTGATGGCACCGTCGGATCGACGCCATCAGGACGCTTCAATCTAACAAGAATGAACTGCTCGGTCCGATCTTTGCCAAAGTGCACCAGAATTGGCGCATCATCCTTCAACAAATTAGCGAGCCCGGTGTCATAGACCACGCTCTTATTGGATCCGACAGTCCAGGCACAGCGCTGCGATTTCTTGTCGAGTTTTCCTTTTACCTGCTGATTCTGATCTGCGAGCATATCGTAATAGTTGCCCGCGATGTCGCCCTTCGCGTTAATAGCTAACTGGAACATCGTGGTTGAATCAGTTTGTTGTCCTTGAACAAGGGAGAAAACCCCAAGCGGCTTCCACTCGTTTTTCTTCGGCGTTGTATCGCCGGCAGACGTAGCCAGTTTTTGAGCTGAATTGTAATAGTCGGTCGCTGTGCCGACCGGTTGATTGTTGTAATAAACATTGTTGTTATTGTAGGTGACGTTGCCGCCGTAACCAGCTCCAGCTCCGACGTTCAGAGCCAACATGCTGCCGAGCATCGCCCAGTCAGTCACCATCCAGGCAGTAGACATGCCCATTCCCATACCGTAGCCCCAGCCCGGGCAGTACCAGCATCCGGGGTGAGCACCGTACCAGCCGTGACCGTAGAAATTGCCCCAACCATTGAAGTTGTTGCGTACAGCAACGCCACGGTTCGACACATAAGTCGGCGAATAATTGAAGTTATTGTGACCGCCGTTCCAAACGTTATTTCCGGAGATTCGATCGAAGCCCCAACCGTTTTTTCCATCGTTCCAATTATGGTTGTCCCAACCCCTGTCGCCCTGATTGTAGTTGCGAACACCATTATCGCCAGCTCGACCACCCATGCTACCGTTGCCGGGTTCTAATGGGCGATCGCGATTAGCAAAGCCACCATCACCGATACCACGATTTCCATCTCCGAAACCGCGAGCCGGCAATTGCGTTCCGTTGAAACCAAAATCGTCACGCCCAAAACCACGGTCGCCGGCGCCATCCCATGTGCCGCCGCCCCGGTCGATCCCACCGGCACCGCGGTCAAAACCGCCGCCGCCGAAGCCCTCACGGTCGAATCCGCCGCCGCCAAATCCGCCGCGGTCAAAACCCCCACCGCCGAAGCCGCCCATGTGACCACCACCGCCGAAACCGCCACCGAAGCCGCCGCCTCTGGCCCAGGCATCGCCGGTGGTACCAAGCAAACTGATTAACAGACTGAGAGCAATAAATCGTTTAAACATTTCATTTTCCCCGAGACTTTAAAACCGTGACAAATCGCTGCAACCAGCCAATGTTTACAAATGAATTCGGTTCACCGTAATCGAGTCACTGTCCGGAATTAGGAGACCATTTAACTTGCGCCCGGTCGACCTCCAGGTAAATGTGTCGCTGTCCTTCGGCTCAAAATAATTACGCGCCTCTGCACGCCTGCCATCAGGCGAAGTGCGCACCACATCGACAGCCCAACGTTTTCCATCTGTAGACCAACGGCCATGACCGAAGCCACCCTCGGAATCGAATAGCCACGAGATGATAGCTCTTCGGCGAGGATCGACACCGATGATTTGAGTGTCTTCGAGCGTCTCGCCATTGTTTGTCTTCACTCGGAATGTCGTCACCATAAAATGGTGATCGGCCAGCCATCGCGTCGACAGCGTCGCTTCGCCGTTGCTTCCCTTAGCCGACCATTCGCCCGACATCCAACGCAATTTATCCAGCGGATTGTCGTAATAACGAGCAGCTTGCTCGGTCACCGACGCCATTTCCCATTTACCGTTATTTTTGACATGGATCACCGTATATGGTGCTTCTGATTGGACCTTGCCGTTAGAGTCTTTGACAACGGAAATGCCTTTCTCAATCGCGCCTTTATCGCCCAGCGCCCGCACCGATTCGACCTTAATCTCCAGATTCTTATCGGCGTCGGCTCTCTTGAAATATTCTTTGAAACAGCGTTCAATTTCAGCGCGCCCGTCATACCTGTTGCCGGAAGCGTCTAAGAACGTTCCGTTTTCCGCCCACATAGCTGCAAGCGCAGCCGAATCAGCTTTAGCGAACGCAGCCTCGTAAGCTCTGGCGTTCTCTTTGATTTCTGCTTCAGACGTCGAGCTCGCTGGTTCGCTTTTCTCCGCGGAAGAGGAAACAGAGCTCTTTGATGCGCTGGAGCCGCTGTCAGCGGTTTCATCCTGCGCAAACGCAGCTGATGAGCCGCACAACATCAATGTCCCGGCCGTTAATGCCGAAATCAGTTGAATCCGACAGTTATTCTGCCAACGCTTCCAATGCATCTTGCAAACCTCCGAAGTGGATGCCACAACCGCGGCATTTTATCAAAATATTGAGCGCGAAACAGGAGTTACGGTTTTTATTGTTATTGACGACCTGGAGTCGGGCATCTATTGGAAGTATGTCTTCGCTGAAAAAATCGATTGCTCTGGCCTCAATTCTGGCGGCGGTTTCCGCCCAAATCCCAGCTCGGGCTCACTATGATGTACACGATCATCATGGTGTTCAAAACAGTCACGAACATAAGAAGCGCAAAAGCGCAAGCACATCGAAGAAAAAACATTCCGCGACAAAGTCGCAATCAGCAGGGAATACTTCTGCTCTCGATCCGTGGAAGCTGCTTGAGTTTGCAATTTCGCCGGCATATGCCTACACCGGGCGAGTAAGCATGGTCTTTCAAGGGCCGTTTCGAGTTATCAAATCGAACGGTATACCAAACCATTCGACAGGTGCGTTCCCAAACGAAGGAAATCCCAATACGATTTCCGAACAAACTTATGACTACCGGATGCCAAAAGATCCGGAAGAAACCGGCTATTCAACTCCCCTGGGCATGAATGTCTTTGGCGTGGCAATCAACGGCGTCCCATTCGACCCGGGAGCCGCTGAGTGGTGGCAGAACAATCCGCGCTCAGGCTGGCAGTACGAAGCCATGTATCTGGGTGCTCGTCTCGGACTAGATCAGAATAATGCGCATGTTCAGCCCAATGGTGCCTATCATTATCACGGAATTCCTACGGGCTTACTGCAGCGCATGGCCGCAATGGGCAAGCCGGTCTTGATTGGCTACGCAGCCGATGGTTTTCCGATTTACGGTCCGTATGGCTACAGCAATCCGCTTGATTCAAAGTCAAGTTTGAAAAAACTAAAACCAAGTTATCGCTTGAAGAGCGGCAACAGACCATCAAATCCAGGTCCCGGAGGCAGGCATGACGGCGCCTTCATTGAGGATTACGAATACCAGAAGGGACTCGGTGACCTGGACGACTGCAACGGCATTTACGGCGCCACGCCGGAGTATCCCAAAGGAATCTATCATTACGTGCTTTCCGATGCATACCCGTTCATTCCGCGGGGCTACAAAGGTACGCCGGATGACAGCTTTAAAAAACGTCGAGGCGGCGGGCCTGGTGTTGGTCCCGGACCAGGTTTCGGCGGAGGTCCGAATGGTCGCCCGGGACAGGGAAATCAAGGTCGGGACGGGCGCAGACCTGGTCCAGGTCCGGATGGTCGCGGATACCGCCCGCGTAACACCCCCTGGGGTCAACCGCAGGAAGAGGATCAACCATTTCCGATGAGACCACCCGGCGGCGGTCCGCCCGGGAATGGCGGCGGTGAACCGCCCATCGGTCCACCTGAGGAATAACCAGCTTCTACTTCTGTTTTGATTGCAAAAACTGCCTGGCGGCGATCAGCTGCAAATCCGCGCTGGTACCAGATATGGTACCAGGAACATTTTTGACTTTGATATCGGACTGAATGCCCTGGCGATTTGTATTTCCATCACCGAACCAGTGCCCCTGCGGAGAGAGGAATCTAAACGTGGTGAGCTTGAGAGAACTGCCGCCCGGCATGCCAGAGAAAATAGTCTGCCCGATGCCCTTGCCGTAGGTGGTACCACCAATGATCGTTCCCACCCCATTCTCATGCAGAGCAGCTGCTAGAATTTCGGCAGATGAAGCGGTTTTCTCGTTAACGAGAATCGCCACAGGTTTATCAACAATCTGTTTAAACCGCGCCATCTGAGAATCCGGTCTCACCTCTGGATCTAGCGATGAAGTCACCGAAATACCACCTGGCGTGAGCACGTAATTCTTCCTTGAATACTGAGGGTTGTCCGGATCCGAGTCCACTCGGCGCGAGATCGTCAGAAGATTTCCTTTGTCCACGAACAAAGACGCCATTTTCAGGGAACTGTTCAAAAGTCCGCCTATGTTGTCTCTGAGGTCCAGCACGTATGACTTTGCATCGGGATGACGTTCGATAGCAGCTTTCAATTGATCAGGCTGTGTCTCGTTATCCATGGCATCGACTTTCAAGTAGAGCACGCCATTGGGCAACATCCGGTCGTGAACAGTGAGCACTTCTTTCTCGGTGCGCTCGACATTAAGCTCGACAAGCTTACCATCGCGAATGACCTTGACACTAAGGGTGGTGCCATCCGCACCGGTTATTTTATTTCGCAAATCTCGCTCGCTGGCGCGAGACACATTTTGACCGTTGACATAGGCCATCGTATCGCCGACTCTAAGCCCTGCTTTCTCGGCACCGCTTCCGGGAGTGAGACTGCTGATTACGAGATTGTCGCCGATGCGCTGAAAAGTCGCGCCGATATCACCCTCGCGTCCCTGGCGCTCGCGCTCCACAGCCTTCGACTCAACAGGCATGATGACCTCGTTGTAAGGGTCGCCCGTACTACGCAGGATTTCGTTGGCAAATTTCAGAGCGTCGGCGTCGGTTTTAATCTGGCAGTTAAACTTGGTTTTCAGGTCCGGAATTCGAGCAAGAGGGCTCGGGTCGTACATACTGCGAGCCGATTTGGTAATCAGGTTCTCGTACGCCATGGAACGCGGGCAAGATGCCAGCGGCGGAACCGGCGGAGCGAAAACACCAGGGTGAGAGGGCGTCAAACGGTCACTGAAGGGCAGATAGGGAAGCTGCTCCGCCTGTCCGACGGTCGAAGGTTTGGCACGCAGATAGGGATCATCGGCTAGCGCAGAGGGACGGACCGGCGTCGATACAGCCTGGGCGAGAAGATCCTGGGCTTCGAGCTGAAGCGAGCTTTCCGCGGGCTTAGGCGCCGCGCTCTGCTGCTTATCGTGGACTCGCTCGAATTCGCCCAAAGTCTTGTCCTTGAAGAAACTTCTGCCCGGAGGCAGAGAGCTAGAAGCTCTATACCCCCATAATAGTCATGATCAAGCACTCGGACAATTGTGAAAATACGAAACCGGTTACTGGAATCGGTTCACGATATTCTTGAACCTGGTTACGAAATCGGCGGGTGTACTTGGGGGAAACAAAAGTTTTGTCAGCAGGTGACTTTCTGTTGGTTCCGAATATGGTGCCATCAAAAGTGATACATAGTAGGTCTCATTGGACTGGAAGGGAAGCAATTCACTTCCCGCATACGCACCGCTCGTCACCGTCAAATCGCCCAGTACGCCTTCACTTTCCGGAACCATTATCTGTTTGACGCTACGAGGCAACATCAAACTTTTCACTCGATACTCGAAGTGAAATGATTTGTCGGTTTTAACTATTTTAGCTCGCGGATAGAACTCCGTGACCAGAGCTTCGAGTTCTTTGGAAATTCCGGCAAAGTCCAGAGGATTCTTGGGTGCAGGCTGCACAGCAGGTGCATCTTGCTTCACTTCGGGAACTTTTGCAACTTCAATCGGAGGGGTCGCCTCTGATACCGGCTGTGGTGGCGTTACTCCCATCGCAGCCAATGTGGGAAACTCGGCATTTAATGTTTTCAAATAACCGGCGCAATCCTCATTAGTTGCAAGAGCCAGCTCCAATGCCGGTTTCGCAAGCTGCATATAGGCTGCGGCACGGTTCATATCTACCTTTGTGCATTCACCGTTGGCATACATCCGACCGAGATAATAGCGGGCGATCGCATCCTCGTTTTTGCTTCCCTGGTCAAACCATTTCTTCGCCTCACAGAGGTTCTTCGGAACGCCCTGACCCAGGTAATACAATTCTCCGATGCTCACCTTAGCGGGATAGGAACCGGCAGCGTCCGCCCTGCGGAAAAGCTCCATCGCCTTTTTATAGTCCTTCTTGAGTCCGCCCTGGCCCTTCTTTGACATCAAACCGAGTTGATGCAAACTGTCAGCATCACCGGACGCTTCAAAGTATTTACGAGCTCTGGCATAATCGCGATTTTGAAACATACCGATGTAACTAATACGTCCCAACCAGGTCAGAGCAGCAGGATTTCCGGTCGCAGCCTTTTTCTCGAGTATCGGCTTTGACTTCATTATGCACTGCTTCGCCTTGTCCAGGTTTTTCTGCAAACCGTGGCCGCCCTCGTAGTAGACAAAACCTAATGCGCACTGCGCCAGAGCGTTCTTCTGATTTGCAGCCATCTCCAGCCATTTCTTCGCTTGCGTAAAATTCTTCTCTACGCCAAAACCGCCCAGGCTATACAAAATTCCTATGATGACCTTGGTGTCCGTTCCCTTTGCATCAGCGAGTTTAAAAGCCTCGATTGCCTTGTTATAGTCACGCTCGGTGTCCAATCCGTCGCTGTAAATCCGTCCAAGACAGACAGCAGCTTCGCCATCAGCAGGTCCGTAATCCAAGTATTTTCTGGCGGCTTTGTAGTCGCGAGTTACGCCCTGACCTTTGAAGTAGAGCTTGCCCAGCCAGGAGGCGGCCTCTTTATTGCCATTTTTAACAGCCGCAGAAAACCACTCAGCGGCCTTTTTAGCATCAACCTTTGTTCCCTGACCGAGCAAATACATCTTGCCGAGGTACAGCTGGTAATTCGGATAGCCTTTCTCCGCCATGATGCGTACAAGAGGGAAAGCGGCGCGAAAATTGCCTTTCTGCAAATAGCCCTGCATGGAAGCAAGGGCCGCCGTAGCGCGTTCACCGCTTCGCTGCAGTTCGTCCTCCAGATCATCGGCTGCGATCGCAGGGCCTTGCAACGCCAATGCACATGCGAGCACTGAAAGTCCGAACGTCAAAAGCCGAGGTCCTGACAGTAGAGTCCAGATAACTCGAACGAAGGTGTTCAGTTGTCGAACGTCCAATAATTTATTGTTGTGCATTAAAACCCGCTGTAAATTGGATTGCATATGAATGGTTAGCCTTATGAGGCCTTATTACCACATATGGAAACCTTCAAAACTACTTCAGTTTTTTAAAAGCCAGATGTCAGTTTCGCTTCCAGATTTGCCACCACCGGCGGTTCGATTTCTCATCACTGGACTTATCAGCAGAGGATAAACCGGCTTCAGTCTCAACAGCCTCAGCCACCACATACGGCACCACTGTGGTACGGTTGAAATTAACAGTAGCTTCCAATCGGCTAGGCTGGTTGTCGTCAGTCGTAGCCAGAATCTGGTATCGACCAGGTAGCAGTTTCAAATGCCCCGTGTGATATACGCTTTCAATGCCGCGCTCGTCATAGAGCTTGAGAGTAAGTTCTTGAAACGGCTTGTTCGGTTTCACATCAAGTGTGCCGACGTAATAGGTGGTGTATAGCCAGACAGAAACAGTGCTCAGCGCGGCGAATATGGTGAGAACCTTCGATGCAACGCCCAGATAAGTATCGGCCTTCTCGACCCTGCCGCGTTTTCCGGCTTTGACTTCTGCCTGTTTTCCAGTAGCTGCCGAACTCGGCATAGAAATTCCCTCTTCAAGCCGTCGTCAATCTTACCAGATGTCAAACCCCTGTCGAGACATCGTTAAGATTAGCGATTTTGAACCTAACTTTAACGCGCGAAAATCAACACCATTACGCGCTCAGAGAGCTTCAGCCCGAAGGATGCCTTTTTAACATCTAGCCGTTACTGCGATTGACACGCTCAAAATCGATTTCCAGCAGTTTTTTACGGGCGTAATTCTTCAAATTATTAGGAGCCTTTTCAAACGCCACGCGCGCCGGCTCATATCCCTGCTCTGCCGCTTGCAGATAGAGAATTACCGAACGGTCCCTATCCTTCTTCACGCCGATTCCACGTTCGTAACAAAGTCCCAGCCAGTAGCGCGCTTCCTTCTGTCCACGTTTTGACAGGTCTTCAAACAGAGCAGCCAGGCGATTGAATCGTGATTGAAATCCCTCGCGAGACCAGAAATTGTCCTGCACGAAAAATGCATCGGCAGCCCGTTCCAAAAGATGCTTAGCCCGCGGACGGTCCAGGGTGACGTTTTTTCCCTCTATCAACTCTAAAGCAAGATTCCAGAGCGAGAACGGGTCTGATTGCTCGACGGCCTTTTCTAGAAGCGCGATTCCAGCAGCCGGATTTTTGGGACAACCCTCGCCTTCCAGCAAAGCAACACCCATTAATCCTTGAGCTTCGGCGTCTTCGTAATTAACGGCTCGTTCCAAAAGTTTAAGAGCCTCGGCCGGATTAGGTTCGAGCATCAAGCCGCGATTATTCAATGCCGACAAAAACCGCAAGGACTCCGGACTGGCTTCGTCAGCCGCTTTATGGAGCCACTTCAAAGCTTCGGCTCGTTCGGTTTTAAACCGCTCGTCGTCAAAATCATCAATCGAGGCTGGATCAAAATCCTTGTCGATCTCTTCAACCCACCAGCGGACAACCCGCTCGCGTTCGCGCTTGTTGAGATTCTTCATAGTCAGGAAGCGGCCGAGCAAATACTGTGCCTCGCGATCTCCATGCTCAGCGGCTTTGCGATACCATTTCAGCGCTTCGTTCAAATCCCGGCCATCAGGATTGTTGCCCCGATAATAAGCGGCTAGACCGAGCATGGCCGAAATGTTTCTGCGATCGGCTGCATTGCGCAACCAGCTCAAACTGTTTTGAGGATAGATGCTTTCCTCGAAGCAAAGGCGATAACAGAGGGTCAGATGCGGCTCCACCACTTCGCTGCCAAAGTCAAAAGCGCTTCGGTACAATTCAGCAGCCTTACCGAGGTTGCGATTTACACCGACACCTCTCTCATAACATTTCGCCAGAATAATCACGGCAAACTCGTTCTTCTTGTCCGCGAGCAATTTCAACGTCGAAATAACTTCACGAATCGGTTTGTCCAGCGGCTCTTGCAGCAGCGAGCGCAGCTTCACCTCTGCAGCCGGAGAAGATGGAACATTCGCAGTCGACAACCAGTTTTCCACGTGAACAAGCTCGACATCAGACATGATCTTTGCATCACGAATCATGTCCAGCTTTTCCTGCGCCATGGAACTTCCCAGTTTGACAGCTAGTTCCAGCCAACGCATCCCTTCCTCGACATCGCGCTCAACTCCGTCGCCGTCGATATAACACAGACCCAATTCACAGGCCGCACCGGCATGATCAAGTTCCGCCGCGCGCCGGTAGAGGTCGACAGCCCGAGCACGGTCTTGATTTACCCCGTCGCCAAAGTAGTAACAAATGCCCAGAAGGTAGAGTGCGCCATCATTGGCTTCATTGCTGTCAATCGCGGCAGCGAGCCAGCGAACAGCTTCCGGCCAACGCTTTTCCGTACCGATTCCATAATAGAGGCACCGCCCGTAGTTGCTCTGACCGAGACTGTGACCGTTCTCCGCAGCCCGGCGGTACCAGTAGAGCATTTCCTCATAATTAGTCTCTATTCCTCTATCGCCCTCAAGAAGGCAAGCAAGGTTTACCATAGCTCCGGTAACGCCCTGGTCAGCGGCTTTCCGATAGTAGAACGCAGCCTTCACGGGATTGAGTTCAATGAAATCTCCGAAGTCATAGCAAACCGCGAGCTCATATTGCGACTGAGCATATCCGGCTTCTGCCGATTTGATCAGCCACTTCATGGACTCCTCATCGTTCTTCGAAACGATTTCACCATCGCGTTGAGCCATTGCCAGCATATATTGCGCGCTGGTATTGCCCAGGTTAGCGGCTGTTTTCAAGCTATCACCGTCGCCGGCATCGAACGGAGCTGACATACCCGGGTCAGTCTTTCCGTCCCCAGCGGAATAAGCGCTCCAACAGGCAAGCAACGCTACTTCCAGATCGGCACGCAACTCGACCACATTCTTATATCTCTGCTCCGGCTTCTTCGCCAGACACTTCATCAAACAATGTTCCAAAGTTTGTGGTAGCACCAAATCCGGTGCCACGCTCGAGATCGGATTGGGAGGCGTCGATACGTGAAAGTTCATGGCTTCAAAGGCGCTGGACGCGGAGAAGGGCAGCGCGCCCACCAGAACACGGTACATGATGCAGCCGAGCGAATAAATATCGCTTCGCTCGTCAAGTTCGCGACCGAGACATTGCTCCGGGCTCATGTAAGCCGGGGTCCCCTGCACGCGTCCCATGGTGGTGAGATTTTGAGTTTCACTCTCGCTATCACCGAAGTATTTTGCCATGCCAAAATCGACTAGCTTGACGGTTTCCTGACCATTCTCATCGCGAGCCACCATGACGTTCGACGGTTTCAAATCTCGGTGAATAGCACCTTTCTCGTGGGCAAAACGCAAAGCATTGGTAATGCAGAGAAACAATGGTATTGCGCGCGAAGGCTCCAGACGCCCCTCTCGGCTTACTAACTGTTCGAGACTTTCACCATGGATATATTCCATGACAAGGTAGGCGAAACCTTCACTGGAAACGCCAAAGTCAAAGACAGAAACAATGTTGTCGGAGGCTAAAGAATTAGCGACTTTCGCCTCACGAACAAAGCGTTCAAAATTGGACTGATCGCCGGACAGGTCGGAGAATAAAACTTTAATGGCGCACAGCCTGTCCAGGTGCTTTTGAGTAGCGCGAAGAACCATGCCGAGACCGCCGCGGCCGATAATCGAGTTGACCTCGTACTTCCCATCGATTGTCGTTCCGAGTAGCGAGTCGGGGCGCAATTCATGACTCCTGAAAACCGACGTAGCCTGATCGAAGAAACACTGAGCATAATGCTCCACGTAACAGCTATATTAAAACGTAACAGCAAACCTGCAAGGCACAATGGTTTTAAAGTGCACTTAAGTTCAACCAGGTTTCCCCGTCCCCAATTTATCGACCCCGCTAACTGAAAAGACCCGCAAAATCATCCCTCTACAGAACTAACATTGTGCTATCTTTGAATCATATTTTGTCACGTTTAAACCCGCATTTTGAGACCTGGATTTAGTAAAACCTAGATGGAATCGGCGACAGACTTATCTTCCCTATACGGATCTGTAGGTTGGATCGTCGACAGGACCAGTCCTACCAGACAGGTCCTCGGAACAGTTTGGCTGGTTAGAAGTCAGGTTGCGGTCACCTGCACTCACGTTGTCATTCCGTACTTCGACGTTCCGGAAGCTCTTGGTGTGGATTTTCCGCACGTTGGCAAGCGATTCAGCGTCAAAGAAATCATGCCGCACAGCTTTTACGATCCCTGGCTGATCAGGCGAAAGTATCAAACTCCAGAGATTTACCCGCCCCATGCACTTTCTGTTGAAACCAACAACCTTTCCGCTCTGGTTTTAAACGCTGTTCCGCCGCCTCTGGAAAAAGCGACGGTTGAAAAGGTTTCGCGTCTGTTAAAGCGAGCAATGCCGGAGGAAGAATCAACACTTTCCGGCTCAGCCACACAAGTTCAAATAACATCCATTATTCAAACTTTGTTGAGCAATCGCAGCAATCAGGGCACACTCACGCTTTTCGACGAGAACAACAATCCGGTAGCAAAATTCTATCTTCGAGAGAATCAACTCACACATGTGCGCTACGGTCATCTTTTGAATGAGGAAGCGCTTTTCAGACTGCTTACGCAAGTGGAAGAACAGACCTTCCAATTCACTTTCACCTACGATTATGACCCGGAGTGGGCAAAGTTTCCGCCGGTGCAAAAATCCACAGCCGGCTTGCTGCTCGATGCATACAGTCGACTGGAGAACTATCAACAAACTCTCAAAGAGTTCAACAACAATCTGAATATCATGGTATCGCAGGCAGTGCCGAATTTGAACCTGGATCCGCTGCCCCTGGAAAATCGTCCGGCTGTAGCTTGTGCATGGAACCACATTCGAAACGGAATTCCGCTCCAGCGCTTACTGAAAGCGTGCAACTTCGACGGCTCCACACTAATGCTTGCTCTCAAGTACCTGCGCGAAACAGGACAAATTCAAGGGCGAGACATGCCACCGGCGACAAACCTCGAACTCTCGAAGATGACGGTCGCTAACAACTGTTCAATGGACAGAGGAACGCCAATCAGTGCAGTGACAATCGATCCTGACACAAGACTGCCGGTCATAGAAAATGGATTTATCCTCGACTTCTGCACGGACAAAGGCGATGGACATTATGTCCACTCCATTGGGCTACCTCCCAGTGCCGCCGGAGCTCCGCTTCTGGTCAATGGAGAGGTCGTTGCCATGCATTGCGGAATACTGACCGAGGGAGTCGATCAATTT
The DNA here is from genome assembly GCA_019637435.1 of Candidatus Obscuribacterales bacterium. Classification (GTDB taxonomy): domain Bacteria; phylum Cyanobacteriota; class Vampirovibrionia; order Obscuribacterales; family Obscuribacteraceae; genus JADYXR01. The sequence continues at coordinate 990,365 of JAHBVO010000002.1, read as the reverse complement.
GCCGAGTGGATTCACCCATCACTTGCAATCGCAGCGGACCAAGTCTACCAATGCCTCGACTTATCGCCTCAAAAGAAAACCACCGAAATTCTCGCATTTCAGGCTGACGCGGCAGAACGCCTGACTTACGACTCGCTCGACGCTACGGCCTCAGGAGAGTATGTTCAACCACCTGCTATCGGCCAGGTCTCAGGAGGATGGGAAAGGACGTCGATCGCGCAGCAGGAACTTCCACGCAGTTCAGGTCAACACGGGGCAATTCCCTCACAGGGTCAAGCCGCACGAGACAGACGAGCAGAAGATCGCGGACGAGCATCCGGAGAGTTTCGTCCGGTAGATTTGAGTCAGCCTGCAGACCAGGCAGCACAGAGCAGTACGGGAAGTTTCAAGAAGAAGTCGGGTTTCTTCGATACGATAAGCGGCATATTTAAGGGCAAGGGTGAGGTTGTCGAAACTGAAACCACTGAAATCAACTTGCTCCGCCAGGGATTGGATAGCAACGAATTCAAGAAAATACCCGTCACTCAGTCGGTTCGCGTTGGAGATCTGATTCGCATTCGTTTGCGAATACTGCAAAACACTTACGCCGCCGTCTTGTTAAAAATGAACGGCGAGGAAAATGTTCGCTTGATTTACCCGGACGCTCCGGCTCACGAAGAGCCACTTCTGAAGGGTACTACACTGGATTGCCCGACACAGTTCACTGATGCTGGAGGTGTCGGTCGGAAGAACGTACGCCTGGGAATTCCAATCAACTCAGGCAATGGATTCGATGAAGTCATGGTACTAACAGGTGCGCAACCACTGGTGGTGCGCCTCTTCGAACTGGGACCGGACCGCGTTTTCAACCTGGTGAACAAAAGTCTCGGGGAGGCAACCGCAGGAAAGTTTTACGTTAATCGTATGGAGATTTCCAAGGCGACTTCGGAGAATCAAGACTCACCTAATGTCTTTTCGGTTGCGCTCCTCGAACTCATACATTCGGACTAAATTAAGTTTACGGCTTTAGATCTCCAACGGCTGTTCTTCAGGTGCTGGTGTGGTAGGTTTAGCCCCTGGCGCAGGAGTCGTCGGAACGTCAGGCCCACCCTGGGAAGGCGGAACTGTATTTTGCGGTGGGTCGAGCGGCTTGTTGTTGTCTTGTTTGTCAGAATCTAGTTTGTCGTTGGGAGAATTTGTCGGTCCCTTGGTGCTGTCGTCGGCGCCCTTGCCTCCGCCGGAAGCACCTCCGTCCGGCGCGTTGGCATCAGTTCCGGGAAGAGAATCGGCTTGACCATCTGGTGGTTGATTCGTTGCGCCATCCGGCCGATTGGCATCAGAAGAATCGTCAGTTGATGATGACATCATTTGATTAAGCGCGTTGTCGGAACCGGGTTTCTCCGGATTACCATTGGGATCGGAGTCGCGAGCCGGATCGCTTTCTGCAGGCGGTTTCCCCTTAGAAGGGTCTGAATCGGCACTGGTTTCATCAGAAGCAGACATCATCATGTTGCCGTCCGTAGCAGCCTGACTCATGGACTTCATGCTCTCCGGGCTGGTGGTTCCATTAGTACCATCTTTGGCACCACTGGCGGTATCTAAGCCGGTAATTTCCATCGCGTGCAAATTAGACGTATCTTGAGTCATCTGTTCTCTAATCGAACTGAAGCTGCTCATTTCGGCACTGGTCTGTTGGGATAAGCCAGAATCGAAACGTGGCGTACTGATTGCGTTCGATTCAGCGGATTCAGCGCGTTCTCCAGCCATGGTGAAATCTCCTCAAGTAAAAACGACAGCCCAAGCGGTTTCAATGCGAAAGCAACTGGGTTTGTCTAGTAAGTGGAACAGTCTGTGGCGTTTGCATACTCAATGTATCGCCGGGATATCAGGTCAACGTGACGGGCGATATTATGGCGCAAGACCCCAACCATTTAATCTTTCTTGACCGAAACCCTGCGCCCTGGTATCCTCGCGGAAGTGCGCCGATGTTCGATCATTTGAGAAACCGGGTATAAACCAGATCTCGGCGTATGGAAAACGAATCGAGAAATCGCATAAGCGAATATCCGTTTATCGCCATTTAAATAGATTGTCGATGTTTATATGAGGAACGCCCCATGTCGGACTTAGAGCAACGGGACGGTGGCGCGGATTTTCACGCCAAAAATGCTCCTCCGGCGGCGATGACCGCAGAAGCAGTCATTACCGGCAAAGACCAGCAGGCAACGCTCGGTACGAAGAGCGAATCGGCAACCTATCCGCTATCGAATATAGATTTCGTGGATGCGAAGACGGAAAATCATAAAACCAACGACCAGGGACCTAAATTTGAGCCGCCCTACTACAATCTCCGCTACGACTATACTGTCGACCCGCTGGAGAAAGGTATCGGGTCCTTATCCATGTCATTCGATTCAATATCGACAAAAATGGCAACGCTCCTCAACAAACCTGAAATAAAAGAGCAGGGCGGCTTTTCGCTTCAGACCCTCAAGGACACGCTCAACAATCCTGGTTTGAATAAAACGTTTTCGGAGGTCGAGGTCAACTCGCTGCGCTTGATGGCTAATCAGGCAAGACGACTTCTCGATCCTTCTTTCGTCGCTAAGCTGGACCGCAAATCGTTCGGCGGGCCCGATCTTCCCATGGACAAGCTCTATATCACTAAAAACAGCGTAACCGCAGCTGGAAAACAGTTGGGCGTGATCAAAGAGGCTTAAGTGCCGACTTCGCTTGCTATACTGTCCGATGTTTCCCAATCGAGAACAGGAGCATTTTGATGAAAAGCAAGACCGCTGCGGCTGTTGCTGGACTTCTCACGATTTTTCTCGTCTGCTCACCTCTAGCAGCTGACGCTAAGAAGTGGACGGTGACGCAGAGACTTGAAAAACTTTCCAAAGAGATCGACGAAGGTCGGACTGGAAATGAACTGACTACTAAACAAGTCGAGGATCTAAAAAAGGAAGTTTCAGACATCAAAGACCGCATGGAAAAAATGAAGAGCAAGAATGGCGGCAAGCTCAGCATTCCGGACACCAATAAAGTTCATAAAGAATTGAACGACCTGAGCGTAAAAACGCTTCGCTTGCGCCTCGACAACGTTTACAAACCATAGTCGAACGCTACCCGTTCTGCAAAATCTAAACGCCTCGATGAGTGTTATTGCATCGAGGCGTTTTAATTTAAACCGTTTGCCTGGTCGTAAACTGCCATGTCCAGTTTGAACGGTGGCGATATTTTAAACTGCCACCGCCGACGATAGCACTTTCGAGACCAGCGCTTTCGCTTCATCCTGTATCTGTTTCAAATGTGCATCGCCTTTGAAGCTCTCGGCATAGATTTTGTAGATATCCTCGGTGCCGGACGGTCTGGCGGCAAACCAGCCATTCTCGGTCACAACTTTAAGTCCACCGATTGATGCGTTGTTGCTCGGAGCAGTCGTCAGTTTTTCTACAATTTTCTCTCCGGCGAACTCAGAAGCTGTGATTTGATCGGCAGACAATTTTTTGAAGTTTGCTTTTTCTTCGGCGGACGCAGGCGCCTCGACCCGGGCATAGACCGGGTTTCCAAACTCTCCGGTCAGGGCCTCGTAATGCTCCGACGGCGATTTGCCGGTAGTCGCGAGAATTTCGGCGCTCAAGAGAGCGAGGATTATTCCATCTTTGTCGGTCGTCCAAACACTTCCGTCCTTGCGCAGGAAAGATGCTCCTGCGCTTTCCTCACCGCCGAAACCCAGCGAGCCATCGGACAATCCCTCGACAAACCATTTAAAGCCCACCGGCACTTCAACAAGTTTTCGCCCCAGACGTTTCGCAACCCTATCGATCATGCTGCTTGAAACAATTGTCTTTCCGATTCCGGCATCTTTGCGCCAGTTCGTTCTATTCGTAAAGAGATAGTCGATAGCCACGGCAAGATAATGATTAGGATTCATCAATCCGGCAGTAGGAGTGACGATCCCGTGGCGGTCGTGGTCTGTGTCGTTTGCAAACGCGATATCGTATTGATCTTTTAGTTTAAGCAGCCCCGCCATCGCATATGGTGACGAGCAATCCATTCGAACTTTGCCGTCCCAGTCCACGCTCATGAATGAAAATGTTGGATCGACGAGTGAGTTTACTACTTGAATCGGCAACTTATATTGATCGACCAGACGAGCCCAGTAGGCAACACCGGCACCGCCAAGCGGATCAACACCTGCTTTGATTTTGGCACCGCGGATGGCATCAATATCGATGACCGAAGTGAGTTCATCAACATACAATTTTCCAAAATCGAATTCTTGAGTCGTCGAAGCTTTAAGTGCAGCTTTGAACGAAATTGTTTTTACATCTTTCAAGCCATTGGCTAGAAATTCATTTGCCTTCTTCTCAATCCAGCCTGTAATGTTGGTATCGGCTGGACCACCCGAAGGCGGGTTGTATTTGAAGCCACCATCTTCAGGCGGATTGTGCGACGGAGTGATCACAATTCCATCAGCCAAACCGCTTTTCTTGCCCTTGTTATAGTTGAGAATCGCAAGCGAAATCGCCGGTGTCGGCGTGTAACCGCCGGCGCTGTCAATCATGACATTAACGTCATTGGCGGCAAGCACGGAGAGTGCGCTGGCAAACGCCGGCTCGGACAGTGCATGCGTATCGATGCCAAGATAAAGCGGCCCCGTGTAACCTTGCTCCTTCCGGTACAAGCATATAGCCTGTGTTATTGCGAGGATGTGGTCTTCATTGAATGCTCGCTTGAATGCAGAGCCTCTGTGTCCGGAAGTCCCGAACGCCACACGCTCTGTTGGTTCCGAAACATCCGGCTTGTCTTCGTAGTAAGACGTGATAAGTTTCGGCACATTGACAAGCATGTCGGGCTGCACTGGCTTTCCTGCAAACGGACTGAGCATCACTACATCTCCTATTGAAAGGTGCGCGACCACGGGCGGACTACGCCCGGTGGAGGTCTATAGCATATAACATCTGGAGTGAACTTGACCTGCCGAAACCCAAGAAAGTGACTTTCTAGAACGAGTCAAACCCGCTGTGCTGAGGATAGCTGAACTATTTTGCTTCGGGTAGCGCTTCCGGCGGACGTGCGTTCTTAATCGCCTGAATCATCTCTGCAAGCCGACTGCGACCAACATCCGAATTCAACACATCACCCATTCTCAAAAGGGTTAGACCATGATAGTAGCCGTTTTGATTACCCGGCAGATCGATGAAGCTGCGCATTCTGTCCCAGGAGGCGTGATCGTGAAGGTTCCAGGACAGCGCGTTCTCGCCCTTGAGGGTTAAGCCCTGACGAACAGCTTCTTGCCCGACCCAGGTGGCAAGTGCGTATGGCATCGACTTCACGCCAGGTCCTTCGTGTCCATCCGCCATTTCCAGAGCAGTAAAGTGAGGAACCACGCGCGATTTCGAATCGGGACGCTGAACGTCTTTGAACATCTGCAACATTGGTCTGTAACCACGCCCCAGATCGTCTGACCACCAGTCGTTTCTGCTGGTAGTGATCAATCCGGCAGCCAACTCTGCAAGCCGGTCTCCCATAACGATGTTGTCACCCTGACGTTCTCCGACACGCCAGTGCACTCCCGGCATCTTGGCACCAATATCGATACCACTAAACGGCGCATCCTTCGCGCCAAAAACGTCCAGCGCCGTGTTCAACACTTGTTTGCCGTGCTTTGTCAGTGATTCGTTATACCAATCAAAGAAGTCTTTACCGTATTGAGTATGATGATGTTTATCCTGACCGAAGAATTCGCCGGGATTTTTCGGAGGAGCGATATTGTCGCCAAACTCAGCACCCCAGGCTTCTTTTACTTTGTCGGCACTGCCGTATTTCTTGACTGCAAAATCCTGGAAGGACTTCACGGCAGCCTCGGAATAAGATTGCAGAGCGCCGCGTGTCGGGTAGCCGCTGTTTTGATCGTGGGAATTATATGATGGGTAGCGAATCTCACCGGCCGGTCCTAAACTGACGTTGATTTCGGCGATGTCGTTGCGCCGATCGGCAAAATGGTTTTGAAACGACTCCATAAGTGCCTTATAGCGTGGCAGAGCGAGATCCGTGGCCCAGGCAGAAACATATTCGGAACTTTTGTTGCCTTGCTCACTCTGATATTTTGCATAATCAGGATTGCTGGAACCGGCTTTGGAAGCCAGATGACCCCATACCCAAAACGGAAGTGGAACGTAAACATCGTCGCCCACGTTTCCACCCGCCTGGTGAAGAGACAGAATCGGAACCCACTTGAGACCGTGGCTCTTTATGTGTTCACTAAGTTGGTCGTAATACTTCCAATTGTACTCGCCCGGTTTCGGTTCAACTAAACCCCACCAGATATCGGTACTCACACCATCGACACCGACCTTCTTAGCGTTGGCCAGGTCTCGATCGAAGGCTTCCCATGCCGCTTTAGTGTTAGGGTCGTTTGGATTCTCCATGTTGCCCACTGCCAGCGGTGCCATCACATTCATCGTGATTTCCGGACGGGCAAGTTTCGTCATCGTGCCGAGCGGCTTGTATGAAGCTGGATCGGCTTTAATAGTGTTGTCGGCGACCAGACGCATGCGGTTTGATTTCGAAGCGACGTCCAACCAGATAGCGCCGGTCGATTCCGGCAGCGCGTGCATGCTTCTGAGTTCCGGACTCAGTCTTTCCGGGAAACAGTTGGCGATTAAACTCTTGCCGGGAATGAGTTTGACGCCATTGTCATTGCGAGTCGGAACCTCGTTGTGGAAAAGTTCCAGAGTCTTCTCCGGTCCCTTCTTCTCAAAGAAGAAGTACTTTTTCACTTCACGAACAGTAGTCGTAGCTTCGCTCGTTTCACCGTTTTGAAACCTTACAACCGGAAGCTTGTCACCAGTGATCTCATAAGTTTTCAGACCGGTATTTTCTTTGAGTCCCGATGCCATCAAAGCATTCTTTGCTGTCGCGTCGAGATTATTCATGCGTTGGCCCATGCTCTTGTAGAACATTGGGTCGGAGGCCTTCGCACCAAAGCCGGCACCGAGCGCGCCCACTCCACCTTCCAGCCCAGCGTGTTTTAAAACCTTTCCGAGATCGAAGTTTTCTCCGGCGGACTGCTGGCGAATGATCTCGGAAGAGCCACCGTTAACCAGTCCGAAAGAACCGCCCATAGTCATGCTGGCAGCAAGCGGACTACGCTTCAGAGCACCAGCCGTCATTTTGTTGGCAGCGCCAAACATACCTTCAGCAGCTACGAAAGTGGCAGCGTCGTATGCCATGAGAGCCGGATTGAGAGTTTCACGCTTCAATCGCTCAACTCCAGCTCCGGGATTGGTTATCATCTCACGAGAGAAAGTCACCTCGACACCGCGACTGGCCATTCCCATCGCCACGCCTTTTGCCGGAGCGAAACTCATGTTTCTCTGCGCTACTGTGAACAGTTGCCGCATGGCCGCACCTTTGGCTCCGCCCAGAGCGAAATCTGCCGTTCCCGTCAGGAGGTCCGCATCGGTATGGACATTGTCTAGACCATAGAGCAATGCGGCGCTAGCCATTCCTATCTTCGGAGTGGCGAACAAACTTGCGGTTTTTAGAAACTCCCCACTGTAGTGGTTAAACTGGTGGCGTGTCTCTTTATCATCAATGATGTGCTTGCTGACTTTATCCAGACCAGCTTCAAGGAGAGTAGGAGCCGGTCCCGTCGGTGTTGAGTCAATCGCAGAAAAGTTTTTGACACCGTCCCTGACTATCGAATCATAGTTGAGCCGACCATCTTCACGAACATGAGAGGATGCGAGTTGGACCGAAAAGGCAAGTGGCGTATCTGCTCCCGAGTTCCCCCTCAGTGCGTCGACCGAATGCAGGTGACTGCCTCCGGAAGCCGGTTTCAACTCAACCGGCTTTGCCGAATCGCTCTTCGCTGTTTGAGAAACAGACGATGATGCTTCGGGTTGAGAACTCGAAGGCGTCTTCGTATCCTCCTTCGCAGCAATCGGCGCCGGCTTCTCTTTACCTGGAGCCGACCATGCGGACGCGACTAAAATGTCAGAGGTAACCGTCGACTTGGCACCGAATGCATTATGTTCGGGCGGAGCAAAGTATCCCTGGTTGAGCATAGCGTCGGTCATGTACGCACCGCCGGCAGTGCCATGCCATACACTTTAGTGATTTCTATCGAACGTGCTAGTGAGCTGACATAGCAGGTTGAAGACATGAAACTTCCCACGCAAATTGGACCGGAAGGTCGGTTAAAGCAAAGCCGCAAAAAAACTGTGCGCAATGTGGGACCATGCGTCACTCGATGACGTGGCATGAAGCTCCCGAACGACCTCGGGATTCAGACCCTTCTATTTTGATTCGATGAACTGCGATGTTATAAAACTACATGTAGTTTCGCTTGTTCTCAATGGGAATTCCACCACTTCGGCAAGAATTAATTAGTGATATTAGTCGTCCAGGTTTGAAACCGTTTCCGCCAGCCGTTCTTCCTTGAGCATTTTCGCCTGCCAGAGGTGGATGCTGAGATAGGCGACAAATGATAACGCAGTCGCAGTGAGAGAAAGAGACAAACCAATTTTGTCGAACGGCGGCACGACCTGTAGGAAGTGTTCCCAACCCATAACGTACTGAGGAACCCAAACGCCCATACCGACCGCGATCGATGCAATGGCCGGCATCTCGTTTCTCGGTCTGGTATAAAGACCCATTGTGAGGGGGACTATCAGCGACACCATCGTGATCGAATAAGCGTTTTCCAGAAGAGCAAACGCCCCCTGACCGGAATAAGCCATTGCCAGACTAGCCGATGCGATAAAGACCACGCACCATCTATTAACAGTCAAACCGTTGGCGCGGTCTTTCAGCGCAGGAATCTTCAATATCAAATTTTGCGCGAGCACGGCGGCAGGTGAAAGTATGGCACTGGTTATGGTGGCAAGTACAGCCGACATTATCACAACGACGAATATCACTGCCATGACCGGATGCATAAAAGCCTGTGCCAGAGCTGGAAGTACCGACTCCTGGATTTTATCTTTGTAGTATGCCGCCGCGACCAGACCGAGCAGTACGGGAAGCATTCCAAAGACAATGTAAGAGATACCTGCGAGGGTGCAGGCGCGCTGAGCGGTTTCCTCATTCTTGGAAGCGAACACACGCTGCATCAAGTCTTGTCCGGGTATATTTCCGAGCGCTCCAGCAGCCAGGATCGCGACCCAATCCCAAAAGTGACTGGGGGTTTCCATCGGAATCCACTGCAACTTGGTGGGAGCTTCCTTTTCAATGGTGGTCATCACATTGAGAAATCCGGTAGTCGCATCGCCATGTCCGACACCGGTAAGAACATTGAAAGTCAGCACAACAAGCCCGATAAGCACGAGTGTGATTTGCACGGCGTCGGTGAGCGTCACCGCCCACATTCCACCCAAAAGAGTGTAGCCTGTACCAAACACAGCGATCGCGAGACAACCGATTTCGATCGGAAGGTGAAAAAACAGAGCGAACACTTGCGCAAGAGCCACAAACTGAGCGGCGATCCAACCAAAGTAACTGGGAATCATTACGAGGGCCGAGATCGTTTCGACTCGCGGGCCAAATCGCTGACGATAGAAATCACATAACGTCAGAAGGTTCATCTTCCAGAGCGGTTTTGCAAAAAACAGGCCGGCAAGTATAAGACAGAGACCGGATCCCAGCGGATCAAGCGCGGCTCTCTGCAAGCCCAGTTTCGATACTTCAGTGCAAACGGTTAAAACGGTCCCCGCGCCGAACCAGGTAGCAAGCAATGTCGACCAGGCAAAAAACAGATTGAGACTGCGCCCGGCAACAATGTAATCTTCAGTGTCCTCGACTTTGCGCGTGGCAACGACGCCGAGCACGATCATGGCAACCACATAGATGCCGATAGTAATGCCAAGAAGCGTGCGTAGTTCGTCGGAGACGGGTGGGTTCATCGCAGGAAAGAACGTTTCTGCCGATCGGGCTAACCGAAGTTTTCGAGGAATTAGGAGAAAGCCCGAACTAAGATAGCGTAGTCTCAGTAGCAAAACTCTATTGACATCACTGTTTTTTCTTCGATTCAAAGGACGGCTCGGCGGTGCGGTTCGCGGTAGAATCTGAGGTAATCGAGATACTTGCAGGCATGAATGACGGCTGTGCGAAACGCTCGACAAGTCAGGGAGCCCGGGTGTGAAGAAGAATGCGTTGAAAACGGCTTTAAATTCCGCACTGATGTCAGTGCTGGCGCTCTCACTGCAATCAGCGCAGGCCCAGGACGTTACATCCAGCGAAAATTCTTACGGCGGAAGTGAAGAACTACGCGGACCGAAAAATAGCGCTCCGATAAGTGATAGCGCCGGTAGTGGCATGCAGCTGAAAGAGGTTTCTTCCGAAGGAAACAGTTCCGCATCCGGCAATATGAAGTGGTTTGTAGACGCAATCGACTGCAAATGGACGATGCAGTTTATTAGCAGCAAACCGCAAGGCGAGAAAAAGGATTTCATAAACAAGGCAACCTACAAGGTTCTCGACGTTATCGAATTGCCGGCGCTCCCGGCACAAATGCTCACCGATGACATAATCGAACTGGCTTTTCCCTGCGACAAAAAGCGCAATCCTATTCGCCACAAAGATCCACTGCCATGGGCAGAGCTCAAAATGGACGGCATTGTCGAAGTTCACATGCCAAGCCGCTATTTAAGAAAGTTGGAAACTACTTCCGAGAAAAACATCTGGCAAATCGAAAACAGACACAATCGCTTTGAAGTAGTTAAGCCATACAACGGTCGTTGGCTCATTAAGAAGCCCGATTTGATTTAGCCTCGCTGCTCTTTCGCGGTGTGTCACAGAAAACTGACACCGGTTTCTTACATTCAGTGCAGCTCGCCGCGCACTGGAGAAAAAAACTATGTCAGAAAAAGATATGCCAAAGGCACACGCCGACAACGATCTTCAGCAACAGATAAATGATGGATTCAAATGGCTTAACAGTGCGGATCTCGAGTCACAAGCCGTTGCGCCGCTGAAAGATCGAGCATCAACTGTTCAAACAGCTATCGAACAAAATAAGCATTTAGATTTTGACGAGCAAACCGGCAACATCAGCGTCTCGAACAAACCTCCGGAAGAGGGAGAGGTGCACAAACTCAACTCGGATATGCGCCTGTATCTTGAACGTCTTGCTCTACCAATCAACGGGCGGATCAACCTGAGGAATTTGCTAGAGGGCGCAGGTGATGTCGCCGGTGTAGAAAAGGTTTTGTCCGAGGCTAGCGAGAAGAGTCGCGACCTGCCAACAGATTTGATTCAGAGGCAGATTTCCAGCACGGTAGAGCTTTTGAAAACCTTGCCGAAGGAAGCAAGCCGAGAGGCATACGAAGAACACCTGAGGTTCCTTGCCGATCCGGACAGCGGTCTTTTGACTCTAAGCGATCAGGTACAAAAGATAGAGATGCAGCACTACACGGGTGCAGCGCCGGTGATCGCTTTTGATGCGAAAGGCTCGATCACCGGGGTTGTGGACATGCGATTCGGCGCCGGTCAACGGTTCGACCCGGAAAAAGCTTTCGAGATTGCACAGCAGATCAGAGAGCAGTCCATAAAAACTTGGGGGAAAGACCCTCTCACAAGCGGCGACAAAGAAAGCAGTCAATTCTTCCCGAGCCAGTATTCGACACTGGATTTCGATAAGAATAACATTTATGCGGTGGCCGAACAGCTTTCAGGACGCCGCTTTCAGGGAATCGAAAAGCTCGATGCAACGGAATTTGCCAGGTTGAGCCTGTCGCTATTCAATGGACTGGACACGAATGGCGATAAAGTAGTTGATGAGAGGGAACTGCACGAGAAGCTCAAACAGCGGAATCTGCCTGTACTTGAGAAACAGGCGGTCAGCACGATGATCGACGTTCTACCGACGCTCCAGAAGATGGACAGAGCAGGCTCGAGCAGAGGTTTGGCAAGAGAAGATTTGCAGGCGTTTCTAAAGGTCAGTGTGGAAACATCAGAGCGTTTGGAAAAAATTAAAGACGCTCGGAATATACTCCTGTTTAATAATACCTTCGGCGCGGCTGACGCGAACGGTAACGGGAATATGACCTCGACGGAACTGAAACGCTTCATCAAGCTTCAGAATCCCAACCTTTCCAACCGTGAGCTCCAGTCCTTCAGCAGCCTCCAGAACGAGTATTCGAACATTTCGAAGTCGTGGTGGGGAATGACGAAGTCAGACCTGGTCGATTTGAGACCTGCTAGTGTCAAAAGTGTCGAGTCGAGCCTGTGGAAAAACTACTACGACTCGCGGGCAGCTGAGCAACAAACTCAAAGGTAACCGCGAAAAGGAACCTCATGACACGACAATTTAATGCGATCGCCATAAGCATCGCGACCGCGCTGTGTTTGTCAGTTGACGGAGCGCAGGCGCAAACTGCAGGCGACGCACAGAATAGTCTCACGCCCAACAATATGCAGGCGGGAAACGGTTCCAATTTATCCGCGCAAACATCAACAGTTGCGAATATGCCTACCAGCGAAGGCGAGAGAGCGCTGGACCTGGGCGAATACACCCGAGCAGAGCAGCTGTTTCAAGCTGATTTGAAACGAGCAACCAAGGATGATCCGAACAGGGCATATTACCAAACCGGGCTCTGCGAGGCGATTATCAATCAGGGACGTTTCGCAGAAGCGGCAAAAGAATACAAGACCGCGCAAAAACTGGTCGAAGCACAAAGCAGCAAAAGTGAACTCACGGCACGACTGTACGATGGCCTATCCTGGCTGGCTCACGGTCAGGGAAAGCTCGACGAAGCCGTTAACTGGGCAAAGAAGGCCGTCGATACGCGGAAAGCGCTTGGTTCCGGAGCTTCCGCTCTGATGATGGTGAGTACACTTACTCACATCGGTCAGCTCAGCGAAACTCTCGGGCAGCTTCAGGGCGCGGCCCAGTACTATACGGAAGCCCTCAGCATGCAGGATCAGCAGTTTGGTCCGGGAACTCTTGTGGCTGCGGATTTGCAGGAGGCTATAGGCAGCATCTACAGACGATTAGGTGACACAGCCAAAGCGAAGCAATATTTCCAGACCGCCCTGCAAATCAAATTGGCACGTCAGGCGGTTCTCGCACCATACACACCGCACGCGTATTGGGAAACAGTGACTTTGCCTTTCATAGAGGGCTCTCCTAATTGCATGCGAAAGTTCGAAGGCGGAGCGCCTCAACTGCTTATCACCGGCAATGGTGTCACTGTCGCAGCGTCCATAAAACCGGTTGAAGCAACCAAAACAACGCAAGTAAACATCATCATCCACAACGACAGCGACAAGGAGATTCAACTTCTTCCGATTCCGCCGTCGCTGACAATGACCCAACCGAAAATAATGATGGCGCCACAAGTAGACCCGAGCAAGCTCGCCACGTCTGTCGAAAAGAAGGGAGACCGAAAGGCGGCCTGGATTCGATTCTGGGGTTCGCAAGCCACTCAGACGATGACGAGCACATGCATCGGTCAACCCGGATTCTTCGGCTACCCGCCGGTTTACGGAACCTCGATGTACAACAACGGAATGGGCTACAGCGGCTGGGCGAATCGTTCCGGCAACATGACCATCATGACTCAAAACGTTCCGGACTACGCGGCCCAGGCAAGAGCGCTTGCCAGAGCCGCAGATGTTGCCGATCAGGCGCATCAAAAGGGCAGTACAATCAAGACGACCGGTCTTGGTCCGACGCAAATTCCGGCAAATCAGACACTTTCGGGTTCTCTATATTTCGATGCTCCCAAAATGACTGAATCCGTAGTTCGCATTCCAATCGGCAACGCGGTTTACGAATTTATTTTTCCACCAAAATAACCGGTGAAGAGCTGTTCAATGAATCAAGACACTAAACTAGAACGATTACTGGAGGTCCAGGTGCGCAGAAGTAGAATCATATTCCGGTACACATCAATGGCTCTAGCCGTGTGTGCGGCACTACTTGCGGTGCCTGGCGCCAGGGGGGAAACCGATGTAGCTCAAAACGATAAGCCCATAATCGGAATAAATATGGATGTGCAAGCCGGCAGTCCCGAAACCTTTCGGATTTTACCGGATTACGTAAATGCCATCACCAAATCCGGTGGCATTCCAATCGTAATCCCGCCGATGCCGGAGAAGGAATGCGCAGAATTAGTTTCACGGCTTGACGGCGTAATGATGATTGGTGGCAATGACTATCCGCCAGCGCTATACAAGCAAGAAGCTCACAAGACCAGCGTCCCTATGGTTGAAACCCGGTCGAACTTCGACATGCTACTCGTCAAAGAGGTTTTGAAAGACGGAAAAATTCCTTTCCTCGGCATTTGCGCCGGCTGCCAGGCTCTGAACATTGGGTCCGGCGGAAGTCTTGTTCAAGACATACCGTCGCACTTTAAAGACTCGAAAGTTCAGCACGCCAGTCCGAGAGGGTGGCAAGAGGGATTCAATAAGCACGTCGTGAAAGCTGAAGAAGGTACGAAGATATCGAAGATCATCGGTCAGGATGGACTGAAGGTCGTCACGTCGCACCACCAGTGCGTAGACAAGGTCGGAGAAGGATTGCGCGTTGCAGCGCGCACCGATGATGGTGTCATCGAATCGGTAGAAGCGAAAGACAAAGACTTTGTAGTTGGAGTCCAGTGGCATCCTGAACGTGACTTTGAAACCAATCAAAAGCTCTTCAAAGAGTTCATCCAGCAAGGACAGCGTAGAAAGGCAGCACGCAGCGCTGAACAAGTTTCCCAGAGCACGAAAGACGATTCTACGTCACGCGCCAAACTTCAATAGCGTGGTTTTGACCGCCAACGACGATCGAGTCGCCGGAGTTTGACCAGGCGAATACTCTCTCGCTACTATCTTTGAACTTGCCCCAGAAAGCATCTCGGTGGGCAGAGCGCCTCACGTTGCTTATGGTGTCATAAACTACGATACCATCCGTGGAATCATGCACGGCAAGCTTGTTGTAGAGCGGATGCCACGCCATAAATCGGATGTTGTCGTCCTGAGAACGCGTTAGCACCCGTGCCGCATTCTTGAACATCTCGAAAATAATGACCGTATTATCATGACCCCATGCCAACTTCGCGCTGTCTGATGACCAGAATAGCCGGCAGTCTTTCCAGTCAGGGAGCTCATCGCTCTGATAGGAAGTTTCGATCGAACCCGTTGCCAGATTCCAGATCTGAAGAACGCGACGACCTATGTTCAGCGCGCGGTTGAAATTCCAGAATAAATCACCCAATACCTCAATATCCGGAACAAAGAGACCGGCAAGATACTTTCCGTTTGGAGATACTACAGGACTTTTCACAAGACCTGGACACGGGTTAGGTTTCAAAGAAATCATCTTTGAACCACTGTCCAGGTCCAGGCGATATGCACCAACTGCGGTGCCTATGGAAATACCGGCTACATCCCATCGCAGTGTGGATAAACCGGGACTGGTACTACTTATGTACGCGTTTATGCGAGCTAGTTGCTGTTCGCCAGTTCCTATCGGTGGCAAGCGTCCGAGAACAGGATCGCGCGAAAGCTGCTTCAAACTCTCTTCCGCGCTGACGGGATTCATCCGGATCGAGTGAGCCGATTCGATTCTGCCCGTGGTCGCATCAATGATGTACACCATGCGATGCCGTCCGACTGCTACCTGGCGGCAATCTGGTGACCAGGCCGCGATGTAGCCACCGAGTTCTTCTGTAGCCAGCGCTCCTCTCGGCTGATCGACTTCCGGCATGACAAACTCACGGATTGTTTTCTTTGTGCGCGGATCGATCAACTCCGGATTTTTGTCGCCAAAACATCCGACGATGTATCGGTCGTCCGGTGACCACGTCACGTGAGTTAGCATGCTGGTTTTAGAATTAGTAACTCCGGAGATGTTCACGCTGCACTCAGCTGCCTCGAATACTAGTCGAAAATCAAAACAAGGATCTCCGCATGGATCATGCCCAAAATCGGCAAATCTCAACCCCAAACATAGATTGGAGTGACCGATGCGTCGCTGGATGGAGACGACCTGAAAGGTGTGCCTGCTACAATATGGCCTCAAAACCTGGACGGGTGAGGATAGACCTAATGATTGTCAACAGAAACTTCCGCAAGCGCATGATCCTTTTGGGGACCATAATTCTTGCCTCGAGTACGTTGCCGCTCACGGCGATAGCTCAGGACAGATCGCGCGGCTGGGAGGGTTCTAACCCAAACGATGATCCTTCTGTCGTCAAAGTACCGGTCGGCGATCGAAAGACTCAGACGCCTTCTTCGCCTGGCGCCGATGACACAGAAAATGTTTTTCAAGCAGGCGACGTCTCGTTCAAAGCGGGTCGATTTGCGGAGGCCCTACAGCAACTGGACCAGGCATGGCGAGGTATTGGCACGAAGCAACCATCCATCAGAAGCACCGCTCAGTTTTTCGAACGCAAAGCACTCGCTCAGAGAGGATTGCAAAACCTTATCGAAGCCGAGCGCTTGTTGAAGCAAGCCCTTGGCAGTGTCACCACCAATGGTGCACATGAAGAGAAGTTGCGTTCCAGAATTTTGTTTGAAATCGCAGACCTGCAATCACAAGAGGGTTTGCCGAGAGAGTCTGCAGTTTCGGCGGTTCAAGCACTGAAGGCTGCAACTACAGGCAGTGTCAGCAGAATGGAGAATTTGCTTACCATTGAAGGTACAAACACTTTGGGTCGCGCAATGACAGACATCGGCGACATCAAGACCGCCGATATGAAACTCGACGATGCGTTGAAAGCTGCAATCAGTCTCGAGCCCTCCGGCGACGTCAACATACCGCTGCAATCGTCGGCCTCGAAGTTCGCCGATGTAATCACGGCGAAAATCAAAGCAAACAAATATTATTTACGTGACACCAGGGGCAATGCCGGCAAATTAAAGCGAGATCTGCAGGATGCGATTTCTCTTCTCAGAAATTATTCGGAGACAATCGCTCCCGACACCCGTTATTCGCTCTTGACACTCGAGCTTGAACAGTCCGAACCTACTCGAGAAACAGTTTCCGCAGCTCTAACCAAAGCCGCTGAACTGCCGGGTAACGAGAATTTGATCGAAGCGGCTCTGTTGATGAAACAGGCAGAACTCAAGTTAGCAGACAACGACTTGCGAGGCGCCGCCGATGTTCTTAAAAGAGCACTCGAAATTCGTCAGAAGGTTCTTCCAGCCTACAGTACATATATCGCTGAAACTCTAATCAAAATGTCGGAAGTTCAACTTAAACTGGGCAGACCGAGTGACGCAGCAGCAAATGCACAACGTGCGTCGACAGCATTAGAACGCTCGGCGGGTAGAAAGAGCCTGCACTTCGCTAGAGCCAGCACAGCTCTTGCGTCGGTTTACGTGGCAGCAGGCAAATACTCACAGGTCGAGCCATTGTTGCAGGAGACAGTAAATACACTTTCGGCAATCAGAGGTCGCGGCGATGCCGAAACATTGCGCACGATAGACCTGCTTTGCTCAGCCTACATACGGAACAACAAACACGGAGCCGCGGCTTCCTATACTGGACTTGCTCTTGCGGACGCGGAGAAACTCTATCCGGCTAATAGTCCAAAACTAGTGCAGAGCCTGACAAATCTCGGTACAGTCGAGGCGCATCTTAAAAAATTCGCGGAATCTAACGCGCATCTACAGCGAGCCCAAAACATTCTAATGCGTGCAGGTAAAAGCAATACCGTCGAGTATGCGGATGTCCTGGCCGCTCAGGGAGTCAGTAACACACTTCAGAAAAAATGGGGTGCAGCACAGGCAGCTTTGAGACAAGCGCGAACGATTTATACCACCATATACGGTGCGGACAGCTCCTACACCAACCAGATGACCGAACTGTTAAAAACAATGGAAGCGATGAAGTCCGGACCTCGCATCCCCGGTCACAATATTCTTTTAGAGAACAAATTCAAGCCGTCCTCGCCACAGTACAGATAAACCGGTAAAAATCAAAGCGCGCCTCACAAATGAGACGCGCATCAATTATTCTTAGCAAGTTTGAGCGCCTCCACAAGTGGTGGCAGCTCTAACTAGTTGGACTAGCTGCCTTTCTTGAACGGCTTTTTGATGCCGTTGCCGACAGCCTTAAGTCCTTGACCCATCTTTTTGAAGGGCCATACGATCGCGTTACCTAGTTTTTTCGCAGGGCCGTCGTCCGCTGCCATAGCTGGTGCAAATGCTGTGCTTGCTACGGCAAGAACGATTGCGAGTGCCGCATACTTTTTCATTGAGAACTCCTTGATCAAATGCGAAAGGCGGTTGAGACCGGTTCGCACCAAAACGTGATAGTTGTAACCTTAGCCTGAGCTCATCAATGGGACAGGCCTGTGCGCCATACATGATACCAACTCGGGTGCAACTTGCCAGCTAAGCGTGCTTAAGTCTTGCGATTTGTTCTTTAGCAACTTTGATGATGTCGGCTCTCTGCGGAAACTCCGGAGCCTGGTTAGCGAAATCGAGGGACTTCTTAAAGTTTTCGCGAGCGCGCCGCATGTCTTGCTTTTGCATGTAGGTGGAAGCAATGTTGAAGTGCGCGACTGCAAGTTGGGTACGAACCTGTCCTTTCCACTCAGCCGATTGAGGCGCCATAGCTTTTGAGAAAAGTCCCTTTTTGGGCTTTTCCATTTGTTCCAAAACCTGATTCAAACACTCAACGCCGCGCTCATTCCACTTCAACGATTCGGCCGATCTCTGAGAATCCTTCACGTCTGGCTCGACCTGGCTCGCGATTCCCACAGTCACGCACAAGGGTCCGAGATTCTGCAATTGGCGCGAGTCTTTATTCGACTTATCCCATTCCTTTTCCGCAGCATCGATAGCCTCACGGTACTGGCCACGGGTCACCAGGCTCTGAACAAGCGCAACCGATGCCCATGAGCTTCCTCGCGAAAGCGTGTCAGGCAATTTGATCGCCCGGCGACACATCGCCTCCGCAGTGCTCCAGGCCCCCATCCGCGAAGCTAACATTACAGGTCCGAAGAACGCCAGCCAAAACAGCGCCCGCGCAACAAGGAGAGTTGCCGTCAACAAAATGGTCATGCCAATAACCGTTGACCAGTCGGTCGGTGAAGCATTGACCGCCGTCATGAACTTTGACGCCGAGAAGTAAACACCCAGCCCCAGCGTGATAGCGGACAAAATAAGTAAAGCGAAAAACAAGCCGAGCGACATATTGTCGCCTTTGGAATTGCTTGGCGCATCGTTGACAGGAAGCTCGGGAGCGCGTTGCTGCACCACTTGTTGCTGCTGTTGTTGGAATCTGTAGTCTTTACCGCGCTTAGCCATATGTCTAGTTCGAGCCTTCTGTGCCGTCATAATTTCCTGTTGTTCAATTAGCTAACTTTAAGATAGCTGCGGGGAAACTGCCGACTTACATTCTAGATCCGTTCGCCCCGCAATTGTCATATGGTAACTTTAGATCTCAGTTATGTGGCAACCAGCTTGGCTCCAGCGAGTTTCATAACGATGTCGAATTCTTTTTTCGTAACAGGCTGTATGGAGAGGCGTGCACCACGCTTGGTGACCATCATTTCCTCCAGCCCATTCGTGACCTTCAACTTCGGCAATGGAACTACCTCTTCGAAGGTTTGTACGTAGCCGACATCAACCAGATACCAGGCCGGATTGTCCTTTTTGCTTTTCTCGTCAAAGTATTTGCTTTTGGGATCGAACGCAGTGTGATCGATGTAACCTTCTTTGACGATCTTGCAAACGCCCGCTACGCCAGGTGGTTCGGCATTGCTGTGATAGAAGAGAACCAAATCGCCCTTTTTCACCGTATCGCGCAGAAAGTTTCTCGCCTGATAATTCCTTACACCTTCCCACGACGTGCTTTTGTCACGCTTGAGGTCATCGATCGAGTAGACGGACGGTTCAGATTTAAACAGCCAGTAGTTCATTCAGCCCCCAACCTGTGCTTCCAAACTTTCAATCATTTTATAGATTGAGCTGTCTGTTATATTAGTGATCGGCAGAATCTTCAACTATTGAAATTTTGAAGTAAACGGATTGATTGCTTCTCTGCTACGCAAGGTTACAAGCCATTCGGAGCAATCGACGACAGAGTGTTTTTTGTGTCGTGCGCGAGTTAGATTAGACAACATTCAGAACAGACGCTTCACAAGCGCTGATTTACCGTTGTCAAAGGCTCGCGGTCCCGGAGTAAAATAGAGTCTCTCCAAGGGTTGAAATGATGGAAACATTCCTAATCGCGTTTGTACTTTTCTTCTTCTGGCATAACCTCGGAACATCAATCGGTTATCACCGCTTGCTGACACACAAGGCGGTGCAGTGCTTCAAACCTGTCGAATACTTCTTTGTCATAGGTGGTTACCTTTGCCTCGAAGGATCACCGGTCTGGTGGGTCACGATGCATCGTGCGCACCACCGCTATTCGGACACCGATCTAGATCCGCACACCCCGAGAAAAGGCATCAAGTTCGCTTACAACGGCTGGCTAGGTAAGCGCGATTATCCACCGCACCTGGATCCGAAAGTTCAAGCCGCAGATGTTCTGCGCGACCCCCTATACCGTTTCCTCGAGCAAGACGGTCACTTGCGCAATGCTTCGAAACTCTGCTTTTGGAGCAACATCGCGCTTCGCGTAATTTTCTTGTTCACTCTAGGCCCTGCAGTAGCTGGCGCGAGCTTCCTCGCAGCAGCACTCGCCCATCAATGCCCGCTGATCATCAACACCGTTTGCCACCTTCCGAAAAGATTCGGCTACAAGAATTTTGAGACCAGAGACGATAGCGTCAACGTTGGTTGGCTGAGCCTGATTACCGTAGGCGAATCGTGGCACAACAATCACCACACCTTCCCTGGTTCTGCTCGTTTCGGTTTGAAGAAAAACGAATTCGATCTTTCCTGGCTAGTGCTGAAACTCCTGGAGAAATGCGGTCTCGTGAAGAAGCTGTATGAACCCAAGATCAAGTTTACTCACGACTTCCAGCTCAAGCCTGAACACTTGCTTGATCCAGCAGCCTTGATGCCCGAAGAAACAGAATCAACTGTTGCGCTCGCCAACTAGGTTAGCCGCAGTCAGTCAACTAACAACGAACGCCTCGCTGTCTTTCTAGCGAGGCGTTTTTAGCACTGCGGTTAAATTAAACGCCCCGAGACATTCACACTAACTACTGCAGCCAAGCTTCATGAAGACTCGATTTACACAATCGGCAATCTTTTGAAAGCGATAGCATCACAGCAGTTTCAGGAACGAACGAACGCAGACAGTGGTTTACAAAAATGCGTTGAAACTCAAGAGCATCTGCCTGCAAGCGCAGTCAGCAACAACGTTTCAAACGCTTCGAGTATGGAGAAATCCACTGCGTAACAAAATCAAAAAACTTGAGCGTGATATCACAATAAAAAGATTTACTCCTCAAGACGCATGATGTTAAAAGCGATACGATAAATCTATTCCTGGAAACCCAATAATTCGAAACTATCTAATGAGTAGCAGAATCGAAAACACTGATGAAAACTCCATCTTTCAGGATTCCCGGAATCCGGTTAACCAACCACGAATTCACGGCCCCGATAAACTATAAAAATCCAAGCAGCGGCTCTCTCAAAATTTTCGCCAGAGAAGTGGTGTCAAATGCGAACCATTATCGAGCGAATGAATTACCCTGGCTGATTTTTTTTCAGGGCGGGCCGGGATTTCCCTCACCGAGGCCGACCAATAAACATGGTTGGTTAAATCGCGCATTACAGCAGTATCGCGTGCTGTTGCTCGATCAACGCGGAACAGGCTTGAGCACCCCGGTTACGTATCAAACACTCGCAAAGTTTGGAACAGCGAAAGAACAAGCTGACTATCTAGTCAACTTTCGTGCTGACTCGATTGTTAAAGACGCAGAACTGATTCGTTCGCAATTGTTGAAACCTGGAGAGAAGTGGACAGGATTCGGACAGAGTTACGGCGGCTTTTGTTTAACTCATTACCTCTCTGCAGCGCCGGAAGGACTCGCCGAAGTGGTGATTACGGGCGGATTGCCACCGCTAACCGCGAACGTCGACGATGTTTACCGCGCTACTTATAAACGAGTCTTAAATCGAAATAGACAATATTACGAGCGCTATCCGGCAGATATTGAACTCGTGCACAAAATAGTTTCATTGCTGCGCTCAAAGAAAGTTGAATTACCGGACTGCGGAGTTTTGACACCTGAACGCTTTCAGCAACTCGGAATCTCGTTTGGTATGACCGAAGGCTTCGAAGCGATTCATTACTTGCTTGAAGAGGCGCTCATCACGAATGCACACGGCATCGAAGATCTGAGCTTCACGTTTCTCCGTTCTCTTGCAGGTTCTCAGGCCTACGAGACAAATCCAATCTACGCGCTTCTGCACGAATCTATATATTGTCAAAATTTCGCGAGCGATTGGTCTGCAGAAAGAATGAAAGCGGAATTTCCACAATTCAGACCAGACCGAAGCGATGGACCGATTCTGTTTACCGGAGAGATGATATATCCAAGCATGTTCGATGATTACAAATATCTGCAGCCGCTCAAAAACGCAGCGGAACTGCTGGCGCAGAAGTCTGACTGGGAGCCACTCTACGACGTCAAGGCTTTGCACAAAAATACTGTGCCGGTAGCAGCGGCTGTTTATTACGATGATATGTATGTGGAGCTCTCATATTCCGAGGATGCCGCGCACAAAATCGGAAATTGCAGGACGTGGGTAACTAATGAATACGATCACAACGGAATAAGACAGGATGGAGAGCGGGTTTTGGATCGCCTTTTTCAAATGTTGCGCCACGAAATCTAGACGAATTCAAATACATATATAGAGAAAAAGCTTTGATACTATATATGCCACCAGGCCTTAACGCCGCTGTAACAATCGCATTCACGATTCATTGACTCAACCTCGAATCGGAAGTACAACTGTGTCATGTCCATCAACGAAACAGTTTTGAATCAATCGAATCGCCCCGCATCACTGCTGGGACTGCTGCTGCTAAGCACCTGCTAGACAGAGCCGGACGATGTTGCGTATCTGCTCTGTCTTATCAAAGGCAGGGCTTTTTTGTTTTCAGACTTGATTCACAACCCTAGAAAAGGAATTCAGCAATGACACAGCGTAAATCTCAAAAGGTAGAAATTTTCGACACAACCTTAAGAGACGGGCAACAGTGCCCGGGGGCAGGGATGAGCTTCGATAAGAACATCGAATACTTTCGTCTCGCGTGTCAGCTGCAAGTCGACGTAATCGAAGCAGGCTTTCCGTCGGCAAGCAATCTTGATTTTGAGATCGTGAACGCGATCGCGAAGGAAAACCTCAACCAGAGCTTTCAGCCGAAGATAGCTGCGCTCTGTCAATTGAGAGAAGAGCAGGTTGTGAAAACCATTCAGGCCTTGGAACCGGTTATCGCCATCGGTAAAGGACGGCTTCACACCTACGTTCCTGTCGATCCGGAATTGCTGGAAGCCTCGCTTGGCGGGCATGCCGCCGATAAGAGCAAGATTGTAGATGATGTTTATCGCCTCGTAAAAATGGCTTACGATGCCGGTCTTGAAGTTCAGTTCAGCCCGGAAGGCTATTCCAGAATGCGTGAAAACTTCGATTTCACAACCGATTTGATTCGCGCCGCAGTTTCAGCAGGCGCGCGCGTAATCAATTGCCCGGATACCATTGGTGGTGCGTCCTCACTTGAAGGATCCGAGTACTTCGTCGAGAAGATGAACCAACACGCTGAGATTATCGCGCGCGAGTTTCCGGAACGCGAAGTAATCTGGTCTGTCCACTGCCACAACGACCTTGGATTGGCTGTGCAAAATAGCATCAACGGTGTTTTCAACGGGCCGGCACTTCAAATCGAAGGTTGTGTCAATGGAATCGGTGAGCGCGCCGGCAACGCGTCTCTCGAGCAGTGCATCATGATCATTCGCCAGTTCGGCGCGCAGCAGAAGCAGCCCTTCCACTGCGACTCGAATGTCGACGTCATTCAAGAGATCTCGGACTTCGTCGATCAACATATGTTGCCGCGTCAGCCTCACTCGCCCGTCACCGGTGAAAACGCCGCACGTCACTCATCCGGCGGTCACACAAATGCCATTCTCAAAAATCCAATGGCGTACCAGCCATTCGATCCACGCTCCATCGGCAAAAACATCACATTTGCTTTCGGTCCGCTCAGTGGTGGCAACCACGCCCGCTCGATTATCGAAAGCAACGGCTACATTTGCGAGGAAAACGAAAAAGCGGCTATCGCTCAGTTCATCAAAGATAAGAGCAAAGAGCGCAGAAAAGGAATCGCCGATCGCGAATTGATGCGCATCTACAATGAGTACCGCCAGCCTATGACTATTGAAACAGTCGACTACGGTCGCGAGGGAGACCGGTCTTCAGTAACGATCATGGGTCAATTCTTCGGAGACGAGGGTCAATACTCCGCCGACCACAGCGGACAGGACTCGGCTTTGGCGGCTTTGAAAAAATTGATCGAAACTCGATTTGGTCCATACAAAATCATCAGCCACTCAAGCCGTTCCGATTCAAAGGGCGAAAACGCAAAGAGCGTCTCGCAGATAATCGTGCAGTTGGAGGATGGCGCGCAGTTCGAGGGAACGGCACACGACCACGACATTGAAATCTCAGCCATGCGCGCATTGATCGATGCGGTTAACAAGGCCTACGTGTACCGGGAATACTCGATGAAGGCGGCGGCGAAGAAGCAAGAAGAGTTCGCGGCACCGGCAGTGCAGCGCATTCCGCAAGCCTCCTAAATATCCAAACTCGAGCACTGTAAACTTCGGTTTGCTTTTCAAATCGGATGCGCCCGGGCGCGACGAACCGGAAAAGTTTTCAGGCGCCTGTTTGGGTTTCCGTACGTATTTAAAAACAATTAGTCAAGAGAAAACATTAACGAAAGGTTGCTTTGTGTAACGAAGCAGGCGCCATACGGGAAAACCGCATTGACCTATTACAGGGGTCAGATATGATGGACACACGTCAAACACACAGGGCACCCGCCCAGGAAATAAAAGAAACGGCTAAACCAATGTTCAGCGTTGCTCTTATTAACATCGTAATTATTAGCCTGGTACTGATTCTGTACCAGCGGTGCGGGCTGCCTAGTTAGAGCGAAATACTCAAGACTTCAGACCCCGTACCTAACGCAAAAGGTACGGGGTTTTTGCTTAAGGACCCAACGGTCAAAACGACAGATTCGAAGCGCGCAATTCAACGGACACACGGAAACCGAGACGGGAAGACGGAAAGGAACACATGGAAAGCGACCGAATAAAGAAGGGATTGAACAGAGCGCCGGCAAGAGCAATGCTCAAAGCAACCGGTCTCACAGACGCCGATCTTGAGAAACCGCTCGTCGCGGTAGCGAACACCTGGACAGAAGCCGGTCCCTGCAATTTCCATCTCAGAGACCTCGCCCAGAAAGTCAAAGACGGTATCCGCAAAGCCGGTGGCACGCCTTTCGAATTCAATACAATCGTAGTATCCGACGGCATCTCCATGGGAACGGAAGCGATGAAAGCATCGCTGGTTTCGCGTGAAGTGGTTGCCGATTCGATAGAAGTCGCGGTCCGCGGTCACCTCTTCGACGCTGTCGTCGCCATAGCTGGATGCGATAAAACCATACCGGGCGCGATCATGGCGCTCGCCAGACTCGACCTCCCATCAGTTCTTCTTTATGGCGGCTCGATCATGCCCGGACAATTCCAGGGCAAAGACGTCACCATCCAGGAAGTTTTCGAGGCAGTCGGAGCTTGCGCAGCCGGTCTTATGACGCCGGAAGACTTGAATGATTTGGAGAATAAAGCATGTCCTGGCGCAGGCGCATGCGGCGGGCAATTCACTGCAAACACCATGTCAACGGCGGCGACCTTTATGGGGATCTCGCCGTTTGGTGTAAATGAGGTGCCAGCAACACATCCGTCAAAACTAGCTCAAGCAGAGCGTTGCGGCGAGCTGGTGATGGAGCTGCTCGAGAAAAATGTTCGCGTCAGTTCGGTCATGACCAAGAGAGCTTTGGAAAACGCAATCGCGTCAGTCGCGGCTACAGGCGGCTCGACAAACGCAGTTCTTCACATAATGGCAATCGCCAGAGAGCTCGGCGTCGATCTCGAACTTTCGGATTTCGACCGCATCTCCGGCGCTACGCCAATCATCGTCGACTTCAAACCGTGGGGCAGATACGTCGCGAACGATCTGTACGAAGCCGGTGGCATGCGTTTAATCGCTAAAGAGCTTCGGGCAGCAAATCTAATCGCTGATGAGAAAACCGTTTCAGGGAAGACTCTCTTCGAAGAAGCTGCCGAAGCAAAGGCGACCGAAGGTCAGAAGGTTGTCCGCTCAGTCGAAAACGCACTCGCTCCGCGCGGCGGTTTCGCGATTCTCCATGGTTCGCTTGCACCGGAAGGTTGCGTAGTCAAAGTAGCCGGCAACGCCAGCCTCACTTTCAAAGGACCAGCTCGCGTTTTCGACGAGGAAGATCAAGCGTTCATCGCAGTTCAACAAGGGCTTATCACCGCCGGTGATGTCGTTGTGATCAGAAACGTCGGACCGAAAGGCGCCCCTGGCATGCCAGAAATGCTCGCTGTGACAGGTGCCTTGATCGGAGCTGGTCTCGGCGGTCAAGTCGCGCTCG
Organism: Candidatus Obscuribacterales bacterium; assembly: GCA_019637435.1. Lineage (GTDB taxonomy): Bacteria > Cyanobacteriota > Vampirovibrionia > Obscuribacterales > Obscuribacteraceae > JADYXR01. The sequence goes on along the minus strand of JAHBVO010000002.1, from coordinate 963,796 downwards.
TAACCGATGGAAGATTTTCAGGAGCAACGCACGGATTCATGGTTGGACACGTCTCGCCGGAAGCGGCTCGTGGCGGACCGATCGCTTTCATCCGTGACGGCGACGTTGTGACAATCGATGTTGAGAACAGAGTTATGAACGTCGACGGCGACCTCGCTGCCCGCGTCAGTGGCTGGCAGGAGAAGGAGCCCAAATACAAATCAGGCGTGTTTGCAAAATACGCGCAATTAGTTTCATCCGCATCGGACGGCGCGGTCACCTGGCTTCCGCAAAAGAAGAAGGTGCCGACGGGCGTCGGATGACGCGGTAAGCGAAAACAGTTTTAAACCGGAAAGTTGGAAAGCAAATAAGGAGCAAATAATGGCAAAGGTTTACACAGAGAAAGACGTTGATACATCAGCACTGCAAGGCAAGAAAGTTGCCGTAGTCGGCTACGGAAGCCAGGGTCGCGCACAAGCGATGAACTTGCACGATAGCGGATTGAACGTCGTAGTTGGTTTGAGAGAAGGTGGAAAGACCTGGAAGCAAGCCAAAGAAGACGGTTTGAAAGTTGCGACCGTCGCAGAAGCCGTCAAGGACGCTGACCTAGTCGCTATTCTCACGCCCGATACATCCCAGCCCGAGCTTTACACGAAAGAAGTCGAGCCGAACTTGAAGAAAGGCGCGACGGTTCTCTTCGCCCACGGCTTCAACGTCCACTATGGCGAAATCAAGCCGCAAGCAGATGTAGACGTCGTTTTGATCGCACCCAAATCGCCCGGACGTCTGGTGCGCTCGCAATATCAGGAAGGTCGCGGAGTACCATGCCTGGTGGCAGTGCAACAAGACGCTACCGGCAACGCGTTCAAAAAAGCACTTGCATACGCTCATGGATTGGGCGGCACCAGAGCTTCGGTTCTTGAAACCACCTTTGCGGAAGAAACCGAAACAGACCTCTTCGGAGAACAAGCAGTTCTCTGCGGTGGAGTGACGGAACTGGTCGCGGCTGGTTATGAAACGCTCGTAGAAGCAGGCTATCAGCCGGAAGTTGCATACTTCGAGTGCTTGCACGAATTGAAGTTGATCGTCGATCTTATCTATGAAGGCGGCTTCGCTCGCATGCACGAATTCGTTTCCGAAACTGCCAAGTACGGCGACCTCAGCCGTGGACCGCGCGTCATCGACGCTCACGCCCGCAAGAACATCAAGGAAGTTCTCGAAGAAGTCAGAAACGGCACATTCGCTCGCGAGTGGATCGCAGAAAACAAAGCAGGCAAGCCGAAATACAATGAATTGCTCGCAAAAGACCTCGCCCACCCGATCGAAAAGGTTGGTAAGGAACTCCGTGCAAATATGTCCTGGCTCAATCAGTCTTGCGCGGATAATGCTGCAAAGCAATCGTGCCAGTCTGAGCAGGCACAGAAAGAAAAAGAACCAGTTGCGGCACGCTGATTTTTCCAAGGAAATTTCAGCGTTTCCGTTTAAAACCAGCGGCAACCGCAGCGACTGAGTGAGTTTTAAACGGAAGCAAGCAACGAAACTAGCAAGAGAACTGGACGGATAATGAAAGGCAGCGAAATACTCATCAAAGCGTTAGAAGCCGAAGGTGTCGACACCATCTTCGGTTACCCGGGCGGAGCAATCATGCCGGTCTACGACGCTCTGTATGATTCGCAACTCAAACACATACTGGTTAGACACGAGCAGGCAGCAGCGCTTGCCGCCGATGCTTATGCTCGTGTCACCGGTAAGGTGGGCGTGTGCCTTGCAACTTCCGGTCCAGGAGCGACCAATTTGATCACGGGAATCGCCAACGCTTTTCTCGACTCAGTCCCAATGGTGGCAATCACCGGACAAGTTCCAGCCGCTTACATCGGCACCGACGCATTCCAGGAAGTGGATATTTTCGGCATCTCGATGCCGGTTGTGAAACATAGCTTCCTGGTGCGTCGCATTGAAGACCTTGCCGACACGGTAGCGAAAGCGTTCAAAATTGCACGCTCGGGTCGTCCCGGACCGGTACTCATCGACCTTCCGAAGAATATCACCGTAGCGGACTTACCTAATCCCCAATTCAACGGCAACCAGGTCGAATTGTTGAGCAGAGGTGAAGCAAAACAGCTTGCGACGGCCAGAGCCATGATTCAAGAAGCGAAGAAACCGCTGGTATACGCAGGCGGCGGTGTTCGCATCGCTGGCGCAACAGAGGAACTTCGCGCTTTCGTCGAAGCATGCGGCATGCCGTGCGTGACGACTCTGCATGGAATCGGCTCTATTCAAGGAGATCACGAACTTTGTCTCGGCATGCTCGGAATGCATGGGACACGTGCCGCAAATATGGCGGTACAAGAATGCGACCTGCTCATCGCAGTCGGCGCTCGATTCGACGACCGCGTCACCGGCAAACTCGCCGAGTTCGCACCTCATGCACGTGTAGTTCACATGGACGGAGATCCGTGCGAAGTATCAAAAATGCGAGCAGCTGATTGCGGTATCGTCGGCGATATCAAGGTTTCATTAAACTTCTTGCACGCTGAGCTTGAAATTGATGAATGGGTTTCAACCTGCATGCAACGCAAAGAGCAATTCCAGTTTAAATACGATGCGCCAGGCGAACTCGTCTACGCTCCAAGTTTTCTCAAAGAGTTGAGCGACCGCTCGAAAGGAGAAGAAAACACCATTGTCTCCTGCGATGTCGGTCAACACCAGATGTGGGTAGCTCAGCATGTGTCATTCGACATGCCGAATAATCACCTGACCAGTGGCGGTTTGGGCACGATGGGCTTCGGACTTCCAGCAGCAATCGGCGCCCAGCTTGCAAGCCCGGAATCGCGCGTAGTCTGCGTATCCGGAGACGGTTCCTTCATGATGAATGTGCAGGAATTGGCAACGATCAAACGTTATAACTTGCCGATCAAAATCGTTTTATTCGACAACTCGGCACTGGGGATGGTGCGTCAGTGGCAGGAACTTTTCTTTGAAAAGCGCTACAGCGAAGTCGACCTCTCCGACAACCCGGACTTCGCCAAGGTCGCCGACGCTTTCGGCATACCATCTTTCCGCGTAGAGAAACGCTCGGAAGTTTCAGACGCAATCACCAGAATATTGACGGAGGAAGGTCCTCTCTTCGTACACGTAATTATCGACACCGCCGCCAATGTGTGGCCATTGGTGCCACCAGGCAAAAACAATTCAGAAATGTTGGAGGAAGCAACTGTATGAGATTCACACTAGACGTCACGATGGCAAACACCGAGGGAGCATTAGAACGCCTTCTCGGCAGACTGCGCCAGCGCAACTTCACGGTGTGCGGTTTAAACGCCAACACTAGTGCAAACTTCGCCCGTATGGACGTAAAAGTCACAGTCGAAAGCACAAAAGCAATTGAGCTGGCGATCAAGCAGTTGAATAAACTGATCGACGTTGCTGGAGTAGAAATACGGGCGGCAGAAGAGCACCATCCGGCGCACCACCAGCAGGCTCGTCCCCACGTTCAACATCACCCGGAAAGAAAACACGTCACGTCGTTCGAACCACATCCATCGTTTCAATCATTCGAACTAACGACCAGCCAGATTGGGCTCTAATAGCGAATTTCATGACTCCGGAACTCGCTGGTTCCGAGAACGTTTTTAGATCTATCAACCTAATCAAATGACACAAATAAGCGAGACAGAAAGAAATGAAACTGAGCAATACCCAACACAATCAAGTCGTGCTGTATGACACAACCTTGCGTGATGGCGCCCAGAGAAAAGGAATCAGTTTTTCTCTCGAAGACAAACTTAAAATTACCAAGTTGCTGGACGATTTCGGTGTGAGTTACATCGAAGGCGGCTGGCCAGGTTCCAACCCGAAGGATTTCGAGTATTTCCAGCGCGTCAAATCAATGCGATTGAAACACGCTCGCGTTGTGGCTTTTGGAAGCACCAGAAAGGCGGGAGTAACTGCTGCCGAAGATCAGAACACCGCAAGACTTCTTGAAGCCGGAACCGATTGCGTAGCCCTTGTCGGTAAATCATCTTCCAAACACGTGCTCAAAGTTCTCCGCACCACTCTCGAAGAGAATCTCGAGATGATCAAAGATAGCATCAGCTATTTGAAGAGCCATGGCAAGGAAGTAATTTTCGATGCTGAGCACTATTTCGATGGATTCGAAGAAGATCAGGAGTATTCGTTGAAGGCGCTTCTGGCAGCTCAGGAAGCCGGTGCCGATTGGCTCGTGCTATGCGACACCAACGGTCGACACATCCCAAGCAGAATCAGAGAAATAGTTGCGCAAACCAATGCGGTTGTGAGTGTTCCGCTCGGAATTCATGCTCACAACGACGGTGAACTTGCCGTGGCCAATTCGATTGCTGCGGTCGAAGCCGGTGCTAAACAGATTCAAGGGACTATAAACGGTTACGGCGAGCGCTGCGGAAACGCAAATCTCATCTCGTTGGCGCCAACACTTCAGCTCAAGATGGGCTACCAATGCGTTCCTCAAAAGAGCCTGGTCAGATTGACCGAGCTTTCCAGAACCGTCAGCGAAATCGCAAATTTGAGCCCGGATCCCTATGCACCATATGTGGGGTCAGCCGCATTTGCTCACAAAGCCGGATTACACGCTGCTGCTGTCGAAAAGTTCGCAGCCAGTTACGAGCATATGCAGCCGGAACTCGTCGGCAATACACGAGAGATTCTGATATCAGAATTGTCCGGAAGAGGAAACGTGAGACTGTTGGCGTCGCAAATTTCAGGAAAAATGCCGTTCGCGGAACAGGAAGTTCTCGACCGGATAAAAGAACTGGAGCAGAAGGGCTACAAATTCGAAGATGCGCAGGGCAGCGTCGAATTGATGATCAGACGCGACGATCCTCAGTATGTGACACCATTCGAGCTGATCGAGATCATGGTGGTGGTCAACGATCGCATCGGTCAGGGTAGCTCCGCCGAAGCCGTGGTCAAAGTCAAAGTCGGAGACACTGTTCACCACACCGTCTCCGTAGGACGGGGTCCGGTGCATGCACTCGACAATGCATTCCGCAAAGCGCTCGCACCGGTTTATCCACAAATCGAGAACGTCAGACTGGTCGACTATAAAGTCAGAATTCTCGACCCTGATCAAGCAACAGAAGCGACAACTCGCGTTGTGATCGAAGCAGCAAACGATGAAGAGCGCTGGTCGACAGTCGGAGTTTCCGACAACATCATTGAAGCAAGCTGCCAGGCGTTGGTCGACAGTCTCGAACTTTATCTAGCCAGATGTTCATCTTCAGTACAAGTCCAAGAAACCCAGGAGGTTGTTGCGTAATGTCGCAGGTCAAGTCTACGTCTAAGCCTAAGAAACATAAAACCGGTGAGTCTGAAGTCCAGACGCCGAACGCAATGGCAAAACAGCCGAGAAACATTGTCCAGAAGATTTGGGACAGTCACGTCGTCAGCCAGCAAGAAGGGCATCCCGCCATCTTTGCTATCGACTTGATGCTTTTGCACGAAGTTACTTCGGCACAGGCATTTCAAACAATCGAGTCGCGCGGATTGAAAATCGCCAATCCAGAGAGATTGCTCGCCACAATCGATCACAGCATTCCGACCAGACAGAATAGATACGAGATCTATGACGAAGCGGCTCGTTCGCAAGTCGAAACCCTGCGTGCCAACTGCAAACGTCACGGCGTCCCATTCATGGATTTCGACAGTGGCAACCAGGGCATCGTCCACGTTATCGGACCGGAGCTTGGTGTCACTCAACCAGGCATGACCATCGTATGTGGTGACTCGCATACCTCCACCCATGGTGCCTTCGGAGCACTCGCATTTGGCGTCGGCACGTCCGAGGTCGCGCACGTCATGGCGACCGGCTGTCTACTGCAGGAAGCACCAAAGTCAATGAAAGTCGAGTTCAAAGGTAAGTTGAAGAAAGGCGTCTATTCGAAAGATGCGATTTTGAAACTGATTTCGATCATCGGAGTCGGCGGTGCAAACGGTCACGTCATCGAATACACCGGAGAAGCAATCTCTAAAATGTCGATGGAAGAACGCATGACCATCTGCAACATGAGCATCGAATGTGGTGCTCGCGCCGGTCTTATCGCACCGGATAGGGTGACTTATGATTACCTTCGCGGTCGCCGCTTAGCGCCACCGGACAGCCAATTCTTGAAAGCTGTCGAGTATTGGAACTCTTTGAAGACTGATAAAGATGCCGCCTACGACAAGGAAGTCGTAATTGACCTCGATCAGCTTGACCCGATGGTGACCTGGGGGACAAACCCAAGCCAGGGTTGCGAACTCGGACAGCCGGTCCCAAGTCCGAAATCACTTCCGGAACTCGAACGCAAAGACCTCGAGGCCGCGCTCGCTTACACAAAGGTCGACGCTGGCAAATCGATCGAAGGCTTGCCATTCCAATGGGCATTTGTCGGTTCTTGCACGAACGGACGAATCGAGGATCTGCGAATTGCTGCAAGCATACTCAAGGGCAACAAAGTTGCCAGCGGCGTGACCATGTATGTCGTCCCTGGTTCTGAATCAGTTCGCGAACAAGCGATGAAAGAGGGACTGGATAAAGTATTCGAAGAAGCAGGTGCTCAATTCAGAATGCCGGGCTGCTCGATGTGTCTGAGCATGAATGATGACCGCGTTCCGCCTGGCGAGCGTTGCGTTTCCAGCTCCAACCGAAACTTCATGGGCAGACAAGGTCCAGACAGCATCACACACCTGGCGTCACCAGCTACGGTGGCAGCCAGTGCTATCGCAGGTCGTATCTCATCAGCAGCGAAATATCTATAAGGCAGGCAATCAGAAATGAAAAAATACGAGACACTGACATCGAAAGTAGTTCCGTTGCCCAAGAATGATGTAGACACGGATCAAATAATTCCGGCCCAATATCTGACCAGCACCTCAAGGGACGGCTATGGTCAAAACCTCTTTCGCAGACTGCGAGACACAGAACCGGATTTTCCACTCAATCAGGACCGGTACAAGGATGCGGAAATATTGCTGACCGGCTACAACTTCGGATGCGGCTCGTCACGCGAGCACGCAGTCTGGGCGATCGCTGGTGCGAATTTCAAAGTTGTGATCGCCGAAAGTTTCGCAGACATCTTCTCGAATAACAGCGCCAAGAACGGATTGTTATTGGTTTCACTACCGAAAGCGGTGATTGAAAGATTGCTCAAGCGAGCGGAGAAAGATGATTTATTCGTCACCGTGGACCTGGAGAATCAGGTAGTGCTGGTAAAAGAGGGTCTAACGACCGAAAAACATTCTTTCGAGTACGACCCCTTCAGAAAACATTGTTTGCTCAACGGACTCGACGACATTAACTATATTCTGTCCCACCAGTCGGAAATAGACGAGTTTCGGACTCGAAACGCTAAGAGTTGGACGGTTTCACCTTCTAATTCTAATGAAGAGAATTTGGCATTAGCGGGTACAAAAAACTAGAGGTTAAAATGCAACGGACTATAGCAGTTCTTCCGGGCGACGGAATCGGACCAGAGGTGATGAAGGAAGCACTTAGAGTGCTCGAAGTCGTCGCTGATAAATTTGGTCACGAATTTCGCATCAATGAAGGTGTCGCCGGCGGTGCCGCCTACGAAAAATATGGAGCGCACTTGCCGCAAGAAACGCTGGATGTTTGCAAGGCGAGTGACGCGATTCTGTTTGGCTCCGTAGGTGGACCGATCAACGAAATGCATTTGCCAAAGTGGGTGGATTGCGAAAGGAATTCGATTCTGACACTCCGCAAGACTTTCAACTTCGCGGTCAATCTGCGCCCCGCTAAAGTTTATAAAGGCATGGAAGGCATCTGTCCATTGAAAGCAGAAGTGCTCGAGAAGGGCGTCGACATGCTCATCGTTCGCGAACTTCTCGGCGATGCATATTTCGGTCGTCATGAACGCGGCGAGCGCAACGGAATTCGATTCGCTCAGGACGAATCAGAGTACACGGAAGATCAAGTGAGAACCGCGGCTCATGCAGGTTTCAAAGCCGCCAGACTACGCGGAAAAAGATTGACTTCCGTCGACAAGGCGAATGTGCTTACTGCTTCGAGACTCTGGAGAGAAGTTGTAAAAGAAGTTTCCTCAGAATACCCGGACGTGCAGCTTGAAGACATGCTGGTCGACAACTGCGCAATGCAACTCATCAGAGATCCGGGTCAATTTGATGTGATAGTCACATCAAATATGTTTGGCGACATTCTTTCGGATGCCGCGGCGGCACTGCCGGGTTCACTCGGACTGTGCGCATCTGCGAGCATGAATGATAGCGGTTTCGGACTCTACGAGCCGCCTGGTGGCAGCGCGCAAGACATTGCAGGAAAGGGAATTGCCAATCCAATTGCGCAGATTCTTTCAGCCGCGCTGTTGCTTCGCTATTCTTTCGGTCTGGAGCAAGAAGCCAGAGCAATCGAAGATGCAGTCGAGGCTGCATTGAAAGCCGGTTACAGAACATCCGACATCAAGCGCACTACCAGCGATACCAAATCAAAAGACGAGGAGAAACTGGTTGGTACGGTTGAGATGACGAATGCAATTCTGGTGGAACTGGAAAAGCTGACGGCAAGCGTCAAGAAGAAAGAAGCCGTTGCTGCCAAATAGAGGTATCGAATTCGAACGGTAACGTTCAAATAACAAACATCAAAAATTTCACAATGTCCTAGCAACACAATCGAATCGTTCAAATCCTGAATAGAAGCCAGAGGAGGCACCCATATGTTTGATCAAACCAGCAACTGGATGGAACAAGAAAGTTATCCGGATTACGACACAACGTCTACCGAACGACGACGACGAAGATCTACCAACACTCGTCGCCGCCACGACAATGGAACGAACAACTCTTACGGCGACACGGTTTTCAAAGATTTGAACGGAAGAATAACGGCATTTCGCTACAACGAGCATGGAACGGTTTATTCCTTTGAATATGATAGAGAAGGACAGGTGAACTCAATAAACCGCTCAGATGGCTGGGTTTGGAGAAGAGTCGAAACCAGTGCATTCCGCGGATGGGTAGTTCGCAACTACTGGGAAAGCTGGAAAGTAGACAGCGACGATTGTGGAAATGTTGAAATTGACGATGCCGGCGTCAGAGCTACCGGAGCTAATGCGGACCTGATGGGACTGCCAGAACGAGTTTAAACGACGTACCTAGATAACGCACAGTTGAAACGGCGCCGCTCGACGGTTCCCCAGAGCCTCCTCCTGGGAATCAGAAAGTCGGCGCCGTTTAATTAGAAAGGTTGGGACAGGACTTGAATAAAGCACTTCTCTTGAACAAAAGTTATCCACACTTCGTAGAGGCCAAACTTGCAGAACAGTTAACGCCCGAGAACAGAGCAGAGTTCTACGAAAAACCGCTACGGGAGTTTTTGGAATCAAATAGCTTCGGCACCGTAACTGGTGGCGGCACCCTGTTGACACCGCGGATGTTTCCCGGAGAGATGGGGATAGAATTCGTCAATTTGGACGTTCAGCTCAGCGACTTGGATGAGGCGCTTACAGCATTACGAGCAAAACTCGTGGACCTAGGAGCCCCCGTCGGCTCAATGCTTGCTTACGAGGATGGCGATCAACAAGTTGAGAGCCTCGGGAACTTAGAGCTATTGAACGTCTTTATAGATAACACCTTAGACAGATCATTTTTTGAAGCAATCGGTTTTGATGACCTGCTGGCGAAACTGAACGGGCGTCTTGAAAAGTCAAACGCTGGAAAGCTTCGTAGTGTTTGCCAGTGGCCCCGTGAAACATTGATCTATTTCGGAGGAGCAGATGCTGATTCAATGTACGAGACAATAAAAACTTTGACTGACGAAGTTTTAGTCCTACAGAATGCCAGGATCACGTTTCAACGAAAAGATCCAATCCGGCAGCCAATTGAAATACGAGTACCATTCAAAAAAAATTGAAAAGTAGACGGTGCGACTACGAGGCGTTCCTAAGTAACATTGTGCCAGCGCCCCAATAGCAGGGAGCGCGAGCGTCCGTCCTAATGCGAACGTTCAAGTTTCGGAAGTCTCTCTGAGGGACTCAGAACGATACCACCACTATCAGCGGCGCCGTTTTGTCATTGAGTTCTGCGTCACAGCAAAGTCACGGTCGAAGAATAACTTCCTCAGAATCAAGTCCACGAGCCCCGACCGATGTCGAGAGGATGTTTTTATGCCAGCAGAACAATTCGAACAAACTAAACCCGACGCGACGTTCAACAACTCATCTAACCTGAACTTCCGAGACCTCCTTGAAGGCTTCGACATGAATAATTTGCGCATGTCATCGAACAACACAAGCGAGAAAAACCTGCCTCAAATGTCAATCGAAGGAACAACCTCGAAAAGTGAGGCGAGCAGACCCGATGCAACGGGTAGCTGCGAAGCACTTCAAGCAGAAGGTTTCAAGATCCTTTGCCGCGATGATTCAGGTAAAAAACCACAAGTACACGAACCTCCAACAAAGGTGCCAAACATAAAAGACCCTCAGATCAAGAATCCGCAAGTAAAAGATCCGGATGCCTGCACCAAAGGTCCCGACAAAACGCCGCGCGACACAAAACCGTGGCTCCGTGGACACAAAAACGGCTGAGGATCAGCTTTTCCAATCAGGTGCTATTACTTCAAGACGATCTTGGATGAAATACCGATCAACTCGGAGTGACGAACTACCTTTAGCTCAACTCGGTCTGCGCGCTTATCCAGTAACGCTCTATGGAGATCGTCAACGTCGTTGATAATCCGATCGTCTAAAGCGACAATGGCATCGCCCTCCCGCAAGCCAGAGCGTTTTGCCGGACTATCGGAATCGAAACCGATCACGAGAACTGCTCCGGTGTTTGTCAGGTTATGAAAACGAGATTGTCTTCTGTTTAGAGGCAGATTCTGTGCAGCGATTCCAAGCCAGCCGCGACTGACGTGACCGTCTTTCAGTAAGGAAACGGCAACTGAGGTCGCGGTGTTGACCGGCACCGCAAGACAGATTCCTTGTGCAGGTAAGATAATCGCAGTATTAACACCGACAACTTTTCCCTTCGAATCGATCAATGGTCCGCCGGAGTTTCCAGGATTAAGAGCGGCATCCGTTTGAATTACGTTGTCGATCAGACGCCCCGACTGAGCGCGCATCGAGCGCCCAAGCGCACTGACAACGCCGGCAGTGACAGTCGATTGGAATCCAAATGGATTACCAATCGCGATTACAACTTGTCCCACTTTCAGTTTTTGAGAATCACCGAGTTTAGCAGCCACTAAATGCGGTGCCCATATTTGGATAACGGCAAGGTCTGTATGCGGATCTTCGCCGATAAGCCTGGCTTCGGAACGCTGACCGTCTGCCATAGTTACATATATAGAAGTAGCGCCATTTACCACGTGGCTATTCGTAAAGATGTATCCGTCGGGCGTGAAGATGAAGCCACTACCGCCTCCACGCTCTACGTCTTCGCCACGACGCTTGCGCTGTCGCTCGATCTCGACGTTTACAACAGACTCGGCAACACGCTCCGACGCGCCAACTACAGCGTTCGAGTATGCATCTAGCAACTCATCATCCGACACATCATCAGTCGGGACATCTCTTGTATCGCTGTCCCAGTGCGTATCTTCTAACAACATGGTTGGGTAACCTCTCAAATTTATGTTTTGAGAGTAACAAACTTTTGTGCTTTAAAACGAACGCAACAAAAATTTCTAGTTTTGAACGAAACTAGTCTTCATCGTCATCATCTTCTTTGCCTGGTTTCCTATCTTCCGCCGTGGGTGGCGTACCTTCATACGTGGGCACGGAAGGCATTCTTATTACGCGCGCGCGGTCTTCAGCGATGCGCATGATCTTTTGAGCCTCTTGCTGATAGGGAGCCCGAATCTCAGCTTCTTGATCATCAGAAAGACCGACACGGCGCTCCCCTGTTACCAAATTTCGGAGACGTTGATTAGTGCTACCTTCGGCCTCTTTGACATGACGCTCCTCTTCTTCTTTAATTTTTCGAACACGCTCGCGTGCTTCGTTCAAAATCGAGTTACGCTGTTTCTCAACTTCTGCGACTGCAGCCTGATATCGTTCAAAACGAGCGCGATCTCTCGACGCCTTAGCATCAAGCAGAGCGGCCGCCTTGCCGACAACGCTTGCAGCTTGGGCGCGTTTCGGTCCCTCAGTCAAAATATGCTGCACAGCGGTCTGGCAGTTTTTGATCAGAGCGGGATCTTTCGTATGCTGCATGCATAACTCGTAAGATGCTTTTGCTTCAGCCAGGCGATTAAGCTTCAAAAGCGTGTTTCCCAGCTGATAATGGGCAGGTGCGTACGTAGGAGCGTATTTGTTTATGTGCATAAACAGATGGCGCGCACCCTCATAGTCTCCCTTTTCATACTTTTCACAAGCCTGCTTGTAGTAGTCCTCACCAGCATCAGCACGCTGCATAGCAGCGAATGGTGTCAAAACCACTATCGCCAACAGGCAACAAAATTTTGTTGGCGAAAACCGCCGAAAGGCTTGCGACAGCATCAAAGACAACCTCCTGCGCTCACTCCGATACGGCGATTATATGATGAACTTCGAAACATTGCATATCACCCATAGGTGATAAATATCGAGCAGACTTTGACACTTTGTAGCGCTCACGTACGGCTATCCCGCAATGCTGAAAACCTCGAAAGCCTGCGCTCTTCAAACTTAATAGCGTCAACGACTAAATATTTACGGACCAGTTGACGCACTAGACCGACCGGTCTATTCTGTTAACAGTGGACCGGAAATAATCAACATCACTTCGGGTTCGGAACGCCCTTCCGAACAGCGACTGGTTGCGTGCAAATTCCTGCACTCGTTGACGTTTCATAACGGATAACTCCGAGCACCACATCTGGTTGCAGAGGTATGTGGAAATGTGGATCGTTCAGTTAGCCCTCAGGCGCCCTTACACTTTCGTTGTTATGGCGATTATGATCTTGATCATGGGCGTATATTCAATCAGGAATATGCCGGTGGACGTATTCCCGGACATAGATATCCCAGTCATTAGCGTCATCTGGACTTACACAGGACTTCCGGCCGAAGAATTCGAGCGACGCCTGACGATGTACAGCGAATACGCTCTTTCCGCGAACGTTAAAGACGTAAAGTCGATGGAGTCTCAAACTCTGGATGGAGTCGGAGTAATTCGCCTGTATTTCCACCCTGGCGCGAACGTGGAGTCAGCCATGTCGCAGGCGACGGCTGTTTCCCAAGCGATTCTTCGCCGCATGCCGCCCGGTGTTCAACCGCCGATTATTCTGCGCTACACAGCAGCATCCGTTCCCATCATCCAGCTATCTTTACGCAGTAACACCCTTAGCGAATCCGAACTATACGACTATGGAATATTTCGTATAAGGCAGGCACTAGCTGTGGTGCAGGGCACCACTCTACCAGCTCCATACGGCGGCAAGGTCCGTCAAATTATGGTCGATATAGATCCAATGGCACTGCAGTCAAAAGGGCTCTCGCCGCGCGATATCAACGACGCAATCAACGCGCAAAACCTTGCATCTCCCTCAGGTAAGGCAAAAATCGGCGATACAGATTATCGCGTACTGTTAAACAACACTCCGGAAGTCGCGACAGCCATAGCCGATATTCCTATTAAACAGGTGAACGGAAAGCTAGTCTTTGTGCGCGATGTCGCGCACGTTCGAGACGGCTACGCAGTTCAACAAAACATTGTGCGCTCCGAAGGTGTGCGATCAGTTCTCGTTACTTTATTGAAAAACGGCAAGACGTCCACTTTGGACATTGTCAATCAGATTAAAAGCATGGTGCCGACTTTACAAGCGGCAGCACCACCCGGAATGCACATCGAACAGCTTTTCGACCAATCACTGTTCGTCAAGGCGGCGGTCGACAACGTCGTGCATGAGGGCATTATTGCAGCATGTTTGACCGGCGCAATGATATTGCTATTTCTAGGCAGCTGGCGCAGCACTCTGATTGTGCTCATCTCGATTCCATTGGCGATCTTGTCGTCGATCATGGCGCTGAGTGCGCTCGGTATGTCATTGAACATCATGACACTCGGCGGATTGGCTCTCGCAATCGGTATTCTGGTCGACGACGCCACAGTCGAAATTGAAAACATCCACCGAAATATCGGACTGGGAAAAGATCTGCAAACGGCAATCCTCGACGGAGCTCAGCAGATCGCTGTGCCAACTTTTGTGGCAACCTCGGCCATTTGTATCGTGTTTATTCCCGTAGTCCTGCTAGACGGACCAGCGCGTTTTCTCTTCGTTCCATTCGCACTGGCTGTGGTCTTTGCCGTGTTTTCCTCGTACATATTGTCGAGAACGCTGGTACCAGTTATGGTGAAATACATCCTTGCCGGAGAATTAAATTCGCACGGCAATCATGCGAAAAACCTATTCGCGCGAATCCATGACGGCTTCAACGAAGGCTTCGAACGCTTCCGAGCGTTTTACTTAAACGGATTGCGTTTTTCCCTAGACGCACCGTGGGCAATTGTAGGACTTGCTTCGTTTGTACTGATTTCCAGTTTATGCCTGCTTCCGTTCGTTGGACGCGACTTCTTCCCACTCGTTGATGCAGGTCAGTTCAGGCTGCACGTCAAAGCTCCAAGTGGAACGAGAGTCGAGAAAACCGAACAGGCATTCAGCGCGGTGGAAGCCGAAATTAGAAAGGTAATACCGCCGGAGGAAATCGAACTCTTGATCGATAACATCGGTGTGCCTGCAGAAGCATTCAATATGGCGTTCGGCGACAGCGCGACCATTGGCACCGCCGATGGTGAGATCCTGGTGTCACTCAAACACCATCGCAAGCATTCAACACCAGAGTATATGAAGTTAGTGCGGAATGCGCTGAATGAAAAATTTCCAGAGCTTACTTTCTACTATCAGCCAGCCGACATTGTCAATCAGATACTTAGCTTCGGCTTGCCCGCTCCCATAGACATTCGCGTAGCAGGCTACAACAAGAAGGAGAATCTCGCAATTGCGCACGAGATCATCGAGCGAGTTAAGAAGGTGCGTGGAGCCGCTGACGTTCATCTCCATCAAGAAGTCGACGCCCCGCAACTTAAGCTCAACGTGGACCGCTCACGAGCAGCTCGGTTCGGCTTGTCGCAAAGAGACGTCAGCAATGACGTGCTCGTTTCGCTCTCTTCAAATACGCAAGTGACACCAAATTACTGGATCGATCCAGCTACAGGGGTTCAATACCTAGTAGGCATACAGACGCCGCAGTACAAGGTCGATTCCATAGATTCGATTTTGAGAACGCCGCTATCGACTAAAGGTCTCACCGACAAAGCGGAACTGCTCGGCAACATTGCCACCATTGAGCGCGCGAAAGGCTTCGGAGTCGTAAATCATTTCAACATCCAGCCTGTATTCGACATCTACGCTAACGTGCAATCCAGAGATCTCGGCGGTGTTTCTCAGGACATTCAGAAAATCGTAGATGAATACAGACCGAGGATGAAGCCCGGCAATCAAATCATCGTGCGCGGTCTGGTAGAAAGCATGGACAGCGCGTTCTTCAAACTTGGTATCGGTTTCATCGGCGCAATTGTGTTCGTCTATCTGCTTATGGTTGTGAACTTCCAGAGTTGGCGCGATCCAATGATTATCATCATGGCGTTGCCCGGAGCGTTTGCAGGAATCGTCTGGATGTTATTTCTCACAACCACAACATTCAACGTTCCCTCTCTGATGGGCGCCATCATGAGTATCGGTGTCGCTACAGCAAACAGTATTCTCCTGATCACCTTCGCAAACGAGCAGTTAGACGAAGGGCTGGATGTACGGACCGCCGCTCTTGAAGCAGGCAAAACAAGATTGCGGCCAGTCTTGATGACGGCGCTCGCGATGATAGTCGGCATGATTCCGATGTCTCTCGGTCTCGGTGAAGGCGGCGAACAGAATGCTCCGCTTGGGCGCGCCGTCATCGGTGGACTCTCACTGGCGACACTGTTCACTCTATTCTTCGTCCCGGTGGTGTTCTACATGGTCCGCAACCACAAGCAAACGTCTAGCGCACAACCATTGCTAACCGCACCCGAACGAACTCCGGTTTGAATCTTGCTTGAGGCATCTAAATCTGCGGATTACGCAGAGAGATCGACTTGATCTGTCCAACACCTTGCGGTCTGCCCTCAAATCTAGTGGTACTGAGAAATTGAGTTTAAATTAGGCAAAAGGGCCTTGACGCATTAGACCGACCGGTCTATTCTATTAGTATCGACGGAAAAACAGACCCCGCCCGAGGCACTTGTTGTGCTTCAGCCCATATCTTTGCTTGCACCACCCACGGTGGCAGGCGGTTGTCTGCTGAATTTAGAGGTATCCATCCATGATGACGGAACAAACTACAAAAGAGTCACAGCTAGCTAACAGAGACCAAGCTTGCGAAGGCGTTTGTTCGTCGCCGACGTCATTCAAGCCGCTGAGAATCGATTCTAGCGCGCCTCAGGACAGTTTTCACGCAACACGTCTGGATACAAAGCCGACCGCGAAACTGGCGACAGCGAACCTGGTAAAAAAGAAATCGAATGCATTTGCGAAGCTGATTGGCGCGTCCAGCCTGGTCATGGCGATGGCACTTCCAATCGGCATCGTACCTCGAGTTTTTCAAAATCAGGAAATTGACAAGGCTCATGCCAGAGCTGAAGCGGAGGTGCAAACGCCGGTTGTTTCTGTTTCAAAGACAGAATTGGCGTCGACACAATTAAATTTGAGCTTGCCGGGCGCAATCGAAGCGATCGTCGAGACGCCCATTTACGCTCGCACGAATGGTTACGTCAAACAACGTTATGCGGACATAGGCGATAGAGTAAAAACAGGACAGCTTTTGGCGGCCATCGAAACGCCAGAGGTCGATGAAAGTCAAAAGGAATCAGAAGCGCAAGTATTGACGAACATCGCTGGAAAGGCACAGAGCGAAGCCAATCGAGATAGAGCCAGGGCAGATCTTGCCAAAGCAATCGCGGACTTGTCGCAATCAAAAGCAAACTTGGTGCAGCTGGAAGCTGATGAGAAATTCGCACGAACGACATTCGCCCGGTGGCAGAAACTCGGCGCTGACGGAGCAGTTTCGCTGCAAGACGTTGACGAAAAGGAAACGCGATTGAAAACTGCTCGCGCATCCAAGCAGGCTGGAATCGATCGAGTAAGCGGAGCCGAACAGGAAGTCGTAGCCGCAAAAGCCCGACTGAAAGCCGAACAAGCCAATGTGGATGTAAGCGCAGCCAACATAGTTGCAGCGCAAGCACGAGCAAATCGCTCTGCCTCTGAGAAAGGATTTCAAAACGTCACCAGTCCTTTCGCCGGTGTAATAACCGAGCGCAATATCGACCAGGGCGCGCTCGTCACGTCGGGAAGCGACAGTTCTCGTCAACCGCTCTATAAATTGGCGCGCATCGACACCGCGAAGGTGTACGTCGATGTGCCACAGTACTCGGCTAAGGGCATCCGAGTTGGGCAACCGGTGAAGGTTTTTCTCAAGGAATTTCCTGGAAAAACTTTCACCGGAACCGTTGCCCGCACGTCGGTTGCTCTCGACGCCACCGCTCGCACGCTGAGAACCGAGATACACATAGCGAACCGCGACTTGCTGCTTGTGCCCGGCATGTACGCAGACGTGACCTTCTCGGTTCCTCGCTCCAGCGAAGTTGCGCTTGTCCCGTCCAACGCGCTCATCATGCGCGGAGAGGGACCACAGGTCATCACATTAACAAAAAACAACCGCGTGCACTATCGCCCCGTGCAGCTCGGAGAGGACCTCGGCAAACAAATTGAGGTGATAGCTGGTCTTCCAAAAGACTCGCTGGTGGTCGTGAATCCAATGGACACGCTCACAGAGGGAGCGACCGTAAAGGTCAACAAATGAGCAAGGCGAAGCCACTTTCTTAATTCGTTGACAAGATCGATGAGCCGTTTTAGGCTTTAGATGTCGTCAGCAAGGATATTTTTATGAGCCCCAAAGTCGCAGCCAAACAAGAAACGCGCCAGGCGCTTTTAGAAGTCGGCATGGACATAATGCTCGAAAAGGGTTACACAAACACGGGTATTCAGGAAATCCTGACTGCGCTCCAGGTGCCAAAAGGCTCTTTCTATCACTATTTCGACAGCAAAGAGAATTATGCCGTCGAAATCATTCGCCACTTTGATGAAACATATTCGAGCACATTGCAGACCATTCTCAGAAATCAAGACAATACGCCACTTCAGAGACTGAGAGAGTATTGCCTGACTGGGAAATCGATGATGGTTGCCCAGGAATGCCGCAAAGGATGCCTGATCGGTAATCTCAGTCAGGAGATGTCGGATCAGAGCGAGGTTCTTAGAACAGAGCTTTCCATCGTCATGCGCAAGTGGAGAGATCTGTTTGCGGCGTGTATCGACGAAGGTCAGCAGACAGGTGAGATACGTCCTGGTATTTCCCCTGACTCACTGGCTGAACTGTTCCTCTCCGGTTGGAGCGGTGCGGTCATGCGTGCAAAGACGGTTAAACAGATCGAGCCGATGGAAGTTTTCATCGATTTAATGGTCGACAATCTGCTCAAAGCATAGAAAAGCTGATGCACCATATGTGGTGAACAGTACGACGGAGTGCCGTCTCTAGTTCAGACTACAACGGCTGCTGCTGCTTTAAAAACTGCGCTAACTGCCACCATATATGGGGCCAGCACTTACGCAGTAATTAGTGCATCATCGAGCGAGTTACTTGCAGTTTAAAATCGAGATCTGTGCAGATCGGTTTCAGAATGGATGAAACGAAATGACGCACGAGATAGTCGTTATCCTGCAACGTAATCGGCGACTCGGAACCGATAAGACCAGAATCTCTCAAATAGAACACGTAGGGTCTATCAGCGCTGCAAAAGAAGCGCAAGAAACCGGTAGTCGAATTGGCAGTAAAACGATACTCCTGCACTTCGTCTCCGGTGCGGCGGCGACCGTCGTCGGCAACTTGCCAACCATCGCGAAGTGACTTTGAAATCGCTGTGAGCAAATGCGGAAGTTTTTTCTTGTCGCCGTGAACGTAAATGTTCAGATACCGTGATTGTGACATAGTGCCTGTGCCTGCTGAGAATAAAGCCTCTATCAATATGAGAACACAAAACGCCTATGGAATGTATAAATACATGCCCTTTGTAACAAGGTTTTGACTGTTGAAAATATTGTGAACATGGGACTGTCAGCAGTTACTGGGCTACTGGAGCCCACTGGATGCGGCGAAAGCGGTTTACAGTCAGATGTAAGCGCGGACTCAATGAAACCGGTATAAGGAAACGCCGTGCCCGTGACCCCCTCCGGCTATCCCCGCGAGTAAGTGCACGGTGTCGCCTGGATAGCCGGTGCTTCTTGAAAGCCCGGATGGTTTAAACGGCACATTACCAGATAGCACATACAACGCGATACGATAGGTAAATCAGCCCAGGAGCCAGGACCTATGCAGCAGCCCTTTCAACAATCAATCGAGCAAAGCAGCGAACTACTGAACCAGCTGGACGTCGGTATAGTGGAACAGGATGCAGCGTCAAACCGGATCGCCGACCTTCTTGCGGAGCTCGCAACCGCCCGAGGATTCTTTGTCGCCCTTCTGACAGGCGACTGGAGCTTCGATTGCCGGATTCCTGATGTCGTCGTCGATACCATAAGAGCAAATCCTGAGCATGCCTTCAACCTTCTTGCCAAAAACCTGGTGATGTCGAGTGCCACTGCTGTCAGTCACAGGAAATCAGGAGAACCGGAGCTTGAGAAGGGTTCTCAGCGAGTCATAGACAGAAGTAGTGCTCTGATTGTCGCGTTGAACGAGCCAGAGATGACGCAGGAAGTGGCAGATTTGTTGACCGCCGTGGAGGACAGATTGAAACATTCAACTACGACGGGCGGCAACGCAGGCACCTATGGCGCTTTCCTTGAACGCTGGTCATACAATGATGAGCAAATGCTTGTCGCTTCGAATAACTTGAAAGCAGTTATTGCACGCCTCGAGCCTTCGAAGCCAAAGCGGTAGATGCTTTAGACGGGCCGCCCGGAGCCAGTGGATTGGCGATTACCAGGTCACTCTGCAACTGTACTTCCAATTGAACACCTGATGGAATCGAGATATAGCCGCCTTTGTTGGCTATGCCAGTGACTATAAAGCCACCTGGAAGCCCCTTCACCGCGCCGACCACACCCCCCTTGGCCCTCGTCAAAGCATCTTCTTTGAGAACCGGTTTATCGAACGCATACTGCGGCTGAATCACACCGGCAGTCCCGGAAAGAATCGGTCCGGTTATAAACTTGAATGGTCCTGTCGCCCAACTCACCGCCGAAATGGCGACGCCTTCGGCACCATATTTAACACCACTCCACTTCACACTTATTGCCCCATCTTTGTGAACACACAATTCGTGTTCGTCCTGTGGACCACGGACAGGTGTTCCAGGAGCGGGCCGGGCATCGATTGGCAGTCTCGGCGAGCCGTTTGACGGCTCCAGCGCGTTGAAGTGAATCTCGATTGCACCATTGGCGTTTAACCAATTCTTGGAGGTAAATTTTGACTTCAGCACATTACGCGGATTCTGAACATTTGACACCCAGCCTACGATTCGGCTCCCCTTCGGCGCAATATTTTTCCCTGACAAAGTGATGTCTTCGATCAGCATTCCCGTGATCGGCTGACCAACTTTGATCGTCCGACTTGAAAGCGGCGTAACGAGCGTGACCGGGAACACTGACCCTGCCTTCAAAACAGAAACACCACGCCCAAGCTCCGGTATTAACTTCATCGAGCCCGGACTCATTGAAATCGGACCGCGGAGTGAATGCTCAGAATGATTCGCTTTCGCGCTCGAGAAGGGACAAAGCGCAAGAACAAGCCCTAATGCGCCACACAGGCAATAGGAAACTGGAAGCGAATGAATTAATCGTTTCTCTGGCACCTTTATCAGACACCACCCCTGATATCACCTCATGGTATCACGGACGGGGCGTTTGTCCAGAAGGACTATCTTCGCAGGAGTTATTTTGCCGACAGTCAGAAACAGGCCCGGAAAATACTTAGCTTCAGTTAGGAACGTTTCGACAAAAGGCGAAACGCGCCAGAGAATTCGGATCGTTGCGAATTGTTCAGAAGGCGCAATAGTCGCAAGTCAGAGCGATTTCTGTTTCCTTAGAGAAACGGCAGGAGACCCAGATTCGAGCTTGCTATTATATTATTGGCAGCATCGGAGTTGTAAACAACATTGGGTCGGCTCAACACAATCATCTTCGGCATCTACTTTTTCAGCACCAGCCTGTTTATGGTCAGCATTGCAGCGCTAGTCTGTTTCTTCACTGCTCCATTCGATCCTAATCGACGAATCCTCCACTACTACGCGTCCTTCTGGGCGATGATTTACATTTACTCGAACCCATGGTGGCGCATTCGCTACGAAGGGCGGGAAAATATCGATCCGAGTAAAACATATGTGCTGGTAGCAAACCACACCTCCTTCTGGGACATCTGGGTCTTGTACGGCTTGTACAAACCGTTCAAATGGGTATCGAAGGAAACCATATTTAACGTCCCGTTCGTCGGCTTGAACATGCGACTCAACCAATATGTCGAGATCAAGCGCGGTGACTTGAAGAGCATTAAAGAGATGATGACGACCTGCAAGATGTGGCTGAACCGCGGCGCATCGATCATGCTCTTTCCAGAAGGTACACGTAGCGAAGACGGTGAGATACACCACTTTCGAGATGGTGCGTTCAGGCTCGCGGTCGACTGCAATGTGCCTGTTGTACCGATTATCGTAAAAGGAACGTACGAGATTTTCCCGAAAGATTCAAAAGCTTTGAACTTCAAATCTGACATTGTTGTGCGTGTTTTGAAGCCTGTTCACCCTGACGAGTTCGACCGCAGTTCCGGCTTGATGCGTAAGCACGTTCAAGAGCTGATTATGGAAAATTATGATGAGCTGCGCGGCAAAAAGAAAATTACTAGCGACAAACACTAATCATCGCGACTTGGATCACAGCCTGCCATCTAGTGTGGAGAGACCCACATAAGAAGGTCGTCTTCATAGGAAGGGAATGACAGCGTAGTTCTGTACCTGTTAACGATAGCGACGTCAGGTAATTCCGATTGAAGCTTATAAACCTCATTGGCACCTATGTTTTTGCAGTCTCTCACATCCAGCAATCGAAGTTTTTTGCACCGTTTCAACTTCGTTAAACCGGCAAGAGTGACATCCGTTTCCCGAACGCTCAGTGCTTCCATGGCTGGTAGAGCGATATCATCTATGTTCGCATCTGTCAGGCTGGTTCTGCCAACATCGAGCGCATTCAAATGTTTCAGCTTACGCAGGAAGTGAAACCCGCTGGTATCAATAGCGGTGCCACTTATACACAGAATTTCCAGATTTCGCAATGCCGCAAGCTGCTCAAGCGCAGTTGAATCGTACTGTTTCATGTCCTTTAGAGATAATTTTCGAAGACCTCTAAATCGCGCGACCGTCCTCACTGAATCAGGGGTCAACTGAGAACACTCACTCAAGTAAAAGGTATGCAAGTTAAGCGCCGCTGGAAGCGGCAATAGAGAGGCATCAGTTAAAAAAGGCGCTCGAATCAATCGAAGAATGACAATCGTTTTGAACTTGGCGATTTCTTCAATGCCGGCGGCATCAATGGCACAATCGACAAACGCAAGCGAACCGATTCTGTTTTTCGCAAGATATTTGAGACCGGTTCCGTTCACATCACTTTCGTGAATCCAGAGCCTGTCTATATCCTTCCGTTCAGCAAGCTCCTTGAAATCGGACTCTTCGATGGGCGGTTGGTTATAAATCCACTTACCTCCGTTGAAGAGGCGCTCAGCAAATTTATGCTCGAAGAGGTCGTTGACCAGCGAATCATGAATTGCCCTCTCCTTTTTTGCACTCACCTCTTTAGACAATTCAGGCGTGGAATCAATCTTGGCGGCATCGTTGATGTTACATACAGCCGCATAACCACCCGCGCAGAGAATCAAAAGTATCAAGGCAGTCCATATCAGACCTCTACGGCCCCTGGGCGCGGGCGATTCCGGAGTCGAAACCACGAGTTTTTCAAACAACTCGGTCTCTGCTTCGGCAGGAGATTCAATCTTAACAGCCGAGAGAGCAGTGTAGAGCTCATGCATGGACTGATATCGGTCATCCGGATTCTTGTTCAAACATTTTGCAATTATCCGATCCAAGTCTGCGTTCACTGCACCCGATGGCAGGCGCTCACTGAGCGTGGGAGGCGGCGTTTCACGATGGTCAAGGATTATTTCCAGAATTGACTTGCGATTGAATGGAGGCGCCGCAGTCAGGCAATACATCATCAAACAGCCGAGCGAATAAATATCCGACCGCTCTCCCACCAGCCGCGACTCGCTCGCCTCTGGTGCCATATATAGTGGCGAACCGCTGAACGTGTTGCTTGTCGTATCGTCAATACTATCGGTCGCAATCGCCAATCCAAAGTCTACTATTTTCGCTACCGGAGGAGCTGGAGGCATCTCGATTAATATGATGTTGCTCGGCTTCAGGTCGCGATGTAGCAGGCCGATGCCGTGGGCATGCTCCATACCGGCCACGATCTGCATAAAAATTGGCAACGCCTGTTTCGTCGAAAGTTTTCCGCGCGCCAACACCAGCTTCTCAAGACTGATGCCGTCGAGAAATTCCATCACGATATAAAGTCCATTGTCCGGCAGCACACCGCAGTCGAGTTCGCGAATCGCGTTGTCGTGCTTCAGCTTTGCTGCTGCTCGCGCCTCTTGCTGAAATCTGCGCACCAGTTCGGCCGAGCCTGCCGGCCGCAAGACCTTGATCGCCACCAGACGGTCGAGGTTACGGTCATATGCGCGATAAACCACGCCCATGCCCCCCTCACCAACTTTGAACAGTTCGTGATAGCGATCGCCTAAATACTTGGAAAGACGCAGCTGATCGTCATTTTGGGATTGCATTGGCGCGCCGCTTTTCGAGGAATTTAGTGTCGGCAAGAAGCCGTCACAGTAATCTTTCCCAGACTGGCATCAGTCCACACAATCCTTTAGAATTTCTCTGCGGTCAATTGAGGAAGGCAAATGCCAGGTAGAATCACCGACATAGAATCATATCTGACGGAAGCCGGGCTCAAGCCTCACCGCAACACAAATCAGTTCTGGTCGTATCTGGACACGCGCTACTCAAAATCGCAAGTCAGCGAGTTGGAAAGCTCTTATGTGAAACTCGAGCAGGGCGATGAAAACGGCTTTTACCAGGACATTTTTCAAAGCCCCGCCATCAGCACCGACTTCTCATCGCTGCGCTGGGATCTGTATCGCAGCTATTTGAGCTGGTTTACTTCCATCACGAACACATTTGATGAACCCAAACAGATCGTGGACGTCGGTTGTGGAAATGGCATCCTCACTTGTTTCTATGCAAAGCGGTTTCCAAACGCAAAGGTACTCGGGTTTGATATATCGGAAAATGGAGTTGCTTGCGCAAAGGAACTGTCGAAACTACTAGGAGTAAGCAACGCCGAATTCGTCGTTGGCGATTCGTTCGATCTTAGTCTTCCGATTGAAAAGGGAAGCGCTGATCTGATTTTAAGCGTTGCCTCCCTGGGTCCCTCCGCCTCGGAAGCGGACTCTGACGTTTCTGCATATGACCTTTTGACGACCAAACCCAAATTGAAGGAAATGATTCAGCTTACCAATCTGGTACCGTATTTAGAACCAACCAGAGGACTGTTTATTTCGTTCGACAAGGTCTCGAATCTGGCGATGCAAGTCACCTGGGCGAACATTATCCAACGCTGCGGGCTCGGCGTAGATCTGAGTCGTTCCTCTTGGATCACCTATCAGAACATCGAATCAGATTCAATTACACTACCGGTAATCGTTGCTGGACCTCACCTGAAGGCGAGTTCGGCAGACGACATAATGTCGTTTCTGGTGACGCACGAAACCGACTTCAGTAAATGGATGCTGGACTTTGGCAAGGAATCGTTGGCGGAAGCGGTTTTCACATTCATTAATCCAAAGGAGTTTTTACGGGGCGCGCGAGCATCATACAAGGACGGCTCGGGCACATACTGGTACGAACTCTGGCAAGCTGGACCGTTCGCGGTGGTCTTCGAACATACCGATAAAGGCTTCAGGACATTGCGAGTGTCCCCCTCGACGAAACGCGACGAATTGCAGCAAGGCGTGGACGAATGGATGGAACAAACCTCTTCGTATGCCGATGTAGTTGAGCTGAAAGCGCCAGAGATTCAATTTGGAAATGGCAACTCCAGGGGTTAGCAGAGAACGGCAAGCGCAAATAAACCACAGTTAATTTCTCCCCGCCTGGAGTAAAAAGTTTTCCGCAACTTCTTCCTTTCACAGGACTCCACTTTTGGCTCACAGACGCCGACTTACAGTCTTGACTTCGTTGAAAAAAACTTAGCCAATCGGCGACCAGAAATTTGGTAAGGTAGCCGAAAGAATCACCTATTAATAAGTAAGTGGAGAGACCCTTGTTGACGACGCCAGACTTAGCACCCGCTCACGCCGTTTCAGAAAATACTGAAGCGCAGAGTCAGTCGGATTCTCCTGCTAACCTTCCTCATGGAACAGGAGTCGGAAGTATTTTTTGCGACCACATGTGGTATTTCGCTGTGGCTGGAGCCAAGCTAAAGCGCGGCGCCATGGTCGGCAAGACGATGCTCGGAAAAATGGTTCTCGTGGGACGTCGCAATGACGGTCAAGTCTTTGCGATGGAAGACATTTGCCCCCACCAGGCAGTTCCACTTTCGGCAGGTCGGTTCGACGGAAATGAAGTGGAATGCACTTTCCACGGTTGGCGTTTCAACTCCGAAGGTTCTTGCACGGCAATTCCATCCCTGGTTAGCGGTCAGTGCATGAAGGTCTGCGGGATAAAAACCAAGACCTATCCGTGTCGCGAAGTCCAGGGAAACATCTGGGTTTACTTCGGAAATCAACCGGATAGTCCCCCGGATGTCCCCCGCGCGTATGATATCGAAGACCTCAGTCGTTTTGAAAAAACAACCACGACGCTAGTCCTGCCAAACCACATCGACTATAACGCGGTCGCCTTGATCGATACAGCCCATGTGCCATTTGTACATAAATCCTGGTGGTGGCGCAGTAGCAAGAACATGCGCGAGAAACTCAAGCATTATGTGCCGGACCAGACGGGCTGGACGATTGTGAAGCACAAACCGTCGAAACACTCGATGGTTTACAAAGCGATCGGAGACATGATCGAGGACGAAATCGGATTTCGACTTCCGGCTTGCCGTATTGAGCGAATTATGTACGGCGGTCGAACGATGATTTCAGGGATGACCTGCCTGACACCGATCGATGACAAAACCACGGAGCTGAATCACACCACATACTGGATCAAAACAGTTCCAGGCATCGCACCACTAGTGGTACCAATTGTTCAGTACTTCGTTAGAACATTCTTGAGCCAGGATAAAGACATGGCTGAAATGCAACAGAAGTGCCTGGCCCATAACCCCAAGCTGGTGATGACGATTCGAGATGCTGGAACTCCCGGGCGCTGGTATTTTGAATTGAAAAAGGCGTGGAACGAAGCAGCGCGAACCGGCAGACCGTTTGTTAATCCGGTGAAGGACTCATTCCTGAAATGGATGAGCTAGCTTAATTTATATAAGGTTTCGATAGCCTCGCCCTGAGGGTAGATTGAGTTACACGAACTCGCACGGGCAGGATGGAGAGCAAAGCCAACAAACTAACGATACCGGAGGAACTGCAGAGGCGGTACTCGGATTTTCGTGTGCTTGGCTCGGGTGCGATGGGTGCGGTTTTTCAGGCGCACGACGCCAATCTTGATAAAGACGTTGCTATCAAGTTGCTGAAACAGCGACAGATTGAACCGGAAGTCGCCATACGCTTTCAGCAGGAGGCGAAGGTGGCGAGCAAGCTCAAGCATCCTAATCTAGTCACTCTTATGGACTTCGGAATTTCCGAAAAGGGTGAGCCGTATATCATCATGGAAAACTGCGAAGGCAAAAGCCTCTCGTGGTATATCGACAAACGCGGAGCGATGAGTTTGCCGGCAGCGGTCAACATCATGGCACAGATCTGTGATGGGATGGAGCACGCACACAACAACGGCGTCATACACCGAGACTTGAAACCGAGTAACGTGATTGTTTGCGATGAAGACCTCGTCAATGCAAAAATCAAAGTTTTAGACTTTGGCATCGCTAAACTTGACGACACCAACGGCAGTGTCACGAGAACAGGGACGATACTTGGCACGCCGTATTACATGAGCCCCGAGCAATTCTCCGGAGACAGCGTAGACCGCAGAACCGATATCTATGCAGCTGGATGCATGTTGTTTCGGATGTTGACTAATTGCCTGCCATTCGAAGGCGATACCATGCTTCAGATATTGCAGGAAAAGCGCGAGACTATAGCACCTCGCATGGCAGACGTGAGCGTGGACGTCGATATCCCCGAGCATGTCGAGGACGTTGTAGCGAAATGCCTTGAAATCGACCCGGATGATCGCTACTCGACTATGAGCGAATTCAGAGATGCACTCTTTTTAGCTCTCGAAAAGAGCAACGTTCAAATTCCTGCCAGTCAAACCGGACCGCGCGAAGTTGTCGCAAAGCGGAAACGCCCCTCGAAGAGCTCTCTCATCTTAACCGCTTGTTTAGCGGTCGGGGTTGCTATAGTCGGTTTCCTCTCCTACCAGGAGTGGAGCAGAGTCAATGTGAAGGGAAGCAAAAAAACAAAAATCACTCGCACTCATTTGATGGACGGCGTGATAAATGCGAGAAACAAAAGAGGCCGAGACGCCTCAGGTGCTTTCATGATAGATCGCAACTCAATGAAGGCAATTGCCGTTAGTGCAGTATACGACCAGGACCTCGAGGATTTGCTGTATAGGGAGCGGGGAAATCTCAGAGCATTGCAGATAGGCAGCTACGAAGACCTTCAGACAACACGAGAAGATTCCATTACTTCTGCCGGCTGGGAATCGATCGGCAAAATGCAACTGCAAGACATCTCGGTACCATATGCGATACTAAATGACGATGACGTCAAGAATTTTGAAAAGTGCAACAACCTTAAAGCGCTGGACCTCAGCAAAGCTTCAATTACCGATAAAACCATGCGAGTGATCAGCAGGATACCGACTCTCGATTCCGTATGGCTGCGAAATACTCCTATCACGACTGAAGGAGTGGCGATGCTCGCGCCGCTCAAGAATCTGAAAGTACTGTCGCTTACTAAAACGAACATTGATGATAACGCGTTGAAAGTTATAGGAGAAAATTTCCGTAAACTAAAGAAATTAGATCTGTCGAGCTGCACGGGCATTACCGACGATGGTTTGAAACACCTGGCAAAACTGCCGCATTTGAACTATCTCGTGTTGATGCACACATCTGTAGGCATCAATGGTTTGAAGGCGCTGAAGGGAACCGAGCTCGAGGATCTATTTCTGGAAGGCGACGATGCCATCGATGATGACTGCTTAAAGGTCATCGCCGAGCAATGGCCGGATTTGGAGCTGTTGAACGTCGGTGAGACCAGCGTCACAGCAGCAGGACTGAGTAAGCACCTGGGAACGTTTAGAAACCTGATAAGCCTGACTCTCAATGCGATTGATTTTAAAGATAGCGACATTGAGGCGGTTTCTAAAATGAAGAATTTAGAATCCATTCACTTGATGACGACAAACATCACGGATAAAACGCTTGAACGGCTGAACGAGCTTCCCCGCTTACGATTAATAGAGGCGCATCAATGCCCAGGTTTAACCAAAGCCGGTATTCAGAAGTTGACGGCGAGGAAAGTAAAGGTTGATTCGGTCAACGAAGGCAAGGATACTGCAAACGCGCTCTCCGAGTTTTTGTTGAAAGACTAACAAGTCTTATACCTACACGATCAAAGATTTGATAAATAGCGGATCTCCAGCTTTGTCGGTCAACCGACCGTCGCGCATCAATCCGACGTCGACCATCCACGTCTCGAATTCGGGGGCTGGTTTCAACCGCAGCAACTGCCGCAGAGCGGCTATGTCGTGAAAACTTGTCGTCTGGTACGACAACATCACATCATCTCCCATCGGCACGCCCATAAAATAGTTGACACCACCTGCGGTGAGCAAGATCGCCAGGTTCTCCAGGTCGTTCTGATCAGCGTCCATGTGGTTCGTGTAGCACGCGTCTATTCCCATCGGCACTCCAAGCAGCTTACCCATAAAGTGATCTTCCAGACCGGCTCGAATCATTTGTCGGCCGTCCGCAAGATATTCCGGTCCGATGAAGCCAACGACGTCGTTGACGAGAAAAGGATTGAAATGTCTTGCCAACGCATAGCAGCGTGCTTCCAATGTCAGCTGATCCGCTCCGTTATGAGAGCGCGAAGAAAGTTCCGACCCCTGACCGGTTTCGAAGTACATCACGGTCTTGCCTTTGTTCAAGCATTTCTTCTCACCGAGAGCCTTCGCTCTCTCGAGAGTTTCCAAATCGATACCGAATGCGGTATTGCCTTTTTGGCAGCCCGCGATACTCTGAAAAATCAATCCGGCTGGAGCCCCCATCTCGACCGCTTTCACTTGAGTCGTAACGTGGCTTAAAATGCAGTTCTGCGCAGGCAAACCTAGAGAGTCGATTACTTTGTTAGTCGCCTCCAGAAGGCGAGCGACAATGTCCGGCGTGTCGTATGCAGGGTTGATACCGATGACCGCGTCACCGACGCCAAACGACAACCCTTCGTACAAAGAAGCTAATATTCCGTCGACCGCGTCAGCCGGATGATTAGGCTGCAAACGAGCACCAAGCACGCTCTCGAGCCCCAGAGTGGTGTTAGCCGTCGCAACCACTCGCATTTTTTTCGAAGCAGAAACAAGGTCCAGATTCGACATAAGTTTGCAAACCGCCGATGCCATTTCACCGGTCAAACCTAAACGAATGCCTGCAACACCGGCTCCATCAGGCGAGTCGGCAAGAATAAAATCTCGCAACTCGGCAACAGTCCAGCTCCGAATTTTTTCGAACTGCACCTCGTCTAAGTTGTCGTCGATGAACTTCGTGACTTCATCTTCGTCATGTGGCACGACCGGCTCTCTTCGAAGCGCTTCCATCGTTATTTCGGCAAGCACCTCCTTCGCCGCCACTCGCTCACGTTCAGACATCGCTGATATGCCAGCCAGCGCATCACCGGACTTCTCCTCATTGGCACGCGCTAAAACATCTTTGATGTCTCTAAAATCAAACTTCTGGCCAGCGACAGTCTTGGCGTATGACATTCCACAGTCCTTCGCGCGGGGCGATCAAAAACGCGTTCTATAGTGTACCCTATGGTCTGTTCTTTTCGAAGCGCAGGGCGTTTCACCGCGGAAAGCACTAAAGATGACGCAAAGCAACGAAAAAGCGGAATTGGAATTGGCGGCGATGAAACAGTCAACGCCCGCTCGAATTGCCGTTGGACGATCAGGCGAACGCCCCAAAACATCGACGTGGATAAGTTTCAGACACGACCATGCAACGGCCAGAGATGCTGTACATAGCGAGTTGAGCGACTTGTTCATTGAAAATTTCGCCAATCCAAACTCTTTTCCTGTAATTCAGTCGCTGGTCGGAAGTAGACACGAATTTGTTCTCAATCCTCCGATGGGAAAGAAAACTGACGAGCAAACGCTGTCGACTCTTCGCTCTTCATGCCCATCTAACAACGACGTTCAAATCGTAATTTGCGATGGTTTGTCGGCGATGGCGGTCGAGACCAACATCAAAGACCTGTTACCGATGATTGAAGACGGTTTGAGAATTGAGGGTATCTCGGTCGGAACACCGGTTATCGTGCGATACGGTCGCGTCGCGATCGCGGATCAAATAAGCCACGCTCTGGGCGCGAGGCTCGCGATTAATTTGATCGGAGAACGCCCCGGTCTGTCGTCAGGCGCAGGGATGAGTGCATACCTCACCCTCAACCCTGGTCCGGAAACGATAAGCTCTGATCGGACCGTCGTTTCGAACATTCACAGTCGCGGCACGCCACCGGTTGAAGCCGGTGCTTATATCGTACATCTGGCAAAGACCATTCTTGAAAAGAAGGTATCCGGTGTCAAACTTCAGAAACTGCTCTGATTCGGAGAATTCACTCAATAGCCTTACGAGCGTAGGTATCGACATTGGCACCACATCGACCCATCTCGTTTTCAGCAAACTTCTGCTAGAGAATCAGGCGGGCGCCACACAGATTCCGCGCCTTGCTATTCGAGAACGAAAAGTACTATACGAAAGCCCGATCTTTTTAACGCCTCTACTGGAAGATGGCACCATAGACGGTGCTGGAGTCGCCGAGTTGCTTCGAGAAGAGTACAGGAAGTCAGGCTTCAGCCCTGAAGATATCAATTGCGGTGCGGTCATCATTACGGGCGAAACAGCACTACTGCGAAACGCGGAACAGGTGCTGCACGAAATCTCATCCCTGGCAGGCGATTTTGTAGCTGCCAGCGCCGGTCCGAACTTGGAAAGCGCGCTTGCCGGACGAGGCTCCGGGGCGATGCAACACTCGCTGAAGAGTCGAAACACGATCTGCAACATCGACGTCGGAGGCGGCACGACCAACATAGCTGTTTTTCACAATGGAGTATTGCTGGAAACAGCCTGTTTGCGAATAGGCGGGCGCTGTTTCCGTTTCAACAGACAGGGCTTGTTCACAGGCGCTTCCCAGAGCGGACGTGAACTGATCGAAAGCTTGTCGGTCAACGATGACTTTGAACAACTTGGATTGTTTGCTGCAGAGCTCATTATTGACTTTGTGACTAATAGAACCGCCCTCGGCGAAGCTGGTGAAACAAACAACATCGAAAAATTTCTAATGACTCCTCCCTTAAAATTCTTGAGAGAAGCTGATGAATACAGGCTCAGCGGCGGCGTAGCGGAACTCGTCTTATCAGGAAACCAGGATCCGTATATTTTCGAGGACTTCGGTTGGTTCCTCGCTCAAGGTTTAAGACAAATTCTCGACGCGAGAAAAGTGAATTATCGAGTCGCGGCAAATCCCGTTCGTGCCACCGTACTCGGTGCAGGGAGTTACTCGGTTCAACTGTCAGGTAACACCGTTTGTATTAACACAGACAAACTGCCACTCAAAGGAATTCCGATAACGCGGCCATTTCAATCCATGCCGGCAAGCGATCTCGAGAGCCGTGAAACGGTTTCCGCCGCCATAAGAGTGGGCAGCTCAATCATGGAATCGTGCGCGAGTGGCAAACCGGTTGCAATTGTTTTAGAACTTAAAGGCGCTCCAGATTATGCCACACTGAAAGCTCTAGCAGACGCACTGTCCGCTGCGCTGGTTTCCACTCAGCTAGCAACTCCATATGTATTTCTCGTCGAAAGTGACACAGCCATGGCGCTTGGTCAACTCCTCAAAGGTCGGCTGCCTGACAGCGACTTCGTAGTGCTTGATGGAATCGACTTCACGAGTGGAGACTATCTGGACATCGGGAAACCGCTGGCTGGTAGCACATCCATTCCTGTCACGGTGAAGAGCTTGATTTTCGCCAACGAGCAATTCTAGAAATCTATAACTAAGCGCCGCGTTCTCCCGACTCGAGTTCTTTTATAAACTCGCAGAGCTTCTCGGCATCAGCATTGTCGGGAAGAATCCCAGCAGCCTTCTCCAGACAGTCGTAAGCTCCGGAGAAATCCTCACTCAGGGCACGCACTCGAGCCAGGTGCAGCCATCCGTTCAAGTAATTCGGGTTGAGCGACAGTGCCTTTTCCAAAATCTTCTGGGACTTCAGAATATTTCCTTCCCCCAGATAGAGAAAACCAAGATTGCCATGCGGCCATTCAAAGTCGGGATATTCTTCGATCAGCGCCTCGAAAACTTCCTTGGCACCGTCGATGTCACCAGCCATCATCAGATTGTAACCGGAGATGTTTCGTTGCTCTGCCATGAGCGGCACCGGAAATCTGGGCAATCTGGCTTGCAAGAAATTCTTAGCTTTCACGCCCCAGTCGCCGGCACCATCTCCTTCGATCGCGTATGTGAGCGCATCGCGAGCCTGTTCTGTCCAGCCAAGCTCCTTATAGTGAACTCCAAGTTCGTAGAACTCGCGAGGAGTTAAATCAGTCGGCACCACGCGCGGTGGCGGCTCCTCTGCTCCGGCCACGGACACGACCTCGACCAACTCTTCGATAAATTTGCTTACTTTATCCTCGGGAACCCCGAGCGCCGTGAGCTGCTCCCGGATGTCATCCAGATATTGCTTCGAGTTGGAGTCGCCTGCTCCATCGGCATCGTCGTGGTCGTTGCTTGCCTGCTGTTGAAGCAGTTTCATCACCGCATTCGTTAGGTTCGCCCCAATCCTCGCACCTTGCTGATAGCCCCGCCGAGTCTCCTCGTCAAGCTTGTCGCCGTTCGGTGTCTCCTCCGGCTCCTCATAGCCAAGCGTGAAAGCCTCCGTCGCCTGGTCATTCTTTCCCATGAGCAGGTACTTGATTCCCAAACGTCGATATTCACGAGCCGATAGTCCGGTGGGCAATTCGTCCGGCGGTAACGCCATTAGCTCTTCCTTGGATCTCCAGAGTTCGATCTAGATTTACCCGCCAGAAAGATATATAGACTTATATCTGCGAAAAACTTTTGAGATTCAGAAAGAAAAGCCTGAATTCAGCACGCAGGCGCGAATCCAGGCTTCTTAAAATTAGACTTTTGTTGTCGAACGTTTAGGCCGCACACTCTTTGCAGCCGTTTTCACACGAGCAGCATTCGCAGCAGCAGTCGCAATTCGCGCACTTACCGCAACTTTTGTCGCTGCATTTTGCGCAATCAGAGTTCTTACAACAATCTTCCTTCTTACAGCACTCGTTCTTATCGCTCATTTTAAACCTCACTTGCAGTAAACAAAGCCGGTCACTCACCTGGAGGAACCATGCTGACTATTCCGTCTCGACTACCCTCACTGTCACGAAGCAGGCACACTGCTTTATGCAACAGGTCGATGATGCAGGTGTCTATCACTCTGTAGTAGACATTCGTGCCAACGCGACGGGTTGAAACAATTCCGCGGTCCGAAAGGCGTTGCAATTGATTTGATACGGCCTGCGGTTTCATGCCGAGAGATACGGCAAGGTCGCAAACGCACATTTCTTTCGCGAGCGCCAGTGTGTGCAGAAGTTTCAGCCGAGTGTCATTGGCGAGGATTTTGAACAAGTCTTCCAATTCCGAAGCGTCTCTGTCAGAGAGGGGAGCTTCGTCCGGAAAGACAAATTCAGTTGGACAACATTGTTGCCGAACCTCACTCTTGTCTACGCTCGAACTGGTCACCTGATACTCCATTTATTTCGGGCAATTGAGTCACCAATTTCATTATTACACCAGATCGTGTAATTGTGTACATTAATTGTGGTTCCAAACACAAAACGTCCTATTTTATAGAACTGGAAACCGTTTTCAGTTTCATTCCCGCTTATATTATGGGGTAGGCAAGCAGTTCTAAAGCGTCCCTACACAGAGGCTAATGACACCCGTATCCACAGGAACTAGCGTGACCCCATCGGCTCGTTCCCACCCACACGGAATACCACCGGGTCGCTGAACGCTCCCACAATCAACCGCTTTCCATCCAAAGACGCAGCGCGGACTGAATAAGTCCCCGGCATTAGGTCGGCGGTTGGAATTCGGAAAGTCGAACTGGTCTCGCCCGCGGTCCACCTCTTCAAAGCACGCGACGAAACTTCCGTCTCCCGATACGTTCTCCTATAAGTCTCAAAGCATTCATTCGGTTTTGACAACTCGATTACCAAACCTTCCGCGCCATCAACCTCGGTATCACAGATAAAAACAGCCTCGTCTCCACGCGCAATAAGACCCGTAGGAGATTGGCTCAAATAGCGATTATCGGGGCGCAAACGCGGCACGTAGTCGGCGTCACTGGCAAGCCGCACAGTCAGATCTTTGATGGCTTTGACGTTTCGTATTTGAAGATGCAATTTATCAACTGAAGGCCGTAAATACCAGCCAACCTGCTCTGCCAGGGCGAAACGGTACGTGTGGAGTTTCGCATCGCCAATCACATCTGAGTATGCCGACGTTTCGTAAACATCACTTGCGGTCCGTTTCCAATTCTCGCCCCATGAGAGGGTAGCATAGCCGCCTTCCCTGGTTCCCTCGCAGGAGAAGCGGATCTCTATCGCTTCACAAGACAGAGGTATCAACGAAGGATCAATCAAGATCTCGTAGGAGGAAGGTGTGGAACTATCGTCAAGCTGACTCACAATCAAATTGTGCGAACTCAATGGCATCGCATCCGGTATCAGCTGAACGCGCGACAATTTGAGAGTCTCCGGCTCCCACTTCGTAACGACGCAAAAGGAAAGCAAATACTGCCGAAGTGCCGTCGCATTAATCAGATTGGCATCGCGCTCCGTAAAGTGCTCGCGATCCAGAATTTGCACTCGATGGTAGTTAGAATTGGGCATGAACGGCTCGTTCTGCGTAACCGGTAGCAAAGCCTGGTTTAAACCATAAGGTCCATTAATATTTAGGGGCGGGTTCAACACCGCCACCTTCAGCTCTTCCGGTGTATCAGCGATCATCCTGGCGAGTTGTAATTGCAGAGACCGAGTTGCTTGAGAAGCCGCATTCCAGGCTTGATTATTCGCAAGATCGCAGACAAAGAAACAGATGATGAAACCAGCTCCGCAGATAGCCGACGCTGCCGCTCTCCAACTACGACCGGGAACTGGTTTTATCGCAGGCTGCGTTACCAGCAATGCGATGAGCAGACAGAATGGAACACTTGGGATGTAAAAACTTCGACTGCTGGCGAAGCTGTGAGTCAGCGCCGCCGTTTTCAATTCAGGCAGCAAACTCACGACAAACCAAAACAAGCAAAAGCAAATAAGTCCAGTCATTGCACGCAGTTGTTTGAAACGGCTGAGCAGTGAGACTGCTAACGCGCCATAAAGCATTGCGAAAATTAAAGGCATTGGAAAGACGAAATTCAGATCCGGATTAAGCGGGACAAAAAGCATTCTCAGGCGTTCGATACTCGCCCATTGCCTGAGTGAAACATCCAGACTAAAGATCTGCCAGAACGCGCCCTTATAGCCGCCCCATATGGTGCCTAGTGCCAACCAGCGAACCAGCAGGTAAACAAGAAAAACTGCGAACAGTTTCCAACATGATGGTAAAACCGAGGAAAGTTTTTCCTTCCAAGATGCGGGTTTCAACATGCATAAAGCAGGCAGTAAGAGAATTAGCGAAACGGCAACTTCTTTGAACAGCAGCGCCACCGCATACGCTACCATTGACGCAAGCCCAGTTTGCCACCCGTCGACTCTATGTTCGCGCATCCAGAGCAGAAGAGTAAGGACGAAAAACAAACCAGCGGCGCAATCCGGTCGGCCGCCCAACCAGACTATGGCTTCGGCTCCGACTGGAAAGACCGAGAACAATGCAGCGCAGAGGAACGCCGTGTAAACGTCACTGGCCCGGCAAAACTGTAATTGCGTTTTCGCACCGGAGACGTCGTCGCGACGAAATCCGCTTCTCATCCATTGAAAAAGTTCTCTCGAAAAAAAATACACGCACCAAATCGTCCCCACGTGCAAGGCAAGACTGGTGATGTGATATCCGAATGGAGAAACCCCAAACGTTAAGAAGTTAAAGGCAAGCAGAAACAGGGGAAGGGGCCGATAGAACAATTCGTAATCCGATGCACCAAGCCAAGATGACGCAAATTCATGTGGAAACAGCTCCGGCTTTTGAAGAGCCGAACTGGCGTATTGAATGTGAGCAAAATCCGTATTGAGAAAGTAGTTGTTCAGCGTCGAGTAATAGGCCAGCACCGACAACAGCGCAAGAAGTAGCAACTGAATCCCAGTCACCAAAAATGTTTGATGAAACTCTTCAGGATACTGTCGTGTATCTTCTTGCGAGTTTGGTAGCATGTCCGAGCGACTCGCAGGGTTTACACCGTTGCGAGCAACTCCTCGTAGCGCTTCGCATCGCCTTTCGGAGCAAGCGGATTGGGAGCGAAGGATTCACCATTGATGGTGGCACCACCGTAACCGAACGGTCCGGCGTTCGCGATAAAGTCGTACGGGAAATTAAGTTTCGGCTTCGAAAGCTCATCCAACTTCGCAATATGTTCAGCCGCGAGTTTCAATTCAAGAGCTGCGATGTTCTCATCAAGCTGCTTAATCGTACGCGCGCCGATGATACTGGATGTAACACCAGCTTTCGACTGAAGCCAAGCCAGCGCAACCCGAGCGGCGGTTGAATCAAGTTGTTTGGCGATGGCGTTAAGCTCATCGACTAGATCGTAAGTTTTCTCATTGAGGAAATTGGTCACCCAGTCACCTCTGCCGGGCGCTTCCTTGCCGGCGTCTTCGCGTTTATACTTCCCTGTCAAAATGCCCTGCTTGAGTGGAGACCACGGCGTCACACCCAATCCCATCTCCAGAGCCATCGGGATGAGCTCACCCTCGACCGTCCTTTCAAGCAAACTGTATTCAACCTGAAGAGCGATCAATGGAGCCCAACCGCGCATCTTTGCGAGCGTTTGAGCCTGTGCGGTTTTCCATGCAGGAGTGTCGGAGAATCCGATGTAACGGACTTTGCCTTGCGTGACCAGATCGTTTAAAGCGCTCATCGTCTCCTCGATCGGAGTGAAGCGATCCCAGCAGTGAAGCCAATAGAGATCGATGTAATCGGTTCTTAAGCGCTTGAGCGAATTCTCACAAGCCGACATGATCGACTTGCGACTTGCTCCGCCGCCGTTAGGATCGCCTGTATACATGTTGCTGAAAAACTTGGTAGCGAGAACAATCTGATCGCGCCTGCGCGTTTCATCCAGGTAATCACCGATAATCTTCTCAGAGTGACCTTTAGTGTAAAAGTTGGCGGTATCGATGAAATTTCCGCCCTGCTCAACATAACGATGCAAAATCTGAAACGATTCCTTTTCGCTGGACCCCCAGCCCCAATCTTCCCCGAACGTCATTGTTCCCAAGCAGAAGGGACTGACACGAAGACCTGAATTCCCAAGAGATACGTAATGATTGAGCGCCATGAGCAGCGTCCTCCACACCAATATGAAGTTCAGATCATAGCAAAGTTAAACTCATAAAATCTCGCCTGAATCCCGTCTATTTATACGTTTTGCCATATTAAGAACGAGGTCTGTTAACGATCATCGCGGGTCCAGTTGAGATAAGATCTTGACTTGCGTTCCATATCTGAAAAAAAACAACGCAGCGACACTTACGGTCCTCCCGGACGTAAAACCAGTGAATTTGAGTAACACAACGTTGAAAATTGACGCGAAGCCTAAATATCAAGTAAAGCGCGGCGAGTTGTCCTTTCTTATCGCTCTTTGCCTGACGTCACTGCTCGCGGCTCCTGCCGAAAGCGCGCTATTTCCGGTCTTGGAAGAACATGCCCGCGCAACCAAAGATCTGGTTGCCGACATGAAGTGGACCAACGGCCAGGCTTTTATCGACAATGCCCACAGCACCGCCAACTCGTTGAACGATTACACCGTAGAGACCCGCTTGACTGGTCAAATGCGCGACAAGTTGAAAGATGGTAACGGCAAATTTTTCTACAAGAAAAACAAGCGGGTTCGCGTCGAAGTCACCAAAGGCTCGGTAAATAACGGCGCTGTGGTCGTGAGAAAGGAAGATGGCAGCGTCGAGGCTCGCGGTGGCGGCATGCTGAAGTTCATGAAAATGTCGCTGCAGCCGGACTCCCGCATGTTGCAACTGCCTAATGGAAACAGTGTAGTCGCAAGTGACATTCCCAGTTTATTCGCAAGTGTCAAAGCCCGCTTGCGCAAAGGAAGTGCGAAGGCGCGACTGGGTAGCGAGAGCTTAACGAGCAACCGATGGAAAGGGGCGGTCAAAGTCGTCGAAATTGTCGAAGGCGATTTCGATCAAGTTACCGACCGAATTTTCCTGAATCCAAGAAACAACTTGCCTGTCGAATGGGATGTTTTCAAAGACGGCTCACTGATTTCAGTCACTTTCTTCGACAATTTGAAGGAGAACGTCGGTCTCGACGACAGCCTGTTCGACCTTTAGCTTAAATCGTTCGCAATGGAAACCGCCTGCAACCAGAGAAACAATTGGAGTTCAATCCACGTGCAAATTCAAAACATGAATCTCAAGCGATATAGTCTGACACCACTAGCGGTGCTCATGCTGATTACTCTGGCGGCACCGCAGAGTGCCGATTGTTTCCCTTCACTCGCATCCAAGTCGGCAGACGGCTCGACTTCACCGGCGCCTCACAAGTCTGCCATCAGCGGCGGCGCCGAAGCGTCTGGTGACAAGTCCCAGAAGAACGGCGACTTGAAGATTTTCGCATCAGGTCCCGGAGCCATGGGACTCACCGACCTGCGCGACGTCGGTCTGTGCGTAATGCAAATTAAGCAGCAGGCGATTAACATCTATCTTGAAGCAACACGAAAGCCGGTAGACATCACCTGTGTCGCCACATTGGACGATCCCAGTCACATATCGGTGCACGGTCTTGCCACTGATGCAAAATACCTGGAAGCACGTCCAGAATGGCTAACTTTCTATATCGGCACAATGGAGCCAATTATTCACCTCTTCAAGGAAGATGTTAAAGATGTGGAGACCGGCATGGAGAAAGTAATCGTTCCCAAAGGCACCAAAGACAAATTCGAAAAGCTCTTCGACGATTACGAAACCGCTGTTAATTCTATGAACGAGCATCTCTCAAACATTTACGAAGAAATTCACGAATCCGACAACAACGTCAAAGTCGCAAAAGAAGCTATCAAAATCTTCGAGCTTGCAGACACCATCGAAAAGGGCAGGCAAGAAGCCTTCCATCTGCTGAAAGCTTCTGCTGACACTAAAGAGACAGAAGAACTGGATCGCAAGAAAAATTAGTTTGGATCAAGAAATTTCTTTCTTGCGCTTGCCGGCCACTTTTCAGAAATCGGGCGGATATGCTCGTCCGATGAGTTCCAGAGAGTAATTTCATTGAGTTCTGATTCGGCAGAAGCCTTTTCCGGCTTCATGCCCAGACACAACTCAGATTCTCCTCTCCAGGTTGGAATGAACGTCAGACGCTTAGACCAGTGAAATCCGCCACCGTCCACGCGTCGCGAGGAACCGGTTTGCACATCATAAACCGTCGTTCCCTCCTTCGTGCTAGGAATGGAAACAAGATTTCCAGATGGATTGAACTCGAAGAATTCCATCAAGTCGCCGCCAACTTCCGGCTCGTCTACCGGTATCATCCGCGATACCATCGCGCTCTTGCCGGGGCGAAATTGAAAGAGTGTGGGTCTGCGCACAATCTGCGGGCCAGTACCAGGCAATTCAACTGGAGCAGACGAGAAAACCAGGCTTTGATCTGCAAGGCGACGCACGCGGCTGTTTTTATTGAAATAAACAGACGCAAATTTACGTTTCTCACTTATTTGAACAACACCCTCATTTACCTCATACTTCGCTGCCGTTAACGAGCCAATCAAGGAGGTCTGCTTCAAGTCGGCATCAGGAATGAGGGTGGGCAAATCGGCATCGATGTAATAAAACTCGTTGCCATCAGCACTCCAATCGGGAAACGTCGAACACGCGGTTGAAACTACGGAGGATGTTCCATCCATCGTCACAAGCGAAAGAGTGTAAGCGGTATCGAAAGAACTTTCGGGGCGGGTCACAAGGAGAAACGCAGAGCCGGTTGGACTGATACGAACCTCCTTGACGTCGCGAAGAGTGCGAAAGATCTCTTTGCGATTCGATAAAGACTTTTCTGCCACATCATACGTACAAAACCGATGACCCCCTACATCAACTGTGGTTTTAACCGCATTCCAATTCTCCCCGGTCGCTGCCATTTCCTTGTCTTTATTTTCGCGCAAATAAATTACAGCTTCGCGATTAAAAGATAGATCTCCGACTACCTTTTCAAAACTCTTCCAATCGCCTTTGTTCTGCCTCGCGGCGGCAAGCATGGTGTTGGCAGTATTCATTACCTTTTTCAGATCATTGGCGGACTCCAGCGCGCGTACCTGATCCCAGGTCGTAACCTTCTCGTACTCAACCGCAAGCAAACGATCGCTCCCGCCGGCGAACCAGTCAACCAGCTCCACTCCAGGTTTAGCCTCGCCGATGTTTCCCTCGCTATCTGCAATTCGCAAACCATCACCAGCAAGCACCGCAGCAGCCGAACCGTCGGATGACCAGGAAACCCGCCTGGGGTCTTCACAAGCGGTCAGTAGGAGGACGGAAAACGCAGCGAGGACAGCAGCCTTGACACCACTTTTAGTAGCAACTTTCATCTCGATTCCCTTTTCAGTTTGCGATTCTAATTTGGATCTCCGGACCAATATAACAGGTCGCTCGGTCTAGCGGTCCGCAGCGAACTCCGTAACAAAGACGCTGAACAGCGTGAATTTAGGAGCATGACTAATTAAGCGAAGATAAAGGTTAGCAGAGAGGAACTAAAGCTGCTTCAAAGGACGCTCGCCCATCTCAACACGTAGACGAGTGAAGCTCAGTATCGCCTGATCTACCGAAACGACTCCGTAAGATATAAGCGCAAGCAGATCGCGCGCGTATGAAACGACTCGACGATCTTCCTGCTGGATTCCAGCCAGTGATTTTTCCAGATTATTGCTGTCCAGAATTGACTTGATAATTGCGCGTTTCACCGATGCTTTGTCGCTAAACGACCGGCGCGGCACACCAAGAACTTCCTCAAAAAGATGCGGCTCGACCATAAGAGTGCGAATGATAGAACGCAATCCATCGGGTGTCAGGAAACCGCTCGTAACTAGAAACTGGTAGAGCGTAAGGTCCTTTGACTGCTTGTTCAATAACGATGACACGTAATCCATCTTCTCTTGCTTGGCTCTCAAAGCCTTGAGTATG
Source organism: Candidatus Obscuribacterales bacterium (assembly GCA_019637435.1). Taxonomy (GTDB): domain Bacteria; phylum Cyanobacteriota; class Vampirovibrionia; order Obscuribacterales; family Obscuribacteraceae; genus JADYXR01. The sequence goes on along the minus strand of JAHBVO010000002.1, from coordinate 921,909 downwards.
TCGACCGCTTCGGCGCCGGTCAGATATCCATCTCGCACAAAACCAGTCAGTCCATTTGCGGCGGATAAAACCGGTTGCTGAATGAAATCAAATCCGCGCAAGACATCTTCTAGCAAAAAATTGTTCGATTCGGCAAAACGTTCTGCCGGTTTCAAATCCTGTTCTGACACCATATTTGATGTCAGCAGCAAGTCGCGCAATTGAAATTCTTCATCGACTTCTGCTTCCGCAGTGTGTCTGTTTAAAAGCAATCGATTTCGAGGAAGGAAATCTTCTTTGGATACACGCAGTCGCTTTAAACGAGTGACCGCATCACCAAACGTACTGCGACGCTCTCGAATTTCAGTCTGCAAATTCAACGCTTCTGAGACGACTACTTCCGGAATTCGCGCATCAATTGTGAGAATTCGACCGATAGGCAGCCCGCATAACCCTTGAAGCATGAGCGATGTGTCCAGATCGTTTTCACTAATTCGGTCTGACTCAAGCAGAAGTTCACCGATACGGACGATTGTGCCATCATCAATGGCGCAGCCTAGCGCGACCAGAGCCTCTCGAACATTCCAATTTTCACGGCGAGCAATGAAGAAAGCCTCTTTAGCGTCCTCCAATTGAATTATTTTGCTTCGGACCAGGCAATGAAGCTGAACAAGGTTGGAAAGTTCGCCGTTTGTTATCAGCCCTCGCAGCACGGTAGCCCGCCCGACAGGAACTTCGAGTTCCTGAGCGACTTGCAAGGTTTCGTCTAAAACTTCGGGCGAAAGCACCTCGAGGAGCCCGAGAAACTCGCCTATCCTGATATTTGCGGGATCGAGTTGAGTCTCGATTCGCCTCTTGAACAGCTCGCCCATGCGCAAACAGAATCCGTTTTTGCCGTATTGAATGTGATCTACCTCCATTTTATATAACTTAATCCTCGGCTCCAGCGTCTGCAAGGCAGATCAGGCCTAAATATTCACGCGCCGAACCTATGACAACCCGGTCTGCGAAAAAGCTCTTCGAAAGTGAAGCAAACTTTTCCGAATGAATAAAAAATGCCCGCAAACTTTTTGACACCAAATTCAGTATCACATTAAGTACCGAGTACTAAAAACAGCATCAATCATGACACCACTTTTGATACCAGATTAAAACCATTACAAGCTGACATACTACTTCGCGCTTATCTATCTGATCTAATATGTAATTTGAAACACCGCATAGCGGCGCCGTTTTCACAATTGGAAACGGGGGCTTGTCACATCTCTGAGCGTGGTATATAGTTGCTAACGAGTCGGCGTTTTTTTTGCAACGCATCCGATGAGATGTTTGAGAAACGACGAAAGACAAATCGTGGATCGCCGGTAATTAATACCGGTCAAGATACCACCCAGAATTGGAGTACACACAGATGAGATTGAACGATAAGCCACGCTCAGACCAACATTGATTCTGCCTCCACAGGTTAGAACTAACAGGTGAGATAAGCGAGTTCTCACTTCTTGCAGTTTTCGTTGTATTAGCGAAGAGTAAGAGCACCTGGAGGCAGTTCCGAGGCGGATGTCCGTCGGTCCCTCCCTAAATTCAGGCTCTTACTCTTTTTGCCGTCCAGGCATGCCATTACACACGAACAGAAGCTAGAGGTGTTTCTCATGTTCAACAGAATCGTTGAAGTCACAGGATTAAGAAAACAATTCGGCCCGTCCGAGGCCGTTAAAAACGTCACGTTCCATGCCGACAGAGGCGAAATCGTCGGATTGCTCGGTGCCAACGGCGCCGGAAAAACCACAACGATTCACATGTTGCTTGGTCTGACAAAACCAACAGCGGGAACCGTCCGCGTGTTCGGACAAAACATCGAGACGCACAGAACGGAGATTCTGCAACGAGTCAACTTCGCGTCGTCTTATGTGCACTTGCCGTACAACCTCAAGGTCTCCGAAAACCTGACTGTGTTCGCCAAAATATACGGCGTCCGCAATCCGAAACCGAAGATCGACCGGTTGTTGGAGGACTTCGAGATAGCTCACTTGAGAAATTCGACTTCGGGAAGATTGTCGTCCGGTGAGCAAACTCGACTCAACCTCTGCAAAGCTCTGTTGAACGACCCGGAAGTCCTGGTCCTAGACGAGCCCACGGCAAGCCTCGATCCGGACCTCGCCGACAAGGTGAGAAAGGTTCTCCAGCGCTACAACAACGAGACCGGATGCACGTTGATAACGACGTCGCACAACATGCTCGATGTCGGCGAATTGTGCAACCGAATTGTATTTATGCGAAGCGGTGAAGTCGTTGAGGAAGGCTCTTCCCAGGACATTCTCCGGAAGTACGAAAGCGACTCACTGGAAGATGTGTTTATCGCAATCGCACGCAACAAAACTCTCGAAAAGGTGGGTGTATCATGAAGTGGAATAGAATCAACGCGCTCGTTTTGAAGTACGCGTATATCTGTTCGCGTAATGCTTTCCGAGCAATGGACGTCTGTTTCTGGCCGGTAGTTGATCTTTTGGTCTGGGGATTTGTGACTCTTTATTTGCTCAAAGTCAGTGGTGCAGTGCCGGCTATGATTACATTTCTGGTCGGCGCGGTCATCCTGTGGAACGTGTTCTACCGCGCGCAGCAGGTCGTATGCTTGTCCTTCATGGAGGACCTGTGGTCGCGAAATTTGTTGAATATTTTCACCTCCCCGGTGAAAGTCAGCGAGTTCATCACGGCGTCTTACATATTGGGTCTAGCACAGGCTTTAATAGTTGTCTTGATACTGTCAGTAATGGCAATTTTCATGTACAACTTCAACATCATGACGATGGGCCTCGATTTGGGCATGCTCTTTGCCAACCTTATGCTAATGGGCTGGGCAATGGGTTTGGTCGCAACATCGCTGATCATTCGTTACGGACCGCAAGCGGAAGTGCTGGCGTGGGCGATACCATTCCTGGTGCAGCCACTATGTGCGGTGTTCTACCCGATAAGCGTTCTACCGGCATGGCTTCAGCCTCTTGCTCGATGCGTACCGGCGTCATATGTGTTTGAAGGCATGCGTGCGTCCCTGGCAGGCTCGCACGACCTGGTTGCAAATTATGTGATCACCGCCTTCGCACTAAACGTCCTCTACCTGGCCGGAGCAGGCTTGCTGTTCAAATTTATGTTTGAACAGGCACGCGAAAAAGGTTTGCTCGCCAAGTATTGCGCATAGAGCAAGAAAAGGCGAAAAGCCGGAAGGGCTAATGCTCCGCGTCGTTTCCAGCCGGGCATCGAATACAAACTTTTTTGATGCCCGGCGGAAACATTTAAAACGCACCCGGACAATGGCAGGCGGTGGGGAAGATTTGCCCGGACTCTGGCATAATTGGATTGTCGGGTTCAGGCGAAGGCTATGAAAAAAGCAACTCTTGCCCTTTCACTTATATTTCTCATCGCGACTCAAGCGGCACCAGTGGCAGCAGCGGGCGACGATTGGGTAGAAGACGACCACGTCTCCGGCTTCTACAAGAAAGGAATAATTAGAACACCTGACGATTATGAAACTCAGCCACAGGACATGCAGCCTGGCGACATGTCACCAGGGGACGGGGATTCGCAATATCAAATGCCTGGTCAATCAGGCAGTTTTAGCAATCCCCAATTTTCCCGCATGCCTCAGCAAAATGGCGCTCCCCAGAGTCCGCCCCCGCAGCCGCAGGAAAAGGGTTTCTTCGGAAAGGCGAAATCGCTTGGCAAATCAATTATTAACACTCCCAAGAATCTTATTAATGGAACAGAGGACGCGCTGGACAACCCAGGTCTATGGCAAAGCGCCGGAGCCGTCGCAGGCATGGGCGCCAGCGCGTACATGAACATGCGGCGTGGTCCTTATTATGGAGGATACAATCCGTACGGTCTCGGATACGGAAGCCCATACGGATCAGTAAATCCTTTTGGTGGATTTGGATACAACCCATACGGTTCACCATACGGCGGCGTATTAGGTAACCCATACGGCGGAATTTATGGAAATCCATACGGTGGAATCTACGGTAATCCATATGGAGGACTGGTCGGCGGCGCCGCTCCTTACGGCAGCCCCAGCAATCCTTACAGTCCGTTCAACGTGAATCCATACACCGGCTACAGCGGTCTGGGCGGTATCAACAGCGTTAATCCATACGGAATGATGACACCGTTCGGTTATGGCGGTCTCGGCGGCGTTGGCGGTCTCGGCGGCTTTGGCGGTCTCGGTGGCTTCAGAGGAGTGGGAGGCGCGAGCGTGGGTGGCGCGAAGGTCGGAAACTAATTGCACCGAATGCGACACCATGTTAGGCAGAACTTTTCGCTGGCGATTTGACCATTAACGCTGTATTATTGTCGCGACATTTCCGGAGGCTGTATGTTGGCGACAAAATCATGGACGGTTAGTTTTGCAAAGTGCGCGATTACATTGAGCCTTCTTGCATGCGTCTCCGGTTGCACTCCTGCAGATGAAAACGCGACGACAAAAACGCCGGCGACAAAAACGCCGGAAAGCTCACAAACTCAAAACGCACAAGACGCAGACAAACAGACAACTCTGTTGAGCAGAATTGTGATCAATCCACCGGCGTTCAACCACCCGGCAGTCAGTGAAGCAACAATAATTGCAGCGAAAAACGCTATCAACAATCTTCCTGAACCTCTCAGAAAGAAGCTCGACGAGAGTAACGCCAGGCTGATCATTGCTCCAAACATGATCGATCGCTGGCCCGATTCGGTAAAAGACTTGCCGGAAAGTGATCCGGCACCCACGCTGGCCGAGCAGCCCGGGCGAATCTATGGCCAAGATATGTGTCTCTATGAGAGACCGAAAAAACGTGGCACCACGGATCTAGGCGATGCGCGGGCGCCGGTGTTTCTGCAACTTCACGTCGGCGATATGTGTTTTCAGGTACTGGATGACATGGACGGCGCAATGAAGATCTCAAAGGATCCGGAGCTGAGAAAGGAGTGGGAAGAGGATAAGAAAAACATTCCCAAAGATGCGCAACCGAAAGTCGCTAACTTTATGAAACTCGACGATTGGGGGCCGCGTGAAACGTGCGCAGAACTGTTCGGCTCAATGATGGGTGGGCGCAACGAGAATACTGAGAATTTGTACAAGTATTTTCCCAGAGTCAAGCAGTGGTTGATTACTCAAATGGGAATTACGAAACAGTTTTAGTTGCCCATCATTTCTATTATCGGCGAAACATCATTCATCTTGGTGTTTAACGTACTGAGGCATTGAAGCTCGCATCCTCGCGAGCTTAAGTTTTTCCGTAGCTCCTCGTAGTCTGACTGTTTGAGTGTAGATATCTCGGAAACAACCAGGTGTTTCAGTTTCCTCATTTTCGGCAGCTCGCTCACATACTTGCGATCGAAGACGCAATGATTCAAGTTCAATAGCCTGAGCTTAGAGCCAATCAAAGCATCCATCGCCCTATCATTCAAATCGAGTTCCGCTAGTTCCAGATCTAGTAAATTCTTAGCCCTGGTCAACTGAATAACTGATCGATCCGAAATTGATGTACGCCCTAAATTAAGATGGCGGATGTTCGGCCACTGTCGCAGAATTGTTGCAACGCCCTCGTCCGTAATTTGAGTCATCTGATCGAGGTCCAGGTACACAAGATCTTTCAGTGGCGCGAGGTCGCGTAACCCCTTATCTGTAATGTGAGTACTCTCCAATTTTAGCGTTGTCAATTTTTTCATTTTCGCCAGAATTGGCGCCGCCGAATCGTCCAGTTTCGTTCTCGAAACATCCAGCTCGGTGAGCGGGAGTTGCGCCAGTTTTTCCAGACCGACATTGGTCACCGCCGTTGAACGCATGGAAACATCAGGCACATCTTCCGAAAGAATCAGGTCGATATCATCATCGGTGGCATCCGGAGTAGCTCGCCATTGCAAATGTTTGTCCGCGCTCGGCTCGATGGTCCACTTCCCGTCATAGCTTTTGCTGGCAGCAATAGGCATGGCAGTAGCACTTGTTTTAGTATCAGCCGGCTTCTTCAAGTTCACCCAGAACATCAAGCCAGCGAGCAAGACCCCGACAATCGCTATCGTTGCAATTACTGCAACGGTACGTCTGCCGATTATACTCTTGCGAGCAGACTCCCCGGATTTTCGTTCATTTCCTCCAGATTTTAACGACGGTTCTGCTTTTCGTTTTAAAACTTGCCGCAAGACGTCGGCGACCTCGGTCATTGAAGAAGGCCGTTCCAAAGGGTCTTTAGCCAGACACTTATCTATCAGTGCGTGCAGCTCCGGTGGCAAAACAGGATCGACAATCAAGGGAGGCAAGTCGTTCAAATGCTGACTGTAAGTCTCTAGATGCGTCTCACCTTCGAAGGGAGCCATGCCGCTAAGCATCCGAAACAGGATACACCCAAGCGAATAAATATCCGTGCGTTGGTCGACGTTGTCGCCTCGAATCTGTTCAGGACTCATGTAAAACGGGCTACCCATGAGCTCTCCCGTACGCCCTTTACTGTCGCCCTGCCTTTTGCGTTCCAAAGCTACTCGTGGTGGCATTGCTGCAAGATTCGTGCGCGATGCGGTCGGACGCTCACCGACATCATCATTACTGCTTAGCTTCGCGATACCAAAATCTACAACTTTAACGCGCGCATCAGCCTCCGGGTGCTCGAGCAGAAGAATGTTGCTTGGCTTCAAATCCCGATGGATCACGCCGTTCTGATGTGCGAACGCCATGCCTCGGCAAACCTCGAGAATAATCTTAATCGTTTGTTCAATCGACAAACAATCACGCTCCTGCAGCAACTCTTCCAGAGACTGCCCCTCGACAAAGTCCATCACAAGATAAGGTCTGCTGTTTCCGGCCAAACCGAAATCAAGCACCGTAATCAAGTTAGGATGTTGAAGCTTACTAGCGGCTCGCGCCTCGTGCTGGAATCGCAGCACCATATCCGGTGTCATGCGAGAAACAGACATTGTTTTAATCGCAACATTTCTGAGCAGATTTGAATCTTCTGCTTTGTAGACCACGGCGGTGCCGCCCTCGCCGATTCGAACGAAATTTTTGTATCGCTCGCTCAGATGCGTGAAAACATCCGAATCGAACTTATTGTCGGCAGTGGGTATCAAGTCCGTTAAGTTTCCAGTTGAAAGTGAAACAGCCGTGAACGACGAGCGCTGCTCGGTGAACGCAAGCGAACATCAAGGCGAGAAATGAGTAACTACTATATACCGCTTCGGCGAAAAATTCGCACATCTTTATTTTTGAGATTTGGCTGCAGTTTCCGCGGTGGTCTTAACAGCCGGTCGCTGTTTTAGATTGACGCGACATTCACGGTTTTTAAGCGTGCGAGCGCGAAGTGCGACGGCATTAGACAACTTCTTGTCGCCCGTTTTATGGAGGAAATTAGAGTAGAGCCCCAGAACATCGTAATCTTCGAACCCAGGTTGAGACTGGGCGTTCTTATCGCGGGCGGCGGTCATCAGCTTTTTAGCCTCGTCATAGAACACACGAGCTCTCGAAGCTTCCGCGGCCCGCCGGTCCACATCGGCGACGACATGCATCACGCCCCAGACTCCGCCAAATAATACAAGACCGAACAGTCCAAGAAACAAGAGACTGAACAGCGCGGCGCCAGCCTGCCTGACGCCGTCATCCTGGTTTTCATACTTCTTCTTTCCTACCCATTGAATAGTCTGCTCCACAACTTTGGGTCGCTGTGGACCGTATCTCATCAAGAACAACACTAGCCCAGCCGCCAGCAACATAATCACAATCAGGAAAACAATGTCGTTGCCGGTGATACTGCCGGCTTGGTTACGTTGCTCTTCCTGCCAGGCTTTCGCGGCAAGGACGGTTGCAAGGGCAGTCTGGGCGCGCCTCTTTCGAAAAGCCAGGTCGGGCTTCAGCTCCGGCTCAGCCATACGAGGGTCACTGGAATCGGCAAATTGCGCCATTTCGCGTCGAGCACTAGTCTCAGCTGCAGCCAGGTCGCCTTTCGCCATCGCCTCCATGACAGGGTCATGAATTTCGCCAGGAGCCAGTTCTTGCGCGGACAGGGGCACATATTGCCAGACGCAAATCAGAAGTGCGATAAGCAATCCGATCACAAGTCGGAGAATATGATTGGCAGGCGTTTTGTGTTTTTCGCACATAATGCCAATCGTACAACAAAAGAAAAATGTTTCGACCTCAAAAGTTCGCGCATGATCAGATAAATACTGGGCATAAACATTTTATGGAACTGCTGTTGATTGCGATCATTATCTCGGCAATGCTGGTCTTTTACCCGATTCGGGTTAGACCACGGGCAGACCTGATCTCGCCGACTCCTGTATCGGCGCGGTTCAACAAGCGGTTCGACACTCCCTTTTTTCAAGACCCGGCGTCAATTCCTCGATTCTATGACCACACCATACGCAAGACTGACGGCGGATGCTCGATTTGTGACGCCGCCCCCTGCTCGCTATGCGGTTCTACTGATTGCGGAAATGAGTTATACATTTGCTCTCTCTGCAGCGGCCAGGAAGAAGACCAGTGCCCTTACTGCAGCCCGTTGACTCCAAACAGCAGCGACTTTTCGCGATTTAGACTCGGTGACGGCAGCGACTCTATGTTTGGAAACAATGATGCTTTCCTGTCAGATGACTTTGACACCGGTCTCTACAACCACGAAGACCAACTCATGGCGAGCAGCACTTTCTCGGACCTCAAGGTCGGGAAGGGAGAACCAGTCACAGAAGTGTTCTTCTATGAAGGTAAGCGCTTTGTCGCGGCGACCTACAGCGACACAATCGTGATTCGACCGGCGGATCTGTAACAGTTTCAAACATGGCAAAATATATGGAATCGAGATAGGTTTCGATTTCAAAGGTATTCTAATGAATAACGCGATAGATTTGAGAAGCGACACAGTTACGCTGCCGCCAGCCGAGATGCGCAAAGCGATGCATGAAGCTGAGCTCGGTGATGACGTATATGGAGAAGATCCGACGGTAAACCGTTTGCAGGAAGTCGCAGCGGAGCGCCTCGGGAAAGAAGCTGCTCTATTCGTACCTACGGGCACCATGGGCAATTTGATCTCTGTGATCACTCACGTCGGGCGTGGCGAAGAAGCGCTGCTTGGCTGGGAGTCGCACATCTTCGTGCACGAGCGCGGTAACGCAGCCACTCTCGGCAGTGTTTTCCTCAAGCCAATTCCGAATCAGCCGGATGGGACGTTGAAACTGGAAGACATAGAGCTTGCGATCTCACCGGTCGACGATCACATGGCAAAGACCAGACTTGTTTGCCTTGAGAATGCTTTCAATGGTAGCGTCTTAAGCCCTGAATACACAAAACAATTTGTAGCGCTTGCGAAGAAACACAATCTCTCGACCCACCTTGATGGCGCGCGAATCTTCAACTCGGCCATCGCCAACAATTGCGGCGTGCAAGAACTGGCAGAAGGTATGGATTCCGTACAGTTCTGCTTCTCCAAAGGATTGTCGGCGCCGGCCGGCTCGATGATCGCTGCCAGCAAGGAGTTTATCAATCAAGCTCGTCTCTGGAGAAAGGCTCTGGGTGGCGGCATGCGTCAAGTCGGTGTCCTTGCGGCAGCTTGCATTTACGCACTCGACAATATGGTCGACCGTCTTGCCGAGGATCACGAAACCGCTAAAGTACTGGCGGAGAAACTGTCGCAATGCGAAGGTATATCGATTAACTGGGATTTGCAGAAGTCGAATATGGTTTGGTTTAACGTAGAGCTTGAAGGAGTGTCGGCTCTAGAATTCACTCAGGCCCTCGACAAAGAAGGATTGAAAGTGCTCGATTGCGGTCCCAAAGTTATTCGCGCAGTAACGCATTACGGTATAACAAAGGATGACGTGGAATTGGCAGCTCAAATAGTAAACAACGTTCTGAAGACGTTAAAACCAGCAACGAGCACCAAAAGCCTTCAGACCACAAAATAGCGATGCAACAACACGGAAATTGTGTTGAAAACTGGAAACATGAGTAAGAAAACTGAAAAGCCGGAGCGCCCTCTGGTCAAAACAATCAATCCCAAAGCGCTGGCAAAACACCGAAAGCGCTTTCTGAAATTTTTTCCAAAGGGCTTCAAAGACCAGAGATATATGGAGTGGGAGCGCGATTACAAATGGGGCGCTCACGAGCTTTGGAACGAAAATTTAAACGAAAAGGACTTTAAAATCCTGCTTCGCAAACGCGAATACATTGACATTGCAAAGAAAGCTTTGCAAGTCGAATCCCGAACGACCTTCCTCTTCTCATTTGAAAAGATGGCCCTTCGCGATGCTGTCAACACCGCAGATGGTGCCAGTATTTTCGCCGAGGGAATTTATGAATTACTATACGGAAAAGGACCGGCAAGGGAACGTTTCATCCAATGGATCATGGCGGTGGCAGAGCTCCCGCGCAAGAAGTCTCGGGTTCTATCGTGGCCGGTTCTTACACTCTTTCCCTATCTCGCACAGCCTTCGAAATATATGATAATGAAACCGAATGCAATGCGATTTGCCGCGAAAGAACTTGGATACGATTTAGAATATTCGTCGAAGCCCAATTGGAATTGTTATGCCGATTTAGTGCGTCTGGCCGATTTAGTCGGCGAGGGAATCGCTGATCTAAAGCCAAGCGATTACCACGATCTGCAAACCTTCCTCTGGGTAATCGGTTCGCCGGAATACGATAGAATCGAAGAAGAGCTTTAGTTTAGATCGGAACACTTGATCGACGCAATTGGAAAAAGTAGCCCTAAAACGGCTACATATTATCCTTCACCCAAACGGCAAGTTGAGTTCGGTCGCGAAGATTCAATTGACCGAGGATTTTAGTAACGTAGTTCTTTACTGTTCCCTGGGTAATGTACAGCGTTTCCGCAATTTCCTTATTGCTCAATCCCTTCGCTATCAACTCAATAATTTCCACTTCGCGTTCGCTAAATGACTTCAACAAGTCCGCTTTCTTGCTTTTCTCGGAGCCGTGCATTAGCGATACCACCTTCGGTGTCACCGCAGGACTGAGTTGTGTATAGCCTTCTTTGACCGCTCGGATGGCGATCGCCAATTTCTCGGAAGGGCTATCCTTGAGAAGATACCCGCAGGCACCGGCTTTCAGAGCGCCAACGATCAGGTCATCCTCGTCGTATGTTGTAAGTACGAGAACTTTTACGGAAGGGTAGCGCTTGCAGATTTCCTGAGTGGCTTCGACGCCTGTCTTCTTCGGCATGCGCATGTCCATGAGCACCACATCCGGTTGAAGAAATCCGACCTGCGATATGGCTTCCTCTCCATCGCCGGCTTGCCCGACGATCTCGAGATCTTCTTCAAGGGCAAGCAAAGTCGCGAGTCCCTGGCGGACAAGCGTCTGGTCATCAACGATTAAAACCTTAATTTTCACGCGCACAATTATACCGCGCCGGATTGAACGGGGTTGTTTATCGGGATTTGAACGCTGACAGTCGTGCCCGCGCCCTCGCCTGATGTTATATCGACATCGCCACGCAGGTCAGCCACACGCTCCTTGATTCCTGTTAAACCGAAACTGGCAAACTCTCCCTCGGCGTTAAACCCCTTGCCATTATCCTTGACGACAATATTTAGAGTGTCTCCATCCTTCGGTGCAATCAGGACTTCCAGTCTATCCGCCCCGCTGTGCCTTATGCAGTTGGTGCATGACTCCTGAATGATGCGAAAAACCTGGTAGGAAGTAACAGGTGACAAGCTCGGCATATCTATATTCTTCGCAACTGCAATCGAGCCACCGCTTGCGATACCATCGAGCAGCGTCTCCATTGCTTCCTGAAAATCGAATTCGTCGACACGCATCAGGGCAATCGAGTTGCGAACATCACGCAGACAGCGCTTCGCCATGCGCTCCGCCTCGCCGAGGGCTTCCTCAGACTTCTCTCGGTCGCGAGTCAAAAGTTTCCTTGCTACTTCGAGTTGAACGGCAAGCGAAGTAAGAGAATGTCCAACTCCGTCATGTATATCACGCGCGATACGAGAGCGCTCCAAATCGGCAGCCATGCTGGAGACTTCGCGGTTGAGCCGCTCCATAGCAAGCATCTGTTTCTTGCTGGACACGAGAGACTGCACCAATAGCGCCACCATCGCCATGACCACACCCTGCCAGAGGGTACCATAGAAAAATGTAGGCAATAGAAAAACAACAGCGGATCCAAGTTCAAGCGGCTCGCCATTCCAAGCCCAGAGCCAGTAACGAATGAATGAAGACACGAATAACGCAAGATATACCCCGGCAAACAGCCACCAGGCTCGACGCTCGTCAATAAATAGAGCAACACGCGCAACGAGAACGGCAAAGAGCGGATTCAGCGTCACTGATTGTCCGAGCACGTAGGCGACACACGCGAATAATGTTGCCAGTGACAGTACGACGATGCGCACTTTCAAAGGTTTCTCGCTTAGATCAATGCGACAGATGAGATAGTAAATCACTAGACAAACTGCTGTCTCCGTCCATCGATTTATCCACATATTTTCTGGTGGTATCAAGCGAAGCATCAGCAAGTGAGAGACACCACTTACTATAAGAATTGCTTCCTCTACAAATTTGATTTGACGATACAGTCCGTGATGAAAGAAGTGGTCTGAACTGCTTTCCTCTTCAGGTTTTTCGGTTATCAAATCATTGCTCATGCTGCGATTCGAAGTTCCCTTTTAGTGCTTACGCGTGGAAGATACCTATCTTTTGCGGTTTAAAATTTGGAAACACACCGGCAATGTCATTATTTCCGAGCAAGTCGCGTACCACTTCAGAAAGAACGGAGCGATAATCGAGTTCAACGGCTAAGCCGCTTGGTCCCAGGAAAAAATTGGTTTGCTCCTTGAGTTCAGGCAGAGAACCAAAAATGCGTCCACCATTCACTCGACCGCCCAGGGCGAATAAGGCAAATCCGCGACCGTGGTCGGTTCCCATAGAACTGTTTTCATAAATTCTCCGACCGAACTCGGTGAGAACAACGATTGAGACCCGTTCCTTATACTTTTGAATATCTTTGTACAAAGCGCTCAAACCGTTCGACAAATCCTCGATATTCGACGCTTGCTGACCGTCTGCAGCGCCTTGAAAAAAATGCGTATCCCAGCCGTCATGGTCGACACAAGCGACTTCAAGTCCGACCTCGGCTTTAATCAGTTTTGAAACTTCACGCAAAGCGTTACCAAAAGTAGTTTCCGGATAGGTCACATTTCCGGCGTTTCTCGGGCTGGCCCTCTTCACCTTTTCGATTTTAGAAAGCAGATCGATCGTGACCTTTCCGGCATTACCGAGAACGTCGATATCGGTCGAATAAAGCTTCGACAGAGCCTCGGTCACCGAATCGGATTTACCACGAGGCAACGTAAGCTTGACCTCTTCGACAGATGTGAGTGCGCTCGCGGAAGGAGCACCTCTTAGCACCTCAGGCAAAGACTTACCAATCGCCACCGCTGACAGTGGCGTCATTCCGCCTTGTCTCGTGCGAAGGTGGCGACCGAGCCAGCCACCACCAAGTTTTTTACCAAATGATTCACCGTGCTCGACCTGGTCCTGCGCCTCAAAATGAGAACCGGAGGTGTTGTCCGACCCAACACCTTGTACAACTGCCAGTTCACCATCGTGAAAGAACGGAACCAATGCCTTCATTACCGGATGAAACGCGTAAAAATCGTTCAGCTTCAGAGACGCCTTTCGCCCCTCGCTTCCTGGTTTGGCTATAGCAAGCGTGGGACGAACTTCATAGTATGCATCGTTGGCATACGGTATCACCATATTTAACGTATCAGCGCCACCGCGCAGAAATATGCAGACGAGAGTGTGCGGCGTTCTGCCGCCACGGGCGGTGTCAGTGGCAAATGCCAGACGTTTCAAAAATGCTCGTCTTGAAAGTGAGCTCAACAGTTAAAACCTCTGAAACGCGGGAGAAGCGATTACCAGTCCAAGCAGCTCGTTCAAGTGTGTCTCTGTCCCGGCAGTATTCGGGTCGCTCTTATCGGGCTGTTGAAAAGCTTTCAGAGCAGCAACCTCAGAAGCCCTGGACGTGCGACCGCAGAGATATCGAATCAACAAATCGGCGGTAACTTTCGGCTCTCTATCCGATGTCAACGCCTTGCGCAGAGCATCAAGATGAAGCGTGACTGAATCAAGCTCATTGAATGAGAGTGCCAGAGCAAAGTTCCAGCGCCATAGTAGCGTTCCCAGCCAGGGGCTCATCTCCTCGGGGTAACCATCCGGTGTAGGGTATTGAAAGGGACCGTGTCCCATCCGGGATAGGTACTCGGTTAAACCGCTCTTTGCAAATGTATCGGCACCAAGAAGTCGAAGCGAAGAGACGATAAATCGGAACGGTCTTTTAAACTTGTTTCCGCGATTTTCGGAGAATTCTTTCGATGTCAGAATCATACGAACCATCGGTTTAATCTCACATCTTTCAGCGGAAAACACTTTCGCCACTCGCTCAACAAGCGACGGCGGTGGTTCATCGGAAACAAAAAAGCGCACGAGTTTCCCCGCCACATAGCGCGCCGTTGACGGATGCGCAGTGACTATTTCAATGAGCGCATCGATGTCTTTGTCGCCACCACCAGCGGTGATGGTTTTACCTAATACGATCTTCTCGCCATCATCGTGAAAAGTTTTATCGAAGTAAACACTTCCCTTCGCAAATTCGCCGCGCTGGTGCAATCGCCAACCGGTCAGGCAGCGCGCGGCTTCAAACACGTCCTTTTGCGTGTATCCACCGTTAACCCCAAGCGTGTGCAACTCCAGCAATTCACGAGCATAATTTTCGTTTGGAATATCGGTATTCTTTTCGCGCTTATTCTCTTTTCCGTCCAGGTAAACAAGCATGGCCGGTGACAAGGCGGAAGCGCGAATCAAATCTTTGAAATTGCCCAATGCGTGTTTTCGCACAACATCGCGATCATCAGAAGCCTTGAGATAAATGCAATCACCTTTTTCCAGATTAATATTCAAATGATCGGTCCAGAATGCCACCATAACCTCGAACAACTGACGCTTTGAATAAATAGCTTTGAGCAGCGTGTGACGCGTTATGTCGTTTCGCAGCGCCTCGTCTTTAAACTCATAACAATCGCCCGGACGCATACTTATAGTTTCAAATCGTCGGGAACGCATGTCGCAAAGCGAATCGTCGATCGACTCAGGTTCGAGTTGCTCATCAATCCAATTCTCGATGCCCTGCGCGCGAACACGTGCGACATCGCCCGGCCAGGGGGCATAGGCGGCGCGTGACAGGAGGTGAAAAACAGGGTCGATGTCAGTGCTGCTGCCAACAGCGATGTGTGCCGGAATCGCCAGTCCCAAACGTTCAGTGGTTTCACTTATAACGCGCTCACAGCCACTCAAAAGAGTGCCGCCACCGAGTAGCGCACCAGCCTTGAGTATGGCTCGTCGACTTACCCGACGAGGCTTGCCACCACGCTCCATGACTACCGCTCTTTGTTGAAATCCGAAGAGTCAACTACTGTTTCACTACGCGCACTTTCGCCTGCGGGCTCGCGCGCCACAGAGGCGATCGCGCGAGAGTTCTTCCATTCGCGAAAAACAGCTCGAATTGACGCACCACAGCCTACGACGAAGGCGATAGGCATCAACACGAACCAACCGACGACGGGGAAAAGGAAGCTCAAAACTAAAACGGCACCGCCTCGAACGGTTTCCTTCCAGGGCGGTTGGCTGTGCGAACGATCTCCGAGTTTGTCGCCAATCAATCCAGCGAGGCCGGACACTCCAATACTTGCGAATAGAATGTAAACACCAAGCAGAATGAAGGCAACCAAACCCCAGGGACCCTGCTTGTCGTTGGCAAGGGCGAAAAAGGCCACAACCACCATCGCGGTTAATGGCACCCCCACAAAAAAGGACTTGAGCATCCCGTCATCATGGGCGTCTCGTGCATGCCTGACGAGAGGTTCCCAGATTGCTCGGCAAAAGAGCCAGACGGCGTTAAAGCAAATCAAGAGCCCCATTATGACCAGGAAAATCGCCATGGTATCGGCAAGAACCATACTTCATCGACCTCAAGCTCGCTAACGGCAGGTGCCCGGAATGCCTCTGTAGCCTTTCATACTTATACCCAACTCCACTACAACAGGGTGCTAAAATCCTCTGAGTCGCGGTGCGACCAGTTACAATCGTAAGCCAGGTGAAATGGGATGAAACTTTTGCTTGCAATCGACGATTCGGTACATTCCGAAAAAGCAGTCGAGGCACTTTGCCATATAGAGTGGCTCAGGGGATCTGAGCTCAAACTCCTGAATGTCGTTAAACCGATGGATTACCTGCTGCCATTCGGCACCGACGACACCGAGGGCAAGGAAGCGGAACTGACCAAAGCCCGCAGCGCCTGGTTGGATCAGTTGTCGGAAAAGATTTCATCGAAACTGCCGGCGCTAAAGATGTCGCACGAGGTCAAATTCGGCGATACGCGGTTCGTAATAATAAACACAGCGGTCGCTGACAACGCTGAATTGATCGTGATGGGCTCGCAAGGAAGAACGGGCGTAGAGCGGTTTATCCTTGGTAGCGTCTCCTGCAGCGTTGTCGAATACGCACCATGCCCGGTGCTGATTATAAAAGGCGAGCCGGAGGCGTGGGGCGATTTCGAGAGAATTTTCGTAGCTTTCGACGGTTCGGCTTACTCGCATGATGCGATTGATTGGACCATCGATCACCACTGGGCACCAAACACGAAAGTTCATATCGTCATGACCCTGCCGGAGTTCGATACCGCGGACGCACAGAACGTCAGTCAGGTTGAGAGCGGCGTGCTAAAAGCCCAATGGACAATCATCAACGCCAAAGCGATGGATATGCTAAAGGAAGCGGCAGAGGAGATTGGCAGAACGGTCGGGCGCGAGAACGTCACAATCGAAGCGCTACCTGGAGATCCTCGTACCGAATTGTTGAAGGCAGCCACCAGATTCGGTGCAAACTTGATAATCATGGGCTCGCGTGGGCGGACGGGACTGACGAAGTTTTTACTCGGCTCGGTCTCGCTCCACATGGCTAATCATTCGACCGTCCCAATCGTTATCGTACGCCGTTTGGCACCGGAAACGCTTGCCAGCCTCTACGCACCTGAAGCTAAGAAATAGAACAACTCACCACTCGCTCAATCCCATTCGAACATCCATTGATAAATCTCTTCGTACAGTTCAAGAGGACAATCCATGGTGCCCTCGACCACATAAGTCGGAGTTCCGAAATTGGTTCCTTGAGGAGCTTCCTTAAGCTCTGAGATGGGAACGATTATCTGCTTGAGGGCATTGCCGGCGCGGTCCTGGAAGGTTATCTTCACCGAATTTTGAGTGCGGCTGAACTCGCGCAAATTTCCAATCGGACCGAGCAGAGCAAGCCGAATATGTATTTGACCAGCGGTCCATGCTGTTTTTAGAAACGCATCGATTCCCACAGGCTGGATGGATACCGACGCCCAGCTCCTGATCACGGCAGCTTTGTCCAGGCGCCACTTCGGGTACTGCGAGGCAGTGTTATCCACAGCGGCTGATCCAGCACTGCCACCACCGACACTACCACCACCACCGCGCTTGAGCAGACGGCCTCGCTCGAAAGTCGGTCCTTGAGCGGAAGCGCCTTTATCCGCTCCCCAATTGGCGGCATTAGACTCATGAGGTTGCTCGATATTCATTTGTCCGGCAGCAGCATCGCCGCGATTGGCAGTTTTAACGTGATTTGGAGTTTCAGCTGTTGAGGTTGAACTGGAAGAATTGGAGCCGTTTGGAGCGCCACCACCGGCGCAACCACAAATGCAGAACACGAGAACGCCTGCCAAGAATCGCGAACAAACGAGCGAAAAAGGTTTCATGCAGACCTACCAGGTTTGTTTGGTAAAGAGAAAGGATACCTTGCAATAACAAGTGTATCCCCTTTCGTTCAAATTTTTGCGACGTCCGTTTATCAGTGCAACTAGCCGCTAAATCATGCAGCGTCCGATGTGTCCTGTGGCAGCGAAAAATCAGACGCGTTAATCTGGTCCAGGAAGTTGACGAAGTCTTCCTTTTCTTTGGCATCGGCTTCTTCGTCGAGCGAAATTGTTCCCTCTGCAAAAACCTCGGGCGAGACGTAAATAGGTGCGTGTGCCCGGAGAGCAAGAGCAACTGCATCCGATGGACGGGCATCGATCACCTGCCGAAACTCGCGGCTTTGTTTAAAAGTCAAAGTAATCGAAGCGAGAAAAGCCCCGTCAATGCTGTCATTTATATCGACCTTCTCTACGTCGAAACCCAAACTCTCAATCACGTTCATCAACAAATCGTGAGTCATCGGCCGCTCGACCTGCTCCTCCGCAAGAGCCATGCCAATCGAGGTGGCCTCGGCATAACCGATCCAGATAGGCAATGCTCTTCGCCGATCCGCATCGTTTAAAACAAGTATCGGCTGTTTGTTTCTAGGATCGAGCGTAATGCCCGAAACATACATCTCACTCATACCATGCTCCTACTACGCGAGCCGCATCTCTTCCTTCTTTGTCACATTCAAGGTAGCACCGATCAAAAGATCCAATGCTCCATAATTCTCGTGATAACACCAATAGCGTCGGGCTTCGCCAGTCTAAACAATTAAATTACAACTTCGGGAAAACGCGCATCTGGACTGAATCAAACAAATAGGTATACTAGGACCATGGCTTGTTTTTGCCGCCATGCATGAAACCCTTTCACAGGTAGCAGTTATGTTTTCTTCAAACCGTTTATATACGTCAAAACTGCTCGCAGCGGCTGCTTTAGCGACAGGGATGATTGCGCTGTCAGGCAATATCGCGTTCGCAGCCAATGAAAAAGAAGCGACAGATCCGGCTTACAAAAACGCTGTTGCGCTCTATCAGAAAGCCGATTACGCCGGTGCGCAAGCAGAGTTTGAAAAGTTGACGAACTCAAAGACGGTTGGAGAAACATCCAAGTACTACCGAGCCCTCTGTCTACAGAACCAGAAACAATACGGTCCGGCAAAGACGCAATATATGGCGCTCTACAAATCGTCAACCGATAAAGAGGTGCGATACAAGGCCTGGGAAGCTTTACGAGCTCTACCCGGCTTGATGGGCACCAAGCCGATATCAACGAAAGTGGCTTCAGCAGCGAAAAGCGCTTCCAAAGTCGGTCCGGGTTCGGATGTCTGGATTACACCCAAAGAGGGCTATGGACGGTCTGGACCGGCTGCCTCATCGGAAGTCAACGTCACGATAATCCCGACTTCGTGCGGTCGGCGCCATCGATAAAATACTGAACCAGTGGGATTTGCCGCAAGATTTTGTCATAGTGATTATTTACCTTGACAACGATTCGCGGTATACATATATTGATCGAGGTGATCGACAGTCCATTTTGAACGTCGGTTCGGGCACAGTGCAATAATGAAATTTCGTTCTCGTCTTACTAAAACACGGAATACCAACGGCAGTGCAATTGCGGAGACAGCTCCGGCGTTGTTTCTGCTTTTTCTGGTAATTCTCTTTCCCCTCATAGACCTGCTCTACATGGGGCTGGCATTCGGTCTGGTTTGGTATTTGAACCACCTGGAGGTGCGCGAGCTGGCTGTCCGTGTTCCATCAGAGAGCAGTCAGGTTCTCACCGATATAGATGCCCTCTACACAAGCACAGGTTTCGGCAAATTTATCGGCTTGACCGTCCCGCGCATTCAGCATCCGGGTGGGGCCGCATATGGTGGCAACCCGCTGACAGTGACGTGCACGACGGTCGCGACAATTAATCCATTCTTGAATATTCCCTTTGTAATTCCGGTTTCCGGACTCAATCAACCGGCGACATTTACAGTCACCAGTTCCAGACTCCAGGAAGAAGAAGGTAGAAACTAATCACATGCGCAAACCCAGACACTCAAAACGCATTCGTGGAGCCAGTCTTGTAGAAGTAACGGCTGGTTTGTTTTTGCTTCTTCCATTATTCCTGTGCATCATCGATCTTTCAGCCATAGTGCTTGGACAAATTACAAACGACTCCCTGGCGAAACGTGTTGCCAGAGCAGCAGCCCACCAGAATAATGCCGGCGCGGCGAGCGCGGCAGCTACCGCTGTTATCACCGCTACTGCGGTCAACGGCATCGTTTCGAGTCCAGCTCTTGTTAATATGAACTTCAACGACGTCAGCCCTGGAAATGTGATTTGTGAAACCAAAGTCCTCATCACTATTCCTGCGCCTGTACCCTTCGTCCCGCTGCTACAGCGCAGTCGCGAGATGCGGGCGCGAGCGACTGAGCCGATAGTCATGCTCCCCGCCCTTCCGTAATGAAGAATCAATTTTCAAAGTCCCAGAACGCAAGTAATCATTCTCGAAATCTATTGTCGTTTTTCGCGGCGAGCCTTTTACTGGTTGCCGGAAATTTTTTCTCAGCGCACTTCGTGCACGCCGCTAATCAAAAGCAAATTGAGTGTTGCGATAACTGTGAGAAAGAGGAAACGGCAAGCGCAAAAGCCAAAGAAAAATTGCTCGCGCAGAAGGCCACAACATCAAAGTCGACTCCGCTGACAGCGGCGAAACCAGCCCCCATTGCAGTCACGAAGCCGACAGCAAAACCCTCTCATGAAAAAACGCTTGCAGAGCGTCGCGACGAAAAGGTTACAATCAAATCTAATACCAAACAAATAGAACTGGTCGGCGAAGTCGTCGACACCTGGTGCTACAGCTCAGGCGTCATGGGTGAGGGTCGCGGAGAAAAACATCGAAAGTGTGGAAGGCTCTGCGTCGGCGGAGGTGTCACAGCCGGAATTTTAACCGACGACGGTACGCTGTACATAGCTGCTAAGCATCAAGGATATAACGGCTGTGCAGGTTTACTTCTGCCATATGTGGCCGACCGCGTAAAGGTAAGCGGCTGGCTTGCAGAGCGCGGAGGCGTTAAGCTTTTAAAGATAATCAAGGTTGAACGGGTGAAAACACCTGCCAAAACGAATACCAAGCGTCCTTGAGCTTCCATCCGATGTCATTTTTTCGATTCTTCATTTTGCGGTCTAAGCGCACATAGTTTTTTATGATTTCTCGATCCTGCGGAGCGAGAGCGCTGGCGCGACGGTACAAATCAAGCGCTTCTCGGTAGTTTCGAAAATGTATTTCGTAATCAAGGCCAAGCCGGTACATCCCGCGCGCACGCGTCAGTGTATCCGAAATTTGTGCAGGACAGTTGTGCAATCCGAGCTGATACTGTGCCATTGCGCGAGTGGGTCGGCCCAGGCGATCGTAAATGTCACCCAAAGCTAAACGAAAAAATCTACAGCGCCAGGATTTATCAACTTGCGTAGATGTGGATAAGACAATCTTCTCGCTATCAGCATCGGGTACTCGCTGCATCAATTCAAACACAATTTCCTTGGACGCATCCAAGTCTTTCGCTTGCTGTTTCATGCAGAGAAGGTCGAGTAAGGCAGTCTCAAGCGCTTCTTTGTCCTTGTTCATCATCCGCAGTTGTCGGGTTGCTACTTGAGCTGCGAGTTGATCGCACGGAGAGGTGCGTGCTGCAGTCAGGTAACACTGCACCGCCTCCTCTCCACGCCCCATTTTGGAAAGCACTTCCGCCTTCACCAGGTTGGCTCGAGAATCGTCGGGATTGGCACGTAAATCCCATTCCACAGCCTCGAGAGCCTCATCAAATTTTCGGTGAGCCATGCGGATTTGAGCTAAATTAGCACCATAACCTTCACCCTTCCGCCCAGCTTTGGCTGCCAGCAGAAAAAACTGTTTGCCCCGTTCCCTCTGACCGCCGCGGTCCAGAGCAAGACCAAGCTGAAATAGCTTCTCCCCGTCTTTAGTAAGCAGCCTTGCACAAACGTCAGCGTCCTTGAGAGCTGCTTGTTGATCATTCATGCGCAGATAGATAAGGCACCGCCTGTAGTGACCGAGACCGAACGTAGGGTCGCTTTTAATGGCACGATCCAGTGCATCAATCGCCAGTTGCTCAAAACCCTTTAGCTCGAAGTATTGGGCAAGCAGGTAATTCGCTTGAACATTTCCGGGCTGAGATTCGACGATACCGGACAGCTCCGACAGGTCGCGATCCGTCGCAGTCGATTCTTTTATCCGCTTCTCGATTGCGGGAAATGAATAATCAGCCGCCGCGCCCTGCGCAATAGCCAAAGGCGACGCGACCACCAGTGCGACTAGGCAAAAGCTAGCCGCGGCGAAGACAGTTTTCCGCATCATTTGTGGGACAGTTTGAAACTGATCCGCAAATCAGTTCTGTAAGTCTTGTCTTTGCACGGCGAAACGTTGACGGTAACATTGTTACTGCCATGCTGACCGGTGATCGTAGAGAGCGCGCCACTACCAGTGGTCTTAACTTTCCACTGATAGCTTTTCAGTGCGTCTTCATACCAACCCAGCACCACATCCGGTGCCTCCTTGGCCCGATAGGTCATCGTCACCGCTGCGCCGCCTGGCTTGTTTGGATATAACAAGCCTTCCGTAAATAGAGTTCCTGCACCCGTGTAGCGAGGGAGGTCAGGCAGATCCATCGGCTGTTTCAACAACCTCCAGGCAGCTTCACCCGTGCCACCAGACTCAGCACGTTGAGCCAACATCCAGCGCTGGCGCTCACGGTAAGCCTTCGCATCTTCGCGAGCCTTCGCCTGAGCTTGTGCGGGCGATAGAGATGTAGCCTTCGCCTGTTGAGAGCCTTCCGTCTCAGTTGCCATTGCCGGTGAAACCACAGGCGCGGCAAGACAAACCGCCATCAAAAGTGCGACTTCAATTTTGCGCATCATCAGTCTAAGCGAGCTCCTTTTGTTTAGACAAAGCCGCTTCTACTTTAGCACGGGCAGCAGAACTGTCCGCCGCCGTTTGCACGGTTGCGCAGCTTGAGAACGCCCATGATGTTTCTGAAGCCGGACGATGGAGTCCAAACCGCCGAGTCATTGCCTACGGCCTGGGAATCGAGAGGGCAATCCCACGGGTGAGGGTATCCGCACTCGCCACTGCAGTTGGTGATGTTGTCGAGCGTGAAGTTGCCAGAAGAATAGTTCTGTGGAGTGCCATCGGGCAGATTCAAACCGGGCATCGAGAGGTCCGGAAGTGGCCACGGAGGCAGGCTGGTGCTCAAAACAATCTGGTTGGTGCTCGGATTGAGGTAGATGTAGCTGACGCGATTGAAGGCCACGGTGGAGTTCAAGACACCGTTAATTTCACCGTCGCCGGCACCAGGTTTCATCTGGCGCATGTAGGTTCTCAATTGCGGAACAATCCCTGATGACTGAGTCTGTTGCAGAAGCTCACTTAGTTTACCTTCTCGAATCTGAGTCAAACCGCAATCGTTCCGGTTGTAATACTTCAAACCGGTGTTGTTGGCATTCGCGTTGATAGTCGCGCATTCTGAGCCCGAAGCACGCTCCGCGCAGATGTCGAGGTGATACTTTTCCACAGCCATCAGGTTGTTCACTGGATTACCGTTAGCTCCGGGATCTCCGGGCTGACCGTAAGTAGAGATGAACTTATCCAGATTACAGGGTTGTCCGCCATCCGATGTCATCGTGGTGGACGGAGGTCCGCCCTGCGCGTGCGTGGTGGAACCGTTGGTGCACTTCGAGACGCCATTGCCATGGACGAAGTTGATAAATCCCTGGTCCTGAGCAAGTGCCGATGGATTGGAGTTGAAGTTACCGTAGCTATCAATACCGGCTGCATTCAACTTGCTAGCCAGCTGTGATTGAGCTGTCGGGTCACCGCTCTGGAGAGCGTTCAAGTTGGAATCGACAAAGTTTTTCACATCGGAGAGAGTGTTGCCACCACCGGACTGATCGGCGATAAGTCCGGTATTGGCGTTACCACCGAGAACTTCGACATAGTTGGGACTCATCAGTTTGTCTTGCCAGATGTCGAAGCCGCCGCCATATTGCGTACCGCTCAAGCTGCCGGTGTTATCGACTACGATCACACCGCGACGGATATCTCCGGGAAATTGCTTGTCTAGCGAGCCTACGAGCGACATGGCTAGTGCTCTCGAGTTTTGTGCGCTGGCGGTTTTATCCTGCGCGCGCCCTGCCGAACGATATGCGTTGGGCGGGACATAAGCAGGGATCTGTCCTCTGTTCTGCTCGGAATTGAAATTGCGTTGCGACACAAGGTGAGGAGGCAGACCTGGTCTTAGAGGAACGCCCCAAACCCCGGTCGGTCCGTTTGCCGCAAGGAGAGTATAACCACGAAGGAAGCGACGTCCGGCAGGCTGACCGCTTACTGTAGTCGAATTCGAGTCATTGAGCGGAGGTCCGCCCGAAAGAATTTGATTGGTTTCAAGAAATACGTTTGTGGCAGCGCCTCTGGCCATCAATGAAATGGCGTGTTCGGTGCCGACATGGAAAACCGGGTTGCTTGCCGCTTCGAACATTCTCATCGCATGATTCTGCGCGACATTCCCGAAGTGCCCATCGAAGTTGCTCGAATTGCTCAGCTCGCTATTTAGCCGATCGCTGATGCCCTGCAACAAAGTCATCATCTGCGCAGCATGTGCATTAGCTTGTGCTGTATTGAGCGCCTGAGCATTCGCGGAAACCAGGTAGGTCTGCGCAACCAATTTGTTGAAAGTCAAAAGATTGACTTCACCTGTATCTGTGTCGTCCGAGTCACCGAAGTGATTCATCTCATCGCCGCTCTGAAGCACCGTACCCGGATGCCTCAAAACTTGCTTGGCGACGTTGAGGTTGCCCGCGTCAGTGGCGTGCTGGAGCTCCTGTCCACCGCCGAGCTGCATGATCATGAACAGCAAGCCGATACCCAGAATCACGAGTACAAGCGCACATACGACTACTAGAGCCAGCAAGGCGCCTTTCTTAGAGCGACGACGTCCAGACATTGTTAGAGAACCTCTTAAGAGAGTGAATGAGTTTCCGGTCCGTACTCCCGAATGTTGACGGGACACAGGGTTTACACTGGTAATGCCTATCTTAACAAAGTTTAATTTTAAGCCCGACACGCCAAGTGGTCAAGTAAAAAGTGCACAGTTTCCCAAAAATACTAGGGAAATTGTATGAAAACGCCCAGTCATTGGCAATTTCGTGAATGACATTGTAAATGAAAATCGAGTCAGGGCGCACAATATCAGTGGTGGAATCACCCGGATTTTCTTTCCAGATGGGCGCGCACTCGCGTCAGATTCTTCTCAGTCTGCGTCACAAGTGCAGGCTCCGTCTTTCTGCGGATAGCCAGCGCCTCTTCATATCGTCTCTCAGCTTCCTTCCATCGACCTTTCTTCTCTGCCAGTTCTCCGAGTAAACACAAACTGACAGCTACATGTGGATGATTGGGTCCAAAATGTTCGCGGCGAATCTCGAGCTGCTCCAACAACAGAGGTCCCGTATCCGCACACCGGTCCTGCGCGCACGCCGCCGATATACATAGGTTGAGACCGTCCAACAATTTTTCACTCTTCGGATCACAACACTCTCGCTCCAAACGCAAAGCCTCTTGAGCAGCGATTTGAGAGTTCGAAAAATCTTTCTTGCGGTAAAACAGCCTGGCGCTCTGTTTGTATAAAGGAATCAGTTGCTCGCTATTATCTCCACCGGTCTTCGCCGACGCGATAGCAGCATCAACAGCAGCTCTTGCTCCTTCTGCATCGCTCAGTTCCTGATTGACTTCAGATAGATCCAGATAAATGGGCGCAAGCAAAATGCCATCGACGCGCTTATCTGTAGCTTCCTTGAGACCTTGAGATAGAAAACGCTTGGCTTCACTGTAAGCACCTTTTTGCATCTCAATACGTCCGCTCCGCACCAGGTCCTTCCAGTTGGGAATTGCCTGCGACTGTGTGCATGACACTGCGACCGTGACGGTACAAAGCAGCAAACAAGAGAGCTCAAACTTGCGTCGCTGGTTGCGCCTGCAGCACATCATAAAATCCCTTGTGATCGCTTTCATTTCCCTGCTTACGTGAATCTCTTATCAGTGTATAAACAAATATACGCGCTATGAGCGAGAAAGAAAAAAATCGATATCAAGTTTTATTCGGCGTGATACAAAACCTCCGGAGTGGTGTTTATTCGACACCTGATGGTCGTTAAGATATACTCGGAACGTGAGACGGTATTTCATCTCTAGAGAAGGCACGAAAAAGTTGAACGCCGAGAATGAAAACAAAGATAATTCGCCTGAGACAAAAATCGCGGATGCTGATGCGACGTTGAAACTAGAGGCAACTAGTGAACCGACAGCTGCAGAAATCGCCACCGCAAGCGCGTCTACAACGACTTCGAACACAGGCAGACGAGAAGACAGGAAAAATTGGGCGACGAATGTCAATCAAACCCTCGATTACATTGGCAAGATCAGCAATGACAAGAGTTTGCATTTCCGCTCGTCAGACAAGCTGACCTCCAAGCTTTTGATAGGCGCGTTTCTGCTCGCAGTCGGTTTCGCTGCGCTGCCGTTCTTCGAGATGAATGCAATCGCCGCGATCGCGTATTTGCTCGCTGATGTACTTCTGTTCGGAGCTATTCTCGTTTTCGTAATCAGCAGATTCGGAATTATCCGGGCGATGGATCCGCGGCACGCACTGGTGTGCTGGCATCTAATGGTCGGCACAGGATTACTTGCACTGGTGATTGGTTTCAACATTGTGGCCGCTTGTGTTGTTATTATGATGAGAGAACGGCTGCAGTTGCTCTTCCCCGGTGGTTAGGATGCTCTCCAAAATTTTTCGGTTCTCCGGCTTTGCTTTGAGTTTGCTCGTGGCGACCATCGTTTCGCCCACCACCGTTTCCTTCCCCTCGATGGAGAGCGCTTATGCAGCAAGCGGCAATGGAGAAACGGAGCGCGGAAGCGCAAACGGTTTTCCTTATGCGCGACTGGACTTTCAAGTCAAAGCCTCATGCGTTACTTGTCTTCGACGCGTAGCCAAAGCATTGAAAGCCACAAAGGGTGTGGTGAACGCTGATGTGTCCATCTACAATCCGCACTGGGCTGTAGTCATTATCGACACATCGGCCACCGACACCGATAAAGTGATCGCAAAGGTGAAAAAAGAGAAAGCGGATATCGACAAACTTGTCAAAACAGATCTGAAAGAGAAACCGCTGCTCGTTGTTCCTCGCTCGGATACACCCGTGAAACAGTGAGTTGAACATGGCTTGCCGAGCGCTGTTTCACAGAAGACTGTTTACGACATCTGTAGCGTTTTTGTTATGCCTGGCAGCGACATCGTGCACAATCGCAGCGAAGAAAGCACCGCATCTTTCATTTACTCCTGATGTTGTGGACATCGGAAAGGTGGAAGAGGGAAGTGAAGTTCCAACCTTTTTCACGCTCACAAACACTGGCACGGAGCCGCTCAAGATACACGAGGCCACTTCCAGCTGCGGCTGTACCGTGCCGGATCTTAAACAGCAGGAGTTGAAGCCGGGCGAAAGCACCAAACTCGATATCATAGTCGATACGACCATGAAACAAGGTAACGTCACAAAAACAGTCGAGGTTTCATCAAACGATCCTGAGGCGCCGGTAGTTTCACTCCCGATTAAAATGAACATTGCGAACCGGCATGAAGGTTTGACAGATGATGGGCGAGTGAAGATTTTCACCGATGAGAAATGCAACAGTTGCCACGTCTTGCGTGGCGTCGGGCTGGGCGGCAAAGACTTATTCGAGGCAGACTGCGCCATGTGTCACGGCGAGGATGCCAAAGGTGCTGTTGGTGGAGCTTTGATATTTGGAAACTACAACGATCCGCAGTACGAGAAACATATCCGCGACGTAATATCTTATGGAAGCAAGACCCACCGCTCGATGCCAGGCTTTTTAGACAAGGCCGGAGGACCGTTGGTGCAAGAGCAAGTTGATTCGCTCATCAAATATCTGAAAGAATTATCCGAAAAGGAAAAGACGAAGACTGAACCGGGTAACACTGTCAAAGACAATAAGGAACCACATTGAGATGGCACACACGCAAAATTTGTCCAACTTGATCGCGAATTGGAACGGGCAACTGATGCCTCTGACAGAGGTCAAAGTGTCGGTCCTGGACCGGGGATTCCTTTTTGGTGACGCAGTCTACGAAGTCATTCGCCTGTATGGTGGCAAACTTTTTCGAGTAGAGGACCACCTGAGCAGGCTGTCCGACAGCTTGAATTCAATAGACATCAAAGGTGTAGATTCCGGAAAAATCAGATCGATGCTCAAGGCGACGATTCGAGAAAGTGGTCTGGATGACGCGCTCGTCTATCTTCAAATCACCAGAGGTGAAGCACCGAGGACTCACCATTATCCGGATTCTTACATGCCAAATATTCTGATGTATGCTTCACCGTTCAACAACCCATACGCAAAGGAGCATGAGACAGGCGTCTCGGCAGTCACGCATCCGGACATTCGCTGGGGCAGAAACGATATCAAGGCAACAAGTTTGCTAGCTAACTGCATGGCGGCGGATTATGCAAAACGGCACGGCGCGATGGAAGTAGTGTTCATCGACGCCGACGGTATCATGACTGAGGGCAGTCACACGTCGCTGTTTGGAATCCTGAACAACAAGCTTGTGGTATCACCATCATCATCAAAAGTCTTGCCCGGAATCACCAAGCGGCAGGTGCTTGAACTCGCAAAGGAAACAAACGTAGAGCTTGATGAGCGACGCTTGAAGGAAAACGAGATTTACGAGCTGGACGAGTTCTTTCTAGCAGGAACACCGGAAGAATTGATTTCGATTACAAAGGTGAACGACAAACAAATCGGCGATGGAAAACCGGGACCAATGGTAAAGAAGCTCCATCAGTCATTCCGCGATAGTGTCAGCAAGCACCTTACGAGTCTGTAGTCAGCGGAAGGAAACAGTCGATAGAGCGCTATAACTATTGAGCTCCCAACCACTGGTCGTAGGCGCCCTTGTTTAAATCAGAGTCTTTCGCTCCGGCACTTTGCAGAGCTCCCGCAGATGTTTTATGAGAACGAGGGGAAGAAGAACTGGCTGATGAGCTAGATGGTGCACCGGCAGCAGCTCTATGAGCCGTCTTAGACGATGCGCCAGCAGTTTTCGTTGGAGCTCCGCTCTTACCGCCTGCCGGTTTCACACCAGTCACCGCCGGTGGTGCAATCTCTTTCCCTTCGATTGTATAGCCACGAGCTTTCAAAATTTTCTTCATTCCATCAATATTGCTTTCCATATGGGTTTTCTCTTCTTGCGGAATGCCGTCGCACTTCATCGCACGGACAAAACATTTGTACGCCTCTGGAAATTTTTCCTGGGCCATGAGCATATTGCCGAGATTCGCCCAGCCGGTCCAGTCGGAATCATTCATCTCAACAGCCTTCCTGGAAGCTTCTTCAGCTTCAGGCAGATGTCCCATTTTTCTATAGGCGACGGCAAGGTTTAAATAAACATCGGCATCGTACGGATAAATATTTATCGCGTCGATATACTTCTCTGCCGCCTTTTCGTACCACTCCTTAGCCAGGTATTTATTGCCCAAGTTGTAGTGCGGAAGCGCATCGGCATATTTCATGCGATTGCCCTTACCGGGAAAACCTTCAGCGTCGGCCGCCGGACTCAATGTAAACGTGAGTAAGGTCACAAAAGCGGAAGTGGCTAGTAATGCTCGTTTTATAACAAATTGCTGTTTCGACTTCATAGCACAAGAGTACAAGATTTCGGGGTATCATGGAAGCATTATGATAGACGATGAAAGAGAGCAATTTGACCCGCAGGCAGAGGACGAGCCCGTTTGGCTTGCCGCTGCCAACACCATCATTTCACTAACGATGGCGGTAGCTTTTCTGCTCCTGATCCCCTGGCGCAGTTATTACGAGCACCATTTGCTCTGGGACGACGCGACCGGCATGGCGCTGTTCTTCGGTGTCATCACTGTTTTAAATTCAATTTCTCTGGTCGTTCGTACTCGCGCGGTCGACGTCGCTCACGCGAAATGGACACAATTAGACAACAAATTTGTGTCGATGAGTTTATCGACCCTCGCCAACACCCTCTTTTCCGGCGGGCTGGCAATCTGGTGCGTGCGCGAAGACTTAAACATCGATAGAGCCATTTGTTACTTAATCACCGCACTTGGAACATTCGGTCACACGGCATTGTTTGCCAAACGCTGGGAACACTCCAAGGCGCGCGCTGATGGATTAATAACCACCATTTACGGTGTGCTCTCAATTGTTATCACGCTAACGTTTATGTTCAACCAGGACCTGTTTTAGTAGCACCTATCGTTTCCGGACAGAGAACGAGGGTTCATGAACCTATGCCTTGTGAACTCCTTGCGCGATCATATAGGCAGCAATTCCGTAGGCAACGGCAACGTTCAAAGACTCCTTCATTCCGCGCATAGGCAGATGACAAACGATCTCACAGTGGTGCAGAACCTGGGGAGACAAACCGCTAACCTCGTTACCAGAAATTAAACAAATCGGCCGCTTCAGCTCGTTTCTATAAATCGCTTCGGACAGCAAGACGCTCTCGTCTGATTTCTCCAGACCGACTATCTGCACACCACGCTTCTTGAGTTGCACAATTGCCTGCAATGGATTGACCACGTAATCCCAGGATACAACCTGTTCTGCGCCTAAACTGACCTTCTCGATTTCTTTGCGCGGTGGTGAGCCTGTGATACCACTCAGAAAAACGTGTTGAAATCCCGCGCCGTCGGATGAGCGAAAAATGGAACCAACGTTCCACAAACTGCGAACATCCTCTACCAAAACAGAAAGTTCCGGAACCCAGTCTTCAGCGCGCTCGGGACCGCCTTTCAGTTGCCCCTTCGCTTTTCGCTTCTCAAATTCCCGCTCGATAATCGCAATAGCGTCAGGAGAGCGAAAGGTCGCATGGATACCGCAATCAGGGCATCGCCCGGGCGCGTGCCCCCGCTTGTCCAGGTCATCGCCGGAAAGATCGAACTCAATTGCACACTCTGGATTCGGGCATCTTGTCTGCATTGCGGTGGTCTGTTAAACCAGCTCTTTTGTTGATATTGCCTCGACAACTTCGCTCTCACGATAACGCCGACCAAGGGAATCGGCCGTTAGAATAGCGTCGAAAACCATCGGGGCAGTCACTTCAAAGGGCTCATTGTGAGCGGTTTCATCGTCAGCGACTGTTCTATCGGCGACTCGTCGGAGAGCCTCCCGGTCGAGATCATTGACACCGATATCGGAGAGCGTGATTGGTAAACCGACATCGGAGCAGTATTCGAGAATCTGCGATATCAGCTCCAGACCTTTGCCCTCGAGCACGAGCTGAACGATCAGTCCGAAGGCTACTTTCTCACCGTGGTAATAATCGTGAGTAGCCGGCAGAACGGTGAGACCGTTATGCACCGAATGCGCCACCGCTAAACCGCCGGATTCGAAACCGAGACCGGAGAGCAACGTGTTAGCCTCCACGATTCGTTCCAGAGCTGGTGTCACAGCACCATTGTTGACAGACTCAATCGCCTCGATGCTGTCGGCGAGAAGAACCTGATAGCAATAATCCGCAAGAACTTTTGCACTACCTGTAGTGGCGCCACCTAGTTGATTCTTCTTACCGGCAGCGATAACGGTTTTTGCTTCGAACATAGTAGCAAGAGCGTCACCCATGCCGGCAACCAGCAATCGAGCCGGTGCCTGAGCGATCACGCTGGTGTCGACGAGAACCAGATCCGGGTTGCGTTTATAAAACAGGTAAGAGTCGAATTCGCCTGAGGCGTTGTAGAGAACGGAGAGCGCGCTGCAAGGAGCGTCACTGGATGCAACAGTCGGGCAGTTGACGATCGGCACGCCCAACTCGCTTGCGACAGCGCGTGCCGTGTCCAACACCTTGCCGCCACCGGCGCCGATGATAAACTCGGCTTTGTAGTCGGCGGCGATATCCTTGATGCGGTCGATTTCACCGCGCGAGCATTCGCCGCTGAACTCAGCAAGAGCGTATGAGATGTTTTTCTCCGTAAGCGATTCATTCCAGGTGTCTTCGAGCAGTTTGATTGCCGACTGTCCGGAAATCAGACAGCCACGTTTGCCTAAGCCGAGCGAATCAATTTCGGCACCTAAATTTTTGGTGGCATCGCGTCCCTGCACATATCTGGAGGGCGAACAAAACACGGATAGCATCGCAAGATCCTTTTCAAGTGCTTCTAAAGTCGAGCGTGTGTAATTGTACAGGAATCGGAGCGACGGCGCGATCAACCCCCGGGGTAAACGGAATCCGCAACGACAGAACGCTCGATGCTAGGAACGGATGATGCCGCTCAAACTCTTGTCATTCTGACCGAAATCCGGGAAAAGATTGTTGAGGCTCGAAGGACCAAAGTTCAAATGCGCTTGCGCGATTGATGAGATAACAGTACGGAAATCGGTCGTCACAGGAACGTCGCGTCTTTCGTAGAGCTTCTCTTCGGACAGCTCATCCAGCCGTCCATAGATTTTTCCGCCGCCGACGTTGCCACCCAGGACCCACATAACATTACCGTGCCCGTGGTCGGTACCGCCGTTTCCGTTTTCCTTCACCGTGCGTCCGAACTCCGACATCACCACGATGACCGTATTTTTAAAATCATCACCTAAACCGGCGGCAAGGTCGGCAAGACCATTCGACAGACCAGTCAACTGGTTCGCGAGCTGTCCTTTGCCCGCGCCCTGATTCACATGCGTATCAAAACCGCCCAGAGCCACGAACGCGACTTGAACTTTCGGGTCGTCAATGAAGATCTTTCCGAGTTGCTGCCCGAAACCTTTGAACGATTTAGCGAGCGGAGCGCCCTTGTCAGCGGCAACGGCCTCTTTGGACAGCTTTTCAGTCAACATCTCATTGGCCTTGAGACCCTCCTCAAATGCGCGAGACAGCGCGTCATTCCGGCCAGAATACATTTTACCGAACGCCTCGGCGACCACGGGCATATCGAGCGCCGAGCGCTTGCCGGCCGTCTGCGGCGTGTAACTTGCAACATCGACCGGTCCCTGAAGAATGCGTGGGAGTGTCGCCCCCACATTGATCCCGCGCAGAGGGGAATTTGTTTCCGGCAATTGTGTAAGAATGCGATTCAGCCACCCGGAGTTCACGACTTTGACGCCCGGTCGGCCCGATTCCATGTAGTCCTGCGCATCAAAGTGTGAACGCGTTGCTTCAGGCGAGCCGCAAGCGTGCACAAATGCAAGCGACTTGTCTTTCCAGTATGGCATCAGCGGTTCTAACGCAGGAGCCATGCCGAAATAGGAATCGAGATCGAGGACGCCATCCTTCTGACCTGGCGGCGGAATGGCGATGGTTGGTCGGTTTTGATAATAGCGAGGGTCACCGTAGGGAACGATTACGTTTAAACCGTCCATCGCGCCGCGCAAGAAAACAACAATCAACTTCTTGCCTTCCAGAGATTTCGTGCCGCCGTAAGCCCAGCCGGGAAGCCCGATTCCCATGAGAGACATTGAGAACATCGCACCTGCTTTTAGAAAATCACGTCTGTTCATAACGCCTCCAATCTAATACTTCATGAATTCAGGTGAACCAAACAACAATGAAATCTGCAAGGACCTCGGCGAAGAAGCCACGACCTGACCGGTTTTATCGGTGGGCTTGACTCCAGCGACTTTCATTATTTCATCGGTTGAAACAGACGAAATTCGCGCAGCCGGATTTCGATTGGCACCAAGGGCGGTGGCAAAAGTAATCCGCTGCAGCAATCCGCCGGAACTCAACCAGGCTTTCTCAGTGTTCTTGTACCCATCCGGCGTTTGGCATTGATACAGCGGCATGCCCTGGAGTTTCAAAAATCCCAACAGCGGTTTGGTATTGCTGACCGTCGCGTGTGAAGCGCGCAAACTCGAAAGAAGGTATCGATAAGGAGATTTGAACTTCGCGTTGACGTTACGCGAATCCCAGAACTCAGGGCTCTTCAAAAGAGTGCGCATCACCTCTTTTATGTCGCCGTCCGTTCTAGAAAACGTGCTCGCGAGCTTGCTAACCAGCACCGGCGATGGTTCGTCCGCCGTAAAGTACTGTGCAAGTTTGAAGCTTATAAACCTGGCTGTTGAAGGGTGTTTCGATAGTTCATCAAGAGCCTCCTCTAGTTCCTCTACTCCACGTCCTTTGATGGTCCGACCGAGCAATACCTTATCGCCAAAATCGTGGCGATTAGGATCGAAACTGTATCCAAACTTACTCTGCATACCAGCCGGCTGCTGCGCAATGCTGCGTTTTGAAACAATGCCGTGACCGGTGAGGACGCGAGCAAGTTCAATAACATCAGCCTGCTTATATCCGCCATCGACGCCCAGGGTGTGCAATTCCATAAGTTCGCGAGCATAGTTTTCGTTCAGCCCTGCGAATTTTTTGTTCTTCTGTCCCGGTCTAAGCGGTGCCCTGTTGGGCGCTGTGTTTTGCCAATTGTCGAGGTAAAACAGCATCGCAGCATGATGGGCGGTGGCTCCCAGGAGGTCGCGAAACTTTCCTAGAGCGTAAGGGCGGATTGCGTTTTCCTCATAAGAACCGACCCAAAGATGGTCCAGACCTTTATCAATTGATACGTTGAAGTGATTGAACCAGAACTCGGTCATCACTTCCTCCAGCTGCCGCGGACTGTATAACGCGCGCATCAAGCGAGCATCGGTTGTCTGACCGTAGAGTTCTTGATAGTTGTCGCGAAGAAGTTGTTGTATTTCCTTTTTCACGGCAACATCGGTCCCACCGCCTGGTCCTTTCTTACGCGCGGCCTTAGCCATCTCACCGAAGGCATCTCGTCCGTATGAGAGAAACAAATTCGCAGGCGATTCCTTCAACGCTGGAGCATTCGTGTATTTGACGATCGCCTCCGGCAGTTGTATGGACTGAGGCTCCAGTTGTTCATCTATATACTTGTCGACGCCCATCGCCTCGACACGCTCGATGTCAGCAGTGGTCGGTCCGTACGTGATTCTGTTGAGTAGATGGAGAACCTTCAGTTCCTCAGCGGCAGGCACGATCGGACCGCTGCTCGCGTTCTTCACATTTGTGCCTGGTCCTGACTGTCGGGCAGCCTGTTTAGCAGCCTGGCGAGCAGCACGTTTGGCCGATAAACTGGCGGCGCGCGTTTCCCTTGCTTTAGCAGACTGTTTTGGTCCGGCTTGATCCGTCTTCGCCTGGTTTGTCGCCGCCCACGAGAGAGCGGGCGATAATACAAAACCACACACGGTTAATGAAACAACGATTTGGGTGAAAACTTTCGGCATATGGCACTTCCGAGACAAGACCCTCTATGGATAAGTACGTCGAACTGACTCAAAAAGTTCAAAATACAAAATTAAATCTTTCGACACCGCCATTATTGGTGCTTGAATATAGTTTTGCCACACTTAGCGCCGAGCAATTGATGAAACTGAGCGCAAGGTCGGCGGAAGAAACCAGAAACTGAATGACGGTGCCAGAAGGCAACCCATATAAAGGAGACCCGGCATGACAACAATTCCATTGACCGCGCCAGTTCGGCGCATGCCGCTCGAAGAAGTAAGAAGTCTGCTGGCCAACCTGGATACGACCAGTATCTGCGACGTCAAAAAGGATTTGCGCGTTATGGCACCGCAGATCAAAGCCGTCAAACCAGGTTCCAGAATAGTTGGGCGCGCACGCACAGTCAGCGTCGACAATGATTTCCTTACTGTCATCAAAGCGTTGCACGAAGCAGAAGCTGGAGACGTTTTGGTTATCGATGGCAACGGCGGAATGAAGGCACTACTGGGAGAGCTCTTCACCGCGGAGGCTAAGCGCAAAAATCTCGCAGGCATTGTGGTCGATGGAGCTTGTCGCGATGTCGGCAGCATTCAAAGGCTGGACTTTCCGGTATTTTCGAAGTGGGTTTCGCCGATGGCTGGAAGCTGCCGTCAATTGTTCGAAACACAAACCAGTATCGTATGTGGTGGCGTTCCGGTAGAACCAGGAGACATCATTTTTGCAGACATCGACGGCATCATTGTGTTAACCGACGAGGAGCTGAACGCGGTCGCGGAAGGAGCGCGAGCAGTTCAAAAAATCGAAGACGCCGTGCTCGAAGCCATCAAACATGGAACGCCGCTTCTCGAATTGACGAACGCCGCTGAACATCTTGAAGCCATCGGCGTCGGCAAGGACAGCAAACTCTGTTTCAACACAAAAACTATTGATATTAGTTAGCGGGCGCAGCTAAGACTGCTGCCCCTGACTTTCTTTCATCTCAGCGATGCCGAGCTGAGCCAGCTCAGCCAGTTTCGTGCAACCCTCTTTGAGTTCTTTAGCAACAGCTTGGACTTTGACGGCATCGAAGGAGTTCTTAATCAGCTGCACGCCGCTCACGACTTGCTCCAGCCCTGTCGCCATTTGATTGAAATCAGTGGAGTCGAGAGAGTCTTTCAGAGCCACTCCCGCACGATTAACGATGGCAACAATCTGGTCGACATCCTTTTGTCCATCCTTGTCGAGATCCAGTTGCTTGAGCGACTCGAAGCGCTCCTTCAAATAGTCGGTGAATGAATCTACAGCTACTTCGGTCAATTTTCTTCGAAACATACAATGCCCTCCGGGATCAGTCCGAGCATTGTACTGCGTAGCACATCAACTGGACGCCCACGGATTAGATGTCAGTTCCTCCACGTCGACATTCCAGCGAAACGAACTGAAGATGCGCTCGCACTCTGCTGCGTAGATATCGAAGATTTCGGCAGGAGCGAGGAACCAGACTTCCTGCACGTAATTATCACTGTCGAAGGTCGTGTCCAGAATTAACCCCCTGCTCTTAAGGCGCTCCTGAACCCATGTTCCCTGAATTTGAAGAACATTATGCGGTGGAAAGTAAGTGGTACGAGCCCAATCTCGCTTGAACTTCGCAGGCCAGGAAACTTGCTCCAGCAAAAGCGATATGTTCAACAACGCCTGCTCACCGACCTCATGAGCCGGTCTGCGCAGCAGCGAGAGAAACTCGTTCTGCTGCGGCTCGACAAAATGATAAGTCTTCTTGGGCGGCTCACGAAGAGTGATTCCAATGCGCTGATCGCGATCAGAGAGATAGAACTTCGACGCCAGCAAATATGACGGGCGCGAGGGGATTTTTCCGCGATGCCAGCCATCGGGCAAATCCATCTCTGCGACAACCTGACCGAGGTTGTTGTGGATTTGCAAAATCGTTCCGTAGTCCTGTAGCAAAGGGCACTCCAATCCGGCCAGCGTTTAACTCAAACCCAATCGCTTATCGATTCGGTTTCGACCAAGCCATTTTAGAAATGACTCGACTTTCAGTTCTATAAGTATGTCAAAAAATCGACTACTTTAATTCTCTTCGAGTTCTCAAGCAGCGAAAATCTATTTGTTGAAACCCCACTTGCCGCACTCCGAGATCCTGAATGAAACAGCTTTATCTGCTCCGCCACGCAAAATCGAGCTGGGACGATATTGAGCTAGATGACTTCGACAGACCGCTCAATGGCCGCGGCAAAAAAGCGGCGCCTCTGATGGGCAAAGTCATACGCGAGAAGAAGTTAAAACCAGAACTGATTGTTTGCTCGCCCTCGAAACGCACGAAGCAAACACTGAAACTCGTGCTGGAAGCATCCGACCTGAAAAGTACAGTTGAGTTCGACAGCCGTATTTACGAAGCATCGGCGGAAGAATTGCTGACTGTTTTGCAAGAACAAAAGAAAGTCGATGCGATCCTGTTGATCGGTCACAATCCCGGCATGGAGAACTTGCTCACAAAACTCACGGGCGAACATGAACACTTTCCGACCGCCGCCCTTGCAGCCATCGATTTAAACATCGAAAAATGGAATGCCATCGCCGGCGGTGCTGGCGAAATGCGCTGGGTTATCCGGCCAAGGGAACTCGAGTGACGAATTAATGGGCGAACACGTTCATTAAGCTTCCAGTAGCGCACCCTAAAAGGTCTGGGAACTACATTGTGCGTTTCAACGGATGCGAGAGAATAAACTTAGCGGTTTCCTCACTCATATTTTGATCGCGCTCCGGCATTCCAACGGCAGTCAAGCCGCCCTCGTTGCGCCAGTCGTGCCAGGCGTGGTTGCCACCTTTAATCGTGTACTGGATCACCTCACCTTTAGCACACTGATCCGCACCATATCCGGTGATTTCCAGATTGCCCAGCGTTTCCTTCAGCGCTTCACCGGAACACTCGTTAGCGGATTTGAACGTCGGTACCTGCTGATTGGGACGCGAATCTCTCGTACCACCTATAACGGGTGACGCAATCCATGACATCCAACCTCGCCCCTTCTCGCCAAACCAGCCCTGTTCACCTTGATCGTTCGGCAGCATGTAGTCGCTGGTCGAATTAACCAACATCACCGGCAGACCACTTCCCGCCTCAGGAGCCTTGTTACCGTCCATCCAGGTTCCTTGCTGGGAAACAACCGCACTAAATTTTCCTGGACGATCGAGAGCATATTGCTGAGCGGTCTTGGCACCATCGGACATACCGCCGACACCGAATCGGTTTTCATCAGTGAGTACGCGAGCGTTGACGTCAGCCACAACCCGATCTAGAAATTGACCGTCATCATAAGATTTGTCCGTGTCCAAAAGATTCTTATTCCCCTGCAAATTCCATGTGGCAGGCTTTTGGCCGAAAGCAGCATCGTGGCTCTTACTATAAGGAAAGACCACAGCCATTCCATATTGCTCGGCAATCTGAGTCAAGCCGGTCTCTTTCTCCATCACACGCTGTTCAGATTGATCGTTGCCATTGGAGGCACCGTGCATCATCATCATGACGGGCAATGGCATCTGTGCATTTTTTGGAACATAAACATCATATTGGCGCCCATCACCAAGCGTGACGCGATTCATCTCTCCGACCTTCAGACCGGAATCCGCACGTAAGATTTCATTGCCATCGACAGCTTTGTCAGCGGGAATCTCATTCTTCTGGGTTAAAACCGCGAGACTTCGGTCCAACATCGAACCGGACATCTCGTCTTTGAATTCCTGCTCCAGCCCCCAGCGCTGTCCAGCAGAAGCGTACTTCGGTCCGTGGAGTTCGGCAAACTTATCGTCGACAGCTTTAATTTGCTCAGGTGTCAAATTCTTCAGCGCGTTCAAGACACGCCCTTCATCAGTACCGGCGCCCCACATCATACCGCCGTTGCAAGCCGCCTCAATTTCATTGGCAACTTTTTCCGCATCAAATGGCTGTTTCAGACTCGGCAGAGCCTCAA
This sequence comes from Candidatus Obscuribacterales bacterium, assembly GCA_019637435.1. Taxonomy (GTDB): domain Bacteria; phylum Cyanobacteriota; class Vampirovibrionia; order Obscuribacterales; family Obscuribacteraceae; genus JADYXR01. Next base: position 882,834 of record JAHBVO010000002.1, on the reverse strand, counting down.
TTTTAGCCGGCTCCGGGCGCAAACCTTCGTCAGTTACGGTGCCTTCAATTCCAAAACCGTCCGCGGCCGTGACATCGCCCTCCGGTTTCTTTGCGCCACCACCAGCAGTGCCGGTTGAATCATTCCGGGAAGCAGCGCCATGCGTCTCTTGCCTTACAGACTCAAGGCTGTCATGCGGTTTCTCTTGAACGGCGGAAGTGCTGTCGGACGCATGAGGTTTGGTTCCAACCTTATCATCGGACGCGGGATGAAGCTCGCCCATTTTTACCCCCAGTTCCAGAGTTGAAGGTCAACCAACCAAAGCGGTGCGTGCCGCTTAATTTATACCCTTAGCCCGAAGGCTTCACTCTGGCAAATAGAAACAACCAATATAGTAAGTATCCACGCGTGACAAATGCGTGGCACCCCGGGAAATACGTAGCCTGATGAAACTCGGGACGAAGACACAGACGGCAGAAACGGCGCACAATATCCAAACCCTTTTACGACAAACGCTAGCGGGTTTTATAAAGCCGTGGAGTCAAAGGTTAAATCTTAGGTCTCGCCGCCTTTGGTTTGTTTATTAAACAGAAATCGGCTCAGCAAATAATCGAGAGAAATTTTGCCAGGACCAAAACAAAACGCGAGCACACCCATTAATAGATAGAAGAAGGGATCTGCCTGAAAAAACGGATCCTGGTCTTTGAAGAAACCGAGAACTTTAGCCCGATCGTCTTCAACAGACATATACGCCACGCACATTGTGAATGAAACCAGTACACCAACGGGTCTTGTTGCTAAACCGATTACAAGAAGAGCACTGCCAAAGCATTCGACGCCAGCGGCTATCCAGGCGTTGAGATCAGGAAGCGGAATATTCAGTGAAGTGAAAAACTCAACGATGTCGGAATGATGGTGCAACTTTCCCCATCCGTTTTTCATAAGTTGCAAACCAAAATTGACGCGGAAAAACAGTAAGAGCAAATTCGAGAAGGCGTCACCAATCTTGACGAACAACTCGTAGCCTTTTCGCAACAGTTTAAAAACCGGATTGTCCAACATAAGTGCGCAAACTCCTGGCATAGCAGATGCAATTTTAGCGTAGAGAAAAACGCGCAGATGTTATCCAAACAGAATTAGTGTTTGCTCAGCCCTTTGAAAGCCCAACTCTGCTTAAATTGCACAGTTGCAACTAGTGTTCTCCCGTTAGTGTTATCAGGCGCAGGTATGTCTCCGGAGACATCTCTCAACATCTGTATTTTAGTGTCGCTTCTCTGTTGGGGAGCCTGGGGCATCTTTGACAAGATGGCGTTGAAGCACGCACCATCCACCTTTGTAATGCTGGGACTGTTTTCCTTTTCAGTTCCATGCGCGGCAATTACGGCATTTCTCCTGAACACGCAGCAGCCTGGTTGGTCGCTCAGTCTTGAAGTTTTCGGCTGGACGTTCCTGGGTTTCTTCTGTTACGGCGCTGCGATGATCTGTTATCTAAAGGCTCTCAGTATCAGCGAAGCCAGCTATGTGCTCGGAGCAACCGCAAGCTATCCAGTCTTGCTGCAATTTCTCTCGGTCATGTTCTTAAACGAACCGCTTGTACCGGCTCGCCTGGGCGGCAGTTTACTCGTCGCAATGGGCGTCGCCGCAATCGGGGCATCGAAATCTGAGTCAAAGGAACCAGCTGTAGCTCTGTCTGCCGGAAAGAAAAAACTTCTGATTTTCTTTGTGGTCGCAGCCACTGTACTCTGGGGAGTATGGGGAATCTTCGATAAGAAAGCAGTGAATGCCGGTGGTGCCCTGACTGCTTATCTGGCGCACTGCATCTGGGAAATCTCGTTTATCCCGCCATTGTGTGTTTATGTTTTACGCAAATACAAAAGTTATTTCAACAGCGGCTGGAAGCTCTGGGCACCAGTCACAGGATCTGCATTGTGTATAAACATAGGCGCATTCAGTTACATGATGGCGTTATCGCTTGCGACGGCGTCGTATGTAATCGTGATAACAGGCTGTTATCCGATGATAATGTATTTGCTGGCAATTTTGATTCTAAAAGAGCGCTTCAATCCAATCCGGCTGTTTGGCATTATTTTAGTCACCGCCGGCGGTATTATTACGCACGGCACGGAAGGTTTATAACCGGCCAGCCGATCCAGCTTGATACAGCAGTCAATTAAGTTGGGAACGGAAAGCTACCATGGCAGACAGAAATGAGCTTCTCAACAGTTTAGAAGCCCGGCGGTTTCGGGAAGAATATTTTGAGCAGAATCGCCACGTTAAACCCGGTACCACCTTGAATGCTGGATAACATAGCCTGTCCAAAGTTTCGCAAGTTATGCTCGAACTGCGGAAAGTTTTACCCCGAAGAGATGGCAGTTTGCCTGCAGGACATGCAGATGCTAATCACCATTGACTGGGATGAGCAATCAGACCTGCTCGAAAACTGGCTGGCTCGCAGTAAATTCTTTGGAAGCAAGCATTGCCTCCGCTGTAATAGACACTACCGCAAAATTACAGAGTCATTTTGTCCGGAAGACGGTAATGTTCTTGAGCGTTGCGTGCACGATGAGCCGGAAGGCCCGATCCTGGAAAAGCGCTTTCAACTCAAATCCTATGTCGCGACAGGCAGGCTCTCTCGGGTTTACTACGCGGTAGATGTTGAAACGCAAGCCCCTCGGATAGTGAAATTCTTGAAGCCCGGCCTTTCCGCCGATGAGAAAACCGTGGCCAGATACCTCAAAGTTTCCAGAGCCGCAATTGAATTGCAGCATACAAACATTGTGCGAACATACGCAGCAGGAAAGACCGAAAGCGGCGCACCGTATGTGGTGACACAGTATCTCGCCGGGCAGTCGCTTCGCGACGAACTACTGAAGCGCAACAAGCTAGATCAGGCAAGCGCCTTGAGCATTTTCATAGACCTGGCGCGCGGTCTTCAATACGCCCACGCCAATAATGTGATGCATACCAATTTGACACCGTCGAACGTTTACATCATCCAGAAAGGTGAACGCCCCTCGGCAATAATTGTCGATTTCGGTGCGGCACAACGCTTGTTCAGACATACTGACTGGAAGCGGGAACAGGCAGAGTCGGAATCAGATGCGGATACGGAAAACGTGTACGGCGATCCATTGGGGATCTGCCCGGAATTCATTACCGGCAGCCGACCTTCGTTCCAATCAGATATCTATCAAGTTGGGTGCTGCCTTTATGAATCGTTGAACGGTCGACCGCCATTTTCGCGTAATCGAACAATGGCGACGATCATGGCGCACGCTAGAGACCAGCCGGATGACTTTGAACCTGGCGTAAACGATATGATGAAATCGCTCACGCTCGAATGTTTGAAGAAGAACCCCGAGGAACGTTTCCAAACAGCGACGGAACTGCGTTATGTTCTTGAAGAATGTCGGAAAGAGCTGACTAGCAGCCCTTACGTAGAGCGCTCAATCTCTTGAATTCGATCAGGAATTGAAATAAACGCCGACTGCACCGGTTACGCGTTTTATCAAGCGAATTGAATCGTGAACGAGTTCCTCGCCGAAGTCGAGTTCTTCCTCTGCGCGTTTTTTAAGCATCCCTACGGCGAGCGTCTTGTCTTCGTCCTTCAAAGGAGCACGGCCGTGGTGGTGATCCGCCAGCAGATTCAGCAGTTGTTGAAGTGTCAAATTTGGGTCGACGCCGGACATTTCAAACTCGTTTGCAACTTTTCGCACATACTAACACCAGTCCTTTTGAATCTCAACCGCTGGCTATGGATTCTCAGCCGTCGCGGGTACCACTTCATCGGTATCATCCAACTCAACGGGCGGAATATAAAGAAGCTTATTGTCTCGGCGCCACCACTCACCTCTTTGGGACAGCGCCTCCCAGTCGGAAAAGTGATAATCGTAAACGTAGGCACGAATATATTTCGGTCCGCCTGAGGGAAACGGGTTTGTTTTAAACGCTGATAAAACCGCGGGATCGCCCTTTAGCATCAATCGTACCAGATTCAAAACCCACGGATTTTCGGACACGTCTCTCATAGCAGCGAACCACAGTCGCCAATCCAAACGAGGCATATGGGGCGCCACTACAGGTGGTGGCTTGCAAATGTCGTCGACTTTATATTTAAACGTGTAGGGGACCCATTTCTTGCCGTCCATGCTGCCCTCGAAAACAATCTCCGGTCGTGTCGTCGTCATGACCGCAAACATACCGTAACTATTGAAGATCCTGTAAGGAGCCAGCACTGTCAATATTCGTCCGAGTGCAGTTGGAAAAATATAACTGCCTATAAAGCCGGTTATGAACTGACATCCACCAAGAAAGAGGAATAATGCGGCGATTGATGTCGTTGCGAATCGGCTCAGGATTGAAACGAGAGACCGCGATTTCAGTTCGCTCACGATTGTTTCGGACACTTGCTCAACTGATGGCTGCTGAAACAAAAGCGCACGCAGTTTTACTGCCCAGTTATAAGGTACGATTCTCTCCAACCAGGCATCGTCTATTAGTGGAATGCAGAGTACGATGCTCAGGTAGTTAAGAAACGTGTAATTGCCGGTAAGCAAAATTCCAACGTGGAGAGCCACAGTGAGAGCGGCAGCAAGCAGCCTCAAACGTCGCTGAGAAAAGTATAGAAACGGAGAGACGAGTTCTGCAACGAAAGTGAAAACGCAGGCGGTTTTGTGCACCCACAGGGGAAAGTGGTGGATAAACCAGGCGAGTGGAGATGGGATGGGCTGCGTCTCTTGGTGGTAACTCAGCGCCGTCAGATTCTTCCAGTACGGATCGCCACTCAGTATTTTAACCAGCCCGGCGCCGAACATGAGGCGAAAGAGCAGAAATCGGTTTAAAGCAAGAGCCAGAGTTGAAGGCTCTTTCACTCTACCAGGATCGCGGTTCCATCCCCATTCCCAGAGGCACCATGGCACCATGAATAGTGCCAAGACTGTCGCTTCGATAATCAAACCGTCGGAGCCGAACGCCATGAACTCGCCGGAACCGTTATCCAGAGAGGAGTAAAGAACGGCCAGCAACAGAAGCGCTGGTCCGGTCATGACGCCGGAAACAACGAGTACGGAAAGAACGATTCCGGCGATACAGGCTGCCAGAATAAACGGATCGCTGGAGTTCAACCAGAAGATTGTCGGCAGCATGCCGTAGGCTTCGTCGCCGTAGACATCTTTTACACGCCGGAGCATGGTCGCGATCGGCAAAATACCGTTCTTCCCATTGAGCATGAGAATCTGAACGGACAGGGACAGATAGGCGACGAAATGAACCATCCCGAGCGAACGCAGATAAATCCAGCGACTCAGGAGGTAGCTTTCCTGATGATTAGTTTCGGGCACGGTCACATATTAATATCTGGGCTGTCACGAACGAAGTAGAGAATGACCGCGAGCACTACGCAGATACTTCCGGATATCGTCATCAGAATCTGAATGACGCGAGTCAGAAGGATGTGCGCGGGATCGTCGGAAACGAACATGCTGACGGCGACAAGACTAATTCCGAGCACGGCAAGTCCAACGCTAATCCAGACTTTATCTTTAGTTGATGGCGGTTCTTCCATAAGGCTTTCGCTGGGCATTTCGAGTGAGCTTCTACTAACACTATATAGGTTGAAGGGACGACTTCGACAACCGATGTGATTTTTGTTTGAAAACAGCGAATCCGGCCAGCTGAGCGGCGCACGGTAGAATTAATGAGTCCGGTCTCAGATTTAATCTAAATCGACTCAACTCTTGCGTGTTTACGCAGTTGCAAAGCGGTTAGTGTTGCCCTATATTACAGTGATTCGCCCCTTACTACCGATTCTTGTCATATGAAACGGGCGCGTATCTCAGGTACATTTTTGTCACGCTTGAGAACTAATATATATGCCCGACGTTTATCCCTGACCGTTACTAGAAAACCATGCCTCCACAAGACGTACCACAACAGCCAGTTGCAGAAAGACCTCAGGGCGCAGCAGAAGCGCAAAAGCCGGTTGAGAAACCGCCGGAGGTTCAGGTCAGAGAAGGTGCAGAGAAAAATGCACAGACCGAGGTTCAGTCGACCCGCGAGAACGGCGACGTCAACACCGCCCTGACTGCCGACCAGGAAAGAACCGCAGCGGCGATCCCGAGCATGAGCGAGGGCGACATGGCCAAACATGGCATTGTCGAAGTTGGCGGCGTTCACTTTCAGAACGGCATAGCCCTGGACGGTCCAAACGCCGGCAAGTCGATGGGTGAACACGAGCTCAACCCCGCACTGTCGGACAACGGCAAGACTCTCAACTTAGATCTGGCTGCGGCGCAAGGTGTTGAAGCCCAAGATTTAGATAATGATGGTCTTCCGGACGTTCCCAAAGGTCCGGCACCGGTACCGCCGGAGGAAGCAGCAGCCGATGCAGCAGCGGCAGATGGCGGAAAACCAGCGGGAGGCGATGCTCCTCAGCAGCCAGGTCAACCGCCGGCAGGCGCGGAACAGGCAGCTCTCAACGCGCCTCCTGGGTCACCCAAGGCCGGTGGGGACGGTCAAGACGGTCTCGCACAGACTGAAGATCAATTGTATAAAGTTGATGGACTGGCGGAGCAGGCACCGCAGGATCCGACCCAGCGTCGCACCTCTGCGGAAGTGAATGCCACTCAAGACCAAGCGACACCTGGCGGTCAAAATCCAGCTACGGCCGCACCGACTTTGAATTCAGCAAGTCCGCGCGCAGGGGCCACCGCGACCCCTGATGCACCGGCTACGCCGGCCACGGCTCCGACGGAAGTCGCATCCGCAGTGCCGCGAGTTACAGACTCGACGGCGGCGCCGACCGATGCAGCGCCAGAGGCTCAAACACCGGAAGCTCGTGCAGAGCGTGCCACCAAAGCGTTGGAAACACATTTTGCCAACTCACCGCATAGCGAGCAGGTACGCAAAGACCTGCAAGAGTTCAACAGCCGAACAGATATTACTCCCGAGCAGAAAGCGAAAGCTCTGGAGAACCTCGTTTCGACAGCTAACAAAGAGTACATAGAGGGCAATGGCAGCCGCTCTAATATGTCGCAGGAAAACATTGATCGTGCCGTCGCCGGCGGTATCAATGATATTGCCAAACCTAGAAATATCGACCAGGGCGATAACGGTACCTGCAACACCACAGTTATTCAGGAAGGTGTAGCCGGTGAAAGTCCGGATCGCTACACTGCTGCATTACGCGAAACCGCTCTGCATGGAACTTACACAGGCGAAGACGGTTTCAAAGCTAGAATTCCGTCAGACCTCATGACGCCCCATAGCGAAGCTCAGGGCGCTCAGAACGTTGATGGAAAACGCAACTTCTCCAGTCAGTTGCTGCAGGGCGGCATGCTGAACCACTACTGGCAGCAGCGCGGGCAGTACTACACAGACACAGATGCACGCGGCGAACAGCGCTATCAGTTTGACGCCAGCAAAAACAATCCTGATGCAATTCGCGCCGGTCAAAATCCCTTCACCACCAACTGGGTTGGGGAGGGCGCGAACGTCGGTGCCAACGAAGTCGGCAACATGGGCCGCAACTTCGGAATTCAGGGTCAATTCGTCTACGCACAGCGTGATTGGGTCCAGGGACCGGTCGATCCGAGCGTGCGCATCGTCGATTCACCTGCCGATCTGGCAAAAGCTAAGGAAGAGCGCAAAGCGTCAACCGGAAGCGACTGGGGTATCGCCGTGGTTCATTCCGGAAACAGCCTGTTCACAGGCACGGAAGGGCTGGGAGGAGCGGGCGGCGGTCACGTCGTCAGCACCTATCGCAATGGCGATCTGTCCAACCAGTGGGGCGGTCAGTTCGACCGCAAAGGTGTTTCGGATGCAACACTGTTTGCTGCCATGAGCACCAACCCAGCCACCAGACCATCAGACGGACCTGGCGGACGGGGAACTCCCGCCGGCAAGTTCGACGACTCCACACTGCCGCAGCGCTTCCAACAGCACCGCGACGAAAACCCACGCGCTCACGGCAACGACATCGTGCGCAACACGCCTGAAGATACTCAGAAGCGCAACGAGAAGCCGGAAGACCAGAAAGAAGATAAGAAGGACGGCAAGGAAGGCAAAGCGGACGACGGCTCCGAACAATTGAAGCAAATTCAAAAAGCGGCGTTAGAGAAGCAAATTGGCGATCTCGCAAGACGAATCGCCTATGCTCAGGGTCAAATCGATCGCGGCATGGATCAGTCCAGCACCATGGACCTCTATAACGCCATGCTGGCCGGCATCAATACCGAATTACGCGGTTTAGGCGCTTAAAGCCCAGGAACATAAAGTCAATTCAATAAAGCTCGAATTGCTCACGTACCGGCTTTTGCCGCTTGGATGAGCGCACAACGCCTATTGACAACGATTGCGAGAAGCAAAGTGCCAGGATAGAATTTCATCCTGACAGCCTCCCTGTTGAATAACAGGTGGCGGTTGTTAGCGGCAATTAATGAGCTTCCGGCGTAGACATTCATATGAATAGCAATCGAAAAGTGATACCGGCTGTAGTGGCAGCACAAATTTTGTCGGCGACAGCACTTCCTGCATTCGCCGAGAACTGCCAGTCCACTTCGGACATATTCGTCAAAGCAAAACCGGAAGCCGTGTACAACGCCATTTTGAAACTGCGCGAAGGCACGAAGGACACCGTCAAAGAACTCTCCCACGATGGCAATCAGTCGTGCGTTCTGGAAGAGACATTCAATAATTTGCCTTTGATCGGCGATGCGAAATGCGTCTACAAAGAAGTCTACGTGCCGTTCAAGAAGATCGAATACAACCTGGTTCGCTCCGAGAAGTTTAAAGCATTCGAGGGCAAATGGACTCTGACACCGAGCGCGGATGGGCTCGGCACCAACGTTTGCCTCTCATCTTATGTCGATATAGATCTACCGGTTCCGTTTGCAAAACAACTGACCAAAATGCAGACGTCGCGCGGAGTTAAAAAGCGCTTGCGAATGGTAAAACTAGCATGCGAACAGACAAAGATTGCATCGAACACTAACGACGCTCAATAATCTAATCGCAAATTCGATGACGCTGGTCGTTGATAGAGCAGCGAACGATTTCGCCGTTTAAAACGAGACCATCAGCCGGATACGGCATTCCGCTTTTGTTCGAGCAATTCGATCCCGTTTGAAATGTCCAGACCCTCCAGCCTCATGCGCAGGCTGTAATAGTAATAGCCTGATGCGAGAAAGAACACGGGCATCAGATACATGTAAATGATCGAATTCCAACTGCCACCGATTATCTGCACATACAGCGGCATCTGAATTTCACCTGCATGTTTTTTGCCGGTGTATACGCCGGCTTTCATGTACTCGGCGCCATAGAAGATCTGCAGCACCGATGTTAGTGCCAAAAACAAAGCCATCCAGGTGACGAAAAGCACGCAGCAAAAACCGGCGGTCGGAAATAGTCGTTTGAACGTCATCGCGTATGCTCTTCCAATTATTTGGAAGAAACCTTTATCCTCGCACGCGAGCACAACGAAGAGCACCGAGCCGGGCAGAAGCAGGAGAACCAGATTGATCAACGCAATAACGATCATAGCCAGAATCACCGGCACCATTACAATCGCACCACCCGCGCCGCCCGCACCGACCTTGGCAAGAAAACTGGCGATGCCGAACATAAATGCCCACGCGAAGACCCAGACGAAGAAAGCGGCATAATAACCAACAGCGTAGAGAATCACCGCCCAGAATTTGTGACGCACCTGTTTAAACGCGAGATTGAAATCAGTGCTTCGATTAACCACCATGCGCACATAAGAAAGCTGAAGCATTGTGAGCCAGACTTCTGCGGGGATACAAATCAGAAATCCGATTAGCGAAGGTCCGAGCGCTGATAGCGTCTCTGGTCCAGGGATACCGCCGTGCAGAGAGGCGAGGAAAACACGGGCGCCTGACACCAAAAATAACTTGCCGACTAACTCGATCACTGATGGCAGCAATAACTTCGTGGCGAGAAATTTGACGTCGCGCCGACACTGCCTGATGGCCAGACCGACACAATCTCCTACGGATAACAGGTTTTCCACGCCAGCACCTCTTGCGGTTCTACTTGGTTATTCCCTGTGGCTTGTATGTTTTCGGCATCGTCTGCCTGACACTTTCGAGTTTGGAAAATAAATCTTGGACATGAGCGTACTCTCGATCGAGCGCGTCATTTTCCTGCGCAAGTTCAGCGGCGGAATAGACAGTTGCACCACCGGCTGAAGGCGCGGAAGGTTCTTGCCCCTGAGGTCTCATCGCTGCAAGTTCGCTCATAAAGCGCATGGCGTACTGTCCATGGATGTTCATGCGTTTATTGAGTTCTTGCTCGACATTATTGCTGTCGGCTAAATTCTTGTATGCCTCCATGTGAGCACTATAGGCACCGTCGCGATTAGCAAGTTCAATCAGACTGTGGACAGAATTAGCCACTGAAGCAGTTTTCTGAAGACCTTGATGGCTAAACTGCGATGAGAGGACTCCATTTTGCCGCGCTAACTGGTTGGCGTCGGACCAGGCTGAGGCGAACATCGCGGCACTCTCTTTCTGCTGCGACACTATCAGATTAGATATCATTTGCTGCAATTGCTGTTCGTTAGAGAGTATTTGGCTCTCCAACTGCTGCAACTGCTGGCACTTATCCTGGACTTGAAACCGCAATGCGTGCATGCCATTGAAAGTAGCGGATGAGGAAGCATTCGTGTTGTCGGTAGGTGTGGGCGCAATCATCTCGGGCTGAGAGCTTTGATGATACGCATTTACGTGCGCGTTATACTCCTGACGGTGCTCTTTGTATTGAGCGAGAGCCTGGTAGTACTCCTTGAAGAGACTCTCGTAAAGCTGGTAGACATCAGGAGTCGTGACACCGGATGCGATGCGTTGAGAAGGAAACGGCGAGGATTTCTCGTCGAGTCTACTCAATAATTCTGCGGTATCCATCAGCGTTTTCGACCGAGCGGTAATACGTTTGCCATCGGCGATCAGCCTGTTTGCAGAGTCAATTCGAGCCTCCATGCGAGCCCGAAGTTGAGTTTCAGACAGGCGGGAAGGATTTGCATCACAGCAGTTATCCGCGAAGGCAGGCGTTCCCGCTGCAGCTGATAAGAGAAATGCAACTAAAATTCTTCGCTTGAGATTTTTAATCGCGCTTCGTTGTGTCCCCGCCACGGTTTCAGTCCTCAAAATCTAACCCTGGAAAATCACCTTCTCGAACTAATTTTAGTAGCTCATGTCGTGATACGCTGGTTTCTGGTGATAGAAAACCGGGTTTGTTATTCTCAAGGCGCCAGTGCAGCCAAAAGGCTCGTATACCGTCCGATAATAAGACGGAGCGAAGGAGAAATGGGGCGATACAGCCACGACGACAGTCAGGACGAAACCAGTCTTTTCGAGACTGGCGATGACAGCGCCATCCTGCCTGAGCAGGGGGGCTCATCCGCTCGTTCTCATAGAACACCACAGCCGCCGGTGAATTTTGTTCCCAAAACTACAACAGATTTCAACATTCCAAGAACTCCGCTCAAGGACAAGTACGAATTTATTTCCGTGCTTGGCGCGGGTGGTGCCGGTGTCATTTATAAAGCTACGCAAAAGCCTCTTGGAAGATTGGTGGCAGTGAAGATGATTCACTCGCATTTGATGACACCAACTGCGGTGAAACGATTTCAGCAAGAAGCGACTACTATCGGCAGAATCTCACACGCAAACATCATTGCAGTCTACGACTTCGGTATTTCCGAAGACAACCAACCGTTCATGGTCATGGATTACGTCGAAGGCACTCCGCTTTCTGATGTCTTGGACCAGGTCGGTTCGCTATCAGTCGATGACACGAAGCTTGTAATCAAGCAGCTTTGCGACGGGCTTGCCCATGCTCATTCGAAGGGCATTCTGCACCGAGATTTGAAACCAAGTAACATCATGATGGTCCCGAATGAAAACGGACCCGACATCGCTAAAATTCTCGACTTCGGTTTAGCCAAAGTAATTTACGGAGAGGAGGATGATGAACGCGAACATCTGACTAAAACAGGTGAGACCGTCGGAACGCCCGCTTTCATGAGCCCTGAGCAAGTGATGGGCAAACAGCTGGATGTAACTTCAGATCTGTATTCTCTGGGCTGCGTGATGTACCACTGCTTGACTGGTGAACCTCCATTCGTTGGTGAAACGAAAATGGAAACGATGCTCATGCATCTGAATGCGAAACCTGAGCCTATTAATCCGACAGATGGAGATCCAATCATCTCGCCATATCTCGAGATGATCGTCATGAAACTACTGGAAAAAAATCCGGCTAATCGGTTTAAATCCATGGTCGAGCTAAAAGAGGCGATTGAGTCAGCCGACAAAGGTCTGTTCGTCACTCCTTCTAAATCCGAAATCCCCGCCGATCTAGCCGCACATGCGACGCAGAGTGAGCAGACTTCTTCGTCAAGCGTAGCGGCGATTCGAGAAGAGAAAGAGGGCAAACAGCTCACAGCCAAGACACTACTGGCGGTGGCTCTCGTTTCTGGCGCCCTGGCAGTTCCTCTTGTCGGCAGCTACATCTGGCTAAGCTCAAATTCAACAAAGTCAACTGAGGAGGTTAAGAGGAAAGCTTCCAAAACAGGTGAAATTCGAAAAGGAGACGACCCCTATAGAGCGCAGGTGTTCGATGACGACGCTTTTGCAGGTCAATTCGATCAAACGTCCCATACGCTCTCGTCTTATCACGATCCATTCATTTCAGACAACGCTCTGAAGGTAGCCAGAGGTAATACGTTTGTTCGAAACGTCGAACTAGGTCAATCGCATAAAATCACGGAGCGGGGCATTAAGTACTTATCCGGCATGAATATTCTTCGCATGGATTTGAGAAAAACGCATGTTCATGACGCCGTCGGTCCATATCTGCTCAAAATGTTAGGTCCGGACGGGCAGCCGTCTTTACAGGAAATAAACCTCAGTGAAGCACCAGTAACGGACAAGTTAATTGCAACACTCATACGGCTCCCCAGGCTGGAAACAGTTGATCTGAGCGAAAACGAAAACATAACCGACGCGGGTGCAAAACAGTTTGCCGAGACAAGCATCAAAGATCTGAATCTTGCATCAACCCATGTTGGGGACGACGGTCTTGAAGGCATCGGCAAAGCGACTGAACTTATCAAATTGAATCTCAGCGCCACTAGAGTCACCGATGCCGGTATCAAAAAATTGTCGAAGCTCGATAATCTACAGGAGCTCAATCTCTCTGATACTAGAACTGGAGACGAAGCAGTGAAAGCGCTGGTGACTTTGAAAAACCTTACTATTCTTCATCTTGCCAAAACAGACATAACTGTCGCGTGCTTGCCCGACATATTTAAGCGCGATCAAATTTCGTGGGTTGATTTAACTGGATGCGATAAAATCACCCCAGTGCAAGCGAATGATTTTCGGCATAAAATGTCAATGGAAGGCAGAACCGTTCAACGAAATGAAACGGAGCCATAGCGCTTACTCTTGCGTGAGTAGCGCCGGAACGTTTTCAACAAGGCATCAAAATGGTACGAAAAAAAGAAACTCATCTCCTTTTAGCCGATCACATTTCGCATCTCAAAGATTGTACAAAGTGTCCTGGCATGATCGGTCCGGTCGTCACACATCGTCCTGTTTTGACGAAGATACTGTTAATCGGTCAAGCACCGGGTCCGCGTGAAGGCGCATTGGGCAAACCTTTCGCGTGGACAGCCGGGAAAACTTTATTTCGCTGGCTGGAAACTATCGGCATCACGGAAGAGGAATTTCGCAGCCACGCCTACATAAGCGCAGTATGCCGGTGTTTTCCAGGCAAGGGTAAAACTGGCGGCGACCGCGTTCCAAACAACGACGAGATCGCGAATTGCTCAGTCTGGCTCGATCGGGAAGTCGAGCTCTTAGATCCGGATTTGATCATACCTGTGGGTCGCCTGGCAATTGTTCAACTCGTGGAGTTGAAACAGATGACCGACGTGATCGGCAAGACAATCAAGGTCGATTGGCACGGTCGAGAACGCGACGTTGTACCACTGCCCCACCCATCGGGCGCCTCTTCCTGGTTTAAAAAAGAACCGGGAAAGACACTGCTTCAAGAGGCATTGACCGTTATACGAGAGCATCCGGCCTGGCAAAAGATGCTGGACGACGTTCGCAACAAATGACGATTAAACGCTTGAGCATCACCTGTGGTGCGCAAGCGTCAGCCGCCAGAGAGTGAGAACTCCCTGACGACCGAGCCTGCGTGCTGGGGATTTGAGCAACTAAACTCCAAACTGTTCGGTCAGCCAGTTATCTAATTCGTTATCGAGCGAGGCCAGCGCTTCGCTGTCAATCAGCCCGCGTCGAATAACTTCGAAGATCAATCGAGTCCGTAAGTTATAGACGTCCATTGAAGCCGACTCACGCAACCAGGAATGTCTACCGCGAAGAACTTTTGAGAAGAGCGCTGCAAGTCGATTTTGGACACCACGCGCCGAAAGATTGCGGCGTTTTGCAATTGCCTTATCGGTTAAACCGAGCATTACATCGCAAAGTGTTTCGTATTCGCTGCGCGTGAGCTTACTCGCTCCATCAGGCTCAACATGCAATCCCTGTGCTGGTTCGGAACCAGCATGAGCCGTTTCATGAACTACCAGGCTCTGGATGGCGTTGGAAAGACGGTCCTCAACGATTCGGCTTCTTTGAAGAGCTTGAGCGGTTTGAAACCGCTGAGCACCATGAAGCTGTTGTACATGCTGAACGTTTTGACCATAAAAGTTGTGCGCTTGCATCATTTTCTAATCCCCACCAACAACCAGAAAAACCAATTTCAATCTCAGGACTGCAAATTAACACAGCAAAGTTGACCAATTCTTGGCAATCGAGATTAAACTGGCTTTTTCAAGCCAGTATTGCCTTTAGCCGGTAAACCTTACGCGACGGCGTCGATGGAACCGGTTAAGAATGCTCTTCTTTAAGCTGGGTTGGAACCAACGCACAATCGGTTTCAACCACTAACCAGGCTCGACTTCTTTATCGAGTTCTGCCATAAACTCTTTTATGGAGTCTCGCAGGTCTTCCTCGGTTTGAGCCCCCATCTCCGCCGTCTTAATCACACCGTGCTTGCACTGGTACATGCACATCGGCACAGTCCAGGAGTCGGCAAAGCGGTCGTTCAAATATTGAACATAAGACTCCATCAGATCCTTGTTCTCGCTGTTTTGAACGTCGAGAACCTGCACGTCGAACTTTCCTTTGTAATCCGAGCAAACCTTCATGAACAATGGATCAAAACTCTTACTGTGGTCGCAGTCGGTCGACAGCAAGATGATGCGAGGTAAAGGCTTGCCATTGCACAGCGCTCCCAGCCTTTCTATGTCCTCTTTCGCTTCTTTTCGACTGGATTCGGTTTCCGCATTTTTCACTAGCCACTCATATTGCTCACGCGCCTGCGGAAACTGCTTGAGCCGCTCGTTTGTCAGCCCCATATATTTGTGCGCAATCTCGTCCTTCTGATCACGCATAATCGCGTCTTCGAGGAAGCGGGCGGCTTCAGCATAATTCGCGTCGTTGTACGCATCAACACCAAGTCGCCGAAGTTCAAGCGCGGACTTTCCACCGCAGGCCGACATCAAAAGCGCAAAGGAAATCGCCGGCAGGATTGCCACAGTGACTCTTCTTAAGGTCATCAACCTGGGACGAGACGGAAACATAGCGTAACTCCGGATTAAAGCTGCCTGACTCCGTAGGACAGAGCATTGTAAGTTTAAATGCCACAAGTATACCGTGAAATAAAGCTTCCCCTTGAATTGTTGGAAACAGCTTTGCTAGAAAAGTTTGTACGGCAGAGCGCTGAAAGCGTTCAACAACTCACAGCTTTTACGCGCCAATTCAGGGTGCGGGCTGCTGCGCATACCGGTGAGTTTACTCCCGGACCCGGCTCCATGAGCCGGTATCCTGATTCGGTGGGCATGCTCTTAACCAGGAATTGGAGCATGTCCACTACTCTTAGAACTAAATATGGTACGAGTTAAAACTCGGTCGTAACTTTGCCGGTTTTGGCATTTACGTGATACCAGTTCATCGTTGCGGTGTGACCGGATTCTTCGTCGTCCGGAACGTATTCGTATACATGGATGACAAACGCTCCATTCTCTTTGCGATCAAACTCAATGTGGCTACTGCTGCCTTTTCGCCCGCTCTTCTTGATGTTCGCTACAAACTGTTTGACTTCCGGTCTAGCCGAAACTATGTTGATTGCCTGTGCTTCAGTTTTAACCGGTCCTGAGGCAGGCTTCTTCACTGTGTTTTTCGCCACGGAGTTTTTGTTTGCCGGCGCAGCGTCCGCAGAATGCAGGTTAGCGACTGTTGTGGCAAAGCAACAACTAAAGCTCAAAAGCGAGGCACCAAATATGATGCGAGTAGTCCGGGGCGAAATGCAGCCAGCGATCTTCTGTTTTTGCATAACCAAATCCTTTTGAACTGAATCAATATGATAACGCAACAACCTTCAAGCAGGCGGGTGCTTTAAGCGAAACCAGAAGGTGCTGCCCGTTCCATCTTCGCTGACCACTCCAATAGATCCGCCGTGTTCCTCTACGATCATTTTGCAAATTGCCAAACCCAGACCTGTGCCTTTCTTCTCAGTGGAGTCGAGTTTCTCAACCTGTTTAAACCGCTCAAAAATCGTCTCTTGAAACTCTTTTTTGATGCCACGTCCCTGGTCTTCGACACGCACTTCAACAAAATCCGCTTCATTGACGATTCGCATATTGACTTTGCTCTCGCGCGGAGAGAACTTAATTGCGTTGGAGAGGAGATTGATTATGACTTGCAAAATTCGATCAGGATCGGCGAGGACTCGCTCATCGCCACCGGAGATTTCGATGGTCACGCCACTATCGTCTGCGACCTGCTCGACAGCATCAAAGGACTCCTCCAATAGCGCACGAATACTGACGTCTTTCAATTCGACGGAAAACTTACCGGACTCCATTTTTTGAACGTCAAGCAAATCGTTAATCAATTTGATAAGGCGCTCGAGCTGTTCCTCAGCGGATTGAACTATCGGTCCGGCTTTCGGAGGCAGTTCTCCTGCCGCCCCGGCGGACAGTAACACGAGCATACCGCGCACCGATGATAGTGGCGTCTTCAAATCATGGCTCACCATCGCCACGAATTCTCGCTTGAGGCGTTCGATCTCATGGCGCTCAGAAACGTCGAGCATCGCAACAAGATGAGCGTCTTTGTTTCCCATTTGCGTTTTATTAGAAGACAGTTCTACAGGAAACTCGAAGAGATTATCCCTGCGAACGGCACTGAGCTCCATAATGTGGCCGGAGGAGCTATTAATCAGCTCCTCCATCCAGCCTTCTTTCGGCGGAGTATCATTGCTCTTCAAAAGTGTAGAAAGGTTGCGCCCAACCAAATCCGATTGGCGGGAGCCGAACATTGATTCAGTCTTTTTGTTTGCAAGTCTGATCTTGCCATTCTCATCGATGACGACAAGTCCCACGGGAAGGCTTTCCATAATGGTTCTCGTACGCTCCTCGCTTTCCTTCAAAACTTTCTCGAACATCTTCCGGGCCGTAATGTCGTGAGCGACGCAGTATAGAATATCCTCGGACTCAGACCAGAACACCGACCAGAGAACACTAATGATCTTTCCATCCGGGCAGACGACGCGGTTTTCTATCGGCATCGAAGACGCTGAAAGTTTTATAGTATCGAGTGCGTTGAGAGTATCTTCGATATCGTCCTCAACTATGATCTCGGTGAAACATTTGCCGACAAGCTCACTATCTTTGTATCCCCAAACAGATTCCGACGAAGGGCTGACGTTGGTAAAGATGCCGGCGGCATCAATTGAACAAAGCACGTCGACAGCGTTATCCACCAGCGCTTTTTGTTTCGCTTTAGACTCTTCAACTGTTTCGGCCATTTGATGAAACACTTTATCCAGCTCCGATATCTCATCATCGCCCGGAATCGGTGGCAAAAGCGGAAGTGCACCGGCAAGGCGTTTTGCGTTACTCATCAAAATTTTCAACCGATCAGTAATCGCGCGGCTGAAGTAGAGCACGATGATAACGCTCAATGCAACGTTAAGCCCAACGCCCCACAGCAAGAGAACTTTCGCATTGCTGCGCCATTTGACGGCGGCATCGGATTTAGCACCACTCTGACGTTGAACGAGTCCGTTTAACTCGCGCAGCTCAATCGTAGTTTGTTCGACAAGCGCCTCCATTTGATTTCGCATTCCGCGAATATTCATCATGGTCATCATGTCTGTGTCGTGCTGGTTTTGAAAAGCATCGAATAATCCATCGCACATTTTGAGTGCACGCATTTCTACGCGTTCCGTGCGCTCAACCTGTTTCAATTGATCGGGATAGTCTGCCAGATTTTTTCGCAGAAGTGCAAACTCAGTCACTATCCTTTTTCTGCTGTCACGATACTTCTTCTCCATGGCTGGAGACTTGCTATAAGAATAGGCTGTCAGCGTGTTTATGCCGTCGAATAGTTCTCGTCCAAGAATAAACACGGAGTGCAAAACGTCGTTGGCATGAGACTCGTCGCGCGCCTCGCTCTCTGACTGCATTAGCATTGCGTACAAAAACAGCATGAAAATCGTCCCCACTACGAGGGGGACGGCGACTATGAAAAGCCCCTTATGGTGAATCTTCAGACGGAGCGGCAAATTATTCGCCTAACAGTGCAGATGCGTTGCAAAACAGGGAAGAACGTAGATGTGACCAGGAATGTATCGTTCATACCCTTGCCATATTGGATCAAAACCGACCACAATTCAGGTTAGACCCTTGATTCCAACACTGAGAAAACGTAGGAAAACAACTGTTGCGGTGCAAATTGCTGCATCCGGCATCGCGGTGTTTATCCTCGTTGCCCTCGCTTCGCAAAATGCGAGGTCTATCGGATTTGGAACTTTAGAGTGGCAGCGAACTATCCTCAAAGCTCAGCGTGAGCGTGACTACGGTGAGTCACCACAAGCCATTGCAAAGCTGCACGAAGCCTGGCGATTAGCCCAGCAACTCGGAAAAGACCACCCTTTCTACACGATAACTTTAAGGCACTTATCGGACTCTGCCTGGCGTCAGCGAAAATTCGAAGAATCTCGCGGATATGCGATGCAGGAATTCGAGATTTTGAAACCACTCGGTCCGGATTACCAAGATCTGGTGCCGATTTTGACAAGACTCGCAGATATCGATCTTGTTGAGAATAAACTTGACAGCGCCTCGAAGAATCTTGCAGAAGCGCTTCGCGTCAAGGATAAGGCCATGTTCAATTTGCTCGGACGGGCCGAAATAATAGTGCGCCAGAGTGTCGTTGAACTCGCCAGGGGAAATGAGACAAGGTTTAAGGAGTTACGAGCCCTGGCCGAAAAGGAGTGGATCGCAACGAAAGTAGCGAAGACGGGAACTTGTATGAGCGAATACGGATTCGAACTGGGCAGTCTCAGTGTGTCTTCAAACAAGAAGGTTGTAAAACCGCTTCGAACTGCAGCACTCTACTTCGCTCAACGCGGTTTGCTTTATCTGCAGAATCAGCATGTGGACAATCTTTCGATAGTGCATGCATACGAGCGGTTAGCGGACGTTTACAGATTCATGAATCGCGATGCCGACAAACTCGCGTTATGGAAACAGTCGGCCAACGTCTGCACTCACAGCAGACATTTAACGGCGAACGAAATTACAATTACCCTCTGTAGATACGGGAAAGCGCTGGTCGAGAAGAAGAATTACGCTGAAGCTGTTTCGTTCCTGGAACAGTGCGTGCCGTTTGCCAGACAATGTGACGATCCAAACTTGCTAACGGCAACACTTTTCTACTTGCAATTTGCGTATATGCAAACCAATCGAATTGCAGATGCTTTGCCTCTAAAAAAAGAGTTGATGGTTCGCTACGCCGCCGCCGGAATGCGACAAGATGCAGCGAATCAGCAACGAGAGATCGATGCGCTTGCAGCAGCAGTGAAGTAGACTGTTGAGTGAGTTAGTGGAAGTAATATAGAATCGGTTTCAATGGCAAAAATTCTACTAGCAGAGGACGACACAGCGCTCGCTGCCACGATTAGAGACTGGCTCGAGTTCGAAAAGAACGTAGTCGAAGCGGTGACTGATGGTGCGTCGGCTTTCGAGAATTTGATGGCGTTTGAATACGATGTCGCAATTCTCGACTGGGATTTGCCGAAGATGACAGGTGTTCAAGTCTGTCAAAAATTTCGAGCGAAGGGTGGCAACACTCCAATCATCCTGCTTACCGGAAAAAACACGGTCCAGGACAAAGAAGAAGGTCTGGACGCCGGCGCCGACGACTATTTGACCAAGCCATTTCATCCAAAAGAACTTGCCGCACGCCTGCGCGCGATGATTCGTCGAGCCACAAATTTTGCACCAGATGTGGTGACTGCCGGACCGCTGACTATCGACAAAGAAAAAAGACTTGTATATATGAATGGCGTCGCAGTCCATTTACAACCTATGGAATATACGTTGCTCGAGTTTTTCATGAAAAATCCAAACCAGGTCTTCAGCGCCGAGACGTTGCTGCAAAAGCTCTGGGACGCCAGTTCCGATGTTTCGCTCGACGCGATATATACATGCATCCGGCGTCTGAGAAAAAAGCTGGATAAGGATAAGAAGGACGAGTCAATTATCCGAACGGTGCATGGCGTCGGCTATGGCATAAATCCGCTCTATAATTAGCCCAGTATATATTTCATTTTTCTAATCCAAGAAACACACTCTTTAGACTCGCGTCTACCTATTTGTCAGATGGATGCAGTAAGGGGATCAGAACGTCGAAAGTCGAGACATTGTCAAGCTCTCGAACACCTGAAACCCGAGGAGATCGAAAAATGATTCTTATAGTATTTGCTTCAATGATAGCCACCACCTCAATCGGCATGGTTATCTCCGCTCTCAGATAGTCAGCAATATCCCCCCGAACACCCCGAATATGCCTACTACGCCCCGAATATGCCTACTACACCCCGAAGATGCCTACTACGCCTTGACGTAAGCGACAGATCCATAAAGCCATTCAGGGCAAGGGTTTCAGGGCTCAGTCCCAAACAAACCTCCGGAAACTTCGGTCACTTGGCTATGCCAGAGCGACGGATTTTGTGAATTCCGTCATCGCACGATAGACAGCAAAGGCAAATTTTGAGAATGAAACCAGCTCACAGCGAAATCGATTAGCGCTCGCCAGGTTCCTCTCAAAAAAAACGCACTCAAGTTTTAAATCCATACATATAAAGGTGCAGCGAAACTGCTCGACCTGATCAGTAACTGTTCCGCTACGACGAAGCGGTGGAGCAGTGTCTCATCTTGCGGCGGGACGTATTTCGGTTTAGGTGTCTTCTGGATCGATTAAGTGTCGGTCGTTGTCTACGCTGCAATGACGCATTTACGAAATTTCGTCATCGTGACATAGCCAAACGCCAGAAAAATGGGGGAATGCATCCCTGGCAAAGTCCTGAAAGCCCTGCCAAGTCAGCCTCTACCGCTTTCGCGTAGCACGCTGGCATATAGTAGCAAGCCGTCGCGTGTCGCGTAGCACGCCGGCATATAGTAGGAAAAAGGAACACTTTGGTCACACTTGGCAAGTAATATCTCAACATCGGAATTGGATGTTTCTTCAAATGAACTGAGCCCTGGCGGGTTGCCTGGGTGGGGGTTGTTACTATGAACGGCAAATTAGCGCAAAACGTGCGTGCAAAATTTTTCCAGGACTTTGAGCGCGCCACGACCGAACAAGATTTACCAAAACCAAGTGGACATAATCCGGCAGTTCAAGCGATGCTTTGCGGATTTATCCTGGAGGGCGACGACTTGAATTTCGCGCCTGAAGTTGAGAACAACGTAGAACAAGATTGGTTCTACAAACTGTAAGTTTTTTGAGTGAGCAGCGAGTGGTTGGTAAGCGCCTGGTTGACAGGCGTTTACTGCTTTTTGGTTTTTTATACGAGATACGTCTAACGCCTTAAACCAGGTGGTGCGTTATAATCGCAGCCTTTAGAGGGCACATGCGCGCGCTTAATCCGAGTCGCAAATCGCAGAGCGCCCGGTGGCTCGCCGGCGCGGCGATAGCATTGACTGTATTCTTGTCCCCAGGCGCATCGGCGGCGGACTTGAGTAAGGCAGATATCCAGAGCCTGGACAAGCTTGAGAAGCGTTTTTTCGAGCAAACATATCCCAAGGATACGCCGGAAGCTCGTATCGAACGGCTTGAGAAGCTAATCTTCGGAGAGGCTCACCAGGGCGATCAGGAAGAGCGCATGCAAACTTTGATGGCATCGTTGCCGAACGAGCAGTTGCCGGCCGACCCGGGAACTGGCAATTCTGGTTCTTCAAACGCTGGTTCTGGACAAAGCGACTCCGGAGATGACAACCAGCAGAGCCAACAAACGGCAGACAATTCAGCCGGCGACAATTCTGACTATCCAAAGGTCGATGCGATCGAACAGTTGCTTCTTGGAAAAACATTCAAGGGAGAACCGCTATCCAAGCGGCTCGATCAACTCGAAATAAAAGCATTCAAATCGGCATCAACCAATCCTGATTTGAGCGAGCGCGTCAGCAAACTGGACGAGTACGTGCAGAAGCACATGCACAAATCGGTGGACGAACTCGTCGATCCCAGAAACGTTTATCACTACTCATCGCCGGACGACGGCGACAATGTGCGGGCGCCCGCATATGCCGAGGGTCCCGGTGGGAGCCAATACGGTGCGCCCGGCGGAGTCTATGGCGGCGGTGGCGCTCAAACTTCTTATGGTGGCGGCTCCGGTTCATACGGCATGAATCCGCCACAACCGGCATATCAGGGCGGCGGTCAACAGGACTATTGGGCCGCACCGTCGGCAGCCGCACCAGACGCCATGCGGGTCGGCTGGCTTGAGCAACATGTTTATGGCGCGCAATCGAACCCCAGCGTTCCCCTTATCGATCGCTTGAAGAGACTTGAATCGACAGTGTTTCCAACGGAACCGGTCGACCCGAATACGTCACTTCAAGGTCAGATCGCAGTTCTCGTGAACGCAGTGGAGCTCATGCACAGCTCGAATCCAGCGTCCCCAACCGTTGCCGGACAAACGGGCATGCAAGCGCCGGCTTCGACAGGCGCTGCCGGTGCGGCTGGAAGCAACTTCCCCAGTTGGCCACCTCAAGGCTCTTCGCAACCGCAGGCTCAATCAAGTCAGTACGCGGCCGGAGGCTACGGTACAAGCCAATATGGTGCCGGAGGTCAGTACGGCAGCAACTACCCAGCCGGTGGACAACAAAGTTCATACCCGTACATCAATTCGCCCGGCAACGAATCCAGCTACAGCGGGCAG
Organism: Candidatus Obscuribacterales bacterium; assembly: GCA_019637435.1. Lineage (GTDB taxonomy): Bacteria > Cyanobacteriota > Vampirovibrionia > Obscuribacterales > Obscuribacteraceae > JADYXR01. The sequence continues at coordinate 859,527 of JAHBVO010000002.1, read as the reverse complement.
GTGGACCAGAATCAAATCAATTCCCAGACATCAACCACTACTGCGCAAACCCAACCGGACGAAAACCAAAAACACGGACATCCGCTTCTGAAGGGGCTGGCACAATCCTTGATGACGGTAGGTACGATGGCAGCTGGCGCCATGGTGATGAACAAAATGTCGACCGGGTCATGGAGCGGACGTGGTTACGGCGGTTATGGGAATTACGGCAACTATGGCGGCTACGGTGGTTACGGCTATGGTGGTTATGGTGGCGGTTTTATGCCCGGGTATTCGGTTCCTGGCATCGGTGGTCTTGGCGGATTGCACTTCTAGAGCCGGTCATCGCAATTCGGAATTTAACGCGAATCGGGATTGAGCTGAACGGTTTCGCCTTCAAAAGATTTGAACCAAACGCGCGGAATGAGATTGAATGGGTTTTCCCACGGATTCGGTATAACTCGATCAGCCCCGTAAGCTCTCATAATTTCCCAGGTTTGCTGAACGCAGTTATTCGAAAGAACTGACCAGCCGCAGTGTTGCGAAAACATCGCAGCCTTTTTGCCAGCACCCGGATCACAATTCGCGACTTTCACGGCCTTCGCTTTGTGATACCAGATGTGCTCCCTGGAGTTCGACATCGCAGTCAGCATTTCTTCTCTGGTACCATATCCGCACCACCAATCAGTGTGCTCGCCTGGCGCGACCGACATATAGTCAATCCAGGCAGGCAAGTCCATCTCATGGTGTCGATACAAGTGATCGGTCGCACCGAACATAAAGGTTTCGTCCTCCAACATAAAGCCCCAGCCGACATGCCCCAGACGGGCAGCCTGCTTTACGTTTACGAATAACCAGAACTGTCCAATCACGATTGAGAAACCAATTTACGCTTTAGGAACGACCTTCCGAAAGAGGCGGCTTGTCCGGGTTTCAGACGAGTAATCGAGCAAGTGGGCTGAAAAACAAATAGCTCATCCAGCCTGATTTTTCACACCCATCCAAACCGCTCAAGCGTTCTTCTAAGAATAACCTCCCCACGTGCATTCCGCACACGGGGAGGTTTAAGTCCTTTATTCACGTAGCTCGAACGAGCCACCAGCCATTGCTAGCTCGAACTAGTCGAGGTCGCCGAGACTGAATACATCTTTGCTGAACGGATGTTCGCTGGAGTTTGCCCATGCATTTTTCGGTCCAAGCTGAATGCCCTGGTACGAACCTTTCATGATGCCGACTCCGGGAGCGATCATGAGACCGCCGCCCTTTTTGATCATGCCACCATCGCTGTAGTTACCATACGTTTCTTTAGTATTGGCGCTGGATTTTCTGATGATTGCAATCGGCGTGCCAATCGCGGTGCCGGCTGCGAATGATGTCATAGTGATCGGGAATTTGATCATAGCCTTGCCCATTTCGCCAGCATCGGCATTGGATGGAGCTGCAATAACGCCCGAAATCAAGAACGCTGCTAATGTCGATAGCATGACTTTGCGCATTTTAGTTGAACCTCTTAACTTAGACTGCCCGGAACAGGAGAATTCCGCTCATCTATATTTACCACGACATGATCAGTTTTGCTAATCAACTATTAGATATAAAATTACTCAGTTCCGAAAAGAAGTAAAATATGTGTAGGAACCACCGCAAGAATGCAGCTTTTCGGATATACGAAAGAGTCGATCGAATTCTTGTACTGGCAACTCGAAAGGCACCAAAGTCGGATAACCATTTTGACTGCAACTGGAAATCAACAGCATCACATCCACAACTCCGATGAGTTGTATCCTGACGCGGTTGGTAAGCACGTCATTTTCTATGATGGCGTGTGCGGTTTGTGCAACAAGTTCATCCAGTTCGTGATTGATAATGACAGAAATGGACTGTTCTTTTTCGCGGCACTGCAGAGTGAATTTGCCAAAAACACGCTGGCCCGTCGCGGAGCAAATGCCGAAGATCTGAATACTGTGTACGTTCTCTCGAACTATGGAAACGGGCAGGAAGAGCGGCTTTTCAACAAGTCTGATGCAGTTGCATTCACCACCTCTCAGTTGAAACCGTGGATAAAACCGGCCGCGTTTTTCATCAAAGTCTTTCCAAAACCGCTTCGAGACTTCGGTTATGAAACAGTCGCAAAGATCCGCTATAAGCTGTTCGGAAAACACGACCAATGCATGCTTCCAAGCCCTGAGACAAGGGCGCGGTTCATCGATTCGTGAACGTTCGCTGAGTAATTCAGTCGAACCTGTAACCGGCAAAAAGTTTTCGTTTCAACCTTGCAAAACCGAAAAGCGGATAACTGCGCAACTCAAAAATGCGCACCGGAACATCGACGTTTTGCACGAAGATATGCACGATGAGAGGCTTTTCGGAGAGTCGTCCAACCGAGGGGAACCTAAACTCGCAAGGACGTTCTTCACTCAATTCCGAGAGTGGAAAGGAAACCTCACGTTCCACTTCCGATGTTGGACCGATTATTCGCAGACATATCTCTCCGCAAGTCGAAGGCATGTCGACGATCGGTGCAAGAAGAATTGCACTGAGACCGGCTCTTCCGAGGTCGAGCAGATATTGCATGCTGCTAACACGCACGAGATTCACGCTCGGCAGCAGACGAAACTTTTTCAAATCGCCTTGAAAAACTATGGTGTCATCTTTCAATTCCTCAAACGCCGGATGCATCATATGCCAGGCGTCGAATTTGTTGCGAAATCTGTCAGACCAGTAGACTAGCCGTCTTTGACGAAAGATGTCGAGTTCTTGCGCGAGAAGTTTGCCGCGCTCTTCAAGCATTTTGTTTTTTGCCTGGAGAACTACGATCCTCTTAAGCAACTCCTGTTCGCGTACATCAGTCGAGCAATCATTATCCAGCAGAGCGTCCTCGATAATCGAGACGCTGAAAGCCTGCTCGGCTGTCTGCAAACTGAAAACATGCGGTTGAGACATTAGGTTAGTTTAGTACATTGCCGGCCTTGCATTACTTCGACGGACCGCTGAAAATAAGTTTTTCACATTCCGTCGGCGCGGCGCTTCCATAGCCGTTTAAGGTGACTAATGGCAATTTCGATTTTATCGGTGGAAGAATTGTATCCGTTGCTCGGTAACGACGAGGTAACTATCGTCGATTGCCGGGCTATTGATGCATACGAGGAAGCACATATCCCAGGCGCCGTGCGGCTGGCGTGGGAGGATTGGTGCGAAACTCCAAAGCCTCCGATTAAACAAATTCTAACCAGTCCGGGATACTGGGGAGCGCTCGACGATCCGGAGCGCGGTCAGTTTCGAAAACGCCTCGAAGAGTTAGGCGTGGTAAGGGATTCGCACATAGTCGTCTATTCCTCAGCAAGGGCATCGAAAGGGAGAGATGGGCGGATTGCCTGGATGTTTGCGTATCTTGGCGCGCCACATGTGAGCATTTTAAACGGAGGATTTCCAGCCTGGCTCGACGCCGAATTGCCTTTCGAGCAAGGCGTGAAACAATCTCCTAGAGGTTCATTCGAGATTTCGCTTCAGCCGGAGCGCCGATGCGTTACGTCAGATCTGGTGGTCAAATTAAACACAGATGAGTTTCCTCTCCTAATCGACACCCGCAGCCCGAAAGAGTTCGCAGGCGGTCTTTTCTGGTATCAGCCCAGAACCGGCCGTATACCCGGCTCCCGTTTACTGCCATTTGACGCGGTTTTTCAACCTGATGGAAAGCACTTTGTATCCGCGCAGGAGTACGCTACACTTCTCCCGGATAGCTTCGCGAGCGCGAAATCAGTAGCGACTTACTGCGAGGTTGGGGTGAGGGCAGCAACGGTAGCACTTCTCCACGAAGTATATACGGGGCAGGTCCTGAGGGTGTACGACGGTTCGATGATTGAATGGTCAATTGATTCAAGATTGCCAGTCGAGCGCGGATCGGAACGTAGTTAAACGAGATATCAAATGCGCAATCGCAAAACTAAATTTATTACCTACTCTTTGTTGCTAGCGGTACTGACACCGTGCCTGGATGCTCAGGCAGCCGACGCGCCGGCACCTTCGAAGAGCGCACAAGTCTCCGCGCTCATAAAAAAAGGAATCAACCAGGCCAAAGAAAAGGATTACCGTCAGGCAATCAACAGCTTCAACGAAGCGCTCGCGATTGATCCAAACAGCTTCGACGTATTTGTAAACCGGGGCTGGACCTCACGCCAGATAGGCGATTTCAATGGTGCAATCGCTGATTATACGAGCGCGATTAAACTGAATCCGTCCAAACCGCAGGTATATCTGAACCGCGGGTGGTGTCATAAACGTCTAAATCAATATGATGAGGCACTGCAGGATTTCAATAAAGCGTTGGAACTGGATCCGAAATATCTCAACGCCTACAGAAACCGCGGCTCTTTGAAGCTCAAGATGGGCGATTATCAAGGGTCGGTCGCAGATTTCAACCAATTGCTGGTTCTCGATCCCGATGCCAAATCGGAAGTGGCGAAGTATGTTCCGAAAGAATATATGGATCAAGTCACGAAAATGGATCCAAAACAGGCAGCCGCAATCGGTTCGCAAGTTGCCGCCGCATTTAGTGGCACTCAAGTGGAACTCTCGAACGCCGACCTCGCCAAACTGAATAATCGCGCGGCGCGGGCAATCAAAGCCGGTGAGTTTGCCTCGGCAATCTCGATTCTTGAAGAACTCACCAAGAAAAAACCTAATTACACGTACGCAAAGGATAACCTTGCCACCGCCTACAACAATCAAGGCATGAAGTTTGCAGTCGACAATCCGGAACAGTCAGCGGCGCAGTTTAGAAAAGCAATGTTCTATTCTTCGCAGCAAGCGACAACCCGACGCAATCTCAACTCGATGCTGACTCAGATGGGGAAGGATCCTGAATCTGCGCAAGTCCGCATCGCTCTTGGTGACGAGCTGAAAGCCCAAAAAGATTACAAAGGCGCATTCGTCGAGTACATGGAAGCGATGCGCCTGAAAGATGGTACTGATGCGCGCGCGAAGATCGCGGAAGTTTGCGCATTACTTGAAACTGAGAAACTGACGGCCGGAGCCAACACCACTTCACTCACGGCGGCACTGCCATCGAAAGCAAGCATTTCAGGAGAGGGAATGATTCACCCGCCTGAAGCGAACCCGAAGCCAAAGAAGCAGGAAGGATACGTCGAGAACAGCGCTGAAGAAGAGCCGCTAACCCTGCCTCCGACTATCGGTCTTGATACCAAATTCGATACCGAAGGAAAACAGCAGTCGAAGGGTGGTCGAGCAAAACTAGAGAGTGCTCAGGCTACCGCGCTCGACTTGAATCCACCACCGAAAGCACCGATTGGTGAGGATCTCGAGACACTAAGAGTGAAGTGGAAAAACCACCTCGACCGAGGCGACGAACAATTTGAAAATGGTAACTACGTAGATTCCGAGCAAGAGTACAAAGACAGTCTGCTCACCGCCAAAAGACTCGGCGACGACAGCCTGGAAGTCATCAGCAGCCTGGAACGAATGGCGCGAATCTTCCTGGTTCAGAAGCGCTCATTCGAGGCTCTGAGTTTGCTTGAGCAAGCCTATACCCTCAGAAAAGACCGCCAGGAGGATCCGGATCCTGTGCATCTCGAGCGGCTCGGCAACAAGGTCCTGGCACTAAAGAAAATTCTCTATCCCAACCAGGATCCGAAGAAAGAAAACCAGGATGACGAGGAAGAGCCGGACGACAGCGACACGGAGAAGACTGCCAGTGCTGACGGTGCTGAGAAGGAAGATTCGAGCGATCCGATAGAAGAAGAACGCAGCGCCGACGCGAAGAAACCTGATGGTGAAAAACGCAAAATAACCGAAATCTTCAAACGCAAGAAGTCTGAATTCGAGAAAGAAATGGAAGTACTCGATAAGAAAGAATCCGACACGCGCAACAGTTTCGACACTCGTCCGTCCTGGGCCGAATTCAACAGATAAGCGCCCAATCTGCTCTACATCTTTTCGTACCAGACAGGTCCGTCGGCTTCTTTCTCGCCTTCGCCGCCTTTCGCCTTGTCATCATCAGCGCCTTTTTCCTCCGGCATGGCTGAGATGATCCGAATGTAATGTTTGCCCATCTGCGAGCACTCTTCATCGCTCCAGTTGTGCTTTCGGAAATCATCGAGGACCGCAAAGATCTCCTTGCGTCCCTTGCAACGGTTTACTTTCTCCATCCAGGCAACCAAGGTTTCAGCTTCTGTCATAACAACAAAGTTCTCACGGGCTCTAAAACTCTTTGATAATAACAATTAGCGGTGACCCTGGGGCCACCGCTAAAAAGTTTTGAACTCTTAAATGCAATTACTATTCGAGCAATTACTCTTCGAGATTGCCGAGGCTGTAGCTGTCCGGAGCGAACGGAGCGTCGAAACCTTTGGTTACGCCGTTCTTGGTTCCGTAATAGACGCCTTTGAGACCGCCTACAACAAGGCTTGCCGGTAAGGTAGCGATGGAAACTACTGCGCAGACAGGACCGTTGTCCTTGCCGCCGAGTTTGCCGCCGACTTTGTCAGCTGCATCTTGGGTGAGCGCTTTGTAGCTGTGAAGTACGCGCTTGGTTACAGCAATCGGGGTGCCTACTACGACGCCAGCGCCCATGCCGCCAACGCGTGTAACCATCAATGAACCTTGTGTAACTTTATCGAGCGGCTCGTCATCTGCCATTGCTGGCATTGCGAATGCGCCGACAGTTGCGACTACAGCAAGAGCAGTTGCTCCTAAACTAAACTTTTTCACTACCCTTCCTCCCTGGAAAACGGATTGAAATAGACTTGCCACGGATTTGCCTGAATCTACTAAGTACACGTGACCTGCCGATTGGACATTGAACAACGTCCTCTCATCAGAACAAATAGTACAGTAAATCTTTCCAGACGCCCACTTTCTTCTTAACCAAGCAACGAAATTGACCACCAGGATGTCAAAAGGTTAGTAATCTTTCGCTGGACCTGCGCGAACCTTGCAGCAAGAAACAGGCAAGACCGTCGAACCTCATCCGACCGGACTCGGTTGATAAACGAAACTTAGTTACATCAATTTTTGAAAGAAATCGGTGCAAGCGGTTTCCGCCCAAAAGCGGTCGGTCTGCGATACCACATTCGGTATCGTAATCAGATTTTCGGTTGCCTTTGATCCAGGGTTTTCATCAGCTTCTTTATTTAGAAACCGATTTCGCTCACTCGTCTTTGAAGCTCTACGCGATCCAACAAAACCGGCATGTCCACCATATTTTGGCGCCAGGAGGGTGACATTGTTGCCGGACAAATCTTTGGAAAGAAACGACTTGAATGGTACGAACGGGTCATCTTGTGCGGTTATTATTAAAACCGGTTGCTCGATGGATGGCACCAAGGGCAGTGCGCTGGCACGACTGTAATAATCGCCTGCCGTCAGGTAACCGCCATCCGGCGCGGTATAGATGTCATCGAAATTCCGGACTGTTTTGATTCTTGGAAGGAACGACAAATCGTACTTACCGGGTTGAAGCTTGTTTTTCTCTACTATTTTAGACTTGAGCGAAAATAGGAAGTTGAGCTCATAGATGCGGTTGTACCACTGCTCGAGGGCCGTGACGCATGCGTGCAAGTCAATCGATGGAGAAATCGCACATACACCTTTGAGCCATGATTTACCACGAAGACTTAGCTCTGACGCCGCTTTCAAAACAACATTGCCGCCGAGAGAAAAACCGACGAAGAAAACGTTATCGAAACCTTCATTGAGGAAGTATTCGGATACCGGAGTAAGATCAGCACTGAGACCGGCATTGTAGAGCGTTCGCGAGAGATGCATTGTACCGCCGCAGTTTCGCATGTTCATTCTAGCGGCGCTGATCCCGTTGGCGACGAGCTTTTCTGCGAGCCCCATGACATAATGCGAGCGACTCGATCCCTCCAGTCCATGCAGAATTACGACGATCGAGCGTTCTCTAGTTTCCAAAGATTTAGGAACGTAGTTAGTCTCTACGAGCACGCTCGCTTTTTGATCGACTTCGATTATATGCTGTTTTTGATTTTCGAGAAGCGAGGGAAACCTGCGCAGCCAGCGGCTTGCAAGAATCGTCATCAGGTGACGATTTTGCATTCCCGTCATCGGGACAAAATCAGAAAAATCAAATTTTTCCTGCACGCTCTGCATCAGAAGCTTTTCCGTAGGATTGAGAGATCGACGCATGGTTAGCATCTAGGAGCATCGAAGATGAGTATAACGGTTATAGCTCACCTTTCGATGCTCATTACTTTTCGGAAGATTCAGAACGATGCGCACAGGCGCAGTAACCAAGGTTCCCGAAGCCTTTAGCTCAGTTCGTCAAAGCACATAATTCCCCAGCGCGGAGACAAGCTTGTCGATTTGCTCGACTGTAACTGTATAGTGGCACGAAATGCGCATACCAAGCCCAGGTTGCGAACCGATGTTATCCGGCTGAATCCAGATTTTATGGTCTTCCCAAAGGGCGGCGCGCAAATCTTTTACCTTCAAATGTTCTTCGGCGAAGTGAAAAGTCAGAATTGCGGTCAGTTGCTCGGACGGAACATCCTCCGGAGATGGCGTGCGAAATTGCACGGGAAAGCGCTCGGAGAGCTTATCGCGAAGAAGCAACGCAAGCGATGTCTGATAGCGCTGAACGTGATTTGCGTTTAACGTGTGCTGCAAATCAATTGCGGCGGATAGACCAAACCACTGGCAAACATCGCCAGTGCCGCGACACTCGAATCGCGAGATGTCGTAAATATCCTCATCGCGTTTTTCATAAAACTGATCGCCAAGCCAAACCGGCTCCAGCCGAGGAACTAGCTCGTGAGACACATAGGTAAAACCGGTTCCATTCGGTCCCCCGAGCCACTTATGCCCTGAGCCCACCCACATCGGAAAACGAGATGGTCTGACGTTCACATGACCCGGCGCATGTGCTCCATCCACGAGAAGCGGCACTCCAAGCAGCTCCAAGCTATCGACCAGTGTAGTCAAATCAGGGCGCCATCCGGTGTAGCAATCGATTTCGCTTACCAGAACCAGCTTGGTGCGCTCGCTGACGAAACTCAGGAGACCAAAGCAAAATTGTTCGGACGAACACGTTTTTGGAATTTCGTACTTGCGAACGACCACGCCACGCGTCTCCTCAAGGTATCGCATAATCGTGCGCGCGCTGCCATGCTCGTGATTCGTGGTCACAAGTTCATCGCCTGGTTTTGTAAGAAAACTCTCAAGAATCAACTGCAATCCCTGCGTGGAGTTTCCAGTCAACAAGACTGAGGAAGATTGACAGTTGAAGAGACTTCCCGCCGCTTTGCGCGCAGTGGAAATCGGTTCAGGATCCAGAAAAGTTGTAATCGTGGGATTGGAGTTGAGCTGCTTCACGCCCTGATGTAGCGCGTTTAATACACAAGTCGGTTTGCGCCCGACCGAACCAGTGTTGAGGTAAGTAACGCCGTCTTTATCCGGAGGAAATTGAGCATCGATAATCGCTCGAAGAGCCGCATCAGGAGCGCGAACGGCTTCTACTCGCGCATGTGATTCCATTAATGAATGCTCCCCCCGGTTATTCACATACTCAACGGCGAAATTCTTTTATATAATCACAGTAGCGACGAATGCAACACTAGACAACGGCGGTACAAAGCCATGCTTGCAGAAGGCGAACCTGTATTTTTCGGATTATTCATTTTGTTTGCAGCCCTTGTCCTGCTGGGAATTGCCCAGAATCAAGGGCTGATCTCGGTGCTCTAAACAAGCACAAGCGCCCTCGGTCACCTTACGTCTAGATACCCAGATGCAAACCAGACTACCCGGCGAAAGGAAAATCGGCTGGCCTGGCGGAAGCCGGAAACGATTTCTCGTCTATTCGATGCTGTTGCTGTTTGCCTTCTTTGGTATCAAGCTTTTTGTCGGCACAATTCACGGTCCGCCCGATGAAGAACTGAAACGAAACGTCCATCTGGAACTGGTAGACTGGCACATCGTCGGTTTGTGGGTAATAAACAGCCCCTGCTGTTGGGTCCGAGTCGCCAACTATAACGACGTTCCAATCAAAAATATCACCATCAGATACAAAACATTCGGGTACCGCGGCGAGCCGCTCGATGTCGGCACCTATACGTTGTCCGGCGCGCAGGCATCGGATTACGTGGTGAAGCCTCGAAGCGTGAAGAATTTCATCGAGCAATACATCGGTCTGGTCGCACTCGAAAGCGATATGTTGAGTGTCGAACTCCTCTCCGTCGAGCGCGGTCCCAGCGGCGGACACTAGCCACCGTAACCGGCGAACGTAGAACCGACCCGATGGCCGAGCCAGCAGGCGCCTAATACGAGGTGCGACGGGGTTCGGAATCGCCTTTGAATGCCGATTTCCAAACGATGTAGCCGATGATTGCATAGACGAAGAGCAAGATCAGCATCATCACATCCGGCCACTTCTCGAAGATACGCGCGAAGGGGCGAGCGATGAAATCAATTATGAATATGCCAATTGCTGTACCGGGCATCGCAAGTACTCCTTACAACTAAGGGCATTGTAAGGGGCTTTTTGCTGCTTCGCGTACATCTAAAGCATTCGTTAAGTTAATACTTGATAACCACCCGATCCTGAAAACCCTCTCACCAAGCCAGGTTAAGACGCCTTAACCTCAGCGTCACCGGAAATCCATTCGACATTGCGGCGATTCCGGCACCATATCTGGTGACAAAACAAGGATAGTCTGTTTGCCTCAAAACCGACTGAATCTGTTTGCTAAACAGATACAGAACTGGTGGAAGAGTGATGAGGAACAGTATATGGAACCGCTTAAGCGCGGGATTTAAGCACGTGTTCTAGTAGTGCTTGAAGTGGTTGTACGGATTTTCCCAGCGGCGGGCAAATTGGTCGGTAATCCAGTGAGGATTCAATACGATCAAAAGACCGATTGCGAGAACCATACAAAGTCCGAGCGAAAAAATAAACACCATACGAAACGATCCTACCTGTGAATCGAATGAGTGACTTGCAACTATGATTTTCTGAGCGATCTGTTTAAGGCGGGGTTAACGAAACTCCCCAGCAAGCATTGATTATATCTAAGGCTGAACGTCCCGTAAATATTATTTCGAATTATTACAACCGCTGTATCCCTGGCATACTGGGAGTCTCGAAGGCTCATCCGCTGGGCTTGTAACAGCGATGTCAGGAGAACAACGGCATGACAAGCCGGTTTCCAAGCGACAGATTTAACCTTCCTTCACTGTTCCTATTGACTTTTGAGCGTTCAAATAGGCACCATTGGCGGTATCATTTTATCGGTAAAAACAGAATGCCCTATGCGTTTTTAAACCGGACAGCAGATCGCTTGCGTATTGTTTCAAGCCCCGGTTTCAAGTCCCGCTCACACGTTCGGGCAAATAGTCAAAAGCACGAGACGCAAACTCGGGAAGAATTTGCGTCTGGCGAAAGGCTTTACCGTAAGTACTTAGATGTGATGCAAGTCCACATCAACGTGGAGAACGTTGCTGGGTAGCTCGGATACAACTGTGACCATACCGTCATCGTCGCGCCCCTTCTTCTTGTCGCTTTTAGCGACTGGTTTCGGCTCGGGCTTCTTGTTGCTCGCAACAACCTTGGTTGTCGGCTTTCCGCCTGTTTTAGGAGCCTGAGTCTTCGACGTTTCGATTTTGGGCTCCGTCTTCGGAACCGCCGCGATCTTAACTGGAGGCGCCGGCGAATCCGAGTAATGAACAAGCACTCTGGACGGGATCAAGTCTTTCGAACCGGTGCTCGCGGAGGCGATCAAGGTCGGAGCTTCCTTTGGCGCCGACAAATAAGCCTGTGCATCAATTGGCATTCTCGATAGAACAAGGCTCACCTTCTCTGTGCCCGGATTTTCGTCGAACGTCAAAAAACCATCTGACGGAATCACGTAATCGTCGCCGCGTCTGACTTTATTGTCGTCACCGGAATTGGGAAACAGCACCGATTGCTCGCCGCGGCTGCCATTTTTCAGCAGCACATACGCATAGCCGTCAATATTGGATCTAACATGGAACCTGATTTTGTCACCGTTTTGGAAGCCATATTTGTTGGTTACGCGAGTCTTTTTGCCGTCGCGAATCAGCTCAATAGAATACTGAACGCCGGTGTTCATCGCCTTTGTAGGAGATTCCAATTGTTCAAAGAATAAACCTTTGGCGCCGTCTTCGCCGGCAACTACCGCCGACGCGCCAAAACCAGCGACGGCGAGAGCTACCAACAAGGGTGCAACTTTTTTGTTGAGAGAGATCATGTACTAAACTCCTTGGCGAACGACCTTACTTCTTGCGATGCTCGATAATCCACTGCTTGATATATATGTTACCGGTTGTCTCCGCTGCCGATCCACTCGCATCGCCATCAAGCACTTTTTTGCGGAACTCAGCTGCGGGCATCTCAACACCGTTCTCGCTCTTAACCTCAGCAACGAGCTTATGGCACTTCGCAAAAGTGGTGTTCACCAGTTCCGGATTCTCGAGCAAACCGAGTTTGGCGTTGCCTGCCACGACTAAAAGCGTTTCCCTACCCGGCGAATCATGAATAGTCAGACCGGTGAAGTGAGCACTTTTGTCGTCGATTTTCTCGTGAACGTCACTGGGGATGGTGAAGTTTTCTCCTGGTTTGAGTTCCGTATTGTTTACGGCCGAGACCGGGTAAATTAGGGAGGCTTGACCTGCCGGATCGCTGCTTCCTTGATATAAGAGGTAGACGAATGCAGGTTTCTCGGCTTTGAAGTCGAGATAAATCATATCGCCTTCAGCATAAAATGGTTTCGTCGCCGATTGAGCAACCCAGCGAAACTCAAGAGGGTCGGCAATTTCAGGCGGATGCTCTTTCTGGAAAACAGTGAGCGCAACCCATGGCGCCTCGGCGGCCTTTGGAGCGGAAGCCGCATCACCACCAGCTTTCTTCAAGGCGCTTTCCATTTGTTTATCATCAACGACTTCAAAAGTCTGGCTCGTCAACGGCTCCGGCATGCTCATCATCACAGCGGCGACGATCGCACCTGCCGCAATCACGAAAGCGAAGAGGCTGATGGCAACGACAAGTCCAACCGGGGTCGATTTCTTCTGGATCTTATGAACGCCGGTGCCGGCAAGTGTCTTGCGAGACGGCTTCGGATCGATATCTTTGAGCAAGCGCTGACCACAAGACTTGCAGAAGCGCGCCTCGTCTAGACTGCTTCGACCACAACGAGGACAGTCGACGCGAGCGACCTCGCGACAGCCGCCACCGCCGGTCGGTTTCTCTTTCTTCGTGAAATCGGGAACGGGAGCATCGATCAGCGTAAGCTTCTGCACGAGCTGATTCTCACCGCCGCTCTTCAGGCATTCAACGACGGAGTCGACCCAGAGCATGGCTTGCAGTGAGCCTTCCAGGTTCTGGTTGAATTCATCGGGCGGAAGCTTTCCGCAATGCATGCCTATTACTTGACCATCCTTCAATATAGGACTGCCGGCAGATTCTGGGATTAAACGGATGTTGTGAATCAAATGCCACGGGTCGCCTTCGCGCAACGCGCCAAGCAGCGCCCCCTGCCGAACAAGCGCGTTAGCGTTCGGCGATGAGGCATCGCGATAAACCGTCGTGATTGAATCCCAGGGCGCCAGGCGAGTTTGCACTGACATAGCCAACGCATTCAGCGGACCGGCACCGTTTGGAGTTACGTAGTCTTCAACCTTGGGCGCGATCTGTTTAGTCTTAACCAATTCGGCTAGAGTTTGATAAACCGCACAGTCATCGATGTTTGCAAGTTGCCAGAGCTGGCGGCAAGGCGTTCCACCATCGATCAAATCCCACAACATGCGGGCGTAATCTTTGACTTCGGGCGGCAAGATGTCGATGGCGACTTCCGGTCTGACTCGCACAAAGCAAGAATTGGGGTCGCCGACCATCGGAATCAGCTTCTTGAGCTCATCGGCGCGGCGGTGCGACTCGATGAGCAGCATTTCGGCAGGACGAGCGATCGGCTGAGACACTTCCCAGTTGGGGTGTTGCGCCGACCAGAAGAAAAAGTTTCCCTTCAGATCATTCGAGACGATTTGATAAATCGCCATCTCGTTTACGAGATTGGCATACTGCGCGAAAAGCAGGCGGCCGTTTTGGCAAAATATACGAGCGACAGGATGATTGCGATCGTCGCAAATTGTCAGAACGCCCTCTTTGCGAGCATTCGTAATGGTTTGAACGACGACATATAAATCGATTTCGCCGAGGTTTCCGCCCAAGCCCTGGTCTCTCGGCGGCAATGGTAGAGAAAGACTTTTATTGACCTTGAAAGTAAGGTCGTCCGAGATGCCTTCCAGCGAAGGCGTTAAACGCAAAACCGCGGCATTGTGTTGCTGCAATGGGAGGTTGGGCATCGGCTCGGTAAGCGCTACCTGAGCCAGCTTACTCGCCATCTTTATGTCAAAACGGGGATGAAAAATAGCCGACTCGACGCCGAATTCGCGCATAGCACCAGGGAAAACAACCTTCAGCGCCGGCCAGAATGCGCGATATCCAAAGACCAGGTGCGCACAGGTAGCCACTTTCGCGTCATCGATCACCCAGACATTCCCCAGCACTCTCCCGTCGACGCGGTCAACGAGAAGACCCACCGAGTTGGCGATTGTGCGCGTATCGATTGTCGGGGCGCTAGCCGTCATGTCAAGGTCCGAGAATGAGAGAAACGGGTTTCCAGGAATTCATACAAGTATAAAAGCTTATTCCATTAATGCATGACTAAACTGAGAGGCTGTAAACAAAACTCGGCGGTATGTTCCACACAGGCGTATAATTCGCCGTAAGCAGAGCTGCTCTTTGAGCAGGATAACTGCGAAATGGATCAAATTTAGGTCAAGGGGGTGTGAAAGTGCTCATTGGCGGAGTTGATTTTAGCGGCGCGAAAACCGTTCCGAACGACACATGGCTGGTCACTGGCTTTCTGGAATCTGACGGTCTACATATAAAATCGGTAAAAAACACCGGGTCTCACGCGCTCGCCAAAGAGCTCGATCATTTGAAAGAGCTGAGCTGCATTGCGATGGATTTTCCATTCTCGATGCCGATCGAGTTCTTGAAATTTCTGGCGCGCAAACTTGAGAAGGACGAATTCCAAGAATGGCAACAGGCGGCTGAACCACTAGTCTTCATGAGCTTCGAGCAGTTCAAGCAGTACGTCGACGAGTACGAGATTGTGGCGCTGCGGTACACAGACTCCAAGTCACTTCGCGTAGCGAAAAGCCCGTTGAACACTGGCAATCCATCGATGATTCAAATGACGTTTTACGGCATGAGAATGCTCGCAACGCTGAATCCTGAAAAGTACGCGGTGTTGCCCTTTCAGGAAGACAAGCGCGGCAATGTTGGCACCAGCGTCATCGAATGCTATCCCCGCGAACTGCTCTACATCTTGAGTTTGCCTGATTCCGGTTACAAGATGAAGGACAAGAAAAATCATGATAAAGCGCATGCCGTGCGCAAAGAGATTATCGACGGCTTGCTACATCTGCGTGATGCGCACGGACAAAAGTACGAAGATTGCCCGCGCCTGCACATCGACAACGCAATGAAGGGCGCGCTACTCGCGTCGGACCACACTATCGACGCGCTTGTAGCCTGCTACGGCGCCGCTTTGTATCACTCGAAGCCGAAGCTTTTTAACGATCCGTGGGACTCGGACAACGAGAACATGCTCTTGGAAGGCTGGATTTATGCGCCGCGCAACTTGATGCCCGCGAAAGAGGAAGCGAAGCTGACCGTCAAGGCGAAGAAGTAGCAGATTCTCATCAAGAAAAGTTAGATGAAGCCAAGTGCTACAAGGGCGAAACGGAATTTGTCATCCGTTATATAATGACCGTCCACGCACTCAATCGGGTGCGTAGCTTCGGCCTCGTGCGCCTGTAGCTCAGTGGATAGAGCACCCGCCTTCTAAGCGGATTGTCGAAGGTTCAAATCCTTCCAGGCGCGCATTTTTCCTTAACAGCCGTTTTGCGTACAATATATTTCGTGTAATATGTTTGTATCGCCGCGCCCATGGCGCACCTGGGTCATTAGCTCAACGGCAGAGCAGTTGCCTCTTAAGCAATTGGTTGGTGGTTCGAATCCACCATGGCCCATAAAAGTTTTGCAAATCGTGTAGCGACCTTTCACAGTCGCACAGTTTCTTATCATGTCGAACAAAACCGCGAGAACGCGTTCGCCATTTCACAGAGGGAACGGCACCAGATGTGGTGCAGACTAACGGACCCTGGCATGGGTCACCTATCCAAGCCAAATACTGAGACTAGTCTTTCGGCTTGTCATCGGAAACGAGTTTTACTTCGGATAGAAGTATTTGTCTTATCTCCGGTGTCGTTTTCTCGGGAGTGATACTGATGACGGTGCGCTTTGCAGGGAGCCAAACACCGTCAATCTGTTTGTAAGAGTCGCGGAAAGCCTCGACCGCAGACAGGGCATTCGTCTTCTTATCGCGATAGCTCACGGCGAAGTGATTGGCCAAATATTTCCCGGGGTCAGCGACGCGAGTTTCGATAACCGAGATGGTGAAGCGAACATCTCCGGGACAGCGTGTCACTTCCATGACCTTGTTGTCCTTTACTCGATAGCTTGAGTTGAGCTTGTCGTTTAAAACGAGCAGCTTGCCAAAGTTGTTTTCGGGCTCATCCTTACCGAACGTAATCGGATTGCGTCCATCACGTTTCGCAAAATCTCCACCTCTTCGATGACCAATCATGCTCAGCAGTTTATCCTGAAGCCACTCAGATTGCTCTTTCGAGAGTCCATCCAATTCGATTTTAGCGTCCTTACCTGAGCGATATTCAAGCTTGCCGTCCACCTTTTTCCCATCATCTATAAAGGAGATGTTGGCGTCGAAACCCTTAAAGCTGTCCGGAAACGCCTGTCGCGAATCATGCGCAGTCTTGAGCAGTAGCCAGGCTTCTTTATCCGCACCTGCTGGAACTTCCAGAGTTTCCTTCGCGTTCGACTCCTCCGCGTGAGCCGCATGCGAAATCACGAGCGAGGATAAAAGAAGCGCCAGCGAGATAGGAAAAGTTGCAAGTGAGCGTCTCAGCACGGTTTCTCTCCGATAAAGTTTGCGTAATAGCAGACGGTTTAACTCCAGCCTGTGCAACTAAATATCTTACTTCAATACTTATATAGGAAAGGTGGGAGTTGCAAAACTTTTGAACGTATCTTGAAAGATTATCGGCTCGCCAGGAGCCGCCGGCACGATCGGTAACCGCAACGAAACGGGCTTGTTGTGGTCGTTTTAAACACTTCACTCGCGACTTGGAGGAGATCATAATTTTGAACTTGCTGTCTATGCGCATCGATACTGGTTTCCTGAGCTATGTTTCTCTTGCAAGTACAGAGTTGAATAACGCGAATCTGAACGAAAAGGACTTATTGTCTTTCGGGCAGACTCTGCGTCACCCAAGGAGAGAACCACCGATGTTGTATACACTTATAAGCCTTATCCTCTTTGTGTGGTTGATCGGTCTGCTGTCACACTTCGGCGGCGACATGATTCACACATTATTGCTCGTAGCAGGCGTATTGTTCCTGTTTCAATTGTTCACCGGAAGACGAGTTGACTAGTCAACCGTGAGCAAACAAACGAGCACCACTTATGGTGCCCGTATTGCATTCGAGAATCGAATGCGCTTAGCAAAATATTGGTCTTGACCGCTTGCGCACAACCGTTATAGTCGGTTCTGAATGAGCGCCTGTGAACCAATAGGTGGCGGTGCAATTCAGCAATCTATTGGTTCATGGGTATAGCGGGTCAAGCCGACCGCTCCACTTTCTTTCGGACGGTGTGGCTGAAGTAGGTAATCTCTTTGAGACCTAAAGCTATACGAAGCGCCTTCGGGAGCGGATTTACAATGCCGAAGGTGACCATGGTGTCGCCTCTGGCATTTTTAGTGCGCGAAAACTCTTTGAGCTTTATGTGAAAATCGACACCGGCTGAGACAATTACTTCTATGCCGTTGATATTTCTCACGCTGGGATAGCCTTTGCTCTCGTCAAGGTCCATGGACAAACGCGACAGGCGGACTTCCTTAAGCTTGATTGGAATCGATTTCTTCGCTGCCGCTACGGGAATGCGAACATCCTGTGGTCCTTCACGTAGAAGCTCAACGTGATTGCCGGCGACAGAGACGCCCTTCAGACCTGCCATGACCTCGCCTAAATTTTGACCATATTTATCGGTATCGCGCCTGGTGCGTTCCAGGCTCTGAATCATCCGGTCACCGAGGATGGTATCAGGTCCGAAATTCAGTTCTTTAGAATCTTCACGGATGAGTTTGAATGAGTCATCGTCGCGGGTGATTTTAACTACGCCTCGCAGCAACTTTTGGGTTTCGTCAGAGTTCGTTCGACCGGAGATGGCCTGAATTAGTTTCGGCAGTACGAGGTTCCCTTTATCGAGGTCGGTCTCCCATTTCGGATCGGCCTTGAGGGTCGGCTTCGCGGAAACGCTTTTAGACTGGTCATTTGCAAGTAGTGATTTTGCGGAGTCGGGTTGCGACGATACATGCGGCGCTGTCACGGGCGGCTGCGGCTCGATGGCGTAAGCGACGGTAGCCGAAGTGAACATTGCGACAGTAAAGACCGTCGTGAAAAGTTGGCGAAGGCTGCGAGCGGTTTCACGACGCAGTCTCAAATGTGTTGCAAACTCTTCAAAATGCAGTTGCAAACAACAAGCTCCAAATCACGCTTGAGAACTACCAGTATAACCCGGAGGAGGGGCGATTCGGAGTTTAAAAAGCGAGTCAAAATCTTCCTGAAACCTATACATCTTTATCCCGAAACCCATATCTGCAGGGGGCTTTCGGTGGTGGAAGATACTCAACAGAATGGATTAAAACCAGGGCTGACAACTTGCAAAAATCGTGAACGCTGGCGGCTTTCGGGTCGTGGCGTCACCCTTCGGATCATATGCTATGCAAGCCACAGTCAAGCGGGCGGGAGGCATTTCCAATTGACTTGTTTACCTCGAAAACGGTTTCCTGAAGGCATGAGTCAGCCAGGTAACGGAACCCACCACCGTCAAGACTCAAGTTCAAGCGACAACTGCATTTGCTTTGCGCTGAACTTAAACCCCGACAAACGCGGACCCGAGGGGTCACGACTATGAGCGAGATACAAATGGTACCTGGAGCACAAACCTTTCTTTCGAGGTGGGAGAGCGGCGCGCTACAGTTCTCGCGGCTCGCCGCTCTATTTTCTATCGCCTTTGGCGCTATCGTCCTTGCGGGCTGGTGCTTCACACTCCCGCAACTGTGCGCTCCAGTGCCCGGACAACCAGCCGTTTCAATGTCCGCTGGCATAGGCTTCGTCGCTTGCGGACTGTCGTTGATGCTATTGACGGCACGGAGTATCGGAAAGTGGAAACGCGCCTCAGCGCTGGCTATCGCCGCGGTCCCACTATTGATAGGTTTAGCCGTCGCAGTTTTCTATCTACATATAACGCGCTTTGACCTTGATAATGCCCTGATGAATTTGCTCGTTGGCGCTGAGGTTGGCGACACGACCGGACGAATGGCGCCGCACGCGGCTATCGGAATGCTCGCGTGCTCTCTGGCACTCTTGCTTTCGCAGCATCGCGACAAAACCTGCCGGTACTTCTCGCAGGCGCTTTCAGTCTCGGTCTTCGGCGTCGGTCTCGCAGTCATCTGCGGCTATACGTATGGTACGCCGCTGCTTTACTCGACGGGTGATCTCACGCCGGTGCCCCTGGTTGCCGGGGTCGCATTTCTCATTTTGGGAATGGGAATGTTCTTCTCGCGACCTACGTTTGGGCTGGCCGGAGTTGTTACGGAATCTGGTCTCGGGGGAAGAACGGCTCGGCTGCTGCTTCCTGTAGCGTTGCTCGCTCCGATTGCGCTCGGATACTTGCGACTGTTTGGTCAAAAATACGATTGGTACGCGATGCCAATTGATACAAGTCTAATCGTGCTATTGATGGGCGCTTGCTTTTCGCTCATCGTTTTGTGGCATTGCCACTTCCTGTCACGAATCACACGGAGAGAACGCGATGCGCTTGACGCGCTGCAGCATAATGAAGCGCGCACGAGGCTCATCATCGACCGCGCTTATGACGCGTTTGTTGCGATGGACCGCGACGGCAATGTAATCGAATGGAATCTACAGGCACACAAGATTTTTGGTTATGACAGAGATGAGATCATCGGCAAAAACCTGTCAGAGTCAATTATTCCGCTTGAATTTCGTCGTTCGCACGAGCATGGGTTCAAGAACTTCATGAGCAACGGCGACAACAAAATTTTGAATAAACGCATTCAGCTTGTCGCGCAGCGCAAAAACGGCGAGCAGTTTCCCGTTGAACTCGCAGTCTTTCCTATTGAGTTGAGCGGGCAGCCGACGTTCTGCGCGTTTATCCAGGACATCACGGAGCGCAAACGCATCGATACGCAGGTGGAGTTGTTAAACCAGCAACTGATACAA
Organism: Candidatus Obscuribacterales bacterium; assembly: GCA_019637435.1. Taxonomy (GTDB): domain Bacteria; phylum Cyanobacteriota; class Vampirovibrionia; order Obscuribacterales; family Obscuribacteraceae; genus JADYXR01. Next base: position 839,105 of record JAHBVO010000002.1, on the reverse strand, counting down.
GCTCGTGATCAGGCTCTTGAAGGCTCTCGGTTGAAGTCGGAATTTCTCGCGAACATGAGTCACGAGATCAGAACGCCGATGAACGCGGTAATTGGTCTGAGCGATCTGTTGCGTCGGACGAACTTAAACCGAGATCAGAAGCGGTTTGTGGATCTTATCGTCAACTCCGGTCAGACACTGCTGCAAATAATCGATGACATTCTGGTCTTTTCGAAGATCGAGGCTGGTCGCCTTGACCTGGAAGCAAGCGATTTCGATTTGATTGCTACGGTTGAGAGTTCAGCTGACTTACTAGCTGATAAGGCGCGCGAGAAGCAGGTATCGCTGACAACCTTCCTCTCTCCCGATATTCCGAAGTGGGTGCGCGGCGATTCGCAACGACTGAAGCAGGTACTGCTGAATCTTATAAGTAATGCAATTAAGTTTACAGAACAAGGTCGAATACTTGTTCAAGCAGAAGTTGAGTCTGAAACAGAAGACGCTGCTGTAATAACGTTCTCGGTAACTGATACCGGAATTGGTATCTCGAGTGACGGCTTGAAGGTGTTGTTCACACCATTCACGCAGGTCGATGGATCTTCGACGCGTAAGGTTGGTGGCACAGGGCTTGGTTTGACTATATCGAAACGCCTCGTCGAGCTCATGGGCGGCAGCATCCGCGTCGAGAGCGAAGCCGGCAAGGGTTCAACTTTCTCATTCACGATTCCTTTCACGCGCGTGGCACAAAGAGAAGAGCAGGTGATCGTTGCGACCAGTTTGGAGTCGGTGCGTATTCTGATGGTTGGGCTTCCGGAGCACGAGGCCACAATTGCAGAATCATATGTAGAGAGCTGGGGACTTCGCCCTGCGTTCGCGACTCACGCAGAAGAAGCATCGCTGGCGGTGGCTCATTCAATTAAGGAAAAGGACCCGTATCAGGTTGTGCTGCTTAACTCGGACTTACCCGACGCGGATCCGTACGAGTTCGTTCACCAGCTACGCGAAACCTCAATGGTAGCCGATACAAAAATACTCTTGCTTTTGAGTATAGACGATATCGGTCAATCAGAGAACGCTGTTCAATCAGGATTTGATGGAACAATCACGCGACCGATCAAACAATCATCGCTATTCAATAGCCTTCTGTCTTTATTTGAACCACGGGCGGTATCAAGCCAACTCGATACATTGGAATTAAACACACGCAGAGAACCGCCATCAACAAAATTCGTTCTGGTTGCCGAAGACAACATAGTAAATCAGGAAGTGGCTGTTTTACTCCTCGAAGAGCTGGGCTTCAACGCGCATGTTGTTTCAAACGGCAGGATGGCGTTAGATGCATCCAACGATCCGAATTGCCAACTTATATTAATGGATTGTCAGATGCCGGACATGGATGGATTCGAGGCGACAATGTCGATTCGCCAGCGAGAAAAACAGTCCGGCGACCACGTTCCAATTATCGCGATGACCGCTCATGCAATGGAAGGCGACCGGGAGAACTGCTTGCAAGCCGGCATGGATGACTACGTAAGCAAGCCGGTGACGATCAATAGATTGCGCGAGGTTGTCCAGCGGTGGCTCGGATATCGAGAGTCGCATAAGGAAGTTACGTATCAGTCTCTACCTGCGATGACTAAGGCCGACGCCGAAGCGTTGAAAGTCGATTCGTTAAGAAATGCGCAGACGAAGAAGGTTCCGGCTAGCGAGAGTGGGGACGATTCTCTGCAGACTCCGGTCACGGAAGAAGAATTGTCTGCTACACAGCAGCGCAAAACTCACTGGGTGCAGCCGATTGCAGTGCCACCGCCAATAGCATCACCGAATCAATTCAAACCAGCACCATCGATGCAAGCATTCGATATGAGTGCCGTCGACGATGAGAAATCCGCGGACCTGACGAGAGTTAGTGAACCGGCGCAGGATGCGCCGCTCCTCGCGGCACCACCAGCAAGTGGTGACGCGGCCGAAACCAAATCAGTGTTGGCTAACTTAAACGCAGCAGCCGGCGAAGCTTATTCCGGCACAATTCCAGACTCTGACGCATTCGAGGTCGGCGACAAACTGCTGGATGGCCCGGGTGATGTATCCGATGCCGGAATTCTGTCCAATGCGGGAGCTGCCCCCTGTACCGTCGATTCCGCGCACACAGTTGCCGCGGCGGAAGAATCGGTTTCAAATGCGCGGATGGATATAAAATCTGACAGCGGTCACAAAACGGTTGCGGCAAAAACAACAGACGTCGATCTTCCTGCGATGAGTTTGCCTGCTCCAAATCAGGTAGCGGCAAAATCTGAACATTCCGCTGCAGAGGCTGCGGACATAAAGGGAAACAAGGCGGCTCAAAATCCCGCTTCACGTTTGCAAAAAACGAACTCGCAGATAGCACCAGCGGCGCTATCACGTATGAACGTCACTGGAACTCCGGTCGCTCGGACGATCGCAGGTACAGGAGATATAGACATGACTCCAACGGAAGATGACGAAGCTCTTGACGCTGACCGACGAATGCTGGGCATCGGCGGCAGCCGAAAACTGCGCAATCGCAACGACCTCCTTTCGCGTCCGGCAGAGGACATGCTGGATGATGCTATTACAGCTGCAGGGTCGCCGGAGAATCTGCGCGCATTCGAAGTGAATCGCAAAGCAGCCTGCGCGGGCGGTGGACGGTATGGAGCATTAAGCATGAGTCCTGAAGAGGCTTTATCGGAGGTCGATTTGATGCTCGGTGGAACCGATCGCAAAATGGACCTCTCGGAGAGCACGGATATGGTATCGCCAATGGTGCATCATTCGCGACGGCGTAACAAGCCTGCCGATACTGCGAACGATATAGATATCTCGACTCTGTTTGACTACAGTGCGCTTGAATCAACATTCGGACCGCAGTCAGCGAAGAAGTTTCTAAACCTTTTCGCGTCAATGACGCCGTCTTTATTATCGAGACTGGAAACCGCAATTGGCGGCAAACGTTTTGAGGCGGCAAAAGACGCTGCTCACGAGCTGAAAGGCATGTGCGCAACCATACACATCACATCCATGGTCGATTTGTGCCGTGGTATCGAGGAGAGTGCCGAGACCGCGGACTGGTCGAATGCGGAGACGCTTTTGACCGACCTGAAGAAAACCTTCAGCGCGGCAGAAACTTCCATAAAAAATCTGTAGAACACAAATTGTGAAAACGTCACTCAGTCTGGAGGATTGACATGAGTAAGTCCATTAAGAAGACCCGAATTTTCATCGTCGAAGACAATGATTTGACCAGACAGATGGTCAAAGCGATGTTAATGAAGGTGCGCTATTTCGACGTCGTTGGCGACGCCGCGACAGGAGAGCTTGCCGTTGCAAGCGTGCGTTTGACTAGACCCGAGCTTGTTCTGGCTGACATCGGTTTGCCGGGCATCGACGGTATCGAGATGGTCAAACAAATTAGGCAGGCTAATCCCGACATTCGAGCCATCATGTTAACGGCGCACGACAACAACGACGATCTATTCAAATCATTCCGTGCTGGTGCGGAAGGATATATTTTGAAAACCGGCTTGAGCGCAAAACGACTCGAACTTGCCATCAAAACTGTTGAAGACGGCTCAGTATGGCTAGATCCGCTGATCGCGGTCCGCGTTCTGTCTGCTGCTCTTGGATCGAACGGACATCAACCGGTTGTCCACTCAGCGGAACCACTGTCCAACGAAGAGAAGGCGATGCTCGAAAGAGTTGTCGAGACATCCGCAGAGATTCACGAAATCTCGCCTCACTGCGAATATGGCGTCTGCAATGTAGAACCATCGTTCCTTGCCAAGCTGCGCAGGTTCTCCAGCCAGGAGCCTCCCTTTCGAATGATGAGCTACTCCGAAGTCGTCTAGAGGGAGAGGACGAATCGGCCGAGCGTCGGCTATCTAAGGAAATAAACATGCTGTTGTGGTCTAATGTGTCTGCACGATTTTGCACGTCCGCATAATTCTGCACGGAATCCACTTAGATCCATCAGAACGTTGGCATCGCAATGCGGTTGCAGAACGTTCGAGAAAGCATTATGGCCGACGAAGACTTAAACAAACTTGATGCAGCAATGCAATTCGAAGTACTCGCCGCTAAATTGAAAGCGGATCACGGTGCTTCAGGAGATTTACTCGAGTATCTAGCGAAGATGCTCGAGTCATCTTATGCCGGCGGGACGAAGGTTTCGCGTAGCGGTCTGTTCGGAAAGCGACCGGTGAGCGAATTGACTGTTCGTTTCGACGATTGGGAATTCATCATCGTCCGCGAGAAACACGGCACGGTAAACGCCCGTGCAAAAAAACTCGTTAAAGGCGTAGGCTTGAAAACCAACGACATTTCGATGGAGCAATGCATCGACGATGTTCTAAAGGAGCTTGTAAAAACTGCCGATAAAAATGCGCAGACTCGAAACGCACTCGACAAATTTGTGAGCGGGTGACGATGGATTTCATCAAAAAGATTTTCAATAACTATACCGAGGGCAAGCGTCGAGACGAAGAGATGGCGCGGGTTCAAGGTGAAGCGGTGCGCGCGTTGGAACGTGGAGAAATCTTCCCGCGAGCCAAAGAACGAATCGACCGTGAGATGGCGCTCGGTAAAAACTTTTTCTCATCCGACTTAAGTGTCCGCGAATATCTGCTCTGCAGAGAAGCCGGTTTTCAGACGATCGGGCAAGTGATGGGCTCATGCTTCTACAACATCAGCTTGTTCGGTCTCGTTGGACGAACTTTTGGTCTGCGACAGTCTGAGTACAATCACGACAAATATCTCAGCAGTGGTGGCAGTTTGCAAAACCACACAGGCGAGCTTGTTCAAATTACCGAAGCACAACTCAAAGCGAGACAAACAGCTGTCGATCGAATGTTGATGGAAGCGCACGCAATGGGCGCGCATGGTGTGATCGGCGTTCGCGTAAAGTCATCACACTTCAACTGGGCAACTCGAATGACAGAGTTCACCGCCATGGGGACAGCGATTCGTTTGCCGAATTACACAGGCAAAGGCGTATTCACCAGCGACCTGCACGGACAGGAGTTCTGGCAGTTGTACAACGCCGGATACCTTCCGCGCGAGTTAGCGTTTGGCGTCTGCTCTTATTACATAAAGTGCGATCCGGAAACTAGACAAATCATCGATCCAACGCTTGTTGATTTCATGAAAGGGCGCAGTCGCCAGAACCAGGAGATCGGCTTGTTCACTCAAGGATTCTATGACGCGCGCACATTAGCGATGGAACGACTGACATCAAATGCGATGGCAGTGAGCGCAGATGGTTTAGTCAGCATGAGCTTCAGCTACGATATGCAAACAGTGGAGTACATGTCAATGAACAAAACGTTCCACGATCCGGTAGTCCACTTTGTCGCAACTGGAACATCCATCTCCAAAATTCCCGACCACGATAAACCGATTGAAAAACCGAAACTGTGTTTAAGTCTGCGTGGCGGCGAATGGTTCAAGTTCGAAAAGGATGATTTCCTATCTGACGCTTTCGGCGCCGACGATGACATTGAATTTGACGATGATGATGACAGCGTGTCGATAGATTGATGGTTGATATGAGACAGCCGATATTTGAAACGGCTTGATAGCAATTGAACGAATTTTTGTAGAGAGAGGGAGAGGAGAGGATATGCCGGACAACGACCAGGAGCATTTCGAATTACCGGAGCACGCAAAGCAGCGATTAAGAGAAATGCGAGGCGAGGATGGGCATCGCAAGCTGTTTACCAGCGACTTGTCGGTCAACGAATTTCTGCTCATCAAAGAAGCCGGATTTGAACCGTCGGGACTGGTAGTCGGTAGCTCCATTTACCACATTGGATTTCAGCAAGCGCGCTGGACGAAAAACGAAGAGATGACGGTGCTCACCGAAGCGCTGTATCACGCTCGCGAATTGGCGATGTCGCGGATGCAGGAAGAAGCGCAAGAACTCGGAGCTGATGGAATTGTTGGCGTGCGTTTAAAAGTGAAACACATGTCGTGGGCATCCGACCTCGCAGAATTTGTGGCGATCGGAACAGCCGTGCATCACAAAGATCCGGAGCAGAGAAAGAACTTCCGAACCGTTGATGGTAAGGCATTCACCTCCGATTTGTCGGGTCAAGACTTCTGGACATTGCTGCAATCGGGATATCGCCCAGTTGGAATGGTGATGGGCAATTGTGTTTATCACATTGCGCACCAAACCGTCGGGCAGTGGTTCAAGAACATTGGACAAAACGTCGAGATGATGAATTTCACGCAAGGGCTCTACGATGCCCGCGAACTCGCGATGGAACGCATGCAAACCGAAGCAGAGCATCTGCAAGCCGAGGGCATTGTCGGTGTCGACATTCACGAGGGCAACTACAGTTGGAGTACCAACGTCATCGAGTTCTTCGTAGTAGGCACCGCGATAGTCCCGATGCGCGCAGACCACCACATACCGACACCAAATCTGGTGCTCTCGCTCAACGACTAGAATCCGCCGGTCATACCGCGGAAGATGAAGAACGTACCTATGTACGATGCAGTCGGTGCACACCACCGCATGCCGGTCTTCAGTGCACTTTTTGTTTTAGCAACTCCGGATTTCAATTTGGTTTGGTCGCCATTGAATCCGCCGGAGGAGCCGCTGGACTTCGAGTTATCATCGAGCTCAGCCAGAACGCCGTGGCGGAAACCTTCGTCCATCTCCTTCTGTTGACGAACTTCGTCTAATTGCTCGCTCATCTGCGCCTCGCGGATCGCGGCTTCTTGCTGCTCATATGCACTCATGCGAGTTGGCGATTGCATCATGCCCGGGTCAGGACCGGGTGCCCCCTGGGAGGGGTTTCCGTTTTGAATCTGTTGCGGAGCCTGTGCTGAAACTCCTGTAGAGACAGGGTAACCCTGTGTCCAGTCACCACCGGAAGGTGTCACATAGTTCGGGGCACCGGAACCCTGCGGCATACCGTATCCTAGCGGCTGCATGGCGAAGTTCTGTGTCGGCGGTCCCCACTGTTGGAACTGCGGAGGCTGTCCCTGGTATACCTGTGATGGGTCGCCTCCATACGCGGGCGGTGGCATCTGCATTTGCACCGGAGCAGCGCCGAGCGAAGCCTGAGATGGCACCGCATATGGTGCAGCCATGTTCGCTGCTGGAGTTACCATCCCAGTGTTCTGCTGCGCGCTCGCTGGTGCGCCTGAAAAGTTCAGACAAAACAGCAAGCCGATTATAAACAGGCTTGTTTTCATATACAGTGCTTTGCGTGGTAATAGAACGGATCGTACTTAACCTGACAGTTTAGGTCCGTCCGAGCTTGATGTCAAGAGAAACATAAAGCGCCCTACTGGTGGCGCAATGCAGCGTTTTATTTTGCTGGCGCCCGCGTTTACTTGGGCGCCACCATCAGTTTCTTTGCTCCGCGAAGGGCGAACGGTGTGCGAATCTCAATCTTTTGATCAAGCAATCGCAAGTTCGGAAGGCGTTTGAAAAGGGTTCCGACCGCGATCTGTGCCTCTGCATCGGCGAGGGACGACCCCAGACAGTGATGGATTCCATGTCCGTAGGCCATGTGTTTCTTAGTATCGCGTTGAATATCAAATGTATCCGGGTTCTCATATTGGGCCGGATCGCGGTTCGCTGCACCTAGGAGGAGAACAAGCATGTCGCCTTCGTTTATCTTCGTGCCGTTTAGCTCGAGGGTTTCTCCCGCCAATCTGCGCGTTGTTTGTACAGGCGATTCGAAACGCAATACCTCTCCTATCGCACTACCAATTAGGTCCGGATTCGCTTTGAGCAAGTCGAGCTGGTCCTGGTGTTGCAACAAAGTGCGGACGGCATTGCCGATGAGATTGACCGTCGTTTCGTGCCCGGCAACCAGAATCAAAACGCAATTCGCGAGCAGTTCGTCTTCGGTCAGCTTTTTGCCTTCTTCCTCGGCGGCTGCAAGGGCGGTGATCAAGTCGTTCTTCGGATTCTTCCGGCGCTCGGATACGAGCGGGCGCAGATATTCGTAAAGCTCTTCGGTGGCTTTGTTAGCCTGCTTCATCTTCTCGATGTTCGGTTCCGGCTCGAGAGTGTCGGTCAAAGCGTGCGACCACAATTTGAACTGCTCGCGATCTTCGCGCGGAACACCGAGCATCTCAGCGATGACAACGACCGGCAACGGGAACGCAAAATCGGCGACCAGATCGAATTCTTCTTTGTCCTGCAGCCGGTCAATGATGTAGTCGGCGATTTCTTGAATGTGGGGGCGCATTTCGTTCACCATTTTCGGCGTGAACGCGCGATTGACCAGACCACGCAAACGCGTGTGATCGGGCGGATTCATATTGAGCATCCACTTTGCACGCGTTCCCATCAGCTTCGAAACTTCCGGAATCATCTTCACCATCGGATTTACTTGCTTCCAGCGTTGAAGCTGTTTTTCATAACTCATGTCTTTGAGAATCGAGTGAACATCCTCGTAGCGGGTGATCAACCAGTATTTGCTTTTGTCGCTCCAGAATATTGGCGCCTCTTCGCGAAGCTGGCGATACGTCGGATAAGGGTCTTGCAAAAACTCCGGCGTGAGCGGATTTAGCGGATCGACTAGCGTGGATGTTTTAGACATGATGGTGCTCCGATACGGATGGCGGGATGCGAATGGAGGGCTACAGTATCACATTCTTGAAAGATGAAGCTTAAGCATTGTCAGCAGGTCCCATCTATGGGAGAATCCGATGGTCGCCGGATTTCCGACTTGGTTTGCCAAAATCTCCTTAGGTATGCAAAATTCCCACGCGGCATCGGATTTTGAGATCAAACATTGAGATTGCGCTATTTCACCGTTGCATTTTTATCGGTTTCGCTCCTTGCGTCGCATGCCGACGCAGCGACCAAAGGGGAGACCGGCGGCAGCTATTTGACCTACTTGAAACGTCAGCGAGACGGCTGGCTGTGGGAAACACCGGGTAGCGCTGTAGCCTGGCAAGCGTTTATGGACGAAGCAAAAGTCGCAGAACGCTCACGCGATTTTGAAAAACAGCTACTACTTTTAGAAGCCGCCGTCGAACACTCGAGCGCATTCAAAGAGACTGACCCCAGGCGGATTGAAACGGTTTCAAAACTCAAAGAAGTGGCAAAAAAACTGGGCAAAAATCTAAATGAAAAAGATGTGCATGAATTGATTTTGCCGATTACAAACACGCACGTTGAACCCAAATATCGAATGAAACCGCTGCCGCGGCATGCGCCGTTTAAACCAGTCGAGCCGATGATCCGCGAGGCCGATCATTTGATGAGCGAGGGTGAAGACGACAGAGCCGTAAAGGTTTATTTGAAAACTTTGAAAAATCTGAATGAACGCTCAACGCGCAAAGGTCACGAACTCGTGCAGGTTGTGGATCGTTTGACGCGCATTTATTACAAGCAAGGCAAATTTGCAGATGCCGAACAGATCATTCGAAAAGAGCTCAAGATGCGGGAGTCGATGTATGACCGCCTGGATGATACGGATCCGGACAAGCTGCAGCTCGCGTTTCTACTCGGCGATCTCGCGCTTGTGCACAGCGGTCAGGAACGTTTGATTGAATCAGAAGCGCTCTATCGCACCGCGCTAAAAATCATTCAACGCAATTTGACGGAACACCACTACGACTACATCGTGACTCTGAGCGAGCTGGCGCGCATTCATAAACTGATGGGCAAATATTCGGATGCGGAGAAAGAGTACCGGCAATGTTTGTCGCTTGCGAAGAAGAGCGACGATGTGAGCCGGCGCGCGCGTGGCGTGATTACTGGGAATTATGCCAAGCTGCTCAAGAAAATGGGCAAGACGCGGGCAGCTGATGAGATGGAAACGCGAGCGTCCGAGATGGTGGCTGGCAGCAGTCCGAAAACAACTGGCAATCACCCGGGCGCGGATAGCACCTTTGATACTGACGCAGAGAAAAATGTAAAAGCGGAGCCGATTCGGAGAACTGATTAGAACAGCACTTTTCGCACTAGCGGACTGCACAACTGAGAAGCGAAATTATGAAAGCATATTTAGTCCCAGCCCTAGCACTGCTCGTCTTCGCGAGCCTGCCATCAGCAGTCGCGCAATCAGACGCGCCTAAAGCGCAGCAATCGGCGCATCCAAACGACAACGTGCGCAGATGTATCGCAGACAGCTCGACTGCCCGCACTCTCGATACAGCGGAAGAGACGTCACTGAAGAACTTTAACTTTGAAGTGGAACGGAAAAAGATTGTAGATAAAATCACTGAGCTGGAAAAACTTGGAGCAGGTATTAAACCTTACACTCAGGCACTCGCCGATATTGATGAGTTGGCAAAAAAAAATCACTCCAATACCGAACTTGAATCGGCAGTCTCGCGAATTAACAAGGCTCTTGCCGATCAACACAAAGCCCGCGAATCCTTAACCTTGACCTTCGGTTCGAAAACAACAACTGAGTTGCCAAACGATAAGTTTAAGCCGTTCATGACAGAAGTACAGCGACGAATTAAGCAGTATTGGCATCCACCTAAAGGAACTGAAAGCAAACGTGTCACTGTCAGATTCAAAATCGATCGAAATGGGCGACTGTTGGCAAATAAGATTGAGAAATCAGCTTCTCCCGGCTTAGATGCGGCGGCACTGAAGGCCGTGGAAATAGCTGCGCCATTCCCGCCACTCCCGAAGGGAAGTCCCGAAGACGTCGATGTGCAGTTTACGTTTGACTACAATGTCTTCAAGGGAAGGCCTCATCCCTACGCGCAACGCGCTCACTACCTTCGCTAACTGGCGAACCACTCAGTCGCCCTAGTCCAGATCCGGGTCTTTGCCTTGCTTCATGAGCGCCTTCGCTTTGGCATTTTCGACTCGGATCATCTTGATGCGATCCTCCGACATCGGGTGATCACTCATGATGGCGAGCGCGTCCTTTAAGATCTGCGGTCTATCCTTTTCCAGCCGTTGAAAGAACTCAATCATTGCCGCTCCATCGTAGCCGGACAAAACCGTTAGCCGAATCCCGGTCTTATCAGCTGCAGCTTCCTGTGTGCGACTGAAGTTCAAGCTCTCCAGTTTTTGCAGCGCAGGGATGAACGCCTTAATTTGCTCGTTTGAAATCATGCCACCAGATATGATAGCAAGTGTCAATCCCAGTCCACCTGTATGCATCAGCCGCCGAAGCGTATCGCGGTGAATTACGTGCCCAATTTCGTGCCCCATGACACAGGCGATCTCATCGTCGCTCTTCGCGTCTTTCACCAGTTTCGAAAGCACCACAATGGTGCCTCCAGGAACAGCGTATGCGTTTATCTCATCCTTGTCTTCGATATAGAACCGAAACTTATAGGGATTATTCTTTAGCTTCGAAACCAATTTCTTCCCGATGCGATCAACACGTTTCCACTCTTCAGACTTCTGGTCGAGTTTCTCATCGTCCGCGTACATTTTCCCGATACTTTCCTCGGCTGACGGCGGAATGTTTTTCATCGCCAGATTGACGAGCGGATCATATCCGAAAATCAGACCGGCAATGGTCGCGACAATCGTACCAACGATTCCCCAGATGATAGCCGCGTTTCGAAAAGGCAAACTGCCGAGCTCTCGATGCGCCTTTTTAGCGACGCGACCGATCTCGCCGTGCCCGCCGTGCTGCTGCAAGTCCACAAGGAGATGTTTGTCTGTGCACAGAATCGATGTTCCTGTCGGCACATGAGTCAAACGGATTTTGTCGCCCTCTTGCCCCGTGAGCTCCAGATTGAGGTCAGAGAGCTCATAGTTTTGGTCACCATTAATGGTGGCAGTCACAAGAGTGTGCCCCTCGACACGAAGTGATACCACTTCGAAATCGCCAGAGTTCGGCCGGTAGAAACGCGCCTGGTAAGAACGCGGCGCGTCGCTCCTCATAAGTTCGTCGGTCATGTTTATCGACTCCTGGCGAAACCGAAGTATGCCACCACTCACAATGTGCCTGGACTGCCTTTAGAAAATCGAAACGCCACCACCGGTCGGCACGAATGTCTTGATCCAGGCGCCAAACGCTTCCGGATTTCGACTCTGCATCCAGATTTTACCCGGTCCGGTGAATTCGCAAGCAAGCCCTTCGCCGGACGTCACGCTGGAAATCCACGACTTACCGCCGCGCACGATGCGGTATTCCATATCTCCATACCAGGCGACAAGGTGACCGTTATCGACGACATACTTCTGACCGGCAGGCACAGGCACTTCAATCAGCGCACCAAACGCGCTTACGGCAATGCTCCCCGTACCGGTCGCATGAATCACGAAGAGACCTGCGCCCGAAAATAAACCTCGCGAAATTTTTTGCATTTTGGTGTCAATTGTCACGTTCTCAAAACTGGCTAGCAGACTGCCATTCTTGACGTAATAATCTTGACCGCCTGTCACCGGCAATACTTTGATATCGCCTGGCACCGCCGGCGCTATCATAACTTCACCGGCACCATTTTCAGCTTTGAGTTCCTGGAAAAACAGCGACTCGCCACCCAGCGCCGATCGTTTGAAGGAGCGCCACATACCTCCGGTGAGCGTACCGATCACTTGAATTGCCTCGCTCCGCGAGACCATAGCGCCTGCTTGCGCCTGGATGTGTTCATACGGATCGAGGTGCACTTGCACCAACGCGTTTGAACCGGGATGAATGACTTCGTATCTCATGAAAAGTCCTCAAATTTAGAGTAGTCAATGGCTTCCACGATCTGACGGGCGTTTTCGAGCGCCGTACTACATTCACATATGGATACCACAAATTAGGATGCGATAGTCCGCTACTCCTATTCGACGTCTTCAGTCGTCGCGAGAAGCGCATATCTGTTTCATATCCAAAATCGGTCAGCAAAACGCAAGCTGCGTCTCGCATTTGCTCAAACCGTCGGATATGAAATTCAGAAAACTCCAATCGAAATAATTGTGTAAGCTACCTAACATAAATCGCTGACGCCAATCGCCGCAACACAACAGAGCGCTTGACATAGTTGGCAAAAAGTGAATTTTCTATCTAGAATGAGAAACTAAACTGACAACCATCGCTCCGCGTCCCGTACAATAGCCTGAGGGGGTAGGATGACCGGCAAGGCTACAAAAAGAGTTTGCGCGAAGTGCCAGTTCGAGGACGAAACTGGTCTCAAAATCTGCCCGCGCGACGGCTCCCCGATGACGTCTCGGGCGAAAGACCCTATGCTGGGGATGGTGATTGCTGATAAGTACGAGATCTTGTCGATGCTCGGAAAAGGCGGCATGAGCGTCGTTTACAAGGCGAAGCACAACATGATGAACCGCATGGTGGCGGTCAAGACGTTGCGCCAAGAGCTGGTCGCCGTGCCGCAGTTGCTGCAGCGCTTTAAACAGGAATCGAACGCGGTCTCAGCGCTGCGACACCCGAACATCGTCACAGTCTTCGATTACGGGCTCATGGATTCGAACGGAACGCCGTATCTGATCATGGACTACCTCGAAGGAGACGTGCTGTCCGACATCATCAAGCGCGAGAAACACCTGGCGCCGGACCGCGCCATCCCGCTGTTCGCGCAGGCATGCGACGCACTCGCGCATGCACATGATCAAGGCGTTATCCACCGCGATATAAAACCGTCGAACCTGCTGGTTCGCAAAGAAAAGAACGGCGAAGAGTCGCTTACCATCTTCGATTTCGGCATTGCAAAAATGCTGGGGCAAGATGGATCGACGATTCATAAGCTTACGACAAGCGGCGAGGTCTTCGGATCGCCGCTCTACATGAGCCCTGAGCAGTGCAGCGGCGAACACGTCGGCAAGAAGACGGATATCTATTCGCTTGCGTGCGTCCTCTACGAAGCGCTTGCAGGACAGCCTCCGCTCGGCGGAACATCGCCGATGGAAACCTTGATGAAACACGTCAATGAAGATCCGCCGACGTTGAGTGAAGTAGCACCTGGACTGGATATACCGGGGCAACTCGAAGACGCGATCATGCAGGCGCTCTCGAAGGATCCCGAAGAACGTCAAGCGGACATGCGCGAGTTTCGCGATCAAATTCTCGAAGCGGGAAATCTCAGGATATTGAGTTCCTCACTGCATTTGACCAAGGAGAACACGATTGCGGGCGTTTCGGAAGAGATGATCGCGATGGCGCCGACGAAGATGACATCAGGGTCGATGCCGTCGGTTTCGGCGAAGAAGAAAACCACTCAGCGCTCACACCAATCTCTGCAGGCACAGAAATCGGTAAGCGGGAGAAACGCATCGAAGCGCAGCGGCGCCACGAGCGGGTCTTACCAGGCTAATGACGAGAAGAAAATTCCACTCCCGCTTTTAATTGGTATCGCAATCGTCATCGCATGTGGTGCCATGGGCGGGATTGTTTACATGCTAATGAAGAACAACGAGGCGATTGTCGTCAAGCCGGAAACGACTGATGAAGCACCGGTCGACAAAGAATTCGATGGCAAAATTGAGTACGGCAAACTGAAAAGACAATCGGACTATTTGCAACTGGCATCAATCGATAAAGATCTGAAGATGAAGGTTGGCTACGAGGGCGACTTGACGAGCTCAGTGCCGGCACCATTGCTGACGGGTTCATCGGGAGAAACAAACGGCGCGCATACAGATCAAAACGTGCTGTTTACCCCCGTCGAGCTCTCGCCGTCCGACATTAGTCCAGTACAAGCAGCGCAAAGTCTGTTCAAAAAACTGTTTCCTGATTTGAGCGATCAGAACTGGGAAAACATTACAGACCAATTCCCGGACCTTGATGTGGATACGGTTTTCGTTCAGGAGATTACGTTCCCGGCGGATGCGGCGGGTTCTGATGCATCAGGGTCTGGCGGGACATCTTCCGCAAATGTCGCCGACTCCGGCACCGCAGATGGAACCAGTTCCAGCACCACAGACGGCACCAGTCCAGCCACCGCAGACGGAACCAGTTCCGGTACCGCAGACGGAACCAGTTCCGCCACCGCTGATGGAACCAGTTCAGATACCACAGATGGAACCAGCTCCGCCACCGAAGGCGGTAACACCGAATCATCTTCTGGCGGTGAAACCGACTTCGCCGGCAGCGAAACCAAATCCTTGCCGAAGCGCGGAAAGGTTTCAAAAGAATATATCGTGTATCTGAAACACGAGGATCGCCTGGTCGCGTGCCAATTTGTTCCGCTGGCAATTAGCGAAGAAGAGCTTGAGAAGAAGATCAAGCAAATCATCCCGACGCTGAAGCGGGTCGTCAAGAACTAGGACAAAACTTGACAAGCGAGCAATGGGAAGCGGTTCGGGGCGCGACTTAGGTTGCCAGCTTTTCAGCTTCGCAACAGAGCGCCTGGCGCACTAAACCGGACGCCGTCTATATGCTATGCTGAACTCCTGCAAACCAAAACCCTTTGAAACATGGGCGGGTGGCGGAATGGCAGACGCGCTAGTCTTAGGAACTAGTGTAGCAATACGTGTGGGTTCAAGTCCCACCCCGCCCATTTCGCTTCCGAATTAAAATTAATGGCATTTAAGCGACGCCGTTATAATCAAGGGTAAACAGGCTCTCGCTAGACTTAGGATCTAGTGTAGCAATACGTGGAGGTTCAAGTCCTCTCTCGCCCAGTAAGCCAATCTCCGCCGAAAGGCGGTTTTCTTTTTTGACTTTGTTTTTGAATTATCCGAGAAATAGCCGAGAACTCAAGTAACTACGTTACGTGTTGAACGTCTAATCCGATTCTGGATTGAAACGCGAAGAATCTATCTGACAAGTGATCGGAATAGGGAACTTGAAGCGCGCTGCGCCTTCTCGCCTCGCCGTTCTGAACCCTCAGGTAGACCTCATCCACAGGAATCGCAAAATACTTCTTGAAGTCCAGCCCCAGGGCTGGAAAGCCTTCGGCTTGCAGATCCTGTTCTTTCGGAGCTGGAGACAAGAGTTGATACCGCTCGTCCTTGTTTTGTTCAAATCGCTCAACTACTCGCTTATCGAAGTCAATTCGATCTTTGAGATCCTGCGCCGTTGTTGCTTCGGCGAATAGAACACTACCTAAAAGCCTAGCCAGTAAGCGCTCTTTCTTTTCCTTATTCAAACCTTCGTCCTTCAAGTCTTGCCTCGCGAACCAGTCTTGCTCCAAGTCACAATCCTGTGTCAGCAAAACAGCATATGGATGGGTGCGCTTCGCGATCTTTGGTTCTTCGCCAAACAACGAATCCGAGGTTACATGCGTTTGCACGAGCTGCGAGAAAATTTCTCCCTGCCTTAATCGCCCTTCTAAAGTAGCCTGGACGTAGTACAAAGTAATTCTCGCGCTACTGATCGTCTAATATCAGGTCTTCTCGAATGTATGAGTTTCCCCATTTTCCCTGAATCACAGTGGTGGTTGGCACCGCACGCGGTGCATCGACAAGGTGTGGATTATATAGTCGGAATAACTTGCGAAGATATTCGTAGACGTCTTCCAGTGCTTCGTCGGGGAGACAGCCTAGGAGCAAGTTGCACTGGGAGAATAGCACAGGAGGATCAGGCCGTTTGCTTGTTTCTGGAAACTTTTCCAGGTTTGATAGGACCCAATGCAAGTCTAAGCTTGGAGCTGATGCACCACCGAAAGAGGTTTCCTGACTCCTTGTTGAAGTATTTGAGAAGTTTTTTGACATCATTAACCTCGATTTGCTGTTCGGTGTAAAAGTCACTATCAATCAAATAGTGTTTCTCAACCTGCGCACCTTCAGCCACAAACCCGTGCTGCAACCTAATTTTAGAATGTTTGTCGTCCAGACCGATTACGAGCTGTTTAACAATTCCCTCAAACTCCGCCCCCTTAAAATCGGTTTCGGAGAGTTCGCCCGCAATCTTGTGATTCAGCAATTCATGCCATCCCACATCGTTTAACCCAAGCTGCTCTCTTTTGATTATATTCACATATCTCAATCCCACACGAGTAAAATAAGGTGGTTTATACAATTCCACAAATCTACTGGTTATAGCGTTAAGCCGCTTTTCGAAATCATCCCATGAAAGGTACTTGTGCGACGTTAGAGCAATAAAGTCTCGACAGACAGCAATAGTCCAAAGTTTGTCTTTCGTTGCAAACTCGTGCACCACTGGGGATGCCGCAATCGAGAATGCCTCCGGAAAAAAGCGAGCGACCTCGGCAGGAACTTGGCTTCGCGTCTCTGTATACACAGGATACTCGTGACGAAAGCTCTCCTGAAAATCAGCAAGGGAACTCGTTTCCAGCTTCAAAATTGCAGGGTGCCTCAGCTGACAGATCACTTCCTTCAGCGGATTATCCTTGTAAGTTTCACGCTCTGATTCTGGGAATGTCATAAATTTTGGAAACCATAGGGTGCGCAGTTCCATTCTAATATGCCCGGAATGTCCTCGGTCCTTTAATCACAGTTTGATCAAAAGGCGAAAACGATCACAGGGTGAGTTCAATGCGCATAACACCCGCCTTTCTTACAGATTATTAATCGCGCACAAAACAAATTATAAGCCCTGTTCTGACCGCCTGAAGGCACCGTATGCTTATACCGCAGGTCTAGCTCGACGGAGCAAACCGGGAGCCTTACCCGGTCGGCTTTGTTCTTGAATAAGGAAAACGTCTGTAAGGGGGCGTTTATGGTCACTCTGGTAACCGACTTCGTTGTGGACTTATTTCGTGTCGAACTGGAAAAACGGCTTCGGATGGAGCTATCCGAGAAGACCAGCTAGTTGAACCAGCTCTGCACGACTTGGCTAAAGCGATCGCAATTCATAAGTGTTCAGCGGCAACAGACAACGAAGCAAAGACAATCCTTAACGGAAAACAAAAGACACTCCACCTGCATCACGCGAAGAGATGGAGCGTTTAGAACAGAGCTTAGAAATGGCTATTGAAAGCCTTCACACGATATCAAATGGGAATGGCCTGGTCCTTTATCGAATGAAGCTTGCCGAGTACCTATTCATGCTGGATCAAGGCATCAATCCGGGTGACAGCTCGAAAGGCGCTTCAAATGAGATACGAGATCGAGCGAAACACATCGCTCGCCAACTGAGTTCGTTGTCCACTCTGCTTGCTCGAACGATCGAGTCTACTCAACCGAAGAAACGCGGAGCCCGTCAGAAGCATCTTGAGCCACGACGATGGGGGCTAATAGTCGCTGGAATACTAGCCGACCACTCGATTGAGCTATAGACGTCTAGAGAAGGTATTTTCTACGTGGTATTGCTTAGGGTGCTCGACATACTGGGAGAGTCGCAACCTGAAACCTGCAAGAAATCATCACGCCCATTGTGAAGCAGTTCACCAGATGATCTACTGTCGACCGATTACGCCACCGCATTCAATACTAAAAAATTATATCGATTCGACATGTAAAGCACAAAGCCTGACTTGGCTTGGTTTTCGCGGTCATTGATTCATTCTGCCTTCGTGGAATTATAGGATGCGACCGAGAAATTTTCGGTCAATACCTCCGCCAAGCGCCTCTGTTTGCAGGCGTAGCAGCGCTTTTGGAATATTGTTAAATGTCTAAGAATCACTATCAAAAATCGGCACTTCGGCTCGTAATCGCGCTAATCATGCTGATCTCATTTGCCCTTACAGGTTTCTAAAATCAGATTCCGATGAGCGGCATCGACTGACAGAGCGAGATCCTGGTCTTCCAGGGACGATTTTCATCAGCGAGGAAGAAGTTCGGCTCTTGGCCTTCATACACCGTATCTGGTGGCGTTGTCTTATTGCCAGAAACCAGGACAGTAGAATATAGGACGGCGAATATCTCGGAGTCGAGCCGCAGACCCTGTCCATCTGGTTGGATAAATTACATTCCTAAATCCCTTGCTCGCTTAAGTTCGTCTTGGGATTCTTTTGCAGATCCAATTTTTTCTAAAGCCAGACCAAGGCAATGATGAGCGAGCGCATTTGACTCCTCTAACGCAATTGCGATTCTCAGAAACTTGATTCCTTCATCTAACTCTCCTTTAGAAACGAGAGCTTGCCCAAGGCTTTGATTTGCTCCCGATGAGTCGGGTCGCAAAGTCACGGCTGCTCTCAAAATCTTAATGGCTTCTTCAAAATCTCCAAGCGAAGATAAGCAACCACCCAGATTTACATATGCTGGAAAATAATCTGGACTGAATTTAATCGCAAGCCGATATTCATCTACAGCGCGTGAGCGATCAGTGTATGCGAGCATATTTCCAAGACTATAATGTGCTTCACCCCATTCTGGTGACAATTCCAGCGCTCGTTCGTAGGACGAAATTGCCTTGTCGATTAGCCCGAGGTCCTTTCGCACATTTCCTAAGTTGTGGTGCGCTTCATGATCCTGCGGATCGAGATCTACGGCTCTTTCTAGATAGTCGATCGCGAGATCGGGGCGCCCGCAAAAGTACCAACAGAGTCCGAGAATGTGGTGACTGGATGGACAAGCGGGTTCTGAAGCAAGGGCTTTATTAAAGTGCGGAATTGCTTGCTCAAATTGCCCTGCGTCATAGAGAAACATGGCTGAGTTGTATTCATTCTGATAAGTCATTGCTCCGTACTCCGAAATCTAGTCGTGCGAGGATATCAAAACCAAAGTAAAAAGTCTGTCGCCTAAATGAGTGACTTTGTTCTCGCGTAATGGAAATCGTCGAACACTTGACTCGTACTTAATAATTTTCGAGACGGCTCCGACTGGCTAAGAATCGCTGAAACTGCGATTCGTGCTAATCCGTAAACCATGTGTTGCGCGAGTGCTCAGCCAGATAGCAATACAGGTCAGGCGAGCAAAACTTTGATCAGCTAATATAGACTTTACTGAGAGGAACTGATACATGTCGACAGAACCGGAGAATTCGCTCGTATCTAAGGATAAACGATTCGCTACTTATACAATTTCCGAGTATGTCGAATATTGTGACCTTGTCAGAGAGTCACTCGGTGCGACCGCGAAAAATTGCCGTGCGGACAATGATTTCTTCCGAAGAAAGTTTGTCGATGAAATGGAAATTCTAGCTAAGGTTTGTGTGCATTCGTTTGG
Organism: Candidatus Obscuribacterales bacterium; assembly: GCA_019637435.1. Taxonomy (GTDB): domain Bacteria; phylum Cyanobacteriota; class Vampirovibrionia; order Obscuribacterales; family Obscuribacteraceae; genus JADYXR01. Next base: position 819,199 of record JAHBVO010000002.1, on the reverse strand, counting down.
ACGAGACAGGATGGACGTTTGGGTCAGATACCTGGACGCACCGTTAGCCGATGGTGAGATTGTTTTTCCAGATGAGTCAAGAAATTTCTTCGTTGAAATCACTTCTACAAAAGATCACCGCCTAATAGACTATGCCGTTGAACAGATGAAGCAGGGACGACTGATTTCAATATCAGGGCATACTGGAGATGATGTGCCTCGACTACGAAACGGTGTCTGCGATGATGATGTAGAGGCGGAAGAGGATACTGTCAGTTATTCGAAACAGAGATCAGTGATTGAAAGACGAATCGGTAAAAAGCTCAATAAGACATGGCAGGATCGAGATAACTGGCTTTGTATTGTCATTGATGACCTAACTCACTGGGATGAGCTTTCTCTTCAGTCGCTATCTCAAATAAGCGAAGAATTTCGCGAGCGTCTTCGCACTCAATATATTTCGAAACTTTGGTTTGTCGGTTACGACCCTAAGAACTTGGAGTTGCCCTTTGAGTTTTGCGTAAATTAGCCTTGGCGATTACCATTCCGTCTTGAGCGCTTTAGTGGAGGACCGACTTGACTATCAACTCTCGAGAGTATGAACTGTGGACTGAAGAAGATGCGTATGTGTTCATAATTGAGTGTCTCAAAAATGAACGGAGGAGAATTCATGATAATTCGCACGACGTATCCGCCGTTAAGTTGCTTGAGCTGTTTCAGCAAGAGAGACGAGTCCAAGAAAATAATGACAGACTAGACGTAACTAGACTCGTTTCCGGCAAGCTTCTTTCTGCTCTGTGGCAAATGTGTCTTCGTGGCATTCTTCGACCTTCAGTGTCAAACTTGAACTGGACAGCAGCTCCGGATCATGTTCATGGAGCCGGTTATTCAGTTACGGAGCAAGGAGAAGAATGGCTAAAAGACTCTGCCCGTGATGCTTACATGCGCGTTACATCAAAGAGTTTCGCCAGACTGCTTGAGGGCTTCGAATCGCCGTTTGGTCGTGGCTATCGAGAGCGCGCAATGGACGCTATCCTAGCATTTGACGCTGGCGCATTTCTTGCTTGTTGTGCAATGTGTGGTGCTGCCTGTGAATCGATTTATCTTGCATTGGCTATTGAGAAAGATGGAGACGCTCAAAAGGTTTTAGATATCTATAGAAGGGCGGATGGCAGAAAGAAACTCAAGGAGATGCTTGAACGTAATCAACCTGGTGGACTTATTCGTGTGTTAGACAGCGGGTTCAACGTTTTAGCTTACTGGAGAGATGTCTCCGCGCATGGGGCTTCGAGCGACATTGCGCAGGCGGAAGCTCGTGCCGCTCTGAACGAGTTGCTGAGTTTATCTCAATTAGCGAAAGATCGTTGGCAAGACATCACCGGTAAACCATTGCCATTAGCATAATAGTTTGAGTGTTTAGTTGCCACCGGTAGTGGTACTAAGTTTATTACAGCAGTTTGTTGCGTTTTTTTGCTGAATTGGACGATCCACTAAAATTATTTGGAGTACGACATCATGCCTTTGACTGATGAACTCATTCTTCAGCAGCTAAATGACATAAATGCTTTGCTGAAGAGGCTGGAAATCCTACTTGCGAAACCTCAACACGAACCTAGTAATGCCCTGCGCACCGAAATGGTTGAGCTGAAATCTTATCCACATCAATACTGCGACGAGAAAATTGCAGCAGAACTCACTGGTATGTCTCGCGCTTGGTTTCAGCGTATGCGGTGGGCCGGAGGCGGACCTCAGTATTCGAAAATGGGCACCAGCAAAGGAGCGGGCGTGCGATACAAAGTTGCTAATTTGATCGCTTAGTTCGATGAGAATAAGGTACGAAATACATCTCAGTCGTGGTTCCAGCGTTCACAGTTGTATTTGAACTCCTTTCCGTCTTCTGATTTGTAAACTACTTCATTCTGCTCCTTCAAGTGATCTCCTTGCACACCGTTGATGGTGGCTTAATTTCGGTCGCTAATTGAAACTGTTCAAGATAATCTTGTCGCTTAACTGGGCTCTGAAAGCTCACATTACGGTGAACTCTTCTAAACTCAGGAGAGAATTCCTTCCGCATGGATGACACCACACAACACAGCCCTCACACCCTGGAAAACTGGGCAGTGCGCCAGTAGTCCAGGCAGGCAATACAGGAATGTTACCGATCCATTTCCTCGGTTTACACAATGCGCAAATATGAATAGTTTCTGTCTTCACTTAGCCTCGTTCTTTCCCAAGAAGAAACCTTTGTACTTGACCAAAATGGAAGGCGAATTGCCGAGCGAAAACCGGACGCTGATAACTCGCATAGACTGATGTTAGCGGAGAACGTGGATCGTGAATATGGCTATTTCGACAGAACAGGTAAGCTGCTCTGCAACAGATATTTCGAGACGGCAGAAAGATTTGCGGATGGTGTAGCGTCGGTTTCCTTCTAAAGCGAACCCACCTTCTCGTCAGGGACAAAGAGTATTGAGTGGTAGAGTTTAAGCATCGAAGATTGCTTTACCAGAGGCTCCCGAATCCGCACATTAAAATTTGAAGTCGGCAGAAGTATGATGTTCAGATGAACTACGACGACATAGTTTCAAACTACGACTCAAAGGTCGGCGAACTCACCGCTCGGTATGAGTCGCTTCAGTTTGAGAGCGTCCATCGTCCGCTGATTCCACACATACCGACGGGGGCTGCCGCGATACTGGACATCGGTTCTGGTTCAGGTCGAGATGCGGCGTGGTTCGCCGAGCACGGTCACGACGTCATCGCAGCGGAACCGTCGGAATCAATGCTGGCGCAAGCAAAGGTGTTGCATCCATCGCCGCGCATTCAGTGGCTCCAGGATAGCTTGCCCGACTTGCGCCGCACCATGAGGCTCGGGTTGACGTTTGATTTCATTCTGCTCAGTGCGGTTTGGATGCACATTGCGCCTGCCGATCGCGCGCGGGTGTTTCGCAAATTATCGACGTTGTTGAAACCGGGCGGCACCATTGCGATCACATTGCGCCACGGGAAGCACCACATAGCGGACTCGACGTATCCGGTTTCAAGCCTGGAACTTGAACAACTTGCAATTCAGCGCGGCTTGACGTTCTCATTACTGGCGCCGAGCGAAGATCAATTGAAACAGCCAGGCGTTGAATGGGAAACAGTTTTGCTCAAATTTCCCGAAGACGGAACCGGCGCGCTCCCGCTTCTGCGCAACGTGATTATAAACGACGCGAAATCATCCACTTACAAATTGGCGCTGCTCAGGACTTTGGTGCGGGTTGCTGCTAGCGCGAGCGGTTTAGCCAAAATTTCAAACGATGACTATGTGTCAGTGCCACTAGGTTTGGTGGCGTTATATTGGATTCGAATTTATAAACCGCTAATAGAGAATGCAATACCGCAGATGCCGGCAAACAAGGATGGTCGCGGATTGGCATTCGTCGGTGAAGCGTTTCAGAAGCTTGCGAATGTTTCGCCATTCGAACTTCGCGTTGGTGAAGTGTTTCATGGAACGACCGCGACCGCTCTGGTTCAAGCGCTCAAAGACGCGGTACAAACAATTCGAAAAATGCCGGCGTTCTACATCACGTTCCCGAATAGCAACGAGCAAATTTTTAAAGTCGCCGGCAAAATCAAAATCGCATCATCGGTGGATTCAACACTGATCATAAACGATGACTTTCTCTGGAGCTTCGGCGAGATGCAGGTGCCGACAAACTTGTGGCGAGCCTTTTCTAGTTACGCTGCCTGGATCGAACCGGCGCTTCTTTTTGAATGGTCGGAGTTGATGAAGCAATATTCGGAGTCTCGCGGGGTGCCAGTTAACTTCAGCGAGCTGATGGCGCTCTTGAAGTGGTTGGATCCTGCGCGGGATACCGCGATGGTTCGCGGTTTGGTATTACAGATGATGCAACAGAATTCGCAGCCGGTGCAATGTGTTTGGTCGGGCAAGGCATTGAGTGCGGAGAGGTTTGACGTCGATCACTGTTTTCCATTTGCGGCATGGCCATGCAACGATCTGTGGAATTTGCTTCCGGCAAACAAAGAGGTAAACAATCAGAAGCGCGACAAGCTGGTGACGGTTTCGACGATTAATGAATCGCGGGAGCGCATCGAAACATTTTGGACAGGCGCGTATTTCGCAGAACCGATTTCGTACGAAGGGCGGTTTCGAAGAGAAGCGCTTGCGAGCTTGCCTGCGTTGGAGGCCACGAGTGGAGAACAGTTTTTTGAGTGCTTGTTTGAGGCGATGCTGATGAAGCGTATGCGTTTGAGGTGCGACCACAATTTGGCGGAGTGGGAGCCATTTCATGCAACACGCTGAAGAAGTTATAATGAGCAGATTGCATTCGAGGGCAAGCCATGTCAAATTTGCTTCTATCACTCATAAGCATCTGCATGGTCGTGGACCGATGGCAGCCCCAATTCCTCCCGGTGTCCCAGCCGAAGTTCGGCTTCGTCAACAAAGCCGGCAAAGAAGTCATTGCGCCGAAATACTTTCCCGTAGATGACTTTCACAACGGCTACGCGCGCTGTGTCAGGTTCAACGAAAAAGGACATCCTGACTGGCAGACCACAACTTTCATCGACAAGAGCGGGAATGAGTTTATTGTTGATGAAGAAGTTCCGCTAATCAGGTCCCAGGGCGAAACGGTTGTTTCGGTAGGGATGAAGAAATTCAAAATTGGCGGAGACTTCAAGGTCATTTCGAAGCGTAACGGTCTTCAGCTCGCTCGCAACACCTACGACTGTTTCGTAATTGATAGTTCCGGAAAACGCTTCGACGTCCATGCGCAACAGTTTTATTTTGGTACCGTAAACCCCAAATCCGGCAACTGGTTTTGTATAAAAGACGGAAAAACCTACGAATTCACCGGACGCGGAAGTTTCGGAGATATTCCCGGCATAGAACCAGCTGAGCAGTCGAAGTTTGTCGTCAACAGCGCTAGCACCACAGATGCTACCGCGCTTGACTATGATTACTTCGGTCCATATTCAGACGGAATGGTTTCTGCCTGGTCAAAGAAACACGGCTGGAGTTTTCTAGACAAAGATGGAAACGTTCGAATCAAACTTCCCGCGGAATGCTGTTCCGCGCAGCCTTTTAGCGAAGGTTTGGCGGCAGTCGCAGTCGGTGGAAAACCCTGGAAGGACATCGGCGGACAATCAAAAATCAGCCCGCTGAACGGGGCTAAATTCGGTTTCATTGATAAGAGTGGGAAGTTTGTGATACCACCTACGTTCCCATGTCCGCGGTACGATTGGAAATCAAAGTTCGAAAACGGTTTAGCACTCGCAACGGTTCAGAAAAATGCGAGCACCGCATTTGGTTACATCAACAGGGATGGAAAGTTCGTGGTTCCTGCGAAATATTCGAAACTGGAGGAGTTTAGCGAAGGGCTTGCAGCCTTCAATTCGCTACAACCGGGTTTTGAGGAGATGGCGTCGCGAACTAGATTGGTTTCGGACAGGACGATACAGCAGTTTTTGCGCCAGTATGATATTTTCGAGATGAAAAGATCGGATGTCGTAGAACTTTTAGGCGAGCCGACGGCGACGAAAGAAAATCCAAAGGCCGAGCGATACTTGGTGCAGCAAAGCTGCTTGGGTTCGACTTATTTCAACATTCGCTACAAGCCAGATGGAATGGTCTATGCGTACTCGATAAGTGGTGGCGATATGGTCGATCCGAATAATCCGTTTCCTCCAAGTGATTGGATTACTCATGAGCAAAAGCCTGACGTCGAGGAGGATTTATGGACGTTTTTCACGAGGGCGGAGAAGGTGAATTATTCGCCAGCCGATAGCGCATGCGAAGCACAATAGTTCGCATGCCACTTTCTTACGAATCGCCGTCAAAACCCTTATAAACGAATGCACTTTTGATTGTATCTGCATCTCGCTCGCTAACACCATGTGTTCGCAAAGTCGCGTACCAAGTAGTCTGCACTTGCGCAGTCATGGCAGAGACAATCGACCTTGCTTCCTGCTCAGCAAGCAAGAATCGGGAGCACTGAGACAATAGGTTTCTAACAGATGCAAGTCGTCCATTCTCTCCACAGATTAGTGCCAGGTTTCGATGCTGTGATACCGAAGGTGATGGCGTCAGGTCATACGCCGGCGAAAGCCGCCAGCCCCTATCGAAAGCTATAAAAGAATGATTTCGAGGATGATCATCCGAGTTTGAGATAAGTGCATTGAAACACATTCGACGAAACAACTCTGTCGCATCTTTCTTGGGCTCAGATACCACACGACGCAGTTCCTCCGCCATAAGTAAATAAGACCAACGATCTCGCTGTAGCGCGGATTCCTCTGCTCGTAAAAGTGTAAGACCGCTTATCATGCGCGCTCTGATATATCCCTTGGAAGTTTTTTCACGATCGAATCGCTGAACCAAGATTACATCTTTACCGCCAACGCTTTCAATCCGGCTTCTCGCACTGGAAATACCGCAGCTGCGCGCGAGTTCGAGCATCGCATGCTCGACACGTGGATTGTTCCAACGATCATCTGGACGCCCGAATTTCGCAACCCAGAGGCCAACGTCGTCCTCAATAACCGCTTTTGGCCGCGCCCCCCCCATGGATGTTCCCAAAAGCAATAGCTCCTGCACCTGAACGCTCTCCTGGTCGGTTTCTTCATTTTGCTCTCGCACCAACTTCTCGGCCAGGTGCAGGAGCCGCTCCAGTTGAATTGTTTTGTTAAACTTCCTCATCGGAGCAGGGGGCTTCTGATTTAGTCCGAATCCGAGCGCACCTGCGCGATCATCCGGAGATTCCAACAGATAGTCAATTTCACTCAATCCTGTTTTGCCCGCATATCGTTCGATCAAATGCCTTCCCCAGAAGTCTGGCGCCGCGTCCCGAAGTGAGCTAAACATGCCGCTCAGCCTCGCATTTTGGTAGCCGCCGTCTCTCAGTTTTAGATCAATAGGATCGATTTCTACAGCATCCGTTCTTGCAAGGTAAGACTTTCCATACACAAATCGACCGATACTATTTCCACGCCTGTCTTTTGTCAGCCGAAAACGACCTGCCGTCACACTTTCAGTCGTCCTTGGCAGTGTGATGTAGACAAAACACTCTTCTTGCGATTCTTTAGAAGTCACTGTCCAGACCTTTACCCTTCCGGACCCGCCGACGCTGTCTTCCAGACTCTAAAGCGAGGCCCTCTTTATCCTTGAAGGGATCTGCGATATTTTCCAGTTGATACAGCTGGTCGTATAGCCAGAGCAGCGCAGCGTAAACAACTATCCCTGTTGAGGACTTGCCTTTTTCCGCATCCATTACTGCTCGTGGACCGGTACCAATTCGTTCAGCGGCGTCGGCGATGGTAAGGTTCCGGCGAATTCTTGCCACTCGGAGATTCTCTCCCAGTTGACGCAACGCGTGCTCCACCGTATAGGGTGGAGATTGAAGCAATTTGTTTGTGCGCGGCATATGCTTTAAAACGCTCCTTAAACACTTTACACTGCTTTATAAAGCATATTACGACGACTCCAGAGACACCACATTCTGCCTTATATAGCATTTTAACCACTTTAACACGCTATATAAAGCACAATTGTAAAAAAACTTGGCTCACGGCTAGTGCTACTTAGGTCGGCAATGACAACCCGATGATTCCGGTCAGGAACGTCATTCGGAAACATCCGCTACTTTCAGGACCAATTCGAACAACGCAAAGTTACTAAAACAGATCGGCGCGGTTAAACAGGGACGTTCTACAAACCAAACCCATCTGCTTGTCTTATGCTTGTAAAACCAAACAACATCTGTCAGCGGCAGAGGTACTATTCCACAATCCTACTGACCAGACCTCTGCAGATTGCCCCCGAGAAATTCACAGAAGCTCTATTAAAATAATTGCAACACAGAAATCAGGTGGAGGAGAAGCGCCATCAGTTTCGCAATCAAACTTGCTGCTATCAAGCGTCGCCGCACGTTCGTTTCGAGAAGTCAATCTCGCTATCTCGCAAGCGAACTCATCGAGCTCCTCGATGAACTACGGCAGTCAAACTGCACACCCAAAGCAGGTCTTAAATCAATGGCTAGCTTCTACGAGGCTGACGAGAAGTTGTTTAACATGTGCGATGATTCAAACGGTTCGCTCGGCAATGTTTTCAGAGGGAATGCAAGCGAAGTGTTCGCGGAATTTGCTTCGCGCTGCGACGACAATACGTGGCTTGTGGACTTGATTCTCAAGCTCAGCGAAAACGATGATTACGGCGTGCGAATTCACATACTGGACAACGTTAAAAGTTTCCTTTCGGAAAAGCAGATGCGAGAGCTCGCAGACAGAGTGTTTCGCCTTGCGCAGAGAGAAGAGAACAGGTATAAACACAACCATTGGCTGTATATGGCACGAAACATATCCGAACAACTTCTCGATACGACTCTCTTCGAAAAGGTAAGCCGAGAACTTCATGACGGCGAGCTCCACGAAGCCGCTACTCTCGATTTAGCGGAACTGCATTTTCAGCATGGAGAATTTGAAATCGCGCTAAATCACCTCGACTCAATTTCCGGCACCACATTTCGTGCTGTCCAACGAGATGAACTGCCTACAAAAATCTTCAGAGCCCAAAACGACACTCAAAAGCTAAGCGAAATTTCCTGGAAAACATTCTTGAACTTCCGCAGCAAAAATACTCTCGATGAATTGCTCAGCGCAATCGGTGAGGGAAATCGAAATAGTATCGCCAAGAATCAAACCGAGAAAATTTTGGAGGACGAAGAATTTGAATCGAGCGACGCGGTCTTCCTCATAGAGTGCGACCGGATTGACGACGCAGAACTGCATATCATCGCCAACCGAGATAAGCTAGGACAAGAGCACTACACGCAACTTCTCTTGCTCGTCAAACCGATGCTGGAGCATAAAAAATATTGGCGGCAAGCATACTCTATCAAGAACTTCTCGAATCCATCTTGGCACGCTCCATATCGAAGTATTACCGTTACGGAATTTCATACCTCAAGAAACTAGATTCTATCGCACCAGAAGTTACTGACTGGAGAGACGTTCAGCCGCACGGAGACTACGTGATTGATTTGCGCAAACAGCACAAGTTCAAATCAAGTTTCTGGGGGCAATATGACCAGAAGTAAGCGTTCGCTTAACGAGTAATTAAGATCCTGCTTATCGAACAGCTCCCTGAAAGCATCCATGGTATGCTGACAACCGTTTGTGCGTGATATTTGGAACATGATGAGACGATTTTCTCGCCCCGAGTTGTTCATACTCTCGATTTTGGTTGCGTTTTTAAACATCGCAGCTCAAGCCGCCTATGCGGAAGAAACCGCCGAAGCCGCTCCGGTAGAAGCTCCGGATTTCGTCCGCGTGCCGCTGTTTTTCGTCACCGACAGAAATCTTTTGTCACAGTCAGAGAACGGACCGGTCTTTGGGCCGCAACGAAAGTACCTTGGCGACTGCGAACATCAACCGTTCTTGGGTTCCGGATATTGCGTGATCGAGAACAAAGCGCACAAAGTTTTGACTCCTAAACTCCAAGCACTCGGCTGGCAGCCCGCGGAGGCGAAGGAAAAAGCTGGAGCATACAAGCTAGCATTGCAGCCCGATTCAGAATCGAATTTCGCGCAGGCACAAACAGAGTTTTTCAAAGACATTGCCGCTAAGGCTGTTGAGAGCGAACACAATAACATCTTGCTCTTCGCTCACGGATACAAAAACAGCTTCGAATCAGCATGGGATGTCGCTGCACGTTTCAGCTATTCGTTTGAGAGCCCAGTGGTGCTCTACTCCTGGCCATCAGCCGCCAAGCTGCGTGCATACGCTCCGGACGAGAACAATAATGAATGGAGCCAGGAACACTTCAACGACGTGATCGAGAAACTTGAGGAAGCATGCACTTCTTCATCAACAAAACTGCGAGTCTATGCGCATTCGATGGGCAGCCGTCTTGTAATTCGCGCGACTCCTCTCCTTCGCGAAAAACCGCATCTACTCGAGGTCGGTTTGATCTGTCCCGACATCGATCAGGGCGTTGTAAAACACTATGCTCGTCGGTATCTGAGCGATAAGGGTACGGCAAAACTTCGTCTGTACATGTCGCGTCGCGATAAAGCGCTCGCACTTTCGCAGATTGTGCACGGCGGATATTTCCGTTTGGGAGAGTGCGCAGATTCGGTTGCATCAATGGCTGTAGGCGCGTTTCGTCAAAGTGACCAGAACAAGTCACTGAAAGATTCTGATCCGCAACTGCAAGCAAAACTTGAGAAAGTGCAGCGCCGAATGCAAACCATAGACTTCACCGACTTCGATGGGCTCGCGATCGGACATCGTATTCCAGTTGAACTAGTTAAAAACATCGCGTACATAAACCGCCCCGGCGACGGCTACGCACTGGTGCTAGAAGAGTCAGGTCAGCGCAGCAACTTCGGCAGAGCCTTTTCAAAAATTACGCACCTAACCGGCCAAACCCAGGAGCCGCCCCGCACCCACTGCTACAAAATCGTGAAAGAGTCCGACAAAAATAACGAGGCGGTCGTGAAAAGTTTGGCTAGCGAACTTGAATAGTCGGTTCCAGATCAATCTCACTACTCTTTGAGGTTCCATTCCGGATAACCTTTGTCCTTCATTACCTTCCGATCGAGTTCAGCAAGATCGTTCTTCCCCAGCTTCTCATAGGCGATTGCACGCTCCACCAAAACCCACTCTTCATTCGGAGCAAGTTTGTAGGACTCTGTAATCTCAGCAATTGCTTTATCGTTGTCACCTGTAAGCCTGTGGTTCTTCGCGCTGTAAAAGAGATACAGGTAATTAGCAGGAGAGAGTTCGTTCGCCTTGTCTAGAGACTTCTGCGCATCCGGATAATTCTTCGCATCTTGCTGCACGGTCCCTAATAAAAACCACGCTTGCGGATCATCCTTCTTCATCGAGTTGTACTTAACGAGAGTTTCAATCGACTTCGGATAGTCCTTCACCTGCATGTAACCCTTCCCTAGAAAGTAGAGGGGCTCTGGATTATCAGGCGGCGAAAGCTCAACTTGCTTTTTAAAATCGGCGAGCGCAAGATCAAACTTCTTCTGCTTTTCGTAAGTCTCACCTCGAAGAGCATAACCTAGGGGACTCGTTGGATTTGTTTGAATAGCTTGATTCACAAGTACAATTGCTTCATCGTACTTCTGTTGGCGGAAGCGATCGCGAGCGTTTCTAATCGCAGCAGCGAAGCCGGCAGCATCAGCGTCCTTTCGCGCAAGATCGTTCTTTCCAATCTTGTCATAAGCTTTTCCACGCGCCTCAAGTGCCCGCTCATCTTCGGAATATGTCTCCAGATATTTCGACAGATCGTCGATTGCCTGCTGATATTTTCCGGTAGCGTAGTATGCAAGACCACGGTTGAGGATGGCTAGATACATCTTCGGATCGATTTTTAAAGCTGCGGTGAAATCTGCGATTCCTTTGTCCCATTGTTTCAACGCATTGTACGAGGAACCGCGCAATTCATAAGCTTTGGCAAAGCTTGGTGCTTGCTTAATTGCAGTTGTTAAACTCTCAATCGCTTTCGGATATTCCTGGGCAGAAAACGATTGTTTGCCTGCTTCGAATGCATCGTCAGCGGTCTGCGCAAAAACTCCCGGCGCGAACAAAATAGATACAGTAAGCAATGAAGCAACCGAAAGCGATTTAACCGTTGCAAGAATCTTCATTTGGCCTCCTACTCAGCCAGAGCCCTATGACATGTTTCCACGCGCGCATCAGCTGCAGAACGAACTGCATTCAAAATCCGCGAAAACCGAATCGAGATTTTAGCACACGAAAACTTTCGAGACGCCGCCCTCAATTATTGATGCTACGGTCATTTCGAGGATCTGACTTATTCTTAGTCGCAAAAGATCACCCGGGTGATTTTTCAAATATTGAGAGCAGACCCAAAGACATACTGACACCTTCTGGGTACGAACCAACGGCTCATTTCACGAAATAAACAAACTTTTTCACAGGCGTGCCATTAACTGAAACCTCGACACTGTGCTTTCCTTTTCGAGTTCCCATAACAACATCCCAATCGTGATAGATCAAGCCGTCAATGACACCATATTTGGTGCTACTCACCATCTTGTCATTTTCGTCCCACTTCTCCGAAACACTGACCGACTTTAACGCTGTGTTCAACGCGATCTTCCAACCATAGGTATAGCCGGACTTTCCAACTTTGCTGGTCCGTTCGAAGACGACCTCCTTACCAGGTAACTGCCTGGGACCTTTACCTTCTGGAAAACGTCCGAACTCGGCGCTGACGATCTCGAAGTCAGAAGACGCAGACGAGGCATTCGAATCTTGACACCATGCTGGAGGGGACAGCAATACCATCAGGCTGATCGAAATAAGGAGTGTTTTCATACTTTGATCGTTTCCGTTTTGTAGAACTTACGCTCAACTTCCATAGTAGGTCGTCTCATCGCTCGTTGTTAAGATGTGAGAGTGAATGCGCAGTCTCTCCTTTAAAGAACAAAACTCAAAATGCTCCTAAACACCTCTGTTTTTCAAAGAACTCTCGCGCCATCCTCGTTTTTCAATCGAGCGCACATCGTCGCTCAGGCTTATTGTCTTCAAGTACGCTGATAACAGATCAAGCTCGGAGTCAATTCTACCGCCCTCGAAGGGTCGAACATAGATTGCATTCCCGTAGTTCTTTCTTAGCTTTATCGGCTCGTCGTCGATAATCAAAATCCGCTTCAAAAGCCTGCCACGCCGTCTTACTTTCTGCAAGTCTTTGGCTGGATAGTACCCTCCAGTATCGAAATCTCTGCGAATCGTACAACGTTCGCGAGACCATACAAACTGAAGTTCTATATGCTTTGGTACTATTTGTTCGACTATCGCACGAACATAGTCATTCTCCCCAGCCGACCAAACGGCGAGTTCAAACATGGCTGCGCACTTGACCAGAAAGTCGTCTAAACCTGGTCTTTTATAGACGCTGTAGTTAAGCACACGAAAGTCCGGCGCGTAGTCTAACTCTGCCTCCCTCGCATGGATGAGCGTTTCATCGAGATCCAGTACCAACAAAATTCGCTCAGCCATTACAATTATTCGATTTGATGCCAACCATTAGAGACCTATTTTACGCCAGACGGCAACCGCTTCAATACTGACGCTGAAGCGTCCAATCTTTTGCAACGTCGATAACATTCTCGAGCCATAGCCTTTTCACCTGACAAATAAAGCGCGCTACCGTAGGCGAGCCAATTATCAAACACAGGCTCTTGTTCGGTCGCATACTTCGAGAGCACCAATAGCTGTGACAACGACTGCTTATCACCAGGGTCAAGAAACAACGCGCGCTTATATTCCAGCCAAGCCGACAGCAAGCGTCTCCGTCCTGTTTCGACTCGACCAGCTTCCAGCGCAAGCCAACCATACTTGTAGAGAATATCGCCAAGCGCCTTATGGCACTTAGACAGTTCGCTCTCATCTGCCGCCGTCAGGTGCGAATAAGCTGGCTGCACGATTTCCGAATAAAGCTCAAATGCTCCTTTAACTTCTCCTTCTTTGAGTATCTTCTGCGCATTTAAAACTCTGCGATGAATAGAATCGGCTTTAATGGTATCGTTTGCAGTGGCGTCGCCAGTTGCAACAGGCAACGCAGAGCTCGCATACGTGCCGTCTATATCTCGATAGACGATCTCTTTCCACTTGAACGAATATGTCAGCGGCGCTACTTTGGGCTTTAGCAATAAAACATCCAAATCAATAGAATTCGGAAACGGCGGAAATGACTTGGGCGCAGCCAGCAACGGTGCTGCAACCGCGGTCAAAGTAATGTCTCCCCGCGGAGCACGAGTTGTTGAGAAACTACGTCCGTAGCGCGCTTGACTCGAAGAAGAGTTCGATGTTCCAGAAAAGTCTCTCCCAATAATGTCCGCCGGAAAAAGCCCTTCTCGAGAACGAGCTATTCGTAGTCCTAAGGATTTTTCCACTGAACCATCCGGAGCCTCGTCGCTCGAGGCGTCAAGACCGAACGCCGGCGAAGCGCAAACTGTCAGCAGTAATATCAAGAATGCTCGCATAAAGACATGATATTACAATCCGTTGAGCACCGCTGCCTGCGCCCCTCGCATGAAACCCGCCAAGTTCACAGACAATTCACCAGCAGCCGCTAATCTGTTTAAAAGAGCACCAGAACGAGAATTTATTCGATGTTCAATCTTCTGCATATAGCTTACGCGGCGAATTTAACTATCCTGGCGCCAGTTCTATTTTCCATGTTCAGCGACCGCGGCAACAAACCGATCCGCGCTCTTCAAGGCACCGTTGAAAACTCCGATGGACTGCGCCTTCTCGTCGCGTCCCTCTGGTCTGCGATTTTCATCCTCTCTATCGCCGGTCTGTTCCAGCCCAAAACTTTCATACCAATTCTCGCCTTGCAGGTCATTTACAAGCTGATTTACCTCCTCACGTATATTGCACCTACAGCGAAAGCCCGCGGCATGGGCGCAATCCCGCAAGGACTTGCTGCTAGTTTTACAGCAATCGTAATTCTCTGGCCAATTCTGATCATCCTGTCGGCGACCTAGAGACGCCGCGCAAACCCCAACTAATAGCCTCCGATTTACTGGTCGCACACCTGCCGGCAGTCGGTTCACCGACACGCAAGCGTGAGTTCCGACTCGGAAGCGGGCAGATTATAGTGATTACCACCAGAGTCAAGGATGGACCGAGCCCAGATTTGCCACGCGTGCCTAAAGCCTAAAGCTAGTGCTTCAGGCGGCTTCGTCACGCAGTTCATCAGCGTCTGCCGGTGCAACGAGCACGTGCCGACCTCAGACCCCTCAGAGGTCCTTGCTCAATGCGAAACTTGCAAAAAACCAATTAAGCCGGCTCGAGTAGGAACAATGACTCAGTGGATCTTCAGCTCGGATTACTGCAGCTGTGCGATACCGACAATCACTAACTCTGACACCAGTGACGCAGCAGGAGTTCGAGGTCCGGCGTTTGAAATAGAGGAAGATGACGGCGTTGAGCTGCCCCTTCCTCCCGGCACCTTTCCACTGGACCGCTACCAACCTAAAGTAAAACTGGGGGCAGGAGCGTCTGGAACTGTTTACCTGTCGCGCGATCGACTGCTCGGCAAAAAGGTAGCCGTTAAGATTTTGAACCAGCTCGACGCCAACCAGCTCATGGCGTTTCAGGAAGAAGCCAAAATAACAAGTCGGTTGCAACATCCAAACATCATCTCTATTCTCGATTTCGGTCCCACAGAATCAGGGATACCATATATGGTGCTCGAATATGTGGAGAGAGCGGAGTCGCTGGAGAAACTGATCGAACGAAACGGACTTCTAGATACCATTTTCGCATTGCAAATTTTTAAAGCGGTGAGCGACGCTCTTGCGCATGCGCACAATGCGCGCGTGTATCACCGAGATTTAAAACCGTCCAATGTGCTGCTAGCGATTTCCGATGAAGACGAGCTTATCGTGAAGTTGATCGACTTTGGTGTCGCGAAGGTGAGGTTCGATTCACAAGAGTCCACGGCCGCCCAGAGTCGCACGCTGGCGGGCACCCCCTTTTACATGCCCCCGGAAATAGCTGAAGGAGCCCGATTTGATGAAAGGTCTGAGATTTACTCGCTCGGTTGCTTGATGTTCGAAGCGCTGACGGGCAGACCTCCGTTTGCTGGTCAAACGGCCCTAGAAACAATTGCAATGCACGCGAATCAAGAACGCCCTTCTCTGACCAGTGTCACTGGTCAGGAATATTCTAGAGGCATAGAAAAACTGGTTGCAACCTGCTTAAAGCGCGAACCATCAGAACGATATTCCTCAGCACGAGCCGTCGCCGCCTCAATTGATACTCTGATCGGGAATGATTTATCGACGACCAGAACACAATTTCTTATAGCAACAAATTCAAAGAAACGCAGCGCGCCACCGCATCTGGTGCGACTATCAATTGTCACGGCAATCTTTATCTGCTTAGGTGCTCTTGGTTTTGCATCTGTGTTTCCGCCGACAATATCCAAGAAAGCCAAAGAGAATAAGACAACTAAAGCTAGCAAAAAATCGCAGAGTCCTTCAATCAAGAAACTCTCAAAAAGCTCATATAAAGCCATTGAACGGAAAGGTATCGAAAGATGGTTCGATATAAACGGTTCAAAGCAATCTTGGGTAGCAAAACGCCCTCTTTCAGATGATGAACTGCAGTATTTGGTCCTGAAACATCGAGGCGATATAAAAAACCTGGAACTCGTATCCGGTTCTGAAAAAATAACCAGCGTTGGATGGTCCGCGATCGCAACTTTGAATTTGACGTCTCTGAGAATACCGCAGTCCACAATCAAAGACGAAGATGTATTCAAAATCGCAAAGATGCCTGAGCTGCGGCAAATAGACCTGAGCGAAACCGACATCACTGACAAAGCGATTGAATCATTCGAGAACACCTCGATTGAAGACCTGAACTTGCGGCTCTGCACAAACATCACCGATAACAGCGGTCCGTCTCTCGAGAGCGCCAAACAACTTCGTTATTTGGATTTGTCTCAAACGCAAATAGGCGACGAGACAGTGAAGAAGGTAGCGGCCCTGAATCTAGAATACTTGAGCGTGCCTAATTGCAATATAACGGACGCCAGCCTTGAAAGTCTCGGCAGAACAAAGTCACTGACAGCTCTATCTCTGGATGCCACCCCCATTACGGAGAAGGGCGTTGCATGCCTGAAGAATCTCGACCTGGAAAAGCTAAGCGTAGATTCCTGTCGATCGTTTGACGATGCTTGCCTGAATACGGTGATCGACAATCACCCGAACCTTAGGTATCTGACGATCAGCAATACCAGAGTGACAGCAAAATCAGTACGTCGAATAGCCGAACTGAAAAGACTACAGGGTTTGAACTTGGCGTCTCTGTCACTCAACGATGAAGACATAAAGCCGTTAGTCTCCTCATTACACGTGAGTTCGCTCGATCTCGCGGAGAATGCAATCACCGACAGATCCCTGAGTGAACTTGCAGCAATGAAAAGCCTGAAAAAGCTCCAACTTAGCGGCTGCAATTCAGTATCGAAAGCAGCAGTTTTAAAGCTCTGCAAGCTCGGCATCGATGCGATCCACGTCATAGTCGGTGCCCCGGCTGAGGACGGATTCCAACTCATGGTTGGAGAATGAGAAAGCACGAAAGTTTTGATTACATAAGACCCTTCGCGTGGATTTTTGATTACAATATAGTCCATGAAAAAGCTTGCCGCAAAACCTTGCAGCGCCCTCGAATGGGCACATCCGCTCGTGCGCGATTGGTTTTTGGAAAAATTTGGAAGTCCCACGGAGCCGCAACAGCAAGGCTGGCCGCATATCCTGGCACAGCGCACCACTTTGATTTCGGCACCCACCGGCTCAGGCAAAACGCTTGCTGCATTCCTGGCTTGTATTGATCGGCTCGTCCGCCTTGCCGTGGATGGCAAGCTGTCCAACCAGACGCAGGTTGTTTATGTTTCGCCCCTGAAAGCTCTCAGCAACGACATTCAGAAGAATCTCGATGCGCCCCTCGCCGAAATCAAGGAGCTTGCGCTCAGCCGCGGCATCGAGATGCAGGAAATTGTCACTGCTGTTCGGACCGGCGACACGCCGCTCAAAGACCGCCAATCGATGTTGAAGCGACGCCCGCACATCCTAGTTACCACCCCTGAATCGCTCTACATCTTGCTCACCGCGGACAAAAGCCGCGAGATGTTGCAATCGGTAGAAACCGTTATCGTCGACGAAATTCACGCGGTTGCCGATGATAAGCGGGGCGCTCACCTGGCACTCACCTTGGAGCGCCTTGCAAAATTAACGAAGGTCCCGCCCAATCGCGTCGGTTTATCCGCGACACAAAACCCAATTGAGCTGGTTGCCGAGTTCTTGACCGGCGGTAGCGGTTCCGAACCAGTCATTGTCAACGTCGGGCATCGGCGCGTGATGGACCTCGCCATCGAAGTTCCGGCGATGCCACTAGCCCCGGTTGCATCGCAAGAGTTCTCAGCGGAAAACTTCGACCGACTCGCAAAGCTCGTTCAGGAGCACCGCTCCACTCTAATCTTTGTCAACACTCGCAAACAAGCTGAGCGAATTTCGATGCAACTTGCGTCGCGTCTGGGCGAAGATGCGGTCGCGTGCCACCATGGAAGCTTGTCTCGCCAACTGCGTCTCGCCGCGGAAACACGATTGAAGAATGGCGAAATACAAGCGTTGGTGGCAACCGCTTCGCTTGAACTTGGAATCGATATTGGTTTTGTCGATCTGGTCTGCCAGGTCAATACTGTTAAAACGATCGCGACAGCGCTACAACGTGTCGGACGCGCGGGGCACTGGCGTGGAGCCATTCCAAAGGGACGATTCTTTCCATTCACGCGCGACGAATTAGTTGAAACAGCCGCGCTCATTCGCGCAATAAAACACAATGAGCTGGACAAATTGGAAATACCTGAGTGCCCAGTGGACATTCTGGCGCAGCAGATTGTAGCAATGGTGGCAGTCGAAGAAGTTGATGAAGAGCAGCTTTTCATCGACATTCGAAAAGCGTATCCATACAGAAACTTAGAGAAGCGAAGGTTCCGTCAGGTGATAGAGATGTTGGCCGACGGTATTTCGTCACGACGCGGAAGATATGGTGCTTACATCCTGCGCGACCAGGTAAACGGCAAACTCAAGGCAAGAAGAGGCGCTCGCTTAGCAGCCATCACCAGCGGTGGCGCCATTCCGGAGACCGCTCTATATGCGGTTATTCAAGAACCGGAAGGTCATTCAATTGGAACGCTTGATGAACACTTCGCCATTGACAGTCACCGTGGTGATGTTGTTTTGCTTGGAAACACATCCTGGCGAATTCGGCGCATAGACAATGTGGGCGGAAAAGTCTTTGTCGAAGACGCTCATGGAGCACCGCCCAGCGTTCCCTTCTGGTTCGGCGAAGCACCAGCGAGATCCGACGAGCTATCGAAACACGTCTCCGAGTTGCGTGACAAAATTAACGAGCTGACGCGCGATGTAGGTCTTGAGTTCGGCGCCCACTCAGAACACACACCGGAAGTTCGTGAGGCGATTGATTGGTTGAAAACCGAATGCGGTGTCACTGACTCCGGGGCGGAGCAGCTCATGGAATACGTCATTCAGGGACGAGCGATGCTCGGCGAGGTCCCGACAACAAAACGCATAATTGCCGAGCGCTTCTTCGACGAAGGCGGCGGCATGCAGCTGATTATTCACGCACCATTTGGCGGAAGAATTAACCGAGCCTGGGGTCTGGCGTTACGAAAAAAATTCTGCCGGAGTTTCAACTTCGAGCTACAAGCAGCTGCCACCGAGGATGGTTTAAGCATCGCCCTTGCCGAACAGCACAGCTTCCCGCTAGGAGACGTTTTCTACTTCCTGGCAGGCGAGACAGTCAAGCATACCTTAGAACAAGCTTCCATACCTTCTCCGATTTTTGCAACCAGATGGCGCTGGGATGCAATGCGCTCCCTGGCTCTTCTTCGCTTTATGGGCGGCAAGAAAGTGCCACCTTATTTGCAGAGGTTACGCTCGGACGATTTACTTGCTGCTGTTTTTCCGCAGGCTGCAGCATGCCAGGACAATGTTCCCGGTGACATAGAACTGCCCGACCATCCGCTTATCAACGAAGTTATGAAGGACGTCTTGACCGAAGCGATGGATCTGGAGGGTCTGGAACGGATCATCGCTGGTATCAAAAACGGTGAGATTCAATGCATTGCAGTTGATACCCCGACGCCTTCGCAGTTTGCGGCGGAAATCATCAATGCGAACGTTTACGCCTACCTTGATGACGCTGGAGTTGAGGAACGCAGAACAAGAGCCGTACAAATGCGACGCGTTCTCCCAGGTTCTATAGCAGGGGAACTTGGTCAACTCGATCCACAAGCCATCGCCAAGGTAATCGAGCAGGCATGGCCGGACATACAAAATGCCGACGAACTGCACGATCTGATGCTATCAGTGGTGGCAATTCCGGAGACTAATCCGCGCCTGTTCGCCCAGCCGGCGGTGCTATGGTCTGAATTCATGAGTGAATTGAGCGCGCGTAACCGGGCGTCTAGAATGACAATCGATGGAAGCTTTTACTGGGTCGCAACAGAGAGAATTGCATTAGCAGAATTGATCTGGCCACATGGGCAAGTTGAAAGTAAATTGCCGACAATTCCAAACGCCATTACGGACCGCTCCGCTGCTATTCTTGCGGCACTTCGCGGCTGGATGAATATCGTCGGACCTACAACTGTCGAAGAAATCTCTGAAATTCTGAGACTGGAAATCGGCGAACTAGAAACTGCCTTCGTCACGCTTGAATCAGAAGGTAGAATATTGCGAGGACAGTTTAAAAACCAGGGTCGCTTCTCTACCGTCGTAACAGGACTGGCATCTATGCCGATCTCTGCTTACGAGTGGTGCGATCGAAGACTCCTTGCGAGAGTGCACAAGCTCACGTTGGCCACGCTCCGAAAAGGGATAGAACCGGTCACAGCAGCGGTTTATGCTCGATGGCTTTGCCACTGGCAACACGTCGCCCCTGGAACGCAACTGGCCGGCGAACGCGGACTGCTAGAAGTAATACGACAACTGCAAGGTTTCGAAGTTCCCGCGCGCGACTGGGAGGCGCAGATTTTGTCGAAGCGGGTGAAGAACTACAAGCCGGAACTGTTAGACTCCCTGTGTTTGAAGGGAGCGGTCGGCTGGGGGCGACTCAGTTCGCATCCATCGCTTGAAGTTACTGATATGCTTTCCCTGGGCGACGCTGCGAACGCTCACGGTTACCCCCAACGAAAAAAAATTGCATCTGCGAAAGTAACTCCACTTAGATCGAAAAAGCGAGGCACCGAGGGCGGTGAGCAAATCCACTTCACTGATGGTGAAGGAAACGACTCCACTGGCGGTGTTATAAACGACTCCACCGGCGGTGAAAGAAACGACTCCACTGGCGGCGAAAGAAACGACTCCACTGGCGGTGTTGGAAACGACTCCACCGGCGGTGTCGGAAACGACTCTACTCGCGGTGACAACAGTCGGTTCAGTGCCCATGTTCCTCCGCTAGCTGAAGAACTCAGCCCGGGCGTTATCAAGCGAGTGATTCCAACAAGCGTGGCACCGGTCACATTTTTCGTGAGAGACGACGCCGATTGGATGTCTTCATTACCAAAAACCGGAGCCAATATCGACTTATATGGTGTGAGTAATCACGCCCGCTCCGTAGAGGCATTCTTGAGCAAACGCGGAGCCAGTTTCTTCGCAGATGTGGTTCGCGGTACTGGACTTACAAAACTCCAGACAGAACGTGCCCTCTGGGAACTCGTAACCGCAGGAATTATAACCGCTGATGGTTTCGCAAACTTGCGTCTGCTGATTGATCCAGCCCGAGCGGAGTTGCGCCCTGGTCGTTCGAAACGTTTTCGTGACGCCGCATACGGGCGATGGAGCTTACTTCACTCAGACCTTCCCGTGGAGAAAACAGCCGCGCTTGAAGCAATGTGCCGTGTCCTGTTACGCCGCTACGGAGTCGTATTCCGCAATGTGGTTTTGCGTGAGTCAAACCTTCCACCCTGGCGAGAATTGTTAGCGGTTTTCCGCAGCCTTGAAGATCGCGGAGAGGTCCGCGGAGGGCGTTTCGTCAACGGTTTCATTGGAGAACAATTCGCACTCCCCGAGGCAGTAGATTCCTTGCGCGCTTCCAAAAAGGAGAGCGTGACCGACGGCAGCGTGACGGTCGCGCAAACAGATCCGACAAATCTGGTTGGAACCGTTCTACCAGCAGATGAAAACTCCAGCGGACAAAAGTCCATGCAAATCATCTGTTAATACATGACAAGCGCATGACAGGGAAGAGACGCTGAGTCGTACGGAACATCAGAATCTCTATAATAATTTCACTCACCCACTACGGCAATTCACGCGGTTTGACTGAACGGGCATCTATAATTATCGAGTCGAATAGACCACCACGTCCGTGATTGGCTGTCTTCAACCAGCAAGAAAGGAGCCCGGAACATGAAAAAAGTGTACGACAGCAAAGCTTCGCAAACCATCGAAGGTGCTCGAGTCGCCATTGTTCAAGGAGCCTGGCATAAAGAGCATACCGACAAAATGATAGCCGCTTCCGAGAAGATTTTGAACGAAGCGAGCTGCTCGGAATTGGATGTTTACCTGGTTCCCGGCTGCTACGAAATTCCGCTCACCGCCAAGAAGCTGGCAAAATTGGCAAGGTACGATGCCATCATGGTCTACGGAATCATAGCCAAAGGTGAAACAGATCACTACGATGTAATTCTTCAGACCTGCATCAGAGAACTCGGTCGAGTAATGTACGACTTTGAAGTTCCTATCATTATGGAAATTCTGCCGGTGCATGATATCGCGCATGCCATCGCACGAACCGAGGGCGAATATAACAAAGGAATCGAAGCCGCGAACGCCGCAATCGAAATCATATCCCTTTATAGAAACCTGAAATAATCGCTGCGGAGAGTGAATCGCATGAAAGAACAAGAGACAATTCATCTTGCTCAACTGGAAACCGAGCGACGCAATCAGCGGACTGCTGATATGGATGCTTTATCAACTACAGAGCTGATGCGCGTATTCAATGAAGAAAATCATGTGGTGGCAGATTCCATCGATCCGCTGGTGCCGAGACTGGCTGAGCTTGTAGATGAAATCGTAAAACGCGTGAGCAAAGGCGGACGCATTATTTACGTTGGTGCCGGGACGAGTGGAAGACTCGGCGTACTTGACGCCAGCGAGTGCCCGCCAACATTTGGCGTTTCACCGGATATGGTGCAGGGTATCATCGCCGGAGGCACCACGGCCCTTGTTTCATCAATAGAAGGTGCCGAGGACAGTTACGACCAGGGACGCATAGACGTCGAAGCGAAACAGATAAGCGCCCATGACACCGTTATCGGTATCGCCGCGAGTGGCAGAACTCCATTCGTGATTGGTGCAGTAGATTTCGCTCGCAGTCAAGGTTGTTTAACAGCAGGAATTTCCAACGTTTCGAACTCAAAATTATCTAAAAGCGTAGATTTTGCTCTGGAAGCCGTGACCGGTCCGGAACCACTAACCGGCTCGACTCGCATGAAAGCAGGCAGCGCTCAGAAATTTCTGCTCAATATGATCTCGACGGCGGTAATGGTCCGAAGCGGCAAGGTTTACCAGAATCTGATGGTCGACTTGAAAGCTACCAATGAAAAGCTTCGGCACCGCGCCATTCGCATCGTTCAAGAAGCGACCGGAGCAACGCCGGAGGTTTGCGAAACCGCGCTCGACTACTCTAACTGGCACGCAAAAACCGCGATCGTTTCGATACTTCTTGAGGTCGCACCAGAGAAAGCTGCCGAGCTTCTGGAGAAAAGTTCAGGTCATCTGCGAGCCGCGCTAAACCAGCACAAACACTGAGTCCAGCGAGCTTTCAAACGACCTCGCTTGCAAACAATTCGCAATCTCACAAATTATCCTTACTCGGTCATGTGGCAGACTTATCGCAACAAGTCGTCGATTTCCTTCCCATCGACTTCAGTGTCAGACCACACATATCGATGGTCCTTCAGAATTTGCGAGTGTAGCGCGCCAGTCATCTTCACGTCATGCAGCGTAATATATCTCGTATTTACGTGCTTTAGCTCAGATACCGTATTTGGTGTCACAATCATGTCCGCCAATCCGACTCGCTCCAACGGCGTTTTGTGCCTTGCCAGAGCTTCAAGGACTCCTTTGTCCAGATTGCATTCTTCAAAAACAATCGTATTCAACTTCGAGACTTTCAGAAGATCTGCAATCCCGTCGCGCGTCACGTGAAACTCATCGAGACCGATGGACTCGAGCATCGGATATGTCTGTAGATATCTAAATACTCGTTCAGTCAAATTTCTGCTAGCGGATAAGCTAATGTGTTTAAGCGTCTTGTTGCCAGACAGAAGTGCGAAACTCGAATCATGCAGCTCATCGCAATCCTTTACCAACAGCTTCTGCAGCCCTTTAACGCGATTCACCTCTCGCATGCCGTCGTCGCTTAGCGGCGTCGAATCCAGATTCAACTCAATTATTGTAGTACCAGCAAGAAAACTCAAACCGGTGCCCACGCAGCTACTCCCGTTAAGACTGAGCTTATCGAGCCGCCGATACCTGGCGAGCTGTTTCAAATCCGTGTCAGTGTTCTCACCGTAACCTTTAGCTTGCGTCTCGCCGTTCTCCTCATCGACTTTTATTTTGCTGAAAGTCTCCAGGCTATCCGCAAATCGAATAAGTTCGGTCTTCTCTTCTGGCGGTGCCGGTTTGTTGAATTGCGGCAAAAGCAAATAGAATCCGAGGACCGTCGCGCCGACCAGCGCAGTCACGGCGACGAGCATCAGCGCCAGATTTCTCTTGGATGCCGCCGCCAGGGGTGTAGCGAAATCGGTTACGGAACTCAATGCGCGTTGAACGCCGCTTCGACTGACTGCTTCGAGCGCCTCTTCGCGTTCTAAACGGATCAATTCCGCCTCAATCCTCTCAAGATCCTTCAATAGCTCTTCGAAACTCTGGTATCGTTCGTCCGCTTTTTTCTTCAAACAGCGCGCGACTGTTTGCTCCAACAGCGGCGCATATCTCTTGCCAGTTTTCTCGCCGAGTGATTCCGGCGTTGCAGAGATGTGCATTGCAATCGTCAGCATCGGGGAATCGCCTTCGAATGGAACTCTGCCCGTCAGCACCTGATACATCAGACATCCCATCGAATATATGTCGGAACGCTCATCACCCGCCATTCCCTGACCCTGCTCAGGAGACATATATAGTGGGGAACCGATGGCTGTTCCGGTTGCAGTTAGACGCGCGTCCTGACTCAAAAGCCGAGCCAATCCAAAATCGACAATCTTGGCAGATAGGGTTTCATCCTCGTTCACGACCATGAACACATTCGCCGGCTTGAGATCTCTGTGCACCACGCCCGTATTGTGCGAGTTCCTCATGCCACGAGCTATTTGCTGAAAAATACGGACCGCAAACAAGGGCTCCAGCGCACCATCGGTAGTGACCATATGCGCGAGCGTGAAACCTTGCAGGTGTTCCATTATAAGATAAGGTACATTGGTCTCCGTCACACCAAAATCCAGAACAGCTACTATGTTGTCGTGCTTTAGCTTGCCCGACAATATACCTTCTTGCTGAAACCGAATCGACTCTTCCGCTGACAAATTTGCGTTCAGAATCTTGATGGCGACAAGCTTATCGAGCACTTTGTCCCGCGCTAAGACAACCGTGCCAATCCCACCTTTACCCAACTCCTCTACATACTCGTAGCGTTCGGCGACTAAATTTGACTTCCAAAACTCATCCATACAAAAGGTCGCCCTCAAACTGCGTCACTTCAGCAGTCATTGATAGATTACCAAGAACTATCAAAGAGCCGGCTAGACTTACAAAAATTCAGCAGCTAAATTAAATCTGCGCTTATTAAAACTACTAAAGCAGCCAGTATATCCAACGATCTTCTTCCGGAACACTTTTGCCCCCTATTCGCTATCTTTGCATTGCATTGAGCGCGAAACGTTTAATACAACCCGCAAAAGACTCGCATAGAATCAATCGTCTAAACATTTACCGAGGGTCGTTTCGTGAGCAAGAAACCGCGCCATCTTCGTCTTGTCGTCGACAATACTGATTCAGACTTCGCACCAGTGGAAGGTTTTGACGACCTCTTCGAATCGAACTACGAAGAAACCGTCGACCGCTTTTCCGCAATTCTGTCGGAAGCAGAAAGCGTCGTCATCAGCTACGACCGTGCGTCAAGGCACGAGTCATCTCTTTCTGACACCGAGTCGCTTCCGGTATCAGCAACGCAACCAGATTCTCCTGTTACGAACTAGGCAGCTGAAATGGCGTCAGCCTGAGTCGTTTAAGACGAGAGTTCTTCAACTTGTTGTTCGATCACTCGACTGTAGGAAGCTTCGACTTCAGACGGGTTGGCTCGAACAGCCGCGAACTCGTCGACGGAAAACTCACCGCAGATGGTTGCAATCTTCATCCATTCAACCAAAAACGCGATTTCGACATCTCTGGCATCAGCGAGGCTGCGCGAGAGAGTTTCCAAACATTGCTGAAGCAGAAGATGGCAAATTTTGCTGTGACGTCGCTCTTCAAATTCTGACAGGGAACCCTGCGCAATTCTGCACTCGTTGCGTAAAAATTCAACGTCAAACTCAGCTTCGTCCAGGTCGAAAACATCTCCGAAATTTTCGAGTTCATCAATCATGGCATCGATAATTAGTTGCCAGATAAACTCCGGTTCGCCCAACCACCCATTCTGGGCCGCCCTGGACAAATCTCTGCGCGCTCCGGCGACCTGCAAAAAGCCGTAGGACAACGCAGCTTTGACACACTCGACGGACGCTCCGCTTATCAACGCACCGATGAAACAGGAATCAATTATCGCGAACGCGTGCTCGAATGGTTCATCTCGTACCGCACCATCCGTGGTGTCAGCTATCTTGAGGTTCTTGCTTCCGCGCATTCTGAACATAATGGATTCCTAAAATCTGCTTCCCGAGGCTTGAATAAACAACTCACCAGTTTGCACGTCATAGCAAACTTAAATCATGTTAGCACCAAAAGTTTCATAGAAACGTCAGAAGACGCATCTGGAGACCTCCATAAGCGAAAATCACCCTGGTGATTTTTCGTATAGAACACCAAATTGTGACCGTTTCGTTTCACAAAGCATTCATTGCGGCCTCGCGTGTAAGGCAAGTAAACACAAATCCATTTTGCTCTCCCCACAAACACTCTTACTTTTCTACCGAATTCAGAAAAGGAAAGTAGTGTTGAATTCAACAGTCCTCTCCGCAAATGAAGGCTAACTGGATTAGAACAACTAAAGTCACAACATATCGACCACACCACCATTAGCCCCCTGCCGCCAACCCAGGCGCTATACATCCAGCTTCTAAACTGCTCCTTGTTTAATACGCCGCCGGCTGATCTCCCCTAAGATCGTGGTCTAATTTCAATTGAGGTTCGTTTCGTGAGCAAGAAACCGCGCCATCTTCGTCTTGTCGTCAATAATTCCGCCCCGGAATCAGAGTCTGTGCGCAGTCTTGGCAGATTGTTCGAATCAATGTACGACGAAACTGTGGACCGATTCACAATGCTGTCCGAGGACGCTGGCGCGTCAATCAGCTCAGATAAAAGAGCAGTGAAACGGCTCTCGCCCGCACCAGACTCGGCTCTTGCACCTATGCCTCTGGCGCCCCCTGGAGCGAGTTTACCGAAAACAACAAAAGCGGCGGACACGGCGACACCGCCAGCGGTACCAGACGAACCGATTACATCAGCTCGCTCTATGCCACCCGCGTCAGTGAAAAATGTAGTAGCTGCAGATGATGTGCATGAACTGCAATAGCAAGTAGTGCCTGTGAATCAGCTACTGATCAGTCTATCGGCACGGATTCGATTACATTGTTAGGACCTTTTGTGGGAAAGACGTTTGTGAGCTGGAAACCAGCTTTCTGGAGCAAGTCTCTGTACTCTCCCTCAGTTCGTTCTCTCCCTCCAGGCAGCATCAACATTTCGACGTCCAGAAACTTACTCGGGTGCATGACATTTCGCCCTGGTAGAATCATCTCAACAAGCAGAAGTTTACGCGCACCAGTCTTCGCCATAGCTGCGTGACAGTTTTTCAATATCTTCAAAGACTGCTCGTCATCCCAATCATGGATGATGTGTTTCAAAATATAGGCATCGCCTGAAGGGACCGCTTCGAAGAAGTCACCAGATGCGGTGCTGCAACGTTCCGTCAGCTTCAACTCCTCGATGCGTATCTTACTACCAGATACGACGTGCTTGAGGTCGAACAAGACGCCTTTCATATCAGGATACTTCTGCAGAATGGACGTCAATAATACTCCATGACCACCGGCGACATCTACAAGAGTACCAATGCCGGAAAAATCATATGCGTCTAGAACTCCTCGAATGGCGTTCTTTGACAGATTCGACATAGCGTCGTTGAAGCGCTTCTGCTCGTCAGGATTTTCCTCGAACAGATCAAAAATATTTTTCTTGAATCGGTGTTCGGAACTTGGTCGACCATCTTTAATAGTCGGCAGCATATCAGCGTACAGTTCCATATGCATCGGATCAGAGATAAACTCAATCATCGCTCGCTGCGAATCAGCAGTATCGGTTCGGATCGACTGACTTGCTTCCGAGTTAGCGAAAACGCGATCTTTGGTTTCTTCAAAAATTTCCATAGACGCAAGGAGTCTCAGTACGCGACAGAGAGCATCAGCATTTGTCTGGGTCTGTTTCGCCAGAGCGTCGATATCAACTTCGCTATCGCCCAGAATATCGGGAATATTTAAGCGGATAACCGCATTGACAGCCGAAGTGATGACGTAGCTATTTACGATTCCACTCAAACGCTGAGCGGGCGTGTATTTCTGTTCGGTAGCGGCTTGTGACATCGAGAATCTCCCAGGTCGGAAGATCGTAGCGAATCTTATATCGATCTGTCAAAACAATTTGCTAGTGGCGACTTTGCTCTTCGAGTTCTCTGGTCTTTTGATCCATATCGACAATTTCCAAAACAAGCTTGTGTTGTCGGGTTGCCTTGGGATTATTTTTCTCATCACAGATCACTCGCACCATACCGCCAAAACCGGACTTGCGAAGAAGTTCGCGAACGTTATACTCGATGGCAACGCGCGTTACCGGACCATTTTCCTCTTTAGAGAACAGGAAAACTATGTCAGCAATCTTGTCGCGCAAAGCACCAAATTTCGGGTGATTCGTCAAAGTCGCGCAGATTTTGATGTCGACGTTTTTAAACGCTTCAGACATTTGTGTGCCTCTGATAATCTGCTTCATAAGTGTTTCTTGCATGCTAATTAATCGTTGACTGTAATCCATGTTGGTGCGTGATCGCTAGGTTTCTCCCAACCGCGCACATCGCGATCGACTCCTCCGGTTTGCAGGCGTTTAGAGAGCACCGGATTTAACAAAAGATGATCCATGCGAATTCCGGCGTCACGTGCGAACGAATTTCGGAAATAATCCCAGTACGTAAAAATCTTCTCTTCCGGAAACAGCTGACGAATCGAATCAGTCCATCCTTGCTGGAGAAGCTCTTGATACGCCTCTTTTGCTTCGAGTGAGAAAACGGCATCGAAAACATATCGGTCGGGTCGATAGGCATCGATGTTTTCTGGTATCACATTGTAATCGCCAAGCAAGACTACCGGCTCATCGAGTTTTACAAGTTCTTCGGCTTTTGTCAGGAGTCGGTCCATCCAGGTCATTTTGTAGTCGAACTTCGGACCAGGCATTGGGTTTCCGTTTGGCAAATATAAACAGCCAACACGAATGTCATTCACGCGGCCTTCGATAAATCGACTCTGAACGTCCTCTGGATCACCCGGCAGACCCCTGCCAACCTCTGAAAGTTCATGTTCCTTTTTAGCCAGAATTGCGACGCCATTCCAACTTTTTTGACCATGAAAAATTACGTTGTATCCGGCGCCAATGATGGGCAAAGCCGGAAACTTTTCGTCGACTATTTTCAGCTCCTGCAGACCGACAACATCCGGAGACTTTTCTTCGAGATAGCGAAGCAATGAAGGAAGACGAGCAGTGATGCCGTTTACGTTGTAAGTGGCGATTTTCATCAATCAGGATATGCCGTTGGAAAGCTCTAATTTAGCAAATCCAGGCGGGCACGGCCAACGACTGTGATCAAAGTTATATACTCAGCGCGAAACAGCTCAGCCCCTGCCACAACCAAGACATTGCCGGTCTCGATGATTTATAGCCGTAGTCAGGCGTTGCTGCCACTCAGCGATTTCCGCTTTCTGACCAGATTTCGACAAGTAGTCGATATAGGTTTTCAAAAATTCCATGCTGTAAGGCATTAAGCCACCACTTGAATCTGATTTCTCCGAGATGGAACGTGCGCGCTCAAGATACTTGCCGGCTTTCGCTGTATCGTCTAAAGCAAGCGAAGTATCGCCTAGGTACACAAGAACTCGAACGGACGGATCGAATGGGCGCTGCTTGCCTGGAGGATTTTGCTTGTCCAAGTCATTCAGCCACTCAACTAACAGGGGCTCTGCTTTCGCATACTGCTTGGCCCGATAGAATTCGGAGGCGAGCCGCTCTACCAGGGCTGCACGGGAGGGTCCCTGATTCTCGCGCTCAATTTTCAGAGCTCGCTCAAGCAGAGGAATAGCCTTGTCCCCTTTGCCAATTACGCGATAAAAATCAGCGAGCTTTGTCAGCGCGGCAGCTAAATTGGCTTTGCCAGCTCCCGGCTGCTTCTCGGCAGCCTCGACGGCTTGCAAATACTTCGACTCTTGCTGCGGAAGCGACTGAGTACGACCGGAAGTACCGGGCTGGGGCGCGGCGGCGACCGGTAAAACGGCGGCTTGCAACGCACTGGAACAAACTACTATTGACAGACAAACTTCTTTCGATAGCTTCATGCTCGACTCGCCTAGCACTCAACATTGTCAATCATATAGAATTGCCCCGGACTTTTGCTGAATTTGTCGTTTCAAACCGCCAGCAGTTTCGGCATTAGCCCCAGGGAGACGCTCAATCCCGGCATGGTCAGCACATTCTACGGAGCAGGGGCACCTGCATCCTCGATGTTATTATCGAAGTTTTTCTTTGTGTGCCATTGCACGTTTCTGATGTCGGAACTCCGACTTAGGACGCGGTGAAGGGCCTCGGCAGCGGATAAGGCGATCTCCTTATCGCGACCGCCGAATAGAGAGCTAAAGAAACCGGTCTGTCGCTCCAACCAAAACATCCAGACGCCTGGCACATTTTCATCATAATCATCAGGACGATAGCCGCCTACCACGCAATATTTACCCAGAGCGTCCTCGAAATTGAAATACCAACCAAAGTCTTCTTGCCCGGGAGTGGCATCGCATTTAACACCATCGGCCTCAAGTTCAGCAATCAGCCATTTGCAGCAATCATCGCCGAAACAGCCAGGATTAATGAAGTAATCGCGCGATTCTGTCGTATTGAATTTCGAGGTCTGGAACGTAACTACCGTTCTCGTCGCTGTTTCCATTGCTCAAGTATACCGCAGCTTCTTTCACTCGTTCTTTACGAATTCGAGAATTTCTTTGAACATACTGGTCGAGTTCGTGCCAGCTATTTTGCTGATGTCACCATGACTGAGCGGCACCGGTTTAACGACAACGCTGGCACCAGCAGTCCTGTTCATTGCAGTCTCGAAACTTTTGTGTTGGGCGACGCAGCTCACTCGTCGTTCACCACAATACATTAGGAACGGTGGGTATCTGTGACCGGGCTTAATGCTCAAGGTCGGCGAACCATCAGCAAGTACCTCTGGGTCAGTTCCAAACGCCTGCTTGATCATGTCACCCACCATATTTCCTTCGAGTGTGTTTTCCTTTCCACGCTCAAGCAAATTCAGACTGGCAGTGTCTAAACTTATAACCCCCTTGATGTCAGCCAAGCTGAGCCCGTATTGCTTCAAGAACCGGTCGTTGGTTCCCAGCAAATCGACCAGGTGAGCACCGGCAGAATGTCCCATCACAAAGATGCGTTCAGGATTAGCACCATATTCGGTGGCGTGCTGTTTTGCCCAGGAGACGGCTGCCGCAACATCTTCCACTTGCTTCGGATGCATCACATCTGGTGCAAGTCTATAGTTTGTGCAAATAGTGACAATACCATTCTCTGCATAACTCACTCCCTTGGACCTTTGCAAATCCTTGCTTCCGCGGCGCCATCCACCACCGTGCACAAACACCAGAATCGGCGCCGGTGCTTTAAGCACCTTTGGAATGTAAAGATCAAGCTTCTGTCGCTCATCCTTACCATACGGAATGTTAAATCGCGCATCGACTTTAGCCGGATCAATGCTCGGAGATTGAAACCGACCATCGCCCATGCGACTGGAGTTCGCGCCCTCGCCACTGGAGCGGCCGCGCTGAGCACGTCGGCGTTGAATAAATTGCCTCAAACGCTGGCGTTGAGGACCTGACAGGTTTTGAGTCGACTCCTCCTGGGCGAGGACAGCCAGGACGTTCGACGCAATCATCGCACCGACGATTAGTATCATAACGGCGAGAGCGCACTGCTTGAATTTGTGAGCTTTTTGGCAGATTTTAGAACGTTTCATAATCGGCGCCCTTCTTCCTAAATTTTACATACACCGCTGTCTAAGAATAGTTGCGGTCGAGGACCGCAAGCGTGCTTTTTCGCGTTTACCATTGTCACTAAAATGGAACATATAAAGGACCGACATTCCCTGGAATTGCTTGTTATTAACAGGTGACCGACGTGTATGACTTCAGCAATTTTAGCCTGTCGGACATGATTTCCTGCTCGAGAGAGTTGCGCGGCTTAGGCACGTCCGCCACGTCGATGGAAGAGGTCGCGCGTCGGACCGTCAGATTCTTCTACGAACATTTTATCGACGCCACAAATGGGCAGCGAAGCTGTGCATTGGTAAGAATGTTTAAAACACACAATTTCTCGGAACTGAATGAAGATCTCAAACAGTTTGCGCAGAGTCGCTTCCACGACTTCGAGTTTACCGACGCGATGAAAGCGATGGTTTTGCTTGGGACTGCCGGGACAGAAAAACATTGGAACGCTCGCGAGACATCAGCAAATCATCAAGTCATACCGCTGCCAAGCCCGGAGCTGATCGGACGCATGCCTATGGTTTCACAGCTGCTCAGCCAATTCGACTTTGACGTGCCGTCGGTTGTCAGTCCTAACACATCCCTGCTGGAACCAGAAGATCAACCGTACGGATTGTTCTTCATCTCTGATGCTGTCGGCAGTCCATTCATTCCAGACCAAACAAGCTTCGTCACCACTTACGGTATCAAGTCTGTAATTGGATGCGGTGCGATGCTACCTTCCGGAAATCTTTTCGCAATGATCATCTTCTCAAAGCAACAAATTCCTCAAAATACGGAAGAACTTTTTAGGCCGCTTGCGATGTCAATCAAAAGTGCTCTGGTCTGCTTTGATGGAGGACGCACTTTCGACACAGATCCGGCGAATATGCCCACTGACGCAAACGCCACAATCATGAGGCTTCGCTCGGAGCTTGCTGCCGTTAAGGAACTTCTGAATGTTTCCGGTCAAACAGTAGAGACCCAAGCCGGACATCTGGAAGAAACCTCTAAACAGTTGGTCACCGCCCGCGATACCGCGCTCGAAGCATCCGCCCTGAAGTCGGCATTTGTCGCCAGTATCAGTCACGAGCTGCGAACCCCTCTTAGCGGAATTGTCGGAATGAGCGAGCTACTCGCCAACACGAACTTGAGCGAGGAGCAACTTGGCTTCAGCAAGGGCATCGATGACTCGGCCAAAAGCCTGCTGGGTATCGTTAACGACTTGCTCGATTTTTCAAAAATGGAAGCTGGAAAGTTAGCACTTGAAGTGGTTCCGTTTTCCGTCAACGACCTGATTCAGGACGTGGCGAAAAGCCTCGCTGAAAGCGCTAGGGTAAAGCAGCTCTCGCTCAGCACGAACATCGATCAGCTCTTACCACCACACCTCTTGGGCGACCCGTCTCGGATTCGACAACTGCTGGTAAACCTGGTTCACAACGCAATCAAATTCACAGACAGCGGTCAGGTTACGATTACGGCCCAGGCGATTCAAACGGACGATCACGTCGTGTCAGTGCGCTTTTCGGTGCAGGACACTGGTATCGGTTTATCGGATGAAGAACAGAAAAAACTTTTCGTTCCCTTTCTGCAATTGGAATCAGCCCGAATTCGGCACGCAGGCGGCACCGGTTTGGGTCTGTCCATATGCAAAAAGATAGTCGAACTGATGGATGGAGAGATTGGTTTGACATCGCAGCTCAATCGAGGCTCAGAATTTTGGTTTTCACTTCCACTTCGAGAGCCGCTCAAGGAGCGCGATTTCAATGATGCCAGCACAATCCAGATCAACCGCTGGCAATCGCGCTTACCAGCCGATCTAAAAATTCTGGTTGTTGAAGACAATAAGCTCATAAGAACTCTCGTGATGAAACAGTTGTCCAATCTTGGTTTAAAACCGCTCGGCGTGCTGACAGGGCTCGAAGCCGTCAGTGCTGTTTGCAGCGAAGAGTTTGATCTAATACTGATGGACTGCAATCTGCCCGATATTTCAGGCTTCGAGGCAACGCGCTTGATCCGAGAGTACGAACAGCAGACGGAGCGTCGCACGCCGATCGTAGCGATGACTGCTCTTGCGATGGCAGGTGACGAGATGCGCTGTTTGAAAGCCGGAATGGATGATTATCTCAGCAAGCCGGTGATTATAGACAAGCTGATCGCCAAACTCGAATATTGGCTCGCCAGGTCTCGGTGCGACGCAGACCGCGCCGATAACAAATAAATGAATTTTGAGCTCACTTTCCGTGGCATAAAGTAAATGCGGTCTCAGGGCTCGAGGAAACGTGAAACCAGGCTTACCCAAGATGGAAACTCTACTGATGATTATCGGAATCCCGGTTATCATCGCGATAGTTGCCGTCGCGCCAAAATATTTCAAGACCTCACCGGTCGAAATAAACAAAGAGGCATCAACGGTAGAGAAGAAAGTCTTTGATAAGAAACTGCCCCCGGCAGAGGTCGGGAAAGAAGAATCCACAACCGTTTACCAGTACGTCTGCGAGCCGGAGTTAGAAGCCGAAATTGCAGATGAAAACCAGGTTTCGCGAAACAAGTGGCAGATCAGAGCGACAATCACGCGGGCTCGTGTGACGCTAAAACTGCCGATTACTGTTTGGCTATCGCAGACCATTCAAAATCGCCGCGCCGACTTTGAAGACGGTCATGTGCAAGTTTGCCAACGCGTTTTTGTTGATGCTCACGAAGCGGCAAGCGCAGCCTGTCATCGAGTTATCGGTCGCACGTTTTACGGAGAGGGCGGCACGCTGGAGCAGGCGAAGGCTAATGCTATCGAAATCGCCAAGCAGGAACTACGTGCCCAATATCTGCAAGCCGTAGATACAAAAGCGAAGGACGTGCTGATGATTTACGACTTTTACGCGCCGAAGTGGAGAAAACCGGCTGATGTTCTGGTCGATAAAGCGCTTCAAGAGTACGAGGTCGGGAAGCCTCGGAAGATCAGACGCATTACAGGCGCGGGGTCCGGAGTTCCGAAAGCAGATGAAACGAGTGA
The DNA here is from genome assembly GCA_019637435.1 of Candidatus Obscuribacterales bacterium. GTDB lineage: Bacteria > Cyanobacteriota > Vampirovibrionia > Obscuribacterales > Obscuribacteraceae > JADYXR01. The sequence goes on along the minus strand of JAHBVO010000002.1, from coordinate 784,070 downwards.
AATTCGCGGAGCAAACGTTCCAAGTAATCAAAGCGTAAACGCGGGCAGCGAACATCCTAGTGGCGACGCGGATGCAATCACACATTGACAGACCCATAGAAAGCCCGTTAAGAAAGACAGTGATAACATTGTTTATCATCTTCTACATAATGTCTGTCATTCTGTGGGTTTTGCCGTGGTCGCGCACAAGAGATTTCTTTATAAAACCGATTACGCAACAGATCTACTACACGGGGATTTGGCAGGGCTTTGCGGTATTCGCACCTGACCCGCGCAAAGAGAATTACCGAATTTATGCCACCATTAGATACGATGATGGAACCGAGAAGATCTGGCATTATCCGGCAATGGAAAAGCTGGGATTGTTTGAGCGCTATTGCAAAGAACATTGGCGCAAGTATGGAAACGATTGTTTAAATGGCAATAACTTGTTATGGCCGGACTTCGCTCGCTGGGTTGCGCGAGCGAATGACGAAAAGTCAAAACATCCCCTCACAGTAGCTTTGACTCGCACGCGCGCTGAGACAATGCCGCCCGAAGATGGTTTCGGCAAGCCAAATCCAGAACAGTTGGAAAAGTATCAGTTCTACTTATACAGAGTGCTGCCGGAGGACTTGAAACAGACCTCGCAGGAAATTTTGAAACAGACTTCGCCCGAAGTTCTGCAACAAAACTCGTCAAATGATTCGAAACGTAATCGTCATGAGGATTCAAAATGAGTTTTCAGGACATACGTGCGCTCTGGTATCGAATGTGGTTTCAACCACAATCTCCGGCTCCGCTTTGCCTGTTTCGAATATTGTTGGGCTTGCTGTTGATTTTATCGAGCTTACTCTGGTTGCCGGATTTGCAAACGTGGTTCGGCTACGACGGCATCGTATCCGTTCAAACCATGGAACAATTCGAAGCAAGCAACCGCTTCTCTATTTTATTCTGGTTGCCGCCTGACAATGCCTGGGTATCGAAACTCTATGTGATCATGATGATCGCTGCCGTAACATTTACGTTGGGTTTGCGTGCGAACTTCAGCGCACTGATTCTCTTTCTTTGCGTCACATCATTCCATCATCGCAACCTGCTCATCTTCAATAGCGGGCACACTTTAATGCGTGTGTGTTTATTTCTGATGATGTTCGGACCGATTGGAAAAATGTATTCGATTGACAGTTGGTTCGCTAATTGGCACCGCCCGCGGTTCGCTGAGCGCGAAGCCGAACGCGATGCGCTCACTGAAGGGGAAGAGCTAGAGCCCAGGACCATTGATGTCGCCCAACCTTTGCCGCCCATACTTTGTAGACCATGGACTCAAAACCTTCTGCGCTTTCAAATCGCTCTCGTCTACGCGCAGTCTACGCTCGCAAAAATGGACGGCGAAACATGGTGGAATGGAACGGCCGTTTACTACGCAAACCGGATGGAAGACTTTTCGAAGTTTCCAATCCCATTCATCTTCGACAGAATGCTTGGTTATCAAATTGCGACCTGGGCAACGCTCGCAATTGAAATTGCACTCTGGACCCTAATCTGGGTCAAGGAACTGCGCTACTACGTTCTGGTGCTTGGCGTTCTTTTACATCTGGGAATAGACTGGACGATGAATCTTCCAATCTTCGAGCACCTGATGATCGCGTCCTATGTATTGTTTCTAAAACCAGAAGACGTTGAATGTTTCGTCAACTCAATAAAATACACGTTTGCTAAGGTGCTGTCGTTTCGCCGATATAACCAACATCAAACGTTATCTTCAAATTAGTAACATCAACTTGCCGCCGGAATCTAATATCGACGGCGGTGCCGCTTGTCTGGTAGAACGGCCTGGTTGTAGATGAGGTAGTTGGCATTGCAGTCACCACTGGCGATGCGGGCACCATTAACTCACCGGTATCTGTTTGTGGCGTAATCAAGGGTGGATAGCCCTTTCCTGTGCCGCCAGGTGCACCACCAGTTGGTCCGCCGGTGCCAGGTCCTGCTGAGCCGGTCGACGAAGTGCCGGTCGGACCCGTAGGGCCCGTAGGACCGCTCGAAGTCGGACCTGTCGGACCGCTCGGACCTGGACCGCCTGGTCCGCCGGGTCCGCCGGAACCACCACTGCACGAATTGGCGTTGAGAAAAATCAATGAGCAGAGGGATATGGCAACTAGTCGAACCTCTCGTTCGTAGCGTTTCGCTTTTCGAATGTTATCTTGTTCGACCGTATGAGGATAACTAGTCATTAGTATGCCCCCCGTTTCTGAAGAAGCATTGTCGTACGGTCTGTCGAACTCAGGTTTTTCACTACGAGCGGCTTTGCCAGCGGTTCACCACCATGCTTGCCACCGCGGATGCTACCGGGATTTCTAACTTCGTCGCGGATGTACACGTCCCAACGCTTCATCAGTTGTATGTCTTTGTTGCCATCCGGCAAAGGCACGCTGTAGGTTTGAATCGGCACGCTGCTGTTTGGAATGGCCATCATGGTCTCTGCGTACATCTGCTCGTTGCTTGAGACGTAGAGTGGATACGGCGTCAACAAGCGACTCTGGTAGGTTACGACGCCGTCCATATCGAATTTGTAAATGTGAATAATACCGGCTGGAACTGTTCCAATATTCAAATACGGTCCACCTTGAACTACAGGCGCGACCCAGGCCGCCGTCGACGGTGATGCTGAGTCGAGTGGAGTGGTTTGCATGTTGATTATCGAATCGATATCAGCCTTCGTGCCCGCTCGCCGAATCCAGTCGTGCAGTCCGGTTAACCAGGCATTAGACGTATTCAGAGCAGATGCGACCGGCCAAGAAGTCGGGGCCATATTCGAGCCCGGATCGGTTGGATAATCGCCAGCCTTTGCGGTAAGCAGATCAACTACACCGCCCTTCAAATCAGTATTCTCGTAAACATCTCGAGGCGATCGAATCTCCGGTACCGCTCCATCTGGAAAACTAATCGAAAGCGCACCAGGCTGCGGAAGCGGATCGTGTACGCTCGCGGGCTGCGCGCAGGCGACAGCCTTGACGTCGTACCCGTTAGGATTGTACGGGTCAGTCATGTGCTGAACGGCTTCCGCCCTGACGATAGTTTGCATCTGATATGGAAGCGATGGAATCGTGGCAACCCAGTTTCGATAATCGACGATTTTGACGTTGGGTCCTATTCCGCCAAAAACAAAATCTACTCCCCCGTATGGAATATTCACGAAAGACTTGTAAAATCCGTTGACTTGTTGAGAATTTGGAACGGGAGCGGTCGAGGCTGGTTTTGGAACCGGGATGGCAGTGCTCAAGCCACCCTGGATAGAGCCCAAGGCCAGCACCATTGAGTTTGGAACATAATTCGACGCTCCGGTCATGCGAATCTGGTTGTTTCGATAAGCATTTTCGGCATCGACATAAGGCGTGATAGCGTTACCATCTTTGTCTGTTGCGGAGCCCCCCGGAGCCATCGACGCAGCAAGTACGTTTAAAAGCTGATCTTTAGCACTGAGCGCATCTTGCATATCTCGTTTGGCAAGTTCGCGCATCACATCCTGGTCCATCAGATCGCCGATAATCAAGTCAAGGCGTGCGGTTCCAATCAATGTATTGATGCTTCGAACGGGCATCGCGAAGCCATCGCCATTCTGCGTGGCAGCGCCGACGGGCGCATAGTCTGATAAAGATACAAAACCGCACTCCGGCGTGTTCACGACGATCGCGCTCAAGTCGCGGGCTACAGCGATCGCTGCAGCTTCAATTGCTGTGCGTTGCTCAGTGTTAGTACCAACCAGGCGAACAAAGCCAAGCCCCATGACCACTGCCAGACACAGGATCAAGAAGATGAACGCGATTACCAGAACCAGCATGCTGCCGGCTTGCGGTCTGCTGAATTTCTTAGCCATAGAGGTTCCCAGATTAGCGAGTAGGTCGATCAGGATATAACTCGATTAAATCACACGCTAGCCAATCCCGGTAGGTGGGTGAGGGGCGCGTGTGTGCCTGGCAGGCACGCGGTACCTGGAGGGTATGTGGACAGCCGATCAAACCACGGGTTCCGCTTCAAAACCAAGTGTGATCGGTCCGTGACGGTCACGCCTCGTGTACGGGAGTATACTGACAGTATCGATGCTGTTCAGGGAGTCCCATGAGACCGAAATGACATCCGAAAATTCGGCAGATTTAACTTCCGAATCAAATTCAGAAATACAAGCAAATGCCGAAACCGAATCTGGTATCGGATTCGGTGCTACGCGCGATCATGAAACAGCTGATGCCGACGCTGAGACGAGACGGCCGAAACCGGTTCAAACCTCAGGCTCGCATGCTGCTGTTCCTGACCCTGCGAAGCGCGTGGACATCGGTCTCGCAGCTCCGGTCGACATCGGTCTGGCGAATCCATCACCGAATGATACCGGCTCTCGCCCGGCGCTCCGGAAACCTACGAGCAGCGGAAGTGATCGGTCAGGTCCATCCGCACCTGGGGCTGAACGCCAGGATCCGCTTGTCGGACAGACCTTGTTCGAGGACTATGTGATCGCCGGTGCTGTCGGAGGGGGACTGGCTTCGACTACCTATGAGGCAAAATGGATTTCACAAGATCGTATCGTCGCGATCAAGACTACAAAACACTTGCAATCGGCAATAACAAGCGAATTTTCAAAAGCGGCCGAAGCGCATCTTACACTTGGACACAGAAATATCGTCGGTTCGCTCGGTCTGATGGAAACAGCGTTGAAACGTCCGTTTTACGTCATGGAGTTCATCGATGCCATTTCGCTTCAAGACGTTATAGACTCAAGTGGTTCTCTAGATGATGAAGAGGAAATCGCAGAGGTCGTGTTACAGCTCTGCGACGCCCTTGAGTTTGCTCATGAGAAGGGCGTCATTCACGGAGACCTCAAATGTTCGAACGTAATGCTCGCCGAAGTGAATGAGCAGATAGAACTAAAAATTCTCGATTTCGGCTTTTACAAAGTAACGGAAACAATTGAACTCTTGAATGGTTCTCGCAGCCCCGACGAAGAGCCGGTCTCGTTTGATGACCTGAAGAAAAAAGACATACTCGCCCTGGCGGTCATGATCTATGAGATGGTGACAGGAGAATCGGATCAAAAACTAGCTCCTGATGGCACTCTCATGCAACGCAAGAAATTGGTCGAAGCCAATCCGAACGTACTGGCGCCCGATGCGCTGGACGATGTGCTGGACGAAGCGATGGAGCCAGACCTGGATTGGCGCTTCGATGACATTAGCGATTTCAGAAAGGCTTTTGAAGAATGGCTTGGTAAAGCGCGCCAGGAGCATACAGGCGCAACGGGTGCGTTTCCGCGTGTGGACGTATCCACAATGGCTCAATCAGCATCCCATCAAACTCTCGGCGCGGAAGATTCGGTAGGAGTGAACTCATTCGGAGCGCCCATACCCCATCCGCAGGTCCAACCGCACGACGGCGGCTTGATGGGACAATATCCAAACGGAGACCCGGCAGACGGATCACATTCGACCGATGGTTCTCAGAGCAGCAACGGGATTGCTAGCGCACCGGTCGTCAGAACTCGACGAAAACGCGATTCGAAGCTGGCAAAGCGTGAAATCTTCAATGTGCAACAGTTGAAAAACACTCAGGCTCGTGAAGAAGAAAGCCTCGAGATGCATCTTACGCAGGTATTCAAAGTCCAGGGACCTCGCGTGTCTCCGGCGAAAACTATCACAAGGCTGACGATGAAGATCGTTGCCTCAATTGCATTGTTACTGCTGTCAATGACGTTCATAATCTTAAATTGGGACAAACTTGGTCAAGCCTGGATCGAAACCTCAACGAGGCTGAGCGGCGCCATGCGCGGAGAAGAACAGCAGGCTAACTTCGATGATATAGATACCCGCCCACCGGAGGAGGTCAATCCGAGCGAGAAGAAGAAGCCGACGACCAAAGTCGCGAATGGTACCACAAATGGTGTTGCCACCGCGAATGGTAGCGTCTCCGGTGGAGCGCCAAGCGGCACTAATAACAGTACCGTATCTGGTTCTGGCACTAAAGATGGTGCGACTATTCCAGCATCCTTGCCAAAACAGCAACAACGATTCCATTATGAAGAGCATCCGGCATATAAAGACTGGGTTCTAAAAGATGTAGGTGCGAAACGCAGAATCGACGGTCCGCGAAAATAGATCTTGCGTTCCATGGTCAAGGCCCAGGCTCACGGGGGCTCCATAAATCTGCTCGTCTTCTATAGGTACGGGTTTGGGGGCACCAGTCTTGTTTGACTGCCCGCAAAGCTCTATTTATGCGCGGTCAGCGATGTCAGTAAAATGTCAGGCACCCCCAATATGCTTTCTGCATACCGCCGCAATTTGAGGTGCTCGCTATGTCAGAAAATAGACTTGAACATAATCAAAATTCCAGGTTCCTCGATGGACTGCAAGGTGTCCTCTTTTCGGATTCACTTGGCTCGACTAACCTGAAAGACTTCAAACAACTTACTAAAACCATGACTGAACAATCGAATTTAGGTGCAATATTGCCTGGACTATCTCTCATGCAAGAGGAAACAACTTTTTCTAGCGAAACTAAAAGCCACCTCCCCACTGCCGTTGAAACACCCGGAGAGCATCGTGAAAATGAAAGAAAACGCATAGAACGAGAGAAAAACGGTCACGCAAACCGCCCCGACGAAATTCCAGTAGAAAGACGTCAGCCACCTAGCAAAATCCCATATGATAGAGTCGCACCACCTCTCCCCCCGGTAGAACCGGGCAGTGAAGCCTTCTACAAACGAGAACTTGAACGAGGCAGCACGCCGGAAAAGATGGAGGCTGCCGCAAAACTTGGCAATGGTGCCTCGGCAACGCTGAATCTTTTAGAAACCGAAGTACCGGTCAAAGTGCAAATGACCGAAACCGAGACCGACGGCGTCTACCTGGTCAACGTGTACGCGTACGACGACAGTGGAAAGCCATATGTCGCCTATCGCGCCGTGTACGATGAAAACACCGGAAAAGTGTCACATCAAACGGACAAAGACGGCAATGAGGTGCCATACATGACAGAAGAGTTCTACAAGCAGCATGAGTACGAAGTTACACAAAAGGACGCAGAACGCGGTCGCTTCGCTCTACAGAAGAAGGAAGGGACCGAATAGAAAACACTAGAGATCCGATGGACGAAGAAGTAAAATAAACGGATGCCGGACGAACTTCATTTTTCGCTTATTAAAGAAAACATACAAGAGTCGATTCAATGTCGACTCTTGTTTTGCAAACTGCCGTCGTTACCCTCCGAGAACTGCTTGATTGCAACATTCTCTGGAACTGTTGTGGAAACCGACTCGCACGACTCCGGCTACAAATTTATGCACGCCATGATTGGTGATGGTTTTGCTGCCAGTAATCCTGCGACTCTGCTTCTGGATCTGCGCGACCTTAAATACGTCAGCGGCAATCAAATGAGCAGCATAGTCGATCAACGTATCATTACGAAAGTGGTGGCATCACAAATCTGCTTCGAGGGTTTGAACAACTTATATCGCTCAGCCTTGTTTCTAAATCCATCCGATGAGATATTCGAGTCTGTTGAAGAAGCGCTAAACGCCTGTGATTCAGCTTATCGGCAGTTTTTGCGCGACGGTAGAAAAAAAACTATCGCCGCTGATTTCTAACAGTTTCGACAGATCCGTAACCAATTGTATGAAGAGTCTTGCGAAACTTTTCGACTTTGTTTTGCATCACAACGAGCTGCTTTTCTCCAACCAGACTACAGAGGTCCTTCATTAATGTATGGCTGCTGATCTCCTTCGCGATAGCCGAATCGCGACAAGTGAATAGTTCGGCAGCACCGGCGCTTTCTACCGCAGTAAATCTTGATCGGACCTGCGAAATGAAAGTCTCAACTTGATCAGGCAATTCCTGCTCGTCGAGCGTAGTCAAAAGTTCGTGCAGATCGCCTATGTCCTGACCCGCTTCACAAGCGGCAATCGCTCGCGCACGCGAAAGGTCCCAGACGCCATCTGCAATATATTCAGCGAACGCATCAAGAATCAATTTGTTTGCAATAGACAAATTGCCCTCCACATGGGCGATTCGCAGGCTGGGACGAACAGACAGCTTCGGAGCATCTACGCTCGTGAATTTGCTGTTGGCGGTTTCACTCAAACAGAATGCGCCGACCTCATTTATTCGGAAGTAGAGCAATCCGTCATAGCGGCTGAAGTTTTCAAAATAGCCAGACTCGCAATTACGCCTCGAGAACTCAGGAGGCACCACAGCGATATCAATCAGTCCCAACGTCGAGGCGTACTCAAAAAGAAAAGCTCGCACATAAAGTTCTTGCAGCAACTGATCGCCCACCATACCAAGCGCGGCACCATAGGAACTATACATATTCCAGGGCTGGTAGGAAACAACAAAAGTATTTCCTGAAGCACGCAAGAATCGAATAAACTCATCGAATTCTATCCAGGCATCTTGCGGACATTGCTTGAGCGTCTCCACAATGGCGCGCCGGCGAATTCGAGACGTAGACATCGAGTAGCGACCATTGCGCGGACCTTTGACAGAGCTGATGCGACTCAGCTCATCAAAGGTACATTCTATGAATGCGAACCATATCTCCCGCAGGAACTCGACGTCGTGAAGCGATTTTGCATTCTTCGCGGAACTCGCGACCTTCAGCTTTTTCCCATCCTGAACAACCAGTCTGGCGTGCGTCAAGAGCATTGGCCACGCGAAGGCCCGCATCGGACCAATCGGCTTGTAGTCAGCTGCATCAAGCCATTGATAATAATCAGATTTGATGATCCGGGAAATCTTCGCCAGTGTGTCGCTGGATGGTAAGCCTGTTTTTTCGCTAACTACAATCAGCCCATCCTGCACAGCCTTGAGCATCGCACCAAGCTCAACCTGGGCAAGCTCGCTTCGTGCAAAATATTCTACTTGAGCCGCTTTATCCTCTTTGAAAACTTCACGCAGAGGTGTTCTGGTTATGTTGATCTGCGCGCCCTGCGGAAGCGGGACGATACTCTTAAGGCACGCCTCTAGAGAAGGACGGGCACGATGACCGCGGAATACTTCATATCTCATGAACAGCCAGGCCGCGGAGGGTGCGTTTTTAAAATCCAAGCGAAACGCGGGACACATTCCATACTTCGCTTCAAACATCTCAGGATCGAAACCGTCCTCCGAATGAACGGCTTCAGAGACAGCAAGCTTCTCGAGCGGCTCCAGTTTCTCAAAAGTCGCCTTCAGTTGTTCGCAAGTGAAAAACGTCGCCAGCTGAGTAGCAAGCTCGTATTTTCTCGTCGGACCGCCGGCCCCCAAATGCGATCGGTAAAACGCATTGAGCTCGCTCAGATTGAAAGCACCATCCAGCTCAATTGCGAATTTCTTCACATCTATCTTGTTCTTATTCGTGCCTGCTTTTGCCATTTGCGTTGAATAAGCTTGCGCTCAACGCTTTGAGCTTACTGGCTCTCAAGCGTATTGGCGCTTCCGGAGTCTGCTATCGAAGGATTTACAGCCCGGCTCCATTTGACGTCATTGGAACTTCCATTCACGGCCACGTGATTCACGGTATCACATGCGATATCATTGCCGCTGCCGTTGATTACAAGTGAATTGATATGACCTGTGAATTTGATCTCACAGTGACTGGCATTCAGCGTTACGTTGCCTCCGCTGCAAGCTATTGTCCCTTCATAGTTGCTGTTGTTGAGTGTGATATCTTTCCCGCCCGTCGAGGAAGAAACAGCATGAGATTTCACGCTCGCGGACTTGGTTGAAACAACGACTCTTTCAGGCACGTTACCCACATTACCGAGAGAATTCTCAATTTTTGTGATACGAACCGCCAGAGTTCCTATCCCTGCAGAGCCGATCGTATCCATCTCCAGCTTCTGAACGCGACTGATGAGGGAACCTGTAGACACCTTGCCGTGCGTTGCGATTTCCAACGCCTCAACTCTTTGCGCCAGCGTCAGTGCACTGGCTGCCGGAGACTTAACCGTCGTCGTGACCGTTTTAGACTTTGTCGTCTTAATCGAAGTCGGTTTGATTCGGACTGATTCGCCGGGTTTATCTACCGAGATTCCACTGCCGTTCATACGAACGGACTGATTCCCTTGTTGTACGTTGATGCCATTGGGACCAATGCTGACACTGCCATCCGGACTCTGAATATTGAATTGCGCATGCGAAGGCTGAGCAGTAGCCATCATGCCGAGGACCAGAAGCAAGAAATACTTTCTCATAGCAACCTCCAAGCGAACGCTGGAATTATACCGCAAGATATCTGAACTATTCCTGAGCCGCCCTGGAATCTTTTGCCAGCTCCCTGCCATGCCACAGTCCTGAAAAGCTTGGAGTCTGTGTGGTTCCCTTGTGGTCGGCTGACACTTCCTCCGAAACTCTCATCTGAATCAAATCGAAAACCGACTCGAAGCGCTCGTAGTTTTTATTGGCCGTCAACGCATCAATCATTTGCCTTGTAAACACGCTGTTTGGATAACGTTTGGACTCCCACGACTTTTCGTTTCCACTGCTGGAACTGACCAGCAATTGGTAATTTGAGCTCAACAAAAACTCCGGGTCTATGCTGTTGACAGAATGATCGTTAGAAACCGGCACGCCCAGACCGCCGGCATAACACGTATCGAGCACCACAAATACGTGCCGCTTGCTTAGTTTTGAACTTAGCAAACGAACTATGTTTTGCATCGGAATCGACGTCGAGAATAGCTGATCCATCTTCGTATCGTATGTCACGACGGAGTTCATTGCACCAACGTCTTCATAGGCTGGCGTACCATGAGACGAGACGAAGATGAAGACGACGTCGTCTGGTTTCGTCACAGAAGGCAGCCAATCTCCGGCTATGCTGTTTATGAATTCGTCTCTGGTCGCTCCATCATTCGTGAGCGTGCGAATATGATCGGACTGAAAACCGGCATGCTCTATGAGGAACTTCGCCACATCTTCAGCATCCTTCTTTGGATACTTAAGCTTTGGAATTTTTGGATCGGCAAAATCGCTCAGACCAACTACGATGGCCCACTTCTGCGAAGGATTTTTGGCAACAGGCTTGAACAACTCTTTGCCAAAAACCTTATTTAACATTTTCGAAACCGTAACCAGATGCGGTGCATCATCCACGAACGACATCGCATACTTGAGGTCCTGATCGCAACCAGTTTTGTTTCCCAATCGATCACGACAATAAGCGCGCCACAAGGACGCTTGCGCAGCTTCCAGACGATTTCCCAACTTGATCGGCGAATCTTGCAACTTCGGAATTGCCTCGGACAGCAGTTTGTCAGCTTCGGCGTAATTACCTTCAACTGCGCTAGCAATACCAAGCGACTCCGTAGCTATCGCAGGAAGTGTTTGACTCTGACGCTGACTTAACTCTCTCTTCGCATTGGCGACGGATTCTCGCACGACGTTTCGCGAATTCTGGTTGGCGTCCAATGATGATGCCACCGCCAGCAGTGCGTCAGCGTTACCGCGAATTTCATCACTCGGAGCAGTTGCACGGGTTTGCCTCAACAGGTCGATTGCTTTGCCCGTCTCATTCTCAGCCAACAAAACAGTCGCAAGCTGTTGCGCCGCAAATGGATTCTGTCCCCCAACATTTACAGCCTCGCCCGCCTTCAGCTGAGTAAACGGTCTTCCCTTCCCTATAGTGATTGCGCTCCTCAGCTGACTCTCGGCATTTTTATAATCGCCGGCCCAACATAATGCAGCGCCCAAGTAATAAAGAACATCTGGCTCGAACTCCTTCTTACCGGTTGCATGCTCGCTTAGATTTAGCGAAAGCCGGCTCAATTGAGCGGAATTCATAGGGCGACCGAAACACAAATTGAAGATCGCAGAACTCTTGTACATAAACATCTTCGAGTCCTGAATACTCTTCTTGTCGACGGCCAGCGGTTCCTCAGAGAGTCCAAGATGGCTGTACAACATGCGCGACTCAAGATAATTCGCATCCATTTTCTCGAACAATGTCGCGAGTTCGTCATCGTTTTTCCGAAAAGCATCGACGTCGTATTTGCCGGCAAGCTCTAAATGTTTCTGAACAAGAGTTGCGAACTGCGTCGACAACTCCAACGACTTGCTAGCGTTCTCGTCTAGCCTGGCTTGCGCCGCCTCTCTGGATAGCGACAGGTTCGAATCGGTAGCTTGCGAAGGACGATCGCGATAAAGCCCCTTTCCAGAGCCGATTTCATCGGCAGCAACAGCGGCGGCGGCATACGCACCGATTAAGCTCATGCAGATCGAAACAAAAAACAACTTTTTCATGGGATTCCTCAAACTCATAAAAACAGTTTCGCATCTCGAAACTAAATTCTCAAACGTCTATCAAGCCGGCAGCCACTACCGGCAACCATAAGTTGTTAAAAATCGCTGCTCTGCCTCTGGCGAGCCAATCAAGATCAGTCGCCCATCTTTAGGCAGAGGAAGATTCGGATCAAGCATCACCTGTTTCTGATCTTCCATATGCAGTGCCACCACAGTACAACCGGTTTTCCTCTGAATATCGCACTCGGTCACACTCTTACCGATGAACTTAGGCGGCATGTCAACTTGGAAGATATCCAAACCTTCGGTCATCATCAAAATGTTCATACGACCTAATAAATTGATCATCGTGTTTGCGCCAATGGAGGCATATGACAAAACGAAATCCGCGCCTACACGATGTAGAGTCGCTACGTTTCGTTCAAGGTTAGAACGACACAGAATCTCGACATCCGGACGCAACTGGCGACAGTAAATCGTAAGATAAATGTTCATGTCGTCATCACTGGTGGTGATTATAACGACAGGCGCCTTCATAATCCCCGCCTGATCGAGAACGTCGAAGTTGGCCCCATCACCGAGAACATACTTAGCTGGGTCTTTAATCAGCTCCGGTCGTTTCTCAACGATGCAATAATCGAGACCACGATCAGCGAGCGCTCGCGTGGTCGCCCTCCCCACGCGCCCACCACCAATTACCACTATTGGTGCATCCATCGCCTGCTCGCTTTGATAAAGTCGATTATATGAATCGAGCTGCTGTTCAGAACCGGCCACAACCAAAATTGTTTTGTCGGTAATCAGCATATCCGGCGATACAGTTTCAAAAAAACCGCGCTGCCAGCTACCCAAAACATTCAGACCCGTGTCTTTTCGCAAACAACTTTCGCGGAGTGTTTTTCCAACAAGGCTCGTATCGCGCACCATAGCTTCCGCGATCACTAATTCACCAAAACGTCCAATCGGATGCGCCAGTCTCTTTCCATCAAAAACTCTTCGAGCCAATCCACGCCCCATCATCTCGCAAAGCTCAAGTACCTGCGTGCAGCCCGCGAGCTCGAGTATGTCTAATGATGCAGGAGCGTTTGCAGTCGCAACAATTGGAACATTGTCAGAAATTTCACGAACAGTTGACGCTATGTTCGCATTGAGTTGATCGCTCGCAGTCGCGACAACCATCAGCGCATCATCAGCCAACGCGCGTTGGTATGATTTTGGCGTATCCAGATCGGCGAGCATGACTCGATAGCCCTGATCATGCAGATTCAGAGCTTCTGTCAAATCCGGAACGAGCAACACATAGGGCTGACTGTACTGCTTTAGTTTGCCTATGAGCGTACGAGTGACACCATCGAAATTCGTTATTATGACGTGACCGGTGGTGCCTTCGGGAAGAGAGGTCGGCGCGCGTGCCTCATTATGCGCCTTCATCCATGGTGCGTAGAAAAATTCAATGAAGGTAAATGGCAAGAGAATCAAGAGGAACACAATTCCGCTCATCAACACTATCAAGGAGAAAACCTTACCGAGATCCGAGTGGAACGTGATGTCGCCGAACCCTAGCGTCGACATCACGGTAAGCGTCCAGTAGATACAAGTAATCCACGAATAGCGCCGTCCTTCGTACTCCATGATGAAGTGGAACATGACGCTATATACGGTGACAAGAATCACCAAAACAATCAAAAAACGAATAAGTATTCTAAGTTTTACGCGACTGGAACGGTCGCGCACTAGACTCAGGATTTGAGAAGTTAGAAACTTCATGAAACTGTGAAGAGACTCGTCAAGAGACTATGACGGATTAAGGGATTCGATAGTTAGACAAGAATAGCACTAAAAGCAAACTGTGAGAGCATTTGCGCGAATTCGAACTACTGCAATGAGGGAACCTACCTGGCGATTCTATACGGTGACTTGATTTTCTCCTTAATGGCAACGCAAGCAAGCCCCTCTGAGAATGGATTGACCTCCATGAATTGCGGCTCGATAACGGGCTCGCCTGTTTCGTTTGACGCAAAGCCCCAGCCCTTCATGTGCTCAACGAAAGGGGTCAAACCATTCGCCGAAATTGGTACAGGCTGATTCCAACGCGGTTTTGTCATTCTTGCTAAACCGTCGAAGGTCGGCTTCACAACCCAATTTCCCTTGCTGTCGATTAACCCGGATCGTCCGTTATCTCCTTTCACAGCTGCAAGCCCTTCAAAGAACGTAGCAGCATGCTTAAATCTCGGCGCTATAACCACAGAACCGCTATCGTCCAAATAACCCCAGAGTCCCTCCTTCTCGAATGCAGCGAGCCCCTCGCTGAATTCACCAGCATCTGCGTAAATCGGTTTCTGGAGCCATGTTCCATTTTCTCTCAGGAAACCATACTTCTCCTTAATTTTGACCCGCGCGATACCGGAAGAGAAGTCGCCGAGTTTCGAAGCAGAAATTGGAAGCAGAATCTCGCCCTTTCGACCGACGAGCCCATAGTTTACGTAATCTGAAACAGTAGCGCTGTTCTCGCGAAAATCTTCCGCCACTAAGAACTGTGGCTGAATAACGAATGTCCCAACTTTATTTATGTAGCCCCAAAAGTTTCCTTTCTTCACGGCCGCCAGACCGTGCGAAAAATCTCTGGCACGATGAAATTGCGGTTGAATCACCATGACACCATTTGTGGTGACATAGCCCCAGCGCTTGCCGATTCGAATGGCTGCCAATCCTTCGTGAAAATCACTGGCGTCATCGAATGAGGCAGGGACCCTTAAGGTGCCGTTCTTATCAATGAAACCGTATTTGTGAGGCGCCTCTCTAAAGAGAGGTAGCAGGCGCGGCAGTTTAGTGTCCGGATATTCCGCAATAAGCTGCACGGACAGCAGTTTGAAATAGGCGTCAGTCTTGGCAAACTCAAGCAGCAATAAGCTGCAAACAGCCGCACCGAAAACTACGAGAATTGAACAGATGCGTTTCCTCATTTGACGACCTCAATCAAATTACCAGAATGCAGCTTATGCTCGACGAGCACATGCCGCCCGCACAAATAATCAAGAAGACTCTGCTTCTTTTTGAAAAACGTTGCGCAAACGGCCAAACCATATAACACATAGAATGAGACTAAAATCAAAGCAGACACATAGATTGCGATTTCACTATTTGGGTCCGCAGCGTTCAAAAGCGCGGCGGCGGACGATGCGACTAAAACAACAGGAATAAGGCTGACGTAGAGAAAAGCTTGTACAACCTGCTTCGATAGCGCTTCTGCAAAACTGATTTTACGACCGGAGGCGTCCGTCACCACCAGGCCCAGGGCAAGTTTTCCGGGCGTTGACTGCAAGGAGCTCGACTCTAATGTCGCCATGATAAGCATTGGAAGCACCACTGAAAACACGGAACAAACGCCGACCAGTAGAAACAAGGTAATGACTGCTACCACTTGACTCTCTGGAGCGGAAAGCATGTGCGCGCCCAGCATCACGGTTCCCACTGTTGTTATCGAAGCCAACGAATCAAAGAATATGAGGTCAAGCATCGCCGCTGGAATTCGCCTCCAGAGGTTGGCACAAACCGCTTGAGGTGGTCCCTCGCTTTTGCTGGATAGAACCGATAGATGATTCGCTTCCAGGTCCGACGTTTTTACAACATATACTCCACTCAACCGATCGTGAATCAATTGATGACGGCTTCCAAGCAGACAGTGGACAATCGGAAAGAACATCGTCAACGCTGAAACAGCCCTGAGAGAATGCCTTTTGGTAAGAGATGACCATCGAGGTCGTTCGAAACTTCTGTCACAAAGCTGCAGACCGAACAAACGTTTACCAGGGGTCGCGCGGCTCGCCGAATATTCGAAAATCAAGTGATACAACCAATTGAGCGGCAGTGCGAATGCAACAAACATCAAGTAACAGAAGTACGCCTCACTGGGCCCAAAATTAAGCCCGAATAGAAGAAGACCGATAAGATAGATGATACCGCCGAAACCCGTAAGCGACTCGCAAAACGCAATACAAAAGGCAGCTAATGCCGCGCAGGCTAACGGTACTATCTCGACATGGCGGATAGCCGCAAGTAACTGAAGACTGACGGTAACGGCACTAATAGCACCAATTATAATACCATCGCTTAAACCCGCAAGAAAACGCCTTGACACCATATTCAGTGCAGATGAATTTGCCGGTTCCGGTTGATTAGCCATTTTGTCGGACGGTGAGTTAGTAAACTCGTTAGCCATCGGTTTGATTCAGGAAATTAGCGCGAGTTGTACGCGCAGGAACGTAAATAAGAGAGTGTGCGCAGACCGCGAGATCAGGCAAAACACACTGCACAAAACGGACGGAAGATATTGAGTGGAGGGAACATCTTAGACGCAGGAATACCGCTGACTGGATGACGATGTAGCCATTATAGCTAACCTCTTGGCATCCCTTACTGCGGTAACACATCCTTAAGAATTGCAGCGTCTGCAACGAATCCAGATAGGCAACGAACGGTAGTAGAAACGGCGAAAGAGCCGCCTTTCTCACCGTTCAGACACCAGACATGGAAACCTGCAATTAATCGGTATGAAACCATTTTCCATTTAACCGCTTAAAGAAGCCGTAAAACAGAGTCCCCGCGCGGTATCATAGCGCAAGATTACTCAGCGAGCGCGGGTCGGAGACGACTCAGGAGAAACTTATGTCGACTTCGGTTATTACTCAAGAGAACACTGAAATCAAACAGCAACCGTATTTGTTGTTCATGATGCACGAAATTTTCGATGATTTGATGGAAGATCTCGATGATAGCGTCATTGAAAAACTTCGCGACGCCTTTCATCCAACGAGCCCTGCAGAACGAATCAAGGCCGCTCAGAGCATTGCAGGCGAGGACCAAAGCGGTTTCGCTCAGCTGATTCTTGCTCGCAATTACGCCAATACAGAACAGAAATTAGAGCACTACAAGAAGGCGGTCGAGGTCTCGAAAAACGCTGATGACCACGCCGCATCAGCTCTGATTTTTGCCCTGGCTTCAATTGAGTTGTCCGAACTTCTCTGGAGCGAAGGAAAGAGAGAAGAGGCTATCGCAGTTTTGAATGAAACAGATATCGAGGAACTGCAGGTCGGACAGTATTTTACAGACGCGATTCGTTTCAGCCTGATGACCTATTTGCTCTGCGAAAAACAAATCGAGAAAGCCAGAGAAATTTTGAATGGCGAATCCGTTCCGACACTCGAATGGCATTATGCCAATGCGCTGTTGAAGTTTATCGAGCAGGGCGATTGCAACTACTCACGAGGCGCAGCGGCCGCTGCATTCGGTTTTGATGATGAAATGTTGGAACACTTCGCTGATACCGCATTCAGCACCATGTTCGAAGCATTAGAACATGGCGACGAGGGATCCGCCGAGGATATCGATATCGAAGGATACTTCTTAGACCGATATGTGAGAGTGACCGGCGAAGCATGGCGCTCGACAGAAGGCGCGTTGACCTGGTTAAAAGACTGGCGTGATGATGGTCTCGCGCGCGTTGGAGAAGAAGAAACCGTAGACGAAGCTAAGGTTAAACGCATAGAGTCGGAGCTTGAAATTCTCGGTTCTCATCTTGAACGCGAAGACTTTAAAGAGGCGAGAAAGTCGTTCGCAAAGGTTCTGCGTGATGCGAACAGACTCAACGATGGTGGTGCGATGTTCGAAGAGATCATTGCTACGGTGGCTAGAGTCGATGAAGCACTTGAAGGAAATATGGTCGCCACAGAGTTGGAGAAACGCGCCGAATGGCTGAAAGAGCAAGAGAAAACGGCGAAACCCGAAGCGCTTGCGAATTCATACGCAGATCTTTCTGTACTCTTGAGCGAGATACCTGGGCAGGAAAAACTGATCGAGTCATCCGCGAAGAAAGCCCTGGAATATCTGGAAAAGAATCCTTCCAGAGCCTCAACCCATGTTGAGCAGATTGCCCTATCCATCATAGGATCGCTGGCTATACAGAATGAAGATTGGACGGCACTCGAGTCAAATGCGAAAAGAATCGCTGAGATTGTCGAACAAACAAGCTCATCGAATCACCTCGACATGATTGACGCGTTACAGCTGCTCCGCATGAGCTTGCGCATGCAAGAACGTCTTGACGAAGAAAAAGCTGTCGCCGAGCGGATTTACGCAATCGACGAGTTTGCGGACGAGCGGTACGAAGAGGGTGATTGTGACGACGAATGCGATCACGATCATTAAGATACGCGCGTGACTGAAATCGGGAGTAGCGGCCATGGCTGGAAAAGTAGCAAAGCGACGAATAACTAAGAACGCGAAAAAATCAGATAATGCGATGTTTCGAATGAAAGTGACGTTGCGCAACGCGCCGCTTCCAATCTGGAGACGCCTCGTCATTAAAACATCGACACCGCTGGCACTTGTTCATGAGTGCTTTCAAATTTCGATGGGCTGGTGGGACACACACACTCACGAGTTCCAGTCTGGTGGTATCAGCTATGGTGCCGAAGATCCAAACATGGATTCGAGTAGATACCGTGACGAAAGCAATTTCACGCTAGGCGATCTTGCAGAGAAAGCCGGCGACACATTCGTGTACCTCTACGACTACGGCGATGATTGGTTTCACGACGTGGTTGTCGAGGAGGTACACGAGGGTGAAGGCGAGGGATTTGTGACGTGCCTCGGCGGCAGACGCGCGTGCCCGCCCGAAGACGTCGGCGGTCCGCCCGGCTACAAAGATTTTCTCGATAAAGTTGAAGATCCCGCATGTGATGAGGGAATGGAACTGCTTGACTGGGCAGGTGGCGATTTCGATGCTGACAGCTTCGACCTGCGCGGCGTCAACCTGCGTTTAATTCTTATGCAACAGGCATTGCTCGGAATCCAGGACTAATCATCGCATTACTCATCATCGGACTCGCCGTCTTCGAAGTTCAGGTTGAGCGGCTTTCTATCCTTTTTTGTATTGCGACTGCATGGACAGTCCGTTATCGTAACATCAGGTCCAACGACCTCGAAGGAAACATCATCCAACCATAGGTGCCCTTCGCCACCAAGCATGACACCAAACGCTACATTCGTACTCTCTTTCGGAACATCTAGAACGCTTTCATACCGCGTCCAATCGGTGCTACCCTTAATTTGACGCGTGCAGAAGTTATCGAACGATAACGTATCACTTCTCTTCTCTCCATCAACGCGCATCCAGGGCGCAACCCAGCCGGATACATTTTCGGTTTTAACCCAGAGAGACATCCGCAGACGCTTCCCCAAGTTTTCACCGGGTCCCATTTGCTGCATGAGCGTGCCCCAGGCATTGTTCCCCTGAAGGTTCTGGTTGTGAAACATATGAGCGCAACGCGTTCCGCTATGCGCAGTCGATGTATCTATCTCAGCGTCAAACGAATCTGGATTTGCACCTGCCATAATCCAACCCTTTGGCAATTTAGGTTTTTGCACTTCAGACTTCTGTGATTTAGTTTTTTCCGTTTTAGCTTTTTGCGATTTAGATGCTTTGGTTTGAGCCATGATCTCTCCAACATGCAGAAATATGAATCGGCTTCCGATTGCATTATATCAGTGTCATTCTTAAGCGACTTGCTCAGATCCCGCCCTAGCCGCCGAGCACATCCTCGAACCACTTCAACGTCGCATCGACTCGCGCCTGCGGAATCTGGGTCGCCGCCTCGCCTAAAACATCCGCTAGCGAAACCTTTTCCAATTCCGATTTCCATGCCGCCTCTGCTCTCCACATAGAGGTCGCGATGTTGCAGGCCCCCGGATACAATTTCTGCGCACAGGCTGTCGGTCCCTGTTTACGAATCTCATTGCAGCGAAACGCTGGCTCCTTGCCCTCAAGCGCCTGATAGATCTGCAACAACGAAATCTCAGATGCCGCACGCGCCAACCGGTAGCCGCCCCGAGGTCCGGAAGTGGTGCTCACCAAACCCGCACGCGATAACGCCTGGAAGTGCTTCCTTAAATAAGGAACGGGCAGGTCATAAAACTCCGCTATTTTCTCCAAACGCAAGGCGCAATCGGGCGGCAGCGACGCCAGCAGCGCGCAGCAGTGAATAGCCCATTCGACTCCCTGTCCCATTTTCATCGTGGATATATTTTATCCAAAATTTAAGGAAATAGCTATTGTGGATATTTTTTATCCATGATTGAATAGTTGCACAGACAAGATAGAACGCGAGGCATCTCATGAACAATTTCACTTTGAACCATTCAGATAAAAAACCGAATATCGCCATCATCGGAGCCGGCCTCGGCGGACTTATCGCCGCCCACCAGCTCACCACATCTGGTGCCAAAGTCACCATTTTCGAAAAGGATCATCACGCCGGTGGACGCGCTCAAACGGTCTCGCGCGACGGTTTCCATCTCAATCTTGGACCGCACGCTCTCTACGCTGGCGGAGAGGCAAACAAATTTCTGAAGTCCATCGGCGTGACTGCTGACGGCGCAATTCCACAACCTAAGCGAAGCCTGGCAACATTCGAGAAAGAGCTATACGACCTTCCGACTACGCCCGCATCAATTTTAGGCACGAAGCTTATGAGCGTTTCCGAAAAGTTCGAGTTCGGGCAGTTCATGCTTTCTCTGGAGACACACGATTGGAACAGCGCGATGTCGCTCTCTCTAGAAAAGTATCTGGAGACAAAAATTAAAAGCGAGCATGTTCGCGCTGTCATTAAATCCTTCGCGCGGCTGACAACTTATGGAAATAATCCTACTAAGATCTCAGCCGGAGCCGTTTTTGAACAAATCAAAATTGGACTCCAGGGCGTGTACTATCTAAATGATGGCTGGGCAAGCATTGTCTCAGCAATTCAAACAAAGCTCGCAAGAGATGTTGAATTTAGATTCGAAAGTAAGGTCGAATCGATAGAGTCGACAGATGATGGTGTTTTCGTAACTGTAAATGGCATAAAACAACAGTTCGATAACGCAATACTGGCCGTGCCGCCAAAGGTTATTCAAAAACTAGCACCGAGTGCGATACCATCTGAACTGGTACCGAAAATAATACCAAGCAGAGCGGCATGTCTCGATGTCTGCTTGAAAAAACTTACAGAACCGGAAAATGAATTCGCGATCGGCATCGATGAGCCGCTCTACTACTCTGTACATTCGACCGCGGCGAAGCTCGCACCGAGTGGAGGCGCCATGATCCATCTCGCATACTACCTGGGAGAAGAAGAAGCAACGCACAAACACGAAACCAGGTTGTTGCAGCTTCTGGATCAACTACAACCAGGCTGGCAAAATGAGCTCGTCTTCAAGCGCTTTCTGCCAAACATGAACGCAAGTTTTGGAATTCCACTAGCAGAAACAAACGGTAGCTACGCCATCCCTTCACCTGAAGTACCCCACATGAAGGGCGTCTTCATCGTTGGAGACTACATCGGCAAAGGCGCGATGCTCGTCGATCAATCCGCAAAGAATGCAATCGCAGCGGCACGACAGATCGTTGACGCATATAATCTCGAAAACTCGAGCGAACTACAACTAACAGCCACTCCAAGCTTGTAATACAACACAGCGATATAATCACAGGAGGATCTCTTTCTCACAATACAACTCGGAAAGCGGCGGAGATAAAATGGATAGCAGGATATCAATCGCCTCAAGGCGCTCCTCGCCGGCAAAGCTTCAGCAGCGAAATCCAGACGCTCGAATCGTAGACGTAACATCAAAAGGAGAGGTGCCATGGATTCGGTTCAGCCCGTTTTATCCGCACGGCAACATCCCGGTACCGCTTTCCCCCGGAGAAACGGCCACCAGCGTCGAAGGTATATGGCAGGCTCTCAAGGTTTTTGAAAGCTGCGACGTCGATCGATCGAAGCTGGCCATCACCAATATGAAAGGCATCAAACGAACAACGCGCTCGAATGGAAGAGTATTGGGGCATAGAGCAGGCCTAGAAGGAGACGTCCTGCTCTCCTATCTAGACGCGCGGAAGTTAATCTATCTGCCGAGCTACCGCTTCGTCCTAGAAAATTGCCTGGTCGCGGAACTTGCTCAACTAAGAGAGATGGCTGAACACTCTCCTCTGATACTTCTCGATTACGAGACCAACTGTGACGTTGAGAATCTATCAGCGCCGTTATCGCACGCGAGCTTGATTAAGAAATATCTGGATAACGAATGGCCTGGTTAACGGCGAGAACTACGACTTTGTAGTTTTGGCACCGGTCCTCAAGACGCAAATCCGGTTGCTCACACAACGATCTAACGCTTAACTAGCTTTGAGCTGAGCATACCAAACAGCGTCGCAAATCCCATCAACTTGCGCAACCGATTGACTCCATCGGTCAGCTCCAACACGGCCCAGTAAGTTAGCGAGGCGTCAGCTACCAACCTCGCACCGTCGCGCAATCGCCCTTTGGGTGCGATACTCGCGACAGTTTTCGCGGTCGAGTACACAACCATTGGCGTATTCGGTTTTTGTCCAATCACGATCTTGCCTGCGCTCGTGCGAAACCAGAAATCTACAAACTCATCGACATCAAAATTCAATACGCTGTTAATCGCGTCGAAGTTGCGCGACGAACGCAAATGGCTACTGCTCGAACGTATCGCATTGCCATTAACTTGCTCGCCCTTCGGCGAGTCACCATCGCGCTCATACGGTCGGTGACCATTCGTATCCATATGCCCTCACAACAAGACTACTACTAAACAAACCATTCAGAACACCCTAGCACATTAGTAACCGAGCGAAGCGATGCCATTAAAACTCGCCACATCGCGATTAATGCAAAAAACGCCGGACCTCTCTATGATCTTGGCAGAAACCCAATCAACAATTTCCAAGGGCGTCGTGGCGAGCGGCGTTCTACCAAGGACTGCACCATGGCACAAACATCGACGATGTCAATCACGTTGAATGTCAACGGGAGCGACTATCCACTGCAAATCGAACCGCGCGTTTCACTGCTAGACGCGCTACGAGAGTTCATCGGCTTGACCGGTACAAAGAAAGGATGCAATCAAGGCGCATGCGGCGCTTGCACGGTTCTTGTAGATGGAAACCGCATCAACTCATGCTTGACGTTAGCCGCACAGTATCAAGGGGTCTCGATCCAAACTGTCGAAGGACTGGCTCACGGCGGCACAGATAGTTCGCCTTCGGAGGAGTTGCATCCTTTGCAGTCTGCATTCGTGAAACACGACGGTTTCCAATGCGGCTACTGCACCCCAGGTCAACTCTGCTCGGCACTCGGAATGTTGGCTGAATACAAGAACGGCGTACCAAGCGCAGTGTGCGAAACTGTTTGCAACCAGCCCAAACTCACGAATGAGGAAATACGCGAACGTATGAGCGGAAACCTCTGCAGGTGCGGCGCATACAACGGAATTGTCGCAGCAATTGAAGAGTATGCCGGGAAAGATTTTATGGATAACAAACCTGCCACCAGAGAAGGTGCTCGATGAAAAACTTTAAGTATAGCGTAGCCGACTCGCTGGATAGCGCAAAAACTGCGCTAATGGAACGTTCCAATTGCAGAATCATCGGCGGTGGCACCAATTTGATTGATCTGATGCGCGAGAACATCGAGCAGCCTGATGAAATCGTTGATGTCTCGCGCTTATCAAAGCAAATCCAGCAACTTGACGATGGTGCCCTGCGCATTGATGCAGCGGTAAAAAATACGGAACTGGCGAATCATCCGAAAGTGCGTGAAAACTTTCCGGTCCTGTCACATGCCATTGTATATGGTGCGTCCGGGCAAATCCGCAACGTAGCGACTGTCGCGGGAAACATCATGCAGCGCACGCGCTGCATGTACTTCTATGACGATGCGGCAGCGTGCAACAAACGAGTTCCCGGTTCCGGCTGTGATGCCATAAATGGTATCAATCGTGGACATGCGATTTTCGGAACATCTACCTCCTGCATCGCTACACATCCCTCAGATATGTGCATAGCATTGCGGATTCTGGACACAAAAATCAATTTGGAAAGCAGCAAAGGGAAACGCACTGTAGATTTCGCCGACTTTCACAGACTTCCTGGCGATACGCCGCATTTGGAAACGGACCTTATGCCCGGTGAAATAATTACATCCATCGACATCGCACACTCAGCACGAGGCAGTTCCACATATCGAAAAATTCGAGATCGCTCAAGCTACGCATTCGCGCTTGTGAGCGTAGCCTGTATCTTGAGCATCAAGGATGAAATAGTAGAAGACATCGCCATCGCCCTTGGTGGCGTGGCGCACAAACCATGGCGAGCTGACATTCTGGAGTCATACCTGCGCGGAACACCCGCCACTGAGGGCCGATTCAAGGAAGCCATCGACCGAGAAATGGAAGCGGCGGTAGGTTTCAAACACAATGAATTTAAGATCGAATTGACCAAAAGAACAATCTTTAGCGTCCTGAGCGAACTCAAAACCGAGGAGAACTCGAAATGACACTCTTGAAGAAGGTGATGGAGCGCGTACTCCAGTTTACTCCCGAGAAAGAGCCGGATCCGCTGATCGGCGAAGGCAAATACATCGGCAAAGCCATGAAACGGGTAGACGGTGTACTGAAAGTTACCGGTCAGGCACAGTTTACGGCAGAATATAAATTCGACAACATCGCCTATGCGGCGTTGGCATACAGTACGATTGCCAAAGGCAAAATCACCACACTTGATACCGCAGATGCGGAAAGCTCCGGTGGTGTCATCACGGTCATTACCTATAAAAACGCCCCCAAAATTGGCAAGCCAGCACTGATGGACCCTTCTGGTGGCAGCAGCGGTGCTATGGCGGCAGACATTCCGGTCCTTCAGGACGAGAGAATTTACTGGAACGGTCAGCCCATCGCCGTCGTCGTCGCAGAGACTCAAGACCAGGCTGACGAAGCCGTGTCCCTTATCAAAGTCGAATACGAAGAGGAGAAAGCAGTAGTAAGTTTTGAGAGCGAACTGCCGAATGCGAAAACACCGAAAGATGTCTTAGGCGAAGATCCTGAGGTCAAGGTCGGCAATGCCGAAGAAGCTTATGAAAAGTCCGCGCACAAAGTCGATCACGTATATCGCACACCGCGTTACAACCACAACGCCATCGAACCCCATGCCACCATCGCGCACTGGGAGAGCGACGAGAAGCTCGTAGTTTTTGACGCGTCCCAAATGCTATACGCGTTTAAGAACACATTCGCCAAGATGTTTCTCATTAAGCCGGAAAACGTTGAAGTCCTATCGCCATTTGTTGGTGGCGGTTTCGGTGGCAAAGGCTCCATGTGGCAACACAGTATTTTATGCGTTGCCGCAGCCAGAGCAGCGAAAAGACCAGTGAAGCTAAACTTGAGTCGCGAGGGAGTATATAGAATCGTAGGTGGTCGGACACCATCCGTTCAACACGTCGCACTTGGCGCGAACCAAGATGGACAGCTAGAAGCTTTAATCCACCACGGCACGACGCAAACAACCGAGTACAATAATTTCGCGGAGCAATTCAGCTTCCCCGCCAGGTATTTGTACAATTCAAAAACTTTCGACATCGGTCAAAAGGTTGTTCACACAGATACATTGGCTAACACATTCATGCGTGCACCAGGAGAATCTATCGGAACATTCGCACTTGAGTCCGCAATGGACGAACTTGCGCATGAGATGAATATCGATCCAATTAAGCTTCGCGAAATAAACGAACCTAAATCAGATCCACTTCGCCACATTCCATTTTCCTGCCGCAACATCGTGCAGGCATACAAAGTAGGCGCAGAGTCCTTCGGCTGGGATCCGAAAAAGCCGGGTTCTCAAAGCGATGGAAAATGGCGCGTCGGACAGGGTGTGGCAACCGCATATTACCCATATTACAGATTTCCAGGAAAAGCCAAAGCTAAGATTTTCAGTAATGGAACAGCAAGTATCCAGGCGGCCGCTCACGAAATGGGAATGGGAACTGCGACTGTTCAGCTCCAACATTTTGCAGACAGAATGACTCTTCCAATTGAACAAGTGTCGATGCAATACGGCAACACCTCGCTGCCGGAATCTCCGATGGCAGGCGGCTCTAACCAAACCGCAAGTTTAGGAGCATCGATAGAAGCAGCAGTGACTGCACTCGTCGAGGTCTGCATCAAAGCCGCTAATAAATCAGCATCTTCTCCGTTCAAAGGCTTGCACGCAAAGGACGTTGATATCAAATCTGGTGGCATATATGGAAAAGAAACCGATGTCGGCTGTTCATTCGTAGAAATATTGAAACTGGCCGGTGTCGACGAGCTCGAAGCTGAAGGCGCATCGGGACAGCCGTTTGAGATGTTAAAACACTCAATGCATTCTTACGGCGCGCAATTTTGCGAAGTCAGAGTCCATTCGGAAACCGGTGAACTGCGAATTGCGCGCTGGCTAGCTTGCTTCGACGCCGGACGGATCATCAACCCTAAGACCGCTGAGAGCCAATTCCGCGGCGGCATTATCATGGGCATCGGCATGGCGCTTATGGAGGAGACTATCTACGATGACCGCTACGGTCGCGTTGCAAATCCATCGCTCGCGGAGTACCACATGCCGGTCCACCTCGATATTCCTCACATCGAGATTAAATACCTGAATATCCCGGACGAGCATGCCCCTCTCGGCGCAAGAGGCATCGGCGAAATCGGTATCACGGGGGCAGCAGCAGCAATCGCCAACGCGGTTTTCAACGCAACCGGCAGGCGCATACGCGAGCTGCCAATCACGCTGGACAAACTACTCTGATTCAGACCTCCGAAGGTTTATCACGGAGCTAAGTGAACTGAAGAATCACCGTTCTTCAGATCGTTTTCCGGTGCAGGAGCACTCTTACTTTCCTGCACTTCTTTGAACGTCTTCCCCGGGCGTTCTTCGCTGTCTTTAAGTTGACCGGCATTATCCGCCCCGCTTGTGTCTTTATCGCTCTCGGTTCCTGGAATTATTGGGTCATCATCTTTTTCACAACTCATATTGTCATCCTCTTTTCGTCAAAGAACACATAGCATGGATGAGCTTGTACGGCATTTCTAAACGGATGAGGAAACATAAGCGAAAGATACCGGCTCGTTTATAGCGTTATAATGACTGGCGCAGAGTCCGTTTGAAGCGCTGTTTGTGAGCTGCTTCATCTCCGCCGAGGAGGCGAATTTTGAGCGCCAACGCTCATTCCCCCCACAAGTCGCCAACTAATATTGCAGTCACCGAAGCATGTATCATCGGTCTGGCTGCGGCTTTAGGCGCAGTTGCATTGAAGTGGGGAGTCGGTTTCGTCGGTGCGCTTCGCGTTCATCTAGCAAGCGAATGGACCTGGTATCTACCTATCATCGGGCTTGCAGGCGGCGCATTCGCTGGTTCACTCATTCAATTTCTAGCTCCTGGTGCCGCGGGTAGTGGCATTCCGCAAACCAAAGCAGCTCTATCCGGACATCCAGTTAGACTGGATCTCACCACCGCGCTTGTTAAACTGGCAGGGTGCGTAACATCGCTGGGGTCCGGTCTTGCGCTTGGCCGCGAGGGTCCGACTGTCCAAATCTCTGCTGCACTAGCATCCAAGTTCAGCGGCTGGCTGAAAACATCGCCGACTCACAGAATTCAATTGATCGCTGCCGGTGCTGGAGCCGGTCTGGCTGCGGCTTTCAATGCGCCATTGGCGGGCGTTCTCTTCGTTCTTGAGGAACTCATCAAAAAGATGTCTGGAATGGCGGTTGGAACAACCGTCGTCGCATGTTTTGTCGCAGCTGTTACTTCGAGGCTCGTGGGTGTTCACAGCTTAGATATCAATATCTCGGAATTATTTTCGCAAGCAACTTTTCGTTTCATCGACATTCCGTTTTTAATTTTACTCGGCTTCGTGAGCGGCGTTAGCGCGTCCTTTTTCAATAAAACGCTGTTGACGGCAATGACATTCAACCGTGAGCGGTTGAAAATTCCAGTGATCGCCTCCTGCGCAATAGCAGGTCTCGTAACCGGACTTGTGATCATGCATCTTCCGGAATTGTATTGGAATTATGCCGGTCTCCGCATCATGCTTATTCAGGATGGCACAACCAATCATGTCATTGTTATCGCATTATTGGTGCAGGTGTTCCTGACGTTACTGGCGTATGGACTGGGTTCGCCTGGGGGGCTCTTTGCCCCGAGTTTGACTATTGGAGCATGTCTCGGGCACCTTGTCGCGGTTTTCGAAATGTATCTTACTAACTACGGCGATGTCTCAACAATGTCCGTAGTCGGCATGGGAGCCTTTTTCTGCGCAGTGGCACGAGTTCCCATGACTGCAGTAGTCATTGTGTTCGAAATGACCCAAGACTTCAATGTGGTATTACCTTTGATGGTAAGCTGCGTGGTAGCGTATCTGGTGGCGGAAAAACTTGACCCCGGCTCCATTTACGATCGGCTCATGGTTTGGAGCGGTTACGACCTGAAAGAAGAAACCGAAAGTGGTGTCATGAACAAGCTCAAGGCCAGAAGTTTCATGACTAAGCAGGTTCTAACAATTCCTAAGAGCGCCAATCTGGAATTCGCCATCGCCACATTCGAAGAGCACACTCATAATGGTTATCCGGTGGTTGACGAACATCACAAAGTAATCGGAATTATTGCCCAACCGGATCTCAAAAAAGCAAAGACTGCGGACTTGAAACCGATAACGCCTATCGAACAGTTTATGACACCAAAGCCGATTACCGTCAGTCCGGATGAGCCGCTGTCGGGCGTTTTGTTTTTGATGGACCGCTACAAAGTCAGTCGCTTGCCTGTCGTGGAAGCAGACAAGTTGATTGGTATCATCACCAGAAAAGACGTTTTAAGTGCTGAGTCACAAGCGTTCGGAATGCGCACCACATCCGGTAGCAGGTCATATCCAGTCTACCAGACCCGCTCTCCGGAAACAGGAAACGGCCGGATGCTGGTTGCTGTCGGCGATCCTAACGGCGCAGACTCCCTGGTTCGTACTGCCGCATCATTTGCAAAGTCCCGAAACTACGAGCTAGAATGCCTGCACGTAATTACGGTTCCACTGCAGCAGTCACCATCTACTACAGACATCTCCATCGACCAGGGTCGGGAACTAATCGAACACTGTGAAAAAATTGGAAATGAACTCGACGTACCGATTCACACTAGTATTCGTGTGGCGCACGACGTTTCCGAAGCAATCGCCGAGACAATCTCGGACCGAAATATAAGCATATTCTTGATGCGATATTTCAGCAGCAAGAGGTCGCGCAGGAGCGATTTGCTCATTCAATCTATCCTCTCTAGAAGCACATGCTCTGTGATTCTCCTGGGCAGGCTGTTCCATGAGTCAAAACGCAAGCACTGCATTCTGCCCGTCGCTGAAGTTCTCGATACAAATCTTCCGCTGGACGTCTGCCTCAACTACTGCCCGACCGACACAAAAATTACTCTGTGCCGAGTCGACGGTACTAACGGCAAACGCTCCGAAGCAGCAGAGTCTGTTGATACAAATATGATGGAAGCTCACTCCCTGCTGGAGAAGAAGCATCAATATTCAGTAGAAACACAAAAGATGAAAGCGAACTCGCCAGCCGCGCTTCTCAGACAATTCGATAGCGTGACCACCGAGGACCTGCTCATTCTGGGGCTGCCCAGAGCCTATCTGGCCAAAGCTATTAAACAAGGAGTGTTCAGAAAGTATTTGAATCGCATAAACAACAAATGTGCGGTCGTGATAACCGCACAAGAGAATGCAACCGTCTCCTGATCTCCACTGGTGATACTGAATTGAACATTCAATAGGAA
Organism: Candidatus Obscuribacterales bacterium; assembly: GCA_019637435.1. GTDB lineage: Bacteria > Cyanobacteriota > Vampirovibrionia > Obscuribacterales > Obscuribacteraceae > JADYXR01. The sequence continues at coordinate 754,130 of JAHBVO010000002.1, read as the reverse complement.
TCCAAAACAAAAGAATCAAAAATCGATCGTAAAATAATTACTCAAACAACGGAGGACATATGCCTAATCTAGCCGATCTGGAAAATACGAAAGAGGCCGATAGCGAAGATTTGCATCACGCGCCAGGCTACAGTGCACGGTATCTTTCTCGACCAGTGCCTAAGTTTGAGTTACCACCACATTCGATGCCACCCGAGGTGGCATATCAAGTCTGCCGCGATGAATTAAACCTGGACGGCAACCCGACCCTAAATTTAGCCTCCTTCGTTACTACCTGGATGGAGCCACAAGCTCAACAACTCATTGACGAATCGCTCAACAAAAACCTGATCGACCGGGATGAATATCCGCAAACACAAAAGATCGAGCGACGCTGCATTAACATGCTGGCGCGGCTCTATCACGCTCCGAAGAACGAAAACGCCACTGGAACTTCCACAGTCGGTTCATCAGAGGCTATCATGCTTGCCGGTCTCTCACACAAGTGGAAGTGGCGCGAACAGCGCAAGAAAAAAGGCCTGGATATAGAGAGACCAAATATGGTGCTGGGCGCAAACACTCAGGTCGTCTGGCACAAGTTTGCTCGCTATTTCGACGTGGAAGAGCGCATACTCCCGCTGACGACGAATCGTTTCACTCTGGATCCGGATCAAGTCGCCGAAGCGGTAGATGAAAACACCATTCTTGTTGCACCAATTCTCGGTCAAACCTTCACTGGAGAACTCGATCCGATAGAAGAAATCAATTCAAAACTTCTGCAAATCAAAAAGAAAAAGGGCCTGGACATACCGATTCACGTTGACGCCGCCAGTGGTGGCTTTGTGATACCGTTCACTAGACCAAGCTTGAAATGGGATTTCAGACTGGAGCAGGTTCGCTCCATCAATACATCCGGTCATAAGTTCGGTCTGGTGTACCCTGGCTTAGGTTGGGCGATCTGGCGCGATCAAGAAGATTTGCCGGAGGAACTGATATTCGATATCAACTACCTCGGCGGAAAGATGTCGACGTTCACACTCAACTTCTCACAGGGTGCAAGCAACGTGATCGCTCAGTATTACAATTTCATTCGACTCGGCAAAGAAGGTTACCGTAACATCATGGACAACCTCCTGGAAAACGCGCGTTATCTCTCCAGCGAATTGGAAAAAACTGGCAAGTTTGAGATCGTCAGCAAACAAAACACGATACCAATTGTGGTGGCTAAACTGAAAGATACCAGTGAATGTGACGTATTCGACATTTCGCATCTGCTTCGCACCCGCGGCTGGATTGTACCGGCTTACACCATGCCGCCGGCAGCCGAATCCATCGCTGTGCTTCGCATAGTGGTCCGAGAAAGTTTCACCCGGGACCTCGCAGATATATTGATGGAAGATATTAAAGAGGCGATCGGAATCTTAGCTAAAACCGATCGCAAACGGACATATATCCTGGGTGAATCGAACGTTTGCTGACGAAAGCCTCGAAGGTTGATAGACGAAGCCTATGAAGAACGTTTGCTAAACAGAGCCTACATGAGGTATTGACGAAACTAGCCGACCGGTCTATTATTTTCCCAGACCGAGCTTCGGCTGCAGACAGCGTCAGCGCCCCTCCTGGTGAGATTCTTACTCACCAGAAAACTGCACGCGTACTTTAAAAAGGCTCGATATACAGACTAAACAATGGAGAGTGTTTAAACCAATGGGAAAACTCGAAGGCAAAGTTGCCGTCATCACAGGAGCGACCTCAGGCATGGCGCTCGCAACCGCTAAGCTTTTTGTAGAGGAAGGCGCGTATGTTTACATCACTGGACGCAGGCAAAGCAACCTTGACGACGCCGTAAAAGCGATCGGAAAGAACGTCAAAGGTATTCAGGGGGATGCGGCTAATCTAGCCGATCTCGACAAACTTTTCGAAACAATCAAAGCAGAAAAGGGAAAGATCGATGTTCTCTTCGCAAGCGCTGGATTTGGTGAATTCCAAGCCATCGGAAGCATCACCGAAGAACACTTCGACAAAACCTTCAACTTGAATGTACGAGGAACGCTCTTCACCGTCCAGAAGGCACTTCCACTAATGCCTGATGGTGCCTCGATTATCATGAATGGTTCCGTCGCAAACCTCAAGGGAATGCCTGCATTCAGCGTGTACAATGCGAGTAAGGCGGCGCTGCGCTCATTCGCGAGAACCTGGACAAATGACTTGAAAGACCGCAAAATTCGCGTCAACTTGCTTAGCCCAGGACCTATTGATACGGCAGCGATGGACGGCATTCCGGATGAGATGAAGGCCGAATTCAAGAAGCTCGTCCCGATGGGTCGAATCGGTAAATCCGAAGAGATTGCGACGGTCGCGCTCTTCCTGGCATCGAGCGACTCGAGTTACGTCACCGGAATCGACCTTTGTGTCGACGGCGGTTTTGCACAAGTTTAATCACGAAAAACTGACAGACAAACAAACGCCGGGAGCCGCAAGACTCCCGACGTCTGTCCGTTCGTGCGATTAAGTAAGGTTGCCCCTCTTACTTTGCCGCGGCGAAACTCTCAATGGGTTGCAAAATCTTCGGTCTCATTCGATTGAAAAATCTATTTCGATTGAAACCGCATGCAACTATTTAACTGCCGCATGCTCTTGCAGAGCGGCCCACCGATCGAAGTCAGGATCAAGTCGATCCATGTTTTGAAACGGAATCATCCAGCCCGGATACTCGGGCGGCAAAGCGCTCACGGCATCCAGCTTCTTCAGATCGTCATCGGTTAAATTAAGGTCTACTGCACCGATATTGTCCTCGAGTTGCTTCATATTCTTGGCACCGATGATGACCGAAGTGACCACAGGCTTCGAGAGCAACCAAGCCAGAGCAACCTTCGCAACTGTGGAGCCGTGCGCCTCCGCGATAGGCTTCATCGTATCGATGATATTCCAAGCTCGCTCTTTATCGACGATAGGAAAATCAAATTGGGATCGACGACTATCTTCAGGTCTCTGATTGTTGCGATCAAATTTACCTGATAGCAAACCGCCGGCAAGCGGGCTCCAGACCAGCAATCCTGTTTTCGAGTTCTCCATTAACGGGATCAGTTCTCTCTCTAAATCGCGACCAGCAATCGAGTAATACGCCTGCAAGGTATTGAAGTGAGCAAGATTTTTGAATTCAGAAATATCGAGAGCTCGCTGCAACCTCCATGCGGCCCAGTTGGAACAGCCGATGTAACGAACCTTGCCCTGTTGAACAAGCGTGTCGAGAGCGCGAAGTTGCTCTTCCAGAGGTGTCACCGAATCAGAGCCGTGCAGTTGATAGAGATCGATATAATCAGTCTGCAATCGATGCAAACTTTCATCGACAGCCTCGATTATGTGCTTACGTGAAGCACCGATATCGTTGTGGCGCGGTCCCATTCGACCGACACATTTGGTGGCAATCACCACATCCTTCCGCTGAATTCCTAAATTGCGAAAGGACTGCCCAAGCATCTCTTCGCTTCCGCCCTCCGAATATATGTCGGCCGTATCGAAGAAATTGATACCACTATCGATGCATTTCTTGACGAGTTCATCAGCCTCGTCCTGTTGCGTACCTCCCATCATTGCGAACAGTCCTCGACCACCATGAAAGGTCATCGCACCGAAGCAAAGCGTGGACACTAAGAGACCAGTGTCGCCCAGGGTTTTGTATTTCATCTTTGAACTCCTTTGTTCCAAAGCGCAGCCACGCGATTTGGTTTGATACCAAATGCGAAACCAACGCACATCGCTCAGTCACAGTTTGCAACCTGATTTCGTGTGTTATTCAGTTTATTCAGTCGAAAGCGTTGTCAGTTTCCATCAAACGCGATTAATACTATTTTTCCACTGCTAATGCAGATCACCTGCAATTCCGCTCCAAAACAGTTGGAACCCTTGCTCCGTGTAGAAATCTGCCCGGTCCGGATCTTGCTTGATGTAGTGCATTACAGTCTCGGCGTTGGAAGCAAAAATGGCAAGCATGAACTCATATGGCACATCGCGCAACGCACCACAGGCGATGGCGTTGTTTACCATCTTTTGAAGTTCGTCGAAACACGCGGTGGTGCTTTCCGGTATGTCAGGTTTCAACCCCTCCCAAACTTTTAGCTTGTGCAAAACGGCTAATCGGTCGGGATTTCTGGCGCCCCAGGCAACGTAATTGCACCAGATATGATGCATTACATCTTTGGGAGAGTCAGTTTTCGGGTTGCCACAGAGCATGGTCGACGCGAGATCATTCTTGATCTCGACGTACAGCGTGTTCATCAAATCGTCTTTGCCTTTGAAGTAGTTGAACAACGTCCCCTCTGCCATGCCCGCCGCGCTTGTTATCGAAGCAGTCGAAGCGGAGAGTCCATTTTTCGCGAATACCTGCGCGGCTACCGACAATAAGGTGTTGCGCTTTTCCTCGCTCTTGGGTCGAGCCATTAGTCCTCCATTAATGAGTGAGTGTACACTCATTAATAACAGGTGTCAACAGTCCCGCCGAATCCGTTTCAAGAAGCTCAAGCAGTAGCGCCCGCAGCACTTGCAGCCCCTATAGCGTTGAGATCGGCCATAACCTCGTCCGAAAGTTCCAATGAGGCGGCCGCAATATTCTCTCGAAGATGGCTTACGGAGCTCGTCCCCGGAATCAGCAAAATGTTATTCGAACGGCGCAGCAGCCAGGCAAGCGCAACTTGCATAGGCGTTGCACCGACCTTCGCGGCAACCTGGTTAAGAGCGTCAACCTGCAATGGTTCAAAGCCTCCCAGCGGGAAGTAAGGCACGTAAGCCACGCCTTTAGCCGCCAGCTCATCAATGAAAGCATCATCGGCTCGGCTCGCCAAGTTGTACATATTTTGTACGCAAACGATGTCTGTCATTTTGGATGCGATTTCAAACTGCTTCGGGCTAACCGTGCTTAAACCAATATGCTTGACCAACCCTTGTTTCTTCAGTTCGATCATAGCGCTAAGAGGTTCTTCGATTGGATCCTCATTAGCGGTCATGAAATCGCCAATCCGCAAATTCACAACTTCGAGCGCTTCTAGTTTGAGATTGCGAAGATTGTCGTGAGCGGCGGCAAAAAGCTCTTCCTTGCTCCGCGCGAAAATCCACGAAGCGTCGTCACCACGCTTGGCACCAAATTTGGTGACAAGCACCAGACGGTCAGGATAGGGATGCAAAGTCTGGCAGATTAGCTGATTAGTCACATGCGGTCCATAGAAATCGCTCGTGTCTATATGATTGATACCGGCTTCAAGCGCTTCGCGCAAAACCGCCTGAGCCTGCTCTATATCTTTAGGCGGTCCGAATATACCCGGACCGGAGAGCTGCATAGCGCCGTAGCCCATTCGGTTGACCGTCAAATTCGTGCCGGGGAATGTAAAAGTGCCACCAAGCGGTAATGCTGCCATGCAAACTCCTCCGGCGTTTTCACGCCATTTGTTGAAATCCACGCCACGGCATTGCGCCTGGCTTATTACATTCGCGAACTTTTAGAATAACTCAATTTGATCTTAATCCCAATACTTTGCTTTATTCGCAACGGTCGAAAATGTTTTCGAATCCATGCGATCAATATAAATAGTTCCATTGAGGTGATCGATCTCGTGCTGAATAATGCGCGCATACCAGCCCGACGCCTCAATGCGAATCTCGTCGCCACGCTCGTTGAGCGCTGATACGGAAACCTGCCGAAATCGCGAGGTCATCGCAGCAAATCCATCAACGCTCAAGCAGCCCTCGAAAAACGTCACGCGTTCATCGCCAATCGCGGTAAACTTAGGATTTATGAGCACGTGAAAAGGAATCGGCTTGCGCTCTCGTTTCGACAGTTCCTCGGCCGACAAACGTGTTTTCTCCTCAGTCGCTTCATCCTCGATCACAACGAGTTGAATCGACTCACCGATTTGCGGCGCGGCCAAACCTACGCCCGGAGCGGCGCGCATTGTTTCGCGCATATTCTCAATAAGCTCTTTGATTTTGGTCGACTGGATCTCTTGAGGAGTTAACGCTCGAGCCACCGCCCGCAGTACCGGATCGCCGGTCTGAACAATTGGAAGTATCATGCCCCTGCCTGCATCGGAAATTATGTCGGCGAGCATATCGCAATTGTTGCAAAATTCCAATGGGTCGCGAAGAAAACAGGTCAGCAAGCTTTATAAAGGCTTAGAAACTCACGGACTCAGGGCTTTTTGAACTAGAGTTTCGAATTTATCGTCGAGCATGATTGCGGTTTCATCAATTAGAGGATTAAACAGACGACCAAATGTCGTGGACGGTTTTTCAAAAGTGATATGGGTATCGTCGCCATTAGAATGAATCAAGACGCGCGGAGGTGCGAATAGTGCAGCGCGTGGATCAAACTTCGCCATCTGGCTTGCGATAAGCGGATTACCAATTAGATATTGGCGCGCACGAGTTTCAGCAGATGCTAACGACGGCAGGAGTGCACTCATCTCCAGTACATGAATAATCATCAAACCAAGTTCACCAGTCATGCTCTGGATCGTCGCTTCCAGGTCCGAAGCTTTCATGGCCGCGTCCTGATCGAAGCGCCCAAGCTGCTTCTCGAAGTCAATTAAAACCTGCTCGTAGGGCTTCTTTGCAGAAAGCTCAATCAATTTCGTTTCCGAAGTTCGCTCATATCTCTTAATTGTGGTCGTTGAATCTGACACTTACACCGCCTAATCAAACGATTACTGCGTAGCTAATCGATAAACCCCGCACTAAGACTATTGTCATACAGAGTCCGGTAGCCGCCTTGGTACAACCATTCGCGAAGTGATTGACTGCACAGTCTTGCCATCCTGATTTTTTGTGATACTACGCACGGTGACCATACCACGCGCCGGATTTTTCGCCGACGGTCGAATTTCGATAATCTCGCTTTCGACATATAGCTCGTCACCAGGCCTGGTAGGGCGAGTCCAGGAAATCTCCGCACCAGCACCAATCAAGCCACCGGAGATCGGCAAACTAGCCACCAGCAGTCGCATAGTAACGCCGGCTGTGTGCCATCCACTGGCGACGAGTTCTCCAAAAAACGTTCCCGCCGACGCAGCTTCATCTGTGTGGAAAGGCTGCGGGTCGAACTCGAGAGCAAATGCTTTGATCTTCTCAACATCCATTACGTAAGATTCGCTACGAAAGACCTGCCCGACATGCAGGTCGTCAAGCATCAATTTCGTCGTACCCGCGGTGTCTTGCAAACTCATCTCTGCTCCTAAAATGCCGCCAAACTGCAACTAAAACTGTTTCAACGCTTCTCCAGCACGACGCGTTTCATACAAACAGAATAACAGTTTGCTTTGGAAAACAGCTGCACGCATTTACAGATCGAATACCTGCACAGCTAGCGAGTTCGTAGCATACCAAAATTGAAGATTAAACTTGCTCAGAAATTTGAACTTTTTGCTCCGAATTTCCGTAATTCAATTTAGACCCATCTACACGTTTCAAGGAGGCGGCGATGAGTAAACTTCATGCTGTGCAAAAAACCAAAACAAAACAGGTGACATTCGAGTTGTTCCATTCTATCGATGAGAGCTTTTGGAAATATCTTCGCTACGGAAGACCCGACGTCGATGTAGCAACCATTCGAGAAGGATTTAGAAAAGGTGACTATAAATCGGTTGGCATCTTCAAACGCCCGGAATTTCCGCTGGAAGAAATCGAAGAAGAACTGGAACGCATATTCTATGTGACGAATCACAAAAACGAGGAATGGAGCGGAGAGCAACGTAGTACATCAGTAGGCGATGTAATTAAATATCGACGAGACTATTACATTGTCGCGCCGGTAGGTTTCGACTTTGGATGGAAAGAACGATAATCAAACAATGGCGAAAGATGGCATCAACAATCGTGAATGCCATCTTTCTCTTGCCGAGGAATGTGCGTTTCAATACCTGAACATGGTAAACCGCAATCCGGACGAATCCAGGATTGCGGTTGTTTGCAAACGAGTCAGCGACTGCTCATTAGAGAAGACAAAGCTCGTTTGAATATCTAGTTAGCCTAGACGACTGGATGGTCCAATAGCCTGACGCTATTCGGCTTCAACTACTGGCACACGAAAGAAATAGCGAAAATTTCGTTCCCATCCGATTGTTGCTTACGAGACAGGAGAACCTCACAAAAGTTCCCGAAATCTGAATTTTACTTTTCGCGCAAAAGACTATTTCGCGCAACACCTTTTGAATTTCTTTCCGCTCCCGCATGGGCATGGCTCCTTACGACCAACCAGACTCGCGGCGTGGTCCTCATCCTTGAGCTTCGCGCGGGCCACCTCTCTTAAAAATGCGGACTGATCTTCGAGAAGTTTCAACTGATTTTCTTGCAGTTGAATTGCTTCTTTGTCCCGCCCCGAAAGGGCTAGTAATCTCATGAGCGTACTTACGATTTTTACGTTTGAATCAGAGCTTCTCTGTAGAAGCGCATCGCGAAGAAGACTCTTTGCAGGCGCACCGCCGCTTTCACCAAGATATGTTTTCTGCAAATGCGCTACGACAGCCAGAAAATCCTCATCCCTCGGATTTTTCGCATATGCAGCTTCCAACATATTTTTAGCAGTCTCAACTTCGCCCCGGTCAAAGAGGGCGATTATTTCAGCAACCGTGCTGGTCGGACTGGTGCCAGTGTTGATATTGCCTGTTTTTTTCTTACTCATGTTTCTAGACCTGAAGCAATGTTTCTATTTTATAGCCAAGTCGCAGAACTCGCGTTTGGCACAGTTAAGAAAGACAGGAATGAGCTACTTCTGTTTGCCGTTCTTGCACTTTAGCTGCACAAAATATCTATTCCGATTGGTCTTTCGAGTTCAACCGTTGCCCGCTTAACAGGAGCGACGCATGCAGGGTTACTCAAATACCTTTACTGAACTAGCAGGAATCTCGCGATCTTCCTTCTCGTCCGATGCCCCAGACATAAGCTTATTGCTGATGTACCGCAATTCGTAACTCTTGCTGTCACCTTTTAGATAGGCGAGCGTCGCTCCATCATCCTCATAGAGAGAACCGAGTGCGCTTCCATTTTTATCAGGATAGACTTCGTAACTGACCGGCGCAATTGCAGATTGCGCAAGACTATCTCCAACTTGCCCGACAGGTAAAACAGACCCGGCCTTCACGAACATAGGAACGGTATCAAGAGGCGCTTGCACGTTGATCCAGCGCCCGCCGCCATGTCTTTTACCTGTAGCATATTCAAACCATTCACCGGCCGGAAGATAGACATCACGAGTAGTGGCGCCCTTTGACACTACAGGTGCTACCAGCAGTTTGTCACCAACCATAAATTGGTCATCAATATTCAGCACATTATAGTCGTCCTGGTATTCAAGAATGAGAGGACGAAACCAGGGTACTCCAGTGTCATGCGCTTCGGAAAGCACAGTGTAGAGATACGGCATCAGTTTGTACCGTAATTGAACATACTTGCGAATTATGTCTTCGTAGCGTTTACCGAATCTCCACGGCTCTTGATCGTAATAATCGACGGCGTGATGGTTTCGGAAAAACGGAGAGAGGAATCCAATCTGATACCAACGCGTGAGCAACTCGCCGTCGCATCTTCCCATATAGCCGCCGCAATCCGAACCGACAAACGGCTGCCCTGACAAACCCAGAGATTGGAACATCGGAATGCTCAACGCCATAGCATCCCAGGTGCTCGGACTGTCACCAGTCCACATGGTGGCATAGCGCTGAATACCGGCAAAGCCACTACGCGTGATGATGTAAGGACGTTCGTTTGGACGCAATCTCGACAAACCTTCATAGGTCGATTTGCACTCCAACATCGCAAAGAGGTTGCGCATCTTATTGTGTTTGGAGTTCTCGCCATTATCGTAATTAACGACATCCTTCCACTTTTCACCATCGCGACTCTCAAAGTCTGCGGGTTCGTTCATGTCATTCCAAATACCGGCAATGCCGATGTCCAGTAAAGACTTATGCTGATCGCCCCACCACTTCGCAGCTTCCGGAAGAGTGTAATCAACAAACACTGACTTGTCAGGCCAGACTTTTCCAACGTAAGTTTCGCCGTTGGACTTCTTCAAGAAATAGTTTTTCTCTACACCTTCGTTATATACACTGTAGTTGCCACCAGGTTCGTATTTAACGCCGGGATCGATGATCGTGACAGCCTTAACACCACGCTCTCCCAGCCACGAAACCAAACCTTTCGGATCGGGAAAACGCTCCTTGTTCCAGGTAAAATCGCGATAGCCATCCATGTAATGAATGTCGAAGTGCATCACATCGAGTGGAATTTTTTCCTCGCGATACCGTTCAACTACATCCTTGATTTGCTGAGCATTGCCGTAGCTGTAGCGGCTCTGTTGGTGACCCAAAGCCCATCTCGGAGGCATGGGCATTCGTCCGGTCAATTCTGTATAGCGATTTACAACTTTCTTCATCTGTGGACCGAAGAAAAAGTAGTAGTTCATCTCACCGCCATCAGCTTGAAAAACTACATTCTCCGGATCGCCGCTGGCCAGGTCGAACTTCGTACGATAGCTATTATCAAAGAAGATACCGTATGCGGTGCCCTTCCAATCGCCTGCTTGGTTGCGGTCCATGACATGCCCGATGTAAAACGGAATGCTCTGATAAATCGGATCTGTTCCCAGTACATAGCCGGGCATATCCATCGACCACATCTGATACGCCTCGCGGCGCTTGTCGAGACGCGCAGCCTTCTCACCCAGACCATAAAAGTGCTCTTCGAATCCAAGCGCTTTGACCGCTGCTACGGACCCGCTCGAATTGAACTGCATCGGCTGGTTATCTTTATTGATGAGCTGACCGCTCTTCGCGTCATAGAAAGAAATCTGAAGCGGGGCTTTGTTCACGACGACTCGCAGCTCGGTTGTCTCAATGGAAACAGAATCACCGCTCTCGTTGATAGTCGCAGAAACCGGCTCCCAGCTTTTCTTCTCGATAGCCCATGAGTTATCTCGTCCTGGAATCGGCTTTTTAAACCCGACCCGTACTCGCACCAAATCCGGTGCCAAAACTTTCAGTAAGACTTGACTTTCATCATCGCAATCGATGATTACTCCGTCATTGCTTTTAGCAACCTTTCGGACACTGCCTATCTTCTGCATACCGGACAAATCAAGAGCTTGCACCGGTCCAAACGATGACGCAAAGGTCAAGATCAACATCAAGAGCAAACAGACGAACGATGCGCGTTTCATAACTATCCTGCAAAGGTGGCGACTGTGACTTCACTTGCTCGGCTCGCAGTCAAACACCTTGTGCGCCGACCGAACGGCTATGAAGTTACCACATTTGCAACTAGCGATGTGCTGGTCCTGACTACATCGACTGCAATTTCTGCCTCAACACTGTCGAATTTGGATCGATGCGCACCATGTCGGTCAGGAACTGCTTAGCGGCACTCCGCCCGCAGAAAGCCATCATATTGTCCGCGTATTCGATAATTTCAGAGGAGTCGACCTTTTGAACCTTCATGACGGTGTAGAACTGCTCGAGCGAGGCGGGGGCGTTGCCAGCTACGAGGTATGCGTAGGCCAGCGAACGGCGCGCCCCAATGTCACCTGGATTTTTGCGCACGGCGTCGCTGTAGCGCATGACTTCGTCATTCCCGGCAGCCGATGCCGCAGGCGCCGGCGCGAGGTTCGCAGAGCCGGCAGACACCGGCGCAGGCGCCGGTCCCAGTGACGCAGCGTCGTCTTCAGAACTTGAATCAGAGGAAGTATCAGGCGGCGGCTCCGCGGGAGTGGGGTTTGGCGGAGGCGAGGTTGATTGGTTCGGAAACGCGTATGGTGCAGTTCCACTTGCCGAGGGAGTCGGCTTTGCCGGCTCCTGCACGCTCGCGACGACCTGATCAGCCGGAGCCTCGGTCGCAGCCGTCTGGGCCGCGTCATTGCGCATAATCATCGCATTCTGGCTGAACATCGTGAAGCCGCCAAAACCAAGAACCACACAGGCGGCTGCCACAATCCACATTGGTTCAATTTTGAGAGCGGTTTTCTTCTTCCGCGTCGGCAGGGGACCCGGCTTCAGTAGAGCTTCTTCCTGAGCACGTTTGCTCGGCTCGGAGAGCACATGAAACATCTCAATCTCTTCGGTTCGTTTCTCTTTGATTGCCTCGAGAATGAGGTTGCAATCGCTCATGTAAGACTCGTAAATCTCTCGGTCAATCGGCTGCGCAATTGGCTCGTAATCGGCGTCCCCGACAATATCGTCGAACTTGGTTCTAAAACCGGTGGTTTCCCAGTCGAAGTCGCCGGTCGGCACAGTGTTGGCCTTATGAGCATTTTGTCCGGGACGGAAATTTTTCAAAACTTGCTCGGCGGTGTTAGCCAGACCGATTGAGTTATGTCCGCCGATGAATCGTTTGACGTCTTCGAACGTCAGATTCAAGTCCTGCTGGAGATGAAAGTTGTCCATCGGGATGGCCTTCCGGAACGTGTAACTGCCGTATGGCAGCAACAAAAGCTTGCACAGGGCGGCGTTTCCAGTTTCCCCCGTGCTGTCGACGACCGCCCCGATAATCAGCGAGTTATTTTGAACTCCGATTCTTCCAGTCAGGTCACGCGTGGAGATGACGATCACGCCCTCTTCGGTTTTCGACGACCTGGCGACATTGTCCAGAACTACCTCGGGCTTGTAAAACTCCCCCGTGGCCATCTTTTCACTCTGCATCGACCTCGATGTTGACATCGTATTCATTCCTGAGCATCCTGACTAAAGAAACTGCGAGCTAATAATACTAAGCCAAAATCTGTGGCATTTTCGTGGAACTCGGGAGCTATTCCACGGTTTCCCGCAGTTTCGATACGTGATTACATCCATACAAACGCCTCATGAGTGATCTCTAAATCGAGTGTCGACTCTTAATTTAGGGGGGATGGTAGGTCCGGGTCCGAGGTGGCTACTGTCGGAACAGGAGGGTTATCCCAGACTCGACAAGGGATGTCGAAGGTAATCAGCAGTTTTATACCCATAAATCATGACTTCATTCACACTAATATTTATAAGCAGGATTAGCCCTGAGTACGGCTTTTGAGAGCTGGTTGAGTCCGATTTGCAAATAAAGTGAAGGCAACTTTGGACGGCGGACAAATAATCGGCTCGTCCTTCGACCTGCACCCGACCGGTGACACTACATACAGTGACTAGTCTGGCACCATATTTAGTAGCATTATATTGCTTTCCGCGAATCGCAAACCCGGTAAAAGAAACACCTACAGCGCCCCCAGATTGGCATCATCAGTGGTATCACTATCGCGAGACGCGTTCAATCAATCGAATTGTTATTACATCACTTATTGTGTAACACAAACCGGCGCCAATTCTTCGTGAAAAGCCCCATTATATTTATACTTTGGTTCAATCACAATCTTTCCTGTCTTATCGATGTATCCCCACTTTCCATCGACTTGAACACCTGCGAGTCCTTCCGAAAATGGATCCGCACCGTCAAACTGAGATTTGACGACCTGCTTGCCTTTAGTATTGATATATCCCCATTTACCGGGCATCCAGGTTTTAAAACCCTGCCCAATCTTTTTCCACTGGCCGGTTTGAACCGCAGCCATACCTTCAGATGGCGCATGAACAGCAGCAAACTGCGGCTTAACAATGAGCATACCGGACTTATTCACAAAGCCCCATTTGTCCGGAACAGCGACACCCTGATTAGCGCCCACGGCCGCCGGCGCCAAGCCATCACCGAAGATACCACTCCCGTCGAAGAGTGAATCGATCACGACCTTCCCCGATTTATCGATGTAATTCCAGTGACCACCGTGAGCAGTGTAAATATCATCCCGCACGCTCAACGATAACATCCCGGTGCCATCGTTGTGCAGCACGGCGGCGCGATCTCCGGAGAAACGACAAGCGATCTGATATTGCGGTTTAATAACCCAGTGACCTTGCCTGTCTATAAATCCCCAGTTGGAGCCATCGGACGCAGCTGCCAGTCCATCGGAAAAACAGTCGGCACGATCGAATTGAGGTTCGATGACAAAGGCACCGGCTTTATCGATGTACCCCCACTTACCATCAGGTAGCCTCGCCGGAGCCAGACCGTTTTGAAACTCGAGCACTTCATCAAACTTAGCTTCAATAGCCATTTCGCCTTGTTTGTTGATGAAACCCCAGCGTTCGTCAGAGTTGCCATCTTTTTCAACCTTGACTCGCACAGGCGCTAAGCCGTCCCTGAAGTTACCCGCGTTTAGATAAGTAGGTTTGATTATAAAATCGCCTTTGACATTGACATATCCCCAATGCTGATCAGAAGCCAATCCCGGCTGGCATGCCACCACAGACGATGCAAGCAAAAATGCGCTCAGTGAGCCAAACAAACGCGACTTCAATCTCATACTCTTAATATCTCCTGCGATCTGCCGGATTCGCTCCTGGCGATCCCCTTACTGTACCGCAAGAGAATTTTAGCGGGGTCCAAGTTATATCGATGTTAAACGAGTGTGCCGACACTCAAATCGAACTACCGAGAGTCAGCTCAGGCGTTCATATTGACGTTTACTATATGCTCATCGTAATAGCGCTGAACCTTCTGCAAATCCCACTTCATGTAGCGATTAACCCGAAGCAACAAGAGGTCGTCCAGCGTCGATTGTATGTTCTGACGCAACTTCCGGGCTTCCGCATCCACGATGGCATGATCATCTGCTTTCTCTCTGGGGATATCCAACTCGAATGGTTTGCCGACGCAAATGAGAATCTTGACCGGCAGCGGCGTTGCGCTCAATGGAAATGGGAGAAGTGGAAAAAAGGGCGTAATAGGCCAGTACGGAGCTCCAATGAGATCTGCAAATGGTTTCAAATTTCCTAAAAGTGGATAAATTTCGTCACCACCTACGGTGACAACTGGTATCAGTTTAGAGTCAGTCTCCAGGGCCGCTTTGACGAATCCAGGATTGAACTCCTGCAGCTTGTAGCGGTCTTTGTAGAGTTTCCCCGTGCCTTTTTCGGCTTCCGGATAGAAGAACACCAGCTCCTCGTTCTTGAGAAGTTCAACGGCAACATCATATTTTGCAGGAACGCCGCCGAAACCGCGGATGATACCACCTGCACCCGGCGACTTTCGGATGAACTCATTAACCAGAAAACGAATGCGGCGGGGATTCGGATGGTCGTTAATTATGCCGTCGTATAGCATCACGCCGTCGATAGGCAAGACGCCGGAATGGTTTCCGTACATGACCGCACGACCATCGTCAGGAATGTTTTCCAGCCCGACAATCGTGACGTCAAACCATTTCTGGTACAGGAAGCGGAAAAACGGCTCTGAGTCCTTGCAAGACTTCAGGTTGAAGCCGTACTTATCCTTATCGTCGCGGTAACGCTCGAAAAACTTCTCAGTATTTTCCGAAGACACCTGCGGATCTCCTCATCATTCACTCACTATTCACTTGATAGCATACCTAGCAAGTTTGATTAAACTTTTTCAGAAGTTGTGACGGCATTGAACTTTTTATCTCGGAACTGCGTCTACCTATCTAGACGTTCTTACGGAGCGAAACGCCCGCCCTGATGGCGTTGACGCCCTGAGCCCATTTTACGGAGTTATCCTGCATGAGAAACTTAAACCGATTCATAGCGCTGGGTTCGCTTTTGACCGCCTTAACAACCCTGGCGCCAGCCGCGATGGCCCAGGCTGGGGCTCAAACAGACCCGAATCAGCCGCCACCTGCACAGGGCACACCCGATCAACAACCCCCTCAGGTTGCTCCACCTATTAATGAAGCTGGTGGTTGGCAAGGTAAACACGGTGGAAGGCGAGGAGGATTCGGAGGGCAAGGCCAGGGCGGACCCGGACAGGGCGGCTTCCTGGGCGGCGGTGGACCTGGCCAAGGCGGTGGTTTCGGCGGCAGCGAAGCCGACCGTGAAGCCAGACGAGCCAAGTTTATGCAACGGTTCGACGCCAACGGTGACGGCACCCTGGATGCTTCAGAGAAAGCAAAAGCCCAGGAACTGCGGGAGAAGTTTGGTAAAGGACGCGGCGGGCGCCACGGCGGTCCTGGTGGTTTCGGCGGACAGGGTGGCGGCTTCGGTGGTGGCGGTCTGAGCGGCAGCGGAAATGGCGGTCCCGGTTTCGGCGGACCCGGAAACGGAGGTCCGGGACCCGGACAATTCGGACCGCCTGGTGGGCCTGGCGAGTTTGGTCCTCCCGGAGACGGCAACCAGGGCGGCGGTCCGATGGAAAACTTTGGCGGTTTTCGCGGCAAAAACCGAAGCAATGTCGCCGGCGACTGGAACAACGGCAAAAAACAAGAGCGTCAGCAAAAGCTGATGCAACGATTTGACGCCAACGGTGACGGTTCACTCGATGCGAATGAGCAAGCGCAGCGTGACCAGTTTGTTAATGAGATGAAGCAGCGACATCAACAAAGACGGCAACAAAACGCCAGCGGCAATACACCGTAGGAAACTGGCAGAGCTACTTTTTAACGGAGTAGCTCTGCATTAAGTTGACGTACGCGGGCAAATGGTTCGCAAGGAGCGTTCCTAATCCCTCGATATCATTGCGCCAATCGCGATGCAGTTCACACGCGACGCTGAACCAGTTCATTAGCTGCGCGCCGTTTGCAGACATTCGGGCCCATGCAGCATCACGCACCACGGGGTTGAACGTGCCGGATGCGTCGGTAACTACGAACACTTCGAAGCCCTCTTCAAGAGCCGACAAAGCAGGGAAAGCCACACAAACATCTGTCACTACACCCGCAATGATCAACTGTTTCCGCCCGGTCTTTTTGACGGCGGCAACGAATTCTTCATTGTCCCAGGCGTTGATCTGACCAGGGCGAGCAATGTATGGAGCATCGGGAAACATTTGCTTCAACTCCGGCACCAGGGGACCGTTCGGTCCCTGCTCAAAACTAGTCGTTAATATCGTCGGTAATTTAAAAAATTTCGCGATGTCGGCGAGCGCCAAAACGTTGTTTTTAAACTCATCCGGCGAAAAGTCGCGGACCAGAGACAGAAGTCCAGCCTGATGATCGACGAGGAGAACGACAGCTTTGTCTTTATCTAATTTCGAATACTTACTCATCACGAATTCCTTTTACTTGCGTTTCGGATAGGCGGCATAATGGTACGCATCGGGCAACGAGACGGCGTCCGACTTATGCACAATTTGAGCTGCGTGAACAGGCCAATAGGGATCGCGAAGAAGTTCACGAGCCAGGAAGATAACATCAGCTTGCTCCATACGAACGATTGCGTCCGCTTGCATCGGTTCGGTAATCATTCCGACGGCACCAGTCATGATACCAGCTTCCCGCTTAATCGCTTCGGCGAATTGAACCTGGTAGTTAGCACCCACAGGAATTTTCGCGTGTGGTGTGCCGGCGCCGGAGCTGCAATCAATCAGATCCACCCCTAAGGACTTAAGTTGCTTACTAAGCTCAATCGATTCTTCAATTGTCCATCCGCCATCTGCCCAATCGCTGCATGACAGACGGACACTCATTGGCAGATCTTGAGGCCAGGCTTTGCGAACCTTGGTTGCGGTTTCAATCGTGAAACGAACTCGATTTTCAAAACTGCCACCATACTGATCGCTGCGCTGATTCGACAACGGTGAGTGAAAGCTGTGGCAGAGGTAACCGTGAGCCGCGTGCAACTCCATCCATTTAAAGCCGGCTTTGAGACTACGTTGTACCGCCGCAACAAATTTTTCTTGAATCGCGCCGATCTCGTCTAGCGTCAGCTCTCTTGGCATAAGATAATCGGTGTCGAACGGAATAGCACTCGGTCCAACCGGCTGCCAGCCGTTTTGATCCAACGGTAATTTGCCGCCACCTTCCCAGGGGCGCTTCGTGCTCGCCTTTCGGCCGGCATGCGCGATTTGAATTCCTGGCACCGAGCCTTGCTCTTCAATGAATTTCGTAATGCGTTTCAAAGGCTCGATATGAGAGTCCGCCCAGATACCTGCATCCTCGAAGGAAATTCTGCCTTCCGGCTCCACCGCAGTTGCTTCAGCAATCACGAGCGCCGCGCCGCCAACGGCTCTCGAGCCGAGATGAACCAGGTGCCAATCAGTTGCATGTCCGTCGACTGACGAATACTGACACATCGGCGAAACACAAATTCGATTTCGCAGAGTGACACCACGGACGGTGAGAGGTTCAAACATATGTGGCATAAAGATGGATTCCTATGTGATCAAGCGAACAAAAACATCCGAAGCCGAAACTGACGGTCTCCGATGAACACATCCCAGATAGTATCCGATAGTGCGGGTGTTGTGTGTGTGTGTTTGAGCGAATGTTTACTAGTGACAACTAGCGCGCTACCGCAAAATGACTGGCAAGGTCGCAGCAAAGCGCAGCGCGCTCGATCAGATCAAAGATTAAAAGCGTGGTTCAGGTTAAGAACTCGTCCATCGACTTGGCGGGGTCCGGTTTGTTGCAGTCTCCGCTCATTTTCATAAGCATCCAGACGCAGAGGAAGACAATCAAAAATCCCACACTCGATACGATTAAGCCGTTGAGCATAAAGGTCGGTCCAAGTGTGAAGACCTTGGAAACGAATGCAAACAGCAATTCATGAGGCAAGAGCCCCAGCATCAGGAAGGCACCGATTATCGCAACTTTGATCCCGATAGCGATCATCATGAACCAAAAAAATACATGCCAGAATTTCAGGCGTTTGGGTTTGTAAGATGAGCTCAAATTCGCCTCCAGGCAATGCCCGCTTGTATTACCAGGTTTTCAAACTGGCGCCGACCGGCACCCACTTCTCAGTATATACGACCGGAGAAGGCTTCGCTTAAGTAGTGGCAGCAGCGAACGCGGTCTCGGTTTCCAGACCTCACGATTAAAATCGGCGATAAAGCTATCACAAACTTTCGGACTTGCAAAAGGTCGGTAAATCAGTTGAAACGAAGTCGACTGAGAAGAACAGCCAGCAATCCTGCGCGGACGGTCCACAAAATGGTTCTGACCCAATTGGTCGTTACCAGATACTGATGGGTCTCCTGAACGAATCCAACACTGCAGAACTTGTTGTGGCTCGGGATTGAATAGGCTACAGTGCAAAACCAGATTCCAACGACAAGAAGAAAACAGAGCCAGACCAAAAGTTTTCCACTCCCATTCCAGAGGACAGCAAGTAAAAAAGAGCACAGTAACTCTGCCACCATTGGCAGTGCAACAACGCTCGTAGTCAGTTGGCAGTGCCGGTTCGCGAACTGCACGAACTCATTTCTAGATGCCATGTCGAACATCGGATAGTGCACAATCTGGACAAACCAGATGAGCCCAGTCATGAACCAGGCAAGACAAGCGTTCACCACTAACAAAACTACCAGCAGTTGCATTTGAATGACATTCACACGGAGTGCGGATACTGACGTTTCCAACTTTAGCACCGCGTGGTGAACGTGCTATGAACGCACTCTGCTCGATTGCTGTCTAGGTTCTGAAATTGATCTGACGGACGATGGTTGGATCCGTGATTTTCGAGTCATTAGCTAGCATCATCGCTTTGCTCAGAATCACTGACAAAACGCCATCGCCTTCAAAAGGAAGGTAGATTTTTGAAGTGCCACCGCTTTTGCCACCACGCTCTGGAACAATGCAAAGATACTGATCGTTGGGTTCCATCAAGATATTACCGCTGCCCAGGTGAATCTTGTACGTTCGGATATCGCCCTGCACAATCAAAAACTTTCCTTCTATCCGGCACCTCGCCTTGATCTTCAGAGCAGGCAAAATTTCTTTGAGAACGTCCTTGCGCGTTTCCGCGGACGCCGAAAGGTCACCAAACGAAAAGGCGTGCCAGTAACCGTGATGAGCGTCTCCGGCATCGATCCAGGTTGGATCGTTTCCAATGCTGCAAACCCCGACAAACAAATCGAGGTCGCGCATCACCTCCGTTAACACGACAGGCATTATTTCAACAAGCGATACCGGTTCACCGTTCGATCTTCTAAATCTTAATTGGTCGGAAACGCAGTGCGTGAATGTTCCGGTTGCCGACGCCTCGTCTGTTACCGGTTCAACGAAAAACTCCGCAATCAAATCCCATTGCGGCAACTCAAGGTATGGTGTGTTGTAACTATCCCAGGCTCCCTGAAGACGATACTTCCAGCCCCGCTGTTGGCATAGTTGATTGAATTGATGCTGCTTCAAAACATGCGCCGCGAAACGATTGGAATACGTATCCGTCTCGATTTCTGCCGGAGTTAGAACATATATTTCACGATGGGCTTGTTTGAACGGTTGAGTGATTTCATGACCGCGCAAGAACATCCGCCAGGCAAGCACCTCTTCAGCTTCAGACGCAATTGGATGCCAGAGTTCCACGATTGCATTATCAGGTGTTTCCACGCGACAACTTTGCACATCCACCATCTCACCATCGAGATAAATCGCAGACTTTCCATTCACTCGCCAGATCAGCCGGCGCGCTATCGTAGCTGCGATCGGATGCTCCAGGTAACGCTCCTTCAGATCCTTGTACGCCCAATGTCGCTGTTGTATCAAACTGTTCTCTATTCTGTAGCGAATTGCAGAGAGCTGCTTCTCTACATCGCCAAGCGTTTTCTTGAGCGCCTTCACCTCGTCAGGATGTTCTGACTTCACCCTGGCAGGAATCGACTTGTGTTCCTTATCGGTAGCATCGAACCAATGCAATGAGACGCTGGAATCATCAATCACAATTTCTGCGCGGTGGGCTTCGAAGTTCTGTACAAGCTTTCCAACCTCGGTGAATCCGTAATCGGGAACGTTCAATTCCTCCAGGTCTTGCACTGACATGCCGGCTCTGGTCGCCGCGTTGTTTAAGGCCTTCTCGATTGTATTGCGAGTAGACGCGTGTTTCACGCTAGACTTCAAACGCCCCAATTGCGCAATCGCCTCTTTCGATTTCAAGTTACTCAGGGCACCAACACAAGCATTCCCAAGTTTAGGACAACGTGGTCCGACGTTAACGACTTTCTTAAAACTGGCATTCGCAGCATCTCCCAGAGCGCGCGCCAGACGCGGATCATCCACTTGAATAGATATCCACGCCAGACCTTTTAGCAAATCCGCACTTTCTGAGGTCAGCGTTTCGTTAGGATCAATCGCATAACGGTCTCTCTGTTTTTCAGGATAGGTCCCTCTAGTCCCAACAAGCGAGAACCAGCTGTCTATGAAGGTTACAAAAACTTCCTGGTCGATTTTTTGTAAGTACTTGAGAGCACCATCTTGCCACCTTTTTGATGGTGTGCTGCCACTGCAAGTAGTGGCATATTCTAAAAGACGTTTCCAGTTCAACAGCGGTTCATCCGGCAGCGCGCGAATGTCAGCTATAGCTTTTGCGCCCCAAGCCTCGTAGCCGTTCACGGCAAACGGCACGAGGTCCTCGCCCGCATCACTTAATAAAACGGTTAACGCTCGAACTAGTTTTCGACTGCTCGCGTCATTCGACTCAGCTATCAAGCGATCTACAAGCGACTGAAATGCCAATTTGACGTCATCGGACAGCTGGTTTTCCTTCGAATAACGCTCAGCAATCCCAGCAAGCCATGCGCTATGAGGAGAACTCCAACTGCTTTTCTTGGCACTGCCTGCTATTGCGAAAATCGTTAAAATGTCCTCCTCCGAGTATTTCAAGTGTTTACGAAGGAGCATCTCTTCCAACTGCTTCAATGTGATGTGATCGCTATAAGAGTATGCTTCGTTATGCCTGCGCATCGATTCTTTGAGAATCTCCTTTTGCAGTTCAGGATCAGCTTCGCTGATTTCCTTCGCGGCAAAACTGTTCGCGGCCGTCATGTCATATGCGTTCATGTTGAAAGCCTCGTTGAGGTAGGCATCAAACAACCTTTTGGACTCTGCAGACAATTTCAGTCCGCCACCGGATTCGGTGTTTTCTCCGGAAAACACATCCATAAGCTTTTTGAAAAGCGACATATTAGCCCCCAACTAGCGGAACGAGTTTCAAAAAGGTCACCTTTGTTCTCGGAGTTAAATCAACGAATTCGTTAAGATCTTCCACCTGAGTGTCATCAACGAGAAGAACGATCTGATTAAATTCAAACGCCTTGAGCGCTTGCTCGAACTTCGGAACCCAATCTACCGTACGACCCTGTCCGGCAGGCTTAGAATTCAGCAATTGCTCTCTGTCATCCGCCATCCGATTCCAATCTCGCGCAGCAGTATTCAGTTTGTAAACTTGATGGAAGACAATGTTTTGAATCAAATCGCGCACAGTGATTCGCTCTTCTTTGAGCTCGAGTGAATACTCCTCGGCAGGCGGTCCGCCTGGACTTTTCTCACATACAGTAAGCGTGACTGACATTGTCGACTCCATCTTTAGATATGCAATTCTTTCATACCCACTAGAAGACCACGCAACGACTTCGAAACCGCTGCAATTTGTACGTCCGAACTCGAATGAATCTCTCCTCTAAAGCTGAGATTGGGTGCGACGTTTTGAAATATAGCCGAAGGAATAGGATGCTTTCGATTAACGAAAAACCGCTGCAGGAGTTAGAAAGAAAAGCTCCCGCGGTATAAAGATCACTATCCAATATTGGAAGAAAGGCGTCGTTAGCAAGATTTCGGGTCTCGCGCAAAATGAAAGGAACAGAACTCATCCCCGCAACCGAGGAAGAAAGCCGTGCCGTGACGGTTGAACCGGTCGGAACATCCATCGCACCCACGGTTCAAGTCTCACTCGCAAAGCGAATCGTCCACCCTCGGACAAACAAAGTTGTTTGCCTCGCGGCCCAAACCGAGGTGCCTATGGAAGAAGACGAGCTCGCGTCGGTCTCCGACCTGGCCCTCAGGCTTTCGGACGGAACAAACGTGAGGCTCTCAATGAGCTTTTTTAATGAAAACCTCGTGCCTGCGAGTTTTATGCCCGGAATGGCGCGGAAAGCCGCAAGACCTGAGCCCCCGATTTACACTTACGACCCAGAGCGGTATGAAACTCACCGCGCGCCCGATCAGTCATGGAGGCTAGCGCTTGTCTTCGGCGGTATCTGCGCCATCACACTCGGTAGTTTTTTCTACTTTGTGCCGGGCGGTTTCGAGCGGGCAGCAGCAAAAATTATTGCTGCGATGCCTCCGACGATTGCTCCAGCTGCGTCAGATTTGCTGAAACCGCAAGCTTGGAAGGCACCTCCTCCAGGTATTACGGCAGGAACATTCAAGACCAGGGGCGGCACGGCGAAAACAGAAAGACAAGCAAAGTCGTTGTCACGGAAATCTCAATCATCTAGACATGCAAGCCGCAAAAATACCAGGTCTCGCGATTACTCAGAACAAACGCTCGTCGATCAATCATCGAAACTTGCTCGCAGATCGAAACCATCGAGAACGGTGCTGGTTCCTCCGCCACCACCTACAATGGCATTTCCATTGAATCAGATGCAGATGTTCAGCTACGCCCCATATGCGGTGCCAGGACAGACACCCCAGAGTGTGCGCGAATCTTCCGGACAATTATCACCAGCAGAGAAAGCGAAGGCGAACTCCTTGCCGAAGGTTACTGAAAAACCTGTGGATAAGCCAGTCACAAAGCAGTCCGCGATGAAGTCGATTGACGATTCAATTGAGAAGGTAGTTGAGAAACCATCTGCGAAGTCCCTTGAAAAATCGGCAGCCAATGCGTTGGAGACTCCTCCGGAAAAATCACTGCAGAAGGTTCCGGCGCAACCTGCCAGTGTGACGCAGGAGCCGAAGCCAAACAGACTGCTTCAGTCTATCTTCCAGTTGCAAGCGGACGCGGCAAGGACACCCGCGCGCTCGCATCCTAATCTAGCCCCGCAATCAGCAATAGCAGCCCCGAGAGAATCTCGAAACATTTTCACCGACAATGACGCGTTTCCAATTTCTCAGCACTCGACGAAAAGCTCACCGGCGCCACAGCCTGGAGACAGCTCCTCGGAACAATTAGAAAGAATCGTCCTGCCATAGCCAAAGCCGGAGCAGGACGATGATAGTTTAGGCGCTGTGATTTGTCGTGCCTAGTTGGAGAGAGCGTCGCCCTCAACGCGTGATTGAACGCGGATGAATCTCTTCACGACGAATTCCGGGTTGGTGAACGATGCATTGCCTGCAGGATTGCCGCCCGTCACATGGAAATCCGAGAAGCCCGAATTTTGGTTAACGTAAACCATGCCCGTGAGATTGAAGGAAACCGGCGTACCAGCTTCAGCCATCTGAATAGCGATTTGTTCCATAATCGCGGGGTCTTTTGTGTAAGCACCACAGCTGATGGCACCATGTTCGCGCGCACCACTCGCTGCAAGCTCAATACTCTCGGCTGTATCCTTTGTGGGCACGATAAAGACAATCGGTCCAAACATCTCACCCTTAATCAAATCACGCTTGTCCTTGCTGACTTCGATGATGATTGGGCTCCCGGTACGCGCATCAGCGAACTCAGGATTAGCAATCGGCTTGCTCTCCAGTAAAACCTTGCCGCCAAGCGCACCAGCCTTCTTGATACGCTCTACGGTGTCTTTGCTTTGAATGGCTCCAGCGACAGCAAAACCGGCTTTCGGATGCTCAACCAGCCCTTTGGTAGCCTCGACGATCGCATTCTCTACCTCGGCGAGAGATTTAACACCATCCTTGGTTTTGATACCGGATTCGGGGACGTAGATGTTCTGAGGAGCGGTGCACATTTGCCCGCTGTAAAGGCTGATACTGAACGCGATGTTCTTAGCCACAGCTTCGAGATCATCAACACTATCAATAATTACACTGTTGATACCTGCCTTCTCAGTGAACACAATTTTGTTAGGCAAGCTTTCTACATAACTACCGAATGTGTTGCTGCCCGTAAAATCGATAATACGGACCGAAGGATGTTCAGCCAGCTCTTTCGTGATCTGTTTGTCAGCCTTATCAACTGCCAGCATGACCAAGTTCGGATCGAAACCGTTTTCGCTCAAAACGTCCTGAATCATTCCAATCACGATCGCAATTGGATAGATTGCCTTCGGGTGCGGTTTCACAATTACAGCGTTCCCGGCAATCAATGAAGCATACAGCCCGGGCAGCGTATTCCAGGTGGGGAAGGTGCTGCAACCAATTGCCAGACCCAAACCGCGTCCAACGTTAATCCCATATTTCTCAAGTTTGAGATTGAACTTGCCGGCACTCTTCTCCCAACTGATGTGGTCGGGAAAGCGCGTCAACTCCTGGTATCCGATGGCAATTGCTTCGAGCGCTCGGTCGGCAGCATGAGGACCGCTTGCCTGAAAGCTCATCAAAAATGCTTGCCCGGTCGTGTGCATCGTAGCAAAAGCCAGCTCGAAGAAATTCGTCTTCAAGCGGTAGAGACTTTCTATCAAAATACCGGCGCGAGTCTTGGCATCTGTTCTCTTCCAATCTTGGCTCGCCTTGTCGGCAGCCTTTATGTAGGACTCAACGTTAGAGAACGCCGGATAGCTCAATCCGAGAGACTTCGAAGTGTACGGACTTTCCTCGTCACTTGTCAGCCAGGTATCTGAACTCTGTTTCAGACGATCGAATTTGCCATTGAGCTGGGCTTCGAATTTGCTCTTCTGGTCTGCTTCAGCGGTTTCGCCGTATTCCTTGGGCGACGGCATTTCTGGGAATGGCGTGTAGTGTACGCGCTTATGCACCGCCTCAGTAGCGTCTTTGAGAACTGATTCGTGCTTGATGAAAAGACTATCGTTTGTCTTGACTGGCTTGAAAATTTGCATATAAAACTCCAACGAATGCCGCACTCATACTCTAAAGTATGTCCACTGCGTTCTATGGAAGATCTAATGATAGTTTTATAGTGCTTGAAATCAGACTCGTCTACGCGACGTTAGAGTTCCGATCAACCGGCGCGGTCGCCACTTCGATGATCGCAGCCTGAACATCACCAGGAACAGGGGAATGCGTACCTTCAGTCAGATGCGGCTTAACCGTTTCATTCGAGCTGTCAGTCGGCCGAGTTTCCTCGTCAACTTCGACGGTTCCAGAGCCTTCAGCTGAATCAGTTTTCCTTGCATCGGACGTTCTAGTGGAATCGATCCCAAGAACCCGAGCCGCCTGGGTATTAGAGAGCTCGGCTATCAACTTGACCGGCTGCTCTCTTTCCGTGGACGACTTCGACTTTCCCACGATTGGATTGCCCTCAGAATCAAAATTTGGAACCCAAACATTCACCGCCTGCGGTATCACGCTCACCGTCATGGGTGTGACGCCCGCCTCTTCGCCATCGATCATACAAGGGAGCTGGTCAGCGCGACCAGGATCCTCCGGTGGTTCACCCGTGAGCATGCAAACTAGTTTGTAAGCAGCTTTCTGAAACTTCGACCTGACTCCCTGACGAGGCACAAGTTCAATTACCGCTTCCTTGATTCGCACTACACGGTCGGGGTTGTCTTCGGTTTCTTTACCAGAAGCGAACCTAGCTCCCAGTCCGACATATTCTTTTAAATTGGTTGGATTAACAGCATGCAGCTCCAGCAATCCATCGGAGAGCTGCTCAAATTCGACATCTCTGCCCATGCCCAGATCCTGAACGTTGCCGATGAAAATTCCTGATGCTTTAATTTTGAATTCTTTGCCTCCGCTGGTGATCTTGAACGTTCGTGCCGGCTTCGCAATCGACTTCAGAAGTTCGACAATATAAGCCAACAACTTGAACTTGGTCTTAAGCCTGCGCTCCGGCGTCATGAATGCGTCAGAAAGCGGGCCGACGCCAGCCATCCCGGCAAAATAATGTCCGTTCATCACCCCCATGTCCATGCGGCGTGGCGAGCCGTTTTTCACATATTCATAGGCGCGTTCAAGCGGATCTGCGAATAAACTCACATCGACGATTCCAAGGTTTCGCGCGAGAACGTTTCCGGTGCCCAGCGGAAAGATGGCAACAGGAATATCTGACTTTGCGCGCGCAAGCGCTGCCAGTGCGAATCTTACAGTCCCATCACCACCCGCGGCGATGACGAGATCTAGTGGCGGCTTGAACAGCGGTACGAGGTGGAGAGGCGTGGTCTCAGCTGTGGTCGGATAGAAGGAGACAAGATACTCGTCATCCTTATTGAGTTCCTCGACGAGCCTACCAATCCACTCCTCAGGCGCGATTTGAGACTTCGCCGCCGGATTGAATATTACAAGAACATGTTTTGCCATGAGAGAGGTCTCCAGGGGTTTCAGGTGCGATACGTTCCATATAGCAAACTTCTTGAAAAATACCGCCTGTCTCCTATCGAAAACATTTTCGCGTTGAATACGGCCTCGGAAACCTTGAAAGGTGCTACGAAAGAAACGTCCCGACTCGGCTGGCTGCCAGTTAGAACGTCGGTGGTCGTCTAAACCCACTATTAAAAGGTAAGTGAGGTTGAACGGTGTCAACGAAAGCGAAACCCCCCGAACCACAAGAAAGAGCGTATGGCTCGAGAAGCCACGCTCCTCTCCTGAAGCAAATTCTCGGCTCTCGCACGGTGAAAGCGGTCGTCATCGGTTGCATCCTCCTACTGGCTCTGGGATGCGCAGTCTCTTTCTTCGCTTACCCTCACGCGGATCCTGATGTAGTCGAAGTGAGCGGTCGCATCGAGGCTGACGAGACCCACATCGTGGCTGCTACTGGTACCCGTGTCACTGAGGTCTTGGTCGACGAAGGAGAGAAGGTGACGAAAGGACAGCTGCTCGTCACGCTCGATTCCGACAACCTTGAGAAGAAAATTAAAGGCGCGGGCGGTATGCTCTCTCAAGCGAACAAAGCGAAGAGCGAGGCCAATCGCCAGGTTGCCGTAGTTCAAAAGGACATAAATGAGGCTCGGAAGAAAGGAAATGGCTTCTGGAGCCGAGTATTCACCAGCCCGGAAGGGCGTGCGAAAAAAGCTGAAGCTTATAAGCGTGAAATGCTCAAAGCAAAGATGATGTCTTTCCAAGCCAGCAGCGCCGCTGCTCAGGCGCAATCAGCTATCAGCTCCGGAAAGAATAAAATCTCGTACTTTAAACTGACCAGCCCGATTGATGGCATCGTGGCTGTTCGCAGCGTATCAGTCGGCGAGATCGTAGGTAAAGGAAATGTGCTGTTGACTCTTGTGGATCCTAAGTCTGCATACATGCGGGCCTTCGCGGAAGAAAAGGACCTCTCGAAATTCAACATCGGTTCGGAAGCCGACGTTTACCTCGGCGGTGACGACAAACCATTCAAAGGAACAGTGACCGCAATCGACGCAAGACCATCCTTCACACCTCAGAACGTGTACTTTAAAACAGATAGGCTGCGTCAGTCTTTCGGTCTCAAAATCGCTCTGGACAATTCTAGTGGTGAGGCAAAACCCGGCGTCCGTGCCGATGCGAAGATAAAAGTAATTGACCGGCACGAACATTAGTGGGCACCGTCTACGGTGGCTAGTTGAAGATCCGGGGAGCTATATAGCGTGACAAATACAATGACACAACCGAAAACTCGCTCGAATACAGACGAGAACGTCGTGACGGTTCACGCTCTTGTGAAGCGGTACAAGAAGGGCGCCGAGGCTCTCAAAGGTCTCGACCTGGACATTAAGAAGGGCGACCTTTACGGTCTCGTTGGTCCTGATGGCGCAGGAAAGACGACGGCACTTAGAATATTAGCCGGAGTCATGGAGCCCACCAGTGGTGATACTAAAATTCTGGGCAAACGCCCATCGGAAGCCAGAAGTCTGATCGGTTACGTGCCTCAAAATTGCGCGCTCTATCCGGAACTTTCAGTGGAAGAGAATCTCCTCTATCAGGCAGGCTTGCACGGCGTCAACTTCGAGGACATCGAAAAGCTCAAGGAAACTCATCTTGAGAAAATGGGACTTCTGCGGTTTCAAGATCGGCTGGCAAGTAAGTTATCCGGCGGCATGAAGCAAAAGCTCGCGCTTTGCTGCGCACTTGTAGGAAAACCAAAATTGATTCTCCTGGATGAGCCGACTACAGGACTGGACCCTATCGCACGTCGCGAGCTCTGGCAGGCGCTTTCAACTTTATCTCATGAAGGAGTTACGGCAATAATCGCGACTCCCTTTCTCGATGAAGCAGAGCGATGCAATAGAATCGCCTTGATGTATGAGGGAAAAATTCAACTGGAAGGTCCGCCGAGGGATCTACAAGAAGCGCTGGGCATGCGACGCTTAACCTTCCAAATCAAAACACAAGAAAAATTGAATGAGGCACCGGCGATTGTGCAAGAGCTGTCACTAGACAGTGTCAAAGATATATATCCGTTCGGAGACCGATTGGAAGTCCTGTCCAGCGAGAAGGAAGATGCTGAAGGACAAATTCGTCAGCAGTTGAACGATGCTGGCTTGGAGCTGAGTGAGGGACGCGAAAGCACCCCAACTTTAGAGAATGTCTTTGTCATTAAATTGAAAGAATTGGAGTCGGAGAAGGCTGCCACTACTGTCGAATTTCCTCATTGGAAAAATCAATCATCGAAGAGTGGTCCGGAGCCCGGCGTCGCTGCACTGAAGGCGAGAAACCTGGTGAAGACCTTCGACGATTTCAGAGCTGTGGACGATGTGAGCCTGGAGATCAAATACGGCGAGATATTTGGGTTACTCGGTGCAAACGGCGCAGGCAAAACGACAACTATCAAGATGCTCTGCGGACTGGCAAAGCCGACCGACGGTGAAGTCGAGCTGGTAGGCGAGAAGACTGATTTACGAAAGGTATCCGTTAGAAAGGACATCGGATACATGAGTCAGAAGTTCTCTCTCTACGACGACCTGACGGTTCGTGAGAATCTGAACTTTTACGCAGGTATTTACGAGATTCCGCTCAAGCTGCGGAAACAACAGATCGAGTGGGTCATAAAAGCTTGCAACCTGCAGAGCATCGAAAACTCTATAGTGAAGAGCCTGCCTCTCGGCTGGAAACAACGCATCGCATTTGGTGCCGCCGTAATGCACGATCCCAAAATTATCTTCCTTGACGAACCTACAGCGGGAGTCGATCCACTCGCGAGACGACAACTCTGGACGCTGATTCGCGACTTCGCCGCAAATGGTGCCGCCATTCTCGTAACCACACATTATCTCGATGAGGCGGAGTTCTGCAACCGCCTCGCCTTCATGGCGGACAGTAGGGTAATCGCGAGCGGAACACCTTCAGAAATCAAAGCAGACCATAAAGGGAAATTGTTCGAGGTCAATCCACGCGATACGCAAAACGCGTTCCGCACCCTGTCGGAGGCACTCGATCACTGGCGAGTTGCGATTTTCGGAAGCTCTCTTCATGTGCTTCTGGACGACGAGAATGACTCTGAGCGTGTCAAGTCGATCTTGAGTTCTGCCGGAGAGAAGCCCGAATTGCGTTCCATCGACTTCACTCTGGAAGATGCGTTTATCGACGTCGTTCAACGAAGCCACAGAGCCAACGACGGAAAGGATCGCATGCAGATGCAAACGAGCGGGGATGAACCTGTTTCGCAGAAAAGCCAGGGAGGGGACTCCTGATGTTCAACACTTTTCTCGTACAAACAGTCAAGGAACTCAAAGAGTTTCGACGCGACAGATTAAGTGTTGCACTCGCGTTTTTACTACCACTATTCTCACTGTTGCTGCTTGGCTTCGGCATCCGCCTGGAATCGAAGAGTATACCGGTTGTCGTGCGAGACAGCGACAATACATCACTGTCGCGCGAATATATCGCGCGTTTGTACGCCACTAATATGTTCGTCCCTGCCGACGCGGACCCGAAAGAGTCTCTTACCAGAGCAATCGACAGAGGCGAAGCGAAGGTCGCGGTGGAAATTCCAAAGGGCTTTACCGGGAAAGTATTCACCGGCTCCGTGTCACCTTTCAAGGTTTATATTGACGGAACAGACATCTCGAACGTTCAAGTGCTAACTAATAGTATCGAGGCCGCGAATCTCTACTTCTTATCGGTCCTCCATCAAACTCGCCAACCGGACGCGCAGCTATCACCGGTAGTGCCGGAGACTCGACTATGGTTTAACCCGGGAAGAGAAGAACGACTATTCATAGTCCCCGGCGCCTTTGCGATTGTTCTCTGGATGTATCCGGCGCTTCTAGCGGCGGTCGCTGCATCGAGGGAGAAAGAACAAGGCACCATGATAAGAGTGTATGCGTCGAATCCGAATCCGCTGTCATTTTTGCTAGGCAAAGCCGCACCATATTTCATGATCTCACTAGTCATGGCGATTATGGTCATGACCGTCGGAGCAATCATCTTCAACGTGTTTCCCGTTGGCGACCCTACACCGCTCATAGTATCAACACCGCTATACGTTCTCGTGTCAGTCTTATTCGGTTTAATGCTCGGAACATATGCAGGCTCGCAAACGACCGCAGTCCAGGCGACTTCTTCGATTGGATTTTTCCCGTGCCTTTTACTGTCCGGATTTGTTTATCCGATTTCTAACATTCCTTTTCCTCTTAATTTGTTCGCGATCGTCGTTCCCGGAAAATATTTCATTGAGTTAACTCGGGACGCCTTCGTTCGGGGAACGGGATGGTCTGCCGTCTGGTATGTTCCGGTAGTTCTGATTCTGTTTTGCATCGTTGAACTCGGTTTAAGTTGTATGGCTTTGCGCCGCATGCAAGAGAAGGATTGATGATGAATCCAATTGTCGAAAGATTAATTGCAAGCCGCCTCTGGGCTCTAGTGATCAAAGAGACCCGTGAAATCTTGCGCAACAAATACCTGTTGTTTCTCGTTTTGGTGCCGCCCATTCTGCAATTGTTGATTCTCGGAGGAGCGCTGGATCCACAGGTTCGCAACCTTTCGCTGGCGACCGTGGACCATGCCAAAACAGCGGATAGTCGAGAACTGCTGAGTCAAATCATGCAATCGGATACTTTTAAGAAGAACCAGCTGATGAAATCCGAGGACGCTCTAGCCGGGGAATTGGAGCGAGGGAAGAAAACTATCGGAATCGTAATTCCGTCAAACTTTAGCAAGAAGCTGCAGAAAAATGAGGAAGCTCAGGTTCAGGTTCTCGTAGATGGTGCGGATGCATACACAGCTGGCATTGCAAGCGCAAAAGTGCAGAGAACGATCTACGAATTCCACTCTGCGGCGAAGAAAGAGGAGAGAGAAAACAAAGTCATCGAACCGGAAATAAACATTCTGTATAACCCGGATTTGATCAGCAGCTGGTATTTCGTACCCGGCGTACTCGGAGCGTGCCTGACGCTCACCGGCACGCTTGTCGCATCAGCAACCGTTCTTCGTGAACGCGAAAGCGGCACGATGGAACAATTACTGATGACGCCGGCCTCATCCTCCGAAATTCTTCTGGCAAAGATTATTCCGCTCGCCACCTTCTTGATTGTCGATGTTGTTGTTGCAATCACAGCATCCAGAATGATTTTTGGATTACCTTGCAGAGGCAGCTTTTTGCTGCTGTTGCTCGCATCAGCCCTCTATGCATTCGTTGGCATAGGCGTCGGAATGATGCTTGGCTCCGTCTGCCGAAGTCAGCGTCAAGCACAGCTCGCGTCCTTCTTCATAAACATCCCGCTGATCCTGCTGTCTGGTACCGTAGTGCCACTAGATACGATGCCGGCACCACTTCAGGCGATATCTATTTTTGATCCGCTTCGCTACTACGCTCTAATCTCACGCGGTGTGCTTCTTAAGGGCGCAACGTTGGATATGTTATGGATTCCGCTCGTTCTTCTTGCGGTTTCTGCTCTCGTGGTGCTGAGCATCAGCGCCAACCGGTTTAAACGACAGTTGATCTAAAACAGCCGGCTACAGCAAATTTTCGATAAGATCTCGAGGCGCGTTCGGCTCTTCGGCATCAAGCTCCGTGTTCAAACTGTCATACCAAGCAGGAACATATAATTTACTGTCATGAAGACAAACGAACAGTGGCGCAATCAACAGTTTCCGAAAAACACGTTTTAATCGAATAAACTCTTCGCGGAGCGCATCCAGCTCATCGTTGATCGCGTGACGCTTTAGCTGATTTTCAACGTACTGCTGCGCGAGGTCGGCATCCCAGCCTTGCTCGACAAGAGCCGCCACCACTCGTGGTGCATTGGTGAGCGCCTTCGCCATACCGCAATCGTTATGACCAATCAATGCGAGATACTTAACGCCTTGCGCCATCGTGTAACCAACGCTAAACTCAGAGCCGAGAACGCGCCCGCTGGCTCTACGAATTACATAAGCGTACATTCGCGGGATTGGCAGTGCGTATCGAAACTCGATACATGTAGAGATGAGCAGTTCGACCTTGCCAGAGCCCTGAATAGGCCAGCCAAAGTTCTGTGCCATGATAAACGACTCAATAGGCGTGCCCTTCCACTGAACCGGCACATCCGGAATCGACTCTATGTGAATTAGCAAATCACGATACTTTTCATCGCCCCTTAGAGGCGGAGGAATGTTCATTGTCATGCGATCGACCGTTTGAAAAATGTTGAGACACAGAATGATCTTGGCACACGCCGCCGATTTCAGATAGTTCAAACCTGGCGTCTAAAAGAAAACTGCCCCGAAAATCTGACTCATTTGATAGCCATTCTAAGCTGAATCAAACCGCTTGCGCAATTATGCAATTACAGGTTTTAACAATCCACACCTACTTTAGGCGCCCCTGACGCTTTCGCCCCATAGCCATGGCGATGCCGTCAATTATGCTCCAAGGATGGGGAGGACACCCCGGGATGAAAACGTCGACCGGTAATACCGCCCCGACTCCATTAGCTTGCGCGTAGCTGTCTTTGAGCACGCCTCCTGAAATCGCACAGCTTCCAACTGCGACCACAAGCCGAGGTTCCGACATCGCCTCATAGCAAAGCCTCAATGGCTCGTGCATCGCTTTCGGCACAGGTCCGGTAACCAATAAGACATCGGCGAAACGCGGGGACGCTACGACATGCATTCCGAATCGCTCCATGTCGAAGATTGGATTGCCTGCGGCTCCAATCTCGAGGTCACAGGAACTACATCCGGTTGAGACCACTCTGATTGCAATTGAGCGCCCGAAAATTTTCGAAATCAAATTTTCCCGAGCGAGATCCGACTCAATGGCGTCTTGTGGCAAGTTGTCGGCGGCTTCAAAAAACTCATGTACACCGCCTGCAGTATCGGTTTTGACACCAGATGCAGTCTTACAAGCAGTATCACCTGCGACACCAGATGCAGTATCTAGGGAAGTATCATTCAAAGCCACGCTCGAAATAAGTTGATCGCGTTTGCGAGTTGCAATCATGGTGTTAGGATCGCTTTTTATCGCAGCAGTTGGATAAACATCCAGGCAAAAACCGCATGTTGTGCAGGCTCCACGGTCCATCTCCAATACTTGGCGACCATCCTCCTTCTCCAGCACACGAATCGCCCCAGCCGGGCAACCTTCCGCCAACTCGACTGCCTCAGCTTCAGAAATCGACTCGCCTGTAAGCATGGGCAAACCACGCACGCCATCACCAAGTGGTGCGAAAAGTGCTTTGGACGTGGCGATTTTCCTCGTGATCAGATAATTCAAGAGTCTAATCATCTAGAACCTCACAAATCATGACCGCTGTATGACAGACCAAAACTCTTGTTGCAGAGAGGAAAGTCGGACAGCAAATTGTTTCTAACAGCGATAGCCAACGCAGTCCAATTGTTCACACTGGGATCTTTTATTGCATATCGAATAATCTTGCCATCGCCGTCGGTGAAGAACAGATGAATCAGTTCGCCGCGAAAAGACTCGACAATACCTATTCCGCAATCATTTGTCTTAAACTTAAACCGATTCAGAGAGCGAAGGTCGTGATGGGCACCAGCAGTATCTCCCCCGGGCAAGGTCTCCAAAATTTCATAAATTATTTCAAGACTACTTCGCAATTCTTCAGCGCGAACTTTGGCGCGACTTAAAACATCTCCAGCCTGCTGCACCGGAAGCACCATATTTTGCCGGGGAAAACAGCCATGGACAAATGACTTTCGGGCATCATAGGCAATACCACTAGCTCGGCCGGCCACACCGACTACCCCGAAGTCTGCTGCTAGTTTTGGAGTCAAAATGCCAACGTTGGTCATTCGATCGCGAGCGACCTGATTCGAAAACAGAAAGTCTACAATCGGTTTTAACTTCAGTTGAATCTTTTTCAAATTCGTTCGTAGCTGGGACAAATTTTTGTCCGACGGCTCTCGTGATATGCCACCAGGAGCAATAAAGCCCTTCTGAAATCTGGTTCCAGTAAGGAGTTCAGCGCATCCGAGAACATCGCCGCGAAGGATCGCCATCGAAGTGCTAACAGCAGCAAATCCGATATCACCGGCAAGACCTCCCAGATCGCTCACATGCATGGCGATGCGCTCCAGTTCCAGAGAAATTGTTCTGAAAGCACGGGCACGTGGAGACTCTTCGATCTGTAAACAAGATTCCACCGCCACAGCGTGAGCAAGGGCATTCGCCGCGATCATGTCCCCAGCAGCCGATTCAGCGACGAATCGCATTCGACTGAGCGGTACTTCGACAATTCGCTTTTCAACACCGCGATGAACATATCCGAGTCGAATCTCGAGGTTCAGTATCACTTCTCCCAGACAACTGAATCTGAAGTGACCTGGCTCTATGATGCCGGCATGGATAGGACCGACCGGAATTTCGTAAACACCCTGCCCGCGGACTTCCAGACACTTATAGAAACGGTCTGTATCATGAGACTCAACTTCATGGTCTGTCTTCAGCGGAAAGAGCGATGCGTCATAAGGTTCATGGAGCAGATTGTGTTTTAAACGAGGATGGCCATTCGGCTTCAAACCGAACATGTCCCATGTGGACCGCTCAAACCAGTGGCACTGCGGAATCATCATAGTTAGAGAAGGATAGACGTCGGATGATAGGGGAGTCTCCCACACTGTGCTTCGACCGGTGTTAGTATCGAGAAGCAAAGTCACAAGCTGGGAGCCATCAATCGAAGTTATCAATCCAAGACGATTTCCAGGCACGTGCAGCATGGTTTTCAAACGGGTCATCCGCTCTTGACCGTCGACGTTGATTCTAACTATGTGCGCGTTTTCAATCATGGCTTAGACAATAATATAGGAAGAGCAGTCACACCGCATAGTAGCGAAAGGGCGACAAGCAGAGCCGGAACTATACTGGTAGAAAACGGTTTAAGCTTTGCAAAATTCGATTTTTCCGAACCAAAGAGAATTCTGCAAACGTGCACGGATACAGCGATGAAACTGATGCTCAAAGCGACTATCAATGAGATTACAACAATAAACCGTTTCTGATCCATCGCTTGAAGGAGTATAAGCAGTTCGCTGAGGAAGGCGCCACTCGGGGGAGCTCCCGTCACGGCAAGAGCAGCGACGGCAAATAGCACCGCCCACGATGGCGCAGATTGTAGTAATCCCCGGATGTCTGCAAGATTTTTGGTTCCCGCAGATTGGATGATGTTTCCGGCTAAAAGAAACAGAGCAACTTTGGCAATACTGTGGTTGAGCGCCTGCAAGAAAAATAGAGGTCCGCTGCTCAAACCAATTGCAACCAGCATTATGCCGACATTCTCAATACTCGAGTAAGCCCACAATCGCTTTATACCATGTTGGTGAATCAGGAAGAAACTTGCTGCCAGAGCGGTGACGGTTCCAAGCGCCAACGGCAAATTAGTTGCGAGAGCCTCATGATGCGCGGCGCTGACAAGTTGCGACAAACGCCAGATTGCGAAGAGAGCACAGTTGAGTAGCGCGCCGGAAAGAATCGCTGACGCTGGGGCCGGCGCTTCCGAATGCGCATCAGGCAACCAGCTATGAAGCGGAAAGACACCAGCTTTGGTACCATAACCGACCAGACAGAAAATATATCCAAGCCGGAGCAAGCGAAACTCCAAAGCGTCAGCATGTGCCGTCAGTTCGCTCAGATTCAGTGACCCATGCTCGATCGCACCATGCTGGCTGGAAGCAAAGAGAAGAATAGTGCCAAACAATGCAAATGCGATTCCGACGGAACAAACGACGAGATACTTCCACGTCGCTTCCAGAGTATGTTTTGTTCGTCCGTAATAGATCAAGGCAGCCGACGAGAGTGTGGTCGCTTCTATACTGATCCAGAGAAATCCTAGATTATCGGAGATGAACACGAAATTCATTGCGAGCAAAAACAGCGCCGCGCATGCGTAAAAGATGCGCTCATGTTCAAACTGATATGACTCTCCAGCGCGCGCGTCTTCCACTTCAAAAAATACTCTTGCATGAGACATTGCGCAAGCAGTGACGAACGCAGTCAAGGTCATGAATAGAGAGCCAAGAGAATCAATTTTGAAATCGGGAGTCAGAGCGAGTGAAACAGCATTTCGCTGAAACAGAGGCGCCACAACGTAAACCACGGCCGCTAGCTGTATCCAAAATAAGATAGGCAAGACAAATCGTACAAACGGTTTGTGCCGCACCAACAACACCGTCAGGACGATCAAGCATGGAGTTAAACTGATGAAGCCGATGGTTTCCATTTGTCTAATCTCTCAAATCGGTTAGCTTCGACACGTCTATGTGCTCAAAACTGCTCTGAATTCGAAACATCAATAGACCTGCAATCATTACCCCGACCAGCACATCAAGCACCACCCCCATCTCTATGATTAGCGGCATTCCGCGTGTTTGGGTGAGAGCAAAAATATAAATTCCATTTTCCAACACGAGAAATCCGATGATCTGACTGATTGCCAATCGCCGAATAAGCATTAACACGATTCCTGTCAAAACCATAGAGATAGCCGCCATAGCGCCGACCCATGTTCGCAACTCACCTAAAGGAACAGGAAATTCCGAGACGAGGAAATAACTCATGATAGTGAGACCGATATTCAAGTGCATCGCCAGTGGTGCAGAGAGGACAGCACCACTATCGCTACCAAGCTTTAACTTACCGATGATCCAGTACAAAAACAACGGAATTGATATTCCTTTTAGAAGAGCTATCGCGCCAGCAAGGTAGAACATGGAGGTTTCGTGATGATCGATGGCTGAGAACATGGTAGCAAGCGAAATCAGCACGGTTAGGACACAATAGCCGAAAAGATTTACTCGCACATGCAACGAGCCGACCATCAAAATCGCGACAGTCGCCGATGCAATCAAACTCCATTCCGCAGGCGTGAAACTCAATGTACTACCCCCCGAGCCACTGCCACCATTGCGGCTAGTAAGCTGAGCGTCATGCAGTAAGATATGAATTCAGGCACTTTACGCCACTGAAGCTTCACCGAGACACTCTCGAACAGACCCACTAGCAGAGCGAGTCCGAGAATGCCACCAATACTTAGCCAGACCTGCGCCACAACTGGAAAATGCCAGAAATCATCCCAGGCGCGCAGATAACACTGGGCGGAAAGTCCGAACAACACAGTCATCTTGAGCGCTCTGGTGAACTCACGAAGGGCGAGATTTCGACCGGAACTTTCGAGGAGCATCGCCTCGTGAATCATCGTCAACTCCAGGTGAGTTGCAGGATCGTCAACCGGCATGCGCGATAGCTCAACCAGACTAGCCATCACAATTGCGGTGCCGGCGAGAAACCACAGACCCGGATCGTGCGCCAGTAAAACGTTTGTCAATGAGAAAATCACATTCATCTCGGTTGACTTGGCGACGACTGCAAGGGAGACAAGAGCGAGAAGTGAAGCGGGTTCAACAAGCATGGCTAACGTCGCATCCCTGCTGCTTCCGAAGGCACCGAAAGGCGAGCCGGAGTCTAACGCTGCAAGGATTGCAAACAATCGGCTGAGCGCAAAGAGATAAACGATGAGAAACAAATCGCTGCTCACACCATCCGGCTTATTCGCGATCCAGGGAACAAGAGTGGAAAGTAAAAGCATATTTGCCAGTTCAATACCCGCGCCGGAGCGGAATATCCACGTTGCCGTGGAACTTACTGCTTCACTTTTCTGCATCAACTTGCGAAGGTCGAAAAGCGCCTGCAAAAGGGGCGCGCCCATCCGCCCTTGCATTCGAGCTCTGGTTTTCCTAACAACACCGATCGTCAAGATCGGCATAACAAAAGTGATTACGGCAAATAGGATCCATCGTGCGGTTTCAAATAAAAATGTCTCCGTCGACATTGATTGCCACATCGTTAGAAACTCCTTCCGACAATCAAGAGCGCAATCAGCGTCACGCAGAGGTATACGAGATAAAGATGAATACTTCCGGACTGCAACTTAGCCAGCGAGCGTGCGATGAACGAAATAAGTTTCAAAAAGGGCTGGTAAATCCGGCGCTCGATATGTGATGCCGTATGCGGTGCGACGGTTATTCGCTCCGGGAAGTGGCGCCTGTCACTGCCCTCGATTTCGCAGGTAACGCTGTAACTCAGCAGTTTGTTAAAGATGCGTGCAATTGGCTGCGCGAACGAGTCCGCAGTTACCTGCGCCCTGGCAGAAACACTTCCGAAACCACACTCCCAGATAATCCCGCGCCGCACCTTGGAAGGTTTCAAAATTAGAAGATATATCAAAGCGAAAAGCGAAGTAAAAACAATAAGTACCGACGAGAGAGAGAAGTGAATCGTCGCTGCGACGGTGGTGTCCGAATGCAAGGCCGCATCACATATCGGTTTCAGAAATCCTATGACGGGCACAGCAAACAAGCCG
This sequence comes from Candidatus Obscuribacterales bacterium, assembly GCA_019637435.1. Classification (GTDB taxonomy): domain Bacteria; phylum Cyanobacteriota; class Vampirovibrionia; order Obscuribacterales; family Obscuribacteraceae; genus JADYXR01. The sequence continues at coordinate 714,635 of JAHBVO010000002.1, read as the reverse complement.
AGCGCGAGACATAGAGCGGCAAGAAAGACCTGAGCGCAACTGCTTCCAATATCTCCCTCGAAGGCACGCGCAGCGGATGAGGAGCGCGGTTCACCCAGGAATGAGACAGAAAATGCATTTGCAAAACAGGCGATAGACAGACCTCCAACGAGAGCTAACACGCAAATGACGCTCAGCGAGACGCCGGCTCCGACCGGCGAACCTGAAAGCCACGTATTCTGCATCAAAGACTGATACAGCATCCATTTGCCCATAAAACCGTTTAGCGGCGGCAACGCACAAATAGCCATAGCACCTACTAGGAAACAAGTGGAGGTTGTAGGCATTTTTTTCAATAGACCGCCGAGGTGCCCGATACGCGATGTATGCGTAGCGCATTGAACGGTGCCAACACCTAAGAACATCAAGGCTTTGAATACGCCATGTCCGATGGCATGAAACAAACCAGCGGAAAGCGCAATCGCAGCTACCGACAATAAACCGTTCGTCTTTGCGACCAGGCAAACGCCTATCGCAAGCAGGATAAGTCCTACATTTTCGACACTCGAGTACGCCAGAGTTTTCTTCAAATCAGTTTGGATAAGCGCGAATAAGACCCCCCAGAAGGCAGAGATGGTTCCAAGAAAAATAGCGAGATAACCTAAAATCGGGGAATCGAGATCGCCAAGAACAAGAATGCGGATAAGTCCATACAACGCAATTTTGCTCACGGCACTCATTAGAGATGACACCGTGCATGGAGCAGCCGGGTAAGCGTAGGGCAACCATAAGTGGAAGGGCCAGATGCCAGCTTTGATGGCGAATCCGATAAAAATCAGAAAAGCGGCAAAATGTGCACCACTTGTTGAGGCACCAAGTTGAGCGCTCGCATTTGTGATGAAGTGCCAATCTTGAAAAGCCCAACTGTTCGTAAGCGAATGCATCCAGAGAAAACCACCCGCGAGAAAACCGGTAGCGACCCTGGTCGCTCCCAGATATATCAGCGATGCTTTTTGGACGCTGTGGTTCTGATGATTAGTGGCGACCAGTGCGCCGGAAGATATCGACATCAGCTCCCAGAAGACCAGGAAAGTCACAGCATCGGCACTTAACACCACGAGCGCCATCGAGGATACGAAGACAAGGAAAGAAGCCCAGTACAAGCCGCGATTGACGGTTTCGTCAAAGTGTTTCAAATATCCAGGCGAGAAAAGAGCCACAGCTGAAGCCAGTACCGTGAGTAGCAAGATGAAGGCAACCGACAAGTTATCGAGCTGGAACGTCATCGGAAAAGAGCCGACCGACAGCCACGCGGGGGCGGCCCAGCGCGCATCGATGGCTGTGGCAACTACCAGAGCGCTGAGCAAAAGAGAGAACATCAACGTCAGAAGAGAGAGAGCGACGCTATTCGCCTTCCTGAAGAACAATGTTGGCAATGCCATTAGGGCGGTTGTCAAACAAAGAGAAGAGATCAGGGAGGGATTCATTAGGAAGCCGGATTTAATCGAAACTAATTACGCAATTGCGAAACTATGCAATCAGCTTATCATGGATGTCAGCGGGTTCAAACATCCAACTTGAGGCGAACCTGGCAAAGCGCCCGAAATCGTGCAAGATAGGCACTTCCGGCGAACACAAGTTGATCACAACTACCTTTCAGCCAATGCAAAGCATGTAGAATGAGGTTCGTAGGAAACACTCAGTCAAAGACAAATGGCAGAGAAATTAGCAAAATTCAAAGCCGAGTTCTTCAAAGCACTCGCAAACCCGCTGAGAATCAGAATTCTCGATCAGTTGCGCGAACAAGAGTTAACGGTTTCGGAGATCACCGAGCGTCTCGAGGTTGAGATGCCAAACGTCTCCCAGCAGCTCGCGGTGCTGAAAAGCAAGAATCTTGTCGCCGCTCGCAAACAAGGCAACAACATTTACTATTCCTGCATAGACCCTACTGTTTTCAGGCTTCTCGACGTCGCCAAAGAGATTTTCAACAATCATCTTATAGATGTTCAGGAGACCTTGAAGCAACTGTGATGCGCGATGCCGGTTTCACAAGACATCTCCGGCGAAGAAAACAGCTTCTTGTCTTCTCCAAGACTGGCTCAGAGACTCAGTACCATCGCTCCTGACTATCTTCTCACGCGCATAACTTCACAATCCCCCACATGTCATGAGCCGGTATGCCATACTAGGCGGCAAGTCTGAGTCAGGCTGGTCAATTTTTGGACTTGGAACTGACAGTCAAAGCGCACCAGCAGACGCACACAAAGGAATCAACAATGAATTTTAGTGATCTTGGGTTGTCCAAGCGAGCCACCGGCGCCTTGGAAAAAATCGGCTTTGTCGAGCCCACGGAGATACAAGAGAAGACTATCCCGGTCGTTCTCGCTGGCCAGGACTTGATGGCGTCAGCGGAGACCGGCTCCGGCAAGACCGCGGCGTACGCTGTTCCAATCTTACAGTTCATCAAGAATAACTCGGAAAAACTGCCGCGCGTTCTGGTTTTAGTGCCGACTCGCGAGCTAGCCGTTCAGGTACAAACAGAGTTCGACCGTTTCGCAAACGGTTGCGGCATGCGCAGCGTCACCATATACGGTGGCACCGGTTATGACAAACAGACTCGCCTGCTCAAGCGCGGCGTTGATGTCATAGTTGCAACTCCCGGACGCCTGTTCGACCACATTAAACGGAACAATGTCGACTTATCGAATGTGAAAACCCTCGTACTCGACGAAGCGGATAGAATGCTAGATATGGGCTTCATGCCTCAGGTCAAGCAAATCGTCAAATATCTGCAAAGCCGCGAGCAAACGCTGATGTTCTCAGCAACCATCGACAAGAAGATCGAGCAAACTGCTGCAGTCTTTCTAACCGATCCCGTTCGCGTAGCTGTAAACACCGAACGTTTGGAGCCGATCGCAATCGAGCAACGGGCTTACCACGTAACCGAAGACGAGAAGAACAATCTCCTTATTGAGCTCATCAAAGACAAACCGGAAGTCGATTCGGTAATTGTGTTTGCAAGAACTCGCGGCCGAGTCAAAAGAGTCCGAAAGTTTTTAACGGCATCGGATGTGGTGGCGGAAGAAATACACGGAGATGTTTCGCAAAACAAGCGCGATGCCACGTTGAAACGCTATAGAAGTGGCGAGTTCTCCGTTCTTGTAGCAACCGACGTTGCGGCAAGAGGGTTAGATATTCCTTCAATCAGTCACGTAATTAACTACGACTTGCCGGATTCGGCACCGGACTTCGTACACCGTATTGGTAGAACCGGTCGCGCTGGTCGTTCAGGTATCGCGCTTTCGTTCGTGAGCCGTGAGCAACGCCACCTCGTCCGTGATATCGAGAAAGTCACGGGAAGAAAAATGGAGATGGTCGGTGAAGCACCTACGCCAGAGCCCGGCGAAGGGAACTCGAAGAGACGCAAAGCGAGAAAGCAGCGGAAGATCAATAGATCCGGTCGTCACGGTGAAGGTGGAGATCTGGCGAAAGGCGACGACGCGGCAGTTGGCGAAATGCCAGTTGAAGTTGTTCAAGTTACGAAAACTGTTCGCACTGAAGCAGTACGTGCGGAGCGCAGTTTCGATGAAGACGAGCGAAATGCATTCGGAACGAAGAATCGCGAAAGCGGCGGTCGAGGCAATGGACAGCGAACCACTGGTGGTGCAGCACGTTCATTCAAAGACAAGCCGCGTTACGGAGAAAGAGCTCGATATGGCGACAAGCCGTCGAACGGTGACAAACCACGTTACGGTGAAAAACCTCGCTACGGTGACAAGCCTTCAAACGGTGATAAACCACGTTACGGTGAAAAACCTCGCTACGGTGACAAGCCTTCAAACGGTGATAAACCACGTTACGGCGAAAAACCTCGCTACGGTGACAAGCCTTCAAACGGTGACAAACCACGTTACGGTGAAAAACCTCGCTACGGTGACAAGCCTTCAAACGGTGACAAACCACGTTACGGCGAAAAACCTCGCTACGGCGACAAGCCTTCAAACGGTGACAAACCACGTTATGGCGAAAAACCTCGCTACGGTGACAAGCCTTCAAACGGTGATCACCGCCGTGACAAATTCGGTCGCGGTCCGCGTCAAAACCAAGATGGCAAGCCTTCTTTCGGCAGACCATCTGCGGACGGCAGACGACATTCCGGAAGCACGCAAGGGCGTTTCAAATCTCGCTTATCGGCGCGTTAATTTCGAAACGCTCGAGCTAAACGACACATTAAGGCTAGCAACCTGTTGAATGTTGCACGGCAACTTGCTCAACAAGTTTTCCGGGCTTAGCTTTGCTGGACAAGAGCAGCACAACGTTGCTTACGTTGTAGTTGTCGGTCGTGTCCATAATCAAATCTAACTTACCGTCACCATCCAGGTCGCCGCACCACAAAAGTTTTGGCGTAGTGTCCTCGCCAATCTGCGACGCCTTCATGATGAGCTGTTTAGTGCCGCCACTTTCAAGCGTAATCGAATAGTTATTGCGATACTCACCTTTCTTAGTGCCGGAGATCACGAGCGTCGCCTGACTGCTACCAACCTTCAAATTCAGCTTCTGCCCAACGTCCAGAAACTCTTTCTTGAGAGGCACCCCGGCAGGAACAGCTCCAGCTTTCAGACCAGAAACACCACCGATAACATAAATCGGTTTCTCCTTTCCAGGAACCGAAATTTTCTTCCCCGTCTTCTGCCCTGCCTCTTCATCAAGAATCTGATCCTGCACCGTCGTCACCGCAACCTTTGTGGGTTTCAACTCGTACTTGCCGCCAGAGCTGTACAGTCCAAGCCAGCTTTGACCTGGTTTGATTTTGACTTCATCACCATGATACTCAAACAGCTCAAGTATGTTCGACGCCTGCGCAGCCGTCGCACAAGACCAAAAGACAAGGGATGATATAAGCGCGTTTTTGAGTTTCATATTCAATCCTGAAATACTCGATAGCGGATAGCGACACCAATCATACATCGCCAAGTTAGTAAATTAGGAAGCCATTGAAACACGAGCGTCCGAGAATTGTTGTTTAGAAGTTGGGAACCACAGAAGAGGACGGCGGAGAACCGTTTAATTACTCGTCTGAACAAGAAACGACCGCACTTCCAGCAGCCACAGGCGGTTTCCGCAGCAACGCCCAATAGAGATCCTCATATTGCGGAATAATAGCATCAGCAGAAAATCGTTTGCGCGCGTTCGCGAGGGCAGCTGCACCTAATTTTTTCCGCTCATCAACATCATCAACTAAGCGCTGGACTTCGCGAGCTAAGCCATCAACATCTCCAAACGGCACGAGCAAACCGTCAACACCGTTCTCCACAACCTCTGGGATGCCACCGACATTAGTGGCGACGCTTGGGCAGCCGAAGAACATCGCTTCCAAAATACTCAAGCAAAAACTTTCGCTTTCCGATGTATACAGCGAGAGGTCAGCGGCTTGCAAATACTCTTCGATGTCGAGTACGTTCTCGCGTACGATAATACTGTCCGCCAAACCAAGCCGGCTTACATCGTCGCTAAACGGCTTGAAATCTGCTCCAGCAAGAATCAGGAGTTTGACTTTATCGCGTGGTTGAATGCGAGAGACTGTTTCCAAAAGCATATCGACCCGCTTCATAGGGCGCAAATTCGACGAGTGCAAAATCAGCACCTCGTCACCGACGCCCAGCTCTCGGCGTACATCTTCGCGAGTCCGTAACGGCTGTTTCGGCTCGAAGAAGTTATAAATTACTTGCATCGCTCCTTTGTATCCAATCACGCGCTGAGTTTCCGCTTCCAAAAATGATGATACGTTAGTAACCGCATCCGATTGCGTAAGAGCGTGATGAATAGCCGGTCCATAACCAGGGTCTGCACCGAGCAGCGTAGTGTCGGTGCCGTGCAGCGTGGTGACAACCTTCGGCTGTTTATCCTGCGGCAACATGCACCGCGCAAGAATAGCTGCTGTGGCGTGAGGAACAGCGTAATGCACATGCATGATATCGAGGTCGTGCACGCAACTCACGCGCGCCATCTCCACAGACAGCGGCAGGGTGTAGTCGGGATATTTGAAAAGACCGTAGCTGTTAATTACAACCTGATGAAAGTGAATTCTCGGAGCGTTCTCCGGCAGACGAAATGGTCGCTCATAACTGATGAAGTGCACTTCGTGTCCACGCTGAGCAAGCTCAATTCCAAGCGTCGTCGCAATCACACCGCTTCCGCCGACCGACGGATAACAGCTGATGCCAATTTTCAATGGATTCCTGGGGGTCATGTTAAAAACGTCGCGCTCCTTTACCGGTTTGAGAAAGCGAATCGAATATGAGAGGGTCGTTAGGGTAAAGCGCGATAGCGTGCTCTAGACCCGCCTGCGCTCCAAGGAGTCTGGCGCGAGTCAACTGCATCTCAAGATAGTTGCGAGTGGAAGCTTGAGAAGCATGAGCCTTCATCGCATCGGTCCAGGCGTTCAGGACATCAGGTTCGGAAATATCTATCAAAATCGACGTAACATCACGTGGCACCGCTTCCGGTGTCACTGCGTAAAACAGCAATTGTTCGATCGCATGAGCCTTCAATGCCAGAAGCTCCTTCAGACCTCCGTATCGAGCAAGGCGAGCCGCGTCTCGCACCAGTTTACCCAAGCGAGCATGATCCGGATGTTGATTCTCCACGCACGTAGGAGCAAGCACGGTCGATGGTTGCTCGCGTCGAATGATCTCAGCTAGCTTTATCGTATGCTCGACCTTCATTTCAAGATGAGAGTCCCCCTCGAACTCGATGAACTCAATGGTTGCGCCAAGAATCTCGGCCGCTTTTTTAGATTCCGCAACACGGGTTTCCGGCGTTCCGCTGGTACCGGCCTCGCCTTTAGAGGTCACGACGAAGTGAGCCTTCCGACCATTCTTTGTTTCAATCTTAATGACTCCACCGCAACCGAATTCAATATCGTCCGGATGCGCTCCGAAGATCAAGACAGAATTAGCTGAGCTCAATGTGCGCCTCCTCCGAGCGGTCAATGGTATCACGCGTAATATACTCTATTTCGGGCGCATCCTCTTTGCGCAGATAGTCCTGCTCACTCGCTCCGGCAATGTAATGCGTGCAGTGAAGAACAGACTGCATCCACTTCAGGCGGCTGTCACGCGACGGACTAATTTGCTCTTTCGTAAAATCAATCATCGGCAGGTCCAAAAACTTATCTCCGCCCTCGTGGAGTTTTAGAACATTGTCCGCAAAGCGCGCGCGGACGATTTCAGGGTCTAACTTACTATTCCCATTCACCGCTACGTCTACAAAAAAATCATCAATGTCACAGGCGCCTCGCCGAAACTCCTTGTCGCTAGACCTGACTATTCTTACTCCTTCGAGGAAACCCATGGAGCGGTACATTTCCAGACAGAAGTCGGCTACGGTGTCAGCTTTGACGCTCCTAAACAATTCAATCATCGAAGCATCAACGTAGTTACGCAGCTGAGCAGCGGTTTTCTCCTGCCAATCGGCGGGAATGCGTTTCAAATACAGAGGCGAAAATTTTCGCTGCGTTTTATTCTCATAAGTGAAATTGAGCTGAGCTACTTCGTCAGTGGTCTTGTGGCGCAAAATCGTTTTCGTTTCACGCGGGTCATGATCACTGTCATGGAAGAAGAAGACGACCTCGCCGCCGATCTCCTTTTGCAGACGCCGCGCAGTCTGTATCTTCGCAACAAGAAATCGCTTCGGAAAGAAACCGCAGGGTTGTTGGCCAAAACATATTATTGGTGATGTCATGTTCCGTAGTTTTCGATTACCTTTTGATTTTTACCTATAAACATCTGCACGATGATGCTGAGTATCACACATGCGGCGCAACCAATGAGGGGAAACCAGAGATAGGAAATTGTAAGCGTGTAATAGAGGCAAAAGACCATCAATTGCGCAACGAGAGCAGACCAGAAGATTGCCGTTCCGCCTACTCGTTTAATGAAGAATGCCACCAGAAATAGTGCCAATAGAACGCCGTAAAAGATCGAACCGAGAATGTTGACCGCTTGAATCAAATTTTCCGACAAATGAGCATAAAGCGCGATTAAAACGGCCACGACACCCCAGAATGCTGTGAACGCACGGGTTACCAGAACACTTTCTTTATCACTCGCGTCACGCTTGATCAACATTCTATAGAAATCGATTGTCGTACTCGTACCCAACGCGTTTAGCTCTGCGGCTTTGGATGATAAAGCCGCGAGGAAAAACGCAGTTACGAGCAAACCGATGACCCCATGAGGAAGCTCTTGCAGAATGAATGTTATGAAAACATAGTCAGCGTTATTCGCCTTCGTCGGCGCGGTTACAGGCACTTTAGCACCGGCACTGGTGGTCTGTCGGGTGGCAGGCGCGTTGGTCGCGCCATTCGCTGATGAACTCGCCGGCTCGGTCGCTGAACTTTTCGTTTCCACGGCACCATTCGCTTCCACCTGGCTCTTCGCTGTCAGTTGTTCTGCCGCAGCCGCTCTAATTTTCTCTCCTTCGGCCTGAGCAGCAGCTGCTGCTGCAAATTCCATTTCTGCAGTCTTAAGATCTCCCGCGTGTTTCGCTTGCAGCCAACTTTCCAGGTGTCCCTTCGTGGTAGCATGCGTCAAGTGGAACTGATTCTCTAAATCAAGCAACCTGTTGCTGCTTCCAGGTTCTTCCTGCGCAACCTGACGCTGACTTTGAACGTAACGATTTGCCGTCGTGTCGAAAAATAACGGCGGCTGTTTAAATTGATAAAACACAAACATCAGCACCCCAAGCATTAAAATTCCAAATTGCATGGGAATCTTGAAGATCGCGTTAAACAGCAATCCAAGCCGACTTTCGCGTACTGATGTTCCGGATATATAACGCTGAACTTGAGACTGGTCAGCCCCAAAGTACGAAAGCATTAAGAACGTTCCGCCCAACAATCCGGACCAAAAGGTGTAACGCTCGCTCATGTTTGTCGAAAAATTTACTGCGTTTAGCTTTTGAAAACCGCCAGCTACATTCATCGCATCAACAAACGAGAGATCCGCCGGAAGCTTGGAAATTAGAAGGCACCCAGCAGTAATCATGCCGAGAAAAATAATGGTCAGTTGATACTTTTGAGTGACCGTCACAGCGTCTGTTCCACCCATCATGGTGTAGGCGGTAACAACTAAACCGCTGCAAATGATTGTCGCCTGTAACGACCATCCGAATACGGTAGAGAGCACTATAGCTGGTGCGTAAATAGTGAGTCCTGCACCGATGCCACGCTGAAGGAGAAAGAGGACAGCACCCAGCAAGCGCGTCTTCGCATCAAATCGTTTCTCCAGATACTCATACGCCGTGTATACATTCAGCCTGTGAAAAATTGGCAGGAAGAAGATAGATATGATGATAAGAGCTAACGGCACACCAAAATATATCTGTACAAAGCTCAATCCGCTCAGATAACCCTGACCAGGTGTAGAGAGAAATGTGATTGCGCTAGCCTGAGTCGCCATGACGGAGAGCCCAATTGCCCACCAGGGCATCTGACCTTTTCCCTTCAAATAACTATTCAGGTCGTGCCGATGTCGGGTGCGCCAAACGCCATATATGGAGATACTAAATATGGTGCCTACGAGTACCGCGATATCGAGCTCGTTCATTTGACAGTCCCCAGGGCAACTAGTAGGGAAAGCCAGAGGCCAAAACAACAGACTACAAGTGCGTAAGCTGATTTCCAGCTAGACGGCCACGGAAGACCGGTACGGTCATCTTCGTCGTTAACCGTTTCAACGTTGTTATCAGTGCTCATTATTTTTAGACGGGGTAGACGCAGAGATTGATGAACTTTCCGCGCTGAGCGAAACCATATTCGCGAATAACCTGTAAGCGCCAGGTACTCCAGCAGGCAACTGCCGGAAGAAACTTAATCCTGTATAGATGTAGTGTCCTTTACCATAAGGGGCGATAAGCAAAACACCTTTCGATGGCGCTTCATCTCGATCTGCGCAAGATAGAATCGGCAGGAAATGCGAGTCCCAACGGTCCGGGAAATACAGGCCCCGCTCCTGAACCCAACCTTCAAAGTCAGCTGAAGTCAGCTTGTTTGGGGTGTTTAGAATCGGACTTTCCGGCGCTAAAAAGGTGATCGCCGCGTTTTCGTCAGTGACTCGATCTCGCGAAATTTTTAGATCGAACGGAGCGATTTTGTCAGTCTTCATCTGGTCGGGGCGATTATATTGGACAATCATCGTGCCACCATTTTCCACATACGACATCAGAGCCGGCATCGCCTTACCGATATTAACCCGTACGTTGAAGGCGCGCACGCCAAGAACGACTGCATCGAGTCCTTCAAGATCTTTAGCAGTCAAGCTTGCATCATCAAGCATCTTTACCGCATATCCCATTTGCTGAAGGTTTTCGGCCAAACTGTCACCGGCTCCAGGAAGATAACCAACTGACTTGCCGAGCGTTTTTAAATCCAGACTAACTGCTCTCACTACGGTCGGTGGCAGAAGCAACTGACGAGGTAAGTGTGGATAGCTTATCTCGATACGCTGATTGTGATACTTCAAACCGTTTATATCGGCTTCCGCCAGAACGCGAGCAGAACCAGGCTTGTTCGGCGCGGTGAGTTTAAACGTAAAGTGGCCCACTTGACCAACATCAGCTAAGTCGAACGCTTGCTTATCTGGCTCAACTTTCCATCCAGAGGGCACATCCAACTTCAAACTTCCCTTTGAGCCACCGCGAGCCGCCTTAATCTCGACCTCGACAGATTTCGAAGCTCCCGGATTCATAATAGCTACTTCAGTGGTGAAACGCATGGATACGGGAGGAATTATGTCCAGCCGACGACGAATCTGATTTCCGGCAGCATCCGTAGATATCTGTACGGGTTCATCTCGCACGACGAGCGTCTGTCCATCGATTTCAAAAACGTTTTCAATCGGAAACGATGGCGCATTTTCAGGAGTACCTATTAAATCCTGTTCTTCAACATGAAACACACCAGGCGTTCCCTCCGCTCGAAGCCAGTACGGCTGCGTCAAAGGCGCATGCTCCGGCATCGTCTCCGTCTCTTCGAAGGTACTTGCGGCGTACGGCTTGAGCTCGACATTTCGCATCACTTCTTTCTTCAGCAGCGGATACTTCACCGCTATCCACTTCACCGCATTCGGTGCATCAGAATTGATCACAGCAGAGCCGTGCAATTTCATCTGCTCTCCGGGCACAACATCGGCGTTGAAAACAGTTGTCTCTGTCTTCAAGCCGAGACATTCTTGCAGTATCAAATCAAGCTGCTCTCGCTTCTCGTTGACGATCGAGTCTTTGTTTGGCAGCTTGTCCAGCGCTATGCGAAGTTTCAGTATTCCGGGCACGCTTTTCGCCGGTTTCATTACATCAAATCGACCGATGATATCCGCAATTTCCCTGTCAATTGCATCGCCACCTTCGACACGTTTCCAGCTGGTAATGACACCGTCCATGATGTCGGTCGTAGCAGGCTCGCCATCGAGTAATTGAAACTGCTCGGTGCGCTGCTCATTCTTGTCGCCGGGGAATTGGAAAGTATCGAATCCCTGTGTCTTGTGCATTGCACGACTGGCTCTCGCAAGAGAATGATACGTCTCATCCGTCACCGAATCTTTTCCGCCCGCATCAATTTTCAAAATCTCAGCGTCGCCTATTTTGTCCTTTTGCCAGATCGAGCAGTTCCAGAAGATCCTCTTAGGCTGCCAGGGTTCAAGCTTCTGTTCAGGGAACGCCTTCGGATCGCCAGCCAGTTTAAACGCTTCCTGCGCAAGAATTGTTGACGTTGTGTGATGTCCGTGGGTGCCACCAGGCTTCGGTGAAAAACGAGTAATAACGACATCCGGACGAAACTTACGAATTACTCGAACAACGTCTGAAAGAATTTCTTGTTTATCCCAAACGCTAAGAGTCTCCTGATAATTCTTCGAAAAACCGAAATCAATTGCGCGTGAGAAAAACTGATGAGCGCCGTCTATCTGCCTGGCAGCAAGAAGTTCTTGAGTTCGCGCCAGACCAAGTTTATCTCCCAAGTCCGCGCCCAACACATTCTGCCCACCATCTCCGCGAGTGAGCGACAAATAGGCAGTGCGGTATTTGCGGCCGCGCGCTAGATAAGTCAGCAACTCAGTGTTCTCGTCGTCCGGGTGCGCCGCTACATAGAGAACGCTTCCCATCTGCCGAAAACTCTCGAGCTGATGCAGTATTTCTTTCGGAGATTCAGTGTGCATTTTTAAACTCAAATTCGGTTTATCCGCTCCAAGCGCCGGCACATCGGAGCACGCAAAAAGCGACGTTGCGCAAGCCATTAGGGCAATTGCACAACGCCACTTCTTGAATGATGATTCCTTAGATACCTTCAACGTTTTACCACTAAACTACTGGAGCTTTTTGATAAGTTCGTCGTTCAATCTGATGTAAGCGCCGTCATTGGCTTTTTCAGCAAGTTCGCTTGAACGTTTCGCAGCTGCAAGCGCTTCTTTTTTCTCGCCCTGTTTTGCAAGAATTTGAGCCTTCAGGTGAACGATGTAAAACGCCTCGCGCTCAGCTATTGCTTGATCAACCCACTTGCTTGCCTTAGCCAGGTCGCCGCCGTGATTGAAATAAAACGCCGCTGCTTGGAAGTACGGTTTCTTAGCATCATCAGATGACATCACTTTATCGATGTCAGCCATCAGTTTTTCAACGTAAGAAACTTCGAGCTTGATCGGAACAGATGTTTTGTCCCATGTGAGGTTCAAGTTCGAGGATTCATCGCGAATATCGTTGAATTCAATTGTGAATGCATCGACTGATTTCGCGAGTTCGACCGGTTTAACCTTGAACCGAACAAGATCTTGTTTCTCGTCGTACTTGTAAGAGCCCCACTGATCGGTGTTCTTGTTGATTATAACGGTCCATTCTTCTTTGCCTGGAATGGTCATCAATGCATAAGTGCCAGCGGGAACTTCATTGCCATTCAATTTGACGGGAGTACTGAAAACCAGTTTAGTAGCTGCGTTAGCTCCGGTGCGCCAAACCTTGTCGTATGGTACGACCGTTCCGAAAATCTCGCGATCTTTTTTACCGGGTCTCGAATAAGTGACTTCGACATCCGTCAAACCGACGCGTTGCTTGAGAGTGCAGGACGGGCTCGGTTGAGGAAATTCAAGTTTCGGCGTTTCTGCAGCCGTTGCAGCTGAGTTAATCATGAATGCGAGGCCTACTGAAAGGAATAGAGGTTTGAGTTTCATATTTTTTCCATATGTCCAACTACGACTATTGCCGATGGCAACAGACAAATTTTAAAACGACTTACAACGAATAAGTTGTGATCTCCAATTTTTGGTAACCATGATCGCGGAAAAGCCCGTCCCGTGGGAGGTAATTGTTACTCTCCAACGTGACGAGCAGGTATCCGATCGGATCCTCAGTTACTTTTCAGATACTGGAATCAAACTGCAAACGCTCGATAGATAAGCATTTCAGGATTTAACCAGCGCCAGGAACCTTCATCATTTTGTATCCTGCCGGAATTTTGAAATCACTCGCAGCCGGAGCGCCAGCCTTGAAGCTCGTAAGCGTCATGACAGTTTTGCCTTGCTTGGTAGTGCTCGTTGATTGAACCATCGTTTTGATGTCATCACCAATCCAACACTCTGATTTGGCACCATCAGTGGTGTACTCCCAACCGTGGCACGGATGACCAGCGATAGTTTTACTGCCGAGATCTTTGCCACCATTTTTCTTGATTGCATCGGCATCGCCCATGTACTTCTGAGTCGCGGGAAGTTTGTTAACCATCGCCATTTTGTTGGCGTCAATCAATGTGGTGCTGGTCATATTCGTGTAATCCACGATCGAGGTTGTCGACATCCCAGCCATCTTTGTGGCAGTCAAAAGTTTGCCTGCGCCGTCCGAAGCCATGCGCATCTCAGAAGATCCCTGTGGCGACTTCATAGTGTACTTCGCATCATATGCGATCTTCGGATAGTCCGCAGCAATCGCCGGTGCCGCAACGAGCGACGCGATTGCAAATGCGCCCAAAAACCGTTTTACCATAACCTTCTCCTTTGAAGTTAACTGCATGCTGACGGGTTTCTTGCACCACCTGTGGTGCACCATGATCGGCAAACACCAATCGTCGAGGCGGTCAGTCAAGACGCCACAGCCCGCAGAGACTTAACAGCGAAGCTGCCTCGATTAGGAAGACACAGTATGACATATCGCTCATACCGGTACACTGAATCAGGGGCAGATTACGTTCTGCGGCTCGCCAGCTCGGTTCAACAGATTCACGCAATACCATGACAACCTTTTGAACCGGCGTCCTCCTCTCTATTTCGCCATCAAATCGAAGTACATGGAATCCACCAGTTGCGCAGGAGGACATTCAATGTCGAAACTGCCGTCGGTACCGTATGGATAAAGTTTCCGCATCGCGGTTTCATCTTCGGCATTCCGAGCCATGAACATGCCAAGCTTTGTGCACTCCAAGGAACTCCCAGATGAGTTTTTGTTCACTCTCCATCGCCCCCTTAACTGGCGGTCTGTTGGGAAGAATACGCCGTCATACAGCGAAAGCTCCTCGGGGTTTAGTAAATCCCCTCGCAATTGCGCACAAGAAACCTTCTTCAGGTAGGCTATTTCCCCCGGCTTCTTCAAATAAGTGAACAGTTTCAAGTAACCAGCTCTGACCTTCGATAGTTGCTCGAATGCTGTCGTTCTCTGACCAGAATTCTCAGCCCGATTGAACGCTCTGTCCAACAAGAAGCGAGCCCGCTCAAAGTCGCGTTGCGAAATCGCACAATCGGCATCGACAAGAATTGTATTGACCGATTGTTCTTTCTCGTATTCCTCAAGTGTTCGAGCCGCGTTTTTGCCCTGCCACCACAACAGAATTCGCCCCACGGGCGAGCCCGGTTGATTGTTATCGAATTCCATAGTCAGCGAAGCGAATTTACCTTTGTAGCTCGCTTTGGTCAACCGCGCCTTGCTTGGTTTCGGGCTTGGCTCGGTACTTATGATGGTGCAAGGGAAAACTGACTCGACTTGTTTTCTGTTAATTTTGTGATTCTGGGTTCCTGGACTAATTTGAAGTTGGGCGTCCGTGTCTACCGTGCCAAGTGGCGCAAAAGTGAGCTGATAGTCGGTATCAACTGGGCCGTTGTAGTTTGGATTTTGATAACCCAGGGACCAACTCCTGGGTTCTGTTAGTCGGAAGGGGTTGAGTTTATGCCCAAAAAGTTTCTCTACGACTTCCTTGGTCGGTAACTCCATTCCAATAAGTTGTCTAACATTCTGAACGATTGCAACAGACTCGATACCTTCTGCTGCTTCCCGCGTCTGACGGTTAACCTTAGCCTCAGCGACAGCAGTCTTATACTCATCGCTGCTCCAGAGGACTTGCACGTTCATTAGGGCCCTGCTTCCACTATGACTAAAGCTGAATATCAACTCGTACTCCGGTGTGATGTATCGAAGCGAGGTTGGATCAGAATGAAAGACAATGCCATCTGTACGATACGGTTCACCGAACTTCGCCTTGACCTTGTCCGAAGATACGCATGCATACAAGATGTCTGGTTTTAAATTTAGCTCGTTTCTCGCAAAAGTCCCAATATTTTTCACAAAATAGCCGCTCCTCCAGCTTTCACTCGGAGCAAAGAGAGTATAACCAGCATTTTTCTTACGGGTCTCGTAGCATACTTCTGAATTCAAGACCCCCCTCAGTTGAGCCACCGAATCCGGTGCCTTCAAATTAGCTAGTTTATAAATGATTTCCAGCAGATCATCGGCATGTTCAATTCGCGGCTGGAATTTTTCTGCCGCATAACTGTCTACGTATGAGTCAACGCTTTCTTTTATCGGGTCTTTGCGAACGCCGATTTGAAGTGCAGTGTCTCGCATGTACTGGGAAATCGGATAACGATCGCGGCTTGAACTCTCCGAAACCAGATAAACACCGGTGTCAAAGGCACTACAGGATTCGCCCAGGCGGCCCATCGCAGATAGAATTCTGCTCTTAAGAAAGTACGCTCGCGTCCGTTCTTCGCAATAAGTTGCTAGACTCGCTTCGCAGTCTTCTAGCGCTTCATCGAAGCGGTCAAGCTCATATTCAATCTCGGCCTTGCGGCACAACCACTTCCCTCTCGTTGGGACTGCTTGGACGGAGCTGTAGTAGTGCAGAGCGTAATCAGAGAGTTCATGCACAGCTTGAACGGGAGCTACTTTTAATTGTTCGGCGCAAATTGACAGGGCCGCATCATAACTCTTCTGGGCTATTAAATAGTTTACTTTTGCCATTAGCAGGTTGGCGTCATTCGGGGCGTTCAGCAATGCGCGCTCGAGCATTCGCTGATTCGTCCGTGCCTGCTTCTCGAAGCGGCTCTCTGCAAGCGAGACAGATGGGAAGAGTCCGGACAAAACGATTGCTATCGACAACAGCGCCCGCGCCCGGCTTGAGTGCAATCTGCAAATCAAAATGATTCCTCGCTGTGCCCACCCAGTCTGTTAGATTGTAAAAGTCCTCAGGCAAAAAAGCTCAGCAACCTCAATAGACATCAAAGCGTTTGTGCCGGATTATTGAAGAGAATCTGCTCTATGGCGTTACGGAGCCATTGGTGCCGTCGACGCCTGCTTTGCCGGGCTTTCCAGCTTTGCCGGGTTTGGTTCCGGTTCCACCTGTCCCGCCGGAACCGGCAGCGCCGCCGGTCCCACCACTGACAGTCGGAGTTACGCCCAGAGCAGCGTTGCTCGTGACGGTCCCGCCATTGCCGCCATTTCCGCCTGTGGCTCCAGGTCCGCCTTTGCCGCCTTTCGGTCCGCCAGCGCCCCCGACGCCGCCGTCACCGCCCGCTTGCGCATCGCCGCCGTCAGCAGTCACTGTAGTCAGACCGGTTACCGCCCCCGTTAGATTGATGGTTCCGCCGGATCCGCCCGACGAACCGTTTCCAGCTTTACCGCCCGAGCCTCCGCCTTTGCCTGGTCCGCTTCCACCGGTGCCACCAGTCGCCCCCGGGCTGAAGATGCTTCCCCCTGATACATTCAAGGTATCCAGAGTGACCGTGTTGGACGTACCTGTAGTGATTTTGATGGAACCACCAGCGCCACCATTACCGGTCGAGCCAGCTGCACCGCCTCCTCCACCTGAAGTCGTACCGGCTCCGCCGGTGCCACCGTTTCCGGCAGTGCCAGCGGTCGCCACGCCGGCACTCGCATCTGCGCCCAGGGCCGTTATGTCGCCGGATGTCGAAGTGATACTGATAGAGCCACCACCACCGGTGCCACCAGTTGCCCCACCAGCGCCGCCGTCTCCGCCAGCTCCATTTCCAGAGGAACCGCCAGTGCCACCATTTCCACCACTTCCATTTTTATCGTTACCGGAAGCGTTCGCATTATTGGCCGTAATCGCTCCGGTAGTGGTACTTACTGTGATGCTTCCACCGCCGCCGGACGAGCCACCAGCCCCCCCGTTTCCGGCATCGCCGCCTGAGGTCCCGGTGTTGCCACCATTCCCTCCGTTTCCTCCATCCGAGGCCGCTCGACCCGCTGCAGAAAGACCCACAACATTTATAGTGCCGGTCGTTGACCCGACAGTAATCGCTCCGCCTTTTCCTGTTGTGCCGCCACTTCCACCGTTTCCGCCATCACCATTACTGGAAGTCGTGCCACCATTGCCACCAACGCCGCCGTTCCGAGCGAGTCCGGCAAGATTGCCGTTGGCGCTAAGAGCGTTTGCAGTGATCGTGCCCGCAGTAGTCGTCAATATTATATTCCCGCCGACAGCTGTAGAACCACCGCCAGCACTGCCACCATTGCCGCCATTACCACCGCTGGTTTTACTTCCAGATGCACCCGCTGCTGCTCCGGCTCCGGCGTTTCCGCCGTTACCACCGGTTTGACTTCCGTCTGTTGTACCTTTAACGGATACCGTGATTCCGTTCGCATTTGTGTTGGAAGTGGATGTAATTTTTACAGTACCACCGCCGGCTGCAGCTCCGCCGTTTCCGCCACTGCCACCATTGCCACCGTTTCCGGTGGAGCCTGCAGTACCACCATTCTGACCGTTACCACCGTTGCCGGATCTTGATCCGTTGGCAGTGAAGTTATTCATATTGACGTTCTGCGCCGAAATCGTGATGCTGCCACCTTTGTTGGCGGCGCCACCATTTCCACCGGAGCCCCCGGAGCCGCCATCGCCGGACGCGCTGCCGCCGTTGCCTGCGACACCACCGTTACCACCGGCACCGCCGGCGGAACCATCCGCAGTGAACTTATCACCAGTCGTTACCGATCCACCGGTGCTGATGTTCATGGTACCACCCACGCCACCGGTACCACCAGTACCCCCACTACCTGCGTTACCGCCATCTCCAGCCGAGTTGGTGGCATCGCCGCCTTTGCCGCCACTGCCTCCACTTCCGGCATCTCCGCTTGCAGCAATGATGACAATTTTTTGACTGAAATCGATGTTGCCAGTGTTTGAAGTAACCTGGAGCGTTCCCGCACTACCGACCGAGCCGCCATTACCACCGAAACCGCCGGCACCGCCGCTGAAACCATTAGCACCAGCACCGCCTGCGCCACCATTTCCAGCGGCGACACTGCCCTGAGCACTCAAGCCACCACCAACAATGAAGCCTGCGCTCGTACCATCGCCGGTAATGCCAATATTACCACTGGTTGAAGACACTTTTACGAGGTTGGCATTGCCAGCGCTTCCTGCGTTGCCGCCGTTGCCTCCACTACCACCAGAACCGCTGCCTCCCGTGCCGGCATTACCACCCGCACCACCATTGCCACCGTTACCACCGAGGCTTGCCGCGCCGGATGCGTTGTTTACGAGAATAGCTCCTGACTCAGTAGACATATCGACAATCGAGGCATTGCCACCTTGACCGCCAGCACCACCTGCGCCGCCAGAACCACCGGCAACACTTCCGGATCCGCCAGCACCGCCTGCGCCACCACTGGCACCGCTGCCGCCGAAACTCTGTATGGCATTGTTGGTCGTAATAGTTCCAGACCCGTTGGCGTCAATTGTCAGAACACCACCGGCGCTACCATTACCACCAGCGCCACCGGCACCGCCTTTGCCACCATTACCACCTGTACCGGAACCGCCACCACCGCCAGCGCCTGCAGTTCCAGCGGCTCCGCCATTGTTCTGAATCGCGCCAAGACTTATGTTCCCGGAAGAAGATGTAATCGTAAGCTTACCTGCCGCTCCACCATTTCCAGAGTTACCACCGGCACCGCCATTGCCGCCGGCTCCAGCGGTACCTGCTCCACCGGCTCCACCAGCACCGCCATTTCCACCCTGGTTAAGCGGCGAGATGCCACCACCAGCTAAAACCTGACTGGCAAGCGCAAGATTGATGTTGCCGGATCCCGTTTGAATCAGCAATGTGCCGCCGTCTCCGGCCGCTCCGCCGTTGCCACCTGAACCTCCGGCGCCACCCTTGGCTCCGCTAGAGCCAGCACTGCCAGCACCACCATTGCCACCGGCTCCACCGGACGCTGCAATTATCGCTCCGGAATTTACGACGATATCTCCAGTGGTAGAGGTTATTGTAACTTTTCCGCCATTTCCACCATCGCCACCATCACCGCCACTCAATCCGCCCTTCCCGGGTTTGGCTGTTCCACCCGCAGTTCCTACGCCACCCGATCCACCGATGGCGAGAACAAACTTACCCGAAGATACTGTGACACCACCGGCACCGGATGCGAGGGTTAGAGCGCCTCCATTCCCGGCAATAGTTCCAGATCCGCCTTTTCCTCCGGCGCCCGCACTGAGACCAGGAACTCCAGGCCCACCATCGGCACGGACGTCACCCAGCACATTTATTTTGTCCGCATTAACAGTGAGCGCGCCGCCAGTTCCTATATAGAACGCGGAGATCGTTGAAGTGATACCGTTGGTACTACCAAGCGTTTTACCAAGGTCAGCTGTTCCACCAGTTTCGATTTTGAGGAAACCGCCACCGGTTTGAATAATATTGGTTGTTATAGTTCCACCAAGGAGTGCCCCCGGAGCAAGGTTTCCTGCGAGAGTCCCGTTACTGGACGCGATTCCGGTCCCAACCGCATTGGAGTTGGAAATCGTCACGTTGCCGACGCCACCGCCACCACCAATGGTGTTTATCGAACCAATGTTAATCGCGTCAGCACCCGTGCCGCCGCCAATTATCATGACGTGCCCATCCACTCCAAAACCGCTAGCACCTGTATTGATGCTGGTTTTCACATCACCGGGCACACTGGAGTCAAAACCTAAGATCTTTATTTTTCCGTTAGCGCCGTTCGTATCCGAATACGCAATGAGTGTGACATTCCCACCGTTGCCATTGGTCTGTTTCTGCGCGCTAGCGTCGATTATGCTGATCCCTAGATCTATGTTGCCACCCCCTGCAGACGGTCCCTTAACGGTCACTTTGGCGCCATTCGGTATCGCTGAACCGGTGCCTGGAAAAGGTCCGATTATCGGGCTCTTGGTTCCTGACGATGAGGTCAGGTCCGCACCAGCGATAATATTGATTTCTTTTCCGGAACCGTTGTCGGCTCTTGCTCTAATTATGTGCTGAACACCGGATGTGTCAGTAATATTGCCCGTTGCTAATATCGATAGCGCTTCGTTGACAATAATATCGCCCTGTATATCGATGTTTCCAGTATTCCAAAAGGTCGGGTCGCCTGTGATACAAGTGTTACCGAGCACCAGCGTTTCCGTATTGGTTCCGACGTGCGCGATACGCGCCGACGTATTCATTTTGCCGCTGACATTACCCAAGACGCCGTTGATAACGCCATTACCACCGTTCAAATTCAAGTTCTTGGAGTTGTAATCGCCTCCAAGAATGTTTATCTCTCTGGTGAACGCGAGGTTGTTGCTTCCAATGTTGATATCGCCAGCGGTGGCGGACATCGTTCCGCCGACGTTATTGATTCGCACGTTACCGCGGCTGTTGAGCGCGTCAATGTTCAGCGAACCGTCGATGGACGAAATTGAACCATTGTTCTGAAGATTGTTGGTGGTCAGGTGAACGTTCGAATTTCCAGCACCACCTGTGATATCACCAGAGTTATAGATGCCATTCTGCGCGATGAGCGTAAGGTCCACGCCATGCGTGAGATCGCCAAAGTCGACGCTGGGCGTCGTCGGCACTGCGCCGGTAACTAGACCGCCTTTGCTGTTGATGATGTTGCGCGCGGTGATCGTCGTAGAGTTTCCGTCGCTACTCGAAAGTGCATACAACGAACCCTGGTTGATGATGTTGCCACGCACAGAAATCTCGCCTGTGGTGCCGTTATCGATGACAGTGACACCAGTCGGAATAATCAAACGACCGAGTTGCTGACCGGAATCTTGGTTGAGCACCATCGAGCCGCCGACGGCTTCACCTTTTGCGGAAAGCTCGATGGTTTGCGTTCCAGTGGTTAATATTTGCCGGACCGCAACAGCCTCAGCCGCTGTCAGTCTTGAGGAACCGTCTATAACGATTTGCTTGCCGCCGGCAGTGATGGTTACCGGTTCCAACAAACCAAACTTTTTCAAGTTGATGGTGTTCTTCATCGACTTCAAGTTGAGATTATTCGGCAGCATGCCTAGACTAAAAGCCGGTTGTACAGGTCGGCTCAAGTTGCGCACCATGGTGCTGGCATCGACTGACGATCGAGGAACACGATCCATGCGAGCCTCAATGCGAGCATCACGCTGTTCCGCTCGCATCAAATGTCGCTCAGCGCGCGACATCCCGTGAAGCTCCAGGAAATGCGCTGCCTGCCAGTCTTGTCCACGATTTTGACCGCGACCGTCAGCCCATGCCGCAGATGGTTGCAGGAAAGAGATAAGCGCTGCGCCAAGCGCAAGGGGTTTGTTCCACTTCGGCATTGGAAACTCCTGGAGAAGACGTGTCTATGCTGCGCCACTCGGGCGTTTAAGGATAGTAACACCCAAGACTTGACTTCTCCCAATCGTTAGCAATATTAAAGATGGCCTTTCAAGCCAGCTCAAACGAAGGTTGCTCGAAACGCCGCAGCGACGGAAAGGCGTGAGAAAAACCAGTCCGGCTCATTACAGAAATCTTTACGAGATGTTGCGAGGCGTTTATTCCCAGTCAGCGAGACAACGATAGTTCACTCGTCGGCGAACTCCGACATCCCATCCTGAGTCGTCATCACATATCCGCGCCGGCGGATGGTCTTTATCATCGATTCCGCTCGATTGGTATCGAGTTTCTGACGCAACATCTTGATATGCGTCTTCAGATTGTCGGGCGTAGCGGCTGAGTCATCAAGCCAAACACGCCGGAGTAATGCATCAGTGGAAAAGGTTTGATTAGGATGTCGCATGAAGAATTCGAGCAGACTGAACTCTTTCGGTCGCAAATGAATTTCGGCACCGCCCCTGGTGACAATGCAAGAAACTGTATCAAGTTGAATATCATGAGCTTTCAGAACATTTCCCACAACCACATCCGGGCGGCGTAGTAAGGCCCGCACACGCGCAGCAAGTTCGCGTTGATCGAATGGCTTGGTCAAATAATCGTCGGCACCATTGTCGAGACCAAGTTCGCGGTCGTCCATCTTAGTCTTGGCGGTCAGCATCAAAATTGGAGTGCGGCCGCCTTTAGCTCTAAACCACTGGCATATCTCCAAACCAGATTTCCAGGGCATCATCCAATCTAGTATTATTAGGTCGTACTCGCAGGTGCTGAGATAATCGCTGCACTGTTTGCCGTCATGAACGACCTGCACCATGTGCCCCTTAGATTGCAGAGCGAAGCTCACCACTTCTGCCAGGTCTCGGTCATCCTCAGCTACTAGAATTTTTGCCATAACCTTAACCATTCACCTTTGGCACTACTGGCAGTGCGAACCAGAAGAGCGCACCCTCACCGTGCCTACTAACTACGCCTATCTCGCCCCCATGCAAATCCAAAATCTTTTTGGAAATTGAAAGACCCAAACCACTTCCAGGCTGCGGTCGCGTATCGGAGGAGTCAACCTGTGAAAACTTGTGAAACAGCTTGCCTTGTTGATCCTGAGCGATGCCCGGTCCTTCGTCCTTTACTGAGAATCGGATTTGTTTGCCCTCATCTTCAACTCTGATAGTTATTTTCCCATTCGACGGGGAAAACTTAATCGCATTTCCGATTAGATTGAAGAGCACTTGCGTGACACGCTCCGGATCCGCGCAGAAAGCACGAGTTGTAGCAATTTCCTTTTCAAAGGAAACACCATTCGCCTTCGCTAGTTCGTTAAGCGAATTCACTGCATCCTCCACAAGTTCGTCCGGATTGACGATGGTGAAGTTCAATTGAAGCTTTCCAGACTCCATTCTTTTCAGGTCCAGAATGTCGTCGACAAGTTTCAAAAGGCGCTGGGCGTTTTGCGTTGCTATCTGTATAAGTCGCTTCGCTGGTGCGGGGATGTGTCCGGCGTCACCGTCCTCAACCAGACCCAGTGAAGCTTTGATAGACGTGAGTGGCGTGCGTAACTCATGGGAGACCATGGAATGAAACTCGGATACTTGTCGTTCAGCCTCTTTTCTTGCAGTTATATCGTTCTGGACGCCTATGAAGTTGACACAAATCCCATCTTCGTTCATCACTGGAGCTACGCTCAATTCATTCCAGAAGAGTGTGCCATCCTTCTTATAGTTTCGCAGCGTCACGATGCACGGTTTCTCTTCTTTAATCGCAGAGCGGAGAACATCGAGCTCAGCCTGATCGCTGTCCATCCCCTGTAAGAAGCGGCAATTCTTTCCAATGATTTCGCTCAACTCGTATCCGGTCAATTCGCTGAATGCAATGTTGGAGAAGATGATTGGATTGTCCGGTAGTAAGGGATCCGTTATTACTATGCCGTTGCGCGCTGACTGCACCGCGTTCTCAAGTACTCGGAGATGGTGCTCGGAGGCCTTCAGAGTACCGAACGGGCTTGTCTTAATATGATTGTCGGTATCCGGCTTCATGAGAATTCCCACGTGGTTTTCAGGCGCCGCCCTCGGGCGGTTAGAGTCTTTCTCCAATTATATTCCCGCTGCGTGAACAGGCGGTGAACACGCAGGTCCGGACGGGGCGGTCGGGCCACCTGGTACGGAAGTCGAGACGAGCTTGAATTTACCCCCTCCGCTCACCCAACGTTCACCTCAACCCGGTCTAATAAGAGAAGAAGTCGAGTCTCGGCTGGTGGACGAGAGGCTCAGACAGATGGGTAGAGAGGACGAGAGCATGAAGATAGCAATCAGCGGCTCGCACGGGCTAATAGGTTCCGAGCTCGCAACCAGACTCACCAATGATGGACATCAAGTCATTCATCTAGTTCGGAAGGCGAGCGAATCACCCAGTGAGATATTCTGGGACCAGAACGGTGAGGGCGAAAATCTTGTTTGTCTGGAAGGGGTCGACGCCGTCATTCATCTCGCAGGAGAAAATATATCGTCGGGAAGATGGACGGATGAGAAGAAGAAAGAAATACGCGAGAGTCGCGTTCGCTCCACCAACCAACTTTCCAAGGCGCTCGCCGCGTTGAAAAATCCGCCCAAAGTTTTTATCTGCGGCTCTGCAATCGGTTTTTACGGTGAGCGTGGTGACACTATTGTCGACGAATCGGCGAGTGGCGGTTTCGACTTTCTCTCCGAGGTATGCAAGGACTGGGAAAATGCTACGGAAGCGGCGAAGAAAGCAGGAATCCGAGTAGTAAATCTTCGAACCGGAGTTGTGCTATCAAAGAGAGGAGGTGCGTTAGCAAAGATGCTTCCACCTATCATGTCGGGGCTGGGCGGACCGCTCGGTGATGGACGACAATACATGAGCTGGATCTCCATGGACGACGAGGTCGGAGCCATTATTCACATCTTGAACACAGAAAGTTTATCCGGTCCGGTCAACCTTGTAGCACCACATGCGGTGACCAATAAAGAATTTACGAATACGCTGGGTAGTGTTGTACATCGCCCGACAGTTTTCCCAGTCCCAGCCTTTGGGTTGCGGCTCTTACTGGGCGAGATGGCTGATGAACTGCTTCTCTCCAGCACACTCGTTAAACCTACAAAGCTCGAGGAATCAGGCTACAAATTCAGATATCCGGAGCTTGAAGCGGCGTTGAAACACGCATTAACCCACTAGGCTTGGTCGCGTTCGCAGCACCGCAAGCCGCGACGCCACAAAAAGAGTTTACCCGACGCGTAAACAGTAGCAGAGTCAGACGAACCATCTGACTCTGTTTACTTTTCTGAGATTCTCACTCGAGTACGCGCCTAATCACAAGGCCGGTTAAGATTACTTGGCGGCGCCAGCCATTTGTTGCATAGCTTCGGCCATATTCTTCTCCAACTGCTCCTGGCTGAGCTGTTCTTTATGAGTTGCAATGCTCCACATCTGACCAAAGGGGTCTTGCAAACGGCTATAACGATCACCCCAGAACATATCGGTTGGCGGCATCAGCGCTTTAGCACCGGCTTCAGTGGCACGCTTGAAGGCGGCATCTACATCTTCTACAAACAAGTGAATGGTCACATGCGCGTTCTTTTCTGTTTGTGGTTCTAGAGCAGGACCGCATTCAGGAAATTCATCGCAGATAAAAATTGCAGCGTTTCCGAATTTCAGACAAGCGTGCATAACTCTGCCGTCCGGCGTGTTCAAGCGCTGCTTCACCTCGGCACCAAAGGCCTTTTCGTAAAACTCGATCGCCTTTGCGGCATCCTTTCTAACAAAATGCGGCGTAACGGACGTGATACCATCCGGAATCCATTTTTCTTGTGACATCTTTACTCTCCTATGATGAGCGTCACGCTCGTGTGTTTATCAAGATTCGAACAAGGTTTCGCGCGAGCATTCACGCTAGTTTCAAAACTCGCGTCAAGCAGCGTCATCACTGAACAAGCTTTCAAACTTATCAAGCGATGCGCCCCAACCCATGCTGTGACCCTGAGCCGAAATTTCTTTGGCGAAATTCTGGTGCTTCAAACGCAACTCGGTTTCCTTTCCATTGCCCATGAAGAGCACAGTGACAAGAGTGTCTTCGGCAGGAAATTCTTGTGAATTATTAGTCCATGTGTAGACGAGCTTCTTGTTCGGTTCAATTTCCTTGAAGGTTCCATGCACAATTGCAATCTCGCCATCGGTGCAGTGCATTTCGACTCTGAAGTTTCCGCCGACGCGCAAATCCTGTTCGATCTGCACAGTTCCAGTCTTTGCGCAACCGAACCACTTCGCCATGTGCTCCGGTTCCGTCCATGTTTTATAAACTCTCTCGACCGGGGCCTTGAGAACTTTCGTTATCTCCAGCACCGTGGGCTGTACTTTGCACGTCGTCGTCATTTTCAGATTCTCCTGTTTCATTCAAGTATTCTTCAAACGCATCCAGGTGCGTCTGCCAAAAACGGCTATAGGCCTCGAGCCAATCATTAGCCTCTGACATGGGTCCTCCCACAAGTGTCAGGTAGTGAACGCGTCCTTTGCGTTCGCGAGTAACAAGGTTTGCATTTTCAAGTAATTTCAAATGTTTTGAAATCGCAGGCAAAGACATGTTGAACGGCTCTGCAAGCTCAAGTACGGAGCAAGGTCCCTTTTTCGCAAGATTTCCGATAATCGCTCTGCGCGTGGGATCAGATAGTGCGAAAAATGTTCTATCGAGTTGTTCGCTGTAGTGTTTAACCATTGTGTGCCAGGTTGAACCATTGTGCGTTGGACTTAATCACAAGCCGAGCTCATTACTCTTGCGATGCTACTTTCTGTTTCTCTGCAATCGATTTGATGCTGGCCAATCCCGCGTCAAAATCTTTGCCGCACATATCATCCATGCTGCAAAAGACGCTTACTATCTTGCATGGAAACAGCTGAGAATCTCCCTCCATTTTCCAACTGACCTGCGATTCATTTTCGTTTAGCGGCGTGATCTGGAACGTTACTTGATTTTTGGCCTCAAACGGCTTGATGAAATCGAGATTGAGTTTAACCAGATTGGGAGCGGAGAGTTCAGTTATGGTCATCTTTCCGACACCGGCGTCGTTATTTCCGTCCCAGGCATAAACCGATCCGACGGCTGACTCTGGACCGCTGTAATCTCGCTTCATCTTTGGATCGAGCTTCTCCCATGGCGACCATCTGGGCCACTCGTGGAAATTACTTATGAGAGGGTAAACGCGTTCAGGAGGGGCTTTGACGATCGCCTTCCGCTCGAACGAGAAGTGATCAGGCTTAGCGGCGGCGATAGCGACTATAGCCGCAGCAGCGACGCCGACTAGAGCGAGTACTGTTAAAACAACTTTCTTGACCATGTTCAATTCCTGTGGAAATCGTTTTTATTTGTCTGGAGCTGGAGCTAACAACACAGCGCATTACCGCCTTCGATTATGTTAGCGGTTGGCAATGCTTAACCATATCGTTAAATATAACACCCCGCGCTTAAAACTGATCAGATTTCAGATAAAACCTTCAAAACCTTTCCCAGGCTATAATCCTTGTATATGACAAAACCTGCCGCCATGTTTCTAATCGTCCTGTGCTTGATAGGCGGCGTGATTTTCGGCATCAAATACTCAATGCCGGAAGAGTACGCGAGCCATGCCAGCGAACATGGCGAATACTACTTTCAATCCAATCAAGCACAGGTGGTATACGCGTTACAACCGATCGCTCGCGACACAAAAATCGAAGATTTCATGCTCGGCGAACGCTCGATCGAACGATGGAAACAGCCAGAGGACGCGCTTCCAATCGTGACTATCGCGACGGACAATTTTGCACGCAACGATATCGAGAAAGGTCAGATCATTCGCATGTCAGATCTCCGCACAGAAGCTAGCGGCTCGATTTGTTTTCCAAAATGCGCGCGTTGGCACTAAGCTAGATATCAGTAATCGCAACTTGCAGGCGATTCTTCATCACCCAGATCATTACCAGCAAACTCCGTCTCCGCGAATGCCGTGACAATGCCCGGCGGCGGAGGCAAATTATTTGTACTCAGTGGACGACCCGCCGACAGCCTTGAAAGTATGAAGGTCAAACGCCACAACTCGCTCTTGTTGAGGTAGGCAAAGGCTCCTTCATTGATCGCTCCAGCCGCACGAAGTTCATCGTTGTGACCGGAAACAACGATTACTGGAACCGCGGGCTGAGTTTTCTTCGCTAGCTTTACCGAGGTGAGCTCATCCTCGTCTACAGTGGTGTTGTCACAAAGAACCGCGAAGAACTTTTCGGTCTCCAGAGCGCTTCTAAATGTCTCTATGTTCGAGACAATTTTCAGCTGAATCTCCGGTAGCTTTGCCCGCAAAGCAGTCTCGACCAGGGTCGAGTCCAGAAGACTGTCTTCCAAATAAAGAACTTTTTTCATTGAGGCGCGGAAGAGAGAAATAGCGCAAATGGGCGGAGAGAAAACAGTTTGTCCGAGCAGAGTCGAGTAAAAATAATATACCAATAGATACATATACTGAGTACTGATTAGAAATGATTTCTAGGAAGAGTCCCATCGCAAGCAATTTGCGATCACAAAATCATCGCAAGTTAGCGCTCAACTTGGGGCATGCCACCGTCCATGGTGCAATAGTGACGGCAAACGAACGCTAAGTGAACGCAAAGCCGCAACCGCTCCAAAAATTGGACTAGGCTTTCCTTCGCGAAAGCAGGTCCAAGATCGCATATGCGTGCTACATACCGGACACGAAGTAGAAGGCAAGAAAACAATGGCAACTCATAATACGATCACAGAGAAACAACTTGCCTGGATGGAACGGGCAGCAAGCGCCGGACTCGAGTATATCCAGGAATTTGGTCAAGGCCTCACCAGAAAGAAAAGCGGGAAAGGTTTCAAATATATTGCTTCGGACGGCTCAACTGTCACGTGCAAAATTACGAAGAGTCGAGTCAAGGCGTTGGTGATACCGCCGGCGTGGAAGGACGTTTGGATCTGTTTAAACCCGGATGGTCACATTCAAGCGACCGGCTACGATGACGCCGGGCGGAAGCAGTACATTTATCACGCGCGCTGGCACGAAGCGAGCGCTGCTTACAAATATGGTCGCCTGCAAATATTTGCGGGCTTGCTGACCAAGATTCGGAATCAAGTGCGTAAGGATTTAAAAACACCGGAATTATCTAAACGCAGAGTAATCGCCGCCGTTGTTCGACTGTTGGACAAAGCTTCGATCAGAATAGGAAACAAACGTTATGTCCAGGAAAACGAATCGCATGGTGCGACGACTTTGTTGACAGAGCACGTGGAGTGCTCGATGGACAGAATTAGTTTGAACTTCAAAGGCAAATCAGGAAAACAAATTGAGCTTGAATGTCGCGATAGTGGATTGGCAGCAGTAATTGCTGATTGCGAAAGCAACGAGTCGGAATTCCTGTTCTCGTACCATAACGAAGAGAATGAACTTGTGGCCGTAAACTCCGCTGACGTAAACGCATATTTACTCGAGATTTCAAATGAGCACATTACGGCAAAAGATTTCAGGACATGGCGAGGAAGCGTGATCGCGCTTGCGGAATTGGCCAGAATGGAAGAAGAGTTGAGTAAAACGGCAAGAAAACGAGCAATCGTCGAGGCCGTCAGAGCCGCAGCCACTGCGCTAGGAAACACAATGGCTGTCTGTCGGCAGAGCTACATTCACTCTGCTATCCTCGCACATGCGGAACGCGGGAGCCTTCCGAAATTGATTCGGGCTGTCGAAGGCAAAGCCATACGAACTGCAGGCCTGACGAGGGACGAGATGCGTCTCTCAATCCTGCTTCCCCACTTAGATGACGAGAACTCACTGCTAACTTTCAAACGGAAGAGAACCAGGATTCAGAAAAAACTTTCTGCCTGAACCGCGCACGTGTATCGCCTGCTATTGGAACGGTCACAGTTATTGCTGCGTGGGCAGGTCATCGTTGCTCATCAAACATGCAGCGTGCCCGAGTATGACCAATCCCTCTTTCAGTTCAGAACACTGCGGTTTCCAACCATCCGTTAATCGCTTCTGGAGCAACTCATCAGGAGACGGTTTGTAATCCCACACGGAGACATTGGTCAGATGTCCTACTCATGTTGCGCCGATCACGATGAAGGCTTGATTGTCAGGGAACGGCACGCAGACATCATGACTAAACTCATCTTGCGCAATGACATCCATTTGCGCCAGAGGGAAATTTTCCGATTCCAGGAACCGAAATGCCTTGTCCAGATTCACGCACTGCCCTAAACCTTTTGCGAGGCTCGGATAGCGGATTGAAAGAACGTGAACATCGTCATTAAAGGCCATAAGGATCTCGCTGGAAGAGCTATCTCAATTATACACTCGCCGCATAATCTCAATAATCATCACCGTCATCCCCGGCTCCTTTTATAGAGGCGAGCGCCTCGAGCGCACGCTTCCTCGCGGCGGAGTGGTCAATCATCGGCTTTGGATACGTCTCGCCGAGTTCGATACCAGCGGCATGGAGCACCAGTGGCGGTGCCTTGGAAGGGTTGTGGATAAACTTAGATTCGAGTCGCTTCAGTTCAGGAACCCATTGTCGAACATATTCGCCATGCGGATCAAATTTTTCGCCTTGCAACTCCGGATTGAAAATTCGAAAGTAAGGTGCAGCATCCGCCCCACACCCGCCGGCCCACTGCCACCCTAACGTGTTATTTGCAAGATCTGCGTCAACTAGTGTGTCCCAAAACCATTCGGCTCCGTCCTTCCAGCTGATTAATAGATCCTTGGTGAGAAAGGAGGCAACTATCATGCGAACGCGATTGTGCATCCAACCGGTGTGCCAGAGCTGACGCATGCCGGCATCAACTATGGGGTAGCCGGTTTTCCCTTTTTGCCAGAGCTCCAGATTTTTCTTACTGTGTGCCCAGGGAAATTTCGCGAATTGAGTTCGTAATGGTTTGTCGCAGGTATGTGGGAAATGATAAAGCACGTGGTGAGCGAATTCCCGCCACCCTATTTCTTTCAGATAGGTCTGAGCATCTTTTCGATGATCCGGTTTGATGTCGGTACCAAGAACTTCGTGCCAAATTTGACGTGGACTGATTTCTCCAAAATGCAGATACGGAGAAAGCATGGAGACACCATCCTCGTTCGGAAGATTCCTCCCCGTAGCGTAATGGTTGATGCCATCTTTCAAAAATTCTTTCAATCGTTTGTGCGCACCTATTTCTCCGGGTTCAAAGTAATCCCGGAAGCCAGATGCCCAGTCAATCTTCGGCTCCAAGGCAAGCTCGTCCAACTTGATCGACTTCAATTTTTTCTTCGGAAACGGAATCCTCTTATTTTTTCCCTTTGGAACTTCAGGCTCAATATTTTCCGTGAAATTCTTCCAGAATGGTGTGAAAACTTTAAAGGGGGTGCCGCTTTTCGTGAGGACACGGTCCGGATCGTGAAGCAAATTAGAGTTAAATGCGTGTACCGAGATACCATTTTCTTCTAATTTCTTTTGCAGCTGCTCATCAACTTTGCGTCCTGCCGGATCGAATCTGCGATTCCAGAAGACCTTGTCTGCGCCTGTCTCTTTGATCAAATCCTGCAGAACTTTTAAGGAGTTGCCCTCTCTAATAACAAGTTCCGAATCGACGTTCACCAGTTGTTCACCCAGCGCTTTCAACGATTGATGTAGCCACCACTTAGTCGCAGCACCCGGCGCCCAGTGGGCGTTTTCAGATTCAGTCTCGCTCCAGATATAAAGCGGCACGACGAAATCGCAAGTTGAAACGGCTTCGTGCAACGCCAGATTATCCGACAATCTCAGATCGAATCGGAACCACACGATGCCCACAGAATCGCCCATTTGCTCTCCTTCAAACGCAAAAAAACTTTTGGCTTCGACAGAAACATTCTACGCTATATACATCGTGAGAACGGAAGAAGAAAAAAATCAAGAGTGTGCGCTGGTCTGTAAAAGATTCGACCAGAGTTGCCTCAAAAAAACGTTATTGCATCGATCGATTGAGAGCCTTGAGCGATGAATCGAACGACGCAAGAACAAAAGCAATCACGCGACGGTTTGAATCTACACGTCGCGTGATTTGCGCGTTATGCCATCGATAGAATGCGGTTCAACAAAAGTTCCTGTTACCCGCCACTGCGAATGGTATCAAGCAGCGCGCGAGTCAAACCTACATTTGCAATCTCGTAGAAGGGCTTCACTGAGACGATGTCGTACTTGGCACCTTTTGTCTGCAACTTGCGATCAAGTTTAAACAGTTTGTGACTACCCTCATCCGACGTACCGACCTGCAAGAAAACGATCTTAACTTCTCGGGGGTCGCGCATTTGATAGGTCGTCTGAATCAGCAAATCTCGAAGATTCTCATCGTCCTGTGGCTTTCCATCAGTAATTACGGCAACAAGTAACGGGCGCTTTTCGCCCATTTGACGCCGGCGAAAGTACATCGAAATCTGTTCCGCCAGTGGGTCGGCGAGTTTAGTACCGATATAAATGCCTGTTCTGTTATAGATTGCCGGCAGTTGATTGAACGCAACTCGGTGAAAAACGTCATACTTGCTGGAAAACAGCACTAGCGTGAATGCCCAGTTCGGAAGAAAGCTTGTCTGTCGCGTGAAGTCTGCGGCCTCATATAAGCACCAATCCCAACGCGACATTTTGCGCATTCCCATACCATTGCGAAGCAAGATGTTCTCATCTTCTCCCATAGAACTAGAACGATCCTGCATAACGACGACATCATAGTTACTGATCAGTTTCATTTCCTTGTCGGAAATATCTCCCGACAGATGTGTCTTAGGGGCACCCAAGTTGAACGGAGGTCTTCCGCCATAGCTCGGAACACTCGCTCCGAAATTCTCGTTGCCGAGACCGCCTTGCAAATTATTCGTATTCGCTCCGCCATGCAGCTGACTTTGCCCGACACCACTGCGCAAACCAGATGTATTGATCGCTGCAGTTCGAGGTTGACGACTGCTGTCAATCTGTCCAACACCGCCTTTAAACTGATCAACATCTACCAGCTCAGATCCTTCCTGCCTCTCAACTTTTCCTTCCAGTGGGCGACTTCGATCGAAAGCAGGTTGCACTTCGAACTGCGTACTTGTGGTAGGCGCACCCGGTGATGTAGACCTGGTCAACCGATTTTTATTGGTAAGCGTTCCGGCGAAGGCGCCCTCAATAGGCAGACTGGAAGCAGCAATCAACAGAGAACTAAGCGCAGCGAGACATCGAAACGGGATTTTCATTGAACACCACCTGGAAAAGTATGGGTGCAGCAGGCGCCAGAACGCAAACATATTCGGGCTCTTTATTTGAATATAAACGCAATCTGTTGCGCCTGGTAAAAAAGATGAAGCCTGCGAAACAATGCATGCGATAGCACGTCGATAACAGCAAGTGAGTCTGAAACAGGATTTCCAAATACTGTATTCCTTCGAAGGAAACAGTCCAGGACATTTTTGCAAATTACTCGAAAGGCAGCAAGAGATGAAGACTCGCTCGTGGACTGGTTTTTCAATAAAAGGATCAACCCAACTTTAGAAACTTTTGTTACACTCAAATCATGTGAGAGTATTTCTCGGAGGGACGTAATTGGCATACAAACACGCTTGGTTATTTCTTCTCGTTACTGTCTCGTTCACAATGGGTTTCATGTCATCACCGAGTTACGCTCGTAGCAATCCGCTGGCATCTGCACTCCAGCCGGATCTTGGCGGACTTGTGCCGAACTTCGCGGTTGTTTCACCACAACTGTGGCGCGGCGGCGTGCCCAAACATGGAGGCGTAGGAGAACTCAAGAGAGCCGGTGTCAAAACCATCGTCAATCTTATGCAAGACGGACAAGCCGTCGAAAACGAGCGAGCTGAGACTCGCGAGCTTGGAATGAATTTCATTCACATTCCATTGAATCACTTCAAAATGACGAAGAAGGAACAGACGGACAAATTTTTGGCAGCCGTTAGAGATCCTGAGAACCAGCCGGTCTTCGTGCATTGCAATCAAGGTCAGGATCGCGCCGGAACGATGGTCGCGATTTACCGAATCACGGAAGAGGGCTGGACAGCCAGTAGAGCGTATGACGAAATGCTTTCCTTCGGCTTTCATCCTTTCTTCGTCGGCTTAACGTCCTCAGTCTACGCGGCCGCTAGCGACCTCGGCAGACCTGAAAATCCACCAAGTCCGACACACATCTACACCGATCTGAAAACCAGGTTTAAACGGGCGCTGAGCAGCATCTAACCGTAGCTGCGCCACCACCCCCGGTGACTCTCCTTGCGGTAAAATCTCCGCTGAATTTTACTGAACGATCGATAACAAAACCGATAGATAGGATAATCCCTGCACTTCCCTGGGTGCGGGGATTTTTCCTAATTCGAGTTTCACCGCTGTGGAACGACTATGGCAGAGCGGAAGATGTCATTGTTCGCGAAAACCTGTGCTATTCCCTGGTTGTAGCACCTAGTTCGGTTCAACCTCATGAAAGCAAAGCGTTCGAACGAGGCTACGCAATCCAGGAAGAAGCCCTTCACAAGCACCTCGCAGAAAGCAAGGCTCTTATCATTCGCAATTGCGGCAGCCTCAGTATCATCTCCCACCCAGGCGTTTGCCGAAGTCATTTATGACGAGCATCCTGCCATCGCGAATGAGACTAATCTCCCGGTATATGAGTGGAGCGATGATGAACGTCGGCCACGCGCAGCTGTTTTAATGCTGCATGGAATTTCACAACGAGCCTATACGTTGAGGACCGTTGCGGACCAGCTGGCCTCGCAGGGGTTCATCACATACGGTATGGATCTGCGCGGACACGGTTGGTGGCACAAACAAGAGAAGTGCAAAGACGGATACCGCTGTAACTACAAAAAGTCGCAGGCGGATGTAGGCAAAGTTCTTCATGCCATTAAGGAAGAGAATCCTGACCTTCCGCTGTATTTGTTAGGAGAGAGCGTTGGCTCGGCAGTTGCCCTGAGGGCAGCGAACGACTCACCAGAAGTTCTGGATGGACTTGTTTTATGTGGGGCCGGTTCGAAAGCGGGACACGCGAATATTCTCTGGATGCTGACGGATATGACAAAGTGCTTGTTTCGCAGACCAGTGAACATCGTTCGCTATCAGAAAAAGTATGGAACAGACGATCTGGTTGCTCTTCAGAAAACAATCGATGACCCTGACCAGCGAAAAACATTCTCGTTCAGGGAGATTTTAAAAGCGAAGTTCTTTATAGCCAAGAATCCAAAGTATGCTAAGAAATTAGACCCGCGTATTTCAGTGTTGGTGGTGCACGGTGACTGCGATAAAACTTTGACGCCGAAATCCGCGAAAAAAGTTTTCTCAGCGTTCAACACTTTTGATAAACAACTTGTGATGGTCCCGAACTGTGGGCACATATTGATCGGCACTCCGTCGCCGAAGAATCTTGTGACCTACTCTATTGGGTCATTTATTGAAGACCACGCCACCAATCGCGTGGCTGCTTTGCCCGCACCGGAGGTAGCGTCGGCGGATAAACAGTCCGATGCATCCCTGCCTGCAGGCAGCTCGATTGAGCCCGGCTCACGGACCTACTTCCGGCATACGAGTATCCCACTGGACACCCTTCAGTAGAATAATCACCATTTACTGTCATACAGAACGAAATACGCTACCGAATTACGCCGTAGCGTATTTCGTTGGGTTGCCGAAGACTGAGACGAACAGGAGATGAACGGAAAGACAGGCTCGTGGGATAATTATCTCATGAACAAACTTTTCGCGACAATCTCGCTAGCACTTATTCTCACGCAATCAGCCTCAGCCGCGGCAACCGCGACTGTTCAGGACGCGCTTGAATTGCATCAGTCGCACAACGTCGGTGGACGGCAAAAGATCTTGATATCAAAAAAGGCATTGCGATACGAACATTCCAGTTCGGGTGTGATCATGTTTTCGCGTGAACCGTTTACGGAGGTGGCTGTCTACAATCCGAAGAAAAAGCAGTACATCAAGCTCAAGATGGAACGCGCGCTCGACAATATGAAAAATATCGAGTTTCTCCTCGAGACAACAGGCGAGTTCACTGACGCAACCTTCTCCAAGCCGAAGGAGGTGCTTTTCTGCGGTGTTGAATCTCTTCAATACACGAAGAGAACTCCGAACCGAAGCTGGATGAACTATTATGTGCTGAAGGAAAAATCGTGGCCGGCGCCGATGATACGCATGATCACAACTCACAGCGCTTTGCCTTACAACCTGGGAATACCGCTCAGATTAAAGCAGTTCGTGACACCCCGTGATTCGATCGTAGTCGGCGATACAGATCCGGACGGCGGGTTGATGACCGTTTTTGACACAACTGCTGTAAAAAAGGTGAAAGTTCCGGACTCTGTCTTCTCAGTACCACCTGATGCAAAATTTACGGACAACAATCGTTCCGTTATGGGCAACGCAGTCGGTTTCGGCTCTTACAAAGACATGGTCAACTCGCCAGACTTCCTGTTTCAATCAAGCACGAAGAAATTGGGCGGTCCTGCAGATGCGCGATTGAACAACGCGCCGAACAGAAAGAAAAGAAGCCCCTTGTTAGAACAAATGATGCTTGGTCCCGACAATAAATAAGTCGAAGAACGTTCACGCAAAAAAGCTCTTCCCTGGCGGTGACTCTCGCGTAGTGAACATCTCCTGATATTC
Source organism: Candidatus Obscuribacterales bacterium (assembly GCA_019637435.1). GTDB lineage: Bacteria > Cyanobacteriota > Vampirovibrionia > Obscuribacterales > Obscuribacteraceae > JADYXR01. Next base: position 678,096 of record JAHBVO010000002.1, on the reverse strand, counting down.
GGGTTCAAAAACTTCGACGATTTTGAATAAACCGGATGTCACCCAATCACCCACTTTCCAGTCGCCATCGGGACCGATTTTTTTCTCAATGGTTTGACTTACAACAAACGCCTTACCCCAGAAAAGCCACTTCCCATCAATGTTTTCAACAAGATAGACGCGAACTGGATCAAGATGAAAAATGCGTGCTCCATCCTTCTCCTGAAACTTGAACAGTTCATTTGCAAACTTCCGAGCACCGACCCTGTCGCGAACATGAGCATCTCTATTCAAGAGTCCCGAGGGAAACCCCTGCGCTTCGCTTATCAAAAGAGTGTCGTTAAGCTCAACACTTGTACCCATTGCTGTTCCTCATAAAGTAGTTCGACGTGCTTCGGGACAAAACTTATACCATGATTCCGCGGCACCGTTATTCACAATAAACAACTTGGACGTCATCGCTTTACCATTCATGGTAAAATCGGCACCGCATGCTCATTTATAAAATTTGCGCGTAAGGGATTTTCATTGTTTGCGAGTCTTACTGTCACTCAAAAACTGCTGATACTAGTTGTGGTACCAGTTTTTTTTGAGATAGTCTTCTTTATTGGTCTCTCGCAAGTCATTTCCGACAAACAGCGGCAACAAGCAGACCTTCAGGCAAGCAAAGCTGTTTTACTGAAACTGCACGAATTCGAATCCGACGTCGCGCGCGGCATCCTGGTCATAACAAATCCTGCAAATCCCAGCCCCGACATCATCATTCCTCAGTTGAGAAACCTGAAGAGGTATTTCATAGTAGGCGCTCAGTGGCGCGATCTGGAAAGATTAGATCCGGAACTCAGTGAAATTGTCGATGACTCCCAGTCAATTCGAAGAGCGATGGTGCAATACCTTGACGACATCGAGAAAACGATCACGGATCAGAAGATCGATGCGAATGAAAGACAGAAACGCTTTTCTACGAAAACACTGGCTGGTGTTATCTTGAACATGCACGAACTATCTCAAAAGATTGTTCGAATCGAATCACGCCTGTTGAATGAAGAGCCAGCGCAACTCGCTAATTTTCGGCACACGACCCAGACCATAATCCTCTCAGGACTTCTTGCTGTTACAGTCATACAAACCATTTTAGCGATGCTTCTCGTGCGGGATATCCTCGGACGTTTGCAAAGGATCGAAAGAAACCTTCATCTGGTTTCTGCATACAAACCGCTCGCGCCGGTACAAAATGGCAATGACGAGATTGCCAGGTTAGACCGAGTCGTACACGAGACCAACGAAATCCTCGGCGAAGCAAGGCATCGGGAACTGGCAATTTTAGAGAACGCAGCGGATGTAATCTGCTCTTTTGACGAAAAGCTTCGATTTACAGGTGTCAGTGCAACAGTGAATCGTTTATGGAGCTACACTCAAGAGGAATTGCTCGGCAGTCCACTTATGGCGTTGGTACCCAAGAGCGAGCAGGCAAATTCGCTCGCCGATTTCGTGCGAATATCCACTCTACCTTCTCCTCAGGGGGAATTGGAAAATGTCATCCGGTGTAAAGATGGTGGCTTCAGAAATTTCTCGTGGTCGGTAAACTGGTCACAAAGCCAGAAGACTTACTTTTGCGTAGCACATGACGTGACGGAACGTCGAGCGCTGGAGAAATTGAAACAGCAGTTTCTTTCGATGGTCAGCCACGACTTGCGTACTCCTGTGACTGCCACCAGCAATAGTATAGGTCTACTGATACGGGGCGAACGAGGGAAGCTCTCTGAAGGCGTCCTCAAGATTTTAGAGCGAACTGAAACAAGCATTGTACGTTTAACAGAGCTTGTGAACGACCTGCTGGAACTCGACAAACTGGAAGCCGGAAAGCTCGTCCTCAACAGAGCGCCTTTACGAGCTTCTGCGGTCTGCGTTTCCGCAAAGGAGGCACTAGAAGCAATGGCCAACAGTGCATACGTGAAAGTCGTCGGTCCCGCTGAAGACGCCACCATATTTGGTGATGAACTGCGTCTAGTTCAAGCGGTGATAAATCTATTATCCAACGCGATTAAATTTTCGCCTAAAAATGGCACCGTCACACTTGCAATAGTGAGAAGTGCAAACCACGTTGAATTGCGAATAGTCGATGAGGGACCAGGCATTCCTCAAGAAGATGCGAACTTGATTTTCGAAAAATTCAGACAATCGGCAACGGCAAAACAGTCATCAATGAAGAGTACCGGGCTTGGTCTTGCAATCGTCAAAGCAATCGCAGAGGCCCATGGCGGTGAAGTCGGTGTGGATAGCGAGGTCGGCAAAGGCAGCACATTCTGGATTCGCATTCCGACTAGTTCAGAGGATGCGACGTCTTGAAACCATATACGCTTAAGTTTCAAATAGTCGTTTTTACTCTAGTGCCACTAGCCTGCCTCGTGGTACTGTCTGTAGTGCTCCTCATGCAGATGAATCAGGTGATCGAGTCGGTGGAAGATGAGACCCGTTCCTGGAAGCACGTCAATACGGGCTATAAACTTGAGAGCGAGGTCATCGAGGCATTCTGCGAATTGAGGACCAGCACGACCGACGACGGTTTGGTCGACAGAACGGAATCGCTCAAGCGCTTCGCCCAGACAAAGAAAACCCTTGCAGATATTGTTCGAACTTATCAGGATTCGCCTGAGAAACTAAAACTGGCACAGGCGGTACAGGATTTCTGGATTTACAAGGGAGAACCATTCATCGACTGGTTCCTCGACGCGCAAAGTCACGGTGAACTTCATTGGAAACGAGTCAACAACGATTTTCCGTTTCGCCTGGTAGCTCTCTGCGATGAATTCCTGACCAAATTTACCACTTTGATCCGCGCAGAGAAAAATACTATCGCAGCGTCAGCAGTGAGCGAAAGGTGGGAGCGATTCCAACAACTTCCATACCTGGCAATCGCTGTCAGTGTGCTCTTTGGCATTCTACAAGCTACGGCTCTGGCAATAACCATCAAGCGACCTTTAACACGCATTCAAGAGAACTGCAGGCGAATGGCGACTGATGAGCAGCTGCTTCCGGCGCTCACGGGTCGCGATGAATTGAGCGGGCTAGACAGATTGTTTCACAACATGGCACATAGCGTGCGCGGCACGCTGGACGCAGAGAAGGCAATGATTGAAAACGCTCGCGATTTGATTTGCTCGCTGAGCGGTGACGGTGCATTTTTGAAAGCCAACAGATCATGTAGCAGCTTACTAGGGTATTCGCAGGAAGATCTACTCACGAAATCACTTCTGGATATCTGCCGTCCCGAAGACACCGTCAAGGCAGATGACGAAATCCGAACCTCGGTCGAACGCAATGACATGAGAACATTTGAGTTAACTCTTTTACGCACAGATGGCTCGCCCGTCGACACTCGGTGGTCATGCGTATGGTCGGAGAGAGACGACGCGCTTTTCGCCCTTGTTCGCGACATTACTGAGGAGAAAAACATCGAGCGACTTAAGCAAGATTTCGTAGATATGATCAGCCATGACCTGCGAAGTCCTTTAACATCAATGCTTGGATCGCTCGGAATGATCGAGCAGGGAGCCAAAGGACCGCTACCGGCGGAAGCCCAAACCGAAATTGAATCGGCTGTAAGAAACGTGGAGCAGCTCGTTGACTTTATCAATGATCTGCTGGACTTCCAAAAGCTGAAGTCCGGGCGTATGCAGCTGGAACGAGTCAACTTCGAACTTCAAGAGCTAATTGATTCGGCGATTGAAGCGGTCAAGTCCGACGCAAAAGAAAAAGCGATCAGTTTAGTTTTACCCGATGCATCCACCACCGTATATGGTGACAGAAACAAACTTCAACAGCTTCTGGTTAATTTGTTGAGCAATGCAATCGGCCATGCACCAAGCGGAAGTGAGGTAGAATTAGTTGCGGCCTGGACTTCCTCAACCGTCGAGATTCGCGTAATCGACAGCGGTCCCGGAGTGCCAATCGAATATCGAGAGCAAATCTTTGACGCATTTTTCGAGGTTCCATCTCAAAGATCCAAAGAAGGAACCGGATTGGGTTTAGCAATCTGCAAATTGATAGTCGATGCTCATGGCGGCAAAATTGGCGTTTCGGGCACATCGATGCATGACGTTCAAAGTCAGACCGGAAAAATAGAAAGACAGTCAGCAGAACCGTTTGCAAAGCCTGTTGTTGCTAAAGAATCTTCGAAATCCCCTGAAAAAACCGGAAGCATTTTCTGGTTCACGTTGCCTCGGTCTTGATGTGGTTGCGTACGCGTTTAACCAGGTCTGAATGTGAACTCCGGAGTCCCTGGAACGGGTAGCGTCGCCACAAACACGTCACCACTCATCGGAGCATTCTCGAGCTGTTCAACGCTCAAGTCCTCGATAGCTGATGTAATATACAGCTCCGTCAAATTTGCGCCACCAAACATGCAACTTGTCGGACGCGGTACCGGCATGTCGATAGAATCGACCTGTTTGCCATCTGGCGCATGGCGAGTTACTTTCCAACCATCATAATGACAAAGCCAGATAAACCCTTCGGCGTCAACAGTCAGACCATCAGGATAGCCATCACGCTTTGGATCGACCCATATTAACTGGCGCTTGTTCGCGATTGTGCCATGCTCCAGATCGAAGTCGTAAGCGAAGACTGAGTTCTGTACCGAATCTGAAAGATATAAAATCGAATCATCCGGACTGAAACCAATCCCGTTCGAAAGCGACAAACCGTAATCCATTTCAGTAAGGCTCAAATCACGATCGAGCTTGTAAAACGATGCCACCGGTTTCTGGTTCTCCCTCTGCATCGTCCCAGTCCACAACCGCCCCAGTCGATCGGCAGACGCATCGTTAAAACGCATAGTGCGATCCGGAAGCGGATTCGCAATAATCTCAAAAGTTCCAGTTGCAAAATCTAGGAATGCAAGCCCATCTTCGACAGCGCCGACCAATCGGCCGTCGTCGCACGAGACCAGGGCGCAGACCCACTGATTGAATGTCGCCGTATCCCGCTTGCCGGTCGCCGGCTCCCATCTGTGAATAGCGCAGTTCACGATATCCAACCAATAAAGAGCGTTTTCCCGCGCACGCCACAGCGGTCCCTCCCCCAATTTCGCCCCAACTTTTAACGCGTGCTCAGCTTTTACCATGACGCCCTCAAAACGAGTAAAACCGCTTCTCAAAAACTATAGCGAGCTTCAAGTCTACCCTCAATTTTGCTATGCTTGCGCTGCTGATTTTGGTAATCGGATTGGAGCATTTTCATGTCCAGGTTCGCCCTCTGCTTGCTAGCGCTGCTGACACTGACGGTACAGCCGCTACGCGCCCAGAGCAGACTAGCCGAGCGTCCTCACCGTGAACTGTTTCACGTCGTCAAGGTGCACACGCTTTCGGCTCAAACTCGTGACCTCGCCGAAAAGCTTGAGATTCTTCCACTACTTCAAGAGCTCTACAAAAAACCCGTAGCATCTACGGAGCGTCGCGCGATGCTACGTTCGAAAATCCTGGAAACCGTTTTGGAGGCGTATTTTGACGCAGCCAGCGTGCAAGCAGAGGCGGACCGTGAACAAGGTCTGCTCATCGCCATACAGGACATGCTCGAGCAACGCCGAGACCGTGCCATCGAGTACAACAACGCAATAAATTTCATCGCATCAGGCACATTGAACACAATAGGTTCGATTTTGGGTTTCACCGATTCTATTTCACCGTTCCCTGGTAACTTCAATCAGATGATGTCCGGCGTAGTGTCCACAGGCATGTCGACTTATTCTTTGAAGCAACAGTCCGGTTCTAAAGCCATTCGAGAGGGAAGCCCGACAGTTCTTGCCGAACTTTTCGGGCGTCCCACAAACAGTGAAACTAGTTTTCCGGAAAGCGTCTGGCGGTTTATGCATTCGAGCCTTCATGATTCGTCCGGTCTGACTCGAGCGCAGGCGATGGAACGCAACTGGATCCAACGTGGGCATTTAGAACCGCACAATTCGAAGAGAGAGAAGCTGAAGCTTGATATCGTATGTGGTGTCGCAGTTAACGCGAAGGTGATGACTCTCGACGATTTAGCCGATCAGATAAGCATGATTGATGATGTATCAACAGTAGCTGAGTTGATGACTCATCATCTGAGAGACATTCTCTTCAGCATCGATTCCGATGTACCTCTGGAAGAAGCGACCGGAGATGAGGTGCTGGAGGACGTGACGCCGCAGCCGGACAAACCGTTCTTAGAATTGAAAAAATTGGATCCAGACTCCTGAACCCGCGCTAATCAGCCGGATGAAATTGTTCACCTGAAGTTCATAGAATCCAATCTAACATTCACGCAATCGCTGAACCAGTCAAGGTTTCAGCGAGTAACTCCGGTCCTCCTGTTGCGAAGATTGACGTATCAGAGCCTCGCTGCTTGGCAAGAACTCCCTGATAAGGAATAATCAGACGGAGTCAAGCACAAGGAAGTCAACTGTGTCCTCTACAGCTTCACCCAGTTTCGATGACGCCGACGACATCGAGCTGTCTTTTACAACCGCACCATCGAGCCAACCTGAACCTCCCGGTTTTATCAAAGGGATTCGTTCATGGACTCGCCCGTTCGTTCTCATGCACAAAATTCCGGTCGTGAAGCGAATCTGGGTGTGGGTAGCAATAATGGCTGTTTACACAATTGCAGTTGACTGGTTTGCCGAGGAAACCTTCCCGGCGCACATGTTCAAAGAATTCAGCGCTGTTTCTTCCAGCGGTATCATACTTGGTTTGCTGCTGGTATTCCGCACCAATTCGGCATATGAACGCTGGTGGGAAGGTCGAAAGCTCTGGGGACAACTGGTCAATGATTCTCGCAACATTTGTTTGAAGGTACGCTCCATAGACGGTATCAGAAATACTGACAAAGCTCGCCTGGGAGAGCTCGTGATCTCTTTCGCATACGCGCTAAAACATCATTTGCGCGGCACGAAACCGAGTCGCCCACTTCCGGGAGTGGGAGTGGTATCAGATGTAGATGCCCAGAACATCCCTGTTCACATCGCCGGGAAAATATTCGAATTAATGCAAAAATGGCGTCGAGATGGCCAGGTCGACGGCATGCTCATGCTTCAGTTTGACCGTCACGCACTCGCGTTCATGGATATCGCCGGGGGCTGCGAACGGATTAAAAACAGTCCGATTGCGATTTCGTACAGAGCCTTCATGCGACAGGGGATCGCGCTCAATCTGCTCGCGATGCCCTGGTACATGTCACAGAGTTTTTCGATGTGGTGGTGCTTGCCGCTTGTATTAACGGCAACCTATTTCCTGGTGGGAATCGAATTAATCGCGGAAGACATCGAAGATCCGTTCGGATATGATGGAGATGACCTTCCGTTAGACAATATCTGCGCCGGAATCCGCCGGACAGTCGGACAGATCATGAAGTTCGAAGACGATAGCGAATATACAAGATCGATGGATCTTCCTCGCTTCGATTTCCTCAAAGGCAGCTAACTTTCTCAGGCAATGTTAGCGAAGACGCTTCTCAAGTTTCTTATCTTGGATCTTGACGCTTACTTTGTTGAGTCGCTTTTCTAGCTTCTCTTCGTCTTCGTAGCTGAGCTTGCCATTGTTCTTGGTGATCATCTTGCACTTATCTTCTTCGATGTCGGCAAGGTCATCCTTGAAACTCTGCGCTTCTTTGAACGTCAGTTCTTTCGCTCTCTCTGCTGCTGAAACGCGCTTATTGAGCGCCGCCTGGCGTTGGTATATTGTCCACTTTTTCGCGTCTGCCGATTGGAAAAATCCGGTTGCAAACATTCCGGCTATAACAGCCAAAGTAACTACTCTCCTCATCATGGCCTCCTGTAAAACTGTTTTAAGTCTTTTTTCTAGAGGAGGCTACTTTCCGTTTTGTTCCATATAAGCGGATATTTCTTTGTACTCTTAACAGTACAGAAAGGTTTGAGAACGAAAGGCGCTGACAGTCTCGCAGACTACGGTGCCGGATTCTTTTTTCTGCTATCGCTCAACGCTTTGAGAACGCTCAACAGATTCTCATTTTCTGGAAAAGAGCTCTTGCCGTAATGAAAATTGAGAAAGATCCATTTGTTGTTTTTCTGCACCAATTCCGGTACCACATCCGGTTTAGGATTTCTCTTTCCATCTGAAGATACGCTGTGCACGGCCGCACTGTAATGTCCCGCTCTCTCGGTGACCTCACCAACAACATAGCGTGGAGCCGGATCCTGCGAGTTGAGAAATGGGTCGAAATCCAGACCGACAATTTCACCGGTTACCTTAGCCTGGGCATCGAAGTCTTCCTTCAACTTCTTGTAGAGGTCTTGCCCGAATAACGCCTTCTTCTCTTCGATTGCCTTTTCCGCAGTCGGTCCCTCACCGCCGACAAGCGGCACATAGTAGTTGTAGAACTCCTGCACGAAACGCTTGCAGGTTTTCTTTTTATCGGGAGGTCTGTTAACTGACGATACGGATTTGGTTGAGCTCTGCGACTGAGCGTCGACTACTTGAGCGTTGAAAACAACAGTGACTAAACCAATCACAAAAAAGCCGATCTTCAGTGAAGCGCTCATGAAAAACCCTCGTACTGACAAAGCGTGCAACCCTATTTCTATCGGCTGTAAATGGTACTACACTTGCGTATTGACAAATATAGACGACCGGTCTATTATACAAACAGACTATCCGACAGACGAACGCATTTGGTATGGTGTTGCAACTGTTAAACAGCGGCACATCATGGCATCCTCGCGCAGAAACAGCGAGGGCGTTCCAACATGTGCGGCGAAATATTAGGTTGAAACGCAGGTAAAAAACTCATGGAATTTAGACAACTTGGCGGCTCAGGTTTGAAAGTCCCGGTTCTCAGCTTTGGTGCTGCCACCTTCGGCGGTGGCGGGGAATTGTTCAAAGCCTGGGGGGACTCAGACGTTAAAGAGGCTACTCGTCTCGTCGATCTTTGCCTCGATGCCGGGGTAAATTTTTTCGACACTGCCGATATTTATTCAAGAGGAATGTCAGAAGAAATTCTCGGCAAAGCAATTGGCAAACGCAGGGACAAGACCCTGATCTCGACAAAAGCGACGTTCAAAATGGACGATGGTCCAAACGATCTGGGTTCATCACGCCACCATCTGATCAAGGCTGTTGATGCCAGCCTTAAAAGACTCGGCACCGATTACATCGACATCTACCACATGCATGGGTTTGACGCACTGACACCGGTTGAAGAAGTCCTGAGCACCTTGGACAATCTGGTTCAAAGCGGCAAAGTACGATACATCGGCTGCTCGAATTTTTCAGGGTGGCATCTGATGAAGTCTCTAAACACATCAGAGAAGTATGGATGGAGCAAATATATTTCGCACCAGGCTTATTACTCGCTCATTGGTCGGGAGTACGAATGGGAATTGATGCCGCTCGCCATCGATCAGAAAGTTGGAACAATGGTTTGGAGCCCGCTTGGTTGGGGACGACTGACCGGTAAAATCCGCCGCAATGAGCCACTGCCGGAAGTAAGCAGATTACACAAGACAGCAGATTTTGGCCCTCCGGTAGACAACGAATATTTGTATGACGTTGTCGATGTTCTCGATGAGATTGCAGCGGAAACCGGTAAGACGATACCGCAAATCTCGCTAAACTGGCTTCTACAGCGCCCAACCGTGGCAAACATTGTTATCGGTGCACGCAACGAAGAGCAGCTGAAGCAAAACCTTGGAGCGGTCGGTTGGAATCTAACCGAAGAACAAGTTGCACGATTAGATCGGGCTAGTGATAAAACCCCAATTTATCCTTACTGGCATCAACGCCAATTCGTGGAGCGCAATCCGCTTCCCGTGCCTGCTCTGGTTTAAATGACTTTCCAGGTCCTTCAAACTAATCCACGAGTTTAACAGGACGAAAAATGAGCGGCACCAGTGATGGTACCGCTCGTTTTTTAACTCGATTTTTCGACCTCTTCGACGAAACACTCGTTAGCCGTCTTGCAGTGCTTTCTCGATATCCGCCTGAATTTGTTCCGGTGTTACTTTCGACTCATAGCGTTGAACAACCTCGCCCTTTTTGTTGATCAAGAATTTGGTGAAATTCCATTTGATGTCTTGACCGTCCGTAAGATATTTCCAGAGAGGATGAGCTCCGGCACCGTTAACATCAACTTTGTCGAACATCTGAAAATCGACGCCGTAATTCTTCTGGCAGAAGTTAGCGATTGCGTGGTTATCGCCAGGCTCCTGAGCGCCGAATTGGTTGCAGGGAAAACCGAGTACGTCCAATCCTTTGGAGTTGAACTTCTGGTGCAGTTCTTCTAATCCTTTATATTGAGGCGTGTAACCACATGCGCTGGCAGTGTTGACGATGAGAAGAACATGATCTTTGTACTTATCAAATTTTATCTCTTCACCGCTCAATGCCTTTGCTTCAAAATCGTAAATCGATCCCATTCTCTTCACACTCCCTTCGTTCTTACCTGCTTCAACTGGGGTCTCTGAATTCGTATCGGCAGTGTTAGCAGTTTCATCTCCAGCGTTCGCGCCAGTACAAGCTGCGCCCATAATCGCGATCGTCAGAGAGACAATCGAAGCCAGATACTGTTTTTTCATGCTAGCCTCCTGCATACAACAACTGAAACAAAATTGGTTTCAGAGCAGAGATTTTAGCGCAAACAAAAGCACCGCCCCTGAAATCAGAGTGCGGTGCTAAGACTTGTGATGATTTGGTTTAATCGCCAAAAATTTTCCGCAAACGCTCTTCTTCTTTCTGGCGCTCTAATTCGTCCATCATCGCATCGTTTTTCTTGGCGATGTCCAACTCTTCTTGCTTCTTGTTGGCATTCTGTTTATCGACAGCCATCATTTGCATACGATAACGTTCGTGCTCCTTCTTATTGCGCTGCCGTTCGGCTTCTTCACGCCGTCTTCGCTCTTCACGCTCTCGCTCCGCGCGGGCGATAGCCTGCTGTTCCATTTCTCTTCTGTGCTTTTCGCTCATGTCGCCAACCTCCAATTATCCGAACATTCACGACAAGCCGGAACTTGCCAAAAACGCTGGCTTTTTACCGCCTTTCATCATATGCCCATCGGACCCCACCGTTAGTCACTTGGAATCGCTCATAAACTTTCGACAGGAGTGAAACATTGGTTGCGCTTGGGTTTAACACCGACCGCAGCTACATTAAATCCAACGGCATCAGCGAGCCGGCGACCTTACGAGTGTGAACGAAGCGAACTAACGCAGCCTTTGCCTGGTTCTGGTATGCTTTTGCGCCGCGCCGATGAGATAACCAATAGAAAGATGAGGGTAAGCGTATGACAAGCACGACTAAAACCAAGAACCGCCAATTTCGATTGAAAACACGTCCTGTCGAACGCGTCTCGCCGGATAACTTCGATTTCCGCGAGGAAGACATTCCGGAATTGGGCGGGAACGAGGTTCTCGTCAGAGTTGTCTACCTCTCTCTTGACCCAACCAACCGAATCTGGATGAGCGATGTGGATCAGTACATGCCACCAGTACAGATCGGAGAGGTGATGCGTGGATTGGGCATCGGCAAAGTCGAGAAATCAAACAATCCCAATTTCAAGGAAGGCGATTACGTCAGCGGTTTGTTGGGCTGGCAAGATTACTATCATGCAGATGAGGCTGAAAGTAAGAGCCTGGCGAAACTTCCTAATGTAGCGGGAGTTCCCCTGCAAGTATTTGGAGGCGCAGCCGGCATGACTGGTCTCACCGCATATTTTGGTCTACTCGAACTGGGGAGCCCTAAAGAGGGTGAGACTCTAGTCGTTTCCGCCGCAGCTGGAGCGGTTGGAAGCATTGTCGGTCAACTTGGCAAAATTCACGGTTTGCGCGTAGTTGGTATCGCCGGCGGTGAAGAAAAATGCAACTGGCTGACTAAGGAACTTGGTTTCGACGCTGCCATCGACTACAAAAATTCCAACTGGAAGAAACAGCTAGAAGCAGCCACACCGAATGGCGTTGACATCAATTTCGAAAATGTCGGCGGCGAAATAATGGAGGCGGTTTACGATCGAATGAATCTGTTCAGCAGAATGGTTCTGTGCGGTTTGATTTCCGGCTACAACGAAACAGACGACTCCAAAACGCGCTTGCCGCTTGCGAAGGCGTTGATGAAACGAATTCGCATTCAAGGTTTTATCGTCATGGACTTTGCAGAAAAAAATGTTGAAGCGATTACGAAATTAGCAGGTTGGATCGCGCAAGGAAAAATCAAGCATAGAGAAACAATCGTGGATGGTCTGGAAAATGCACCGACTGCATTGAACAAACTCTTCGACGGCGGCAACGTCGGCAAATTGTTGATCAAGGTTTCGGAACCTTAGACCCGAGCTGCTCAGGTCTCTCATCAGTTATAAAAGCGAAAGCGCTCTGGGCAATGTGGCAACGAATGTTGTACCTGTTCCATCTTCGGAAACACACATGATCGAACCGCCGCATTTTTCGACGGTCTGCTTGCAGAGATACAACCCCAAACCTGACGAGTTAGCTCTCACTGCACCGTTAGATGCACGCGTAAATCGTTGGAAGAGTTTTGCCATTGTCGCGGGCTTGATAGGCGGTCCTTGATTATTAACTTCGATGGTGACGAAATCGCTGTCGGAATGAGTTCGCACGATGATATCCGTCTTTTTCGCCGCGTGTTGAAGCGCGTTGTGGACCAGGTTTGCCACGAGTCGATAAGCCGCTGTAGGATCGACGGAAGCAGGAGGAAGATTTTCTTCCAACTGCAAAGTAACATTTCGGTCTGAAGCGATAGCGATGCATTGGAGTTCTTCAAACTGCGATTCGATTGCTTCGTTGAGCGAAGCGCCACCGCTCAGAGCCGGGAATTCACCGGAATCAAATCGATAGATTTCAACCAGAGTACTTAACAGGTTCAGCAATTGCAGACCGCTGTTTCGCATCGTGGTGAGGGATGCGGTGACATCAGGCGGCAGATTCGGGTAGGTCTTCAAAAGAGCTGAAAGTATACGCTCCTGACCGACCACGGGGTTCTTAATATCGTGAGCGACTGCAGCTAAAAACTCTTCTCTAAACTGGTCCAACTGCACTTCGCGCGTAACGTCGATTGAAACGATGATGTGTTCGCGTTCGTCGCGATTGGTTTTATAAAAAGGCCAGCCAAAGCAATTCCAATAAACTTCTCGCTGTTCGCCCGTTTCGTGATCTTTAAGGGTGAAATTTTTACGAGGAAGTTGTCCGCCGGCGGACAAAGTATCAATCTCTCTTTCCGAAAATTCGGGAAGAAAATCAAAAATCGACCGGCGTCGAATTTGCGATCGCGGTCGCTGAAGCACATCGGCGAAGTTTCTGTTGCAATCACGAATTACGTAATTTCGATCGAGGCGGAGAAACATCAGCGGCGAATTTTCGACTACGCTTCGCAGCGCAAACTTTTCTGTTTTTGCAAGCGACCGAGCCGCGCGTTCTGTGCGACTGCGTTCAATAGAATAAAGCAAACGCAGTTTGACCAACTCGATAGGATAAGAAGAATTGGTCATCAAGAAATCGTGAGCTCCGCGTTTTACCGCCGCTATCGCGATTTCTCTATCCTTTGTATTAGAGAGGATAACGACCGGCAAATCAGAAGACACTTTTTTAATGCAGTCAAACGCGTCAAATTCTTGCCCGGCCGGGGCATTCACCCCAAGAACCAGCAGGTCAAAAGTCTGATCTGCTAAAACGGCAAGGGCGTCCTCAACACTATCGGCAACGCTGAAGTCGAACTCGCGACAGGCGGTCGTCTCGAGGTGATTGAGGACGATAGCATTCTCATCACGTCCACGCACCAGCAATACACGATAAAGCGCCCTTTCGGGCACTACGAGATCATCTTCGCTGATGTCTTCCGGTCGTAGGATTCTGCTCATGATACCTGTCTGTCGCCGAAAGAACCGGCGTAAACCCGGGATGGAGGGCTAATCCATCTTTCAGCGATGCACACGCATACCCAGCATAGAGCATTTCTCTGATTTGCGTAATCACCCGAAGGAACAATTCGCAGCCGGAAACGTCCGAGCGGCGGTCTTGCACGGACTTTACGAATTTCAGGAAAATTTTGATGTTTCCTTTACGCCCGTCCGAACGATGATGAATTTACCGAGGGGAACGAAGCCCAGCGGGACAAATCACTAGTGAGGAGGACGGATTTTAAAGGATAGGGTCGCCGGTAAGACGTTGAAAGGTACACACCGAGCGACCATGGCGAAAAATCAATCGCAGGCGCGAGACCCTATCCTCTTACAGCATTGGACACTGGCTACCGAGTATGGCTGGCATCGCGCATTCAAGATGATTTCACTTGACCATTCAGGCGCTGTGCTCGGAAAGTCTGTCCGAAGGATAGAGCCGCTCGGGAATCCAGGAGCCCGGGCGGCTCTAATTTTGGGGATTTTTTTCGGCTCTCTAAAACGACTGGTTTGAAAACAGCAGTGGAGCGAAAACGCGACGGGATGGACAACTACTTCTTGCGGGATTTATCCTCGTCGAAATCCAGAGAAGCTGAGTTGATGCAGTATCTCATTCCTGTGGCAGTCGGACCGTCATTAAACACATGACCCAGGTGCGCCCCGCAGTTTTTGCAAATAACTTCGTCGCGTACCATACCATGCGACTTATCGACCTTTTTGTCGACGGAGGCACCAGTCGGTTTTGAAAAACTCGGCCAGCCTGAGCCTGAATCGAACTTATCTCTGGAGTCGAATAAAAGCTCGCCGCAATTGCTGCACTTGTACTCGCCCGGCTTATGGTTATCCCAGTACTTGCCTGTAAACGGAGCTTCTGTAGCGCTGCACCTTGTGACCTCATAAACTTTTGGGTCGAGCTTTTTCTTCCAGTAGCTGTCGGAACGGTTTTTCGCCTGGTTATCAACTTTGGCCTCGATCGCGTTTTTTGCTCCACCGGCTTTTGTCTCAACCTCCTTCTTCTGGGCAATCGCCTTTTCATTCTTCGAAAGTGCAGCACTTGCGGCGAAATTGAAACTCGCCGTGCAGGTCAAAATGAGCATTAGAGCCGAAAAAACTTTCCTGGTTTTCAACCGGTTGCGCCTCCGTTTTCACTCTATGCCTCAAGCCTAGCACCATATTCCTGAGCGCGCCGCAATGAGGAAGGCTGTTTCCTTCCGGAGCACCACATGCGGTTACACTGAGAAACGATAAGAGTGTGGCCGTTCAGCTACAAACTGCTGCGGCATCATTCCTTTCAAAGTAGGCTAAAAACGAGATAGTCGCTATTACCACGAGGTGATAGCTGGTTTTAACAAACCAAATATTGAGGACGGAAATAATGACGACGCTGGTGTTCTGCAATCAGGAAGCGGGTTCTTTCGAGTCCTGCACAGAACAAATGGGTTCAATTTCAGAGTATTTACACGAGATGACCGGCGATGAGTCCGTCATCGTTGAAACAGACAAAGTGACCGAAGAGCAGCTTCTGGCAGCTGACCGGGCGATTGCGATGGGCGGGGACGGCACCGTCGGTCGGGTTCTTGCAAAACTGGCTCGCGCACCAAAGCGAATACCAATCGGCATCATTCCAGCTGGAACCGGAAATTTGTTTGCCGACTGTTTAGGTTTGAAAACAGAAAACAAAGAGGAGATGCTTGAACTGGCACTGGATACTATCAAAAACGGTCGTCTTCTCCCAATTGACCTGGGAGAAGCAAACGGCGTTCCATTTGCGCTAG
Organism: Candidatus Obscuribacterales bacterium; assembly: GCA_019637435.1. Lineage (GTDB taxonomy): Bacteria > Cyanobacteriota > Vampirovibrionia > Obscuribacterales > Obscuribacteraceae > JADYXR01. The sequence continues at coordinate 662,451 of JAHBVO010000002.1, read as the reverse complement.
ACGTCGCAGTTGGTCCGATCGCCATGGCTGTCACCACACCTGGCAAGTCGGAGAAGGGAGCGCACGGAATGTTTAGCTACGTCAGACCATTAATGAAAGCGATGTTCGAGCGCCCTTACAAATTTCGCATCGTCGCCGACGGAAAAACTGTCGAGTGCAATGCCTCGGCCATCTTTGTCACAAATCCGCAAGAACTCGGAATCGGTCAACGCGCCGACGCCAGCAGTTTGCAAGATGGGAAGTTGAACCTGATCATTCTCGACCCTCAAAATCTCGATGAATACGTTGGCATCGCCATGCGCTTCGGCGCCTGGTTCCTCGGGAGCGCGGAAACCGATAACGTCCCGTACAAGATGTTCGATGTCAGCACGGTGACAATCGAAGCATTACACGAATTGAGCACGCCTCAGCTGATCGCAAGTGCACTTCCGGTGCCGCAGGAAGCCGCCGCTCCCGTCGATGAAGACGATAAGCAACCGACCACAATGCTCGACGGTGACGAATTTGGAACGACACCAGTGACGGTATCAGTACTGCCTGCTGCAGTGGATATCTACGTTCCACGAGCTACGGCGACCTGAGCCAACAAGCACCGCGACTTCAAAACAGTTCATGAGCATCCGAAAGTCGAGTGCTAAAAATAGAGTCGCGTCTAATCAGATTCATCGCTCCAGCCAAGCCAGAGACGTCGCAGGAAGAGTCTGTTTAACCTTGAGCTTGTTTCAAAGCTCGATCGGCGGCCGCTTGTGATTTGAGATGAGAAGCGTAGTACTGCCAGAGACACCACTTGAATGGTCGAATTCTGAAGCGATGAAATCCGCAGGCTTTCATTTCTTTGTATGCTTCTTTGACAGTCCATCCGTCTCTCGTAATGCGATAGATGCCGCACATCAAACCGGTCCGATCTGATCCGTGGAAGCAGTGAACAAAGACCGATCTATTTCCGAGGTCGTCCAGGATTTGAAAGAATGTTTCAATATGATGCGCTCGCGGCACCTTCATGTAGTTCAACGGAATCGAATAGAATTTCAGACCAATCTTTTCGCAGGCGGCGCGCTCCCATTGATTGACCGAATCGCGCCAGCGGAAACTGATGACCGCCCGAATGCCGTGATTATAGAGTTCGCGCAAACCCACCTCGTCAGGCTGACCGCCGCGGTAGAGCCAATCGTTGACCTTGTGCAGATTGCGTATATGAATCTCTTGAAATTCTTGGTTCATATTTAGGATTTAGCGCATCTTAGAAGCTTTCTTGCCACTGGCAATTTTTCAGGGGTTGCGGTTATAGCAGACGCCATTGCCCTCTCTCTAATGAACTCTTATGGTTACTTCTATCATTTATAGACTTGAAAAACTTCCTGCCAGAGTTTCGAGCATAAGTGCCGGCGCACGGATCAGAGTTTCGAGCATCATTGTCGGCGCACGGGTCAGCGTTTCGAGCATAATTGCCGGCGCACGGGTCAGAGTTTCGAGCATAATTGCCGGCGCACGGGTTAGGGTTTCGAGCATGAGGGCTTTCGCAAGAGTCTTAAGAGGCTCAATTTGCTTTCTATAAATAGTAGAAGCAACCATTAGAGGCCGCCGATTAGCTATATGGGACTAGATTTTCGACTAAAATGCGATATAATATTAATCGACCGGTCGGTTGGTTAATTAAGATTGACGACCACTAGTCAATTTGAACCGCAACAGTTTCATCCCCTCTTCAGAGAGAGCAAAACATGGCGACGAAAAACGCGCAGGATAGCAAGTTAGTCAAACCACCGGTCGAGTTCGATGCGATGGTGAGTCCTGAACAACTTCTGCTCAACGCAGAAGAGGCACCGAAGATTACCGACAGGCTGAATCTGTTTCCTTTCGATTGGCGCGTAGAAACTCCTCGCTTGATGGAGATTTACAATGACTCTCGCGATCCAGGTTGGTCGCCCGCTCAACTGCCATGGCATGAATTGGACGTTGAGAGCATGACTCTCGATCAACGCTACGCAATCGCCTACTGGTTTGCACTGCTCTCGGTTTTCGATGCGTCAGGCCCCGCGGTATTTGCACGGGCAATGATCCACGCTTACGAAACACACGAGGAAGACGCAATTCGCAAGTGCTTCTTCTCAGTCACGCGCGACGAGATGAATCACGAAGAAGTTTGTGGGAAGGCTATCACGTTGTTAACACCCAACGGCCCGCTAGGCTACGAGCCGGAAACAGAACTCGGCAAGCTTGCAAGAAACAACATCCAATGGTTGTATCACAATGGTGCACGTTATTGGAACGGCTACAAACGCGCCGTCGAGATGTATCCGATGGGCATCCTGTTCAGCTCCTTCCTCTTCGGCGAAGTTGCATCATCCACGCTTTTCCACAGCATGTATCAAAACACCACCATCCCTGTCTTCAAAGAAGCATTCCGCAACATAGGTCGAGACGAAGGACGCCACCTGAGCTTCTGCCTGGCACTTTTGAAAGAAGTGCTTCCGAAGATGAGCGAAGAAGAGAAGATGACGGTGACGAAACAATTCCGAGCGGGATTTATTTTCCTCTCCGGAATTCTTTACGAACCGCCGGCAGAATTCTGGCATCTGCCGCCCACCTTCCTGCCCGCACAGCGCATGCTTGAAGAAGTTGCTCGCACGGCCGGATTTGGAATTCTCACGCTCGAAGAGCGCAGAGCTAACTGGAGAACTGCAGTCGTCAGACTGAAAACTATCGTAGAGCCGCACGGTGTCAAGTTCCCGGCGCTGCCGGAAATTGACGTTGACGGTGAAGACGTTGCTTTTGACGCTGACAAAATCGTTCCAATTTTTTAACCGGAAACCAATCGCAGTTTTAAACATGCAATCAAGGGGCGCATATTATGGCTAGACCACGCGCTGACAATTATGAACAGCGGCGCCAGGAAATTTTGGACACCGCAGCTACCATGTTCGCAGATCGCGGATATGATGGCACATCGATCGCCGACATCGCGGCACGATGCGGTGTTTCGAAGGCGCTGCTGTATCATTATTACTCGTCGAAAGATGCGCTGCTCTACGATATGCTGCATTCGCATTGCCAGATCTTGGTTAATACGGCGAACACGGCACTGCAGCAAACGGACGAACCAGAGGCGCAACTCCAGCAGTTGGTACGGGCTTTGATGAAGTTGTACATGAGTTCAAGAGAACGTCACATCGTGTTGCTGAACAATTTGCACTGCCTTGCTGCAGAACAACAGGCAACGATAAAAGGGCTTGAGAAGTCGGTTTTACGAACCATCAAAGATATTCTCACAAAGCTTCGCCCGGATTTGAACGACAGTATGGTGACCTCACTATCAATGTATTTGATGGGCGCGATTAACTGGACGTACACCTGGTTCAAACCGACGGGTCCCATCTCCGAAAGTCAGTTTGCAGACGTTGCCACCTCCGTGTTCTTGAATGGCATTCATAGCGAGCTGGTTCCAACCCCATCGGCTTAAATCACATAAACGGCGTGGTCGATGACAGTCTCGGGAAATGCCAAGCGTAGTAGGTGAGGAAGTTTCAAAAGCCACGCGCCGATTTGATAATCCTTTGAGTATACTGAAAATTACGTGAGCGAAATCTGCGTCGAGTTTCTCGATGTTCGCGGAACAAAAAGATTCGCACATAGTCAAATGTTCTTAATCAGATGCCCAGAGCACGAGCGGCTCGGGGCGGGGTTTCCCACGTGTAGCAACGTGGGCGCAATTCTCTCGGGTGCAAAATGGAAAACAGAAAACTCTGGCCACTGGCACTGACAGTGCCATTCGCTATCGTGGCAATCGTCTGGGCAATCGCCGGCGTCTATCTCTTTCAAACGCCTCCTCCGCTTCACCAAACAGCGACGCAAGTTCCAAAGAAAGAATCTGAGCACGTCGCTCGCCCAGGGCGGAAAAGCGAGAAAATACTGGCAGTTTTCAGTGAGCGTCGTCAGGCGTATTCAACGCCACAGGGCTATCCAGGAGGTTTTGCACCTCCAGGAATGGCGCCGACCAATGGACCATCAACGGCTAACGAGCCGGACTATCTAGATGCAGTTAACACCGAGGGAAACTTTCGCTGGTCGCCGGACAAGCTGCCGATTGATGTCTATATCGCTGATGGATACGGTGTCTCCGGCTACCAACCAGGCTATCGACAGATGATGGTCGACGCATTCAATGCCTGGTGCGATTCTTCAAGTGGAACCATGAGCTGGCGCGAAGTTCAAAACCCGAACAAATCAGATGTGATGGTTTCCTGGACTAGCAGTCCGAACATTCGTCCGGGCGCAGTAGAAGCGGGACAAACAAAAACGCTTGTTCAACAGAACAAGTTAACGGGCGATGGAAAAATTATGAATGCACAAATAAGCATTCTCACCGAACTGATGGGACGCCCTTTCAACGAGGACGCTATGCGCAAAACCTGTCTCCATGAAGTAGGACATGCGCTCGGCCTGCAAGGTCACTCTGATGTTCCAACCGATATAATGTATCCCACCGTGAACGAGCACCAGGTGGCACGCCTTAAGGCGAGAGACGTAAACACGCTGGCACGCTTATATTCGACAGGAGCCAGGAATACTGTTGCATCATCAACTCGGAGCAGCATGATGAGACGGGAGTTCGCTGACGACGACGGGATTGTGCCATTCGATAACAGCGATCTTCGAGGGCACTCGGCACCATATGCGCCACCATGGATAAACGGCAACAGAAGTTACGTCCATCATGGTCCGCGCTTCAGGCACGGAATGAACAGGCAAGCAGTCATGCGGGAATTCATGCGTCGTGCAGCAGAGCAACGCGGCTGGTATAACTGACAAAAGTTTTTTTCCACTCTCCTCAAGCAGAATCGCGCCTCCACCAGGGGCGCGTTTCAATTTAGCTGGAGATGCAATCGAGATGGGATCGAAGCGGACTGAGTTCCAGCAGTCTACTTAGCAGGAGTAGATGCTGACGGAGTTCCAGCCACTTGCTTATTCGGCTCAACCTTCTCTGTCGTGGGTACCTGAGTTTGAACGCCGGCGCCTTGAGAAGCAACAGCAGTTCTTCGAGGCTCGTGAACGTAATTCCTGACGTGAAGATTCGTGCCCTGTGCGCTCATCCGCGTACCACCTCTACCATCGTCCTTCAAACCGTTGAGCATGTGATGAGCCGTGTTGTCGTAGTCGGGAATGTGGACTCCTCTGGCACGAAGTTCGGAATTCTTGATGCGGCGCTGCGCTTCAGCCTCCCATTTAGCCTCTATATCTTCCTCTATGACCGTAGGTATGTTTATACTCAGCTCGCCCGTTTGCCGGTTTCGACAGAGATAAGTGCTGTTGTCTTTAATCTCGGCACGACCAGCTGCACGAGCGCGTTCTGCATCTTCCAGTCCCTCTTTCAAAATCGCCTCACGCTTCGCGATTGCTTCTTTGCGACGTTTAGTGAAATCATCTGAGGCTTGGACAACGAGTTTCAGTGCCAATTGATTCTTTTCGTGCTCTGCTTGCAGTTTTTTCAACAATGCTCTTTTCGCTACTATGTCGTTACCAGCAGCAATCTCAGCAGCGTTCGCGGGGATTCCACCATTAGAGTTCGCCGCAATTGTGCCGGAGCGATGCGCGAGAGGTGCGGATGACACCGCCGGTGATGACGCACCATACTTTCTAATATGCGCTATGTTTTCGACCGCAGCCTGACACGTTTTAATTACCTTAGTATCAGTCGAAAGCATCATGCTTCGCTTGTATTCTTGTTCTGCTCGATTGAGATCACCAAGTTTCACGTCCGAATTTGCAAGTTGGTAAAACGCCAGCCATGACGGACGATTAACAGAAACATATGCAAAATACTTTCGAGCCAGTTTATAGTCGCCCTTGAGGTAAGCCGCATTACCGGCGGTCATAGGATCAGACGACTGAGCGATAGCGGGCGCCATCCCCTTAACAAGAGTGATTGCTACAAGACTCAAATAAACAGCGGTTTTTGGCTGAATGAAATTCGACATCGGCTCACCAGAACGTGTCGGGGTATGGGCCACTGATTTCGGGCAGCCTCCACAATAAATCAGGCGTAGAAACAGGTCAACCGCTCAAGTGGTAGTTATACGAATGATTAGGCTTACTTTTTTAAATGTTCGGCGAAACGCGATGATTGAGTTCGTCTCCTCTCACTGTTTAAACAGGCACATGAAGGCGCAAACGACCTCATGCCAACGAAGGCACTGCTGGCTGTTTAACATGCTACGGAAGAGCATGGAACAACAAAGCATGCAACCCGTCTTGTAGTGCAGCTTGGATAAACCACCTGGCTCCTGAGTAATTTTAATTCCTAGATTGAGTGAGACCTGCGGAGGGCCCCATGAATACTTCATTGTCGTTGAAACTGCTTCTCAGCCTCACGCTGTTACTGTCAGCGTCAGCACCGGCTCTCGCGGCTCGAGATGGGCAGAGTGGCAAGGCCGAGCGGCGCGCCGAGAGACGTGCCGATTTATCGCAGAGGCAGATGAATAACCAGCAGCAAAAGGACGTGCAACGCCAACAGCGAGATCAACAGCGCGACCTGCAGCGGGCAATGAATCAGCAGAAAGATCAGCAGAGGGCAAACGAAGTCAGACAGCGCGATCAGCAGCGAGCCATCGAGCAAGCGCAACGCGATCAGCAGCGCGCAGAGAACAAGGCACGACGTGCGGCCACCAATGTTCCAGTGCCACAATCGCGCAATGATAATAACATGTGGGACCGACGCACAAGTGATAATCGGTGGAACGATCGCGATAATCAGTGGAACGACCGAAACGACAGAGATCACGGACATTGGGATCAGCGCTGGTATGATCGCAATCGGCAGCAAGCTGCGTTAGATCGCCGATTCCGGAATTGGAACGATCAGCGCGATTATCTCAAAGCCAACTTGCGAAAAATCAATCAAATCGCCAAGCTAAATGCAATTCAACAACAGCAATTAAATGCGCAGATGCAATCAGCATATCTTGCGTATCACAACAACAACTGGAGCGGCCCATACAACTGGGACTATTACTCGGAACCTCAGTTCTTAGACTATCTGCAGGTCAATCAGCCATCTTTGTTGGATAGAATCTTGGGCTATTTAGGGATGGGTCCTCTCAACGGCGGTTATGGCTATGGCAACGGCTACCTCTATTCATCAGACTGGGGTGTCGAGCGAGACCAACTGGCCCAGAACATGTACCGGATCCATCAACTCGCGTTGGCAGGACGGATTACACCCTTGCAAGAACAACAACTGCTTGCACAAATGAGAGGTTCGTTTTCCGCCTATCACAATAACAATTGGAATGGCGGTTACGGATGGTCCCAGTATTCGGACCCCGGATTCGTTGACTATCTGAACAACAGTCAACCCGGCATTCTTACGACTATCCGCAGTTACCTCGGAATGTGAGAATACGAGGATAACTAGCAGATCAAAGACCACACCCGGGCAGGACATTCTGCACCGGGTGTGATCCTTTTGGCGGTCGGCTGCGCGCTTCCGCGCAGTCGGTCGGTCGTGCGAGGAGGCGGGTTAAAAGGTTTGAGTTGCAGTCTTCGGTTTACTCTCTGATGCGTCGGCATTTTGTGTCGTACGCAACAGCGAAATTTTGTCAAAGGTAGAGGAAGAAGTTCGGTTTAAATAATCACTTGCCGAAGAAAAGGCACGGCTTCCAGACCAATTCCAAGCGCGCCAATCAGCTTTCCAGGCACGACCGAAACTGGACCTCAACTTTGTATAAACCGCTCGCTGCTCTTCCGGTTTTAAATCCGGCAATCCGGCGATCAAAGCTGGAATTGCATCATTGCTGAGTTTGAGAGCATAATCCACATCGAAGGTTTTTCCCGCTCTGGCTCTATCAATGTTAGTGGAAACGATCATCGCGTCCGGATTTATCGCGTGCAGTCCGCCTATTACCAGCAAGCCGGAAAGAACAGATGCGAATGCAAACGCCTTACGTTCGCCTCGCATTACCGTAGCGAGGAAAATCACACATACGACTGCCAACCAGGCCATGAATGCGGTGGTGTACAAACGCAATTCGGTCATACCATATTCGAGCTGATATAACCGCATGCGCTGAACGGCTGAAAGCATGATTACAAAGAGCAAACCAATCTGGACGCCACTGAGAGCACGAATAATTATGACACCTGCGGCAGAAGCCTTATCGACAAGCCAATCCAACAGCAGTAACACTGGTATCACCAGCGATGCCACCGTTACGAGTTCAAAAAATCCTCGTCGAGCATATTCTGCATAGGTCATTCCGTTCGTGACCTCTACGAGATTTGCACCACCGAAGAAGTATTGCGCCTGGACCAGGACAAACGATAAGAAAAGCAGATCGATCAAACCAAGCACTACACCCGCTTCTACCAGACCCAGCTTTAAACTCTCCTCTCTCGGCAGATCGAATTCAGCGTTTGTCAAACTGAAATTAAACATACCATGCAGATATCCGCCAGCGGCCCAAACCGATCCAAAGACTAACAAAAGATGGGTCGCGGTCTGACCGAAATCTAACTGAAAAGTCTTACCGAGCAGTGCCGCAAAAGCCGCATCGGCTGAGGCAAACAAGACGCCAAAAACAGCGAGAACCGGCAAAGCAATTGCCACCCCTCTTAACACCGCGCTAACTTGTGCGCGCATATTCTCATCGATTATTCCTTTCCACTCGATGTCTTCAAAAAATAATTGAATCGGGCGACTGAATAGAAATTGAAGAGCGACCGCAATTGACAGCAAGTATTGTGTCACGCCTGCATGAGGCAAACGGCAGCCCATAGTCGATGTTGCCCCGACGCTAAGCGTGAATGCAATCAACATAAGATCGAGAATGCGTAAAACACCAGAGTCGCGCCAGGCACAACCAGCAGCCAGGAAGAGTGGTGGCACAAGGAACCACATACTCTTCCACTGGCTGGTTGGCTTTGTGCGGCACGTAAGGATCAACGATGCAACAGATACTGACATTAGCCACACAAAGAGGTTGAGTCCCCAGGGGACAGATTTGAATAGGGTGTCATGAAATAAGTAGTCACTCAGCAATCCAAGCACTGAAGCTAACAACACAACGAGTCGAATGTTATTCATATGAGAAATCTCCACGCGAAAGCGCAAGCCTGTCGGCTTCCAAACTTTCGGAGAACAAAAATATTTCCTGGGGCGATGCAACGCGCATGGGGAGCTGCATTAGAGTATGCAACCATGCGTTTTCAGTTGTCTCAAATCAGCATACATCAAAACAAAAAATCAACAATCGCCCATCGTACTCAAAACACCGCAACGCAAATATGCGATGTGGTGCCAAAGCAAATACAGTGGGCTTTTACGCGTCCTGTAAACCTTAAGTAAGACGCTTACCATGCGCTTTCTGGGAGAAGTCGCGTTCTGAAAATCTCATCAATGTCCGCACAATCTAAGGATGATCAAGAACATGAGCGAATCCTTTTAGTGTCGAGATATTTGCACCTTCGGTCTGCGACTTTTCCGAACCTTGGTGATGTAATACTGTCCGGATTGACTTCGGACTCAGTAGAGCTCAGTCTTTCGCTGTTTACTCCCATAGCATGCGCTCAGACAGACTTGGTCCCATTCCAAAATATTTCTGGAGCACCTCAGGATTGCGTTCCGTCGGCGTTACGTAGCCGGGACTGACATGTTGGTTCCAGGCAAACTCGAAAGCATCGCGCCCCTTCTCCGAACGCGCGAGAATTTTGGGAACAGCGTGATAAGTACAGACCTCCGGCTCGGCTTCGCCACTGATGTATTTGCGAAAAAATGAGTGCCGATCGGAGCAAAGAGCCGAATCAAACTCATACTTTGGGACAACGTATGGTTGATTGGATACTGGAGCCAACAGCTCTTCCAGACATTTGACAAACAAATCGGAATAGCGTGCTTCCACATCATCAAGGAAAACACGGAAGGTCTTGTCGGCGCGAACAGTCACTTGAATCGAAGACGGTTTAACTTGAGAAGGCAATAGCTTCCGTTCTTTCAACGCGTCAAGCACGGCGGTCGCCATTGCGATGATAGCGGTTTCCCTCGAGGATGGAGTGACAAGTTCATCTTCAAACTGGTGCTCGATACGTTCGCGTCGTAATTTAGCCAAAACAAGAGCAAGCAATAGAGGAACCGCACTTAGTATCACTGGAATACTCAGGGTGGAGACCACCGCAGCAGACGCTACCGAGACAACCAGACCAACGGCACCATATTTCGTGTAAACACCGTTCAACTCTCCTCGCATCTGGGAAACATGAGCTTTGTAGCCGCCCCTGACTCCGGTATGAGCCGGTGTAATACCAGGCTCTCTGAAACCAGAGATCTCAACGCAGCCTAATTGCCGGTTCTCATAAGGCATTCCGACCTGCCACAACTCATACACTTTCTCCCGAACCAAAGCGCGCTGAAGCATTTCGGTATTGTAATCCTCAATAGATGCAAAAACTTCGTTAGGAGTCAGTTCGGAAAACGATGGATGCACATGCCCAACGCCGCATTCGATCCTGCCATCATCCGCGATACCAAAATAGCCGTCATGCTTTCGCACAAATCGTCGATAATCATTCAACCCCTTCTCTAGTTCCGGAGCGATACAAACAACGTCCCAATTGTTTGCGACTTTGCGCTCCGACAGCGGATCGTCCACATTGAGCCGGATACCACGCCCGCGCAATTGTTTAACAGACACGGGTGAGGTTGCCGTTGTCAGATCAATAATCGTATTGAGCTTCTGACTATCCCACCCTTCCGCAAATATGCCACGAGTTCCAATCAAGCATTTAGTAATGCCCCGCTCGAAAAGCGCCGTCACGAGACCCACATATATACGCGGGCCAAAACTGCCCGCGTCCGCCACTAACCTCGCGAACCCGCTTGTCTCGTCAATTTCAAGAGAAACGGATGTTCTTAACTGCAGTTCACGCAAATAGGCTTGAGCCCCCTCCAGGAATTTGTCAGCTACTCGTCTGTCGATCAAAACTCGCGTACCTGTAACGAGACACGGATTGACATGGGCGCCTTCAGATGTTCGCAAAAGTTCCACAAAGGCACCATATGCGCTACCAGCCTCTTCATCAAGAACATCTCTAACAGTGACAGCGGTAGTCGCAGACAGTTTCTCAAAATCTGTGATTACGAGCACCCGGAGCCGGTCCTCGAGACTGCTGAACTCGGCCGATAGAATCTTAGTGACTGCAGTAACCTTACTTTTACTGAAAGACAAAACCCGATCTACAGGAGAGGCAATTTTACGAATCCCTCTTTCCGATAGACTGAATCCAATTTTTCGAAGAGCTCGTGAAATCCGCTCGAGCAATTCATGGTCGAGTTCGCTATCGCTTACCTTAAGCTTGTTCAGAGCCAGATCTTCCAGCAGTAAGATCCAATCATCTATAACAGGTGCCTGACGAACGGACATAGAGAGTTCGAGTTCAGCAGGCAAGTTCAGTTTGTAAGTATGAAGGTATCGCGCCATTGCCATGGCAAGCGCCGGCGATTGCTCGACGAACTCGCTCCACCGCCCATCTCCAGTTTTCTCATCCATACGCCCGACAATCCAACGAGAAAGCGGTGCAGTGTCTATATCGCTACCGCTAAGAGTCTCGAGCAATTGATGAATTTCATCATGCTGTTTGCGCAAAAACTCCAACTCCACTTCAGTCGGCTCGGTGAAATAAACGAGATCTTGAAATGGCGCCAGTCCACCTTCTTTAACGAGCGCTGGCGTAGGCACCTGATAATCAATTTCACCAACCAACTTCAAATACCGGTTCTGCTGGCTGGCAGTTTTTTTCTCGGGCGGCGTTCCCGTCAGTCCTACAATTACCGGGTCACCAAGAGCCTCAACCACTTTAGCCATCACTGTCGCCCAGTAATCAGTGAGGTGGTGGCACTCATCGAAAATCACCAAACGACATTCCGCCAGTTTGAGTTTGTCAATTAAGTCTAGGGCGTTTCTATGCAATACCTGTTCCAGATCTAAAACGGCGCCGAGTCTCTTACGAAGCCGTGCCACATGTCGCCCAAGCTCTTTCTTGTAGGCTTTGGGGTTATTGAGTTTAAGCTCTGCAATTCGAGCGCTTGCACTTTCAGAGGACATTCCTTGCTCGCGCGAAACCTCTTCGAGCCACTCCCCCTGCGCCAGTTCGCTCACATACTCCTGCTCACGCCCGGGAACTGACAGCGCCTGATACGTCACAATCGTTATTGGACGAGGCGGTCTGTCTTCATGCGAGCCGACCATCTGACTCACGGCGACGTCGGCGAAGTCCGCTGGAAAAAACAATTCTAGCTTCTGCGCCCATTGAGCCTGAATCGTGCTATTGGGACAAACGACCAGCGTTGGACACTTGAACTGAGATACTATTTGCAGTCCAATGATTGTCTTTCCACTGCCGGGCGGCGCCACTATATGCAGCTGCTTTTCGCCATCGGCGAGCTTTCGATTACAGATATCGATTATGTCTTGCTGATACTTTCGCAGGGGAAACTGAAAATGGAAAAGATCTTTCCACTCCGTCAACGGATCCTCACTAGCAAGATTTTTTATGGTTTCTTCTCTAGCTGAAAAGTTTATCGATGTTTTCCACCGGTCGACCAAGAGCAGCTTTGGCTCCACGTTCTACAATAGGACGCTGAATGAGATCTGGGTGCTCGGCCATTAGAGCAACCAGTTCATCGTCGCTCAGTTCTTTTCGCTTCGACAATTCGAGTTCTTTGTAAACAGACTCAGTGGTCCGCAACAAATCACGAGCACTGATTCCCATTTTTTTGATCAAGTCTTTCAGCTTCGAGGCGCTGAGCGGTTCAATGTAGTAGTTGACCTTATCAAAATCAACTCCGCGCGCAGTCAAAATTTTGTTGACCTCGCGGCATTTGCTGCAAGTCGGTTTTTCATAAACAGTAATTTTGTCCGCCACGAACATCCTCCTTTGCAACAATTGAACTGCTGCATCCTAACACAGTCTATGCGATAATTTGTGCAACGATGAGCGCAAGTCCTCCAATTGTACGGAAAATAATTCACGTTGACATGGATGCCTTTTACGCATCGGTAGAGCAACGCGACAATCCGGAATACAGAGGGAAACCCCTGGCCGTGGGCGGCTCACCCGAGGGGCGGGGAGTAGTATGCGCGGCCAGTTATGAAGCACGCAGGTTCGGCGTTTTTTCCGCCATGCCGTCTCGCACGGCGACTCAAAAGTGCCCCACCTTGATTTTCGTGCGACCTCGATTCGATGTCTATCACGAAATTTCAAAGCAAATTCGCGGAATATTTCACGAATATACAGATCTGGTTGAGCCTCTCGCACTAGATGAAGCATATCTCGATGTTACTGAGAACAAGCGCGGTTTACCATCGGCGACATTGATCGCAAAGGAAATCAAAGAACGCATTCTTCAAGAGACAAGGCTCACCGCCTCGGCCGGAATTTCGATCAACAAATTTTTGGCAAAAACCGCATCTGGTATCAATAAACCAAACGGAATGTGTTTGATACCACCGGACAAAGTCGAGACCTTTATGGAAAACCTAAAGATTGAGAAGTTCTATGGAGTCGGCGATGTAACGGCGAAAAAAATGTTTTCTCACGGCATCCGCACTGGAGCAGACTTGAAGAAGTTGAGCGAAACAGAACTGATCGACAAGTTTGGAAAGATGGGAAGTTTTTTCTACCAGGTCGTTCGCGGCATCGACCATAGAACGGTACAGCCAAATCGCATACGCAAATCGGTCGGCGCCGAGGAAAGTTACGCAGAAGATCTGGCATCACGCGATTCAATGATCGACGCTCTTGAGGAAATAGCCAAAACGCTAGTGAGGAGGATCGGCGACAATGGCGGAGGTCGTACGCTCACGCTCAAGGCGAAGTATGCGAACTATCAACAAGTCACGCGCAGCCGCACAACAATGGAAAGTATCGCCACTTTCGATACCATCATGAAAATCGCCATCGAACTTTTAGACACTACAGAAGTTGAATCTCGAAACGCTCGACTCCTTGGATTGGCGCTATCCAACTTAGATAGCGAGCGTGAGCAAGACGATGTCGTCCAGCTCACACTGCAATTTTCCTGAAGCGATCTTGTTTGACTCGACCGATTTCAACTTTCAAGTCTAAACTTGAATCATTTCGTCATTTTACGTCAAGGAACCGGCGAAACGCCCACTCGAAAAATCCTTCATCGCCTGACTGATTTCCTCATGAGTATTCATGACAAAAGGACCGTATCCCACCACTGGTTCGTCAATTGGTTCGCCATTCATAACCAACAAGTGCGCTCTTCCATTAGCGCTGAGCTTCAGCTGCGTACCGCGGCGCTCCACAACCGCCAGTCCGATACCCGAGACGGAGGTGGTACCGTCAATGGTGACAGTTCCATCCATGACGAAAACCGCTGTAGTGAATCCATCCGGGAGATCGAGCACAAGCTCCCCGGCATCTTCAAAACTTACATCGTACAGATTGACGGGGGTAAAGGTCCTCGCCGGACCATCGGTACCGCCTATGGTACCGGAGATAACTCTAGTTTTCACCTTGCCGTTGGAACTTTCGACAGTTCGAATTTCAGAGTCAAGCAGGGTTTGATAAGCAGGCGCAGTCAGTTTATCTTTGGCCGGCAAATTTACCCAGAGCTGAACCATCTCGAGCGTGCCGCCGGACTCGCGAAACGCGTTGGAGTGCAACTCTTCATGCAACACACCGGAACCGGCAGTCATCCATTGCACATCTCCCGGACCTATCTCGCCAAAGTTTCCAGCCGTATCCCTGTGCTGAAGCCCGCCTTGAAAAACAAGCGTGACCGTTTCAAACCCTCGATGCGGATGCATACCGACGCCCAACTTTTTCTGGGTCGGTGGAAATTTAGACGGGCTACCGTAATCGAGCATTAGGAACGGACTAAGTTCCGCTTTGCCCAGGTCACGATAGGAAAACATATTGCGCACAGGCAAGCCATCGCCAACCATATGCGGCGGGTTGGGCTGGTGCGTGCTGACTACTTTCTTGGATTCCATTTTGCTTCTCCTGCTGAGGACAGCCTAAACACATTATGTATAAGCGGCGAATCCTTAACCGCCGTTCATAGCATTTCGTTTAGAATCTCCCTGAAACCTGACTCTGCGACCACTCTGATCTATAATGTGGCGTCGGATCGGGGATACGAATATGAACTGGACTTCACTTGTGTTGTTGTCCGCCGTGGCGATTAGCGTGCCGGGCGAGGCATCTGCGTTTAGATCAGCTGGGGATTTGCCTGAATCTCATCATCAATTGTTGGCGGCCAACGCTCCTGCTGTGCCGGTAACTAAACAGCCTGCGACTAAGTCGGCGAAACAGAACAATGCGAAAGCAAGTAGCGAATCGGTGGCACCTTCAGCGGATACAAGCGCTGAACTGCAAAAACTGGAAAAACGTTTTTTCATGCACGACTTCACGCAAGAGCCTATTGAGCATCGTCTTCAGCGCATGGAGAAATTCACCCTGGGTGAAGTTGGAACCGGCACGCCGGATTCAAGAGTCGCTCATCTGGCTGACATTCTGGAAAACCACGATTCCGAAACCAAACTATCCAGCATGCCTGGAGTAAATCCGCCCCGAGTTCCACCCACGGCGGCAAGCAGCGGTCGCGCCATCCAGCAGCAAACACAAGCGCAGACCGACGCCACAGACTATCCGCACGTTACCTACCTTGAAGACAACATTCTCGGTCAAGATTTTCCCGGACAACCTCTTGAGACCCGCTTAGCGCGATTGGAGAAAAAGGCCTTCGGTGCGCCGTCACAAGACCCGGACTTCAGCAATCGTACAGACGCTCTCGAGCGCTACGCCGAAATTCATCTGCGTAAAAAACCATTCGATAATCATCAAGATCGCAGCTTTGCTTTCGCTGACGACGCTCGTGCCGATGACGGCCCATCACCAGACTCGACACCGGACCAGCAAATTGATCCAGTTGCGATGCTTCCAACACCACCGCCGGAAAGCGCACGCTTGCTATCACGCGTGGCATGGTGCGAACAGCATACTCTTGGAAAAACATATCCGGAGATGCATTTGCTCCCGCGCCTGCACCAGTTAAACGCGAAGCTGTTTCCAAACGACAGAACAAAAGACATCCAGCTGATGGATCATGTCGATTCGATCGTAAAAGAAGTTGTTTTACGCCAGCATCCGCCGACCAAGCAAACCACTTAAGGCGAATATCCATGCTTCTTGGCTAAAGCCAAATCCGCTTTCGCGTTTTTGGAATTTTTGCCTTCCAATTTCACATAGACATCATAGCGATACTTGTAACCGCCCGCATAGTCCGGGCTCAGTTTAATTACCTGCGTGAAATCCTCGACAGCTTTTTTGTAATCGCCTTTGAGGTAATATCCACGACCACGTAATTCGTAACTGTCGAAATTCTTCGGATCCAACTTCACTATCTGATCGAAATCCGCGATTGCTTTGTCGAATTGTTTGGCGTCCAGGTAGATGAGTCCCCGTTGAACCAGTGGCCATCGCAATTTCGGATCGACAGCAACAACTGACGTGAAGTCTTTGATTGCTAAGTCAGTTTTGCCCAACTCCTTATAGAGCATTCCCCGATCACCGAAGGCATCGACCATTTTCGGATCGAATTTAACAGCCTTGTCGTAGTCAGCGATCGCCTTATCGAGACTTTTCTCGCCTCTATAGAGGTGCGCGCGGTTGAAATACGCTCTGGCGTTTTTAGGATCAAGGGCAATCGCTTTATCGTAATCCTTGCGGGCGTTTTTGCGCTGGTCCAGGAACTCATACGCCTCACCGCGTTTGTTATACAGATTCGCATCGGTCGGTTTCGCTTGGATCGCTTTATTGAATTGAGTGACAGCATTACGCATATCACTTTTTTCAAAATACTTCATTCCGGCGGCATACGGGTCTTCCGCCCATGCCGGAGCGGGAAACTGGAATGGTCCGGCCAGAGCGGTCAACGTAAAAATAGTAAGGGTTATATTTCTTGGTTTCATGTCTGTATGACCTCGCGTTGGTCCATTTTAGGCGACCCGCAAAAAGATTTTTCACGCCAGAACTTCCATGTGACCGGATTGTGATAATTCCAGTTTATTTCTGACGTTGTTAATGACTCGCGTTCTTTTAAATGATTTCTTGTACGATTAGGTGAATGAGCAAAAACCCAATCATCTACTTGCTTTACACCGGGTGGCGATATGCTGAAAAATATCGCCCGCTGTTTCTTTGCTATCTGGTTATGTACGCAGCCTCTCAAGCTATCATGCTTGCCGAGCCGTTCGTCATCGGTCAGGTGATAAACTGCGTCCAAATAAGTGCCACAAAAAACTTCGCTGATCATCAGCAATTAGAACACGACATTTTGTTCTATCTGTTCATCTACTTTCTCACCCAGGTGGGCTTCTGGATATTCCACGGTCCCGCACGCTTGATCGAGCGATTCGTTGCTTTCCATATCAAGGTCAATTACAAAAGTTCGATGTTCCGAAAGATCACTGAGCTTCCAATGCAATGGCACCGAGAACATCACTCCGGTGAGAGCATCGACAAAATCAATCGTGCATCGATCGCGCTGACCGAGTTTTTCGACAACACATTCGAAGTCGCGTACATGCTATTCCGGCTGGTTGGAGCACAAATCGTCTTGATGTGCTTCATGCCGGTTGCGGGAGCGGTCTCATTCACCATCGCTGCCACCTCAGTCGGTATCATTTTTTGGTTCGATAGATTGCTCTATAACAACTACAAAGAGCTAAACAAGTTTGACAATACTACAGCGTCAGCGATACACGATTACATCACCAATATTGTCACTGTCATTACCTTGCGGCTCGAGCAGCGGGTCTTGCCCGAGGTATTGCGACGATTGAACGCGCCGTTGAATCTGTTTAAACATAACAATAACCTGGTCGAGATCAAATGGTGCCTGACCACCGTTACGATTGGAGTTATGGTTGTCGTTGTGCTCGGATGGTATGCTCACGATACGCTTTCGACAGGCAAAGTCTTGCTGGCAGGCACGTTCTTCACGCTGTTCGAATACCTTCGGCGCATCGGTGATTCGTTTTACAACTTTGCCTGGTTATACGGTTCAGTCACACGGCAAGCAGCCGATGTTCAAAGTGCTGAAACATTGGAAGCCGCACACGCAGAACGCGCCGAAACACCTGAGAAATTCGACCTGCCAAAGGACTGGAGCTCCGTTGAAATATGCGATCTGGACTTCATTTACGAAGATGAGAAACATCGCTCGCATCATCTTACCGAGATAGATGTGTTTTTAGAACGTGGAAAAGCGATTGCATTCGTAGGTGAGAGCGGTAGCGGTAAAAGCACCTTGTTGAGCCTAATTCGAGGCGTACAGTACACTGACAATGCCAAGTTGAAACGCGATGGTGTCGAATTGAAAGGCGCATTGAAATGCCTTCACGGATGCACCACTTTGATGCCGCAAGATCCCGAAATTTTTGCGGACACCATTCGCTTCAACATAACGTTCGGCGTAGAAGCTGATGAAAAGGACGTTCAAGAAGCTATACGCCTGGCACGTTTCGACAACGTACTCGCTCGTCTGCCGGCAGGATTGGAAACCAATATTGCCGAGAAAGGTATAAACCTGAGTGGCGGCGAGAAACAACGTCTTGCACTCGCTCGAGGAATTTTCTTCGCGCAAGACAGTGAAATCGTTCTTCTCGACGAACCAACAAGCAGCGTGGACCAGCAGAACGAACACATAATCTACGAGAATCTGCTTAAGACGTTCAAGCAAAAGTGCATCATATCGGCTGTACATAAATTGCACCTGCTCGACATGTTCGACTACATTTACGTGTTCGATGATGGTCGAATTGTAGAACACGGTAATTTGCAAACCTTGCTCAACAAAAATGGACGCCTTGCTGAATTGTGGAATAGAGTCGATTCTGAAAGAGCAGCAACGATGGACGAGGTTAGCTGCTAATCGGTTGCTTGCTCCGCAGCCAGCGCGCTTTCCGCGGCGCGCTGATACCACTCGAGAGCAAGTCCTTCGTTTTTCTCTACACCACGACCATCTTGATAAAGTTTCGCAACTCGTGTCATCGCCTCGCAAACGCCTTGCTCAGCGGCTTTGAGACACCACCTGAATGCCAGAGCATCATCAGGTTCAACGCCCCTTTCGTTCAACAGCATCTCCGCGATATTGAATTGTGCGATCGCATGTCCTTGCTGTGCCGCGCGTTGATACCACTCGAAGGCTTCCTCAGCATCAGCATGAACCCCTTTACCAAGCAAATACATTTTCGCCAGGCACATCTGTGCATTTGCGTCACCGGCGTCCGCAGCTTTCCGGTAGGCCGCGCAGGCCAGCCTGACGTTCTGCTTCACGTCATTACCGTGCTCGTACTTTTTTCCTAATGCAACAGTAGCGTCGATGTGACCGGAGGCACTGGCTTTTTTTAGCCACTCGAAAGCCTCGGCTCCACTGCGTTCAATGCCGCTGCCAGTCTCGTATTTTATAGCCAGCTCAAACTGCGAATCGACGTCGCCGTTGAGCGCAGCCGTTTTCAATAACACAAATGATTCGCTTTCCATGAAAACCAGAATAGCGCAGAATCGAACATGCTCCAGGGTGAATTTTCAAGCGCGGGTTTCTGAATTCGCGTAAACTGGACTGTGTTTTGATTACGCACAGAACCCAGCAAATTCTTCTTGGAATCTATCGAGATTAGCTCGCAAAATTAAAGGAATATCAAAATATCCCCACAAAGGATTGATTCTGTCTCATAATTCCCTTACCCTTGCCAATAGTAAAGCCCATTAGAAGGATGGCCTTTGCCCGGAGGTCCACCCAGTGAAGCCTGAAACATCCGAAGCAGCTGAGGCTAAACGGCTTACGGCGAGCTTGAACGCGCATGCGGAATCTCCAAGTTCCGACGAGCAAACTCGCCAAAAGCTTAACCGCTCCCTGGAGATGGAAATTCAGGATGTTTCCGCCGTGCATCGCAGCCTTGCGTCGAAGAAAGCAACCGAAGAGACTAAACCGGATGGAGAAACGGCGAAGACGAAGGTCGCTAACTTCTTAAAGCGCCCTAAAGCAGTGGCGGTCAGTGCCCTCGTCGTAATCGGTATTATGGCGGGAGCTGTATACGGTTTCAACGAATATCAAAAGTCTCAGACCGCAAAGAAGCAGTTGACTGCGTCACCAGCTGTGGTGACGGTAACGAAAGCCGTCGCCAAGCTCAAGAGCGTTGAAGATGACCTGAGCGTAACAGGTTCCGTTTGGGCATGGGACCCGCTGGCAATAGGTTCTGAAGTCAGCGGATTGCGCATAACCGAGATAAACGTTGAAGAAGGCGATCGGGTACGCAAAGGACAGGTGCTTGCCACACTCAACTCAGCACTGCTGCGCGCACAACTCGACCAGGCAAAAGCGCGCCTTCAATCAAGTCACGCAAATCTCGGCAAGGCCATTCAGCCTAACAGACCCGAAGACATAATCGCTCTGCGAGCCGCTCTCGCTCAATCAGAGGCGAATGTCGCGCAAGAAGAAGCTAAGCGAAAACAAGCCCATGCCAATCTCGGAAATGCCGAAATGGCCGCCCATCGATTTACGGAACTCGCCAAAGCCGGCGCGATCAGCATGCAAGACGCGGAGAACAAGCAAGTCACTGCAGTAAATGCGCGCGAAGAAGTTAAATCCGCCGATGAGCGAATCAAGGCGGCAAGCCAACAGGTACAACAGGCGCGGCAACGATTGCTGATTGCTACTCGTGGCGGACGCCTGGAAGATGTTCAGATATCACGCGCAACTGTCGCCGAGATTAAAGCACAGATCCAACAACTCGAAGAGCAAATTGCCCAGACTGTCATACGTGCGCCGGACGATGGACTGATATCGCGTCGCGATGCGCACATCGGTGACATCACAGCTGCGGGAACGCCGATGTTTCTTATGGTCCGAATGGACCGGTTAGAACTGAGAGCTCAAGTTTCCGACATTGACATCGCCAGGATTCAGCCGGGTCAATCGGTAGACGTCACAATCAAGGAAGATGATGCACAGCCTATCAAGGGCACTGTCAGACTGGTCAATCCGCTGGTCGATCCTGCCACCAGATATGGTGTCGTGCGCATTGACCTTCCCAATAATGCGGGATTAAAACAGGGTATGTTCGTCCGTGGCGAAATTCGCGTCGGAATGAGGAAGGCAGTTACAGTGCCGGTATCATCGATCGTAACCCGAAATGGCGAATCAGTAGTATTTAAACTAGGCGCAGAAAATAGAGCACTCAGCACTATCGTGAAGCCGGGAATCCAGACCGAAGAATTTGCCGAGATAAAAAACGGTCTCGCCGCAGGCGAAATCGTCGTAGAGAAAGGCGCTAGATTCCTTGCAGACCGCGATCTGGTGCGAGTGGCAAAATGAACTGGAACATATCGGCCTGGTGCATTCGCAATCCAATTCCTCCGATAATACTGTTTCTACTTCTGAGCGTTGCCGGCATCCAGGCTCTGATGTCGCTTGGTATTGAACAGCAACCGAACATCGATGTGCCCTGGGTTTCCGTAACGGTTACGGAGAGTGGCGCCGCGCCTCTGGAATTGGAAACTCAAATAACCAGACGCGTCGAAGATGCAGTCGCCGGCGTCGCTAACGTTAAACACATTCGCTCTACGCTGAACACCGGTGTATCGAACACCGATATAGAATTCGAATTGGGAACAAGCAGCGATCGTGCCACCAACGATGTTCGCGAAGCAGTGACCAGGATTCGTGCTCAGTTGCCGCGTGGCATAGACGAGCCAATTATTCAGCGCCAGGATTTTGTCGAGGATTCCGGTATCACTTACACCGTCGAATCTCCTCGACGCTCAGCCAAAGAGCTCACATACTTGATTGAGAACGATTTTTCGCGTGCTCTTATGGCCAAGCCAGGAATCGGTCAAGTCTACCGCTTCGGTGGCGTGGACCGACAAATATGTGTAAATCTGGACCCCGTAAGGTTGGAAGCGATGGGCGTTACAGCTGACATGGTCAATCAGCAGTTGCGCGGTTTAAACGTCAATCTGCCCGGCGGTCGCGGAGAAATCGGTTCGTCGGAACAGTCGATTAGAACGCTGGGAAGCGCTCATAACATCGATACACTTGGGTCCGAACGTATTTCGCTACCGGGAGGCAGATGGGTAGAACTCAACTCACTGGGCACCATCACCGACGGCAGTTCCGAGCAGCGCCACATGGCTTTGCTCGACGGTAAACCAGCGGTCGGCATGGAAGTGGTCAGACGCCGTGGTCATAACATCGTGGCGGTGGAAAAAGATGCAGCCGCCGTGGTCAAGGAACTCGAAAAGAAATATCCGGATGTGAAATTGACTCAGGTATTTAGCGGCGCGCAATTCGTCCGCGAGTCATGCGAGGCAACCTTCGAATCGCTAATCTTGGGCGCGATTCTGGCAGTGGTTGTTATCTGGTTGTTCCTTCGGGACAGTCGAGCGGCATTGATATCCGCTCTGGCAATGCCACTGTCTGTGATACCAACATTCGCGTTCATGAAAGCAATGAATTTTACGTTGAATGACATGTCCCTGCTTGGTCTTGCTCTCGTGATCGGCATCCTCGTAGACGACGCGATTGTTGAAATCGAAAACATAGTTCGTCACATGAATATGGGGAAGAAACCATACTTCGCCTCGATAGATGCGGCGGATGAAATTGGGCTTGCTGTCGTGGCGACGACTCTGGCTGCAGTAGTCGTGTTTTTGCCGGTGGCATTTATGGGCGGAATTCCAGGTCAATTTTTCCGCCAATTCGGACTGACCGTCTCTGTCGCAGTGTTCTGCTCGCTCCTTGTCGCTCGCTTGATCACTCCAGTGATGGCGGCATACTGGTTGAAGAAGCATGAGGAGAATCATAGCGAGACATGGATCAATAGGGTTTATAACGACGCATTGAAGGTCGTCATCAAACATCGATTAATAACCGTTATAGCCGGAATTATGTTTTTCGCCGCCAGCATTTGGTTATTCAAATCCCTGCCGACATCTCTGGTATCCCGCATAGACAGAGGTGAATCTCATATACGCGTTGAGCTTCCGCCCGGTTCACAGCTCAAGGACACCGTAGAAGTACTGAAGGAGTTGAACCGGATTGTTCTTAAACGCCCCGAGGTGAAGACTATTTTCTCCAGCGCCGGAAGCGGCGGAGAGGTGAATCAAGGTCGGCTAATTGTTCTACTAAAACCAAGGGACCAGCGTAAATTAACGCAAGATCAATTTGAAGATCTGATTAGACCCCAGCTGTTACTGGTTCCAGGAGCCCGTGTAACATTCGGGGGAGGCTGGGGGTCAGGAGCCGTGCATGTACTCTTGACCAGTCACGACCCGGAGGCGCTTCAGAACACGGCAACCGAGCTCGTAAAAGAGATTAGAACCGTCCCGGGCTTAACAGACATTCAGTCCAGTGCCGCCGCGTTGCGGCCGGAAATCGTTGTCCATCCTGATTTCGCTCGTGCAGCAGAGCAAGGAGTCTCGGTCGAGTCAATAGCGAGAACAGCGCTGGTTGCCACCATGGGTGATATCGACGCCAATCGCCCAAAATTTGATCTAAGTGACAGACAGATCGCGATTGTCGTCAGACTCGATCCCAAGTTCAGACAAAAGATGTCTGTCGTAGGCAACCTGCGAGTTGTCGGAAACAACGGTCGCCTGGTCCCCCTATCGAGTGTTGCGCATGTAGAATTTGACAGCGGCTTGTTCAAGGTAGACCGTTATGATCGCGCGCGCCAGGTTTCCATAACAGCGAAGTCCGGAGCCAACTTGACGCTCGGTGAGGCAATCTCGAAGATCCACAATTTGCCTTCTTTTAAACACATGCCTCCATCAGTCAGTGAGCACAAGGCAGGCGACGCCGAAATTCAGAGCGACATCTTCGGCGGTTTTGGCTATTCAATAGTGACCGGCGTGCTTCTAATTTACGCTGTGTTAGTGCTTCTTTTCCGCGGATTTCTCCATCCATTTACCATCATGATGTCGCTTCCGCTGTCACTGGGCGGGGCGCTCATAGGACTACTGTTGTTCAACAAGCCGATTGATATGTATGCTCTGATTGGGATCGTAATGCTTATGGGTCTGGTGACCAAGAACGCGATTCTGCTCGTCGAATACTGCCTGGTCGCGATGAAGGAGGGCATGAGTCGAGAGGAAGCTATTTTTACGGCTGGTAGAACCAGAATGCGCCCAATTCTCATGACGACCACTGCCATGATAGCCGGGATGCTACCGATTGCTATCGGCTTGGGTGCCGGCGCGGAAGCCCGCGCGCCGATGGCAATTGCTGTAGTGGGCGGACTGTTCATGTCGACGATATTGACACTACTAGTGGTGCCAGTTGTTTTCACATACATGGACGATTTCCAGAAGTGGGTTTTAAAACACTTTCCGACGGATGGCACCGCTGCTGGTGACGAAGCGCCGAGCGACGTCAATTCAACCGAGATTCTAAGTCACAAAAGCCATTGAATTCGGGTCAGAATCAGCTACCTCAAACTGTCAAAGATCGACTTCATGGATTCAACAGATACCTTTTGGATGCCGGCAAACGCGTGGGCGACCTCGGAGTCGGTCATGTTGCATTCAATCTCCACAGCCGGTGATATGAACTCACCGCAGTGCAATTCCACCTTGAATCCAGCAAGAAGGCTAACTAAACTCATATCCGTATTTCTGCCAGGTTCTGTCATAGCCGCGGTTACCATTGAAAGAAACCACTTACCATGATAGTCGAGACCATCAGGCATGAACATGGTGATTTCCACATGTAAGGAACACCTGAGTCACCCGGGTGACAACGCATTAATGGGGCCAATGCAGGCTGCTCTATAGCTTGGTATAATCACTGTCATAATGCCAGTCCCTAGTCAGGGCGAGAGGTTCAAATGGCCGATAAGCCGCATGAAGAGGACAAACGTCCCTTCGTATACCAAGAGATAGAACGCCAGTTGCTGACGTTGGTTTCGGAAGAAAATCAAAAAGCGGCAAAAAATATGATTACTGAACTTTTTCGTCTGGGCAAAGACGGTTATCAGTTTGCGGTGGACCTGATTAGCGAATTGTGTACCGAGTTGACAGGCGTAAAGTCGATGCAGATCATCCCCAAAGGGCAGATGGAGCTTGACGTCGACATTAAACGCAAGAAGGACCTTGTGCTCAAATTCAAACATCCCGTTGCCCCTCTGGTGGATTTGACAGCCGTTAAGTTTGGCGAGGATTTGAACTTTGGTGCGATTGTGGACAAAGAAAAACGTGGTCTGAGAATGAACATTCGCCGAGGTCTTTCGATGACGTTTAAACTTGGCCCCCTCGAACAAGTAATTGATGTCAAAGGTAGCGCGCTTTTGTCTCGCAACGAAAAGAATCAGCTTGTGCTTTCGACACAAACGCAGATTCCTGGTTTTGACAGCCCCGTAACTATTGCTATTCCGCTGACCATGCTATTCGCACAGCGAAAGAGCATGATTTAGGGGCACCACGCGTGGTTGCACCATAATCTTGGAGCACAGCTAAACGCGCCTCGAAAGTCTCTCCTACTAATCGCATCGCCACCGCAATTGGTGCCTAGTGCGCGACCGGAACCGGTAGGCGGTGTTCGATATCCGGCCTGTAATGAAATTCATCGGCTTTCTTCAAATCCTTAGCAGCTAGTTCTTTCTTGCCTAGCTTCTCGTAAAGATGCCCGCGCTCCCAGTACGCAGCCGGGAGGTTATGTTTTGAACCTTTCAATTGCATGGAATCTTTACCATCATAGCCCTGCTCGAAATTCGCTATCGCCAGGGTAAAATCGTCGAGCGCTTTATCATTTCGGCCAAGATCCCGATACGCTAGCCCCCGGTGAAATAAGCTCATCGCCCGATCATCACCCTCAGCTTTCGAAGCGGCGATGTCAAAATCGCTCACAGCCTTGCCCGGACTGCCCGCAGAGCGATGACTCTTACCGCGCATAAAGTGAAAGCTCGCATCCTTCTGAAGCTTTATCGCAGCATCATAGTCCTTTATCGCATCGTTGAAACGACCCAGTCGATGCAGGCACATACCGCGATTGTAGTAGAACTCCTGGCGAAACTTATCATTCGGAGGACATAGCTCAAGCGCCTTATCAAAGTCTTTCAGCGCTAAATCAAACTTGTCCAGATTATCGTATGCGATCCCACGATTTAAATAAGCTCGGCTGAGCCCAGCATCCGCCTTTATAGCCTTGTTATAGAAGGAAATAGCCTCATCATAACGACCGACACTGGCAGCTTTGTCACCATCGTCACAGAATTGATGGGCTGGCGTTTTCGTGCCGGCAGCGCACAGCAAGACCATCGCCAGCATCATGGCTGGAGCGAAGACAAGTAAGAGCCGCACCGGATTCGGTGGCATCAGCTTATCAAGTCTTCTTATACCTGCGGTCATTTATATCCGTAAAGATCAGGAGGCGAAAGCGGCTGGCTCCTGAGATTAAACTGAGGAATTTTAACCCATACACCTTGAATCGGACAACATTCAAAGTGATCCCGGGTAGATACTCAGGGATCACCCCAGTGTTTCGGACGAGAAAAATGCGTACTGTGGGGTGAGCCGGACACTTCCCTCTTACTAATGGGCATTCCCATTGGCGCCGTCGCGCTTGCGATCAACCGCACAACGCCACGCGTGCCAGGAATGCCCAGAGGACATCCTGAATGAATCAAGACGAAACCGCCGTCGAGGTCAATGAGCTTCGCAAGACATACAAGGGTGGCAACACTTGTGCGCTTGATGGCATAAGCTTCTCCGTTGCCAAAGGCGAGATTTTTGGTTTAATCGGTCCCAACGGAGCAGGCAAGACGACTTTGATCGGGTGCCTACTCGCGCTTCTCAAACCTGACTCCGGGACTATTCGCATACTGGGGCGACCGGCAGACTATGTCTCTGTCCGGAAAGAGACAGGCTATGTACCGGAACGCTCAGACTTTGAGCACTGGATGACCGGACGACAATTTCTTCAATATCATCATGGTTTAGCCGGGAGAGATTCGAGAACCCAAAAGCGAGACATCGAGGAGGCGCTCGAGATGGTCGAACTGGCGCGCTCGGCATGGGACCGGCGTCTTCGCACTTACTCCAGAGGAATGCTGCAGCGGCTAAACCTGGCACAACTTCTAATCGGGAAACCTAAACTGGCTCTGCTAGACGAACCCACTCTGGGATTAGATCCAACCGGAGTGGCTGTAGTTAGAAACATCATAAAGAACATGCGTGATAGCGGCATTACTGCAATTATAAACTCGCACCAGTTAGATGAAGTAGAGAGACTCTGCGACCGCGTTGCGTTCATTCGCCAGGGTAAAATCGCGTCAATTGAAACAATCAAAGGCGGAAATATCACCGACTATATGATGTACGTCCGCTGGAGTGAGAACCTTCTCAACGGCTCGCTTGGTGCGATTGTACAAGAGGCGGCCAACCTCTCTCAATCTGTATTGACCGAATGCCACCACGAGTGGGGACGGTTCCGCGTCAGAGATCACCACGCGGCTACGGGTCTTATCAAGGAGTTGGTTGCGCGAGGCGTTCCTGTCGAGGAAGCCGTTCCCGAACGCATGCGCCTCGAGCAATTGTTCAAAGGCGAATCAGGAGGTGAAGCAAATAATGAATAGGACAATTATGCAATTTACAGCAATGTCTGCTTGCCTTGATCCTCTGAAGCTCTTGTACGTGGCGATGCTCGGTTTCGTAATGCCGATTGGCATGAAGGTCGCTTCAATGTTTCACGGGGCGGCGGATTCTCAAACCTTCGAGATGCTAACCGGAAAAGTCGGCGTTGCCTTCGTTCTCATGGTGCTTTGTCTCGGACTGGCAGGTAATAGCGCGACTCAGGGCAGAGGCGGAGAGTATTTGCCACTCATATTCACGAGACCGATTACGCGCTCGGAGTACGTGCTTAGCAAGTGGCTCGTGATAACGATGATCGGAGGCGGTTTCGCCGCGCTGCAAAACATAATTATTTGCGCAATCGGATTCGGATTTGGCGAAGCGATAACCGCCTCAGCAGTACTCAGCATGATCGTTGAACGATTCCTTGACGCAGGACTAATTTCCGCAGCCATGATACTGACGATGCTGAATCGAAATCCAGCCTTCCAGATAGTGGCAATTCTGTCCTTCTACATCTGGCTCGCCGGTCAAACCATCCCTCCTGTCAGCGTCGCAGGCATGAGCGTTGGAGGGGACCTGTCGATGGAGGCAACTAAGTTTATGCTGTCGGTGTCAACCTACATAGCAGACTTGATACTACCGACGGTGAATGTCTATGACTTGATCAGCACAAAGGCTTTCAGTCTTGCACCCCTTATTGCCTATGGCTCCGCAGTTTCACTATACCTGGCTTTCGCCATTGCGACGACAAACAAACGGGAGTTTTTCTATGGAACAAACTAGAGAACGATCGACTTCCGACATGCCTCGGGCACTGGTCGTGATAGCCGCAGTTTTACTCTGTGCTCGCTTGATAGAGACGGGCGTCAGTCTAGCGCAAACGTCGACGCGGCAAGCACCAAGTGAATCGGTACAATGGCAGGAGATGGTGCCTTTAAATTCATCCGCGGCGCTAAGCAGACAGGAATTCGTACCTCCGCCGGTGCTGGATGTTTCACCCGACAGCATGCGAGAAATTGAGAAAGTGCTTTCCGCAAGCCGCGCACAAAACAAGTTTGTTCTTTACGAGTTTTACGCACCATGGTCCGACCCTTGCAAAAAGATGGAAAGCACCTCGCTTAGCAACGCGCAGGTTGATAAACTCATAGATGAGCACTTCATGCCGGTCCGCGTCACAGACAGATTGAAAGAGCTTGGCAAAAACCCGCGTCTTGTAACCGACCTCCAGAAGAAATTTCGCATATTTGCGTTTCCCACACTGGTTATAGTCGACAGCGAGGGCGAGACTGCAGCAACTCTTGTCGGCAATTGCTCATCTCTCACTACCTACAGATTTCTCAGTCGCGCCCTCCACACTCTGGATTTGAAGAGTCGCGCCACAAAGATCCGAAGTATCAGCTGGAATGAGCACACACAAAATTGCAGTTCCAGGTCCCACTTTTAGAAACAGGCATCTCAAGGTATAAAGAATTCAGAGTCTCCACTTTTTGAGTTTAACCATGAGAAAAGCCAGAAACCTTGCGCTCATCCTTTCTCTCGCATGCGCTCCGGCCTACGCCGCGACCGCCGAAGTCACAGATGTGCCGAAACCGCAAAGCACGAGCTTTCCCGCGGTCCCACCAAGCGCTCCGTTGGCTCCTCCCACGGAAACCAAACTCAACGGTGAAGTGTCGACCTCTGCGACAAAGCCTTCGACATCACCAGTGACCTCTCCGACAGGCTCACAGGTTCACCAACCTTATGCGGAGCCGACCGCTGCAACACCAGCTAAAGCAGGGTCGCCTGCGAGCACATCTTCTGCGGCATCAACACTTGAGCCGAGCGAAGCCTCTCCGGGACCTTATGAGACGGATCGGAAGAACGTTAGAAAATGGCTGCTGACGGCCAGAGAACGCGGCGTCGGTTTGGGCGCATATATACCCGTCTGGGACGACATGGAAAATGCCGTCAAATCAGGCGCACCGGATGAAGAGGTGAAATCGAAACTGGACGCGATTTGCAGAAGCATTCGCAACCAGGTTAACGACAGCAGTAAGATGCAGACATATAGACCGAAGAAACCGAAACCACCTGCCGACGAGGATGTCGAAATCATTCGCGTTAAATGGGTTGGCAAAGAGAAAGGCAGCGATTCGTTATTTCGCGAAAAAGCCAATAAGTGGTTCGCAAATGCTGTCGACATGCTTCCCCGAGAACAGCGCCAGGACGCCACTCTTCGGCGCAAATTGTATGAACAGCGCGATGTGATTTATAAGGAGATGAGGGGACGCTGGGAGGCCGGTGAGAAAAACTGGGGACCGAAATACTACACTAACCACAACCAGGATATGGGTCAGTCGCGGGATAGAAATTATTCCAATCCAGCGAATAACCCATAGGAGCTACGGCGGAAAACGCCTTAGAGAGCGCCGCTTCAGCGACTAAGGACGCCTACATCCGGCAACGGTTTGCAACGACAGTGCTACTAAACACTCGTTAAGGCACGTTCAAACCACATTACTGGAGGCGTTATGAGTATACTAGGATTTTTGTTCTACTGTCTGGTTGCAGCGGTCTGCGCAGGTATCGCTGACTATATCGCGCCGGGACGAATTCCTGGTGGATTTCTCGCCGCTGTTGTCGTAGGTGTTATTGGTGCCTGGATTGGTGGTGCCCTGATGGGTTCTGTTGGACCGGCTCTAGCAGGCGTTTCGCTTCTCCCGGCAATTCTCGGCTCGGCACTTCTGATCTTCTTGATGTCACTGATCGGACGCTCCAGAGTTTAACCAACCGATACCACATGCGGTGCGTCTGTTAAGGGTCATTCACTAAAAAGTCGACCATATCCGGACCAAAAATCGCAACGATAGCGAATACACAACAAATATACCCCGCCCAAATGCAAGAGGAGAAGCCGATTGGCGTCTCCTCTCGCATTTATGTGCACATGAATGAATGCTCGGAAACGGTGACGAAGAAAGTGAGGACTTGGTCGCTACTTCAGCTTTTGTCGTATTTGTGTATGAGTGTATGTCAGTGAGCGTAAAGTGCTAAGCAACCAGGGTCCATTCTATTGAAACAAAAAGAGCTGCATACATGCAGCTCTCTATGGATCCCGAACATAACGTCAAACTTGGCTCGATACTGTTTCTAAATTAGTCTATACAGCTCTCGATTTCCTGAAGTTATCAGAATCGGTGGCAATACCAATAATCAGCGTGAGCAAACCGCCGAGGATGGCTGGAGTCCAACCGGCTACGCTGAGATAAGTTGGCATCATGTCTGAAGTCAACATCAATGTGTATGCTGGAAGAAGCCAAAAGCCGACCAGCCACAGTGGTATTAGGACGATCAGCGCCAGCCCCAGCGTTCCTATCGCGAGGAATGCAGTGATAAGCGCAGCGACCCAACTTACGACAACGCCCAAAATGGAGAACATCAGAGCCAGGAGCAAGGATGTCACAAAGCCGCCATGTACCTGGATTCCAGGAATCATAGGCAGAATGAATTGGAACGCTAGTGCTAGCAGA
The DNA here is from genome assembly GCA_019637435.1 of Candidatus Obscuribacterales bacterium. Lineage (GTDB taxonomy): Bacteria > Cyanobacteriota > Vampirovibrionia > Obscuribacterales > Obscuribacteraceae > JADYXR01. Next base: position 631,291 of record JAHBVO010000002.1, on the reverse strand, counting down.
ACCAGTCTAATTAAGAAAACCATCTTTACCTCCAAGACACTACCGTTGGTATCATTATGTAACCCTTGACACTGGATATATAGCGCAGAGCGGCTGACTCTGTGCTGATTTACACGACTTCCGATCACAACACCACTACATCAGGTGCTGGCGATTGGGCAGTTGAGCGGGACAGCAAAAACTGTTTCGAAGTTTTGAACGGTTTTATGCAGCATGTTCAAAGATCTGTTCAAAACTAGTCTGACTGTCAATTTCCGGCGAACGCTCACAAATCAGTCGCCCGCTAACTGCCATCCGTGTAAGCAGTCGCGGGCATCTGATTTCTCTCTCTCTCAGGCTGAGTCCTCAGGCGAGATAGCCTTCAAACTCTTCTCTCCGGGCTAACTTTTTGAGCTTTCTCATTGCGAGGCACGAGATTTTTCCGACTTGGTCGCGAGTGAGACCCATCTCTGCACTGATCTCTCTGAGCGATTTCTCTTCACCAGTGCCGAGTCCGAATCTCATTCTAACGACCTTACGCTCCTTCTCGTTCAAGTTCGAAAGCAGCGTGCTGATCTGCGAAGAAACATAGTGAGTATCGGCCTCATCGACTGGCGTCGCTCCGTCTTCATCCATGATGGTTTCACCAAGAGTGCAACCCTCGTCGTCGGCAGTGGAAACTTTTTGATCGAGCGACAAACATGGCTGAGAGCTGTTTAGCGCCTTTTCAACTTTCTCCAGGCTCTCTTGCAGATCGTCGGCAATTTCTTGAGTGGTAGGCTGACGACCGTACTTTACTGCTAGCGAGCTGCGTACACGACGTACCTTCGTCATCAATTCATTCAGATGAACAGGTAGTCGAACTACTCTAGACTTGTTCGACAGAGCGCGAGTGATTGCTTCTCTGATCCACCATGCGGCGTAAGTTGAGAATCGATGACCGAGTTGAGGGTCGAATTTTTTCACGGCAGACATCAAACCAATACTGCCTTCCTGTAACAAATCGATCATGGGAAGGCCGCGGTCTTCATACCGTTTTGCGATAGATGCCACCAACTTTAAATTAGCAAGAGTCAGGACGTTTCGCGCGCGCTGATCACCCTTCTTTGCTAACACAACGAGCTCTCTCTCTTCTTCTACCGAAAGCGCTTTGATGTGCCCGATAGTGTCCATGTAGCTCTTAACGGGCTGATGATTTTTTCTTTTGTCGAAAACTCGCACGTTGGACGCATGCTCGATATCATCGGCGTGAGTTCGCGAGAATGGAACGACTGCGCTTTCAGAAGAATTGAACTCGTTCTGTTCATTATAATCTTCAACATAACGCTTTCCGCTTAGCGCTGACATAACTGACCTCCTGGGATGTTCGCAGCAAAGCCACCGAATGGATACGCCCATTCGCTCTCGGCTTCCGCTTAATTCCGTAATTGGTTTAGCCTACTTGCCCCAACCGCTTACTGTACTAAATATACTACACGAGAATACATGTGTCAACGTTTTTGTAGAATTCAAACTACAGTTCAACACATAAGACATGAACCCAACAGCCCACGGATACTCACCTGCAGGAAACCAGGCGTAACCAGAGAGAGAGTATCAGCAGTTTTTACAATACAGGAACAGGTGATTCTAAACTACAAACAGTGACTGTATGGGCTTTGTAGGGTATACTCTACATAAGAAACACGCACATATATAAGGAATTGCGACCATGGCCGGTTCATCAGACCTTCTCGGAGCGATAGGAAAAGTTATAAGAAAGCGTCGCGAAGCGATGGGAATATCGCAGACGGAGCTTGCCGAGCGCGCCGGACTCCACCGGACTTACATCAACAATATTGAAGGCGGTTCCAAAAATATAAGCATCGACAGCCTGAAAGGAATTGCCGACGCACTTAACACCAATATCTCAGAATTGATGCTTTCCGCAGAAGCCACTGATGATGCAAAGCCGCCCATCAAAGTCATGCTGGTCGAGGACAGCGAGCCCGACGTCTTCTTATTTAAACAAAGCCTGGCAAAGATTACCGCTCTACCAACAACCGTAGAAGTCTATGAAGACGGCAAGAAAGCTCAGGAGAAAATAGACAAATTAAAAGAGGCGAGTTCGGATGAGCTGCCTGACATCATTTTCTTAGATCTAAACCTTCGCGGAGGTCGCAGCGGTTACGATTTGCTCATCGACATTAAGAGCAACGACGTTCTGCGCCATATCCCTGTAATCATCCTGACGACTTCCTCGAACCCTCAGGATGTTCGGAAAACTTATGGTCATTTTGCAAACTCGTTCATGACCAAACCTGTCGACCCTCAAGAGTATCAGTCGCAAGTTGCTAACGTTCTCGATCTTTTCACTAAAAACATGGGTGATTAGTAGAGCCTGACATTGCGCGGTTCAATCTCCAACGTGATTGCCAGGATTAACGAGTTACAGAGTCATTTAGGGAAGCCGATTTACTCGCCACATCGGTTGCGGGTGTCTTTACTTCGCCGGCGCTCCAAATTGTCTCGCTAGGATTAACCAGTCCAGCTCTGCTCGGGATCTGTATGTCAGGCACGTCGTCCTGCGCGACGTTTTCGTTTTGCATCTTCAAAACAGCTTTTTCGATTTTATACTCAATCATGGATTGCTGATCCATAAAGAATATGACGCCAAATCCGATTGCAATCGCAAGAACAATGAAAGCCACTGCCCATCCGATTCCGGAGTCTCTCTCGATGATGATGACTTTGCGTCCGCCATCATCAACATAAGGAGTCTTCTCCGTATCCATAAAACTATCCTCCTGGAAAAAAATAGTGGCAGCCATAGAGGACCTCAGCATAATAGAGTGAAACAAAAATTCGAATGATTAAGAGACAGCACATAAACTCCACTGAGTCGACGGCGATCAGTAAGCTATGCTTGTTTCGAGCGGCTATTCAGCATCCTGTTGAAACCGAATAACACGGCAAATGCAATTGCTTCTTGAAGTAGCAATCGGCCGAAGTCGACCGAATTTGCTTTCCGGGTTTCACTTAAGTTGATATTGATCCACTTGGATTCGAGCGCTGGGACCTCAACGTTGTGTGATGGTGGACTCCAGAGGAATCCGTATCCCATCGGCTCAGATTGTCCATCGGCGCCCTGGCCAACCCAGGGCGGATACACGAGCATTCCGACCATGACAGCAAATCCTAAAATCATTACCGACATGTGCAGTCTGTTCATGTATCCTCCTGGCTAACCATCACTTATTGTCACCGTATACGGTGCGACTATCTAAAGTGCTTTGTCTATAGCGGAACCGACTTTATCGAATTCCCCATAAAGCGTTTTCGCTTCCTTGTCTGAAATTTCACCATCAGCACGGAAACCACTTTCTACGACAGCAACATGATTGAGCATGCCTCGAAGGCGGTCGGCTTCAGATGCCGAAAGCTTTCCATCTGCATATTCCATGCTGATTTTCGCTTCCAGACCAGCTCGGCGATTCATCAAATCGTCGATTTGAACAACGTGGGCATCAGAGAAGATCACTTTTCCGCTTTGTACAAACGGTGTGTAGTTGACCACCTTCAGGTTGGTACCCAGGAGGTCGTATTCGTAAGCAAGCGGAAGAACCTTTTCATAGGTCCATGCGCCACCCTTATCCATTGCCAGTTCCAGCGCGGACAGACGGTCGAGCTCCGCTCTGTATCGAGCAGCCTGCTCGGCGGTGAGCGTTCCATTTGAAATATTCGTTGCAATGACTGCGCGAATGGCCTTGGATCTGGTTTCCAGAGCAGACTTGTAAACGGCACCATCAATGGTGACTTTCTGAACCGCGACGGGAGTGCCCGGTACAACTACTTTCTCAACTGTCGTCGTGGACACGGGCACCGCAGGGACTACGACCGAGTCCGCGACTATCGGCGCGGGGACGACGACACGTTCAACCGTAGGGACGACAACCCGGTCCGCCGGCACCACCACTCTGTCAACATTGACGAGGGCGGGATAAGCGCGTTCAGTCGTTGTGGTCGTAGTCGTTTCGGTCATGCCGTCGTTGGTCATTAGTATCTTGCGTTGCACGACAGTGTCAGCCGCAGAACCTGGCAGACCCAGCACGACAGTGCTAACTGATGCGAGCGCGAGTGACATGAGTGGCAGCCATCTGCGGTGGTTTCTTGCGGCCACTTCCTTTTGAGCAATATTTTCTAACATCTCGAAACCCTCGTGTGAGACATGGTTTGTGATTTCACCAATCTTGTAGCGCAGCACTTTTGTGCTGATGCCGTTGCAATGAAACTTCAGCCCGCTTTCAAAAGCGATCCGTTACTTACCCAACTTCAGCAGGAGAATCATTGGAGCCGGGCTGAGCATCAACCTTGTCTGCGACACCAATATCCGTGCTAATCTCGGCAGTCATTTCCATAGGCGCTCCCTTCGGGAGAGAATCCGGCAAGAGTTCCGTAATTTTGTCGGTAGCGCTGAGGTCTGAACGCTTCTCCGGAGTCGTCTGAGCTTCAACACGAGACAAGCTCTCCGCTGCCGCCCTCGATTCCGCTTGTTTGTCTTTCGCTCGGAGGTCCGTCTTTACATCAGCGATTTTGTCAGTGACTCGAAGATCGGTTACGGCTGGTTTTTCGTAGACAGGCAAAGTGAAGTGGAATGTAGTGCCTTCGCCGGGCGCAGACTCAGCCCAAATCTTTCCACCATGCAATTCGACGATCTTCTTGCACATAGCCAGTCCAAGACCAGTCCCAGAATACTTCTCATCGTTATGCAATCGTTGAAACATCTGAAAAATCTTGTCCGCGTGTTCCTGTTCAAAACCGATACCATTGTCCCGAACCTTGACGTGCCAGAACTCGCCATCTCGCTCGGCAGTGATTGTTATGTGAGGAACGGCTTCGCCGCGGTATTTAATTGCATTGCTGAGAACATTCTGAAACAGCAAGGAGACATATTCGGCCTTGCCTTGAATTGCCGGCAACTCGACCGGCATTTCAATTTTCGCATGCGATTCTCTGATCGCGGAATTCAAATCTTGCGTGACGCGGGCGACGAGGTCGTTCAAATCGACTTTGTGCGGGTTGAACTTTTCACGTCTCACCGCACTGAACTTCAGCACGTCATCAATCCGAGCCATCGCCATAATAGATGAGCGGTGAATGAAGTTCAGGAACTGCTTGCCCTGCTCATCTAGCGCGTCCTCACATTCTTGCGATAGAAGTTTTGAGTAAGTCGCCATCGTGCGCACGGGCTCCTTCAGATCATGCGCAGCAACCCAGGCGAAGTCTTCCAGTTCCTTATTTGAATGCGAGAGTTGCTCAGACGTATGAACCAGATCTTTCTCCGCCTGCTTCATCTGAGTAATGTCTCTGAAGATCGCAGCACCGCTCACTACTTTGCCTTCGGCATCTTTGATCGGCGAAACACACAGCGATAGATAGATCTGTTTGCCATCATGGGTGGTGTAGGGCAACTCTATTGTGTCGAGCTTTCGTCCTTCACGAAGCACCTCGATAATCATGTCCATGTCGGGTCCAATGAGCTGGCGCATAGCCCGGCCCATCGTAGATTCGACAGAATAACCAAACAATTCTTGGGCGCCACGATTCCAACTTAAAACAGTTCCATTCAACATAAAACTAACAATTGCATCGTTGGACGACTCGACGATCGAAGCAAGCTGACGATTTCTATACTCGGCTGACTCTCGGCGAATCATCTCCGCTTTCAGCTCGTCATAAGCCTTATCCATCTGCTCCGGTCTGGGCAAAGAGAGAATTTTTGGCATCATTGGCCACATCAATATCGCGGTCGATAGAAACGCAACTCCCGAGAAGAAGTCTAGACCGGCTTCCAGAGCGAAAGCTGGATGGTAGACATTCCAGATTTTGACTGCGTGCGCAGCTCCACCGGCAAATGATGCAGACGCAAAAAGATAGAAAACCCAGTGAAAAGATTTATACTGCTCGCCACGTCGAAGAAAGGCCAGCAGCGCGATTGGAATGATAATCATCGCCAGAGCTGCAAGAAGGTTTCCAACTACTGTAAGAACAAGCAAGGTTGCATCCCACTTGAAACACATTCCGAGTGGAGCGTAACCTTCTGATCCTAGTAGATGTTCCATATGACCTCTCTGGTCGGCACCTCTATGATACCCCTAAGCACGACCGATTTACTGCTTCTCAACGTCCTGTAAGTCCCTCCATTTCGCTAAATTCAGATTTTTTCGGCGTCCAATTGAATACCGTCCCGTTTTATCTCAGAAGTTGTATCCTGTTTTTTTCGGCGGTTCTCAGATCAAGAATCTTTCGCAAAGCTGGCAGAGATTCAATAGCAGCAACGCGACCAGCCTCGACGGCTTTGTGATAGTCCTCATCGGCTTTGGACACGATGGAAATTCCGGCGACGTCAGGCTGAATGACCAGGTCCGCTTCTTTCGAAAATTGCTCGTCACGCACGGCGAGTACTATCGTAGCTACTCGATTTGCAAGTCCGGTGAGGTCCTGTACTTCATCCTGTTTCACGGTGTCCAATTTTTCATCAACATTGACAGCGATTATGATGTCAGCGCCAAGGTCGCGCGCGGTAAGGGTGGGCAGATTAGCCCTGATTCCGCCATCAGCAAGAACCATGTTTTCAAACTTAACCGGCTTGAGCATCGGCGGCAGGCTACAGCTTGCGCGCACCATCAATCCTAAATTACCTTTCGTGAACCTATACGCTTTGCCGTCCAGAAGATTCACGGTAGTTATCGCAAGTGGTATGGGTAGCGACTCTATGCGCTGGTGATCCTCTCCCACGGTTTCGTTGATGAACTCTTGAAGCTTCTTGCCTGTGTAGATTCCCGGAAACCGATTCTTACTCTTCTTGAACGGGATACGCGGTCTGAGCGCCTTCTTGACCATTTGAACAGGTATCGGGGTCGGTAAGAAAGCCTTCTTCACAGAGCCGTCGGAGCAAAGCTTTTCAATCTTACTCAGCGGAATGCCCGCGCAGTATAGGGCTCCGATTACAGAGCCCATACTATTGCCCACGATCATATCGGGCTTTATGTTGTGCTCTTCTAGGACCTTCAGTACTCCGATATGCGCAGCACCGCGGGCGCCACCACCTCCAAGAACCAGCGCGATCCGACGTCCGGGTGGGGCTGCTTCGATGAAGCGCTCAGGCGGTGGCGGCACAGCCTTAATGGTCTTCTCAGCTTCATTCTCCGAGGCCTCGGAATTAGCAGAATCAACCGGCGACACAAGTCGCGCAGGGGCGTTTTCAGAATCGACAGTCAGATTCCTGATGTTGAGCTCATTTGTGTAGATATGAACATCAGTCTTGTTGCCTTGCGGCTCAGATACCTCTGACTCGCAGCGCACCGGTCCCATGCTCCAGATGAGCGCGAGAAAAGCCGCAATAAAGGCTCGGCAGAAATTACGATTGATAATAGAAAGTGCTCGGGAAACCATGTTACCGCCAGCGGCATAATAAGTAATAGGTAATCACGCCATAGCACGCATCTAAAAAACGATGCCGAATTTATATGCTTCTCTTAAAACCCGGTCCTGCGGCGGCAAGGGGTCATTTAACAGCGAGGGCACTGTCCGACTGCGAAGACAGTGGCTTGCCTTTCGGAAAACCTCCGATGACCTTCGCGTAAACTTCTTCATAGCCAGTTGTCATTTTATCTACGCTGAAGTCATTAGCTCTGGCAATGCAATCAGAAGAGCGCAGGTCAAAAATGCGGTCGAAGTTTTCAACTAACTCATCAACATTGCTTCCTATTACAGCGGTTTTATCAGTGAGTATTTCCCGCACACTGCCTCGAGCCAGCGCGACCAGCGGCGTACCGGATGCAAGACCTTCGACCATAACCAACCCGAAAGGTTCTTCAAAGTGGATCGGATAAACAATCGCCATCGCGTTCTTGTACAAACGTCTCTTCTGCTCGAAGTCGACTTCGCCAACATACTCGATGCCGCTGCCCAGCTCGGGCTCGACGTTCTCCTTAAAATACTTCAAGTCGGTATCATCGACTTTCCCTGCGATTTTGAGAGGTAAGCCCTTCGCCTTAGCGATCTTTATCGCATCAGCTGTGCCTTTCGCGTGTGAAATCCGTCCGAGAAACAACAGATACTTGCGGTCCTGGTCGCCAATTTTGTCAGCTGATAGATCGCCTGGATGAAAACCTTTCGAGTCCACGGCGTTGTAAACGCGAGCAACGTAATTCAACTCATCACACAGATTCAATTTGCGATAGGCATCACTAATCGAAACGATTGGAAGGTGACTAAAGGTGCGATAAATGTCCGCACAGTAATCGAGCATCGGGTTATGAATAGTCGAGACAACTGGACAGTTCGCTTGCGCGAGGAAAGGATAAGCCAGAAAACCCATGTGGTTATGAACGACATCAAACTCATCTTTACGCTCTAGAAACCGCAACAACGAGCGCACTTCATAAGCCGCCCAGCGATGCGACGGCACCTTTTCCATTCGCAGCGCTTTAGGAGTAATTGAAACCAACTCCGCATCCGTTTCAGAATCGCCGCTCGCGAACAGCACAACATCATGATTCCGGCGAACCAGCTCCTCAGTCAGTTGACTCACAACTAACTCGGTCCCACCGTAGCCTTTAGGAGGGACGGCTTCCGACAGTGGTGCCAGTTGAGCAATTTTCACAGTTATCTCCTCTAAAATCCTATTTCTGACTCAGCTTCGTGTGCCTACGCGATCAAGTTTCTTATGTTTCAATTACAATCCGGATGTTTCCCTGTTTCTTCAAAACCTGGCAGAACGTTGAGGTGCCGTCTCGTCGAAGAGCCAGATCCACAGACGATTTTCCCAAGCGTAAATTCGATATCCGCACCTGAGTCAACCAGGGTGGTAATACAGGATCGACAATTCGGAGCTGATTTTTTGCAGCATCAGGAGACAGGTTAATGCAGGCCTTAAGCATTTGAAAAATGGCTCCAGCAGCCCATGCCTGTGGTCGGCATGACACTGGATAATCAATTGGATGCGGCGAACTCGAACGCTCGAATCCGCAAAATAATTCCGGCAAGCGGAAATCGGACTGACGTCGCATGGCATCATACATAGCCGTGAGAACCACGACGATGTCCTTCGAGCGTCCCAGTTTTCTCAAACCATCGACGATTATCGCGTTATCGTGCGGCCACACAGAACCATTGTGATAGCTGAGCGGATTGTATGACGGAGCCTCCGTAGAAAGCGTTCTTATTCCCCATCCGGAAAATAGATCGGCACTCATGATGCGGTCCGCCACCTTGTGAGCCTTTTCATCATCTAAGATCTCGGACCATAAACAGTGACCGGGATTGGAAGAGACTGTCTGGACCTGGTTGCCGTATCGATCAAGCGCAATAGCTATAAACTGCTCGGAGTCCATCCAGAAATCCTTTTGGAAGCGCTCTTTCAAAGCCATCGCTCGCTGGCGCAGCTTAAACGCGAGTGAATTTTGCCCAAGAAGATTTGCAAGATTAGCAATTTTCATCCAGGCAAGAAACAGATAGCCTTGCGCTTCACACAGAGAAATCGGAGGTTCAGCCAGTTTGCCATCGAGGTGCGTTACAGAGTCGCCGGAATCTTTCCAGCCCTGGTTTTCTAATCCGAGTGGGCTTTCGCGTTTATAGCTCATGTAGCCAGTTTTCACTGAGTTATCGAGAAATCGAAGAGCCAGTTTGATATTCGGCCAGAGCGAGTTTGCATACTCGAGATCACCTGTCCAGTCGATGTACTCGGCAATCAAGATGAGCCAGAGTTGCGTAGCGTCGACCGTTCCATAATACGGATCGTGCGGAGTCTCCTTCCTACGAGCCATTTCTCCGACTCGCAATTCATGCAAAATTTTTCCGGGTCGTTCAGCTCTAAAGGTGTCCGTTTTTTGTCCTTGATATGCTGCGAGCACATCAATGCAACTGCGTGCCAGATCCGGCGCGAATGGCAGCATCTGTAGTGCTGTTATAGCGGTGTCTCGACCGAATAGAGAACAGTACCAGGGGATACCAGCAGCGATACCAAGACCTTTGGGAGTCGGTTGCCTTAGCATGTACAAATCGCGGTAACAATTATCGATCGCGATGTTGAACATGTTCAAATCCGTTTCGATCGTGGTGAGTTCGTTACGCCAACTTTCGTAATTTGTATCGGCAATTTGCTCAGCTTCCTTGAAGTCCGCTCCATTTGCCACCGCCCTCGGTGCACCACGATTCCAGCGTGTATATATGCAAATGTCCATGCTGACCGGTCGCCTGACAGGCAGAGTCAGTTTGAAAATCGCTTCACCATCATTGAGAGACGTGGGACGGATGTTCTTAAAATCTATCACCGTTTCAAGCAGAATATTGTCAACACCTCTATATGCCAGGAATATGGAAGAACCGCCTGGCGCCGTAGGTTTCATACGCTGCCCGCGCTCTGGTCTGTTTACACCTCTGACTTCAAAGATGTCCGCGAAGTCGGAGTAAAACCGGAGAGCTAACTCGACTTCGACAGGTTCAGAGTGGAAATTTTCAAGAGTCATCTGCTCCCAGAGCAAGTCCGTAAGAACGATTTTGCGTTCTACCGTCACCTTCTGCTGAGGGACGGATTCGGAGTGGTTGTTGGTATACAGCAAATCAGCGGCATAGCCTTTGGTGAAATCAGAGGACAGCAGCGAAAGAGGAGCATTGTTCAGCTCGAGTTCCCATGAGCTGAGGTGCCTGGTGTCATAGCGATAGTAACCGTACCCCATGGAATTGCAACTCGGAATCAGACCTGCGTCATCAAGGACCAGGAAATGACTGCCGTGCTTGACCGCATGCCTGGGATGTGCAGAATCAGTCAAGACGAACGGCAAACCCTGGCAAAGCGGTCGCATGTCAGGTTCATAAGGAGGCAGATAATCGGCCGCCACCTCCGGGTCGTTGTTTGAAACTTGGTCGGTCAGATCTACCTCGGCTTTCGTCGTGCGGCTGTCACTAAACGATTGTACGCCTTCATCCTCAGGCATCAACTCAGCGTCGAGATCTTGCTCCATGGAGGAGTCAAGTTCTGCGTCACGCCGAGTTGCCGAGTCCACATCTATCTCGTGTTGGTGGGTCATAGACTGCAATTCCGCTTCGCTGCTTGCCGTTTCGTCGCTTTGCGGGTTTCGCGAAAGGTGAGACAAAACGATTTTCTCTAAATCATCCATAGCTCATTAAATATAGACTGTAGCCAACCAAGCGATTATGGGTGTTTGCTTCTTTCCGTTTCGTTTCGATAGGCCCGCGGCTGCGGCGCCTCAAGTGAAGTGCCGTCCACGTCCAATTGCATGAAGGTCGAGGCATCAAGCCATCACGAGACCACGGGCACAAGGGCATCCCCACATACACACGTATGGCTTTAAACGCCAGACAACACATTCGAATAATATCGATGCTATACGGGAAGAATATCGCTATAACTCGGGAACAGTACTAATTATCAGCCTCTGGATGGTTTCAGACCGCTGATACCGCATTTAGTATCATCAGCATTAGCAGAAAGGTAAATTTTATGGCAGCACGAGCTATTTGGAGCGGAATCATCACCTTCGGTATGGTCAGCATTCCGGTCAAACTTTACTCGGCAACCGACAACAAGGATATTCATTTCAACCAACTGCATAAAGATTGCAAGGGCCGGGTCAAAGAACAACGTTTCTGCCCGACGTGCGACAGAAAAATAGAATACGACGAAATCGAGAAAGGCTACGAGTACTCGAAAGGGCAATATGTCGTTCTCACGAAAGAAGATTTCGACAACTTGCCGCTACCGAACAAAAACACAATCGAAATTACCTCATTTATCACCGCAGAAGACATTGACCCTGTCTACTACGACAAGGCTTATTACATCGAACCTGAAGAGGCTGCGAAAAAACCGTTCACGCTGTTCATGCGCGCCATGAATGAAAAAGGAATGGTGGCAATCGCGAAGGTTTCGATTCGAACGAAGGAACGTCTCTGCTGCCTGCGCGGATACGGTGGAACACTTATGATGAGCACGCTCTTATATCCGGACGAAGTCCGGGTTGAGAAGGATAAGGCATTGCCTGATGTTCAAGTGTCAGACAAAGAATTGGCGATGGCAGAAAGCCTGATTGATTTGATGGCAGCAGACTTCGAGCCCGAGTCGTACAAAGATGGTTACAGAGAGGCGCTGATGTCGGTCATCGAAGCAAAACTCGAAGGCAAGGAAGTTCACGAGGCACCATCGGCGGCACCAGCCAAAGTTATAGATTTGATGGATGCGTTGCAAGCCAGTATGGAAAGCATCAAGGCAAAGAAAACAGCGCCGATGCCCACGCTTGCCAAAGCTGCAAAGGTTTCGAAAGAACCGGAAGCAGCAGTGGCCGAGAAGAAAACCACGAGAAAGCGCAAAACCGGATCGTAGATGCTAGTGGTTCCTGGAATGCTCGACGCTTCAAAAATTCCTGGTGCTCGACGCTCGGTTATCACCGCAAACAAATTCACGCCGATGTTGGCGAGTTTGCCGGAGCATAATTTCGCGCGCGCAGGCTGGATTTTTGAACCAAAACTTGATGGAATGAGAGCTATCATCGTTATTCGAGGTGGTGTCTGCAAAATCTACTCCCGGCGAGCTCTCGAAATAACCAACCAGTATCCGCTGATCGCAAACGAAATTTCGAAGCTCTGCTCTCGGGACGCGATAATTGACGGCGAAATTATCGCCTTGAATGAACTTGGTCGCCCCTCGTTTCAGCATCTGCAGCAGCGGATGAACCTGATTCGCAGCGCTGACATCGAACGTGCGGAGAAAGCTGTTCCGGCCTTCTTCTTCGCCTTCGACATCGTGGAAGTTGACGGCATTGATCTCACTGGCTGTAAGCTATCAAACCGCAAGTCGGTGCTTAGAGAAATTCTGCTCGAGTCTGAGCACATCAGACACCTTACAGCGTTTGAGAACGATGGCATGGCAGCATACGAAGTCTGCGTGGATAACGGCTTCGAGGGTATAGTGGCCAAAAGCCTGGACAGCCTTTATGAACCGGGCAGACGTTCACCACAATGGATAAAAGTGAAGGCTCAACAAACAGACGAATTCGTCGTGGGCGGATTCACCAGAGGTCAGGGAGGACGAAGCCCCACATTTGGCGCCTTGCTGCTCGGGTCATACGACGATGACTGCAATTTTGTTTACTGCGGAAGTGTAGGAACCGGCTTCGACGAGAGGCTCTTAAGAGACATGTGCCGCCGGATGGAACCTCACAAAATTGACAAGCATCCTTTTGTAAAACGACCTGACGAAAAGAAGGAAGTCACCTGGCTGAGACCACAAATCGTGATCGAAATAAAGTTCATGGACTGGACTTTCGATAATCATTTGCGAGCACCAGTGTTTCTTCGCGTCAGAGAAGATAAATGTCCGGAGGAAGTCCGCCTTGTGAGGCGCGCGCCCCAGGCAATCGTTCAAATAGATCCGGAAAAGTATGTTCCAACGAAGCCGACGCAGCTGACGCTGACACTCGAAGGCGCGGCGCTTCCCAATGGCTCGGTTAAACCCGGACGTAAGAAATCCGCCAAGGTCGGAACCAGCGCAGTTGCTAAAACTGCACCGAAATCAAAGAAAGTTAAAACCACGGCCGCAAAATCGCGAAGCAAAGAACCGCGAGTTGCCGAAAGACAGTCGATATACGATGCCGTAGTGGTTCCATTCAAACAAGTTTCCAGCGAACAGAAAGCAGCGTGTGCAGCGGTTGCTGCACAGCTTGAGGCTACGAAGAATGACGACAAAATGGAAGCAGTCGTTAACGGAGATACTATCGAGTTTTCGCATCTCAACAAAGTAATGTGGCCAGCATCCGCTGGTCTTCCGGTAGTCACAAAGAGAGACTTTCTTCGCTACATCGCGGTTACAGCACCGTATTCTCTTGGATATCTTCAGGATAGACCACTATCGGTGGTGCGCTCTCCGGATGGGCTCAAGGGCAAAAGCTTCTACCAGAAACATTGGAACTTTCCAATTCCGGATTTTGTAGAAACATGTTTTATAGACAGACAACACGATGATGAGACCGAAGTGGCGATGTGCAACAACTTCGCATCTTTATTGTGGTATTCACAGCATGGTGTGATGGAGCACCACGTCTGGCTATCGAGGTTAACTCTGGCTGATCCTGGCAAAAAACCGGACTTCATGGTTTTCGATCTGGACCTTCACTTCGATGATGAGAAAAAGGACAAACGTCTATATAGAAAAGATGCATTTCTCAGAGTCTCGGAAGCTGCGGTATGGCTTAAAGAAGCGCTGGAAACGGTTTCCCTGCACTGCTATTTGAAAACATCAGGTCGAAATGGATTGCATGTCTTTGTTCCAATAGAGAACACTTTGGAACATGATGAGGTCAGAATGCTCGCAGAGATTATCAGTAAGTTCGTTCTCAACAAGCACAGCAATAGCGTCTCACTCGATCCGATCGCAGCCAAGCGAGAACGAAAAATTCTTATAGATGTAAGTCCCAATTGCAAAGGGAAAACCTTAATCGCACCATACTCACCACGCCTTGTGCAAGAGCAGGCGGTATCAACGCCGCTGAGATGGGACGAACTGGGGACGGAGTTGCCGATTCACCATACCATGTCGACATTACCGGAGCGTTTAAACCGCATTGGGGATCTGTGGTCCGATTGGCCTGACCATCGCAAAGACTTGATGATCCTTCTTCGAAAAAACTGATTTCAACACCGTGATAGCTTCTACACGCACATCACAGATCGGATTCATATGTCGCGCGAAACGATAACATATACACATCCCGAACATTCTCTCAGAAATGTTTTGTTGCATTGACTTCGATGCAATCCGAATTTAGGATACATGCATACGAAGTTTAAGCGGTGCGTGCAAATCGCACCGCATATAATTGACGGGGACGGTGAGCCCACTCTGGACCGCATTGTGCGGTCCAGCCAACGGTTCGCCAAACACTGAAATATGCCTTCCACTCGAGATTCTCAATCAAAGACTGAGCCGCAAAGCGGTTCTTCGATTGTCGACTCGTTGGCTGAAACGATCGAAATAATCGATCTGAGCAGTGTGGCTCACCTCGCTCCCTGGGCTCCGCGAATTCTCGAAGCGCAAAGGACGCACCGCCAGTGGTGCGTAAAACTGACAAGACAAACGGTAGTCTCGCCTCCACTTTCGAATGCCACGAAAAGACTGCGCACAGCCGAGTCGCCTTTAGGATTTAATGATGCGTTGCAGCCTCCGTCCAATCCATACGGCGTACCGAATTCTTTGCGCGACAATGCCGAAGAAAAGCAAACTGACATTTAAACGCTAATCTCATGGGATAATGAAATCCGTCCAAGGTTCGACGCCGTGTATGGAGTCGCATCGATTATCAACGAGGTTTCACACAATGTCGCGGCAACGGGTTTTTCGACTGGCGGCGGTGTTGCTAATCGCAACGGCTGCTTGCAGCTCGCCTGATGCGGCGCAGGCTCAGGACCTCATCAGGCCTGTTCAGGCGCCTGGTCAGTTCGCAGCAGGCACTGCAGGTAATACCGCTGATGAAGGCGCGACGCTAAGACGCGAAATCGATAGCCTGATCGTTCAACGTCTGCGAGAGCAAAACATTCCAGGCTATGCCATCTCCGTAGTGAAAAACGGGCGACTGATCATCCACAACTCTTACGGTTTTCAAAACGTAGAGCAACAACGTCCGGCAACAAATCAAACAGCATTCGGGCTCGCGTCAGTAACCAAGACATTCACCGCCTTCTGCCTACTTTCGCTTGTAGACAAGGGCATGATCGGACTTGATGATCTGCTAGAGAAATACCTTCGAAACCTGGGCGATGAGTATAAGAAGCTCACCATTCGCCAGCTGGCTTCGATGGTCGCCGGTGTTCCGAGTAACATCGGAGAACAGAGACCCTGGGCTCAGCAGTTCGACCAACTCGTGCACACACCGCTGGTTTCCGAACCCGGCTCTAAATATCTGTATTCCAATTACAGTTATCGTTTGCTCGGTTCGGTAATCGAGAGCGTGACCGGCAAACCGTATCTGGATTATGTGAGTGAAACGATGCTTGTTCCCTTCGGAATGAGCAACACCGGTACGATAGTAACCCTGGCTCAATCGGGGCTGATCGCGCAGGTTTACGGCGACAATAACGGGTCCGTGCCACCACACCCTATACCATTCATGAATCCAGCAGCCCAGTTTTCCGCGGGGATGCTTGAAAGCACTTCCGATGACATGCTGAAATACGCTGAAGCGCTCTTGAGCAGAAAAGTACTTTCACCGGCGGCGTATCAAACCCTTTGGTATGAACGTCCACCATTGACCACCGGTGAACCATCGAAGTGGGCTTTCGGGTGGGCTTCGAAAATTGCACCTCTTTACGGTAATGCAAGAACGGTTTCAATGAATGGTGGCGTCCCTGGTGTCGCCTCAACCATAATTCTTTTGCCGGAGAAAAACAGTTGCGTTGTCGCTCTCTGCAACCTACGCAAGCCTCCGGTGTATAAGATTGCGACGGAGGTGGCCGCTCTGGCATTTGGAAACCAGAGTGGCGTTCCTGCTGAGCAAGAGGCGGAGGGCTCGGGCGATGGCGTTGAGAATTAGTCGTGAATAGGTACGGCCGAGGCGGACGCAAGACGTTCGAGCAAAAACAGAAACGGGCGAGAAAGTTCGAACCGTCAAATGAACGACTTTACCTGGCATTCTTTAAGCCGTTCAACGTGGTCACGCAGTTTACGCCTCCGGAAAACGATCAACAAGAATCTCTTGCGAACTTCGACTTTCCCAAGGACGTCTATCCAGTTGGCCGGTTAGATTCAGATAGCGAAGGTCTTCTCATACTTAGCGATGACAGTCGATTGAACAACGCTCTTCTTGACCCTGAGAATGAGCATGAACGGACCTATTGGGTTCAAGTCGACAACGAAGCGACCGAGGAAGCGCTAGATGAATTGCGGCGCGGCGTGGTAGTGCAGGGTAGAATGACGAAGCCCTGTCGCGCCCATCGGATAAATGGAGAGCCGGACTTGCCACCGCGAACGGTGCCTATCCGAATCAGAAAAAATATTCCAACAAGCTGGATAAGTTTGACTCTCACTGAAGGTAAAAACCGCCAGGTGCGTCGCATGACAGCAGCGGTCGGTCACCCGACCTTGAGGTTGGTTCGCTGGTCGATTGGTTCACTAACCCTTGGTGATTTAAAACTCGCACCTGGCGAGTGGACAGAACTCAATCTGGAGGAAGTGAGAAAACTGTTTGGCTGAAGGTACGCCAACGGTTTTTATTTAAGAGGAACGACTGATGGATTCAAAGGCGCAGGAAATACTATATAGAACCGCTTCCGACAAGGACCTACATGGAGCCTTGACGCTACTCGATGAGAATTACCGAGGAGCACTGGCAGACGAAGACGTCAAAGACGGATTCATCTCAGTTCGCTTTTCTCTGGATGAAGTCAGAGAGATGACGGAGAATGGCATTACAGTTGTCGCTGTTTCATCTGAAGAAACAGCGGGTGTTCTTTTCGCCCAATCCTGCGATTACAACATTCGCAAGAATCCGCTTGCAGCGCGCATGATAGCTGTGCTTGAAGGGAAAACCGTGGAAGGGAAAACGATATCAGCCAGGGAAGCGATTGTCTGCGGTCCAATCTGCATATCCAGAAATTTCCGAGGACAGGGCATTATGCAGCGTATGTATGCGCTGTTGAAACAGGAGGCGCTGAAAAATTACACCATCGCACTCACACTCGTTTCACAAAGCAATCAACGTTCAATTCATGCCCATGAAAAACTCGGATATGCCAAGTTAGCATCCTTCGATTCCGAAGGGCGCCCGTTTGACGCTTTTGCAATGACACTGGAAAAATTACTATTGTGAAACAGAACCGATGAATTAACAGTTGTACAGATCGGGTAAGTATTTGGTCGAGCCCTCAAGGGAGTTTCTAATGTTTAAACCGAGTAGAATTGTCGCAGGCATACTAGCCGCAGGATTTGTTTTATTCAGCGTCGGCTCGGCCGAATCAAAATCGGAACGAAGTTTTTCGACAAAGAACCGCCTGCTAATCGCAGCGACAAAAACGACGCGATACTCTAATAAAGAGGGATTCGAGCGAGCCCCTAAAGACATCATCAACACTCTTAAAGACAACGAGGTTACGCGCTTCGTAACACTGCTCGACGGCTTGGTCCAGGCATTCGACCTGGATAAGAAACTAAAAAATAACGGACCATTCACAGTTTTCGCGATCTGCGATCACGGTTTCAAACGCATGCCGGATGAAGATGTAATGTCGCTATTCGCGAACAAGAAGAAATTGCGCCAGGTACTTGAATATACGGTAGTAGAAGGAAAGTTCGACTCCGACGCTCTCAAGAAAAACAAGAAGTTCAAAACACTTGAGGGTCACGAGATCACAATAAGCGAACGCGGTGGCAACATGTATGCTGATGAAGCATTGATTCAAACCGTTGATGTTCCCTGCAGCAATGGCATCATTCACATACTGGACGGTGTCGTTATGCCACCACTCAGCAAGTAACGGGAACTTCTAACTGCCAGCCGTTTCGGGCGCATTCGTCTGCGGAACTGCAGGCTTATCTTTGGCTTTGTCTTCTTTCTTCATGTACTGTTTGCGGCGAAAAACATCCGTCTTCAGTGATGAGACGCGGTCCAAGAATAAGATTCCATCGAGGTGATCTAGTTCGTGCAGTACTACTCTCGCCTCGAAATCCGAAACCTCGATTTCTCTTTCCTCTCCATTCTCATTCCAAAAACGCGCGCGGATCTTTTGAGCGCGTTTCACATTCGCAGTCAAATCCGGCAGACTGAGACAGCCTTCGCGCGCCAACACTTCGCCTTCCGAATACTCGATGATCGGATTGATGATAATCATCAATCCATACTTAGATTCCACTTTCGGATTTCTCGAGGCGTCGACTATTAAAATTCGTTTGTGAATTCCGCACTGTGGAGCGGCTAAACCCACACAACCAGGCGCATCATACATAGTTTCCAAAAGGTCTTTCAGAACTTCGCTCAAATCTTCGTTGAAGTCTACTGGTTCGGAAACCTTTTTGAGTTCAGGGTCAGGATAGACAAGGACAGGTAGTATCGCCATCTTAAAGCTCCACGACCTCAATGGCTCGAATGCTCAAGTCGACACCGAGCTCTTTGGAAACCCGTCCCAGTTCATCGCGCAACTGCTGCTCGGAAACGCTTTCAGGAAGCGTGATTTCCAGAATCATCATAAAAATCGGTTTTTCGGCTTTGGTCTTCTTCGTTTCGACGTCCGTGATATTTGCGCCAATTCGCGACAGTTCCTTTGTGATACCGGCGACGATACCAGGCTTATCGCCACCATAGACAGATACGATAAAAGGCAAGCCAGCGTCTTCATCCTCATCGAGACTGGCATCGGATAGCTCACGAACGAAAACGTTCATCCCAAGCGCGCCTTCAGCATGACCGAGTCGCTCCTTCAACTGGTCCAGAGAATGTGTCTCAGGAAGTTGCGCCATCAAAATTACGGCAAACTCACCCCGAAGAAGCGTCATGCTCGAATCAAGAAGATTGCAACCAAATTCAAACAACACCTGCGAGAGTTCGGCGACAATGCCTACGCGGTCACGGCCAACACCAGTTAGAACGATATTTGTCGACATAAACTTACCACAGCCCTTCCAGGCTTCAGATGAACCACGCAGTCATTCTACCAGAGCGCAAGTCTACTTCTTCTTTCCTTTTACAGAGCCAGGCTTGCCTTTGGCTGCGCCAGCTTTGCAACTCGCGGCTGCCTTGAGTTGGTGGTGACGCGCGCTGATATATGCATCAACGAGAGTTACTACTTTGTCCTCCCAGTCGGCACCTGAATAAATCTCGGGAGACTCACCGATCCGGGCACAGCGAACGGGTTCGACCCGCCCGCTTGGCTTCCTTTGATACTGCATCAGGAAGGCTTGCATACAAAATCCGTGAGCCAGAATGTTGTCGCCGACGCTCTTTTTCAGATAGATGTTTATAACGGGCTTACTGAGTTCCATCGCGTCATCAACATCAATGTTCGCATCCATGCCGGCTTTGGCGAGGTGCTGGCGGCAACGATCGGTTGCGATTTTTATCCTGGACCGCGCCGCTGGTTCGTTCATCCTGAGCATATAGGCGAGTTGCTTCGGTGGCGGCATCTGAAGCGCAATTTGCGGACGTCCGTCTCCAACAGGAGCTTTCGCCGGGACCGCTGGCGCGACGGTCGGAGTGTTCGGGTTCGCTCCGGACCCGTCCCATACTGGAACAGCATTTGACTCTTTAGGCGTGGTCGGCTCTGCAGAAGCATTACCAGGAGTAGTCGAGGCGTCCGGTGAACCGCCGCCCGCCGGATTGGAACCGCTCGCGGCAGCAGGCGAAACCGTTTTATTTCCGTCGCCCGCGTTTTTTGAATTCGGATTCGAAGAGTTGCCGGTTACAGATGTAACTCCACTCCATTCACTTCCCTCAGCGATCGCTGCATCTGGTCCGACGATTGAAACACCGAAAATAATGAGGCAGCTTAGAAGCGCTGCAGCTGCGCGTTCCGGTTTAATACTCAAATGGTTGAAAGTGGAAAGCATATCTTTTTTAAGCGTCCCCCGAGCTATCTTCAAACAGTTTATCTTAAATAGAATGCAAACTAACGATACACTTGACAGGACAACTTTGAGCGGAATATCAAAACAATACTGTACAATTCTCTCGAATTCGGCAGGCACCGAGCCGCATTTCGGGATTGCCAGGGGACAAAATGACCGCGAATACTCAAGCAATAGCGCCGCCTGAATCGGCTACATCGGAGACAACATTGGTCTCTTGCCACAGGCCACAGCAAGAAATCTTGGATTCGTTAGCAGCCCTGTATTCGAGCGAAGCAGGAGCAAAGTTCGCGATCTCCGTCACAGGCAAGCGATTTGTTATAGCTCCAAAACATTCTCTGAGCAACCCTTTCGCCCGCTCTCTATTTGGCGTCGTTAATGAGGAAAGGTTTGGAACCGTAGTTTATTACACGTTCTCAATCAAGCCAGCCGTCAAAGTCATCTTCGGCATCTGGTTTGCGTTAATGAGTGTTGTTCTACTCACAGGGATTACAGCCATCATCTATAGTGGCGTCTCTGATTATCGACTGGAACTCGTAACTCTGGCTCTCGCTTTCCTCGCAGGCGCATCGGGTTTCCTCGGTCTCTGCTCTGCGATGAGTAGAAGAAACGAACGCGAGATGGAACGAGTTTTGAAAAGCATCATTGGTGATACCATCGCAGAATAGCAATGTTGCGTCAGAACTTTTGCTGTAAAACTTGCTTGTCGCTTAGCGACCGGGCACTACCATCATGCCACCACCCATCGGCATCATCATCATGCCATTGCCACCGAATGCAGCTCTTAGCAGATAAACAGAGCCGACTGTTCCAGCCGCCGGAACGGCGTAACGCATGCTACCCTTCACCAGCCGACCGAGCCCACTTGCGACAGCCTTGCCTTTGTTGGATTTGTTGTGGTCCCAGTTCGAATCCTTTTTCTTCTCATTAAACTGGCTAGACATACGGAAAGTCTCGTCCGCTTGCTTTCGGTCGTCCATTTGCTGAGCCATCTGCGCCTGTTCAAGAGCAGCTTCTTGCTGCTGGTATGGCGTCATGCCCTGCGGAACTTGCGTTTGGTTTACAAACTGCTGCTGCATTCCACTCTGATCAAATGCTTGCCCGGGATTTCCCCATGGAACCTGTGCCGGCGATACCATCTGATTAAATTGAGGCTGCTGAGCAGGATTGTAGTACTGGTTAGCAGGCTGCGCAGCGCAATTTAAATCCTCGGCGGTCGGAACCGGCACGAGGTAATTTTGATAGCTGCCGTCCTGTGCATACGCCGGAGATACTGCCAATGCCAGACAGAGAGTTGCGAATAGAGCTAGAACAAATTTTCTCATCAGACGTTTTTAACCGAGCGAACTGCAATCGAATGTAAGTTCAGTTTAGAAAGCCACTACTGACCTGTCCATGGTGATTCCCGCACTGAGAAAACACTTATCTGGTCTATTTTTGACCGTTTTGCTTAGAAATCGGCAACTTGACATCAGGTCGAGCCAAGCCTAGTATCGAGAAGCTGCCACTCAGTAATTTCTCTGGGGCTGAATGGAGGGAGAGCATGAGAGGCAGCCTCTATACTCGCTCATCGCTCAAAACATAAACAAACTGTCGGCGCCCGCGCTCGATTTTGGATTGTGAAAAATGAAACGGCTCCTCAATTCGCGAGGAGCCGTTTCATGTGTGGTGTTGCCGGATGATCTAAGTGAATTCTCCAGCGTGAGTCGACTCGGTTTTATCGGCGTGAGTGAAGCGCCGCCACCTTACCGATGATTCGGAACTTCGATGAGCTGCTTACTTCCGCCGTTCCACATCTCGATTTCGTGATTAGGGGGCGGGGGCGGCTGCGGAATTTCCATCGGATTACCAGCACCGAAGTTTTGCTCTGGCAAATCGCCTTGTGGAATCGCTGATGTTGGGGGCGGAGGAATCATCGCGGTTTGCGCGATCTCTTCGCCACCATCAGCGATTTTCTTTGGGAACAGTGTTGTCACGTCAACAGTAAGCAGTGGAGCGTGATCGTTTTGGCTGCGCAACGACAAATATAATTTACTTGCAGCAACGCCTTTAACCAGTTTCTGAGCGTCTTCCGGATTGATCGCAACCGTTACGGAGTTCGCCGGAATAGCCTGCGAAGCACCTGGTTCTCTCTGGTACATCTGACCGACAGCGATTACTTCGACGTCAGACAAAATCGGAGCAACTTTAGTCTCAGCGCCACTTCCGACCATGCTCATGATGTCCACTCTGCTTTCCGGTTTGATAAAACCGGCGACACCGGAATTGGTATCAACAGCAAACGTCAAGGCACGCATACCAGGTTTCAACTTAGATTCAAAGTCGAGGGAAATACCGATGGGCATTAGATCGTGCTGAGACACGACTTGCCCCTGACTGATACCGTATTTGGAGAGTCGACCTGCCGCCATCGCCGATGATGTGATTGCATCAGTCGGAATTTTGCCGGCAGGAATTTTCTTTTCTTCCAGAAAGTCGCTGGCAATCGGCTTTCCTTCAGGGATATCTCGTGATGCAACCACTACGGTTCCCATCGCGTTTCTTTGCGCCTCGAGATTGGCTTTTGATTTTTCGAACTCAACCCGGTTTCGTTCCATCTCTCCGGAGACAAGCATGGCAGTTACACCAGCGACTCCAACGATGATGGCAACCAGCATAGCTGGCGGGATACGCGAGATGAGTATCATTAGTGACCTAACAGAGTTCATGAAAGAACCTCCCCGAGATGAACGGAGAAAGACTAACCACTTCCATTCTTCGCGGAGATTCGCCGGGCCGGTAATAGGAAAAACCCTGAGGTCGCTCTTGGAAAAATACCCTAAAAACGAATAGAACCCGGCTTTAGAGCCGAATTCCATTCGTGAGTATGGCAGAATCGCTGTAAGAAATCTTTGTAAGAGTGTAAGAGGGTCGAACACGGGGGGTTTCAGCAAGCACACATCATTTAGTTATAAATGTGCATCAGTTTGCCGATATTCCGCAATGTGCTAAATCTGTACCTCGTGCGCGTCCGACCCTTGGACCTTCACTGTGCGGCGGATGCCGTTTGTGTCTTACCTCTCCATAATACGAAAACACTCAGCGAGCGGAGTAATCGTTTTCCTATATTCTTATGGGCGGAAACTTATAAGTTATACAAGTTGCAAGTAGGAAACGGTTTCCAGACCTTCCCTTCACTTGCAAATGCGCATATCGGTCACCAAACGAGACCTTTGGAAGCTTCAGCAAACTTGCACGGCACCTCTATTAGTGCCTGCACTTCGGCGCGGCGCGCCTATAGGTACTGCGAAAATCCTCGAATGCATTTCGACCCATCGCCAAACGGATAGTCTATTCGCCTGGCTGAATCACCCCGTTCGAAGTTTCATACCGCATCTGGAATGAGCCTAGAGCGCATTCAACTGGCGGTATTGAGAAGGGAGCCATCTAATGTCCGAACAGGAAAGTTGGGGTTGACATTGTACCGAACGTTCAGTACAGTAATTACATGAACGGCTCGTCGGACGCAAACGAACGACATTTGAAGAATCGAATCGAGCCAAGTCAAACAAACAGCAATCACTGTTTTATATAAACAACAAGGAGCTATGACTATGAAGACTGCAATTCTCGTTTACTCAGATCCGAAAAACGGCAATGAAGAAGCGCTCGGTCGCTTGTTCAACGCACTCGCTGCCACTTACGACTTTAAGAAAAACGGCGACGACGTCACGCTTATGTTTCAAGGCGCCGGCACTCGCTGGGTCGGACAACTTGGAAAACCGGATCACCCAGCACACGAACTTTACGAAGCGGTTCGAGACAAAGTCGCCGGCGTCTCTTGCGGTTGCGCCGACGTGTTCGGAGCGTCGGAAGACGCGGAAAAAGAAGGTTACGCGTTAATCAAAGACAACACTGTTCCAGGAACTTCAGGTGTCACCAGTTTGCGTAAGCTGATCAGCGATGGATACACGATTGTGAACTTCTAATTCAGAGTCACAGGCCATGGTGCTGCGCTCAAGGTGACGGATTCGATGATAGAAACCGGCACCTTGAGCCAGAAAGGAGTAGCGTATGTTTTCTGATGGGCCATTTCATGAAGGCGAGCTCGACATACAAGAGCGAACGGGCGAGCGAGATATCGCGATGATGAACTCTGTCGCGGTTAAGAGTGAAATTCTGGGTGGCGCCTTGAATTTCATTGACCGCCAACCGCTGATCGTGGTCGCTTCTGAAGATTCCAATGGCGATCTCTGGGCGTCTATGCTCTTCGGAAAGCCTGGTTTCATGCACGCACCGAGCACCAGGGAATTACATATTGATTTGACGCAGTCGGTTGGCATAGAAGGTGATCCATTGCTGACGAATATCAGCGACGACCGGCGCGTTGGAACTCTATTGATCGAACTGGACACGAGGAGACGATTGAAGATCAACGGGCGCGTATCCATACACACTGAAGAACAGCTGCTCATCGCGGTCGAGGAATCCTTTCCGCTCTGTCCGAAATATATCCAGCGTCGAAAGGTGAGGCTGCCGGATGACAAAAACGCGATATTAACCACATCTCTCGCTAGAGGAACCACGCTTGGAGCGGAAGAAATAGCACTTATCAAAAGTAGCGATACGATGTTTGCAGCGACCTCGAATCCGGAAGGCAACCTTGATATTTCCCATCGAGGAGGGAAGCAAGGGTTTGTCAGCGTGGTCGACGGAAAGCAGCTTCGTGTGCCGGACTTCCCTGGTAATAGCATGTTCAATTCGTTCGGCAATCTACAGTTGAACGATAAAACAGGTGTCATCATTCTAGACTTTGCCGCCCGTCAAAGCCTTCAGATATCCGGACGAGCTGCGGTTCTTCTTGATCAGGAAGATCCAAACGGTGAAACTGGTGGTACCAACCGTTTCTGGACGCTGGATATAGAACATTGGCAAAGAGCTACCATACCTGCTCTCGAACTCGAATTCATCGACGCCTCTCCCTTCAACCCGAAGTAATAAGCTACCGAGATGTCGTTTCCGTTTACACCGGTGACACCACACCAGGCAATGCAGATGACATCGCATCTGGTGCTTTTGCCCAAAAACACCTCCGCCGTTGACGCGCGACCGAATGTTCGGTACGCTTCCGTTCGCAAGGAGCTGAATCATGGACAAGACCGCACTAATTAATGAACTATTGGAGCTGTTTCGCCAGCAAGGCTATGAGGGCGTTTCCATAGGCGAGGTCTCGAAGGCTACTGGTCTAGGCAAGTCCAGTCTTTACCACCACTTTCCCGGCGGAAAGGAAGAAATGGCCCGCGAAGTGCTTGGACACATCGATTCAGCAGTTAGAGAACACTTCATTGCGCCGCTCAAAGCGGAGGGCCAACCGGAACTGAAGCTCGCGGCCATGGCAAAAACCATCGAAGACTTCTATGACGGTGGACGTAAAGGATGCATTGTTGAGGGTTTGACGCTAGGAGCTGCAAGCGCTCCGTTTCAAGAGCTCGTTCAACAAAGCCTCGAAGCCTGGATCGAAGCGATCGCAGGTGTGGCCGTCGAGAATGGTTTAAATAAAAAACTGGCAAGGGAGAGAGCCGAAAATGCACTCATCGCCATCGAAGGTTCACTCATTGTTTCCCGCGCGCTGAGAGACTATCAGATATTCAAACGTGTGGCGCGAAATCTCCCAATGCTTATACTGAAAGGATAGGGCCGGAGCGACGACTATGAACGGACCACTGAATTTTATACTGCTTCTGATTGCTGGATACCTGGTTTGCATAATGCTCTTCAAAGACACCACTATCGCGAAATTACCGGAGCAAGGCAACTTGCATAAAGCCGTTCTCGCCGCTGGATGATTCTGGGGTGTTGAGGCGGAGCTTCAACGAATTAAAGGTGTCAAACACGCGACATCTGGTTACACGGGCGGTACCACTAAGAACCCTACATATAAAGATGTCTGCGGCGGAAAAACCGGTCACGCGGAAGCTGTGCAGGTTCTTTTCGATCCCAAAGAGTTGACGTTTAAAGACCTGATTCGCCATTACCTCACCGAGTTTAAACCGCAGCGGTATTCCACTGAGTCGACCAGTCAGTATCGAGCGGCAATCTTTTATCAAGATGAACAGCAAAAGCGCGAAGCCGCAGACGTTTTATCATCGCTTGGCTATAGTCAGGAAGCCGCTAAGAGTTTGCTGGAGCCCGCTAAAGTCTTCTATGCAGCAGAGCAGTATCATCAAAACTATTATGGTAAGTTCACCGCAGGCGCAGGAAACAAGTAACGAGCGACTGCGAAACCTTTGCCTCCGAAGCGTTAACCTGGACGATACCCTCATGCAAGTATCGGGAAATTTGTAGCCTTCCCTATAGGGATTTATAGCCAAACCAAGACACAGTTGTAAAACCCTGCAGGCATAATGGTTGTAGGGCATATACATCAGGCATTCGTGTCTGATTTTGGGGGCAACTACAATCTATCCGTCGAACTCAACTACGACTATGGGCACGAGAAGGTTCGCAAATAGTGCTGCGCCGAAGGGCGAAACGACGCACTCATTCGAACTTGAGCAATACGATTTGTCGTTTGCCTATGCGTTCCATTGGGAGAAGGAAGAACACATCAGGGAGGCACTGAAGGTGTTGTTGTGCAATAAGGATTCTGGTGAAACCACAGATCAGGTGGTCGCTACCAAGCCGAAGAAGGACCGTTCGGCAGAAAAGGAAAATGCAGCGTTAGAAGCCGCGAGAATTCGCTGGCTACTCGCTATCAATCCCAATACTCCGCCGCCGGTTCTCGACCATCTCGCTCATAATGCGCCGCCGCAGCTCCTCGAGCGCGTTGCGGAGCATCCGCGGGCACACTCTGTCACACTGACTCGACTGGCCAACCATGAGGAGGCTCAGGTTCGTGCAGCTGTGGCGGAAAACATAAACACGTCTATGAAAACAGTCTGGAAACTCGCAAGAGACCACAGTCCAGATGTGAGGCTCCGGCTGGCTGAGAGCTACACGGTTCCGATCGCCGTTTTAAAAGTTCTGATCGAGGATGAAAATCCGTATGTAGCGGATCGAGCTCAGAAGACACTTCTGCGCTTGATGCGTGAGGTTACAGACTTGCGCACCGCCTGATTGCAATTGATAAACGATTGCAGCGCAACGCTCAAGCTGTAGAAACCCACTTAGATTGAACACCAGATTTACGGTATCCTTCAGGCTCTTTCGCTATTGCGGAGGAGCCTGCAGGTCTTTAAACATAATGATCGGGAAATCGGATTGTTGCGCCAGATTTTTTGCAACCTTCGCGGCAGATAGCAGCAAACCGACATCACGACAGTCTTCCGGAATTCCAGCAATTCCGAATGCCAGGGCAAGCCGTCGAGTCGCGGTCTCCGACGTCAAACTGGTGGCAGTCAAAACTTCAAGGCAGCGGTGAGCGAGAATGGCAGCTGATGCGGTTTCCGTATTCGGCAGAAGCATCGCGTAGTGCAATGCTTCGAAGTGGGCGAGCAAATCGATATTGCGTTTCACACTTCCAATGCGACGTGCCACTTCAGCAACAGCCGGGATTGGTAGGGCTTCGAGCTTGTCCTGTCCCCACATCCAGACTTCAAAAACAATCACAGAGAAGGGTGTGCTGTTAAATTGAAAACGGAAAAATTCTTGCTCAAGAAAGTACTGAAAAGCCGGATAAGAAACAATCCCAGTGTCAGAGCGCTTCATCGAGCGCGCTACCGCATCGATAGCGTTCCGGTCTAGAGCTGTGGACTGCAACAAACTTGCCTTGTCACGAATGCGAGGCTTGTCGGATAAAGTAATCAACTCACAGCGAATCATGTTAAACAGCACTGGAACCCAGTCTTTCTTAACCATGGGTCGCTCGCGCAAAATATCGAACAGCGTACTGTTGCCATCGAGGCGCAGATAGAATTGCTTTTGCGCAGCAATATCGCATGGCGCCCCTCGCTTCACCGCCTCCTCGAATTGCGCCTCGGTGAGAGCGGCATCTCTCTTGTCGATATAGCTGTCCATTTTCAGCCCGCTATCGAGCAAGAATTTGCTCTGGTCAAGCAACGTGACACTTTCCATAAGGATAGCGTCAACCCGCCGCTGGACCGTTTTCTGCTCAGTGCGCTCATCTCTATAGAAGAAGAAACGGCCCGTGTCCCACGTGACCAACTCCATAATCGCCAGGTCGCCTTTCAAATTCAAAACCTGAGCGTGTGTCAATTCACCTTCCACGAAGAATAGCTCTGCGCCTGTCTCTTCGTTTGTCACAGTGAGCTTGCCGGTGTTTTTACCCATCGCAATCGATTGCAACAGGTTTGGAATCGGCATGTCCTCAAGCGTTCCTTCCATGCTCGCCGGGCGCAATGCACGCGAGGCTTGAAAAACAGGAAGCTTTGATGAGGTTGATGTGAGAGATTGCAATCCCATTAACGAGGTGCTGTAACTGCTCGACAGACCGGTGTTCCTGTCATGGTTTTCGCCGAGCAGCCCCGCCTGGTCCATGGTGCCTTCGGTGATATTTTCAGTCGACTCAGATAGCACCAGATTGAGGACAAGAGCCACGTCACCGGTGGTATAAGTCCAGGCTTGGACCTCATTCCGACCTTCACCAACAAGCAAATCCCAGGTCAGATCACCGGTCTGTTGAGAGCAAGTCGCAACCAGGCGATAGACAGTCACGCCATCTCCCATCACCCAGGATAACTCAACGGGCATGCCCATACGGGCACGCGCGTTTTCCATCGCATTCATAACATCGTCTAACCCGGGGAGGGTTTCCAACCTGGGCAAGCGAATGGGCGATTGCTTTGGACGATACATGACAACCAATCGAACTAACGGACTTCTTAAAGACTACCAGAACTTAGTTATTCCTGACCTCTTGAAGTGCTTCGCAGACGCCCGCGCCGAGCAAGCGGCGACGAATAACTTTACGCCTTGAAACGGCGGCGCAAATCCCGGTTCAGTTGAGCCTGGATCTCGCCTTCTAGGCGCCTGGACAAGGTTTTCGTTTCATCCTCGATCTCATCCCGCTCTTGCGAAGTTTGATATTTCGCTTCTTTCATCAGGTTCATCTTCCAGGGAACAGGTTTGGAAGCAAGATTGAGTGGAAACGGAAACCATGGAAAGAATGGCGATACGGGGAAATAGGGCATCTTCAAAAACTTGGCAAGACGCTCAGCATTCCAGAGTAAAGGGACAGCCTCATCACAACCCAAAGCGGACAGGGGGAAAATTTTCACCCCTTCCTCAACCGCCGGAAGCAGTCGGGTCCAATCAAATTCTTGCAAACGGTACCGCTGACTGTAGGGCTTAGACAAGCCCGCGACACCCTCAGGAAAGATTGCAACTATTTCGCCTTTAGCAAACAAACGTTTCATGCTTGCAGAAGACCATGGCACAAAGCCAATCTCGACGAGAAACGCATTGAGCCGTTCATCATCTATCCAGTCGAGATCACACATGATGTGGACTCTACGCGGATTATCAGCATTGGACATCATCCCATAAATCAGCATCAACGCTTGCCAGGGCAGGACGCTGCCCTGATTTCCGACGATTACTGCAGGTCCTTCTTTAGGCAAACGGTCTAGCCCTTCGAAGCTAACCTTCCACCAATCGAAATAAAGAAAGGAAAGAAACGGTTCCAATCGCGCCAGGGCGCGGAGATCGAATCCCCAATATTGGTCTGACTTCGCGGATTGTTTTACGAATTCTCGATACGTAGCCACGAAAATACTCATTTCGCTTCCTCTTTTTCGGGTGTGTTCTCGTCGTCGTCCCAGCCGGTGAAGACGTTCTTACGGAGCCGCAGCATCTCGTTCAAGTCTTCCTGAATCATATGCTGAATGTCGCGAGCTATGCCCAGGACAAATCTCCGGTCCTTCGCTTTTGACGCTGGATAGTTTAATTCTATGGGTTTGTGAATTTTAATGAGCCAGCGCACTGGCAGCGGGAAAAACATCAACGGGAAAGGCAACCACGGGAAACCCAAAGTAACCGGGAAAAACGGCATTCCCAGCAATCGGGCGATGTCTTTCAAGTTTACGAAGTTCGGAAATATTTCGTCCCCACCGACCGTTGCGATAGGAATCAACGGTGTTTGGGTTTCGAGAGCAAGTTGAACGAATCCAGGATGAAAATCCAGAACCCGATAACGATCACGAAAAGGCTTGCCTACCCCTCGGATGCCCTCGGGGTAAATGCCGACTAACTCATCCTTAGCAAGAAGCTTCTGCGCATTGTCCAGAGTGGCACGGACTTGTCCGGTCTCACGCATCCAGGTCGCCAAACCTGGAACGGTGAAGAACCAGTCCGTAACCAGATACCGCACTCTGCGCGGAGATTGATTGTAATTGCACATCGCGATGCTCAGCATCGCACCGTCCAGGGGCAACAAACCAGAATGATTGCCAACCAGAATGCCCCGTCCTTCGTGCGGAATGTTCTCGATACCGCGAATATCAACTTTGAAATAATCCTCGAAGAGGAATCGGAAAAGCGGCTCCCAGCGCGCGTATGTGTGGATGTCGTAACCGAATTCGTCGACATCCGCGCCGTACCGCTCACAGTACGTCGGGTTGCGCTTTTCCAGATACGCCAGAGGGTCTGTTAGCGCGAGGGTTTTAAGATACGTCCAATTAGCCACAGAAATCCTAAAACTCCAGGTCCGAAAGAGACAAATAAAACGAGTCGCTTGAGCGACGCATCCAGCAATCCCTTAGAGCGATGCGCCAGGGTTTCTTTGTCGCCGTCTTCGGATGCTTCGGCACTTTCTGCGTTTGTTTCGAATTCAGCCATTTTCCTCACCCCATCAAGAGTTGAGCGGATTAACGGGTTTCTCGCCGACTAGTATAGATACTTGTGCCATGCTTCGATAGCCGCAGCCTGACACCATTAATAAAGATTTACGGCATGCATCCCAAGAAGCCCATGTAGTCGTAAATCCTCGCATTCTTCCCGTGAGATAATCCTAGCAAAGTGCGTGAAAAGCCATGCGCGGATCAGGAGAACACAATGCACCAACCACCGGATATCAACAAGCTTTACGAGCAATTGCAGCACATGCAGAAAGAAGTCATGAGATTGCAGGAAGAGCTGAAACTCAAGAAAGTGGAAGGTACGGCGGGCGGCGGCGCAGTAACGGTGCGCTGTAACGGAGCAATGGAGTTCCAAGCAGTTAAAATCAAGCCGGAAGCGGTGGATATAAGCGATCTGGGCATGCTGGAAGATTTGCTTGTAGTCGCTATCAACAGCGCCATTGTGCAATGCCAGGAACATACCGCGCAAAACCTGAAGATGCCTCCGGGCATGGGGGGCGGGTTCTAGGGACGTATGCAATTCACACCACCGCTGGCAAGACTGATCGAGCAATTTCAGAAGTTTCCAGGCATTGGACCGAAATCGGCTCAACGCATGGCTTTCTTCGTTTTAGGCATGTCAAAAGATGACGTCACGCAATTTGCAGACGCGCTCGTCGACGCAAAAGAGCGTGTTAAAAACTGCAGCCGTTGCTACCACTTGTCCGCGCAGGACCCATGCGAAATTTGCACCAGTGAGCGTAGAGAACCACTCGTGATGTGTGTGGTCGCTGACTCAAAGGACGTAATCGCGTTAGAGAGAACCCGCGAATTCAAAGGGCGGTATCACGTCCTTACCGGTCTGATTTCCCCCCTGGAAGGCAAAGGTCCCGACCAACTCAGCATCCGCGAGTTGATTAATCGCGTTCACACAGACGGGATAAAAGAAGTAATTCTTGCAATCAATCCGACCATCGAGGGCGACGCGACGGTACTGTATTTGAATAATGTGTTAAAACCGCTCGGCATAAAGGTTACTCGTATCGCATTCGGACTGCCGATGGGAGCGGATCTCGAATATGCAGACGATTTGACTCTCTCGCGCGCACTCGAGGGTCGGCGCGAAGTTTAGTTTCTACGGCAAGAGAAACGACCACCATCGATTTCCCGCCGGCAGCGACTCCGCTTCGCGCGGAAAGAGGAGATGCGGTCTCCATACTTGATGCGACGTGTTTTCTTTGCCTCGCGCAAGAACCAACAACTTTGAGAGTTCACTAGCTGCTGGACCAACACCGACTCTCACTTCATCATAAGAATTGCATGCATGCAGATCTCCGTCTGTATGCAGCGCGATAACTTTGCCGTCTGAATTTAAAACGGGACCACCGGAGTTTCCTTTCCGGTCATGCAAGAAATAGGCCCTGGTCTCGAAGACCCGCCCGCGGTAAAGGATTTGATTGCTGTCAGACGGGGACAAATACGCACGTTCATAGCCTCTACGATGAAATAAACCTGGAGACATAAACATGGTTTTCGAACCAGCCGGATGGCCGAATAGGAAAACATCGCTGTTCACAGGTTCATTAGACGCCGCCAACTGAAGAGGTTTGAACGTTGTTCTGAGACTTTGCACCTTCAGGATGGCGGTGTCAGAATCAAAGTCATGAGCAATTAAGGCGGCATCATATTTAGTACCATCGCTGGATGTTACTCGCACTTTTTTAGCGTCAGCGACAACGTGCAAAGCTGTCGCAATCTTACCGTCCCGCTCGACGAAAAATCCCGAACCGCTCCAAGTCTGATTATCCGGACCGACACCATGAACCTGAACAATCGAGTCTTTTGCAAATTCGTATAACCTACTATCGGCATGGGTCTTGGGTCTAAAACCGAGAGCCACATTGGAATACTGGCGCGGCAGAATAGGAACTCTCACATACCCTTCTGGTGAAGAATTCCATTTTTGTGATGACTGAAACTGTTTTATCATCGAATGTTTTGCGTCGTCATTCGTCAATTGCACATAGGGAGAAAACTTCAGCGTCACATTTTCGCCGAAGCCATTTCGCTGAAGTTTAGAAACATCGAAGTAATGCAAACGACTATGAGAAGCGGAGGTAGGAGCGAAGTACCTCAGATCCACATGCGGTAATTTGTAACTTCGAAAATCGGACAGATTCGACTCCGTTCCAATTTCGAAATGAGACTTAGCTCTCCGAATCTGCAACAAATTGAAAGGTCGCTCTATCCGACCTGCGACATGCGAGGTAAAACCGGAAGAGACGAGGCCGAGCGCCGCCAGACAAACGGTTTCAGAAGCAAGCGGTCCGACCTCCGAAGCCACGATTTTTCGAGTTCGCTCCGGCGTCGAACTTCGTTCGGTTAGTGCCGGCAAAACTCGTGATGCAGTAGATTGAATCTCTTGCAGATATTGTAAGGAGCCTGCACCGCCGACAACTGCGGCCGGCACAGCCAGCCATTTCGGTGCAGCGTTAAGCGCCACTCCGAGCCCAACTGCACCTGCCAACTCCAACGCCGGAAGGGAAATTGCGCCACGTGAATATCTGTCGAACTGCTCTTTGACACCATCTACGGTGCCGAAAACCAGAGCACTAACTCCAGGAGCACCAGCAGCACACTCCGACCAAGCAGCGTCTGCAAACGAAGATTCTCGAGCCGGTATCTTGCACATGCTTCGCATTCGCTCTGCTGAATCCATTCCGCACCTCTTTGTCCAGCCACAACTGCATTCATCCAATTACCCTCAAGTCCTGAAGCAATTGAACTATGCTCAAAATGTTTTCACACTGTCGAATTCAACCGTCGCAGTGACAAGACCTTGTCACTTGTCGGAGAAAACCGTAATAGCATCAGGACTTTTCAGTGCCTGAGCGAAGCTGCATCGTATAAAACTAAAAGGACTATTGTCCGGCGAAACCGCTGATGAACTCAACCAGCTTCTTGTGGCCCAGACCGACTTCATCAAGAAGAATGGCTCTGCCACCGTGCTCGATAAAGCGATCCGGCACGCCGAGCGGAACAACTTCAGCGAGTCTCTTCTTAGGATCGGACATGCGATATTGTGAGCGGTGTTCGAGAACTGCCGCGCCAAATCCGCCAGAGACACAGCCCTCTTCCAGAGTAATAATCTGATTCTCCGGATTGTCGAGAAGTGTGTTTAGCATTTGAACATCTAGCGGCTTCACCGAACGAGCATTCACAATCGTGATGTCGATGCCCTTTTCTTTCAAACCGAGACTAGCTTCGGTAGCCGCTTTCACCATGGCGCCGTGAGCGAGAACTACGATGTTGGCGTTTGAGCCGTTGAGCGGCGCACCTTCCTGCAAAACTTCCCACTTCGTACAATCGATGGTCGTAAAAGTTTCGCCAGACGCGAGATTCTCTGGGTTAACGGCTTCGTCGCGAGGGAAGCGAATTGCTACCGGTCCCTTCGATTCTTTGATAGTCATGTACAACATGCTACGGAGTTCATTAGCATCCTTTGGAGCAAGAACCGTGAAATTCGGCACGCTACGCATGAACGCAATATCGAAAACACCCTGGTGAGTTTCACCGTCTTCGACCAAACCGCCACGGTCTATACCAAAAACAACAGGCAGGTTCATGATGGCGACGTCGTGAATAACCTGGTCAATTGCTCGCTGAAGAAAGGTCGAGTAAATAGAGACAACCGGTTTCAGCCCAGCTTTCGCCATGCCTGCAGCCATTGTGACCGCGTGCTGTTCGCAAATTGCGACGTCAAAGAAACGCTCAGGATATGCTTTTCCAAACTTCACCAGGCCGCTGCCTTCAGCAGTTGCCGGAGTGATTGCCACCAGATTCGGTTCTACTTTCGCTAGATCAATCAGCGCATCAGTGAAAACATCTGAATAGGTTTTTGCCGATTTGGATTTCTGAGCTTGCTCCGATGCAGCCGGCTCTACCCGTGGTTCGAACGATTTTTTAACACCGTGATATTTGATCGAATCACGCTCGGCAGGATCGAAACCTTTGCCTTTCTGAGTGATCAAATGAGCGATGAGAGGAACGCGCTCGTTTTTAACCTTGTTAAACATCTCGATGATGGCACCGACATCATGACCATCAATCGGACCGCTGTAGTTAACTCCCAGCTTTTCAAAAACGATTCCGGGAGTATCTATTCGCTCTGTAGCCTCGTGTTTAACGGACTCGATGAGCTTCCACACAGCCGGAGTCAGTGACATTCCGTCCAGCTGATCTTCCAGCAGAGTGATCTTCTGTTTTATATCTTTGTAGAAGAACGTTTCCTTGATACGCTTCATGTATTGCGAGAAGCCGCCGAGGTTTTCGCTGATGGACATTTCATTGTCGTTCAACAAAATCAAAACATCACGTTGGATATGACCCAGGTGATTCAGCGCCTCGAGCGCCATACCGCCAGTTAAACCACCATCTCCTATCAAGGCGATAACCTTGTGATCTTGTTTGAGGTGGTCCCGGGCAATCGCCATTCCCACGCCAAGCGAAACGGAGGTAGAACTATGACCAGCGACGAACGAGTCGTGCTCGCTCTCTTGCGGGTTGATGAAGCCGGATAACCCTTTAAATTGCCGGAGCGACTGAAACTTATCGCGACGTCCGGTGAGCATTTTGTGAACGTAGGCTTGATGCCCTACGTCCCACAAAATCTGATCTCTTGGTGTCTCAAAAACATAGTGGAGCGCCAGCGTAATTTCGACAATGCCGAGATTAGAAGCGAGGTGCCCGCCGGTCTTATTGAGATTGCGAACAATCTCTGCACGTATCTCCTGCGCCAGCGATCTCAGCTCGTTTATCGAGAGCTTCTTTAGTTCGGCTGGTGTCACGATTGCATCCAGGAAAGAGGTCGGATGCTGTACTAGCGTTTGCATGATCCCTGAAAGTCCCATTAGATCAGAACTTAACAGAGACCATCATAACGCTGATCGCCTCTGGAGATCTTAATAAATTCACTTGTAACCACACTTGAGGGTTCATCTTTCATCTAAAACGGCATCATTTGCGCGACAATGGATACGCAAACTTATATAAAGGACCGGTCCATATCTTAATGCTGACAAATCTTCTGGTAGTTTTATTGCTGGCAAACAATACTTTTTCGCTGGCGCCAAAATGGATGCAACCCTCCACTGATGAGCGTTTTAGCATCGCTGCCCCCCAGGACAACGGAGCGACTGCCGGGGTCGAGGGCGAGTCGGATAAACGTGCTGAGAATCCCACCGCAGAAGTAGCCGATGGTAAGGGCTCGGTAAAATCTAACCGGATTGAAACTGCTCAAGCAGTTTCGCCGAGTGCAGCGGCCCAGGAGGCAGCAAATAAAGCAGTCGTCGATGCGGCTACCGGCGGCGACCTTGAACCGGAGTTACGCACTACTCCGCTTAAGGACACCGCGCTTGAAGCCCAGCTGACAGCGCTCAAAGGTCAACCGGAAAACCTGAGAGTCATGCGTGCCCGTCTAAAAGGGTCACTTTGTGTCTCATGCCTCATGCATCTGGAGAAGAAAGTCCGAGAGCAAGACGGAATCAAATATGCACGAGTAATTCGCCCAGCGCCGAATGGTGGACCGGTCGTTTACGAGCCGAGATATGCTCAGATCGAAATAATCTACTTGATGGACAAGCTAAATCCCAAAAAACTTAAAAAGGTGATCGAGCGAAACGACTTTGGCATTCGCGACGAAAAAGATGCTCCCCTGACTTCCGACTACACACCGATTGCGGTCCCGACAATGCCGACTCCAAAGCCTCAATAGTTGGCATCAAATGTGGTATCACTCGATGGACGGAACGGAAACCTTTCCATCATCACTTTGTTCTTCAGACACCAGTTCTAAACCGCTGCCATCCGACGAACCCAACGCCTGTTTGTGTTTGGAAATTGCTTCCTGGAGATAGAGTTCAACATCTATAGCGCCATGATGCCCTCGGTCCGAAATTAAGCGCGCACCGCGCTGGAATGTGACATAAGACCACATCCAATCGAGCATCACGACCATACGATTACGGAAGCCCACCAGGTTCATAACGTGAATGAACAACCAGGCGAGCCAGGCTAAGAGTCCGCTAAATACAGTCTTTCCAATGTTGCCTACTGCAGAGGAACGACCAATTGTCGCGAGCGTACCTCGATCAATGTAGCGAAATTCCTTCAAATCCTTTCCGGTAATTTGATTTTCGATTGTTTCACCAACAAACTGTCCTTGCTGCATAGCCACGGGAGCGAGGCCAGGAAGCGGTTTTCCATCTTGGATATAACTTGCGATATCACCGATGGCAAAAACATTTGGATGACCTTCGATAGAAAGATCTTTCTGCAAAACGATTCTTCCACCTTTGTCCAGCCTCACACCTTGTTCCCCGAGTACACGTGAAAGAGGACTTGGTGCCACTCCAGCGCACCATAGTT
The DNA here is from genome assembly GCA_019637435.1 of Candidatus Obscuribacterales bacterium. Lineage (GTDB taxonomy): Bacteria > Cyanobacteriota > Vampirovibrionia > Obscuribacterales > Obscuribacteraceae > JADYXR01. The sequence continues at coordinate 593,506 of JAHBVO010000002.1, read as the reverse complement.
TTGTGATTGCCGGTATGAATCTGTCACCAATTTGAACGCCGTGTTCGTTAATGTCAGTTACGAACGTGTTGGTTAGAACTTCAACGCCGAAGGACCGCAATTTCTCCTCGGCCAATCTCGACACTTCCTCAGGGAACGGCGGCAAAATCCTTGGCGCGCCTTCAATCATGATAATTTTTGCGGAAGATGGTCGAATGTTTCGAAAATCTTTTGACAAAGCTCTTCGCGAGAGTTCCGCAAGTGAACCCGCCAGTTCCACTCCGGTCGGTCCGCCTCCGATAATCACGAATGTCAGCAAGTCGTCCACTGGCTGAATCGGCGCAAGTTTTTCAGCTGTTTCAAACGCCAAAAGAATCTGCCGCCTTATCATAAACGCGTCCTGCAAGGTCTTCAACCCGAGGGCATGCTTCGTCCATTCGGCGTGTCCAAAATAGCTGTTTTGCGATCCGGTCGCAACGATCAAATAATCGTATTCAATCTCTCTATCACCCATGGACACAATTCTCTTTTCGAGATTCACGCCTGTGACATCGGCCATCAAGACAGTTATATTTTCCTGGTTTTGAAAGATCGATCTTATTGGGTAAGCGATTTCGGTTGACGAAATCGAAGCCATCGCAACCTGATACAGAAGAGGCTGAAATAAATGATGATTTGTCCTGTCTATAAGTGTGATTTTGACGGGTGCTTCATGCATCCGTTTCGCGGCTTCCAGTCCGCCGAAACCAGCACCAATAATCACTACATGAGGAGGCGGGTTCAAAAGATCTCCTGTCGACGACAAATAGCCTGAAGAGTTTCTAGTCTACCAGTTTGACGAAGGTGTACATCGAGCCGACAAACAAAAAGATCGCACCAAAATGCATCAAAATTGAACAGCATGAAACCAATCCGTGTACCGTGGACGGCGATATCACAGGAACGTTATTCCACAGGGCTCCTACTACGGCAAAAGTTACTGCAAGAACGGCGCCGACGACGCAAAGATTCGAAGTCATTTTGAACTTCATCGGCTGCGGTCCAGCCTGCCGAACTTCGCGCCCCCACTTCTCAAGCGCGATGTCTAAGTTGCAAATCGATGCGGCAACGACGAGAACGAGCAGCACCCCTGCGAACACCGGCGGCGAAGCCAACGTTAGCAAGAAAAACAATCCGAATAGTGCTCTTTTGACGCTCATACTCAACTCCTCTCGGGTTCATAGCACGCGCGCAATGGCATGTTGCGAAGAAGAATTGGACTTTTCACATGAAAGACGCCTCAAGGGAAAAGCACCGAGCGCGGTGCGCTCGATGCTTTCCCAGTGGCATGGAGGACAGGTTGAAGGAAGGATCGTCGTTAAACCTTCGGACTTGAGATTGCCTCCACGCTCATCCTAGCCCGTTGCAGTTCGGGTCTGGACGATTTTGTATACGTTGCCCCTGAAGCTCAGCAACACCTGCTTTCCAACGGACAAATACTTAGCGATTCCTGGTTGATTTTTTAAAAGCTCAAAATATTCTTTCGAACCAAAAACAATCACAATCTGCTTGGAAGAACTATTGCAGCTACTGTCCGTCCACGTTCCTCCACTGAAGTAAAAGGTCTTATCATCAACCGTTTTCGAATCTTTGGAAAGGAAACCTTTATCAGCGATCATGCTGTTCTTCAAATTGTTCCTTTCTTTTGCTGCGATTACAGCCAGCTTTCCGGACACCGGTGCATCGCGCCGGTCATAAACCGCTGGTGATTCGTCAGCAATCATTTGCAGTTGCATTCTATTAGACTTTTTGAGCATTGCTGCATTCATGCCAACAGTACCGTTCGAAGCTCCCGCCAGAGCAGGAGGTGCGGCTAAACCACTTGCGGCAGATCCATACTCAGCATCACGTGCCGATCTAATCGAACGGCTCCAAGCAGGTGAAGCACTCGGACGAGCAATCGATGCAATCCTTGACCGAGAAGCCTCCGGACGTGCAACGAAACCGCCTCTAACAGGCTGCATAGCCAGGCGACCATTCTCACTTGGATCTGTAACAAGGTAGGATGTGTATTCGGAAATAATTCCATGCTGTTTCGAGAGGGCGACGATCTCGTCAATGACCTCACGATTCTCTTGATTCGAATGCGCAACCTCAGTCAAATAACCGATTCTACGCATTGCCCAGAGTTTAACAAGATGCGAATTTCCGGCTTGCGACGGCGAGAAAGTCAACGGGAATGAGTAGTTCTTCGCCGCACCACCGACGGTACCGGTCAAATTTATCTTTGCCGAGCCGCCCTTCTTATAGCGTCCCAGAAGTAAAACTTGTGAGCCGGCAAAAATGTCCTTTACCTCGCGCGGATAGGTGTTTTTCACCTCTATGCCCTCGTAGGCGATTTTCACATCACTGAGCACCGGACTCTTGATCTTGTCGTAGAACGACGCGAGCGCATGTTCGATATTCTCGTTTGGTTCGACGTATTGGGACGTACCATGATGAGATTCAGCAAGCTTGTTTAGTAGCTTAGTGTTTACGTCATATCCAACTCCAAAGTCAAAAACACGAATGTCTTTCTTGGAGTTCGCAAGCGAAATCAATTTCTCCGAGTCGCGCTCACCGACAGTAGGTTCGCCGTCAGTCATAAAAATCATATATGCCGGTCGGGAATTTTCTTCAGCAAGAAGCGTCTTACCTATCGAAATTGCCTCACCGATATTGGTGCCACCACGCGCGCTCAAATCATCGATAAATTCGCACGCCGCCTTTTTGTTCTCAGGCGTCGCAGGGACCAGATTGTTTTTGAACGTTTCTGCATCCGTGTTGAATTCAACGAGACCGAAACGATCTGTCGGGTGCAACGCGTTGACGACATATTTAAGTGCACGCTTGTTCTCCTCCATCTTCGCTCCCTGCATAGAGCCGGATGTGTCAGCAACCAACACCACATCCTTTCCAATAATCGCCTTTGACTGCATCGGCGGCGACAACGTCATTAGAAAGTAGCCGTCCTCGTCTTCAGCTTTATGCGTGATCAAGTTAGCAGCCAGTTCATTATTTGAAATACTGTAGTAGAGGAGAAAGTCTTTATCCGGAAGCGTATCCTTCTCAGCCATGGAAATCTTAGCGTTCAGATTGTCGGCGCGAGTCGTTTTCAGAGTATGGGTCGGCGACCATATAGTTCGCAGCCCCTGCGCACTGGCAATCTTCACGTCCACTTTAATTTCATCAGCCGGACTGTCCTCGACACCGGCCTTCAATGGAAAACGGTATTTCAATAAACCGTTCTCCGCCTTCAAAATTTGCGTGTATTCGAGTTCTACTTTCTTAGTTCCATGCGCCGGAATTGGAAATATGCGAGCGCGAACGGTTTTACTGTCAGCGTACTCAAGCAAACCGGGATCGACCATTCGTCGCACAATCGATTCATACTCTTGCCGAGCGACAGATGCTTCGAGAATTTTTCCTTCGACAGGCTTCCCGTCTATGTGAAGCGAAAAGGAACTAAAGGTGGTGTCATCAGGAAGCGGAAAAAGGTATGTTCCCGCGAGATTGCGATCCGAGTCGTTTGAAAATGTCTGTGTAATGTAGGTTTTCGCAATCTGATCCTTGATTTCGACCTTTACTGCGGCGGACTGCAAGTGCAACCCGACACTCACGTGTCCCTGCAGCGTTATCGTTGAAGGACGGGGAGTCCGAGAGCCGGGTCTGATCGGAGTGATACCAGGTCTGACACCAGGGGTTGTCACCGTTACCGGTGGCATTACAACAGGTCCACCACCGGCAATCGGATCGATCACGATCCACCCGGTCGCATTGGCAGGTTGAGAAATACAGCAACTTGCCGCCATCGTCATTAAGGTTGAAAGCACAAAACGTTTCATGTAAATGTCCTCGTCGTGGATGCCAAGGATCGATAACCAATTTATCTTTCGAGCATCCCGTCAATTCGCCGTGTGACCAAGTTGTTCGGTCAATAACTAGCCTACGAAATCCAGGCAAGGAATTCGCCAGGAACAAGCGCCAACGCGGTTCAGGGAAAACCCGGTTTAGGGCTGCAAGCTGTACAGCCTATAAATCTGCCACCGCTTGCACTACCAGATCCCTCGTCGTATAAGAGAGGCGTTGTGTAAGGAGAGTTCTAGTGAAAGCAATTCTGTGCAATGACTGCGGCGCCATCATGTCGAGATTCAGCAACGAATGCGTGGGCTGTTCCCGCACGAACCTTTCGTTTCACTCCGATCGTCACTCAGACGAATTCAAAAAGCGCACCGCGTCGATCCGCGCCAGCAACACCGATTACTCCCGGCACTTCATCGTCAGCGGGCTCTTACTGGGCTTCCTTATCGTCATGGCATTCGGCTATCATTCCTCGCCGAAGCACCAACTTCAAGCCGCGCATAACGGTTATAAAACAGCATCGCGCGTAACGCCGGCGACCATGACTCATTAAAACTATTGTCACAAAAACAAGTCCTGGACTAAAATCAAAAGGTAGTTTCAGGAGAAGTCATCGTATGAGTGAATTGTCACTCCAGGTCGGCGATGTCATCCAGTTGCGAGACTCAGGGAACTCGAATGCCGACAGGTCTCGCCCACCGAGCCTTCATTTAGTTCTCAAAGTTCGCGAAGGAAAACCGAGCACGTTTATAATCGTTCCTAAACCGGAGTACGCCTGGAGCCTTCAGATAGACCCTTCGATACACCCAAACTGTGGTCTGAGTGAAATTCACATCATACTCCCGGTCACACCAACAGCTATAAATCCGGATTGGATAGAGAAGGTCGTGGGAAATGTACCGCTGAAGCTGGTTGAAGACTCTATTGCCGAATACAAATTGAACATTTGATGTTTAATAAGATTAGATTTGCGCTTGCTTCGGCTCTACGATTTTGTAGCAGTGCCCTTTGAAAACAACGATAACCTGTTGCCCAGCGCCGAGAAACGGTGTTATCTCAGAATCGCTTTTTACAAGGTCAAAGTATTTTTCGCTGCCAAATTCGATCTCTTCGATTTTTGGATCTTTCTCTTTTTCAAAACTGCTATCGACCCAAAAACCATTGAGGAAATAGAAAGTCTTTTCTCCAATGACTTTGACACCATTAATGGTGCCGGCAGCGGATACTCCATCTGCGCCTTTTAATGAAGCCAGGGACTTTTGAGCGAGCACAGCCTTCTCACCGGCAGGCTTGGCGCTGGCTAGAGATCTGGCGAATGCATCTTTTGATTCTTTCAGCCGGTCGCGGTCGGTCCCCTCATCACCGTAGATTCTATCAGCGCTCGCAGAAGCTGCGAAATTCGAAGGTGGAAGCATTGCAAGCTCGGATTTGCTCTCTGGTGAGCGAGAGACTCCAGAATCCAGCTTGGTTGGAGAGTGTAATCGCCCACTGACAGGTCTGTGGAGAGAGCCACCGCCGCCGCCACCAATAGCAGCTTTTTGTTTAGAGCTGAAAGCGAACATAGCTTGCGGCGCGCCGGATGAACTCCAGCCTTCGCCACCGCGAAACTCGTCGCCGCCCCACGCGTTGGGCATGAAATCAAACCGCGCGCCGCGAGCACTTGAAACTCCCGAGGCGACCGACTCAGGAGCACCCGGAGGCGGCAACGGGATAAACCCTCTGCTCACATCCGGACCATCCACCGGCCTCACATTATTACGAAAGGCGGTTGGCTCATTGGGATCGGTCACTAGAAAAGAAGTATAGGCAGAGATAATTCCATAGTGTTTGGAAAGGTCGACAATCTCGTCAACGACCTCCTTATTGTCGTTGTTAGCCTGCGCAACCTCAGTCAAGTAGCCAATTCTTCTCATTGCCCACATGCGCGGAAGGTAGGATGCGCCAGTTTCTGACTTCTCAAAAGTCAAAGGGAAATCGAAGGCTTTTGCAGCTCCGTTGACGCTGCCGGTAAGTTTCACAGTCGCCTCGGCGCCCGTTTTATAACGCCCAAGAAGCATCACCGGGGTTCCAGCAAACAGATCTTTTACAGTCTTTGGATAGACATCCTTTACTTCAATTCCATCGTAAACCAGCTTCACATCGCTAAGGACGGGACTGCTTATCTTTTGATAGAAACTTGATAACGAAATTTCCAGGTCCTCATCGGGTTCTACGTATTGCGCAGAACCGTGATGCTCCTCAGCGAGTTTATTCAACAATTGAGTGTTGACATCGTAGCCCACGCCAAAATCGAACAGGCGAACGTCACGTTTGGGTTTCACAGACTTAACAAGGTCGTTCATCTCAATTGTGCCGACGGTCGGTTGTCCATCAGTCATTAGCACCAAGTAGGCGGGTCGAGAAGAACTATCGTTGAGAATCTCCAGTCCACTGGAAAGCGCGTCACCAATATTGGTACCACCACGCGCGCGCAGATCGTCGATAAACTCATTTGCTTTGTTCTTATTCTCCTTCGTTGCTTCGACCAGCTGGCTCTTAAAGACCTCGGAATCAGTGCTGAAACTGACGAGCGAGAAGCGGTCCTTTGGGTGCAGCGACTCGATTACATACTTCAGTGCCTTCTTGCATTGATCCATTTTCTCGCCGTTCATTGACCCGGATGTATCGGCGATCAAGACCACATCTTTTTCGACAATCTCCTTCGCAGTCAGCGGCGGATTTAGTGTCATCAAGAAATAGCCGTCTTCATCGCTCTTCTTGTGAGTCAGGATGCTGGTAGACAGATCTTTATCTGAGATTGTGTAATAGACCGAAAAATCCTTATCGGCCAACTTATCTGTAGCCTTGTCGTCGAATGAAACAATCGCATTATGACTGTCTTTCCGATCGGTTTTAATCGTATGCGACGGAGACCAAACGGATCGGAGTTCCTCCTTGCTCTTCACTTTTATGTCAATCTTGGTTTCGTCCACAGCCTGAGCCTGAGCCGATTTCAAAGGGAAGCGATACTTGAGCATACCTCCATTTGTCTTGAGCAATTGCGTGTATTCGAGTTCGACGGTTTTCGTTCCACGCTTTGGGATTGGGAAGATGCGAGCGCGAACTGTTTTGTAATCCGCATATTCGAGAAGGCCGGGGTCGACCATCGAGCGCACAATCTGCTCGTACTGCTGCCGAGCTTCAGCTGCGGCCAGAATCTTTCCTTCGATCGGTTTCCCATCAATATGCAATGAGAAAGAACTGAAGGTAGCATCTTGAGGGAGAGGGAAGAGATAGGTACCGGCGAGATCGCGGTCGGTGTCATTGCGAAATGTCTGTTTGATGTACGTTTTAGCGACATTATTGTCAATGTCCACAGAGATCTCTTGCTTGTCGAGTGAAAGTCCGGTTGAAACGCTGCCGTGCAAAACCGGCGGCACCGGGCGCGGCAGAGGATGACCTGGGCGGATAGGAGTTATGGGGGTGGTGGGAGGCGATATGGGCATCGGAGCGATCGCCCCGTGGAATGCCGGATCGACGACAATGAAACCGGAAGCCTGTGCCGATGGCGCCATCAAAAGAGATGAGCTTGTGCCAATCACCGTCAGGGCTGCCAATGTAAATCTTCGAACTCGCATAAACAATGCCTCACAAGACTGATACGAGAGTGCAGGCGACCGGACCCGAGTCTTCGACCGCGCTGAATGACGCCTATAATCAGGATAGACATTATGGGCGTCGAAATCTTGGCGTAAAACGGCTCTTCACGGTCAGGGAAAACCCTGGGTTATTATCTAAATAAGGCGCCTCTGGGGTTTTCCCTGGACAATTGAAGTTATGCCTTGGCTAGACTAATCTTGGAGCACACGGGCGTGGAGGAGCCGGCAAACTTCATATTAGTGGTAAGGCGACAGCCTGCATTACTACCGAGACCATCAGGCACGATGCTCCAATGGCAAACATGAGTTCATTTCTGGCGCCGATAACGCGTCGATTACCCGCAGCGATGGCGAAGCAGGGCCGCGACGGTCTTCTGTTTCAACGGCTGTTTTGGGGAACTCTTGCTGGCTGTTTAGCAACCATCCTTCTTGCGGAGTCTCCCGTGCTCGACACAATGGAGCTGAATTTACTCGAATGGCGGTTCAAAGTAGCGCATGAACTCAGTTCCAAGCTCTTGGGAACAACCAAGTCGCAGGATATCGTGCTCGTAACCTATGACGACGACGATCAGTTCGACCTTGAGGCCGAGCCGATTGACGACGGTCCTAGCCCAGTTCAACAAGTCCTTGCCAACTTGATTACAACCATACAGGCAGGCTCGCCGTTGCTCGTCGTGGTCGATATCGATGTTGCCGGTAAAGCCGATCCGAAACTGATTGAAGTTTTTCAAAAGTATCGATCGAATATCGTACTTGCTTTGCTCGGAAACCTGGAGGACGCCTCGGACTTTCCGTCTGTTGAATTGCGCAAGGCTTGCGCAGCTTGTGCTTATGACCATCTGCTCGCGGAACCGAACGGTCTGGTCTGTCAGATGCCGATGGTGGCAGCGGCCCAGGAGGGTACGGTAAACAGTCCCATCTTCACGTACGGTCATGAGGTGTTCGATTCATTACCCAAAGCGGTTGCGGCATTGATGGCCAGCAAGGGCGGCATCGGTCCCACAGTCGGACAGATGCCGAAGTTCACTCAAGACGATCTGCCTCTATACATCAATTTTCGCGGCACCAAATACGATACCTATCGAGCAACCGAAGTGGTCAACGGCGAAGTGGCGCCGTCTCACTTTCAAGGAAAAGTCGTGATCATCGGCACGAAATTTACTCAGAAGCAAGACAACACTCCGGCTGTCAGAACTCCACTTGCGGAAAACGTGACTCACGCTCAGATCCAAGCGGACGCAATCAACACGATTCACAAGAACCAGATAATTCATACGTTTCCCCGCTCTATTCTTCACCACATCCTTCTTCTTGCCGGCGGAGCTTTGGGCGCGCTGGCGTCGATCCTGCGCATGGGTACACGCACAACGAGTTTTCTCTGTACCTCAATGGTGATCGTGGCAACCACCGAAGTTCTATTCATCACCTCATTCATTTACGTTCCCATCGTGCCGCTCCTGGCGGTTATCATGCTGGCGTTCATCTTCGGAACGCTGATTTATTTGGATACCGATTTACGATTAAGAAACAAAGAGCTCGCAGAAGCGAGAGAAGCCATGCAGGTTCGCGCGGAAGAAGAGCGCCAAAGAATAGCGGAAGATTTACACGATGAAACTTTGCCAGCCCTTTCATCTGTCGCGCGTATGGCTGACAAACTCTCGACCGAGCTGCAAGACAATCCGGTTCCTCAAGAGATGAGAATGAAGTTGGACCAAGCCGTAGTCGAGATGCGGCGCGTGATTAATGACCTTCACCCATCCGTTCTCGAGACGATGGGCTTCAAGCCGGCACTTGAAAATCTGCTGGTGGCCTTGGAGAGGGACATGAATATTGAGACCAGTTTTAAGGACGGCGACCAACAGGACGACTATGGTCTCACTCAGATGACCAGACTGCAGCTCTATCGCATAGTGCAAGAAGGTTTAAACAACATACAAAAGCACTCTCACGCAAACGAAGTTGAATTATCTATAGGGTTGCAAGAGGGCCACTTAGTGATTAAAGTCACGGATAATGGGAGAGGGATCGATCCATCTAAAATCAGGGCTGATTCCCACGGACTTCTGAACATTCGCCAGCGAGCCCAACTAATTGGGGCTAATGTCGAATGGTCGAAGCCGGTAGTGTATGAAACAGGTTGCGAGCTGACGCTCAAAATCGCCGTAGGCACATCGGATGAGGACGCACGAGGTAATTTATGACGATTCTCTTTGCGGATGACGAAGACAGAGACCGTGGTTGGTTGCGCAATCTCCTCGAGGAGAACGTAAAAGACCACCCTCTTCACGAAGCTCACGACGGTCAAGAAGCCGTTGAGATGGCGATTAAGATAAAGCCCGACCTGGTTTTCCTTGACATTAAGATGCCGAATCTCTCGGGAATCAAAGCTGCTGAGCAGATTTTGGAGAAGCTGCCTTCGACCGGCGTCATCATGCTATCGAACTTTTCCGATGAAGTTTACGTCAGACAGCTCTGGAAGATTGTGCCGCCTGATGGAGCGTTTGGTTACGTGTTGAAAAACGCATCGAATGAACAAGTGGTGGAAGCCTGTCGCGCAGTCCTGTCCGGTGATTGCTGGATTCATCCAGGTATAGCTAGAGTAATTCAGCGCACTCAAAACCGAGCCACAAACTTGACCAGCGCCGAATACGAGGCACTCGTATGCATCTCGCTCGGCATGACCGATCACACAATCGCAAAACGATTGTTCTTGACCGAGAAAGCTGTGCAGTCACGACTAAAGTCGCTTTATGCGAAGCTCGGAATTCCCGGTCGTGGCGAGTCAAACGAAACGGAATTCAATCAGCGATGCCGGGCAGTATATCTTGCGAACAAACGTGGACTTATTAATCAGCAAGAGCTTGATGAGTGGGAAGCAAAGCTGGGAGCCAAAGCCGGAGCATAAACCGGAGGAACGATGATGAAGCTAATCAACACCCGAATAGAAACAAAACATCTGCATGTGGCGAGCGCCATCATTACTGCAGTTTCGCTGGCGATGTGTGCCAACCAACCGGTTGCCGCCGGCTCGCCGACGTTCGGGGCGGAGAGCAAAGCTACCATCGTTGCGAAGAAGACGAAACCGCTGAAAGCCGGTTCCGCCGTTTCTTCGCCGGAAGCCGGAGTGCAATTGCTGATTCGCATTTTGCAGAACATTGGAAACGAGCCGCAAATTGCGATGCAAAAATTGGATCAGGCTCCCTCGCAGCAAATGTTTCTAGCAACCCAGAATTCACTCGATCCAGCGCTTGTGATTAGACCGCAGGCCAAACAGATGCGCCGGGCGAAAATGAGCGCCACGAAATCGGATGAGTTAATCGCGATGATGCCAGCCAGCCGTGCAAAACCAGGTGCTTATTTGGACGGTACGTCGAAAGCAGCAAGCCTGGCGGAGCCATCCGCAGGTGGCGCCGGGGCCAGATTCAGCTTCACGCCCAATGCCTATCAACCGGCTGGTAGTTCAGGTGCGTCCACCGATAGCAAGGCGGAGTCTTCCTCGACACTCTCCGGTAAATCGACTAACAACTGGGGAGCAATGGCGAACAACATCAACAAGATGTACCAGGCGACAAAGTTCGTAGAAGAGATCACAGGCAACAAGAAAGCTGAATCGGCTCCAGCAGAGGAGATGGCTAATATAATTGCGGACACTGAATCAAAAGTGATTCGGACTGGCAATTACGCCAGAGGCACCACAATTTCATCGATTCCGAAGATAACCGACTACACTAAGGACTCGACGAGATCCGCGGGACTGGCACAGTCGCAGGGAATCGTAGACCTCAGGCGCGGTCAAGCCGAATCGCCTGCCGACAATCAATACGGCGGAAGTGATAAGACGTACGCGCGCGTCGACAGCCCGATTCAGTACCGCACGATGAAAGAATATGTGGCTGAGAAGGAAGCGGATTTGAGCGGTGTCGCTGGAATTCTGGAGAAGGCGAAGAATCGCGGGCCGATAGCGTCCGGTGGAATGCACGTAGCCTATCTGCCACCGCAACTGGTGTCAGGCATTCCGGGGCTCAGACTGGGCGTGCCTGAAGCACAAGTCGATTCCTACCTCAAAAACAAAGGAATCGTCTCCAAACAAAAGTACAACGGATGGAACGTCTGGTCTTTGCAAAACAACAGTCGAAAGACATTGCTGCAAATCTACTTGCGTAATGGAACCGTCGAAGCTTTCAGAGTGTTCGACCAAGCTTACGTTCCCGAAGGACTTGGCGTTGCTCTCAACGATAAGTTGGAAACAATGAAGAAAAAATTTGGAGAGCCTCAATTTACTTTAGCCGAGCCAACCAACACCGCGGGCGGTACCATACCCGGCAAGAAAAACTATGTCTATCCGGTCAATCAGGTCAGCTTCCAACTCGCACGCGAAGCGCCAAGCGACCCGGTGATAGTTAAGAGCCTGCTACTATTCCAGTTCATTTAGTCACTTAGAACTGGACTTTGACTCACTCTGTTCCATAGCGTAGGGAACGTTCATCAGCACATCCGCTTCGCTCGGGTCCATGTTCAACCCATCTTTCATCGCTGCGCGTGCCGCATCCTTGTGACCAAGTGACTCAAGTTTGTAAGCCATGCTGTACAGGTCGCTTGGATGATCAGTGCTTTTGCATTTGATTGCCATCTTCAAGGCCTGCGCTTCGAGCTTCTTATCACCAGTCAGCTTGTAAATTTCTGCGAGGTTAGTCCAGGCATTCTTGTTATTCGGTTCAATTTCAGCAGCTTTTTCGAAGCACTTTACGGAGGTACTTACGTCCTTGCGTCCAGCTGCAATTGCGCCAAGAGCAATCCAGGCTTCAACACAATTTGGGTCCACACGGAGAGCCTTTTGAGCAAGTCTTTCGGCCTCCGGTAGTCGCCCTTCCGCAAAATACAAATCAGAGAGATTACAAAGTGAATTGGTTCGATTCGGATCCATCTTCACAGCCTTCAAACCCAGTTCGATAGCTTCTTGCTTACGTCCCATGTCGCGAGCAATCAGACTCAAGTTCGACCAGCCTTGCGCGTAGGAAGGGTCTTTCTCGACAGCCTTTTGAAAAAACTTCTCGGCCTCGGGAATGCGCCCCTGCGAAGCTACAGCACATCCAAGGCTATTCCATTCGAATGGCGCATTGGGCCTCAACTTTGCAGAAACCGAATAATACTTTTCCGCCCCCTTGTAGTCATTCACATCCATGGCGAGCTGACCGAGCAGATGCCACGGTCTTGACCAGCTCGGATTTAGCTTGCGAGCCTGTTCAAAATAGTTTTTTGCCTCTCCGAACTTCTTCTGATTCGCATAGTATTCACCTTCAGCGATTATTCCCTCGGAGTTTTTGCGATCGTGTTTAAAAACCTCTCGATAAGCCTGTTTCATCCCGTAAAAGTCACCACGAGCGCGGCGTAAATTTCCGAGCTCAATCCATCCGATCGCTCGCTGTGGTATCACTTGCGTCATTCGCACAATAGTTTTTTCGGCTTCAGCGAACTTTTTCTGACCACGCTGAGCAATCAACAAATAGCGCAATGCGTCCTCATGAGTGGGTTCAAACGACAGGGCTTTGTTGTACATTTCTTCCGCTGTCGTGAACTGCTTCATGCAATGGTACGCATATCCGAGTTGATACCACGCATCTGCATTTTTCGGAGCGATTTCCAATGTTTTTTGAAACCACTTAATCGCCTCATCTCCGCGTTGCATCTCGATGTTAACGCGCCCCATCATCATAGAAATCTTGGGATTTTCCGGAATCAAACGCGCGCAGTGCCCAAACGATTCCGCCGCTTTTGTCCAGTTGCGACGCTCAGCGGCGATCACTCCGCGGTTTTTCCAGGCAACCACATAATACGGATCCAGCGAGCAAGCCTTTTCCACTGCTGCATCACCCGCTTCGCGATCTCCCATCGTGTAATGACACGCTGCAAGTAAATTCCAGGCCAGAGGATGCTTCGGCGCCATTGCAGTCGCTTTCTGGCTGATGAGAAGCGCATCTTGAATTGCGCGGGACCCTTCAATGTTTCCATATTCCTTTTTGACTTTCTCTACTTCCGCATCGACTGGATCTTTCGACTGGGTATCACGACCATCTCTTTTATCCTCAGCCTCTCGCCGCGCATCGAGAATAGCCGCAGCTTTGGTGCAGATTTTTACGGCTTCTCGCTCAGTATCATCAATTGGTGGTCTGTAGAAGTCTTCTTTCTTTTCTGTTTTCAAGAAACATTTGCGACTGTACGCCTTCAGCTTTTCCAGCTCATTATCATCGTCATTCGACTTACCGACAGCATTTTCAGCCTCGCTTTTCGCCCTGGCTGCCGGATCTTTCGTCGCACTTCGTTTTCTCGCGTCGTCAGTCGAACCGGAGCCGGTCGAGTTACAGCCGCACAAAAGAAGTGCGGAGGCAATGAAAGCCAATGAGCTTTTCGCTCGCGCTGAAGCACTCACGCTGGGACGATTAGCAATTTGTTTTCCTGAGGTCATTTTTCGACCACGGCGAAGCTATCATTCGTATCGTACATCATCGGCAGGCGCTATTAAGCTCCAAAACAATCAGGTTGCCGCCTGATGTTTTAAGATCTAAACTCGAAGCATAACTCCACGAAGAGAATCGCGCTTATGGCCGACAGAAAGAAAATTGTGAGAGAAAACGTGGACGGAGCCTTTTTCGTTGATACCACTTGTATTGACTGCGATACGTGCAGGCAAATTGCGCCGGAGTCATTCAAGGACGCAGGAGACTATTCGTACGTTTGGCAACAGCCGGACTCCGCGCAAGCTCGAAGAAGAGCGACCCAAGCGCTTCTTGCCTGTCCGACCGGTTCCATCGGTTGCGACAGCAACAATATCGCCGCAGAAGTGATGGATGATTTTCCGTTGCCAATCGAGGACGGTGTATTCTATTGCGGTTTCAATTCCCCCAAAAGCTATGGCGGAAACTCATACTTCATCGAAAACGCAGGTGGCAACTGGCTCATTGATGCTCCTAAGTTCAACCAGCACCTGGTCAAACGAATCGAAGAACGCGGCGGATTGAAATACATTTTTCTCACACACGAGGACGATGTAGCGGATGCAGATCGTTTTGCGGAAAAGTTTAAAGCGCAACGAATAATTCACGCAGATGCTATTCAAGCGTGTCGGGATGCGGAGATCGTAATTCAGGACGCAAGTGCTTTTGCGGACATTCCCGACGGTTTCAAAATAGTTCACACCCCAGGGCACACAAAGGGGCATATGGTTTTGCTCTACCGCAACAAGTTTCTATTCACTGGAGATCATCTATACTTCAACCGTGAAGAGAAACATCTCGAAGCGTTTCGAGATTACTGCTGGTATTCGTGGTCAGAACAAACAAGGTCGATGAAGACGCTTATAGACTTTGATTTCGAGTGGATTCTGCCCGGACACGGTCAACGTGTAAAACTTCCCAGCGCTGAAGCGAAGCAACAACTCGTAGAGTTGACCAGGGAAATGGCGGCACGCTAAGTTTCGAAACCGAGTAAACCGGTTCCGAATTTCTCAGTTCAATTAAACGTTATTACTTGTGGCAACTGGCTTCCAGACCACGAACTTTCAGATAATTCTGATGAAAGTCCTCTGCCACTATAAAATCCGCAGCGGGTACGATTTGGGTGTAGATCTTGTGATGCTCCTTCGCCTCTAGCTGTTTCACAAAGTCTTCGGCGACCTTCTTCTGTTCATCGCTGGTGTAGAAAATTGCCGAGCGATACTGGCCGCCATGGAATGTCAATCCTTCTTTGTCGCCTGCATCATGGAGGTCAAAGAACTTGCTCAGAAGCGCGTGAAACGATATCTGTTCAGGATCGAAAAAAATTTCCACGGCTTCGGCGTGACCGGTTCGACCCGCGCAGACGCGGTTGTAATCGGTATCCAGCTCTTTACCACCAGTGTAACCAACCGTTGTCGCCTTCACTCCAGGCAACTCCTGCAATATTTTCTCGACGCCCCAGAAACAGCCCGCGGCGAGCACCGCCTTTTCCAGACCAGGCGGAGTTCTAACTTTAGATACTTCCAGCGACTGCTCGGAATCCGTGATTTGCTCAGGGTTGCTACTCGTTTCAGTACCGATCTGAGCGGTCTCCTTCGCCCCAGTTGTGGATGCGCACCCACAGATTGCAAAAGCCATTGATACAACGCCGATAAACAAAATACGTTCGCCGCATCTGCTTTTGAAAAATTCGAACATAAAATCTTGTATCCTGACGCCGACCTATTGAAATCTTACCGTCTCTCTGTAAATCGAGCACGCAGAAACCAAAGTTTGCAAAGGGCTTGCCGCTTGTCAGTTGAATCAGCAACTTTTTAGATAGTTTAGATTGAACATGCAAGTTTTCAACGTGATTAGAGCGGGCGATCGGTTACGATTTTATCTGGACGAGAGCTCGTCCCCGAAGAAATCAGTGAAACCGCGAATTCCCGCATATATTGCGGCATTCGCAAATATGGGTTAGCTAAGTGGACCAATCGAAGTATCTACCTTTATACCTGAAACATCGACCGCAAACGCTGGGAGACCTGGTTGGTCAGAAGTCGGTTGTGAAGACACTCACAAACGCGATCGAAAACAATCGCATAGCTCATGCATATCTTTTTACTGGTCCTCGTGGATGCGGCAAAACCTCTTCCGCAAGAATTTTGGCGAAGTCAATAAACTGCGAGAACGGCCCCACTGTCACGCCGTGCTTGCAATGCGCATCATGCGTTTCAATCAAAGAAAGCAGCTGTCCATCAGTCTTCGAGATTGACGCGGCGTCAAACAACAGCGTCGACGACGCGCGTATGTTGATCGAGCGCGCACCACTGGTGGCACAGGGCGGGCGCAACAAACTCTACATCGTCGACGAATGTCACATGCTCACGAAAGAAGCATTCAATGCTTTGCTCAAAACCATTGAAGAGCCGCCGCCCAACGTAATCTTCATCCTTGCCACCACTGAGGAACACAAGGTTCCGCCGACGATCTTGAGTCGTTGCCAGCGCCTGATGTTTAGATTGGCAAACCTCGATGAATTGGCAGAGCATCTCACTTCCGTAGCGGCCAAAGAAAATATCGAGATTCAACAAGACGCGATAGAGTTGATCACCAGGAAGTCGGGAGGCGGTCTCAGAGACGCTCTCGGACTGCTCGATCAGGCGAGCTTGCTGGCAAGACCGGGAGAACCCGTCACGCAGAAAGACCTACTCGTCCTCTTAGGAGCGCTTGACGAGGACGTTTTGTTGACGTTGAGCCGTGGCATTTTGGAACGAAACGGTAAGGATGTTCTCGACGGAATTTCCGGACTGGTAATGCAGGGTCGAGAGCCAGCCTTGATTGCGCAGGAATTGGCAAAGCACTTTTTGAACCTGGCGAAGGCTTCATATGTTACCGCCAAAGAAGGCAACGCCGATGAGGCGCGGCGCTTCGTCCTCGGCTCGAAGGAATACATAGAAGGGTTGGTGGAGCAATCCGCGCAATTCGAACGAGTCGAGCTCTCGCAAATGGTCGAGCAACTCGACAATCTGGAACAAGCGTTGAAGCGTTCGACTCAGCCGTCGATGACGCTTGAGATAGCACTGCTTTCACTGTGCCACCGCCACGATATAACCAGCATTCGCGAACTCGAGCAGAAGATAGCCAAGTTACAGGAAGCGATGGCGAGCGGCGAGATGCCGCGCGCCGCATCTCGCCCGCCTGGCGGTCCCGGTGCCTCCGCCGCACCTCCGGCAAGACCTTCATACGGTGGGCAACCCAGTCCGGCAGCGGCGCCGCAATCTTATTCAGCAGCGCCAAGACAGGAAGCGGTGCCGCGCAGTGAGCCGGCACCGAGACCGGAAGCACCTGTTTCCGCGACACCTCCCGCCCCGCCAGCACGAGTAGAACCGGCTGCAAGCGCAGCTCCGGCTGGCGGATTTGCCTTGATTCAAGGAGATGATGACGAAGATGAAGAGGCCGCTGCGCCGGTTGTCGTTTCATCGGTTCAAACAATGGATCAAGCTCCTGCGCCTGCCGGAGGCGTGATGTATGACCGCAGCTTCGAGGAGGAAGAGGAAGAGGGTGAGGGCTTCGCCTCTCGACCAGTAGCTCAAGCCGCGGCTTCGCCCGCTCCGGTCCAGCGACCGGCGGCACAGGCGCCCGCACCGCCACAACGTCAAGCAGCTCCGCCACCGCCTCCTGAATACGTGGAGGGTGAAGGACAAGGTGAGCTTTCGCAGTCCGGGCTAGACGAGATGTGGGGAGAGTTGCTCGAAGCAATACACAAACGCAGTATTCCGGCATTCAGCCTTGTCTCGACACACGCATTTCCGATTCGCTTCGAGTCGAAAACCCTTACGATCGGCGTACCGAAGGAATTCTTTCAGAAGTCGATTGAAAACAAGACCAACAAGATCATGGAAGCGTACCGAGACGTCTGGAATGACGAGGTTCGCATCATAGTGAAGGTTATTGCGGAGGGAGCACCGCCTGGTGGCGGAGCAGCCCATAACGCGGCTCCACGCGGCGGCGATGCACCGATGCAGGCCGCACCTCCACGTAACGACGTGGCACTTAGAGCCTCGCAAGAGCCAGCGGCGGCAAGACTCCCGCAAGAACCGAACAACGCTTACAACCGCACACCATCGAACACCGCAACTGCCACACGTCCGGAACCCAGCTCAGGCAGATCTGAGCAGCGGGATCTGGACGAGGAGGCTGATAGGGGTCGCTCGCAGTCGGCAGCCCCAGTAGTAAGTCAGTCAAAAGCGGATACCTCAGCGGCGCTGGACGCGCTGGGTGATGGTCTTGACTCCGGAAAAATCAAAGAGGCGTATCGAATCTTCGAGGGGCCTGGCTCTCGCCTGATTAGCTAGAGCAGCCTAGCTTAACCAGGTGACGCTGAAACCACAGCCAGGCTCGACGTGCTTTTCGTCGTCTTCCTCGGCGCGCTCGCGCCAGACCAGATCGACCGATTCAACGCGCGCGCCCGGCGGGCCGGCATGACACCAGTTGGCAAAGGACTCGATGGTTTCGCGGTCCCCGCAAGCGTAAGCTTCAACACTGCCATCCGGCATGTTTCGCACCCAACCGGCTAAGCCCAGTTTATTGGCCGCCTCTTCGGCGCTTTTTCTGTAAAAAACGCCCTGAACTCGCCCTCGAATTCTCAGTCTTGCTCGATGCACAATTTTGTACCGCCAAAGTTCAGAATAAGTTACCAGAAAAACTTGCAGGTTTTTGATTCGAGAGGGAAGAAATAAAATATAAGAGTGGCTATACTGACTGATCAGCTCGTCACTCGAGCGACCATTCTCGTGTCGATTCGCGCCGCGGAAAACCCACCTACTAAAAGCATGTCCGAGAACGTAACCTCCGAAACCATATCTAAATCCCACGTTGAAGCTGCCATTACGTCAGTAATGGGCAAAGGATGGGACTTAAACCCTTATACCGTTGCTGAAGAAGCAAAGGTGTCGCCTGCTGATATTTCTCGAAACAGGGAATTCATGCAGATGATTGTTGACGCACGCGGCGGCGATGTTAGTTTCAAAACAACAGATCCCGGCAGCCAGTCGAGAGTCGCAGAACTCGAAGCTGAAGTTAAAAGCCTGCGAAGCAAGCTTGAAACCAGCACTGGTGCAGCTGATATACCCGGCTTGCCGGATGACGATATTTTGAACGAGCAGGTCAAAGCGCTCTTGAGCTCTGAATCCGACGAGCAAGTCAAACACCTGGAAAGAGAACTGGAACAAGCGCTGGCTCAGGTGGTGACGCTCGAAGAGGATAAGGTCGATTTAGCTCGCTCGGTTTCCGGACTTGAAAGAGTCAATGAGGCTATTAATGCGCGCTTGAGAGAACTAGAGTCGGAGAGCGCCATATTGCGAAATAGCCTCAAAGAGCAAGCCGGTACGGCTTCTTCCAAGGGCGAGATGGAAAATATCAACCGCGAAATGGCTTTGCGGATGGAGGAACTGGTCTCCAGCAATCGGTCTAACAACGAGCATATAGCGCTGTTGGAGATGACTAACCAGCAGCACGAATCGTTAATTCTGGAGCTGGAGGCTAAGTTGGCTGAGCTTCAGCAAGAAGCGGACATGCTGGCGCTGCAGTTGCAAAACGCATTCAACATCGGCTATCAGAAAGGTCTTAGCGAAAGGACACCAGAAAATCCGGACCAGATCTCTGCACAGGATGTCTCGAACGCTGCCGCCCAGGCTGAATTTGCGCCCACGCACGAGCAGGCGCCGGCGACCGAGCAAGTCGCGACCGGAGACCAGGTCGTCTATACTCCCGGGCAATACTACGAGATGCATCAGGAGATGCCGAACGTCGAGATGCGCCAGAGTGAGCCGGCTCCAGCTCCGCTGCAAGACCAGCAGGGTGCCTGGGAGCCTGACCGTGTCATGAACTTCGCAAAAACAGGTCCATATGTCGCTTCCACGTTCAATCCTCTCGAATCGTTGAGTTGGCGAGATCTGGAAACGGTTTACAGCATGGGCGTTCTCTCAATCAGGGATTTTTCAAAAAACCTCACGGACTATGCTCAAGGCGGGATGGCGGAGGAAGTAGCACCGGAAGCGCCGCAGCCGGCTGCCTCGGCTGAGGACGGAAACACTGATGAACAGGCGCCAAAGAAGCGCAAGGGTCCGGACATCGATTACAGTATTCATGCGCAAGATTCTTATGAACAGCCGGAAACACAAGTTTTCCAGGCTCAAGAACCGGTGGTTGAACAATCAGAGCCAGAAGCGCCGAAGGGTGAGAACGCTCTAGATTTCATAGACGAGCTCATTGACATCGACAAACTGGATATTTTCGAATCGCTTGAAGAACTCGAAGAATTGGGTACTATCGACGTTCTAAACGAGCCTATAAACATAGATTTCGATCAGCCAGGGGAGAGCACGACCGAAGACGTGGCTGTGGAAACAGCTCAAGTCTCAGACGAACAGCTTCGCGAACTGATTAAAAACCGCGCTGCTGCAGCTAAAGAGATGGGAAGTGACATGGAAGTTCGCACGCCTCCGGCACCTGACGGCAGTAAAGCGGGACTTTCAGGACTGAAGAAATTTGTAGGCGGTAAAGCGGCTCCCAATCCAGGAGTCGGCGGGCTCGGTGGCGGTCTGGGCGGCGGTCAACCTGCTGAACCTGCAGCAGCCGCGGCTGGCGCCGGCAGTTCGAACCCTGCGAGCAGCGTGCTTTCCAAACATATTCCGCAGGAAATTCGTAAAAATTGCATGCTGCTTGGTCTGCGCCCGGAAGAACTGACCAAGGAAACGGTTCTCAAGGAATGGAAAAAGCAAATTACGGCGGTTCACCCCGACCTCGGGGGCGACACCGAGTCATCCATAGTACTTAACACGGCAAAGGACTCGCTTCTGCGCTGGCTGGAACAGAACACGCCAAAACTGGGTGGAAAGTTCGGCTCGAAAGCGGGTGGAAGTTCATCTCCCTTTACCGGAAAAACCAAGCCAGACGACAAATCTTGATATAGTTAAGCGACCACAGAGGTTGTCCCATGGCCAAGAATGTGGTCGCCATCGTTGGTCGGCCAAATGTCGGAAAATCTACTTTCTTCAATCGTTGCATCGGCAGGCGCCATGCAATCGTAGACGACCGCCCGGGCGTCACCCGCGATCGTCTATACATTGAAACAGACTGGAGCGGTCATGATTTCGTGCTCGTCGACACGGGCGGAATCATCACGGAAACGGAAGAGCCCATGGCAGCTCACGTGCGCGACCAGGTCATGCTCGCGATCGACGAAGCAGATGTGATTGTTTTCATGGTCGACGGCAAGGAAGGCCCGACCGGTCAAGATGAAGATGTAGCCAATCTTTTGCGTCGAAGCAAAAAGCCGATTATTCTTGCGGTCAATAAAATCGATCGCCCTGCTGAGCAGATCAACGTTCCCGAATTTCACGCGCTAGGTCTCGGAGAGCCGCACGCTTTGTCGGCTGCGCGAGGCACAGGAGGCGTCGGCGATTTGCTGGACCTTATCGTGCAAAACTTCACGAAGGGCACTAAAGCCACCAAACGAGATAAAAACGGCTTTGAAGACGACGAAGCCACCAAAGAAACAGAAGAAGATCTTTCTACTAAACCATTCTCAATCGCCATCGTAGGCAAACCGAACGTCGGCAAATCCTCGATATTGAACGTTTTGTGCGGTGCTGATAGAACGATTGTTTCTGATGTACCTGGCACCACTCGTGATGCCATCGACACACCGATCAAATTTCACGGTAGAGATATTACTCTAATCGACACAGCCGGCATTCGTCGCAAGTCACGCGTAGACTACGGGATCGAAGGTTTCTCCGTCGTCAGATCCATTCGAGCAATCGACCACGCAGATGTCACCGTTCATGTCATCGACGCTTCAGAACCGATAACCGATCAAGATCAAAAGATCGCGGCGAAGATCGAGGAAGCAGGAAGAGGCGTGGTGCTGGTTTTCAACAAATGGGATTTAATCGAAAACAAATCCTCGGCGACGATGAACAAAATGCTCGCCGAAGTCAAGGCGGAGATGCGGCACATCGCTTACGCAGAGGTCCTCTTCACAAGCGCTCTTACGAAGCTGAGGGTTGGAAAAATCATCGAAGCAGCAGAGCGCGCGTTTGCAGAAACCCACCGGCGGATTTCGACCAACCTCGTTAATCAGGTAGTCAGCGAAGCGGTAGCGCTCGTGCCACCTCCTGCCAGTAAGCGCGGCAAGCGCCTCAAGGTCTATTACGCAACCCAGGTGTCTTCTGCGCCGCCTACATTTATATTGTTCGTTAATGACGAAAAACTCCTGGGCGCAAACTACAAAGTATATTTGGAAAGAAAAATTCGCGAAGCGTTTGGATTTACCGGAACGCCTATTAGAATTACCGCCCGACCCAAGAAGCGAGAAGGTAAATGAGCACCGCGTATGCTATCGGGATTTTGCTTCTCGCATACATAGCGGGATCGATTCCGACAGGATACTGGGTGGTCAAATCGCTCAAAGGCATTGACATAAGAACGATCGGGAGCGGCTCCACCGGTGCGACAAATGTTTTGCGAGCTGCTGGCAAGGGCGCCGGAATTTTCGTACTAGTCTTCGACGTCATTAAGGGATACATTCCCGTCGCGCTGGCTGCCTATCTCGAGCAGAGCCTCTGGAGCACTCTGCCATTCTATTATCCGCATCTGATACCAACCCTGGTGGCAATCATTTGCATCGTAGGTCATAGCAAATCTATCTTCCTCGGCTTCAGCGGCGGGAAAAGTGCGGCCACAACTCTCGGCACTCTGTATGGGTTAAACCCGATGGCAGCCTCGCTTACTTTTGGGTGGTGGATTGCGGTTGTTTTTGCAAGCAAGATAGTTTCCCTCGCATCAATCACGGCTGCCATAGCGTGTCCGGCATTCATGTATTTTTGCGGCGCACCACCGGCGGTATTGGTTTTCTCACTTGTGGCTTGCGTATACGTCGTGGTTCGCCACAAAGACAATATAAAGCGGTTGATGGCAGGTACCGAATCAAAAATTGGAGATAAACCGAAGCAGCCTCTGACTCCATCACCAGAAATCAGTGGACCGGACGCCGGAACAGATCCAGCTTCATCGAACTCAGGGAACCTCGACCAACACGGTCGCAAGAGCTCGGAATAACATAAATCTCAGAAAAGTGCTTGAATACTGAATTGAGGAAACAAGGGTGAAAGGTGCGCGTCGGACAATAACATGAATTGGCACGGAAGGAGTTCCAGCCCGGATGGGGGCGCTTATGCGCAGCGCCACTGGCATGTGTAGAAAAACGCAGTACGTGTCGGTTTCCGAACCAAGATGGAATTCCTTATAAAGTCCGTCGAGCTATGTAATGAAACAAGTGGAGCAGAATGAGTATGTCGAAAAAAGTCAAAGAGCGTAGTGTTTCGTCGCTTGCGACTATGCTAATCATCGCCGGGATGTTAGCGCCGACAGTGTTGCCGACGTCAGCTTCAGCGGCACAGACTACGGCGACCAAGTCAGCACCCGCGAAAAAATCATTGACGAAAACCGTGGCAAAATCAACACCGTCACCGTCGCCAAAATCAATAAGCACCGCCGGACTCACGCCTGACGAAAAGGTCAATGTGAGCGTTTATGAGAAGTCTTATAGAGCAGTCGTCAACATCGCGCCGCTTGCTACAGCGGAGCAAGTCTATTTTTACGGGCACGACAATCAAGATGGCATCGGTTCCGGAGTCGTAATTAGCCCGGAAGGACATATCGTAACCAACAACCACGTGACAGGTGATGCGGACGCAGTCAAGGTTACATTCTTCGATGGCACGAGCCTTCCGGCTCGCGTTATCGGCAAAGACCCGTCCAACGATCTGGCTGTTATTAAGATTCAAGCCGAGGCTGGTCGCAAGTTCCACTACGTCGAATGGGGCGATTCATCGAACTTACAGCCGGGTCGCCGCGTCTTCGCGATCGGCAATCCATTTGGTCTGGATCACACGATGACGCAGGGCATTGTGTCCAGCTTGAATAGAACGTTCACGACGCCCAATAAGCGTTTGATCAAAGGCATTATTCAAACAGATGCAGCTATAAATCCGGGTAACTCCGGTGGTCCGCTGCTCGACACTCAGGGCAGAGTTATCGGTATCACGACTGCAATTTTGAGCCGCTCCGGACAATCAGCCGGTATTGGTCTGGCGATCCCCGCAAATATTACAAAAACGATTGTGCCAGAATTGATTAAGCACGGCATTGTCAAACGCCCGGACATGGGTATCGTGCTTCTTCACCCCGAAGGCGTGAGAACCAGAACCGGCGCCATTTTCGGATTGCGCGTCATGCAACTCGATCCCAAGGGACCTTCCGCCGAAGCAGGTTTGAGAGTTCCAAAGCTCGTGGTCTACAACCTCGGAGGCGGAATGTTGATGCGCCAGATGGATCGTAACCTCGCAGACCTGATAGTCGCGGTTGACAATATAGAGGTCCGCCAGGTGGACGACTTGCTTTCATATGTAGAAAAGAAGGATCCAGGTCAAGTGGTGAATCTCACAGTTCTGCGGAATGACGCCGATAAAGGTCCGCGAATCATGAAAATTCCAGTAAAATTAGCGGTTACTCGGACGGACTAATTTCACCTAGATGCGGAGAGGACATTGGCAAGAATTCTAGTAATAGACGATGACCACGCCATCGCGGAACTCGTAAAGATCAACCTTGAGTTGCTTGGACATCACGTTGAAACCGCCAGCGACGGCATAAAGGGCCTGGCACTCGCGCAGCAAAATCATCCGGACATGGTTGTTCTCGATGTCATGATGCCGGACCTCGACGGCTTCACTGTCTGCCAGCGACTGCGCCAAAACCCCCAGACGCATCCAATTCCAATTTTGATGCTCACGGCTCTGGGGATGACCAAAGATAAGGTCACTGGATTCGATTCCGGTGCAGACGACTATCTGGTGAAACCATTTGAAATTCCGGAGCTGCAAGTTCGGGTCAGAGCACTTCTTCGACGTGCCGGCTCAGTGCCACACTCTGCAACCCTGCCCGAGATACTTACAGCAGGCGAGATCACGCTAATTCCTGAGAACCTGCAAGCCAAGGTGGGAGAGCGCATCGTCAAATTGACTCCTACCGAGTTCGAAATTCTGCACTGCCTGATGCAACACCACGGTCAAACCGTCAGTACCGGCAAGCTTCTGGAAGAAGTCTGGGGCTATTCACCTGACGACGATGTCGACACAATTCGAGTCCACATCAGACACCTTCGCACCCGCCTCGAAGCAGGCGACCGCAAATACATCAAAACCGTTTACGGCGGCGGCTATCAGCTCATCCCCGAAGGTTTCAGCAAGTCCGGCAAATCCGGCGCCTAAGCAAAACAACTGCTCGTTGGTACGGAGTTAACCTCTAAACGCCTTACGCTCGAAGTCCCCGACCTTCTGAATGCCGGTTTTACGGAGAAGGGCCGTAGTCTTTGGTCGAAACGGCGTCGATGAGAACGTCCGTGGGCAAACCAGACACAATAACTCTGGTTAATGTGTACCAGTTTTCACCTTTGCTTCAAAGCCCACAAAGCATGAATTTTTCTATTTACAACTTCATTCTTCTAATCTGCAATTTCGCACGTAGTCAAGCGCCCAAAACAGTCTGCTCTGCCTGCATTCAGAAGGGCGACGGCCAGTACTATAAACGTTTTAGGTTAAGACAGGCGCGGGCTTCTGGAATTCTTGAAAACAAGCCGATATCATGTGACTCGCTATCCATTGAAAACTTATCTGGACGGCGCACTGCTCACGTTTTGGAGTCCAAGGAGAACTTAGTTTGCTATTCAACAGCCTGCAGTACCTTGTTTTTCTCCCGGTCGTTTTCTTACTTTATTGGATCACGCCGCACAAATTACGCGTGCCACTACTTTTGGTGGCAAGCTATTTGTTCTACATGTCGTGGAAGCCAATATACGGAATCCTGATCTTTGGCTTGACGCTGGGCAACTTCCTGCTCGTGCCGATGATTGCGAAGTCGGTCACCCGCAAAAAGCTCTGGTTGGGAATCGTTGTAGCTGCCAACCTGATCACTCTCGGAATCTTCAAATACGCATACTTCACAGTCGACGCTATCAAGTCCGGTCTAGCCATGGGTGGCATCGACTGGCGAGAGCCACATCTACATATCATTCTGCCGCTTGGAATTTCGTTCTTCGTTTTCGAGTTCATTCACTACGCAGTAGAAGTCTATCGTGGTAAGCCTCTGGTAAAGAACTTCCTCAACTTCTCGCTATTTGCTTCATTCTTCCCAACCCAGATAGCCGGTCCTATTAAGCGCTACCAGGACTTCATCCCGCAGCTCGACATCAAGAGCAAATTCAAATGGGAATATGTCGATGAGGGCATGCACCTCATCCTCATGGGTCTGGCAAAAAAGGTTTTGCTCGCGGACAACCTTGCTCTCGTAGCTCAGGCAGGATTCACACATCCGGAGCAGTTCTCCTCCGTTGATCTGTGGCTGATTACTTACGCATTCGCGTTTCAAATCTTCTTTGACTTCGCCGGTTACACCGACGTCGCACGCGGTTCAGCAATGCTGTTCGGCTATAAAGTTCCGATCAACTTCAACCTTCCTTATATAGCGTCAAACGCGGCCGACTTCTGGCGTCGTTGGCACATCAGCCTTTCGACCTGGTTGCGCGACTACCTGTTTATTCCACTAGGCGGCTCGCGTGGCAATCGCTTCTTCACCGCTCGCAATTTGTTCATCACAATGGCTCTCGGTGGTCTCTGGCACGGCGCGGCGATGCACTTCCTCGTATGGGGCGTCTATCAAGGCGTTATCTTGATTCTGCACCGCGAATGGCAGCACCTGACTGAATTGCTCCGTGTGCCGAAAACCGTGATCGAGAGCAAGCTTTATCACGTACTGTCAGTGATCATCACCTTCCACTTCGTCTGCGTCGGTTGGGTTTTCTTCCGCGCCGACACCGTCACCATCGCAATGAAGATGCTCACAAAAATGGCATCGGCACCGATCGATCTATTCAGCTTCAGTCTCAACCAGCTTGAAGTACTCAAGATTCGCGATCCGCTAATCTTCCCTTCACTGCTGTTCCTCATCCCAGGACTGATGATTGCGCACCTCGCAGTCAATTGGCTCAACGATAAGAAGTTCTATCAAAGGCCACCGTGGGCGGTGCAGGTCGGCGTGATGGTGGCACTCATGTGCTTGCTCACCATCTTCAGCCCTGACAGCTCGCCTAGATTCATCTACTTCCAGTTCTAATTAATGACTGAGCCTCAAACCATGTCGGTATCGACGAAAGAATCAGCAGGAATCCCACGTAGCTCGACTGCCGTCCTAGACGGTAGACCGGCGGCGTGCGAACCTCAAGCTGAGGAGCAGAAGGGCGGCGGACGCAGAGTTTATGCCAGCACTGCGCTCTGGGGATTGGCAATGTTCGCGGTTGTTTGCCAGTTGATGGCTGCAACAAAACTCGGTTCACTCCATCCGGAGGATTTCCCATATCCGACCTGGACTTCATGGGCAATCAAAGAGTACAACAGCCCCAAGACGCCGACTCCAAACCTCGTCTTCCTTGGCTCGTCGTTGATGCTCGTGCCGCTTGACGGCGTCGATGCCGATTTCACAAAGAAGCCGATTGACGGCGCGAAACATCACAAGAGCATTTTCTTCGAATCGAAATTCAAAGATTACTCGGGCGATTCAATCAAGACGTTCAACCTCGCCTTGCCAGGTGAGATGCCCTCGGACGCCTATCTGCTCACCAAGTTTTTGTTGAAAAACGAGAAGCGTCCCGACGTGATAGTTTACGGAGTCGGTCCTCGCGACTTCATGGATAACCTCTTGCCCAGCCCGAAAGCGACGGACCCGTTCCGCTACCTTTCCCGTCTGGGCGACTATAACGAGCGCATAGATTTAATCGCTCCGAAGTGGGAAGAACGGCTTGCCTACGAGCTCGCACGCGCCATTTACCCGCTTGGCGAAAGCGAAAATATCATGACTTCGATTTCGCGACAGTTCAACAACTTCCTCGTCGCTACGTTCCCGAACGTCACACCGTCGAGCACAGACAAACGGCGGGGCTTGTTGCCCGAATATCATCCTTTTGAGATAAACCTCAAAGAATGCTACTTCCGGCCGACTGACGAAAAAAATCGCCCGCCCTTCGTCGACAACATCGACGAATACAGAAAGCGATATAAAACGCTCAAACAAGATACGTTTGAATCGCAAATGCAATTCCTTACCGACATTCTCGACACAGCGAACGCCCGAGGCACGCATGTGGTTCTTCTCGCCATGCCGATTACCGACATCAACCGTCAACTGATTTCGGACAAAGCATGGGAACAGTACAAAACCAGCTTGGAAAAACTGGCTGCAGCCAAAGGCGCTACTTATTTCGATTTCTATGCGACAAAGCAATTCCCGCTGTCCGATTTCGGCGACACGGTTCACTTACACTCCGGTGGTGGCGCGCGCCTTCTGGACATGCTTGCTAAGAAGTTGGCCGACAATCACGAGATAATTTCATCATTCAATATTAATCGACATGATGACACCGAGCCTCAAGTAGCGAGTCTGGACGAGCCGATTGCCGCTTCGCAATCAACGGCTAAGTCAATCAATGCAAGCAGCCGAACCAATCCAGGCGGTGGAAGCAGCAAACAGTTGAACCCGGCTAAACAAATCGCCGGAGTAAAGGACGGTGCGATGTGACCGTCAAAGCCCCACGTAACACAATCGAAATTCTTGCCGAATCTATTCGTGCAGAAGACCACGTCGGACCGCTTACAGAGCAAGTTCTAGACGAGTCAACCAGGAAGTACAAAGACGGACGGCGCAGCGTATTCAACGTAGCACTGGCAATTTTCATTGCAGCGAATTTGTTGATGAGTTTCACCACTCCCTTCGACTTCGACAAATTTAAATTCCCATATGAAGGCTGGGCCTGGTGGACGTTCAACGACCTGCGCAAGAGCAAAGCCGAATACAACGTTGCTCTACTCGGTTCCTCACTCATGGTCAGTGCGGTCAACAACTCCGACGCAATGTACATGCAGAAAGAGTTGAATCTCGCCAACTACCACCATGCAGTTTACTTTGACAAACTGTTGGCTGAAAAGTTCGGCGGAACGTTTAAAACATACAACCTGGCTGGTCCCGGACAAATGCCGTCTGATGCATACATGACACTACAGACGATGCTCAAGACACATCAGCGTCCTGACGTGGTCGTCTATGGTGTAGCGCCGCGAGATTTTTACGACAGTTCCATGATCACTCCGGTCGATACAGAAGCATTCCGCTTCCTGCATAGATTGGTAAACCTGGATGACAGCTGGGGCAAGGTGTTCAAATCACCGTGGGACAAACTCAACTTCATTCTCGAACGCGATTGCTATCTTTATCAAAACGCGCTCGACATTCACATGCTAGCTCACGAGAAAGTCGAGTCCGTGTTAGACAAAGTGTTTCCCAAACCGATTGGCAAGAAACAGTTTACCTACTGGGACAGAATCAAACTTCTTCCGGAATATAAAGCCGGAGAGATTCATCCGCTGGCTGTCGTCGTCCACCCACAAGATCCGAACGAGCCGCCGACTTTCTCAGATAACACGCCCGAATATCGCGAACGCTACAAAAATCCAGATCTTCATATGTACAAGATTCAGCACTACTTCCTGCTGAAGCTGGTCGAGCTTTGCAAACGCGAGAGAATTGAACTCGTCGTAGTAAACATGCCGATCACGCTAGACAATATTCGCGTCCTCGGTTCCTATCGATACATGGGTTATGTCAATGCGCTTCGCACAATGGCTGTCGAGCACAAAGTTCCAGCGTTCGATTTGAACGATTTTGCTTTGTACACGCAGAACGATTATCACGATGGCGTGCATTTGAACGCATTCGGCGGCAACAAATTCCTCCACCAGCTCGTAAACATCATGAGCGGAACCTTCAGTACTACGCTTGCATTGGAAGCCTCCGGCAATCATATGGAGCGCCGCAAAGCACTGGCCAAACAAGCTACGCCCCACGAATTCAAAACGGATATTCCTCTCTAAATGGCAGACAATACACAACGCAAATTGATAAACAGCCGCACGATAGTTGCGCTGCTAGCGTTCGTCGGTCTGAATGCCGCGCTTTCCGGATATATGCCCAAGACGGAAAACAAATTTACCGCAGACGTCGTCAAAACATCAGCAAATGAACAGCGTCAGGAAGGTAATTGGATCTGGTGGATCACGCGCAACTACATCATCGACGGCACCGATGCAGATGTAGTGTTCATGGGAAGCAGCCAGATGGGTTCCGCTCTTTACGCTAGCGAAGCAGCGTTTTTAAACGAGGCTATCGATACATGTACCCATCGAAAATCAGATCTCGCATCATCCTTAATCAGTGAGAAGATCGGACACAAACCGACAACGTTCAACCTGTCCATGGGCGGCGCCATGTGCAGCGACCAATATATGATGGCAAAGTCGTTGTTCAATTCGGAGCATAAACCGAAACTGGTCGTCCTCGGAGTAAATCCGCGAGATTTCATCGACAACACCATGCCGTCAGCAAGTGCCACCGACGCGTTTCGCTACCTCAGCCCTTACGTAGAGTTAGACAAATTGGGCGGCTCCGCATTTCCGGATCTGTTTGCATTTATGGACTGGAAAATCAACGAAACTCTTCCAACAAAGTTGATCGGCGAAAAGATCGTGTCCCTGCTTCCGGAGTCGAGCAAAAAACTTCTGCCGAATGCGAATGATGTCGTTTCCGAAGACGGCACTGTTACAACGATTGGACCGGTCTCCGCTGGAAATGCAGAAGCAGGCAATGCCAAAACCACTGACACCAAATCCGGTGACACCGAGGCAAAGTCGCCAGCTGGCGAGATAGCGTCAGCAGATGGAAACAACGACGCACTGAAAGCAATTTATGGAAATCAAGGCGTCGTAAAACCTGGTGAATGGCGAGTCGTCGCTTGCTCGTGGGGCGCTTTCAAAGATAACACGGAAGAATATCGAGCCCGCTATAAGAACTCGAATCCGCAAATTTTCAACGGTCAAAAGAAGTTCTTCGAAGAATATCTGGCGTATCTGAAAAACCAGGATATCAAAGTCCTTGTGGTCGGCATGCCAAGCTTGTGGCCAAACCGAGCACTTCTTCCGGATAAATTCTGGGGGGATTTCCGCAACTATCTGTCCAGCACCACCACCGAATATGGTGCGAAGTTCGTAGACCTTACCGCTGACGAACGGTTCGACAGCAAGGATTACCTGGACACAGTGCATTTAAATTCCAGTGGCGGTCATCGTTTAGTCGAACTGATTACGGACGCGATTAGCCAAGACAAGAAACTAGCGGCTGCAGTTTCGCAAAGTTCTATCGCTAAAACAGATCAGAACAAGTGGCAATAAATAGTCGCCGCGCGCACTGCTATTTGGCACGTCTGCGTCTTTTTTTCGGCTTCTCATCAGCCGCTTGAGGTTTTGATTCAGCCGCAGGCTCCGAAGCTGGCGCTGCAGTCTCTGCCGCGGGCTCTGCCGGCTCTTCGGTATACGGCTCATTCTCCTTTGTATTCGGATAGAAGTCGCCGAGCAGCGGTCGGTGTTTCAAACCCATAGGAGCACATACGTAGCGACTCTTGAAAGACACATTGCTGGTTGCCAGAATATGATCTGCCGGCACGTGAGTTACGAACAGGTCGATAGGACCTAGATTCCAATTAGGTTGAACGCCGATGCGCGTATCCTCGAGATCCGCGTCTTTGAGAAAAGAGCCGAAGGCCACCGCATATGGTGTCGTATTAAAATTCCCAACGACTATTTTCCGCCCGCTCATTTCCTTAATCGCCTTAGCGCAGGCAGCGAGCTGCTGGTTGCGTTTTTCGAGGCTCTTATCGTCTGTCGGGTCTGGAACCTTCAACATAATCAAACGGTTCCACCCGTAATCGAAGTGAATCGTAGTTGACACTAACGGTAGTTTCGCCGGACCGACCTTTCTCAGCCTGGTTCCCTTCAGCGGAACCTGACTGTAAATAACCATTGCATAGCCGTCATCTCGGGGGAAAGTTTCTCTATGCATATAATTGGGCGGCATCTGTTCGCTCAATTTGAGCAGAGGCTGCATCGGTGAGCCAGTCAGGCAGACGATCTCAGGGTGCAGCGCCGTAATTTGCTCGACAATCGGCTCGATCGGAGTCGCTTCATCATCGATGCTAAGCTGCATCACACGTGTCGATAGCACTTGTAACGATTTAACATCACCGGTCGGTTCCGGTTTAGGAATCATGCAAGGTACAACGAAAGCGGCATTTACGGCAGCGAACACCACGCACGTAATCAACATGGGAAGGCGCAACGGCGGTGAAAACAGCGGAGGCACCGCGCAGATCAGCAGAACGATGATAAGCTGCGCACGAACACTCGCACACATATAGCCGATGAAGCCCATTGGAACAAAACCGACTACTGTAACCGCAACAGCAGCAATGGCAATCACGATGCATGGAAAACTGGCGAAAAATGCCAGGTCGGAGCCCGAATCTTTCTTCTTCGCCTTTTTCTTAGCGCCACCAGTCGCAGCCACACCATCTGAAGAGGACGTGGCGGCAATGTTATCTGAAGACGTTGTGTCCGTGCCGAGATTCTGTGTTTCCGATTCCATACTGTGCTTACAGGAGCCCCCTCTCCTTATAAACTTACTTTTCTATGCCCAAAGTGAAGCACTTCCATCATCTATGCCACAACATAAGCAGTCTTAATTCAACGATTTATCCGTCACTTACTTTTCAGCAACTCATCAAGCAGGAAGTGAACATCATCGCGCGACCATGAGTCGTTCAAATACCGGTTGCCGCCGGGCGGCCACCACGGCTCCTCACCAAAGACTTCCAGGTCTAATTTGTCGGCATAAATATCGTAGTAGCGCTTCGCTTTCTTTTCGTCGTCGCCTCGACGAAAGAGGACTATTGTGTAAAGCCGCGGTAGAAGAGAATCCTCATGATCATCGGCTAAATCGAATAAAACCTTTCGCGCCTCTCGCGAACGCCCCTCAATCGCCAGCCATCGCGCAAGTTCAAGATGCATACGCAAGCTTTTGGGATAATATTCAAGTGCAGTTTGCAGCGACTTGATCGCCTCATCACGGCGTCCCATGTACCATAGAGCTTCGCCTCGTGATTGGTACACGGCGCCGGTGGAATAGCCTTTGTGCAACACGGTTCGCTTAACTAGTGAGATACCGGGCGGACTTTCCAACATCGTCTCTGCTTTTTTGAAGTGATCATCCGCACTCGTTTTGACCTCGGTGGTGGATGAAAACGAGCCACGAGCCACTACCTGAGCCAGATGGTACTGTTTCAACATCTCCAGATATCCAAAGAGAGAAAAGCTCAGATCGAATAAAACGAACAGTAGGAAAACCGCGCCGAGTGACTGAATGTAGTCTTCTCCTTTTACATGCTTGGCGATCATCCGCTTTTGAAGCCGTTTTCCAAGCACTACGTCCGGTCGAACCCTCTGCACAAGTTCAATAAATTCCTTTTGCTCTTTTGACGACACCACTCCAAACGGTACCTTGAATACATCGTCTGCTTCAATCTCCTCGACTCCGTTTTTCACTAAAGAGCCGCACACGGAGCGCGATTTAAAAATCAGATTTCCCCACATCGTCAGGTGGAGTTCATCTACGCATGAAAGGTTCAATCCCCTTAGACCAAATTTGATGGTGGGCGCCTCGTCGTCGGAAATTTCCAGCCAATTCAAATAAATAGCTGGCGGTTTTCCACGATGGATCAGGTAATAGAGACGGGCAGCGCGGTCGGTTTGCAAAAATAACAGAAAAACATGAGCGGAGACCAAAATCGCTACGATCGTCGGAATCCCCAACCACTGAATATCCGACTCGAACCAGGTCGACGTACTGAACATGTCGATAAAAACCAACCCGAACAGCGGATAAGACATTTTCACGAGTGAATAGCCGCGATGAGACAGAGAAGTTTTAATGAGTCGCGTTGCCATTCTCGATGTTCCAGGGCTGGTAAGCTGCGCCGGTCCGAAACTAAAGCGTTTCAACGGCCATTGTAATACGAGTATAGTTAGAAGAAAGAAACGGGCATAGATCAATTAGGCATAAGAGTAGAACTTATGTTGCTCCGGCACGATATCAGACACCGATAAGTGCGGCTGGCAAGGTGACACGAAATGGCGCTAATCAAGAAGGAAATTGGGGAACTACTTGTCGACCACGGGCTCATCACGCATGACGAGCTCAAGCTGGTGCAGCAGGAGCGGCTGAAAACCGGCGAACCAATCTCGCTGATTTTATCTCGTCTGGGCTTAGCGAACGAAAAGCATTTAAAAAACGCGCTGGAACTCCAGTTTGGCGTCAACTACGTCTCACTCACCAAAGTCACGCCTAACGGCAATTGTCTGGAGTTGTTACCTGAAAAGGTGATGCGTCAACATCAGGTCGTACCGATATCGAAAGAAGAGAATAAGCTCACCATCGCCATGGTGAATCCCAATAATCTTCTCGCCCTCGACGATATCAAATATCGGCTCAAAGGAATCACCGTCCAGCCTGTCGTTTGCACTGAAGACGATTTCCAGCATTTTATGGAAACCGTTTACGCCAAACGCCAGGACGAACTCACCGAGGAGATGGTTGAGTATCAGGACGAGACGTTTATCGAGTCGGAAGTCGATCTCTCAGACATTGCCATCATGGAAGATGTGCATGATGAAGTTAACGACCTTGACCTTGCAAGACAAGCTCAGGATGCGCCGATTGTGCAACTCGCCAATCAGGTATTAGCTAAAGCGATTAAACGTCAATGCTCGGACGTTCACATTGAGCCTCAGGACAAAAACGTCACGGTACGTTATCGACTCGACGGTGTTCTCTTCGTCGATAGAACGCTGCCAAAGGCTATTCAGGCGGCTCTCGTATCGCGTTACAAAATCATGAGCGACCTTGATATCGCAGAAAGACGTCTTCCTCAAGACGGCAGAATTCGCGTAAGATTCTCCGGCAAAGATGTAGACTTCCGTGTTTCGACAATTCCAACGAAGCATGGAGAGAAAGTAGTCATGCGGCAATTGGATAAGTCGCATACCAATTTTGGTCTCGACAATTTGATCACTGAATCAGACGCAATGTCGATGATTCGTGACATGATTGGAAAACCATATGGAATTATTTTCGTCACCGGCCCAACCGGCTCCGGTAAAACAACTACGCTCTATGCCGCACTGTCAGAGCGAAACACGCATGAAGTCAACATCTGTACGGCAGAGGATCCGATTGAATACGAGATGGCCGGCATCACCCAAGTGCAGGTCTTGCGCGAAAAAGGATTGGACTTCGCCCGAATCCTCAGACACTTCTTGCGACAGGATCCGGACATCGTACTGGTGGGAGAGACGCGGGATAGAGAAACAGCCAAAATCGCTGTAGAAGCCGCTCTTACAGGTCACCTGGTATTCACCACCCTTCACACGAACGACGCGCCCGGAGCGATCACCCGGTTGGCGGAAATGGAAGTGGACCCATATCTGGTGGCATCAGCTACGGTCGGAGTGGTGGCACAACGACTGGTTCGTCGCATCTGCGAAGACTGCGCAGAAGAATACGTGCCGGAAGTGAGCGCCTTGCGCTATCTCGGTTTGATGGACAAACAGCAAGAGCATTTAGCGGAGTCAACCATTCAGTACTACAAGCTCCGAATGGGAACAAACGGTATGCCGATTTTCCGAAGAGGACTAGGTTGCGAAGCGTGCAACGGCACCGGTTATAAAAACCGGATCGGTGTTTTCGAAGTCATGAGAATGAACGATGAGATTCGCGACCTCGTCTGCAAAGGCGCGACGACAGCGATGATCCGATTGGCGGCGAAGCAGTCGGGAATGATACCACTCAAGGATTATTCACTGCGTCTTGTCGGTCAGGGGCTGACCACAGCAGAAGAAGTGGTGCGCGTAACTCTCGCGGATACTTCCGGCGAAGACAAACTTTGCAGCAAGTGCCGAAACCCGATCAGCGACGACTTCATCAAGTGCCCATTCTGCCAGCACGAACTCAAAGTTTCCTGCCGTCGCTGCGGTACATTGCAACAGGAGGATTGGGCAAGCTGTCCGAAATGCGGCATGAACAAATACGAAGAAGCGCATGAATCCTGCTGCCAATCGTGTAGTGCGGAAATCGTCGGCGATTGGGTCGACTGCCCCTATTGCATGCATTCGAAGTATTCGAACGGTAAAGCGGAGCCGGTGTTACACCAGCATCATAGCGATGACAACGGTCAGAATGTTCCTTCCCACCAACATAAGTCGAAGCGACGTCGTTGACGTTTTGAGAATAGAACGAAAGCAGAAAAGATCGAAAACGATTTGAAACTACCGGAGGAGCGCGAATGAATATTGAGTTGCAAGAATTGATGCAGCTCGTTCTCGATCGAGCCGCGTCCGACCTGCACTTGAAGGCCGGACAGCCGCCAATCATAAGGGTCTCCGGAAGACTCGAGAGGACATCGCTTCCGGTGATGTCTAACAAAGACGTTGAAGATCTGATTTTCTCAATCATTACAGAAGAGCAGAAGGATAGACTTCGCAATATCTACGAAGTTGATTTCAGTTTCGGCGTCGCCGGTCTGGGACGATTCAGGGCTAATATCTATCGAGACAGAGGCAGTCTGGCTGCGGCTTTCCGTATAGTCTCAACCACCATACCCGGTCTTGAGGAACTAGGGCTTCCCGCTCTCTGCCAGCAACTCACAGATAAGCCGAGAGGTTTGATTTTGGTCACGGGTCCTACGGG
Source organism: Candidatus Obscuribacterales bacterium (assembly GCA_019637435.1). GTDB lineage: Bacteria > Cyanobacteriota > Vampirovibrionia > Obscuribacterales > Obscuribacteraceae > JADYXR01. Next base: position 556,734 of record JAHBVO010000002.1, on the reverse strand, counting down.
CTCAGGCAAATCAACAACACTGGCTTCGATGATTGATTATATAAACGACACTCGCTCTGTTCATATTCTGACCATTGAAGATCCGATTGAGTACCTTCATAACGACAAAGTCTCAGTCATCTCTCAAAGAGAATTAGGCAGCGACACGAGAAGCTTTGCAAACGCATTACGAGCCGCTCTCCGAGAAGACCCGGACGTCATCCTGGTTGGTGAGATGCGCGACTTGGAAACAATTCACCTTGCGCTCACGGCTGCTGAAACGGGACACCTGGTACTAAGTACGGTGCACACCAGCTCCGCGGCACAGACGGTCGATAGAATCATCGACGCCTTTCCTCACGACCAACAACAACAGATTCGCATCATGCTTTCAAACAGTTTGGTCGCCATTATCTCCCAGACTTTGATACCTCGTCAGGAAGAGATGGCAGGCGGAAGTCCAATCACTAAAGGTCGTGTCCTCGCAGCAGAAGTTCTCGTAAACACAGCAGCTGTAGCCAACCTCGTGCGAGAAGCCAAGAACTCACAGTTATACGCAACCATGCAAATGGGTTCGAAGCAAGGCATGCAAACCTTGGAACAAGCGTTGTCGAACCTTGCCAAAGCAGGAGTCATCACCGTCGACGAGGCTTTCTCAAAAACGACTCGCGCCGATGACCTCAAAGTCCTTTTGACTCCGGAACGGGCCGCAGCCCAGCCAACATCGCAAGAGCCGCCCCCAGAGCGGCGCTCCATGTTCGGAAGACTTCAGTAGAAAGGAGTCGTTTCATTACACCCTGAGCGAGCATAGCAGAGCATCGAGTGAAACGAGAGGCGGAGTGATTATTGGATAAAGCGGAGCGGTCTTAAGCGGAGCGAGCGAGTGTAGCGGAGCATCGAGTGAAACGAGAGGCGGAGTGATTATTGGATAAAGCGGAGCGGTCTTAAGCGGAGCGAGCGAGTGAAACGAGGAGCGGAGCGGTCTTAAAGTGGAATATGTTTACAAAGTGAGAGATAGCCAGGGTAACGTGCGAGAAGCAGTTGCTCAGGCCGAATCACCTGCAATTCTCCGCACTCGACTATCAGCACGCGGTCTGGACGTTCTCGACATCCGCGAACGCGGCGGATTTACAACAGCCGATATAGTCGCGAGACTGAATCGCATATTGGATTCTTTTGAGCAGGTCAGCCTGAAAGACATGGTTGTTTTCTCTCGGCAATTCTCTGCAATGGTTTCCTCCGGCGTCGCAATGCTGCGAACACTCTCAATTATCGTGGATCAATGCCCCAACAAGCGATTGAAAAATGCCCTCGATGACATTAGAAGGTCGGTCGAGTCCGGTTTATCACTCTCCGATGCTATGGCAAGACAGGTAGGCATCTTCGATAGACTGTACATTGCAATCGTTCGTGCCGGTGAGACCGGCGGTATTCTCTCAGATGTTTTGAAACGGCTGGCGGATTACCTTGAATACAAAGAAAAATTGAACCAGAAGGTGCGCGCGGCGATGGTCTATCCATCAGTCGTTCTGCTTATTGCAGTGGGCGTGTTCTGGGCGATGCTGACATTTGTCCTGCCCGTTTTTCAAGGATTGTTTAAAAACATTGGTGGTGAACTACCGCTCTACACGCAGTTTCTCATTGCCTTATCAGAAGCAGTCCGGTCAATCTACATGGTTTTCTTCCTGATTGCCTGCGGCATCGGGGCATATTTTCTGCGCCGATATTACAGGACCGAGGTGGGTCGCCTTCAGATTGACGGCATGATTCTCAGCCTCCCCCTGTTCGGCGACCTGATTAGAAAAGTTGCAATCGCCAGATTCAGCCGAACGTTCGGAACACTTATACGCGCAGGCGTTCCCATGCTCAACGCGCTTGATGTCGTCAAAGACACAGCCGGCAACGCTGTAGTGGCGAAAGGCATCGATCAGATTTACGACGAGGTCCGTCAGGGTGGGACAATCTCAAAACCGATGAGCCGCAATCAAATCTTTCCGCCGATGGTCACTCAAATGATTGCGGTCGGCGAAGAAACCGGTAGGCTTGATGACATGCTCTCCAAGATCGCCGACTTCTACGACATGGAAGTTGAAAATTCGGTCGAGCAGCTCACTTCCATGCTTGAACCAATTATGGTTGTCGGCATCGGCGGTGTCGTGGGCTCAGTCGTCGTTGGAATGTATCTACCGATTTTTACCGTCATCAATCAGCTCAGATAGGTCCTGAAACGTTGCCGAAGGTATTCAGTGGTTGGTGTCGTTCTTTTTCTCTACTAAGCGGGTCAGCGCATCTACTTTGATTATCAGTTGGCGTACAGAGTGCCAGAGAAACGCTATCGATATCCAGATGACGAGAACTGCCGCAGCAGCTGCGGCTCCGACAGCGGCGACGTTGTTTTGGAATCCCTGAAAAACAAGATCCGCAGCTAAGGCAATCGTAGTGAAGCCCAGCCCGATGAGATAAACCGAAGTGAGTGGGCGAATCGGTTTTTCTTTAGCGACCCGGAAAAGACCTGTTTTAGTCAATTGAGAAGGATCAGGAAGTCCGTCCATTGGTTAATTCTCCACGTCAATCAAGCTATATATTCCCCTCATCGGGGGTCATAGACTCCCCCAAAAAAGCTTTCCCGGAATAAAAAATATGGCGGGCGTTACGGTTTCCGTAAATAAATATCGAATTCTAGGGAAAGAAATTTATAGAGAAGGCAGAATTGTTTTGGTTTTCCAGAACAAAGGGAGACCGGGAACCTTTGGGGGCAGATTTGCATGCGAGTATTGTTGTTAGGTGGAACGGGATTTATTGGGTCACATGTCGTTAAACAAATGGCCGCAAAGGGACACGAAGTCACGGTCGTGCATAGAGGTCGGAGCAACACGACCATGCCGGAAGGTGTACAGTCGCTACTTTTCGACCGTCGCGACCTCTCCGAGTATGCAGCTCAGATTCGAAAGTTAGCGCCGAATGTCGTTATCGATATGATCCCGCGGACATCGCAGGAGTCATGGACACTTACTCGCGCGATAGCGGGTGTGGCGGACCGGATGGTTGTAATCAGCAGCATTGACGTTTATCGCGCATATAACCGACTTCGGAAAAAAGAGCCTGGAAGCCCGGACGCAACCCCTCTGAAAGAAAACTCGCCGTTGCGAGAACAGCTCTATCCATACAGAGGAGTCGCTGTTGATGCGCTTCACACGGCTTATGAGTACGAAAAGATTCTGGTGGAAAAGCTCGCTCAAAGCGAGCCAGAGCTGCAAACAACTATTTTAAGGTTGCCGGTGGTCTACGGACCGAACGACCCCCAGACTCGTATTTTCGAGCACCTTCGCCGAATGGACGACGGTCGCAAACACATACTGCTAGGCAAACAACAGGCAAAATGGCAGCTCACACGCGGTTACGTGGACGATGTCGCCAGTGCGGTCGTGGTCGCGAGCGAAGACCAATCCAATGGCAGCTTCATTTACAACATAGGCGAAGATGATTCGATGCCCGAAATGGAGTGGGTCAAATTGGTCGGAAAAGCAGCAGGCTGGCAGGGAGAAGTTCTTGCTGTTGACGAAGAACTGCTACCCACTCACATAAAACAAGACTACGACTGGCGTCAGCACCTGACAATCGATACGGAACCGTTCAGGACAAAGTTCAATTGGACAGAGAGCGTCCCACGGGACGAGGCTCTCGCCCTGACCGTGGCCTGGCAGAGGCAAAATCCGCCTGAGACTGTTGATCTCGACAAGTTCGACTACGATGCGGAAGACGAGGTTCTGGAAACCAAGCTGAAGTTGGCAAGCGCGAAGGGTTGATGTCAGCCTGAATAGGCTTGCAAAGAAACAAACCGGACTCTCGGCAAAGTTTGCGGAAAATTTGAAGGTTTAACCCTTCATTCTCAGACGCGCACCAAATTGATGATACGAAGCTGTAACGTCATGGCAGGTGGTGGTTTCGAGCCTTTTCGCTAGCCAAAATACATACTTTCCTATGGCACCTGTATAGGTTTAAGCACTAGTTTTTACATGATTTGTTTGATAATCTGCGTTAAGGCCATACAATATGGATTGTCGGGTTAGTTCGTTAGTGGAAAAGTGGGAATTAAGGGTTTGCAGGCAAAAAGAGCAACTCCGGGTCCAGGACCGTCTTCCAGTCCCAGAGCAGATGTATCAAAGGCGCAAGATCAAATTCACGAGTGGCTGGCAGCGTATGCAGAAACTCGCGATCCATCTCTTCGTGACTCAATAATTCAAGCGGCCTTGCCGCTGGTCAAACGCATCGCCTACGGCTTGGCGAGACGTTCGACTGACCCTGTCGAAGATTTGATCCAGGTTGGTTCGATCGGATTGATCAAAGCTGTCGATCAGTTTAAACCTGACGCCGGCGCTAAGTTTCAAACATATGCGACTCACTTGATTACAGGTGAGATTCGTCACTATCTCAGAGACAAGACCGCGATGATTCGCGCTCCCAGAGAGTTGCAAGAACTTTCTTTCCGGATCAATCGTCTGGTTCAAAACCTCACCGCCCGTCTCGGGCGCGAGCCCACCGACATGGAAATCGCCATCGAGTTGCAGATTCCGGTGTCGCGCGTCAACGAAGCATATGAAGTTGATCGCCGCCGCACGCTTATCTCGCTCGACCAGGCGCTTTCAAATGATGCAGGCTCAGAGCAGTCGCTTATCGACACGCTCGTCGATGGTCGCTATCACAACAATCAACTCGCGAAAGAAGACCGCTTCATGCTTTCAGAAGCGATCAAGCAATTGCGTGATGGCCTGAGAGAAGTCGTTCAACTAACCTTCTACGAAGATCTCAGCCAGACAGAAGTGGCACGGCGACTGGGAATTTCTCAGATGCAAGTATCGCGCAGACTGAGAGCCGCGACAGCAGAGCTTCATAAGATCATTACGCAGAGCAGAAAAGCCGCCGAGAAAAAAGGCAGCTAGTTCGAAAAACGATTTTCGTTTCGCACGAATAGCCGCTGGTTTCAAACGGAATCGGCTGGTGGCAGGCGAGGGAGAGATCTAGCGTGACTGGCAACGTGATTGAAGCACGAGGACTCAGCAAAGACAGGGTCTCGAGCTTTCTTCTCAGGCGCAGTCCGATTCTCGACGGGCTCTCTTTGTCAGTGAAGCAGGGTGAGACCTATGGTCTGCTCGGACCGAATGGTGCGGGCAAAACCACCACGGTCAAAATTCTGGTTGGTCTTATGCGACCGGACCGCGGCGAAGCTCTTGTACTTGGCGAGAAAGCCGGGGCTCAGAGCGCATTGAGAAAGATTGGTTTCCTTCCGGAAAATCCATATTTCTATTCGCATTTGACCGGACTAGAGTTTCTGGAATTCATCGGACAATTATTCGGTTTGAAGAAAACCGAGTTACGCGATCGCGTCAAACAGCTGCTGGAGCTGGTTAGCATGACCGTCGATGCGGATAAACCTATGCGCAAATACTCAAAGGGCATGCTACAGCGATTGGGAATTGCGCAAAGCTTGATCAACGATCCGGAAGTAGTCTTCTGGGACGAGCCCATGTCAGGACTCGATCCGATTGGACGCCGCGACGTCCGAAAAATATTACTGGACCTGAAAGCACGTGGCAAAACGATATTTTTCAATTCGCATCTCTTGCCCGATGTCAGCGATGTGTGTGACCGAGTGGGGGTGCTCGCCAAAGGCAAATTGGTTGCGGAGGATGAGATCAAGAATATCGTTCACAGCGGCGGTCATAAGGATCTGGAAGAGTATTTCCTGGAAAAGGTTGGTGGTTGACAGTGGTATCATCGGTGATGAGTCCAGTTTTTGCCATCGCGCTGAATACGTTCAGGGAGACCGTCCGAGACCGCGTTCTTTACGCATTCTTCGTATTCGCCTGTTCGATAACCGTCCTTGGCATATTGCTCGGCTCTCTTTCTGTCGGTCAAGATATTAGGATAATCGAGGACATTGGTCTTGCGGTGATTGCCATCATCGGCGGCATCATTTCGGTCTTCGCGGGCACCAATCTGGTTTATAAAGAACTTGAGCGCAGAACGATCTACGTCATTTTTACGAAGCCGGTATCAAGCTGGCAGTTTATCTGCGGAAAATATCTTGGACTGGTCGGATGTATTTTCGTGGTCGTGCTCGCAATGGGCTTGTTCCTTCTGGGCTTGATCTGGATGGTAGAGCCGTCGCACCACGTGGCTCAAGTCCCCCTGTTAGGAGCATCGCTGGGACTCGTTTTCCTCGAATTACTTTTTGTGTTGGCACTCGCAACCTTTTTCTCTACATTTTCCAACCCGATTATGAGTGTCGTATTCACGATCTCGCTGTGGTTTATCGGTCATCTCGGGGGCTCACTTCTCGATTTGAGCAAGATGTCTACTAACGCTGCTGTTCAGCAGCTGCTATCATCGCTTTATTGGTGTTTGCCGGATCTGGCTCAGTTGACGAGGATCCGCTCCGTGCTAATGTACGGAAGGGAACCATCGCAGGAAATTATTATCTACATGCTGGCGTATGTATTTGCCTATATTTTTTTCCTGCTCGGACTCGCCTCCACAGTTAACGAGAGACGGGAGTTTCCTTAAGTGGGATTGGATTACGCAGACTTGCTCGGACGAGACTTTCTAGCGGCGTATCTGCCCGCGGAAGGCACAGATTTTGTAATTCGAATGGCGATCGCATTTGTTGTCGGAGCCTGCGTCGGAAGTTTTTTAAACGTGGTGGCACTGCGCTCACTACTCCAAAAATCGTGGCTGTTTCCCGGCTCTCATTGTTTGAATTGTGAGAAACCGCTCCAGTTTTTCGACATGATTCCAATCGTTTCCTACTTCCTGCTGGGTGGAAAATGTCGTAACTGCAAGGAGAAATTCAGCTGGCAGTATCCGCTAGTTGAGTTTGCAACCGGCTTGACCTTCGCCGCTATGCTCTGGAAGTTCGGCTACACCATGGAAGGCGTTGCCATGTGCTTGTTTGCGGCAACGCTGATAACGGTTACGGTGACTGACTTTCGAGAACACCTTATTCCGCATGAAATTACCTATCCATCAATTCTCGTGGGTCTTGGATATTACTCACTGGCTCACGGTAATCCTGGAGGAGCTTTAATAGGTGCTGGTATCAGTTATATCCTTTTTGATTTTATGGATTTCTACGGAAGGTATGTCGTTGGCTATCTCCGCGGCGGCGATGACGAAGAGCTCTCGGATGGAGCTTCGCCCTGGGTAAACGATCCGACGTACGATTTGAAAGAACAATACTTCGATCCTGACGAAGGCATGGTTATGGGAGGTGGTGACGCGGTATTATCGGCGGTGATTGCCTGTTGGATCGGCTGGGAGAAAATGGCGATGGCAGTCGTAATCGCCTTCCTGGTCGGCGCTTTAATGGGAGCGGCCTATCTCCTTCGTGACATGCAAAAACGAGACGTTTTGAAAAACGCTACGGGTCCTGCAATCAAAGGATTTATTATCGGCGCTGCATTACTCGCGATACCACTTGTATTATTGGGCTATATGACCCAAAATCCAGAGATGTTTATGACACCACAACTGCTGATTTTGGCGTCACTTAGTGGTATGGCGGGCGGATTATTCGGAGCGGTTATGTCTGGTACCAAGCGTTTCGACAATCACTTTCCTTTCGGTCCATCACTCGCAATCGGCGGACTGCTTGCAATTCTTGTCCCTTCGGATACCTGGTACTCTGGCGTGACTGGGGGCATATCTTACTTAGGGGGATGGCTGTAGTTTCAAACATTGTTCTTGGTTGGATGCAAGAATTGCGCAATGGAAATGGCGGAAGTTAGATGTTCAGCGCGGGCAAGATGTTCGGCTTTGGTATCGGAAAGAAGAAAGGTCCCACCATCGGGATCGACATCAATAGCGACTCCATAACGCTCATCCAACTGGACAAAACTCGCATTGGGGTCGAGATGACTCGATTCGCGAGTTTACCCACCCCGGCAAACACTGTTCGCGAAGGTCTAATCGCTGACCCTGCTGCCATAGGTAGTGTCATCAGCGAATTGATGCTGCATGCCGGCATTCCGCCAACCGGTCCATCACCAGTTTTGAATATGACGATTCCTGCTCAGGCAGTTGTAATCAGACTGATGCCGGTTCCCACTGGTATGCCGGCAGATGAACTTGCCGAAGTGGTCACGCAAGAAGCGACCAATCACGTTCCTTTCCCAATCTCAGATGCCAACCTCGACTGGTCCCTGATGCCGGCGACAGAAAGAACTGACGCCGATGGGGTCCGGCGTGTTGACGTGATACTAGCTGCGGTGCAGCGTTCGATCGTGGAAACTTGCTGGCGCGCAACCGACTCTTGTGGTGTTCAACTGGGCAAGATCGAAGTTTCCTCACTTGCGTCAATACGAGGATTAGCTCTGGCCGGATACCTCGGCGCCTCCGGACAGATGTCCATGGTAGTCAATGTTCGCCAGGACGCGACCGACATTAATGTGGTTCGCAGCGCAATGCCGCTGTTTGGTCGCTCCGTGATCATCGGGATGGAAACACTCACCGAGGCGATTTCGCGAAGCCTGGACGTCGATTTCGAGACCGCACTGTCGCTTCTACCTGAGATTCCTCTGTTCGGGATGACACCTAAAGACCAACGCATGGGTCAGGCCGCTCAGGTCGCTAGAACAATCTTCAGCGATATAACAGATGAGCTGGAGCGCTCGCTCGAGTTTTACCAATCTCAGGTCGGGGAGATAAAACTGGACCAGATCATTCTCACCGGTCCCGGTTGCATGATCCCCAATCTCGATCAGTACATCGGAAGCCGAATGGGCTTTAGAACCATATTTGGTGACGCAATGCGCGATATGACTTTCGACCAGGGGCTGGTGGTCGAACGCATGCGTCCGATCCTCGCTTCATGCGTAGGAAGTTCTCTGGAGCCGGCATGGAATCCTAGTTTCACAGTAGACCTAGATCTGAACAGAGAGGGACGGTTACCACTATTCTTCGACGAGCGCGCCACTCAAAAAATAGAGGACCGACAGCCGACGCTCAACTGGTTCAAACCGACACTAATCGGCGGAGTCTGCACTCTGCTTCTGGTTTCTGCGGCACTCGCCTATCTAACCATGTTTGATGTTCCAGCAAAACAGCAAGAGCTGGTGACGACCGAAGCAAAGATAGCTCAGGCAAAAAAAGATTTAGAGCAAGTCAATCAGTTGAAAGAGCGAAACAGTTCTCTCAAAATGCGTCAGAAGGTGCTTAATTACTTGGTCTCCAAAGGAAGACGCTGGTCCTCATACATGGACACGCTGCAACTGAATACGCCCAAGGGCGTGCAGATCGATCACGTGGTTTTTGGGGCGCAAGATTTTCAGATTGAAGGAGTGGCAACCGACTTTACGTCTGTTTCAAATTTGAACTTGAATCTCGAGAGTTCACCATTAATAAGAGAGTCCAGCATCGACTACGCCAGTAGAAAAGACAAGACGCCGCAGTTTGTTTCCTTCGGGCTCACGGCAAAATTGAATGCCGTGACGCTTCCAAAAACCGGATCGCCCTCAAGCAATGCAACACCACATACGACACCATCCATAGGACTGCTACTTAAAGACGGGGAGGCAAGACAATGATTTTGAGCCGCTCCATGCAGATCATCATCTGCGCTCTTCCATATGTGCTCACGCTGTTTCTGCTCACCATCTATGTTCAGCCGGCCTGGGATATGAGCTCTCGTTCGCAGAACGAACTGCAAACACTGACGGTTGAGTTCAATCGTTTGGAACAAAAGGTTCGAGAGAAAGAAGCATTAATCAGACAGAAAAACGAACTGGACAGAGATATTCAACGCATGCGTGCCGCGGTTCCAACCAAACCGGATATGGATATTCTGCTTATCGATATGGAACGACTGAGCAGCGAATCAGGAACCGACCTGATTGCAATCGAGCCTGCAACCGACGATAAAAAAGGCAAGGGCGAAAACCTCATGGATTCCATCATCGCCGAGGTTGGTGGCAAACTGACTCCACCTGCAAACAAACCAACTACTCCGACGAAGCCGCAACAACCTGCAGTCAAAAAGCAAGAAGAACCCGCCGATCAAAACATACTCGGCATCAAGCACATCGAGCGCCGCGTCTATGTCTCCGGCAGCTATGCAGAGCTCATGAGTTTTTTGAAACGGCTCGAAGCGTACCAGAGAATCGTCGGAATTAGGAACCTAAATGTCGCGATGCCGGAAAGCAACGAACGCGAGATGTTAAAGACAATGGCAAGCGAGAAGGGTCGCAACCTTGAGCTCAACCAGCCTGTAATGACCTTTTTGATGAGCATCTATTATTTGCCTTGAGGCGGCGCGAGGTGTTTTTTGCAATAATTATTGGAGAGGGAGCGAGTTAAAACTAAATGACTACCCGGCTGAAGGTAATTATTCTCGTAGGATTTGTCGCAATCGCGATAACGTATTTGCTTACTAAGACACCTGAGCAGCCCACCGACGATTCCGGCGCTTATGAGAAACAGCTGGAGGCACTCAGAGCGAAGCGAAAGCCAATCGAAGAACAATCTAGAACCGAAACCTATTCGACACTAAATAATTCGGGCACCACGACCCAGACTACTGGCACTACAACTTCACTGACTGGCGGAGCCGCTGCTTTGACTGAAAAGCTGGGCGAGCATATGAACTCCACACTTCAATCGTTTAAAAGCCTGATGCCGTCAGGCTCAGCCCAAAACAAGGTCAATGCGGACGACACTCAAGAACGAATAACATACTTACAGTCAATGCCGGTAAGCGTTATCGAGGCCACGCCGCGAGAAACTGCCACAAATATTGCGCGACAAGACGCCGGTCGAGCCGACCCGTTTGGAGACATCACGCCATCGCGCAGCTTTCCGAGAGAGCGTCCGGGCGCGTCTCACTCGCTCAGCGAAACCGGAAAGAATTCCAAGATGCTTGGACATGGTCCGGAAGGCCTTCCGCCACCGGCAGCGGACTTGCCACCACCGCCGCCACCAGAAGTCACCGCGCAGCTGAACCCGCCTCCGGGAATAACATCGGATGAATTGCCACCACCTCCTGAGAAACCTCTTCTTATGCGAAAGTTGAAGTTGAACGGCATTGTCGGCGATCATGTAATACTTGCTTTCAAAGACCGCAGTTATCAGCGTCGCAACGGCTACAGAAGATACATCACCCTCGCGCAAGGTCAGGTTTTCGACAATGTCAGGCTCGTCGATGTCGAGCAAGACAAAGCTATTTTGGAAGAAGACGGCGAGCAAACCACCGTCCGACTCCAGCCGATCCGCTAGATTTGTTTTAGTCGCCAGTGCGTTTCGTCTCTGATTTCAGCGGCCGATTTCCCCCTGTCCAAGCGCGCGGGTGCTAGAATTTTAATGGCGTCCTCCGCTGACAGGGGCTGTTATGGCGGGTGAGAAAGCAAGACATGATTAAGCGCGGCATGACGCCGGCTCAGCGACGGCATCGTTTGCCGGAGCAGTCGCGCATCCCTAATTTGCCGGATCTCGAATACCTTTACGCAGAAGCAGCGAAACAACCAGGTAATCTGATCGAATTACCCTGGACTGAGAACAGGCAACCTTATGTGCTGACGGCCAAGCTTGAGCGCAGAAACAACGAGCAGAGTCATCAATGGTCCTTCTACCGGGGCGACGATCAATCGTCAAAACTCGAGTGGACCTACGAAAGCTCAGACGTTGTCATGATCCACAGCCTTATCCTGACGGCTTTCCCTCCAACACCATCGAATACTACGCCGGTCGAGCCCCAGGCACCGCGAAAAGTTGTGACTGGAGTACTTGAAGGCAGCCTGAACGAAATGCCCCTTCCGTCTCTATTGACGTCTATTCAATCCAGTCGCCTCACCGGTCGTCTGTCCGTACACTCTTCAACAGACAAGTCTGATTTGTTCTTCGAGTCCGGCGTGCTTGTCAGTGCGAAACACAACGAGCAGGAAGGTGAAGAGGCGTTTCTCGAACTGACGTTGAGTAGCGCCTCCGGTGAGTTCAAATTTTTTGACGCGGATAAAGCTCCGAGAAAAACAATCACTTCGCATACAGAAGGGCTCATGCTCAAAGCGGCAGCCTTGAGCGATCACACGAAGTATCTGGATCGACAGGGGTTGAGACCAGATTCCTGCTTGATGCGCACCAATCCTAATTTAACGGAACGCGAATTTGAAGAGAAGCTAGCCCGGCTGGTTCCAGTTGATATGAATTTGCAGAAGCGAATGTATCAGGCCGTCGATAACAAAACAGCATTCTCTGAATTGTTGCAACAGTGCGCATTGAGTCGCTCCATGTGGACGCCACTGATTTTCAATCTGGTTTCTTCCGGTATTTGTTCGCTGGACAGCAGATCTACTCCTGAAGAAGCGCCGCAGCAGAAGCCGCAGGACCAAAGCAGTTCTGATATTACTATAGACCTGGCCGCCCTTGAAAAATTTACAGCGAGCATGACTCGGAAAGACACAGGTATCTATTCTGAGATAGCTTTTCTTTTTTTCCTGGAACACGAATTTTATCGATTCCATTCTTACGAAACGCCATTTACCATCGTGCTCTTCAAGTTTAGCGGCAATAGCGGTCAGTTATCTAAACAGACACAGAAGCAAGCGCTTGATGTAGTTAAGAACACGGTTCGCAAAGCAGATATACTCGGACATTATGATGGAGACGACTACGCGCTCATATTGCCTCACACTCAACCGAGCGCGGCGCAAGGACTAGTGCATCGACTCCATGCAGTTCTTTCGGAACCACCTTTTCAACAGAATGAGGTTGGGCTGGACATCGGCGTCGCAGGCATCCCGGAAGACTGTCATGATTTGATAACGCTATTAAAAATCGGATTATACAAAAAGCGCACTCCCGTCTAAAAGAGCGCGCTTCGTGTTTCAATAACTTCTTTGTTAAACGGTAGGTGCTTTGCTGTATTCGAGCTTTGCAGCACTCAACGCTTCTTGCAATTTCTCTTCTTTTTCGTGACTGAGAGATGTTTGAATGACAGTTCCGCCTGTTCCTTCAAACTGTTCGAGAACCTTATCTGCTGTCACTTTACGCAGAAGAACGAAAAGCGCAGACGTTCCCGGCGTAAGTTTGCCGGCCACTTGTTTCATAAAATCATCATTGATACCGACGTCGGACAGGGCACCGGAAAGCGCGCCCGAAGCGGCTCCAGCAGCCATGCCGAACAGTGGCATGAAGAATAAGCAGCCAATCAATGTTCCCCAGAAGCCGCCCTCGAGCGCTCCCATCGCAGGAAGATTGACAGCTTGATGCAGTTTGATTTTTCCATCCGCCTTTTTGACGGCGACAACTGCGTCTTCCAGTTCAAGAAGATATTCAGATTGTAATTTCAAGAGTTTCAGCCGCATTTCTTCGGCTTTGTGTTGGTCGTCATAAGCGACGACGATAAGGTCAGCCATGATTCTGCTCCTTTCAAGTCCCGCTTGGCAGCGGTTTCAGCGATGTCGAACTTCTGAGCGAAACTATACAGCATCGGCTCGAATTGATCTTGAAATGGCGCAGACCGCAGACCCCGCGGCTCTCGTTCGAGCAATTGGTAGCCGGTGCTACTTCCGCTTTTCCGGAAATTGATGCACCGACGAACTCCCTTTCGTTATCAGTTTCGAATAGTCCTGCGGAGTGTTGATGTTGAAATATGGGGGCAGCACATCCTGATCGTATTTCGACTCATCATATTTGAAGGTAGTGGACTTTAGCCCGCCTATCAAATCCTGCACACTAAGCGTACCGGCGAAGAGTGATTCCTCAAGCGGCTTTATGCAGGATTTGGAATAAACAGCAAATAACGGCTCCAGACCAGAGGAATGAGAAAGAACTACAACGTCATAACCGTTGCGCGCTGCAGTCATGTCACGCACAAGTTTTTTGCTGACTAATGGCATGTCGCAGGCAATCACGAAAGAGTATTCTGTTTCCGCAACTAAAAGTCCGGAAAGTATTCCGCCCATCGGACCGCGATAAGGCAAGATGTCTTTGACGACATCGTGCTCAAAATCCTCATAGAGATCAGGCTCGTTGCTTACCAGTAGTGTCTTCGAGAACATCTCACCGATCTGCTCGACGATATGAGCGATCATGGTAGTCCCGCCGTAGGGCAGGAACGCTTTGGTCCTGCCCATACGCTTCGATTTGCCGCCGCACAAAACAATTGCCGTCAAAGGCAATGGCAATGGCTCTCTATCTCCTGGAAGCGAATTCAACAGACCTCCTCAAGCCTTTCGCGATTTACTCGCCCTTGTAATTTGGTTTTCTTTTTTCAGCAAACGCAGCCAGACCTTCCTTGCGATCGCTGGTATTCAGCAACTCCAGATATGCGCGAGTTTCAAGAGCCAGTCCAGCTTCAAGGTCTCTGTCATAACCCTGATCGATAGCTCGTTTTGCTTGTCGCAAAGATAATGGCGCGGCGGTCGCTATTTCCTCAGCCCACGCTTTGACTTCAGCCATCAGAGATTCAGAGTAGCCATCTCCGACGTCTTCCCCTTGCGGGCGTTGCACGACGCGATGGATAAGTCCGATCGTTTTGCCGTCCGCTGCTCCAATTGGAGTCGCGCACAGAATAAGCTCTTTCGCCTTCGACTTGCCAATCAGACGCGGCAAACGCTGGGTTCCACCTGCACCAGGGATGATACCAAGCTTTACTTCGGTGAGGCGAAGAGTAGCGTCTTCCATCATCACACGAAGATCGCAAGAGAGCGCAAGCTCTGTACCACCGCCAAATGCGGAACCATTGATCGCGGCAATAACCGGTTGAGGAAGGGTCTCGACTGTTCTCATCGCCCTCTGAATGAGTGCGAGATAGTCGATTGTTTCTCCCTCCGTCATGCCCTTGCGCTCGGCCAGGTCTGCACCGGCACAGAAAACTTTGCTTCCGCTTCCGATGATTGCAACCACTCTGATAGCCTTGTCGGCAGCGATTTCTTCGCAGGCTTTAATCAGCGACTTGAGCAATTCGCGATTTAAACAGTTCATTACTTTCGGTCTGTTGAGCTTAATCCAGGCGATCGCGCCCTCTTTCTCAACCAGCAAAACATCGTCTTTCGTCGCCACTGCTTCTGTCATTCTCCTTGCTCCTGAATTTTGCTGAAACGCGATACGCTTCATTTGAATCGAGTTAAACGCACGACTCCTGCTTTCCAGCCGCCTTCTCGCGAGTGGCGAGCGCAGCTCTCAAATACTTGCTTGGCAGTTGCTTATCCAGCAATTTCTGCGCAAGCGCGCCGGCATCAACCAGTTTTTCAAGATCTACGCCGGTCTCAATCCCCATGCCCTTCAGCATATAGACAAGGTCTTCCGTGGCCACGTTTCCGGCAGCGCCCGGTGCGTAAGGACATCCACCCAACCCACCGAGGGAAGCATCAAATATGGTGACACCAGCTGACAGACCGGCAATGACATTCGCCAGCGCTGTGCCGCGGGTATCGTGAAAGTGCAGAGCGAGCCGATCTTTATCGACGTATTTACTTATATCATTGACCATTTTATACACGTCAACCGGAGTGGCCGCACCGATGGTATCACCTAACGATACTTCGTCAACGCCGATGGTGACCAGCTTCTCTGTAACTTGCAGAACTTGCTTGCTCGGTACTTTGCCCTCGTACGGGCATTCAAAAACCACGGATAGGTAGCAGCGTATGCGATAGCCATCAGCCTTAGCAACGACCGAAACTTCCTTGAGAGCGGAGATCGCTTCATCGATACTCTTGTTGATGTTCTTCTTACTGTGACTTTCAGTCGCGGACATAAACAGAGCGAGTTCATCAATTTTCGATTCTTTGAACCGCTCGTATCCCTTCAAATTGGGTACCAGACAGGATGTTTTCACACTATCCAGTTTCAACTCGGAGAGACAACGAGCGACCTCTGATGCATCAGCAAGCTGCGGAATCCACTTCGGACTGACGAACGACGTCACCTCGATATTTGCTAAACCGGCATCAGCCATAGCTTTTATCAACGCGACTTTGTCCGCTGTCGCAACCTGTTGTGCTTCGTTCTGAAGACCATCGCGAGGTCCGACTTCGACAATTTTTACTTTGGCTGGAAGATTTTCAAACATCGATCTACTCAATCGTTTAAAAACGGCTATTCAAGCGTCATCAGCACATCGCCTTCGTTGACGAAATCGCCGCTGGCGACTTTGATTTCAGCGACTTTGCCTGACTGCTCGGAGGAAACCGGCAGTTGCATTTTCATCGATTCGAGAATGGCCACTTCCATTCCATCACTGACTTCGTCGCCGGGTTTGACAAGGATGTCAATCACAACTCCAGCCATCATGCTTGCAACTTGTTTCATCGAACTCCCTCAATAAAGCCTTGTCGAGCCGGTTCAATCCAGCCCTGAACGATGTCTCGTGCATATCCTAGCAAAGGATACACGTGCAAATATGACCTTGGTTTTATGGAGCGATTAAGAGAACAGCCCCCTGAGAGCGTCCTTGATTTTTTTGTCGCTATCACGCGGGTCTTGCGAATTCGACTCATCTTCACCGCGCAGCGCATCGCTTATGTCAAACTCCTCGTCAAAAGCAGAGGACAAAACAGACTGTTGATTGCCAGAAGGCGGAGCGGGAGGAGTGGACATAAAACCCTGAGGAGGCGCTTGTTGTTGCATGCCAGAGGGGTCACCGAAACCTGCCGGTGGTGCTTGACCGAAATCCATTCCAGCCGGCGCTCCGAAAGGAGCCGGCTGAGGCTGTGGAGCCCCGAAAGCGTTGGGGTCGCCAAATGGAGGACTCGGTTGCGCTTGTTGTTGCTGTGGAGGAATGGTTTGAAAGCCTTGAGTGGGGTCAGGAGCCGCATTTTGATTTGGAAAAGTGGTGCCACCAACAGACTCCCAGGACATAGAGGGCGGTGGCGCCCATGGGATGTCGGCGCCATCCGCACCTTCGGCAGCTTGAGGCTGTCCGGAGAATGGGAACAGTCCGCCGCTTGGTGGAGCAGCTGCAGGAGCTGGTTCCGGCATTGCAGGTTGAGGCGGTGGCGCTTCGGTAAACGGTTGAGGCTGCTCCCACGAAGGAGCTTCCATTTGAAAAGACTGTTGAGCAGGTGCCACTGGGGGCGCATCGAAAGGATTAGGTGCGCTCGCTTGCGGTGCAGTCATTGCTGGAGCTGCCACTTCCGGAGGAGCGACTACAGGAGCTGGTTCCGGCGCTACAACCGGAGCAGGAGCAGGTGCAGGTGCTGGTTCCGGCTCGACTGCCGCAGCTGGTTGAGCAGGTAGCGGCTCCGGCGCTGGGACAGATGGCATCACGACTGGAGGAACATCTCCTGTCCTGGTGACATCGACGGCTTTGGCGCCATTTCCATTCGGCTTCGGCAACTGCGAAAGCACTGATGACCAATCGCCTTCAGCGTAACGCTGTTTCATCAAACCGATTTTCTCACGGTCGCGGGCGACAGAGCCAAGTCTTTCTTTCGACGAAGTAATTCTCTTCTCGAGTTCAGTAATTTGTTCGGTGATTGCGTTGATTTCCTCGACGCAAACCGCTTCCTTCTCTTCGAATTCGGAGAGTAGTTGCTTGAGCATTTCCGGGTTAATTGAGGTCATGGTTCCGGACTAACTCCTCTCAGATTTCCGGCGGACAAAACAAAACGCCAACGCGCCTATCCATTTATTACCACTAGCGACGCGTTTTAACCAGCGGAATCGCGAGGACGGCTATAAATCCTCACAGTGTCGAATAATAACGACGACGCAGGAGCCCGCGGCTTAGACCGGCGGTTTCATTCCCTTGTCAACGCAAATCTTGGTCTCCTCAACTAGCTTGGTGAAAAGCCACATGCACAGCTGGTCGAGTGTATCAACAGCGGGTTCGCTGTCGCGCATTCGCCACATCATTCCGTGCTCGGAAATTTTCACCTGTATGACGCAAAGGGGCGGGTATTGATTCTCGGTTTGACTGAGCGCCATCACTTTATTGACCGGCAAAATGTAAGCTTCAACCGTGTCTTCACTGCCTCTGACTGTGAGCGCAAAAAATTTCGTGGAGAAGCGGCACCGAAAATATGTCGCTGTCTCCTGCGCTTCACGCATGCGGTTGTATCGAGTAACCTCGGTGACATCACCAGATATGGTGCCGGAAACGTGTAAATCCGTTCCGCCTGCAACCTGGTTAAATTCGAATGTGTATCGTTGCAAAAGTCCGTAGATTTTGTCGACGAGAATTGCGATACCCGTCTTATAAACAGACTCTTTGTAAACCTCCTGCAGCTGAACTCCCCGTTGATCGGCGAGAAACTGCATCGAGTTTTGTTTCAGTTGACTCATCCAGTCGGGAGATGCCGCTTGCTGTTCGTTCTCGTGATATACGAGAACCTGCTCGTGCTGCGCGACTTGCCAGTCGGTTATGCCACGAGCTTGCGCATCGACTGCCTGATCGCCTGTGCCGTAGCCCGATCTATCAATACCATTGCGCGACAAACCGGTCGCTGGTTTGGCTGTGTGCCGATCCAGAAACTTGCGGTTGTTGGGATTGTCATCCTTTTTTCCTCGGGAATCGCCTGGATGACGCATACTCTCTAGAGCCTCCTAAATGGACCTTGTCAAATTTATGCCCTCTACCAAGAGCTTCCAATCGTAACGGTCATGCGGAAGTTTCACAATTGGAACCAGACTTCTGGCTCCCTGTCTCAGTTTTGTCCTCGCCATGACTCGTCGTTCCTGAATCTGTCGGACCAAGCTGTATGGGTCGCAAAAACCTTACATCCACTCGATCTGCCAGATTAAATTTTTGCCTATGCCTGCCAGAGTAACCAGTTCTGACATCCATCATTTCATACTGGCGAATATTTTGGCAAGACGCGCCAAACACCGACAGGCACGTGTTCACCTCCGCCTGGAGGACAGACCGATAACAAATGTCGCTTCACCCCTGGCTACGTCTTTTGCAAGTGACGGACCAGTTCGGTGTATTCATTCAAATCCGACGAGGTTTTCTGCAAGTCATTGCCATCGGCGTAGACGTGCACAAGCGGCTCCACAGCATCAGGCAGCACCAGAATCCAGTGCTCAGGTCTGGTTTCGATCTTCACACCGTCAAGCAATTCGACTTGCTTATCTTGATGTTTCTCCACGAGAAGCCTCATCACTTGCCCTTTTCGTTCCCAAGGACAATGCACGGAGTCGACTTGATAGATGAGCGGCGGCAAACTCTTGACCGCTTCGCTCAAGCTACGTCCCTGATAGGTGAGGTGCTCGATTACCTGTCCGACAGTAAACAGCGCATCGTGTCCGTAATGGAATTCGGGGAAGATGAAACATCCACTTGAGGATCCGCCCAGGACCGCGTCCTTGACTTTCGCCGTGGTGGTGCCGATCTCGGTGTCGGAAGCCTTACAGCGCACGACATTGCATTTGTGCTGCTCAGCAATGCGCTCGATAATCGAACTTGCGTTGACCGGCACTACGATGGTTTTGCCGGGCTTGTCACGCAAGATGATTTCGGCGACCAGAGCAAGCAACAATTCTCCACGAATTATCTGACCTGTCTCATCGACCAGAGTGAGCTGCTCTCCGTTTCTACCAACCTGCACACCCATCTCGGCATTTAATGCCTTGACGACATCAGCAAGCTGCTTGCGCATGGCAAGTCGTTCTTCCGGTCTCGGAGGAACCGCGCGAATCGAAGAGTTTAGAACGACAGATTCAATTCCAAGATCCCCAAGCAGGTCCGGCAGAATTACTCCGGTTTCCGCCATGGCATAGTCGACGACGATGCGTGGCGCCTGGGTGGCGATGTCACCGGTCTTTGTCACTCGTGTAAATGCGGAACCAGGCATCACGCAGAATGGCACGGTGTCCTCTTCGAATACCTGTCCTTTTATGCAATCAAGGAAACGCTCTTTGTAGTACTGGCGCACACGGCTCGGATAGATGATGTTGCCTACTTCACTCGGCTTGCAGCGTGGGAAGTCTTCTTTGAAGAATGTATTCTCTATTTTTCGCTCCAACTTCTTG
Organism: Candidatus Obscuribacterales bacterium; assembly: GCA_019637435.1. Classification (GTDB taxonomy): domain Bacteria; phylum Cyanobacteriota; class Vampirovibrionia; order Obscuribacterales; family Obscuribacteraceae; genus JADYXR01. Next base: position 536,793 of record JAHBVO010000002.1, on the reverse strand, counting down.
TTGATGGAGATTCCCTGAGAATCGAAGAACTCGAGTGTAATCTTATCCAGTTCGCGCTGAGACAAGCGCACGTGGATCAAACCGGCAGTTCTCTGAGTCTGAATATAGTTTCTTGCGATCGGCAAAGGCGTCGCTTCTAAGTTTTGAACTTCAATGCCGACTGACACCAGACCTGCAATCACCGCACGAGAAATCATCTGACTCACCGGCCAGTAATCCCGACTCACGAGTACCGGTCCACTGCCCAGAGTGGCACCGTAAGCGGCGGCCAGGTTGACGGCAAACTCCGGAGTGATCTCGATATTAGCCAGCCCGCGAACACCGTGAGCGCCGAACAAACTGCGTGGTGCTCTGGTACCCCAAACCAAAGAAGTAAGAACGCGAGAGCCGGACTCAATCACCTTGTCGGGCCAGACGCGCACGTCCGGGCTAATCGTTGCCTCCTGACCGACGGCTGTATTGGAGCCGATGATGCCGCCTTCCAAAATTTCAGCGCCGTCATGGATGGTGGCGTTGTTGCAAATTACGCAGGCACGCAGTTGCGCGCCATTGCCGATGTACACGTTGGACCAGACAACCGGCTGCTTCATGGAGACTTGCTCTTGCATGACAACATTGTCACCAATAGTGGTGTACGGTCCGATCTCGCAACCCGGTCCGATGCGACAATTGTTGCCGATCAGAATAGGTCCTTGAAGTTTTGCAGTCGGATCAATGATTGTACCTGGACCGATCATCACATCTTCTTCGGCAGCAGGCAGTTCCAGATCAAGAGTGAGCTGACCCTCAAGAAGGTCTTTATGAGCCTGTCTGTACATCTGGAGGTTTCCGATATCACACCAGTAGGCATCGGAAACATAGCCATACATCGGCTCGTTTCTCAGGAGCAGAAGGGGAAAGACGTCATTTGAAAAATCCTCTTCCTTGCCCATGACTATATATTTCAGAACCTCGGGTTCCAAAATATAGGTGCCAGTATTGGCGGTGTCACTGAAAATTTCGCTAGCACCCGGCTTTTCCAAAAATCTCTGGATGCGACCTTCAGCATCCGTGATCACAAGCCCGTATTCAAAGGGGTTCGGAACGCGCTTCAAAATCAAGGTCGCTTTCGATTTTCTTTCCTTGTGAAATTTCAACGCTGCGGAAATGTCGATGTCGGTCAAAGTATCGCCCGATATAACGATGAAAGTGTCGTCCTTGAGCCTGTCCTGAATTGCTTTCACGCAACCGGCAGTACCGAGCGGTTTACCCTCCTCAACTGAATATCCGATTTTGCAACCGAACTCGGACCCATCGCCGAAATAATCTTTGATAGCTTCAGGTAAGTAATGCAGAGTGAAAACGATGTCGTCGAATCCATGCTGTTTGAGGAGATTGACGATATGCAAAGCCATCGGCTTGTTGGCAACGGGAACCATGGGTTTTGGGAGGTTGCAGGTAAGCGGTCTTAATCGAGTGCCTGAGCCCCCAGCCATGATCACAGCTTTCATCGTTTCTCCTCCAGTTGCCTTTTCTCTCTCTCTTGTACCGTGCCTGCACCAGGCTCAAACTATTTCTTTCGGCAGTTTTCCGCTTCAGATTCAGCGTCGGTCATCAGCTGATTTAGCAGGGTAAAACCGATACCGTGCACGACCTACTTCGTGCTTGCAAGCGCTTTAACTTCTTTGTCTTTTCCAGCCTTTTCCTCCAGCACTTGCGCGTAAACATCACGAGTCGCATTAGCAATGCTCTTCCAGTTGTAGATGCTATGCACTTTCTCGTAGGCCGTCTTGCGAAGATGATCGGCATATTCGGGATTGCGAAGCACCTCAAGCATTCCCCAGGCAAGACTTTGCGCGTTGCCGGTATAAGTAGTCACACCAGTGACGCCGTTTTCGACGAAGTCACGCAGACCACCAGTGTCGGACGCGACGACGGGAACATTGGCCGCCATACCTTCTAATGCAACTATACCGAACGGCTCATATAGACTGGGGATACAAACGACGTCCGCGATTTTGTAGAGGCGAACCAGGTCGTAGTCGCTGACGTATCCGAGGAAGCGAACATTGTGGTCAACCCCGAGCGCATGAGCTTGACCGCGCAGATCATCCATGAAATAACCGGTGCCCACAACAAGAAATTGTGTGCCAGGGAAATGCGACAGCACCATCGGCGCAGCCTGCAACATGATCTGAACGCCCTTCTCGTTGACCAGCCGGCCTACGAACAAAACAATTTTTTGATGCGGAGCCGCATAATGGACCCGAACCGGTGTCGGATCAAATTCAAAGTCAAAGTGCGAAGGGTCGCAACCGTTTGGCACAATCGAAATCTTGTCGTGGGGAACCTTAAAATGGTTGCTCAATTCCCAGAACATGTGTTTTGAATTGACGATCACCTTCCAGGATTCAAAGGTGAGGCGCCACTCCATCTGATTGACGTAGCGCTGCATGTCAGAATGAATGTTGCCGCCCATGCGTCCGGCTTCGGTCGCGTGGATGGTCGACACAAGCGGAATTCCAAAGCCTGTCTTCATAACCCAGGCGGCGTCGGTCACCATCCAGTCGTGCGCGTGGACAATGTCGAACGGTTTTTGCATATGCAATTTGATGGCGTATTGCAGTAAACCGACGTTGAGCTTAGAAACCCAGGTCACGAAATCCGGCGTCGTGTCCGTCTGAGTCTTCACGCGGTGAACGTGCACAAGACCGTCCAGTTCGTACTCAGGCGTACCGGGATGATCGGCTGTCACCACGTGCACGTCGAGTCCCTGGTTTGCAAGCTCCTTGGATAATGCCCAGACCACTCGCGACAACCCGCCAATAATTCTGGGTGGATACTCCCAGGCAAGCATTAAAACTCGTTCTTTCACTTGAAAACCCCATCAATGCAATTCGGAGAACTCCGCCGAAGGCATATCTCCGGCCGGCACTTTAGATACAGATCATACAGAACCTGATGCCCTTAGGCTACTCATTGGCAAGTGGTCGCGTCATCAACGCCATGATCGCCTTTTCCGGGGTGGTAGAGCCCTTCAATACCGCCTGCACCTGCTCGGCAATCGGCAGTTCCAATCCAAGCGACTTAGACAACTCACAAACAGCATAAGTCGTCGCCACACCTTCGGCTTCGGTTTCCACCAGCTTGAGCGAAACCTCGAGAGTCGTGCCCTTGGCGAGGTAATCTCCGACCCGATAGTTTCTGGATAACGGTCCCTGGCACGTCGCCATCATATCGCCCATCCCGGAAAGACCATACAGAGTGGATTCGCGCGCTCCCAATTTCAATGCCAGGCGTTTCATCTCCGTCAATCCGCGCGTGAGCAAAGCCGCTTTCGCGTTCACACCCAGATTCAAACCGTCAGAGCCACCAGCTGCGATGGCAATGATGTTTTTCAGAGTGCCACCAAGTTCGACACCAATTAAATCGTCAGTAGAATAAAGGCGAAAACTACTTGTACTCAACGTCTTCTGGACAAGTTTCGCATCATCCAGCACGTCTCCGGCTACGACAGCGGCAGCAGGAAGACCGGCACGAATCTCAAAAGCCAGATTCGGACCGGACAAACTCATCACTCGAATTCCAGGCAGCTCTTGTTTCAAAACCTCCGACATACGAAGGTTAGAATTGAGTTCGAGCCCTTTGGCGACACTTACCAGAATAGGACTCCCGGCTCCGATAATCGGTCGCAAACTCCTGGACAGGTCTCGTATAATTTGCGAGGTACAAGCGAGGATAATTATGCCAGCACCATCTACGGTGGCATCGAGATCCGATGAAACGTTCAAACGCTCCGGCACCGCTACTGGTGCCGGCTTTTCCAGCAAACCGGTTTCCTTTATGCGTGCCACTTTCTCAGGATTGTGGGAATACAGCCTGACATCAACGTTTCCTTGCCGGGCAAGCAGCCACGCAATAGTCGAGCCCCACGCGCCGGAACCCAAAACTGCTACCCTAACTCCACCCGTCGACGTCATGGAATATGCTTGGTACTACCTTGTGGATTGAATGCTACCGCGCAGTTACGACCAGCTGTTTTCGCCTCCTGCAAGGCTGTGTACGCTTGATTGACCCACTGCTCCAGCGTGACCTTCTTCTCGTCGAGTATGGCTATGCCCGCCGAGCATGTGGCATAAAATCCAGAGTGCGAAAGCGTGACGTGCTGCATTGCCGCAAAGTCTGAAAGTATTCGACTGGCAAGAGTGGTCGCCTCTCGTTCGTCCAGGCTCTCTGCAATAATCGCAAACTCATCGCCACTGATACGACCAATGATATCCGACTGCCGGAGCCGTCTTCTGAGTAGAAGCGACAGCGCAACAAGAACTTTGTCACCGCCGGGATAACCGTGACGTTCGTTTATAGACTTGAAGTAGTCGACGTCGAGAATGATCAATGCGACCGGTCCTTTTTGACGTCGCTGCTGCGCGACGACCGCGCCGCCTTGCTCCATGAACGCAGTATGATTCAGCAGGTTGGTCAGACCATCTTTATGTAGCAACGTCTTGAGGAAGCGCGAGCGTTCCAACCGCGATGAAACGCTGTTGAGCAAAAGAGCTGGGGGAACGGGTTTCACCAGGTGATCATCTCCACCGGCGCGAGCACTCTCGATGCGTGCGTCGAGTTGTCCCTGTGTAGTGAGAAACAACACCGGCAATGTCGCGTGGCGCTCATCTTGCCTTATATAACGCGCCAATTCATATCCTGTCATGCCCGGAAGCATGACGTCGAGAAGAACAAGATCCGGTTGAAACTGTGACATGTACGAATCGAAGTGTTTCGGATCCGTGCATGTGCGAACCTGATATCCAGCTGATTCCAGAAAAGCGCGAATGAATGCTGCTTGATCCGGATCATCTTCGACTGAGAGAATTCTTGGTGGCTCCTGCCGTTTTTTATCGAGTAAATAACGCAATCGTCGAAGCATGGATTTCATGTCGACGGGTTTTTCGAAGTGAGCATCAGCACCGCAGTGAATCGAACGAACTTTGTCGAGGAAGCCGGTTTGCTTGCTGACTATAATGATTGCAGGTTCTTCGCCTTGCGGCATAGCGCGAACTTTTTCAACGAGCTCATACGCATCGCCGTCCGGAAGCGGAATCTCAAGGATCAAACCGTCAGGCATCGACCGCGACAACTCACTCATTGCCTGAGCGATATTGCGAGAAGAACGAACAGCCATGCCATTCTCGTCGCACATTTGCGTGAGCGCAGCAAGATTGTTTTGGTCCTCATCGATGATCAAAATAACGGGCTTGTCGCTAACATCTTCGTTGTAGGCAGGCGGACGCGTAAGCGGTTCTTCATTCGATGCAGGCGCAGCCGACAGCGGCGTCGTCTCCCCATCACCGCGCGAAAAAATCGATGAAAGCTCGGAGATCAGGGCCTTGAGCTTCTGAACATCGGCGGGCTGCTGTACAACGTCGCCACGAAGTAGCGATTCGCAGTATTGTTCACCCTCAGCGCCGAGCTGAGAGACTTCCTGAAATCCGTACATTGAGCCGGAGCCGGCCAGCCAGTGGAAGTTGCGGCTCAGCCGGCGAATTAGTTCTGCGTCTGAAGGATTAGAAAAGAGACCGTCAAGTATCTCTAGGATTTCGGCCAAACGTTCGGTCGATCTCTTGAGGTACTTTTCTTTTAGCTCCCCGAAGGTCTCCTTCCAGGACTGCATCAGACGGTTAGGCCTCCAAAATTGCCTGTACTTGTTGGGCGAGCGTGGTCGGGTCGAATGGTTTTGTCAAAACGCCGGTTGCACCCATGCGCTTCAACTTCTCAATCTCCGTTGTCATCGCTTTTGCAGTCAAGAAAATGACTGGTATATTCTGGGTCGCTTCGTTGGTGCGCAGCGCTTCCAGCGTTGATGGACCGTCCATGATGGGCATCATCATGTCCAGCAAAATTACATCTGGTCTTTCTTTGGAAGCCACTTCAATGCCATGCGCACCGTTTTCGGCCTCAATCACGTCGAGACCGCCCAACAAGCTCAAGCTCATTTTAGCGATTTCTCGCGTATCTTCTTCATCGTCGATGATGAGTACTCTCATTGTCATCCCCTCGTTTTCTTGGGTATCAGCTCAACCGTTCACACAACCGCCCGCCAGGACGCGACCAACCAAACCTCCGACTCAACTAACCAGCAGCTTTTGCATCTTCCACTATCTTTTTCACTTGATCGGCCAATTTAACTGGATCAAACGGTTTTGTTATTACGGCCAGAGCGCCCAGTTTCTTCATCTCGTCGAAGCCGTCGAACATGCCCTTGGTCGTCACGAAGATTACAGGAATATCGACGGTCGCCGGATTCTTCCGCATATTAGTGAGAACCTGCGTGCCATCCATTCCAGGCATTACCAGGTCCAGCAGAATAACGTCCGGCTGCTCTTTCTCCGCCTTCTTGAGACCTTCCTCGCCATCCGATGCCTCCACGACTTCGGCGCCACCGAGCAGCCCCAGACAACTCGAGGCGATCGTGCGAAAGTCCTCCTCATCATCAATTATGAGAACCTTCATCCCGGGCAACGTCCCCTTTCTTGCACACCGAGGCCAGCGCCTCGCCCCGTTCTATCGGCTCTGTCCGCGGTTTAAGAAAAACCGCCAGCGCCGAGCCCGAGCACATCTTAACACTTTAGACCCGCCAAGGTCTTCGTTCAGATAAGCCTTTTATTCCCCATGGCAAGTGAATTACACGATTGCAACCAGAAAGATTTGAGGTTGTTTCGACATCAAGAAACAATCTGATCTTTTGCACCGGTAACGACCAGAGTCGAGTCAGTTCTTGCTGGCGGAATGCGGAACCAGAATGTCGAACCCTTACCCTCTTCGGACTCGACACCAATCTGACCGCCGTGCTGCTCGATGATGCCTTTGCAAATCGCAAGACCCAATCCTGTACCGCCTTTCTTCTTGGCGTCGGATGCTTCCACTTGCTGGAATCGTTGGAACAGAAGTTTTTTGAATTTCTCAGGAATGCCGCGACCTCTGTCGATAACTCGCACCTGGACGAAACCGGCAGCGTTTTCCGTGACGACCGTAACGGTGCCATCTCGCGGAGAGAACTTGATTGCGTTAGACAAAAGGTTGACGATGACCTGAACAATCCGGTCGCCGTCAGCATAAACGACTGCGTCGGACGGCATTATTTCAAGCTTGACACCGTTGTTGGCGGCAAAGGTTTGAACCGACTGTTCCGACCGCTCCAGAATATCCATCATTGGCGAGTTGTCGAAAACCATATCGAGCTTTCCGGCTTCCAGTTTTTCAATATCAAGGATGTCGTTGATAAGCCCGATCAAACGAATTGTGTTTCGCTCTGCAATACCTACTACCTTCTGCGCCTGGTCAGGCAATTTGCCCATCGCGCCTACCGACAATAATGTCAGAGATCCACGAATAGACGTCAGCGGAGTACGCAACTCGTGAGAAACGGTTGAAACGAATTCTTTCTTGAGGCGCTCGACTTCCCTTCTTTCGGAAACGTCGAGGACGTTCGCCATATAACGCTCGCCTTCGTGCGTCTTCAGCTCCGACAGCGACAACTCAACGGGGAAGTCTTCGCCGTTTTTCTTGATGCAATCGAATTCTCCGATGCGGTTTAACGCCTGGTTGAAGAGCGTTTCCATAAACGCCATCGTATCGTTTTCATTATGCTCGGAGAAGAACTTCGAATCGCCGAACAAAGCAAGCAAATGCCTACCAACGATCTCTTCGGCTTTGTATCCAAAAATGCCTTCAGCAGCGGGGTTCATCGATTCGATGAAACCGTCCTGGTTGACGATAACCAGACCTACAATCATGTGGTTGATAATCGTTCTGATTCTTTGCTCTGATGCGCGAATAGCTTCTTCAGCCAGTTTTCGCTCGGTAATATCATGAGCTACGCAGAACATCGCTCGTTCTTTTTCCGACCAATAAGCTGACCACGAAACTGAAATTTCCGTACCGTCTTTTCTACGAACACGGTTATCAAACTGCATGTTGCCTTTTTCGGCACGAACAGCGCGCACCGATTTAATGGTTTCAGAAATATCCTGGGGCGCAATAATTTCGATGAAGCGCTTGCCGAGAAGCTCTTCTTGACTGTATTGCCAGTTCTCATAACAAGCCGGGTTGCAAGCAACGAATTTACCGTCCATGTCAATCGAACAGATAACGTCGACTGCGTTATCGATGACGGCGCGCTCTTTCCGTGCGGCTTCCATGAGAGCGTCAGCCATACTGTGAAACACGCCGTCGAGGTGAGAGATTTCGTCACCGCCTCCAACAGGCGGGTTAAGAGCTTGACCACGAGCCAGTCTGAACGAGTTATCCGTCATCACGTCCAGTCTGTTTTTAATACTGCGCGTGAAGAACCATAGTAAGACAAAGGCGATCAATATATTGAAAACAACGCCAGCGACAAGGAAGAGTTTCAAAATCGTTCGAGAACGGTTTTGTTTCTCCGGGCTCTCCGCCTCGATTCGGCGTTCATCCTCGGTCAATCCGCGTAGCTCATCTTGCAATTTGTCGGCTAGCGAACGGATTTCCTTGTACATATGTCGCGCTCGGAACTGAGCGACGTCAACGCGGTTATCGTCGATGGCAGCCTTTGCTTCACCGAGAATTTTCAAACCAGTGACCGTGATCTTCTGCAGGTTCTCGAGAATTGTTTGCTGTTTCGGATTATCACCAACCAGCTTTTTCAGTTCAGCCAGATCCTGAGGAATTTGCCTGACGATCTTGTCATAACGATCGGAGAACAACGGGCTCTTCGTGATCGAATATCCACCCATCGCAACGCCCGCGTCGTAGAACAATTTGGACAGAGTGTTAGCCTGCGAAATAATCGCTTTGGAACGAACCTGACGCTGAACTTCAACTTCAGCTCGGTGCAACAGTTCTGTCAAAACCGCCAGAAACACCAATTCGAAAAGCAAAGGCACAAGGACCAGAATGGCTCCCTTGTGAACGATTTTGAGGTTGAACCGAAAATTGGCGTCTAGCACCGCTGCTTAATCCTCTGGAGGCGCCTCCGACTGATTCCACTTGTCCGATTTATCGGCCGCCGGGCCGTCCAAATCAAGTTATTCCACGCACCTTCATATTTTTACTGCTTTCCGGTAAAAACGGACGCTCGCTTATTTTCCGCCCTTGAGCGCATCAAGCATCTTCGAAAGGTCGTTGTTTCCCTGGGCCGGCTGCGCATCATGCCGCACTCCCATTCCTCTTGGTGCCGCTTGAGTAGTCATCGCTGGACGCTGCTGCGGGCGGCGCGGCGCGTCCAAACCCATTTCGGACGCCATGTCGTTCATCATCTGCTGAGTTTCATCGTCCATAAACACTTCAGCCTGGCTGGCAACCAGCTTGTAACCTTGAGGAGAAGCAAAGGCATTTGCCGGCATAGCGCGAGCTTCGGCTCTATATGTGTCAAGAGCGATGCCTGGTTTGCCGTCCGTGCCAGTATAAGAAATCCTGAGCGGGAAATACTTCGTCTTCGGCATTCCGTAGGTGTTGGCCAGCATATCAGCCACTGCCGCCGGCACCGTTATGTCATCGGCTACCCAGCACTCGGCTGCGGCCACGGCATTTAAACTTCTGCGACCGGCAACTGGTGCTGAATTTTGCATTATATATTTGGTCGCTTTCAACCCCGCGACATTTCCGCTTCCGGCCTTGCTCCACGGGCGCTGTCTCATTTCCAGCGAGCGTTGATCCTTTCGCATTATCGTCTGCTGCCACTGTTGGAACGTTGTCGTGTAGTAGGACTTTGTCTTATCGTTGTACATGGAGACATTCCAACCCGGTCCCTGAGTGGCAATGTTCGCACCGATTTTAGGAACCGTCCACTTCAAGCCATTGGGCGAAACATAGGTATAGAGGTCGCCCATTTGCGTGCTGCGCTGGGTGAGAGCCCATCCCTGCTCCTGAGCATTCGCGGACATTGCTGAACCCAGAAATATACTCGAGACTACCAGTCCCGTATGCGTCAGGTTTTTCCAGAAAACCGCGCCATTATTCGTCATGCTACTTCAGTCCCTCTCCGATGATAACTGCATCATACGGCATTCGCAGAAGAAAAGCCGCTAGATGTTCTTTACCACGGTTTGGACGAACCTAGCACGCGATGAAACGAAACCGGAAGACAATTGATATCGTATTTAGTACCACAGAGAACTTACTGGTCTCTGTAACCAAGTTTGCTGGCTTTGTCGAGATCGGCCCTGGCAAGTTCAAGCTTCTTCAGTGACCGGTATGCTCGCCCTCTGGCAAGGTAGGCAAGCCCGATGGCAGGGTTCATCTTTATGGCTTCATTGGCGCTGTTTATGCTGTTTTCCATCTCACCTACTCTACCGTAACTGTCAGCACAAGCGGCCAGCAGCTCCGCGCTGTAATAACCCAATTCATAAGCCTTACCGCTATTCAAAATCGTCTGTTTATAATCACGTGCGCCATAGTGAACCAAAGAGACCAGCCCCCACAGGGAGCCACGCTTGGGCGATCGTGCGATAAGCTCTGTCAACTCCGTCATCGCTTGCGCCTGTTGATTCTGAGCCAGCAGCACGCGTGCCCGCTCTTCACCGGCATCGACATTCGTTTTATCTACCGCTAAAACCGCGTTGGCATCAGCAAGCGCTCCGGCGTAATTCTTGAGTGCGTAATTTACTTTGGCGCGGTAAAGATGCAATTGCGGGTCATGTTGATATTTAGACATCGCCAGAAGCGCGTTGATCTCAGGCAATGCGCGCGCCGGATAGCCCATTCTGTAAAGAAGATAGGCGCGATTTTTGCGCGCTTCGAAAAGACCCGCATTCAGCTTCAGGGCAAAGTTGAAGTCAGTGAGCGCGTCTCCGTAGAGACCGAGCTGCATGCGGCAAATACCGCGCCCCTCGTAAGCTTCGTCTTGCCAGTCATGTGACTTGCGATCGATTGTGGCAGTGAAATCCTGACTGGCCACATCCCACTTTTCTAAGACACGGTAAACGCAGCCTCGGGTGAAATACTGTGTCGCGTCATCAGGATTAGTCTTAAGCATCGAATTCAGTTTCACAAGTTCCGCTTCCATAGCAGCCTTGCGAGCAGCATCCACTGCGTCGGCCGGAAGAGCGAGCGTTGTTAGAAATGTCGAACAAAGAAAAGCGAAGATAATAGCTCTCTTGCGAGCGCTCATGTAAAACTCCAGTCTGGAAACGCCCGGCCGCCACACCGAGCTAGTTTTGTATTCAGCGAATTTCTGCCTCAAATCCATTGTATACAAAACAATCCCTGCGCATCCGAACGACTGTCCCAAAACGAACGATTCACAATGCTTTCCAGATTTCAAAACGGGAGGCTTGGCGCTCTCAGAATGACGGAATCTCAAAAATCCGGCATTCGTGGATAGACACCGTTAGGTGCTGAAAAGGGGCATTGTCTGCAAACCATGCCTCAGAGAGCATCTCTGGATTTCGCGTATACTACGTTTACAATAGAGATGTGGCGAACCCGGATCAAATTCTGGTTCGGGGATCGATTGCGTCTCGCAAACCGTCACCGAGATAGTTGAACGAAAGCACCGTCATGAAGATGAACATGCTCGGAAAGAAAATCAAATGCGGATGAGTGCGCAGCGCTCTCCATCCGTCGCTTGCGAGTGTGCCCCAACTGCAAGCCGGCGGTGACAACCCGAGACCGATGAAGCTCAAAGTAGATTCGGAAAGAATTGCAGCAGGGACGGTGAAAGTCATTGCCACGATTACCGGTCCAAGGGAGTTCGGCAGCATATGTTTCAACACGATCAAAACATGATTTTGTCCTTGAGCCCGAGCGGCTTCTACAAATTCCTCGTTTTTCAGTTGAATAAACTGTGCGCGAACTAATCGCGCCGTCCCCCGCCAGCTCGTCAGCGCCAGAGCAAGCAAGATGCCCATAGTTCCCCGACCGATTAAGACACCGATGAGAATCATTACGAGCAAGTCAGGTAGTGAGTATGCCACATCGACAATTCTCATCAAAATGCTGTCGGCTTTGCCGCCCAGGTATCCGGCAACCGCACCATATACGGTTCCAATCACAAATCCCACGATTGCGGTGACGATACCAATGCTTATTGATAAACGAGAGCCGTAAATAACCCGGGTCAGAACGTCACGTCCCAATTCATCGGTTCCCATCAAGTGCTGCACAGAGGGCCCGGCAAGCACTAGTTCCGAAGTTTCATCAAAACTGTATGGAGTGAAAGGCACGTTGAAGTACGAAAGGAGAGCGATAAAACAGATTGCGCCGATTACCCACATTGAAAAATGTGCCGTAGGAATTTTCTTCACGCGCGTGAACACATCTCGTTTTACAGTCTTCATCCGTCAACCTCCATCCTGGGGTCGAGGAATTTGTAGGTGATATCAACAATTGTGTTTGTGATTAAAAGCAAAATCGAAAAGATCAAAGTTGTAGCCATGATCAGATCATAATCGCGGTTGCTCACAGCGGTTATGAAGAATCTCCCCATGCCTGGAATAGCATAGATATATTCGACGACAAATGAACCCGTTATCAATGTTGCCGTGATTGGACCGAGGACGGTAACAACTGGCACGAGCGCATTGCGCAGAACATGTTTCACCACTGTGGAAAACTTGGACAGCCCCTTGCTGCGGGCAGTTCGAACCCAGTCCTTTTCTAGAATTTCAAGGACGCTACCACGAGTCAAGCGCGCGAGGTATGCAGCAGGACCAAAGGCGAGAGTCACCGCTGGCAGTATCATGTGCGCAGGCGTTTCCCACAAAGCGACCGGCAGGATCTTTAAACTGATGCCGGCAAAGAATATCAATCCAGCACCGATGACAAAAGAAGGAAGTGAAATTCCGGCAGTCGACATAAACATCGCGAGATAGTCGATCAGTGTTCCACGATTGACACCGGCGAGTGCTCCAAGGGGAACTCCGATACAAATAGCGATCATCAGTCCGAGGCAACCAAGTTGCAGCGACACCGGAAACGCATCGCCGATGATATCGTTGACCGTTCTATTTGCGTATTTGTATGAAACTCCGAGATCGCCCTTCGCAAGCCGACCAAGATAGAGAAAGTACTGCTCATGGAGAGGTTTATTCAAGTTATATTTGGCCTCAAGGTTTGCAATGATTTCCTTGGGCAAATTTCTATCCGAATCAAACGGTCCACCCGGCACTACTCTCACGAGTAGAAACGTTAGCGACGCAACTATCCAGAGGACCGGAATTGCATAAAGAATTCTTTTCACTATAAACGAAAGCATCTGTCTACTTCGCGGCCTCCGCGGTGTTGGCGTGCTTCAAGATATGAATATCGAGAGCGTTGAACTTTAAGCCACTCGTCCAGGGTTTCATCAGAATATTCTGAGTGCTGACAAAGGTTGGAACGATTGCGGCCTCGTCCTTGCACAGAATGGTGTCAGCCTGCCGGTACATCTCCGCCCGTTTATCAACATTCAGCTCACCCGCCGCGTTTTGAACCAGTCTATCGTATGTGGAGTTGGACCACCGAGTGTGATTGTTGCCATTACCGGTGGTGAACAAATTCATGTAAGTTTCAGGGTCAGGATAGTCCGCAATCCAGTTGGCGCGGAAGAGTGGTGGCGGATCTTTCTTCCGTGTGGCGAGATAGACCTTCCACTCCTGGTTCAACAATTCAATTGAAATTCCCAGATTTTTCTTTAGTTGAGCCTGAATTGATTCAACGATAAGCCTTGTATCTTCTCGATTTGGATAGAGTAGTTGAACGCTCGGAAAGTTTTTACCTTCAGGAAAGCCTGCGGCGTCTAATTCCGCCCTGGCCGCGGACGGATTGAACTTCAATGCCGAAGTCTCTGATGAACCGGGCAACTCCTCCGGAATCCACGAAGTGGACGGTCGCTCGCCGCGGCGCAAAAGTTTCGGAAAAACGGTTTTATCGATCGCCATGGAAACGGCTCTGCGAACATGTTTGTTATCGAATGGTTTCTTCAGAACGTTGAAACCCAGATAGGTTCCCTGTAACAAAGGAACGCGAATATATCCGGCGTCGTTTCGATACCTGTCCACGTCGTGAGTAGAGAAACTACGATTGTCGACATAATCAAGTTCGTCGTTTTCAAAAAGTGCAAACGCTGTTGACTGTTCTGAAACCATGAACATCTTCACTTTGTTCAGTTTAGGTCGGCCTTCAAAAAATTTTTCGTTGGGCTCCAATTCGATTTTGTAATCATGCTGCCACTTCGCTAATTTAAAAGGACCGTTGGTTACGATGTTGTCAGGCTCCGTCCAGCGATCGCCATGCTTCTCGACAACATCTTTGCGCATCGGGTAAGTGGACCAATGGGCCGTCAGATATATGAAGTACGCGGCCGGTTTCTTAAGCCGAACTTCGAACGTGTGCTCGTCGAGAGCATGGGCGCCAAGTTTCGTCAGATCGGTAATCTGTCCACCGTTGATTTCCTGCGCATTCTCGACATCATTCAGAAAATCAGCGTAACCACCGCCGGTTTTAGGATCTTCAATCCGGCGCCAGGCGTATTCGAAATCATAGGCAGTGACTGGCTTTCCGTCAGTCCAGAAAACATCGTCACGAAGATGAAAAACATAGCGGCGACCGTCATCAAGAACATCCCAACTTTTGGCGACACTTGGAATGCACTTCAAATCCTGCTGATACTGCGTCAATCCGGCCATGATGTTCACAATCACATCCCCGGAAGTTCCATCGGTTGTAATGTGCCAATCAAGCGAAGGAGGTTCCGTTCCCAAGTTCATACGCAACTCGCCCGGCACAAAACGCGCCTTGGGACTGCAACCTGTAAGACCAAGTCCGACGAAAAGCAGAATCGCCGACAGTACGATAGATGAGGTCTGCTTAAGAAAATCGAGAAAGTGACGAGTAATTGTAATTTCCAGGTTCACATAGTAGTAAGCGGTTGTATCTTCGTCCCTCAGCGGAACTCAGGGCATCGTACATCATCGTGACCGTTTCAAAACTACGCAATATATAGAGAAAAGAGTTAAGACATTTTATAGATCGAAACAGGCGGTTTTGACCGCAAACTAAGTAAACGTCCCGATACAGCCCGGTTGACGCTCTTCTACCGGTTAGATATACTGATCTTCTGCCACCCACCGGGGGGCAGTTTTTTTTGCCTTCTTTTCTCAAGACAATATTGGTAGAAGGCAAAGTGAATTTGACCACGGGGCAGTTTCAGCTGCCCATTCGAGGACAGAACAATGGCCAAGAAGGACGACAGAATCATCATCACGCTCGCATGCGGCGAGTGCAAGTGCCGCAACTACACGACGATGAAGAACAAACGCAATGATCCTGATCGCATAGAGATCAAGAAGTATTGCAAGACTTGCCGCTCCCACAGAGAGCACAAGGAAACCAAGAAGTAATTTGCATCCGCCTTTCAGTCACAACCGCGCGCATCGGCGCGCGGCGACGAAGAAGGTATCGGAGTAAGATGGACTGTGAGCGCCCTTAGTTTAATGGTAAAACGAACGTCTCCAAAATGTTTGTTGAGGGTTCGACTCCTTCAGGGCGCGAATCTTTTCTAAATAGAAAAGAACAGGCAGTTCATAAGAGATGCGGACCTCGGAATGTCCGAACAGGCGAGAGCCAAGGACGAGTATAAGATGCAAGGCACCCACGCAGATGCCCCTCAACAACCTAAAAGCACCAAGAACGCTGACGCGAAAAAATCTGGAAACGTCGTCACTGGTGCGGTCGTATTCCTCAAGGAAGTTGTAAAAGAAGCGAAGAAGATTACCTGGCCGCCCCGCAGCCAGGTGGTGCAGGAGACTACGAGCGTCATCGTGCTTGTAACTCTCATTACCGTAATGGTACTCGGCTTCGACTATGCGCTGGGCAACTGGGTTTTCGGACCTATCGAGCACTTGGCTAAGATCACCGCACCAAAAACCGACGATAACGGCATGTTCACTCCGGTAGCACCTCAAGAGGGTCCCGGACCGAGAACAAGACCAGAAGATTTACCGCCGCAAGAGAAGCTCCCAGAACAATCTCCTGCAGCACCAGGCACGGCACCGACGAGCAGCGCTCCGGCACCAGGGGCGACACCAGTGACACCGCCGCCTGTTTCGACTTCGACTCCGGCACAGAGCACCCCGACAACCGCACCACCAGCGTCGGCGACTCCGGCACCAGCCACGACACCAGCGCCCACGGCACCACCGGCGACACCGGGAGCGTCAGTTCCAGGACCTAGCACTCCTGCGACACCGGCGCCGGCAACACCCACAACCCCACATCCATAAATTCAGGAGAAAGAGGCAGGACAATGGGTTTCATCAAGTCCGACGGACAACGTAAATGGTATGCAGTTCAGACCGCATCCGGCCACGAAAATAAAGTGAAGGAACACATCGAAAAACGCGTTGTCACCATGAACGCGCAAGACAAAATATTCGGTGTTATCGTCCCCGAAAAGATGGTCACGAAAGTCAAAGACGGCAAGCGCGTCGAGAAAAAAGAGCGTGAGTACCCCGGCTACGTTTTCGTTGAAATGATCCTCGACGACGATTCGTGGAGAGTTGTCAGAGAAGCTCCGGGCGTGACTAAATACGTTGGCGCAGGCAAGAAGCCGATTCCCGTACAAGATTCAGAAATCAGAAAAATCCTCAGACGCCAAATCGCTGCCAGCGGAGTCAAGGGCAAGAAAGCCGCCGCCATCGACGTCAAGGTCGGAGATTTCGTTCGTATTACGGGCGGACCGTTCGCCGACTTTACAGGCGAAGTTACCGAAGTCAACCTGGAAAGAGAGCGAATCAAAGCCTCTGTCATCATCTTCGGACGCGCTACGCCGGTTGAGCTTGAGTTCAACCAAGTAATAAAAGTCTAAATCTGCTTACAATTGCTGAAAAGTATGGCTGAAGTGCCGTAGGATCTGTGGCTTGTGTATATTTATACGGCTCGGTCCGCTCTGTCGGCCTCCAGCCTCCTCCGCTAAAAGGATCTAAACCGCCGTGAAAAAGGTTACTGGAAAAATCAAATTGCAAATTCAAGCCGGAAAAGCAAACCCGGCACCGCCTATTGGTCCAGCTCTGGGTCAACATGGTGTGAACATCATGCAGTTCTGCAAAGAGTACAACGCGAAAACCCAAGATAAACAAGGAACAATCATTCCTGTTGAAATCACGGTTTTCGAAGATCGCTCTTTCGATTTCGTTTTGAAAACCCCTCCGACGTCTGAACTGCTCAAAAAAGCAGCGAAGATTGAAAAGGGCTCGGCTAAGCCGAATCAAACCAAAGTAGGCAGCATCAGCAAAGCTCAGATCACCGAGATCGCAACGATCAAAATGCCTGACTTGAACGCTGTCGACATCGAAGCTGCTGAGCGAATGGTCGCAGGAACCGCTCGCAACATGGGTCTGACAATCAAGTAATTGATTGACGTCGGCACTGCCGACAAACCGAACAAGGTTCGGATTAGAGAGTCGACGTAAAGGCGTCGACGTCCGCATCTAATAAATAAGGAAAAGGAACAATGGCTAAACCAACCAAAAGACAAAAGCGTCTTGCCGAAGTCAAAGCAAAGTACAGAGACCCGGTCAGCGCTGCTGAAGCAATCAAAATTCTCAAAGAAGAGAAATCCGTCAAATTCGATCCCACAGTGGAAATCGCTTTCCGCCTGGGTATCAACACCAAATTGAACGATCAACAAATTCGTTCGACAGTTACTTTGCCCGGTGGCACAGGTAAAGAAGTCCGCATTGCTGTAGTCGCTAAAGGCGAGAAAGTGCAAGAAGCACTTGACGCTGGAGCAGACCACGCCGGTTCGGAAGATCTCGCTGAAAAAATTGGTGGCGGTTTCCTCGACTTCGACAAACTCGTTGCTACTCCGGACTGCATGGCTATGCTCTCCAAACTCGGTAAAGTACTCGGTCCTAAAGGATTGATGCCTAACCCGAAAGACGGAACGGTTACAACTGACGTCGGCAAAACAATCAAAGAATTGAAAGCCGGTAAAGTTTCCTTCCGCGCGGAGAAGAACGGCGGACTCGTTCAAATGGCAATCGGCAAACTCTCTTTCGAAGACGAGCGCCTTTTGCAGAACGTCAATGCTGTTGTCGATGTGATCAACAAAGTAAAACCTCCGTCGGTCAAAGGCACTTACATCAAATCGATTTATGTAAGCTCCACAATGGGACCAGGAGTGAAGTTGGATCTGGGCTCGTTGCAAACCAAAGCGGCTGCAACAGTTTAGTCGAATCCAAAATCGAAGCATTGAAAAGCGCGTCCTGTACGGGACGCGCTTTTCGCCTTATTGGCAGCAGATGTCGGCGGACCCGGAAGGTCCTCAATTTGCCGTGTTTTTCACGACGTGGGTAAATGGGAAAGTTTGCGAGCTCCGGAACTTGAGTGGGGCGCCCCCGCTGTAGACATAAGGGACGATAAAAGGATGTATGTCAACTTCGGTTTGAACAGTAACTGTACCTGAAACCGTTCCACCATAAGGGACTAAGGCTGCGGCATCGGCTACCACCGAATTAGGTGTAAAGCCGAGAGGCGTAATCAACGTAAAGTTGCTGAGCATCGAAGAACCTTGTTGATTGGCGCGAGCGACAACCGCTTGTGCACGCTGAGTAGCGCTGGCGGGATCGCCGGATGCGGCAGCACGAGCCGCTTGCCTGCAGGTCTGGTCGTTGACCTGGACGCCGATAACAATGACTGCCAGATCGAACAGCACGAGCACGAGCGGCACCAGGACGAACAGTCCGCAGACCAACTCGACCGTCGACTGCCCGGATCTTCTCCTGGAGTTTAACCGCGCGATAACGCTCACCAATCGACCCTCAAACAACGAGCTTCCCCAACCCGGCAAGCTGTTCTTCCCAACAACGAAGCCATTACAACCCGCATACCATATGCCCAAAAGAAACAACTTTTAATCGGATTTCAGTAGCCGCGCAGCAGATAGAAATCCCTGGAATTAAGCAGGCCTCTGTGCTACAAAAGAACAAAGGAATGAGTAATTCCAGCGTCAGTAAAACTGACGTTCGTCGCACCAACAATCATTCAGGAGTGGCTTGCGGTGGTCAAGTTCAAAGACTATTACCAGACTCTTGGGGTACCAAGAACAGCCACTCAAAAGGAGATCAAGACCGCATACCGCAGTCTTGCCCGCAAATTTCATCCGGACGCCAACAAGGGCGATAAGGGTGCAGAAGAGAAGTTCAAAGAAATCGCCGAGGCATACGAAGTTCTCAAGGATCCTGATAAACGCAAACGCTACGACACCCTGGGCTCGAATTACAAAGCCGGATCGGACTTCAGACCGCCGCCGGATTTCGGAGGCGGCGGCGGTTTCAATTTCGACTTTGAAAAATTTGGCGACTTCGGCAAGCAAGGGTCATTCTCCGACTTCTTCGACATTCTCTTCGGTCAGACATTCGGTCAGCCGCCTCAAGGCGGCGCTCGCGGTGCGTCGCAGCAGCAGCAAAGAGCCGGTCAACAGCGTCAGACCCAGCAAGATCGTTCGGCACGTATGTACGACCAGGAGGCTGACATCGAACTCACGGTCGAAGAACTCGCTCACGGCGCTCAGCGCACACTCAAGATCACACCGCCGGGAGCCGAACCGAAAACCATCGACGTAAAGATTCCAGCCGGTGTCAGAGCAGGTTCGCGCGTCAGAATCGCCGGTCAGGGAATGGCGACCCAGCGTGGTCGCGGCGATCTCTATCTGCGCGTCAAAGTGAAGCCGCATGCAGAGTTCACCATAGACGGTGACAACATCATTTGTGAAATTTCGATTTCGCCGGCCCTCGCTGTCCTTGGAGGACAAGCTCCAGTGCCGACTTTAGATGGAACAGTCAAAATCAAAATTCCAGCCGGAACCCAAAACGGACGCATGCTTCGCCTCAAACAACGGGGCTTACCTGCTAAAAACGCCACTAAGGGCGATTTATTGATACGCGTTAAAATCGTGATTCCATCGAATCCGACGGAGAAAGAGCGGGCCCTTTACGAACAGCTCGCTGAGCTGGAAAAACACTCCACGGCCGCCGCAACTTAGTGTCGATAAAGTAAAACGCTCGCCTTAATTAAGCGAGCGTTCTTCGATAACTGTGATAAACAGCGGCTTTCGCCTTTACTTATCGGCGTTGGGATCTGGCTCTTTTTCCAGCACTTCCTCTTCGTGTAAATCTTCCCAGGTCGGAAGGTACACTTTGGTTGATGGTGCTGCAGGCTTGTTGAGCGGCTCCAGCCGTGCCGTAGTGGAGAACTCCGCTTCCGCATCTCCGGATAACTTCATTCGATAGTTGCATTCCGCCAGGACTTCGTGAATTTCCGGGTCGGTTTCGCGGCGTTTCTGCGCTTCGCCCAGCTGCTCTTTAGCCTGATTCAAGCGGTTTACAGATATGAGCAAACGAGCGAGGGTAATCCGCTTTTTGACACTGTCAGGATTTTTCTCGACATCCGCGCGAGCGTCGTTGATAGCGCTTTCCACAAGTCCGGCGTTCTTATCTACCAGAGTCTGAACTTCAGCATTGTAGTCGGGTTTGTCGTACTCGATTCTCGAGCCTTCGATAAACTTCTCGAAACCGCCTTTGTGGTCGGAGTTGACGGCCATCGTGATACCCAGACGCTTCAATATTCGAGGATCTTCAGGCTTGAGCTGAAGGACTTCCTTGAACATATCGATGGCTTTCAAACCTTCTTCGTTCATCATGAACAAGTTCGCGAGTTCAAGCCGCGGAGTAACCCAGTCTTCCGGCGACAAATTCAAGCAGGCTTGATATTCATCAATGGCATCCTGCATTCGGCCTTGCTTATAAAGCTCGCGCGCACGCACAAGTTTTACATAACGACTTTTGGGAGCGACTCTCTCTGCCTTCTCGAGCAGCGTATTGCCTTTCCATTTGTACTGTTTTGAATCCGAAGTTAGAAGAACTGAGCCTGCAGCCAGCAGTTGAACAGGGTCCTTGCGTTTCTCGCGACTCTTCCCTATTTCAAGAGCAGCTTGAATAGCTTTTTCCTTTTCGCCTTTGTTCAACAAAACCATCGCATCGACTGCGTCTATCTGCGCGAAAATCTTGTCACTGTCGATGTTGGATGGGTTGACGCCGCGGTCCGGCACATCGGCTTTCTTGATTCCTGGAGCAGTCACAGTCGGTATGCTGAGCGGCTGAGCGACCGTGTATGCAAAAGCGCCGCCGCAGATCATTGCCAGAAATAATTGAGGGCAGAGAATCTCTTTGACGAGGTTGGGTGCTGCTGGTGGTGAATCCTCACCTTTGCCTTTAGCCAAGTTCTAGTCCTCCTGAAAATCCGCGTGGCAATTCATACGAATTACCTTCCCAGAATCATGATACTAAAACTAGATCTTAACTACGCTCTTGTCTTGCTTCTCAAATTCGTCCAGTCGATAACGAAACAATCGACCGCCGCCTTCTTTCCTACATAGCGTCGCAAGTGCGTTTTCGCCTCTTCTGAGAGTTTCAACAAATCTCGCAGATAAGCACTCATGCCCGGCTCTTTTATTGCGCGGTTTCCGATAATTTCGACCTCTGTCAAAACAGCTCCGTCGATTACCGCATCACTGTCGTGATCGTGGTCAATCAGGTCAGTAATCATTTTTCCGAAGTCGAGTGCGTCAGCAACCGCGATCGCGTGTTCCGACTCCCCTTCGGAGTGCCGTCCGTAGGTCCTGCTTGCGCGCGACTTCGACCACTCGAAAAACTTTCGGTCTTTCATAGATGCGACAAGCGGCACCAGCTCTCGGTGTTCAGCCAACGCTCGCGAGAGAACTTCCTTGCTTCCCTGGCTTGTGAGTGCGATTGGTCCGACCAACTCTTCTCCGTCACGACGAAACGGCACTATCTGGCAGCGACTGACAATTGTTGGTAAAACCTGCTCAACGGAGCGCGCGAAGAAGGCAAAGAGCAACACACCTCTTGGCTCCTCGATAGTTTTCAGAAGCGCATTGGCTGCCGGTCTATGAAAAACTTCCTGACTGGCATCCTCGACGACGATAACCCTCTTGTAGGAAGACGTTTTCGACAACTCGGCTGAAATCTGACGGGCGCGGTCGACCGGGATAATGGTAGTCGTCGAGTCAGGGTCTTTTAGTTCAAACCAGGCCTGCGGATGCTTGCCTTCCCGAATCCAGCGGCAACTCTGGCAGCGCTTACTTTCGTCCATTTCTCTGATTCCGCACGCACCGGAAGTGGCTTTCTCGCCATCGGTACAATTGAGAAACAGCGCCATCTGCCGCACGGTAAGCCATTTATCTCGATTATTACCGCCGACGAAAATGTAGGCATGGGCCAACTTTCCCTGGTCCATCGCAGAAACGAAGAACTTCGTCACCAGAGGCTGGCTCTTTGTTAAGGCCTGGTCAAATACAACTGTCATGGAGGGTAAATTCAGAGGCGAAGCATCGATCGATATCGATTTTATATTACACAATCGGGCACCCATACTTGATGACGTCGGTTTCACCAAGTGTAAGTAATTCTAATAGACCAGGGCGAAAGGCTCATCTGTCCGTGATTTTGCTTAATAAGCGCGCAAAAAAGAAGCGCATTAAATTGACAGCTCTTGGCGTGTAGCCTAGACTATTCAGGTTCTGGAAAGTCTGAAGAATGGACTTTTCGTGCGGCGATGTTGAGTGCCTGTCGGTCTAAGTTGCCGGGTCCCTTAACGGCCTTCTTCGCCTGTCGCTAACAATGCAGTCGGCAACCCAATCTCGGGAGAGATAGCTTTGGCAAACGTAATTGTAGTCGGTGCCCAATTCGGTGATGAGGGCAAGGCAAAAGTAACTGACTTGTTAGCCAGAAATGCTGACATCGTTGTTCGCTATCAGGGCGGCGCAAACGCTGGTCACACGGTTGTAGCCAATGGTGAAACATATAAATTTCACTTGATTCCGTCCGGAATTATCTACACCGGCAAAATCTGCATTCTCGGTCCTGGAATGGTTATCGACCCGAAATCGTTCATAGCCGAAATCGAAGCCTTGAAAGAGCGCGGTCTGGAAGACGCCAACCTGAAAATCTCATCGGCAGCGCACGTCACGATGCCCTACCACCTCGCCATCGATGCGGCAGAAGAAGACAGCCGTGGAGATCAGAAAATCGGTACGACCAAACGCGGAATCGGACCGACCTACGCTGATAAATGCGCCCGTTCTGGCATTCGCATGGAAGACTTGCTCGATCGCGAAGTACTGAAAGCGAAACTCGACTGGATGGTGCCCCGCAAAAACGTACTGTTGGAGCGCATCTACAACTTGCCGCCATTGAATGCAGAAGAGATTTTGAACGAGTACTACGAACTCGGTCAGAAGATCAAGAAATACGTAACCGACACCGCAGCCTTGATTTTCGAAGCGGTCGGCGATCGTAAGAACATCCTTTTCGAAGGTGCTCAGGGAACTCTCCTCGACCTCGATCATGGAACCTATCCGTACGTAACCAGCTCCAGTCCTGCCGCTGGCGGTGCATGCACAGGAACCGGAGTTGGACCGACCAGTGTAGACCGCGTCATCGGCGTCATGAAAGCTTACGTTACCCGTGTTGGCGAAGGTCCGTTCCCAACAGAATTGACCGATTCATTCGGACAGAAAATCAGGGAAGTAGGAGCCGAAGTCGGCACCACGACTGGTCGTCCGAGACGTTGCGGTTGGTTCGATGCTGTAATCGGAAGATATGCAGTTCGTATCAACGGTCTCGATTGCCTCGCGATCACGAAGCTCGACGTTCTCGACGGATTCGAAGAACTCCAAGTTTGCACACATTATCGCGACCGCGTGACCGGTGAAACCTTCACCGACATGCCTACGATCGGCAGCCGCTACAAACAGATGGAGCCGGTCTACACCACGCTCAAGGGCTGGTTGAAACCAACCACCGACTGCAAGAAGTTCGCAGATCTGCCGGAACAAGCGAAAGCATATTTGAACTTCATCGCAAAAGAATTGGACATTCCGATCGCTATCGTCAGCGTTGGACCGAACCGCGACAACACAGTCGTCATCGAAGATCCGATTCACGGACCGAAGCGCGTACTGAGCAAACCGACAACGGCTGTTTAGTCCACTTCAAATGTAACTTTGACGGGCGACTTTCGAGTCGCCCGTTTCGTTATGCACGCGACATGGTCTGCTCATCAGTCTTTTCGCTGGTAGAAAAGGATAAAAGCCGGTTTCAAGCTGCGACCTTTTTCGAAGAAAAAATAGAGACGATAAAAGCGAAGAACTTGTAGATGTTTCTCTTAATCGTGGACGCAAGATCGTTGCGCTTCTTCAGAAGCCGATCTTTGCCGGCTAGAGCTGATTGATTGTCAGGTTCGATCACCAGTATTCGATCGTAAATCTGTTTTGCACCGTCAAGGTCGTACAAGCGAAATTCCAGTATTTCCGCCAGCTTGGCGAGTGCTCGCGTAGAGTCGGGAGAAGCCTCGATATACTTTCCGATGGTGGCACGCGCTTGTTGATAATCGCCTGTGTCCTCATAAATTTCAGAGAGGTCAAAATACCAGGCGACGTTATTCGGACTCAATTTCATCGCCTTTTCGAGATCGATTCGAGCCTGTTCAAGTTCTCCAAGTGCCTTCTTAACTTTGAACGAGAGATAGAGAACCTCAGGATCAGTGGGACGCGCCTTGTTAAGAGCCAGTAGCTCCGCCTGCGCTTGACTGACGTTGTGATTATCAATCAAAGCAGAGATCAAGGCCTCGCGGGCGCGCACCGACTGAGGTGCGCGCGCAACTGCTTCTTCGGCCATTGCAAGTGCGATTTCAGTACTAAGGTTTTCCCTATGCATCTCGGAAAGCGCAATGTACGGTTCTACAATTTCCGGTTTGACGCGCCGGACCTTTTCGTACTCCATGATAGCCACAGACCAGAGACCAATTTTTCGGAAGAATCGAGCAGCGAGGATTTTTACGTTTACATCATCAGGGCGCTCAACCTGTAGCTTATCCAGACGAGCCCGAGCGGCAGAGAACGATCCCTCATCAATCAATCGTTCCTCGATCAATAGACTAGGATCTTGAATTTCCACCTCACCGTCCTCTCGGCCAATCGATGGCGCGGGCAGTCCGATAATTGATACGCTGGCAGCCAAGCAAGCCATCAACAGAATCACTGCTGTCCTTCCCGTCTGTTTGCTCGTCAGGCTATTCACGAGCGGCCAATCGCGTTTGCTGAGCATCCAACCAATTACTTCTCCCGATAAAAGAATCGTACCAAACGTCGCAGTCTTTTAAGCCATCTGTTCTCTGGTATTATCCAGTAAGTGCGGTGGTTCAAACCGAATTGGTGACAAGGTTTTCGGATCTACGACAGGGTGACGACCACAAAAAGCGATTATCCAATGTGGCATGTTGTGGTGGCATCCATGACCACCGGGATTTTGATTGCCGTTTATATCCTGGTCATGGGGCGGCTCAACGTCGACCGGAGCGTTGATGACCCCGTTAAAGAGCAAGCGACCGCAATTGCGAATCAACTGCTTGCGATAACCGAAACCCACAGCAGTTTCGGTCACATAACCCTTTGCGACACAGCAATCGAAAATCGTCATGGATACGGCATCGAACCTCACAGAACGACCTCGCTAAATGCGGCAAAGGCGAGCTTGCACACAGCCGGCGTGGTGGCAAACAGCCTGGGAAGCTCCAGTCAGGAGCAGCAGATCGTTCAGGACCTGAATGCTCTCGACGTCGTAGAGAAACGCCTGGTCCAGAAAATGTTCGCTGCGGTGGCAACGCCGACCGAGAATGCCCCGGATGCCCAATCATCTCTTCATGCCCGCGTTTTGAAAGCCCTGCAAGCAAAAGATCCGACCGATTTGAAAACCGTAGCCCTGACAATTCGACTGGGCCGGTACTCAGATTCAAAACTGCAGCAAACCACCGCGCTTCCGGAGTCGGAACTTGGCGAAACATTTGCTGAAAACGGTTTTTTCAAAGCGGATTTTCCTGTACCAGTAACGAAAGATCGAGTCGTCCGATTTTATCCTTATGCAAGTCAAGTCACCGTTATCGAGCCCAATAACTTCATCGAAGCCGCAGAAGGGGCGCTACCAAATGCGGTGCTACTCGAGATCAAGTACGAACCGAGAGGGTCCACAAACACACGGTCGGTCTTCAAAGTTCGTAAGTTATGTGCTCTTCTTGGCGGCACCGCACCACCAGCGGTGCCGACTTGTTTGTTGTTTCGCTTTCCTCAGGGTCTCCCCCAAAGCTTTAGCAGCCCTTCACAGTTTCTAAACAAATCGAATTGGATAAGTTCCGGTCACTGGCAGCAAGCATGGGGTGGCGCGGTGCCTGGAAACGGGGAATTCAAACTTACGATCGATCCGGTTTTACCGGCGATGAAACCGAATGATGCTCTTGCAATCGGAATCTATCACTGGATAAGACATCTTCGACCGGCGCCCGATCCTCAAGCGGTTCTTAAGGCATTGCATCAAGAGATTCCACTCCCACAACCGAAACAACTGGGCGATTCGGAGACAGCGACGGCACCGGTCAACAGCTGCCTGGTGGCTGACACCGGAGCCCGAGAACATAGCTTCGCCAAGACGACAGGGGCACACAGCGACAGCCAGAAGGCTATCGAACAGTGCTTCGAATATCCCGGTCGCCTGGAAGAGTATCCGCAGAGCGCGATGCCGTTGTTCGTAGACCGCGCCGGAAATCTCAATCTGGCAGGACGTAAAGGTTTCGACACCGACCTGATCGGGCGGTACCTCACAGCGGTTTATTCTACGAATCTTGCGGCCCTTGAATCGATGGCGACAGCGAAGCTTGTCAGAAAACAATGTGCAATCGAGAACCGGGAACTCGAACTGAAATTATCGATTAAGCGGCAAGAACTGGCTTCCTGGTCGCGCGCGCTATCAGCGCTGAGCATCAAAAGTCATGCGACCAAATCAAAGGATGAATCGGTCACGATTGAGACTCAGATGCGTAAGAGCGAACAGGCAATTGCCGAACTTAAATCATCCTGCCATGCGATCGACAATCGAAAAGAACAACTGCGTTATATCAACGAACTGGCGCGCCTGGTTTTACAAAATGGAGACCGGTGCAGCGCAAGAACCTACGAGCTCTGCGCCACGACCTTCACCGTCCTGCGAAATGGACTGCATACCTTCGACGCACCGACCAATGGCTTTCTTATCGGAAGAAAAACAATCTTCCTCCCCATCGAAGATCCGGTTAAGGAGTTGCAGTTTTTCGAAGCGGCATCATGGGCAGCGACTGACAGTCAATTCGATCCGGGCAAGGTCTCTCCCTGGTTTCAAAAACAGCGCCCCGTGCTCGTCCCGGCCAAAGATCTCGTAGCGACAATCGACGCGACCATCAACAATAAAAGTTTGAATGAAACCATCTCAAAAGTCGGGCTCATAGATGACATGGCACCACTCACGGTGCTGATCGATTCAAGGGAACTGCACTCCTGTAAGAACGCTCAGCTGCACACGGCGTCGGAGTATCCTTTTGCGGGAACCCCGGTATCTGAAGACCAGGCATTCTACTACGCAAAATCCGCCACCACTACCGGTGCCACTCAGGATGTAGTTTGGTCGGTAGTCATGCGCGACCTGGTATTCCATGAGATAGGTCGCGGGCGGTCGATTGCCGGTCCGGCGAATACGTCATGGGAGCGGCGCTTCCTGCCCCCCTTGGAGAGCACAAATTCGCTTGCCGTCGAATTTCAGCTCCGACGTCCTCTTCCTCGAATCGAAGGCATGCCCGCGGGCGCATACATAACGGATCCGAATAAACGTTTGATGACACCTCAGATTCCGCCTGTGCCGGTGGAGCTAATGTAGGCTAGTTTCGTTTCCAATATTTCCGTTTCTAATCGGCCAAAACAACACCAGTAAAGAGAAAACCAGCTGTCCGGCTAACGGACAACTGGTTTCAAAATTCGAATCAACTATATCGTTCGAGAACTATTCGGCGCTTTCGTTGTTGTTTTCGCCGGATTCTTCTTTCTTCGATTTTTTGTTCTTGCCTGCTTTCTTCGACTCATCTTGAGCCGGAGGTTGCAAACCATTTGCTTTTTCGATTGCTTCAATGCGCTCGATCAGCTCTTCATATTCTTCTCTCGAGACAAATCCGAAGTCTCTGGCTTTCTCTTGAACCTTCTCGGTTACTTTCTTTTCGATTTGACCGGTTTTCTTGGTCGCTTCGTCTTGAAGTCCGCGCAGGAAGGATTGAGCGTTATCGGCTTTGATTTTGCCTTGCTCTTCGAGCTCATCAACGAGATCCTGACCGATCTTGACAAGATCTTGCATTGCATCGTTAAGGGCGTTTTTAATGCGATCGAGATTAGAAGTGGCTCCAACGCTGGTTAATACAGCTTTTTTGATCAAGGTGGTACTTTCACTCATGACGGTTCTTTCTCCACTAGTGCGGCGATTCAATGGACAGGTGACGCATGTCATTTAACGAAACGACACAGAATCAGCCGCGAGACATGATAAAGATATCAAGGCGATAGCTTAAATGCACGCTTTCACAAAGTAATTTGAAGAGAATTCAGCCTGTCAAGCCGCTGAAAACTCATACCAAAACCAAGTAAAATACAAGGTCTCAAGCGATGCAAATCCATCGCAACCGAGGCTCGACATAGCCTTAGCTTGACCCAGGGAGGGACACCTTGACAGCATCCGCGCGCAAATTCTTTACCATGACCTCAAAGTTAGTTCAAAAAGTATTCCTTTCGTTTCTCAGCCTTTGCTTCCTGATGGGGCCACAACTGCCCGTCCAGGCGCAGGAAACCGGCAGACCCAGCTTAGTAGTACTGGTTGTCGCCGACCAGTTTCCCCAAAATTTCCTGGCTAGATATAGGGATAAGTTTCAATCTGGCGGATTGCGCCTCTTGTTGGAACAAGGCGCGCAATATCCGAGTTGCTTCTACAAATGCGCGACCACGCATTCGTCTGTCGGAGCGAGCATAATTTCCTCGGGAGCCCATCCCTGGCATACGGCAGTAGTCGGCAACAGCTGGTACAGCCGCAGCAAGAAAGGCGCGACATCCGCCACCAATGACGATGCCGAATTGATTGGCGCGAATGGCACAGCCGGCAGTTGCAAACTCTCGGGCACAACCATCGGCGATCAAATGAAACTTGCAACCAACGGACGTAGCAAGGTTTTCACCATCGGTACTTCCGAAGATGCGTCCCTGTTACTCACCGGCCGCCTGGCTAACAGCGCGTACTGGATCGATCCTAAGACGGGTAATTTCGTCACTTCTGCTAAATACGGCAGAACACTTACCGGTTGGGTGAAAGCGTTTAACGATACTCATCCCGGAGAAAAGTATCTTGGAAAACCCTGGCAGCGATTGTTGCCGGAAAACCAGTATGCAGCTTCGACTAAGGACGACTACCCCTACGAGCGCTCCGGTCCTGGAGACGGTAAAATCTTTCCGCACGTGATTCAAGCTGGCTCGCAGTCTGCCAACCAGGACTACTACGAGCCATTTGTTAACTCGCCTTTCGCTAACCAGGTTGCTCTTGAGTTTGCAAAAGAGGCGGTCGAGAAGGAATTCTTAGGGCAGCATCCGGATCCGGATTTGCTCGTGTTGAGTTTAAACGCCGGTGAAAAACTTACCCAGGCTTTCGGACCGTACAGTCAGGAAACCGAAGATCTCGTGCTCCGAATGGATCAGAGCCTCGCTCAACTGTTTCAATACATCAATGAAAAGGTTGGCTTCAACAAAACCACGATCATTTTCACTGCCACTCACGGAAGCCCTGCCATTCCAGAGTTCTCGAAAGAACGTGGTCTGGACGCCGGTCGCATCGATCCGAAAATCTTCACTACTTATCTCGATTCCAAGCTCGATTCGCAGCTGGGACAAGAAGACTGGATCGACTCTTTCGATCCTCCAAACCTTTACCTCAACCTCGATGCCATCGACAAACAAAAACTGCGTCAACCTGATGTAGAATCATTAGTAGGCCGAATCGCGCATTCTGTGCCAGGTATCGGTGAAGTGTTCACAGCCTGGCAACTCTACACAAACCAGCCACCAAACAGTCCGATTACTGACATGGTGCGGAGAGCGTACTACTTCGGTCGCAGCGGCGAAGTCTACGTCACGCCAAAACCAGGTTTCGTATTCACCAGCGAATCAAACGGCACCGGATATGGTTCGCCATTCTCATACGACACACAAGTCCCGCTTCTTCTTTACGGTGCCGGTGTGAAACCAGGAAGATACGGTGCGAGCGTTTCGCCCGCAGACATCTCATCGACAATCGCGGCACTGCTCGGAATAGAGGCACCATCTGATGCGGAAGGTCATCCCCTTGCCGACGCGATGGCGCAGCAATCAGTTCAACCCGCTCCACGACAAGAAATCAAGCCAGCTGTAGAAGAAGATGATAGAAACAAACGTAAGCGCAAATAGCGAATCAAGCACATCGACTAATAACTCTGATGAAAAAGAATCTCTTGTTTTGGTCGATGGAAGCTCGTTGGCTTATCGCTCATTCTTCGCACTCCTGACCACAGGAATGCGCACCAAAACAGGCGTTCCGACATGGGCGGTGATGGGTTTCTTCATGTCCCTGTTCGACATGATTGATAAACTCGCGCCGCACATGTTGGCGATAAGTTTTGACGTAGCCGGACCAACGTTTCGTCACGAAAACTATTCAGAATACAAGGCTAATCGGCAAGAGATGCCTGACGATCTGAAAGTTCAATGGCCTCTAATTAAACGCGGCGTCGAAGCTCTAAACATCCCGATTCTGGAACTACCTGGATACGAAGCTGATGACGTGATTGGAACGATCGCCAAACGCGCGGCCCGGGACGGGAGGCGTGTCGTTATCCTGACCGGGGACAAAGATTCGTTCCAATTGCTCGACGATGCCGATGGCCTGATTGAAGTTATGATGCCCGGCAAGAACGGTCTGGTTACTTATAAGAAACCGGAGGTGTTTGCGAAAATGGGCGTCTGGCCCGAACAAATAATCGACTACAAAGCATTGTGCGGTGATGTTTCAGACAACATTCCAGGCGTCAAAGGAATCGGTCCTGTAACCGCCGTAAAACTGCTGACCCAATACAAAACGCTCGAGTCCGTTTATGAGCACGTCGAAGAACTTACAGCCAAAGCCGTTAAAGCAAAGCTGATCGAAGGACGCGAAGTTGCTTTCGCCAGCCAGCATCTTGCTCGCATTGTGCTGGATGTTCCAATCGATATGGATTATGACGCCTGCAAATTGACGATGCCCGACCTTCAGGAAGCCGGCAAGTTTTTCAAGAGCCTTCAATTCCGAAACCTCATTAATCGTCTTCCGATCTGTCTTGCCACGTCGTTCTCAGAGAAGGGTCAGGACAAAAAAGAACTCGAGAAAAAACTGAAAGCGATCATCAACGACATTGAAGTCATGCCGATGACATTCGCAGACGCTACCGGCAGAGAGTTGCCCCAAGGTTTGGAAACCGAAGAGAGCGATGATGAAACGACTCAGCTCAAAATCGAAGTTTCAACAGTCACAGTAGTCGAACCGTCTATTGACCTGCCGAAACTGACAGCGCAACCAGTTCCCGACATTATCACCACCGAAGAACAACTCAATCAACTCGTTTCCACACTTGCAAAGCAAGAAGTGATTTCAATCGAACTGAAAGTTGATGGCGCCAATTCTCTCGATACAGAAATCATTGGATGGGCATTCGCCTGGGGCAACGGATTAAAACTGGAAGAGGATGGATCGCTTTCTGCAAGCGCCACTTCCGGTATTACCGATTTAAAAACGGCATACGTTCCGGTTCGCCATCGCTATCTCGGAGTCAACCAGCTCGCACCGGATATGGTGGCAGATAAACTCAAGGTGATTATCGAGGATCCAAAAATTGGGAAGATCGCCCACAACGCCAAACAACAGTTAAATATTCTGTTCAGGGCTGGAATGACCATGGCTCCTCTTGTGGGCGATTCGATGCTGGCAAGCTACATCAAGAATCCGGACAGTCGCCAATCGCTAAAGGATCAAGCAGAAGCAGTCTTCAACTACTTCATAAGCACAATTAGCGATGCGCTTGCAGGCGGAAAGAAAACTTTCGAGATAGCCATGCTGCCTGTCGAGAAAGTCGCTCCCTTTGCAGCCGACGATGCCCGTCTCGGTTTGGAACTTGCGCGCTACTACGCGGCGCTGTTCGACGATGAGCAACGCTACCTGCTTTATCAGATGGATTTGCCACTATCAACAGTGCTGGCGAAGATGGAACAAAATGGCGTTGCGCTAGACAAAGAATATCTGCGCAAGCTGTCGGACGAGATGTCGATCGAACTGACGCGCTTAGAGCGCGAAATTTACGATATCTCCGGCTATTCTTTCAACATCAACTCGACCCAACAGCTGCAGAAAGTTTTATTCGACCAACTCGGTTTGAAGACGAAAGCGAAAACGAAAGGCGGAACGGGCTATTCAACGGACGCTTCCGTACTTGATGCCCTCAAAGATGAGCACATTATCGTTCCCAAAATCCTTGATTATCGCCACCTGACGAAACTGCGTTCGACTTATGTCGACGCATTGCCGAAAGAAATACTGGAGTACGATAACCGCTTGCATGGCGAGTTCAACCAGACTGTCGCGGCGACGGGACGCCTGTCGAGCAGTAACCCCAACCTGCAGAATATTCCAATACGCACGGAAATGGGACGAAAAATCAGAGGCGCGTTTATCACTGGAAGCCCCGACTCCAGTTTGATAACAGCAGATTATTCACAAATAGAATTACGCATGCTCGCTCATATGTCCGGTGATGAGACGCTAATTGACGCCTTCGAAAAGAATCAAGACATTCACGCAAGAACCGCGATGGAAATTTTCGACGTCCCGATCGAGAAAGTTGATACCGAAATGCGCGGTGTTGGAAAGACTTTGAACTTTGCGTTGATTTACCAGCAAGGACCTTTTGCGACTGCGCAGAGCCTGGGCATCTCCACCAAGGAAGCACAAACGTTTATCGACAAATACTTTGCGCGCCTGCCTAAGGTCAAAGTATTCATGACGAAAACCGTTGAAGAAGCGCGCGCGAATAATTTCGTAAGCACGCTGTGGGGACGAAGGAGATACTTCACACATCTGCATGATCGAAACACCGGTGTTCGTCGAGCCGATGAGAGAGCCGCATGCAACGCACCCCTTCAAGGAAGCGCCGCCGACTTGATGAAGCTCGCGATGCTTGAACTCGATCGCAAGCTGATTGAAACCGGCAGCAAGGCGAAATTGGTTTTACAGGTTCACGATGAACTGGTTCTCGAAGTTCCAAATGACGAACTGGAAGCGACTAAAGACCTCGTAAGAAAGGCTATGGAACTTGGTCAACCGCTAAAGGCGCCGCTCAAGGTGGACGTCGGCTCCGGGAAAAATTGGCTAGACGCAAAATAAATCGGGCTTGGCGATCCGCCAATTCGGGAATATAAAATCGGTGCGACGAGGTAGGTTGATGACTCGACGGTCGACTAAGTTCACTCTATTATTTCTAGCTTTTACTCTGTTGCAGAGCCTGCCGGCAGCGTCTCAGGATGTCTACCAACTCGCTCTCCAGGTTTATAAACAGAAAGATTACGTGCGCGCTGGTGATGCGTTCTACAAGATAACCAGCCTCACTCCGGACAATGTCGACGCTTACGTCTACTACGCAAATTGCCTCAACATGCAGAGGAAAACAGACGAGGCGATGCGTGCCTATTGGTACGTGGTTCGCACGTTCCCATCAAGCCGCAAGGGTTACGAGATAAAAGAGTTTTTGAAACGATCTGACCGGCAGTACTCGCAACATCTTAACGACCCATCTTACGCAGTTTTTGGAACGAAAAAATTCGCGGAGGGGAGATCAACTGGATCATCCGTTGCTGTACGCAGCGGGTCAACCCGCTCCAGTAGTGATGTTGTTGACGACATTCTTAAAATCGTACCACCGCTGAAAAATCGTCCCCAGGTTTCCGCGACCCTCGTCGACCAGGCCAAAACAGCATTGCGCGAGTATCCGCCTGAATTGTTGAAAAAGGTAAGGTGCAAAATCTGGCTCACCCCTACCATGGTCGACAAAGAACCTGGCATGGAGAATCAGCAACCAGCAGGCTATATGGAAGGACACACGTATAAAGATTGTCCTGGAATGTTTTATTCCGGCGGCATCGTCGTGTGCGAATACACGATTGGAAATGGCTTCGACTGGGACAGAGTGGACGATCCGATCGGCACTCTTCATCACGAACTAGGTCACGCCATCGATTACTACATGGGCACCATCTCGGAAACCGAAGAGTACAAGCACGCTTATCTATTAGATTGTGGGCAAATTCGCGATGATTATGTGCGCAGCAAAATTGCATACTATCTTCAGAAAGATGTTCGCGGTCCTCACGAATGTTTTGCAGAGCTTATGTGTGCGAAGTTCGGCGGTCGTTCCGGCGCCAAGGACAAGACCACCGATATGGTCGATGCCAGCTTTCCGCTCACGAAAAAGGTGATTGAGAAACGACTGGACGCTGTTTCCCCAAAGAAAAATTAGGGAACCGGGTCGGGCTGCTTAGCAAGCGCTCCTTCAACGCCCTGCTTGTGCAACTTGCTGTTTCTATACCCATAAGCAGCATAGATGATAAGACCAATCGGGCAGGTGATTGCGTAGGCGTTTAAAACTATAGGATTGAGTTTAGCAGCCAGAATAGAACAACCGACCATACCGAGAATCGCGAGAAGCGGATTGACGAGTTTCATTCTCATCGCACCGAAGCAAACGAAGATGAATGCGATCAGCGTGCCTAGAACCATCATATCTGCAATCTCGCCAAACGGCATGAAGCCTGCAAAAGCGGCAACAAGAATGCCATTCAAAAGAATTCCGAATGTCGGATTTCCGAGGTGCGACTTTTTAAATATCGCTGGAAGCAAACCGTCTTCCGACATGTTCCTGAAGATTCTCGGTCCGCCCATACATAGAACCAAAAGGACGTTGAAGATACCGAGAACAGCACCAGCGGCGATAAGTTTTGCAGTCCATGTTTCACCCGCTGCCGAAAGCAGCTTCGCCAGTGGTGCCGCAGCTTCGGAACCGACGAACAACGGATTCGGTTTATTCGGATCTCCATCGAAGAAGCAGGGGGCAAGACCGGTCGCAACAGCCATCACCGCTACATACAGGAGCGCTACGATTCCCACGCAGAGAAACGTTCCTCTCGTTGTATCCTTTTGGCTCTTCGATTCACGAGCGAATGTGTAGAGCGCGTCAAAACCGACGTACGGGAAAACCGCGACAGCTGCGCCTTGCAGGACGCCGTCCCAACCTTTGGGCATAAACGGCTGCCAGTTAGCCGGATTGACGTGAGGAATTCCGGCACACAGGAAGATCGCAAGCAGCGCCATTTTTAGAACGACCAGCGCGAAGTTCAACTTCGCCGATTTGCTCACCCCGCCATACATCAGAATGAGAGTAATAACTGCGACAACCAGGATGGCGACGAAGTTTATCCCGAAATGAAACTCGGTGATCGCCGGCGTAATTACAGCACCACTTGGGTCTAACACAGCCGCGGTTGTAGTTTCTATTTGAGAACCGGTCCAGAATTTCGGCAACTCATAGCCACAAGCGGTTTGAAGATAAACACTCCAAGCGATCGCCACAGCGGCTGCGCCGAAGCTGTATTCCATGAACAAACCGAACGCCACCACCCACGCTACCACCTCACCGATTGAAGTGTACACGTAACTGTATGCCGACACACCATGAGGCATGTGGCGGGAAAACTTCTCATAGCAGATAGCGACAATTAAAACGATAAGTCCGGTAAGCAGGAACGACAGAGCCCCAGCCGGTCCGGCCTTGCCTGCAATAATTCCAGGCATCGCGAAGATGCCAGCACCAATGGTGGCACCGATTCCCAAACCGGTCAGCATCAACCAACCCAAATGCTTTGGAGCCTGGTCTTCCAGATCCTCAGCAACGTTTGGAACTCGTCTCAGTAAATTCGCAGCAAGTGCCATACAACCCCACCCGTACCTTGGCTTCGCGTGATTAGTGAAAAGGGAAACAAACATTGATATGCAAGGTGTTTGTTCCCGTACATGCTAGCATGGCGAATCTAGTGAAAGATCAATGCGTGAGGGCATTCAAATGAAGTTTGAAAGAGCTACAGTTATTGGCGCCGGCGCGATGGGAAGCGGAATCGCGCAAGTGCTCAGCCAGGCTGGCATTGAAGTCGTACTGAAGGATGTGAAAGACGAATTCGTCGAACGCGGCCTTAAAAACATCAAAAGAATGTACGACTCTCGTGTCAAAAAAGGAACAATGACACAGGAAGACGCAGATCGCCTCTTCTCGAAAGTACGCGGCACTACCAGCTATGACGAGCTCGGTGAGCCGGATATCGTAATCGAAGCCGCACTGGAAGAAATCGATGTCAAGCTTGAAATCTTCAAAACGCTCGACATGATTTGCCCAGCTCACACACTTCTTGCATCGAATACCTCAGCGCTTTCGATATCAGAAATCGCCGCGGCAACCAAGCGCCCGGAGAAAGTGCTAGGCATGCACTTCTTCAATCCGGCACAGGTGATGAAGTTGGTCGAAGTAATTCCTGGCGTCAAGACCAGCGAAGAGACGATTAAACACGCAATGGCACTCACCAAAGATGTAATGAAGAAAACTCCGGTCAGAGTGAAGGAATGCCCGGGCTTCCTTGTCAACAGACTGCTTTTCCCATACATGAATGAAGCGCTCTGGGCGTTGCAAGAAGGCGCAACACCGCAAGAAATCGATGACATGATGGTTCAATTCGGAATGCCGATGGGACCGCTGGCATTGTTCGACATGACCGGTCTCGACGTCTGCGCTCACGTCAACAAATTCCTTTATAACGAATATGGACCGCGCTTCGAATCGTCGCCCCTGCTTGACAAACTTGTCGCGGCCGGTTGCCTCGGACAGAAGAGCGGAAGCGGTTTCTACTTGCACGAACAAGGCGCCGTTCCTCAAAAAGGCGAAGCAAAGAAAACCAATCCGAAGCTCGAAGAGATTATCAAGGAACTCAATGCTGACGGCAAAGTCCGCAAATCCAGCAAGAAAGTCGACGCCCACAGAATTATTCTTCCAATGTTCAACGAAGCGATGTACGCACTCCAAGAAGAAGTGGTCACGCCGGCTGACGTCGATACGGGAATGGAATTCGGCTGCGGCATGAAAGGCGGATTGCTGAAAATCGCTCAGGAGAAAGGTCTCGAATGGTGCTTGACTGAAATCAACGCACACCATAAGGAACTCGGCGAGCGCTTCAGACCTTCGTGGTATTTGAAGAAACTGGTGCGAGCAAAAGTTGAAAACTTCTCTGAGCTCGAACCGAAGCAAATGGCCGTCAGATAGTCAGATAACAGCCGTCGCGAGTGTCAGAATTTCAGAAATTTTCTTGCTGAAATTGCCGCCAGCGACGGCTGTTCAACACCTACGTTACTTCAGACAGCCTGTGGGTAGAACCTGTATATGCTTAGATGGCTGGCAATTTTTGGTCTACTTTGGTTCCTCTATCTTGTACGAGAGGTATTTCCTCCGTTCATAGTCGGAGGAATTTTGGCTTATCTCTTGCTGCCGCTCGTCCGCTTTGTGAGCACGACTTGCAAAATGCCTCGCCATTTTGCCGTCGCTGGAATCTATCTGGCTTTTCTCGGCACAATGATACTTCTCAGCCGCCTCTTTGGCGGCTTGCTCATCGACCAGGCGGCAACTCTGTTTGAAGACAGACATGCAATCGTCACGAAACTGCTCGAACAATTGTCGACGACCTTCAACTGGCAAATGGATGTTCAAACCATTTCCAGTGACATTGTGATAAACCTTGAAACCTGGCTCGGCAAGCCGGAAGAACTCGTTCACTTGACCGAAATTCTCTCCAAGAGCTTACTCCATGTTCTGGTGTCAGTGGTGTCATCCATTTACCTGATAATGGACAGCGAAAGTGTCGGCCGTTTCCTTCTACGTTTTGTGCCGGAAGAGCGACGACTGGCTGTTGTCACGTTATCGAGCCAGATAAACGTCATGGTCGCTAAGTACATTCGCACTCAACTGTTTCTCATTTTATTGATGTCTACGGTCGCGTATGTAATCCTTCACTTCGCATTTCAGATCAAATATGCGCTTCTGATCGCAATCTTCAGCGGCGTACTTGAAATTGTTCCGGTGCTCGGGCCACTACTGGCGATATCAATGGCGGTGATTGTGGGCGTCGCCCAAAAAGGCGTTCACGTCGGTCTGTTAATTGCTCTGTGTTACTGGATCGCCCGTCTAACAGAGGATTACGTAGTTATTCCGAAATTCGTCGGGCATGTTATCGAGCTGCATCCGCTCGCTATAATTTTCGCTGTCATCTGCGGCGAGGTGCTGGCAGGTGCCCTAGGTATGTTGATAGCCATCCCGGTCGCGGCAGCTGTGAAGCTCATCTTAGACTTCTGCTATCCGCCACCACCTCAAGATCACTCACAACAGGTTCATGTCGACTCGAATATGTTCAAGCCACCGGATGGAAAAAATCCGGAAGAGGTAATCGCAGAAATCCGCGAGCAGCTTGCGGATTCGGCGGCTGAGGACGACAAAAACGGTAGTGGTCCGAAAGTTAATTTCGACCCGGACAGCGTCACATCCTGAGAGTGCGCTTTCAATTACTCTTGACCAAAAACCGCTAGCTGCGGACGCATATAGGCAAGCGCGATTCGTTCTTCAATATCCTGGATGGAGCATCCCTCAAGCGCCTCCAGACGAAGACCTTCCTCTTCCGCCAGCGTCAGAACAACCTCGCGATGCATTCCTTCCGGCGCGACGGCGCCGTCGTCTTGATTAGAATACTGCCGGAAAGCCACTCGTTTTAAACCGATACGGCACCAGGCCTGCGTTCGGAGAAAACCTGATGTGCGGTTAGAAACTTCGGATACATAAACGGTCCAGTCGTGAGAGTCGACATCTTCAACATACTGAAGACATTGAAACTCATCGGCGTTCAACTCCGTCAGCCGCAAGCCCCGATTCATTTGATCGCGAAACACGAGTGTCTGTTTATCTTCAGAAGCACCACAAACCTGATAACCGCGCGTCTCCCAGTTCGCAATCGCAGGCTGGATTCGAGCCCACAAGTCATCGAAAAGAAATTCCTTTGCCATGTATCCGTTCGTGTTCTGAAACCACTCTTCGAAAGCGGCGACGATCATCAAAGGCCCCTCAAGCTAGTTTTAATTACTATGCCACGGCGCCGAACTGTTTATTCTGCCTGACGTGAGTTCGATCACTGCGCACTTGGCTGGGGCGAGATTTCGTGGTGAATAACACCGGTCTCCGGCTTTGGACCGCCCAGGTGCACGTCAAGCGTGATGAGAGCAGTAACAGCACAGACGTAGAAAATCGCGCAGCAAGCCAGATAGTTGAAGCTGAGCTTTTTGGTTTTAACCATCAGTAACAGAAGCGAGGCTGAACCAATCGCCACAAGCCCTGTCATCACAATTCCCATGTCCAGGTTCCAGGGGGTGAAGGCGACCCCGAACGCAACCGGAATACAACTCTGGAAAACCATCGCACCAGTCACATTGCCTAGAGC
This sequence comes from Candidatus Obscuribacterales bacterium, assembly GCA_019637435.1. Classification (GTDB taxonomy): domain Bacteria; phylum Cyanobacteriota; class Vampirovibrionia; order Obscuribacterales; family Obscuribacteraceae; genus JADYXR01. Next base: position 497,261 of record JAHBVO010000002.1, on the reverse strand, counting down.
CAGTGTGTCTTTCCCTTGTCGAACCCAGAGAATGCTGTTCACCTTTTCTGGAAGCTCGGTGGCGACCGGGCAGACGATGAGAGACAAAATTAGAGGTGGGAAACCTATCGCGTCGGCAATGTCCTGAATATACTCGACGAAAAAGTACGCACCGCCTACGATACCAGCAAGACCGAGCAAAACCTGCGGCAGGATAAAGCGCAGTTTGTTCGAACCCTTCTTAAGTATGCGGTCAATATAGAGGGCTTCGGGCTCTTCACCCACCTCTCCGGACGACTGAAAAGTCTGGTAGAGATACAACGGATAGATCATCAATATAAGAAACGCGATTATGTACTTCGCCGTCTGGTGCGTCGCAAAAGCCGCGGTGATAAGACCAATCGCGTAGGCGACGATAAAAAATTTCAAATCACGAGACATCACTACTTCGTTGTAGTTGATCGCTGCGGCGCGTTTTCCGCTCTTCGCAAAGCTCATTCCAGCAAGCCCGCAAAGCCCAAGGGTCAGGGTTGAGAGCATAAACGGAGCGCCGGTTATCGCTCCGATTCCGACCTCGTCGCCTTCCCGTTGTCCGAAAAATATGACGGCAACAATGGGTATCAGGGTTTCGGGCAAAGCAGTCCCGACGGCTGCAAGCACACTCCCGACCACGCCTTCGCTAAGCTCAAGCCGCTGCCCAAGCCATTCAATACCATTTGTAAAGAGCTCCGCAGCCGCTACTATCACGACCAGCGAGACGAACAGGATTCCAAGTTCAAAAATCATCATTCACACCAGACAATCTTCATGGCAGAATAGCAGAAAGCGTTCGGGCATAACTTAAACATGGACTTGAGATGATCACCTCCAAAGATGTCGAGCATGTCGCGAAGCTGGCCAGACTGGCGCTAACAGAAGATGAAAAGCGCCTTTACACCAACCAGCTCAGCCGCATCATCGAATATTTCGGACAACTCGATAAAGTCGACACTACCGGTGTTGAACCCATGTCGCACGCCCTGCCTGTTGTTAACGTGTTACGAGAGGATGTCGTCGTTCCACCTCCGGGCCATGCGCGCCTGATGGAGACGGCTCCGGACAGCGAAGAAGTCGATGACAAAGCCTTCTTCAGGGTCCCGAGGATAGGGGACTAAGACATGAAACAGAGTAAACAACGAGCAGGGATTGGAATCGCGAAAGGTTTCGGTCCCCACGTCTCCCTATGTAATTGGGATTCTTACCACGTTTCAGTGGTTTCGTATTCTTCATCATTTATCGTAGAACGCGGCTCCGTGCCGTATATTGTAGTTGGGGATCTTTTGTTTTCGGTGGAGGTCTGATGGACACCCGGTATGTATTCGTAACTGGTGGTGTAGTTTCCTCATTGGGGAAAGGCATCGTGGCGGCGTCACTTGGGCGTCTTCTGAGAGCTCGCGGCATTTTGACGACCATCGTCAAACTTGACCCATACCTGAACGTAGATCCTGGAACGATGAGTCCATACCAGCATGGCGAGGTATTCGTCACCGAAGACGGCGCCGAGACAGACCTGGACATCGGGCATTATGAGCGGTTTATCAGTACCGACCTGAGCCGCATGAATAACGTAACTGCTGGTTCGCTCTACAAAAGCGTTTTAGAGAAAGAACGTCGCGGCGACTACCTCGGCGGGACCGTTCAAATGATCCCCCACGTCACGAATGAGATTAAGAACTTCCTCCGCAAAGCCGCGAGTACGTCGAACGCTGATGTCGTTATCGTGGAAGTCGGCGGAACAGTCGGCGACATTGAGAGCTTGATTTTCCTCGAAGCCATACGTCAAATGCGGAAAGATATTGGCAGAGACCACGTCTGCTACATTCACTGCACGATGATCCCAAGCCTGCGAACCACAAATGAGTTGAAAACGAAACCGACTCAACACAGTGTGGATATGCTCAGAAGTCGCGGTATTCAGCCGGACATCCTGGTATGTAGAACGGAACGTACGCTAAACCCGTCCATTCGTGAAAAGCTTTCGCTCTTCACTGACGTGGATTTGAAGTCCGTAATCCAGTGTAAGGACGTTAAACACCTGTACGAAATTCCGATCATAATGGAACAGGAAGGGCTTGCAGGACGGGTATTGGAGCGTCTGCATCTCCCCAATACGGAACCGGATCTCGCCGAATGGAAAGAACTCGTCGAGCGAGTCAAAAAACCGAGCAGAAAAGTTACGGTAGCGATCGTCGGAAAGTACGTCATGCTCTCGGATGCGTACATCTCGGTCGTGGAAGCACTAAAGCACGGTGGTGTCACCCTCGGTGCTCAAGTCGATATTAAATGGGTTTTGTCGGAAGACATCGAGAAAAACGGCGCCGAGCAATATCTCAAAGACGTTGATGGCATCCTGGTTCCCGGCGGCTTCGGCGACCGGGGAATTGAAGGAAAGATTCAAGCAGCGACATACGCTCGCGAAAATAATATTCCGTACCTCGGACTTTGCCTGGGAATGCAGACCGCTGTAATCGAGTTCGCCCGCAACGTTGCAGGCATGAAGGACGCGCATTCTACAGAGTTCAATCCGAAGACGGAATTCCCTGTAATCGATTTGATGCCGGATCAACACAACGTGGTTCTCAAAGGTGGAACCATGAGATTGGGGCGCTATCCCTGCAGCCTTCAAGTTGGCTCGGTCGCGTACAAGGTCTACGGCAGTAAAGAAAGCATTTCTGAAAGACATCGCCATCGCTACGAGGTCAACAACAACCATCGTGCAAAATTATCAGAGCACGGAATGGTTTTCTCCGGACTGTCTCCGGATGGACTTCTCGTCGAGATGATCGAGTTGAAGAATCATCCTTATTTCGTAGCCTGCCAGTTCCACCCGGAATTAAAATCGCGACCGGACGATCCGCATCCACTGTTCGTCGGTCTAGTTAAAGCAATGATGGATTCCCAAAAGGAACCGCAGCTGATAACCCACGAGCCCTCAGCGGTCTCGAGTAAAGCATCTGCGAACGCTCCGGCCAAATAGCCGAAGTTGAGTCGCTTGACTCAACTTCCGAGAAACATTGAAAGCGCCGGATCGAAAAGTTCGGCGCTTTACTTAATTTGGCGGCGTTTTTTCTCGAAATACTCTAGCGGTTGGTTCAACTCATCATCGTCACCTTCGGCGGTGACCGATATCTTGCTCATGTAATAGAGCAGCAGCCCTGATACGAAAAACACACACGCAGTTCCGAAAAACATCTCGACAGGGTGAAAAACATCGAGAGGCAAACGGGACTCATTAGGATTGCGCGGGTTGTAGCGCACTCTGATAGCCTTACCGTCGGGTAAGCGAACCGCCATCGGCCCGACCATGTAATCAAACAGGGTCAGGTGCGGTCCAAGCTCCGACTCACCATCGTAATGACCGGCGCCGATTGAATAGGAGTACTTCACGTAAGACCAATTGACCAACAAGCAAATGTTATTCAATCGATTGGGCTCGTACTTGGTGAGCGGAATGCTATTGATTGCCTTGACGACGACGCCATCGGTTTCAATCCAATTTTGTGCCTGGATGTTGCGAGCATACTCAATGCCTGTAAGCACAAAGTAGGAAACGCCAAGAACAATGAGAAAGAAAGCGATGCTTCGCATGTTGTCTCCATGAACACACCATCTCTCCTATGCCACCAATTTACAAGAAACAATCTTGAACGACACAATTTCAGTCGCGGCTCGTTCCAGGTGAATGTTGATAGGTCATAGCCTATCGCGAGCGGTTTTCTTTTATCGTTTCGAGGATAACAGCGCGAGCATCCTCGATCAACCTTTCGTTCGCAGTAGGTCTGGTAAGGAAATCCAACCACGCGGTCAGGTCGACGAGTTTACTGAGCTTGCGCCAATTAGCCGGCAGGCTGCCACCACGCGCGGTGTAACCCTCGTAGACCGAACTCTCAAATGAGTAAACAGAACCAAGCGGTTTCCGCAAGAGATTACCGAAATCCATGAATGGGCTCGCACTGAGCGCAAACTCCCAGTCAAGTACAGCACTTACTTTCCAGCCGTCCTGTTGTTTGCGAACAAGAATATTCGAACCACCAAAATCCGCATGGGTCAAGCAAGCAACAGAGCGCCACGAATCGAACTCTGACGACTGCGACTTGACGAACGTCATTAGGTGATGAACGAAATCAATGCCTAGACGCTCCTGAACGATACTCTGTTCAACACAACTTTGAGCGAAACCGATAAAGCCATCTGCGCCCAAGGAGATTGGCATTGCGATGTTTAACTGCCCGTCGAAAAATCCAGCGCGCTCAAACGTGACACTATGGATGGCGGCAAGCGCATCGCCCACACTTCTACCAACCTCCACACTCCAGCTGTCATCCAGCCCTTCCACGAGAGTTTCCAACCGATCGCCCTCGACTACTTGCATAATCGAGTAAGGATGGCCTGAGACTGGATTTGTCGGGGAATAGAAATACACTTGCGGGGCAGGCACCAGACCTTTTATGCGCTGATAGATTTGATATTCCTTCTCCGCCTGCGAAGGATCGCGAGTGAACACCCTCAGCATTAGCGGCGTCTGTGTATCACTGAGTTTCAAACGAATATTGGTATTAGCCAGTCCACCTTGAGCGTAGAAGCTGGCCACAACCTTCCGCTTGGGCAAAATTGGGGCGATCATCTTGGTGAGTTCGTCCGTCGTGAACTCAAGTGTTTGACTAGCTCTGCTCCAGTTTTCTCGCATTGAAACTTTCAGAAAAGCTCTGTAAACGGTTATAAGGGCGCACTCGCGTCGAATGCTATTCCTCGGACCAGCGATCGAAGGCTAGGTCAGAATATCACGAATTCGGCTGCCAGCCTCAGGTTAGGGGTCTCATTCAGTTAATAATATTCGAAACAGTGGGAACAAAAATTCTCTTCGCTTTGTCTCGTTGACATCTAACAGATTCGGCTTCCGCCCTCAGCCTTACTTGAGAAAACCCAGTTGGAGGGACAACATGATTACATCAACGACAGCGAACAGTTTCGTACTGTGCGACCACATAGTGGAACCAGTCCGCAAGCGCTTTCCCGAAGAAGACGAAATGGAGTCTTTAGCCCGCATCATTTTGCAGCGTTCTCTTGAAGGCTGGGAGATTGTAGACACGTGCGGTGACGAAGTGCGGCAGACGCTAATGGTTTTAAGAAAAATCCGTGACCCCAGAGCCGTCCTCCGCTACACAATCGAGACGCTTGACGTACCTGCAGGAATCGACGAAGTGTCTTATATAAGTGAACGGCTCTGGCAGAAGCTTGCGGAGAACTGGATTCCGGCTTGCATCGTTGACAGTTTGATTTCAAAACCGGTGGTTGTTTATCGCAAATCATACGAACCGTGCAGCGATATGCAAATCAAGCTAGTCACAGTACCGATCGGGCTCTTCGAACACACAGCCACGACCATAGAACATGAATTAGCTTCACAAGAGATGAAAAACGATCTCACTTTGCAATGCGTCGTCCACGGAGGACTCAGCCCGACGCTCGTGCTGATGACTAAACCGAAAGGTAAAAATTATCAGTACGCCGTGGAGCACGCATTTGGCGGAGTTTTCAATAATAAGAAAACACTGATGGAGATTGTTGAAAACCGCACCAGTAACGGATGGACGCCTTGCGGAACGTTTGAGGATGCGTTCATCTCACCATGCGTCATATTCAAAAAAGAGGTGTAAGCGCGCCTCTAAATTATCGAGTGTCTCAACAGGAGAGCTTCTAAAGCGGGCCTGGAGTAACGTTGCTTGCGTGGTTCTTTTGACATCTAAGGTTAAATATGAGATACTAAGGCGATTAGTGATGGGAAACGGCAAACGAAAGACGTTTTTTGAATCGCGGTTCGGTCTACGGAAAGAAAAGAACAGGCGTTGACTGGATCACAAGTTTCCCGATTTTATCGAAATGAGTTGGCTACGAGCCAATGGTTGCAATAAGGAACATACATTGACTACATTCGCAGAGCTTGGATTTTCCAAGCCGACACTTTCCGCGTTAACAGAATGCGGCTACACGATACCTACAGATATTCAAGATAAAACAATCGGGCTGACGATGTCTGGACAAGACATAATGGCTTCCGCGGAAACCGGCTCCGGTAAGACGGCAGCCTATGCTCTGCCGATTATTGAATGTCTGGACGAACCGGAGCACCATCCGAGAGCTCTGATTCTACTTCCGACGCGCGAACTCGCGCTTCAGGTGCAGGAACAATTCGAGAAATTCGCCAAATACAGGAAGCTGCGCAGCGTCACCATATATGGTGGCGTCGGCTACGAAAAGCAAAAGGCTGGTTTAAAAACCGCTGACATAATCGTCGCAACACCTGGCCGCATGCTCGATTACTTAGAGAGAAAAACGGTTAGTCTTGCCGGTATCGAAATGCTGGTACTGGATGAAGCGGACAGATTACTCGACATGGGATTCATGCCGCAAGTCAGACGCATCGTAAAAACCCTCTCGAAGGAACGTCAGACATTGATGTTCTCAGCCACCATTGATGGCAAAGTTGAAATGTTAGCTCGCGAGTTTTTGCGAAATCCTGTCACTGTTCGCGTCAATTCAAACCAGATCGAACCGAAAGAAATCGAGCAAAAGATGTTCCGCGTACACGAGTTCAGCAAGGACGAACTACTTGCCAAACTTATCCGAGATCTGAGTACATCAGTCATCGTGTTCACGCAGACCAAACGCAAAGCGACATGGGTAATGGATCGACTTCGTGACGCAAAAATTCCAGCAGAGGAAATTCACGGCGACATCACCCAGAGTCAAAGAGAGAAAACGCTTTCGCGCTATCGCAAAGGCGCATTCAAGGTTCTCGTCGCGACAGACATCGCCGCACGCGGCTTAGACATCCCGGACATCAGTCACGTCATCAACTACGATCTGCCTGACTCTCCCGAAGACTACGTTCATCGCATCGGTAGAACCGGTCGAGCAGGGCGCTCCGGCATAGCGTACTCATTCGTTTCGGACGAACAAATTTTCTTGATGCGCGACATCGAGAAGGTAATTGGACGAAAGCTCGAACTTGAAGGTGCAAAACAACCAGCAACTCCAGTTCGCTCACTGAGACCTGCTAAGCGAAGAGCAGCCTGGTAAGACAATCTTCTGGAACCCGATAAGTGAAAAACGCAGCGTGAAAATACGCGACTGACTAAACGCGCAGCCTGCAAGTTCCTACGAGATCAGATCCGACGGTTCGTTTGCGAGCAGTCGCAAATGTTTTTCGCCTGGAACAAAAGTGTCCGGCACAATCGGTTTGTCGTCGCGGAAGAGCCATGTGAAGACGCCGTAGGCAAGCGCAGCTCCAATCAGTTCAAACACAATAAACGGAACAACGTCGACGGCTCTGATTCCGGTTATCGTCGTAGTGAACATCCGCGAAATTGTCACAGCAGGATTGGCGAAGCACGTAGATGAGGTGAACATAATTGCGCCGGCTACATAAGCAGCGACAGATGTGGGCACCGCATCTGGTTTCGAACGCGAACAGCCGATGATTGTTCCAACCAAACCAAACGTGGCAATGATTTCTCCAGCCCACTGTCCATAACCGGTGCGCGCATCGCTGGACATCGCAAACGGTTGCACCTCGAACATGATGTTCGCTACTAATACTCCGACAATAGCGCCAATGATTTGAACCGCGATGTACGGCGCAACACTCTCCCATTTCAGATTCTTTTGAACGGCGGAGAGCAATGTGACAACAGGATTGAACTGCGCCGAAATCGAGCCGAATGTGTTTATCAAAGCGAGCAGTACGCAGCCCGTGGCAAGAGCAACGCCCATGACGGTGAGCGCAACATTACCGCCATCAATCTTGTGCATCAAAGCACCAGAGCCGACGACCGTAGCCAGCAAAAATGCGGTACCAAGAAACTCACTCAACAGGCATTTTGCCAGATGCATAACAAACACCCCGTCTATGCCCACGACCAATAGAGAGGCGTGTCAGCAGCGCTACGACCATTGTCCGAATCTCATAAGTTTAACCGCCAACGCTGAAAACGCGCATAAGTCAATTTTCATAACCGCACAAAAGCACGCCAGGGTGGACCTGACGGCATCGGGCGGCAGTCTTGATCTATTTGGAAACGGCGACCGGCTTCGCCAGCGCGCCGGCGACTTCGACGACACGCGAGGCAATGCGCTTAACTGTTTCCTGCTTCTTCGAATCCTTCAAGGAGCCGTCATCATCAAATGCTTCGTGCGCTTGTGCGATGGCGATTTGATCGGGAATCAAGATGACGCCGATATTTCCAAGAATCGAGCGCAAACCGACCAATCCGCGAAGACCACCCATCGCGCCAGGCGAGGCGGCCAACAATCCGGCAACTTTGCCGGTATAGGCTTCGAGACTTTTCTCGCCCGGTTCAGGGCGCGAGGTCCAGTCGATTACGTTTTTCAAAACGGCTGAAAGCGCGCTGTTGTATTCAGGCGATGCAATCAAAAACGCCTGATGCTCTTTCATGATTTTCTTGAGCTTCTTGGCGTTTTCCGGCAGACCGCTTTCCGACTCAATATCACCATCATATAAAGGTAAGTCGAAGTCCTTCAGGTCGATAAAAGTAGCTTGTCCACCAGCCTCGTCCACGAGCCTGGCAGCCAACCTGGCGAGTTTCTTATTGTGTGAGTCTTTACGCAAGCTTCCTGCAAAGCAAAGCACTTTAGGTTTGTCGGTCACGGTTGCCTCCCGGTCTACAGGTTTACTCAAAAGATTAGCGACGACTGATTCCAGGTCAATCGACGAAATATCGTAATTTCAAAGGGTGAGTATGAACCAAGCGGCGCTTCTGTTGGTGACCTCCAAAATTAAATCTGCTTTTCGGGACCGTAAAAACCGCAAATCTTTGCCCGGCAAGGCAAATTTGGATACTAAAACTACACAAATTCTCCTTAGTCTGAAGTCCGAAGTTGTTAGCGAGGCAAACCCCCGATGAGCGCAAAAGCGGCAGACAATACTCCGGAGAAACTGGACAAATCGGAGAGAGACGAAACAAATTCGATCGATTTTGACATGAAGCTGTTCGCCGACTCTCAGCCCACTGACACGCCAGCAACCGGCGCCAAAAGCGAAAAGAGCGACACAGACCTCGACATTACGACGGACCCATTTGGTCGCGAGTTTAACGAACTTGGACCGGTAGCTCCGCCGAAAACCGCTGACGGCAAGCTCCCCGACGTGCTTACGGATCCATTCGCTCCAGAATTTACTAACCTTCCAAAACCTGGTGAAGTGAACAAGCCTGACGAAAAGGGCACCAAAAGCGGGGAGAAAAACGATCCATTCGACCCGTTCGGCGAGTGGACAGTGCCAGGCGATCTGTTTCCAACGACGCCTGAACAGAAACCGACAAAGCCCGGCGATACCACCACCCCCCAAGACGCGGAGCCCAAGCCGGATACACCAGCGAAGCCAGACGGCACTGTAAAACCGGATGCGCCGGTAAAACCAGATGCGCCAGTCAAGCCGGGAGATCAACCAGCGCAACCAGGCGACGCGCCGAAGCAACCCAACCCGGTTTTCAACGAAAACAATGTTGGCGAAGCAATCAAACTTGCGCAGAGCAAGAATCAACCTATCTATGTTTTTTCATCGCCGAACGGTCAGCTCGATCAGGCCCAGCAAGACGCGATGAAGGCGAATGCCGCCGACGCAGTATTCGTCAATATCAATTTTGCACACGCGGACCAGATGATGCGAGCAGGACTGGAGACAACAAATTACTGGCAGCTCGCCAATCTGTGCGGAGCAGGCGGCGACGTCAACAACCTCTATCAAAAGCCGGGATTCATGGGACGTTTCAACGCAACTGATTTCAATGCAAACGATCCGAAGAACAGTTTAAAAGCCGCTGCAACAGGCGACCTCAAGACTGTTTTCGCTGGTCAAGTGAAGCCACCCGCACCGCAACCAGACGCTCCTGCGCAGCCTGATGCGCCGAAGCCTGACGGTCCGAAGCCAGATGGTGAGAAACCGGAATCTCCAAAACCGGATGCTCCGAAAGATAATCCGGACGCTCCCAAGGACAACACGGAGAAGCAACCTGAAAAGGAGCCGGTTAAGCTGGACAAACTCAAATTTGACAGCTACAGCCTCGCCGAAGCAATCCAAACCGCCAAGGACAATAATCTGCCTCTAATCGTCTATAAAGGCGCAGATTTCTGCGGAAATTGCCCGACAGTCAGCTCGACGATTGATAGCTTCGCGAACGAACTCAAGAACAAACCGACTACTGATGCAGTTATCGTTAAACTCAATTACGAAGCGACTCGCGACAACATTAGGCGCACTGATCCTGCGCTGTTCAATATGATCAACCAGATCATGCCGATCAACAACAGCCGCTTCCCCGAAGTTGCAGTGTACAATCCAAACGACATGTCTAAACCTTTGAGACAAGACGCTTCCGGGCGCTCGCTTAATGGGTACGGCGGTGATATAAACCATCTGCGCAATCTGGTAGCTGCCGGAAAAGATAACCTCGGCACCACCAACCGCAGCACGCCGGGCAGCGATCGCCAACAAGACCGGTCAGCGCCAAAGGAGACACGAGGAGCAGAGTCGGCACTTCCTCCCGGAGTGATGAGTGAGACCGATGTTCAAGCCGCCCAGCAAGCCGCAAAAGCTAAGAACGTCCCGATGCTTTCGTATCTAGAAAGCGCAAAAGGTTCCAATGAGAATCTTGCAAAAGCGATGCAATACCTCAGCGAGAATGGGCTGGCATCAGCAGTTAAGATAAACAGACAAACAGCCGACGGCATGTTGCAGCGCGGACTTGAAACCAGCAAGTTCTACGCTTTGAAGAACGCTATGCTGAGAACCCCTGACGTCGCGCAAGACGGAAGCTCGCATCTGAGCGCATTCGCGCCGGGCAACTTTGGTCAACCGAAAGGTTGCACCGAAGCCGCAAAGTCTCCAGACGAAATCGTTAGCTTCCTCAAGAAGAGTGGTGTGGATCTATCGAAGGGTAACAGCGAGGCAGCTGTCAGAGCGCTTCTCGAAGGTAAACCAGTTCCACCACCGGAGTCAGCGGTTCCGAAGCCTGATGCAACCCCGGTTGAACCGGAGCAGAAGAAGCCTGAGGTAAAACCGGAAGCGAACGTGAAACCTGAGACTGAAGTTAAACCAGAACCGCAAACCAAGCCAGAGGCAAAACCTGAGCTTCCACCGCAACCCGAAACCAGCAGACCAGAACAGGCACCACCACCACATGTGGTACCACCTCAAGCTGAAGTCAAACCGGAAACTCCGGTTCAACCAGAAGTGACACCGGAAAACTTTAAACCGGAAGAGACAGTTCAGCCAGAAGCCAAGCCGGAGGAAAAACCGGAAGCAAAGCCGGAACTCGGTGTGAAGCCAAAAGCGCCCACACAACCGCGACAGATCAATCCAGAACCAATGGTACTACCTACGCCACCAGAAGCGACGAAGCCAGAGGTCAAACCGGAAGTAAAACCAGCATTCAACTTCGAGCCAACACTTCCAAAAGCAAGCGACATCCTGCCTGCTAAAGCAGAGAAAGAAGCTGAAAAACAAACCAAGTTCAAAGTCAAAGATGCAGAAGAAGCCCTCAAAGTCATCGAGGACGCGAAAGCCAGGGGCAAAGACCTCGTCGTGCACAGCCCCACAGTAATTTGCACCGACGATCAATGCGTAATGACGAAACTTCCGGATACCGTTTCCAGTGATTTCTCGAATGACGCTGTATTCTTGGAACTCCCGCGCGGAGGAGTGTCGGTGCCAGAGGGAGCGCAGTATGACGCCCTTCGCGAAATCAACAACCTCTATAAAGTCAGCTCCGAAGATCACAAAACAAAGATCGATCTTCACGTCTTTTCTCTAAACAAAGAAAAAGCGTATCAGCTAAGCGATGAGAGCGATCTGAGCAAGCAAATAGAAGCCTCCATCAAGCGCAAAGCCCAATTTCCGCAGCTGCCCTAATTAGCGCAGAATTGTGAGTGCTAAAATTAGCGAGTGCAAAACGCAACAACTACACTCACCAGTTTAGAGAGAAACGGCTTCGCCGTTTTGAAGAGAGCCGTTCCTACGGAACAGATTCAGATGCTTGTCTCTGCTGTGGAAGCTGTTAGAAAAGAGCAGGCTCTTGCCGGGCTCAGAAACCTACTGTCGCAAAGCAAGACAATAAGAGAGTTCGCTACACGAGGGCTTGCGGCTGAAATCGCAGCGCAACTGCTTAACGGCAAACCAACAGTCGTTCGCGGAATCCTTTTCGATAAAACACCTCAGTCGAATTGGTACGTGACCTGGCATCAAGACCTGAGCATTCCTGTTCGTAAGAGAGTAGAAACCGAAGGATACGGCCCGTGGTCTGTAAAAGAAGGCGTGATACACGTTCAACCGCCTTCAGAAATTCTTGAGCGCATGGTTTCGCTGCGCATTCACCTGGATCCATGTTCAGTTGAGAACGGCGCCATCAAGTTCATTCCCGGTTCCCATCTCGCCGGAAAGTTAGAGCCCGACGCCATTGAAACGATGAAAGCAGATCGCGAAATGATGCTCTGCCCCGCGGAACGCGGCGACATAATCGCAATGAAACCGCTCATATTGCACGCCTCTTCAAAAGCAGTATCACCTGATCATCGTCGGGTGCTGCACCTCGAATACAACTGCGCAGAGTTACCGAATGGCTTAGAGTGGGCGGAAGCCTAACCGTTAGCCGGTTTGGAGTCTTTGGACCAGCCTTCGACCATGCCCTTGACGTTGGCGACATAACCACGTTCGTCATTGTTGTCGCTGCTTGGAGCGTAGGTTCTGATGACTTGAGATAGGGTGCTGTAACCACGCCCCCCCTCACTCTGCGGAGCAAGATATTTGTCGTCGATTAAGCGATACCAGTCTTTGACACCTTCTTCGAAGTTATTGTAGGCGCGGAAACCTTTGTACGAGCCTGCCGGTCCGTCACCCTTAATGTTGCCCCAGCTGTTGGTCTCAGCTGCCACGCCCTTGGTGCCGGCACTGGATTCTTGTACGAAGAACGCCAAGGCAACCGCAGGGTTGATGCCGCGTTTGACACCCTCATCATAGATAACTTGGCCGAGCCCGCTCGCTGGTGAATTGAAAGACTTGAGGACCTGATCAATCTTCTCAGGCGTAATTGTGGGCGGTCCTTTCAACTCCAGGTCGCCGGCAACAGGCGGAGGCACATCGCCCCTTCCAGTGTGGAACATCGGCTGACGCGCCGGTCGATCCGAATAGCTAGGTGTGCTGTCACCACCGCGACGAGAAGCCCCCGGCGACATTCCACCACCGGGACCGCTTGGTCCGCGATATCCACCTGGAGAAGACGGAGCGCTGCTGCGTCTGGGCGAGAAGTCTTGTTGTGGCTGGGCTTCCGGTTGTGGCTGCGAACGCGGAGTTGGAGCCGGTGTGTCAGGTCTGCTTGAAGACGGTGTCGGCAGATCTGGCTGCTTGTCCAACTGCCAGAGCCATTCCGTCGGCACCGAAGCATTCGGGTTATTCTTCTGAAAATACCGAATCATCTCACGAATAGATGCTTTCTGATTTTCGCTTGCACTCTTGAGTGCTTCGATCTTATCCTGATTGCCCTGCTGACCATTCCCTTCCATCTGTATATTGATGCTACCATCAGGGTTCGGCGCGGTCTTCTTCGGATTCGGTCGCATCTGTCCGTCTGTTCCAAGAATGTAGTCAGGCTCCACGCCTGCTGCGGCATTCTCTGAAGCGGTGGAGTAGTTTATAGCGGTAGCACCGTCCAGCTGCGGCTTGACGACGCTCCAATCGGCTCCGGCAAAGGCCATTGGCGAAGCAGTCGCTACTGGCGCCTCTGGATAGATACTTGCCGGTACTGTGAGAGGAGGAGGCGCGTCACTGACCGCAGGTTTGTCAAACAGACCGCTGCTAAGCGCCGCATGAGCTCCAACGTCGGAGCCGTCCTTTATAGAAGGGAGTTCAAATCTAGTTACCACAGGCGGAATCTCTAATGGATGAGCAACAACAATTTAGGCATGAGAAATACATGACAGGCGCGGAACTGCCTGGCGATGTAAGTTCGGGGATACATAGAGTGGTTGTGTCTAATGTAAGTCCCACAGATACAATCGTCAATATCAAAACATGGGAATATTCCCACGCAGCGAGGCGTTTTCGGTTTAAATATTCGGCGAATGCAAGTTGCAAATCTGCCGCGAACTGTGCTCAATCTTGCGTTTCCACTGTTTCCCTTCGTGGCGCGCATTCGCTACAATGCCAGCATGAAGACGCCTCAGCCATCAAAGCCACCCAAACGTCCCTTCATTCCAGCCCGCCCTGCGGATTGGCTTATTAAGACGGCCCAGGAAGTTGTGCGCGCGCAGCTTTCACTAAAGAACAAAGTCGAAGTTCAAAAATCAGAAATCGAAATCCTTCGAAAACTCCCACCCGGAGCCGGAGTTGTTTTAACATCAAATCACGCGGACGAAACAGATCCGCGCGTCGTCATCGAGTTATCGCGCCGCTCTGGCAAGCGGTTTATCTCAATGTGCAATCGCGAAGCGTTCGACGAGAACTTCGGGCTTGCGGGATGGGCGCTACAACGGCTCGGTCACTTTTCCGTCGAACGTGGCGCGCATGACGCGCCGGCGAAAGGATTCGCCATCGAGGTCATGAAACGAGGCACAGACATTCTCGTCGTGTTTCCCGAAGGCGAAATTTTTTACATGAATGACGTAGTCCAACCGTTTCACAGCGGCGCCATAGACATCGGTATTCAGGCGATTATCGAGAACAGGAAGGATAATCCGAACTGGACCGCATACATTCTTCCAATGGCGATAAAGTATCACAATGAAAAACCGATCGACACGATTTTAGAAAAGCGTATTGCGAAGATGGAGCAACAGCTCAAGATGTCGCCGAGTGAGACATCCCTGCCCAAGCGACTCTTAGCAATTCAACAGAATTTGCTCAGAAAGCAGGAGGCGGCACATGGTATCACATTTGATGACAATTCAGTTCCGGATTTAGAGGATGAGATCAGAGCGGCGCGACGAGCGATCCTGTCGAATGTGGAAGTGAAACATGGCTCGCAGCCGCTGCCTGACAATCGTCGTGCGATAGACGAATCGTGGAAGCTTGGCGCCGAGTTGCGCGAAACTTTGGCGGAACAAACCGACATAAAGGAAAAGGCCGCGATTCAAGATGACATAGAGACACTACGAGAAGTGGCGCAACTAGCAAGTTGGCACCCCCACTACTATGAATCGACAAATTCGACTGATCGATTGGCGGAAGCGGTTTTGAAACTAGAGAGAGAGCTTTATCGAATAAAGCGACCGGAGCAATTGACTGAGCGACGGGTCTTCATAAAACTCGCGGAGCCTGTTGATCTCGGCGTTTATGTCGAAGAGTATCTGGCCGATGCGCATTCGGTTCGCCATAAAGTAACAGAGAAATTGCAGGGAAAGATTCAGGGCATGCTCGACGAGTTGGTAACGGCACTGAGTTCAACAGGTCAGTCGCCTGCTCAACGGTGAATCGTTGAAGTCAAAAAACTGTGCAGCAAAACAGCGCTCAGTAGACCATCTTACCTTCTCTTAACAATTACCAGGCAAATTTTGACGGCTCCCTTATTCGATCACGCGCAATGATGGTGAAGTCGATGCAGTACGTTTTCAAAAACCCTTCGGACGGGCAGTTTTGAAAATCTGCATCGGGCGGATCACTACATTGAGGGATGAAAAGCCGTCAAAAAATAACTCAGAACAGCTACGAAAAAAGAAACTCAGAACCGTTACCGGCCAATACTTCGAGGGCGTAACTTAAGTAACCTCCTGGAAATGTTGCTTACTAACGTGGATCGCTAACACGATTCATCTGACTTCTAGTGCGTAGAAAATCGTATCGCAGTTCAGTTTCAGATGAACGGCTCTGTTAGCTCCTGGAGGGAAAATATGTTTCGAATAAACTGTTGGCGCAGGCTGGTGCCGTCACCGGTTCGCTGCAAGCGAATCCACGCGTTATCCATAGCGGTACTGACTTTATTTGTTTGTTCGTTTGTAGCACCGGCTCACGCAGTCGGTCCCTCTGGAATGATTTACGAAGGCGTGAACATAGCGGGCGCAGAGTTCACTCCTGGTACCGTGCCAGGCACCAACGGGACGCACTACATTTTTCCAACTGATAGCGAAATCGATTATTTCTCCTCCAAAGGGATGGAATGCATTCGTGTTCCGATCTTGTGGGAACGCCTGCAACCCAATGCCAAAGGCGACTTCGATACCGGGTATTTCAATAGATTGGATTCGGTAATAACAAAAATGTCCAACAAAGGTATGTCTGTGATTATCGACATCCACAACTATGGTGCGTATAAAAACACGACCATCGGCGTCTCGGGTGGAGTCGACAACTCTGTTTTCGCAGACGTGTGGTCACGACTCGCAACCATTTATAAAACCAATTCCAAGGTGATCTTCGGACTCATGAACGAACCGGTTGGTGGCTCGATGACACCAACAACATGGTGCGCATCTTCACAGGCTGCCATTAATGCCATCCGAGCTACTGGCGCGACCAACTTGATTTTGGTTCCATCTACTTACTGGATGCATCCGAAAGATTTTGTGAATAACGGCAATGCTGCGGCAATGATCAACATTACAGATCCATTGAATAACTTCTCGTACGATGTTCATCAATACCTGGATTACGACGGTTCAGGTTCTCACACCGACTACTTGAACCCAACGGACGCAGTTGCAACGCTTAGCGGTTTCACTGCATGGTTGAAACAAAATAATCGCACAGCGATGCTCACCGAGATTGGTGTCACACAAGATGCCGGAGCGAATGCCTCTCTTGCAGCAATGCTGCAGTATATGCATACAAATTCCGCTCAATGGGCCGGCTATTCGTATTGGGCTGCTGGTCCATGGTGGCACGATTACATGTTCTCGTGCGAACCCGCAAATGGCGTTGACAAGCCGCAAATGACTACGTTGATTCAAAACTTGAACAAGAGTGGCACCGGCGGTGGTGCCGCTCCCGCGGCGGCTCCGGCGCCAGCGCCAGCACCAGCGCCAGTGGCAGCTCCGGCACCAGCTCCTGCTCCAGCTCCGGCGGCAGCGCCTGCCCCGGCTCCAGCTCCAGCGCCAGCTCCGGCACCTGCTCCTGCTCCGGCACCAGCTCCTGCGGCCACGGGTGGAACACCGCCCAAAGCTAATCCGAAGCCTGGAAGAGGATCGGTAAAGAGAGGCGGCAAACGCACAGGATGGGTTTATTAACCGGTAGGGAAAGAGGACCGCTGCGCTGCAAACGCAACGCAGCGGATACCTCCGGTTCGATTTGAAGTAATAATCTTGAAAGGCAAAAACATGGCTCGATGTAAAAGAAGCAGCAAAGGACACGTTCTCGCATTAATACTAGTAGTCACCTGCATGATAGTGGTGCCGCTACTCCTGGTGTTTAGCCAAACAGGCTTTTATGTTATGGACAGAGAGCGTGTACAAACAGCTGTTGACGCGGCTGGGCTGGTCGCCGCAAACGACATGTCGCGAATCATTTTTAGCGATCCGACTTTCGGTTGGGTTTCCCTATCCAATTATCCCCCCATAGGCAAAGCGACTCGAGCGCGGGATGGAGAGCCGCTTCCAGTAACCGGCATCAACACTCTCGTCGGAACGATTCGGCAAAACACAATAATCGCGAACGAACTTGCTAATCGAAAAATGCAAGAGCTGACTGACCGCGATCGCGCTTCACTCGAAATGACGATTGCAGAACTCAATGTCACACTTAAAGAATCGCTGGCAGGAGAAAGCGGAAAGTACATAGACATCCAGGGAGCAGAAGTCCGCCCAGTCAAGGATGTGGAGGATTTTTTAAGAGCCCATCTTCCAGCAAATGTCAGACTTGAATCGGTAAAACTAACGAGCGGATGGCTAAAAGGAGGAGGAACGACAACTATTGCAACGCCGCTACCGGCGGAGTTCTCGCAAGTAAAAAAGGAAGAGGAGCAGGCAGGAAACTATCGTCCGTTTATTGATGTCAGGGCGAACAATAGGTCGTTTACTTTCGCCGGTTTAGGTCCTTCTTCTCGCCTGGTGAGCCATTCCGAATTTCAACCAGCAGACGGAAAACATATCAACTCAATCGTCAAAATTGAATGTGAGGTAGCTCGTCAGAATCCGTATCTGCCATTTTTTGCGGTAGGCAATGACGCGGCATCCAGAATGAAATGCGTCGCATTTGCACAACCGTACACGATGGAAGACATCGGCCCTAAGGGAGTCATGACTCTTCGCTTCTCCGGAACGCCAGTTCCCGGTCTTCTCTCTTGGAGCGACTTCATGCGACAAAGCAATTTCGAAGATCAGCAAGTCACCGCATTCGATGCCCTGGGAGGTGACTACCCCGTAGATAAAGGCTCAACAATGGCCGCGACTGAAACGGATGGTGGCACCGCCGACCAGTTCTCAGAGCACTTCTACTATTGGCTTCGCAACGGACACTTACAGCCAAAATTGGGAGCGGTTTTGGACATGGTAAATGCACAGTTCAAGATGGGCCCATTCGAAAAATTTGCTTACGAGTTTGCAAAAGATGGAACCATTTCGCGCAGGGTTCTTGAGAAAGACCCATTTCCCATCGGTGTAACATCAGACTCTCAGGTCTCTGTGATGTCCGATACCAGAATTCAAGGGGGGTTAGCACCAATTATTATTTTCCGCGACAACGT
Source organism: Candidatus Obscuribacterales bacterium (assembly GCA_019637435.1). Taxonomy (GTDB): domain Bacteria; phylum Cyanobacteriota; class Vampirovibrionia; order Obscuribacterales; family Obscuribacteraceae; genus JADYXR01. The sequence goes on along the minus strand of JAHBVO010000002.1, from coordinate 478,560 downwards.
CAAGCATCTGGGCACCGAGAGCGGTGGCAAGCACGGTGGTCAACCGCTAACGGGTAAGCCGCTCAACTGGTGCGAGCTGAGGGAATTCGGCGGCGACGAGCAAACGGCCCTGTCGCTCGGCAAAGGTCATTTAGGAACTCAGCTAACGGTTGTCGATCCCAATGCGCCGGCGCCGGAGGAGACCGAAAACATGCTTACTGAGATGTTCAGAAAGCTGGACGGCAAAGAACTGGCATTGCAGCCGCGGCGCAATTTCTATAGCGGCGGCCTGGCTCTGGACATCGAAATCGGTGGCATCAGGCAATTTCAGCCATCGGTTCTGGATATCCCATCCAAACGTAAATACTGGGCTTATCGGAAGATATAGAACTTGTGCTAAACCAGAAACAGTGTTCTATACTCTTAGAAGAGTGTGAAATCCGAGGAATTGGTCATGGGAAAAGAGCAAAATCAGAAAAAAGAAGTTAAGAAGAAGCCGGCGAAGACGGACAAAGAAAAGAAAGCCGCCAAAGCTGAGAAAAAAGAGAAAGCTAAAAATAGATAGGCTTCTGACGCATTATCGAAACGGGCAGCTCAAAAAGCCGCCCGTTTTTTGTTAACAGTCATACGCTCCAGTCAGGTGGAGCCCGGCGGGGACGGGCAAGCATTCAACTGACGGATAGGTTCGTCCCCATACCGTACATTTTGATTTGTCCTAATTGCAGGAAAGCTGTCGTCGAGCCGAGAGCAAACCTATACAATACGATTCATGAAAAGAACGACGATAAGCTTATTGCTGACATTCACGCTAGCCGCACCCGCCATCGCGGCAGAGAACAAAGGGTATTGGATGAGCCCGCCCCTGAGCGGTTATGCGCATCTAACTCGGTATGCAAAAGACAACTTTTTGTTCCCGAATGTCCAAACAGAACTTTCTTCTTCGCTCGAGGGAGTTGACGCAAAAGTCGTTTTGAACGCACCGGCGTTTCCGCTTGACGGTTGCACAAATCAGACCATCCGGAGTGACGCAGTTCTGCAAATCTCCAAACAGGGCAAAGTTGTTTGCAAACATAAATTTTCGGATTTTGAATTTTTCTCCGGTCCCAGGCTCACGGAAAATTTGAAAGCACCACCGACGGTGACAGTTAATGTGATTGTTCCGAAGCAGCCAGAATATCAGAGCTTCGATTTCGATAAATCAAGCGGAAAGTACAAAAAGCAGACTTCAGCTGATGGTCCGGCTTCCGATGATTCAAAGTCGCAGCCACCTATCCGGGCCATACGCATCGCAACAGCCGATGAAATCACAGCAACAGCCAAGTGGAAATGCGAGTTTGGCAATTTAAACTGCGGCGGCGACAAATGGACACTCGAAATTAAACGCGAAGGCCAGGTTGGCTGGAGCGGTCCCGTTGATGTCTCAGTTGACGAAAAACGGGAAAACGGACGCGTTATGGAGTGCTTCGGTCCAGTGATTCTATCCCTGGACAAAACAGGAAAACCCAAAGTGCTATTGCGCTGCGGAGTCGCAGTGGAAGACCATGACGGTCAAGATGACATGCGTTATGTCGACATGATCTTTTACTACGATGCCGATAGCAAAAAATTCAAATGCTCTACTCATGCATGGGGCAATGTCATGCCGCACCTGGCGGACCATGAGCATGATGGTCAAATCGAATTCATCACGCAGAACTTCGAGCTTGCTAAGGCATTGTGGAAGAAGAAAGATTCGAAGTTAACATCCGGAAGCGGTGGTCCAATTCAGTTTTGGCGCTGGAGCGATAAGGAAGGAAAGCTTGTTGAACGCACCCGCGAATATCCGGCACAGATCAAAAGGCACGCAGCTGCTTCACTGACACAGTTTACGAGTGAGCCCCATAATCCGGATTGTTATTTGATTGGATACGTAGCCGACTTGCTGCTGCTCGGGCAGAAAGACCTGGCGATGTCAGAACTGCTGAAGCATCAGACTCCCAATACGAAAGTAGCTAATGAAGAAATCCTCGCGCTACTGAAGAAGCACGGATATCTCGAATCGTCGACCACAAAGACGAAGAGTAGTCAAACTAAGTCTTCGAAATAGGCGTCGCGGGCGCTTTAGTAGCACAGCGCTTCAATGCCTGTTCACGAAACTGGCTAAGCGTCTCATCACCTTTATTTAACTGCGAAAACTCATTGATGACTCGAAAGGCAAAATCCGGATGTTTGGATTCAAGTAGTTTTTCGCAAATGGTCCTCATGTTGTCTCGCTTATAAACTTTAACCATGGGATCACTCAGAGGGTCGTATCCCGAAGTGGCAGGCGGACTCGCTTCGCAGAATGCTCTAGTCGCCCATATGGCCGCTCTATACTCGTCTAAACGATCGGCGTAATCGATGAGGGTCGATAACAAGAAGTCGTTGTATGGTTCCGAGTAAACATTCAGTTTCAGCAACATCAGCTTATTTCTGCGTTGTTTCTCAGCGTTTGCGCTATCATGAAGCGCATCATATATGGTGGCAAGACGTTCGTATCTCTCAATCGCACCATCTGTCGGTAGCATTCCCTGTTGAAAGTTCAAGGGCGGGGTCAGGACGGGTTCAGAAGGAAACAGCGAATTAGTCGCAACCGGTTGAACTGGCGATTTTTGAACTTCCAGAGCACGAATCGCGGCCGCTTTTGCCAATTCAGGTTCATTCGACTGCAACAACACATCCGCCTTGATGTCATAGTTGCTGGCGGACTGGGGCTCGCTCTTGATTAATTCGTCGACAATCGCGAGGGCGCTCGCATATTCCTTCTGTTTTGCCTTCACGCGCGCCAGCCCTTGACGCAAACCACCTATTCCATTATCCGTGAACAACGGACCAGAGCCGACTGAAAATCCGGAAAACGGTGAGCGTCCTGCCAGACGCTCTAGACTGTCAGCAACAGTTGCGACTTCGAGAGTCCGATTTATGGCTTGCTCCGCCAGTCTGTAATCGCCGATCTGATAGAGATACTCCGCTTTCTCTGTCATCGCGTTCAGGTCACCTGGAGAAAGGGAAATTATTCTGTCCAGACAGACTAATACGTCTCTCGAACGTTTCAATTTTTCGGCAACAGTCGCCTGACTTCTTAGCAAATTTATGCAATCGGGCATTCTCTTCGACGCCTCTGTAAAATCAGCCAGACTCGCTTCGAGCTTGTCCATGCGCTGATGAACGCGCCCTCTTGCATCGTAACCTTCTGGAAGCTCGGGGCACAGCGCAATCACTCGGTTGCAATCGGCAATCGCAGTTTGAGTCGGACAAGGTCGTCCGCTGACTAGCTCTGAATTGATACGATAAAGGAGTGGCAACGGATTCTTAGGATTTCTCGCAATAATGCGATTCAGAATTGCAGCCTGCCCTGCAGTCAAAGGCTCATTTAGAATTTGCCTCAACTCATCCTGATCTTCGCTACTCAGCCGATTAGCTCGAAGAGCCAGTAGCTGTTCCTGCATATTCCGCTCAGAGCAAACTTTATGAGCACAGTCGAAGATTGAATCGTTGAATGAATAAAGCGCAACTGCGCGATCGAGCATCGCCAGGGCATAGCTCGGTTTGTCGTGTTCGTATAGCGAGAAAAGCCGCATCTCAGGGATATCCATGGCATCGCGATCAAACGGAAGCGAGCATGGAGAAGAGAGCCATGGAGCCAGGCGACTGCGATAGAGAGTTGCCTGCTCGTCTGTTGAAAGTCCAGAAACCTCCTCATTAGCGATGTTGATCCCCGCGAACTTACGATAGCCTGTAAGCTGCAGCGCGGGACGACTCGCATATTCATTTGCGAAAAACGAACTAATTCGCCCCCTGCAGATGCCCGGCTGCAGCCTCTCCGCGGCTTCAAACTTCTCCAGCGCTTCCTTTCGCTTGTCTTGAGCGATGAGAATTATTCCCTCGTCAAAAAGCTTCCCGGCCGGAACGCCATTCCTATCGTTTTGCACTACCCAGAAGCACGCCCAGAGCGCTCCGGACAACACTACAATCAGTAGCGCTCCGGTGATAATTTTGTGACGCCCCATCGAACCGGAAAATCGATTGCTCATACATTAGATGCTCAAACTGGCGACTAAATCCAGCCTAGCAGAAACGGCCTCAAGACGCCGAGAACTCACTTGACCAACAAAGTGTTAATCGTCGACTTCAATTTTGCCGAAACCAGCTGTCATTATGCTTCAATATCGTTTTTAAATAGAAGTGCCTTGCTCGCAACCGCGGAAACACCGGCAAGACTGACCGGAGGAACCATGACCATCGCTGTAAAAACACTGGTAAAAGACACCACTGCAGAATTCGTTTGCTACAAGGACGGCGACCTCTGGTATCGCATCACTGGCACATCTGAAACTGATGGAAACTTTGTTTTCAATTTCCCAGTTCCAACCGATGACACAGGCATCGGAATTTTTCCAGCAAAAATCAAAGCAATTACATTGATGCGCTGGGTGAGGCAACATCTCGAGAGCATCGAGAACGACGGCGAAGACGCAAAGAAACTTCCAGAATTCGACTAGACGGCTAATCCTTGGGATTCAAGTCGCACAGCGCGAAGATTGAAACCTCTCCCTATGAGCGCCCTTGATCTTCATTCTTGCCTCAAACTAGAACTTGCTTTAAACTGAATTTGATTGAGCACATTGGTCCCATATGAACCTGATTGATACGTCGTTAAAAACAGCCCGCGACATAGGTGCGCGACTGTTTGCATGCGCGACATCGTTCTCATGCGCTCACTATGATTTTGCAATGGTTGATCGAGTGCGGGCGTAGCCGCTCGGCGACGCTCGCGTATAAAAATACATCGTGTCCATAGCTTATGGGCATGAGCAGCTGTTTTAAACTGCCAGCAGTCAAGACTAGTTCAAAGACCGCCACTAAATATAGTGGCGTCCGCTTTCGTACACTCGAACTATGGCAGCCCCATGATCAACTGAGGATTTACAATGAACACATCACTAAAGACGCTCGTTAAGGGCACTAACGCCGAGTTTGTCTGTTACAGGGACGGCGACCTCTGGTACCGCGTGACGGGGACTTCGATTAACTTCGAATTTCCAATTCCAATCTCCGATACCGGGACTGGCATATTTCCGGCATCTCTGAAAGCAATCACATTGATGCGATGGATACGGAAACACTTAGATCGAATTGAAAACTACGAATAGCTCAGCTTGCAGCCGGAGGGTGGCGAATGGCCACTCTTCTGCTGCCCCCAGCGAGCCCGTTTCAGACTCGGAAATGACTTGAGCCGGTTTTGCCATATAAAAACATCCATGCGAGAATGTGCAATAGCAAAAGCAACGCAAATCCTTCACCCAAAGGTTCTCAACATGCAAGCCAAACAATCAGCGTCGAACTGGTATTTAAGCGATGAGCAACACTTCAGCTCCGGTATTGTTGAAAACGGCTCCCCTAGCGGGAACCAACATGTCTATATAAAAACCGAAGGCGAACGACATCGAGAGTTCGGATTTTTATCAAAACAAGTTTCCGCAAAGCCGTTTGTCGGAAAACAACTGAAAATGGCATGCATGGTCAAAGCGGAGCTAGCAGAAAATTCGCAGGTGCAGCTATGGTTGAGGGTTGACGGCGAATGGGAAGCAAAACGAACGGATGTCTTCGACAACATGTACAAAAGCCGGATCGTCGAGTCAATCGATTGGACGAAGTTCGAGGTCGCCGTAAATGTTCCAGAGGGTAGTAAAAACGTTATCTTCGGCGTCCTGATATTAGGAGAAGGACAAACGTGGCTTGACGACGTAGTTCTCGAAACATACAAAGGAAAGGTTACTCTCGCTGGACGTTAATCAAAACGACGAGCAGGTCGCAACGCACGAAAGCATCTTCGCGCCTGAGATGCTTGGAATACTGCTGTGGTCGCTAATTCCGAGCATAACAATTTGGATTGGACTCTATCACATGAAGAGCGCCGCATGGGCGTATGGAATCTACCACGTTCTATATCTGGCGCCATCTATTTTTGTAGGAAAACACCTGTGGATGAAAACGCTGAAGAAACCAAAGCTAAAGCATGTCCTTTGGATTTTCCTCGCAGCGCTTTTGTTCAGTTTCATCACGGTCGCCGCTTACGAGATTGCGGGTCATGTTGTTCTTAGCAACGAACGAGTTGGAGAGCTGCTTCGGGAGCTAGGTTTGACGCGCGGCAATCTAATTTTATTTGGATTGTACGCCACCTTCGTCAACCCTATCGTTGAGGAACTCTATTGGCGCGGCATTTTATACAACGAGCTAGAGCGAGTCAAAATCAAACACTTTGCGCTAATTTGGTCATCGTTGGCACATGCGATCTTTCACTACTTGATTTTCAAACTTGTTCTCTTTCCGGTTTGGAATGAAATCGGAATTCTGATGCTCGCAGTCTATAATGGCATTCTGGCGCTCATCTATAAACGTAGCGGCTCCATAATAACCGCTGCAATCGCGCACGGTTTGCTCACCGATATGGCTTGCATCTGGCTTATCCTCGATTTCTTCAGAAAAAATCCCTCTCTTTAACTATCGAGCTTGATTCGGCAAAGTCTTGGCGACTCGGCATGGATTGCCGTACGCGACGGAGAAAGGCTCGATATCCCTGGTCACTACGCTGCCGGAACCGATGACGGAGTTAGCACCAATTGTGATACCAGGATTTACGATAACACCACCACCCAACCACACGTTATCTCCGATTGTAATTGGCGCAGCAAGCTCATAACCCGAGTTTCGTTCGTCGGCATCTAGAGGATGATATGCGCACAGCAATTGAACGTTGGAGGCAAACATGACATTGTTTCCGATGCGAACGTAGTTGCAATCGAGGATTACACAACCGAAGTTAATAAATACATTGTCGCCAAGTTCGATAAACGCGCCATAGTCGCACCGGAAGTCCGGCTCAATCTCGCAGTTTTTACCCATCTTTCCGAGCAGTTGACCAAGCATTTGCTGGCGCATTTCCGGTTCATCAGGCTCACTGTCGTTGTATTGTTTGACAAGTTTTCGTGCGCGCATTCGCATCGCTTTCAGTTCCGGATCAGCCGAAAAGTACAGCTTGTTGTCCAGCATGTTTTGCAATTCACTACTCATGTTTTCTCCAGCAAGCGTGGGCAAATTTAGTTTACAAGCTTGAAAACTTGGTATTATCTAACTCTCGGCGAAACATTAGAACTGAAATCGGTGAACATTATGCGTTTATTGATAATAGGCGGAACTGTTTTTCTTGGTCGACATCTCGTCGCACAAGCACTGACAGCGGGACATCAAGTCACCACGCTCAATCGCGGAACCATCTATCTCGAAGAACAGGCAAGCGTGGAACGCCTGCTGGCTGACCGCAACGGCGACTTGAGCTTCCTTCAGGGTCGCGAATTTGACGCAGTCATCGACGTGTGCGGATATCATCCGGAATCCGTGGAACATTCGATTCGAGCGCTGGCTGCCGCGGTCAAGAATTACGTTTTCATCTCTACAATTTCGGCTTATGGCGACTTTACCGAAATCGCGCTCTCGGAGGAGAGTCCGCTCAAGTACACACCGTTCGGTGAACAAGGTGATTATGGAAGTCTCAAAGCCGACTGCGAAAAAGTTCTGACTCAAATGATGCCTGAGCGTTTTCTGATAATTAGACCGGGTCTCATCGTGGGACCTTACGATCCTACCGACCGTTTTACATACTGGCCTGCGCGTTTCGCTTGTGGTGGAAAAGTTGCGGTGCCGGAAAAATTGGATCGCCAGGTTCAATTCATCGACGTTCGAGATCTAGCAGCATTCATACTAGCGAGAACCGAAGCGGAGGCGCACGGCATCTATATCGCGACAGGTCCGATTGATCGACTTACACTACTGGATGTACTGGATGCGTGCCAGCGCGCAGCCAAAGTGGACTCAGAAATGGTTCGCGTCGAAGAAGCGGTATTGCTCAAGGCAGACGTGACGCCGTGGTCGGAGCTGCCGCTCTGGATTCCCGACACGATGAAACACTTTGCCGGCGTGATGAGACTGGACCGAAGAAAGGCGGTCGCTGAGGGACTTGTATGCAGGCCAATTGAGAAAACGATCGCTGACACGTTAGCTTGGGATAGAACCAGAGACCCTGCGCTCCCGCGACAAGCCGGTCTGTCTCCCGAAAAGGAAGCCGAACTGCTGCGTCAACCGAAGTTAAAGCAAAAGCTAGGAAGAGCACCACTTCCCGGAGCCGGTCTGACGTGAGCGCTCTCTTGCAGGCGATTGGAACGAATTACTGCGTTCCGCCTTGTTCGAGCGTCACGAGTTGACTATTACTGACACCGAACGGCACATCGCCAGGAGCGATTTTATCCTGTCGGCGAAACTCAAGTTCGTTTCGGGCGCTCTTTTGAGTCACATCGAGCAGCCAGCTTCCCCAGCTTACTTCGTTAACAGTTGCCGCTTGCGCGACCCCCTTGAATGCCTTAACCGGATTCGTGTTGTACTTGTATCCCGCTCTCGTCAACATCGCACCAAAAGCGATTCGCGGACCGCCACGCACAGCATACGAGATGAAACTTTCTAGCACTTCGCGCTTCTGCCGGCGTCGCTCTTTTTCAAGAAACTCATGTCGGTCCTTGAGCAGTTTTGCACCACGGCAAAGTGCTGCGAATGGTCCACAGAAGGACGGACTTTCGAGGCGATTTCGCGATAGCTAGTCAAATCCTTTTCGAGAGCCGCGATTGTTGTCGATTGAGACTTAACTAGAGACTCTTCCAGTTTAGAAGTGCAAACCTTACCGGTGATCGCTGCGCCACCATGTATCAAAACAGGAGCCGCTGTTAAGGTGGAGCCTGATATCAAGAAACCGATCCCACCACTTCCAACCTTCTTGAGATTAACATCCTTCACACCGCGAAGAACCGCATAGGCACCCGGCCAGGCGCCGGTAGCACATACAGCAATGGTACCAAGGGTGGTTAAGTCGCGAGCGGCTTTCTGCTTCCGAGAGTCTACGTAAACTCTGGAGAATTCGATTAAAGAAAGGTCGCGAACATCTTTTAATACACGCCCCTGGGCAGTTTGCAGCGCACAGTTGTCCGAATTCAACGCCTGCAGTTTTTGATCGCGGACTGCGAACAATTTGTCGAGTTCTATCTTTGCTGCCAGCGCCTTTTTGTAGACGGTCTTTGCGGCGAAACCTTTTTGCTTGCCCTTGTAGTCTTTTGCAAGATCGTAGCAGCCCTCTAGAGCATAAAGCCCTCCAAGAGTGCAGTATGCGATCATTACTACAAGCGGACCAGATTCCAGACGTCCTTTATGAGCGAGTCCATCTCCCGGATTTCTATAATACCGCCAGAATTGACTTAGAAGAGCGATATCTCCAGCGTTTGCGATGCCACCACCAGCGAAGTCATATAATTTCATTCTTCGCTTTTTCCACCTGTCACCAGCGGTGTAGTGCGTACGAAACTCAGCGTTTAGTTTGAGCAACTCGACTTCCTTTTTGAGAATGTCGCTGTCAATTTGCTCAAATAAATTCGAGTCTGATGTATAGCCCCTTAAAACAGGATCGTTTTGAGCCGCATTATCAGTTTCGCTTTGCCCATATGCAGGGCACGTCGGAGTCGCAGACAACAAGACGCAAGTAGCCGCCGTCAAAGAAAGCGCGCGAGTAAATGATTTGGTAACCATAGTAAGACTTCCGAGGTTCCTAAATTGCCGAAGATGATGCCACCATCATTGGACTTTAACCTCAGTCAAAAGGATGAACTTCAGTTTCAAGAATCTTTTGCCGATATGCGTAGAATTCAAACTTCGCTTGCCGTCTTTAAGTTTCAGAAAAACGAACACAGGACAGAACTAAGTCATCCCAAAGGACGAGCAGAGTCATTCGAAAGGATGAGTGATCAGTTTGATCTATGTACTTAAATGTTTCGGTCTAATTTAGCGCCACTGTATCTGGTGCAATTAACAACGCGCAGCCAACTTTATCCTTATACGCAGAGAACAGCAGCATCAAGTCTCACCAAAAATTTTTTCATACCAATAGGTGCCTGGATCCTTGAACCAATGCTCGTTCCCCGAAGTAATTTGCGAACGTAAGAAAGACATCGGAACGTCATATCGAAAGAGCAGTCCGATCAAATCTCTCAACGCATAATCAGAGAGAGCGGAAACAGATAAATAAACCGTCAAGCCAACAGAGTGCCCGCGCACTTCCTTTACACCATCGATTTCCTGGAGCCACTTAAAGAAATGAGCTTCGTCAAGCTGGCAATAGTACGAGGTTGGTTGAGGAATTGCCAGCGTCGACAGGTGATCGGGCTGCGTCCAAGTGATTTGTTCCGGAGGATTGAACCAGATACTCATTCCAATGCCAGTCGCACCCAAGCGCGTCAACAGATCATCATCGATGAAAAGGTTGTCTTCGTAGATGCGCACCTCGAGATAACCACCTAAGTCTTCGGTGCTCAGCGCTGCTAATTGCTGATATACAGATTCCAGATGTGAAACCCAAAGCGGCAATAAGGTCTCTACATCTTTGGCGTGTTCGCCATCTAGCTCCCAAAATGGAAACCTTTGCTCGTCAGTATCTCCCAATTCAATATTACTTTGCGACGGCGACATGCGCAGAACTGCGGAAATCCTGGCGGCTTCTATTCTCTGATTTGAGAAAACAAGCCTGATTGATGTCGATGACATGAGTTTACTTGACCGTTGGAAGCATCGGTAACAGAAACATTTTACGTCAAACAATTCCCAGGTCGCGAGTTATTGAGGCGCTCGGCACCACCTCTTCAGGGCGAACATTTAATTGCCGCACAAAAACACGGACTAAGCGGTTCCAAATCTCTTGCTCTGATTCACGCTGCGGGGCTAGGTCTCTTCCATTTATCATGATCAATGATTCAACCAATTCTCTCATGGTCAGACTTTGGTCTGTAAGCCTGAATCCAAGAAATTCGTTTGCCACCTTGAATGGTGGCGTCTTGAGATCAATAAACATTTGCAGAAATGGCCAACCTTCTTCGATCTCATCCAGGGTCAGAAGATCGGTGAGCCTGGTATCGGGCGCGATCAAGTGCCGCTCCAACCGATAATTCTCAATCAATGCTTTTCTAAGTTTGTAGAAAACCCTTTGAGTAAGGCAGGCAACCGGCTCTGTAGTAGCAATGCGAATCTTCAGCCATTCATAAATAACGCCAACGGTAACCATCTTCTCGGCATCGTGATCAGGGATATCTACACCGAACTCCTCTTCAATTGCCAGAATAAGCTCAACATAATCGAGTCCCATTCCTACTCCTCCGCCCACTTCTCTCTCGACGGACTTGTACCCGCATAATGGTCCCGAATGAACACATGGGGGCCACAAAATGGGCCACAGTTTTTGATGGAACTTTGGGTATCATCGACTAGCTATACAACAAGAGCCTGTAGTCCCTTTTTGTCCACAAGATTGAGCAGCTTGAGGGCCACTCCATCCGGTTTCCTTTCGCCCCGTTCCCATTTCTGTAGCGAAGATGCGGAGACGTTCATATAAGCGGCAAAAACGTGTTGGCTCAGCTTGCAGCGAGTTCTAATGGCTTTGATTTGTACGGCAGTGTAATTCGGCACTTTGGGCAAGCATAGAGTGTCGAACTCCCGCATAGTTGTTTTGTCGATGGAGCCAGCATCGTATAACCCTTTAGCCGTCTCGTAAACCATTCCGGAGATACCGCTTGGCGTCGTAGACTTGTTCGCCTGCGTCGTTCTACTGAGGCTTGTTCTTCCTGCGCTTGCTTTTGTTGCCGCGTTCCTTGTCACGCCTCTCTTCGCTGGCTTTGCGGCCGGTTTTGCCGCTTTGCTCTGTCTTTTCATTGTTTGCTTTGTCTTGTTCGTCATCTGTTGCCACCTCTACTAATTCGCCAGCTTTAAGCGCCTTCTTTATGCTGTCCTCGCCCATGTCAAGCAAAGTTTTCGCTAACAGTTTTAACTGCGCAAGTTCTGTATTTGAAACGTTGTCCCGCTCGTTCTTCGCGAATACATAGATACAAAATACCTTTCCCGATGATGCCTTATAGACCAATATTGTTCTAAGCCCGCCACTTTTGCCTCTTCCACCGCTACCCGTTTTTTCACCAGGTTACCGCCGAGTTCAACATCGACCAAACTTTTCTGCACCTCTGATATTGCGTCCTTCAATGCATCGTCTGAAAGCCCTGCAGCCTTAGCTAATTTTGCGAACTTCTTGCTCTTGAATATGCGCATCAAGCAACCATACCACAAGGTGGTATAGTTGTCAAACAGCCCATAAACCGAAAAGCCGCTGCTCAGCGAACTTTCCACCGTTTCGCCAATCGAGACGGGCCACAAAAGGGGCCACACTTGCGCACATCCTCCTTATTGAGAATGCTAGAAAGCGTGAGCCAATGCTCGTTTGACCCTATTAAAAAAAAATGGTGGAGGCGGCGAGAATCGCACTCGCGTCCAAAATCGCCGAGAGGCAAGCCACTACAAGTTTAGTTCGAAATTCTCTCAGAACCGCTGAAAGAGGCTCGAACAGCCAACCGGGTTCGCGATTATGTCTTAGCTTGAGCTAGCAATCGCTAATTTCGCTCAAGAGCAATCACCGTGGTTGACCCTAACGGAAACGGGTAATCAAGTCTCCGCAGAGTGGCAAACTAACTTAGAGAGTTAGGCAGCGGCGCGCAGAGCGCGACCACCGAAATTGCCGGCAATGACGTTGTCATTTGCATTTATTTTTGTTTGCTTGTTGTTTTACGAGAGAACAGCACTCTCGACTTGCAGCTTACGAATCAACAACCCTGTCGAAACTAAACGCCCCCATGTAATGGGTTCTACTGCGCATCTCTTCAATTGTCAGTGTGCGATGACAGCCTTTTCGCCGCCTCAATTCATAGTAATACAGATTATATCAGAGCGCTACAAGTTCCCACCAAACCTTAAGATGAGATGAAATCGAACCTGAGGATGCATCGACTGCGCCATCAATTCTCTGATATCAAACCGCTCGCGCCCGCCGCAATTTAGCGTTGCAAAACGATGCCGACCCAGTTCCCCAGCGTCTCCGCATGCTCGATGTTTACCGGGTAACGACTGATTGCGCCCTTCAGCATCTCTAGCTTTTCTTTCAAAATTCCGGCGCCGATGACCTTCGCGCCCGGTTTTAACATGCGCACATAGTCAGGCAAAAGCGCGATTATGTCCTCGCAAGTCAGGTTAGACAAAATCATGTCAAACTGCATGTCTGCTACTGTTTCGGTTGAACCTAAACGCAAATCGACTTTGCCTTCGAGGTTGTTGACTTTGAGATCGATTTCGGCAGCTTCGATGGATAGCGGGTCCGTATCGACCCCTATAACGTTCGCTTCAGGGTTCACCATCTTGCACGCGATTGCGAGAATACCGCTTCCGGTGCCGACGTCCAGAACATTTCCTTCGGGTTTATAAGCTTCAAGAGCACGCAGGCAGAACTGCGTCGTCGTATGAAGACCCGTACCGAAAGCCATTCCCGGCTCAATGAAAATCACGTTCCGTCCTTCAGAAATCTCCGGACTTAGATCGTCTTTTCTCCACAAGGGACAAACAACAAATTTGGTGCCCACGCGAAACGGTTCGAATCCTTCCTTCCACTTCGCAAGCCAGTCTTCCTTAGGAATGTCAGAAACTTTGAGGGAGCGAAGAGTGTCACTCAGTCCATATTCTTCAAGCAAGGCAGCGAGATTCTGCAGTTTTTCCTGGTCGAGAACGTGCTTATCAAACGAGGCACGGATTACTACCTGCTCGTCGCTATGCGGCAACACTTCGCATCCGAGCGCACCACCTTGAACCAACACCCAAGAGGCCATGTCTTCGTGCCGGGTAGGTACAGTTAGTTCGAGCTGAGACCAGCCTTGTTCATCCGCCATTGTCTTTGCAGTCCCCAATAAGAGGTTTACATAATACGACAGACGGCTAGCAAAAGTCCGGTTTTAATTGCCGGATTTGTAGTTTAGTAGCCTGATTCCCGGACTTAGAAGTTGGATTTTTGCAGCTTCTGTTCGAGCTGTTTATGAGACTCGCGGATCGCGTTAGCGTGTGACTCTTTTGTCGAAATCACGTCAGCGTGATCTTGCCCGAGAGTCGCCTCCATCACGCGGAGCACCTCCTGATACAAAACCGCAGCTTCTGTGTATTTACCCTGACGTTCGCAAACGAGCGCGAGATTATTCGCTGCGCGCGCGCAATCCAGATGCTCTTTGCCGAGAAGCTTTTCAGAAATCTTGAAGATGCGCATGCAAAGCGGCTCTGCTTTAGCATAGCGTCCACGCTTCCAATAAACGTGCGCCAGGTTTTCCAACGTCGTCAGCACGCGAGGATCTTCATCTTCAAAAACACTAGCTTCGTCCATTGCAGCCAACCACAAGGCTTGAGCGTAGAAATAGTTGTCCAATTCCATCGCCTTCAAAGCGGTTTTTCGGTATGCATCCCAATCGGACTGGTGGCGCGTACGGCTTTCTTCGACTTGTTTTTCGAGGTCGTCGGCGTCTCCCTCTTTGCCGATTTTGCGCAAAAGTTTCGCATATAAATCAGCGACATCAGCCACTTGCGGATGGAACGGACCGAGCTGCGCTTGCCGAATCTCAAGCGCTCTTTTCCAAGACTTCTCCGCAGCATCAAAGCTTTCCATAGCGAAGTAAACGCGACCGAGGTTTTTCAAATCGTTTGAAACGCTCAAATGGTTTTTGCCATAAACAACTTCGCGTATGTTGAGAGCCTCTACCAGAGCGCTTTCCATCTGACGCATTTGGTTTTTCTTGGAATACAACGCAGCTAAATCAACGAGCAAATCTGCTAATTGATTTGTGTTGCGTGAGCCTTTTTGCTTAAGCTGAGCCACTTCTATCGATGTGGTGGCAATCGCTTCATCAAGTGCTTTTGCTTCCTGCTGTTTCTTCAGCTCTTCCGCCGAGAGTTGAACAACCGGATGCGGGGGCTCTGCTGCGGTTTCACCTGCAGCACCGGTTACAGCGCCGCGATCAGCAACGGAATTTTTTGTAGCAGGAGCCTCTAGTGCATCTTCCGTCAGGAACGACTTAACGTCATTAACATACGAACCGGATTTGGTTTCCTCCCGTTCGACATTTTCTTTGGTGTAAACCGGGATGTTGAAATGACTCAAAGTGAGGGCTTCTATGTTGCCCTCCGGTACATCTCCAGTCCGATAAAACTTGATGTCATCGAGAAGTTGGACCGCAGACTCAAGTTCTTTTCTCAAACCGAGGCGCTCAAAAATTTCTACGGCTTTGGTTAGATTGCTTTCTGCATTGTCGAAATCGTCGATTTGCGAGTAACCTTCACCCAGCTCATAATAAGCTTTTCCAGCTTCGCGACTGGTGGCACCAAATTTATATGCTTGTAATTTGAGCGCCTGCCGAAGGCGCGGGATATCGTCCGAAGTCATGATTGGTAAGGTTTATCAAAAAGCATCAATACTAATACATGTATTATTCCCAAAGACCAGGCAATAAACCATAGAATAGTCATATCAGTCTCAACATCAGCAATCCGTAGTGCATTCCGACCACGACCAGCACAATAAATCACGGTCAAACCGAGAGCGCGAGGGTACTCCCCTCAGCTCTCCAAAAATAGAGACATGCACTGCCTCTATTTAGCTGGTGTTGGTATCACCGACAGTGCGGTTCGAGAAATAGCGAAATGCAAAACAATGACTCGTCTCGACATCAGCGACTCGAACATCACCGACGAATCGCTTCGAGAACTAATTAAGATGCCGGCACTTGCCATCCTGCAAGTGAGTAATTGCAAACAACTTTCGGACATGGCTTTGAATGAATTTCGGAAAGCACGTCCAAGCTGCGAAGTACAAACATTCGTCAGAATGAAAGCCAAAGATATGGATTAAGTAGTGGAAGAGTGCCGAAGGAGGGAATCGAACCCACACGAGGTGTTAGCCTCGGTTGATTTTGAGTCAACTGCGTCTGCCAGTTTCGCCACTTCGGCACGGAAGGCATAAACAATTCTACAACAACGTTTCGACATTGGCCCTATACTGGCGAAAGTTCGAAACACTGATTTAGGTTTCTACAAAAACAAATGAAAAAGCGACAACTGCGCTGCATCGTGGCAGGCTTCGATCCCTTTGCTGGTGCGGATTTCAATCCAAGTGGCGAATTGGCAGCAATGTTTCCAGATGTTATTTCGGTAAAGGCTAAACAGCAAGTGCCTGTGGAAAAGCTCTTATTGCCAACCTGTTGTAAGGAGTCGTGGAAAGCGCTCAAACGAACGCTAAAGAAATACAAAGACGACGACTTGATCGTACTCGTTGCAGGGCTTGCAGAAGGGCGCAAGGCGGTCTCATTGGAAAGAGTCGCTCTAAATCTGCGCGATTATCGGATCAAAGACAACAATGGACATCAGCATGAAGCGCAAAAAATTGAAGCAAACGCGCAGAACGCTCTATTTACAACAGTGCCGGTCGATAAGATTAAGAAGGCGCTTACCAAGCGAGGCGTGCCGTGTGAGGTCTCTAATCATGCCGGAACCTTCGTGTGTAACGACATTTACTTCAGGACCTTGAGCTACCAGAGCGAGAATAAGCGAGTGAAGGCAGCTCTTTTTGTTCACGTTCCATTACCCAAAGACTTTGCGGAAACCATCTCAAAGTCGGAGATTAAACCGAAACTGGCAACGCTGAAAAAACACGCGAAAAAGCAAACAAAAGCCGAACAGCTCGCGATTTTGCAGGAAGCGGTTCAGTTGGCGTTACTTGAATGCATCAAGACTGTTTGACGCCAAACTGCTCTGAGCGTCAGGAAGAGCTGGTCGCTCAAAAATAGGTGATGCGAAGAAATCCAAGTGATGCAAAGACCCCTAAGGCAGCAGCGGTGGAGTCTTGCACCAATCCTTGATGACCGACTCGATTTTTCCGCAGGATTTTTCGTGCTGCTTATGATGCTCCGGACACGTAGCTGCCCCGCACTTCGAGCAACTGGCGGATTTAGAACCTGGTACTGGCGGTATCGCGCCTAAAAGTGCATTTACTGGTTTTCCGCAAACGCAACAGGTGCCCTTGATCGGATCGTCAGAGGTTATAGACATTGTTATCACCACCTTAAACGAATCTACGCCACTTTTATCATAGCCGAAGTTGTCACGAGTGATGAAATTTGACCGGATTTTGGAGTGGATCTATTGTTATAAGATAGAGTTTTTCGATTGACGCTGTAACTCAACTTAGACAATTCGAGGGGCAAATTGAGCGGTACCGAATCACTAGGCAATGATCCAAGGTGGGGAGCGGCGATGCGCCATCTCGCATCAGTCGTGATTTCTGGAGCACCTCCGATCGCGCAAGCCGGAAGATGCACCATATCCGGTACCAGGCAAAATGTGAATTGCACGATCGAGTACGCGCCGAACATAGGTTTTCTCGACGTCGGTGAGCAGCTTCGTTCTGCGGCTCGCCAACTTGCCGACATCTGGTTTGAGCATAATTCAATATTTCCCGGGCTGACCTTTACCCTTACGAAACAGCCTGATGGCGACTGGAGTATCGAGATCGATGTTGCAGCGGCGCCGGCTCCAGCATCAGCGACATCGGCCGATAGTTGGGACCAGGACAGTGAATTCGATTTAGGAGATCTGGAACCGCCGGCCGCTCCGGGCGGTTATGGTCAACCGACACCTCCGGCGCACGCCGCGGCTCCACCTCCGGCGCCTGGCTATCCTGGAGGAGCCCCTCCAAGCAGAGGAGGTCCGCCTCCGATGCCAGGTGCCTATCAGGACAGGGGCGCGCCTCCAATGCCGAACTCCGGTGGTCATCAGCAGCACGAAGCTTCCGGGGGCTATCAACAATCCGCGGCTCCGGGCAGTTATCAGCAAGGCTCTTCTGGAGGCTATCCGCAAGCCGGTCCGCCTGCCGGTTTCGGAGGCAGCGGAGCACCGCAACAGTCCGGCGGCTTTCAACCACACGATGCTTCGGGTGGGTTTGAAAACGCGTCTGGCATTCAACGGCACGATGAGTTTCAGCCGCTAGGGCAGTCTGGGTTTCAAAATTCAGGATATTCAGACGAGTCCGTTCAAAACGCTGGTTATCAAAACAACTATGACGGTTCTCTCGGTGACGGCGATGCAGCCTCCGGCGGTGAAGGTCAATTTGACGACCAGAATACCGGTGAGTCTTCGGAATCAGAAGACGGTAAGTCACCACGAAGACCGAGACGTGGAGCTGCGCGCGGTGGAATGGTAAGCGAGGGGGCGCAGCCCAATCCCAAGACGATCAAAACGGTATTGATTGGAATAGCGGCTGTCATACTGCTCGCGGGTTTAGGCACTGGCGTATATTTTCTGCTGAGCCAGAAACAAACGGTTCGGCCGCCCAAGACTTTCGAAGAGACACGAAAAGATTTTGAAACAAACCTGAGCAAGCGCGCCGAGGCGCCTCAGGAATTCGACAACACCGCGCCGGACCAGGTAAAGGTAGTCTACTATGAGTCCGGCAACAAAAAACTGATGGCCTGGTTGGTACTGCCAGATCGAGAACCGCCCTTTCCTGCAGTGGTTTTCGCGCATGATGGCTTTGCGCTGTCACGCGCAGATTACACCAATGCAGTCCCATTCGTAAGTCATGGATTCGCAGTTCTAATTCCGTCCTGGCGCGGTGAGAACGGCAACCCGGGCGACTTTGAGATGTGCTACGGCGAAGTCGATGACCTGGTTGCAGCGATCGACTATATGGCGACGCGCAAGAAAATCGACAAGGGCAGCATCTTTGCGGCGGGTCACGGTGTCGGTGCTACTACCGTGATGTTAGCAGCGGAGTTGTCTCCGCATCTGCGCAAAGCGGCTGGTTGCGGTGGACGACCGGATATGTTCGAGGCGGGCGAAGCATACGAGCACGCACCGTTCGATCAACGCGACGCTGAAGAGCGCTTGATGAGGTCGCCTCAACAGTTTGTTGACGATCTCAAGTGCCCGATGCTCCTGCTTTATGGCGGAAAGGACGCTGGGCACAAGTTCTTCCTCGAGCAAGCCAACAAAATGTCTAAGGACAGCAAGAAATTTCCGGTCCTTGTGGAAGAACTTCCAGGCGTAAACCACCAAACATCATTGGCTCCGGCAATTCAACGGATGATCACCTTTTTCCACGCGCGTTAGTAACGTGTATGATCTAAAGCTTCGGAAACCGCGACGTAGCCAAGTAGCGCGAAGGAAGCTTGCATGACTAAATACATCGTTAGCATCGACCAGGGCACCACCAGTTGTCGTTGTTTAGTCTTCGATAAAGATGGCACCGCACTCGGTTTGGGGCAAAAAGAATTTGCACAACACTACCCAAAACCAGGCTGGGTTGAGCATGACGCCCAGGAGATCTTCGAAACACAGGTCGATTGCATCAAGGAAGCGGTAAAAACAGCAGGTATCAAAGGTGATGAGATAGCTGCTTGTGGTGTCACGAACCAGAGGGAAACGACGGTCGTCTGGGACACCAAATCCGGTGACAAACCGATTCATAACGCTATCGTCTGGCAATGCCGCAGAACTCAAGATGCCGCGATGAAGCTTCGTTCTGATGAGTCATTCCGTGAAAAAACCGGTCTGGTTCCAGACGCGTATTTCTCAGGACCGAAGATCGCCTGGATTCTAGATAATGTGACTGGTGCGCGCGAAAAGGCTTCGGCGGGCGATCTCCAGTTTGGGACAATAGATAGCTGGTTGATTCGCAAACTAACGAAAGAACGCAATCACTTTACAGAACCTTCCAACGCCAGCCGTACGATGCTCTTCAATATTAGAGACATGCAGTGGGACAAGCAACTGCTAGAGAAACTGAATGTGCCCGGAAGTATGATGCCGCGCGTGGTGGCATCAAATGCGAACTTTGGAGTAACCGACAAAAACATAGTTGGTTTCGAAGCGCCAATTTTGGCGAATCTTGGCGATCAACAAGCTGCATTATTCGGTCAATCGTGCTTTGACAAAGGCATGATGAAGTGTACATACGGCACAGGCAGTTTTCTTTTAGCGAACATCGGAACTGAAATGCAGCTTCTGGACGGACTTCTTACGACAGTCGGCTGGCAGCTCGATGGAGAGAAACCAATTTACGCCTTTGAAGGCGCCATATTCGTGACGGGCGCGGCGGTGCAATGGCTTCGGGATGGGCTTGGAATCATCGATTCAAGTGATGAAACAGAAAAGCTTGCCAGTTCAATAGAATCAAACGAAGGTGTTTACTTCGTTCCTGCGCTCGTCGGATTGGGTTCGCCATGGTGGGACTCGGATGTGCGCGGCACCATAGTCGGTGTCACCCGGGGCACGAAGCGCGAACACTTTGTGAGAGCGGCTCTGGAGGCTATGGCGTACCAGGTTGCGGATGTCACCAACAACATGAAGGAAAACGGAGTTCATGTTTCAGAACTTCGTGTCGACGGCGGTGCGACCAGAAACAATTTTGTGATTCAGTTCCAGGCTGATGTTCTCGGTATTCCTGTCCTCCGCGCTTCTCAGGTTGAGTCAACGGCGTGGGGCGTCGCAGCTCTTGCAGGTCTAAAATCAGGATTGATAAAAGATCTTGCGGAACTGAACAACTCCTGGAAAAGCGACGCGCAGTTGAAACCTTCGACAGACAGAACGAAAGATTACGGCGGATGGAAACGCGCACTCAGAGGAGCTTTTGCACAAGCGGAAAGGGGCGACATGTGTAGTGAAGCGAAACAAACGACAAAAGCGGGAGCCGCAAACTAGGCGATTGTAAAACTATCTCTGGCGGGAACTTTTTACCGACGAATTATTTTCCGTTTTCCCCTTCTCTGGAGACTTCGTGCTCACCGGCTGTTTCTTCGCATTAGCGTCGTAAAATAAATCCTCAATCACGCCGGACATCTGCAGAGCTTTCTTCTCCTCTTGCATAATCTGATGCATGTGCGCGAATTTGAATCCGGTCGGGATCTTGAACTCGGATTTGTCCACCTCAACCTGCTTGAATGAATCAGTGGACACGACCACATGAGTTTTCTTGCCCGGGTAAATGTAGGTTTGACTCATCAGCACACCACTGACCTGTTTGATGCTGTACAGACCCGTCAAGAAAGCACAGATCTCCGGTTTGATCTTGAACCAATTGCTACAAATCACCTCAGCCGCATTGAACGAACTGGCTCGTTGCGAGCCGGTTTGATAAATCATTTCGATACGCTCTTTCACCGGATCTGAGGACAAAATTTCAAACCTGAGCTTGTTGCAGGGCTTTCCCTGAAACATAATCGTCTCACGCGAAACAGGATCGGCGGCCTGGCTGCTTTCAAAACGGCTTACTCGCGACTCCCATTGGGATAGTGGAACAGATTTTCCAATATTCAACTTGTAGTTGACGATAGTCACGTCCCACTTTGGCGCAGTACAAATCCAGATTACATTCTGATGCGGATTTGTTACTTTGATTCCGTTTTCGCCGACCAACACAATCGCCTTACCAATTTGATTACGCTGCTCGAATCTCCAGACCCTCACTTTATTGCTTGCCAAGGCAGCGGTCTTGGCGTCGACTCCGTAGACGCACAGCATTTGAATCGCCATGGCGATTGCACAAGTTGCTATCAATATGTTTTTTGACAAGATGAATAGAGCTAGCGCCGTTATCAGTTGACTCGATCTTATGTCAAAAATGATAAAGGCGCTAGCTCTTGAAGTTTTTCGGACGCGACGGCGCTGACTAGTCCCAGGCGAGAGCACCGCCGGTTTGATAATCGATGACACGAGTCTCGAAGAAGTTTTTCTCCTTCTTCAAATCGATCATCTCACTCATCCATGGGAACGGATTCTTGGCTCCCGGATACTGTTCCGGAATACCAATCTGACGTAGCCGACGATTCGCGATAAATCTCAAGTATTCGCTGAACATTTCCACGTTCAAGCCGAGCACACCGCGCGGCATGGTGTCCATTGCGTACTGATACTCGAGTTGCACACCTTGATCCACGAGTTCGATGATCTCCTTCTCGAACTCTGCGGTCCAGAGATGTGGATTTTCGATCTTGATCTGGTTAATCAAATCAACGCCGAAGTTCAAATGCATCGACTCATCGCGCATGATGTATTGGAACTGCTCGGATGCCCCGGTCATTTTATTCTGACGACCAAACGACAACATCTGCACGAAACCGACATAGAAGAACAATCCTTCCATGATGATGTAATAGCCAATTAGGTTGCGTAGGAATCGGCGATCCGTTGCTTCGGTTCCCGTCACGAAATCAGGGTTGCTGAGCTCTTGCGTGAATTGAAGTTCGAACACATCCTTAGCATGGATGCTCGGCACTTCTCTGTACATATTGAAGATCTCGCCTTCGTTCAACCCGAGACTTTCAACGACGTACTGATATGCGTGGGTATGAACAGCTTCTTCGAACGCCTGGCGCAGCAAGTACTGGCGGCATTCAGGATTTGTGATGTGGCGGTAGATCGCCAGTACCAGATTGTTTGCAACCAGTGAATCGGCTGTCGAGAAGAAACCGAGATTGCGCTTGATGATCATGCGCTCGTCATCGGTTAAACCGTTTGGATCCTTCCAGAGCGCAATATCGCGGCTCATTGAAATCTCTTGTGGCATCCAGTGATTCGCGCATCCATCCAGGTATTTCTGCCAGGCCCATTCGTATTTGAATGGGACAAGCTGGTTTAAATCAGCACGGCAGTTGATGATGCGTTTGTCGTCAACGTTGATCCGTCCGCTGTTGAACGCAATCTTCTCGACGCCGGTAACGCCAGGACCGGAACCGTTTCCAGCCAACTGCGGCTGTCCGCTCGTGGGTACTCGTTGCGCGCTCGGTGGTGGCACGCTTTGAGTTGCAGGTGCTGAAACCGACGAGTTCGAAACGGGTGCCTGCGGCGCCGGACCCGAAGCCGGAAGGCTGGGAGCCATCGAGATGCTGTGCGGTACGCTGGGCTGCGCCGCGGGAGTGAAGTCTAAAACGCTTCCCTCTTTTTTGGCAGCACCACCTTCAGTGGCAGCGCCGGCAGCATAATCATCAAAACTCAACATAGTTATTTCTCCAGTTTCCAATTTAAGTTATTGACAGGCTTCGCATTCTTTATCGTTTGGATCGCAGACTGCACCCTTAACGACCACGCTAGATGAAGACTGCGGCACCGCATTCAGTGCGCCCGTGTGCACCGTTGATTTCTCGGCGTAGGTTGCACTCAAAGTGCGTAAGTAATAGGTCGTCTTCAAGCCTTTCTGCCAGGCCATCTTATAAAGGTCGTCCAGCTTTTTGCCGCCAGGCTCACTCATGTAGAGGTTCAAACTCTGTGATTGATCGAGCCACTTCTGTCTGCGCGAACCGCACTCGACGAGCCAGCGCGGGTCGATTTCGAATGCCGTCGCGTAAACAGCTTTAACTTCTTGCGGAATTCTATCGATTGGCATGACGCTTCCGTCGAAATATTTGAGGTCGTGAATCATGACTTCATCCCACAAACCACGAGCTTTCAAATCAGCTACCAGGTACGCATTGAGTACCGTGAATTCGCCTGAAAGATTGGACTTCACATAGAGGTTCTGGAACGTCGGCTCGATTGATGGACTGACACCAGCGATGTTGGCGATAGTAGCAGTCGGCGCAATGGCGAGACAATTACTATTACGCATGCCGTGCTTGGCGATGCTGTCTCTAACCGGCTGCCAATCGAGTTTGGATGAACGATCCACATCTACGGCAACTCCGAGTGTGTCGCGGCGAGTATTCGAAAGAATATCGAGACTGTCGATAGGCAGGATTCCCTTCGACCAGAGCGAGCCCGGATAAGAGGCATAGGCACCACGTTCGCCGGCGAGTTGACTACTTGCCAGAATCGCATAGTAGCTGATCGCTTCCTGAGTCGAATCGGCGAGTTCGACGGCCTCCTTCGACGAGTACGGAATTCCAAGCGAAAGCAACACATCCTGGAAACCCATCAAACCCAGACCTACCGGGCGGTGGCGAAGGTTGGCGTTTCTAGCTTTTGGCACACTGTAATAGTTGATGTCGATAACGTTATCGAGCATTCGCATTGCAATTTTGCAAGTACGCTCTAACTTCTCCAGGTCGAGAACTCCATTTTTGAAGTGCTCGACAAGATTGACCGAACCGAGGTTACATACAGCAGTTTCGGTGGACGACGTGTTCAACGTGATCTCGGTGCAAAGGTTCGAGCTGTGAACAACACCTGCGTGTTGTTGCGGACTTCTCAGGTTGCACGCGTCTTTGAACGTTATCCACGGATGCCCCGTTTCAAAAAGCATTGTGAGCATCTTGCGCCAGAGCGAAACCGCTGATGTGCGCTTGAAGATCTTCAGTTTGCCGGCATCGGCAAGCGCTTCATAACGTTCATACGCCTCTTTGAACTCAGCACCGTATGTGTCATGAAGGTCTGGAGTCTCGTCCGGACTGAACAAAGTCCACTGTCCATCGGTCATCACGCGATGCATAAACAGGTCGGGTATCCAGTTGGCCGTGTTCATATCGTGAGTTCTGCGGCGATCATCGCCGGTGTTTTTTCTCAACTCGAGAAACTCTTCGATATCCAGGTGCCAGGTTTCCAAATAACAGCACACTGCACCTTTGCGCTTTCCGCCCTGGTTTACGGCCACAGCAGTATCGTTTACGACTTTGAGGAACGGAACTACACCTTGACTCTTGCCGTTGGTTCCCTTGATGTGAGCGCCAAGGGCGCGCACTGGTGTCCAGTCATTCCCCAGACCGCCACTGTATTTCGACAGCAAAGCATTCTCGCGAATCGAATCGTAGATGTCGTTCAAATCATCACCAACAGTGGTGAGGAAGCAAGATGAGAGTTGCGAACGACGCGTTCCCGAATTGAACAAGGTGGGCGTTGAAGACACAAAGTTGAACGAGGATAGTAGGTTGTAGAACTCGATTGCGCGAGTTTCTCTGTCAACCTCCTGCAGAGCGAGCCCCATGGCTACTCGCATCCAGAAGGCCTGCGGAAGCTCGAAGCGCACACCGTCGGAGTGCAACAAGTAGCGATCGTAGAGAGTCTGCAATCCAAGATATTGGAATTTCAAGTCGCGGTCAGCGTTCAACGCAGCACCGATTTTATCGAGATCGTACTCCGCCAGTTTCTCATCCAGCAAGCCAGCATTGATGCCGGTTTTGATATAGGTCTTAAAGTACGCAGCATAACGTGTGGACATTTCGTCTTGACGAACTTCCTCACCAAGAACTTCACGACGAATATCATGCAACAACAGGCGAGCGGTCACGAAGGTGTAGTCCGGTTCCTGTTCGATCAAAGCTCTTGAGCTATAAACCAGCGATTTCCAGACGTCGCCTTCTTTAACGCCATCGTAGAGACCCTCTATGGCCGAGTTCAAAATTTTCTCGGGTGAAACCGCTGCATCGAGACCCGAGGCAGCTAGCCGCACAACGTTCAGCAACTCCTCTTTATCGAGCGCCTTGGTCGTCCCATCAGACAATGTCACCGAAAGCGCGGCTTTGGAAGACACCGCCGGCACAGCGGTCTCCTGTGAACGTTGGCGAGCGCGCTCACTTCTATATAGAACATAACTCCTCGCCACTTCATGTTCGCCCGCGCGCATCAGCGCGAGTTCAACTTGATCCTGAATATGTTCGATATGAAAAACACCACCGTCCGGCAGACGGTGAAGCAAAGTTTCGACAACCTGCTCCGTCAACTTACGCACGAGGTCTCTAATTTTCGAGCTTTCCTCACCATGATTTCCTTCAACGGCGAGGAAAGCTTTCGTCATCGCGACCGAAACCTTATGTGGTTGGAAGTCGGCGATAACGCCCTCTCGACGCAGTACTTTGTACTTGAGAAAACGACCATCCGTTGTCGCGCCTTCGAGAGACTGCTGGAGATGGGCTATAACGGATGCATCTTGGGTGAGTTGACTCATGGGTCCTCCGGGATCTTTGCTTATTTTTGGAGACAAAAAAGCCTCCTGGTCGAGACCAAGAGGACAGCTAGACAACAAAGCTCAGTTCTTTGCTGACGAGACGGTCCTCCTTTACTCGAAGAGGTTGCGTCCTATGCGCTTATGTGGGTAGCCTGGCTTCCAGCAATTCACTGGTTACAGTTGCGGTACAGCGGTGGACTTTCACCACACTTCCCCCACCAGATTGACACCATATGTAGCGTCAATCCCTTGCGTTGATTAAGCGCGAAGGTGAGTAATTGCTCCTTGTGAAATTTGTGTTGCTGAGACTTTACATTCGAATGCGACTGTTTGCAATTGCCCCAAACAGACAACAAGCAGGCAACAAACACATATACAATACGGATACGCCTCGCCAAAAATTCGGGTCTAGCAGTCTTTGACGATCGTTTCACGGGAAGAAAACTGAGAGCGTCTTCACAGGCGACTTGTAGATCGATCGGATATACCGCCTAGTGTGTCCGACGTCCGCAACCATCGCCCGAAGCGGACCGACAAGATTACACGCCCTTAAGCTCTTTCAGCGCAGCCACTACCATCGGTAGCACCTGACCCGATGGTCCCTGCATAAACTCATCGACGATATCTGTAATAGGAGTCTCGTCCGGATTGACCTCGATGAGTTTCGCGCCCCGGCGATGAGCTGCGTATGGCAGCGAGGCCGCGGGTTGCACGAGCGCGGAGGTCCCAGCAACAAAAACCACTTCGCTCTCCGCGCATTCCTTCAAACCGCGAGACATCGCATGTGGTGGCAGCGCCTCACCAAACCATACAACGCCCGGTCTGATCATTGAACCGCACTTGCACAGCGGTGGCTCCTCGAGATCAAACGGGACATCATGGGCATCATGCCCGCCATCAAAGCAATAAAATTTCTTGATGCTTCCGTGAAGCTCAACTACATCCGAAGATCCCGCCTTCTGATGTAGCCCGTCGATGTTCTGTGTAACTACCGTGACCTTAGTCACAAGGCTTTCCAACTCGACGATGGCTCTGTGCCCCGGATTGGGCTCCGCATCACCAAGCAATTTGCGTCGATAGTCGTACCACTGCCAGACCAATTTCGGATCCTTCAGAAAGCCCTCCGGAGTGGCTAACTCCTGAGGATTGTAATTGGCCCACATTCCGGTTTGTGCATCGCGAAAGGTCGGAATTCCGCTTTCTTTGGAAACCCCTGCGCCGGTCAGAAAGGTAACACGCTCAGCCTTAGATAGAAGCTTCGCAACTCGACCAGCGAGCGTCTGCATATCGGATTTTTCGCGCATTCTTTCGCCGCCACCTCAAGCCTCAATATCAATAGTTTACCGGGTTAAATTTGCCGCGCAGTCAAGTTTGACACCACAAATGCGAATTTGGAAACCAAATGTTCACAAATCGACTTTAGGCTGTAGTGAATATCGAAAGCGAGCCCCTTATGTCAACACCAGTTCAGCCGGTCACGCAGCCTAGCACTCCGGCTTTTCAATCTACTAATACCGATGTCTATTCTCGCATGGTGAAAAACGCCGTCGAGGGCGTGATCGAAGACGTCATCTTGATAGACGCATCGACTCCATCTGATGCAGCGGAAATCTGCGCTTGCGGAAACTGCGCAAAAGCTGATTTCGAGCTGGTCGGCGACAGCGAGGAAAGCAAATTAGCAGGAGCGCCACTGTTCTACATCGAAACACGGAGTAACTCAGATCCGTTATTGCTCGATGAACTAACCATTTCAGCGGATCTGGAAAGCCTGACTTTGCCTCGGAATGTGACTACGGAGCTGCCCTTGCAGCAGGTCCTGGCGTCGTCGCTTGACGATGAAACCTTCAATGAAATGGACACAATTGCTCAGATGATCTTTGCTGCAGCACCGGCTCAAACCTCAACGGTTGACGACGATTACAGTGCATCTTTCAATCCAAGCAGTTTCAATCCATTCGATCCGCATATTGACGAAGACACGGATCTGTCCATAGCCAGCTAATCGGCACCGCCCCTGGTACCAGCCTCATCACGGAGAACGCGCCACTCTCTCTCGAGGATGGCGTACAAATAGGTATCTCGCCAGCGCCCTTTGATAAACGTATCTTGCTTGAAGTGCCCCTCTCGGCGCATACCGATTTTCTCCATCACCCGGTAAGACCCGACATTCTCGGTATCGCAAGTAGCGTACATTCGATGAAGGTTCAACCTGGTGAAACCGAAAACCATCATTCCCTTAGCCGCCTCGGTGACCACGCCTCTTCCCCAGTATTCTCGATGAAGAACATAACCGATCATCGCATTAGCGTTTTCTTTGCCCATGACTTGCAACCCGAAACCGCCGATGATTGAGTCTGTTTCTTTCCAAACAATGGCAAGCTCATAACCCCGGCGGGGTTTTACATACGAAATATCGATCGCCGTTTCGATAAACTCTTTGGTTTGAGCCTCTGAATTGGGTCCCCAGATCATGTGCTTGTAGACTTCCGGGTCGGTGGCATAAGCCTGGACTTCCTTCCAGTCGGGGCGTTTCCAGTCTCGAAGGATCAGGCGTTCTGTTTCAAGCGTAAACATAGGCTTCAATAATAGATCTCTGTGTGCAGTCAAGAGTTTACCATTTACCTATATAAGAACGAGGCGATTCGGCGCGAAGCCGAGTATTGTTAAGGCACAAGCGGAGGCTGAAATGGCGGAAGTAGTCGTAAAAAACAACAATGAGTATAAGCAGGAAATAAAAGCCGGGTCGCACTCACTGCTCGCAGACGTACCAAAGGCAGAAGGCGGCACCGAACTCGGACCGTCTCCGCACGAACTCATGCTTGCAGCTCTGGGCGCTTGCACGTCGATGACGGTGAAGATGTACGCGAACCGCAAAGGCTGGCCTGTGACCACCGTTGAAGTACTCTGCCGCGAAGAAAAAATCACGGACCCGGCCAACGAATCGCGCACCATTCCGCTTATCACCCGCGAAGTGAAAGTCGGTGGCGAACTCACCGATGAGCAGGTCGATTCCCTGAAGGCTATTGCCGACAAATGCCCGATTCACAAAATGCTATCCGGCAATAACAAGATCGAAACAGCTATAGCTCGCAGCTAAGCAGTGCCATGGTAAACAAATTCAACCTCTCTGAGTTTGGCGTTTTACTTAAGTCGAAAACAATCGGCCACTCGCCCGCCAATGAATTGCACGACGTGATCGATTCGACGAACACGCGTTGTGCCGAATTGGCGCGCGAGGGCGCCCCCGAAGGCACGATCGTTTTTGGTCGTCAGCAAACAGCCGGCAGAGGGCGTCTGGGCAGGCAATGGCTGTCACCGGCCGATTCCGGTTTGTACATGAGCATCTTGCTTCGTCCGACTGCTGCGATAGGAGAACTGCCGGCGATCACACTCGGCATCGGTGTCGCTGTAGCTAAGGCAATTTTTGCTACCAGCGGTTTGCGCATTGGCTTAAAATGGGTCAACGATATTATTTGCGATGACCGAAAAGTGGGCGGTATTCTCGCCGAAATGCCATCCGGAGATCGGTCGAAACCGGCGCTCGTCATCGGAATCGGCATTAACACTCGCTTTGACGCAAACGATATTCCTGACGAATTAAAAGACAAAGTTTACTGGCTAGAAGCAGCACTCGGCACCGAATACGACACCAATGTCCTGGCCGCGGAAATTTGCCAGCAAGTCGAGGACGTGTATACCTCGATGCAACACGGCGGCACTCGCAAGGTCCTGGACGAATGGCGAGCGTTTTCCGTAACGCTTGGGCAAGAAGTCATCTGCACCACACCGTCGCGCGAAGTGCGCGGAACTGCAATAGACATTAGTGATAATGGGGCGCTCATTGTCGAAACGCACAACGGAAGAGAAGAGCTGCTTGGCGGCGAGATTTCAGTTCGCACAGCAACCGGCAATTATCTTTAACTGCCGTTTCTTCACGTGTTGAAACCGGACGGACTGCCGAATAGCTAAACCTATTTTATTTTCGCAGGCGATAGCCGACCCGCGGCAAATTTTCAATCACAGACTCCTCGCCCTCTTTGTCGATTGCTTTTCGGATTCGAGTAATTGCCATGCGCACAGCAGGCGGCGAACAGTCTGAATCAAGCTTCCAGACGCGATCCATCAATGCATCCACATCGAAGACCTCTCCCGGATGTCGCATGAAAAATTCCAGCAGAGCGAAATCACGAGGCTGCAAACGGACAGCGACACCATCTTTAATGGCACTAAAACTTGCTGGATCCAAAACTATCCCGTTATGCTCGACTGTGTTGGAACGAACTTGCGCAGGCCGGCGAAGAAGCGTACGGATGCGCGCGGCTAATTCTCGAGAATTAAACGGTTTAGTTAAATAATCATCGGCGCCCAGATCAAGTCCGGTTACTTTGTCCGAAATCTCTGCTTTTCCAGTCAACATAATTACAGGAGTCACGCCGCCGCTCTCACGAAATTTCGCCAGGATCTCGACACCCTGCAAACCAGGCAACTCCCAGTCCAAAATAACGATATCGTACTCAGTCGCCCGCAACGCCTCCAGACCATCCAGACCGTTGTGAAAAACATCGACTGTGTGCCGCTCGAGAATCAGTTCCGCTTCGATTGTAGCAGCCAGGTCCTCGTTGTCCTCGACCAGCAATAACTTCGCCATAACGCGCTCCATTCAACATCGCCCGCTAGCTCTGTAGTATTATAATCGCATCTGATGCACAGGTCACCGTCGCATCGCTGGCAGTTGAGAACATGTCTCTATCGAAAAAGGTTGTCGCACTTTTTGTACCGCTCTTGCTTATCCAAGTGGTGCTATTCGCGCTCATGGTGAATGTAAACCGAACCATGAAGTCGGAGTTAGAGCGCGCCAACCTGGCAAGAAATATTTCCGACGCAATCAATAAAATCACCAAAGACAGTTTGGAGATTTTCTCGATGTTCGGTGCTGACCCCGGCGCGTTGAAGAACTTCTCGACAAACGACCCGATGTATGCGCTTCACTTCAATCGTTTGAACAAAGACTATGATGAGCTGGAGCGTCTTGCGAAAAACGAGCCTGAGTTGGCAGCACTGGCAAAAAAATCCCGCGCAGATGCACTGAGCATGGTGAAAGACCTGATGGCGGCGCGAGATTTGCACGAACAAAAAAGTGGCGATGCCGAAAAATTGAAGTGGAAAAGCATTAGAGCTACGTTGAAAACCGTTTTGAAAGACGAGTTGACATACGTCGGAAAACAGCATGAAGAGGAAGCCGAGCTCAGTCGAAAAAATCAATTGATTCTCAACAAGCAGAATCAAGACCTCATGCTCCTGACGATTTTTCTTGACTGTGCCGCCGCGGTGGCAATTGCCGCGATCTTCATTCGAACTGTTTCAAATAGACTAAATGTGATGTGTGACAATACCGCGAGGCTAGCTAGCAGCGTACCTCTTAACCCCCCAATCGGAGGCAAAGATGAATTAGGAAGACTTGACTATGAGTTTCACAGGATGGCCGAAGAACTGCAAAACTCAGCGAAGAAAGAGAGCGCCATAATTACGAATGCTCGAGACTTAATCTGTTCTCTCGACGAAGGCGGTCGGGTCATACGTACAAATCCCGCCTCCAGAGCACTTCTTGGAGTCCGGGATGATGATCTGATTGGTCGCTATATCGTCGACCTGGTTGTGAGCGAAGATGCATCAGATATGCTCGCATACTTATCAGCGCTTAAGAACGGTGAATTTGCATCCGAGCTGGAAGTCGCCATGCGTACCACCGGCGGTGAGAATGTTCAAACCCTCTGGTCCGCAACCTGGTCTCCAGAAGAAGAAAATTACTTCGTCGTCATTCATGACATAAGCGAACGCCGCCGCGCTGAAGAGCTACGACGCGAAGTCATGGCAATGATAACGCATGACTTGCGCTCGCCCCTGATGACCATATCGAACATACTCGATTTTTACACTCGTGGAGTTTTTTCAACCACCGACGAGAAGGGCAAAAAGTTTCTCCAATCGGCTTGTCGTAACGCTGATAGAATGACTGCTCTGATCAATGATTTGCTCGATATCGAAAAAATCGAGGCGGGAATGATGGAGCTTGCGATTGACACGATCCCGTTACAGGAATGCTTTGTGGCGGTAGCGGAAACAAGCGCGCTCGTAGCCAAAGAGCAAGATATCGAGCTTGTGTTTGTAGACACCGACTATCTGGTAGACTGCGACCTGGACCGCATAATTCGAGTGCTGCAAAACCTCGTATCAAATGCCATCAAATTTAGCCCCGAAGGCTCAAAAGTTCGCGTAAGCGCAAAACAAGTCGGTAATTTTGTCGAGGTTTCCGTTGCTGATCAGGGTCCCGGCATACCACCGGATATGGTGTCAGTGGTCTTTGACAGATATCGCCAGATCGGAACAAGTAAAACAGAGTCTTCAACAGGCTCCGGATTGGGATTGGCAATATGCAAGTCTATCGTCAGCCTACATGGAGGACAGATATCGGTCACAACACCGAGTGACGGAGGAAGCGAATTTCGTTTCACAGTCCCATTGGCAAAGTCATAGAATGCACAAATGGCAATGCCGAGACATTGCCATTTGTGCATCAGCAACAAGCTGTGGTTTACTTAAATCCGTTGAAATCGTCCACGCGCCCACCTATGGAGTAGGTTCGACCACCACGTCTAACTGATGCAAAGCCGTCTCTTGAGTCTATATGCACCTCCGTTCCGTCAGGGTACGAAATGATACTTCTGACGCCACCATCAGTGACAGTTACACCACCGGGATACTCGAGTTGGAGCAAAGGCGGATAAATATCGCGCTGGGGCAATTGCTTGTTAATCACGCCGAGTTCCAGCCCTGCTCGATCAAAAAGACGAAAGCTTCCATCGCTGCTACGCTGAATGGTTTCACCGGACGTGAGTGCCAGTGCCTGGTCTCCGCCGCGGGATTTCACGACGTCACCGGTTTCAAGAACTTCCAGATGCAACTTTTGAAATTTTCCCTTGTCGCTCAACGCCGGGTCGGCCATGTCCTGCAGAATCCTTGGAGAACGGCTTTCTCCGTGCTCATTGGCAGATTCTTGAGGTTGATAATTCTCATATTCTCTGGGGACTATTTTCATAATAAGAACTCCTGAAGTGGATTGGTGGTAGGTGGGTGCCGACCAGTCGAGATATACTTCGAGTTATTGATCCGCTCTTTCGATCCGCTCCAATCGGCGGCGAGCTTCTTCCACTCGCGGGTCTACGAATTCAATCGGTGGAAGCTCGATACCCAATCCTGTTGGATCTTCGGGAGTGCAGACGAGGGGCGACTTTTCACCACCGTCTTTGGGCTCGACAGGTTTCGAATCATCGAACACCAGACCTTCATCACTGCCGAGAATCTTCTCCTTGAGGCCACCATCCCTGGGTTCTGCTGGCTTACTCTCATCAAGAACAGCGCCATCACCCTCGGTATCAATTCGTTGTTTCAGGCCGCCCTTGCCGGTGACTTCAGCAGAGCCCTCGAGTGGCGCTGGCTTCTTCAGCTCGTCGCCAGTAGTATCAATCGGTGCAGGTTTCTTGGGTCCGCCGTCAGCGGGTTTCACTGGCTTTTTCACTCCGCCGTCAACAGGAATTTTCGGCTTAGATACGGCTTCGTCGTTTTGACCGGATTGACCATGACCAAATGGATCGGTAAACTCCAAAACAAACGGAGGTTGCGCAGGAATCTTTTTGGAAAGCGAGTCCTGGTAGTTTCTCATATCATCTTGGCTTACTAAGGGGGCGGGTTTTGAGCTGGTATCTTTAACTGTTATCTGTCCATCCAGTTGTTCGAACATAGTCTTATCTCCTTCTAGAAACAGCCGGCATACATAGCCATGGCTTATGAGAACCAATCTACCGTCAAGTTGTAATTCAAGTGCAACTAGAGAACAGACGAATACAAAAGAATTGGAAACGAAAAGAATTGGAAACGATTAGCGGGGCACCACTGTGCTTAAGCGTGCAGATAGCGAGAGGGACAGTGCCTGGGAAGACACTGCCCCTCTACGCTGCGAGGATGGATGGATCAATAACCGCGAAGAAAAGGTTTCCAGCAATACCATATATGGTGCTTAGTAAAGAAGAAGTCAAAAAGATTCTGGTTGCCTTCAAACTTTTTCGTCATGGTCAGGCTGGTCCTCGTTTATAGGGAAGGCAGACCGACAGGCTTGAGTTCCGCTCAGTTGCTGTCAGTCTGCTCCCATGCTGCTGCTTTGGAAAAAACTTGGGATTCCAGCTGTTAGGCGCTAATTGCATGTAAGAAGCGTTTACTTTTGTCCCTCGGATCTGACCCGTCCTGGGGAAATTGTGCCATCAGCATGAACAGTCCAGCCTGTTTGAGCCAGCGATTTGGCTTCCAGTGTGTCTGAATCGAGATCACGCTCACTACGCTGTTCAGGTTGCGTGCGATCACCCTGGACGGATTCACTTGTATCCGAATGGCTGGCGCTGTCGGTTAGCTGCTCTTTCACTCCACCGTCCTTGGGCTCTTTTCCTTCCATCGGAGTCAATTCATCAGAATCGGTCGGCAAAACCTTTTCCTTCAGGCCACCATCTTTGGTTACCTTGCCTTCCTGATGAACTACACCATCCGGTTCAGAGTTTAGTTCCTTCTGCTTTTTTACACCGCCATCGGTTTCAGCTGATGGTTTCTTGATGATGTCCTTGATACCACCATCAGCGGGTTTCTCTGGTTTCGAACCATCGGCTGCTGCCTCTGCTTTTCCAGCGGCCAAAGCTTTCAACTTTTTGATCTGCCGATTTTCATCGTCCGTCGAATTGTACTCAGCCTTCTCTTTCTTCAGCTGGCGCATGGAGTCTTCTTTGTCGCCGCCCTCTTTCATTTTTTTCAAGGCACGGAGTTTGTCTCCAGCTTCATCAGAGTTCATGGTTTCAGTTTTACCGACAGCATTTTTCTTATCGCCGAACGGGTTGCTGAATTCCAACATTCCATCATTGCTCAGCGGGGCTGGCTTCTTGCTCAGCAACTCCTTGTTGAACGCACTCCAATCTTCCACCGATAGTAATGAGGACTTTTGCGATTTTTCTGCGTTTACGGCGATATTTCCATCCAATTGTTCCATCATATTTTTTCGAGCTCCTTTTTTTTATAGAATCAGCGAGGCGTCGGTCGCATCGGCTTGTGGAAACCAATTTACTTTCGACTTGTAACTCAAGTGCAACTGAGAAAACTTTGCTGCTGAGAAAACTTTGCTGCTGAGAAAACTTTGCTGCTGAGAAATGTGGTGCCGATCAATTCCGTAGGCGGTATCGACTTGCATAACTGGACATACCGCCAGAGGAATGGGGTCTGAGGGTATACCCGCTGCGGTATGAAAGTCAGACCGGAGCTATACCGCCGGCGACATGCCAAAGTTTGGGACTCTCGCATGTGCGAAGTCTAAAGAGAGGCGAGTCACAACTAGTAGAACGCGTCCGAATCATCAACAGGCATTCCGAATTCGAACACATTGCGAGTGCGTGTGTTTAGCTCAGACCTGTTCAACGGCTCCAAGCTGTTTAGTCAATTTCGAATACCAGTCTTTGACTTGCTTATTGATGTCCATAACCGTGTCGGTTTGCATCGTATATGGTGACACGTTCAAACTGATGACGCTGCCGAAATCAGGTTCTCGAAAAGTGATTCGAATAAAGTGCAGCGGATAAGGTTTCAACCACCAGGGATGTCGTTCAATACTTATATCCACGATGTCTTTAAGATCAACGCGAAAAGCGATTCTACTGCTCTCGTACTCGAGGTGGTGCTTGGACATGCACAGCAGACCTCGCGACTCGTACAACCACACCATCCAGTAGTTTACGGACTGGTGATACTCCGGTGTAGAAACCCAGCATGGCGTCGATAACATTATCTCCGGACGGATTTCTTCATTACGGTCGCGCTCGCATATGGTCAGAATCTGCCGGCTATAGAATTCCGCTACTGCCGCCCGGCCGGCTCTCAAATTTGCAGAGATCAGCGCATCCAGATCTGCGAGCACGTCGGGAGAGCCTGTAGACAGGCGCTGCTCAAGCGCCTCTATTCGTCTAGCCTCTGTACCGAAAGTACGCCGCGAAATAGCCCTTACAGTAAAAATTACTCCGACTGTGAGACCGACGCCAATCGCAAACATGGCGAACGTATACGCAAAAAAATTGCCGGTCAAGAGCCAGAGCGGCATCGCGAAAAACGATGTCATCGAAGGTAGCGCAAACCCTACTATAAAAAATGCGGCAAAGAAAACCACCAACGGCCGCGACTCGCGCAAGCGCTGCTTGAGCGTGGGCCGTTTGCTGATTGAAAAGGTTCCCGGATAGGTGACTGCGTCTAGTTCCATGCCTATCTCCTCAGATCCGCGATGAGAGCAGATACATTAATAATGCCTCTGTCCGGCGCCTGTTAAACGAACACCGTTTACAGA
The DNA here is from genome assembly GCA_019637435.1 of Candidatus Obscuribacterales bacterium. Taxonomy (GTDB): domain Bacteria; phylum Cyanobacteriota; class Vampirovibrionia; order Obscuribacterales; family Obscuribacteraceae; genus JADYXR01. Next base: position 442,276 of record JAHBVO010000002.1, on the reverse strand, counting down.
AAGTCGCATGGGGATAAAGAAAATGCGGTTTTCCTACACCTGGCTGTAAGAGAACCGCGAGTTCTTCTACAGATGGCATTCGAACAATTAGGAGGCACTGATTTTAAAACGTCGGCGTCGCCGAACAGTGTTTTATTAGAATGCCCAGCCTTTTAGATATCTGCCGGAGATACCTGGGTATGATCCCTAAAAGCTTTCGGAGGGGCGCGGCATGGGCACGCGGAAATTATTCAACGCACTGTACTTCATCGGGGCGCTGCTTGCATTCGCCTGGATGTTGCGGGACAACCCCCACATGCGAGCAATTCCAGTATTCAGCTTGATTGCGGCAGGCTTCTATGGACTTCTGGCGCTGGTTTCGCTTGTGAAACCGAACGGTTTCGCTGTATCGCAGGCAGTCTTCCCTCAACGCAAAGCCAGGTGCATCAGGCGTTTGGCACTTCTTCTGCCGCTTCCAGCCATGATCTATTTCGGGCTCTACACCGCTTGTATGGAGCACGCAGGCGAATGGCGCTGCCTGAACAAGTTTTTCAATCCCATTGCCAAGTTCGAGAAAGCCTCCTTCTCCCGCGACCGTATGGTGAGCTTTGTTTTGAATACTCATCCTCGATTACTCGCAGCAGCCGAAAGGAAGGAGGCAGAGCGCAACTGGCGCTCGGCTGAGTCATACTACAAAGCAGCAACCAGTCTGGAAAACAGACTCTACGACCGTAAATTGCCGTCAAGCTACACGATTCTCGCCTGCCTGTATGACCGAATGGGTCGTCACGACAAAGCGGAGCGCATGTATCTTCGAGCCGAAGAGTTAGCGAACCAACAGTCATGCAACGAAGGGCGCATTTGCCAGCACTCGGAAATCGTCTCGATTCCGCACCTTCTTAAGGAAGTAAACGCTTCGAATCAACCAGCTATTCAGCAGTTCTACCCATGGCTAGCTGACTACCAGGGCTATGAGGTAGCTCCCTCGGACGTTCTCGGCAGACAGTTTGCAGCAATAAACACGTATTCCCGGCACAACTGGTGCCAATTCTCGAAGTGCGGTCACAAATGCGCCGAGCATAAAGATTGCAAGGACAAGCATAAGTGCAGCGACGGATGCAAAGACGCGCTCAAGTGCAAAGATGAAGATCACAGGTTTTTCTGCACGCAACTAAACTGCGATGATGACCACGATTTCGCACTTGCTCACCCTGTTAGCTGTGATGAAGACTGTAAGGACGAAAGCCACGACCACGATGCCAATCCATCTCAGTTAATCTTCAGGTACGAAGCTCCAACGATGACCACGAGTAGCTATTCGAGTCCTTAGTGGGCGGTTAAAGATTTTCAGCGGAAATTCTTCGGACCAGTTCGGCTTAAAGATTTTCAGCGGAAAATCTTCGGACCAGTTCGACTTAAAGATTTTCAGCGGAAAATCTTCGAACCAGTTCGACTTAAAGATTTTCAGCGGAAAATCTTCGGACCAGTTTGGCTTAAAGATTTTCAGCGGAAAATCTTCGGGCCAGTTTGGCTTAAAGATTTTCAGCAGAAATTCTTCGGACCAGTTCGGCTTAAAGATTTTCAGCGGAAATTCTTCGGACCAGTTCGGCTTAAAGATTTTCAGCGGAAATTCTTCGGACCAGTTCGGCTTAAAGATTTTCAGCGGAAAATCTTCGGACCAGTCGGACTTAAAGATTTTCAGCGGAAATTCTTCGGACCAGTTCGGCTTAAAGATTTTCAGCGGAAAATCTTGCGACAGTTCCGGAAGAAGATTTTTCGTCGGATCGCTTGGATCGAAACCCGACTCTAGGTGTAGTTTATCAACGAGAATATATCGGCGCTCTTCGACAGCTTCGAACGACCGTCGAGGAACCCCAGTTCAATCACGAAACCAACACCGACGAGCTCACCACCGACTTTCTCGATCAGTTTCTCTGCGGCTTGCGCGGTGCCGCCGGTAGCTAGAAGGTCGTCGATAAGCACGACGCGCTGTCCTTTCTCAATCGCATCAATGTGAATCTCGATTGTGTCAGTTCCATATTCCAGAGCATAATCAACACGCTCTACCTTGTAAGGCAGCTTGCCTGGTTTTCTAATCGGTACAAAACCTTTTCCGAGAATGTCCGCGATTGCTGGAGCCAGCATGAAACCACGCGCTTCGATACCGACGAGCACATCGGCATTGAGCTTAGCTACGCGCTGGGCGAGCGCATGTAGGGTGAAGTGGAAAGCTTCGCCGTGTTTCATCAACGTCGTGACGTCTTTAAAGATAATTCCTGGTTTCGGGAAATCGGGAATGTCGCGAATCGTGCTCTTAAGCCAATCTTCTTTCTCTTTGCTAAGAGGAAGTTCCAATTCCGTTTTCGGTTGTTTGTCCATCTGAGTTGTCATAATCGTCGTCTATTCCTTCCTCAGAGCCCAATGGCTCCTCGTCGGTCTCCCGAGTCATGGGGACGCTATTACGGATAAGCGACAATTGTATCTCCTTCAAAGGCGTTTCCGCACACCAACGCCGGAAAGCCTTAATCTCGTCGAGGTTTTGAGCCAACTGCTGATACTCGGGCGTCTCTTCGAAAGCGCCTTCGGTATGCCCGAGATAGTCGAGATGAATAACTCCCTCTTCTGTAAACCAATCTATCAGGTGTACGCCTTTGAGCACGCCAAGCGCGAGAGCGAGTGTCATTTTCGTACCACCCATCAGGGCAGCGAGCTTGTCCGCTTCGACTTTTCCTTCTTTCTGATTGACGGCGTAGCGAACCAGACCATAAAGGCGTTTGAGATACGCCGCAGGCTCATCGGTCTCGGTCGAACCGGCGCCTATGAAGTACAACTTTTCACATCCGGACGACTGCAGCAGCTGTTGAAAAACCTCTTGTGTCGGCGGAAACTGCCAGATCATCAAATGCGGAGCCTTCGTCACACCCGTACGGTCTACAAGAACGCCGGGCATTGCCGCGCAGGTCTCACCGAATACCATCATCTGCGGTCCGAATTTTGCTTTGCCTCGTTTCAACAGATCTAGCGCTTGCTCGTTAGCGCGCAAATCACTCCAGCTGAACTTCACCGAGGAAACGTGCGTAGTCAGGGAGTCGCGCATAGGCTTTGCAATATTCTCCACCGCCTTCGCCATGCTATCGAGGACCGCAGCCGGACTTACGCTTCCGGCATCCACAACAGGCGTCGAGGCGACCGGCGCGGCAACCGCCGCACCACCTGCAGTATCACTGAGACTAGCTGCATTCTGCTTAGCTAGTGCCGCATTTAAGGCGTCCTTGACTTGCTCATAGCTGGTCACTTCGTCACCGACATGCAGATCGCGCCAGTCATTAACCACTAACTGCAGACGTTCCCGACCGTTGAAAGTATTGACGTCAGCCGTGAAAACAAGGTCGACCGGGCGTCCCTCGTTTGGCACGCGCCCCTGACTGTTCCACATAACACACTCGAAAAGCTCGCCCTTTTCTCCTTTCAACATCAGCTTGTGATGTTTACCTTCTTTGCCGAGCGTCCGAACTTCATGTGTCATCAGACCTTTCATGCAAAAGCGCGGCTTGCGGTTCGACATTCCGAACGGAGCAAGTACTCTCAATTGCTTAGCGAGGTCCAGATCGACAGAAGTCTGCTCTACATGCAGGTCCACTTCAACGATTCCAGCTAGAGGCTGCTCGCTCATCATGCGATTACAAGTTGAAATCAGCGCTCGACAAAGTTCTTCCGCTTTGCCGAACTCTACAGAGAAGCCTGCGGCCATCTTGTGACCACCCCAACGGTTCAGCAAGTGCTCATTGGCTTTGAGCACCTGATAGAGGTCTATTTGCTCGACTCCGCGAGCGGAACCTCGTACGACATTTTCCTCTACATCGTGCTGCCCGATGAAGACAGGACGGTGATATTTTTCAACCAGCCTCGAAGCGACAATTCCGACAACCCCATGATGCCAATCGCGATCGTAGATTGCGATGCACTTCTGGTCGTGCCAGCCATTGCCCTGGAGCTGTTTTTGAACACGCAGGTCGGCTTGCATGAAAATTTGTTCGCACATCTCCTGGCGGCGAAGATTTTCAGTATGCAACTCATGCGCGATGTTCTCAGCAACAGTGGTATCGTCAGTGGTGAGTAGTTCCACAGCCTTACTGGCATCGGACAACCGGCCTGCAGCGTTGATGCGAGGAGCCATACCAAAGCCCACAAGATCAGTATCGCTTTGACCATTGACCTGAGCCAACAATGCTTTTAAACCGATTCGATTGGTCTTTACCAATTTCTCCAAACCAATTTTGACCAGATAACGATTCTCTCTTATTAGTGGAACCAAATCCGCGATCATTCCCATGGTCACATAGTCGAGGAGTTCATCAGCCTTTTCCGGCTTACCCATCTCATTCAACAAAGCTTCGCAAACTTTGTAAGCAACCCCGACACCCGGCAGATGATATAGCGGATGCTCTTCATTCAACAACTTAGGATGCACCACCGCCACTGCTGGTGGAAGAACTTCCGGCATCGTATGATGGTCAAGAACAAGAGTATCGACAGAGAGTGAGCGCGCAAAGCCGATTTCCGCGAAATTAGATACACCACAGTCACAGGTGATAATCAGTCGGGTCTTCTTTTTGCTGGCAAGAATGCTGATTGCCTTCAGATTGAGTCCGTAGCCCTCGCTTACTCGATTTGGAATGTAGTAATCGACGTCAGCGCCCAGTTCTTTCAGAACTGTCAAAAGCACTGATGTTCCTGTCACTCCGTCAACGTCATAGTCACCATATATAGTGATGTGTTGTTTTTCGTCGATAGCTTTGCGAATGCGCGCCACTGCTTTGTCTACATCGGGAAGTTCAGACGGGGGCGTCGGCACGTAACTTGACTCATCCAGAAATTGACGGGCATGCTCGGCCGTTTTCATGCCCCGCCTCATCAATAACGCCGCAATCACCGGCGAGCCGAGCGCGACATCGATCAAGTCCTTCGGCACCTCCGGCTGGTCCGGAAAAATCCAAACCTTCGAATCCGGCAACGCGCGGATGTTCATATTGAGAATGTCGCTTGCTGATGGATTAGACATCAGTACGTGCCTCCGGAGAAACGTTTGGTCAGGTGCAAATCGCGATTCGATCGCTCGTATATTCGAGCACCACTCACATAGATATAGGGGCGAAACAAAGCTTGCTTATATAACAAGCTTACTAGAACAGGTATTCTGAAGAATGGCTACCAGAGCCACTCTCGTGGACATACAAAAGCGATCACTCCTATATACACAAGAGCGATCAAGTGGCGACAAGACCCACCTATACAGATATACGTATCAAAGCGCAAAAAAGTTCAATTCTGAAGGCAAAAATTTTGCTTAAACCGCTCGATAGCGATCACATATACGTCAACTCCCGCTTACGGGTTTCGACCTGATTATGGGTTTAAATCAGGATCGACAATTTGAACAACATCCTTGGGCTTGGCAACTTTTGGCCAGTTGCGCAAGTCATACTCGATAATTGTCGTGATAACGGGTGGTTTCGGCCACGGTAAAGCCCAACCGGCAATCCACATAATCGGAAGCAGAATGACGTGAACGCTCATAGCAACGAGAAAACAATCAACAAGAGGGATTTGCTCCTTTGCCCATGAGAAGATTTTTTCCGCCGTTACAAGCGGATCCCCCTGCCACTCGTGTGGCACGGATGATGTTTTCGGTTTGTCACCGCTGGACTTCAAAGTTTCAAGTAGGTATTGCTGGTGGTAGTATTGAGCCTATCTTTTAGCATACACTCACGGGTCTCCTGAGTCCCAGAACGTGTACGAGGCAGACAGTGATTCAGAACCTCCCCCATCCATTGACAAGGCTCCCCAGAAAAACATATCTGGGCACGGCATTGGCGGCGCTTTCGATGCTGCTTACCGCGATGCCCGGATGGAGCGTCGAGGAATGCGACTACGGACCGCCAAATATGATCAAAACCACCCCCAACCCCTTTAGCATGGCTGGGAGTGAAGAAGAAGATTCCGCAGCAAAAGAAGCAGAGTCTGAATTAGGCAGCATCAGTTTAAACTCGCCGCCGAGGAGCATCGCCCAGAGACCACCCTCGGCGTTCGGCAAGCTCAGCCTCAAGGATCGTTTGATCGGCGCCAGGCTGTTTATGCCCGAGAGAATGCTACTGGGCGCTCCCGCTCGTTTCACGGTCAAAGGAAAGCCCGGTATGTGGGTCGCCATTGCGATGGCCGACAAAGACAAAGGCGCCAAGCCCATTGTCGGGCACAGCATCAGACTGGGTCCCGACAGGAAAGTCGTATCTATAGCAAAGATACCGGAATCCGGCGTCGCCGAACTATATATCGAAACACCCATCGAAGGCGATTTGATAGGTCAATACCTGTTTTTTGAGGCGGCCCTGTGGTCCAAGCCCGACATGAGCGACCTGGAATTGGCGGAAACAGTATCGTCCGGCGCGGCAGCCTCAGCAACCGGACCGGCGAACGCCGTAATGGTGGCGCAAGCAGCGGACACCAAAATTCACGGAGTAAACATCGTACCGGACTCGGCTATGCCCATGATCATGCGTCAGGGCGGACCAAGTCTCGGTTCAGGACAGCCTTAAATTTGAGAGCACGGAGACCCTGGCGGCAAGCGGAATCAACTGAATGAAAGCACTACTAATACCTCTCGATGACAGACCAGTAACTTACGTTTTTCCGTCCATGATTGCCAATGCGGCGGGCATCGAGATTATTGCGCCTCCGCGGTCGTTAATGGGCTCACTGTTTCACGCCGCCCAGATTGACTCCCTGATCGGTTGGATCAATACGACCCTCGAGCGAAACCAATTAGACGTCGTAATCATAGGGCTGGACAGTATTCTGTACGGTGGGCTGATTACGTCGCGCAGATGCGACGATCCGGCAAAAACCATTGCGAAGCGCCTGGGCAGCCTCAAGAAATGGCGCCCAAGCGGCAAAGACAAACCGAAGATATTCGCGCAGACAAGCATCATGCGAATCTCGGACAATTACGACAACACCGAAGAAAAACAATACTGGGCTCGCTACGGCAAAGAGATCTTCGAATGGTCCGGTGTCCTGTACCGCATGTCGAAAACGAATAAGGTCAATCAGGGTCTGCTTGATTCATATGAGAGAAGAATCCCGCTCGAAATTCGCGACGACTACCTCAAGCTTCGCTTTAGAAACTTTCAGATAAATCAGGAAATAGTCGACATGGTGGGCGATAAGTTGATCGACCGCTTAATTGTCAGTGTAGACGATTCCGGCAACCAAGGCTTGAATGTTTTGGAACGCGAGAAACTCGTGCAGAAAGTTCAACAACAAGGTCTGACGAAAAAGGTCTTTTCCTATCCCGGTGCCGATGAGGTTATCGACACCTTGCTCTCGTCCTGGTTGAACGATCAGCTTAGAACGATGAACGTGAAGATCCGTGCAAAACCGGTATTCAGCCCGCCTGGAGTAGCCAACTGCCCCAGCCGGTATGAAGGTCAGACCGTCGGAGAAACGCTCAAATCCCAGGTCGAGGCAGCAGGCATCGAATTCGTCAACGAATTCGACGGCTCGTCGAATGGCGGCAATACCATCGATATCACCATCGTGATGCACGGTTCCGATGTTCAGCAGGGCGACCATATTCTCTTACCTGGTCAGCCCGATTTGCGCCAAATCGACACCAGAATGCAGGTGAAGGAAACAATTGCTATCCTTGAAAAAGCAACTACTCCCTGCATCCTTTGCGATGTCGCTTATGCCAACGGTTCCGATCCCTTGCTTTCAGAAGAACTGATTCAACGACCTGACCTCATCGCCAAGCTCATAGGCTACGCGGGATGGAACACCACAGGTAATACCATTGGCTCAGCGCTGAGTATGGGTGTGGCCAGGTTGTTTGCGATCAGGACTCAGCGTCGCAATGAGCTTACGGACAAGGCCTTCAATCGCTGTATGTTCACTAGACTTGCTGACGACTGGGCGTATCAAACCCGAGTGCGTCCTCAACTATCAGCAGATGCATCGATTGACCAACTTGCCCAATTGATTCGTCCGTATCTGGCAAAGATCGGGCAATCGATGAAGTTCGAGCCAGGCAATCTGCGGGTTAGCTTCCCATGGAAACGTACGTTTGAACTCGAAGTGTGTTTCGAAGACCGTTAGACCAGGCATTAAGCGCATGGCGGTAACTAGAGAAAAAACAATCCGGGCGTTTGCGGCACTAACCGCGGCTCTGTTTTTCGTTTGCGTGACATCAGCATCGCCAGCTTCGTGCAAACCTGTAGAGTCCTGGGAAAAGGTCGACAAGATAGTAAAGAACCAGGTCTATCAAGTAAACGTCGGTTTAGTTTTAAAGCTCAAAGACGGTCAATTTGCGCAGCTCTCCGACTTGTCACCGAAGTTCCATCTCCCGGTCTACACTACCAGCTCCCAGTATCGGGGCTGGAGAGTGATGAGTTATGGGACGGCATTTCCCGTGAAAGCGGCTAAAAGCGATGGTACATATTTCCTGACGAGCAGACACGTTGTCGATAAGGCCGACTTGCACATAAAAGAGTGCGAGCGCTTTTTTGCAGCTATGCGCCTATACGCAGAACAAACGGCAGGCGGTCGGGACGCGGACGGGCGCTATCGTGAATTGCAGACAATCGTCAACTGGTCCCAGACAAAGCGAATGAACGTCGGAGAAAAAACCGCATACGGTCAAACAGTAGATGCCATCTGGGATTGCTATGAGTCCTATTTATCTGAGCGCGCAGATCCGATTCGAAACATGTTCAAAAGATACGCCACCATAGTTGGTGTCCAAAGCGACGTTGGAAACTTTATACATCCTCCAGGCTCTGCCACTCAGACGCCTCTAAAAGGGCATCTTTACCGGATGTCAGGGCAGTCTCCCGACGAGCCTGACCTTGCCCTCCTGTTCGTAAAAAACACAAGAATTCCGGCGCTAGAACTTGACCCAATTGAACCTACAGAGGGTCAAGAGGTACAGGTCATCGGCTATCCACTGGAGTCGGATCAGATCGATCAGGACTCCTCTCAGTATTTCACACCGACGTTCAGCAATGGACGTGTCAGCCGCGTGACGCCGAGGACACTGCAAGTCGATGCAGCCGTTGGTGTAGGAAACAGCGGTGGTCCGGTTCTGAACGTACGAGGAAAAGTAGTCGGAGTTGTCGCACGCCGCGGACGGGACGTCGAGACTAATGCCGAGATGAAGAAATTTGCCGCAGCAGTGACCGTTCCATGCGTTCGTCAGTTCGCGCCTGAACTATTCGGTCCGAGCCCTCAATAAGCTCGCAGCACTCGCCGGTCTTACGCCGGTTGCGAACCGTTCTTACATCTTAAACTAAAGTCCGCCGGGTCCGCGCAACGGCGACTTTCCGTTCTGCGTTTCAAACATGCCTGCTGAGCCTTCCGGGCTTTCGGCAAATAGCAGAGCCATCTCATCTTTGACCTTGTTGTAGCCCTTCATGGGCTCGAACACACAAGAGTCGATAGATTTTTTGGTGGCAATAGTAGTATCGAGAACCTGTACTAGCTTTCCCTGGCGTTCTTTAAATACAGCGGCTCGCAACGGCGTTCCACCAGTTTTGATGGGAACCATGACCATGCCTCCGACCACCTCTGAAAATTGCTTCGGAGCGACGATACCTTCAGCCATCCACAGTTCACCGTATTTAGTGCCATTCTGGCGAATCAGAGCGACCTCGAAAGCTTTTGAACCTGAGATATTGACTGTCTTACCGGTCTTCTCAGCTTTCATGTTGGCCATATCCGATTTGGCTCGACCGCTTTTCTGGCTCGGCATAAAGAATGCTTTGTCTTTCCATTCCGCATAAGGGAAGCTGCAATAATTCTTCGTTTCTGTATTAAACAGATAGGCATCCCACTTTGGTCCTTTGAACATCCAGGTGATACCAAGTTTTTCTACCCGGAGTCGCACCGCCTGTGGTGATATCAGGCAAGTAATCGGACCGGCCATAACGGAGGTTTGTTTCAGTTCCCAAACGTCAACCTTCTTACCGGTGGGAGGCGCCGTCGGATCGTCAAGTACCATGGCGTTCCTAAAGGTACTTTCGCCTGGTTTCGTTATCGCAGCTGCGCCTTTCTTCGCTGTAGAACCCGGTTTAACAGTCGATTCGGATTTGACGGACGTTTTAGTAGTTGTGGTGACTGATGTTTTCGTGGTCGTCACAGGCGTTGACGGCGGTCTGGAAGTTTGCGCGCATGCAGGTGAATAGGCGGTTACCGCCATTAAAAGACTCACAAGAACTTGAGGTGACAAGGAAATTCCAGACCTTACGTTGATAGAATGCATCATACTCACGTTGATTAGAAACATCGCCGACCGCGAGCTCGTGCTCGGAGCCGATTAACAGATAATCATACCGTGAAGGCGCGTTGCTTGGCATCTCGATTGGCGATTGCACAACGCTGTCACAAAGCTGGCTCACCGAGGGAAGATGGAACAGATCACCGATTGGCAAGTCGTTTTCTTGTTGCTGACTGTCGCGATCGCCAGCGCAATCTCGCTCTATGCGGCTGGCTCCAGCCAGGGGAAAGGCAAGTTTCTTTGCGACGATTGCCGGTTCAACAACGACAACGATTGTTTGAAGGCCGAACGCCCCGCGGCGGTCGTCTGCACCGCATATCGCAGCAATTCCGAATCTCGCGAACAGTAGAACTTACGAGGATGTAAGTCGATTATCTAGCCAGCGGCTCGTCACAGACTACCATCCATCAGACTTTCCAAACGGACTGACACTGCTTCGACGCGCGAGAAAGACCATCGCAAACGCAACTGTTAGAATCATAGACGCAAATTCCAAAGTGACAACAGCGCTATAGATTGGCGTATACTGCGGCAGGGCAATCATAAAATTGTTTTTCAAAGTGTCCAGGACGACCTGCCCAAGATCGGAAATGATGTAAGCAAGAAACGAGCCGCAGCCCAACAAAAGCCAGCGATCGCCAGGTCGGATCTGTTCCTTCTTTCGTCTGAATTTTCGCGCCACTGAAAATGCTACGCCCGCAGTTGCCAGCAAAAACAGCGCCGGACCAACAAAAGGAAGTATATTGCTCAACCAGACAGTGGTTGGAGCTTTGCAGTAAAGAGCCATGAACGCGGCAGTGAGCAGGATAAATGTTCTAAACAGTCGAAGCAGTCGGTTTTCATCAGCAGTCGGTGAACGGTGACCGGCATTCTCTAAAGGCGCTAGAAATGACTCCTTCGGAGCCGACAGATATCTGAAGAAAACGCCGAACATCCCAACCAGGGTGAGAGCAAACGCGCATACATACGCAATCACCGCCGACGGTTCATCCGGCACCTTCGGAAGCATAACATAGGCTCCCAGCATAGACAGATATGATACCGTCCACGGCACCATTGTTACAGCACGCGATTGGGGCTTTTGCCCCCGGGTGCGCATAACGGTCATCAGCTTGCTTAAGGACAAAAACGTAAGGACGCTGACTATGAATATTGGCACGGCGTGCGGGCGAATCGCGCCGGTAAAGGTGCCCGTGTCGAATGGAATGAAACTGGCACCAACAACGACACACATCATCAACCCCATTAAACTGCAAAACGCGAAAAGTAACTTGCGATCCTGCTTTGCTCGCTCTCTAAATGGATTTTGATTGCTCTCTACCAGGCGCAAATCGTGAAGCAGTGCAGCCGCCGAGTGGTATCGATAGTCGGGATTTTTCTCCAAACATTTGAGAGTTATTCTGTCGAGCGCCTCCGACAACGCGGGCTTATCCGGCATCAGAGTGGAAGGTGCGGTCGGTTTTTCATTCAAGTGACCGACGACAATCTTTACCGGATTGTTACTGGCAAAAGGTGTTGCACCGGTGAGCATTTCATAAAACACACAACCAGCCGAGTAGATGTCGGAACGTTGCTCGAGCTCTGCGCCGTGACACTGTTCAGGACTCATGTACAGGGGGCTGCCCAGAAAGTCGCCGGTCTGAGTAACACCAGATGCAGTATCACCGGCATGAACAGATTCTTTAGCGATTCCAAAGTCGACCAGCTTGATCGCCTCTTCACCTGTTTCTGTTTTAAACAAAATTATGTTTCGAGGCTTGATGTCGCGGTGAATCAATCCCGCGCTATGAACATGCTGCAGCGCCTCAATCACTTGAGAAAATAGCCTGAGACAACGGGATGTTTCAATCCTGCCGCCGTGCGCAATCACCTCGGCGAGATTTTCTCCGTCAACATAATCCATTAAGAGAAACGGCGTACCATCAGCCGTAACGCCATGCTCATAGATTGAAACCAGACCATGATGGTTCAAACTAATCGCAGCATCAGCCTCTCTCTCGAATCTCTTCAGAGCTTGCTTGTCACCAGCAAGAAATGATTTGAGCACCTTAACTGCAAAAACCTTTTCGAGCGCCGGGTCAAAAACCTTGTAGACTACGCCCATACCGCCTTCGCCAATGCGGTTTAGAACCTGGAACCGACCGCTAAAATCCGGTGCAGCGTCAACCGGCGCAGGTGTTTGAGGAGCAGAATCTTGAAACTGAGGAACCGGCACTTCGGTGTCCTTAACAACTTTCTCGCCCGACAGGTCTGCCACAGCGTCCGCCGCGGTCGAATCCACCTCGTCTGTGACACGAAGAGAAATCTTTTCCTTTTGCTCGATAGAATCAGTCATTTCAATACTGTAAGTTCGCGCCTGGCGGTTTCACAATAACAATCGTAATGCCATGAACCATTTAACGCTAATTTGCAATCAATTGATACTGTTTACCCGGCAGGCTAGAATCAAGCTCTAAATCCGAGGACGTGGTTTTGATTGAAGACGTCGAACAGCTCGCTCTGCAAATCAGGCGAAGGGCTTTTGAGGTTCTTGACGGGAAGGAGAGTCTGACCTCCTTTCTGGAAACCTTATGGCAAATGGATTCACAAAAGCCGGCCTTACTAGAGCAGGTCGCGCAGCAGATGGAGCGCGACAACGGCAGATGGAACGCGGCGTCGGCACTACCGGAAATTTCGGTAGGACGAGACAAAACTGGTCGCATCGGATTAATTACGTTCACGGGCATCAACGTGGCGAGCACGGACGAGAAGGCGAAGAAACTGAATCCCATAGTCTGGTGCTCAAACCGCGTTGAGCTGCAGCCAGACTAAGAAGCGGTCTGCTTTTGCTCTTTCTGTAAAATCGATAAGAAGATTTTGACCAGGCGTGCGTCCCAGCGCTTGCCGGAATCAGCTTGAATCTGTCGAACCGTTTCATCATGCGACAGGGCTCCGCGATATGGACGGTCGCTGGTCATGGCAACATATGAGTCTACGAGTGAAACGATCTGTGCTTCGACTGGAATATCGTGCCCGCGCAAACCATTGGGATAGCCCTGTCCATCCCAGTGTTCGTGACACGCCTCGATGATTTGAGACACGCGATAGAGAAGTTTGGCCGGCTCGAGAAGTTTTGCGCCGACGGTCGGTGTTTGATGGATAACATCAAGTTCAGAATCAGACAGCGGGCCGGGCTTCTTGAGGATGTCTTCGGGAATGGATATCTTACCTAAATTGCTGAGCACCGCAGCTAGTGACACAATTTCAGCGTGCTCCTTAGACAAATGCAACGATGTAGCCATCTTGCTTGCATAGCTGTAAACGCGAGGAGAACGGTCCGGACCGTATGAATCCTTCTCTTCGAGCGTTTTGATAATCTGGGCGAGAATTCCAAGAATACCTTTGTCAGCGACCATCTCGAGATCGAATGCCGGAATGGTATCGAGTTTGAGTTTGACCTCCGCCTTTGTCGGTGCCGACGCAGCCTCTGCTTCAGCGATAGCCTCGTAGCGATCGGCATCCACTTTTCGTTTCATATCCTCGGATATTGCCACTTCGCTGCCGCTCGGCATCAAATCCTCAGCAACCGTACAGACCTGATTTCGTCCGCGGTGTTTGGCGAGGAACAACGCCTTGTCGGCAAGTTCGAACAGCTTCTCTTTATCGTCCGCATCGCGAGGGAACACGGCGACACCTACCGAAGCGGTGACGGTTCCAATCCCTTCGACAGACTTCTCCCGGATGGACGTACAGATACGCTCCGCGACCATGCGAGCCCATTTCAAATCGGTCTCCGGCAGGAGCACAACAAACTCTTCTCCACCGAACCTGGCAACGGTATCCACATCGCGAACGCTCTTCTTGAGCACATTTCCGATATGTTTGATGGCAGCGTCCCCGTAGTCGTGACCGAGGGTGTCGTTGATCTTTTTCAAATAGTCAAGGTCGATTATGATAAACGAGAATGGGTGGCCGAACCGCTGATAACGGTCAATTTCCTTGCTCAGCTGTCCTTCGAAGTGTCTTCTGTTAAACAACCCGGTCATCGGATCGGTAATAGATTCGAGTTCGACCTTCGCAAAGAGCTCAGCGTGCGAAATCACAACTGCTACTCTATCCGCAAGGTCCAGCACCATATGCATGTCCTTCTCAGGAAGCTGTCGTGTTTGTTGCTCCTTTGATACCATGCATAGTGCCGCCTTGAAGTTACCGGCGTAGAACAGCGGCACCATCGTTGCCGTACCGCCATGAAATTCCGGAAATTCTCCATCTAACTGCTCGATGATTTCATCGCTAGACAGGAAGATCGCTTCGCCTTCCTTCAAGCGATCCTTATAGGCGGCGAAAAGATGTTCGCCAAGGTTTTTCGGCTTAGCATCCCGACTCTCAAGAGGTGAAACAGAACCATTATTATTTCCATGGTCATGAGTCAGACTTTCTTCACCAGCCACTTTCGAGGCGCCGAAGGTTTCATCGTTAACATCATAGAGAGCGGCGACACAGAGTTCGAGGTCGAAGAACTCATGCAAAGCTTCGACTAACGTGTCCATGATCTGGTCGGCACGTTTCAACGCATTTCTGATTTCGCTGGAAACCCTGTTGATTAGTGCGGCTCTGGCCTGATCCGATCTGATCTGCAAAATCGCCTGGTCCGCTCGGATAACGTTGGACAAGTGGCCGGCAATAGTCAAACCGAGTTCTCTATCCTGCGGTCGGAATTCCGGTCGGTCCTGAGAGCGTTGCCACAAGCCGATTACACCCAGCCGCGAACCTTCCGATGTGAGCGGAAGCACGAGCGCCATATCATGTTTGAAAAACGGATCTGCTCGCCGCGTGTACTCGATGTTGATCATCTTTCCGCGACCGGAGTTAAATACTTCAACGAACGGATTGTCCTTATCGCTGATGTCGACGGAATCAACTTGCGAGTCGCGTGTTTGCGGCTCCAGTACGCTTTCTTCTTTGTTATACAAATAGATTTCGGAGTGGATGAAACCCATGTGTTTCGCCACCAACATAACCGACTTCACGAGAGAATCTTTTGTCGACATACCGCGTGACTCGCGGAAGAGACTTGCGATCTCGTTGATCAGCTTCATTTCCTGCGCGTCCATCTCGATCTTCGATTGGTCGGCAGTTTGTTGGACAACAACGGCTAAAACTTCCGCGACCTTTTGTAGAACGACGGCGTCAATCGGATTCCATTCGCGAGGTCCGCTGCACTGCTGCAGTTCCAGGAAGCCGAAGAATGTTCCCCGCGAGCGCAACTGCGCCATAAGGCGCGCTTTCACACCACCGAGTTCGATAAGCGAAGATAGCGTCGGCGAAACTTTATGGAGGTTGGTATCACGGGAGGTATTGGGAATACTGATGACGCCTACCCCTGTTTCATCGGGGAAACGGGAGAGGAACTCGAATACCACGGCCATCGATTCATGTGATGTGAGTTGGTTTTGAAGGAAACAGTTGTGACCGCTCAGGGAGAACTCGTTAGTAACTTTGAGATGATCACCTTCGATTCGCCAGATCAGACCTCGGTCCGCGTGAGTGTTTAGCGCCAACATTTCAATCGCGAATTGCAGAATCGAACTTAAATCGCTCTGGTGTCTCAAGCGTCCGATGATTTCTGAAATGATTGACTGAGCAGCAGGCGGCATCAAGCCTAAAACTTCCTCGCCGGCGCCGTCGTTTTCATCCAGCAACATCGGAATTTGGGCCGGCGCTCCATCATCACCCTGATCGAGAGCGACGATCGGTGGTGGCACAGGCGGTGCACCTGCTCCGCCCTTTGCTTCGGCAGCAGCAGTACGGGCGTCCATAACAGGCGTGCCTAACGATGGCTGTGATGGAGCAATCACCGACGATGACGAGATTATCGGAGAAACCGGCAAGATTATGTTTTGACCGGGATTGGTATTGCCCCCGCCACCACCCTCGAACGCGATCGGTTGAATTTTTCCAATCGATGTGTCAGGGATAGCAGGTCCCGACGCGAATGGCTCGCCACCACCGACCCCGTGCAAGGGATCGAGGATGAGCCCCTGTTGAATAGGCGCTTTGACGATGGGCCAGGCGCTACGCATTCGCTGCATGTATGGAGGCGCACTGCCCGATGGTCCGAGATTCGCGCGAGCATCTTCAAGGCGGTTGCTCTCACTCAGATCGAGCTGTTGCCACTTGGGCAGAAGGCGGTCAAATGCTTGCTTAACCAGCGCTGGCTCCATCGAACCCGTACACTGATACTTTTCTCCATCTGGTGACTCAAGGGCTTGCTGCCCGTAAACGACCAGGCACAGACCATGGCTCTCGATAAGAAAACACCATTCGTCAGGCGGATCTAGCCGGTCTTCAGAGAAGATAGAAACACAGGCGTCCCGCATGAGTTCACGGAAGCGAGACCCGGCGGGGAGCAGACGCGCGGCGCTCTGCCTCGACCAGTAGACAAGCACCGGGCGAAGCCGTTCTTCCACGGTCAGCAGTTCCACTTGCCGCAAGAACGGCAAGAAGCTCGCCGGTGGAAGGATGCTTAGAGGCAGTGCACCAGGACCCGCCTGCTGCACCAGCATCATCTGGAGTTGTATGCGGCTCGGCTCCGCCATCAGCCTAAACCTGGTCCCCTGTCTGAGATAGTGATTCCCGCCTTAAAGAGTAGATACCACCCGACCTTAAGATCTAACCTGATGTATACAATGTGTTACCCGAAGTCAAGAGCGCCATATGCCGACACAGATTCGAACACACCCTCGAAAGCCGCAACGCCAGGGCGTTACGAAAGTCGAGCGTAAAACTGGAGCTCTCACTACTTGTCTACCTCGGCATTGCGCGCCGCTCGGCATCTAGACTGATATTTATCCCGTGCTACCATTGGAAACTCAAATAGCAGCCCTGGCAACCAATTCGGTTCCGGAAAACATCAAACAACGCACAGCGAACCCGAGAAAACCAATGTCACATGAGGATCTACTAAGTCCGGCAGCGATGGAGCGCCTTGAAGAGCTCCTGAATTCCGACGTATACAGAGAAAATCTCGATTTCTGGGAACGTGCCTGGGCTCCGGTGAAGTCGGCTTACACCCAGCTTCCCGACCTGTCATACCTGCCGAGTATTCCGGAGAACTTGAAAAAACGATCGGCAAAAAACATTCTCGATCTTGGCTGCGGCACAGGTTGGCTTTCAGTTTATCTAGCCAGACAGGGCTTCCAGGTTACCGGTCTGGATATCTCAGTGCACGCAGTCAAGCTCGCGCGTGAATGGGCAACCAGAGAAGACCTCGACATCCACTTCGACGTCGGCGATATTGCTGATATGCCATACCCTGATGGTGCCTTCGATGCCGTGGTCGCGAACTCGATTTTCGAGCACTTCCCCATGGACGTTGCTGAAATCACGATGAAGCGGCTCAAGCACATCCTCACTCCAGGAGGAGTTTTTATCGGATGCTTCGATAAAGTAGGCGGTGGTCCAGGTGAATATTTCGAGCTGGCTGATAAAACTCATGTCTACACGGACAAACATCGCAAAGGCATGATGCTGCGCTATTACAAGAATTCGGAATTAAACCAGATCTTGGGCGGCTACAAGGTCGAAGTAATGGATGAGATGGATACAGGCACTCGATTCGTGGTTGCATATTCTTGAGTGGGCACCGTCTTCGGTATCACTACTTTTCCGATTGTCCTTTCATCTCTCGAATCAAAAATGCGATATTTAGGTTTAGCAAAACCTCTTGCGAATCTATATCCACCTTCAAAATATCCGCTATTTGCTCCAGACGATATCGAAGCGTGTGCCGGTGAATAAACAGCGCGCGTGCAGCTGAATTCAAGTTAGCCCCCTCAGCAAGGTAAACCTTGAGAGTATCGACGAGTTCCGACTCCCATTCTTCGTCGTACGCTTCCAAAAGCGCGAGTGTCTCCTTGTAGAAACGATCGGCTTCCGGGTGATCTATGACGAGATACAAAAGACGCTTCAATCCTAGCTCGCCATAGTGAATTTGAAACTCACCCTCACCGTGCATCATCGATCCGACGATTAGCGATTGACGCGCCTCTCGATAAGCCTCGCGTAATTCCATTAGCGATGAAACGCGCCGGCCCGAGCCAAGTTGAACTCGACAGGGACCATTGATCTCCTTGATCTTGGTAATCAATTCAGCAGCTTCTTCTTGCCATGTGGCGGGATCGTCTTCCCTATATCGAACGATGTAGACACGAGTCTCCTCAACTTCTACGCCGATAAAGGGTTCCTCCGGAAAGCGCGGCTCAAGCGATTCATCTTCATCGTCCAGAATTACCTGCGTCACGAAAACAAAAAATCCATCAGCCAGATCAAAACCAAAATGTGTTTCCAGACGCTCAACGTCTGTGGCGGAAAGCCGTCTTCCCGAGATCAAATCTTTTAAGAGGTTTTTCTGGACAACGGAAAGGCCAAAGTCTCCCTTAAGCCGGTGAATGATATCTACCATGGCCGCAAGAGCCGCAGGTTGCAGATACCAGACCAACCATTCCTCGTTATCGCTCGGTTTGACCATGACCGAGATATATCCGGCGATAGTACTACCGGCATATAATAAAGGAAGACTGACACGGCGACCGAGTTTTAGCGGATATAAGAACGAATCGAAAACAGTTTGATGTTCCGTCTGTTCTCGCAAACTGTTTAAGGTATCCAGCGCTTCGTCAGTGACCTGTTTTTGCTGCCTGACAGGCGTGGAGCCCATTCCTCTGGCAGCGAGAAGTTTGAAATCTGCAGTCTCGATCGCAACCGGTCGATCCAACCATATAGATAACTGGTCGATCAGACCTTCAAGACCCTCTTCCAGAACGACACTGAGCAGAATCGATTGCATTCTTGCACTTGCCGTTTTTGTTTCCTTTATAAACGCAAGTCGGATGTCTTCGATAATCTGCATGTGGTCGCCGAATCCGCGCAACACAAAAAGCGGCACATCACTTTCACGACAAACCGACAGAAGTTTTTCAACATCGGGATCTTCTAAATATGATGCAACAACGGGCTTCGCGGCTACACTCGATTCCAGATTATTGCGCTTGGCACTACTTCCAGTACCAGAGGTCGGTTTTTCTTTTTCGACGTCGACAGCTGTGATTAGTACAACTCCAGTGAATCCCTTCACGACAGGAGGACCACTCAGAGCAGCAAGATTGGCTTGGGTAGTTAAAACCAGACTGCCAGGAGAAGGAGGCGGATCCAGCTGTGTGACTACTTGAAGAACTGGTCGATCAACAAAATCATCACCCCACACAAGGTGCGCTTCTGCCATCGCCTCGGTTGTAAGGAGTTGGCGAAAAGTGGGTTGATGCGAGCAGGAAAGTCGTTCCATAGTTTTTCCGTTTTCTCAATTTTAGCGCGACAACTGAGGTCAGCGCATAACCTGACAACCAAACGATTATCGAAACCCCTATATGATCGTGGCTTTCCGTATATCTGACAAACTAAATTTTCACGGAATCCGCATCAACAGTATTGCTTCCTCCAACTAGTGGTGGTAGCATTCATCGCTGGAAACCCACTCTGTGGATTTTATATTGGAGGAAACAGTATGAACCGTGCTGAGCTGATCAGCGAGATCGCAGAAATGACGGGTCAACCAAAGACCCAAGTAAGCGCTACTCTTAGCGCTCTCCTTCACACCGTAACTGGTGCAGTTCAAAAAGGAGAAAAGGTAACCCTGGTAGGCTTCGGTACTTTCGAGCAACGCAAGCGTCAAGCTAGAACTGGCCGCAATCCGCGCACCCTCGCTCCGCTGAAAATTCCGGCGAGCAAAGTGCCTGCGTTCAGAGCTGGACAAGAGCTCAAAGATATCGTCAATGGCAAAGGCCGTCAAAAGCCATGGCAAGCTCCTGGTGCTAACAAAGCATCCAAGAAAAAAGCTGCTAAGAAACGCAAGTAAGAACGCTAAGCGTTGACAGAGTTCTAGAATTTTGTCGCGTTGGCTAGTATGAATTTGAAGAGGTTCTCGTTCACGAGAGCCTCTTCTCTATTGTGCCCCATTGGTTTTCGGATGCGACACCGGAGCTGCACGACAAATTTCTGCCAGCACCGGATATGGTTCCAATCAATTTAAATCCATTGCATATGCATCGAGAGCGATTCTGCTTTAAACCAGGACCCGATACAAGTTGCAGCCCAGGCAGGTTTCCGCAATCGTCGCGAAAGGTTTTTATTGACGGTTTCAAAAATCTTGTTCTCTCGACAGCGCAATTTTCTCAACGAATTATCTAAAACGATCCATAGAGATCGTTTTTCACACCAAAGTGATATCCAATTGGATACACCTTCTCGAAAGTCGTCGGAAAGCCTTGACTCGCTTACCTTAAAAGTTGTCGAAAACTCAAAATTTTTTGCTCTGGCCTATTGAGCTTGACATCCTTTTGAGACAGAATTAATTCAGCTTCTCGATAGTTCTTTATTACTTCCTGCGGGCGCAAGCCCGTGCTTTCCCTCGCACATCTAGAAAAGACGGTCTACTTGAACAGCAACGAACACATCGAAGCGCTCCAAAAGCGCCTAGTAAATATCTTCGAACTCAAAGCAGCTGAGTTCACCAAGTATTCGGAAGAGAATCCGCATACCTCGCAAATTACTACGCAAGTAGCGGGAATGTATGAAGACTTGGCTCGAGTAATGAGAAGCTAACTCATTTACGAGGCCTAATTCCTCCTGAAAGAAGCGCTTCGGCGCTTCTTTTACTTTTTGGTGTGTCCTCCGCCGCCGAGTGCTCGCAAAGTCTCAAGGCTCCAGTCGATAGCCGACTCGGGCAACGGTTTGAATTCTGTTCTCTGCATCTCCAGCTTCGGCAAGTTTTTTTCGGAGTCGCATCACGCAGGTTCGAATCGCTGCTTCGGTGGCCTCTGTGTCCGACTTCCAGACGCGCTCTATTAGCGCGTCGTTGGAAAAAGTTTCATTCGGATGTCTCATAAGAAACTCAAGAAGCGAATATTCCTTCGGCAGTAAGAATATGGTCGCACCATTTACGGTGCAGGTCCTTGTCTTGGTATCGAGATTAATCTGTCCGGCAATCAGGACCTGAGAGACTTCGGGCGCTGCACGCCTGAGCAGGGCACGAACACGGACGGAAAGCTCGCGCATAGCGAAAGGCTTGGTCAGATAATCATCAGCACCACCATCAAGACCGGCTTCCTTGTCATCCATTGCGGATTGCCCGGTGAGCATAATAATCGGTGTTCGATCGCGCTGAGAGCGAACCTGTTGGACAAGCTGCAGCCCGCTTTTTCCGGGCATCATCCAGTCGACAACTATGATATCGAACTTCGAAACAGCAAGAATATCTTCGGCATCCTCGACGCACTTGGCGGTCTCAACCGTATATTTTTCGGTCTTGAAAAATGCCTCGACCATTGCGAGCAGGTTTTCATCATCGTCGACGAACAAGATTTTTGACATGTCGATTTTTGCAATAGTTCTGTTATATCGATGCAGTTGAATAGCAGCACGGAAGCGCACCGGCTAGAGCAAAAACAAAGATACAACATATGAGGATTGAAGAAAATGGAACGTTATACCCAGATCGCAAAGTCAGATCTCGTAAAGGAAAATATAGCCAACAACCAGTCCGAAACAGCACTGCAAAAGGAAGGATGGCAAAAGGACGATCGGTGCATCGAGCATATGAAAAAAATGCAGTCGCAACTCACCGTCGAGAAAAACGCGAGCTTACCAGGGGTCGAGATTCAGTACGAAAAGAGCCTACCCGAAACCTCCTTGAGCCCTAAACATAAATAGTTCGAAGTTTCCACCGTAAGAGCAGAGACCAATCGGGCGCTGGCAAAACATCCCTCAAATGTCAGCGCCTCTTTCTTCTAATCAGACCTGAAAAAACATGGAATAATCGAAGCAGTTTCCTGCGGCAATTAATTGAAAAAAGTTTGGAGCATAAAACAATTTGGATTAGCGGTGGTTCTTGTGCCAGCGCTAATATCGCTCTGTGCGATTCTCGTCATGTTCGACCTGCTCAATCAAGCAGAGGCAGCCTATCAAAAGGCGGCGCATTCACGCATGATTTATCAGGGAGTTAATAACGTAATCAGTCACGTCTACGCACTTGCCGTAGAAATCAAACAGACGGGGGACAGCAAAAATCCGCAGTGGGAAAGGTACATGCCCCAGCTTGTCGATAAATATGACAAGGTCGTTAGCGAGATAGACGATCTTGCGGAACTTCTGCACGAGGATCAAGAGCAGCGGCACTGGGTCAAACAGGTCAAGAAGAGATTCAAAAGCCTTCAAGCCGGAATTTTTGAGGTCAAATCATCCTATGGCGCACAAGCTGAAGGCGGCGTGTCCAGGGGCAACCAGCAGTTCAAAGTGTCGATGCAGACAATCTTTTTCGATCCGACTTTCGTTCACCTGCTCCGAATTGGAGAACTCGAAAGGAAGCGCTTCGAGGACAACTCGCAGCAGGAAGTGAAATTAAGAAAGACCATCGAACTGGTACTAGGAGCGATGCTGACCATGACAGTCGTTGTCTCGATTGCATTCGTTTCGATCTTTGTGAGAACGATAGGTAGACGGCTGGATATCTTAAAAGACAATGCGACTCGCCTGGCAAGCGATGTTGAACTCAACCCACAGCTGAGCCCTGGCGATGAACTCGCGCCGCTCGACGAAGTCTTTCACGTCATGGCCGCTGCACTGAAGGAGTCCGCAAAGAAAGAACAGGCTTTAATTGAAAATGCAGCTGACACCATATGCAGTCTCACACCGCAATTGAAGGTTATAAAAATAAATTCGGCAGCATACAGTCTGTTCGGAGTCGATCCCGACGAATTGCTCGGTGGAAGCCTGCTGATGCAAGTCGCCCCGCAAAAACGCGAGTACGCAAGAGAGCAGTTTGAAAAGGTAATTAAAAATTCCGGAACCGCCAAGTTCGACCTCAGCCACATTAATGGCGAGAATAAAGTTCGCGAAGCAACCTGGTCCGTTCGCTGGTCAGACGAAGAGGAAAGCCTGTTCTGCATCGCGCGCGATATGACGGAACAGCGACAAGCCGAACGAATGAAGGCAGACCTGGTCCAGATGATCAGTCACGACATTCGCAGTCCACTGACGGCGGTTTCCGCATTCATCGACATGATCGAGGGAGGCACATTTGGAGCGTTAGAAGGAACCGCTCAAAAAATGGCTACGAAAGCGCAAAGCAGCACAAATCAGGTTCTCGACCTGGTGAATGATTTCCTCGACCTTGAGAAAATGAGTTCCGGCAAATTATCCTTGAACATTGAAGCCATCGACGTCAACACACTGTTCGAGGAGGCACTTTCTTCGGTTTCCTGGGCGAGCAGCCGTGGAGTTTCGGTCGTGAGCGAGCCGTGCAAACTCAGTATCAAAGCGGATAAACGCAGAATCGTCCAGGTCATCGTCAACCTAACTTCCAACGCAGTCAAGTTTTCCGCAAAGGGCACCACAGTGAAACTATCCGCGGTGCCGGTCGGTCCAACAGAGATTGAATTGAGGGTATCCGATCAGGGTCGCGGAATTCCGGAGGACAAGATTGACAGGCTCTTCGAAAAGTTCGAACAGGTCTATGCCTCGGACTCCGAAAACAACAAGGGGGCAGGCTTAGGGTTGAGTATCTGCAAAGGTATCGTCAGCCAGCATGGTGGCACCATAGGTGCAACATCAATAGTCGGCGAGGGCAGCACGTTCTGGTTTCGTCTTGAGAAAGCTTAGTCCACATGAGTCCAGCCGCTGAAGAAGTTGTGTTCGTAGCCGAGTAGCTTCATCTGCTCATCGCTGACTTTTAAAACATCGCTCAAGAGGGAAGGGAGGTCTCCATCAAATTGCTGTTCATAAGTGGCTTCGATCGCGCGGATATGTTCCGGCTTGAACTCGTACAAAGTATTTTGCAAATTTCTCAACATCTCAGGATTGAGCTGTCCCTCTTTCGCCATCGTGATGAACGAATGAAATGCGTTGGTCTCGGCTCTGCGCCAGGCGCTATTGTCGACCACGTCATCGTTCAATCGCATCGCGTTGAAGGCATTCCCTACGGTAGTCTCAAAATCGCCGGCGCGCCCCTTCACCTGATTGTTAATGAAGACGTGCTCGGAATCTGAGCCTTGCTCAAGAGCGAGCAGGTGATACGGTACATTGCCGGGGGTTCCATTCACAAGCGCGCTGTCAGCTCTGATCGCAAGTAGAGCTGGAAAGTTCTGTTGGGTTTCAAGCCGCTGCAGTGACGCGCGAAAGTCTTGCTCGGTCGGATTTTGAGCGAGTGTGACTACAAAAGCGGGTTCATCGACTCCAACAATAGCGTTGTTCAATCGCCGAAGACCCTCGCGGTCATTTAGAGTTATGCCTGGGTGGTCGGCAATTACGGCATTGGTTGCTCGGTCGACCAGAAGCTCGCGGCGGATACTGCCTGGAGACGGAGGTGTAAGTATGTATTGGCGTGTGGTCGGTGATGTTCCGGATTCAAGTTGTTGGAAGACATTTGCCGCGGTTATCTGAAAAACCTGACTTGCATATGACCGAACGGTATCGTCGCCGGGCTGCGCACCGGGGTACTGATAGTAAGAAACGGAGTCGCGATCGATCTGCTGTCCATGATAGGCACCGCCTGTAGCAACGTCAGCCACAAGTTCAGCAGCTGACGCCGGATGGCGAGTGTAGATGCGGGATTCCAGGGACGCCACCGGACATGACTGCAGAGCCTGTTGAATGCTTCGCGGATCTGCGGCTTGATGCATTACTTCGAGCGCTATAGTGTTGCGCGCCCCCTGCTCGAGCGTTGCACCGGCTCCAGCCTGCAGTAGGCGCTCGACTTGCTTGTATGTCTGGGCGACTTCGTCGGGACGGTCACCCAGGCGCTGTTCCAGACGATTCATGTCCGAGCTGAATGCAACAAGTTGTTCGGGCGTAAGATGATCTTGAGCAGCGCGAAGCAAATTGCCTCGCTCCACCCCGATGTGGGAGGCGCGGTCCGTCGCGCGCTCGGTGGCGACGCTACGGTCGGAAACCGCAGCGCTATTGGATTGCTCCAGACCGGTTATGGTGAGCCCTGGCAAATCGACACTGGAGGTCCGCTCGGAAATTTGGTTGAGAGCAACCGCGCCAACCTGATAGTCCGCGGCATGTAGCACGGGAGCGCTCTCACTAGTGGCGCGGACCTCACGAGTATCCTTAAGTTCCAGGGTGCTGTTATTCGACATCGTTTGCTCTCCAACCGGGGGTAGGAGAATCATCGCGATTTTCGATAACAGAACTATAGCAAGACTATTTTTGCAACCGTTTGGTCTCTGTAGCCTAATGACTGACGGACACGAGCAAAGCGGCAGGTGAAAACGGAGTCGCCGGTCCCAGCCGCTGCTCGGCGCGAAGAGCTTCGACCACATAGGAGCGAATAGTCTTGGCGTAACGACTATCGTCGGTCTCCGTTGCCGGTGCCGGATATTCGAGCGGCTTGTTCCAGAACGGAACAGCAAGCGGCTCGTCTGGTCCGATTCCCTTATCCATTCGAATTTTGGTCTCCACCAATTTCATCACTCGGTCGACAGCTTGAGCGTTGTTGCTAGCGGCGCCGATTGCGAGAAGCTGATTTTCCGGGGTCAATAGTTTCAGAGCATCATCGCCTGAAGTGACCGCAGAGGTAAGCGATTCAGAAACGGTTTGATCGTAAAAGTTGGATCCAGGACCTCTCAGACCAACGATTTTGGAAAAACCACCGGGAGTGAAGTAGTTGTCGATGGTATCACCTGCGATCAAAGTCTGCGAAATCGTCGATACGGCGGAGTCCTGACTTGGAACAAACCAACTCTCGTTGCCGGTGCGACGAAGGAGGTTTTTCTCATCCTCTCTCAATGCAAGCTGTTTTCCTCGACCATCTGCCGTCTCCTCGAGTCGACTACCCAGCGGATTTCCGATTTTCTGGGTGAGGCTATCGAGAGCTTTTCTCTCATCCGGTGTGAGGTGCGCTCCATAATCAATCTCGGTTTTCAAAAACGCCATGCGCTCCTCGTCAGCGGTAGACCGATTGCGCTCAAGTCGCAAAGCCTCATACTCAGCCTTATTCGATGTCCATTGATTGACCTCATCGTTCAATTGTTTAAACCGCTGCGCTTCATGCGCCGTGCGAGTTTCAGGATCAATAGATCTGAGCGCCTTCAGCTCCGCATCGCGCTCGGCATCGATGGAGCTGACAATGCGAATTTGATACATTTGCGACATGAACTTGGGCGGGCCTACCTGATGCTCCACCACAGCTTGCACAACGTCTTGCACATCCCCGGGAGCAAAACCATAGCGAGGCAAAATAACTTCAGCTGCTCGGGCACCATCGAGATGGTGCGTGAAGAAATTGGATCGATGCTTGTCAGAATCGGAGAGCATGGCGGCAATCAAACTCTTCTCAAGGTCGGCAGGGGTGAGGTTATTGTGAACCCCGGCATCGAGAACCCGTCCCATCTCACCTTGGGTGTGAATCCAATTGAGCTCCTGACCAGGATCGACAGTTAATCCACCCGGGGATTCACTGAAGTTGAGGAAATGTTCGCGCACATCCGATAAAACCATGAGAACACGCTCTTTCTGGTTTTCACTTAAATTGGATTGATCGAGTCGGTCAAGCACGCTATCACCAGCATCACCGGAGGCCTTGACGTTTTTCAACTCCCTCTCGACCAGCTGACGAGAAATTTGCCGCTCCACTTCTGAGCGCACAGGAAAGGCAGACTCCGTTGCGCGAAGCCGAGCTTCGCTTGTAGAATCCGGGGCACCGAACCGAGCGTTTTCAGCGCTGCGAGTTCCAACAGATGCCGGTCCGGCGTCGGTTGGCTCAAGAGTTACGTGCAACCTTGACTCGGAAAACAGCTGGCGTCCAGAATCAATGGCACCGGATGCGATACTGCCACCGAAAAACCCGACAAGCGATGAGGCAAAAGTGTTTTCAATAACAGAAGTCAAATCCTGACCTTCCACAACGCCTTCCGTCAGGCTGGAGGCGCCATTCCCTAGCGCGCCGGCAGCTCCCTCAGCAACTGCTCTTTGCACTCCGGTTGCTCCGTGTTGAAACAGACCGAGTTCCGCACCGCCGATGGCGGCTGTTCCACCAGCCACTGCGCCGTTAATCAGAAGCGAACCTATCTCATTTGTCTCGAAGTCGTTAC
Organism: Candidatus Obscuribacterales bacterium; assembly: GCA_019637435.1. GTDB lineage: Bacteria > Cyanobacteriota > Vampirovibrionia > Obscuribacterales > Obscuribacteraceae > JADYXR01. The sequence goes on along the minus strand of JAHBVO010000002.1, from coordinate 414,844 downwards.
CTTCAAACAAGCGGTGTCCTGCCACATTTGTGGCAGCCCCGACGCCAGCGCCAGCCAGAATTGAGGCTGCCAGCGGCGCGCCAGCTCCGACTGTCAAAATAGCGCTGGCCGTCGTACCTGCAGCGATAAAACCATCCGCCAGTAAGTCTGCGTTGTGTTGTTTAGCGTCTTGAAACAGTCTAAGCGCATCGTCAGCATACCCAAAGCTCCGGTCAAGTCCGGAACTATCGAAACTAGATTCGGGAATGCGAACGCTTGATTCAACAGCAGCTGAAACCAGATTGTGCGCCTGATCGGAAACACCAACCGTACCGCCGAAAAATTCTTCGATAGTTCTTCCCAATCCCTCATTTGAAGAGTAGTACGCATCACGCTCATAGTTATAGCGCTCACGCAGACTTTCTGGAGGAGTGAGTAAGGGCGCGATTTCTATCTCTTCTTGCGGAGAAGAAGCCAGCCCCTGAATCTGCGTATCCATATCACCATATCTGGTATCATATTCGCTTCGGGCAGCCGCAAGTTCCTCTTTACTAAGATCACCGAGAACTGTCTTGATTGCCTCCAGGTCGTCGTTGACCACCGCAAATCGGATCGCATTTGCTGGTTTCACTTCTCCCTGGCGAGCAACATCTAAAATCACCTGTTGCTCTGCGGCGCTGAAGTTTCTAAGAATGCTCGCAGCCTGTTCCGGCGCTAGCAATTCTCCACGCTCGTCCGCGTTGGCATTTGCTACATCACCAAGTATGGCAGCACTGCCTGTAGTATTAAGGATAGCAAGCAATTGGAGCGAAACAGCTCCGTTTTCCAGAATCGGTTTAACAGCCGCATTATAAAGCGATGAGCCTGCACCAAGTTCTTGAAGCTCCAGAGGCATTGCTTCAGGAGGAAAATATAGCCGAAGTATCGAGGCGGCATCGCGATCCTCGCGGGTTTCTGGATTGGCAAGGCGTACTCCCAGATCTGGCTCTTCAGCGACGGCAGCAGTCAGTTTCTCTAACAGCTCGCGAGGAGTATCGGAGGCCTCGAATCGCTCAGACAGAGATTTGACATCGCTCTCTGATCTTTCTGTTCCAAGAATCTTTCCCTCCCAGACAGCAACCTCGTCTGGTTGACCCGCCCCTACTAAAGCATCATTCAGGTCTTTGTAAAACGCAAGATCGGCAGACTGTGACGATGATAGGTCCTCCAACCCGGACGCTTGAAATACAGCCTTTCCTGACTCGTACGAGCGACGCTCCACTTCTGTCATGTTAGTTAATACGAGTTCGATAGCCTCCTCGTTATCACCCGTAAGCCAACTGGTATTATCACGCACAAGCTGTGCAGTTGAAATCTTTCCATTCAATACCACCTGCAGTGCCCTGTCCGCATCACGGCCAAAAGCTTGAGACAACTTATTAGGACCGAGAACCTCAAGCAGACCAGCCCGCTCAACGGGATCTAGCGAGCGGGTAACCTCCCCTAACGACTTCAGGTCCTGATCATCGATAGCTATCTGCGCAAGCTTTTGAGTATCCGCCGCGCTTCGTGCGTCTGAACCTGTTAACAAAATCGAGAGAACCGTTTTATCACTATCCGAAAGCCCTGGATTAAGCCTTATGTCGGCGCGAAGATCATTGCCGGTCCGCTGCAGATAAGCCGCCTCCACCTGTTGGATCTGCTCCCTGTTCAACGTTGAGAAGGTGTCGCGCAACTCACGTGCGACGTTTTCCCCAGAGCGCTCCTCAGCCTCTTTGAGCCCTCGTACAGTCCGACTAACCTCCGGATCCGGATTGAATGGCTCCGCTGGCGGGAGAGGCTGGGCTGTTTCGATAGTAAGAGCTGGTAAAGAGTCGGAGCTAGATGCGTTAATCCGGTTATTCTCGGCAGAGAAAACAGAGCGAAAGCTGGCAGCATTCTGAAAGTCGGAACAGACACTTTCAGGAGTCTGCTGTTGCAGGGGTCCCACAGAATCGTTTACTTCGAAGGTTTCTACCATCACCATCGTCCTCGTGGAGGTCAGCGGGATGATAATGCGACGAAGTTATAACAGAACTATAGCAACCATGGAAGCAAAGGTCGGACACGCAAAGTCGGGAACGCAAAGTCGGTTTCACAAAGGATTTTCGCCTGACGCTTGACGCTTCGTGGATTCCACATAGACAGGAGGTCGAATACATAATAAACTGCGCTTGACTTCACTTGAGCCGCCCTCGCGGGACATCGAAAGACTATAATTTGGAGCACCTATGGATATTGGCTTTCTAATTGTTGCGGTCGTCGTTTCCACAGTCCTTCTGCTCGCAATCGCAATGCCAGAGAGGCTTTTGCCCGACGCGCCCAATAAAAAGAAGAAGATGGTTTCCAGCTCTTACTGGGGCTGTTATGAAGAAGCCGACCCGACCCAATCCGTAGGTGAAATCGAAGTCAAGCCTCTGGCGAGCACGCTGCGCACCTGCTACGGCGCTAATTCGTACTCCAAGGGGAAAGGTGTCTCAAGAAGGGGTGCATGAAAAATCAATTTGTTCGTTCTTCGAAGAACGCGTCTGTTGGTCTCGCTGTTGCTTTATCCGTCGGACTCGCCTTGTCGGCGTGTCCGGTTTTTGCGCTTCCAGCCAGTCATTTTGAAGCAGCGATAAAACAACCTCCCGGCACAGGCAATGCCGAAGGTCTCGCTTATGCGAAGTCCGAAGAGTACAAGAAAGAGTTCTCAACAGCTGTGGACGACGGAAAGAAGGCTTGCGAGAAATATCTCAAAGAGCACCCTGGCGATACCAACATGGCTGTTGTTGCCGATATTGACGAAACCGTCTTCGACAACCGCCCTTATTTTGAAACAACAAAAGAATTCGACTGGGATAAATTCGTGGTCTGGGTCGAACAATCGAAGGCACCGTCCTTGAAACCGACCGCCGATTTCCTTGATTGGGCAAGGAAAAACGGATTCGCTGTTTTCTTCGTGACCGGCAGACCTGAAAATCTTCGCGCCGCCACTATCAGAAACATGGTGCGGAATGGTATCGCATACGATGGCTTATATTTGCGCCCCAACGACGATAAGCGTTCTGCTATCGAAGTAAAATCAGCGGTGCGCAAGCAAATCGAAGACATGGGTTTCAAAATTGTCGTCAACATCGGAGACCAGGTTTCAGACCTCGTCGGCGGCTACTCTGTGGACTGCGAAAAGTTACCCAACAAAATCTATTTTGTGGAGTAGCGGCTCTGACCCGTTTAGAAGAACCTTAATCAGCAAAAGGTTTCTACTCAGCGAACCAGGCGACCTGATGTAAGAGTTTGTCTTCCTATCAATCCAATATCTCGAAGCAACTGTGCTTGAGCGATATTGAAGGCGATGATTGCATCAGCCTTGTTGACTAGAGACGAAGTGAAATCGCGCTGTCCGTTGATCACGTCGATGTTGGTTCCCACACCGTTAGCCAGACGAACGCGAGCCAACCGAAGCTCCTCCGCGGCGGAGATGACTTCCTTGGTAGCAACTTCAATCTGGCGTTCTGCCGTTTGACTGGTCAGATACGAATCGCGGACCTGCTGAAGCACCAGCATTAACTGCTGGTTTGATTCGAGCAAAGCTCTGCGGGCAAGAGCGCGACTGGATTGGATGTTAGCTGCAGCAACGGTACCTGCGCCCTCGAAGTTCCAATCAACCTGAAAGCCTAAGTTGTACGATGCTCTGACTTGGCGATTCGTTGGTGTCGGCGGCACAAACTCCGAACCGGTGGGCAGCACCAGAGTCGAACCGGGCGTCTGACCAAAGCCGAGACTGGAATTATCTACGGCAAACGTCGGACCGTTTCCGGTGCGAATAATCGGATTGTTCAAAGGCTGCCCTACCAGAGGAACAGTGTTGAAACTGGGTTGGGTATAAACAATGCTCTTGCCCAACGTCGCACCACTGCCGGTGGCATTCCCGAAGAAATTGAGCTGCGGATAGAGTGGCGCGGCAGCGACCTGAATGTTTCTCTTCGCAGCAAGGCGAAGGTGCTCGAACTGTTTCAATTCCGGCCGGTTTTGCACAGCCAGGTTGATAAGGCGATTGATATCAACATTCTGATCGATGAGACGAACTTTGCGCACCTGACTCTCAACCGACAAGAGGTTAACGTCAGTATCCAGGTTAAGAACAGTGCCGAGGTTAATAGCGGCCCTTCGCAAACTCACTTCTTGTGTAAGAAGAGATTGCTGGTCGCGGGCAAGCTGCGTTTCCGATTGCAAAACCTGAAAGCGGGTTCCGGTCCCGGCACGCTCAAGCTGCTGGTTCAGATTGACTTGCGCCTGGGATACATCGACTGCGCGCGTCTGAATCTCAAGCAACGCTTCGTTGCGCACCATTTCATAGTAGCCGCGCGTAACATTGAGAAGCTCGTCGTTCGTAGTGCTGAACAACTGTTGCTTGGCCGCGCGATAGTAATGCTTGTTAGCGAGCATACCAAACATGATCGCGCCACCACGAAAACCGTAGAAGTTAAAACCAGCCTGAGTAGTGACGTTAGGCGTGTTGAAGTTGACCGGAATGATACCGCCGACGAGGCGAGAGCCTCTGAGATATTCTTGACGATAGTTCAGAAAAATGTCAGGCAGAAACCGCCCCATAGAGCCGTAGTAGAGCCATCTGCGCGAGTCTTGCTCGTTGTACTGAATCCGAATTGGCAAATTGTGGTCGAGTGCATAATCGACACAGTCGTTTAACGAGATCGGTCTTGTGTATCGAGCTTCCAATCGAATGGGAGGTAACTTGCCGCCAAGCGACATCATCTGGTCCGGCATCGGAATGCGAAGTTCGATCGCCTCTGCTTGCAAGAATCGCTGTCTAAACTCGGCGGCTTGCGTGTCAATCAACTCGAAGTCACGTTTGCGAGTTTCTGGCGATAAACCTTCAGCTCGCGGAGCTACGAGTTCGGGAGGCACAGCTGTCGAGTCACCGGCCGGCTGCTCGATCGGTCCGGTCAGGTCCGCCGGCAATGCCTCTCCCGGAGGATTCAACGGGCGACTCATTCCGGCGGACGAATCATCGGAACCGCCCTGCGGAGCGTTCGTTTCCACCGGATTTATTTGAGGTGAATTTGTCCGAAGTCCGCCGGTTTGAGGCGCTGCCCCCTGCGGAGAGTTAGTCCTGCTCGGATTGCTCTGGGGCGCGTTAGTTTGCGGAGTCGGCGAGGTTAATGCCTGAGGTGAGCTGGACGCAGGTCCGCTTGTTTGAGCCAATGCGGAATTGGCAGCCATCAAAGCCAGCACGGCAAGCGCCGGTGACTGGAGGAGAAATCTTGACTTATTCCTTTTCTCAGTCGTGTACTTCATGTTTGTTCCTGGGTTACCTTGCGCAATCTGCGCATACTGACAAAGTTACGAGAATCAGCCTCGATCTGCTTTAGAAAAAAATCTCACATTCGCTCAACCGAATATGTCACTTCACCAATCTTGAAATCGCCTTGAAGCGCTCAGAGCCCGCCTCTACAAGCATCTCGAATAGCGCCATTTCCACTGAGGTAGGCACTCCGCCGGAACCAACTATCTTTTGTATACCGACCGCTTTGTTAGACGGGATGCGGCTTGCCACGGCATCGGTAATCAAGTGGACATCATATCCTTGATGTAAAAGATCATGTGCAGTTTGATTTACACACACGTGAGTTTCGATGCCGCACAGGAGCACTTGACGCTTTTCGCTCTTGTTCAGCCACGTTATAAAATCCGGAATGGCGGCAGAGCTAAAACAGTTTTTCTCGAAGTACTCGTAATGTGCTAAGTGTTGAGTCAGTTCTTCAACTGTATGCCCGAGCCCCTTCGGATACTGCTCTGTTAATACAATTGGGACGTCAAGCACTTTCATCGCATCTATTAAAATGGAGATGCTTTTTGTAAGTTCCGTGAAATCTGGCAAGACCTTTCGGAACCCCTCCTGCACGTCGATGATGAGCAGAACCGCATCTTCTCTATTCAGAATCCGTGGATGTCTCATGAAGGCTCCAGACAAATGCAATCGATACATATCCAAATTAATGGGGTTATGTTCCGTTCGCGCTAGTATATTTTGTTTGTCGGCGGTCCAGAGCTAATGTTCCTGACATGAACACATTCTCAGTGACCGCGGCAATTTGAGGAAAGATGCCACCATTACTTGCCAATTACTATCTCACTTATAAGTGCAACTCCCGCTGCACCTACTGCGACATTCCAGTGAAACCGGAAAACATTCCGATCAAGGAAACTTCAGCGGAAGTAATTATTGAAAACCTGGCAGCGCTAAAACGGCTTGGAGTCAAAGTTGTTGACTTCACCGGCGGCGAACCGCTGATTTATAAAAAACTGCCGGAGGTTTTGCGAGCTGCTAAGGAGATGGGCTTTTTTACTAGCATCGCAAACACCGGCACTCTCTATCCGAACAAAGCAAAAGAACTTGCCGGGCTTATAGACGATTTAAAATTCTCATTATCGACAATCGATCCTGATTCATACAAGAAGGAACGCGGCATCAATGGCTTCTCTCGAGTGATTGAGAGCATTAAGATCGCAAAATCTTTAGGAGAGCAACCGTCGATTATCGCCACTGCAACACCGGAATCGATCTGGCATATGGAGGACGTGATCGGGCTTGCCCAGGAGCTTGGCGTCGTCGTTCTGCTCGGTCCGGTGTTCGATTACATTGGAAACGACACCCTGAAAGAGGACGGCATTGCCGAGTTGCATCGCCTGTCCAAGTACGACAATGTCACCGTAAACTGGGCATTCACACAGTTTTTCCTGGACGGCGGTAATCAGATAAAAGCACCAAGATGCCGCGCGATTTCATCAACGATTGTGGTATCACCAGACGATCATCTATTGCTCCCGTGTTATCACATGCATGATGAGCGCCTGAAAATTAAACATGAGAACGGTCGCTCAAACCTTGATGAAATCTGGCATTCGCATCATGTGCAGGAGCGGCGGAAACAGGAAGGTGCCTGGAGTTTTTGCCAGGGCTGTACGATCTGGTGCTATTTCGAAACATCATTCCTCTGGCCGCCGGACAAATACTTCTTCCTAAACTTGAAGAGCAAAGCTCGCTGGGGCAAGGAGAAGCTTAAACAGTACTTGGAAATCAAGCACGGCATGCAGCTCACCCGTAAGCTGGCAGGTAACCGCGAAGCCGTTCTTACGGCGATCTCGAACAATCCGCTGAATCAGCCAGTTAAGTCAGGGCTAGCTAATAGTGGCTCGAACGGTTCGAAAGGGAACGTTGCGAGCGACGGGAACGGCAACGTATCGAGCGGAAACGGAGGCAACGGCGGTTGTTCCGGAGGCGGCATCCCATCACAAGCTGACGTCGAGGAGGAGCAACGCCGCGTCGGGGCCGATGAACACACAGGTTTACCGGTCACCATAGGCGAACTTGGCGGAATTCCGGTACGAATCGAGGGTTCATCTCGCAATAATTGAGTGGGCGACGTTTTCAGGGTCCTCACAGGGTCATCGCAAGCTCCTCATCGCGGTTGCTTAAGATTTCTCGGCAAAGGTTTGCCCGGAGGATATATTCCTGGTATAAGTACTATCACACGGGGCGTTAGCGCAGTTGGTAGCGCGCTTCAATGGCATTGAAGAGGTCAAGGGTTCGACTCCCTTACGCTCCACTACCAAAAGGGTTTCGGTTTGACCGAAACCCTTTTGACTACTGCAAACTCTACTTCGAAATCAACCTTATCGAATCGAATAGATTACTGCTGCCACTGCCTGTGGTGCTGTGCTCACCGAGCCAGCCTCGAACAGCGGGCTCACTGAGGCGTAAACATCCTGATCAGCGCTAATGCACCGAGGAATACAAGCACACCCACGGCCAAAGACGGCATCAGCATAACCCCAAGAATGGCATTTAAAACCAGTGTGAGCACCACGCTGAGAAAAACACTCAATAAGATACTCGGTCCAAGCGCAATTACCATAATTAACCTCTCTTCCAACGCCTTACTAAGACCGGCACAACCGCTTGTATACACGGTCTGCGCCGGCAATTTCACCGTCGAGCGATTTCTAGAAAATCGCTCTAAGAATTCCGCCTACAAGCCCACCGCCACGGTTGTAACCGTAGCCGTAGCCGTTGTTGTAGTAGTGATTTCCGTAATACGGCTGGCTGTAATAGCTACCGTAGTAGCCGGGCAAGGTTCTTACCCCATAGCCGTGTTTATAGGCTTCTCGGTAATACTTGTTCTGTCGCTTGACCGCTTTGCGATAGGCTTCGTTGCGGTCGTGAACCATATCCTTGTAGTCATCATAATCCCAGTCCGCTAATGCGGGACCACTGAGACCCAGGAGCATGGCTGCTGAAAGTAATAGTGGCATATATCTCATTTTAGAATCTCCTCCTGCGGGACTTGATTCACTCAGTGTTTCAAGTAAATCTTATTGTGAGCTCGCCGCCCGGTATGTCTCAGAATAGCTCTGCCGGCGCGAAACCATAGCGGTCATCAAGCCCAGTCCTCATCTCGATTTCTTTATCTTCTTAGCACCAAAAACAGCCCACAATGCCTGCTCGATGAAAGCGGTGGGACAAGGAACCTCAACAGCCCTACATCTATAACGAAGGTAGAGCGGCAAGCACTTAACCGGAGCGTCAGAACACCCGAAACAATCGACGAGCCGCAAGTGTCGCAACGGTATACAATTAAATGAGCTTTTAATAGAGTTTCTGCGACACCAAAAGCTAGCAACACCACTCGCAACACGAGCAATACAAAAATGCTTCCCAATCTCGAAGGCGCAAAAATTCTACCGATTGCAGCCATCGCGCTCGGAGCGCTATTGCTGGTCATGTACGCGGTGCGTCATCTTCCTGAAAATACTCGCGCATTGATGCTGCATGTCGAGCATCCGGAATCCTATCGTTTTTCCACATATGACCAGTTACTGAAAAAATACGTGAAGGACGGACGCGTTGACTACGCGAAATTGAAAGACGACCCGGACCTCAAGAAGGCTGTCGAAGCGATTGAGGCGATCGCACCTGACAAATTGAACAGCGAGAAGGAACGCGCGTCCTTCTGGATCAACGCCCAAAATCTTCTCACTCTAAAACTGATTTGCGACCACTATCCAATAACATCAACGGATCAGATTTCCCAGTTCTGGAGCCAGACACCATACATCATCGGCGGCGAAACCCTTTCCGTTTCACGCGTTTATGACCAGGCGATAAATCAGATGGATGACAAACGCTTGCCAGTCAGTACGGTGTTTCTGATCTCCCGAGGTTCAGTCGGCTATCCGCCTTTGACGGCGCACGCGATAACGCCGGAAACACTTGAGGCTGACGCGAAGTTAGCGGCATACAAATTTGTGAACAACGAACACAATGTCTACTACGATGAGGAAAGATTGGAGTACTTGCTATCCCCGCTACTCAAGCGATACGAGCGGATACTCAACCGGTCCAAGTATGACCCCCATACCTTCGCGGTCATGAGAATGAGCGGCAAGAACGTTCCGGATCTCACGAATTTGATGATAACTAAAACCTATTTTTCAAGAATCGACCCAACACTCAATGACACAGCCCTCTCACCGAAGGAGACGGAATGAGGCTCAAATCCGCTTGTATAGCCGCGACCCTGGTTGCTCAGACAATTTGCACACCTCCATGTTCAGCCCAGCTAATTGAATCGCCGGAGAAGAATTCAATCTATATCGCACACCCCAAAGATGGTGGCAAAGTTCCAGGTAAGTCGACTTTCGTTGTCGGTGCTGCCGCTCCAGATAAACCGATACTGATTAACGGGGCACCGGTTCGCAAGAATGCTCAGGGCTTTTATGCTCACGTCGTTCCACTTAAACCCGGCTCGAATACAATTTCGGTTTCAGCCGCAGATAATTCGCTACCTGAAAAGGTAATTCATATAACTCGTCCGATACCGCCGGCGACACTAAGCCCATCCAAGATGGCGATAGCGGAAGATTCCATCGAGCCTAAAACGGACACCGGCGTATCGGTCGGAGACCTGCTGATATTGAAAGTTCGCGGTACACCAGGAGCCTCGATGTCTGTGAAAATCGACAACAAGGACATCACCCTCAGCTCCGCTCCCGAAGTTAGACAGGCGCGACAAAAGAAAGCCGGGACGAAACCCAAATCAGACGGTTCGAAACAGAGTGCGCCGACCGCCACGCCGAACGTCAACGATGGACTCGCGATAGCGTACGGCAAAGTATTTCAATCACTGCCGGCGGGAGCCGACGACCTCTATGTCGGGTTCTATAAAATACAGCCAGGCGATCAGTTTAATTCATCAAAAGTTCGTTTCACTCTGAAGAAAGATGGCAAATCGATTTCCGCGGTGGCACCAGGGGCGGTGACAGTTCTCACCCAACCGCACATCGTCCAGACAACTAAAGACGACGTCATCGTTCGAGTAAATCCCGATAAAGCAAGACTGACGCCGCTTCCCAAAGGTGTGCGCCTGCTTGTCGACGGCTGGCAGGGAGATAACATTCGCTGTTTATACGGACCTAATCAGCATGTTTATCTTAAACAAACCGACGTGGCATTTGAAAAAAACGCTCAGGGAACATCAGGTCCGCCTCCCAAAAGTTTCGTTAGCACCCTGAACATTTCGCGTAGCACATACGGAGATGCAGTGGTAATCCCTCTCAACCAGCGCCTCCCTTTTCACATCGAGCAAAAACTGAATCCAAATCGTCTCGTTGTCAAAGTTTATGGCGCCACATCTGATACCGACTACGCATCGCAGCAGTACAAGCCGGCATTCGAAGATGGTGATGAAGCGCCGCAGTCAGGAACCGTTTCACGCAACGCAAACGAGCCAGGAATGGTCGACGGTGTGAGCTGGAGACAAGCCTCCGACGATGTTTACGAGGTGACTGTCAATGTGCGGGGCAACAAGCAGTGGGGCTTTGCAGGCTCGTATCAGGGCACGAATCTTGTTATTCATCTAAAAAATCCACCGAATGTCGGCAAAGGAAACGGAGCTTTATCAGGACTGACAATCTGCGTCGACCCCGGTCACGGTAGTCCAGCCCCCGGTTCCATCGGCTGCTCCGGAGTTACCGAGGCGCAACTCAACCTCGCCATAAGTCTGAAACTGAAAAAGATTTTGGAAGCAGAAGGGGCGCGTGTGATCATGACGAGAACCGCCGACGTCGATCTCGATCTGTACGACCGTTGCAACATTGCGAGGAACAACAATGCGGACGTTCTCCTTTCAGTACACAATAACTCGCTTCCAGAAGGACGAGATCCCTGGAAAGAACATGGCTCATCCGCTTACTTCTACCACCCACAAGCGCAGGAACTTTCGAGAGTTCTAAAAGACGCGCTGGTTCACGATATCGGTTTTCCTGACATCGGTTCACGCTATCAGAATCTAGCGCTCACGCGCCCATCAAATCAGCTGTCAGTACTGGTCGAAATTGGTTTCATGATTCACCCGGATGAATACGGTCAGTTGATAAAACCGGAAGTTCAAGACAAAATTGCGCAATCACTAGTGGGTGGGTTGAAGCGCTATTTCAATCCGTCCGCGGCGAACTAGTTATGGCGCACACTATTTCAGTTCAATACAGTTTCAATCGTATCAGTATCAATCCAATCGTTTGAAATACCGATAAGCGTTCAGAAAGGAACACGCAACCATGGTTAAACGAATCGCAGTCGATATAGGCAATTCAACAATTGCTTGTGCGCTCTTCGAAGATGGCGAGGTCATAACCAAGTGGTATCACGGTGTCAAGGAAACATCCGACGCAGCCCTATCGATCGGTGGCAAACATCGCGAACACGGCATCACCACGGTGGCAATCAGCACGGTCGTTCCGTCTGCCCGCGAAGATCTGGTCACGCGTCTCAAGCAAGCGGAAATTCCAACGACCGAGATTACCCTTCAAGAACAGCGTGCCATCAGTGATTTCTATCCGACGCTCGGTCTGGATAGACTTGCCAATTGTGTAGCTATGAAAAAACTCTATGTGAAAGACGTTGCCGACGCCGGAATCATCATGGATTTCGGCACGGCAACGACTCTCACTGCGGTGAGTAGCTCGGGAAGTTTTCTAGGCGGAATGATCACGTTGGGTTTGAAAGAAACCCTGAAAGCATTGTATTCAAATACAGAACAGCTTCCACTGCTCGAAGTCGAGAACGTTTTTCAAAACCAGTTCAATCCGCTTGCCACCACAACCACTGAGGCAATCATGAACGGAACGATTTTGGCTCACGTCGGTTTCGTACAACGATGGATCTCAGAAGCGAAGCGCGAAATCAAAGGTAAAACAGTCGTAGTTGCAACAGGAGGTTTATCTAATTTCCTCTCCGATGCACTTGCTGAAACTGTCGATTACTTTGATTCGAACTTGACCTTGAAAGGGATCAATCTTATTGCCGCGGAGGTAATGGACCCAACGGATCGAGGTTGAAGCAACGCTCTAATTCTGTTCTGTATGTCGGGTTTGTTAGAGCTTCATAAGAATAGAGTTCGTCTTCCCAATAAGTCGATTCTAATTCTTTGAGTTCGTCAATTCGTTTTTGCAAAGCGACTGGCAAAGTATCGTCCTGCATCCGGTCCTCATTTTCTAGTAACAGGGTAGTGTTGACTTTCATATAGCAAACTGGGTGTTTCGCGAACCGTTATATTGATGGACTAGCACATGTATATAAAGTGGCTCTGTGTCTGCGGTTCAGGCGCTCGACCCACTCAAACAGTTTAGTCTCTGGTTCGAAAACAACAAGTCTTGATATCTAACGAAAAACTGTTGCTTCCCTTCTTCCCTTCTACAGTTGCAGCTTTTGGACTTCCTAAAGTTTAGGAGATGTTTGCATCGCATATCGTGGCGGTAGATCTCGAATATCGAGATCCGGAGACGATTTTAAGACACTGCAAATCTATAGAAAAACGAAATTATCCGACAGCCGGAAAAGCAGAGTATGACGACTCAATTCCGTTTGCCCCCCAAACATATACACACGGTGGTACTATGAGCTTATAAGGAAAGGGGCTCAGAGAGGTCAGTCATGAACCTTAAACTCCGATTAGAGAAGCTTTGCGATTCACGCTCCTGGGCGCGGCTGCATTTTTCCGATGGCACGACGCTGACTGGCCGCGTGCTCCGCATCGGCCATGATTATGTAGAAATCGAATCCTATGGCGAAGGCGACAAGCCGTTTAACAGCGAGTTTTCAAAAAATCTGGTACCGCTGAATCTGGTGAAATTCATAACTATAGAATCGAATTCTTTCGCAGAAGCCGAAAGACGTCGCCTCGATTATCTTTCACATCTAGATCCTAATGCTGATACGCTGCCGGATTTGGAACGCTAGTGAGTAGAACCTAACGCAAGCTGCGTTCACGTTTAGTCTGAACGTAGAATCTTGCACATGTGCGTCAACCGTTTCCAGCCTTTCTGGATCCTGTGATGTGCTCCATTATCAGAATTTGCTTTTCGTGGCGGCTCATTTGTTTAATTGAATACTCGAGTTTCATCGCTTCACTTTTAGAAGGTGATATCCAGGTCGCAAGTAATTCGACCGGACCACGCTTGCGCGTATACTTGGCACCTTTTCCTTGATTATGAGCGGCGATCCGTTGTTCCAGATCATTGGTCCAACCGGTGTAATAAGTACCGTCCTTGCACCGAACAATATATGTGTAAAACATCGGAGTGGTTTCAATCATGGTGTCATCATAACACCACTTTGTTTCCAGGCAAGGCACCTTTATGCCACCAACTGCTCGCGGAGTTTTGGGTCGCGTAACTTCCACAGGGCACCATCCGTGATGATGTGAAAGAAGTTGACCGTGGTGAAAATGGCTGCAGCAGCTCCAACCGATGCAACGCCGACATGCTGCAGAACAAACGGCACAGCGTTGTATAGGATAAAAGTGATTAGCGCGATGAGAGAAACAAATCGCAGCGCCGCAAGCGAGAGTAATCGACGCGAGATTTGATGAGTCGACATTCCTTCAGGCATCCCGGCATCCTTGATGCGTTGCGCAATTACTATCATCAGATATTGAGCTCCATGAAAGAAAGCGCTGACATACAGCCAAAAGATTCCGGTTGCTTGCGGTCCCATCACGAATGCCGACACGCAAGTGATCAATACGAGTTGGGCTGGGAAAGGCATAATCTCGCCCGTTCGGAAGGACCGAACGACGACAAGTCCGCAGAGGATTATCGCGGAGAAAAACATAAAGTGCTCGGACGCGGTTGTTACAAAATCTGGTATCACTTTCCAGAAAGGTATCTCGACTCCTAGAAAACTGTCGCCGCTCCACTCACGATACGTGAGCTGGCGAATAGTCGCGTAAACAGTCACGCTGCGAACAAAATATAGGAGCGCTGTTCGCTCCCAGCGACCAACTTTGTAGCCTCGCTTCATGCAATAAAGCATTGCTACTCCGAAGGCTTGAGCGAGGAAATGATGCGGCACCATTAGCAAGTAGATTTTTATAAGAATGGGAGTCAACGAAGGAAGAATCATTCCTGCGACCGCTAAGGCAAAGCAGATCTGCGCCAACCATCCGGTGTAGAACCGATATCGACTGCACACTTCTTCGTTTCGGTAGACGACAGCGAACGTTGCAGCGGTATGTGCCTCGGCAAATATAATCACTCCCGTGGCGGAGATGGCAGCTAGCTTTGCCAGATCAGGGCTGTTACCGGGCAGCAGGAAAAGGTGGATTCCGAAAAGCAACCAGACAATGCCACCACATCCAAGGACCAAATCGAGCACCGGATGTAGTATCCACGGATACGGCTTGGCTTCGACGCTATTCATGAATGGCGTAAGCGAAAGTCTGCATCGCTTTCAATGCCCAGAGAAAAGTGACTGTAGTGCTCCTCCTCCTGGTTAAACAGGTTCCAGGTGAATCCGAGCGCGAGCACTATAGCTCCGACCAAAACGCCTGCATTAATGATTGAGATTCGACGTTTTTTCGCGATATCTTGAAGCCCCCAGGCTGCCGCTGTCAGAGTGAGAGTGAAAAACAGAAGCGTTGGAATAGGCGGTAACTGATGTGGTTGGGAAACAGCGCTTATCGGCGTGATTATCGCGGGTGACGCAACTGCATCAGTGCCAACCGGACCAATGGTCCCGCAACTGGCGCCTTGCAAAACAGGAGCAGCAGCGGTGGTAGTTCCAGCAGCCGGCTCAATCGGCGCGACCATACCGGCGCCTTTCACTACTCCGGAGCCGGTCTGAGGCTTGGATACAAAAGCAGAGCCGACAGCAGTGGTTCCGTTTCTTGCTTTTTGCGCATACGAAGGACACGCACTCAAAACAGTTAAGAGCATTGCCAAAAGAAGGCAAGCGAATTTAGAAGGGTTCACGGCAACTCCCTCGCGGTTAGGAACAGGCTAATTACATCGTAATAGCGGTTCTTGACGTCGACTAGCCACGGCTCACTGAACGAAACCCAGGGTTTTCACCAGGTTTTTCCACGGCTCTATCCAGCCGCTCATCGGCAGCCGTTTACTGTGAACCTATGAGAGTTATCGCTTACCGTTCGCGATCTGCCCAACCATCAATGTTCTTCTGTTGGGAGCGCGCCACGGCTAGAGCGCTTGATGGAACGTCCTTGGTGACCACGCTTCCGGCTCCGACTACGGCCTTATCGCCGATTGAAACTGGCGCGACCAATACTGAATTACTGCCAGTGGAAGCGCCGTCACCAATAGCAGTTTTATGTTTCTTCTTCGTCAAGTGATCGTAGTTTGCGGTGATGGTGCCTGCACCTATATTGGCATTGCTACCAAGAGTGGTATCACCGATGTAACTCAGATGACCGACATTGGTTTTGTTTCCGATGTTACTCTTCTTGATCTCTACGAAATTTCCGAGCTTCACGTTGTTGCCTACGGTATTGCCCTCTCGGACGTGACAGAATGGTCCGACTTTGCAGTCCTCGCCTATGTTCGAGTCCTGCACCATAGACAGTACCACCGAGGTTCTATCTCCGATAACGACATTACCCTTCATAACAGTGTTTGGTCCAATTACACAATTCGAGCCAATCTTGATGTTCCCCATCAAGTGCGTGCCCGGAAGAATCGTTGAGTCCTGACCCACCGTGACCTCAGGTGATATCCATGTGGATGCGGGATCGACAATGGTCACGCCACTTTCGAGCGCAAGCTTTTCGGCTGTCAGATCGCGCAGATCCTTGATTGCTTCGGCGAGCTCAACTCGTGAGTTAATCCCGGCAACCTCTCGATAATCTTCTGCGACTGATGCGGAAAGGATTAGCCCTTTGGAAACCGCCCAGGCTGCCAGATCCGGGAGATAATATTCACCTTGCTTGTTGTCGTTTTTCAAACCCTTCAGACCTTCTTCTATATCGGGCCATTTGAAACAGTAAATCGCTGAGTTGATTTCGTTGACTTTCTTCTCTTCCTCGCTGGCATCTTTGTCTTCGACAATGCCTCGGACTCTGCAGTTTTCATCACGAAGTACACGACCGTAGTTTTTCGAATCAGGAACAATGGTACTTAATATGGTGACCGTAGCATTATCCTTAACATGCGTCTCCAGAAGAGGCGCGAGCGTCTCACCGGTCAACAGCGGAGCATCTCCCACGGTCACTAGCAGGTCGCCGTTAAAATCTTTCAGATACGGCGCCACTTGCATGAGAGCATGTCCGGTCCCCAACTGCGGCTCCTGCAGGTGAGTTGTGATAGGTGAGATCGTTTTAAAATCTTCGGTAATGGCAGTGCTGTGATGTTTTTCCAGGTAGTCCTTAATCTGTTCTGACTCGTGCCCGACTACGATGTGAACATGCTCCACGCCAAGAGCCATTACGGCCTTGATGACTCGAGAAAGAATCGAGAGTCCTAAAACGTCATGCAAAACCTTCGGCTTGCGCGATTTCATGCGCTTGCCCTGTCCGGCAGCCAAGATCACGGCTCTTAAAGGTCTTTTCGATGCAGTCATTAGTAAGTTACCCACAGGCTAAGTTTCAACGGAGACGAGCCTGACTCGTCATTTACCGCATAAATTTAGCATGCTGCGCGGAAGGGCACTAATGCAAAAATCCCCAACTTTGTCGGGGATTTAGCGAATCGTCCATCTTCGAGAAATTGTTCGCAGGGTCGGTACTGCCCCGACAGGTTTCATCCCTGATACCTCTCACTTGAGTGGCTGCGTCGTAGACATATTTGTAGCGCATGAAACGCCTACTGGGGTAGAGTTTTAAGGTTCCGTTCACAATTGTGTATAACAAAACCGTTTACAATGCGCTGCGGCCAATGCGTGGAAACCATGATCTCATCTATGTTTTCAGACTTTTGAACCGGTTGGCGCACTGTTAACTAATGACGCCCAGCTCATGTAATTGTTTCCGCAGGACAAACTTCCTTGCGCTTCTGCCGCGCTCATTCACTGAGCAAGTTGTGGCATATACTTGTATCATCTAGTTACGGGTCTGTAACAATTCAGAGCGGAAAGATAACCGTGTTCAGCTTAAAAGCCAAGTATTCAAACCCAAAGCGATCGTCGTTAACCACTCTTGTCGTACTTGCAACCGTAGCATGCCTCGCGTTAACCGTCGCTCTGGCAACGATTGCCCCTACCCAGGCGCAGTTTAAGAACCGCTATACGAACCTGCCACCAGTAACAGGTTTCGGAAGCGCGAGCACGCGTCCGCAACAACAGCAGCAAATTATCCGGCAAAATGCGCCGATATCAACTGGCGGAGCAAAGCGGCCAGCCGCCATGCAGACGGGAACCGGAGTTTACCCGGAATTCAAGAGTGCCCATGGAGTGATTCGCTGGATTCCGGATCAGATGCCGCTCCACGTCTGGGTTTCAAACGGACTGGCGATCGACCAGATACTTGATCCGCAGCTCGGCGCACCATATGTCAACGTGGACGCCGTCAATACGTGGCCGGATTTCATTGCCACGGTGCTTCAAAACGGACAGTTGCAGAGCCTTCCGCAAGCGGAAGGTTTTATTCCACAACACAGACAAGCGGCGATCGAGGGTATCAACTATTGGAAAAGGTTTGAAAAGGAAGGTCTATTGTCCTTCGAATTCACCGATGATCCGATGGAAGCCGACATCCACGTGTTCTTCGTCCACCACTTCGTAAATAAGCTGGGACTTGGGCTCTTCGCGAGTGACATCAGAGGTTACACCTCTAAAAACTGCTTTCCTTATCAAGCCATTCTTCAGGGAAAGAAAGCGAACTTCAGACCGGTAGTTGTTCTGCTTCGCTGCACCGAAAAGCAAGGTCAATCAATGCCGATTGAAAAGATGCGTGCCGCGGCCGGTCACGAGATGGGACACGCTCTCGGAATCGACGGCCATAGCAAAAATCCCGGCGATCTCATGAGCATGTACTATGGCAACGGCGTTTTGTCGGCCAGCGACATTGCAACCATCAGGTATCTATACAAGAGCACACCGGATTTAATACCATAATCACCATGACGCGCTCTCGTGGATCACGACCACTGACACCAGATCCCCTGGCCGAATACGACGACCTGCGTCGCGGCTCGGGTTTGATAGGTAACATGGTTCTATTTTTCGTCCTGCTCGGCTTAGGCGCCATAATCATCTACTGGATGCTCTCCGACATTTCCGGCGAGTACCAAATTCCCGGTCGGGGACCGGAGATCCGTATGTCCCTCGTGCGTCAGCCGACCAACGTCTGGGGAGAACTCTCTTTCGGTCCAGGTGCTATCCTTCGCCTAATCACCACTGACCCACCTCAAACCGAACTCGTGAAATTCACCTTCGAGACGCCATCCAAATGGCTCAAAGGTGGACAAAAGCCGAGACGCGTTTCATTTGTCGGAACTCTGAAAGAAGGGGTTTTGAACGGCAAATTTTTCGAAGGTACGAAAGTGGTGCCGGTACACATGGAGCGCAATCCGTACACATCTGTTTATCGCCAGATTGAAGCGCATCTCCCCTGGCAACTATGGCAACGTTACCTGGAAAGCCAGCAGGAAAACGGTACCGATAGGTGAAGACGCGCCAGCGGCAAGCGTTTTCACTTATCTACTCTTGATAGACTCCGGTGATTTCAGAGATTCCCGCTCCGTTGGTCAATTCATTTTGTGACCATGTTGCCGGATCGCTATCAACCACGCGGTAGACTCCCGGTTTGATCACAGTGTCGACAGAGCACTCCCAGTAGGCTTCCGGCGCGCCACCTTGCCCGGAGCGACCGTTGGACTGCCAGGGACCGTATGTGGTGCCATCCTCGTGGCGGAGCGCAATCGTGCCGGGTCTGGCACCGCGTCCGTAATTCCAATGGTAATTGCCTACTTTGGTTACGAGAGTCGGGACTCTCACTGTGAAGGACGGCTGTGAACCGCCATTATTGACGGCGTAGATATTGCCGTTTTTGAAAAACGTAATCTCGGGAGATCTCTTCAAAGATTTTCCGGTGTTGGAATCAACCGTCTCAACCAGCGGCGCGACACGGACGCGAGCAAAGCCCGCTCCGCGAGTGCCTTCATTCTGCGACCAAGAGGGCGGATTACTGTCAATAATGGTGTAAGTACCAGCTTTCAACTGCACCAACGGTTCACTTTCCCAGTATGCATTGGGAACGCCACCTTGACCGGGTTTACCGGTCGCCTTCCAGGGCCCATAGGTCGTGCCGTCCTCATGCTGAACAGCGATTTGACCCGGTCTGAATCCGCGCGCGTCATTCCAGTGATAGGTGTAAATATAAGTGAGCAGCGCAGGATACGAGAGACTAAAGAACGTTGGTCGGGTTGGTTTATTGAAAACTTTGTAGATGTTTCCATTATCCAGCACTGTAACAGGCGGTATCGCAGGTAGTGCCTCTATTTCGAAGACGTTAGAATTGATTTTGGTGGGAGCACTCATACCCGGCGTGACCTGTGCGTGTGCCACCAGATCCGGAGCCTTGCTCGGAGTGGCTGTTATGGTAGTCGCTGTCGTTGGTGGTGGCTCAATCTGCCAATCAACTGCTGCCGATCTCGTTTTTGTCGGCAAGGTCGCAACAGCCAGTTCATCACCTTTCCATGCACTTTTGATGACCGGGGTTTGCAGAGTACCTCGGTCGCGCAGAACCTCCTCCTGAACGCCTTCTTTCATTGTTTCAAAAGCCGCCCCCAGAGTCGTTTTGCTGCCACCGCTCTTGAGCGCGTTGATAAGGTGGTGCGTGAAAACGCTATTGCTGTATTCTTTTCCTTCCCAAGAGCGCTGACTTGGCGAACTTGAAGCAATTACCATTTGACCGGTTCCGGCGACGATTGCTTGCGCATCCACGTTATTTATGCGGCTTAAACCTTTCGATTCAACCCGAGCCGCGCCGCTGTGACATGTATCAAGAATCATTATTACTCTGTCCGAATGGACACGCGTTCTTATGATTTCAATCAGATACTGAAGTGGGATGGCTGTGGCATACAGACAGTCGATATTGGTGTCATGCACCACAATATAATTGATTCCGCCAACATCGAGGTCAGCCGGGCTTCCATGACTGGAGACATAGACCATAACGAGGTCATCCGGATTTGCTAGTCGCGGCAACCATTTGTCACCAAGTGCCGTCAGAATATTTTCTCTAGTGGCGTTTTCATCAGTAAGTACCAGAACATGGTCTTTCTGGAAATTGCCTTCAGTAGTGAGATATTCAGCAAAATCTTTGGCGTCCTTGGCCGCAAATCGAAGATTGATCGATGAATCTTTGAATTTGCTCACTCCGATCACCACGGCCCACTTATCCTTGATCGGCCTATTCACTTCGCTGCCGCTATTTTTCGCCGGTTCTGCAACAGCCACGCCACTAGCAAGCTGCTGACTTTGAGTGAGAAAAATACCGAGTACGAATAGAATGAAAGCCAGTCGGACAGCGCGTCGGTTTCGAGTGTTCAACGTCTCAGTCTCCGCTGCGAAAAATCACTACTTGAAAGTTATACATTGAGCGCACGCGGATCCACATCAGCTACAAGACTGATCGCCCAGGTCTGTTTGAAGCCTGATCTCATAGCGATCTCCTCCTCCCGATTGATGCCGTCAGTTTCAATTTCGAATAGGCTAATCGAGTAGCAAGCGTGAATCAGAATCATGAATAAAAACAGCTTTCGTCCTTTTATTTTAGCGATAGCAATTATCTCCAGCGGCACTGGCGCATTCGCGGCTTCTGACAAACAGACCGCGGAAAGCATCGTCATTGGAAAGTTCGGTCCCCTGGATGGCTCGGCCCTTCTCAAGACTTTGATTGAGAAAGCCAAGTCCATGCGCAGCTACTGGTACGAATCGACGCTGACTACCTACTCCAAGAAAAAGGGTGTGACAGAACGGGGGCGTTTCTATTTTAAAACTCCAAATCTGATGAGATTCGAAGCGCTCGCAGCGGGCAACCGAACAGGCTCTGTAGTGGTGAGACAACCTGACGGCAAAATCAAGGCGAAAGCCGGTGGTTTCATGGGCGGTGTCACAGTTTCCCTTGCACCAACATCTAAACTTCTTAAGACCAGCAACGGATATAGCGTAGTCGAATCCGATCTGGCTTCCTTGCTGGAAGGAGTTTCAAAAGTCCCTGCCGGAGAGAAACTTCTCGCGACACCAAAACCTTGCGCATATCCAGGTTTACCACCCGTTTACATACTAGAACTGGTGGGCGATGACAATCGCGTACACCAACGGCTTGCCGTCGACAGCGACTCGAAGATGCCTATAGAGTGGCTGATTTTCCAGCAAGACGAATTGAACTCTCTTGTACACGTGGAGAAATTGATTAGCAATGCAGACATAACCGATAGCATGTTCTTTCTCGGCAAAGAAACAACACTTGCGTGCGCGGAAACAAAGACTATTGGATCCGCAGCAGTCATGAGCGAATCGCTCAGACGAAAACTCGAAACTTTCGACAACAACGTGCCGCTCAACGCGGAAATAATACTGGATGTAAGAGCGACAATCGAGCAAGTCAAACTCGAATGCGATCAATTGAACCGCGACTTTTCTTCGTCCCAGGCCAACGTCAGGGTGGCGTCAAATGGCAATGCCAGCTCGGATTTGGCTCAAGGAAACTCTACGGAGCCCAATCTCGGCAAGTCGAAAGACGCAGTGCTGCTTATACGAGCGGCATCGATTGAAGCGATGTCCACCGCCCTTCGAAGCGCAGCCCCGGCAATACGAAGCTTCGATGCCACCGCCGGCAAAGACATTGGCAGCGATGTCCTCGCTGACCAGTGGCAAAAGAGTCTTGACCGGATTGACGAGAGCATAGCGAACCTCTACGGAAATCTGGACAAGTCAGCGCCGGACAGCAAGAGCGTGTGTGACGAAGCTGGAAAAATCACACTCGAAGTCGCCAAACTGCAAACGGTGCTCAAATGGATATCCGATCAATCAAAAACTAATTGAGCGCGCGACTCAAACTCTTTCCGGTGCGCCTATGACCGAAAAGTCCATGCGATTGGCGAGAGAGCAATTCGCGGGCACCTCTATTTCGATGACGCTTGCTTGTGGCGGACAGAATAAACGGAAGTTGGTTCTTGGATCGGCGCCTAAACCACGAGAAATGTGGAAAGTAGTCCTGCCTCTATATGTGATACCAGAGGCCTCATGGCGCGCAAGTTCCGAATCCGTGATAATCGGTCCATAGCCTGGAACGCGAATTTGGCCACCGTGTGTATGGCCACCGAAAGCGTAATGAACACCCGCGTCATTGTAGAATTCCAGGTCTCGCGGCAAATGGAATAGCGCTATCACAAGCCAATCTCCAGGCGAGCGAGAAACAAGCTCCAACAGTTTATTCTTTCTGATACCAGGCCAATCAACGCCAACCAGGCAGATCTCGGTGTCTTCCAGATAACGCGCCTCGTTAAGCAAAACATCGTAGCCTACGTTCTTCAAAGCTCTCACAAGCGGTTTCACATCGCGAGTAATTTTCGCCGGATGCCGCATGCTTGGAAAAATTCGCCCGACGATTTTGTTCCACATCGAATATCGATAATAGTCGTGATTGCCGAGAACCGCATAGGCACCGATGCGCGGTTTGCGCGATAACAGGTGTCTGGCATGTTTTATCGACTCATCATGCTGGAATATATCACCCGTCAAAAAGACAAAATCGTATTCGTCATCTGTGACTTCAGCCAGGAAGTCGAGTTTGCTTTGCACTTCATTGCGGGCAAGATGCAGATCCGAAATATGAAGGATGCGAAGTCGTTTGACGCCATCGTCCGGCGCAGGCGCGATATCGCGAGTCGACGAAATAATTTGAGAGGAGGCTTCGGAATGACGCGCGCCTTCTAGCATTCCGAGCGCACGGCGGTTTTTGCCGTCAAGCGATAATTGTTTCCCTTCAGAAGCTCGGTTACCGGCGCGAATAAACTCGCGTCGATATTGCCGCGTTTCTCGGCAAGCATACGCATACACTCCGGCTCCAAGCGCCGCAAGTCCAAGAGATATCAAAATTGGTTTTCGCATCTAATTACCGAGCCAACTCTTCCAGTGCCCTTCGATCGTATTTTACTTTCTTTGGCGTTGGAGCGGCATCGGTTATCGTCAGAGTGTTAACCAGCCAGCGGAACGGGAAGGCAATTCCCACAGCAGCCAGCGCGAGGACCGCGTCGTACGGCAAGGCGTACCAGCTGAGATTCCTCATGTACTGGAAGATCCAGGGCTGCCACTCGAGGTAGGCTTTCGAGCCTTCGAAGACGTAGAAATAGAGATACGAGCAAATCAAATAGGCGCAGCCGGCTGCATGGATAGCGATGATACCAGCCGCTACGCCGACGATCTGTGTAAGAGACGTGCGGCGCTTATTGGTAATCCAGCCGCACATACCGGCCCCTCCGAACATACCGAGCAGATAGCCGAAGCCGGGCTCAAGGTAGTAATTGACACCGCCGCCAGAAGCGAGCGGGTAGATTCCCAGCAGAGGACCGGCAATGCCGAGACCGAGAAAAAGCCCGATTGACCATAGCGCGAGACGCGGTCCCAGAACGTAGCCAATCAGAATGGCAGTGGGAGCAAGCGGAACGTATGTCGAATAACGGACCGACTGAGGCTCATCAAATATAGCTGGTGCATATTGCCTGACTTTATCCTGCACTTGAGCGGGTGTCATCAGAACAAGATTTCTAGTTTCGCGGTGAGCGTATTTGACCAGATTGCTACCGGTGCCGGTCGGCAAGTCGAAGCAAGTGAACGAACCGAACAGTGCGACCTGCACTCCCAGCATCACCAGCACAATTTGCCCGAGCAGCGACTTCCGTTTAACTCCAGGGTGTCTTCTGATTTCGCTACCGACCAGATGCAAGCTTTCGGACCTCATCATCAATTTTGGAGTCAGACCTGAAATTCGTCCAACGGAAAGGATCTAAAGAATTATGCCTGATTTTGAGTTTCAAGGCGATAGATTCTGCATAGAAATCAGTTCATAGAAACTTTTGCCGCTAGGCTGTCGCCCGACTCGGCATAATACTTTCTTCAGCTCGCCAGGTCGGCGACGCGGTCGGCCCGAGGAACAGCTCGAGTATGCCGTCTGTCGGCAAATTGAACTCCTCGAGACGTTCGATAAACATATTCGCAAAATTCATTTCAGCAACACGGTCGGTCCATAAGATGAAAGCGTCTTCGCTATTGTCCTGATAGTAACGAGGGCGCACTCCCAGGCGGCGGAAATTATATTTGTAGTACAGGTTCTGCGCCGCTTCGTTCGATGCACGAACTTCCAGGGTCAGGCGATTTGCACCCAACTTGCGGGCTTCCATAATTATCTGGATGAGCAATCGCTCGCCTATTTTCTTACGACGATGGTCCGGATGAACGGCAAGGGTCGTCACGTGTGCTTCATCTTGAACGAGCCAGAAGCCGGAGTAGCCGATTATGGAACCGTCTTCGGGACTGATTGCGCCAAAGTAACTTCCGGCGGGATTGGTCAATTCATTTATAAAAGATTGCCTGGACCAGTGGTGCGCACCATAAACCACCGGCTCGATGGACATGATGCCGTCGAGGTCGTTTAGTTGAAGCGCTCTAATTCCTATGTCCAGCTTGCTCACCGGCGTTTGGTTTTAACGTAATTGAAGCACCACGCAAGTATAACGGCTCAACTCTATCGAACGCATATATCGTTTTCAACTTGTCACGATCCTTGTCAATCAAACCAAATTCGCTGTTCGCGAGTTCCGCCTGAATTACCGCCAGGTTTAGTTCTTCAGGTATTGCTTCGGCATTGGAGTTATGGGCACGCACTTCATCCAAGATTTTTGGTTCTACAAAACAGCTCCGCGCCTGCTTCACCGCCGTCAAGAAATCATCACCTACTAAACAGCTCGGTTCTGAATCGATTTTCATGTTCGCGTCGCCCGGCTTCCAGCGGTCCTTTCCGCTGGTCCCTGAAGAATACGAAGCGATAAAGTAATGCCCGCGCCCTCCGGAGAGAACGATCGTTGAGGGCAACGGCAACATCGACGCGTAGCAACGCAGTGAATCAACGCCAATCAAGCCGACACCGAGCGCTTGAGCGAGTGTTCGAGCGGTAACCACACAAGTTCTCATTCCGGTAAAACTACCCGGACCAACTCCGACAATAATCAAATCGATACTATCGCGAGACCAATTTTGTTTCGCTGTGATATCGTCGATTGTGGGCATAAGCTGACTGACTGCTTCTTGCCTGGTGGATTCCGGCGGGACTACGCGCCGACTCGAGACGATTTTGCCGTCTTCCATCAGTGCAGCCGTCAAAACCGGATTGCTGGTATCGAAAGATAGAGTTCTCATGGCGTTGCAGCTACTTCGCTACGGATTCCTTCTCCGAGACACTACCACCATCGGTGGTGTCATCCGTCTTGGCTCCGTTGGCTTCAGACTGGTCGTTGTTGGAACCATGGACGTCAGTCTTCTGGTCGCCCGCGTCGGAGTCCGTCCTGTCCTCGCTCTTCGCGTCTCCAGATTTCGCAGGAACGTTCTGATCGATGTCCTTGGCTAAATCATCCGGAGTTGGAGCGATACCAGCCACGATGCCTTCGACGTGAATCTCGTGAGAAGTTTCCGTCTCTTTGATCTCTTCGATCTGGACTTGTAGAGCCTGAGATGGGTCTTCACCACGAGCCGCGAGCTCCATCGCTTCCTTCAACGCCGGCGAGAGATCGTCAGTGTCGAGCTGTGAGAGATTAGTCAAATCGATATGATTTTCAGCAAGCCATTGGACCAGCTCCGGCGGGAGCTCATCGCTCATATCACCCATTCCGTGCTCGGGACGATTCATCGGTTGAGCGCGGAAGATGAGCTGAATCGATTCTTGCTGGATGTTTCTCAACAACATATTGAACATATCGTACGCTTCGCGCTTGTACTCCTGAAGCGGATCACGTTGACCATAACCGCGCAGCCCGACGCCCTCTCTGAGAATGTCGATGTTGTGCAGATAGTCGACCCACTTAGTGTCGATGGTGCGAAGCAGAACTTGACGTTCCAATTCACGCAGTGTCTCTTTACCGACTTCTTCTTCACGCACTACGTAGGCTTGTTCGATTGCTGCGTGCAGTTTCTTTCTCAAGTCTTCATAGTGAAGTCCGCCGAGTTCGGCCATTGTGATCGAACCCATCATCGGAATATCGTTTTCCAACGCGATGAGCAATTCCGGCATACCTTGCTCTTCCCAAACTTCCGGAGGGCTCTCAGCATCGAGATTGGCGGAGAGAACCAGGTCAAGGTGCTCGTGAAGCATATCGAGAACGTTCTCACGCAAGTCGGCATGTTCGAGGATGCGGCGACGTTCGCGATAGATAACTTCGCGCTGGGTGTTTAAAACATCGTCGTATTGCAACACGTGCTTGCGCATGTCGAAGTGGTGCGCTTCGACCTTCTTCTGCGCCTTTTCGATCGAGTTGGTCACCATCTTATGCTCGATCGGCATTTCTTCATCAGCACCGATGAAGTCCATCAGTTGCGCGATCTTTTCGCCGCCGAATATTCGCATCAGCTGATCTTCCAGTGACAGGAAGAAGCGTGCGGAACCAGGGTCTCCCTGACGGCCTGCGCGGCCGCGGAGCTGGTTGTCGATACGACGGGACTCGTGGCGCTCGGTACCGAGGATGTGCAGTCCACCTAACGCGACGACCTCGTCATGCTCTTTCTCGGTAATTTCGGCCTTGAACTTCTTAGTCAATTCCTTGAGCTTCACCTGATACTCAGGCGACTCCACGTCATCCATTCCTTGCTTTTTAAGCTCTTCCTTCGCCAGGTACTCGGGGTTGCCACCTAGAAGGATGTCGGTACCACGACCTGCCATGTTGGTTGCGACCGTCACAGCGCCCTTTCTACCAGCCTGAGCAACGATCATCGCTTCCTTCTCGTGCAGCTTGGCGTTGAGCACGTTGAACGGAATTCCCTTTCTGATGGAAGCAACAACCTGGGCCGTCACATGGATTGAATAGAGGCGTTCAATTAGCTCTTCATGCTTCTTCGGAAACTCTTTCTCGATTTCCTTGATTGCGGCTTCAAGCTTGACAGGGTCGACTGCGCCCGGTCTCTCGAAGATCTTCTTCAAAGAGGTAATTGCATCGCCGCTGAGGTCGCGGTTCTTGATGTAATCGGCAGCCTTTGTGATCTTAGAGACGAGGTATTCGCTCATCTTGTGTGGCGTGCGGAGCAAGTCCGCAATCAGTTCAGACTTCTCGATACTGACGGTACCAACCAAGACGGGACGACCGAGTTCGTGCATCTCGACGATTTCTTCTACGCACGAGAAGTACTTCTGCCGCTCTGTCTTGTAGATAACGTCTGATTTGTCTGTCCGAATCGAGTTCTTGTTCGTCGGAATCGCAACAACATCAAGGTTATAAATCTTGTTGAACTCCGCCGCTTCAGTCATAGCCGTACCGGTCATTCCTGCCAGTTTCGGATATAAGCGGAACAAGTTTTGATAAGTAATAGACGCATATGTCATCGTCTCTTCTTGAATCGCGACGCCTTCTTTCGCTTCGACAGCCTGGTGCAGACCGTCGCTCCAGCGACGCCCCTGCATCATACGACCGGTAAATTCGTCAACGATGACGACTTCCATTTGTCCTTCTTCGTTCGGCGCGACGACGTACTCTTTGTCGAGTTGGAACAGTTCCTTAGCTTTGAGAGCCTGTACGAGGTAGTGGTGGAAGTTGAAGTGCATGTCCCAGAGGTCGTTGACACCAAGCAGTTTCTCAGCATTAATGACACCACGCTCGGTGACAAGAACGTTCCTCGCCTTCTCGTCCACGAAGTAGTCGCAGTCTTCATCATCCTTGTCGCGACCACGCTCCATCAACGGAGCGAGTTGCGCCATGCGTTTATAAATCTCAGTGTAGGACTCGGCCGGAGCACCTGAGATGATGAGCGGCGTTCTGGCTTCGTCAATCAGGATGTTATCGACTTCATCAACTATCGCGAAGTAATAGGGACGCTGCACAAGGTCTTCAAGGCTGGTGCGCATGTTGTCGCGCAGGTAGTCAAAACCGAATTCGTGGTTGGTACCATATGTGATATCAGTTGCGTAAGCCGCCTTCTTTTCCCAATCGGGTTGGTGCGAATAGACAAGACCGGTAGTCAGTCCGAGATACCGGTACAACAAGCCCATCCACTCGGAGTCACGACGAGCGAGGTAGTCATTGACTGTAACGACGTGAACGCCGCGGCCAGTCAAACCGTTTAAATAAACGGGAAGAGTTGCGACGAGCGTCTTACCTTCTCCGGTACGCATCTCGGAAATCTTATTGAAGTGCAGCGCAGCCCCGCCAAGCAACTGCACATCGAAGTGGCGCATGCCCAGTACATTCATCGATGCAGCGCGGCACACAGCAAATGCTTCTGGCATAATCTCTTCAAGAATCTGCCCGAGGACTTCGTCCTTTTTCGTTCTGATATGACCCGGCATTTTAGGAGCGTCGTCCGGAATCAGCTTGATGTCCGGTGTGTCACGCATCGCATTGTCAATCTTGGTGCGGAACTCAACGGTTTTGCGCTTCAGATCGTCTTCTGAGAGCCGCTGTATCTCGGGCTCCAACATGTTGGCGCGCTCAAGAAAGGGCTGCAGTTGCTTCAGCCGTTTCTCGTTGGTATCTCCAAAGAGACCCCGAAGCCATTGTCTTCCCCGCTCATCCCAATCCATCCGATGGTTCCCCCAAAGGTCTAACCTAAAGCACTTTTCTCTAAAACCGTATCTTAGCGCGCATTAATCCGCTGGGGCGCCCTTGGCACTAAAAACATTCAGAAAAGAAAGGACCAATTTTATCATTGGCTCTTCTTACATATGGCATAGAGGGCTGCTGGTATTGCGTTTTTGGTACGTGCAGTCGCGAATGCAGGGTGCACGCCCGCCGATTGGTCGGTAAAGTTACGCAACAGAAATGGATTGAAGTCAGTAGGTTGGCTTATCATGAGACGGTAATAATCAGGGTTTAAACCAATTTTGTCGGACTAAACCGCTCGAACCGATCGACGAATCGGCTTTGAAACCGAGACAGGTAGTGAATTTGACCAAGCAGAACGACTCCGAAAGCAAAACGAAAGAACCGCTGCGTGACAGCAGCGGGCGAATTGCGCTGTCGGGGCTCACACTCGATGAGATGAAGGAATTCGTCAAAGGGCTCGGAGAGAAAGCGTTCCGGGCCGATCAGATTCATAGTTGGATTTACGCGAAGTGGGCAAAATCGTTCGATGAGATGACAAACCTCTCAGCGGAATTTCGCGAAAAACTCAAAGAGGTGGCATGCATCTCGGCTCTTGAAATCGCAACGCTTAAAGTCAGCAAAGATGGAACGCGCAAATATCTGTTTCGTCTGCCCGATGGAAAGCTCGTCGAGTCCGTTCTCATGTGCTTCCAGGACCGCGACACCCTCTCCGCTTGCGTATCCAGTCAGGTGGGCTGCGCTGTAGGCTGTACATTCTGCGCGACCGGCTATCTAGGTTTCATGCGAAATTTAAGCTCGCAGGAAATCGTCGATCAAGTTTTATCAATCCAGCGCGAGTCTGGAAAACGAGTAGCCAACCTGGTTTACATGGGTCAGGGCGAACCGCTCCTAAACACGGAGAACGTAGTTCAGTCCATTAACACGATGATAAACTCGGTTGGAATCGGCGGACGGCACATTACCGTTTCCACCTCTGGTATCATCCCTGGTATCGAGCGTCTGAGAGAAGTCAATCTTCCAGTAACGCTCGCACTCTCTCTGCATGCGCCGGACAAGGCGACACGAGAGGAAGTGGTACCAATTACAAAAAAGTGGCCGATTCCGGATTTGATTGATGCTTTGCGCGATTATGTTGATACAACCGGTCGCCGCGTGACAATCGAGTATGTGCTTTTGAAAGACGTAACCGATCGACCAGACCAGGCGAAGCAGCTTGCTGACCTGGTTCGCGATTTGCATTGCAACATCAACTTGATACCATACAATCCGACCTACGCCGAAGACGGCACCGCTTATTATGGTCGTCCATCGCGCGACGCTCAACTTCGATTCAAAGAATTAGCGGAGCGATCCGGAAAAACAGTGACCATCAGATTGGAGCGCGGCACCGATATTGACGCTGCCTGCGGGCAATTGCACAATGCCTACAAAGACGGCAACGCTTGACGGGACTCATCGTCAAGGCTAGTCAATTCGTGCGACTGAAACGGCGCTTGCGTAAACCACAAAGCACTACTTCACAAGCGAGTCGATTACCTGATCGAATTTTGTATGGAGGAGGAAGTGACCGGCTCTCGGAATTGTGGTGAGGCGCGCTCCCGGTATGAGCTCAGACAATCTTGTAGCGCCCGATATCGGAGCGATAATATCTTCTTCGCCATGATACAAAAGTAACTCGACACCAATGTCGCTGAGAGAAAACCCCCAGGGTTCACGCACAGCCCAATAATCATCGATGACTCCATCTGGTCCCTGATAGACAGAACCATAAATAAAATCAGTCGCCTCGCGCATGGAAAGCGCGCGTATCGTTGCAAAATCAGACGGCGAGCGCGTAACCTCACTTTCCAGAAGTCCCTTCATCATATGAGCAGGCGCTTTTGTGGAAACGCTCAAAAGCATTTTTGCGAGCCATCGAAAGTTCGGTGGGCATGTGATTAGAAACCGATCGAGAAACAGACCGAATTCTTGAACATACTCCGGCGAATCAAAAGTGCTGCAGCTGCCCACACTCGCAATTTTGCTAAAGCGCGTCGGCAAAGAATGCGCGCACGCGAACACGTAGGGAGTTCCAAGCGACCATCCAAACAACGGAATCTCATCGAGCCTGAGCGCGTCCATCAATTCTTCGACGTCCGCAACCCAATTAAGAAGACTGCATTCCGAACTCGGGTCAGAAAGCCCGATTCCGGGACGATCGGGGGCTATCACCTTTAACCCCTTAGATGCAAATTGATCAGCAGCCCAAGCTATGTCGAGACGACAACTCATGCCACCATGAAAATATAAAATCGGATTGCCTCGAGGATGACCGTATTCCGCAAAGCCCATTCTTCTACCATCGGACAGATCGACGTAGAGGCTATCGCGAACCGTTGTATGAATTGTCCCCACGTTCAGCTCTTACCTTTCTCACATTCGCGCTCTCGGGTTTGAAGCTTCGACTGCGCGCGGCTACCAACATCATCGGCTTCCGACTTCGCTTCGCAATCTTTATGCTCATGGTGTGAATGGACTTTGCATTCTCCAGCATCGAAACATCGCCTGACCTTGCCTTTCACCCACTCAGCAACTTGAGCGCCAACGTGTCGCGCAATCGCACGCGGCAACGGTTTCAATCCCAAGACCTTATAGACAGAGTTCAATCGAATCAAGAAGAAGCGCGTCTTCATCGCGCAATAAACTTTCTCCTCGCGCGCACCGCGCATGCCCGGTCGATATTTCAGCTTGTGCTGCGCGAGATTCTTGAAGTTGTACAGATAGTTCGCCTTCTCAAACGCGTATTGAAAGTGCGCCGTTAACAACTTACTGTGTTTAAACTCGCCTGTGTCATCGACTTTGGCAAGCGGAGAGAGCCCAAGTGAAAGTTCGCGCTTACCTTCTGCCTTGAACTTTTCCATCGCATCGAGAATGATGCAATCCACAATCGAATAGGAACGCTTGAAATTGGAACGCAGATGATTAGCGATGTATCCAATTACCTCGCCATCTTGATACATCGGATCAAAAATTACGAACGCAATTATTTCACCCTGAAATTTTGCAACGAATTTGCGGACATCCAGTTCGTCGACCAGCAGCATGGGACGCACTATGAAACGCATCTCGCTATCGTTAGCAACCTTTCCGCCCATCCAGTCTTCGCTGATTTTTTTGAAGGCTTTCAACGCCGCATTATCGATTTTTTCGAGCTCTACAATTTCCAAATTGTCTTTCTTGGCGTTGTTTCTAGCCTGGCGCAATTGCTGTTTTTTGTTTCCAACCAAATCAAATTCTTGAATATCAATTATGGTTTCAACGCCTAATTCATTTACGCGAAAACCTAGCTCATTGAGCACGACTCCGGTTTCATGAGTGATATGCAGAAAGACGGGATCGTTTTTATTCTGCAAAAATGCGTTGATAAACTCTCGTCGCTTACCTGGCTCACAGATTGGATCTGCAAGCACGACAACCGAGTCTTTGCTGTCCTTCAATTGCACGTAAGCCACATAACCCAACTCGTGCATGAAGTACTGCAGCCCCTCTTGCAGAGAAGAGTATGCAAGAGAACCTCGACCAAACCTCTGAAGATTCGTGAACCGAAACTTTGCAGTCTCAGATCGCGCGCGCGCATTAGCCACTGCAGTTTGCAGAGCTTCCTGATTGCGCTTGATACTGTGAAGAGTTTTACCCAACTCGCCTCGAGTGAAAGTCAGCTCCTGAGGCGAAG
Organism: Candidatus Obscuribacterales bacterium; assembly: GCA_019637435.1. GTDB lineage: Bacteria > Cyanobacteriota > Vampirovibrionia > Obscuribacterales > Obscuribacteraceae > JADYXR01. The sequence goes on along the minus strand of JAHBVO010000002.1, from coordinate 382,035 downwards.
GCATCGGCGGCGCAGAGACCTCCTTGTGATGCTGCGGGTGCATGTGCATGAAATTGCGAATTCGGTCAGCCAAACGCTGGTTCGTTTCGTCCATTGGGCGAGTATCTCGATAGTTACCGTACCGCTCTATTTTATTCTATTGCCAGCCTAACCGACCAAGCGGTTTAGCACAAAAGCGATCACGGCAAGTACCGAAGGAAGCGCAGTCAACAGCATCGAAAAGGTTAAACCGAGCAAAAACAGGCTTGGACCGAAATTTTCAGTTTTCTCTCCAAAGAATAAACGCGCGTAGATTTCCGCCATCCACCCGGCGGTATAACAGATGTTAGCCATAATGCCATATGCAATCGCCGGCAATACCAGCGAGTGAAACGGGGCGAATCCAAGCGCGTGAAACAGCACCATTGAGAACACGCCAATGACAGCAAGAATCGCGTTGTAGGCGAGTCGGCGAGACTCCCACCAGCGAATCACGTCCATGGCGGTACGTCCCTGATACCGCGAGACGCTGAACAGTCCCTGAAACTGACGTGGAACCAGTTGTAACAGAGATTGAGAACCACCAAAGTGGAAAGTTTTCCCAGCGGGGTATTGGGATTCCGCCGTCTGCAGAAGCAGCTGCAGCTCCTCAGGCGATGACCCTTCCATCAACCTCAGGAACTCATCGTTCGACAGGTCTTTCAGTACGACCTTGACTTTGTCTTTATCTGTGAAGTCGATCGGTGAACGGGCAAATGGTGGCGTGTCAGACATCGCGGCTCCTCGCAGAGGGGTCATTTTCAGCCTATCATCCGAGCCGGATCTCTGCTTAGTTTAAAAAGGGAGCGCAAGAGATAGACAGGAAGAGCCCTTGCGCTTACATGGTTTACTTGACACCACGGAAAATTAGAGGAAGCCATCGTATGAAGTTTGTAAGATTTAGCTCAGCGTGCAATCGGTAGTTTCAACGTGTCTTCACTCAAGGCTTGAAACTCAAACCGCTTCTTCTCATTAATCGAGAGCCGTCCCCAGGGAACGCCCGGCTCATGGTCGAATACGACAAGCCAGTTCTCACGAGCAGCGCGCCCCAGCCAATCCGATTTGATATCGCAGGACGCCAGCGGGAAGTGATCGTATCCCATAACCCAGGCGGGCTGGATATGGCTTTTCGTAGGAACTATATCGGCAAAATAAACGCCCTTCTCACCCTGTGATTCGAAATAAACAACCTGGTGGTGACTGGTATGTCCACCTGTCACTCTGACGAAAACGCCGGGCATGACTTCGTGATCACCATCGACGAGAACCACTTGTCCAGCGGCTTCCAGCGGCTCATAGTCCTCAGGACGATAACTTGCTTTCGCTCGCGCGTTCGCTTTGTATGAAAACTCCCACTCGCCTTTTTGAATGTAATACTTCGCATTTGGAAAGGTCGGAACCAGCTTGCCATCAACCTTCCGCACGGCACCACCAGCATGATCGAAGTGAAGGTGCGAGATAATTACGGCGTCAATATCCTCGTTTTTCAAACCAACATCTGCCAGCATGTGCTCCGTTTTCGTAAGTGGTTCGTGCCCGTAGCGCTGCATCTCTTGCTCGGTCCAGCGGTCGCCCATGCCGGTTTCCACAAGCACACGCCCATCAGGTGTTTCAATCAAAAGTAAATTGCAAGCCATACGGCAGCGGTTCTCATCATCGGCCGGCAGCAGCTTGTTCCAAAGCGTCTTCGGCACAACGCCGAACATCGCGCCACCATCCAGGCCGAACATGCACTCACGAACTATCGATAGCTCAAAATCACCAAATTTCACTTTTGACACCTTGCAAAACCAACATCTAAAGCATACCGTTTCTCGCGGCGCGGTTCAGTCTTTAAACCTTCGAAGCGTCAGCATCTTTCGGCAACTCGCTCTGGCTCTTCGCTCCATATTCTTTCAGAAGAGAAACAATCGTAGCGTGTCCGCAACGAATCGCGTCGTCCAAAGGTGTGTTGCCCCATCTATCAAGCGGATTCACATCTTTGCTCAGCTGCAACAAGTATCGCAACGCTTCAAACTGAGCCTCGCTTGCAGCTAGATGGAGAGCCGTTCTGCCGTCATAATCGGAAGCCGTCGGACTGACGCCACGCGCGACCAGCCGACGCATCTCAGCCACGTCACCCTGCGCTGCCGCCCAGCAAAACGCGAACGCTCCCGACAACCGAGCCTCGTAAAGATCTCGGCGAGGGTCGATTCTGTTGTCGCGCAATCCGAGCATGCTGTCAAATGCGTGAAACTTGAACTTACTGACTATTCGCTTACAAAACTCGACGCCGCGGACGCTGTTACCCAGCTCGTCCAGTCGCGGCGACCAGATAGCCATACCACACACGTTCGGCACCACTAGCAATACCGCACCGGACACACCACTTTTTGCCGGCACACCGACGACAAAAGCGAACTCGCCCGAGAAATCATACATACCGCAGGAGAGCATGAGCGACAAACAATGCTTCACATGGTCCGGTCTGAAGACTTGAGCGCCCGTCAATGGACAAGTGCCGCCGTTCGCCAACGTCGCTGCAATAGTAGCCATCCCCTTAGTCGTTATGTCGATAGAACAGCATTGAAAGTAAAACTCAAGAACATCAAGCAACTCGACATCCGGCGGGAATGCCTTTTTCTCGCGCATAAAATACCCGAGAGCAAAGTTGCGATCGGCGGTTTGCCGCTCCGACAGATACACCGCATTGTTGAAACCAATCTTGGCACCACCGGCAGCTTCCTTCCACTTCTCCATCACGAAGTCAAACCGATCAGAAGGACTCTTGCGTTTGATCAAGGCACCACACATGATGGCACCTGCATTGATCATTGGATTATGAGGCAACCCCCACGAGTTCAAAGTAAGATCGTTGAAAGTCTTACCGCTTGGCTCTCGCCCGACATACTGATGAAGAGTGCTCTCACCAACTTCCTCAAGCGCAATACAATATGTTATCGGTTTCGAACATGATTGGACGCAAAAATATTCATCACTATCACCAATCGAAAAACGTTGACCGTCAACCGTGCAGATTGAGAAACCAAATTTGTCAGGATCAACACGTTCCAACTGCGGAATGTATGTAGGTAGAGTCCCTCCGCGGTTTTCATTTATCTCGTCAAAGATGGTTGTAAGTTCCGCGCAAAAAGTTTTGAAATGCGGAATAACGAGACTTCCATCGAGAACCTGCTCGAATAGCGTCGGCGAGAGATCGACTATCGCATGGAAAGCCTCTTCCGATATCTTGTCCTCGGATTTGTTGATCGCAGCAATTATTTTTTTTGCGCGCGGATCATCATCAAGAATCCCGCTCTCCTCGAAGATGCGCATAAGGCCGCTTCGACTCACGAAGCCGTCTGACGCGAACGCCTTGAAAAGATCAGAATAATGCTCTAATGACATATGAGAGATAGTATCGGACGGATGCGTTTTTACCTTATTAATATGTCTACCCATCAGAGATGGATTTTAAATCCGCATAGGACTTGCCGGATTGAGTTTAGGGAGTTCGAACAAACGGGTTGGCCGGTTGAGGGTTTCAGTTCGCGGGTTCTGATATTAGCAACCAAAAGTTCACAACTTCCAGGTACATTGTGATCGCTGAGTATCACAGAATTTACTACCAACAATTTCATATTTCGTCGTCTGAATAACTTGCTGGGGAGTTAGTTAATATGACAAAAGAAGTTTCACCTGCGGCGGCTGCGGGCGATGCGGACGTTGCGCGCGCCTCGTCGGATAGTGGCACCACCTTCGGTACCGCCGTCGACATGACTAGTCGTCAAGACAGTTCTCTGGCGATGAATCGCGACAGTAACAGTGTCACAGCGGATCTGCCGAATCTACAGATAGACATGAACGGTTCGGGATCTGAAACGCGATCAGACTCACCCCCTGGCGCGAGTGGACCGGCAGCCACAGCACCAGAGGCACCAACAAGACCAGAACGAGCGTCGTGGCCGTGGCCGGCTCCTGCACCATCGCCACCGTCGCTCGACGCGGCGGCTCCTCGGTTCGACCCGCAGAGCGTTGTCGGTCAACTTGATCATCAGCATATAGGTCACGATATTCATTCGCAATCGGCACCAGCAAGACCAGGATTGCCTCCGTCACCGGCTCCCGCGCCATCGCCACCGTCTATCAATGCCGCGGGTCCTCAGCACGTTAAGCAGAGCTTTTTCAATCAGTTGGAGCATATGCCTATAGGTCACGACACATTCTCGAAACCTTATATGCCACCTTCGGATGGCTCCAGTCCAGAACCTGTGAGCGGTCCACCACCTTCAAGTTCGTTCGGAAAGATCGGCTTTGTAGGCAACGCCGCCGCTCAAGGAGATGCACATAAAATCCTTGCTGACATGCCTAAACAGAGCGTAGCACCGGAAGCTCCAGCGGATAAGCATCTGACCGCTTCACCATTGGCTAAATCCGAAGCGCGTCCGCCGAACCCTGAGGCGGGCACGGTACTAGAGATGATGAAAAAGATTAACGCAGCTTCCGGGCTTGACCAATCAGATCAAGCGTCCAAGATTCAGATTCCGAGCGACTTATCGAATGGCAGCGCTCTAACGGGAGACATGACCGCTGCGTCCAGCGCGGTCGAGTTGGCGGCTAAACTATCAGAAATAGCGCCGCAGCAAACCAAACCTACAGCACAGCAACAAGAACAACATCATCACACACAGCACAGACAGCGACTATTTCCGCGTCTATTCAATAGACGATAATTCGCATAACGCAACACCCAAGAGAGTCCTCGATTAATCGTGGTACATTCCTCTTGTGACTGTGGTGTTGGTTTCAATCGAATGAAGCTCAAAGGGCGAATGGATCTCGTTGTGCTCGTAGGAATTGCCTTGGCGATTCTTGCGGCACTGATATACACGACCCTTCAGTTGCTGGATCAATCCGAACAGCATGTCAAAGAAGTCAGAGATACCAGGGTAGAGACAAGTCCGGTCAACACTTTCTACCCTAAAGAGAACGAATGCGACGAGCAAGCGAAAGCAGATTTCGAACACGACCCGAATCGCACCGAAGCCAAATACAATAATTTCGCATTCTCCGAAGAGGCTTTTAAACAGTTCGGTAGATCAAAAACTTTGACTAAGCTACAGCTTGTTGATTGTGATGCTAAAGATAAGTGGCTTCGACATATTACAAAACTTCCGCTGACGTTTTTAGCAATCGAAGGCACAGATCTAACAAGCGACAGCCTGCCATACATCGCCAAGATTGAGACTCTAAGCACCCTTGGGTTGGCTCGCGATCCGATAAAAGACGAGAATATGGAAGAGTTATTGAAGCTTACGAAGCTTACCGGGCTGAACATCAGTGAAACGGATCTCACCGCTATTGGTATCAAGACGATCTGCAAAAATCAAAATCTAGTTACTCTTTCCGTGATGGGATGTCCGACCACAGGAGATTCCTTCGAGGACATCGGAAAAGTTTCAGCACTTACGATTCTCGATGTCGGACAAATCGCGCACGTCACGCCGAAACAACTGCGAAATCTGCAAAATCTCAAACGCCTATACAAATTGAACATGCGGCGATGCGATTTGACCGATGACTGTTTGAGAGAACTGAGTCAGATGACTTCGATACACGAATTGGAAATTGACTCGAATATTTTCACTGATAGCGGTTTAGAACATTTGAAGGCTCTGAAAAACCTTCGGACTCTGCGCATCCATAATTGTAAGAACATTACACCTGCGGGAGTTGCGACTTTGCAAAAAGCTCTTCCCAGCACTGCAATCGAAACGAAATTCACCAGCGCCGCCGGAATCGATATCGGTGAATGAAGCGTCGCGTTAGTTCAAAATTGTCATAGACGTCGTTTAGGCTAACTGAGCACACAAAAAATTCAGCTCCCAGCGCGTAGGCTTATAAACCGCATTTGGTGCCTGCTGGGAGCTTCGCATGCTCACACTTCCGAGGGATAAACCATGCCAACTCAACATGAGGCTTATGAATCAACGAAACCAACCGGTGAGTCTGACAATCAATCGTATCAGGTAGTAAACGAGATGCTTTTTGAAACGCAGGGACCAATCGGTGCAGGCGTTCACAACTGGCGAACAATCGAAGAACCATGTAGTGAGTTTTTGACCGACCTTGAATTAATATCTTCTCCCGCTCCGCCGCAAGCAATGGCAGACATGGCCAATTTCGGAGCGGCGGCGTCGGTGTCACGCGTGCTAATCGACGGCGGCATAAGCGAGGGCGGAACCGTACTTGATGGAAAGTCACTGGCGGACACCTTGCGCGAAAGAGGATTCGAGCGCAAACCGATAAGTCCCTATTAGGACTCCGACCATAAGAGATTCGAGCGATTCAATGCTCACCGAAGGGCTGGTTCAAAATTGTCATATTCTCTGATTAGGATGCTTGAGGGTTGAGTCCCACGATAAAAGCAACCGAAAGCGATTGCATGGTTGCAGTTTCTATAAGAGGCACGATTACCATGGTCGAGACATTTGAATATTCCAGAGGCGGCGACAACAAAACCGGGCACGGTGAGTGGATTACTCCGGACTTCCAGGTAGACCTCAGCGCTCAAGATACGAGTTCGATGTCGCAAAGACGATACCCCTATGATGAAAACGCCGGCAAAGTGTTGCCGGACATGATGATTTTTGACGACGAAAACATTCGCTTCGGGCTTGAAAAGCAAGACATGCCGACGATGCAAAAGCTCGCCGCCACCGCCATACAAGAAGGAATCTTGAACGACGACCTGGAGTCATTGCAGCAGGTCGTTAAGGCGTTTTCGTCAGACAGAGAAACCTTGCAAGCTGCAGTCAAAGAAGTCGATGATGTAATGGTTTCCTACGGACGTGAAGTTCGTCTTGGACTAACTGAAGAAGGCGGTCTGGTGGTCTTCCGCACCACTGGCAATACCGCAATGGTGATTGATGAGAACGGCGAGGCGAATGTTCGCGATTTGCGAATGGTCAATCGCGACGGTCATCTGGCGATCGGCGATGAACCGAACGGCGACGCAGACAACTTTCTAGATAACATGAGCATGTACGCGAGACTCGTTCCAGGTCAATATTACACTCCGTCGCCGCAATTCCCGCGTAACGTCTATAGAGACTACGACTACGGCTACAGAAACAACGACGGTCGCAGAAATTACTACGATTTCTCTCGTTTCGATTGGGGCTCGCGATTTGATTCACGACAAGAAACTGGGCGCGATACAAACACCACGGAAAGAACCTGGCGAAATCCGTTCGGATCGAGCGCTCCGGAGTTCGGAACCTCGGACAGCGAAGTGAAGCGTACGTGGCGCCAGCCCTACGGCTCCAGCCCTCCGTCGGTCCAGCCATAGGCACTGCATATGTGATACCGCAACGAAAAACGTTTAAATCCAGCTCTAAAGTGTGTTTGTATCAACACCAAGATCCTTCAAGACTTGCCTCGCTCGACTACGGTAAACGTCAGCCGTAGAATTCTTTAGTACCCGCCACCAGAGCAGAATTGATTTCTCCTTCGCCCGAACCTTCAACCGCTCATCCGATGCCGTGCTGTAGATGTTTAACCAACTGTATGCTTCCTTGAGGAGACGAGGAAGTCTTGCTTCCAGAATATCAGCATGTGGACTTAGCCACTCTGGAGCTCCAGGATACGAGGAAGCTATCCTGAAAAACTTAGCTGCGTTCAGCTCATCGTCGTTGTAGAGATGCTGATTGATTCCAGCAAGAAAAGGAAAAATCCAATTGTCAGGATTGTTCTTGGTCCCAAAGTCTAAAATGTCCGCAGCTCGGCTAGGATTTCCTTGGTCAGCACTTAATGTAAACAAGGCAAACCAATACGCTTGTGTAAAGTGGGGATCGAGACTGGTTATCAGCTCTAGGTAGTTACAGGCCAAATCACTTCGGACATTCAAGTTTGTTGTGTCGCCGATATAACCAACAAATTTTAGCCAATAAAAATCGCAAAGAACTTGCTCGAAGCCACCCGAGATCAACTTAAGTGCGGACGCACTTGGTATGAGCTGCTCCGACCTTACTTCGACGGGAACATGGTCGGTGAGCTTTCGGTGGCAAAAGCTGGCCATTGCAAACGCCATTAGCGTTAAGATCAAAGTGCCTTTCATCAATCCCAATGGCGAAGAGGCAATCTACAATGCCTCTCCTAAATTCCGCGAAATTACTGGTTTGAAAGCACCAGAGTGGTCCCATTCGACAAACCTGCCAATGCCTTCTTACTTTTGCCTGCGCCGCGAATGGCGTAGGATGTTGGCGCTCCAGAGCCTCCACTCGTACTGGCAATCGTACTGTATTCGATTGATCCTGGATCACCAAGAGTATCTGGTGCTACGTTCCTGGTCGCTTGAACGTCAGACACAGCTCCCGGAACAGGCCATTCGGCAGCACTGTTAAACGGATTAACTGACGGATTGCCAGCCTTGCCATTATCTGTACTTTCGCCTCCCGGATAGTACGGCTTGATTTGGTCAATAGTTGGATAGTTTCCAGCGTGGTCAGTCGCATACGACTCTGCAGCAATCTGACAAGTACGCATGTTCGCCTTCACGGAAGCTTCGCGCGCCTTGTCCTGCGCGCCGATGAAGTTCGGGAGCGCAATCGCGGCGAGAATACCGATGATAATGACTACAACTAGCAGTTCAATAAGCGTGAAACCCGCTTGAGAACGAATTCTTCTACGTCGCATATGGCTTTTTCCTCAACAAATAAAAACGCTCGGGACTCTTTCGCCTCTGTTACCAATCATAATCCAAGCCGCCGCCAGATTACGATTACCTAGATGGCTGATAACGCCTCAATTTTGCCCATGTTACTAAGTACACCGCAGTATAGATAAACTGCCCATATAAGTGATCGCGGTAACGGTTCGTTCATTGGCGACAAATCTGTCGGTCGGTTTCACGTGTCGGTAAACCTGTTGACACACGGAAACTAAAAGCCGCCGACCAATTTTCTGGACGACGGCTTAACAGAACTTAATATCTCGCCGATGAAAGGCGAATCGGCGACTCGACTATACGGTTGCGAGCTCTTTTTTCGCGTGACGCGCATGGACTACTTTGCGCGGTTTGCGAAGGTGATCCATGAATTGACGATGCGCGAGCGAATCGATTTGGGTTTGGGACGTCTTATCTGGAACGGTCAAAACGAATTCGTCTTGGTTTTGGAGTTTAGGAGCTTGGTTGTAACGACCAACCATGTAGAGGTATCCACCGCGGGTTGAATATACATAATGAATCATGATGCCTGCCTGCCTTTCTTTACTTTCCTGCGCCAACTAGTGCCCTTGTGACCCGACTCGAACTGTGAGAGCTCAAACGAGATCGGTTTGTCACCACCGACGACTCCAATACTGTACGACAACCGTAATGGTATGGGAATAGCCTTGTTTCCAAGTGAAACATAATATTGTCTGAACAATTCCTGTTAGCAATAGTTCAACAATGGAGCAAAAGTCGGCTTGTCATGCGCTTCTTGGAAGAGCACGCTCACAAACCTTGCCGCCACCCCGTTGAAAAATCTCTTGGATAGGGACACAAACAACATACCAACGCATATACGGAAATAAACTTCTCATGACAATTGTGAAGTTATTACAAGACACAGAATGCGAAAATTCGCATCGAATGTGGCTTTCCAGAGGCTGACAAGAGAGCCTTATTTATCCTTATTTCCGCTCACGAGGTCCACAAGATCATCGCCGGCGACCACGGTGACTGAACTTTCGATATCACCGACAGATGCGTTGACCAGATCGCCGCAGTCATCGAGATCATCGCGAACCAGCTCGGCATCCTCGGGATTGCCTCGCTGAGCGATAATTCGGGAGATGTCTTTACCTTCTTTGAGCTTCCCTTCAAGCGGTTTAACTGTGAGTCGCTTATAACCTTTCTTCTTCAAATACGCCACGAGCTTTCTGCCGAAAGTTCGATCGGAACTGGCGTTCTGAATAGTGATACGCAATGAATCACGACTCGATTCGAGGAAGGTCGTCCCCGTAAGTTTCGAAACCATTCTTCTTATATCGGCTCGATCCACATCCCAGTTGCCAGTTCCCGAGAAGCCACCGGGCAGCATCACCAGTGTTTGATTAGCCTTGGGCACAGCACGTACGAAAGCGGCAACGCCGGTTAAGTCCGTATAAGACATATCTGAATCAATATAATCTTGAGCGATTTCGAGAAGTTTAGGCACATGCGTCCAGGAATCTGGTTGCATAGCCCGATCTAAAACAGCTCTGATAAACAGCTCCTGACGCTGAACTCGACCGATGTCGCCCAGACCATCGTGACGAAATCTAACGAAACCCATCGCCTCGACGCCGTTCAATTTGCGAACACCTTGTTCCAAATTGATATATAACTTCGCCGTATCGTCGCTGTATTTCATCTTCTTCGGGACATCAATGGTGATCCCCCCAATCTCATCGACGAGTGCCACCAAACCGCGAACGTTCAAAACTACATAATGATCGATCGGCATGTTGAGCAGATTCGTAACGGTTTCCATCGTGAGTTGCGGTCCGCCAAGCGCGTTTGCGGCGTTGATCTTGTTCATTCCGTGGTGCGGAATTCTGACATATGTATCGCGCGGGATGGAGAGAACAGCAAATGAGTTGCGATACGGATCGAGGCGCGCCACCATAATGGTGTCGGAGCGTCCCGTAAATGCTTGCTGGTCGGCCTTGAGACGTCTACCTTTGCCGGAATAAACAACATCTGTTCCAAGCAACAAAATATTCGTCGGCTGTTGTAATGAACCAAATCTCAACATCGGCGGCAACAGTGCCGGTTGATAAAACAGCGTGAAAATGTACCCAGCAAGAATTCCGATGAGGGCACAGATTAAGAATGTGAGATACCAGTTTCGCGGCTGCAAGGCTGTAATCCTTAGAGGCTGTCGGCTATTATACTTTTTGTTCGTTTTGGCAACATGCAAAAACTGACCTGATTATTCGGCTATAACACTTAGAAAACTCCAGCCTGCAGAGCTGGTCTTGCACGGGGAGCAATGATAAGAAACGGTAAAGAATCCGAACGGAAGAAGATACTCGCTATCAATTTTGGTGGCATTGGCGATGAAATTCTTTTCCTTCCCACGCTCCAAACCATTCGCAATTATGCCCCGAACTCCTCAATAACACTGCTTTTAGAACCGCGCTCACGCTCAGTAGCTGAACTCACCAATCTCGTCGATAGTGTCATCACTTTCGATATCAAAAAACGACCGCTATCGGTCGGCGACCTGGTTGATTTACTCGCACTCATTAAAGAGGGTGGGTACGATTGTGTGGTTTCGTCGGGCGGTTCACCGCTTGTTTCAGCGCTCTTGTTTTTATCCGGGATTCCAGAGCGCATCGGATATCACTCAAATCGACTGGCGCCTGTGCTACTGACCCAGCCGGTGCCTTTAGATAAGAAACAGTATGCCGCAGCCATGTATCACGACCTGGCTATCGGATTTTTGAAACAGAAACGCCTGACACCGCCTGCAGTATCGGGCGAGAAGATTAACGATTCATTGATTCCAACCGTTTCTGTGAAACCCGATTCGATGGATCGCATGCAAAACTTTATCGCAGAGCGCGGGCTCAATCGCGAAAGGCGATCCGCTCAATCACGGCTTATCCTCGTGCATCCGGGCACAAGCAGACTGGCGACTGAGAAAGGAATTTTTAAAACGTGGCCGACTGATTCATGGCTCGATTTGCTGTTTCTGATTGGACGCGAGAATGAGAACAAGCCTGAGGCCGATAGAGATATCGTAATCCTGGCCGGCGGTCCGGACGATAAAGAAATCATCGAGGACATATTGAATAAGGCCGGCGACCAGCTACCACATATGGTATCAGCCTACGGTCAAACGAAAAGTCTCGCCGACCTGGCAGCGCTTATTAAGCTCTGCGATATCATGTTATGCGTGGACTCGGCGCCGATGCACGTCGCTATCGGACTGCGAAAACCGATTGTCGCGCTCTTCGGTCCCTTCAACCCCGCACTACTGGTTCCAAACGATTCGCGGTTTAAAACGATCTGGGATTCCCGCGGCGGCACACGGAGCATGCTGGACAGATTGGGAGTAAATATACCGCCGCAAGATGTTTTCCAGGCTCTCATAGAAGCAAAGGCAGCAGTTTCAGCAGGGTGATTTTTTAGAGAAACTGTTTCAGTTCTATCTATTTAGGGGCAAATTGTTGTTGTCCCGAGCTCAGGCTTAACCCGAGATGCCCGCCGACGAAGATTTGAAAGAACAAGAAGTGGAGCTGGTTCTAAAAGAACCAGCCGTCGCCGAGCAAAACCTGCCACTCCCAGTACTCCCGAAGCAATTTCAGCTACTGGGGACGATTGGTCACGGTGGCATGGGCGGCGTTTACAAAGTGCACGACGTGGAGTTGCGCAAGACGCTCGCCGTAAAGGTAATTAAACCGGAATTATCTACTGATCAAGCGGCACTGAAACGTTTTGAACAAGAATCGCTTGCTCTCTCCAATCTCAATCATCCAAACATCGTGGCCGTGTTCGCGAGCGGCAAGACCGAAACCGGCGCACCATATATGGTGATGGACTACATAGAAGGACAGAGTCTATCAAGCGCGATTCAGCGAGAAGGGGCATTGAGTCAGAAAAGAGCAGTACCTCTGTTTATCGAAATCTGTGACGCGCTGCATTACGCTCACGACAAGCACATAATTCACAGAGATTTAAAACCTGGCAATATAATTTTGGCTCGTGGAGAACATGTAATTGAATCCGCTCGCGTAGTCGATTTCGGCATCGCTAAAGTTCTTAAAAAGGTGACTGGTGAGACTGTAACTGGTCTAACTCAGGTCGGAGACTTCTTCGGAACACCGGCTTACATGAGTCCGGAGCAGTGTGAAGGAACCCAGCTTGATGCGCGCTCCGACATCTACTCCTTCGGATGCGTAATGTATGAAACGCTGAGCGGAGCGCCACCTTTCACGGAAAAGAATCCCTTCAAGCTAATGACCAAGCATGTTGAAGAGCGTCCCGCCTTGCTTGCCAGAGAAGGCATCAACCCCGACCTCGCTCTAATAGTCGCAAAATGTCTGGAGAAGAAGCCGGAGGATCGATATCAGGATGTCGATCAGCTGATGCGAGATCTTGTCTTAATTCGCGATGGAAAACGTCCCAAACATCTGAGCAATAAGCTTTCCAAAATGCAGCTGTTCGGATTGATTGTGGTGCTCGTATGTGTCGCCCTCGGAGCGATATCACTTCTCACGCCCAATTCGTCGAGTACGACCTCGAATCCGGTAGCACGACTTTTCTGGAACGAAACCGTTCCGTCCATTGAAGTTAATACGAAACCCTCGATTTCGAAGCCGGAACCCGTGAAGCTGACCAATGTGGAGCCACCGCCAGAGGTGCCCTTGAACGGACCGCCGCTTTCTGAGGAAGAGGCTGCTCAACTGAAGGCGGCCCTCTATAACTTGACTCTGACAAATCAGAGTACACTGCAACCAGTTTTACAAATGGGCAAGCGTGCGATTCCAGCTCTCCTAGAGTATGTCAGTGGCAACGACGTCGGATTAGCAAGAGCGGCGTCAGCAGTACTGACAAAATATCCGAAAGAGGCTTTACCTCGACTGGTCGAATTGTTTAAGAGGAGCGACAGCAGATTCATTTCTGACACGATGGAACAGTCAGGAGGTGCCGGTTTAAGGGCACTTTCCTCGTTGTTAACGGACTCCGATGCCGGAGTTAGAACCAGGGCACTAAGTGGAATTGCGGATACTGGAAAACCGCTTCCGCAGAATGTCAGTGCCATAGTCGTAGACACTTTACTCGAGGACGTTGATGCTGACACAAGGTCAAACGCAGCTCGGGCCGTGCGATATTCCGAATCTCCCAGGGCAAAACAAGCTCTGAAGTATGCGATGCTAAACGACCCGTCGCCAGTTGTCCGCCGCTCTGCAGCAACATCACTTATTAGTATCGCAGAAGCTGAGGGCGATACCAGCAAAGAAACTTTGGATGTACTTGGTTGGACAATGCAGCATGACCAGGATGATCAAACAGCACAAGTAGCGATCAGATGGACGCGAAATTTGAAGAAAGAGCTGCTTCCGTATTTTCGAGGTGCTTATCGGATAGGCTCGGATGGGGCAAAGTCTGCAGTTATCTCTCAGAGCTGGGACAGAGAGTCTGGTGAAGCGTTGCTTCCGGAACTTATCGATGCTCTGGGTGACAAGAAAACATTCAACACTGCTTTGTACAGCCTCAGGAACCTCGGTCCGAAAGCCAAAGCAGCGCTACCCAGAATGCACCAGTTGCGCTTAGAACGGTCTCTCGACAAGTTCCGCGAATACGAAGCTAAGCAGCTCGAAAAGGCAATCGAGGTCATTGAGCGATAAGCCGAATATGCAGAACGAATCACTCGAAAACCAAGAAGGTCTTCTCCGGGACGCACCTCCCGATATCGTCGTGACGGATGATTCGGATGGACTGCGCGAGGCGGCCGTTTCGTTTCCGCAGGTGGAGCCGATGTACAACATCACTGGTATCGTCGGACAGGGAGGAATGGGAACGGTTTATCTCGCAGAGGAAGTGAGTTCGGAGCAGAAGCTCGCAATCAAAGTCATTCGTCCGGAACTTGCCACAGACAGAGCTGCGTTGAAGCGCTTTCAACAAGAATCACTGGCGCTGGCGGACTTGAACCATCCGAATATAGTCGCAGTGATTTCCGACGGAAAAACCGATAAGGGTGCACCGTATGTGGTGATGGACTACATTCCGGGTCAGAACCTGTCAGAAGAGATAAAGTCAATCGGCAGCCTCGATGCTAATCGAGCCCTTTCGCTGATTCTAGAGATTTGCGACGCGCTCAAATACGCACATGCGAAGGGAATAATTCACCGAGATTTGAAACCCAGCAACATAATTTTGATGAAGCGAGAGCACGGTCTGGAAACAGCTAAGGTTGTAGATTTCGGAATAGCAAAGGTGGTAAATAAAGCAGCTTCGGAGACTGTCACAGGACTAACTCAAGTCGGTGATGTGTTTGGAACCCCAACTTACATGAGCCCGGAGCAATGTGAAGGCGAAGAGCTCGATGTCCGCTCTGACATATACTCTTTTGGCTGCGTTATGTTTGAGATGCTCAGCGGCCGACCACCCTTTTCAGAAGCGAATCCGTTTAAATTGATGACCAAACACGTCAAGGAGAAGGCTCCTGCATTATCGACGATTGGTGTCAGCAGGGAGTTAGGGGCGGTGGTGGCGAAGTGCCTCGAGAAGAGGCCGGATAAACGATACCAATCCGCGGACGACTTGATGACGGACCTCGCAGCGATACAGAAAGGTGGCAAGCCCAAAGCAGTCGGTCTGGATTTGCCTGATGTAAAAGCGATCTCGAAAGCAACCGCTGACGGCAAGGCTGAGGTTATCGATGTAGTTGAAAGCGCCATAAAAAATTTGAAACCGTTTCAAAACAATATTCGCGCGACTCTCCTTTTGACAGGTCTGATAGCGTTTCTGATATTCATGGGGCTGTACACCGGAAAAATTCAGAGCACTATTGGTAGTATCACAACAATTCCTGCGCGAGTCACAAGTGGAAGCGGTCTAGAAGTAAATACAAAACCGACAGTTTCAAAACCAATCATAAAAGCCCCGTCTCAGCAGTTTACATCTATAGATGTTGACTTAGCCAAGAATGACATTCCGGAAGCTGAGAGACTTCAGGTTCGTGAATTATTGAAGAGCGAAGACGGGAGTTCGGCGAGTGTCGAACCTCTAAGAAAAATGGGTCTGAAAATTGTGCCAACACTGATCGAGGAAGCCTCCAGCCAGGACAGAAAGATCTCTTCATCGGCAAAAGCTGCGATTATGGCCTTCGGTCCTTCGGTTCTTCCAATCCTGGTTGCGTCATTCAAGCAGGAAGCTCAACCAGCCACTACTGATTTGATCATGCGTTTCAACAGTAAGGGATTAGAAGCTCTGAGTCCGCTGTTTTTCGACGACGAACCCAAGACTCGTGTGCGAGCCATTCAATCGATTTACTATGCTTCAGAGTCAACCCTTCCGGCATCTGTAACCGACACTCTCGTATGGCTCATGCTCGAAGATTTCGAGTCCCAAGTAAGGTCCGAAGCTGCGACTGTTCTTGCTAAAACCAGGTCCACACCGGAGCGGGCACAAGCACTTGAGTACAGCGCCCTTAACGATGAAGCATTCATGGTGCGGCGTGCGGCTATTTCTTCTTTGTTTAGAGTCACGGAGTACACGAACCTGGATCAACAGCGAACTTTAGAAATTGGTGGTTGGCTGATTCAACATGATCCAAACGTGACGATGAGGACTCAAATGGTGCCGCTGGTCACGATCGGAAAAATTGGTCCGAAGTTTGCGCCATACGTTAAGGGTGCGTATGCAAATGCTCCCAGAGAGCTGAAGCGGTCTATTCTCTCCTACTGTAATCACAAGGAACTCAAAGATCTCATGTTTGCCGATCTGGTTGAAGCCACCGCTGATGATGACCTGGAATCTGTCGCACTGGGTATTCTTGGACAACTTGGTTCGCAAGCGAAGCCGGCTCTACCAGCCCTAGAAGCAATGAAAGCAAGGATTGTTCCACGCTACAGCGAGGAATCAGGAATAAAATATCGTATTCAGCGAATCGATGATGTCATCAAACGCATCAAAGAGGCGACCTACTAGGCGCTTCTTCACGGTATTGCGAGTTTCAACCGCTAGACGCTTTTAACGGTAGCCGAAAACCTACTCGGCTGCCAGCGCTCTGGCTTGCCGCTCGACTTCAGCCTGAAAGTTCTTGCCGGAAGCGCGAGCATCAACATTAGTCACGCCCAGACCGAGGAAATTATCATCGAACTCTTCGGTGACACGTTTGTTCAAAACTTCCGGACCTTCTTCGAGTAGCTTCATCAGCGCATCGACAACAACGGGGTCAAATTGAGTACCACGCCCTGCCTCGAGTTCCTTAACCGCACGCTCATGACCAATGGCTTTACGGTATGGGCGGTCGGTCGTCATCGCATCATATGCGTCCGATACTAGAATGATTCTGGCACCGACAGGAATGGCATCACCCGCCAATCCATCAGGATAGCCGTTGCCGTCGAAGTACTCGTGATGGTGTTTTACATATTCACGAGCGCGCCGAAGTCCACGAAGCTCACCAATGATTTGCGCGCTGATTGATGGATGCTTCCGCATCACTTCTCGCTCGTCCGGCGTGAGCTGCGCAGGTTTCCATAAAATCGACTCGGGCACGCCAATTTTACCGATGTCGTGAAGTATGCCACCAAGTTCGATATCACGCAGATCTTCGAATGGTAGTCCCATGGTTTTGCCGATCAGCATCGATATTCGGCTGACGCGGAGGCTGTGACCAGCTGTGTAATCGCATTTTGCGTCGAGTGCATCAGCAAGCGCACGAATAGTTCCCATAGAAAGCTCTTCCAACTCACCCATCGCAGATTTGAGCTCTTTGATTAACGTGATGTTGTGCTCTTTCAGTTCAAAGGTTTCAAGGGCGCGTCGAACAGTAAGCTTGAGTTCGTCAGCATCCCACGGTTTAGGAATGTACTTATAAACGTGGCCAGCGTTTATTGCATCAATCAGCGCCTGCACATCCGTATAACCGGTCAACAAAATTTTGATTGCATCAGGGTTGACCGGAAGCGACTGTTCAAGCATCTGAACGCCGGTCATAGCAGGCATGCGTTGGTCAGTGATAATCAAACTAACCGTGTTCTTTTTGAGCAGTTCAAGCCCTTCTTGACCGCTAGTAGCCTCGAGAACATCGTAGTCTCTACCGAGCACTCGACGCAGGAGGCGCAGATTGGCGACTTCGTCATCAACGATCAGAATGTTATGCCGTCTAGACATCTATAAGCGCTCCGCCTCCTCAGCTTCTCGTTCCAACTGCTCCGCTTTGAGCGGGAGCACTACAGTGAACGTGGTCCCCTCATTGAGCTTCGTACTCAATTCTATCCGCCCGCCATGCCGTCCGACAATCGAATGACAGATCGAGAGACCCAGACCCGTTCCCTGACCGACCGGTTTAGTCGTAAAGAACGGATCGAAGATTTTACTCTGAATCTCTGGTTTTATGCCAGGCCCGTTGTCACTGATTGACACAAGAACCTGTCCGTCGACGACCCTGGTCTTCACCCCTACTTTGCCGTCCTCCTTGTCAGCAACCGCCTGCGCGGCATTTGACAATAGATTCATCCAGACCTGATTAAGTTGCCCAGCGTAACAAAGAATGTGCGGGACGTCGCCAAAGTCCTTGTCGAGCGGGGTCTTGTCTCGCCCGAAATACTGAGAAAGAATCTTGGCGGTGGATTCGATACCCTCGTGCACGGATGCATCCTTAAGTTCCGCTTCATCAAGCCGGCTGAAACTCTTCAGGTCTCGGATGATATGCCGAATTCGGTCCGTACCCTCGTTCAAGTCGGCGATGATATTGTCCAGATCCGTGGTCAGGAAGTCATATTTCACGCCCTCCTTAAGTTCTTCCAGCTTGGCTTTGGCTTCACCGGAAACATCGTCGAGCGAGTCCACGAGCTTCTTAAGGTCATCGACGTATTCTTTTAGATATGGCAGGTTGCCGTGCACGAAATTGATGGGATTATTGAGTTCATGGGCGATTCCAGCGACCAGACGACCGAGCGACGCCATCTTCTCCTGATGGATAAGCGTTGATTGCATCGAGCGCAGTTCCGAGTTTTTCGCGTCCAGATTTGTGTTCTTTTCAATCAAATTCTGGTTGGTTTTTGAAAGTTCCTCGATCAGAGAAGCTTGTTCGATTGCAACAGCGACCTGTCCGCCTACCGACTTAACCAGTTCGATATCGTTGGCAGACCAGTATCGACGCGGATCTATCTCGGCGATAATGATAACGCCTTTGGACAGGTCTCGATACATCATTGGTTGAACAATTAGCGAACCCCAATTCAGCGCTTCAAGCTTTTCCCTCACTGGTTCGAAGATCGGCTCCTTATGCGGCTCTGAGTAGACGAAAGTTTTCATCACCAGGCCTTCTTCGATACTCTCGTAGCGACTTCGAGTGTTCAGAATGAACTCGCAAATCTCTGCATCAAAATACTTCAAACTATTATGGCCGGCTCGTCCGGCTTCCCCACCCGGATCGGCCTCGCAAACAAAAATCTCGTCATCGACTTCGGCAAGTTTGCAAACAATCGCGCAGCGAAAAACATTCAATGCGCCGGCAAGCTCATCGGCAGCGGTGACCAGAATTCGATCCAGTTCAAGCGTACTACGCAACGCCGAGTTGATCGAGTTGATCAACGCTTCTCTTTGAGCCTGCGCGCGAATCTCGGTAACCATGCGATTGTTGTCCTCAAGCTGAATCCTGAGGCGGTTTTCGCCGAGCCTCGCAACACCGGACATATAGCTTACAAAACGCGCCCATATGAATGAAACACTAACAAGCAATACTGAACGTCCGAAGATCCGCGCCCAAAACTTGCTCGCATAGGCGGTCGCCATCGTCACATCTGCATTCGGAATGAGATAAGGCAATGACTTAGCATTTTCCGTCACCAACAAACCGACGTATGAAACCGAGACCAGCAGCGCCGTTAAATATGTCCCCTTCTTTCCGAATGTGTAACTTGAAAGCAAAATCGGCAAAAGATACAACACATACAAATCGGATTCGACGCCAAAAGTAAGGTGCACAATCAGTGTGAGTGTGAGAACATCAAGACCAATTAAAATTCCGTTTGCGATAGTTAGCTGACTTTTCTTGGCGATTGTTTTCGTCAAGACGAGTGTCAGCGCCACTGATGTATAGCCAAGAACCAGTGCGCATGAGCTCCCCAGCGCGTACAGGTCGAACATTCCGTGACCGAACCACCAGAGTGTTAAACACAACGCAGCACCGACTGCCGCAAATGCGAGCCGGAAATACAGGAGCTGCTCAGTTTTATTCGCTAACTCAGTAGAAGATTGCGTGTTGAAACTACCGGTGTCTGCCAGTGTATTCATAGCGGCACTAAATGTATTGCGAGGCGCGCTTGTAGACTTCTGCCGCTTCCGCAAACCGTCCGAGCTGTTTCAGCGTGGAACCCCAGGCTTCATAGACATCACCGTCATACGGGTCAATTTCGCAGGCTCGTTGATATTTTTCGAGAGCGAAATCATACAAGCCGAGCAGCGCCAGTGATTTACCCCACGCGTAAAATAGCGGCGCATCGCCTTCGTAGAGTTCCGACGCTTCGCGAAACATCTGATCGGCTTCAACGTATCTCGCTTTAGCCAGAAAAATCTGACCTGCAATAGTCCGCGCCGGACCATTGTTTGGCCGCTCCTCTATCAACTCCTGCACCAGGTGGAGGGCTTCGCTCAATCTGTTCTGTGCACGAAGAGCCTTAGCCAGAGCCAATTTCGCTTCGGTATCATGAGGCAGAACGTCCAGCATTTTCATGGATTGTTGCATGACGTAATCAAACTGATGCGCATCAAGCAGCTTGTCGAGCGCTTCCTTTTGCGGGATTATGCAAAGCGGATCTCGCAGAATGGCTTCGCGAAATTCGTGTTTGGACACATCAGCTTGACCAAGCTCATCCAGGCTGCGAGCCAGGTGCAAGTGCCCAAGCCCATAGCCATCATTGATAGCAACACACTGACGAAACTTGTCGACGGCAGCCTCGTGATTTCCAGCCAACGCCAGGGCGCAGCCCCAGCCGTCTAGCGCAAGGAAGTTGCGCGGATTTTGTACCAGCGCCTTTTCGAAACTCTTCTCGGCCGGTTCGGTTCGACCGCTTCCAACGTGCGCAAATCCCATCCAGAGATCGACATCGGGATGGGTCATACCGGCAGCAACCACTTTGGTCAAACGCGCAAGAGCGTCATCAAATCTACCTGTGAGCAGGTAATTAACCGCACAGTACATCGCCATATGAACGTTGGAGTAATTTATTTCCAAGCCTTTCTCGAATACTTCGGCAGCCCGGTCGTATTCCTTGAGCGCCATGTAAACGAGGCCTAGATTGAGTCTTGCATGCTCGAGATTAGGATCGACATCGACCGCATGCAAGAATTTTTCGCAAGCATCGTCGAGTAAATTCTGCTGGAACAGATTCACTCCCCAGTCGTTATAAATCAAAGCCCGTTCCGAAGCGGTCATGCTGGTCGGCGCGAGATTGATGGCATCCTGATAATGCTTGACGGCTTCAGCCGCCTGACCGAGTTGCGCAAGAGCCTGCGCCCAGTTTCTATGCGCCAGAGCGTATTGGCTGTCAACTTCAACCGCTTTTTGAAAACAGTTGGCGCCGGCCGTGACGTTTCCCATCGCACACAGAGCAATTCCCAAGCAATTGAACGCTTCAGCCATCTTTGGATCCGCAAGACAAGCCTGCTCGAAAAACTGCGCCGCATCCTGGTATTGCTCCAGTTGGAACGAGCAGATACCGGCTTGATAGTAGGCGGAAGCCATCTTCGGATTACTTTTGATAGCCTGTTTAAACTGTCCGAGCGCGCCGGGAAGCTTGCCCATAGCGGCAAGAGCCAATCCCCAGTGCAAATGTCCGACAGCGAAACCTTCTCGACCTTCGCATGCCTCGCGGAATTCAGGCATTGCCTCTGCGGGGCGATCTTGTTTTAACAAACACAAACCCAGCTGATAATGCGCGTCTGCGTTGTTCGATACTATCTGAAGGCAGGTCTTGAGATGCCGCTCGGCCTCATCAAATCGCCCCATGTTGAAACACAAAACACCGAGGTAATACTCGACATCCGGGTCGTTCATAGACTGGCGCGCGTGTCTGGTCAGCACGGAATGCGCTTCATCCCAGCGATCCTGGCTTACCAGGTCTTTAACCAGTTGCAGAACCTTATTCACTTAGTACCGGCGTCCAGAAATCAAATTTAGAGACAATTTTGCACCATTTGGAATCGTCCCACACAAAGTATATTAAATGTTGGGCCAACTATTTCAAGTAAGTGAAAAACAATACGCAGGTGCCCAGGCAAAGAATCGTTTGCGCGACCCAGAAGCCTGCAACCACTTGCCATTCGGGCACGCCCTTCTCCGCCCAAACCGCTTCGTAATGATGATGCAGGGGAGCCATTCTGAAAACGCGCTTGCCCTCGCCCGGAACGCGTTTCGTCAGTTTCGTGATAACAACCTTCAACGGATTCATTTTCTCTTCGCCTTCGAGTTTCTTGGTGAGTTTGAAGACGGTAACTTGAATCATCACCGACAGTGCCTCGAAGATATATACGAGCGATAAAGGAATAAACCAGACGACTAAACCGCCGCAAACCACAAGCGCACCCATCAAGCCGCCTATGAAGAGGCTTCCTGTATCTCCCATGAAAATCTTGGCCGGATTTTTATTGAACAGTATGAAACCGCAAAGCGCTCCGGCTGCACATGCGGAAATCAAAGCAAGTGAATGTTGCCCGGTTGCAAACAGCATGAGAGCGAGCGCAGCGAAAACCTGACAAGAAGTCCCGGCAGCGAGCCCGTCCATTCCGTCGTGAAGGTTGAGAGAGTTTGCAGTTGCTGCAATAAGGAAGCCGGCAAGTGGGATGAACAACAAGGCAGGCGGTCCCCAGATTCCAAGATGCGTTCCCGCAAAACTCGCAGCGTGCCCTCCGGCGACAGCTGCGATTTGCTCAGCGAATGGCACGAAGATGGTTTCGCTGCTGGAAAAAATAATCAGCGCGCCAAGCATCAATCCGAGCAAAAGTTCGCTGCCAAGGCGGATGTAGCCCGAGATTCCTTTATTGTTCTTCTGCCGAAATTTGGCAAAGTCGTCGATAAAACCGATGCCACCACATATGAGTCCGACGATGACAACAGCGCTATCAAGCGGTTTCGCGACAGCGTTCATAAACAAAAGCACAGCAAGCGACACAACGGAGGTGACGATGCCGAACACCAAACCGCCCATCGTCGGCGTTTTGGCTTTATGCGCATGACTCTGGGGGCCGTCCTCGCGTAAGAACTGTTCGACTTGCCGCTGTTTAAGCCACTTTATATAACCTGGATAGAGAACAGCACTCGCAACGAATGACAAAAGACACGCCACCAACATCTGTGTGTGATCTGGCAGCTGGAGCGGTTGTTGGGTCACAGGCAACTTCTATCTAGCGCTGGTAGTAACTCTACAAGCTTAATCGAGATAGACGTTGGTTACAATCTACCGGAGCGCTTTTGCTGTTATCTGTTAGTTAATCGAGTGAAACCGACGAGCGTACTGCAAGGTTCGAAACGTGACTTGCCGTGCAGTAGCAGTCGCTTAGTCCAGATAGAAGCTGGTGACGATCTTGCGACGCTCTTTAGCGTAGGTGACTGACTCGAGCAGCGTATGGCTGGTGTGGTACAGGAAGCATATAATCTGCTGGCTCTTGTCGATGATTTCATGGTTGCACTGACGGCTGGCGTCGGCGAGCGTCATCGTTCGTCTTTCCGGATACTCGACGATATTCTTGATACCGATCAACAGGTCTTGAACTTCGCCTGGTTGTTGACCGATTGTTTGAGGCAAAATGACGTTCAGCCTGTCAGGGTTAGCTCTCTGAGCGCCGCGAATGACAGCCATATTGGTACCATTTGCGCCACCACTAGTAATTACCTGGTTGCCTGAAAGCACGAGAGCGTAGCTGAGCATCTCGACAATTTGCTGATGGGTGAGCGGCAAGTTCCGGGAGCCGATGATAGCAACCTTTCTTGGACCGGATTGCTGAATAATGAGAAGCTCCTGAGCGAGCTCATCGACTGTAGGAATGGTTAGTGATTCTGTCATTTGTGTTTTCCCTTGGAAAGGCGCCAAAGAGTTTTTATAAAGGGATTCTTTAGGCCGATACCTAGCTTACCGATCTTTAGGGGCGGGTCAATTCACCAGCCGCAAGCTGTTTACAAGTTTTAATCAACCGACCCAAAACCGCAAAAAGAAATAGTTAACCAACCCTAAAAAACGCCAAAACTTCGCTCGACCATAATTTTGTGTTCAAGCTCAGAGGGCGATATATACAGTACTCTATGAGAGGCTGATATAGCCTGCATCTCTGACGAGCAAGAGGACTGGACCGGGGGAGGACCCGCTTCGATCTCTTGGCGGTTTGGCGCGCGTTCGTGGCTTGCGAAGATGGACGTGTGTTACAAATTAAGTGGATGACGGCTCGCTATCAAGGTTTCAGTATGGTTGCGGGGGCGCCGCTTTCGGCGCGCCACCATGGCAATCGGCTCTAAAACCTAATCTACGTGGTTTAACGAGGGGTCATAATGAACGAAGTAAGTGGTTTGGAGGTTCTCAACGTAACGATGGCGACGCAAGGCCGCGAATCGCATGAACTTCTTGCTCGATTGAACAACGAGCAAGCCCAGGCTGTATGCCAGGGCTGGGGACCGTCTCTTATCGTTGCCGGCGCTGGCTCCGGCAAAACCACTGTGCTCACGCGCCGGATTGCATGGCTCATAAAAGAACTGGACCAGGACCCGGACTCGATCATGGCTGTGACCTTCACGAACAAAGCCGCCAAAGAGATGAAGACCAGGATTGAGAAAGCCATCGGCGGCGGCACTCGCTTTTCCTGGATCGGAACCTTTCACAGCATGTGCGCGCGCATGCTCAGACAATATATAGAGGACTATAAAACTCCGGAAGGTTGGCAGTGGTCGAAAAACTTCGTCATTTACGACGAAGCGGACAGCTTGAGCATCATGAAAGCGGAATTGAAGAAGCTCGATTTCGACGAGAAAGTATTCCCGCCGAAAGAAATGCGCCATACGATTTCAGCGCTGAAGAATGACGGATACACGTACACGCTGTACGCCAGCGAGGCGCGCGCGTATCGCGAGCGAAAAATCGCTGAGATATTCGAAAAATATCAAGAGGCGCTCGCTCGCAACAACGCCTTCGACTTCGATGATCTGATTTTGATCTTCACCGATCTGGTGCGCACACAAACCCATATAAGAGAACGGCTGATGAAACGATTCCGCCATCTGCTTATCGATGAGTTTCAAGACACCAACAAAGCGCAGTACGAGTTCTGTAGATTGCTCGCCGATATCTTTTCGAACGCGGCTCAAATTCAAGCAGGACGCTCGCAAAGTCTGCAAGGTATGAGCGAACAAGAGATCGCTGACAAATGGAATCAGCGCTCTCTCATGGTTGTCGGCGACGTAGACCAGTCGATCTACTCCTGGCGTAAAGCGGATTTCCGAATCTTCCTGGGTTTCCAGAACGACTTTCCAAATTCGCGCATCATCAAGCTAGAGGAAAACTACCGCTCGACTTCGACCATTCTGGAAATCGCAAACAGCATCATTGCCAACAACACTGAGCGCATCGACAAGGTCTTGCGTTGCAACCGCGATAAGGGCGGCAAAGCTCAATACTATGAGGGCTCGGATCAGATAGACGAAGCGTTTTTCGTTGTCGAAGAACTGAAGCGACTTAAAGTTCGAGGCCGAAAGTATTCCGACGCTACAATTCTATATAGAACGAACGCGCAGTCGCGAGCAATAGAAGAAGTTTTGATTCGCAGCGGTATTCCGTACACCGTAGTCGGTGGCACGAAGTTCTACGACCGCCAGGAAATTAAAGACATGGTGGCGTATTTGAAGCTGACCTTCAATCCTCAAGACGGTCAGTCTTTTAACCGCGTCGTCAACACACCCAAACGCGGTATCGGAAAAACTTCCCTCGACCGTCTCTACAGTTACGCCGATCAACAGCGCATCTCATATCTGGAAGCGGCTTCCGAAGCTCATCGCATCGAGGGGCTTTCGCCAAAAACGCAAGCAGCGCTGTCGCAATTCGCAAGCTGTGTGATTACTCGCTGGCAGCCGCGTAGTGTTCCAGAATACACAACTGAAGATGGAAGGAAACTGGGTTATGCTGATCCGATTTCCGGCTTGATGAATTTGATCATCGACGACACACGTTACATGGATGTGCTCGCCGAGGAAGCGATGAATCAAAAGGATGAAACCGCTGTAGGCCGCATGGAAAACATTCGAGAACTACTGGCAGTGGCAGCAGATTTTGAAAGCGTCGCTGACGAGCCCGATCTGGAATCATTCCTGACCAGAATTTCTCTTGTAAGCGACCTCGACAACGAGAAGCTTGACGAAGAGAATTTAAAACTCATGACGCTTCACTCGGCCAAAGGTTTGGAATTCCCTATTGTGTTCTTGATGGGATTGGAAGAAGGAATTCTGCCCCATATGCGTTCAATGGAATCCGACTCCATGATGGAAGAGGAACGCCGGCTCATGTACGTTGGCGTGACTCGCGCCGAAGATTCATTGTATATAACGCGCGCACGCAAACGTTCCTTCATCAGTCGCCAGGCAGACGGCTCCTCGGGGTTCTCGGCACAGATGCTGCCGGCAAGTCGCTTCTTGAAAGA
Organism: Candidatus Obscuribacterales bacterium; assembly: GCA_019637435.1. Lineage (GTDB taxonomy): Bacteria > Cyanobacteriota > Vampirovibrionia > Obscuribacterales > Obscuribacteraceae > JADYXR01. Next base: position 355,649 of record JAHBVO010000002.1, on the reverse strand, counting down.
AATCACGCCTGGGCTTTTGACCGGCTTCTACCCGTCCGAAGGAGTACAGGACTCATCCAATTATATGGATGAAGAGTACAACGAAAACGGTTTCGGTCGTGGCGGCGGTAAAAACTCAAGTCGCTACGGCAATGACGATTACGGCAACGACCGCTATAGCAACGACCGTTATAACGGCGGTGGCTCGGACAGATACGGCAACTCCGGCGGCTATGGTGGCGGCTCCGACCGTTACGGTGGTGGCGGAGGCTCGTACGGTGGTGGAGGGCAGCGCTCGGGAGGCTATAACAACACGGGCTTGAACCGGGGCGGCTCCACAGGCGGTGCCAGACCAACTAACTATGGCGGCGGAAACTCCGGCAACCAACGCGGCGGTGGCGGTGGATACGGCGGCACTTCACGCGGCGGAACCGGCGGCGGTGGCGGTGGATACGGCGGCACTTCACGCAGCGGAACCGGTGGCGGTGGCGGCGGATACGGCGGCACTTCACGCAGCGGAACCGGTGGCGGTGGCGGCGGATATGGCGGCACTTCACGCAGCGGAACCGGCGGCGGTGGCGGCGCCAGACCAGCCGGAAATACGGGCGGTTCTATGTACCGACAACCGCAACCCAAACCACAGGCCATGCGACCCAACCAGGCGCGTCCGGGACAAATATCATCATCGTCAGGTTTCGCGAAAGGTTCGGAAATGCAATCCGCCTCATTCGAGCGCTTGAAAGTCGGTGATGTTGTCCAGCATACAAAATTCGGTGTAGGCAACGTCATCAAAGTAATTGGCGACGGCGATAAAGAACTGTACGAAATCAAGTTCGAATCACAGCCCACCGAAAAAACGATGGACCCACGCTTTGCAAAACTTATAAAGCTCTCCTGATCACCGCCCGAATGTATGAGACTAATGGCTCATGCATTTACTACTCGGAGGACATCAAGGTGTCAGTAGAACGTACCTTTGTGGCTATTAAGCCTGACGGCGTCGAGCGTGGAATCATTGGCGAAGTAATCAAGCGCTTTGAAAGCCGCGGTCTCAAATTGGTCGGTATGAAACTCATGAAGCTCTCGAACGAGAAGGCTCAAGAGCACTATGGCGAGCATAAAGGCAAACCGTTCTTTGATGGTCTCGTCAGCTTCATTACCGCAGGACCGATTGTAGCTATGGTTTGGGAAGGCAAAGGCGCAATCGCCCTCTGCCGCAGCACCATTGGCGCAACCAACCCGGCTCAAGCAGCTCCCGGAACTATCCGTGGCGACCTCGCCGTCGAAATCGGCAGAAACGTAGTCCATGGCTCCGACGGTCCTGAAAGCGCCAAGCGCGAAATCGGAATTTTCTTCAGCGAATCCGAAGTCTGCGCCGAGTGGCCAAGAGCGGTCGACAAATGGGTTTCCGAATAGGAATATTTTCGTAGCAACGGAAACGGAAGCGTAACCTAATGAACGCTATAAAGCTCTAGAGTCATCTCTAGAGCTTTCTTCTTGCGGGGCGCAGGCATAAGTTAGGGTTTTTCCGCGCCGGCGGTTCTCATATCAACCACGTTAAGAACACGGTTGATTTCCGCCAGCACGGTTTCGATATTCAGATCTCGAAGGCAGGCGAGCGTACCGAGGGGGCATTTTTTCTCGAAACAGGGCTGACAGCCAAGGTTGAGCGCCACCACCGATGATTTCTCACCGAGAGGTCCATTGCGCAGCCAGGGAGTACTTCCATGAATACCGATCACGAATGGATGCTCGGCGGCAACGGCCATATGAAGCGGACCGGTGTCGGCACCAACTACGATATCAGCAAATTTCAGGAGCGCTAAAAGACCGCTGATGGTGGTCTTACCAGTTATATCAATCAATCGCTCGGATATCGGGACGCTGGTAGGATCAGACGGGCCAGAATTTTGCACATGGCTGGAATTCGGACGTAACCGATCGGCCACAGAGCGCGAAACCTGATCATATATATAGGAATTCATTTCGGTTTCCGCCGGACCACCAACCAGAACAATCCTTGCATTCGGAATCTGAACCAATTGCGATACCAGTTGGGCCCACTTCTCTTTGGGCCAAATCTTCGTAATCCAGGTGGTACCAGGGATAAGGACGATCAGTTTTTCGCCGTTCTTTGCTATCTGTGGTAGTGGCTCCGCCGATGGTGCAGGCTCCGCGGGCGGTGTTGGTACCATAGCTGATGCGGCACCGACCGAATCCTTAGAAAGAGCATCCAGTTTGCCTGTAGCTGCCGGAAGCTCCGCACCTGTTGCTGCCGGAAGCTCCCTACCTGTTGAGGTGGGAAGCTCCGCACCACTTGCGGCACTAGACTCCACGGGCGCCACCACATCACCAGGCTCCATCTGTGGTTGCACTCGGTCCTCTTTGCGAATCAGAGCGCTCAAGATATTAGTGTTCGTGATTCTAGCTCTGTTTACCTTTTGAGGCGGTTCGACCGTCGAGGCGCCAATCATTTCGATCACACTTGCTATAAGCTGAGAGTTCAAAATCGGAAGTGGAAAACGGATTGTTGGAGATTTCTGATTGGCACCACCGGCAATTCTTAAGTAGAACTCAGAAAGCTCCACATTGTGGTGCACCACATGCTTATCGTTCGCGAAATAATCTCCGGTATCACAGCGGTCTGTCAGAAAGATCTGAGAGAGCTCTCGTGCTTGAGCGAAGCCGACCCGAGTCGGGGCACCGCTCAAATAGGCTATCGCACCACTTTTGAATAATCCCTGGAAATCCAGCGCTGCGCTGAAATTTCGGCTTCGCAGCTCGCCAATGAATTTATTGAACTCGCTGCTCGGGTCCAGCCAACTAATCGGATTTTTTAACTCCGAGGATATCTTCTTCTTCGGAAAAATGATTACGTCATCCACGGCCGGGTTGTTTCGCAAAAGCTCCGCAAATGGAGCCTCGACCACCCAGGTGATTTTTGCTGCCGGTAGATTTCTGCGCAACAGGTCTGCAGCTGGAAGCGTGTGCACCACATCGCCCAGAGCGCTAAGTCTGATAAGGAGAACGCGAATATCGGCGGTTTTTGAGTTCAAGTTGGTTACGATCCTTAACTTTTTTCCTAGTGATACCAGCCATCAAAAGTGGTGCCGCACCACTGGTAGAGCCACTTCGCGAACATTGAACTGGTGGCGCTGTTGAGCCCCTCTAAAAATATATATCCAATTAGGGTAGTAAAAGATAGATTCACGGGTACAATTACAGTGCCACCTATGGTGGTGGTAAGGTCGCACAAAAAGTCACAGGGGACGCATGGTTAGCCGGGCGTCCAAAGGGATGCTTGCGTACACAAGCCTCCAAGGTACCACGACTCAGTCAGTTCTGGGACACCGGTACCAAAGATCCCACAAAACGAGGAGAGAAACATGGCACTTAAGAAAAAGGCAGGAGCTAAAAAACCCGCAGCCAAGAAGAAAGCAGCTAAACCAGCACCAGCGAAGGCAGCGAAAAAGGCTCCTAAAGCCAAAGCTCCTAAAGCCAGAGCAGTGCGTACTGTAGCTCGCGCGAAAACCAGTGGTGAAGACTTCACCAACTTCAGCGGCAAGTTCACAGTTCGTTTGCCGAAATCCCTTCACCAGGCGTTGGTTGATCGTGCAGAAAGAGAAGGCGTCAGCTTGAATCTGTTCGTCACCAATGCTCTGTCCCGTACAGTTGCTACCCCTGGTAAGAAAAAGTAAGGCACCAAACACAGTGCTAAGAAGAGAGGGCGCTAGCCCTCTCTTCTTGTTTGTGGAGAACTTTAAACCTGAGGAAGGGTTTAACGAAGAACTTCAAATTGAGGAAACGATTAACGAAGTGCAAAAATTTCTTTCGACGATGAGGGAATTTTAATCGGACACACAATCACCATGACATCCATCCAGCGCGGCACCAATTAACCGCTCACGGGCGCATGAAAAATCTATCATCCGCAAGGGCTGGAACCTTACATTTGCCCCCTTTGAAGTAGTCAATGGCACGCGTTATGCTCTGCGTTCAGTTACCAACCCACGGCCGGTTGGAGTCCCACAAATTCAGCCGGCAGCTGTAAGGAAAACCCTAAATGTCATCACATCGCGTCCCGATTCTCAACCTTCGTGCGCAATACAACCAAGTTGGTCCGGCAATCGAAGAAGCAGTTCTTGAAGTGCTCCGGAGCGGCAACTACATATTGGGTCAACACGTCACCGAACTTGAAAAAGAAGTTGCTGCAATCTGCGGCGCAAAGTACGGAATCGGTGTAGCTAATGGAACTGACGCTCTCATACTCAGCTTGTGGTGCATGGACATCGGTAAAGGCGACGAAGTTATCACCACGCCTTTCACTTTCGCCGCCACAGTCGAAGCAATCGCTCTGCGCGGAGCAAAACCAGTATTCGTCGACATCGATCCGGTTTCATACAATATGAACCCCGACCTGATCGAGAAGGCTATAACCAAGAAAACTAAAGCGATCATGCCGGTTCACCTTTACGGACTGCCCGCGGACATGGAGCCTATTCTCAAGATCGCAAAGAAACACAATCTGCGCGTCATCGAAGACAATGCTCAAGGTATCGGCGCGACATATAGAGGACAAGCGACTGGAAGCTTCGGCGATGTCGCCTGCACCAGTTTTTACCCGACCAAAAACCTTGGAGCCTGCGGCGATGCAGGAATGCTCGTCACCAATGATGAAAAACTGGCTGAGCGTTTGCGCTGCCTGCGTGCACATGGCTCGCACCGTAGATATTTCCACGATGAACTCGGTGTGAACAGCAGACTTGACGAACTGCAGGCAGTGGCACTGAGAACAAAGGTTCCATATCTCAAAGAGTGGAACAAGCGTCGCGACGGTATCGCAAGACTCTATTCATCCGCCCTTCAAGGCTGCCCCGGCATTTCACTGCCGACAGTTTCAGTTAACGGACGAGCAGCCACCGCCCAGGAATTGACTCACGTTTGGCACCAGTACACCATTCGCGTTCACAGCAATAACTTGAAGGCAAAAGAAAACGAAGAGCGTAAAAAACTGATCGAAGAACTCGCAGAGCGCGGTGTCGGCTCGATGTGCTATTACCCGGTTCCGCTTCACCTTCAGGTCGCGTTCAAGAAATTGGGTTATAAGAAGGGTGCATTCCCTATAACCGAACAGGTCGCGAACGAAGTGCTCTCGCTTCCGATGTATCCGGAACTCACAACGGAAGACGTGATCTACGTCGCCAATCAGATTACCGAAGTGATGACGAAGCTCTCTGGTGTTGTGCCAGCGCCGGTTATGGCGCCGACCTTCCTGGGAGCTTAAAACGAAAGCGTCAGTTTCAAACGGTCAGCGGACGCAGGCATCTTATCCGTGATACTGCGATAATATCTCTGGTCACGCGAAACTGGCGCTAACTCGATTCGATAACATGAGAAACGGCAAAGACGAAGCTCGCGGCCACGTTGAAGACAGACCCGCATGGGAAGTGGCAAGCGAGTCATTGATGAGTTAAAGATATGGAGACTGAAGTAAACGCGCTAACGAGTCGGGATGTTTCGACAGCGTCGAGTGAAGCGAAACCGAATAATTCCGCTACTCTAATCACGTTTGCTCTGGTATCACTGGTGGTGATAGTCACAGTGATCGGTTATTGGCCGGTTCTCTTCGACTTCTTCCTGGGCGACGATTTCGTCCACCTCACATGGTTAAAGGACGCCGTCAAAAATCCCGAGCTAATCTGGAGAAACTTTCACAGTTCCTGGTTGGATGGAACGACAACGAGATTTTACCGGCCGCTGATCTCCGTGTTTATGGTGACCGACTATCTCGGATGGGGAATCAACGGTCTGGGGTATCACATCACAAACGTTGTTTTTCATTTGATAGCGACGATTTTCATCTTCTTCTGCGCGCGCCACTTTCTGCAAGATACATTCAGATGGAACGCCAAACTGGGAGTGAGAACAGATGCGGGTTTAGAAAGCAGCAAAAGTGAAAGTCCAGACACAAGTGAGAATGCGCGGTCCAGTTCCACATCCGCATCCGCAGGTGCACAACATTCTGACGACGACGACGACGATGACGACGATGACGAAGACGCCGACTCGAACGTCCAGCAGGTAGAAGCTGGTTCTGCCGGTAGAAGAAAGACTAAGAAGCAACTACGCCGCGAGGCCAAAGAAAAGGCAAAGGCAGCAGCGGAGGCTGAGGCCCTGGAGCGAGCGAAACGCGCTAAGCCAGATTTAGAGCCACTTGGCGTTCCCTGGAATCTGGCATATCTTCTATATCCGCTCGGCGCGGCTCTAATTTTTGGATTGTATCCGCTTCACACGGAAGCGGTTTCCTGGATAACAGGACGCGTAGATGCGGTTGTGACTGCGTTTTATACTGCCACGTTCTACTTTTACATTCGCTGGCGCAAGGACGGTGGCAAGGCATGGCTGACTGCCAGCGCGATTGCCTTCGCGCTTGGATTGTTATCAAAAGAGATGGCTCTGACACTGCCACCGTCGTTCATGCTGTACGAGGCTCTTCTCGGTCCCAACGCAATTTTGCGAGACAATCGAAAGTCGCTTGCACCACAAGCGCTTCTGAAGTGGGCAGTCGACATAGTGAAACCGGTTCTGTTTTTCTGGGCCATTGTAGTCGTCTACTTCGGCGTTCGCAGATATGCCCTTGGCACATTTGTAGGCGGCTACGACGACTCCCTGTTTTTCATTGCTGATATAAAACACTTCGTTTTGAGCTGGCTGCACGGACTGCGAATGTTTATCATCCCGCTAAACAAGGGACTGATGAACTCACACCATATAGTCACACGCTGCTGGGAAATCTCGCTTGTGGCGACGTTCTTGATGATGTTCGCGAACATCATTATGGAGAAAAGGCTATTCCGACTCTGGATATTCAATGCCATTTTCATGGCGTTTTGCTTTGCACCGGTCTACAAAATATTCACGATTGCCGACGATTTGCAGGGCGCAAGATTGGCTCATGTAGCCACTGTTGCCCTCGCTCTCTTTCTGGCAATGGCATTTATAGTTCCAACTCGCAATCCTTTCAGAAAGGGTTCGACTAAACCTAAAGAAGCCCCAATATTTGGTTTTGCACTCCGAGCTGCGGTTTGCATTGCCTTCTCAGCCACCTGCGGTGCCGCTCTCTGGATCAACAACCAGGCATGGGCAACAGCTGGCAATGAAGCAAACGCTATTCGCGCCGGACTTCATAAACTATACGACCAGATTAAAGACGACCCTCAAGTATTGCTTTTGAGCTTGCCGGATCAAATCAATGGAGCTTACATTTCGAGAAACGCCGTCTATGGAATGACAAAGGCACCGCAGCTCCAACGCGACATTTGGAACTGTTTAAGCGTCAATAAGTACGAACAAATCTTGCCGTTCGGATATATCAAAGACTCGCTCTGGAAGGCGCGCGACCAGGTCCAAATTTATTCGTGGAACAGCAAACAAAAAACGTTCTTGCCCCTGAAAATTGAACGCGATCCGGATGACTTGCGCAGCTGGATTGCTGCGGAAATGAAATCGATCGCAACGATGAAGCAGGGGGAATACAACTGGACCAGAGACGGCTCACTCGAAGTCTTCGGCAATAGCACAAACAAAGGTCGACCGGAAATCCTACTCAACTTTGAGAAGCGCAACGCCTTCGACATTGAATTCGTTGCCGTCAAGGTTCGAGATCTCGACACTAGCGGCGCATCTGCTGGAAGTCTCGCTACAGAAGGGGCGGATCTACTCTACACAAACGATGTCAGCCCGGAATTCGATTTGCCCAATAGAACGCATGCTGATTTTGTGCCTGGAGAAAAGTCACAGACTCTAATTTTTCCGCTGCGGAGTTTGCCGGAATGGTCGCTGGGCGGAAAGTGTCATGAGCTTCTGCTGAAGTTCCCGCACAATTCGCAACTCGCGATAGACTCGGTCGAAATAATTTCGCCAGAGAAAGTAATGCCTAAGCTTTCCTTTGAGAATTCCGGCTTCTTAGGAACCAAGGGCTATCTTCACCTGTCCAACAAAGATAACCGCGCAACCATCAATGTCGATGCGACAAAGGTGCCCTCAGCTGCTGGAGTAGTTGTCGAAATCACCAGAACAAATCTACTGTTTGAAACACAAAACTCCTCGACTCCCAGCAAAGTGACAATGAAGGACGAACTGAAGGGCACCATATCCGGTGACATCGAATTGAAGCGAGATATGTTTCCCGCAACCGGAATGTATGAACTACGAGCCTGGGCTGTCGACAAAAGCGGGAAGCGTATCGGTGTTTCCGGCGATCACATTTGTGTATCGGTAGACAACTAAGCAGTTTTTACGATCACGGCGGAAGAGCGTTTGAAACGGACCTCCAGAGCTTGTTTCAAGACATCTTGTTTAACCCGGTTCGCGAGGAGCTAAACCTCGCAAGGTTCCGCACAGGCGAGGTTTAAGCGCAGCAAACGGGAATAATCATAGGGATAAGGCCCCCTGAGATACTGGCAAGAACAGCCGCCCCGATGCCCCGTCCAATATCAATAGTTTCGACATTAGCACTGCTCACAAGCGTGACGGTGGGATTGGCGTTCGCAAGAACAACTCAAGCTGAGTCCGACAAAGGACCGACGGGCGGTCGAAAAATTTCTGAACCAGAACACTCGTCCACGGTGACTTCAGGGAAGCTTCAACCGCCAAAAGCTACACTTAAAGCCGCGCAACTGGAAAAAGATAAGAACGCAAAGCAAAAGGTTTTCGTAATCCAGCAGGAAACAGCTCAACTTGGCAAAATGACTGTGTACGCAGGCGAAAGCGCTTTGCGCGTTAAGATCGGCGCAACCGGCGGGAATCTAGTGGCCAAAGCGCCGGACTGGAAAATCGTCTTTTACAATAATCAGGACATGGTTTACTACGAGACGTCATTCGACAAATTCCAGCGACAGGAGCTGCCCTCGATGATTGCGATCAGCGATTACTTCGAAGGTCGCAAACTCAATCCACAGCCGGTCAATTACAACGGCATTCGCGCGTTGAAGATAACAGCTCCTACGCCTGAAGGCAGCACGGTCGGCATGATGATGCCAAGCTACTCGGGCGTCGGCAACGATGCTTCAAAGTCAAAGGCCAAATCAATTTCCATTATTTCTACCGAAATGAAACCGGTGCCGGAAAAAGAACTGCAGATACTAAAGTCGATTTATCGTATTCCACGATTCGGCGGTTTCCCGCTCGGTGTCTTCTTTTTGCACAATGACAATTCGAGTGGCGTCACTTTGAAAACCTATGGTATCAAAGAAGCGAATATGTCCAATTCCATTTTTAATTATTCGCTGAAAGGTTACAAGCTGGAGAAGACCGCCGAGACCGTGATGCTTTCCGGCATGCTGGAAAGCGCCTTTTCGTTAACCCCATAAACAGTCAATTTTATGCTCGAGAAAGAGATTTCAATAGACTGGCCGACGCCCCAAGATTATAACGAAGCGGTTCAAAATCCGCGCTCGTGTTTCTCTGATGAACAGTTGCGCAACTCCAAGATTGCAACCAATAAGATAGGCTTACCACATGCGGCAAGCGGATCGTTTGCAAGTGTGTACAAAGCTACCGATGGAGAGGCATCATGGGCGGTGCGCTGTTTTCTCAACAATAGAATCGAACAGAAAGCGCGCTACGAACACATTTCAGACTTTGTTCTTTTCGACAACCTTGAATCAACGGTTGATTTTTTCTACCTGGACAAGGGCATCAAAGTTAAGGGGAAGTGGTATCCCTGCCTGAAGATGACGTGGGTTGAAGGGCTGACACTCGACAGATACATCGAGCAGTCTTACAGCGATACCAACAAGATGACAAACTTACTCAAAGGTTTTCATCAAATGGTTGGAGAGTTGGAGGGCGCCGGCATTGGACATGGAGACCTCCAGCACGGAAACATCATCGTAACAGACAAGGGTCTGAGACTCGTCGACTATGACACGCTTTTTGTTCCGGCCCTGTCCGGCTTGAAGAGTTTGGAATTCGGTCATCCAAACTATCAACATCCAAATCGCAATGAAAATCACTTCGATCCTAACGTCGACAATTTCTCACGATGGCTCATACACGCTTCGATATTCTGTCTGGCAGTAGATCCGTCATTATATAAGAGTCTAAGAGGCGGCGACGAATGCATTCTTTTCAAACGAAAAGATTTGCTTGACCCTGATAGCTCAGAAGTATTTGCAAAGCTTCTGGAACACGAATCTGAACATATTAGACAAACAGTTACCGTCATTAGACGCATGCTCTGGGCGGCACCGAATACGATACCACACCTCGGCGCCCCTCCGGAAGATCTGGAACAGCTTCCCAAATCGGCGGATGAGGCAGGGACCCATGGGCGTGCTCATCTGCCGGTTGCCACAAGAGACACAGGCTCGCAGCCAATCTATAAAGAGACCTCTGAAATAGACACGCCTGCATCCGCGCCGGGTGTAGATGACCCGACTAAAATATTGCCGTTTGACTTTGCCAATGCCTATGACGCGATCGACTCTTCGGTGCTCGATAGACAGAGGCAGAAGAAAAATCCCGGCATTCAATTTGCCAAGCTAACACAAAACACGTTCAAAGCTGGTCGTCAAGCCAAGGATCGCATTCAAAAAGTCGCGGACAAACTCGAGCTCTCCACAATTCCGTCCAACTGGATTGCGAGAAAACTAAAAGAGGCCTCGGAACTCTATTTCGATGCGGAATACGCAGAGGCTGGAAAAGTTTACCTGGAAGTTTTCAAACAACTAGATCAGGATAAGCACCAGCTTATACTCTCGGAGGTGGCAATCTCTCTCGGATACTGCTTTGGCATGACCGGTCAATACTCCGTTGCCGCGAATTATTTTTTGCTGTTCCTCAACGAAGGCAAAAGAAGATTCGACATTGATCGTCGACAAAATGAGGTTGCAAGTGATGAGATTCGCGATGCGGCGTTTCTCCTGGCCATCTGTAAATTTGATGATAGTAATGAAACGGCGGCAATCAAGGTGATCCTGGACTACCAGGTCCACTTCATCGATTTGGCACAGATGGTTGGTGAGGAGCGGCGAAACGTCTATATCTACCGATGGAACACTTACAGATTTTTGCAAGCAGCCGCACTGAAGATCGCCAAGTCTAATCGAGATGCGACGCTCGTGTACGACCTTGTGAAGAGCGCCTCGCTCATATTTATGCAATTGCTGCTGTCGGACTCGAACGATTGTTCGGAAGACCTGCTCGACTCTTACATGGAGCTGATTGGGATCATGCCGAAATTAGAATCCATGACGGTTCTGACGGAGCGAACCAAGAAATTGTATTTTGCCTTCGCAGAAGCTTGTTACGCCAAAGGCTTCTACCAGCAGGGAAAGACAGCCAGCTTTTGTGGCGCTGTTCTGCAAAACTCAATCGATGGTTCTCAAAATGAAGCGATGCTTACGTTGGCAAACCTGGGACACACAAATGTTGAAGACTTCGCCAGACTAGCACTGGTTGCAGGAAAGTATCTAAACGCATCGAGCATACTTAAGCTGCTGGTAAACGTCAGCCACTTCTTCAAACAAATGGATAGCCATTCAGAATCGCTGGACGCTCTTCGCGTAGCCAGTCGAATTGCCCCACTCTGTGACGGCGGCGAATCCCGCCTTATTATTGAGGCACTCGAATCACTAGACGATGCAACGATCTTGACCTGTTTAACTGAGAGTTATTTCGCGGCATCTTGTCCGCAAAGAGTAAGAGATGACTTTATTCTCCGTCTCGCGGACTTTTCGCGCCAGAACGTTCTATCGATTGCAATTAGATTGCTTGTTGCCAACGAGCCATTGCCCAAGCTGGCGGTAATGTTTCACAAACTCGCCGAACACTGTGACCATGCGCTTTTCCATCACATAATGATTACAGGAGCGCAGGCATCGGAAGAAAAGGATTCAGAGGTTCATGCCCGAATAATCAATGAGGCATGTGACATTGCAGTAAAGACTGCGATAGAAAACTTGAAGCCGGCCATGTCGCCAATCGACAAGGAACGCTTTAACAACTTTTCCTGGAACCACTATTACGCGCAGATTTCAGTTCTTGAGAATTTTCGAAATCACTTCACCCAACTGGAAGATTCAAATAGCGCAAAAAACATCTTCGAGGTTCTAATTTCAGACGAATATCGAGAAGTGGTTAGCAACTGGTTCTTCAATCTCGTTGCCACCAGTAGCTTCGATAGATACGTAGGTTTCATTCTTGATTTGACCAGGGAAGGCCAGCTGGATTGGCTTGAGCAGATATGTTCAATGATCGTCTCGAACGGTCACATAACTGTATTGGATGGAATTTTGAAACAACTAGTCGCTGAAGGAAATATCAGCGAACTCTTCGACCTTGCAAAACTTCTTGTCGAGCATGGCAAGCTCGTAGTTTTTGCAAACATAACTCGGGAGCTGGCGCGATCATCCGATCATAACCAGTTGATTGAGCTGACCGATGCAGCAATAGCATGTCGCAACGACGGTACCGTTTACGCAGCCAGCATCCTCGCACATTTGATTCAGCAAAAACAAACACATAAAGCATCCCGATTACTCGTCCATCTTCACGAGAACGGCAAACTTTCCCGGCTATCTTTTGACTTCAACGAGATACTGGCGGCTCCTTATCAGGAATCGATATTTGACAAATTGATTCGTCAAAACGAATTCGGAACGCTCGCCGAACTGACCTGCTGTATTGCCACGACCATGAATTTAAACGGCTTGAGGAAGTTCTACAACGTGCTCCAAACCGGCGCCTCATCAGAAGAAGGATTCAAAGTCACTCAATTAGCTTTTGAGCAGTGCTGCACCAAGCTCGATGCACTACTTTTCGTACCCGCGCTGTTCGAAGAACAGAGAATTATAGATCCGGACCTTCAAATCGCCTATCGTGAGCTGAATTCCAGCATGGAAGCGCTGCACAAGATTCGCAATTTCATTGGCAGAGAAAATTTCGAAAGATTGATTGCGCAGGGTCCCAATAATATTTTTTCGGAAAGCATCAATGAAAAATACGAAGGTCTTTCGACCGCCTGGGCTGTAGATCTAGCACGTCAACAGAATCTGATGCTTCTGAACACGTATACGCTCGAACAAGCCTTACTCGGTAAGACGAAAACATTGCTGGCTATTGCAGAGCGTCTGGCGGCAGAGGAGAAGAGAGAAGCACTGTACAGCCTGACCACGAACTTGATTCTTGGCGGTCAATTGGAACGCACTTTAGATATCGCCCTTTCCCTTGCGCAAAATCACATCTACGAAGCTAAGGGTGTTTTAACACTGGTCGTTCGAGAAGCGCCTGACGAAACCGCGCTGTATATCGTAGTCGAGCGCTGCGCTGACTTGAACACTGTGCTTGCCGACCTGATGGTTCGTCACCTCACACTCGTAGGGCGAGCTGATATTTTGAAACCTATGGCACTGCGATTCGCCAATTACAATAAAACAACCGCACTGCATCTGGTATTGACGCAACTGCTGGCCATCGATCAGGATTTTCTACCGTTCCTTAGAAGACTTTGCGATACTCAAGACCAAACGGAAGTCGAGGCAATTGCAACATGGCTTGTTTCCAGTGGTCTGACGGGCATAATTCGAGAGAGAGTGGAGAATTTGCACGTGTTTAATCAGTTGGATCTTGCCGCCGAGTGGGAACGGTTTTTACCGCCCAAGAAAACCAATGCAGAAAAAACTGATCATGAATGAAGCGATTCAAATAGTTAAAAACGGAAAGCTCCCTTGCGGGAGCCTTCTCGTTTTCGCCTTAAACCAGGTGGACACCACTAGCACCGCCAGTAGTATCAGTCTCATTTGCCAACTCACGAATTAACCTTGATGAACCTAGTATATTGCAACCACTTGACAATGCAGCATTCCTTCATAATCGCTTAATTGTCCGGGCTATTGCGGCGGGGAGAGCGGCGGCGCCTTCATCAAGACGCGTCCCGTTGGTAGTCGCCGTGTCACCTTACTGTCATCAAAATAAGCGAGAAGCGCCATCGCATACTTCCGTGAAACGCCTAACTGCTCCCGGAAGTCTCCCGGGCTGATATTACGCTGCTTGCCCCAGATCAGCGCCAGTGCCCTGTGCGCTTCCAGAATCGAGGCGCTGCTGGAGGCGAATTCGTGCGCGACAACAGCAGCCTTCCCTTCTTTCTCAAGCCGAGAAAGAGAATCCATGACGTCCTGTTGCTTGAAGCCGGATTGAGCGGCCAATTCCGCGATTTCAAGACAGAAATTATCGTTCAAAATCTCAAGAATTCGAGCGGAAACCGGAGACAGTTCGTCATCGACCTTCGCATCGGCATCTCTGCCATTCGGCAATCCAAGCTTTTCTTCCACCTTAACCACTTGGTTGGAGGCAAGCAATTCTTTCACGATGTTTTGAAACACCAGTCGATCGACAAGCGGAGCGATTTCAACCTTGAGCTTTTCCTGCGACACAGCCGGGTCTCTTGGATTATCGTCAGCCGCACTTTTCAGAAACTCTAAAACCTTTCCTATGAGCTCTTGCTTTTCATCCCTCGTGATGAGTTGCTCTCCGAGCTTTTCAATGAACCCTTTTTCTGTCAGTTGCTTTAAAACCCGGCGGCGCTCAAAGTCGGGAAGAAGAGAATTCATGACGTCCTGAGCGAGACTACGTTGCGGCGCCATGTTTATAAAATCGAGAGCCGAAGACTCCAGGTCTCCACTCCAGATTTTCTCTGCAAGCGGCCTCAACATGGCACGTGACAGCCATCGAGGACGAGCGGTCATGAGAATCTCACCACCTGCGATACCATAGTCGCCGTATCTAAGGACAAATTTTTCACCAGGTCCAGCGATGAGCGGCTCAGTAAGAACTAGCTGCCCTATCAATGCCTGGCGCAGTTTATCTTCATCATCAACGTCAAGCTTCTGCAGCCAGCGAAGCACAGCATAGCGTTCTGCAGTGCCATGATAGAAGCGAACATTTTGAGGCTTCAATTGCACGCCGGGCAGATCCTTAGATGACTCCAGACCACCCAAATCGGTGAGCTGTACGATAAGCGTGTTGACCGGAGACGTTTTGTCGCCTATGACGGCCTGCCCTCGCTCTATCGGTTTATTTTCCTTCAGTGACAGATTGATAGCCAGGCGCTGGCCTGGAAACGCTTTGTCCAACTTATGCGAAAAGGTCTGCAAACCGCGAACACGCGCACTTATACTGCCCGGTTCTATTTGAACTTCGTCGCCGACTCTGATTATCCCTCTAGTCAATGTGCCAGTAACAACCGCACCGTAACCAGCTTTCGAGAAAACTCGGTCGATGGATAAAAACGACGGCAACACTTTTCCAGTCGCGTCATGTCGCCTGTCACGAGAAGGTAACGAGAGGACATGACGAATAATGGCGTTTTTCAACAACTGAGTGGAATCATTGTTTGAGCAGGAGAATGGAACGGTTTCTAAAACATGAATGCCCAGGCGCTGCAAGAGTTGATGAGCTTCTTCGGTAGCTAACTCGCGCTGGTCTGAATCGGCGAGGTCGGTTTTATTCATGACCAGAATGCACTCACGAACGCCGAGCAGCGTAAGAATCTTGACGTGCTGGATTGTTTGAGGCATAACACCTTCATCGGCAGCCACTACCAGCAGTGCCAGATCCATGCCACCAACACCGGCAAGCATATTCTTCAAGAACTTCCCATGGCCGGGTACGTCGACGAAACCGATGATAAGCTCCGCCTCGTCGATATCTTCGCCTTCGGTAAAGCGCGCTTCAAAACGAACACCCAGCGCTTTATCTGCAGTTTCAATTTCTCCCCTGGTTGCGCGCATATGCGCAAAACCAAGGTCGATTGTCATCTCACGTTCCTTTTCCTCTTTCAGACGATCGGGATCTGTTCCCGTCAGAGCTCTCAGGACGCTGGTTTTGCCATGATCGACGTGACCGGCTGTCGCCAGGGTGAAGTGTAGTGTTGCGCGGGGCGTGGTGGTGGTTTCAGTAGACATAATTTGACCGTATGTCGTTTAAATATAACCGTTTTGCAATGAGGTGATCAGAAATTAGTTGTCCGCGCAAGCTAGACCGGTGGGCATCGAAAGACGCCAGGCGCCTAGCGTGAGAGATTCCTAACGGCATCCAGCGCGCGAAAGAGTAGAATCTACGCGCAGATCATTCATGCGACACGGAATACGAGGTATCCGAAGTGCTCCATCAATATATAGACCCGATTCTGGAGTGGATCAAAAGCGGCGTCGAGCATGGCGGGTACATGGCGGTCATGATCATGATGGCGATTGAATCCGCCAACATACCGCTGCCTTCCGAAGCAATCATGCCCACAGCAGGCATTCTGGTGCAGCAGGGAAAAATGGACATCCACCTGGCGGCACTCGCCGGTGCTGTCGGTTGCGTAATCGGTTCCATCCCGTCCTATTTCCTGGGAATGTGGGGCGGCAGACCATTTCTTGAGAAATACGGTCGCTATTTCCTGCTTAAATCCCGCGATCTGGAGCTTGCTGACAAGTGGGTCAACAAGTACGGAGATGTCGTATTCTTCATCTGCCGCATGCTTCCGGTGGTTCGCACCTTCATCTCGTTTCCCGCAGGCGTGCTGAAAGCCCACTTCTTGATGTTCACGGTCTTCACCTTTATCGGCTCATTGGTCTGGTGCTATTTCCTGACCTGGGTAGGCATCGAATTCGGCAAGAACATGGAGATGTTCAAAGAGTACTGGCACAAATTCGACATTGCCATCGTTCTCTTCTGTGTCGCCGGCTTCGGCTACTACCTGTGGCACCACCTGAAGCCTGAGTCGGCACACGCAGCTAAACAGCCTGAGCTGGCTCAAGCTCCTCAAGAACCGACTACCGCCAAGTCCGAGTAAATCGAAAGGAAACTAGTTTTTGCCTTTGCGATACTGGCGGCGACGGGTGCTCTGGCGAATGTCGAGCAACTCCTCCAGCAGCTTCTCACGGTCGGGTCCATCCCACCGTTTGAGCCAGGCGTCGATTGCGGCCTGAATCATGCCGCTCTTATCAGGCGAGTGCGTGCCGTAAAGCTTTTTCAACTCCAACCAGATCGATTGCAGGGCCGATAGCTGATCGGACGGCAGTTTAATCGTATAAGCGACGTAATTCTTGACTCGCTCGGCTACAACTTTGTTGTTGTCGTGCCCTTTTGCAGAACTTTCGGGAGCATCGTCTTCGTCGTCGATCTCCTCCAGGGTGCGCTCGTAGCGCCGGTCTCCGCCTCCCTGCACAGGCGAACGAGCAGCGACCCAGGACTCAAATCCTGGCGCCCGAGAGTGTTCATGCGGTTCGCGTTTTTCGTTCTCTCGCATTGCCTGCTTCTTTTTTCCATCCCAATTGTACAGCGAACCTGGGCTTCAAAAAGGTTTCGATTCGTTTCAGGAAACTCATACTTTTCAAACTAATTTGCTGAACCCATGGGAGGATTCCCATATTCGGCTTTCTTTTTTGAGCCTTTTCGCTCACAATCGATTTCACAATCAGTTGTATACATCGCGGCAAAGAGGCAAGCCGCACAGAGGCTCGGCAAATAAGATGATTCAAGAAGTTATTAGAGCAATTATTCAGCGGGTCCTGAGAGACAAAATCTTAATGGGTCTCGTGATCGTTGGAATACTGGGCGTCTTCCTGGCGGGCAGCAACGACGAATCGGGGCATTCTAAGAACACTGAAGAGAAGCTTCCTGAAAGCGCCATGATGCCTCCTGGACAGGGCGGTGAGGCCGCACAGGCTCAATCCAAAGGGCCTCATGCTCAAGCACAATCGCAGCCGCAACAGGCAGCTCCACCACCGCAAGTAGCACTTGAACCTACCAAAGCCGCCGATTTCGTGAAATGGTGGCTGGGCGGCGCCATGGATTTCCAGGCAACAACAGCAACAAAGAATCATGAACAAGCGTTTCTCTGGATGTTGCCGGACGCAAAAGAAAGTTTCAAACAGGCGTTTTGGAATGACGCCATGGCCGAGGGAATCAGCTCCGGCAGATTGGTTGCGGCTTTCCAGCCAGTTTCGATCGAGCCCCAGGCGATAAATCCGGACGGAACGGTAGTGGTCTCCATGAAAGGCTCGCTGGTTCTTCAAATGAACGGACAGCCTGCCAATACCAGCCAGGTTGTCACGGATTTTCTTGTAAAGAACGAAAACGAAAATCTTAGAATTGCAGCAATTAGCAATCGTACCTATGTGCAAGCCCAGGCGACGCCGACCTATTCGATGGCACCCACGAACTACTCGCCAACCTATTGAATTGATAATTTGTTTCCGAGATTGAACCTGAACCCTTCGACTCAAAACTGTTGAGTCAGGGTGTGGTAGTATAAATCCTCGTTGGTGTTAACCGCTTGGTCCTCAAGGGCTGAAGACCTGCACCATCGAAGAACCGCGCCTAGGTAGCTCAGTTGGTAGAGCAGCGGACTGAAAATCCGCGTGTCGACAGTTCAATTCTGTCTCTAGGCATAAAATTTAAACCGACAATCGCCTCGGCACTGACACTACAGGTGGTGCTATGCTTCGAATTGAGGAAAGTTATCGGGATCCTCTTCTTCGAAAAGCGCAACTGGAACAGGCACTTGCTTCGGAGAGTGGTTAGCGACATCCACTCCGCACGAATAACAGAAATTGGCGACCTCCGGCATCTGGACACCGCAGTCACGACACACTTTCATGTCGGCAAGAATGCGGTACGGCTGGGCGTCTCCGCAATACGAGCAGTAACTGTCGGTCACTCGAACAGGAGCGGTGCAGCGCGCACAGGTAAGCAAGGTTGGCTTTGCCGGCGCAGTCTCACCGCGCTCTTCGCGTTCCAAAATTAAGCGGCTACGACCACAGCGCCGGCAAAAGCGAGCGCTCTGGCGATTCTCGGCCTCGCACACAGGACATATGAATATTTCGTCGTCGCTCATCGAGTCAATCATTCCTGATTCAACAGGCAAATTATTCTTATTCAAATTGTATTGAATAATGAAACTCCAACTTCAAAGCGCTATCTTAATGCATCTCACTGACTCTCGGAGACTCGAAGTGACATTTATCAATTCCGACTTTTTAAAGATTAGCGGAAGAAAGGAACGCGCAACGAAGCCCTTTAGAACTTCGCTGTTGGTACTAGCGGCAGCGCTGCTTGTCAGCCCATGCTTGACCAATACATTCACAACGCAGCACGCAGGGGCTCAAGCTGAAAATAGTGAGTTCATCGTAAAGCCATATATTCAACTCGGCAACGAATCCAAACTACAAAAGTCGGAATCAGTGGAGATAATCTGGCTGGCAATCGAAAAAGACGCAGATGCAGCGAAACTATGGAGAGTGGAATGCGATCCAAAAAACAACGCGAGTTGGGAAGAAGGGAAAATCGAGGAAGCCTTGCAGATGGGCTTCATCGCAGGTCAACCAATTTTTCGATTTACCGCTAAAGTTACCAATCTGATTCCAGGAAAACCTTTCTCTTATAGGCTCTCGCGAGATGGAAAGAGTGCTTTTCAATCGCAGGGCACGGCTCGCAAATCGGAAAAACAGCCATTTCGATTTGCCATCGTCGGTGATATCGGTTCAGGATCCAGTGGACAGAGAAAAGTTGCGCATCAAATTGCCTTGAAGAAACCGGACCTGTTCGTAATACCTGGGGACATCGTCTATGACAGAGGTCTGGTTTCCGAATACCTATACAGATTCTTTCCAATCATGAACTCAGACACGAGTTCTCCATCAAGCGGCGCACCGCTTTTGCGCTCCGTACTCACAATGCCTGTTATTGGGAACCATGATGTCGCACTCACGAATCCAGGTCAGGGAGTCAATCTCTCAAGATTTCCAGATGCGCTCGGATATTATTTGTTATGGTCTTCACCATTAAACGGACCGACTAAACTGATTAACGCGAAGAACACAACACGTTTGGGTGGGAATGCGGCAAATCAACTTAGCTTCGTTAAGGCAGCCGGCAAGCGCTTTCCC
Organism: Candidatus Obscuribacterales bacterium; assembly: GCA_019637435.1. Classification (GTDB taxonomy): domain Bacteria; phylum Cyanobacteriota; class Vampirovibrionia; order Obscuribacterales; family Obscuribacteraceae; genus JADYXR01. Next base: position 335,730 of record JAHBVO010000002.1, on the reverse strand, counting down.
GTGATGGCAAACTATTCCTTCGACTATGGAAACTCTCATTGGATTGTCCTCGATGGCAACGGTTACATGGACTGGACCGACGAGAAGACGCGCAAATGGGTAGACGACGACCTTGCAAAAGCGAAGAATGCAACCTGGAAATTCGCTACCTTTCACCAGCCCGGATTCAGCGTCGACGAGTCGCATGCAGACGAACAACGCATGCGCCTTCTCTCAGACATTTTTGAAAAGCACAACGTCGACATTGTATTCGCCGGACACGCTCATTGCTATCAAAGAACAATACCATTGCGGTTTAAGCCTGACTTGAAGAAGCTCGCCCCTGGACCATATCAGGATGCAGTAGCGGGTTCATTTACATTCGACAAAAAATTTGACGGCAAAACAAATACAATGCCCAACGGCATCATCTACATCGTCACCGGCGGTGGTGGCGCAAATTTGTATCAGGAAAAAGACAACGCTTTAATGGCGCCGTTCATTCATAAATTCGTTTATGCGCATTCCTTTTCGCTCGTTGACATCAACGACAGAACGCTCAAAATGTCTCAGGTCACCGCAGACGGTAAAGTAGTCGATCAATTCAGTTTGACGAAACCCGGCTCTGTGCCGTTAAAAATTGGCGGCGATATGAAGCTTGAAAAGGCGGCTAACGGAGCGCTACAACCGAATTCGGGTCATTGAATGCAAGAACTTGAAACCGCCTTCACTTGAGACGCTGCTTAACGCGCTAGAATCTGAAGCAAATAGCAAAGGATAAATCTCAATGAATCCAGAAACAGGCGCCGCCGTAGGTCAATTCATTCCCATCGCACAGTACACAATTCTAGGTACTGCAATTTTAGTCGCACTCGGCGGCATCATGGGCTTTGTAAAAGCAAAGAGTAAAGCATCTCTAATTGCCGGTGTAATCAGCGGTATCCTCTTGGCAGTAAGCTTCTTCGTAACCCAGGCAGATTTGAGAGCCGGTCTGGTTGCAGCTACGGTACTTCTCTTCCTTCTCGATGGTATGTTTGCGTCGCGTTTGGCGAAGACGAAAAAATTTATGCCATCTGGCATGATGCTCGTGATCTGCAGCATCGCTGAGGTTATAGTAATCGTCGGATTGTTACAGGCAGTCGGCGTGATCCAATAAATCACGGCTCCGAAAAAGACGTTCCAGTTTCAAGTGCATTCACTCTATGTTCCCAGCGGAACGCTGCTTACTCTAAGCTTTGAATGGCGCCAACTTCTTCAACCGTTCGCGAGCAGTCTCAAGCGTCTCCATCTTTCTGCTGAAACAGAATCTGATGAAGTGCCTCGCTTCCTCGGTTTCGGATTTGCGGAAGAAACTGCTTCCAGGGACAACAGCAACACCAACTTCTCGCACCAGATGCTTAGTGATTGCTAAATCGTCTTTGTAACCGAACTTATTCACATCACAAAAAACGTAATAGGCACCTTCCGGTTTGTAATACGGAATGCCTGACTCATCAAGGATTTCCAGCATTACCTTACGACGAATAGCGTATTCTTCATGCATGTCGGAATAAAACTTCTGTGGCAAATTAACGGCGGCTGCTCCCGCGCGCTGAAGTGGTGCAGGCGATCCGACCGTCAGGAAATCGTGAACTTTTCGTATCGGCAAGGTCAAGTCTTCATGAGCGATTGCCCAGCCCACACGCCAACCGGTAACACTGTATGTTTTGGATAAACTGTTGATCGTGACAGTCAGATCTTCCATTCCCGGAATCGAAGCCATCGCAATATGCTTTGCGTCATCGTACAAAATGTGCTCATAGATTTCATCGGTAAAGCACAGCACACCGTGCTTTTGGCATAAGCCTGCGATGAACTCGAGCTCTTCTTTTTTGAAAACTTTCCCGGTTGGATTGTGAGGAGTGTTGACGATAATCGCTCGCGTCTTACTGTTAAACGCCTGCCTGAGCTCATCTTCGTCAAAGTCCCAGTTCGGTGCATTTAGTTTTACATAGCGCGGTTTGGCACCGGATAAGATGGCATCGGGTCCGTAGTTTTCATAAAAGGGTTCGAAGACTATGACCTCTTCATCAGGATCCACGAGTGCCAGCATACCTGCGACCATCGCCTCGGTAGCCCCGCAGGTGACGGTGATGTTTTTCTCTGGATCGATAGTCAGTCCCAGATAGTTTTTTGTTTTTGCGGCGATCGCCTCGCGAAAAGGTCTATCGCCCCAGGTGATCGCGTACTGATTGACGTCGTCAAGAATGGCTTTTATAGCCGCTTCCTTGAGTTCGAGTGGTGCAGCAAAATCAGGAAGACCCTGGGCTAAGTTGACAGCTTTATGCTGCGCCGCAAGCCGCGACATTTCTCGGATAACCGACTCTTTGAACTGATTGGCTTTAGCCGAACCGGTCTTTCTCGTCTGAGACTGCATGGCGTTCTCCTGCTGGCGGCGTTCTGTGACGCGCGAAAAATAATCCTCATAATATACAACCTCGCGAACCCGCGATTCTGTTTTACAAGGTTAAAGCTTGGGAAACGCTTTCTGTTTTAAATCGCAAAAGTCTGGCGCGCCACAGACCATCCGCTGCCGAAGAAGCGCGAACGGTCTAGCACCGTGACAGTGTTTGGACTGTCAGCCTTGCGTGCGATGACAACCTTCAGATCGCGACGCCGAATGCCATTGGAAAGGCGCATATTGACTAGCGCGATAAGCGCATCCGCCTGACACTCATCCATACCGGCTGTCGAGCGCTGAAACTGCTTAACGAACTCATCCTCAAGACCGGCCCGCAAAAGCGATGCAAACTGTTCCGCCTTCTCTTCAAGGGGTGTAGTTCCATACATCGATGCCTGGGTGAAAGTGTCCATAACTTTGAAACTCTTCTTGGAACGGGGTTTAAACTTCAGCAGTCTTGCATTGACAACAGCCCGTAGGGCGCTTTGCTATGACTTGCCCAGTGATCGAATTCCACTAACCAATATAACTTTAGTCTCATACTACCGTAATGGTGGAAATACGCAAATTTAGTGCGTTCAGGCACATTATCAGATCATTTTCACAAGATCATGAAGCCTTTAATTGCGACTGCATCAGGAGCGTGCGTGCGCAAGGACAAACCGCGTCAGGCTAGAGTCGGGACAGGATCGATATTAGCTGACGCAGAGGCGGAATCGCGAAATCGTCGGGATCGAGATCCGTTGCTCTATCCAAACAACGCTGCGACTCGAGAATGTCACCACCGATTGCATGAACTTTGGCGAGTTGAAGCCAAGTATTCAGATAATTCGGGTTGAGTTTTGCGGCTGTGTTCAGCAGCGACCGCGCCTTTTCAAGTCGACCGTTTCGCAGCTCGTAATTAGAGAGCACCACATAAGGCAGCTCAAGATCCGGGTAACGCTGAATGAGCTCTTCCAAGACTTCGATAGCCGCGTCTTCCGCGCCACGCATAGACTTACGACGAGCTTCAGCCAAACCTTCTTCAGCCAGAAACGGCAGCGGTTCCTTCGGCAGCTGAGTGCGTAGCAACGTCCAAGCAAGAGCACCTTTCAAGCGCTCACCTTCCATTTCACGAACCTTGAGCAAACTATCTCGAGCCTGTTCTGTCCAGCCGAATTGCAGATACTGCTTCGCAAGATCAAGATAACCCTGAGAAGTCAAACCATCCGGAACCGGCTTGGGCGGCTGCGCTACTTTGACAGCCTGCTCGAGCGCCTGCTCAAACAAATCCTGCGCCCCCGTCGAAATCTGACGAGCAGCCTCCTCCAACCCAAACTTCAAAAGCTTGAGAGCCTTATTGTCACGGATGAGCTCATCCGCAAAAGCCGAAGTCGCCTCGGCGCCCTCCTGCATGAAATCGTTTACTGTTCTACTAACGCCGAAAAATTGCTCGCCAATTGACACGCTCGTATCAAGTCCCTGAACCATCTGGCGAAACCGACCATAATCCTCTTCGCTTAAATCGCCCAGCGGCGAGTTGCCGTGAGCGGACGGGTTACTCTGAAGCGCAAGACGGCCGGATTTCACAGCCTGACGCGTCCAGCCCATGAGGTAGTATTGAACAGCAAGCCGACAATAGTCTCTCGGTTCCAGGTGAGAAGGTACGGTTCGCGGCGGTGCTTTTATCATGTCGCATTCTCCGTCGGCGCGGTTCAGAGCGCCGTTTTCTGTCTGTGTATAAACATACGATACTACAGAACTCCGCGTTTCTGCTTGTATGGATTTAACGCTGGAACCCAGACAAGCTGGTCGCTTTGGAACAGCGCGAACAGAGCAAGGAAAGTCACTCGATTTCCAGAAACGCGCGAGTAATTGAACCCACTAAACGTACATTTACCGTTCGCTAATCCACACAATTTCTACGATCTCAGAACCGACCGCGCCGATCCTTGACAAAGAATCGGCGGAAGGTTATCGTATGAATAACGCTTACTTGGCGAGATTCAAAACAAAATAATTTGCACGGACGAACAACAGTTCTTCCTGCGTGAGCGCGCGATTTTTACAGTCAGGCGCGGGAGGTTTTTATGGCTCTCGGGTTTCAAATCTCTGCTGGCACGATTCCTGGCAGATCTCATATCGGATATGGCAATCTGCTGAAAGGCTCCAACAATCAAGACAGTTTTGAATTGCAACGGTACGAAGATTGCATAATCGCACTTGTTCTCGATGGCTGCGGAAGCGGGCGGCATTCGGAAATCGGCGCAAAAATCGGTGGAGTACTCCTAAGTCGAGCGATGCTCGAGCTGGCACGCTCTGGGGCACTGTCCATGGTGGCGACCAAAGACTCGATTTCGGAACAGCTTGAGCAAACGAAGAAGCGCTGTTTAAAGCAGCTTAGAAAAATAATCAGCAGTATGGAAGTTGGCATCTGCAGACATGATTTCAATGAATTCTGCAATTGCGATTTCAAAAACTTCATCCAAGACTATCTACTTTTTACGACTGTTGGCGTCATCGTCACTCTCCATAAGACCGTCGTCTTTTCACTGGGAGACGGGATCTACGCCGTCAATGGAGAGCTCCGGGAAATTGGTCCATATCCGGGAAATGCGCCGCCCTATCTTGCATACTCGCTTTTCGGAAACTCTAGATTTGAAGATGACTTCCTGAAGATCAAATTACACAAAGTAATTCCTACTGAAGACCTCGAGACCGTGATGATCGCTACTGATGGCTTGAGAGACCTCCTGGACAAAGAACGGCGAGCAATTCCTGGTAAAAATCGACCGGTCGGACACATCAGTCAAATTTGGAATGACGACAACTTCTTTACGGAAGAAAACCCTGATTCGTTAACGCCCTGGCTGCGCCAGCTAAACAGCGAAGTTACCAGATTCAACTCGCTGGAAATGCAGCTGGAACGTCATCAAGGTTTACTTCCGGACGACACAACCGTAATTGCGTTACGCCGGCGATGAGGTAACGAAGATGTTTGCTGTTTACATAGAAGATCAAAAGGTCCGCCTTCAACCGTCAGCTTTAATCGGCGAAGGGGGCGAAGCCGAAGTCTACAAACTAGATGACCAGGAAGTTTTGAAGCTGTTCAAACAACCCAACCATCCGCAGTTCAAGTCAGATCTGCAATCCGCTCGAACTGCCAGGCTTCGCTTGCAAGAGCATCAAACCAAACTGGAGCAGTTCCCGAAGCTTCTGATACCTCATGTAGTATCACCTGTGAGGATTGTGTACGACAAGAATCAGCAAGCCGATCGAAGAGTTGTGGGCTACACCATGGCGCGCATCACTCAGGCAAACAGCATGCACGAATTTTCGCAGCGCGATTTTCAGGAATCTAAAGACGTCTCCATACAGACGATTGTGGATGTGTTCTCAGATTTGCATGCCTCCGTTTCAGCTCTGCACGCAAGTGGTGTCGTCATCGGTGACTTCAATAACCTTAATGTTTTAGTATCCGGCAAAGACGCATACATCGTCGATACAGACAGCATGCAGTTCTCCACGTATACATGTAAGACTTTCACTAACAGGTATGCGGATCCGCGCGTACTGAAACTGACTAATGGTCAGATCGAATTGTGCGATAGATTCTCAAAGGAGACAGACTGGTACTCATTCTCGACGATGTTATTCGAGGCGCTGCTTAACGTTCATCCCTACGGCGGTGTGTATAAACCCAAATCTCCTATGCAAAGAGTCTCGCCTGAGCAGCGCGCCCTCAAACGAATTTCAGTATTCCACAAAGACGTATCCTATCCCATGGCAGGCAGAAAAATTCAAGATATTCTCTCGCGGGACCTGACTGCTTTTTTCGAGGCGCTGCTGCAAGACGACGTGCGGACACCATTTCCACTTCCTCTTCTTCTAGATATGCTCCCGTCGAAAAAGTCAGCGTCCGGGACAACTAAGGCTAACGTAGCATCAAACGGCAAGTCTCAAATTGTTTTTGCAACGGACGGCGTGATCCTGAACGTCACTCATGATGGATCCAATCTGAGATATCTCTACAACCTCGAAGAGCGATTCATCCGAGAAAATGGTCAAGTCGTTCTCAAAGGAAAAATCGATAGCGACTTGCGGTTCGCACTTCAGAACTCGTCAACTTTTGTCGGAAAAGGAAAACGCTTATTGCATTTCGCACAAGATAGCGTACACACCCAAATTGTAGTAGACCAGTTTAGAGGCAGGGAGCCGGTTTTCGATTGCAATCACCGGACCTGCTACATCATTGAGGATGGACAACTATTCAGCATTAAAGATGGCAGAAAGAGACTCATCGAAGAGGTGCTAAAAGAACAAACGAGAATTTGGGCTGGTCCCAGTTTTGGATTTGGGTTTTACATTGCCGGTGAATTTAGAAGAGCTTTCTTGTTCGACGATGAAACAACAGGCAGGAAACTGCTCGACGTAGACGCGATGCGCGGAACTTTATTGAGAGTGAGTTGCCGATTTACGGAAAGACAACTCTGGTTGCTCGTAACCTTCGAAGAAAAGGGACAAGTTTTCAATCGCGTCACCGCTTTTAACGATTGCGGCAGTTGCCTGGGAACCTGCGAAATTCCGGACGGCAACGGCAGTTGGATGGATGGACTTCATCAAAGTTGCGCGGCAGCAATACCGGATAGAGGAGGAATCATAGAAACGCTGTTGGTGCCCACTAACAGCGGAATAGCGAAAGTGGAAGCAGATGTAACGTCATTGCGGATCGCACAAGAGTTTACGGAACTAGAACAAATATTGGAAGCAAGAGACAACTTGATTTTCACGCATGGAGGGCTGTACGCGTGGAACTCAAAATCAATCAGATTACTGAGTTTTAGTTAGTTAGTTAGTTAAACAGAAAATTGCAGTTTCGGCGCGCACCACAACGCGCTCGGTTTTGAACGACCAAAGGAGATCGATATGAGTAACGTACTGAAGAGCAAACCTGCTTATGAACTGCCTTTCCCACCTCTGTACGACAAAAACAAAGTGGCGGATTTCTTCACACCAAACTACCAGGAAATCATGGCGAATGCTGCAGAGTGGAGAAACCTTCACAAAATTGAACCGCGCAGAAAAGATAAGCACTCGATTGCGCTCACAATCATCGACCAGCAGAAGACTTTCTGCCTTGCCGATGGGGAGCTGTCGATCGCTCCGGCATCGGTGTCTGATACCTCGAACATATGCGAATTCATTTACCGCAACATGAGAGTAATAAGCGACATCATTCTGACACTGGATACACACTACCTGTTTCAGATTTTCCATCCGCTATTCTGGACCGATGGCGATGGCAAACATCCAAGCGGTTTCACCGTAGTTCTTCCAGGAGACGTCGGTAAAACAATCTTCGTCAATCCGGAGATGGCATATGTTCTCTTTGGAGACATGAAATTTCTGCCCTGGTTGCAAGACTACGTTATTCACTACACGGAGGAATTGGCTCGTTTAGGCAAGCCACCACTGGTGGTGTGGCCCGTTCACGGTAGATTAGCCAGTCCGGGTCATGCAATTGTCCCTTCGCTTCAAGTGGCGGTGGACTTCCACGACATCGCTCGCTGGAGCAGAACGCAATATCGCTTGAAGGGCGATTTGCCACTGAGCGAATACTATTCGCCGTTCGGCACGGAAATAACGAAGGCACACGATGGTGTCACCGTTGGTGAAGAATCGGATAAAGCAGTCGAGGATTTGCTTAAATACGAAGCGCTAATAATTGCGGGTGAAGCAGAGTCGCACTGTGTTAGAGCTGCTATTTACGACATCCTCAAGAAAATCAAAGCGCAGGATCCGGCGCTCGCCAAACGCGTGTACATCCTGGAAGACTGCACTTCTTCCGTCCCCGGTTTTGAACAACAAGGACGAGAAGCAATAGCCGATTTCAAAAAGGCTGGAATGAACGTAGTCGATTCGAAAACGCCTATGCAGGATTGGCCGGGAATTAATCCCGACCTCTTTGAGTAGTAGTTCGGTCAAAAAGATTTTCGGCAAAATTTCATTTAGAAGGAGAATATTATGAGTTCAGACACACCAGATGCATCCGACCTTTTCCAAGAATCCCTCGATGCCGGCGAGATCTCGCCTGGTTCAGCAGCCCTCTTAAACGGTTTATCCACAAGAATCAACCGCACAATGGCGGCTCCGGTCGTTAAACCGACGGTGACAGAACAGACTCAGCTGTGCATGCTGATCGACAATAGTCCATCGATGGAATTCAACGACAACGATAGAGCCGTTATCGAGGGACACAACCTCGTCGTGAATTCACTAATCGGTGCCCGAGCAGTCAATTCGATCGAATCACTGACAATACTGTTGAACCACAGCAAGCTGTATACGCGTCACATCACAGGAAGCGAAGAACAATTTCGCTGGTCAAACTTGAAGGCAGCGCCGCGATTAGATAGAAAGGGTTTCATCGCAGGCTCGGGAACACCGTTATACGACCGCTGCCTGGAAACGCTTGGAAGCGTAATAGCAAGGACCAAGTGGTGGGAGGAGACATATGGAATCCAGACGCGTTCAGTCACCTTATTAATGACCGACGGCGTCAATAATGAAGGACGATCAACGGCTGCAGATGTGGCAAAGGTTGTGAAGGACATGCTCGCAATGGAAAAACACAAGATTTTCTTCATGGGCTTGCAACTCGACAATGAAGATTTCCAAAAAATCGGAACGGAAATGGGAATTCCGGCAAATTGCATCGACGTCGTCGAGCGAGATCCACGAGCAATTCGTTCACGCTTTCAACTCTTTAGCCAGTCGGCAAGCGCCATCGCGTCCGGTGGCATAAAAGCGGCTTCATGATCATTTTGAACTAAAAGCACTCTTGCTCCAGCAACAAACCTACGTGCCCGTTTTACTTGGAAGGCACCGGCTAATGCTGGAGCTAACCTTTATACCGGGAGAAGCGCAATATCTTGCTCTTTCTTTCCAGTCAAAGTTTGCTCTATTTCCAGGTCTAACCAGTGAGAGCCAAACGGCTTCCGTTGGGGTCGGAACTAAAACAATAGAGAGCGGATGCTTCATGCAGCCATAGCTGCTCCAAATCGTCAGGATACGGTCTAGAAACTCTCTCCAGGAGTCTCCAGGGATAGAAGAATTGCCCGAGCCATTCCGGCATAGACGCACAAAGCTTGCCCATTTCGATTCTCTCATCAGTCGAAAAGGACCTGGTTGCCTTTCCGATGACGTGCTCATCGACGATGGATTTGCCCAAATGCCAAAGTGCTCGAATAGCTTGACCGATTTTACCCTCGCCTAGCGACATTTTGCGGGGACTGGCTCCAGTCAAAAAAATCTTTTGGTTTTGAAATTGGAAGGAACTGCTTCGACCGCTGGTCAAGAATTCCAATGGTGCTGCCGGTCTATCGGAAATTCCCAAGTTAAAAGCAGCGGTGCGCGGCGACGGAACAATACTGCGTCCGAAAGCCGCAGCCTTGACTCGCGCCACTTCCGCACCTGTAACTTCCGTGACGCGTTCGCGTTTTCGATAGCAACCCCAGGCGATACGGACTAATGAGCCCGTTTTGTGGACGAGCTTGAAAATAATATTGTCGACTACCGCAGCCGAACCAAATGGTATTAGTTGCCTTCGCGTGATCAGCTCTTCGCCGGGATGCTTCGAGATGAAGTCTTCGATCTGTTCCGCCGTTGTAAGTTTCGAGGTTGTGCTCATATAACTCACCCTCCTCGTGGTGAAACTGCTCCTACTTATAAATACGGAGAACGGGGGTTAAAAGTTCAATTTTTCCGGAAAATCTTTTTGGGTCCTAGACTTAGGAAAAGATTTTCAGAGTTTTTTCTTTGTGACGAAATAGTCCTGTAATCTTCCCAGCGCAGTAGTCGCAATAGGAATAGTTTTCGCGCGATTATTATTCTTAGTACGAATGTAATGCTTACTACGAATAGTTTTTCGTCGATAAATATTCTCACTGCGCATAACTTGTAAAAGTCATTAATCGCTCGCCTGACATCGTCATATTTCATAGCCTGGCGTTGCTAAAGATTTTCAGAGGTTTTTCCTAGAAGCAAAAGAACCTCTTATTAACAGCGACCAAAAGATTTTCAGAGCTTTTTCTTTATGGCCCGTATAAAACGTTTGAAAAATCTCTGAAAATCTTAAGGGCTTCTCTTGGCGTCCAAACGGCGACAACCAAAGACATCAAAAAGATTTTCAGAGATTTTCCTTTAACGAGGCGCCCTCAACGCAATCGTCCGAAGATTACACTTCGGAAAATAAAACCTCAGTATCTCCTCGTACGTCTTCCCTTGCTCTGCCATACCCACGCCACCCCACTGGCAATAACCGACGCCATGGCCAGCACCCGAGGATTCGATATCCACCAATTTCTCATTGTTATCACGGAATTGGTAGCGAGTCCCTGGCACTTTTCCCCAGCCGTAGGTTCGACCGATTCTAAGCCACGCCTCGTAACCGGACATTACTTTGCCGGCCGACTTGCCGTCCAGAATTTTAACTTCCGTTGGACGATCTTGAGCATCGTATTTAGTGGCACTCAGTCTTCCACCGAACGCCTGGTTCATTGTCGATAACGGCAACGAGGAAACCTTCAAATCCCAGAACGGTGAGTCCTTGCAGTACTCGCATGGAACCGACTCCAGATAAACAAGCGGTCCGGCATTCTTACCAAAAATATCAACACCGCGACTAGTGCCGCCGGCGCAGGTCGAGTGAAAAAATGCTTGTACAGGCGAATTCTTATAAAAGAGCCGCTTGCCGTATACGGCTTTAACGGCGGCGAAGACTGATGGCGTTGCGTGCTCGCATCCTTTATAAGCTTGCTCTTTGGTCGAGTCTCCAACCAAGCTGCGCTCGCCTTTCTGTTCGACAATAGCGATGACTAAAACAGCAAGCGCCTTCATTGCCTCTGGCGGACTCCGAACAGGCGATTCGGAACCAACAACAGAAGCCACATATTCAAACGTAGGCAGCTCGTTGACTATCTTCAATGACGGAAGTTTTGCCGTGTCGCCGACAGAGAAGTTCAATCGGCCAAGATAGGCTCTTTCTATGGTGTCTCGATTGATTCTAATTCGTACTCCGCGACGATCTAGCGGCTGTACAACCAACTTTTGACAGGACAAAAACGAATGATGCGAGTTGCCAGACGAAAACAGCTCTATCTGCCCATTTCTTGAAGAGACCCTTATCCACTCAGTTTTAGAGATTCTCTTTTGTCCTGGCACTACGATATCGAACGGACCGCGAATATGCACGGACTCGAGCCTACCGTGCGCTTCGAACAGTTTCACTCGCAAGCTAGACGGCAGCGCAAGCGCCGGAGCTCCATTCAAGCCCGAGAGGAGCACCAGCAGTAGTATCAGTCTAAACTTTGACAGGCAAAACCAAATCAGCATACTAACTGGGCTCACGGCCAGTAAACCGACATCAGCTTATCGTGAGCCTGCGGCACGGCGCTATCGCGACTGGTTCCGGATGGTGCAAACAAGCAAAAGGCGTGTACAGGCTTATCGTATGGGAAATAACCAATTACCCAAGATTCAAAGTTCTTCCCATGAGGAACCGTTCCCGTCTTAGCGGCGATTTTCAATTTGTGCTCGGGATCAAGCTTCATAGCTGTACCTTGCTCACAGGCGAGGACCATACCCTTACGAATTCGGCGAAATGTCGTCTCCCTTAAATCCAGCGAAAACGGTTTGATGCTCAGATCATTTACATCAAACATGCCCGCATTCTTCATAGCCGGCACTTTGCCTTCAGTTCCAAAGATAGCAGCCAGTCTAAGCATTTGGAGAGCGCTTGGCTGCATATCGTCCGACAGACCCAGAGCGTATCTAGCTGTCGAAGCTTTCGGTTTAGTCGGAAAGGCACCACATTTGAAACCGGCTGCAGGTGAATCCATTCCGAACTTCCTGGCGTAATCGATGATCGCCATCGGACCTATTTTGCGCGACACTTTCGCAAAAAACACATTGCACGATAGCGCGATCGCCTGATCGATTGTCAGGATTCCATGCCCTTTTCCGCAGCCATAAGTTTCACCGCCGATGGAGACTGATCCGGTACATTCTTCAGTTTCATTCGGATTGAAAACACCTTCCTCTAAAAGACAGGCTGCAGTAATCAACTTCATAACACTACCGGCACGCGAATGCGGCACTTGTAGCCCTGATGGAAAACCGACGTTGCCGTTTTGCAAATCAGCCCAGAAAAATAGCGCGCCTGTCGCAGCAGAAGATTTAGCTGACGTTTTGGCCCCTGGATTTGCAGCGGTAGCAGTTTCGGGTTCGCTCTGCGTAGCCTCCAGCGCACCGCCGAGCCCGAACATCGACTTCAGAAACCGTCGTCTATTGAGGCTTTCCGCCTGTTTTGCCGTATCATCTTTGCGTGCCATCAAGAATTGAATCTTTCTCCGCGACAAAGTTTACAATCATCTCACACGGTTTCAACCTGTGGTTTCCAACAGTTTAGCGGAGCACTCCCATAATAGTCTCCAGGGCTCCGTATATCTTTCACAAGCAACGAGAGAGAGCGAATGCAATCTGTCTTACTATGCCTGACGACCTTGTTCTGTCTTGCCGTCACCCTTGAATGGTCGCCATATTGTAATGGAGAGATTGAAAAATCGCTGCAGATCAAGCCGCCCATCAGCTCTATCGAAACAATACTCGTAACGCCAGCCTTCAATGAGACCCTCCTCACTAAAAACGTCGAGCAACACGTAAATCAAACAGAAGTGCCGAAAGACAAGTCTAGCGGTAGTTCAAAGGAAACTGTGCTCACGACAATCGACGCATCGTTACCCGAGATTGCACGACTCACGATTCTTCACCACTTCGGTGCCGACGAAAACGAAAGTTGGAGGACGCTTTCACTTGACGAGCTTGCAAAAAGATTTTCCGTCAAAAAACATCATCAAAAAAACGCGGGGCTGTTTATCACCCTGATAAAAAACGGCGATACGCGGGCCTGCTGGGGCAATGTGGTTGCCACTCACAAAAACCTCGTCGAATCCACGATCTATACAACTGAAGATGCGTTAAACAAGGACTACAGATATTCAAAGATAAAAAAGAGCGAGATTAATCTACTTATACCTCAAGTGACCGTAGTAAAGAGGATCGTTCCTATAAACTCCATAAGTACCATGCAGCCTTTGAAACAAGGTCTAATGGTGCGAGCCGGAGGCAAAGGAGCGGTTCTATTACCGGGTGAAGCGAGCGACCCTCACTATCAGCTGGTCAAAACCAAACTAAAAGCCGGAATCCCATCGTCCCAACAATGCCAACTGTACAGAATTGATGCCGATGTCTACAGATAAAACCAATCAATCACCACAACGCAACCTCTTCCTGTCATGGGAAGTTATGCTGCTTTATGCGTTAGTCGCCGCGGCACTTGCGATTTTCCTTCAGCGCCCGTCCGGCTCCGTGAGCGGGTCCATCGCGCTGGAAGAAAAGAAATTCGGATTGTATTCCTATGACATTCGGCAAAATAAAGTCTATGCAGTGGCAACTGGACCCAGAGACGGCATCACTCTGGCTCGAGGCGCATGGGTAAAAGAAGACGGCACATTCACAATCGACCAGCTTCCGGTCGGTGAGTACGAAATTAAAGTTCGCGCACCCGGTTTCGAAACCGAATATGTCCAGGGCGTGCAGGTAAAAGATGGCAAAATCCAGGCGCTTCCTGACACGATCAAATTGCATGTGCTGGAACCGTCCGTGACGATCGCCAGCAACGTGCGCGTCTTCACCACCCAAGAAAATCCTTCGTTCTGGATCCGCGCGACCGGTGCCACTGAAGCAACAGTCAAACTTTACAAGAAACCGTTTTTATCGACCGCAATAAATGTTTTGCCTAAAGTCGACATGCATATGTCGAATGACTTGAGCTTGTACGGATCATACAATTCGAAACTGACCAATCCATTTACGCCAGCGGAAAAGCCGTTTAAAGAGCTCAAACGACACCTCTCGCCTAATTTCGAAGACTCGAGCCGAGCAGATTTCAAACTGGACAAAGATCTCACACCGGGAGACTACTTCGTGGTGGCAGAGTGCAAAGATCTCACGGGACAAAAACAGTGCACGGCAATTTCCTGGTTCACGGTAAGCGATATCGGGCTTGTAGCCAAGCATTCGCCTGAAGGTACTCTTGTTCGCGCGATTGATTTAAACACGCTTGCCGGGATAAGCGGAGTCAATCTGAGCATGATTCCCAAGGATTCGGATGCCAGCAAAGTACTCGCTAAAGCCACTACCGGTGCAGACGGCATTGCGTTCATCAAACATGGTGATGGTGAGAACTACGAGTCGACGATCATCGGAGAGCGTCAAGGTCACACGGCCTACGCAGCCGGAGGCTACTACTACGGCGGCAGCAGCGATGACATAACCACATACTTCTACACCGACAGGCCCATTTACCGGCTTGGACAAACGGTTTGCTTCAAAGGAATTGCCAGACACCTGACCGGCAAAGGATTCGAAAACATCGGCGAAGGAGAGGAAATTACCGTCGTCATCGAGGATCCGTCAAACGTTCAGTTATATTCTGGAACTATAAAGACAACAAAATTCGGAACCTTCAATGGCACGTTCAACATTCCTGAAGAGGGCAAGACTGGCGGCTATTCATGCAAACTCACATATGCATCGACCGGCAATACCGACTACGAATATTTTGAAGTAGATCAATACAGAAAGCCTGAATACAAGATTGAAATCAAACCGAATGCGCCGCGCGTGACCGCTGGCAGCAAGGTTTCTGCCACATTGAACGCTACCTATTTCTTTGGCGGACCCGTCGCTAACGCGCGCGTCAAATATTCAGTCTACGCTTCTCCGGATTATTCGATCCGCTATAAACTACAACCTCGACCGGCTTACGAAGAATTCTATGACGACTGGAATGACAATGATGGCGAAGGCGACTATGACTATGGTGGCAGCTTCCTCACTGAAGGTGTAGCCCAGACTGACGAAAACGGTCAGGCAACAATCACTTTCGATACCAAGAAGGTAGAGCCCGACTACGCATCGTCCAGCTACTTCTATGAGTATCGCGAGCGCGATTACAAAATAGAAGCCGAAGTAACTGACATAAGTCAGCTCACCGTAACCGGCAGCGGGCACGTCTCCGTAACGCCTGGCGATTTCGCTCTGTTTGTAGACCCGACCAACTATGTAGTGCGGGCTGGCGAAGGGGTCGAGGCCACCATAGAAGCTCGCGACTATGACGGCAAGCCGCTTGCCAATCAGAAAGTGCACGTCAAAGTTTCACGTTTCCCCTGGAACGCGGTAACTCACACGGAAGAAAAGGAAGTCGTTTTAAACGAAGGCGACGTGACGACCGGACCAGACGGCAAAGTCCTCTTCAAAGCAAACGCCGGCACGCAATGGCCGACCGACACTTTTTACATCACAGCCACGGCCAGAGACGCCAAGGGTGACACCATACTTGATACCGGCTCTATTTGGGTAGCAAGCGATTCGTACCCGTTCTATCGCGGCGACTCCGAAAAGCAGTCTTTCAAAATTTCCCTCAACAAGAGCGTTTATACAGTCGGTGAAACCGCCCGCGTGATGATTTCCGGTCCGTTTACCGGCAAGGAAGGCTACGACGCGCTTGTCACCGTAGAAGGAACAACTCTATATAGCCACCGCATTGTTCCGCTCAAAGCAACTGCGAATCTGGTGGAGATTCCGATCGACAAGGCATACGCGCCCAATGTCTTCGTGGGCGTAACCATGGTCGCAAAGAAAAAGCAGTTCTACGCAAGCACGGAGATGCTCAAGGTTTCACCCAAAGATCACTTCTTGAAGCTCGCTATCGAAACTGACAAACCCAAATACAAAGCCGGCGAGACAGCTAAGTATACGATTAAGGCGACGTATGAAGATGGTCGACCGGCACCGAATACGGAAGTCTCACTGGGCGTTGTCGATGAGAGCATCTACAGCATCAGGCCGGAAAACGCTGGCGATATACGCAAGAAGTTCTACAACCAGCGCTCCAATCGAGTTAGCACATTCTGCTCTTTCCCGGAGAGTTATTCTGGTGGTCCGGACAAAACGCTGGACGAACCCAAGCTGCGTAAGAATTTCAAGGACACGGCAGCATGGCTTCCCCACCTGGTGACCGATTCGAAAGGTGTGGTGACCGCCAATGTTGTACTTCCCGACAATCTCACCACCTGGCGCGCCACTGTCCGCGGTGTCAGCATGAATTGCGATGTCGGTGCCACAACTCAATCAATCCTGGTGACGCAAGACATCATCGCGCGTCTCGCGTTGCCACGCTTCTACACCGAAGGTGACGGCGGCGAAATTTCCGCGGTGGTTCACAACTACTCGGATCAAAAACAAAACATCACTCTCACTCTCACGATTTCCGATCAGTTCAAAACCAATCTGCCGCTAGCACAGAATCTATCAGTTGAACCTGAGAAGGTTGGCAAATTCACCTGGCCCGTATCGATTGCAAAACCTGGTGTCGGCATGATTCGCGTGAAAGCTCAAGGTCAGACGGGCGGAGATTACCTGGAGAGGAAACTGCCCGTAAACTCACTGGGCATCCCGCTCTTCAATGCAGACTCCGGCGTTCTAACAGATGCGGTTCCTTCAGTTCAGATTTCGCACGCCGAGGTGGGACAGGTTTTCTCACCCAAGATGCAAGTAAATCTTGCCGGATCGGTGATCGGTCAGGTGCAGGGCACTTTCGACTCGCTGATCGACTACCCATACGGTTGTACAGAGCAAACGATGTCGCGCTTTATGCCATCAATCGTCGCGATGCAGTTGAACAAGAAGTTGAACGTTCCATTGCTTCCAGAATCGATTAAACGATTCGAGAAGGTTCGTCAGATGGGAATGGCGAAACTGTCTGAACATCAACATTCCGACGGCGGTTGGGGCTGGTGGAAGGACGACGCTAGCGATCCTTATATGACTTCGCTTGTTCTCGAAGGTCTCTATCTCCTTAAAGACGCCGGTTACAGCGTAGATCAATCAATGCAAACTCGTGGTCTGAAGTGGCTGCAGGACAACACTACTGCACTCGAGAAACAGCTGTCCGATCCGAAGCTCGTTAAAGACTGGAACGCCGAAACGCGCCGGTGCGATATGGCTCGATTGGTTTATTGCATGAGCGTCTATAAGGCTAAACCGACACCATCTGTGGTTGCGTGGCTAAAGAAAGAGATACCAGCTTTCACGCCTGAACCGTTAGCATACGCAGCACTTGCGTTCAAAAACCTGGGCGAAACAGAAGCCGCTCAAAAAGCCAGTGATCGTTTGATAGCAATCGCTAACAAATCAGATGCTACGGTTGACTGGGAACACACTGATGCGATGTTGAAGCGATTGAAACTGGTTGGTGTTACTGACTGGTCCTATCGCTACACAGGAGAGGAAACAACGGCGCTGGCTTTCCGCGCAATGTTGGCTAATAAGGCTGACAAAACAGACCTGCTGGAGCAGATAAAGATGTGGATGATGCTTCATCGCGATCGCGACGGCTGGTGCAATACCAAGACAACCAGCGAGGTTCTGCGCGCCCTCCTGGACGACGCTCTCATGAGCGCCGCGAACAGCGGAGAGACGGTTTCGGCCAGGGTCCTTATGGACAACGTGCTGCAAACAGAAATTTCTTTCTCCGGCGGCGAGCGTTTCAGCAAAGAAAAATCATTCGCGCTACCGACTTTTAAACCTGCCACTGGAGCTGTTCAGCTGCAGAAAGTCGGAATGGGTAAGCTGTATTACAACACCATTCTCAGCTACACGAAAACAATGAAACCTGGGGAAGCGGTACCGGTAAAGAACAGCCCGGCCGGTCTGACGATGTCGCGCACATTCTACCGGCTCGAATCTCAACCGGCGGGAACTGACGGCGTTTTGAAAGTGGTTTCGAAACCCTTCAACGGCGGCACCATCAAAGCAGGCGAAACCATACTGATGAAGGTATTGGTCGACAGCCCGATTTCGATGCCATATGTGATCGTAGAATGCCCGCTGCCTAGCGGTGCTGAAGTGGTTAAGAGCCGCGGCGCCCAACAAGCGGTAGACGAAGGTTCAGATTCAAGCGCCACTATATCCGGTGACTGGGGTGGAACATGGTGGTCACACCAGGATATCCTGGACGATAAAATCGTATTTTTCGGCACGACTATTCCGGCAGGCAAGAAAGAGTTCAGCTGCCTGTTAAGAATGGAGCTTCCGGGCAAGGTCAACGTCAACCCAGTCTCGCTAGCTGGAATGTACACCAAGCTCATCCGTGGCTACACAGTGTCTGAGGAGCTGACAATAAAATGATCAAGATGGACAAGTCCTATCTGATCATACTTCTGCCTCTCGTGATACTTCTGTGTTACTGGCAAGATCGACCGTGCCAAACTACAGTCGGGCAGGCTCACAGCAGAATCACCTCTTTGAACCGCAAGTCAAAGATCAATATCGGACAGGCTTGTCGAAGAATCGACGAATATGTTCTTCGTCCGGGCGAAACGTTCTCATTCAATCGCGTCGTCGGACCGCGAACATACGAACGAGGTTTCGTTGCCGCGCCGACCTACTTAGGTAATGGAACGGCCAGCACCGAGGGCGGTGGCGTCTGTTTGGTTTCATCACTGATCTACAAAGCGGCACTTGAATCCGGTTTAAAGATTGAGGAACGAACTCCTCATTCGCGAACGATCTCCACGGTCCTTCCCGGGCTTGACGCCACGGTATGGTACGGACGCCAGGATTTGAAGTTCAAAAATGAGACGAACGAACCTGTCAAAATTCAGTGCAAAGCGAACTTCTACAGCGTAGACGTTTCAATTCTGGGTTCGAAGAACGCCCTATCTCGAAGGATTATTCGCAAGGAAAATCCAGCGTCCGCAACGCAAGTCGCAGTAGCTGTGTATCTCCAGAAGGGCGATGCACTGGAGCCAGTTTCGCAAGATTTGTACGATCGCACCAGAAATAATTAGCTACGGGTATAATAAACCAGGAGTCCTGTTACTCAATTCGGTCATTCGGGTATCTGTTGTTCAGGTGATGCCGTGTGACGATTGCCTGGGATAATCGAGTTTATGGACACATTCTATTTCTGGATGTTCGGAGCGCAGGGGCTTGGCGCCTTCGATATTGCAATTGTAATCTGGGCGCTCGTTAGACTTACGACATCGAAAGGCGTATCGTTCAAAGCCATCGCAGCTTCGCTAGTATTTACGAGCATAGTCTTAGGCTGGGTCTGGCAGGAGCGCCAGCAATTCCACACGCAACACCTCTGGGTCAGCCTGGCACCACTGGTGATGCTAGTGATTGCTCTCTGCGTAAAGGACAAATTGCAAGTATCGAAATTCGAACGCACGTTTCTTATCCCGCTCCTGTTAAGCGCTACATTAGTGGGAATTTTGATTGAAGTGATGGCATTTTCACCAGAGTTCAAGACTATCGAAGCTGCGAAGAAACGCGAAAGCAATCCCGCAATCGGCGGCGATGCAGGATTTCAAGGCATGACCTTCGGGCAAAACACCAAATAGAATTGCGCATGAGTCAGGGTGAGAGTCCGCTTCTATTGAATCGAAACGTTTGAACTGAAACGTCAGTTGCCTAGTTTTTTGCTTTTACCAAGCGGGCGACCAAGATCGAAACCGTTCATCATTTCATCCAAACCCTGCTTATCAACGCCTATCGCGACTTGGCGCTGGTTCTCGGCTTTAGCAAGACCGCGCGGTACGGCGAAAGTCGATTTGTCTGATTTAAACGGTTTAGCCGAAAATGTTGCAAGACGAACAAGAGTTTGACCATTTTCGAGATTCGCACAATATCTAAGCGGAACGCCTGCATTCGGCGGCACAATCGAAAGCGAGCAGAGCACTTTGAAGGCTTGCTCACAGCCAATTTTCGAGGCATACATGCAAGTATAATCTTTGACGCGCTCGGGCTTGGTGTTATCGATTTTCTTGTCGAGCGAGCTCATGCCCCCAATCCAGGACTTACCGCCAACCTCCTCGCCTCGAGCCTTGTAGATAACGCGAAGACGAGCAGTATCGCCCGTTCCTTCAGTCTTCGACAGCAGCGTTTGCAACTTATCGGCATGTTCGTAGACTTCCAACGCATCAGTGAACCGGTCTATACAGCTCATCCTCACCCAGCTTTTGTAAGGCACATCGAAATATAGTTTCGAGTGCGTATTGAAAGTTTTTGCGGTCCAGTCCGGCGCCGCCGCGACCATTGCCCAGCCTCGCGAAGGCAAGGTGGCTTTGACGGCGTTCTTGCTCACGATTACTTCAAGCGGTTCACCGGCACGCTGCTGTTTAAATATCCAGGCGTCGTCAGCATTCGCAGGCGAAGCCATCAATTCGAAAACCACAAAACAACTGAGGAGCGTGACCGATTTCCACAAATATAGATTCATCCGCATCACCCGACAAACTAGCCCGCGTCCGCATCCTGAATCACCTGTTTGATCACTTCGACCTTAACTCCAGGCAAGACATCATAGACTCCAGCAGCTGCCTGCATCTCTTCCATAAAAACTTTCATGTCAGACTTCGTCAGTTCCAAACGAAGACCAGCATCATCCGGTTCGAACTTAGTCTCGGAAGCGGGCACTAGCGAAATTCTCGCATCGTTGCCGAACAACATCAGCGGCTTATCATGACCGAGTCGGGCGGGTACAATCGCCTTGAGTTCCGGCACGATCAGCGAGCCGACAGAAATCGTGCAACTCTTGCGCGGCATTCCGGCAATCTTCCAATTCAACGGATCAACAAAGAGCATGCCAGTGGATGAGCCATCACGAGTCGTGCCTTCATTTACGGCTGCCACCACATCCGGTTGCGTCATAATTGAAACACGTTTCAAATCAGTTATTAATAACGGATTGTCACGGGCAAGCAACTTCAGCACCGGCATTGAATGCCACTGTTTAATCGCCTTCAATTCATCGCGCGTAATACCAACGACCTGCAGAAAAGTGACACGTCCGTTTGGAGTGTCCTTACTCGGCATCTCAGGATCTTCAGCGAAAACCATTGCCGTGATGTCGGTCTCCGTCTCCAGACACAGTGGACCGTTCGCATCCATGTAATGTCCCGATTCAAAGGTATTCCCGCTACCGAAAACGTAGCGGGCAATATTCTGAAAGAAATTCATTACCCACATCGGCGGCTCATCCGATTCGATGGGAACGCGCATGGTCAGCTCGAAACCATACCCACTGCAAGCCGGGTCCTCGCTCTCTTTCTCGTAGAGCTCGCTGAAACCGTACGTCACATAGTGCCAGTGAGGTCGGTCTTTCTCGGATTTGAAAACGGAGAAGCCATCCAGCGGGTCGGGGCCACCAAGTGCATACTTTACCAGCGTTCCAAAGTGGAGCGGCTCCTGCTCGCCGTAAATAGCGTTGGTGGAACTATCAATCGCGTCCCAACCGGGGCACTGAATATCTTCATCTGAGAAGTCGTCGGACATAGCCAGCCCTTTGCAATTGGCGTTTACCTTTCGGAGTCGCCGTGATTCCACACGAATCATAGATTCGCTGACTACTATTATGCCTCAGTCCCGTGCATTCGGCCTGAGCTGAAACTTAAGCCTCAGTCGATTGTTCTTTCTT
The DNA here is from genome assembly GCA_019637435.1 of Candidatus Obscuribacterales bacterium. Taxonomy (GTDB): domain Bacteria; phylum Cyanobacteriota; class Vampirovibrionia; order Obscuribacterales; family Obscuribacteraceae; genus JADYXR01. The sequence goes on along the minus strand of JAHBVO010000002.1, from coordinate 313,729 downwards.
CTCTTCTTCGGACGACGGTTCTTTCACTTCCATGTCGGACGGCTCAATAACTTTAGGATCCTTCGGCGTCAGTGACGCGTCCTCGACCGTAATTGTCGGAGCTGTGAGTTCCGGACCATCTTGATTTTGCCTCGACAGGAATGAGGCGATGCCAAGGACAGCAGTGGCAGCCACGCCAAGACCGAGGAGAACGGTGTAGCGCTGCTGCGCGTCAGCCGAATTTCCACTTGTGATCAATTCACCGGTGAGCAAACCAAAAGCGATCATCATCGCAGGCGTGAGCATGACGTTCTCATACCCTTTCCAATGGGCATTCGCAAGCGCACGGCAGAAGATGCCGATGATGATCGTACCGACCAGGACCGCGACCAATAAGCTCGCCGCAGGTTCTGCGTGCAAGAAATAACTGGTTGCTGCGGGCGCCATCAATCCAGCTGAGATAAACAGCAATGCCCTGGCGCGATTATCCATGCGCTCGCGCAGGAGAAGAGAGGCGGTAATCGCGATGAATAAGCCGGCATATAATGCCGCACTCGTGTACGAATGCATGATATTGATGCCGGTCATATTGCTGTTGAACCTGAAGATAAAGGTTTGCAATAGGATGTATGAACCGAAATAGAGACCTGCCATCAACGCGGCACCGGATGTGGTTGCAATTACTGTTGAAATCGCAAGAACAATCAACCCGGGAGTAAAGAACATACGAGTGGCTATCAGGGTGAAGATACCGATGAAAAGCAATTGTTTGAACGAATTCAGAGCGAGCGATTCATGCTCTCTTCTAACATCAAGCGCTTGCAGTACGTATGCTAGTAAATAACCACCACCGGCCAGCGCACACAGTTTTGCCAATTCAAGTGCGCCAACGACCTTGGTGACAAGAATGAGCATAACCAGCCCGCCTGTGATAGCCAGGCAGACGCGCTTCACATAGAGCTTATCGATCTTGAGGAATGGATCCTGAATCCATCGCATAAAAATTGCGGCGACGAACGATGCAAGAATAACGTTGTGGTGCAGTGCGACCCAGTTATCGGCTTCAACGGTTCTCACCCAGAGGGTGGTCACCATCCACAAGAATGGTGGAACAAAATCTTCTAGCGTAGATTTTTCCGGGCTGACCAGCAAGTTTTCAACAGATTTCCAACAAATCAGTCCGGCGATGGCAGACTCGACACAGACCTGATAATGATCGGTTGGAACGAAACTGGTGAATGCTACAGCACTTGCCAGAAGCAGCAAAGCTCTCAGAAATGGTGGCAGACCGACCGAACTAAAAAGGTACGGGAGAAGAGCGGCCGCTCCAAAATACGGAGCAGCAACAGCTAACTCGAGTCCCGCCATACTGCTCAACCACATCAATCCGGCAACCGGAATCACCATGGCAAGCAGCACCTTCAAAGAGGGCACTAAATTTGCCCCGGACAATTGAGGCGCGATTTTATCGCGCGAGAATCGCCACAAGAAAACTGCCGTAGTAAGGATTCCAAAGATAACGAGTAACTCGTTTTTGAGCACTGACATAAGGTCACTATCCCCGCGTGCTAGACTGGATGTCACTAGCATATCGTCATACGAAGAACGTTGCGTGGCCAACGTGAAAAAGTGACGATAATTTCTTGTTAGAATCCACTTATGCGAATCCTCTATCCACTCCTGGTTCTCGTCATACTGGCGATTGTTCTCTACACGATGATGTCGGGTGGTTCCGAAGCCGATCCGAAAACCACTGCGAACCAATTTCTCACCTCTGTACAAAAGGGAGATTACAAGGGCACCGTTGAAATGTTTGGCGGCAACACCTGCCGCTGCCCGAAGAAGGGCGGTTGGGTTTCATACCTTGTTTATGCAAGCGCTCAAGAACCCAACCTCGCATTTCTCATGGGCAGACCATTCAAATACTCCAACATGCATGAAACCGCGATCAAACACCCCGACAAAAATGCAGTCACCATTTTGCCCTGGCAAAAGCCGGAAGACGTGATCGTTGATGTAGACTTGCAGCTCGAAGAATCAAGATACGCTCCTCTGTTTCTCCCGCTCAACATGGCGTACGGAATTCCGATGACAGAAAGCGAGTTTTCAGCCTTCATCAAAGATCCGGATACGGACAGCCGCAAGGGCTTTGCGTTGAGATTACGTCCTTCGATTGCGCCTGGTGCGATTGAACGACCGGAAGCCAGCAAAGGCATCGAGTACAAACCGACTGAAAAAGAAATCGAGGTAAACCGCAGCGAATCTCTATCGATTGAAGATAAACGCAATTTGCTCATCGTCGAAAGCAAGGGCAAACAGTTGCCTGTATCCGCGATAAAAAAAATCGAGAAATTGGATGAGGCATCTAAAGAGGTTGAACCGAAACCGAGTTCGAAGCCTATCGACAGCGAAGAACAAGACGCAACGAGTGAAGACGAAAACGATGATTCATTCATTTATGCAAGCGTCGAGGATGCGATTAGAGAGACGCTTGGAGAACAGGTCGCACGATATTTGCATCCTCGTGATGCCGGACCAGTGAAACTCGCCGACGGCAAAAACATGTCGCCGATTGAAATCGAAAAACAACTGCCGAGATTGACTTCGGCGAAATTGCGATTACACATTGTTCGCCGTGAAAAACTGCGGCGCTGGACCGTCTATCACATGAGTATTTTGGAACCGGTTTTGACGCTGGCAGACGGAACTCAGTTCCCGTTGCCGAGCTATAAACCACCTTCCGGTGAAGCTGTTCCGGATCCCAAAGAATCAGCGGAAAGGTAAGCTAGCTCTCTTCGACAATCTCGCTGAGCGGTTTCTCCTTATGCCGCAGAGTGCGAACCTGCACCCAGAGGATACAAAGGATCGGCACGGTCAAGAGAAGGAAAAATGTTATCAACTCCGGGATGTAGAGAGAGCCTCCGTTCAACGCGATAGCCTTGCAGTATGGAATGAACGTGTAGAGCGAGAATATCATCAGGTAAGCAAGGATGTTGTTCCGAGCCAGTTTTACTACCAGAACATACATGAATAAACACATCAAAAGGTTCTGCACAACGCTGATGAGGTAGTCTTGCCAATATCGCTCAGCGCTTGGAAGAATCAGGTTTAAAACCAGACCAAATGCGAACAATCTCCAAAACCCTGGAGCGAATCTCGCGGACATGCCAACAACAACTACGATTAGAGCAAGACCGTTTGGGGCTGTTTTAAGAGCGTCGAGAATGGCCTCGGCGACAGGAACGTAAACTCCGGTCAGGCTCGCGATCGTTCCAACCTCACCGATCGGAACGGACGGTGATATCGCCAGTGATACCAATCCTTGCAGTTGGCTGACGGTTATGGAAAATGCCAGTGTCGTGTACGAGATCAAGGCGGCGTCATACCACAGCGCCAGCCGCGACTTTCGCTGTTCAGCATTAGCTGACATTTTACCGAGCGCAAACTGAAAGTACGGTATCAAATGCGTGCGTGGCGAAATTATTCGAAACGCGCCCAGAGCGACGGCTGACAGGAGAAAGACGCCGGCGCCGTACATAAATAATCCCTGCCCGGCGCCGACGATTTCACCAACTATGTATGAGTTCAAAGGAGTGGTAGTGTCATAGCCGTAGAAGAAGGTCACCAGATTGTTGACCGAGGAAAGTAGCACCAGACCAAGATACGCAAGCGCAATTATGACCGGCGCACGAAACTTGATGGCTCCTGTTTTCAAAACAGAATAAGCCCAGAAGATGCCCAGAAGAATCAAACCAAACAATGTCGCTGTTCGCAAATGCGATAACCACTCATCTTTGGCAGTGCGTTTATTGCGCTCAAACGACCACGAGTCGGGAACATCCCATCGTTGCGAGAAATCGCCGACCTGATCGCCAGTCAATGAGACGCTTATGAGGCACTTAGCTTCAGCGACATCGAGCTTGGGATAGGTGAAATCGACGGTGTAATCGGTTCGGTTCTTGCGCTTTTGGGACGAAATCTGTTTAAACTTGTAATCCGGCAGTTCCGGATGAGTCTCCTTCAGATACTCCTCTGCCTTCTCGCGAGCCTCGTCGGAAGAGAGATTTGCGCCAACATCATTTTCCTCTCGCGAAATCCCGAAAGAATCCTCTCGCCCCTCACCATCGAGTATGACTTGATACTCTTCGGATTGAAGCGGTCGAAAGAATTTTACCGACCAATAATAGCCTCGCCTGGTTTCGTTGTAGATTTTCCGAACAGCTTCGGCGTTGGTCTTTTCAAACATATACTGGAAGGTTTCGCCGACGCTACTGATCCCGCAACTCGCGCTCTCCATCCAACCTTTAGGATCAATGTCGTGCCTCCTCATCACTTCGCGCGCTTTCTCAACCGCCTCCTCTCGACCGATTTTGAGCTTCGCATCAGAGTTGACACCACTACTCCAGGGCACATAAATAGCGGTCAAAAGTGATGCGATACAAATTGCGATCATGCTCAACCTGAGCCGCTTTGACAGCGGCCTATACTCGATCGGCGGTGGCGCATCTTCCACCGGCGGTGGTGGCGGTTTCAACACAGGAATTTTGTCGTTATCCTGGTCGTCGCCGCGCGTCATCTTCATTTTGTTCCAAACGAGCGCCGAACCGACAATCAACATGGCCGGGATGAGAGCCGGCAAGACGGAAAACTTGAGAATAGGCACGTCAGAGTACAGGAACGATTCCACGTACATGAATGCATCGAGCAGATAGTGTTCGGTAATGACGGCGATAATGCCGTACCTGTATAAGATCCAGCCCTGCAAAATTCCCACTACGGTGAGCTCGAGACCGCGAGCATAAGCGGGTTCTTGCGGATAGCTACTGTGAGCAAATCCCCAGACAATTGCCTGGAATAAATTTGCCACCCAAAAGTTTTTAAACAGTCTGGTACCAATTGCGATACCGACCACCCGACACGCCAGCTCTTCCTCGAACGAGGCGCTGACGCCCAGTGCAACTGCTGAAACGAACGGCACGACATTGCTTAAGACTTCGTGGCTCTCGATACCAAGCGGGCACCAGAAACCAAAATTTTTCCCGAGGATGTAATACAGAACAATCCAGCCGAGGTGCACCCCGACCAGGATGTGCCCAACGATAACCCCCCGCACAACTGTCTCGTGCGTAAGTCCTCGCCTGGTCAAAATTCGTTCGAATGAAATCTTATGAGGAAATAGTTTTCGATAACAAATCTCAGCGCCTCCGAACAAAGTGGCTCCTGTAAGCGCGTTTCCGACGAAGCCCATCAACGCGTTCACAACTATCTGTATCAAGTAATTTTGAAACGAAGTCGTCGGACCATACGAAGCTATCAAGCTTGGCAAATGGTTTAAATAATCCAGGGCAGATATACCACCAAGGAGGAGAGCCCCGACAATAGCCGGTTTCCACCTCATGTTTCTGGTTATCACGCCCCAGACCAGGACTAGAAAAGCGATCGTCTGGAACATGTAGATGAAGAAGAATGAGAATTGCCCGAGCAAATAATTGTACGAGCGCATGGTGTCATACTCTCGCTGCCAGGCGTCGGGCACATGCAGATATTTGTTGTACAGCGTCACCTGGTCGCCGGAGACGTATACATAAATGCGCAGATGCGCCGATTTGTAATCCTTCTTTTGATTCTCCCAGACAAAGGAATGGTCTTCGCGCTTTGGTTTCGTATTCGCGTCGTCTCGAATGAGGGTGCTGAAGTCCGCCGCGTTCGGTTCCATCTTTTCCAGGAAGGCACGAGCGATTTTTTGCGCTTCCTCATGCGAAACACTCTTCAACGCGAGATCATTCGGAATGTCGTGTTCAAACGCAAGGAGCTTTCCCTGTGGCGAAATCCAGGTTTGAAACTCTTCCTGGTCGTACTCCTTGCAAAACCGCGTCACCCAGCTCCAGACCGGAACCTCCGTTGCCATGAGCTTGTTGGCATCTTCCTGCGGATATTCATGCTCGAGAAAAGATTTGGCGTTATCCTCGGAATTGAACGTGGTCGAATCGATTGTGCCCGTTTTGTTGTAGCCCAAAGATGGAGCGAGAGAACGCGCTTGCTCTTGAATTTCGATACGCGGCTTTTTGATCTCGATGGAAGCTGCAGGAAACGCCTGATACTTGAACATCTGGTAGACAGCGATTCCGCAAATTCCCAGCACAAGAATCCACCACATCTGGTGGTCGAAAATGCGTTCGCGTTTGACGGCGGGCTGTTCACCAGGCTCGTCAGTGCCGATCATGTCTTAAGCTCAAAAGTGGTCTGTTGGTAAGCCTTCTCAAAATGATTTTAGTTCATGCGGCGCCTGTTTTTCCTGTCAGCTTAATATCTAGCTTAGCAACCACTCATCTGTGCGCTCGTCAACCTCAGGAATATTCAAGCTTCATAAGCAATTCAAGCCAAAGCAACAATTAGAGTTATGATCTCGATTCACGTTTTCAGCACGCTTTCGGGTGGTATTCGTTTCCGTGCCCACGAAATCAGATACATTCATTTGGAATAAACAAGCAGAATGCTTGCCACGCGCGGAGCTCGAACAGCTTCAGCTCAAACGCCTCAAGTCCACTCTGGAGCGCGTTTATCACAAAGTCCCGTTCTACACCGGCAAGTTCGACGAAGCCAAGATCAAATTGGATTCGTTCAATTCGCTTGACGACATTCAATGCTTGCCATTCACGAAAAAAACCGACCTGCGCGAAAATTATCCGTTCGGTCTTTTCGCCGAGCCACTTGATAATGTCCGGCGTATTCACGCATCTTCAGGCACGAAGGGCAAGCCCACAGTAGTCGGTTATACAGAATCGGATCTTGATGACTGGAAAGAGGTTTGTGCTCGCTCACTAGCCGCAGCTGGAGCCAAGCCTGGTGATATCATTCACAACGCCTACGGATATGGGCTGTTCACCGGCGGACTCGGAATGCATTACGGCGCAGAAAATTTCGGCGCCACTGTCGTGCCTGCGTCCGGCGGACGGACCCAACAACAAATTCTGCTGCTTCAAGATTTCGGTGCGCGGATTCTCTGCTCTACGCCATCATATGCGCTAAACATGGCGTTCCAAATGCAAGACCACGGCATCCCGCGCGATTCGATAAAACTGGAAATCGGCATCTTTGGAGCCGAACCCTGGACTGAAGAACTACGCGCGCAAATTGAAAAGGTCCTGGAAATCAAGGCGCTTGACATATACGGACTGAGCGAGGTCATGGGACCTGGCGTCTCAATGGAATGTTTACAGGGTCGAAACGGCCTGCATATCTGGGAAGACTACTTTCTGCCGGAAATAGTCAATCCGGACACGGGTGAAAAATTGCCTTATGGCGAAGAAGGCGAGCTCGTTTTCACCAGCCTGACGAAACAAGCATTTCCAGTCGTACGTTATCGCACAGGCGATCTCACCAGGCTATTTTCGGAAACCTGCGTCTGCGGTCGCACCATGGTACGCATGGAGAGAGTGAAAGCGCGGATCGACGATATGTTGATCATCAGAGGCGTCAATCTGTTTCCTTCCGAAATTGAAAAGTGCCTGCTATCCATCGAGGACTTGAGCCCTCACTATCAGCTTGTCGTAAATCGCGAAAGAGCACTCGACGTGCTGGAAGTTCAAGTCGAAGTTACAGAAGATTTAGTGAAACGCTGGGGCGAATTCAACAACTGTGGTGTCGAATTCGAAGCTCTCACGATGAAGATTCAATGCTTGATGAAAGACATGCTCGGTCTGACGGCCGACGTCAAGCTGATGCAACCACGGACGGTGCCACGCAGCGAGGGCAAAGCGGTTCGAGTAGTCGACCTGCGCAAGGAAACCAAGTAAACCACGGCTTTTCTTCAGGAGGAAACGGGGATGAAACCTGGTCTGGCAATTGGCCAAACACAAACTATGGAAATTGACGTTTCCTGGGACATGACCGTTCGCTATGAGGGCGAATTAGTGCATGAGCTTTACTCCACCTCAACTCTCGTGCACCATATGGAGCTGTCCGCAAGAAAAATGATCTGGCCATACCTCGATGAATCCGAGGAATGCATGGGCTGCCATGTTAACGTTTCTCACCTGGCTATGACTCTTCCGGGAATGAAAGTGACTATTGAAACAAGGGTCGCAGACATCAGAGACAACAAAGTCGAAGTTGAAATTGTCGCATCAAATATTCGAGGCAGAATAGCTCGGGGAACAGTGACCCACGCTGTCATCGAAAAAGCCTGGTTGCAAAACCGGATGAAGGAACTCAGCGTGATTCAAAATATTGCGGCGACCGAGCTTACTTCATCAAACTCTCGCTGAGAGTTTCTGGACGACCATTCCCGACCGGACCGGAGAAAAAACATGGCGCAAAGTACACAAGAACATGCGATGCTGACCGGCATTTCGCCGGAGTTGTTCAACTTCAAACGCATCGTCTATTCGAAGAAAAACTACATCGCCACAATTGCGATCAACAGACCTGATGTTTTGAACTGCTTCGATCAACTCACACTTTTAGAACTGTCCAACGCATTTCTCGATGCATCCCGCGATGACGCAATTGCAGTTGTTGTCGTGACCGGCGTTGGTGATAAAGCATTTTGCACCGGTGCTGATTTAAAAGAACAAGAAGATCCGATTCTCAAGAAACCAAATGATTACTACAAGTGGATGTATCAGTTTATCGAGATGCATGATCGGCTGCGTAATATTGGTAAGCCAACAATTGCGCGCTTGAACGGCATGGTGGTTGGTGGTGGAAATGAACTCAACATGGCTTGTGATCTTGCCATAGCTGCTGACCATGTGACTATTAAACAGGTCGGGGCCGCGCGCGGTAGTGTCGCCGCCGGTGGCGCGACTCAATGGCTGCCTCTCATAATAGGCGACCGCCGGGCTCGCGAAATGCTATTGCTTTGCGAACCAATCGACGCATATACGGCGCTTGACTGGGGGCTTGTAAACCAGGTCGTGCCTTACTCCATGCTTGATGAAGCTGTTGAGCAACTGGCTTCGAAGCTGTACCACAAGCTTCCCGAATGCTCGCGATACACAAAACAACAACTAAATTTCTGGAGAGACTTCTCCTGGTCGATGACAATCGGTCACGCTCGTGACTGGTTATCGCTGCATGCCGGTTCATTCGAAACCGCGCAAGGTCTGGATTCATTCCGTAAAAAAACCGACATGGACTACGACAAGATTCGCTGTAAAGCAGCAGGTCCGACAGGCAACCTCAGTCCGGCAGCAGGCTCGAAACCCTGCCCCGAATGCAGCACGCCGAATGCGCAAGCATTCAAATTCTGCTGCGAATGCGGGAAACAGTTTCAGTAAAAGCATTCAGTTTAGAAAGGTCCGCAAATATGAGCAATGTGAAAGAACTCGTTAGGGAGACGACAATGAAAGAAGCGAATTACAAAAACATTCTGGTTGAGCAAGACGGACCGGTTGGTATCGTCACTCTCAACCGTCCAAAAGTTCTAAACGCGCTAAGCCACGAACTCATGGACGAACTCGTTCAAGCCCTTGAAGCTTTCGATGCAGACGACAGCGTTCGCGTCATGGTTCTCACAGGCAGCGAACGCGCATTCGCAGCTGGCGCCGACATCGGCGAGATGTCTGAAGAGACGACGGTCAGCATCATGCTCAAGGACAGATTCGCTACCTGGGATAAAGTTCGCAAAATCAAGAAACCAATTATCGCTGCGGTCAGCGGCTTCGCCCTCGGTGGCGGTTGTGAATTGATGATGACCTGCGACATTATCGTAGCTTCGGAAACGGCTCAATTCGGTCAACCGGAAATCAATATTGGTGTCATCCCTGGTGCTGGTGGAACCCAGCGCTTAACCAGAGTTGTCGGCAAGCACAAAGCCATGGAAATGATCCTGACCGGTCGCCCGATGACCGCTCAAGAAGCCTATCACTACGGGCTCGTTGTAAAAGTCGTTCCCGTCGAGCTCTATCTTGAAGAAGCGAAAAAACTCGCTCACGAGATCGCCAAGAAATCACCTATCGCATTGAAACTCGCAAAAGAAGCGGTTCTCAAAACATACGAAATGTCGATGAGCGAAGGTCTTGAGTTTGAGAGAAAGAATTTCTACATGCTCTTCTCATCAGAAGATCAAAAGGAAGGAATGAAGGCGTTCCTAGAAAAACGCAAACCAACTTTCTCGGGTCGTTAATCACAATAATTCGACAATACACGGCAAATCATCAGCAACCAACTAAAGAGGAATGAGATGAGCGAAGAACAAATTCTCCTTACTGAAAAGAAGGGCAACATCGGAGTAATCACGCTAAACCGCCCGGACAAATTGAACGCATTTAACGACGAACTCTCGTTTCGTCTTCAAGATGCGCTGAAGGAGATGGAAAAAGACAAAGACGTGCGCGTCATTGTTCTCACCGGAGCTGGTCGCGGTTTCTGCTCCGGACAAGACCTGCAGAGCAGAATCGCCAGTGAAGACGCCGAACGTCCGTCGCTTGGAGATTCAATAAGACGCCGCTACAATCCGATCGTGATCAAACTGCGTCGCATGGAAAAACCGATCATCGCGGCCGTCAATGGTGTCGCAGCTGGTGCAGGCGCAAGTCTCGCTTTCGCTTGCGACTACCGTGTAGTGTCCGAAAACGCCTCCTTCATACAATCATTCACGAAAGTAGGTTTGGTTCCAGACTCTGGTTCGACATTCATGCTTCCTCGTTTGATCGGCGCGACTAAGGCTTTCGAGCTCATGCTGTCCGCTGAAAAACTTCCTGCGTCTGAGGCGTTGAAGCTCAACCTCGTCAACAAAGTCGTTCCAGAAGCAGAGGTGATGAAGGAAACGATGGCGCTTGCCGAGAAGCTAGCAGCCGGCCCGACCAAGGCCTTCGGTTTGACAAAGCGAGCCGTCAACCGCGCATTGTTCCACGACCTCGAAGAACTGCTCGAATACGAAGCAAACCTGCAGGAGATCGCTGGACGCTCCGATGATTTTGCCGAAGGCGTGAAAGCGTTTGTAGAAAAGCGCACTCCGGCATACACAGGCAAGTAGGTAAAACCGGGTGGTGACTCATCCGGTTCTTCAAGCCACTCAAAGCCAGCTGCAGTACGCAGCTGGCTTTGTTGTTTGCGGACCTTTCCTTTCTTGACTTCACTGTTATACTGGAACTTGCCGCAGAGTCAGCAGAACGTTCAGAGCTCAGAGTGTCTTCACCTTTCAGCAATATATCTTTCAGCCACGAGCAGTACATGGTGCTTGAAGAAATCGGACGTGGTGGCATGGGTATCGTGTACCGCTGCCGCGACCGCAAGCTGCTTAAGGATGTTGCAGTCAAAGTAATTGCTTGGAACATGTCCAACGAGGATGTAATCCGGTTTCACAAAGAGGCCAAGGCGCTGGCACGCCTTCAACATCCGAACATTCTCGGCGTCCAACACTTCGGACATTCAGATGACGACTCGCTCTTTCTAGTTATGGATTTGCTCACCGGAAGAAGCATTTCGGAGCTTCTGGAAGCAGACAAGAATCCACCGTTTGAAGACGCTCTCGATATCTTCATGCAAATCTGCGATGGACTGTCGCACGCGCACGGAAAAAATATTCTGCATCGGGATATCAAACCGTCTAATGTGTTCGTCGCTCGCTACGAAGCCGGCGAATTCAAAGTTACGATAACCGACTTCGGACTCGCGAAGTTGCTCACCGACGATCAGTTCCAGACAAAAACAAACATCGCAATGGGCAGCCCGCCATACATGAGCCCCGAGCAATGCGCCGGCAAAGCTGTCGATCAGCGCTCAGATATTTACAGTCTTGGCTGCCTGATGATGGAAGTTCTGAGCGGTCAGCGTCCATTCAATTCAGATTCGATACCAGCCTTGATGATGCAGCATATCAAAGAGGAACCGCCGACACTGAGCCATTTGTGCCCGGACCGAAACTTTCCACCAGAGATAGATCGCATTATTCAGAAATGCCTCGCTAAAGATCCCGGCGCTCGTTATCAAAAAGTTCGTGACCTGCGAACAGACCTGAAGTCGCTCAGAGACTCGATTGTGAATGTAACCTTTGACTCCGGGGACTCCGGTGTTTACTCACCTGCAAAATCATTTTTGAGAACCGGAGCGTTCATAATTAGCGGGTATCAAAACTTGGTACGCCCCTCGCAAGAAAAGAAATTCACCCTTGCTATCGGAATGGTCGTTCTCGTCATTGGCGTGCTTGGTGCGCTCGCGCTGTACAAATCAAAGCCGGCAAAATTTGAGCTTAAATACACGCCATCCGTTTACACATGGGCAATGACGGAGCCACAAGCAAGCGCGAATTTGACGAATCCCGCACCTACTACATCCGACGAAGATGTAGACGACGATATGTTCCACATGAAGTTCGCGCCGAACAGAACAAGAAATGAACCGGGTCGAGTGCGCGACAATACAATCTGGATCGAGGTGGGAACGAACGCAACCGAAGGTTTGAAAATGATCGCCGAGCGTTCCAGAACCGCTTCAAAACTGCTCGGAAGCGACATGATTCCGAATTGGCTTAACCTCACCGGCAGCGACGTGGTCGATGAAGATTTGAAAATGCTCGAAGGTATTCCAATTCGCGGTCTGAAACTCGCCGGCACCCAAATCACCGATAAAGGTCTCGCGGAACTGGGAAAAAATCAAACGCTGGTAGAACTATATCTTGACCGAACAAACATCACTGATAAAGGAATACAATACCTGGCAAATCTCAGAAACCTGGAGATGCTTACTCTGTCGGGTACTGCAGTCACCGATGCGGCGCTGAAACCGCTATCAGCCTGCGGCAAGCTCTCTTTTCTAAAACTGGACAACTGCAAAAACTTTCACGGCTCAACGCTGGAACTCTTACATAACAACTCGGACCTGTTTCACCTCAGCTTACGAGGCTCGGGAGTTAGAGTTCCTGAATTGAAAAACTTGAAGAATGTCGAAGTCCCAAATCTCGATCTTTCCAATTTGAATCTGACTGATGAGGATATTGAAAACATCGTAGCCATCCGCATTCCAAGACTGGAAACTCTAATACTCAATCGTAACCCCAACATCACGGATAAGGGTGTTCTTGCAACTGCAAGGATTAAACACCTGGTCAATCTGTATTTAAACGGCTGCGAGAAAGTCACCGCTGATGGTATCGAACAATTTCACATCGCGCACACTTTTCCACCTGCCGTGGTCTATGCCTCACATCTGAGGAAGCAAAAGACAGCCGATAAGACAAAGGTACCAACCGTCTTTCCAACAGATGAAGTGGACGCGTCAAAAATACCGGCATTCCCCACATCGACAGATCCGAACAGGATGTTCGAGCCTCAGCCAGATGACGCATCAAAGGCAAGCAACAGTGCAGAATCAAAACTTTAGTTTTAAACACGAACGCTATGAAACGCTCGGTGAACTCGGCAGGGGTGGAATGGGTGTTGTTCTAAGATGCCGAGACAATCAGCTTCTTAGAGACGTCGCTGTTAAAATTCTAAGCTGGAATATTTCTTCGAAGGACGCTGTCCGCTTTCACAAAGAAGCTATCGCTCTGGCAAAGATGAAGCACCCGAATATTCTGACCATTCTCGATTTCGGGCAATCCAACTCAAACGAACTATATATTGTTTTGGAATTGCTCTCCGGAGAGAACCTCGCTGACTTAATCGCTTCAGGCGAAGAGATCTCGCTTGACGAGGCGCTATCGACGTTCATCCAGCTATGCGATGGACTTGCTCATGCTCATGGGCGTGATATTCTGCACCGAGACATCAAGCCATCTAACGTATTCCTGGAACGCACCGCTAGTGGTGACTTGAAGCCGGTCATCACCGATTTCGGACTGGCCAAACTGCTATCGGAAGATCAACATCTTACCAAGACCGGAGTCGGTATTGGAAGTCCACCGTACATGAGCCCAGAACAGGCAAACGGGCAAACTGTGGATGAACGATCGGACATCTACAGCTTGGGTTGCTTGATGTTCGAGATGCTAACTGGTGAACCGCCGTTCCTCGGCGAAACCATTCCGCAAACACTCCTCCTGCACGTCAACTCACCAGTTCCAAAACTGTCTGACAAGACGCAGGGGAAAACCTATTCAGATGAACTCGAAAAAATTATCGCCAGATGCCTTCAGAAGGACGCGGACCGAAGATATCAAACTGTAAGCGCTCTTCGAACGGACCTCATGAACTATCGTTCGAGTCTATTTGCAAACGACCAGGCAGAGATTGAAAACAGTGGCATTTACAGACCCTCTAGTGCTTTTCTGGAGTCTATTACTCCGGTCTCTGCACCTGAAACTTCCTCGAGATCACTGATTCTCTGGATGAGCCTCGTGGCAATAACTGGCTTAGCATTGTTCGGTTGGTTCGTAAGTAACTCTCTCACGAAACCCGAAGATTTTAAAATCCAGGATGGAAACAAAGTAGTTACCACCTATAAAGATGATCCAAGCATCGATCGAGCCCTGAATGATGGGGATCCATGGAAGCACATCCAGGGACCGGATTGGCGGAAGAAATTCAAAGAGTTGCGAAACACTGCACTTCTAGAAGATAGGAAGATGAACCTCTTACCTATGTATATAGACGCCGATGACACCGGATTGAATGATGATGATCTAAGTTCAATTGATTTCATTCCAATCCGTGGTCTTCGCCTGAACGGAACTCAGATTACCGACAAGGGACTTGAGTCGCTTAAGGACGAGGGCTCCCTCAAAGAAATCTATCTCGTAAAAACGCGTGTCACAGACGCCGGAATACGTAATCTGAAAAACCTGCCGCACCTGACATACATACACCTGGACAACACTGCTGTCACGGACGAAACAATAAAGTCTCTGAGCACGTGCCCGGAAATTAGCACTATATCCCTGAAATTCTGCAATAAGATAAAAGGCTCGTCTCTGGATTCGCTCGCCAGGTCAGTCGTTTACACGAGCATAGCTCTGCCGTACACCAGCACAGAGCACAAGAACCTCAAGAAGCTGAGAAGCGTGAGAGTGGAAGGGCTGGACCTTGCTGGTCTCAACCTTACTGATTCTGACCTGGACTCAATTTCCGGCATTCGGAACGTTATCGTGCTAAACATCACAAATAATCCCAAAATCACAGGCAAAGGATTATTGAAACTGACGAAAATGCCAGATCTAAATCTTCTTATCCTTGATCATTTGAGGCCGGAAGAACTGAAGCAGTTCGCACAGCAGCGGCCGGACGTTCGTTTATCCCAGTTCTAGCGCACTAAGCTGCTCAGTCTGCAAGTAATCTGAAACCCGACCATAAGCATTTTGCGTGAATTGAACGTGAAGAATTTCCGGATATTTGGCGACATTCACGTTTAATCTTCGGTTCAAACAAGTGGAACGCGGCTTCTCATGAACGTCTTCGTCGTTTTATACGCACTTTTGCTATATGTTTTTCGCGAATTCCCTTTTCAACTTCGCTCCCATACTATAGGGACATAAGCGGTTACCTTTTACTAACAACCCAGCGAGTTTACGTTCTGAGAGCCTTCTGCTCTCGCGGCGCAGTTTTACTATGGAGATTTCCTGATGTTTGTGTCCACTCGAAATCGAACACCTCTCTACCTCCTCGGCGAGCTCTTCCTCGAAGCTGGAATCATCTCACCAGTCATTTTGAACAACAGCCTGCTTCTCGCCAAAAGAATGAGTCTTCCAATCGGACGCGTTCTGGTCATGTCAGGTCATGTTAGCGATCACGATGTCGAATGCGCAGTACAAGCGCAGCGCTCAATTCGCAGCGGCTCCATTGAAGTTCAAATGGCGAAAGAACTGCTGCGTTTCGCTCACGTTCATCAGTGCAGCATCGAAGAAGCATATCGGTTAAACGGCATCAGCCGCGACCTTGGACAACTCAGCCGTCTCGGCAAATTGCTCCTGGCAGCAAGCATCGTACAAGAAGATCAGCTGAAACAAGCAATGCGTTACGCTGAACAAACCGGCTACCCGCTTGGCACCTCGCTTGTTCATCTCAATCATATTTCAGAAAAAACACTTACTACTTGCATCAACATTCAAATTCTTCTCCGCGATAAACATCTCACATTCTTCGACGCAGTCAAGGCGGTTCAATACATCGTCAGAGATGGCGAGACTTTTGAAGGACTTCTCTGCGCACTCGGACTTAGAGGTGCTGGTATCGCATTGCCACCACCGAAAGTTGGCGAACTTCTGGTCGCAGCTAAGCTGCTCTCGCACGAAGACTCAATGGTTCTGGCAGAACTGGGAACAGAACGCGATATGCAGTTTGGTGAACTGGTTAAGAACTACAATCTCGTTGGCGCCAACGTGATTGAAGCCGCCGTTCGCATGCAAAAAATGTTCAGCAACCCGATGTTTACCAGAGCAAGAGCCGCACGGCTTCTCAATCTCGTAAATTCCATGAACGCATCACTCGAGCATATCCTTGCTGAACTCGACGTGATCGAACAAGCTGTCACTTTGCTGAGAGCCGCAGAAGTACTCGACGAAGGAGTCCTTCGCGAGACGGCTGCTCAAATCAAGGACTTCGAGATGAGCGTGTCAGAAGCGCTGATTCTCAACCACGCAATCAATGCCAACCAGGCAAAGAAAGCTTTGATGTGCGTCCACCAGATTCAATCCGGCACGATGTCTTACGATGTTGCGCTCCGCGTTCTCGGCGCCGACAAGGTTGTCAGAGAACTCGAGTACGCAGCATAGCCCAGCTATACAAGGAGCCGCAAAGCCGAAGTTCCGCTTCCCCATGCAGCGGAACTTCGATGCTTTAAAAGGGTTCTTCACGCCATTGCCCTGGCACCACGCGCTTCGCTCACTTGCGCCTTATTCCTGGATAAAAATTTATGGTATCACGTCATGAAAGACCACCGAGGGTTGGAAGACCGCGACATTCACGTCGCGGCGGAACATGGTCGCCTTAAGGACCTGCAAAAGATAATTCAGCAGAACAAACGACATCGGGAAGCCAGAGGTTGGTTCGGTTTACGTCCGCTCCACTATGCGGCCCGTAGCGGCTCGCTCGAATGCGTTCAATACCTCATACAGTGTGGCGCCGAAGTAAACGCGCGCTGCCTGGAAAATCGAAGTACACCACTTTTCTATGCCGCCACGGGTGATATCGCCAGAGTACTGATCGAAAGTGGAGCAGAGATCAACGCAATCACGAAGCAGCGACGCATACCACTCGACTTTGCTGTCCAGAGCTTAAACGAGGAGGTCGTAGATGTCCTCGTTGCGCATGGAGCCAATGTCAACTATCAATCTAAAACAGAATGCTTCCATACGATGATTCAGTGGGCGCTGTCAGCTGAAACGACTAAGGGCTATGATAGCCGGCGAGCAGAACAAGTGATAAAGAAACTTTTGGACGCCGGCGCGGAGCCTAATGCCGTCAATATATTCGATACAAGCGCCCTGCACACAGCCTGTAGCCACGGACTTGCACCAATTGTGAAACTCTTACTTTCGTATGGCGCCGACCCAAACAAGTTTGATACTTATCAAAAAACCGCATTCGATGCCGCCGGCGACAAACCAGAGATTCTGGACTTATTGCTTCCATTCAAAAAAGATATTCTACCCCCTGCACGACCAACAAAAATTCGAGAATCACCTGACAATTTGATGAAGCGGTTGGTCAGCGGCGGCAAGGTTTGGAAGTGGAATTTGAAACGCTGCTCGGAGGCGGATATCGATGAACTCGAAAGAGTACATGGCGTGATTCTGCCCTCGAGTTACATCACTTTTCTCGTGCACATGGGACGGGGCGCTGGAATATTTCTTGCCGAGGACTGGGAGATCTTTTTTGACCAAGCTAAAGACCTGGGAACAAGAACAGCGGCTGCGCCTGTCGATCTGGCTCCGAGCGCATTTGTATTCGCCCGCAGCAAGGACGGTCTGCATTTGTATTTCATCGCTAACGGTGAGAGCGAAGACCCGCCCGTTTACGGCTTCGATGAGAGCGAGGATAAAGGTCTTCTCTACGATTCGTTCTGGGATTTTTTCGAGGATATGCTGGAATTGAAACGCGTTTAGCCAAGCATTTCAGAACCGAACGAATGATCGCTCTCGATGCGAGGCATCTCCGGGTTGTTCTCATCCGTCAACCATTTGCTGTATACGAGCGCCGACGTCACGGTCGACGACATGTGTTGAAGCAGCGGACCAACTAATGTAGGAGCAGTCAACAACGCCACGCCCCAGAGCATCAGGTCCAGCATCGCAAGCGGAACGAAAAGCATCTCAGTGTCATGCCAGCTCTGCTTCATCGCCTTAATCGGACCGTAATTACGATCCACGATGTAAAACGGCGTCAGCTGCCAGCGCAAAAAGAGCAGCGCTCCTGGAATGATAAGAAACATCCCTAATCCGATAAACGTACTAGTGATGACCAGGGCGACAAGAGCGCTTATAGATTGATTGGCCGGGCGAAAGAAATCAGAGAAACGCACAGGAATTCCCCGCGCAACTTTCAGCGCAACGAAGTGCCAACCGGCCCAAAACCAACCCATCACCACAGCTGGTATCAGAATTCCGACCAGAGTCCACCACGATGGATGCGTTGCGCCATTCAGCACATCCAGAACGCCGCCTGAAATCACGGTGACGACCATGACTGCGACCGGCAGCGCACCTGACACCGCCCATGCTCCAAACAACGGAAAAAATCTGCGAAACGTGAGAGTCCAAGTTTCAAGAAATGTCGTCAGAGAATAGGTTGTTCGTTTTTTGACTAGTTCGAGTTCCACTGCTTTCAATCCCCAAAAGGGCATCAATGGTCCGATCATACAGCCAGGTTGGCTGGTTAAACAGAACCAATGTATTTACTTTAGAATCGGCCACTCAGAGACTGTTTATTTTTAAAAACTGAACAACGGCTGTGACAAATTGATTGGACGTCCCAAAGCAGCCATGATCGCCGCCAGGAATGGCGAGCATGGTTTTCGGCTGCCTTGCGTGCTCATACAGCTCTTCGGATCGCCGGTATGCCAGAAGATGGTCCCGAGTTCCATGCACTATCAGAAGCGGTGGGTGCTCCTTTTCAAAGACGGCCTGGTTATCCAGTACTTGCGCAGGGAAAACGCTATCCGGGTACAGCCAGAGCCACGGCAGAGTGTCCCGCCCCGCGCTCAATAGCGATGTATAGCCGGAATGCAGAATCACGGCACCAACTGGTCTTCGCTTCGCCAGTTGACCAGTCACGCCCGTTCCAAACGATTGACCATAGGCTACGATATCTTTGCCATCGCGCTTTTCCTTTTTCACGAGAAAATCAAACGCGCCGACAGCATCGTCGCAAACATTCTCCAACGTCGCGACACCCTCGCTGTCGCCGTTTCCCTCGTAGTCATAGAGGAGGACGGAACCGCCGCACATGAGCAAGGAACGAGCGATGTTCAGCTTCCTGCGCATGTTACCGCCGCGTCCCTGACTGGCGAGAAAGACACGTTTCGTTCCAGGTACTTCGAAAAACCAACCGTGCAAAGTCTTTCCGTTAGCCGAAGGAAAGGTAACCTCACGTTTTCGCACGTGATAGTGTTCCTCCATGAACTGCAGATGTTGATCGACTTTGTGTTTGCGCTTGTCCGGTTTAAAAATAATCGCGTGATAAAGCGGCCAGGCGACGGTCGGGGAAAGCCCGACATAAAGAACCAAGGCGACGACGATAATTACCGAAAATTTCCGCAAGAGCATAAACTTTTGCAGCACAACTTAACTGATCTGGAAATTCAAATCACAGGTTATCGTACTGCCAGATGTTTCCAGGTGCCGCACCAACACTTCATTAACTGTTGTACAGGTTCGAATAGGCTAGAACGGCGAATTCTCCAGGTTTTGTTGAACCTGCTGTTGCTGTTTTTGCCGCTGATACTTAACCTGATTCTCCTGCTGCTCGATGCCATCATATTGGGTGCGCATGTATTGCGATGGCTTAGCATGAGTCGGAGTAGTTTCATTCGGATTCAACATGTGTTCAATCGTGGTCAATCGATTCCGCACTTCGCCAAGACGATTGTCGTCTGTGCCATCCCGAAGACGTAAGAACTCCTTGTAGTAGCTTACAGCTGATGAAAAATGTCTTTCTGATTCCAGCAACATTCCAATTTGAAGCCAGACTTCGAAGTCATTTTTGTTATAGTCGAGCGCGGTTCGCCAATTGTCCATGGCGCCCTGATGGTCTCCGATTGCAAGCCGACACACGCCTATGTCTTTATGCATTCGAGCCAATGGCATGCGCACCTGATTGCCTAGAACTTTCGAGTCGAATAGCGCATTTAGCTCTCTGAGCGCTTCTTGCCACTTCTGCTGTTTCATCTTTGATTCACAGTAATACAACCATACTCGCGTTTGATTCCAGGGTTTCTGCCCCAGCGCGCGCAGGAAATGCGATTCGGAACTCATGAGGTGCTGCTTGCGCTCATTCTCCATGGCTTGCTTCGCCATCTCGCGATTTTTCTGATTCCCTTTATCGTATGCTTTACCGAGCATAACTTTAGGCTCTTTGTACTCTACGGAGTCCGCTCGTTTATCTTCCATCAGACCGTAAACAAACTCGATCTTCTGCGTCGTCTTCTCATCGTATTTTTTGATGTTGCGCAAAGCCGCCTGGCATTCGTCCCAGCGTTTGTTGCGCAAGTGAATTTCAGCAAGCGCCAGGTAGGTGTCAGTCGGCTCCTCAATTGATTGCTGAACGTTTTTCTCGAACGCCTCAACCGCCTTCTTATCCTCGTTTTTGTCCATGTAAGAGACACCAAGCCAGTAATAGGCTTCCGGGTAATAGCCGTTGCGCGCGAAATAGGTAGCTTGAAGAAAAGAATCGACAGCGCCATCCAAATCTTCGGCCTTCAGTTGTTGTTTTCCGCGAATGAAGTGTTCTTCTGCTGGTTTCTCAGAATACTTCCCCTTTCGTCCTTGCTTAGCCGAAGCAATGAAAGAACGATTGCCATCAGGCATGTACGACAGCGATGCGGTCGAAAAAACAACCGCTATCATCAACGCTGGAACGATTTTCTTGGTGCTAATCACAGATACCGATTCGATCAACTATCAAGATTCTGCCTCAAGGACACTGAAGCTTAAACTCAGGTGCCTGAGTTCGATTGTATCTAAAACGCTGAAATTAATCTCAGTCAGACTTCTCGAGCAATTTCAAAAACTCTGTTTCGTCCAGAATCGGCACGTTCAATTGCTGAGCTTTGGCGACTTTGGAGCCGGGAGAGGCACCAACGACGAGGTAACTGGTATTTTTTGAAACGGATGAGGTCGCCTTTCCGCCGCGAGCTTTCACGGCTTTTTCGGCTTCAGACCGCTCTAGAGTTTCCAGCGTACCCGTGATTACGAACGTTTTTCCGGCTAGCGTCTGCGGAAGAGCTTCGCGCGCGAGTTCTTCAACATCGTCTTCCATTCGAACACCAAGCTGAGCAAGTTCGTCGATCAGTTGATTGACTTGCGGCTCCTGGAAGAATTGAAATATCGTTTCAGCGACTACGGGTCCGACTCCTTCGATCGCCGCTAAGTCACTAACTGAAGCATTTCTCAACGACTTCATGGATGGATAGTTTTCAGCAAGGAGGTCGGCCATAGTGGTGCCGACATGGCGAATTCCGAGTGCGTTGATTACGCGCGCGAATGGGCGCGTCTTCGAGCCCTCAATATTCTTAATCGCTTTCTCGGCTGACTTCAAGCCCATACGCGGAAGTGCCATCAGCTTATCGAGCGTGAGCTTATAGAAATCGGACGGCTTGTTGACGAGATCATTCTTCACGAATTCGGAAACGAGAACCTCTCCGACGCCCTCGATGTCCATTGCATCGCGGCTCACCCAGTGCTTCAAGCGGCGTTCGCGTTGCGATAAACATCCATACGTATTGGGACAGCGAACTGCAACCTCTTCACCTTCACGGACCAATTGAGTATCACAAATAGGGCAACGAGTTGGGTATTGAAACGGTTGGCTGTCTGCTGCTCTCTTGGAAGGATTGACGCTGAGAATTTCAGGGATGATGTCACCGGCTTTGCGGACAATCACTGTGTCACCAACACGCACATCGAGACGTGCGATCTGATCGGCATTGTGTAAGCTTGCCCGTTTAACCGTTGTTCCAGCGAGCTTCACTGGATGTAGTATCGCCACTGGTGTCACTGCACCAGTGCGCCCCACCTCGAACTGAATGGCGTCTAGCATGGTCTCTGCCTCTTCGGGAGGGTATTTGTAAGCAATTGCCCAACGCGGGCTATGCGAAGTATTACCGAGTTCGCTCCAGAGACTGCGCTCGTTCAGCTTAATAACTATTCCGTCGGTCTGATAGTCGAGACCGTGGCGAGCCAGCGCCCATTTGTCGCAGTATGCTTTCACGGCACTCGCGCCATGCACGACGTCGTGATTGGGCTCGACCGGCAGTCCAAGAAGTTTGAGCATTCTCAAACTTTCAGCGTGAGTGGTCGGCTGCTTGATCCTCGGGTCCGTCACATAGACAAAGTAAGTGAAAACAGCCAATCTGCGCTTTGCAGTAATCCGAGGATTTTTCTGGCGCAAACTTCCGGCAGCAGCATTGCGGGGGTTGGCGAATGTCGGTTCATTCGCGTCGAGCATACTCTCGTTTAAGGTCTGGAATGCCGAGACCGGAAGATAAACTTCACCACGCACCTCCAGCAGCTCTGGAACTCGTGCTTCGACGCCTGGAGCATTGGCATCTTCGGCAAGAGTTCCGTCTGCATTAACTGGAATGGGTGTCAGCTTTTGAGGAAGCACTGAGATCGTCTTCAAATTCAACGTCACGTCTTCTCCAACTTCGCCATCACCCCTGGTGGCGCCTTCGATGAACTCTCCATTCTTGAATGTCAAAGCTATGGAGAGTCCATCGATTTTCAGTTCACAGGCGTAAGCCAATTGATTAGCTTCATCGGCTGACTGACCGAGTCCACGAAGAATTCTCTCTTCCCATTTTTCCAGGTCTTCGCTGCCCATTGCGTTAGACAAGCTCAACATCGGCACACGATGTTTCACCTGTTTAAACTCTGTGCTTGGTGCAGCGCCGACCTTCTGAGTTGGACTGCTGGGCAATTTCAACTCGGGGTATTTTTCTTCGAGGGCGATCAGTTCGTTGTAAAGCTCGTCAAAAACGGCATCAGAAACTTCAGGACTATCGAGCACATAATATCGAAAGCGGTGGTGCTCGACGACCTTACTCAGTTCCTCTATTCTTTGCCGCGCGGCATCTACGTCTAGAACTGTCTGGCTCGTCATTAGTTGAGACCCTCTCTGGAAAGAATTACGCAATCGCCCTGAGCGGTGCCGGAGCAGATTGCAGCGGCGCCGGTTTTGGCTCCGCGTCTTTCCATTTCTTTAGCAAGAGTCAACAAAATACGTGCGCCACTCGCACCAATCGGGTGACCGAGAGCGATTGCGCCACCGTTGACGTTGACTTTCTCTGCGTCGATACCGAGCATGCTCATTGATTTCAACGCAACAGCAGCAAACGCTTCGTTGATTTCCATTAGTTCGAGGTCGGCGGCAGTCAAGCCCGCTTTCTTCAAAGCCTTTTGAGTGGCCAGAGCTGGAACGGTATGCAGATATGGAATGTCTTGCCCAATCGAAGCATGCGCAAGGATTTTAGCAAGCGGTTTCAAACCGAGCTCATCTGCTTTCTTTCGACTCATGACGAGCAACATTGCAGCGCCATCATTAACACCGGGGGCATTACCGGCGGTGACGGTTCCCTTTTCCCAGAATACGGGCTTGAGCTTGGCGAGCGCTTCCATAGAGGTATCAGCGCGCGGGGCTTCGTCGCGGTCGACGACAGTTGTTTTTCCTCGGGATGTGATCTCGACGGGCAGGATTTCCTGGGAGAATAAACCGCTTTCAATCGCCTTGATTGCGCGTTGATGACTTCTGAAAGCCCACTCATCCTGTTGCTGACGTGTGATACCAAATTCTTCGGCGACTTTAGCGCCGTGTACGGCCATGTGAACGTCATGCACAGGGCACTCGAGTCCATCCACCAGCATCGCGTCCTTCAACGGTGTATGACCCATGCGTTTGCCGAATCGCGCCGAGTTGGCATCTACCAGGTAGGGAGCCTGACTCATCGACTCCATTCCGCCTGCAACGATAATATCGCCGTCGCCGGCGCGGATGCGCAGGTCCGCAAGACTGACTGCGCGCATACCGGAAGCGCAAACTTTGTTGACCAGCGTCGATTCGCAGGTATTGGGAAGTCCGGCTTTCAAAAGAGCCTGACGCGACGGAATCTGTCCGCAACCGGCCTGGACAACTTGTCCGATAATAACTTCATCGACTGCATCGCCATTGATTCCGTTTTTCTCAATCAAATTCTTGATGAGCGGGGACGCCAGATCAACGGCGGAGACTGAGGCAAGCGAGCCTCCCATCTTCCCGAAAGGACTTCTGACACCAGCGACGATTACCGTCTCGTTTCCATTTGCAGTCATGACTAAACTTCCCCTTAGAATCAGGTTTCTCAGGCGCTAAATAACACCTGCCTGGATCTTATCGGCCTTCTGCGAAGAAGCGCCCACCTCTTACTATTTGTTCCGATTTGGTACTGGTGCACTATCATAAAGAAAGTTTGGTGTAACGCCTGCTTGAACAGGTTAGGAAACGGGTACTTAAACACTCATGACAAGGTCATCCGGCGGCTCCGGGCGCCAACCCAATAGACGTTATAGAGAACCCAGCGGCCAAGCAGATTTTGAGGCTGACGATTCTTTCGCGGACAATAACGGCTCGGGAAACAGCCGCAGCCGTCCGGCGCAGTCCGGCGCCGTTTCAGATGATGAAAACGAAACCAGCGCAATCGACCCCAAACGTCGCGGCATAGCGCTCATGGCGGATGTCATTCTGGCTTTCGGGCTCAGCCTGCTCATCGTCCCAATTTTCGTGGTCCTCAGCAGTCTGATTCCGCACATAACCAAGCTCATCACCCAGAACACCATCATCATCGCAATCATGGTCGTTCGAGACTACTTCTACCAGGGGCACGGTTTCGGTAAAAACCTGATGGGTCTGCAAGTCGTCGACGCTACGACCGGCACACCACCAACGATTTTGCAATCGATTAAGAGAAACATTCTGTTTTTCCTCCCGTTGATTGTCATGGGTATTCTGACCCTGATTAAATTCTTGCCTTTCGGCGGCAGCATCAACTCCTTCATATTCCAGGTAGTCAATTGGATTTGCACGGCTTACGTCATTGTTCTGCTCCCGGCAGAATGTTGGCTCGCGTATACAAAGCCAGACGGGCGCCGAATCGGCGACAAATTTGCAAACACAATGCTCGTAGAGTCCCCTATGGACTTCTCCAAACCGCTTTAAACTCTTACCTATGTTACGAAACGACCATTCTTGACTAGAGTCGAGACCGCATCCGTGCCGACTGGTTGTAAGATATGTGGTTTGGTTAACCAGCTCAGCCAGGGCAAGAAGGCTGACAGATTGCACCAGCAAGTCAAGGGACGCATTGAATGGCACAGAAGACAGCCTACATCTGGGGTCCAATATCTAGCTTTACCGGACCGCTCGTCGCCTGGCTCGTGAAGAAAGGCTGGCACACCCATATCGCCTGCAAAAGTTCTTTGAACTTGTTGTCGCTCTCTCCGCTCGACTTGAGATCGTCGGTACAAGCGGAGCTCGACACATCATTCGGCGGTCACGGCAAAGCCAAAGTTTTTCAAGACAAGATCAAAATTGTCGAACAAGGTGAGTTTCCCAAAGGCACCACATATGATGCCGTAATCTTCTCAGGCATGCCGCCCAACTTTGACGAGTCGCGCGCGCCGCGAGCACCGTGGTCTGCGGCGGAACTGAAGGATGTCTTGAAAGGCACGAAATCAGCCCCTCTGTACATCATCTCCTCACTGTACGGCGGAGTGCAACAAGATGGTGTGGTTCCGGAGGAGGCAAGTTTTACGCGCCGAAAACCGCAAACGACATGGGAAAGCACTTGCCAGCAATATGAAATGCGCTTGGTCGAAAAGCTCAAGAGTTGGGGCTTTCCATGGTATCTGGTGCGAATGCCGATGCTTGCCGGAGCAACCGATGACGGCTTTGCATTGAACTACACAGGCATCTATCCGATGCTGAAAGAACTCGCGAATAAAGCAGACGAGATTAATCAGATGCAACGCGAAAACAAAGAAATTAAAATGCGCTTCCATCCGAATTCATTTCTGTGGTTGATGCCCGTGGACACTGCCGTTTACATGTTCTGGCGCTTCCTCGAAGACGAACAGCGCACGTCTATTTTGAACATAATTCCAACCAATCCACTTCTCAATTCCGAGTTGCTGGGCTACGTAGGTAAGAGTCTAGGCGTTACGATTCGAGACGATGATGAAGACAGACTGACGTTGCCGCCTGTGCTGAGAAAGCTTTTGACTGACAATGTTCAGGTCAAAAATCGAAATCTATTTGAAGTCGCAGGGAGATATCACATTCCCCCTGTGCAGATGGACGAAAGATATTTCAGTAAATCGATAAATGCCGCTCGCGGCAAGCACTTCGGCGGTCATGCCACCGAAGAACGCCGAGATGAAATAGTCAACTATAACGATCGCATTGCCCGATTCTACTTCGAGGAGTTTATTCCTGAATGGCTGAATTGCGGATCACTGCTAGACAAGGCAATGTCGCAAGGACGCTCGATTGGTTTCTTCATCAAAGAAGCGTCGGACCTCAGGTGGTATTTGAAGCGCGATGAGGGGCAGATTGTCCTGCGCCGTCACGAGCCCTCTGATGAACGTCCAGATATCACATTCAAGCTGACCGGCAAAGGTCTGATAAGCTTGATTCAAAGCAAGATTCCGCTTCACCGCGCGCTGATGCTCCGGCTTGTCGAAGTCGAAGGTCCAATTCTGGAAACGCTCAAAGTGACGAATCTGGTAGAACGCTTTTGGAAGGAAAATCCTGTTCACGCCGAGCGTTTAATAGGCCTGCAGAACTTCTCGTAGAGTTCGGCTTCACTGGTAATTACAACATTGGTTTCCATGCCGGCGGCGGTTATGATGATGCCGGGCATGGAGAAACAAGTTGACGAATCTGTCTGCGAAACTCGGCTATGCGATAGCGTTCATGACGCTTTTGTACTTCGTCGTATACGCGATCGCATGCCCGACGAAGGAACTTGTTGCCGCTGTTACTGTAGAAGTAATTGTATTCATAGCCGTAATCGGTTTTCGCAGTCGCAAGAAGGCGCGCAATGCAAGAGAGGTGCAACAAGCGGTTCTTGACGAACTCAGCACTAAAACAGAAGCAACCAGACAGGGCTGGAAGGCTGTCAAAACGGTTTCCAACGTGGTGGCTCTAGTGGTGCTTATGTTTCTCGCCTATGATTTCAGCTGCCTGAGCCTGACCTGCGCAAATCAGCTCGCAGCCGCGAAGAAGCTGTATCTACTCAATCCGCTGTACAGAATTCCCGGGGTTCACCCGGCGCTGTCGGCGGAACTTCTGGCAGGAGCGTACATAGAAGTCGACAAACTCGACGAAGCTGAACATCTGTCGGACTTTCTTCTCGATATTCGAAAAGAAATCTACGGCGAAAAACATCCGATGATTGCGGAGATGTTTGGCAACTACGCATTCATTGCGCTGAAGAGAAACCGACCGCTAGATGCCGAGAAATATAGCCGTCAGTCGATCGCGCTATGGAAGGAGACTAGCGGCTACCACCACCTCGGCAACGCGCTCACAAAGCTAGGCAACTCTTTGACCAGTCAAAAGCGCTACGAAGAGGCGATTCAGGCTTACTCAGAAGCGCTGAAGATGCGTCAACGCGAGTTTGGTCCCAACAGCGATCGCGTTTTGAAAACACTTCAAGACCTGGAATACTGCTTTCGTATCTCAGGGAGAACTGTAGATGCGGACAAAACGAATAAACGTATTGTTTCAATCATTGCCTGGCAAAAGGCGCATGTGAGCGTGGACAACCCCTGGTTCGTGCCGCTTTCAATCGCCTTTTCGTTCGCTCTCTCCTTTATACTTCTCGGTCCAAGAGGGCTTCTCACGACTATGGCGTTAAAACGCATAGAAGCACGAGTCAGAGATAGCGGTGCCGGTGCCAACCCGAAGGACGTGCAGAAGCTGATATCTTTGTATAATCACCGAAAAGACAAAGCTAAAGTCGAATACTACGAAACTCTCCTGAGCCGTTAGAACACGCGAGAAGCTGTGCGAACAAACCAAATTACCACGCTCTGCATCTCAGTCGCGTTGACATCGCTTCCCGTAATCACGCTATTGTGGTTCAGCGCAATCGCAATAAAACCTCTTCCAGCAGTCGCGGCTGAAACATCATTCGACAAAGGAGTCGCCGCTTACAAGAAAGGGCTCTACGAGGAGGCTGCATCATGTTTTCGCTCAGCAGCCCAACGCCACATCAACACGGCGGCATCGGTCTACTACCTGGCGATGAGCTATCAACAACTCAACAAAATGCAAGAGGCGCACGATTCCTATAAGGTGGTGTGCACGAATTATCCAAACTCTCCTTACAGCGACAAGTCCTTCGAGATGATGAAACAGCTGGGTGCTCGTTTGCAGGCCATGGAAACGGCTAAGGAGACTGGTCGCGTTCCTGAGTCGTTCGTGACGGCTTCTTCTACTATTAAACAAAACGCATTCGCCACGACACCTTCAAACGGCTACGTGCTCAAGTACACGGAAGAGGCCATGGACGGTCGAATGTATATAGACGGCACCATTGACGGCAAGAAGTGCAAAATTCTGTTTGATACCGGATCTGGTGTCACCTTCTGCCGGCAGAGTTTCGCGAATAAAAACAACTGGCAGTTCAACTGGACGAAGGAAAACGCCATAGTCCCCGGCGCTTTTAAGGAAACGATCGCGAACATCGCTATCGCTCGCATTGCCCTGGGCTCGTTTGTACGAGACGATAAAATCTATGTGGAACAAGATTCGCCGGATAGCCTTTACGCATCTTACGACAACTGCCCGATCGTCGGTCAGAGTTTTTTCGGCGACTTGACATATGAAATCGACACAAGACGTAAAGTGATTGTTTTGAAACCGACAAATCGGTTTAAGTCCAAAAACGACGCCCCAATCAAGCTTACAGACCGTGAGGTACCGTTTACGCGCGATGGACATCATATTGTAGTGAAGGCCAGGGTCAATAACCGGGAATGTGAAATGTATGTGGACACGGGCGCGAGTCAGGTTGTGTTTGCCGACCGCCATCTCGCGCAATGTGGTCTCAACCGACCGGTTGAAGCGACAAGTACCGTGCGCAGAACAGTAGACGGCAGACGCGATAGCTATGCCTTCACCGTGGACAACATAAAGCTCGGTCCGATTGAGAAAAAGGAAGTCAGCGCAGCAGTGCTTCTCAATACTAAATTTTCAAGACCGCTGCTCGGTCAGAGCTTCTTTGAAGGGTTGCATTTTACAGTCGATCCATCGAGAAACGTTATCAGGTTCGACCCCTGAAGAACTTGAAGTAAACAATCAAGATGGGAAGCAAAAGAATAGGTCCAACGTTTAGTCTTACAAAACCATGTCTATAAACCCTCACATTCCGCCTCGAAAACAACCGCAAAACAAGCACATCGTAGCGATGTGGAGCCGGTCAGTCGTGCTCAGTCGCACCAGAGTGAGCGATGACGTTTTCAGTTTTTCAAATCTGATTGCGTTGATTTTGATCTGCCTTGCAATAATCTGCGTTCTCGCCGGAGCCGCTCAATCACAGGCGCCAAACACTGAAAGCGCTTATTCAAAAGCAGTCGGTTTATACAATACAAAGAAATTCGCAGACGCTCTCGCAATCTTTGAGACTGGAAAAATTGATTCGACAAAAGCCGCGAACGCCGCCTATTATCGAGCTCTCTGCTACCATCAGCTGGGCAGACTGAAGGAAGCAGCCGCCGCCTATCGATACGTTTTCTCGAAATATCCGCAGAGTCCAGCCGCCAGGAACTCGTTGAAAACGCTTGCCGTGCTCGATCCCGTCGCCGCTGCTGCTGCGATTAAAAACGTGGATATTCCCAGAACCGGTCCGATTGATTGGTCCGGATTACCGGAACAGGTCGCCGTTCCATTCAGAAAGGGACGCGGAGGGATGATCGTGAACGCGGAAATGGGCGGTGTTCCAATCACAATGGTGTTCGATACGGGAGCATCTTCGACGACTTGCACGGAGACTTTTTTAGCCAGTCACAACATCAAAGTCAAAAGAACGAATATCCACGGCAGAGCTCTTGGCGTGGGCGGAGAAATTCCGACGACGGTGGCAATGGTTGATTTAAAGGTTGGAGATTTGAAGCGTCAAATTCCGCTGACAGTTCAGGACAATAGGAACATGCCGGACACTTTTCCGTTACCTCTGCTCGGGCAGACTTTCTTTTCAGACTTACCTTACTCAGTTGATGACGCGCACGAAGTAATTGTTTTCTCGAAACCGGCGGAGACAACTTTCGCGCTCAATAGCTCAAGCTCAAACACCAGCACCGGCCGTCGAACACAAGTTCAACGCCCAAAGCTTATGGATAACGAAGTTCCATTTCGCAGAGACGGTGGCAACATGGTCGTAACCGTTTTAGTCAATGGACGCGAATGCGAGATGTATTTCGATACCGGCGCAGACATACTGTGTTTCGCCGACAGACACCTGGCTGCCTGCGGATTGAACCGTCCAACCAGCGCCTACCAGGGGCACGGTGGCGGCGTGGGCGCCAAAAGAGAAGCGTTTGGGTTCACGGTCGATTCCGTTAAGGTTGGGAACGTCGAACGCAAGCATGTGCAAGCTGGCGTGCTCATAGATGCGAACTTCGACCGCCCGCTGCTCGGTCAGTCCTTTCTCTCGGGGCTTAGATACACCATAGACCCGACAAAAAACTGCATCCGTTTCGAGTAGAGCCAGCCGAACGCGACCTACTACTAATGAAACTATTTAGCGGAAACTATTTCGCGGCCGCCTTAATTTTGTGCTTCGAGGGCTTTCCCTCGGTTTGTTCGTCGCCCCCGTTTACCGACGACGCTTCCAGATTTTCGAGCCAGTGACCCATCTTCTCTTTCTTGGTCAGCAAGTAACCCAGGTTGTGGCTGTTGCAGGCGGGCGGCAGTGTGACTCGATCTTTGACGATCAAACCATATCCTTCCAGTCCAACAATCTTGCGCGGATTGTTTGTTATCAATCTGACGGAAGTCAGTCCGAGATCGGCAAGCATCTGAGCGCCGACACCATAATCTCTCAAATCGGGTTTGAATCCTAATGATTCATTCGCTTGAACAGTGTCTTGGCCCGTGTCTTGCAAGGCGTAGGCTTTGATTTTATTGAGCAAACCAATACCACGACCTTCTTGTCTTAGATAAATGAGAACACCGCGTTCCTCTTTAGCAATCATTGCCATCGCCGCTTCAAGCTGCGGTCCGCAATCGCAACGCAGACTGGCGAAGACATCGCCGGTCAAGCATTCGGAGTGAACGCGAATGAGAACGTCCTCCTGGTTTTCCACATCGCCCTTCACGAAGGCAATGTGCTCCTGGCCGTCGAGTGTGTTTCTGTAACCGTAAACTGTGAATTCGCCAAAAGCCGATGGGAAAACAGCTTTAGCTTCACGAACCACGAAACGCTCGCGTTCCAACCGATAAGCGATCAACTGAGCGATGGTTATAAACTTGATGTCGTGTTTCTTAGCGAACTCTCGCAACTGCGGCACTCGCGCCATGGTTCCATCAGTGTGGAGAATTTCGCATATTACTCCAGCTGGAGTCAGACCAGCCAGGCGAGCCAGATCGCAAGCAGCCTCCGTGTGACCGGCTCGGCGGAGAACACCGCCTTCCCGCGCAACCAGAGGAGAGATGTGTCCCGGACGTCGCAAGTCAGATTCAACAGCGTTGGGATCCACAGCAACACGAATCGTCGTTGCGCGATCGTAAGCGCTGATTCCTGTCGTGACACCATATTTAGGGTCAGCATCAATAGTTACTGTAAACGCGGTGCTCAGAGCCTCGGTGTTATGCTCGACCATCATCGGCAAGTTGAGACGTTTGGCGTGGTCTTTCGTCATCGTGAGACAAACGAATCCTTTTGCCTCGCTCACCATGAAGTTCATCATCGCCGGGGTGATAAGCTCTGCGGCACAGATGAGGTCGCCTTCGTTCTCTCGCCCTTCATCATCGGCTACGATTACAAACTTTCCCTGAGCAATGTCTGTGAGAGCCTCTTCTACCGTGTTGAAGTCAGTGCTGTTGTCCTGCGATTCCGAGACCATGTGATTCCCTCTATTTGCGGATCCGAGTCTGCGCTGAGCGCGTCGGCGCTGATTGCCGACTTGACATCAAAAGTCTAACTTTGAATATCCATTTAGAGTACAGATTCTCTCTCTTTATTAAGGTTTTCCAGATAGCTATCTCCGAGCAAACGAACTACGTATCGAGCGATAACATCTGTTTCGACATTGACCGGGTCGCCCACCTGAATGGTTCCCAGCGTCGTAACGTCCATTGTGTGAGGGATTAGAGCAACGGTGAACCAGAACTCTCCATCTTTGCCGGCATTAGATGAATTGTTGCTAAGCCCGCCGCAGTCTGCAACGGTGAGCGAGACGCCCTCAACCGTTACAGAACCTTTTTTGACAAAAAATGGCGCCCACTTTCCATCAAGAGTGAACTTCATTATCTTCGAGAAGCCATCCTCAGTAATCGCTCCTACGTGACCGACCGTATCAACGTGACCGGTCACCATGTGTCCACCCAGCCGGTCTGATACCTTCAAAGCCTTTTCGAGGTTGACCTTCTGTTTTTCCTTGAGCGTGCCCAGGGTCGTGCACCGCAGCGTCTCCTGAGTGACTTCAACGTCGAACCATTCCTCTGTATATTCGATTACAGTGAGGCACGTGCCGTTGACGGCGATAGACTCGCCCATCTGAGCATCGGCGAGGATCTGCGGGCAGTTTATTCTGAACTTCAAACCGCCACCCGCGTCGACAACCTTATCTACGACTCCAACGGCCTCAACGATTCCGGAAAACATAAATACACCTCAGAACTTCAGAGTCTCAAATGATACGCTCCTGCGCCTTGAGGCGGCTCAGCAATTCGACTCTCTTAATCATCCGCAAAGATCCGGCGGGGATGGGAATTTCCCCATTGGCTAGTCGGCCACCCTTGGCTACACTCAGGAAACTACTGATATTGCCTTGAAAAATTCACTCGCAACGCACTGTCAAGGCAAGCGCACTGCTCACCGACTCACTCACGGGGCTCATCGATATTATGTCTTTGGAAAACAACGTAGAAGTAGCTAAGAATCAGGGAACACAGGCTCCAGACAGTTCCTTATATGACTCGATCATGACGGGACCTCCGGCAGCTAAAACCGCTGACCAGCCAACTGTCTCAACCGACGTTCCACCGCCAGGCGCGGTAGCGGTTCCGGATACAACTCAAGCCCCCGCAGCTGAAGTAAAACCTCCTGCGCAGACGCAAGAGCGGCAGGCCTTACCTCCGGGAGCAGAAGTCGCTCCTCCGGCGGCTCCATCATCTGCAATAGACGTAGGCGATAATACGACTGGGAAAGTCGATGAACCGACCGCCCCCGCGGCAGTGCCGCCGGAAGGCACGGTTCCCGTGGCGCCTGGTGCGCCCGTTCAACCGGATACATCGGGCAAGCCACAAGAGATTGTGCCGCCCGGAGTTCCCGCCCCAGCCGAGGGCGTCGAAGATAAGGGCAATTGCGACTTCAGACCGGATTTCAAATACGAAACCGAGCACGGACGTCAGTGGAAAGCAGTTTCCGATCAGCGCCGAGGTCTGGGGATTGAGGTGAATGAAACCGGCCGATACAAGGTCGAATATGGTGACAGCCTCTCGGCAATTGCTGAACGAAATCTGCGCGGCTCCGGCATGGCACACGATAGAAAGGCTATCGAAGCCGAAGTTCAACAGATTGTTTCGCTCAACAGCAACAGATACCCATCTTTGAGCTGCAACAACCACTTCATTAAGTCCGGCTGGACGCTGACAATTCCTCGCCATCAGCCTGGCGAAGCACCGGCGGAACCACTGCCGCCAGCGCCACCGAGAACGGAAGCTCCGGTTCCAGCCGAGCCGCCTCGTCCGGCACCGCCGAGAGCTGAGGTGCTTCCTCCGGAACAAAGAAGACCGGCGCACACACATGGTCGCGATGGTGTTTATATAAACCAGGCCGACACGGTAAATATCTATCAAGGCCGGCAAGACGGACCACCACCTGTGGTGCGCAGACAACCGGAAGCGCCGCCCTACTACGAAGGACGGCCGGAATACATCCCGCAACGGAATCAGCCTCCTGTTGTCGTGATAGAGAGGGGAGACGACTGGGGCTATTCGCGCCCTCCATACAGACAAGATCGCTATGATCGTTACGACCGCTATGAACCTCAATATAGACCGCAGTTACCGCCGTACGTGAATGATGGATGCTTCGGCGACTACAGAAACTCCGGTCGTTATGATCGCTACGACCGCTACGATCGTTATGACCGCTATGACCGTTACGATCGCAACTGCCGCAACAACAATGGAAGATTTGCGATTGATTTGATGCTCAATCAGGGCAGACGGTTTATGAACGGACGTATGCCGTATATGAACGATTATGGATACGGTAATAATTGGGGCGGAAATCGTGGCAGAGGCAACAGTCTCGGTATATCACTCCGCTTCTAATCGACCACCGGAAACAAAAACGTTGAGCCACCGCTGGCAGTGCTACTCTTCCAAAAGAGGAGCCTGATTTAGCGGTGGTTCTGGCTCTAAAATAGGTTTTCCAAGTGTGGATTGGCCAAACTCGGCGCGAAAATTAGGGTAATGGAACCAAGAATTGCTACGTTCTGAGCGTGAATTCTTGAAAAATCTTTTGTCGGCACGCATTCAACGATCACCCGCAGCGGTGATTTTTCGAGTTGAGTGATAAAGTATTCAGAACTGGAGGCGAGCCGTGACAAAACTGTTGCTAGTCGAAGACCAAAAGGATTTTGCAGACGCTGTGCGAGACTGGCTTGTCGCGCAAGACTATTTAGTGGACATCGCGAACGATGGTCCTTCAGCATTGCACTATCTGCGCAGCGGCGAATACGATTTGCTGATTCTAGATTTAAATCTGCCGGGAGTGAGCGGAATAGATGTGGCGCGAACATTTCGCCGCCAGGGTGGAAAAGCTCCAATCATAATGCTTACGGGCAACAAAACTATTGACGACAAGGAACTTGGTTTTGACGCTGGTGCCGATGACTACCTGACTAAACCGTTCAACATGCGAGAACTGTCAATGCGTGTAAAGGCACAGCTCCGAAGAAACCTGTCAGTCAATGATGGATGTCTGGAAATTAGTAATCTGAAAATATACCCGGACGAACATAGAGTTTTAAAGGACGATAACGAGGTGCCGTTCCTTCCAAAAGAATTTTCGCTACTCTTGTTTTTTGCGCGAAACCCAGGAAAGGTATTCAGTGCCGAAGCACTCATTCAACGGGTTTGGGCAAGTGATTCGGAAGCGTCGCCGGACACGATTCGATCGTACATTACGCGATTGCGAAACAAACTAGGGAAAAACGGTGATAAAAATATGATTGTCACCGTCCATGGTGTCGGATACAGATTCGAGCCGTAGAATCAAGTTCAGATCTCACTTCAAATTCTCCAGTATAGGCCGCATGGTGTCCACGATTACGACGACCGCGGGTCCAAGCATCGGAGCTAGAATCAGCGGCATAATAAATATCATGATCACAGGCACCATCTTCACCGGCACTTTCCCAGCCTCTTCCTCCTTTTTGCGCTTCAATCGATCCCTCAACGCGGCACCTTGCTGTTGCAGCGGATAACTGATGTCCGCTCCCTTCGCCTCGGCAGCAATGAGTGCGGAAGCCAGATTAATCAACTCATCAACACCGCACCGTTCTCCCATTTCACGCAATGCAAACGGCGCAGATTTGGCAAACAATTTTATATCGTTGATCATCTGTTTAATTTCTTGTGTTAGAGTCGGACACGATTCATCAACCTCGCTCGATATGCGATCCAACCCCTGAAGCAATCCAAGACCGGCTTGAGCGCATACGACCATCAAATCTATGATGATTGGCAGCTCGCGCAAAATCTGGTCTTTCCGCTTCGTAACGCGCATCGATAAAAAGAAATTGGGAAGTAACCAGGCGACTACTGCGGCTGGAATAGCTAATACCAGATTGATTGGATTACCGGCGGCAGCGAGCAACCCGAGCAGAAGGATACTGAGGGAACTGGAAGCGCGAATACCGGTAAACATGGCGAGGTGATCCGGTGTTCTATAATTAGCCATCGTTAAAAGAGCAACCGCTCGCCGATCGGCAAGATTCGGAAAAGCGCTCAGAGTGAGCTGCCCTGCCACTTTTAAAATGCTCAGTAGTCGAGAATCTTTTGGCTTCTCCGCGGAGCTTAGATCGTCATCGCGGCGCGCGCGAACTCGAACTGAATATGAATGCACATACTGAGCTACCAGCGGTTTCAAGACAAGTAAACCGGCGGCCGTAATACAAGCGAAAGTAAGAATTGCAACAACTGAAATCGACATAGCAAACCCCGCGGAAAACGCTGGCTATAACTACTTCGACGATAGGCAGAATATATGGAAACCGTGTTGAGCAATTGTTGAAAATTTGCAGAAGAGAGAAAAAACAGCGGCGGGGCATAACTGGCATATGACGATGCCGCGAATAAAGATGGTGCATAAAGTGCTGCTACTCGTAGCGGTTCCCCTCGTGTTTCAGGTGCTGTTTGTAGTAGTGCTCGAATCGCTCTGGCAACAAACGCGGACCTTAAAACGCGCATCGGAACGCACTGCGCGCATCTTGATTGGCGGGCAACGCTTGATTTCAAAGCTGGAGCAGGAAAACGTTCCCTCTCAAGAGCTAGCGTTTCTAACAGCAAAACTCCAGAGACCTATGCGCTCGTCATCAAAGTACAACGAGCAGATTGAAGATTTGAAGCGGTTTGAAACCGCATTCGCAACAGCAGCAACAACCACCACAGGTGGTGCCAATTCAAACGAATATAAACGACGAATTGATCTGAAGATGTATGTCCAACGTCTACTAGCAGAGGAAGAAGCCAGCCTCGCGCCGGATAAGGCGCCAAGCTTCGAGGATGCCGAGCAAAACATTCACAGGATGATCGGACTTGCTCTGACGTTGAACGTTCTCGTCTGCGTTCTTCTAATCTACTATTTCTCATTGCACTTCGCATCGAGACTGCGCGTTTTAGTGGCTAATGGAGAGCGTTTTACAGAAGGCAAAGAACTTCTACCACCTCCTTCAGGCAATGACGAGATAAATGAGGTAGACAAAGTCTTTAGAGACATGACCGATGCAATTCAAAAGACACGCGAGCGAGAACATCAGTTCCTCAGCATGGTAAGCCACGATCTAAAGACTCCATTGAATACCGTTCTGGCAACTCTAAATTCGTTGTCGGAAGGAATCTACGGGACAATTAGTGAAACGGGCATACAGCGAGTCCGGAAGTCCGAGATCGCAATCGAACGTTTAAACCGCCTGACCAACGACCTTCTAAACTTTGAAAAGCTTTCTTCGGGAACTGTTGCTCTACAACTGGTCCCAGTCTCCGTCCACAAAGTCCTCACTAACGCGGTCGAAAGTGTGGCTGGTTTTTCCGATTTCAAAGGAATCGAGATTCGATTTAGTCAATCTGCGCTATCAGTGATGGCTGACGAAGAGAAGCTTGTGCAGGTCATCGTCAATCTGCTGTCGAACGCTATCAAATTCTCATCGGCCAACTCCTCCATTGACATTGAAGTTCGAGAAATCGGTTCTACAAATGTTGAGATCCGCGTGATTGACAAGGGCTGTGGAATCAGCGAACAGGACCAGGCCCGAATATTCGAGCCGTTCCGTCAGGGAGAAACCCATGCTGAGCAGCAGGGCAGTGGCTTGGGCTTATCAATATGCAAGTCCCTGATTGACGCGCAAATGGGCGCAATCGGTTTCAGCTCAAGAGAAAACATCGGCAGTCAATTCTATGTGCGCCTGAGAAAATCGCAAGAGATAAGCTCAGTGCCCGAGAAAATATCATCCATCACAACTTGATCACAACCCAGTCTGGCAGGCGCCAGCCTTCAGAAAGCCGGAAGAAAAGAGGGAAAAGCGTTACTAGGACTAAATCCTACGGGTACAATGCTTATGACAGTCCTTCAGACGTAGCAGTTAGCAGCATGCTGACAAATTCGGGCGGTCAACAGAGGGTGAGACAGCTCTCCGAAAGACCGAGCATAAACGACATTAAAAACTTTCTGACCCAGGCCTCGAAGGAGAGTGGCGTCAGTTTCAATTATGCGTGGACCTCACCGGAAGGCAAATACTTTACGCTTGCGGTGAAGCATGTTTCTCCCACTGGCAAGTCTTGTGAGTGGCAGATGCTCCTTGGTCCGGAGGGCAAATCTCGCGAACTGTGGACTCAAATAACCGATAACACGCTGAAGGTCTACGACGCCATATTGGTTTCACTCGGCGAGGATCTGGAAGCTGCCACCATCGCTGATGGCATGAATACATTCAACGCCATACCAAGCTTCAACGATCATAAGGAGAAACAGCGCGTGCGAGCACAGCAGCTCGCACAGACATTCGATAGCATCAGCATTCGATTCGACGGCGATGTGGTACTAACTCCTCAAGAAGAAACTCTCAAAGGCAATCTCACACTAGTTCACATCACGAATTTGCTTCAGTCGATCGGCTTAGGCTCTATGTCCGGCAGACTGAAGGTAAAACGGCATACGATCTGGGCAGACATTTACTTCGAAAATGGCGCACCAGTACATGCGATAGGCACGCGGGGGACAGGTGAAGATTGTCTATTGCAGGTGATTTGCTGGCTGGAAGGCGACTTTGAATTCGAACCTCGGCTCAGGACAGACGAGAAAACAATCATCAGGCCGCTCGACACAATAATCCTCGAAGGCGTCTTACTACACGACAACACCACATACTTAACCCAAGCCGGAATTCGCATGGCGACCATTCTGGGGCGCTCCAGACCGACCTTGAGCGAAGCTGAATTCGAACACGAAATAAGTCAAGGCGCTACTTTGAGCCCGGACAAACTGAAACAGTTTTACCTGGCCGTTGATGGACAAAAAACACTCGAGGACATCATCAGCGCGCTTGGATTGACCCGCAGTCAGTGGGTTCCGATCGTTGCGGATCTGCTCAGGTGCAATTTGATTAAACTCGCCTCGATCAAAAAGCCGAGCAAAGATCGTGTCATGCACGGCAAAGCTTTTGATCCGGCCTTAGCAGAATCGGCTAAGAGTGGGCTTCTTGAAAAGAGAACCGGAATCTATAGTTACTCCGCCTTTCTTCTGCTCTTGACGGAACTCGTCCGATGTTCGCATGAAACGCCACTTTCCGTAATGGTAATGGAAGTTCAACCGGCAGGAGAGAAAGAGAAAAAGGAATTGACGCCGGCTCAAGTTCAAGAGCTGGCCTGGCGTATAGATGAAGCCTGCAATTTTAAAGGAATTGTCGCGCACTACGACAATTTTGACTTTGCCGTGATTCTTCCTGGCATGGTCGCGGATAAAACCGCTCGGCGGGCAGACCGTTTGTTGAAATCTTTAGTCAGTACGGGATTGCAATCCGGCGACAAATCAACCAGTCTCGCCGTTTCGATCGGCATCGCATGCTATCCGGATGACGCCGGCGACATGGGAGCTTTGCTGGCTGAAGCAGATCGGGCTCGCGATCGGGCGCAGAAATCCGGCGCCGGAATCAATCTGGCTAAGCCGCCTTCCATGCAATAGGAGCACCGTACAGCAGTCTTATTTAGTAGAAACGCAAAGCATTATTGTTGTGGTGCGTTTTCAACGACAGGCGCGGGAGGCAGATCTTGCATGCTTACGACAACCGGCGTGGGTGGCTCGCCTTTGCGTAGACCCACCATGTAGGCTAAGTGGAACGGTTGTTGAGCAGATTCATCGGCGGAATGGACTGCCACCACGCCTTGAACTTCAACAGGAATCATGCCGTTCTGGTTCGGATCTTTGACATCGACCTGCTTGAACTGCATCGCACACACGCGGCGTGCCTTGCTGAATTCCATATGGTTAGCCTTCAGATCTTGATCCGTTGCCGGCAAAATTCCATCAGCACGCAGTCTTTGCT
This sequence comes from Candidatus Obscuribacterales bacterium, assembly GCA_019637435.1. GTDB lineage: Bacteria > Cyanobacteriota > Vampirovibrionia > Obscuribacterales > Obscuribacteraceae > JADYXR01. The sequence goes on along the minus strand of JAHBVO010000002.1, from coordinate 273,627 downwards.
TCACGGAATCAGACAACTCTGATTGCAGCCGCGCGGTCGACTCGATGTAGTTTATGTAACTGGTATCAAGAAGGTGCGTGGTGACTTGCTTGGCAAAGTTGCCGAAATCGTTTTTCTGCTCCTTCGTCACGACCTCTTTTTTGGGACGCGTGATGAACAGCATGAAATTGCCCACCAGACTGCAGGCGAGGAGGATGTGGACTCCGTATTGACGCATCAATTGTTCAGGCGATACTTTTCTTACTTTCCAGTACATCTATTTCAGCTCCACCTTGCCTAATTCCCACTTGTTACTGCGGCGGTAAAACGTCAGAACGGCCTTTGCTTCTGGTTGCTCTTCCTCTTTCATTTTATTATCTTGTCCAAGTTTCGCAATGATCTGACGGCCCGTCACTTCAACGACCGCGTCGTTAGCGTCTCTTCGGAGCACGTGGGATTTCATGGACATACATCTGGAGCTCAGTCCCATCGAGGGCCACTCCCAGATAAAGACGTCCTTTCCGACTTCGCTTGCGAGTTCAGCAAGGTGCATATCACCGACGACCTTAAGAGTCGCCACGACCACGATCAGAAGGGCGCAAAACCCCACAAACCATTTGTTAGGAGTAAAGATTTTTTCCATGGACAACGTGTCTATTCGTTTCGCTGTTGACGCTGATTGGCTTGCCACTCAGCAATTTCAAACATGAGATCGACGATGATGTATGTGTTTTGAACCATTGGCGCAAACTGTTTGCGCAGCAGGTCGTCAATCAAGTGCTGATCGCCGCTGCGGATGCTTGGAACCCGCAACTCTTCTGCAACGATAATCGCAGCCATGACGTGGCGTAACGATTCTCTGTCTATCATCTGATCGTCTCTCCTCTAAGTTGGCTGTTGCACTAACCGTCGTGCTGCAAGCCGAGATAGTAAACGGCTTGTCGACACGCGTCCGTGTGACTTAGCTTAGGATTTTTAGCCTTAACCTCCTGAATCATTTTCAGTCGTCGTGGAATGTCCCTGATTGGCTCCGAAGTACAGATCCAGTAATCCATAGGCGAAGGAACCAAACGGATCGTTCCGTGAACAGCGCCGACGATGAGAAGGGCTTGAGACTCCTTCCGCTTCTCTTCGTCTTTGGAGAAAGCTTCAATCGCTAATACTTCGGCATCCCTCAGCCGGAGCACCTCTTTGAGCAACTTCAGATCAGACGGATCTTGTCGCAGCAAGATTTTCATGTGCGCGTTTTTCACAACCGAATCGGCTTGCTCCGATTGGCGGAAAAAGTCTTTCAACTGCTGAGTGATGGAAACCAGCATCATACCGTAGTGACGAGCTCGTCTCGACAAGTCATCCAGGAGACGCGCCCCGGCTTTGAACCGCATCAAGGTCGATGCCTCGTCTATGATAGCGGCAAAACGCACCATGCGTTCTTTCGATTCTGCGGCACGACGCCTGATGAAATCAGCAAGAATGAAAACCGCGATTCTTTCCAGACGAGGTTCGTTAACTTCTCTGGTATCAAATACGATGAACAATTTTTCGGTATCGATATTCGTATGACCATCTACGAGACCACCGAATGCACCGGTTCTGGTAAACAGGTTTAAACCGCGAGCAAAGGTCGCGAGTCGATCGCGTTGGACGTTATCGACTTCCGTAGTAGCAGCCTGCGCTGTCACTCTTGCAAGGTCCGACATGGTTGGAACTTTGCCTGACAGTTGTGCTTCCATGTAGCAGAGGCGAATCAAGCCATCCAGCAGAGATTTCTCTTGAACGCTCAATTCTTCGCTGCCCTCGGGCGCCAGCATCAGGTCGAGAAGAGTAAGCAAACTGGAAATTTTGTCGTGCGATGGCTCGCCTTTGAGCTGATCGTCTGGTCCCAGATCAAACGGGTTGAGCATGAAACCTGAGTTGGGACCCAAGTCTACATAAGCACATAGATCTGGGCCCAATAGTTCGGTAATGAACCTATAAGCACCAAATTTGTCTACGGTTTTGTCTATTAAAACGAACCGTACGCCCATCGGTAGTAGCCTTAGGATCATCATGGACACGGCGAATGATTTACCCGCACCGGTCGTTCCCACAACGAACATATTGTTAGCGTCTTTGCCCGCACCTCGGAAGAACGGATTGAGTAGAACCGGCTCCCGAGAAGTCAGAGCGAAGCCGAAAGGCACCCCATCAGGTGTTCCGCACGAGGCGGTGAAGAAAGGCCACATCGTCCCCACAATCGGCGACATGACACGGTGAATAATTGCGAGCTTGTCGACGCCCACAGCAAGCGTTGATTGCCAGGCATCGAGCTGCAGCAATTGACCGCGGTCCATGTTCGCGCCGCGGTTTTTAAACACGCGACGAATCTCGTCCATGTTGTGATTGAGCTGCTCAGCGGTATCGCACTGGCTGGAAATATAGAGACTGCAATCGAATGCTTTATTGGAACTGCGCAAGAATTCCTGAATGGCGGCCGCGGCTCGCCTCGTGCCTTCCAGCCCCTCCAGGTCCGGAGTAGCAAGCTGCGTACTGGTCACCATGCCCAGGTGATATTTGCGCTTCAAATCCGCTCGCACTTTGTCCTGATTGCACTGGTGAATGAAAACCGACATCGTATACTCGACACCGAGAGTGAGGAGGTCTACAAGCCATCCCATCCAGGTGTCGTGCGGCAGTTGGAACATGTACTGAGTGCCGATGTATTTTCCATCGAGCCAGAGATATTCGTTTTGAACTTTGAGCGCGCTTCCGGCCAGGCAAGACGCTTCCGACAACTGAGGATGCGATGGTGGCGCTTCCGGGTCCCGGTGAGCCAGCGACGGGTTCAAATCCGAGTAAATCAAGTTACGCACTTCTTTGCGAGTCAGAATTCTCGGACGCAAGTTACCTTGACGCAATTGCTCGAAAGCCGTCTTCAGAAGACGGTTCAAAGTGTCAAGATATTCCTCGTGCTTCTGTATAGACCGTCTTCCGCTCCATACCTGACCGCTCTTGCAGTCCGGAGGCTGATAGCTGATCACGACGTAGAAATCGCGCTGCGGAACGAACGATACATCCTGAATCCGGCGGAACCATTTATCGGTATAGTCGGCGTACCACTTCAAGTACTCGTTGTCGCTGATAATTGTTTTCTGATATCTAGACAGGTATTCGTCGACTGACAAGTGACGAGATTTTATGATGATCTGAATATCGCTTTCGCATGAATTGATGAAATTGGAGAACTGCCGCGCCATCAGCTCACGGTCGGCGTCATCGAACAGCAGAACGTTGATGCCTTTCACGGCGAGATATTTGCGCATACTGCCATCGGCAAGTACCACAAGACCTTCTTCCTCGTCCTCGCCAGGAATCGAATGCAAGAAACAGACGTCCTGCCAGCTCGCCTCACCGCGCTTATCCTTGGGCGGTCCGTCGTCACCGTCATCTCCGCCGCCGCCACCGTTGGTTTCTCCAAATGGCAGAGAGTCGCGAAGCATCGCTGGCAGCTGATTGTAAAAACCGGCAAATATGTTCTGAAGTGACGGCGATGATGTCGTTGGAATTAGCCGCCCGCTATTCCCCTGAGATTGCTCTTCATCGCGTCCTCGACGCGATTTTTTCTGCGCGCTGGACCGCTCCAATCTCCGGGAGCTAGATACTCCGCGGGTCGGCGATTGTCTTGCGCTTCTCGACATCCAGTAAAAACCTGTTCCTGTACTGATTCTCAGTGTAATCCGAAAATTCTAGTTAGATCAACCGTTCTAACCCCAGTTAGTCCATCCGCCCTTCTCTCTCCACATAGAATTCTTCCGCGTCAGAGCGTTCGGTAATCGTCGGATCTGGATACACACGCCCCGCTTCCGCTTTTGGAATGTACAATTTTGGCACCAATCCCAGCCTGTACATAAACATATTTCGCCACCAAACCATCGGTTTTAATTCGGTAAAACCGCCGGCAACAATGGCGACACCGACAATCACGATGCCTAAAACTATACCAGCCGGCACATTTCCCATTTTCCATTCGCCAGGAACTCGAGAACCGACCGCAAAGGCCAGGATCACGCCGAGAGCCAACCAGCCAATCTGATGCAGCGTCATGCCGAAGAGCTTGAAAGGCTCCCTCAAATTTATTACGCGATGAACTTGCGACATTTATTGGACCTCACTTGGCTTCATTCACGTCAGTTGAATTCGATTGGGTCAAGGCGACCTTCCTGACTCATTCGCATAACCTTGCGCGCCATCATGGCATATTTAGCCGGCAAGCGCGGCGCGACCTCCTTCATGTATTCGACTGCGTTCAAAAAATCTCCGGCTCGTCTCAGTAACTCACCTATTAAATACTCAATCTCCGCTCGCTGAGCATGAGGACAGGAACCGTCCGTAAGCGATTTTGCGAAGGCATCGATAGCCAGTTTTCGATATTCTCGGGCTTGAGGAATGGCATTGATGTCGTCGGCGCACCAGGCGGCGTAGAGGTACAGTAAACCAATAGCGTAGAAGCTCTTCCCACCTCGCTCAGCCGCCAATGCAGCCCAACGAAACTGTAGATGAGGAGTAGAGTTTGCTTGAGTCAACACGGATGGTTCGTCGGACTTCCTGAAGGCCGTCGCCCAATCAGCAAGCCCGCACGACGGACAGGTGCAGACAGCATACTGCTCGAAATTCTCATTAGAGCCCCCGATGAAGAGCCTGAGTTCGCTGTTTCTATTTCCCGTGTCGACGATGAGCGGAATTTGTTTCGTGTTGAATACAACTCCACAGTTGTGGCACTTAACTCCTACGTCCGCTAGATGCATTTGGTCTCCTTGAAGAACCCGGACATGTGCCCCGCACAGATATTATGCCAATCTGGGCAGTGAAGTTTGATTCTAATTTTTCTCGATAGCCGTGGAAGCCCTCCAGAGTTGTCAATAAGTCCATGTTACGCGATCCAGACCGGGATTGCTACTTAATTACCGGTCTGGACCCGCGGATTTATCAGAATGACGATCACTCATCCAATTTATGACCGAACTGTTCGAGACTACGCTTGATCTTCTCGTACTCAGCCTGGTCGTTGGCCGCCTTGGCACGGCGAGCTTGAGCTTCCAGGTCAGCTATGCGCTGCCTGGCGAGCTTCTCTTCCTGTGCTTTGCGGTTTTGCGCGCCACCCCAAGCCTGAGGCGTCAGGGAGCGGTTCTGCGCTCCACCTGTAGGGATCGGTGTCGCGCCGGAGGTGACGTTGCCGAGCTTGGAACCGCTGGCTCCGCTTTCGTCCTTACGACCTTCCGAGAACCAGCCCACAGCTGGTGTGCTTTCAGCACGCGGCTGTTCTGCGATGTACTGACCTCGGGGATCGACACCGGGCTCAACGCCAGGCGGCGGTCCACTCAGACCCGGCTCCGGATGATGTCCGGCAGAACTTATTCCGGGGGCAGGTTCCGAGCGATAGGCAGAGCCTGACTCATGATGAGCAGTCGGAATCGAGCCGGAGCCCGGCTCCCGGTGCTGAGTCGATGGAGCTGGACCTGACGTGCCCTCCACGTGACGAGCACTGGGACCATGTTCCGAATGATGAGCCGTCGGAGTAACGCCGGAATCGCGCGAGTGCATCGCGCCGCCACCATGACTCAAGGAGTCCGGAGGATGAGCCTGCGCCATTCCGCCACGACCTTCCATGCCTCCGCCCCGATATTCCGAATATTGCTGGGGCTGCGAATAATGCTGCGGTTGCGGACGCGATACGAACTGCTCGTAACCGCTGATGGCGCCTCTATCCATGTGGTGGTGATGAGGCTGGATGCCATGGACAGGGTCGGATGGACGCAGATTGCTCATGATAGCGCCACCGGCGCCCACCGCTAATCCAACGTCGCGCACGACCTCGCCGAAGCTGCTAGGACCGTGGTGACCCGCAGAGGAAGCGGCAGTCATGATGGCGCTGGCCGTCTGATTGCCCTCACTGGCGAGGCGACTCAATTGCGGATTCACTTCCATGGTGGCACGTACAGCCTCCATTGCCCCAGGCACACCCTGACCGGCAAGTGTGGACGCCTCGTAGCTCTGTCCGTAGCCTGCAGCCTGGACGGCTTGCGCTATCGGAGCTTGCTCACCGGAAGTCCTTGATAGTTCCGAGAAATACGGTGAACTCGGAGTCGCATCTTGTGAGCGATGCAATCCGGCGGCTGAAGCCGAAACCATAGCTGACAGGTCCTGGCTTGAACCTGAGAGTGAATTAGCTAGCACCTGGGGAGCGACATTCATGTCTCTCGCAAGATGAACCATAGCGGCCTGCTGTTCACCGCCCTGACCATAGAGCGCGCTTTGCACCAGATTTTGATCAGGGTGCATGCGCACCATGTCTTGGGCTGCGCTGGAGGCAGCCACAGCCGCGTACGCGCCATCACCGAGAGTGGCACCAACTGCTCGAAGCGAAACTTCGTTTCCTGCAGCCGATCCCAACACTTGCGGGTCGGTCGCCACCGAGCGAGCCAGCTGCGCCTGAGCGACATCATTTCCAGACATCGCAGAACTCAGGACTTCCTGAGGAACGCTCTGAGCCACGTGCAAGGCCAGCTGACCGGACTGAGTCTGAGAAGCGTACTGGACCGCTTCCGGTCCCTGAGCCAGGGTGTGACGTCCAGCTGCTCCGACCAGTGTCATCGCGTCTCCGGCATCACCACGCATGAGCGCGCCCTGCACCACGTCCGGAGCGACACCGAATGTGGTGGCAGCTCTGGTCAGCTCGGTATTGTCACCGCTTCTGACGCCACTGACCACCGCTTGCGGATCGATGCCGGCGTCTCTCAGAGTTGTCTGAGCCGTCACGGAAGCATCGTGGAGCGCAGCAGTCGGATTGGCAGACGCATAACTTTGCAATGCCTCACCAGCACTGTGCGTAACACTGGAGCTTGCGGAAATCACCGAGCTGGCTTCTGGCGAACCCATGGAGCGCAGCTCCTGGCTCGATTGGACCGCTCCTGACACCGCCATCGCGTGTGACGGACTACCTGACGCTGCGTATGACAGCGTCTGCGTGTCCTGACCGCCATGCGTGGCAGCAGAGTACGACGCTTGCGCAGCCATCATCAACCCGCTGCCGGATTGCAGCCCTTCAGAAAGTCGGGTCTGCATCTCGGAGAGCTGATAGTTGCCGCCACCACGGACGCCGGCTTCAGCTACCTGTCCGGCTCTAGCCATAACCGTGCTGGCTTCCATACTGCCACCACTGACGGCTTCATTCAGAACACGCGGGCTCACCCCTAGCTCCGAAGACATCTGTTGAACGAATGCTTCTCGCTGTTGAGGAGAACCGTTCAACGCTTGTTCGACAGCACGCGGGTCGCCGGTCATCTGGCTGAGAACCGCCTGGGTATTGTGGGATGCGGAGGCCATTACCATAGCGTCCTGACCGCCGGAAGCGCTTTCAATTGCGCTTCGAGCGTGAGAAGAACCGTTGTAAGCGGCTTCCAGCATTGTCGGATTTGAACCGATTGCCTGCTGCAGTTCACGTTGCGCCCCGGTGTCGCCCTGCATGGCACGCTCGAGAGTGCCTTGCGGAGCCGATTGCGCAGCCTGAGCAGCCAGAATCGAAGCATCGCCAGTACGAATCGCTTCTTGTTGAATCTGCTGATTCGACATACCCATGGCTTGCAGACCCTGAATTTCGGAGTTTCCACGTGCCACCATAGTCGCTGCCGCATCACCAGTGTTTCCATAATATGCGCTCTGGACCTGTTCGAAACTTGCTCCGCCCATCTTCTCGGAGACCATGTGCTGCATGTTCGCATCACCACCGAGCGCCTGACGGAATTGCTCTTGAGTTACTCCGGCTTGCTGAAGCTCCTGCGTGACACTCTGCGAGGCAGACATCGCCGCGACGGTGTGCTCACCGTTTCGCGCTAACAACTCACGAGCAGCAACCGGATCATTATTGACCGCCGCCGCATGCAAGAGCTGGTCTCGCTGAGTCTGAGCCTCGCCCGGGGGCAACGCGCCGACATGACCATTTGCCCGCATGGATGCTTCCATAGCCAGAGCGGTAGCTCCCGGATCGCCACCTCGAGCCAATTCCAGAGTCATTGGAGAGACTCCAAGCTTATCTTGAATTGCCTGTGTGGCGTTCGGGTCACCGGCAAGAGCTCTGTTGAGCGTCTCGTCACCAATACCGGATTGCTTCATCAAATCCTGGGTAGTGGCGCGTGCCAGTTCGGCCTGCGGGTTTCCTGCCATGCTGGCGTCTATACCGTTTGCCATGACATGATGCTGCGAACCGGATGTGTGCATCTGGTCGAGCGCGAGATCCTTTGCCAGCGGGTTGCGATCGGCTGCACTGGGCAGTCCGGCCATTCCGCTGTTTCCGCCCATGAAGGCTTCGGGACCGCTGAGCATCGCCGCCGCGGTCAGAGCTTTGTTGTCCAGACCCGCTGTCGGTCCATCTCCGAAGAGAGCGTTGCCAGCTTGATTGATCGCAGCATTGCTCAGCATGTCTCCGCCTGCCATCGGAGGCAGACCCATCGGTCCAGCCGCACCGTCAGGCGCTCCAGTGGTGTTGTTGAACAGCGAGTTGTCCTGATTGCGATTAGCCAATTGCGACAGATCGCCGGAATTCACATCACCGCCTACGTTGGTCACACTCTTGGACATAGAATAGGCCGCACTCGACATCGGTGGCGCACCACCGCCGCCGTCGCCGCCTTTTCCACCACCTAGCGCCAGACCACCGATAGCTGCAGCCGCAGCACCCGCAGCAGCTCCAGTACCTGAACCACCTTCTCCGTCGGCGCCCTTGCCGCCGCCCGGTCCGTCACCAGTGCCAGGAGGAGGACCGGAACCTTTGCCGCCGTCTGGACCGGCCTCAGGACCTGCAGCACCTGCAGCTCCGCCAGGCGCACCACCGGGGCCGCCAGCGCCACCACCGGCGCCACCAGATCCACCGCCTGGCATCGGCATCGGCGAAGGACTCATCGTCGATAGATTGGCGCCCAGCCCGCTTCGACCGACTGGCGAGCCGGACGAGAGAGCACCGGCAGTAGAATTCGTCGTGGTGCTGGGCGCGCTGGGAGTAGACCCGCCGCCGCCACCGCCGCGCGAACCACCGCCACCGCCTCCGCGCGATCCTCCGCTCGGTGCACCACCACCGCCGCCGCCGCCACCGCCACCACCGGCGCCACCACTCTTCGGCGCGATCTGGCCCATGGCGTCCTTGGCCATTTGCCCGGCACCCTCAGCGGCGCTGCCTACCAGTCCGACGAAATCAAACGCATACTTGACAGACTGAATAGCCAGGAATACGAGAGCAGCCGTGTACACGGTACCGGTGTCACCGATGCCTTTGAACGCGGCAAGCAAAAAGATGGATGTGTTCCAGAATAAAGCCCAGAAGCAAAGAATGACTACGCCCTCAACCCAGCTGCCGAACGCATTACGAAGTCGGGTAATCGGCCAGACCCACAACGCCGAAGCGATTGGTCCCATGCACCACAGGTAATACAGAAAGACCATCTGGAATGCGCAATAAATATTCCAGGTCAATCCCAAGCTGGAGAGCGTGGTGTTGAACAGTAAACGGTTGATCATCATCGAGGCGTTGACGTCTTCATCAGGAAGTCTCGACTCATCGACTCCAACACATGGATCGTACAAGCGAGTGGCTATGTCCCATGATTCGTATGGAGACCATACATCATGCTCGACAAGCGGTGCTTCCATTGGAGGCTCGATCGCGTTTCTGTTCGAATTAGGATCGTTAATCGGCATAGCGCGGCGGATTGCGCACTTCGCATCCTCATACATATCACTGCCGAACATTCGATGATACTCATCGGCAATTGTGAACGTAAGCGAGTTGGAAACGTCAATTCCGTAGTTGATCACAAGAAAGGAGCCCGGTATCAAGAATATTGCAATTACCGAACGCAAGATGCCTTCAAATGGACTGACGTCTCCTAGCACTCCGGAGCCTTGTGCGACAATCGAACGCACCTGCGCGAGCACGGCTCCTGGCAGGAGTAACAGAACAGCCATCGGAATAAACAGTTCGTACCTTATCCGCTGCCAGATGTTTCCAGCTTCAGCAGTAAAGTTAGCGAGCGGTTGACGCACATAATCGATCGCGTTGACGCACTGGTTGACACCCATATTTGCAGCAGAGTTACCGGCAGAGTTTGCCATCACGCCTGCCATCGAGGTCGACATCCACATTGCCTTTTCAGGATCGTAAAGTTGTTCGAGAAAACGGTTATGGTTGTAACGCTCGATCACCTGGAACTGAGTATCGGAAACTGGATAACCGAATGTTTGAAACAGGTTTTCCTGGATAGCTTCATCCCTGAAGGTTGGAACCGCCGACTCAGCGGTCGGGATCGTCACAGGCCAGGCATAGACCTGCCCGGACTTGGAGTGCGTGACCATGCCCGGTCCCATCGATCTCTGGTTTTCAACCACATCATGTCCACCCTGCGGGTTGTACTGGTGCCGGATGCCGTGCTGAGCAGCCGCCGGGAATCGCAGGAAGTAATTGTAGCGAGTGTCCCAGTGAGTCAATGGGTTTGAGTCGGGACCGGCAGCGAATGCTTGCTGCACGTTGGAAAACATAAACGCACCAAGCAGAAGACAGAGAGCCAGGAGTCCCGGTCTCAAAGTTTCTGCTTTTGAATTAGTCTTCATCGTCTCGTTTTCCTTATTGGCTTTTGGCTCTGGCGTATCGAAGGCAGTTTTCTTTTCTGTGTTTTTCATTATTCCGCCCCCCCTACGCGTCTTCGCCGAAGCTGGGAGGTGGTGGCACAGGTGGTGCAGCCTGCGGTGGCGAGCCGCCACCGGAGTCGTCGCCGCCGGAGCCCGATACATCGATGTTGAGCGCAACCTCGCCGGCACTAGCGGCACCGGATGCAGCTCCACCCGCTGCAGTCGCTCCTTGCGCCGCCGCAGAAGCAGCAGCCGATGCGTAATCTGCGTTGCTGTTGCATACGGCGGAGGGTCCTGAGGATGAGGGTCCAAGTCCGACAGGAGGTCCGTCGGAAGGCATCGCAGAGGTTGGCAGACCGCAATCCGCGGCAGCTTGCATAGCTTCTCCGCCACCGCCGCCGGCATCACCACCGCCGCCGCCACCGCCATCGGCGGATGGTGGCAGGTTAGCCACATCCGGAGCACCGCCACCGTCTGATCCGCCAGGTCCACCAGCGTCGCCCGAGCCACTGCCACCCGCTCCGGCGCCATCCGACGATGCCGAGGGCGGGAGTGATGTGTCGGGACTGGCAGAATCAGGACCTTGAGCGCCCTGCGGTCCACCACTGCTGCTGGAAGAATCGGAATCCGATCCTCCACCGCCGCCGTCAGGTCCGCCAGAGGAGCTGGATGATAGTGCCACGGTCTGATTACTTTCGGCACCGCCTGGTCCGGAAGAAGACGTCGTGGTGTTGTTTGTTGTACTGCCACCGCCGGCGGTACTTGGTGCTGATGGTGCAGTCTGACTCGGCACTTGCGGCGTATTGTCACCGCCACCGCCACCGCCACCGCCGCCGCCACCGCCACCGGCACCGGCATCGCCGCCGCCACCACCGGCACCACCACCGAGGCTCTGACCGGTCTTGGCAGTCTTATCGATGTCACCCGCCGCACTAGCAGGATCGTACACGAACGGATTCATCGCGGACCAGAGCATGAGACCGAGCGAGCAACAAAATATGATTGCTTCCCACTGCAAATCGCCGGTCCCGAATTTCCCACCACCTATGTAGACGAGGCGCTGTGTCATAATCGCAAGCGCTGCCACCCAATAAAATCGCCAGAGGGAGATACAAATGATCGCTTCGACCCACTTTCCGAACACGGCTCGGAAGTAACTCCTGGAACTTACGATCGGCCAGGCGAAGAGAGCTGCCGAGAGCGGTCCGAGAAGGTAAAGGTAACAAATGTAGACCAGCTGAAACGCGGTCAACATGATGATCGTCAGGGAAACGAAAAATACCGTTCCGTTCACCATTCCCTGATAGTACTGCGACAATGCAAGCTGGTCTTCATGGATTGTTTGGTTTTCAGGTATGTTCGCGGCGATACCGTCGCCGCCGGATCCGAATAGTCCGTCGAACGCTGCAATAAATGGAGCCATCAGTGCTCCAAACAGTCCGCTGATCCAGGATCCGAAGCCTCCGAACAACCCGCCTATAGCAGAAGTGAGCCCACCGAGGAGTCCGCCGCCGCCGCCACCACCACCGGTAGCACCGCCACCGCCTGCAGCGGCACCGCCGGCGCCACCTTGAGCCTCCGGAGGAGAGATCACGTTCTTATGATTCTCTGGTTTAACGTTATAAGTCAGTTCGTGGGACCAGTCGAGAATAAGCGGAATGTCCACCCACTCCTTACAAGCATCCGCCATCGAATTACCGACATCGATTGAGTAGCTTACGATGACCTGGGTGGCCGGTATCAAAAATACAGCGATAATTGAACGAAGAATTCCTTCAAACGGATTCGGAGTTTGCTCGATGTTGAAGCCCTGCCGGACGGTCGCCTTCACCTGTGTGACTACGGCACCGGGCAGGAGGAACAGGATCGCCATCGGCACAAAAACTTCGCGGTACATCCGTTGAACCATATAGATGGCTTCCGAAACCTGCTTATAGAGCACGTTCGGATTAGCGATCGGCGTGGCGGAGCGTTCGTTGGCAACGTTAATCAGAACTCCGGTTCCATCAGCGCCGTCCATTATGTAATCGAGACAGGTATTCCAGGCATTTTCGGAAGCTGATGCCAAACTGTTGGAGGCGGACGCACCGGCAATCTGCGCGGTGTTCGTCATCATCCAGGTATTGCGTTCGGGATCGTAAAGCAGTTCGAGTAAGCGCTGAAAGTTTTCTCGCTGGATGATTTGAAACTGAGTGTCGGATACGGGATAACCAAATGTTGTGAGAACGTTTTCGAACAGTTCCATATCTCGAGCGGCTGCTGGAGTGTCAACAGCTTCACCCATCTGCCAATAGCAGACGCCCTGGTAAGGATTGTCATTGCAGAATTTGATGTAGAAAGGGTAAGCCGTGACTGGAGAACCGGCAGCGGGCGGATCGGACTGCTGAAGCCTTTCCACCGGAGCCTGCGAAGTCGGATTGCTGCTACCTCCGAACAAAGAGCTGAAGTCGCTGTCCGAACCATCACCGAACAGCCCATCTAGGAACGAAGTATTACCTGCGTTCTCTACTGTTCCTCTGTGATGGAGCGATTTTTGATCGTGTTGATATGCGCTCGAAGCAAAAGGATAACGTTTGAAATAATTGTCACGGGTCGACCAACCGGTCATGTTGTTGGTGTTCGGATCGATTGCTGCGCCTTCGTCTTTGCCGGTGTTGGTATTACCGCCGGCCTGTTGTTGAGCCTGAGCATCTGCCGTACTCAGAGTCACCATAAATATCATCAAAACCAACGCACGTATCACGGACGAAATACGGGCGCGGCGATCCAATGCTTGGCGCAGTATGATCATTCTTCTTACCTGAAGTGAGCGGAGTGGTTTAGTGCAGCTTAAATGTGAGTGAACTTACGGGCTTTGCAGCGATAAGCAAAGACCCCTTCAGTTATGGTTGCGCTTCAGTTGTATGTTGTTGGAACCGTCAGACATGATGACCGAAAGTCGGTCGTTCCATGGACGTCCAAAGATAGTTATTTTTCCTTGTACCTCCCCATTGGGCTTCACGGATGTTGAATCGAACTCGGCTCGCATAGAGGCTTCGGCAATCTTCTTGTCACCTTCGGCAATCGAGATTGCTTCCGGTGTGAACTTGAAGTTTTCGGAGCCTGTATTGCGAATAGCAACAGTCAAGATTGACTTGCGGGCGGTGATTTCAATGTCCTTCAACTCGAAGTTGATTGGACTGTTTGAAACCGCTCGTTCCGGAGGCGCTTGCCTCTCGGGTTCGCGTTTGGTGTTTTTCATAGCAACAGAGCGGGAAGGAGTGAGGTCTTCTTTATCCTCAGCTAGATCAGCGCTCTTTTTTCCTTTCTTGTCCGGTTTTACTTTCGGACTTTTTTCTTTGGGTGCCTTCGCGGTTTCTACAGACTCAGTCTTCGATTCCTTGTTGCCACCCCAGAGGAAGTTCCCCATACCGCCAAACATACCGCCGCCCGAGCCAGTCTTCTTCGAATCAACTTCGATTGGCTCGGCGGATTTCTCCGCTTGAGCCAGAGCCTGGACGCTGGGAGTGATACCAGATATTCTGCCGATAACTGTACGCGCAGCTTGCGCGCCCGCCGTTGCAGCCAACTCTTCTTGAGCGGCACGCATGTCTTCAGTCGCTGATTGCGCAGCATCCTGAGCACGTGCCATATCGGCTTCGGCACGTTGCTTCTCTGCGCGCGAACTTGCTACTTCGATCTCTTGCTTTCTTGCTTGAACCGTCTGTTGTTGAATCGCGTATTTGTTGTACGCGTAGAGGTAACGGTAATAAGCCTGCACGATGTCGAACTGTACTTTTCGAACTTGTTCAATAGACTTCCTCTCCGATGCAATCGGACGGAAGATAGACTGCACGCGCCTCGGCGCGACGGTAAACATGCCCTTTGATGAATCAGGAGGCAAACCGACATCAACCTTTTTGAGGATGAAGTTGAGCTCTTTATCACGCTCCTGGAGCTTCTGCATCTGGTAAGTATTGAGAGCACCGGTCCAGAGAAGTTTTAAATCATCCTTCTGCTTGTAAGGCGATCGAGCTTCCATGCCGGTTGGACGAATTGGAACAAACTCAGTTTCTTTCTTATCGGCTTTTGCTTCCGAGGCGTCTTCGTCATCATCCTCATCGACGACACGTTTTTTACCGCTTCCGAACAAGCCTTGCGGACGCTGCTGAGGTTCCGCCTGTGGAGGCGGCTGCATCATGGGCGGTGGCGCTTGTTGAAACTGCTGATACTGAGGATATGGGATCGCGTATGGATTCATGTACGGATTGGCATATGGATTGCTGTCTTGCCCACCATAGGCCATCGCGGCGTTAGTCGAAAGCGTCACTGCCGGTGGTGGCGGAACCAGACCTCCGGCGACAGCACCAGGAGGCGGTGGCGGCACGCTGCCCGACATATAGTGTTGGGAATATGTTGCCGCTTCCATTTGCGCCGGTGGAGCTTCCATCGAAGTTCCGAGATCCTTGGCCGGAGTAACGGTGCTCGAACTGATTGTAGAACTATTACCGTTGTTCGACTGAGCCGCAGCCGAAGCAAGAGCGTTGGCTGTCGGATTCGAAGTCGGTGTGTAATTGTTGGCAATCGGCCCGTCAGCTTGAGCGGCGTTCAATCCCCCTGCGATCGGGTCGGTCGACACCGGTGGAAGCACTCGCCCCATGCCGTTCATGCTGGCCTGCTGATTCTGTTGTGCCAGGCGCATTTGTTCTTCGCGTGCTTGCGCCTCGGCAGCCTTGAGTTCTTCGACGGTCTCGGCACTGGCCTTGGGGTGCATGCGTCCGAGAACGCCAGAACGACCACCGCCCTGATTTCCGTCGGCTACTTTGTCAGAGCCGGATCCCATTCCACAGCTGCATAGGCAGCCGCTAAGAAGGATCAGGAGGGTGGTCTGTACTAGTCGCATTTATCCTCTAAATGGTCTGGGTTATTACTATTTCGTCTTGCCGAGCAGCGTACCGCGAACCATAGTGTCGGTGCGTCCGGCACTTCCGCTTGAAGTTCCGCTGCCCGAGCCCGTCCCGTAGTTGCTGCCATATGAAGCGGCAACCGGTGCGGCTGGTCCCTTGTTTATTGAACGCCCGCGGCCGCCACCGAGACTACCGGCAGGATAGGTTCCGCCGATCTGCTCTTTCGGTTTCATCATCTTGCCCATCAAACGGTTGGTGCTGGTTGCATCAGCTAACGGTCCTTTCGGTCCGAGTCCACGAGCCGGAATGTTTGAGGGTCCGTTGAAACCCGACTTGGGCAGTGGAAGTTGACCGCCGCTATCCGCGTTGCGGTAGGGTTGTACGCCGGGTCCGCCCAACTGGACAGGAGCGCTGCCAGGACCGCCACCGGATGGAACATCACCGAGGGCGCCCGCGCCATTTCCGCCGTACCCGCCCATATTCCCCTGAGGACCAGGAGGCAGCGCAATCATCGGAGACGAAGCCGGAGCTTCCCGGAAATCCTTGATAATAGGACGCTCGTCCAGGATTTGCATCTGTCTTGGTGCATTGAAAAACTTGGTTTTGTCCAACTTGTTTTGCTGAATATGACCTGAAAATCCACCTTGCGCAGACGCTGATTGGGCACCGCATACAGTACCGATTAAAAGGGTTAATGCTAGTAAACCGTGCTTCATTGTCTTCCTCATAGTTCAAATCTCCTTCGCCTAGCCAGTGAGTTATCTACCGCTCGTCAGTCCCATGGTCGCCATGTTCATCCCCTGGTTCATCATCGCGCCGGCGCGATTGCCGATGCGACGTCCGATCCTGCCGAGCACCTTGCCTGCCTTGTTAGGCGGTCTGCGCGAATGGAACTCATCGTCCGGCAGAGAGAGGTCTTGCGTGGCAGCCTGGTTGATGGAAACTGGCGTGGGAGCTTCGGGCTGAGAATCTCCGCCGTTCTGTCTATCGTTGAGCTTTGGCTCACGACCGAGCTTCTTCAGGTCAGCCGCGCTGGCACCTGCATATGCAGGCGGTTTGTTAGCCGAATCTGATCCGAATGACTCTTCAAATGCTACTGGTTTGCTTTGTGGAGCGGCCTCACGGCATTTGTAATAACCGACACCCTTCTGTTGAGGCTCTGCAAACGAGCCGGGTGCACTGTGGTTGTAGTGCTGATGGAAATCACCGCCGCCACCACCACTCATCGGCGACGCACCGCCACCACCGCCGCCACCGCCTCTGGACTGGCCGGAGAAGGAGCCGGGTTCATAGTGGGCATAGCCTTGCTTCTTGCCTTGAAATGGATTGACGTTCGAGCCACCGCCCATCGGTCCGCCTCCACCGCCGCCCATCGGACCACCGCCGCCTGCGCCGCCACCACCAGAACTGGAGAAGGTGGATGTGACCTGATCCACGCCCGGCAGATCAAGACGATCGGGAAGAGGAGGAAACCCTGGAGGAGCCACAGGCTCATCAGCAGGAATCGGCTGAAGTGAGATGTCTGGTTTCGGACGCTTCGGAGTAGGTCTGTAAGCAACCGGTCCACCGACACCGCCTCCGCCACCACCCATCATGGGAACGACCTGCGGACGAGTCGGTGTCGTATTCGGCGGATGTCTCATGCCTTGTTGATCGCCGACGTACTGGTTATCACCGGGTCCGTGAACAGACTTGCCCCAGTTGACCGGCGGAAGTTGAGCTGAAGATGGCATAGCCGAAACAAGTACAGAAAAAACTGCAAGAACGGCCGGCAATTGATATTTAGAGGCTTTCACCTTTATCCCTCCCGGGGAATCGATCATCGAGACTAGAGCGTGACTCGGTGAATTCTTTGTGCCTTAGTAAGAGAACTTCAAAAACAAAATGCCCTAAGTAGAAGAGTTATATGCTGCTTAAGATCAGTCTAACAATTTATCAGCCGGCTTGCATCCTCCGAAATTGGGCACACTGCGACCTGGCAGCAAGCGAAGTTACCAATTTTTAATCTTTTTGGAGGCGATTGTCAATATGAAGAGAAAATTCCCGGGCAAAATTGTATCGTAGATAACAATTTTCACAAGACCACTTGAAAACACGGGTAAAACCCGATTGTCGCCGCATTTTTTGCAGCGTAAAAATTTAAGGTCGATAGAATGGATATTAACCCCTTCTATCGTGCATAGAGTTTTTAGGGTCCAGCGGAGATCGCGTTCAAATGACTCGGCAAGCCGATACTACACGTCCGATAACAAAAATGAATTTAGCAAGAAGTATTCCACTGCTTCTTACATCAACACTTACCTTAATCCTTTTACTATCCGGTCCACTTGAGGCTAAGAAGACGCGAGCGCGCACTTCCGGTGCCACTTCCAGCGGTGGCGGCGGCAGTGGAGTAGTCTTGCAAACTCCTCCACCTCGCAATCCAATGGAACACAATAATCGAGGCGTGGAGCTGGGAAGCAAAGGATTGTGGAACGACGCCATCCGCGAACACGAAGAAGCGCTCAATCAAGATCCGGAGAACCAGACATTCCGGATGAATTTGTCCAGCGCCCATTTGCACTACGCAGACTTACTGGCTTCAAAGAAGAAATGGTATGAAGCAATCAATCATTATAGAGAAGCGCTTTATGCGGACCCGGCAAACATGCCTGCTGACTCGCACCTGGACAACTGCTTACGCGCCATCGGCAAGAATCCGGACGACTACAACGTAAGAGCCGCATTGGCTGACGAAGCCGATATCGCCGGAAATTATCCAGTCGCAATCGTTGAATATCGCAAGTGCGTCAAAATGCGAGATAACGGTCCAAGCCGATTCCGCCTGGCTCGCGTGATGTACAAGCAAGGAAAGATAGTTGAAGCGTACGAGGAGTTGAGAACGGCAATCAATAAAGATTGGAATCAACAAGAGCAGAATGAATTGTCGAACTGCCATTGCCTGATGGGAGACATCCTCTGGGATGTGACGCTGAAAGCGAAAGAACAGGGTCGCGGACCTTTGTATTTGAAGCGTCTTTCGAATGTCGGCGTGTGCTATCGGCGAGCAGCCACCATCAACCCGAATAACGCAGATGCGCTACGGGGGCTGGTTAACGCAGCAAAGGAAGCCGTAGCAATTTCTGATTCGTTTGATAACAATCTGACGCTTGCGGGTGCCTACTCCCTTTCAGGAGACTTCGAACGCGCCAAGGCCTGCTACAACAAGTGCTGGCAATTACAGCCCAACAATCCGGCCTTGCATAAAGCTCGAACATCTTTCCACTTGATGGTAGTCTCATCGGCACTTGCCACACCCAAGTTGCTGGAAGAGTCGCGCCTGAAAATCGAGAAGGAATTGGAAAAGAGACCGGACGACGCGGAACTCCTGTACATCTACGGCAAGGCTCAGGAGTCTCTTAAAAACAATGACCTGGCTCTTCGAGCATACGAGAAAGCGAAATCCATAAACGCCTACGTCAATCCGGATCTGCTGCAAGGCATAGCCAGGCTGACGGGTCAACCAGCGATTGCCTCATCAGCTGGTGCAGGCACCAGCGCCGCTACGACTGGAACCGCTGCAGGTAGTGCAGGCGGTGCCGCCACTCCTGGCGGTGGCACTCCGCAAGAAGCACCTAAAGTAGATCCAAAAGCACCGCCAGCCTCAAAAGTAAGCCCTCAGCAGTACGCCGCCATCGAGCAGAAGATCGCCTCCGGCGATAAAGAAGGCGCAATCGCCGATCTCTCAGGCATCCTTGATAAATATCCGGAAGAAGGACAAGCCTATCTCTTGCGCGGCAGTGTCAAGGAGCAATCCGGAGACATGGCCGGAGCCAAAGTCGATTATCGGATGGGCTCTTCACTGAAAGCACCCGGAGCCGATGACGCGTTGAGACAGTTGGACAGCTCCAGAGTAAATGGACTGATGACCACCGCCAAGCAGGCGATGGGCAACTCCGACTGGGTACTGGCCGCCAGTTCGTTAAAACAAGTTATTCGCCTGGCAGCCGAGCTGCCGGAACCACACAGAATGTTGTCAGAAGTACTCGACAAAATGGGCGACAAAAAGGAATCTGAGCGAGAAAAGAAAAAGTACGATGATCTTCAAAAGAAGGACTGAAGGTTTACTACCTGTTATGACTAACAAAAGGAACCCCTTGATTGGCTCCAGTTTCTCGGCTGGATCGAATCCGTTGATAGCCATCTCCATGTCGTTGTGCATGCTACTCGGTCCCGGCGCGACCGCGCATACGACAGCGCTTGCCGCCGACACGGCGGAGAGCGCCGACCTTCCATCTTCGAAAGATCCTTCGACCTCGGCCACAGCCGGGTCGCTAGAGCCACCTGCCGGTGCATCGACACCTGCAGACGGCACGCCAGCGGCGGAGCAGACCGAGTCTTCCGGCACCACTGGCGACACCACCTCGACTGAGACTGATGAAACGAAATCATCAAAGACCAAAAAGAAATCCTCGTCCTCTCGCTCCAGGAAAAGAGAGAGGGAAGCAGCATCAGAATCTAAGACTGAAAGCGCATCGGACCCAAAGACGGAACCTAAGTCCGAACTGACCCCGCAAAGTCTCGAAGCGGAGCCCAACGAGGCTTCGGATAAACCAGCAAAGACAAAGTCGACAAAAACCAGCAAGAAGTCCAAGAAGTCAAAAGCGAAGAATTCCGAAACCGACACTACAGGTGGTGCAGAACCTGAGACGGCAAAGGACCAAACTTCAACGCCATCTGCGGAGCAACCAACGGATACGGGCTCTCCATCAGGAGAACCGGCACCAAAGCAAGCGGAAAGCGAACAGGTCGCGCCGCCTACCGGCTCATCTTCAGCTGGCGACCAGAAGGCAGGCAGTGCAGATGAATCAGATGGTTCCGACCTTCCTGATATTAAAAGACAACCTCCTAAAAAGGCTGTAGACACCGGAAACGATGAGGGAGAGCCGGTTCCAGTCAAGCGAAAGAGAGCATCCTCTCTCATCGAAGCAGATGAACTCTTGCTGAAAAATAAATTCGAGGCTGCTGAAGATGCCTATCGCAGCTTGATTGGCGAGGACGACACCGGAGATGCTCACGCAGGTCTGGCTGTAGCTCTGGCAAAACAGATGTGGCCGAAGAAGGTCATCGAAGCCGAAAAAATTATGAAAAAGGGCAAGGAGCAGTTTTCCGACAACCCTAATATCAAGGCGGCAGGAAGTTTTGTTTCATACATACACTCTAAGTCCGTCGCCTCTCCGGCTAAACGCGATCTCTATTTGGAAGCAGCTGAGTCACTGGCGAAGCGCGCAATCAAAGACGATCCGGGAACTGTGATCGCACAGCAGACCCTTGGACTGGTAAAACTTGCTCAAGACGACCCAGAGGGCGCAATTCCGCCGCTACGAAAAGCGGCAAAAATGGCCGAAGATCCATACACCAGCTCCCTGCTTGCTGAAGCACTCTTGAAGGTTGATCCGCATGACGAGGATGCAAAAGCACTCATAGATGATGCGCTTTCGCAGGATAAGAACTTCCATCCGGCAAGGATTCAGAAAGCGATTTACCTCACAAACAAAGGCAAACACGAAGAGGGGTTCACTGAGCTTCTCTCCATTCCTCGGGATCAGCGCGGGTCCGACTGGTACAGAGTCCAGGGCGATATTTACAGAGTTCAAGGCGACGGTCCATCTGCTCTGGCAAGCTGGAAAGAAGCTAACCGACTTGATCCCAGAAATCCGGAGCCGTATAAAAACCTGGCTAAATACTACAGTGCACGCGGCGACGGTGAACTCGCTATTGCCGAAATGCATAACGCGCTCGAAATTTTGCCTAACGACATGCGCTTGAGAGGGGATCTGGCAGAACTGGCTCTTAGACAGGGGAAACTCGAAGTAGCCGAAACGGAGTATAGAACCATACTCGGTGCCAAAGACAACGACCCTCAATCGCTGCTCGGTCTCTCGCGCGTGTATTTCCAGAAAGCTCGCAAGGAAGGACAATACCCTTCCGGATGGTCGGACCTTCTCGACAAGGTTCAGCGTGTGGTCACCGAACAAAGCGTTCAGGGTAACCTGGTTAAATCAGGTGCCAAAAATCTGACTGAAAAGATCCAATTATCGGAAGCTGAAAAGGCGCTCTCTGAAAGTCCGCCCCGCTTTCGTCACGCTCGTCAGCTCTTTTCTCAAGTGATTACTTCTCACAGGGAAGAGCCATACGAACTGCTCAGCCTCGGCGAACAAGCCTACAACGATGGTGATTTAAAGTCAGCAGAGGAGGCATACGGGTACGCAAAAGAAATCAACGAAGTTGCACCTCGAGCAGAACAGGGCATAAGCAAAATAGTTAGCCAACGAAACGAAGCTAAGCGCCATACCGAACTCGGTAACGCAACCTGGAAGCTTCCGGAAATAGCAATCGACCACTACAGACAGGCATTGATTGCGGACCCGCAGCACCCGGACGCCTACTACGGGCTCTACAAGCTCTACTACCGGACGAAGAAGGACGACACGAAGGCAATTGATTACGCCAACAATTTCCTCGAGGCTTCCGAAGACAGCGATCCGCTGAGAAAAGAAGTCGAAGACGATCTGTTCAGATTGAAAAAGCGTGATCGCAAATAGAATTCCAAGTAAGATAGTTGAGCGAAGAGATTTTGGAGGGGATGATGGACCTGGGCAAACTCAGAGGAGCAAAGGGAAAGACGGATGCACCTTCGTCTCCATCTGGCAATGGCTCGGGGGACAGTAGAGACGTTCCGTCCAATCGGCTGAAACCGAAAAACATTACAGAGACCAGAGGCTTCAAGCAAGGGGTCACCGGCGTCGGCAACATGTGGTCCAACTACATGGCCATTCTGGACCGCTATTTCAAAGGTATGAGCCGACCGGATCAGGAACAGCTGATTACACGCGGCTGCCAGATCGTCACCGTCGGCTGCGCAATCGTTCTAACTACTTTCTTTTACCAATTCATTCCTCTCCTGGTGCGAGTTTTCGCCCTGCCGCTATTTATCGTCGGGTCATGGTTCGTCGCCACAAAAGTAGTTGCTCCAATTATTCTTGCGCAGTTCGAGGAAAAACTGAATCCACCTGAATAGGCTTACTCGAATCCTGTGCGGTCACCCGCTCCAGGCTCACCATGCGGTCTTTGATATGATTCACTACGACAAAAAACAGCTTCTAAAATTTATCGGCGGTGGTCTCATTGTCACCGTTGCTTTCGGGATTATGGCTCCTGGACTGGTAAGCTACGTCATGGGATTGTGGCGGTTAATTACGCTGATCCTTACAATATTAAGTGTAGCGTTCCTCATCGTTTACGTTTACAACAGATTGAAACCGATGAAACGCAGAGAGCAAACCGAAACCGAGCCGGAGCCAGTAGAGCCGGCCGACTGAGTCACAGGACATCAACCAGCAATGAAGAAGCGAAACCTTTTAGTTTTGTCAGTCCTGAGTCTAGGACTAGGCATCACGGTTTTCAGTGACGGGGCGTGTGCACAGGGTGGTAAACAAACCGATCCGGAAAAGTTCTACCGAGCTCCTAATACGATCCACGGCAAAACCGTCCTGATCCCTATGGGTTCGCATTTCGAAGGTCGAATGAATGAGACGATCTCGTCGAAAACCAGGCAAGGTCAGAAGTTCTCGATCGAAGTGACTTCTCCGGTCCTTGCCAATGCAACCGACGTCGTAATTCCAAATGGCTCACGCATTATCGGCGAAGTCGTGGAAGCTATTCCTTCAGGGAAACAGCGGAAAATTAAAGGACAACCAAAACCGATAGGCAAGCTG
Organism: Candidatus Obscuribacterales bacterium; assembly: GCA_019637435.1. Lineage (GTDB taxonomy): Bacteria > Cyanobacteriota > Vampirovibrionia > Obscuribacterales > Obscuribacteraceae > JADYXR01. The sequence goes on along the minus strand of JAHBVO010000002.1, from coordinate 250,352 downwards.
CGAACTCAATTGACGTCGCTTGTCACTCCGGATGGAATGACCTATCCGGTTGTCGCCACGATAATGCCGGAGTACATCAAATCCGGCAAATACAGCAAAGCAAACAAGGAATTGAACAACCAGGGAATGGGCTATGTCGGCAGTCAGGCTAGTTTCGATGCAGTGCACCCCGGGTTCGACACCAGAGCCGGTCAGGGAAATCGAGGACCGAAAGTCGTAAACAAAAGAGAGTTTTTCCGTGATCCGATTATGGGCAACGATGGTGGACGAGGACAAGGTTCGCAGTACGGAACACCGGTGATTCGTTCTATTCGGCGCCAGGGAAATGAAATTTACATCTACAGCGGGTCACCACTGACGGTGCGCCTCGACGCGCCGCTGAAGCTTAGCATTGCACCATCAAAAGGTGCTTTGTCAGTTGATCTCGACGAGGTCACTCCCTCGCTAGAGGACGGCACACGCCCCGGTAATTTCCGACGCTTCCAGCCCGCTACTAGAGCGCCGCAGGAAGAAGTGCAACAACCTCAAGCTGTCGCGCCAGTCCAACCGCCGGAACCAGACGATGGGCTGCCTGCATTTCTTCGAAACAAGAAGAAGACATTCACCCCTGAGCAAAGCACCCAACAAGGCATGCAACAGGGTGGCCCACAACAGAACTTCCAGCCAGGAGGACCGCCTCCTAATTTCCAACAACAGCCACCAAATTTTCAACAGGGTGGAGCGCAAGGCGACGCACAACAGGGTCAGGCGAAACCCGGTGAGGCGTTTTAATCCCTTTACAGTAGCGCTGAACGTCCTTTACGGGCGCAGTTGTTTCAGGTTAGACTGACTGGCGTTTCAACACGACAGTGAGATTCATGAGCGAGAAAAAGACTCCTTTTGTTCTCGGGATAACAGGCGCGAGCGGCGTTATCTACGGATTACGCATGCTGCAATATCTTCTCAGCATAGAACAACCTGTTGAGTTAGTTATGTCGAAAGCCGCTCTGCGAGTCATGAAAGAAGAGCATGACCTGGTTTTGGCAGAGAACGACACTCAAGGTCTGCTTCGCTATCTGGAGTTGCCGGAAAATGCTCCGATAAAGCATCACTATCTGATGGACTACGGAGCGTCTGTATCCAGCGGGTCTTACAAGACGCTAGGCATGGCCATTCTGCCGTGCAGCATAGGAACGCTCGGCGCACTTGCTAATGGTTTGACCGAAAACCTGGTCCATCGCGCAGCTGCAGTGTGTTTAAAAGAACGGCGAAAACTGGTTGTCGTCGTGCGCGAAATGCCCTTCGGTCATATTCAGTTGAAAAATATGGTGGCACTCTCCGAAGCAGGTGCAATAGTCTCCTGTGCTAGCCCGGGTTTTTACCACCGCCCTGAAAGCGTGTCTGATCAAATCGATTTTGTCGTCGGACGCGTCCTCGATCAATTTGATTTCGATAACGCCTTGTTTAAACGGTGGAAACAGGACGCGGCACCAATTGTGACACCACAACGAGCAAAAACTCATGAGTGAATATAATTTTCCGGTCGGCAAGATTGTCGGTTTTCACGGACTGCGGGGAGAGGTCAAAATTCGCCCTGAGACAAACAATCCGCTTCTTTTGTTGGACATTGACGATGTCGAAATTCTCGCAGGAAAAGAACGCCTGCGTGTAGACATCAAAGATGTAAAACTTGAAAAGCGAATGCTGTATGTCAAGTTTGAAAACTACTCCGATAGAACATCCGTAGAACACTTCCTGGACGCCCAGGTGTTCACCACCAGAGAACAGCTAAATGAACTGGAAGAGGATGAATTCTGGGTCAACGATTTGGTCGGATTAGCAGTATTTACGACCGAAGGTAAAGAAGTCGGCACCATAAGCGGTATCACCGGCAACTCGGCTGAGCTCCTGGAAGTTTCCAGTAAAGACAAGAAGGAAACTTATCTCGTGCCTTTCGTTAGAGCTCTTGTACCCACGGTGGACTTGAAGGCAGGGCGCGTCGAAGTAGTAGATTTGCCAGGGTTACTTGAACCAAGTTAGTTCGATACGAACGATGGTAGAGAAACCGGATCGCCACCACCAGCAGTATCACCCGGCTTGGACCGTCATACAAACCAGCTCCTCAGTTTATTTTCCGGCACTGATAACACTCTACGAAAGCCTATTTCTGGGGTAGCCCGCTTCCGCCCGTTTGAAAACCGGATAAGTCGGTGAAACCCTGATATTTACTTGCTCTGGAGTAACGGTCAGTCCGCAACGTAACATTCATTTAACCTTGCCAAAAATGGTCATGTAGTTACTTGATTACCACTCCAATATCCTTTACCTTATATGTAGTCTTTCAATCGATGAAATATCGAATCGATTTTATTCAAATGGCGTCCTCCGCGAGCTCGGGATGGAAGCGCGCTGCTTCCGTCGTGCATCGTCGCGCACTTGCCTGACTTTCGCGGAATTGAAAACACAGCTCAATCTGCACGAGGCGCGTCCGAATGGTAATAAGCCCACATGCTCTCCCACTGCTTACGCCTATCTCCGCAGAAGATATAGTCGATCTCGACATCCATCTTCCGACGCTCAAAGTGCTCTCTTTCAGCGGACCTGGTCAAACCGGTGGAGTGGCAACCAGTCTTGAGCCTATCGTCAAACGCCTGGGCACAAAAGTGCACTGGTTCTCGATTGAAAACCAGAGTTCTGACGTGGAGCCGATTCCGTTTGATCAAGTCCGAAACTTTTCTCCCTCTATCAACTCCGGATTCGCCTTCTACTCCACAAGCATTCCAAAACGATTGATTGACGGGCACAAACGTTTTTCGGCCAACTATCTCTGGCCATTGCTTCACGGAATGCGCGAACACGCGCTGTTTGATGCAGAGGATTGGAAGAACTACAAGATGCTCTGCTCGCGAGTCGCATCCGAGTGCCAATCAGTTCTCTCAGAAAGTTTCCCGACCCTCTGCTGGTTGCATGACTACCAACTGGCGATGTGCGCCCCGCTGATCTCGTCGGAACGAGGCACCATAGCTTGCCAGTTCTGGCACGTCCCGTGGCCGGAAGTTGCAATAATGCAACACGAGCCGGTCACAAAAGAACTGGTCGAATCTCTACTCTGCAATCGCCTGATCGGTTTCCACACAGCCGAGTACGCTCACAACTTCCTGCAAACAGTGGAAGCGCTCTGCGACGCGGCCCAGGTCGACAGTTTGAAGATGACGGTGTCTTTCAAAGGTCAGAAAACACAAATTGTAGTGATGCCACTGGGTATCGACGTTTCGAAGTGGCACAAGCTCGCTAAAACGTCGAGACCGATGGCTGAGGCGTTGCCGGTTAAACACAGGCTTGCCAACCAGATTTTGCTGGGCATCGACCGTCTTGATTACACCAAAGGCGTTCTCGAGAAGCTGAGCGGTCTTGAGCATTACTTGGAAAACGCGAAGGACATGCACCGCCGCTTCCACTATGTACAAATTTCCCAACCGGCTCAATCGAATGAACCAAGTTTCTCCGAATACTCTAAAAAGGTAGAAGCAAAAATTCAGGAGCTGAACGAAAAGTACGAGCAGGATGGATGGCGTCCAATTCTCCATATACAGGCTCAACTCAACCAGAAAGAGCTTGCAGCTTGGTACCAGGCGGCAGATGTGATGACCGTCAATTCCGTAAGAGACGGATTGAACTTAATCGCTAAAGAGTACGTCGCTTGCCGTCAAGACGAGCAAGGTACGCTCATACTCAGCGATCGGGCCGGCTGCGCGGCAGAACTCGGTCAGGGAGCACTTCTGGTTTCGCCAACCAGTCCTTCTGAATTTTCCGATGCACTGGCAAAGGCTTTGAGTATGGGTATTGAAGAGAAGCGCCGCCGGATGACCAGCATGCGGCACGTCATCGGATGGAACCAACTTCATGATTGGGCGCTAGGCTTCCTACGCCAGGCACTGACCTAGATTTCGCGGGCTTTTCACCCTCAAATCACCCGAATGGATGACAGCAGTAGTCCCGCGGGATTAGCTATCGAAACGCCGATTGAGTGACATTTCCACGCGAAACGGTCATCCTTCGAACACGGTGGAATCAAACTACTAGGTAATTGTGGCCGCTCGGTAATCCGGGCGATAGTAGTGGTATGGATTCCTCCGCAGACGAACTCAGGGAAAGACACATGCCTCAACAGCTACAACAAAAGTACGGCTCAACCGTCCAGAGTGACAATCAGGGGAAAGTGACTGCGCTAATTATTGAGGACCACGACCTGGTTCGCCTTTCAGTAAAATTGTCACTGGAGAGTAGCGGTCAAATTAAGATAGTTGGAGAAGCGCGTACTGGCACTGACGGTGTGGCGCTGGCAAATCAATCCGATGCGCAAATCGTCATAATGGATATTGGCTTGCCTGAGATTGACGGCATAGAGGCCACTCGTCGAATCAAGCAGAGTACGAACAAGAAGGTCGTTATCCTCACAAGCCATGTGGACGAGCGCTCGGTAATTGCCGCGCTAGAAGCAGGCGCAGATGGTTTCCTATTAAAAGACACGAAATCCGACGACCTGCTCACGGCACTATATTCAGTGGCACATGGAGCGTCATGGATTGATGATTCCATCGTGCACAGGGTAGCGGCGCAGATGTTCCCCCGTTTGCCTCACTCCGATTACAATCTGACCGATCAGGAGCTACGCATAATGGTCATGGTGAAAGCGGGAATGAGCACACAGGAAATCGCTCACGAATTGTGCCTTCCATTCGTCAAAGTACATGATCTGACTACTGCGATTTTACGCCGAACCGCCAAAGGGCACTCATCAACATCGCGGTATATGTCAAAAGCGGCACAGAGCAGTAATCAGTTCGAAGTGGCGATGATCTGCACACGTTGCCGCTCCCGTGTTGACGGGCAGGACAGCTGTCCGGATGATGGAGCTGGTCTGATAGCCGACCCTTTAATTGGCACGCAATTGACTGATCGGTATCTCATTCTTTCGCTTCTTGGCACCGGCGGTAATGGCGCCGTTTATAAGGCAAGACACCGCTATACGGAAAAAGTTGTCGCCGTCAAAATACTGCATTCTGACCTGGCTCAAAGCGGCGATCTGGTCGCGAGATTTAGACAGGAAGCCATCGCCATAGCCTCGCTGGATCATCCTAATCTCGTGTCGGTAATTGATTTTGGCATGACCGGGGAAGGCACCTTCTACATGGTGATGGATTATCTTGACGGAAAAAGCCTGGTTTCGATGATCAGAGAAAACGGAATGCTGGACTACCGGCAGGCACTTCCAATATTCATGGAGGTCTGCGAGGGAGTCGCTGTCGCACACGAAGCAGGCATCATTCATCGCGATTTAAAACCAGGCAACGTTCACATTTTGAACCAGGGACAAAAGGGGTCAAAGGTAAAAGTGCTCGACTTTGGCTTGGCAAAAGTTACCGGCGACAACAACATAGTCATGACTGTTCCCGGAGAAATCTTTGGCTCGCCGGCATTTATGAGTCCCGAGCAATGCCGCGGCCTCCGACTCGACGTTCGCTCCGATGTTTATTCAATGGGCTGCTTGATGTATCAAGTGCTGACGGGCGAAACGGTTTTTCAAGCGCAATCTGCACCGGAGGTAATGTATCACCAGATCTACACTAAGGCTGACTCGTTCAAACGCGTAAATCCCAAAGTTCAAGTGCCTCCGGTTCTCGAATCGGTAGTCCTTAAATGTCTCGACAAAGATCCAGCCAAGCGTTTTCAAACAATGCACGAATTGAAACACGCGCTGGCAATGTGTGTAATTTAAAATCGTTATGAAAATTAAGACAGTTCTACACGTAGACGACGACCGAATCATCGGCAAGATGGTCAAACTTGTGCTCGAAAAAATGGCCGACTGGGAAGTAGAATATTGTACTAACGTCGAGGAAGCGCTCGACTACATAAAGAGAATCGAGCCTGACCTTGTGATACTCGATATCATGATGCCTGATTCTGACGGTCCGACAACAATGAAGGCTCTGCGAAATCAGGGGCTTTCCGAAGAGATTCCGGTAATAATGATGTCAGCGAAAGTACTGACGGAGGTAACCGAATACTATACAGCTATGGGCGTAGCCGGGCTAATTCAAAAACCATTTGATCCAGCTACGCTAACCGACGAAATCCAACTCCTGGTGGATACGTTCGAAACAAATAGACTTCGTAATCGTCTTCTAATTAGCACCGCCAATGGTGCTCTTTACAGCGACGCTCAGGAAGTCATGCGTTAGCAAATGTAGCTATGACAACAGGAGAATTCATGTCAGGTTTTAAAACAGATTCAGGAGAGACGGCAAAAGTTTTACCGCCAGGCCTCGTTGAAGAGCTGGGTGAACTTGCAGAAACATTTTTACAGTCACTCCCCGAGTCGATCGATACGATTGAAGATCTTCTTCGAGTACCAGATCGCAACTCAAAAAAGGAACGCATCACTGAATCGATCATACTTGCTCATCGCATCAGGGGTACAGCCGGAACGCTTGGATTGAGCATGGTTTCAGCATCATTCGCCGTTCTGGAAGATCAGTTAAAGTTAGTCCAACAACGAAATCTGCTAGAGGATCAATTGGCGTTAACAGGCCTGAAGTCTTCCATCGCACTCTGTCGCAAGTGCTGTGGAGCCGCCGACGCAAATGTTTTAGAACATCGGCTGGAAGCGTCTGACTCAACGGTGAGACTGCTGACAAACGCTACCGCTGCGGAACTCGACGAGGTCGAAAAAATTCGGGAGAATAGCGGACAGCTTGTACTTCTCATCGAGGACGATCCATTTTTCATCAGTATCATCCAGTCCGTCCTCTCCAGTGACGAACATTTCAACAAGGGAATTCTGAGCGCACGCTCTCTCGCTGAAGCAGCCAAGTTTTTAAACAACTTCGAACCGGACATCATTTTGCTAGACCTGGCCTTACCTGACAGCGAGGGGATCAGAACGTTTCACGCCGTGCACGATCTGGCACCGGAGGTGCCAATACTCATACTGACGGCTCTCGATGACACGCCGCTTGCTGATGAGTCTGTCGCATGTGGAGCACAGGACTACTTAGTCAAAGGACGTATTTCGCCTGATGCCTTAACACGCTGCATTCGATATTCAATCGCTCGATTTCGCGCGGAGAAATCTGTTTTGAGATTGCGAGCGATCGAAGATTTCCACAGTGCTCTGGCTCACGATCTACGCGTTCCAGTTCAAGGTGCTGATAGAATCCTCGAGCATATTTTAGCCGGCAACGTCGGAGAATTGACTGCGGAACTGAGAAACGCCATCCTAGTCCTCAACGATTCAAACAAAGTTTTGCTGAATCGCCTGAACAAATTGCTCAATCTATACAGGGTGGAGTTCGGCTCGGTCGATGCAGAATGGCGCCTGACCAACCCCCTGGATATCGTGAATGCAGTTATCGCAGAACGGCAAAATGATATTCAGAAGAAGGAGCTGAAAGTAGAAATCTTCCAATCAGAAGTAGAGCCGAGCTTACACACGGACCCGGAATTATTACGTGAAGTTATCGACGAGCTGATTTCGAATGCTGTAAAGTTTGCCACTACGGGCGATACCATCTCCGTGCGCATGGAGACAAGCGACACGCGTGTCTCCATCAAAATTTCGAATCCTGGACATTACATCGCACAGGAAGACAAGCGAGATCTGTTTAGAAAATTCTGGAGAGGAACCCCCGGCAAAAGCTACGTAGCAACAAGCGGGCTGGGTTTATACTACTGCCAACAGATTATGAACGTCCTTAATGGCACTATAGCGTGCAGGAGCAATCCTGACTTGACCACATTCACTGTTCGACTCCCCGTGTCGATTGGTCGAGGATAGTCATACCAGTTTGTTACGCACTGCTTTCACTGCAGCATCAGTTCGATCCGCGGCAGCCAGCTTCTCCATGATGTGCCGAATGTGAGTCTTGACGGTGTCAGGACTTATGAATAAGCGCTCGGCAATTTTCTTGTTGGATAAACCTTCGACAAGTAACGCCAGAACTTCAAGTTCCCGCGGAGAGAGAACATCTGCTTCAATCTCCGGAACGGACGATGGTTGAACAGGTTCGCTTCCCGCGGGTTTACTTGGTGTGGTGTTTGGTTGAATAGGATCTGATGGTTTCACTTTAGTTGACATGATCTGAGCTGCTACCCTTGAATCAAGCCACACGTCCCCGCTCGCGACGGACTGAATGGCCGTTTTTAAACGATCGCTATCGACGTCTTTGAGACAATAGCCGGTCGCTCCTGCAGAAAGCGCAGCAGAAATATCTCTGCTGTCCGTATGCGAGGTAAGAACGATCACTTTGGTTTGCGGGTGGTCTTTTTTGATAACTTTGCAAGCTTCGATCCCATCTAGAAGAGGCATGCCGAGGTCCATGATTACCAGGTCCGGATGCGTCTCGCTGGCAATTTCAATTGCCTCGTAGCCGGTGGAGGCTTCTCCGACCAGCTCGACATCGTTCCATTCGGTCATCAATAAGCGAAGACCGATGCGCAGGATCTGATGATCCTCCGCGATTAGTAATTTGAGCTTGCGACTCATACAAAACTCCGTGTTACTGCTAGCAACGGCGCGCGTTGCTGCTGTATTTGATTCTGCCGAACTGGGGTTAACCAGGAGACACCCGAGGCACCGAAAGGAGCTGTATTTAGTTTAGTTATGATCTAAGCATCAAAGAATCCCCCAGATGGGTGATTGATTTTATCGTGCCACTCTCATACCAATAAATTAGTGTCAACCTTCAGAATGCGAAGGTTTGACGAAAGCACAATAGTCCTGTAATCGCTCCAAAAGTGGGCGTTACAGCCGTTTTTAGTGCGATTCTAAAACCTTCAACAGGCTTTCTACCACTTCAACAAATTGAATTTGTTCATGTCGATAGTCGACATATTTCTGTAAACGGAAAGGACGATAGCAAGACCTACCGCAGCCTCGGCGGCCGCTACCGTCAAAATGAAGATCGCGAAGAGTTGCCCTTTAACTTCAGACGGGTCGATATAGCGAGAGAATGCGATCAGGTTGATATTGACTGCGTTCAGCATCAATTCAATCGACATAAGAACACGCACGGCGTTTCTAGAGCGCACCATTCCATACATTCCAATCGCGAAAAGCAAGGCGCTCAGCGAGAGATATTTGACAAGCATGTCCTGCGTCGCAGTGAATACGATGAAAGAACCGATAGCACCGCTGGCGATGACAGTTGAAGAACGGGCTCCCCAGGCGAGAAAACCGAGACCGGCAAGAATTATCGCAATAAAAATGTAGAGGTCGATCGAATAATTGAGGATCCAATCCGCAGTCGCCGGGTTACCGAACGTTCCGAGGAAGGCGCAGACAGCGACGAAGATAAGCCCGGAATAGAGCACATCTTTGAAGATCTGAGAGTTTGTGAAACCTGACATTTGATTACTCCGGAATTTCTTGTCTACTAGAAGCTCGAGAACTACTCTTCCACTGGCGAATCGTTGGGTGTAACCTTCGGATCGGCTTTCGCAAGCATAATCGCTCCAATCAGAGCGGCGAGAAGAAGGACAGATGCAAATTCAAAGGGTAGCGAATACTTAGTCGTCAGCGCCTCACCAAGTACGCGAACGTTATCCGCAGCGACCGGTTCTTGAGTTGAAACCCAACTCTCGGAACGGATTGCAACATAGATTGTGAAAAATGAGAGCGCGCCAACCAGAGCCGGAAGCGCACCTTTGGCTCTCAGAAGTTGTCCGAGCATCGAACCGTCTTGATTCGCCGGAGCAATCTCTTCGTAGCTGCTGTCCTTTTCCGATTTAGGATTGGTCAACATCAGCGCGATTACCACCACGAGAGTGATGCCGACAGCGTAGATCATGACTTGCGCCAGCGCTAGGAACTGAGCCTGGAGCAATAGAAAGAGACCGGAGATCGCACCAAAAACACCGATTAACAGAAAGCCGCTTCGGATGACGTTTCGATCAGAGATAACACCGACCGAAAGCGCTATGGCGAGAATCGCAATTGCGTAAAAAACGGCTGTCTCGGCAGATGACGAGGCAACGTATTCTTTGAGGATCATGTACTGGTCCATGCTCGTTAACCTTCCTTGCTTTCGCCTTCAGTCTTAGTGTCGGCTTTTTCTTCTTTCTTCTCTGCCGCTTCCGGTTTTGCCTCAGCGGGTTTCTCTGCGGTTTCCGGCTTTGCAGCGGGAGCTTCAGGTTTGCTTTCAGCGGGCTTCGCCTCAGCTTCAGGTTTTGTTTCCGCTGGCTTCGCAGCATCAGCAGCCGGTTTCGCAGCATCAGCGGCTGGAGCAGCAGCAGCGTCAGCTGCAGGTTTAGCGGCGGCAGCAGCTGGAGCGGCTTTCGCGCCAGCCGGCGCAGCAGCGCCAGCTGCAGGAGCAGCAGCCTTGGCACCGGCAGGTGCTGCAGGAGCAGCGCCCGGAGCCGGTTTCGGCGGCTTCGGTTTCGGCTTCGGTAATTCTTTTTGCTCGAAGTAATATCCGGATTCTTCTTGTGTCAGAGTCAATCGCTTGATGTCATACACAAGCGATTCGCGCGTGTAATCCGCCATCTCGAAATCATTGGTATTAATGATGCACTGAGTCGGACATACTTCCGTACACAAACCGCAGAACATGCACAGACCATGGTCGATTTTGAAATCGATGAGTTCCAACTTATTGGTGTCGGGACTTTTGTGCGCTGTAATCTCAATACATTTGTCAGGGCAGACGCGCTCACACTGACGGCATGAAATGCAGAGGTGCTCGCCCGTGTCAGGATTGACGTTAAGCCCAAGCCGACCGCGGAAGTGCGGCGGCAGCTGCGAGACCGCGTCGGGATAAGTCTTGGTGATTGGCTCGCGGAACGAGTGCATGAGAACTGTTCTCAAACCTTCGCCGATGCGAGCGAAACTGCTAAAAGCTCTACCGATCAAATTGCTACCCATGACATACCACCAGAACGCGAGCGAATATAACGAGGAAGAATGCAATCAGAGATAAAGGCACGAGCCGTTTCCATCCGAAGTCCATCAACTGGTCGATACGGAAGCGTGGCAAGGTGCCGCGGATCAAGATTGCAATAAATACAAGGGTATAAACCTTTGCGATCACCCATATAGCAGCCCAGAATGTATCAGGGTTGATCAGGTGAAGCGTGTTGATTAACGGATCAAGTGCGGTGCTGAGCGCAGCCTGAATCGGCGCAAGCGGGAGCTTGTCGAGAACCCACTGTGGGATTGGGTTGTCGCCGCCTCCGAAGAACATCACAGTCGCGATGCTCGACACTATAAACAAGTTAGTGAATTCTGCCAGGAAGAAGATAGCGAATTTGATACCACTATATTCGGTGTTGTATCCGCTAACCAGTTCAGATTCAGCTTCAGGCAAGTCAAACGGGATACGGTTGATTTCAGCACAGGCACCGGTCAGATAGAGACCGAGCAAGATGTGAGCGCAGATGATAAGAACCACTGCACTGACTGCAGACAGGAAGCCTGCTGGATAGAACGTGTTTAGTACTTCTTGAACGTTGCCGCCGGCGAGCGATGTTTGAATCGCAGCGTTTACGCCACGCAGAGCGCCACCACCAAGGATGTTCCAGTTTAAGAACCCACCATCTTGCTGTTTTGCAATCTGAACAACATCAAGCGTTCCAGCCAGTAAGCAAACCGTGACAAGTGAGAGCACCAGTGGGATTTCATAACTGATGGCTTGCGCCGCGGCTCTCAGTCCACCAACGAGCGAATACTTGTTGTTGCTCGACCATCCTGCCATCACCAGCGCCACCACCGGAATTGAAGCGGCTGCCAGAATGTAGAACATACCGGTCGGCAGATTAGTAATCGCAAACAGATTGTGATTGTCGGTGATAGCGGCCAGGAGCGGCAGGGCGCCGAAGATAGAAGGCGCAAAGAAGATGATGGGAGCGAGCGTGAACATAAACGCATCGGCACCGCGGGGAGTGATGTCTTCTTTAAACAACAATTTCACAGCGTCTGCTGCGGTTTGCAAAAGACCGTCTGGACCGACGCGGTTTGGTCCCATGCGAACCGTAAAAAGAGCCAGCGCGCGACGTTCGTAGAGAACCATGAACATAGCGTTGATCGGAATAAACACCATCACCGAGATGATCGGAGTGAGTGCTCTCAATGCATCACAAACTACTGTGATCTCTGGTCCACTACCCAGCTGCTCAAGCAACATAGGAAGCAAAACCCCGACAGCCCAGCCCACGAGCCAGACAGGAAGAAAGATTGCGCAAATCCAAAATCCGATTATGAAAAGTAGCTTTCCAATTTCAGGTGCGTTGGGAATCATTTTTCGATGCTGTCCTTGTTCTTCCTTTTAGTATCCGAGAGTTCCGTTTCAACTTACCGATCAACGTCAGGCAAGATGACATCAACGGATCCGAAGATTGCCATGATGTCGGCGATTGGCGAACCGACTAACATCTCACCAACAACAGCCAGGTTGCAGAACGATGGATTTCTCCATCTGTACCTGTAAGGCTTGTCAGAACCATCGGAGATGACGTAGCAGCCCAGCGTTCCGCGGGGCGATTCGATCGCTGCAAAACCTTCGCCGGCTTTCACGCGCATACCGGCGATTTGTTTTTTGCCCATGATCGGACCTTCGGTGATCATGTCGAGGCACTGTTTGATAATCTCGTTGGACTCGCGCATCTCACGAATGCGGAGCATATAGCGATCCCAGGTATCGCCGCCCTCAGGCTTGTCGAACCAGTGAGTCTGGAACTCGAGCTTCGGATAGATTGAATAAGGTCTATCTTTTCTCAAATCCATTGCGTTTCCTGAACCACGCAGAGTCGGTCCGGTGACGCCATACTCCATTGCTGTTTCCAACGGCAGAATGCCGATACCTTTGGTTCTCTTCAAGAAGATCGGGTTTTCAGTGACGATTGCCTCGTACTCGGAAACACGATCCGGAAACTCTTTTGTGAAAGCAGCTAAGCGTTTAAACCAATCCGGCTTGGGATCACGCTGAACTCCACCGATGCGGATGTAGTTAAACATCATGCGCTGGCCGGCAATCTCTTCAAACAAATCGAGAAGTTTTTCGCGTTCTCTAAAAGGATAGAAGGGGAAACCAAACATCGCGCCCAAGTCGATCAAATAGGTTCCCAACCAGAGAAGGTGAGAGGTGATGCGGTTCATCTCGCAGACAATCACGCGCAGGTATTCGGCGCGCTCAGGAATTTCTCCGCCATCAAGAGTCTCAGCAGCTCGAGCCATCGCCAGCGAGGTAAACATGCCCGAAAGATAGTCGACCCGATCGATTAGCGCCTGGTACTGGAACCAGGTACGGTTCTGTCCTTGCCACTCCTGCGCTCTATGAAGGTGACCGATGACCGCTTCAGCGTGTCTAACGATTTCTCCATCAAGTGTCAGCACCATTCGAAGAACGCCGTGGGTCGCAGGGTGCTGCGGTCCCATGTTGATGACCATCTCATCAGTCTTTAATGGTTTGAGTTCTGTATCGGCGGAAGTCATTTATCGGTTGCCTCTATGCATTAGCGGAAAGATCCAGGAGCTTTGTCGTTAAGCGCATCAATCGGTTGAAGATAATCGCGACGGAGCGGATGACCGTCCCAGTCCCATGTGTTGAGAATGCGTCTCGGGTAAGGATGTCCGAGATATCGAATGCCGACGAGATCGTAGGTCTCTCGCTCATGCCAGTTCGCCGCTTTCCAGAAGCGCGACAAACTGGGCACCATCGGCAGTTGTCCTTCAGGCACATCAGCTTTTTTGATCTGCACTTTCACAACGAGCTCGTTCAAATTGTTGTAAGACCACAGGTGGTAGACCGACTCGAACGAATCCTTCTGTTCCACGCCTGAAACGGTAAGCAGGTAATTGAGTTTGGTTTCTTCCGAACCGCGCAAGAGCTTCAAAGCTTTTTGAATGTGCTCGGGAGCGACAACTATGCACTCAACGCCACCAGCGTGATCGTCGAGACGCTCAGACGAAATTCCATGCTCCGAGAGAAAAGTTCCGAAAACGCCCGGCTTGAGCGGCTCTTTCGGTGCCGGCGGAGCGGCGGGCGCTTTTGCACCAGCTGGAGCCGCAGCCTTTGCACCGGCAGGTGCGGCTGCAGGTGCGGCCTTCGCGCCGGCAGGAGCGGCTGCGGCTGGTTTAGCAGCAGCGTCAGTCGGTTTTTCCTCAGGCTTAGCAGCTGCATCGGCAGCTGGTTTCGCCTCTTCCGCGGGCTTATCGTCCGCCTTCAGTTCTGGCGGTTTCGGTTTTGTATTGTCCGGTGTTGAGTCTGTCATTGTTTTGCGATTCTACGTAACGTATCTACTAGTCTGCTTTTCCGAGGGCCAACGCGGTATCTTCACGAACCTCGTCGACCAGGTCTTCCATTGGCAATCCTGTGTCGTAATCGACGTAGCGGATGGCGCGTTGCTGATACATGCGTTTCTTTCTCTCCGCATAATTTTCGGTGCGAATCTTGTGCTGCAGTTTGATCAGAGCATCAAGAAGCGCTTCCGGACGAGGAGGACAGCCGGGCAGATAAACATCGACCGGAATAATACGGTCGACACCCTGCACAACCGAATAGGAGTCGTTGAACATGCCACCAGTGACAGTGCAGGCGCCCATTGCGATAACGTACTTAGGCTCAGGGAGCTGCTCGTACAGCGTGATAAGAGCGGGAGCCATCTTTCTCGTCACGGTTCCTGCCGTGATGATCATGTCGGCTTGACGCGGTGTGGCGCGGAATACTTCCGAGCCAAAGCGCGAAATATCGTACTTCGACATACCGACCGACATCATCTCGATCGCGCAGCATGACGTACCGAAAGTCAGCGGCCATACGGAGTTCGAACGAGCGAGGTTGGCAATTGGCGAAATGATGTCAGACAGAGCCTGTGTGATCGCGTCGATGTTGGTCAGAGTGACTGTATCGCGCAGTTCTTCCGGGACCGGAAGAGCAAATGATGCTGTAGTTGGTTTATCTTCGGACATGATGCTTTACTCCCACTCAAGCGCGCCCTTCTTCCAGGCGTAGGCAAGCCCGAAAGCGAGGATGACGAGGAAAACGGCCATCTCGATTGGCCCGAGCCAGAGCGAGTCTCCAGTGATTATGTTGGGCAGGTTATCAGTCGCCAGTGCCCACGGAATAATAAAAATGACTTCGATGTCGAACAGTATAAATAGGAGTGCGTACAAGTAATAACGAATGTCGAATTGCACGATCGCTTCTTGCAAAGGCTTCATGCCGCATTCGTAAGGTTGATTCTTCATCGCGTTCGGTTGGTGATAACCCAACACATTCTGCAGCACCCAGGCGAGGAGAATCATCCCCAGAGCTGGTAGCGCGAATCCCGCGAGTACGAAAATGATTATTTGAGTCAGCTGTAGCTCGTACATAGATTTCCTAGAACACCATTCAAAGCCGTCCCTACACGGGATCATTGTAACTAGATTCTTTGCTTGGAAACGCAGCCGGAGCGCATTATCAAGAGGTTGGACTGTTCAGAATCAAGTGCTAAGGATAACAGGATTGCTTCAAACGGGCACAGGGACTAAATGATAGCGACGTAAGGATCGCCTTGCTTGCAAGCTCTTTATTACTGGAGTTTGCAAGTCTTGCTTGAGATTTGGCGCGCGAAACCGCCTTATATGAAAACCGTCTTTTTGTAACTCGAGAAAATGAACAAGCAAGATTACCGAAATTTAGTTTTTAAGCCCCTTTCAGGTACACATTTTTTATCGTGAATGCTAGAGAAATATTGTTTTACAAAGGGGTGCAAAGAGATCAAACCGGTCGTACATTACAAGTTAGATAGGTGTCCAAGTGGGAATTCAAAATTGAAGAACGGTATTTCTTTGTCAACGGTAGCAACATGCGTTTTGCCTGGTGAAGCCAGCCAAACGCAAAGTCTGAGTCCGCGTCGTTTGAAAGAGCTGGATGAGCTTTTGGGCAAGCTTCATGTCAGCTGCGGTCGCATGGTCTTGATCAATGAGGCTTTAACGCACGGATCTTATAGTTCGGAGCACCCTGGCTCTAATGATTACGAACGGCTCGAATTTTTTGGCGACGCTGTTCTCAAGTTCGTCGTAAGTGAATATCTTATAGACCGCTTTCCTGACTACAACGAAGGGCAACTCACGGAAATCCGTGCGGTTCTCGTCAGTGATAAGGTGCTCGCGGAAATCGCCAGAAAGATAGGTCTCGATCGTTATATCCTTCTGGGACGCCAGGTCCAGATGAAACCGTCGATCATGGCACATGCAATGGAAGCCATTCTCGGTGCCATCTATCAAGATCAGGGATTGTTCCATGTGCAGAACGTCATCGTGAGATTGTTCGGCGCACATGCAACAGAAATTGATCGCGATGAATGCAAGCAAAATTTCAAAGCACAGCTTCAAGAGTACACTCAAGCTCGAGCACAAGGTCTGCCGGCATACACGGTGCTCAGTACCGAAGGTCCAGCACACTCTCCTGTCTTCTCCATTGCCGTAAGCATATCCGGAGAAGCAATCGCCACCGGATCTGGTGCCACAAAGAAGGAAGCGGAACAAGAAGCAGCCAAAGCAGCTATGGAAAAACTGAAAAACGCCTAGTTTTTCAAAACCACTGCGATTGTTGGCTTCTTCAAAACTGAATAATAAAAACGCCTGCGTCATTGACGGCAGGCGTTTTGCTTTCAATCTATATCCCGGCTTAGGGAACGATAGCGGGTTGCTCGGTCGCGGCTACCTGGGTCGGCGCCATGGTGTAGACCGGCTGAGCTGAGGCTTCTTTGTCCTGACTGGGAGCTTCCGATTGAGGCTCGACAGCAGGTGCTGCGCCTGGAACGGGTTGTGCATTGTCAGGTTGAGCATTGAAGTCGAGACGGGTATTCGACAGATCTACCGGAGCGGCTGGAGCGGTTTCAGTCTTAGCAGGCTCAACAACCTTCTCGGCTATAGCCTTCGTTCTACCACGCTCGATTTGACCTTCTGTGATCTCAGGAAGTCCCGATGCATCAGAGAGCTTCTTGGCGTGATGCTCGAGGTTTCTTGAATCAAGGTTAGCCTTGGCAGCTTTGAATTCCGCGTCAGCAGCCTTGAGTCTGGCTTTAGCAGCTTCTACTTGCTTGTTGGCGATATCGAGTCTCACCTTCGCTTTATCGAGGCGGTCCTTTGCCGAGTCGATATTGGCTTGGGTGTCGGTGCCCGGCACAAGCGATTCCTGTGCCATGGATGAACTTTGGAAAGCGATTGGCAAAGCAAAAGCCAACGCGAGTGTTGCAGCTAGATTTCTAACTTTCATGTCGATGCCTCAGTACGGTAGGAAATAGTAGTTCGAAAACAGGTGTTTCAGAAAACCCATGAACAGGCGATTACAGGAATTATGAATCAAAAAGATACGATCCGGACCATTATGAAAAACCTCACAAGGCGCGGTTATACAAACGCACATCCGCCCGCATCTATTCGAGATCTTTTGTGCAATTAAGACATATAGCCGACTTCAGAATTGATAAGCAAGTGCTTAACGCTTGCCGATCGACGGAGAGCCGCATCAGAGCTAGCCTGACCAAATAGCCAAGAGCGGGCACCTCTATATCTTGCGCAAGATGAGAATATACACACCTTTATATATAAACGATCTAGACTGTAGTTAATGAACCGCAAGCAAGCCGGTGTGGGCGTCGCGAAGCAAGAGGATGGTCCCGCGTTTTGTGAACAGCAAAGGTTCGCAAAATACTTAAGGAGATCTCTTGAAGTCCCATCAGCACTTATTCTATATTTGTTCTTTCGCCGTGGATGGTGGATCTTTTGGACCCATCGCGACAGCTCGTGTCCCCGGATAACGTTCTGTCGGCGGCAAACGAAGCTACAAGCGTCTAAATGAGCGCGTAGGTAGCGGGAACTATAGTGTCCAGAGGATCGACTCAAAAATGCCACAAACAAAGGTCAAAGGAGAAACAAACTCAGTGTCGGAAAATAAGGTAGAGCAAAACCCTCTCAGAGAAGAGTTCGAAAAACTTCTTGAAGAGACTCTGCAATTCAGATATGAGCAGGGAGACATCGTCACAGGTGATATCGTCCGCATCGAGCGCGATGGGGTTCTGGTAGACGTAGGTGCTAAATCAGAAGGCTTCGTGCCTTTGAAAGAAGTATCCAACATGCCGATGGATCAAATCGAAGATGTCGTCAAAGTTGGCGATAGATACGAGTTTTACATTCTCCGTGAAGAAAACGAATATGGTCAGCTGACTCTTTCACTCAAGCGCGTTGCTCAAGCTCGCGGCTGGGTCAAGCTCGAAGACCAGAAGAAAAACGACGAAACCATTCGCGCCAAAATTTCAGCTGTCGTCAAAGGCGGCGTAGTTGTAGATGTATATGGATTGCGCGGATTCGTTCCGGCAAGCCAATTGCGCGTCAAGGGAACGACTCCGGAAGAATTGATCGGTATGGAAATTCCGATGAAGATTTTGGAAACCGACACCAAGCGCAACAAACTGATCCTTTCGCAAAGACTGGCAGTTCAAGAAGAGAAAGCTGCTCAGCGCGAGAAGATTTTGAACACACTCGAAGCTGGTCAGATCGTATCCGGCGAAGTTGTCCGTATCGCGGACTTCGGTGCCTTCATCGATCTCGGCGGACTCGACGGCTTGCTGCCGATCTCCGAAATCTCGTGGGAGCGCGTCTCGCACCCGAGCGATGTATTGAAGGTCGGACAAATCGTCACCACCAAGGTTCTCAAAGTCGACCAGGACAAGGGCCACATCAGCTTGTCACTCAAGCAGATGCAGCCTGATCCATGGCAAGAAATTGAAGACAAGTTCGAAGAAGGACAAGTCATCACCGGTACTGTCAGAAAGATCCAATCCTTCGGCGCATTCGTTCAAATCTATCCGGGTGTCGATGCACTGCTCCCGACCGTAGAAATGAGCGAACAGCCTAACGTCAAGCCTGAAGAAGTTGTCCAAGTCGGACAAGAAGTGAAAGCGTTGATCAAGAAGTTCTCGCCCAAAGAACACAAGATCAGCTTGAGCCTCAAAGGCATGGATGTAAGCGACTTGCTCGGATCTGGCGGCTAAAGCCAGTTTCGAAAGATAGAAACTCAGAATGGGCGGCTCGAAAGAGTCGCCCATTTTTTTTACAGGGCGCCCTTCCATATGGAGTCAATGCAATCGTTCATGCAGGCTTCAGAATTTGACCTGCTTTTGATGATTGAAACGGGATTCTTAGCAAGTCGGCGGAACTTTGCCGGACTGAATTGCCTGAATGAGCGCTTCGACAAGAGTCGGATCAAACTGGCTGCCGGCGCCTTCGACCATTTGCTGTTGTGCTTCGGTTGGATTCATTCCGGCTCCGTAAACCTTGTCGGCAACGAGCTCATGATAGCTGTTGGCCACACAAACTATGCGCGCGGCAACAGGAATCTCATCGCCCTTCAGACCTTGCGGGAAGCCCTCGCCATCATATTCTTCGTGGTGCGCCATGACTATTGGTGCAAGGTGTTTCAAATCCGGAAACGATTCGAGCAGTTGGGCACCAGCAACTGCGTGCCCCATTTTTAAAACGAATTGTTCGTCTTCGAGTGAGTCATCGGCCTTTTGCAATATTTGCTGGTGAATGCCGAGCTTTCCGAGATCGTGCACCAGAGCGGATTGACGAATGGTCGCGACCTCAGGCGGTTTCATACCCAGTTCTTCGGCAATAGCGACAGCGTATTGGGCAACCTGGCGAGCGTGACCGTTTTTATACCGATCCTTTTGTTCAATCTGTGCAACCCAACCGTCGATGCGACCGAGCAATCGTGCATCGAGACCGGGTGTTTGGAAGATGTAATCGGATGTCTCGTTTGTAGAACTCGACATTATTTGATCGAGTTTCTTCTTAGCTGCCGCTTCGTCGATTGGAGCAGCAGGAGCCGCTGCCGCTTCGGACGGAGGCGAATTGACCGCTTCAGTTCCGCGAGACTTCTTGAACGACGACATGAGAGGGCTGGCGGCACTTGTCGCTTTCGCCTTGCTCATCATTGAACCTTTTAGACCACCGCCCAAACCGCCGCCAGCGGATGACGGTGTAGGAATATCATCAAGATTACCCCACGAGGGAGCGACACCAGATGTAGTGGCAGCACCACCGCTCTTGGGAGTCGGGATGGCGTCGAGATTACCCCAGCCACCAGCCTCAGCCACAGGCTCAGCAGTGCCGGAGGGAACTGTAGTTGATTCGGCGACCGCTGCAGCGAGCGGCGCTTCGGCCGGCGCTACCGGTGGCGGCATGACCGGCTCTATCGGCATAGCCTGGGCCACAATGGCGTCTGCGAGCGGAGATACGGAAGGCCCCGTCGGTTCAGCAGGCACCGCAGGCGGTGCTGGCGGTTCGTCTCCAAAATCGAGATCTGCGTATGGATCTTCTGCTTTCGGAGGCGCAGCGCCAAGATCAATTTCCACAGACATTCTCTGCTGCCGCCCGGAAGACAACATATCGTCCGATGGTTTTTGCAGTGCGGTGTCAGTGCGTCCGGTGCGCGTGATGGGCTTGATAGTCGGCGAGGGCCCGGCGTCCGGAGTGGGTGCGAGGCTCTCAAGCGGCGTAACCGGCATGGTCGCGGTCACATCGAGAGAGCCGGAGGGAGCTTGAGGAGTTGGAATTTCGGGTGATTGAGTATAGTCGATTGCGACAGCCGGGGAAGCCCAGACGCCACTGGCAGTTTCAGCAGCTGGTGCCGGAGCTTGAGCTTCAGCGGCCGGTTGCAGGGCTGGTGGCTGCATCTCCGGTGGTTGCGGCATAGCAGGTTGATGCTGCATCGGAGGCGGAACTGGCTCTGCAGGAGCGAAGCCCATGGGTACGCCGCCTTCCACACTCGCGACCATCGGATCTGGCATCGTCACTGCAGGAGGCGGCGGTGCCGGAGGCGGAGGAGGAGGTGGTGGTGGTGGAGAAGGTGGTGGCGGTGTCTGCGCGGCCGCTGGAATCTGTTGTTGCGAGGTCTTTCGAGCCGAAGGAATCGCTTGCTGCCCGAGAGCGCCCTTAAGGGCACGACGCAATTGTACGTCCGACTGTCCCTGATCTTGAGGATTGGCAGTGACGATGCGTTGATGCAACTGCATGATCGGCTCGCGCGCGAGCTTTTCCGCAGGCAGCTTGAGAAGCGCTTCTGCGACTTTATCGGCGACATTTTGCACCATGTCGGTTTCGCTGCGCGTCCAGGCTCGCCGGTAATCGCATTGTTGAAGAATCACGCAACCGTGTGTGCCTTTTTCGCTGCGAAGCGGCACACCGAGCAGTGACTTAACGTTGATGAACTGCAGCTCTTCCTGGACGGGAGAGACGTATGAGTTCATACGCCCCTCGAATACCTTGAGCGGCGTGCGTGAAAGCAACACTTGAGCGACCAGCGGTGAATCCGTAGCCGGCCAGTAATACTCCTGACAGCTGGCAACCTTGTCCTGTTGCCAGAATTCATAACACTTCCATCCCGCCTGTTGTTCGTCAGTACAGATAAACAAACAACGGCTGGCTTGTAGAGCTTTTCCCAGAATGTTGACCACGAGGAAAAGCGCATCGCCAATACCCATCGAATAGGCCATGACGTTGCCGATTTCGACGAGGAAGGTTTCTCGGAAAGTGTCGCGTTGGACGATGTCATTGATCTGGGCAAGGCGAATGATATCTCCGAGTTCGCCCAGAAGAACGCGCAGTGCGTTGAGCTCATCAGGCGTCAATTGCGTGTCGCGACTGACGCTCACGGAGCCAAATGTGCGGCCTTGCAGAACAAGCGGAACCGTCACACAGGCTTCGCTATCGATTGAATCAGGCGAGGCACGAAATTCGCAAATGGACGTGACATTCGGGTCCAGCGGATTGGACAGCATCACCTGACAAGCATCGGCATTGAACGTGTCGCCGAGCTCCCGAACGGTCGTTTCAAGAATCCGTTTCAGATCCCGAACACCGAACAGTTTTTGCACCAGCGGACTGGGCCTGTAGGGAAATTCTCCAAAGTCTGCAGAACTTGTCAAATGATCAACGCCTATAAACAATAGCCTTTAGTATCTCTCATTTTCATACCAATGCGGCTATCCCCAATAACAAGAGAGCAAGTTTCGTTATCAAAACAAGTCAAGATGCTGAACACCGCGAGCTTTCGGAACCGCGCCCGATGACAATATCAGACTAACGGAAATTACCGGTCAGCGCTCAGCGGATTCTTCCGCCAAGGCTCGGCAGCGCGTGCACCGAGGCGCACGATACGGTTTATTTGGGCGTGAAAGCGCTAAAATTGGCATCGGAGAAGAAGCCTTGCCTGACGAACAGAATTTAAATCCGCAGACAATTGGCGACCTTGTAGGTCGGGCTGTGCGCGTTTATCGAGCCAACATCAGACAGTGGGCGCCGCTCCTTCTCTGGCCGACGATCACGGTTCTGGTGGGACGCGTAGTCTACCAGACCTCAGCTTTCTCGTTTCAGCAAAATCAGAGCCACCTGCCATCGCTTGGCTTCCTGATTTCCGGACTGGGCATCGTTATGCTCGGCAAGTGGTGGCTATGTTTAAAGCTGCTCGCGTTCGTTCGTTTTTCCAACCGATTTGCCGGCACTCTGGATGATGCCATGTCATACATGCGGCGCCGCAAATGGACGCTAGCCGGTATAGCAATCCTCTGCCTGACAATATTCTCGGCAGTCTCAGTTCTCTGGTTGCTCGAAATCATAGCCGCAGCTGTTCTTCTAAAAATTGCCCTGGCGCCTGCGATTTTCGCGATGGTCTTCGGCTTTCTGGGTCTTGTGGTCTCATTCGCATTTATGATCTTTGCGTTTTTCCTTTCGATAGTAGCTCTGGCATGCGAGGACAGTGGAGTGACAACCCTGTTGTCGAGGGGGTTTACGCTCTCAAGCAAGAGCTTCTGGCGCACGATGTGGTGTGGTCTGATTGCAGCGATAACCGTCAACCTGCTCGCTACGCCCCTCTGGTTGCCGCTTTCCATACTCGGCTCGCTGGACGCGGTTAGAGGAGCCGGCATGATTCAAGGATTGCCGCTGCACTGGCAGGTCACGGTCGTCGCCTGGGAAACGCTAATCGAAATGATCACCCAGCCAATTCTTCTGCTCGCTTATGGCTTTTACTATTACGATTTAAGACTGCGATACGAAGGCATTGACGTGCTCGAATCTCTGGAAACCATTAAACTTAAACAACGCGCGCTTCTGGAGTGACGATGGAATTTCAGGACGTTTCACCTCAGCTTGAAAAACTGTCGAGCGAATTCCAATATAAGGATCCGCCGGATTTTCTCATTCGTTTGCAAGAGCTTGTGAGTTACGTTCTTCGAGCGGTTGCGGACTTTCTAAAACAATTCAAGATTTCGTTGCCGGGCATGGCCGACACGAGCGCGGTCGGCAATGTCATGCAGGTACTGATCGTCATTGTCGGCGTCGTCTGCCTGGGCGTTGTTCTCTATCTCATGTCGACCAGGATGAAACAGTTACGCACGCAAGCCGAACTCGCAAAACGCGGAGCTCTCTCTCTGGAAGAAATTCTGGATAGCGCCGGGTGGATGCAAAAGAGCGAAGAACTCGCGCGTGAGCGCCTTTTCAAAGACGCTTGCCGGGCAGTCTATCTGAGCGTTATTTATTCGCTGGATGAGCAGAAGATTCTGGCATTCACACCGACCAGGTCGAACTACGAATACTTCTACGCCTTACACGGCAAGAGCGGCTTACAAAGCGGCTTCCGAAAACTTGCCGATATCGTCGAAGAATCCTGGTTCGGAAATTTGCAAGCAGGTCAAGAAGAATACGACAGCTGTGTTCAGCTTTGCACAAGCCTCTCCCAGGATATCCGTTACTACGCGGAAAAAGCGGAGGTCACTCCATGAGCGAGGAAAACGATAAGGAGAGTTTTCCGATAGCGGCGTCAACACCGGATGACCACGCAGAAGTTCGCAGCGCGAGCCCTGGCAAGACAAACCGCCTGTGGTGGCAGATTGCGGCTCTTATAGCGGTGAGTACACTCGCTGTATTTACAGGCAGCGCGTTCGACGAAGAGTGGAAAAAGGTTGTTCCTGAAGGTCGCCAGATGGCGTCTATGCACAACAAGAGAGCTACCGGTCTGAAAGCGGCTGCCCAACTGGCCAAATCAGTCGGCTTGACTGTCGAGGCGTGGGAACATCCCTATCGTGAACTTAAAGGGGAACGCGGCACACTGGTATTGATCTCTCCAACCGAGTCATTGCAGCCGTTTCAGACCGAACAGATTCTGTCGTGGGTCAGTGAGGGCAACGATTTGATCTACACCGACGACATGACATTCGAGCTATCCAACAGCGTCGCTACTAAGTTAGGAATTCAAACCAAAGCGGCAGGACCAGCCGGAAAGAAAGCAGAGGAAGTCGACATCGTTCCTTCAGGTGGTGTGCCGGAGCTGGAAAACGTCAAAACTTTGAGACTGCAATCGACGACCAGGGTCGACGGTGGAACTCCAATCGCCAAAGACGACCGGGGCGCATACTTCACCATAAAGAAGTTTGGCAAGGGGCGCGTGCTTTTCGGAACCTGCCCCAGTTTTCTTGCAAATAACACGATAGCGAAGAAGGAATTCTGGGGAAATTTTCAACTGTTTGCCAATTTTTGTAGAACCACCCCTGGTACCATCTATTTTGACGAATATGGTCACGGCTTCTCCGGTGGAACGAATGTTTTTGCCTATATCGCCAGCACTCCGGTTGGCGCAGTCGCGGCACAGATAGCACTCATTCTCATCGTCGGAGTGATTAGCGAAAGTCAGAGATTCGGCGCAGCAAGAGGCAATGAGGTGCGCAGAAAAATCTCCAATCTGGAGTTTATAAGTGGCTTATCTCACGCTTACAGGCGCGCCAGGGCAAACACCGCGGTGCTAGAAATTCTCTTTCATGCATTCAAGAATAAACTTTCCAGGGCTCTGGCGGTTTCCCCGCATGAACCCACGGAGCGATTGAATGAAGCATGGCAACAGTCTAAGTATCAGTCAACTCACAATTTGGAATCCCTGCTCGCACAATACGAAGAGTTTATGACGCGGCGGCACGTTACAGACTCGGAACTGAAAAACATGGTAGAGACCTGCGATAAGATCACCTCTGAAACTTCGCCGGAGCCGTCAACTACAAGAGTGCTGACAAGCTCGAAATCCTGACCTGGAGACATTATGCAAGAACAAGTGAAAACTGAGACAGTGGTCGTTGACAAAATCAACGATGTCTTCGGGCGCTTACGCAATAGATTGAACGAAGTCATCGTCGGACAACCGCTAGTTATCGACCAGATTCTCATTGCGCTACTCGCCGATGGGCATGTGCTTCTGGAGGGCGTTCCCGGCACCGCGAAAACCTTGATGGTAAAAACCATGGCGCGTTTTCTCGGAACGGAGTACGGGCGAATCCAATTGACGCCGGATATGCTGCCCTCAGACATTCTCGGCACAAGCATTTACGACCTGACTACGAAAACCTTTGCGTTGAAACGCGGACCTATTTTCACGAGCCTGCTCCTGGCAGACGAAATCAATCGCACGCCACCTAAGACACAGTCAGCACTTCTGGAAGCTATGGAAGAACGCCAGGTCAGTCTCGAAGGTAGAACTGAAATTCTGCCGGAGTTGTTTATGGTGATCGCGACCCAGAATCCGATCGAATTCGAAGGAACGTATCCTTTGCCAGAAGCGCAGCTCGACAGATTCATGCTCAAGATTCTAATCAGTTATCCGCAAGGCGACGCGGAAAAGCAGATGCTGCGAAACTGGCAGAATGGAAAATATGATCGCCACACACCGATGGCGGAGCCTGTCACCAGCGCACAGGACATAATTGATTGCCGCAAGCAGCTTTCGAATATCAAAGTCGAAGACTCAGTGATCGACTACTTATCTAATCTAGTAACGAAGTCGCGATCGCTCTCCGATCTGCAGCTGGGCGCCAGTCCCCGAGCTGCACTCTCGTGGCTCTCGGCGGCCAAGGCGCACGCCGCTATCGAGGGCAAGGATTTCGTCACTCCGGACAACATCAAGTTCGTAGCAGAGCCAGTGTTGAGGCACCGTTTCATTCTTACCCCGGAAGCAGAGCTCGACGGCGTCACCATAACCCAGATCATCAATAACCTGATGCGACAAGTTCCAGTCCCTCGCTAATAGAAAGATGACCGGCTCAAAGAAACTCTACTTTCTATTGGCACTAGCCGTAATACCATACGCCCTGTCCGGGCTTCACCCGGCGCTGGCTACAGTCGGAACGGCTTACAATGTCGGTCTTCTTGTCCTCCTGATCATCGACTACCAAATCACTCAACGACCGAATTTTCTTGAAATGAGTCGTAGCGTAGCTGACCGTCTGTCGATCGGGCGTTCAAATCCGGTCATCATAACTGTCACCAATAGCGGTGCCGCCAATCTGCATGTCCGTCTCAAAGACGACTTTCCGCAGGAGATTGAAAGCGACACTGAGCTGTTTGAGTTCAACTTACCTTCAAAAGGTTCAAGCACACTTGAATATAAACTAACTCCAAAACGCCGCGGCGCTTACAACTTCGGCAACGTGACGGTCCGCTACCGGAGCCGGCTTGGATTGTTTTGGCGTCAAGCGATGCACAAACAGACTGAACAGATTAAGGTCTATTCCGACCTCAAAGCCCTTTACGATCTCTCGATCAAACTGGCGCAGTCCACCGAACTTGGAGAATTGCACCAGCGCAAACGAGGTCAGGGAACCGATTTCGCATCGCTGAGAGAATATACGAGTGGCGATGACACCAAAGCGATTGACTGGAAAGCCACTGCAAGAAGAGACCGCCCTGTTCTCCGCACTTACGAAGCCGAGCAAGAGCAGAGACTCTTAATCCTTCTCGACGCAGGACGAATGATGGTCTCTGACCTCGAGGGCTTAAGTCGATTCGATCACGCGTTAAACGCGGCGCTTTGTTTAGCGCTTACCGGTTTGAGTCATAACGATCAGGTTGGCATCGGCGCCTTCGCAGACAAACCGCTTATGTACCTGCCTCCTCGTCGAGGCAAAGCGTATATGAAAAACATTCTGGAGAATACGTTCAGTCTCGAACCACGCATGACAGAGCCTGATTACGTTGGAATGCTCAGCTATTTCGCTGCGAATCAAAAGGGACGGTCTTTGATATGCCTGTTGACGGACCTTACCGACCCGACGGGCTCACAGGCATTGTTGGCGGCTCTCGCTGGACTCTCCGGCAGACACCTGCCCTTTTGCGTAACTTTGAAGGACAGACAAATTACGGATGCAGCTCGACAGCAGTCCTTCTCGTCAGCGGAACCCAATGAAGCGGTGATGAACACTCTTTATCGACGCGCCGTCGCGACCGATCTGCTCGAGC
Source organism: Candidatus Obscuribacterales bacterium (assembly GCA_019637435.1). Taxonomy (GTDB): domain Bacteria; phylum Cyanobacteriota; class Vampirovibrionia; order Obscuribacterales; family Obscuribacteraceae; genus JADYXR01. Next base: position 223,048 of record JAHBVO010000002.1, on the reverse strand, counting down.
AACGCGAACTGGCCTTGACTGTTTTGCAACGCAGAGGATGCCTGATTCTCGACTGCCCGCCTCAAGAATTGTCAGACAAAATTGTTGATAAGTATCTGGAAATCAAAACGCGCGCAAGGCTATAGGTTGAAACCAGCACCGTCAGTGGTTTCCCTACTAACCAAACGCGGTCAAACTATACCGTGGTCACAGGCGTATTTGACAAGCGCAGTGCGGCTGCGCAATTTCAGTTTCTTTCGGATTCTGGAAGCATGCAGTTCGACCGTGGATTCAGTCAGAAATAATTGGTTGGCGATCTCTTTGTTAGCCAAACCGCTGGCAATCAACTTCAGAACCTCCAGCTCACGAGAAGAGAGCGCCGGTAATTCGCCTCCAGTCTCGGTCCTCGACGGTTTTTCCGAAACGCGCTGAGGAGTTCGAGAAGCCAGCTCGAGCGTGGAGGTGAGTTGTTGAGTGAGATTGCTCCAGACATTGACGTTAAACAGCTGATCTTTTACGCGCTGCAAGTTCTGACAATGCTCAAGCGAGATGGCCGCGTGATGTGCGCATATTTGCAGAAAGTCCAGGTCTTGCACCTCCCACTTTCTGATGTGCCCAAGTTGCAGGGCGACAATGACACCGTGGATAACACCACGATGAACCATGGGTACTCCAGCCATACTACTAACGCTATTATCCAGAAGATCATTCACGTCTTCCAGCATCACACCCTTGACGGTTCTTAAATTCGTGACGTCAGGCACGGCAACAACGCCTTCAAGCAGTCGCTCAAACACGCTCACGGGAAACTTGGCAGTTCGCCCGAGACCCAGAGGAGAGATGTCGGCTTCAGCATACTCATGTGTCACCACCGGTAGTGCCTGGGCGTTCTCTACGATTACTAGACACCGCTGACATTTCAGGGCTCGCCCCAGATTATCGACCAGCGCTTGAAGTATGGCGTCTTTATCGAGCGAGCTGTACACCTTCGTCATGATCTGGCGCACCATCCGCTCGAAGTGCAGCTGTTTATTCAACGCTTCCACGGTGTTTGCGCCACCGTCATGCTGACTGCCAGCCAATCCCGCCAGACTCTTCGAAATTTCGCCCATGCCATCAGTTTGCGGAAAAAACAGAATACAGATCTGCTCCCCGGACTCTTCCAGCCTTGACGCTACCGCCTGGCATGCGCTGCCGTTGTACTGGAGCTGGCAGGCGCCATACGGCCGCCCACCTCTGCCGTCGCTCATGCCTGAAATAAGTGCATTCAACTCCGCATGGAAAGGGACGAGTTCATCGAGAGGACGCGGCTGCCATCCCTGACGCTCGATTGAAAAAGTGCGATGGGCGACATCATTCGCTCTCACAACGATTCCGGTTCGACCGTCAACGACTAATAGTGGCAATTGAAGTTCTGTCAGGACAAGCTCATCCATTTTGTCGTTGTAGGGTCGGTCATTACTTGAGGAGAACATATCGAGATTCCTGAGGAGATTCCAAGCGTCAAAGATGGGAGAAATTTCCGCGCCAGTGACACCTTTACTATGATGACATACGGGCAAACCCCATGTCGGCACGGGAATCCCTTACAAGGATTTCCCGCAGTTCTTGTCCAACAATAGAAAGCTGTTTTCGCGCTAAGAGAAATTAGGCGTTTCAAAGCGAAACGGCGAGTGGTCGGATCTTCACTACCTTTCTAAGCGCTGGAAACGTAGGGCTGAAAGGGCAAACGGGCTGTCAATGTTTGATATGAGAAATATTTTATGTTCTCCAAAACGACTATTATCACTTGGCAGGAGCTCAGAGGTCCCGCCAACTAACCATTTAGAGCACTTCCTAAGCGCCCCAAAATAGGATAGAATTAATTTAACCCCGCCAGGAGAGCGAGGAATTTAACATTAAAATGAGTGACGCAGTAAAACGACTAAAAAGACAATTCGGCAAGAAATTCGTCGAGACGGCAGCTAAGTGCCCGACGCTCGTTGCCGACCTCAACCGCATCCGCGAGGATGGGGTGAAAATCAGGATGGTCAACGGCCCGTGCCGCGCATACTACGACAGGAAGAAGCGAACGATATACATCGGAAAATGGTGTCCGCGCAATTACAAACTGATCAGCATCGCGCACGAGTTTGTGCACGCGGTCATCCGACCGACAATCGACCCGGTCCCCGGCGAAACGGGTCGTCAGGAATTCGTAGACCGATGCCTGGAAGAAGAAACGGAAGCCATCGTCCACGAAATTCTCATCGTTAAGGAGCTCCTGGAAGCCGGAGTGGAAATCGACCCGAAAGAGCTCGAATGGCTGAGACGCTATCGCAGCGGCGGTCGCCGAGCGATCCGACGCGCACTGGAGAAGACCGTGACGTCTACTACGGGCGAGGACTATCCGGAATATTATGCGAGCTGGTATGACGAAATCGTGCCTGCTTCCAAACGAATTCCGTAAGCGCAGCTATCAAACCTAAGTGCTATTCAAATGAGGGCAGGCAACTGTCCTCATTTGCGTTATGACACCGCCAGCGGTATCACGCAAGCGACAAAGCTAGCTGAAAGCCAACTCCGGATCGCCGTCTTCCTGTTCAACAGAGAAAGGCTCGGAAGTCAGTGCGCATGCGTTCGGCACCATCCGCCTGATTTCCTCGGCGATGTAATGGCTTTCCGGGACATTCGCGTGCAAGTGAATCGTCTGGAAATCGAGATGCACTATCGTTCCGTCAACAGCCACAACCTGGTTTTTATAAATCAGATTGGCAGCCTGTTTGAGAATCTCGTTCGGGTTCTTCAAAATGGCGCGGCTGTGAGTGTGGGGAAGAAGATTGCCGTCGGCGTCGTAAACTCTATCGACCCAGGCCTCGGGAGCAACTCGGATTCCGGCTCTCTCTCCCGATTGCAGGAGCGGATTGCTGGCCGGTCCGATCACTACGAGCCACGGATCGAATTCGGCGATGGCTTTAGCGACGATAGTGGCAACGCGCACATCGTGAGACATCTGGCGATAAAGATAGCCGTGCGGTCTGACCTGAGTTATTTCGAAACCGAATGTACGAGCCATTCCGCTCAATGCACCAAGCTGAAATAGAACATTTGCTCTCAGTTCGGACGACGATAGATGCAGCTCGCGACGTCCGAAGCCTTGCAAATCCGGATAGCCGATGTGGGCTCCGAGTGCCAGACCGTAATAACGAACCATCTCGAGCGCTTCTTCCATGTGGACAGGGTCGCCGGCATGAGCGCCGCAGGCGATGTTAGCGGAAGTGACGTACGGCAAAATCTCCGCTTCATTGTCCACTTTGTAGTGACCGAAACCCTCACCAAGATTGGTGTTGATGTCGATACCGTGATTCATATAAATCCGAGCAGAAGAAGCTGGTTCGTGAACCCGAGCTATGCGAGGTTGCTCCTGCCGTTGATGTTGACCTTTGCCTTTTTGACGTCCGCGACGCATAATTCCTCGTTCCCAATTTGGTTAAACCGACAGAGTCGGAAACTGACTGAACCTTCAGCGGCAGACTCGAATCTGCCTGGACCATGCCTCGAAAGCTGTAAGGCACACTGAAGCAGAAGGAATTCTAGCAAGAAAGGCGCCATTTAAGAGAGAAACTATCGTTTTTCCCCTGTACATTGTTTCAAAGATCCGTAGAATGGATAAGATGAAACTAATCAACCGGCGAGCAGGGGTAGTCAGCCCTATGCAAAAATCAGCTCTAGTCGCCGCCGTACTGCTTGTTTCGACCATGGCCGCACCCGCATTTTCGGAAGGGGCTTTCCCTTCATCGATGCAGGACAGCGACCCGAGAGAACTCAGGCTCGCGGCGTTTCAAAAGTATCTCGAGGGCGACCTGCCAGGTGCCAGCGACCTCTACAGACGTGCAATCCAGGCCGGAGAGACCGCATACGGCAAAGATTCCACTTTCGTCGCCGACCTCTGTTACGAAGTGGGGACGATAGCGCTGGAAGACGGGCAGTTTCAGAACGCCGAAAACTATTTGAAGAAGGCAGTATCAAAAAAACCGAACTCGGTAATGGCCAGAGTGAAGTACGCAGACCTGCTGACAATGCGCGGAAACACAAGCGACGCCTTCGCGCAGATTCAAGAAGCGCTGAAGATCAGTCCCGGCTCGCCAATCGCCCAACAGGCAATGGTCAAATTCATGATGAGCCAGGCCAGCCACAGAACGGCTGAAGGCGCGATTGCAAACGTTGCAGCCACCTGGGAGTGCTTCAACCTGAGGAACATGGGTCATAATTCCGTTGCCGCGACTATGGCTAATATTTCCAACTGGAGAAACAGTTTTGCAAAACCGAAGACCAAGGCTCAACCAAAACCCAAGCCGGTTGTCGCCAACGTCGCTCCTCCCAAAATCGAAATCAAGGAGATCGCAAAGCCAAAGGCAAAGGCACCACCTGCAGTGCCAGCGAAACCCAAAGTCGCAAAAGCAAAACCTGTTGAGAAACCTGTCGTAGCCGCAGCGAAAAAGGAACCGCCGGCCGTTCGAGTATCAAAACCAAAACCGGTAGAGCCGCAGCAAATCGTTGCCTCCGCCGCACCTTCGAAGAAATCGAAAAATGGTCTCGTTCCACCACCTCCACCAGGCCCAGTCTTCAACACTGGTTTCGGCATGATGCCGCCGCCACCGAGCGGTTTCATTTTGGAGACGAAAGCAAGCATTACCAAACCGCCGGCCGAAAAACCGAAAGAGAAGAAGAAACCCAAACCAGCCGCATCTTCTGCGCCTGACGCAGCTGAAGAAGATCCTAGCTATCTATTGGATTGGGCATCCGACGGCAAAAAGGGCAAATAGCTGACTATGAATCAGCGCCACGACCGGATATCTCAGACTCGCCAGTCTTCTTGCGCGGTTTAGCCATTCGCCTGGGCGGCTCCTGAGGGCGAATGGACGGCAAAAGTTCCATCTGCTCTTTCGTGAGCAACTTTCTGATTCCCAGAAAGTCTGTAAGCATCAGGTCTTCGGCCTGGGTCTGAAGCTTGTTGACCTCGCGCCTCATCGCAAGAATTTCATCATTCGAGGCGTTGGGATCAAATAACATCTCTCGAAATTTCTCACGGCGCTGCTTCAGATCAGCATGCAATGCGCGCGCTTTCTGACCGTTCGCGGAACGCATCGTCTGAATCTTGGTTTTCTGGTCTTGGGTCAAATTCAGTTTCGTCAAATCGAGCGGCTCACGACCGAAGAACTTTCCGCCTTTAATCGAAGGACCATTTCCAAAGTTCCGAGGACGACGATGCCCACCCGGAGCGCCATCCGGCGGTCCGCCAGGAGGTCCTTCGTCCGGTCCCATTCCATCTGGCGGTGGGCCGCCTTCGGGTCCACCGTCAGGTCCAAAATTTGCTCCGCGCTTCGCGCCGCGTCGTTCGCGCATCTGCTGCATCAACTTCTCGCGCTGCTCAGGAGGCATCTGCATAAGCTTTTCCCGAACTCTCTGCATTCGGTCAGCCGGCAAACCGCTCCCAGACTCAGCCTCTTCCTCTCCGGTATACTTCCTGATTCGTTCAGACATGGTCGAGCTTGCACTGCTATCATCAGCTGGCGCCGCGCAGGCCGGCATCTGAGACAGGCTGATGGCTGCTAGAAAAGACAAGGTAGTAATGGAGAGAGTGAGACATCGCACTCTCTTATCCCCTTTCGCACGGTCTGCGGTCAGGTTCGTCCTACATCTTAATCGCATAGAGACCATCCTCATCTGTGCTGATACCGTCAAAGATACCACCATCGTCGTACGAATCGGATAAAGCGACCAGGGCCTCGTTATCTGATAGATCGTCAACAAAGAGTTCTGTTCGTGGTCCTCTGTTATCGCTGGAAACTACCTTCGGAGCCTGAGCGATGACGCTGTCATCCTTCATGTGAGAAGAAGGTGCGTTTTCCTTTTGAACTCGGATGGTGTTGGATTTGGCTTTCTCCTCAACACCACCTGCGGTGGCAATTTCCGGTGCAACAGCCTCGCTCATCGAAGGTTCATCTTTAGTGTCACTTAGCGACGGGATGTCCTCAGAGCTGGCAATTTCGTCCTCATCGGCCTGATCGACGGATCGCATCACGTTCTCCGGTCCATCGGCAACCACAGCCGGCCCGCTTCCACCGTTGACAAAGTAGGCAGCAGCAAGCAGTGTAACGGTAATCGCAGCGGCCACCGCAAGCCAGGCTTTTTGAGACTTGCGCTTGAACGGTACGACATTGGCACGGTCGTTAGAATCGGGTGCTGAAGGCGAATTACCAGTCGGCTCCTTCACTGACGCTTTACTAGCCCCGCCCGCCTCAGCGCGCTTGATGATTGCGTCTATGTCATCGGCGAAATCAACGGAGAGCTTGGCAGGCGAGAGGCTTTTGAGACTCCGGACGGCCGACTCGACAGTCGCGAGTTCTTCTCGACATGCGGAGCACGAGCCCAGATGCTCTTCAACGCGACGATGCTCTTCGGCATCAAGCTCAGCATCATGATAGGCGCTTATCAGCTCCTTCATGTCCAGGCAGTTATCGTTAGCGTTCATATCAATCACCTTGGAGTTATCGGTGGAGTAACAGGATTGCTCTTCATCGCGTAATACGCGTCGAGCATCTCCTTCAGTTTGATTCGGCCATAATGAAGCCTCGATCTCACAGTCCCTATGCTGGCTCCGATGATTTCAGCAATTTGTTGATACTGAAATCCTTCGAGGTCATGCAGGATAAGAACGGCTCTCTGAGCCTCAGGAAGACTCTTGAGCGAAAACTCGATAATCTCGCTCTCCTCTTTGAGATCGAGAACTTGAGCCGGCTCTAGAGTCATATCGGCAATATCATCCACTCCCGCTTCAAAGTCGCCATCGGTTTCTTCACCGGTACGCGCCAGAAGCGGGATAGTTTGAATTGCGACTCTCTTCTTCCTGTTCCTCAAGATGTCCATGCAAAGATTGTGCGAGATGCGAAAAACCCAGGCTCCAAAAGATGCGTCTTCTCTAAAGTTGTCGATCCCCTGGTGGACTTTCACGAAGGTGTCTTGCACAACCTCCTCAGCCTCCTCTTTGTTACCAATTAAGTGGTAAGCCGAATTGAATATTCGATTTTGGTATCGGCGCACCAGGGTCTTGAATGAATTCATGTCCCTGGCTTGTCTGTATTTTTTGACAAGGGCCTCATCGGTCATTTCGACTTCCATATCCAACCCAACGATTGGTTACACTTAGATCAACGTAAAAAGCACGAGAAAAGTTCAATGAAAACGCAAAAATTAATCAAATTTAAGCAAGTCTATCGCTCCAATCTCCTTGACGATCCTTCCACCAGAAAGTTCGTGAAGACCATTTTGGCGTCCATAACCGCCTGTGGCACTGTTGTTTTCAACAGTTTTTCCGTTGACGCCCAGACATCAGGATCTACTTTATCCGATTCGCCGGCCGGAGAGACAGTGAAGAGACAGGCTACCGAGGCCGCCAAGGCGCCCGTTAAGCCGCTTGAGACTCATCCGGTTAAATCGTCCGTCAGCGGAGAGTCTGCTAAACCGGTCGCCAGGCAACCAGAAGACAAAATGAGCGCAGCTCGTCCCAAGGAGACGCAGGCATTGCCGAACTTCCATAAGGTCACGAACTACTTATATAGAGGGGGCGAACCTAGCCCCGAAGGCATGGTACAGCTCCAGAAGATGGGTGTGAAAACCTTGATCGACCTGAGAGCAAAAACCGAGGCCGCGCACAACGAGGAAGAACTCGCGAAAAAGCTCGGCATGAAGTACATAAATATGACCATGACCGCCGAAGCACCGACGAAGAAGCAGGTGGAAACGCTGCTTGCCACCATAGACAGTGCCAGGGAGAAAAACGAACCCGTCCTGGTTCACTGCGCACATGGTTCAGACAGAACCGGCTGCATGATTGGCATCTGGCGCGTCACTCGCGACAACTGGAGCTTCGACGATACCTATAAGGAGATGCGGAAGTACTGGTTCGGTGTGAAGTACGACAAACTTCGAAATGCCGTGAAAGAGCGTTCGACACATTGAGGCAGAGACGTTTAAACCGGCTCGAGACCTAGCTCCTTACTGCATCGAAGAACCCGGGCGAATGCTTGGAACACTCTGCGGATAACCGGGCCGTATACTTGGCACCGTCTGCGGTGCTCCAGGTCTGATACTTGGAGGTTGAGGAATCGCATTAACCGGTCTCATACCCGGTGCAGCGACCGAAGCTGGAGCCGGCGAGGCTTTTGACTGTTTCAGCAGACCCTGCCACTCGACTAGTTTGGACGCAGCCAGCTTCGACCACGGGTAATACCGTGTAATTTCCTTCAGCGTTGTGATCCCCTTGGCGTAGTCCATAAATTTTTCCGAGAGTTTGAACTGCGCCCATAGCGCCTGCCAGTTGGATGGATCGAAAAAGAGCGCTTTGTCGATATACTTTTGCATCTCCAGGAAATTTTGATCCTTGGAGAGATGTATCGCGTAATCCAGGTTGACCTGCGGATCTTGCGGCGCCATCATGACTGCGCGATTAATGGTCTGTCGTGCTTCCTGAATCTGTCCGTTATCACTGTAGAGCAAGCTCCAATCGGCAAGAATTCGTCCTTCTACATCGTGAGCACCCGCTCGGCGAGCCATATCCTGAGCCTTTATGAAGTACTCATACGAAGCCTTTGCATGCTCCGGACGTGCCAGATCCTTTGCCATCATTCTGCGCAGATTACCCATACGTCCCCAAAGCAAAGCTTCGTTTCTCAGATCTTTGGCATTGGCTGCAAGCATCAGTCCGCGTTGATAAGCCGCTTCACCAGCACGATAATCACTGTAGACAAACAGTTTCGAGTCGCCCAGATCAAGCGCCTTACCAATCTCGCTTCTGATGCGAACGCCCGGATTCGGCTCTAGCAGCAAACGTTGGAATTTATAATCGACGGTGACGATGAAATTCTCCCAGAATGAATTACCAAGAATTCCGATCGATGAATTTTGAAAGAAACCTTCTTTGGCCTCGACGACCTTTCCGGCTTCCGGCTTCGCAGCGGCAGCGCCGGAGACAGTATAGGTATAGTTCATGTTCGAGACTGAATGCGGACCGACCGAAGTAGTTTTCGCCACCACATTGCCCAGCTTCACTCGTCGCCCGTCCAGACCCGTACCTTCAGTAGTATGAGTTTCCTGGTTGCTGTTTCGCTGAAGCACTTTCTTCGCGACTTCCGCCGGCAAATTATTCAACGCCGCACCGGTGTCTGCAAGCATGAGAACTTCGTCCGCACCGTTTATTCGAGCTTTTACCACCGGTGCGTTTTGCTGCACAAGCGGGACGATAGTAGCGTTTGCCGGACGCTGAAATGCGTCCTTGTCGTAGAAGGTCAGATTGGGCTTTCCGTAGTCAATGCGTACGACCGCCTTCTCCATAACGTTAGTGCCGATGATACCAGCGAGCTTGCGACCGAGCTGCGTCGATTGAGCGCTCAAATTGGCAATCCGAGCATCAACGTCGTTAAGAACCAGACCACCGATTTCCAATCGTTTGAGAACAGTGTTGTTGACGTCGACTCTGCCACCCAACGCCATCAAGCCACTCTGCCCTTCCTTGTTTAGAAAACTTTCTGCCGCCACGCGACGATCGATGATGGTATCACTGGCTCCGGTGTCGAAGAGGAACGTGACCTCTTCGCCGCTGTTAATGCGGCCTTTGACCAGAATCTCACGTTGCTGGTAATCGAAAGGAACAACAATCGCCCGAGAGAGGTGAACTTTATCTGCAGATTGCGGACGGTCGAAAACAGCTTCATCAATCTCCGAAGTCAGCGAAATACTGGTCACGACAATCTCTGACGCTGCCTTATCGTCCATGTATTTCGTCTGACGGTAGGGAAACATGGTACCGCCGATGGGGCGATATTCGGCATACTCCATCGAGATTTTTCGCCCGTTGGCATCCGATGGGTCGCTGGTTTCATAAGAAATTCCATCAACCAGGAAGTTGCGTTTGTCGATGTACACAGTGGTGGGTGTTTCCCCATCATGATCGACCTGAACCGCATACACGGGAATCTGCCGAAACGTTGTCGGACCCAGCAATGTGAACTTATAATCGGGATTGGAAAAACGCGCGAGAATAGTTTGCGCGCGTTCGTTGTCGTCATTTAACTGTCGCAAACGAATCGCACTCAAATCTTCTGCGATCGTTCCAGACGATCTCCAGCCAGCCATGCCGTTATACGCAAGAATTCGCCTGGTTTCGGTTTGACCAGGTTTGCTCGGCGACTCGAGGTCTACGCGCCACTTCTTACCTTTGCGGAACTTCTTATAGGTGTAAGCAGCCGATTGATCTTGATTGCCGGGAATGAGCTTCCCAACGACTATTATCGACTTCTCCAGTTTTTTCAAACCGGCAGCATCTCCCATTGCCTCGACGGCTTTCGCCACAACTGACTCGACCTTATCGAGATCAGCAGCCGAAGAAGATGCGCTACTTGATTGAATCAACGGATCAACAGCACCAGGAGTCGACGATGACGGACGGCTTCGGGCAGGCAAGTCTTCCGCCGGAGAGCCAGCTGCGTCGATTTCGGTGGACTGAGAATTATCATCACCGAGTCCGCGTAAGCCGCCGGAGCCTGATGAAGAGCCCGGCTCTGCGCCATCGCCATCCATCTCACCTTCGCTTCGCTCCTCCTCGCCCTCGCCGGCATCTTGCGCAATCAAGGTAGTATCACGGGAGATACCATGAGCGAAGACCGGAAGCTGTGGTGCGGTGAGCGCACAACCCAGGCTCATCGCCAGGTACGATGCCAGTAGCTTGCGGAAAGCGAGTTTTTCCATTAGTTCCTTAATCTATACATTGAAGTTGGCCGACAGCTTCATTTTAAACCTTCATCGCCACTTCTTTGCACTTGCCCGCTTGCGGCAATTCAAGCGCCGGTAACGACTTGACGAGCTCGTGAACCTTCAACAGTTGTTCGATTAACTCTTCGACTTGAGACAGTGGAACCTGATTGGGACCGTCGCTTTTCGCTTCATCCGGATTCGGATGCACTTCCATAAAAACGCCATCACAACCGGCAGCCACAGCAGCCCGCGCGAGATGTGGAACGTATTGGCGCAAGCCGTGTGAAACCGTTCCGCCGCCACCGGGAAGTTGAACGCTATGCGTGGCATCAAAGATGACCGGCACTCCGTGTGACTGCATCATCGGTATTGCACGCATGTCGACGACCAGATTGTTGTAACCGAATGTGGTGCCTCTCTCGGTCAGGAAAACATTCTTATTGCCGGAATCAAAGCACTTCTTCACAGCGTTCTTCATATCATCGGGTGCAACGAATTGACCCTTTTTGATGTTGACGCATTTGCCTGTCTCAGCCGCTGCAATCAATAGATCAGTTTGCCGACATAGAAAAGCTGGAATCTGAAGAACATCGATTACTTCTCCGGCTTTGGCGCATTGAGCCGCCTCATGTACATCGGTGAGTACCGGCAATCCAGTCTTGGACTTGATTTCCTTCATCATCGACAGACCTTCATCGAGACCAGGTCCACGATAAGAGTCGATAGAAGTACGATTAGCTTTGTCGAAGGACGACTTGAACACCAGCGAAAAATTATGTTTCTTGGAGAGGTCCTGCAATTTTTGCGCTGTTTTGTAGATGATGTCCCAGCTTTCCATAACGCATGGACCGGCGATAATAAGAAACGGCTTATCGCGCCCGACTTCCAGAGATCCGATATTAATAGTCACAGTCATAGCCTCCTACGTGCGCCCCATTCTAATACCAAAATGAATAACAGCCATGATAGCCATCCAAGAATTGCCCAAGCAGCCAGGCGCGCAGACAACGGCTTGATTCTGTTTCTCCACGTCGTTCCAGGCGCCTCCAGGGCAGGTGTCATCGGGCTAATCGAGGAAAGGATAAAGGTTTCCGTCACGAAGAAGGCACTGGACGGTGCCGCTAACGAGGCTGTTCGAGCCTTGCTCGCCGACTGTTTCGACCTGAGCAAAAGTTCTGTAACTTTGCTGAAAGGCGAGAAGTCAAAACAGAAAACAATTTTGCTGACCGGAGACCCTGACAAACTAATCGCAAAACTGACGGAGCTTCTTGCAAAGGCCGTTTAGCGCGGACCGATGTTCTTTACAAGCTTGTAAACCGTGTGACCGGCTCGCTGACTGACCGGCATAATTTGCCCCTCTTTAATCGCCTGAGCGAGCATTGGTCGCAGCGTCTTTATACGCTTTTGCTTTCGCACGCCGCCTGCCATTTCCGGCAACGTCATTCCAAGAGGATTTTTTTCCAGAAGCTTGACTACTACATTTGTACGCGGCTTCTCCTCGACACTTCGGCCAAGTTTATTCCTGATGGTTCCGCCGGCTTGTTTAGTTTCTTCGTTCTCGTCATCAACCTTCTTCTGTTTAGTTTTGAGGTTGTGGCGGATAACGCGGGTGCCATCGGCACTTTCATAGCGCTGCTGCTCTTCCCAGTAATCTTCTTCAACTTCTGAAGACTCCGAGCCCGCAATATCAGAAGCGGCGCCTGCAGCGGTTTCCGTTTTCGTAACGGTCACAACAGTTTCCGATTCGCTAACGATCTCATCATAGTAATCGTCGAAGTCATCGTCGTCATCAGCATCTTGCGTGTTCGCAGCCTGCTTGTAGCGCAGCGTGCCCTGGGTTTCCACGACATCTTCTTCGAGATCTTTATTGGGATCCGGCTCACTGCCTGACATTCGTACGATTCCTACCTTCGCCTCGATCGGCTTCTCCAAGTCTGGTAGCTTGATCGGAATTGCAAAATTACCACGTCGATGGTGCTAATTCAAACCCGATTTACTTTCAGCATACCGCAAGACTCATCCTTCCGAAATCCTCAAGAATAGTAACGGTTGCCCTGTTCGCGTCTGGCAAACCTTATATGTAATTGCTATATTTCGATCCGTTTGGGACCGTCGTTGTAAGTGAGCCGACGAGTCGCAATCTCTCATGTCAGGTGCCGCCGAATTCGCTGGGCGCCATCTCAAGTGGTTCGTGAAAAACGAGGAGTTTTATTCGTGAGTGTTGGTTCGTTCGTATTCATGCTTCACAGCCACCTTCCTTATTATCGAAAGGCTGGAATGTGGCCCTTCGGCGAAGAAAACGTGTATGAGTGCATGGCGGAGACTTATGTGCCGCTCCTCAACATGATTGGCAACCTCTACGATGATGGCATCAAGGCAAAACTCACAGTCGGCATAACCCCAATCCTCGCTGAGCAGCTTTCGGACGAACACATGAAAGCCGGCTTCGAAAAGTGGATGGAAAGCCGAGTTGAGAAAGCCAAGGAAGACGAAGCTCGCTACATGGCTCGCGGCGAAACGCCTGACCCCGAGCGCCTGAGGCTGGCTCGTTTTTACGTAGATTGGTACAGCAAGATTTTGGACTCTTTCCGCAATCGCTGGGGTCGCGACATCATCGGTGGTCTAAAAAAATATCAAGACCTCGATGCAATCGAGATCACAACTTCAGCAGCCACGCACTGCTTCTCGCCACTGATTGGCGAAGACACCTCACTTCAAGCTCAGTTCAAAGCTGGTGTGGCCAATTACAAAAAACATTTCGGACGCGATCCGAGGGGTTGCTGGCTGCCTGAATGCGCATACCGACCTGAAGAAAACGATCGCCCCGGCATCGGACACTGGTTGCATGAAGCCGGACTCAAATACTTTTTCACGGAAACATTTGTGATCACAGGCGGACAAACTTCGGAAGTCCGCAGAGTGTTTGGACCTTACGGCGCAATCGAGTATATTCCGGCACCAAAACGCCCACCCACGGGATATGACACGTTCGAAGCCTTCTGGCTGAAAGACTACCCGGTCGCCGTGATGGGGCGCCACGAAGAAGCTAGTTATCAGGTCTGGTCGGCCGGCAATGGTTATCCAGGTGATGGTAACTATAGAGAGTTTCACAAGAAAGACGATATATCCGGCTTGCACTTCTGGAAGCTCACCTCGAAAACCACCGAGCTCGGCGACAAAGAGCTGTACAACCCGGAAGTCGCTATCATGCGGATTTCGGAAAATTCAGATCATTATGTTGGATTGATTCAAAGCGCATTGACTAAACAGTTGCGCTCGACCAGCAATCCAGGTCTGTTAATGGTGAGCTTTGACACAGAATTGTTCGGTCACTGGTGGTTTGAAGGCATCGTCTTCATCGAGCAAGTCATCAGAAAGTTGCACGAATACACTGCCGTGAAGATGTGCACAGCCAGTGAATATCTGACGGAAAACCCACCGGTTCACGCGATGGAACTTCCGCAATCATCCTGGGGGTCGGGCGGTCACTGGCAAGTCTGGTTGAATAACGAAACCGAGTGGATGTGGCCGGTTATCGAAGCCGCCGAGAAAACCATGAAAGACCTGGTCGAAAAATACTTCCAGGCCAACGAGCAAGATCCTTTGAAAACCAGGGCATTGAAACAGCTTGGACGAGAACTCTTCTTGCTCGAGTCCAGCGATTGGCCGTTCCTCGTCACAACTGCGCAAGCGAAGCAGTATGCAGTCGAGCGTTTCCGTGGACACCAGGAACGTTTCAACACCATCTACGAAATGCTCAAATCCGGAAACGTTGATGAAGGCAAGCTGTCAGAGATCGAAAACATCGACAACTGCTTCCCGGAAATCGCTCTGGAAAACTTTAAGCTTACGGAATCCAGTATCGCCACCAGTACCACAACAAAGCGTTAGTTCAATCAGAACTCGCCCGGTGGTAAGGAGCTAACTTGGCGCGGCTTCGACGCAGGTTTGGATTTTGCCGGAGCTTTCGCATGGCGGCTTGACGCGCTTACAGAAAGCGGCGGATTAATTTGAACGAGAGGAGCGATCTCTCCAACGGCCAGAATCGAGCGCAATGGCTCGGCACTATTGGCAGTATCATTCGTTTGAATCCTATCGCGCAAAGCAACGAGCGTCTTCGGAAGTTCCGCTTTCATGGCCTTACGAATAATCCACTGCGGGACGGGCATTCCAGGATCGACAAACATCTGATAAGTTACTTCGGTCGATGCACCATTTTCTTTAGACGACAAATACCAACCGCCTCGGAAATCTTTCAAAGTTCCGTCGACTCGCTTGAACAATACCTGCTCGTATGGCTTGTACTCAGACTCAACAGTGTAGGTTATAAACGGAATAAGTGGTGGAAAAATTTCGACTTTGCACTTCATGACAGACCGAGTGGTGGCATCGACAAGAATCTCCACATCCTTCATGCGCGGAGAAATTCGCCCCTCGAATTCAAAAGGATTGGTCAGCACCCGCCAGACGTGATGAGGCGTATCGTTGATCAGAATTCTCGCAGCCACATATCGAGTGGTGCCTTCATTGACAGCGTTGACGATCACCTCTCCATCTTTTAAACGTTTCCAGTCACCGCTAATCTGTTGTCGAACGACTTCGGAACCCTTTTCCAGAACAGGGCTCACCTGGCGGGCATCTCCAGCGGGTATTGAAAGGGCAAGACAGAATAGAAACATGGCGACGGCAAGCGTCGCCCGAGCGCATGGCATGGATGAGCCCTCGGAATTTTTCGGTATTACTGTTAAGACTGGCTACCTGAGCGGGTTTCTCGCGGGTACTATTTTCATCGTACCCCACAGGTCCGTCCCTGTCTAGTTTTGCAATGACTACTTCTTGATTACTAGCACGAAAGAAAGGTGACGGCGCCGTGACGAAGATGTCCATTTAAGAACCACTTCTGCAAACGGTGCAGATTGCCAACTCTTCGGATGACGCCTTACCCCGGTTAATGTTCCGACGCACACCGGCGGTCATATTTCTTAGAAAGTACAGGCCAAAGACCTCGCACTGTTGTACCTTTCTAGTACTGCGTATATAACGAGGAAACTTTTGTGGCGCGCACAAAAATTGTCGCAACCATCGGACCATCATGCCGTGACGTAAAAATGCTTCAAAAGATGATTGAAGCCGGTATGGATGTCGCCCGAATCAACTGCTCACATTCCGAGCACGACTTCATCCGTGATCTTGTGACGGACATCAGAGAAGTTGCAACTCGACTAGATCAACCGGTCGGCATTCTTCTCGATTTGTCAGGTCCCAAGTTGAGAACCGGCAAACTCGAGAAGGGTCAAATAGATCTGGTCGAAGGCAAGTCATTTACACTGACGAGCCGCAAAGTTCCAGGCGATGAAAGTTGCGTCTCCACCAACTACGAGCCGTTAGCGCGAGAAGTAAAAGCAGGCGACAGCATTCTACTCGACGACGGCTTAATGGAATTGAAAGTCGTCTCCACGACTGAAACAGATTGCGTATGTGAAGTAGTCACTGGTGGCGTCCTCAAAAACAGACAAGGTATAAACATCCCTGGAGTTCGGCTTTCCATCCCGGCCTTGACAGAAAAGGATCGCGCAGATCTGGCGTTCGGATTGAAATGCGAAGTAGACTTCGTTGCTCTGTCATTCGTCCGAGACGCGCAGGACATCCTTGAACTGCGAGAATTGATGGCAGATCATTGGCCAACGCCGATGGTCATCGCGAAGATTGAAAAACCCGAAGCGGTGGCCGCCATTGACGAGATTTTGAACGTGACCGACGGAGTTATGATCGCCCGCGGTGACCTGGGTGTGGAGCTCCCGCCGGAACAAGTTCCTCCCGTGCAAAAACTTATCACACGCAAAGCGATTGCTAAAGGCAAGCCTGTCATCACGGCAACGCAGATGCTCGACTCAATGGTCAACAACCCACGCCCAACCAGAGCCGAAGCTTCGGACGTCGCAAACGCTATCTTCGATGGCACCGACGCAGTCATGCTCTCGGAAGAGTCTGCGACTGGAAACTATCCTATTCATGCTGTTCGTATGATGGAAAAGATTGCCAACGAAGTTGAAACAAGTCAGGGTAAAAACCAGTTACGCGAAGATCCGCAAGACGTGCGCAGCACCGCGTACGCAATCGCGCACGCCGCCTGCGAAATGGCCGTCGATTTGAAAGCACGAGTGATAGCAACATTCACCAAGAGTGGTGCCACCGCAAGATTGATTTCGCAGTTGCGTCCTCCTGTTTCCATCATCGCTCTAACCCAGCACGGTCACGTGTACAACCAGCTAACGCTTCTCTGGGGCACAACACCTATCATGCTCACGGAAGTCAGCGACTCGATCTCGACTTTAAACTCTGTCGAGCAAACTCTGCTCCGCAAAGGCGTCGTGGCCGCGAAGGACAACATCGTTATAACAGGCGGTTTGCCTATCGCGGCACGCGGTCCGGCAAACTTTGTGAAACTGTCGACTATCTCACCGCGCCTGCCCACCAGCGATTGGGAATTGAAAGGCATATAAGCTCGGCGTAAAGAAGGTACCGAATATGGTGCAGCCGTCGCAGACCAAAGATTCGAATCACGATAAACCGAGCGCAAAAAAAATCGAAGGATTGATTGCAGCGGTTATTGGTTCGCTACTCCTGACCATGGTCGTGTGCGCGGCAGCTTATCAAATGATTTTTTCACTCAATATTGGCGTCGTGCCCGGCAAAGCTACGATCGTCAATAAACGGATCATAACTGATGACGATGGTGCTTCGAGTTACACACTAGACTATGCTTTCGAGGCAAATGGACACACAATCAGGCACAGCGCATCCTGTTCCGAGTATTCGTATAAACGGTTAAACGAAGGAGACTCGGTCAACATTGACTATTTCAGCCCGCTGCCGCAGGCCGCTTCGAAGCTAGATTTTAAAGACTTTGAATTCAAGAAGCCGTAAGCCACTACAAGTGGTGCCAATCTACAACTACGACAGAGATTTGTTCTGAGCTAGAGAGCCTCAGTTTCAGCCGCTTGATCGTGGTGGACGAGATACCCGCAGACGGGATCGTTTTTAAGAATATATTTCTCGCGCGTTACTTTCACGCCTAGAAGACTTTCCATCAACTGCGGTTCAAGCGCGCAGACCTGTCGATACTGTTTCGCCACATCGTGTAAAGCGCAGTGCTGCTGGGAAATGAAGAAATCACCGTTATCCAGCTCCGTCCACTCTGTCATATAGCCGTCTTCAGAGAATATTTTTGAAACCTCGGCGACTCGATCGCGCAGTTCTGTTTGTTGCACACGATCTTTCAGACGCGACATCCGTTTCCGGTTTCTCGCCGTCAACAGGTCCATCACACCCTTGTGCCCGGATGCATCATAGACGGCATCGAGTAAGTCCATTGCCAGAGTTTGAAAACCTGATGGAAACAAGGATTCAGCTTTGGAACTCAGTTTGTACTTATAAGTAGGCCGACCGCGCGATTGACGTTCCATACGAGACTCAATCAATCCGTCGTTCTGTAAAACCTGAAGATGGCGGCGCACAGCCATTGCAGTGATGCCGAGGACGTCGCAGAGTGCCTGTACCGTCATTTCGCCTTCTTTCTTCAGATAAAGAAGAACTGCATCTTGAGTGCTGTCAGGCTTTTTAGATAGTTGATGCGTAATCATTTGTTACAGCATAGCCCCTTTTGTCGTCAAAACCTTTTAATCAACTCTCAAATTGAGACCTTTACACGAAACCGGCTCTGCTGGGCTTTTCGAAGAAACTTCAGAAAAGTAGTTTGTTGTCCGATTGGCCGGGATTCAGCCGGAGTGGGCTTCCAAGGTCGTCTTATAACAGTATCGCATTTTTTGAACGCCTCACAGGTAGCAGCCTGAAGGCATTATTAAATACGGTGAATACTTTCCACATTTTTGATACTATTTTATATGTAAAAGCCGTACAATCAAAGCTTTAGGATCTTTAAGGTCGTTCCCAAGTGTAATAAGAGTACGATTCTAGAGATCATCAATATATATCCGCGATGTCCTCGGACTCGCGAGAGTTCGTTCCAGGAAGGTGTAAAAGGCAATGGCAACTCCACTTCTCAAAATTGAAGACCTGCACGTCGAAGTCGACGGCAAGGAAATTCTCAAGGGCGTTAACTTGACGCTCAACGCGGGAGAAGTACACGCGCTCATGGGTCGTAACGGTTCCGGCAAGTCGACGCTGTCGTACGTGATTATGGGTCACCCCAACTACAAAGTGACCAAAGGTCGCATTCTTTTCAAAGAACAAGACATCAACGAACTCGCCACTGACGAACGCGCGAGATTGGGACTGGCACTGGCTTTCCAATATCCAGTCGCAATCCCAGGAGTATCGGTTTCAAACTTCCTGAGAGCAACAACCAAAGCGACACGCGGCGGTGTTGACGTACCGATCAAAGAATTCAGAAAAGAATTGACGGAAAACATGGACAAGCTGGGCGTTCCGAAAGACTTCCTTTCGCGCTACATCAACGACGGCTTCTCTGGCGGTGAGAAAAAACGCCTTGAGATTCTGCAGCTCTCCATGCTCAAACCATCAGTCATGGTGCTGGATGAGACCGATTCCGGCCTCGACATCGACGCACTAAAGACGGTATCAAGCGGCATCAATGCGCTTGCTACGAAAGAAACCGCTATCTTGCTGATTACCCACTATCAGCGCATGCTCAACTATGTTCAACCCGATTTCGTGCATGTCTTCCAGGACGGAAGAATTGTGGCCTCAGGCGGTCCGGAACTCTCGACCAAACTCGAAGAGCAAGGATACGACTGGGTTACACAAGAACTGACTATTGCCTAACGAGGAAACTATCATGGCCGCCGAATTAGCATATGACCCGAATACAAATATCAGGGACATTGGTGACGACTACAAGTATGGTTTCAAAGACAAGGAAGACTATGTCTTCAAGTCAGGCAGAGGTCTTACGCCCGAAATCGTAGAATCGATTTCGAAGATGAAGAAAGAGCCGCAATGGATGCTCGACTTCCGTCTCAACGCGCTCGATATTTTCAATAAGAAACCGATGCCTACCTGGGGCAACACAAAGATGCTCGAAGATATTGACTTCGAGAACATCTACTATTACATCAAGCCTTCGGAAAAGAGCGAGAAGAACTGGGAAGACGTGCCGGAAGGCATCAAGAAGACCTTCGACCGCCTCGGTATTCCCGAAGCAGAAAGAAAGTTCCTCGCAGGCGTCACCGCGCAATACGAATCAGAAGTAGTCTACCACTCGATCCGCGAAGATCTGGTCAAGCAAGGCGTCATCTTCCTTGATATGGATTCAGGTTTGCGCGAACACGAAGAGATCGTCAGAAAGCACTTTGCGACGGTCATTCCAGCGGCAGACAACAAATTCTCGGCATTGAACTCGGCTGTATGGTCGGGCGGAAGTTTCATCTGGGTTCCGGAAGGCGTGAAGGTAGAAATCCCTCTCCAAGCCTATTTCCGTATCAACGCTGAAAACATGGGTCAGTTTGAAAGAACATTGATCATCGCAGAACCGGGCAGCTTCGTTCACTACATCGAAGGTTGCACGGCGCCCATCTACTCAACCGATTCACTGCACTCAGCTGTTGTTGAATTGATTGCAAAACCGGGTGCGCACATTCGCTACACCACGATTCAAAACTGGTCGCGTAACGTGTACAACCTCGTGACCAAACGTGCCGTAGCTGAAGCTAATGCTAAGGTCGAGTGGGTCGATGGCAACCTCGGTTCCAAACTCACGATGAAGTATCCAGCGATCTATTTGACGGGCGAAGGCGCAACCGGAGAAGTACTCTCGGTCGCATTCTCCGGTCACGATCAACACCAGGATGCCGGCGCAAAAATCGTTCACGCCGCACCGAATACGACATCAATCGTCACTTCGAAATCAATTTCGAAGGATGGTGGACGTACCTCTTATCGCGGTCTGGTCAAGGTTTATCCTGGGGCGACCGGCGTTAAAACTTCGGTAAAATGCGACGCTCTGCTTCTTGATGAAGAATCGCGTTCAGATACATATCCGACCATGGAAATCGATGAAAAGGATGTTTCCGTCGAGCACGAAGCAACCGTTTCCAAAGTCGGAGAAGAACAATTGTTCTATTTGATGAGCCGTGGTCTCACCGCGGACGAAGCTAAGGCGATGGTCGTGAACGGCTTCTTCGAGCCATTCACGAAAGAGCTTCCGCTTGAATATGCTGTAGAGCTAAACCGCTTGATTCAGCTTGAGATGGAAGGCTCGGTCGGCTAGTTTTATAGCCCGACGGAGTATGGGGAAACGGAAAGAAGGGAAAATGTCAGAGTCCAGAGCTTTGAGCACGATCACCCGTGCAGATGTAGATAGCCTCACGAAAAAACGAGGCGAACCGGATTGGCTTGAAAAACTGCGAATGTCAGCTTTCGAAGCCTTTTTCGAAGCAGATCAACCGAACATTCGTTTAGACGATTGGCGCAAAACCTTAGTTGAAACCGTCGACCTGACGGCAATCAGCCAGTTCTGCGGCGGCTCTTCCAAAGCCAAGCAAAATGTCAAAGCGGACTACGACAAAATTCTCACTAACGTCTCCGGCGTAGTTTCAATCGTCAATGGTATGCGTTCTGAACTGCATATCGATGATGAGGTAGCGAAGAAGGGTGTGATTTTCACTACCTTCGAAGACGCGGTCGCCAAGCATGGTGACTTGATCAAAGAGTATTTGGAGAACGGGACTCACCGTGAAATCGGCAAACTTTCTTTGATGAACTCGGCATTCTTCACAAGTGGCGCGTTCCTCTTCGTACCGAAAAACGTAACAGTAGAAGCCCCATTCGTAATCGTCAATTCGATCGCCGAAGACGCTCAAGTCGGTCAGGCGATCTTCCCGCGCGTTATCGTCGTCGCTGACGAAAACGCTTCGGTCAAAGTCGTAAACGTATTCGAAGGTGGTCCTTCAGCAGGTCCGAGCCCAGACGCGAAGCCGAAAGCGCGCGCAAAACGCGAGTGGGTTTTCACAAGCGCAATCGTGGATGTCGCCGCGAAACAGTCGGCGTCGATACATTATTTGGAACTGTATAACCTCGGCAGGCAAGTATTCTCCGTTTCAAGAAACAACAACCTGGTGGCGAAGGATGCGTTCGTCTACTCCTTCACCGCAGCACTCGGCGGCGGTCAATTAAAGTCTGACATCGTGACCGAGCTCAGAGATCGCGGCGCCACAAGCGACGTTCGCGGAATTGTTCTCGGCGATAAGGACGAGCATTTCTATTTCAACACGGTTCAGAACCACGACTCTCCCGATACCAAATCCGATATCAACTTCCGAGTCGCGTTGAAGGGCAATGCTGTTTCCAGCTATCAGGGCAACATCAAAGTCGCGCTCACAGCATCGAGAACGGATGCGTTCCAATCGAATAAAAACCTTTTGCTGAGCGAAACCGCAAAAGCGGAATCGATTCCGCGTTTGGAAATTCTTACCGATGACGTCAAATGTTCGCATGGCGCGACCGTTGGACCAGTCGATAAAAATCAGTTGTTCTACCTGATGACGCGCGGCTTGTCCGAAAAAGAAGCCGAGGAGTTCATAGTCACTGGTTTCTTTGCGTCGCTGCTGTCTTCTTTGAAGATTGAAGGCGCGGCACAGTGGATCGAAGATTTGATCGGTGACAAAATTCACGCGGTAGAAACGCAGAAGGAATTGTCAGGTACACTCTCATGAGCGACCTTCAAAAAGTTGCCAGCCTCAGTGAAATTCCAGCGGGTCAAATGAAAGCCGTTGAAATAGACGGGGAGCAAGTCCTGATTTGCAACGTCGAAGGCTCACTCTATGCGGTATCCGACGTGTGTTCACACGATTATGCATTGTTGAGCGACGGCGAATTGAACGGCAAAGAAGTCACCTGCCCTCTTCATGGCGCGAGATTCGATGTCACCAACGGCAAAGCGCTATGTCTTCCAGCGGTTAAACCAATTGAGACATTCAAGGTCGAAACGCGAGACCAGGATGTTTTCGTCGGAGCGGATGAATAGGGAAACGAACAGAGAAGTTTAATTCAAAATCCTCACGCGGCAATCAGAAGGACTTACGAAAAATCGGGTAACCACATATGACACCATCTGTAAAAAGTGAGTTAGTAGCAGAAAAATCGGTAACCATGTTCGATCAAGCAAAGATAATCAGCGATTTTCCAATTTTGAGCCGCGAGTTGAACGGTAAAAGACTCGTCTACCTCGATAACGCAGCAACATCTCAAAAGCCGGTGCAGGTCATCAAAGCACTGACACACTACTACGAATACTACAACGCAAACATTCACCGCGGGTTGCATACGTTGAGCGAAGAGGCGACCTGCGCTTACGAAGAAACCAGAGAGAAGATTCGCGACTTTATTGAAGCGGGATCTGAACGCCAGATTATCTTCACTCGTGGCGCGACCGAAGCGATTAACCTGGTCGTAAACAGCTGGGGCCGAACTAATGTCAATACCGGTGATGAGATCGTTATTTCAGCGCTCGAACACCATTCGAATTTCGTTCCCTGGCAACAACTAGCCCTTGAGAAAGGCGCCACGCTGCGCTTTATCGAACTTACCGAAGACGGACGCATTGACTTGAAGCATGCGGCGGAAGTGATTGGACCGAAGACTAAGATTGTCGCGATCTCGCAAATGTCGAACGTACTGGGTTCAATAACGCCGGTCAAAGAGATCGTGCAACTCGCTCACAGCAACGGCGCGGTCGTTCTCCTCGATGGCGCTCAAGGCGTGCCTCACCTCGCCACCTCCGTGAAAGATCTCGATGTGGATTTTCTAGCTTTCTCTTTTCACAAAATGCTCGGTCCAACAGGCGTTGGTGTTCTATACGGCAGAGAAGAGTTGCTTGAAAAAATGCCTCCCTGGATGTTCGGCGGCGACATGATTGCATCCGTGCATCGCGACAGAACCAAGTTCAACGAGCTTCCCTGGAAGTTCGAAGCTGGAACTCCTAATATCGCTGATGTCATCGCAGCTGGTGCCGCAATTGATTATTTGAATGCGATCGGAATGGATAACGTTCGCCAGCACGAAATTGAACTGACGTCCTATGCGATGAAACGCATTCACGAACTCGATGGCGTAAAGGTTTATGGACCAACAGACGCGTCGCTCAAGGGCGGCGTTCTTTCCTTCACGTTTAACGACATTCACCCTCATGATTTAGGTCAGTTGCTTAATGAGTCGGCCGTCGCCATCAGAGCAGGTCACCACTGCTGCCAACCGCTGATGAACGACCTGGGCGTGAGCGGCACAGCCAGAGCCAGTTTCTACATATACAACACAAAGGATGACGTTGATGCATTTATCAACGCGTTAGTGGAGGCAAAAAGAATTTTCGGTCATGTCATTAGCAGATGAGCTTTATCGGGAAACAATTCTCGACCATTATCACAACCCTCGTAATCACGGAACGATCGAATCACCGGATGCGAAAATCGAGGGTGTCAACCCGCTTTGCGGTGATGAGCTCACACTCTACCTGAGCATGGAAGATGGAAAGATCAAAGATGTGAAATTGGAAGCGAAAGGTTGCTCGATTAATACCGCATCTGGTTCCATGATGACTGAAGCTGTGCTTGGAAAAAGTATCGATGAAGCGAACAAAATCATCGGCACATTCAAAGAGATGATGCTTGCGAAAGGAAACGATACTGTAGAACTTGATCTTCCGGAAGACCTCGAGGATCTGGAAGCGCTCCAGGGCGTAAAAAAATACCCGGTTCGAATCAAGTGCGCGTTGCTTCCGTGGAACACGCTGATCGAAGGAATCGAAACCGTCGAAGGAAAACGCTAGAGTTTCCTCGGCAATAGAAAAACGAGAAAGACGCAATTCGTTTCAGGAGAGGAAAGATGTCGACGCTTCAAGAAGATGTAGTCAGAGAAAACTTAAGAACTGTTGTCGATCCGGAACTCAACATGAGTATCGTCGACCTCGGCTTGATTTACGACATCAAGGTCGAAGATTCCAACGTGACAGTCAAAATGACCTTGACCAGCCCGGCATGCCCACTTGGAGCCGTCATACAGGGTCAAGCGCATCAAGCTGTGAAAAAACTCCCCTGGGTCAACGAAGCGAAGATCGAGTTGGTCTGGAGTCCTCGCTGGGACCCGAGAACAATGTCGAGCGAAGAAGTTCAAATGCAGCTCGGCATAATCTAGGCGCCCGTTTTCGCTCAACTTGAATTGTGGAATAAATAAACCATCCACAGTTCGGTGAACGATGCCGAGTACATTTGACGTCTCACAAGTTCAAGCTGCATTAGGACTTCGATACGGCAACATCCGCAGTATCGGAGCTGGCGGTATGGCTTGCGTTTTCAGCGCCTATGATTCGGTACTCGCGCGCCCGGTCGCCGTGAAAGTTGTAGCGGGCCATCATGCAATTGAAGAGCTTGCCGTGCGCTTCCAGCAAGAGGCGAGACTGGCGAGCAAACTCCATCATCCAAACATAGTCACAGTGCTCGATTTCGGAAGAGGAGACAACGGCCTCTTATTTCTTGTGATGGATCTGGTGGAGGGTGGCACACTTTCGCAAGCACTGAAAGAGCACGGTCCGATGCCGCTGGAAAAGGCAATAAAAGTATTTGTCCAGATCTGCGACGCACTTGCGCATGCTCATGGTCAGGGCGTTATGCACAGGGATCTGAAGCCGAGTAATGTGATGCTGGTTGACGCATCCAACGATAACAGCAACGTTCGCATCGTCGACTTCGGTCTAGCAAAGGTCGTTTCCAGCGATCAGAAGCTAACACGCACCGGTGTAGTCATCGGAACGCCGACCTATTCGAGTCCTGAACAATTTCAATCAAAACCACTCGACCATCGCACGGACATCTACTCCTTCGGGTGCTTGATGTTTGAAACGTTGACGAAGACGCCGCCATTTAAAGGTCAAAACCAAATCGAGTTATTCGACCTCCATGTGAACAGCCCTGTGCCAAAGCTTGCGGAACGCGGCTATACAGGCGATTATTCAGAGGACCTCGATCAGATTATTTCAACGGCCATGTCGAAGGATAAAAACGATCGCTATCAATCCTTTTATCAACTCAAGTCCGAATTACTTGCACTGTTGCCGGAAGAAACACAATTACTTTTTCCGGATAACGGTAAGGAATACACGAAAAATAAATTCAAGGCATCCTCCTTTATTCGCCAGCACCGAATAGCGCTGCTCGCGGCGGCAGTTCTCGTCGCGGCGACGAGCATATTCTCTCTTAACGCTATAAGAAATGAAGAGAAAGCTGTGGTCACTACAAAACCCTCATCCTACAGTTACAACGGTTTTGAAGAGAAGGACTGGAGGTTTATGGAGTGTCGCAAAAACGACAAAGACACAACATGGACCAACATCGACTGCAGGATGGGAGACAAATATTTCAAAGATTTGCGCGGCAAAAACGTGCGTTCCGTGCGGTTGTATGCCATGCGATTGGACGGTTGGGGGCTGAAATATCTAAAAGAGGAGCCGCTAGAAAAACTCGAAATGCCGGAATCAAAGATAAAGGACGAGCACCTTCACTTCCTCGGCGATCTGAAAAAACTCAAAAACCTGGATATCAGCTATTCCTGGATTACGGACAAAGGAGTCGCGCAAATTTCCGAGCTCCCCAATCTCACATCTTTAGGATTGGCTGGATGCAGAACGTTGACACATGAATCTATCGACTCAGTTCAAAAATTCGCCCCCCATCTTCAGCGGCTGGACTTGTCCTATACCCCGGTCGGGGTAGAGGGTTACAAGAAGTTGAAGAATCTGCCGAGTCTTAGAGACCTCAACGTCTCATACAGCGAGTTAAACGACGAATCAATCAAGCCGATTCTGGCACTAAACGTTGACTCTCTGACGCTTTCGCGAAACCAAGAGATCACGGACCTCACCCTTAAGCACATAGAGCGAATGCCCCGCCTGCTCGACCTCAAAATTGACGGCTGCCCTAAAATCACCAACAAAGCTATACAAGCGCTTCAGGAAGCGCGTCCTGGGCTCAAAATCGTCAATACAGCGAGCAAAAAACACAGTGATGACTTTTCGCTGTTATAAACCTCAAAGATTTTTCATGTGCTAATGCAAGGATGACCTTAGGCGCAGTAAACTGAGTCTCTGGTTTCCCGGATAACAAAACACTAGAGAGCGTCAGCCTCGATGGGTCAGCCTGTCCTTCACGACCACGACGGTCACGTAGATGATCTGATAAGCACAATTCTGCTCTGGCTCGCGCCGGAAATCGAATTGCAGGCTATCGGCGTGACAAACGGCGACTGCTTCGCCGAGCAGGGACTGGAGGTCATGCTGAAGATTGGAACCTATCTCGATCTTGAAGGCGCCGAGATAGCCATGACTCCGGACGAAATGCCGAATCCATTCCCTGACAACTGGAGAAGGGAAAGCCACATCATCAACGAGTTGCCTCTGTTCGGCGAAAATTATTTGAAGGAACCTTACCAGGCGGGTCGCGCGCGGCGTTGCGAAGCAGTATTTGCGGACTGTCTGGCTAACACCAAAGTCCCGATGACTATTGTCACCACGGGTCCACTCACAAACGTCGCCAAAGTGTTTGCTGAACAACCGGATCTAACCCAGAAGGTCAAAGAGATGGTCATCATGGGTGGTGCCATCAACGTACCAGGCAATGTTGAGGAAGAGGGGCACGATGGCAGCGCTGAATGGAATCTCTACGCGGATCCGGGCGCTTTCAAAGCCATTCTAGATACCAAAATTCCAATTAAACTTATAACGCTTGATTTGACTAATCAGCTGCCGGTCACAAAAGAGTTTTTGCAAAAGCTTGAGATTCAAGCTGAAAAGTCGAAAGCATCAAAACTGGCGACGAAACTCTGGTCGCTGGTTAAGGGCTTTGAATACTACTTCTGGGATACCATAACCGCTGCTGCAGCAATCGAGCCGAGCCTGTTCAAATTCAAAGATATGCGGCTGGACACAAACGTCAGCGGCAAAAGTCAGGGCAGAACTTTCACAACTCTCTTCGGCGGGCGGAAGGTTCAGGTGGCATCACAGCTCGATAAAAACGCATTTGAAGAATTGCTCCTTTCTATTCTCGCAATGAGATGAACGCGGATCCAAATTCAGATATCGAATCGAGAGCTTCAGAGACAGAAGAAGTTTTCAACCAACGTGAATTGCCGCAGGATGTGCTCGATGCGCTTGGAGCAGGGCGCTTCGCAAACATAGAATATATTTCGAGTGGCGCGACCAGCTCAGTGTTTAGCGCTCTGGATCGAAATCTCGATAAACGCGTTGCTATTAAACTATTGTCGAACGCTGACGAGCATCGACTCATGAATTTTCAGCACGAAGCAAAAACCGCCTGCAAGCTCGATCATCGAAATCTCGTGGCAACGCTGAACTTTGGTATAACGTCGAAAAACCATGCTTATTTGATCATGGATTTCGTGGAAGGAGTTGAGTTCGAGGACCTGATCGAAGAGCACGGTCCTCTCAAATTCGATACCGCTCTACCAATTTTTTTGCAAATATGCGAAGGAATGATTCATTCGCACAGCAAGAAAATTGCGCACAGAGATTTGAAAACATCAAACATAATCATCCAAAACTTTGGAACCGACGGAGTGAACGCGGTAGTTGTCGACTTCGGTTTAGCAAGGGAGCGAAAAACGCAGGACAAAACCAGACAGGGGTCGTCCAGCGGAAAGTTACGCGGTACGCCTCGATTCATAAGTCCGGAACAGGCTAAAGGTTTACACGGAGATGAACGCTCGGACATATACTCATTTGGGTGCATCATTTTTCGAGCAATCACCGGTAAATATGTTTTCGAGTCGGATGATTTGTTCGAACTTCTCCGTCAGCACATTGAAGATAATCCTCCGCGACTCACAGACGCCGCACCACATCTGCATTTCGATCCTCTGCTTCAACCCTTGCTCGATCAAATGCTGGAGAAAGATCCGACTGAGCGGTTTCAGTCTATCAAAGAAGTAAAAGAAGCTTTGCTTGAGATTCAACGCCAGCGTATGGCGCAGCCTGCAGCCGGACAAACCCCGCTAGTCCGAATCGCCCACACACCGGTTAAGCGACGGAGGCGTTCCAAACTCATTCTTCCTGTAGTGATAGGGGCACTGCTGGTAGTATCAGCTCTTGGTTTAATAACTTATCAATTGCTGGAGGGAAAACCTGCGGAGACGATAAAGGTGGAAACAAAAGCGGAGAAACTTGACCGCTTGTTTCGTTTCGAAAACGCTGTATTCATGAGTCATCTGGACTGGGACCAACTTGCGGCAAAAGACGCCGGCAGTTTAACAGATGCAGATCTGGAAGTTTTCGACGGTCAAGCCCTTCCCACATCCAACATCAATTTGAGCTTTGCCTCCAATATAACCGGAGAGGGCCTCAAATATCTGGCCCATATTCCAAACCTCTGCCTGGAGCTGAATTACACAAACCTACAACCTATCGGGTACGAGACTCTCGCGAGCTTGAACAATTTGCACGCAGTGACTCTGGCAAGTACGAATGTGAGCGCGAAAGAAATGCGCCTGCTATCTCGCCTGCCAAAGTTAATGGAACTGGGCCTCGATACCAATCGAAACTTGAATGATGAGATGATGGAAGAGGTTTCGAGAATCAAATCTCTTCTTGTTCTTGTTGCGCGTGATAAGAAATCGAAAGTCACAGACAAAGGCGCATCTTGTTTGACAAATTGCACCAACCTCGTCACAGTTCAACTTGATGGAGCCGACCTCACAGACGCGGGAATAGAGCCACTATTCACGCTGCCGAATCTGATCGATGTCCGCTTGAATCGCTGCGAAAAATTGACGGGCAAAACTCTGAAAGCAATTACGGATGCACTTCCAAATCTTCAGCTTATCGGATTTGGCGCAACTAACACACAACCTGAGGATCTTGCTTGTCTGGAGAAATGCAAAAGACTGTCATTCATAGAAATACCGGGAGTGCTTATCGGCGATGCGCAGATGAAAGTTTTTGGAGATCTTCCCGAACTAAAGTATCTATACATAGGCGAAGTTAAGTGTTCGGCGGAGGGAATCGCTCATTTATACAAGCTAAAAAACATGCGCAAAATTTATATACTTTCGATCGACGCGCCGGAAGAAGCAATCGATGAACTCCGCAAACGTTGGCAAGGCTGCATGTTTATGACGCCGGGCAACAAACCCAAAAACGGTGACAATGTAGAAGATTACTTAGAGATGATACAGCCCCAGTGAACGCTCCGTGAAATCATAGGCGTGAAACGTCGTTAGCAGAATCGTCGTTTTACTGATGGTCGGTAACGTTTACGAAAGTGACCCTGTCACTCAACTTATCGATCACATTTGGTAGTTAATAGGCGACTGGCTCGTAGTCTTTATTCAACTAAACGTTGTGGTCTTAACGCCGCGTGAAAGTTTAATGATCGAAATCCGGGCGCCCTTGCCTCTTCTGGATTTCGGGCAAAATTTAGACGCGAAAAACCGATATACCCGTGGAATATATTTCTGGTACAGCATTGCGTATTCGCATGAGCTTTGCTCGGCTGCGACTATGCCTTCGAAACCCTAGAGTCCCGAGGAACCCCATTTTGAGAGCTATCACAAGCCTCAATCCAAACCAGATGCCTGACGATGTCGCGTCGGCTCTAGGTTCTCGATACAGCGATATTACTTACATTTCCAGCGGCGCCACGGCATCAGTATTCAGCGCACACGACAGCAACCTTGACAAGCGAGTCGCTATCAAGGTTTTACGCCATATAGATGAACGCGGCTTGATCAGCTTTCAAAAGGAAGCGAAGTCCGCCGCCAAGCTAGATCATCCAAACCTGGTTTCGATTCTCAACTTTGGCAAGACTCACAAGAATCGAGCCTACCTTATTATGAGTTTCGTCGATGGAAAAAGTCTTGACGAGATTATTGATCAAGAAGGGCGCCTTCCCCTGCCTTTGGCGCTCAATCTGCTGATTCAGATCTGCGACGGATTGAAGAGCGCGCATTCGAAGAACATCGCTCATCGAGATTTGAAGACGTCGAATATAATGGTGCAAAATTTTGAAACTGAACCGCTTGCGGTTGTAGTGGACTTCGGTCTTGCCAAAGATCCCGATCAGGAGAAATCGAGAACAGACACAGGAGCCGCAATCGGGAGCCCGCTGTTCATGAGTCCGGAACAGGCGCAAGGTCGACTGGGTGACGAACGCTCCGATATTTACGGCTTAGCTTGCATCGCCTTTCGAATGATAGCCGGCGAGACACCGTTTTACAGCGAAGATATTTTTGACCTGCTTCGCCAGCACATTGATGAACAGCCACCACTACTTTCGGAACTGGCACCCGCATGGGAAATTCCTGAGCAGCTGGACCGTTTGCTTGACTCGATGCTTTCGAAAGATCCGAAAGATCGACCGCAAAGTGTCATCGAAGTCAGGGAGACGCTTTCGCGAGTGAAGCATGGTTTGGAAGCGAAACCGGATAGCACCGCTGGCGGTGCAAAAACCGAGTCGACGAAGCGCGACAAAGTATTCATGACGCTGAGAGTCATCCATGCCGCCCTTCCAGTTGTCGCGGTTGGCGGAATACTCGCGGCGGCGTTCGGGCTTGCAGCTTTTGTCCTTCACGATCCTCATAGCGGTGCAGCTAAAGCCGCCTCCGGATTTAAACGTCACGAGAAGTCGATAAAGAGCGCAAAAGTAGAGTCGTCGGGGCTGGACGACATAGGTTCGATCAAGATCAAACCGATAACGGAAAAACCAAAGAAAATCAGCAATTTTTTCCACTCGAGCGGCGACTCCGATTACATGGAGCGCTCACCTAAGCAGCACTATACGCCGTACAACTCGACATTGCTTAGAGATGAAGAATTAATTTGCTTCCAAAATTACACATACAAAGACAAAATTCTTCCAGTAAGTTTGAACCACACTTCAATAACTGGAACCGGATTGAAGTACCTCAGAACGCCCAATGTCACAATCCTGGACTTGTCAGCGACAAACCTGACTGACGCAGGCTTCGCAGAACTGGTCAAGTTGGATAACATTGAAAAGCTGGCGCTGCAAGATACCAACATCACCCTTGCCAAAATTCGAAAGCTCAAGAAGATGAAAAATCTTCATTCGCTTTATCTAGATAACTGCAAAAATATTAGCCCGGAAGTCGTAGCAGAACTGTGCCGCTTTCCCAAGCTCAAATTTTTGAGCGTCGGCATCACTGATATCACCAGGGGCGGTATCAAAATGCTTAGCGGATCTCGGACACTTGAAGCTATCGTACTAAACTCAACGCCCTGTGATGATGATTGCGTAGAAACGCTCCTGTCACTTCCGAAACTGAACGACTTACAACTGAATGATTGTCCGGGCATCACTGATAAAACGGTGGCAATGGTGGCAAGTGAAAAGGGCGTCAAAATGAAAGCCCTGGGGCTGAGCGGCACAAAAACAACTCGCGCCACAGTGCCCCTGATAGCAAAATGCCCAAATCTGCAGCAGCTCAGCCTGGGAGGCATTCCACTCGATGATAATGATCTGGAAGTAATTGGTAAGCTGAAAAAGTTGGAGGCATTACACCTCAGTCACATCAAAGCATCAGAGAAGGCGATTTACCATACTCTGCTCGGTCTGCGAAAACTGACTCAAACAGGCATTCTATATAGCAACATGACTGAAGCGACCGAGGCTCGAATTCGCGCAGCTCTTCCAAAATGCGGATTAATGACAGAGTGCATAAATGCTACGTCACTAAAAAGTGAAGACAAGGATCCAATGGACTTCATTATCTCAGCGCAGTCCAAACTCTAGACTGCTGCAGTTCATCAGCAGGTTGAATCAAGAAACCAGATCGAATTGCATACATATGGAACGAGATTGCAGCAACGTTACATAGCGCGCGCTAACCTTTGACAAACATTTTTGTTCGACCATAATGGTGGCATGCAAAAACACGTGACTATGTCTATGGCAATGCAAATGCCCTCCGCGAGAGGGTGGCGTTGCTGTTCACGGTTTATAGCATAAGAAATTAGCTAACAGAATCAAGAACTTCAGCGCCCCCTCTCGGATGAGAGGGGGCGTTTTTACGCATTCACACACACAGGAGTTACGCCAATGAGTGTTTACAACCAATATCCAAACAACCAGCAGCAATTCTCGACTCGCGCTATTCATGCGGGTCAAGACGCGGACCCGAGCACAGGCGCTTTGAACACGCCAATATTTCAAACTTCCACATTCGTCCTGGACGAACTTGGAGTAAACAAAGGGTATCAATACGCTCGCACGCACAATCCGACAAGAACCGCATTGGAACAATGTATTGCGTCACTGGAAAACGCCAAGTATGCACTCGCATCCGCATCCGGTTTATCCGCGGCTTATACAGTTACAAACTTGTTGTCGGCAGGCGATCACGTCATCGTGGGAGAGGATGTCTATGGAGGCGTCTACAGGCTCTTCGAGCAAGTTTTAACACGCTACGGTTTATCATTCACCTACGTGAACGCACGCAACATTGAAGAAATTGAACAGGCTATAAACGAAAAAACTCGATTGGTCTGGATCGAAACACCGACGAATCCATTGCTTCGATTAGCGGACATAAGAACGATCGCCGACCTCTGTCATGCAAATGGGCTGCGCCTTGCCGTCGATAACACTTTTGCTACACCCTATTTCCAACGACCACTGGAACTTGGCGCCGACGTCATAATTCACAGCACCACAAAATACCTGGGCGGACATAGTGATGTCATTGGCGGTGCCATCGTCACCTCGAGCGATGATCTTTATGAACGATTGCAGTACCACAACAACGCTGTTGGAGCGGTTCCCGGACCATTCGATTGCTTCCTTGTCCTTCGTGGACTGAAGACGTTAAAACTGCGAATGAGAGAACATGAACGAAATGCATTCGCGATTGCAAAGTTTCTCGAATCGCATCCGAATGTTGAAACTGTCCACTATCCAGGTTTAGCAACCCACCCGCAGCACGAACTAGCCGCAAAGCAGATGAGCGGTTTCGGCGGAATGGTTTCTTTCGTCGTCAAAGGCGGAATTGATTTCGCGGCAAATACGGTCAGCTCAACGAATCTATTCCAACTGGCAGAAAGCCTCGGCGGAGTTAAATCGCTAATCTGCCATCCAGCAACGATGACGCACAAACCGATACCGAAAGAAATCCGAGAACATTGCGGCATTGTTGACGGGTTAATTCGTCTATCGCCCGGCATCGAAGAAGCCGAAGACTTGATCGCCGATCTCGACCAGGCACTTTCCGGTTCACCAGGCAATCAGCAGAGCCTGACCAACAATGGCACAGATGCAAATTCGAAGTTGGAAACTCGCGCCGCCGAACGTGCACTCGTGCAAACAAGGTAGGAGGAGCGATGAGCAAAATTTCGGTTCTCAAATTTGGTGGCACATCCGTCAAAAACATCGGACGCATCAATCACGTTGTAGACATCGTTTCCAAACAGAAAAATAAATGCGTAGTGGTTGTATCGGCGATGGGCGATACAACAGACTATCTGTACGACCTGGCCAAACGAATCTCAGCGACTCCCAACAAACGCGAAGTAGACCTTCTGCTCTCCACCGGTGAACAAGTATCCATCGCACTCCTGACTATTGCGTTACAGGAACGCGGAATAAAAGCAAAGTCATTTACCGGAGCCCAGATCGGAATTAAAACCGACAACATCCACAGTTGCGCTCGCATCGTTGACATATGCAAAGGCTCTATTCGTGCCGCTCTCGATGAGCACGACGTGATCGTTGTGGCCGGGTTTCAAGGACAGAGCGATTGCGGCGAAATTACAACACTCGGTCGCGGCGGCTCCGATACTTCGGCCGTAGCCCTGGCTGCTGCCGCAGGTGCTGATGAATGCCACATCTACACGGATGTC
The DNA here is from genome assembly GCA_019637435.1 of Candidatus Obscuribacterales bacterium. Classification (GTDB taxonomy): domain Bacteria; phylum Cyanobacteriota; class Vampirovibrionia; order Obscuribacterales; family Obscuribacteraceae; genus JADYXR01. Next base: position 188,385 of record JAHBVO010000002.1, on the reverse strand, counting down.
GATGGAATATTCACGACCGACCCTAACAAATTTCCGCAAGCGGAATTGCTAGACACCATATCGTACTCGGAAACAATTGAACTCGCACGAGCAGGCGCGCAGGTCCTGCATCCGCGCGCCGCAGAACTCGCCAGAGATTTCAACATTAAGCTGCGCGTCAGAAATACTTTTAAACCGGACAATCCGGGCACTCTCATTACAGGAGACAGTAACGTGGAAAAGGTTTGTAGAGTCAAAGGAGTCGCATTAGACTCGCATCAAGCATACGTATCATTCATCGATATTCCCTGGCAGTTCTCGTTCCTCACAGAATGCGAGACACTCTTCCTTCGCGACAACATAATCGTCGACAGTGTTTCCCAAGGCAAAGGGTCTTGCGAAAACACGCGCTGCGTGCAGCTTTCATTGCGATATTCCGATGAAGCAATCTTTAGAACGATTCTGGACGAATTGAAAAATCAGTGCGGAGCAAAAGACGTTCTCATTGATTTGAACGTCACTAGAGTTAGTCTCGTCGGCGCGGGAATCGGCAATGCACCTGAGATTCGCTCGCGCGCAATTGCCACCCTGAATTCCGCAAGAATTGAACCGCGACTCTATTCAAGCAGCGAGTCGACCATTTCAATTCTCATAGATGAAGCCGATTCTAGTCGCGCGACCCAACTTCTTCATGACCAATTTATCTCACTGCCGGAGGAAACAGAATGCGTTGCTGTAACAAGCCCGCTGACAGTAGGCGCTCATTCGTCCCGACAACTGGCTGCCGCATCAGACTCGATGCGAGCGGGCGTTTCATGACGCCCTGCCCTGAACCATCACCCGCCTGTCTGTGAGAGGTTTCTTGAACATGAACGACCTCAGGGTTTACCCCGCTTGACTTCAACCAATCCAACACTTAGTCTGTTCCAGGCGGACTTAGCCGCCTTTCCAAAACCTTAGTACAAAAACCGTAAGTCAGCCTGCTTTCACGACGTGTCGTGCGGTTTTTGATTGGATTTCGCATGAAAGAGAAGCTCAAACGCGCACAAGCAATCTTCAAGTCAATTGTAGAAAGCAAGAAGTACAAGTGGTATCAACGAGGCGTCATCGCGATATCATCAGTAGTGGCAGGATTTTACATCCTGGACAGCGTTCCCTTCTACACAGCAATCGGTGAAGGCAAGCAAGCCTTCGAGGCCGGCAACTACCCTCAAGCAGAAAAATCATTTCGGCAAGCGATCGCTGATTCCGAGAAGTACGGTATCGCCGATACAAGATATTTGAGTGCCATCAACAATATGGCTGAACTCAAGCGCGTGACCGCGGACTACGCTAGATCGGAAAACTACTTTCGATTTCTTGTCAAAACCACTGAATCCCAGTTGAAGAAAAACCGAAAAGAAATTCCACTCGCCTACAATGGGCTAGCTCTGGTTCTTCGCGATCAGTCCAACTTTAAAGAATCGGAAATTTGCTACACAAAGGCTTTGCGCCTCTGGGATGAGAACATCAAGGAGCCCCAGGACCCAAGACGTGCCGCCTTTCTAAACGGGTTGGCAAAAGTCTACCGAGACACCGGTCGATTTGAGGAAGCAAACAAGTACTACAGAGAAGCGCTTGCCCTGAAGGAAAAAGCGCTTGGTAAAAATGACGTCGCCACTTCCAGCATTCTCATCAACATGGGAACGATATATCGAGACACAGGTAAATACAAAGAAGCCGAGAGTTGCTATAAACGCGCTTTGGAAATGGACATGGCAGCGCTCGGCGCCACACATCCGGATACGGCTACTGATTTAAACGATCTAGCAGGTTTATACCGAGTTACCGGAAGGGAAGCGGAAGCATTGCCGTTGTTTAAACAAGCACTGGCCGTGCGGGAAAAGAAGCTGGGTCCCAATCACCCGCTTGTCGCTAAGAGCCTCACTGGTCTCGGCGCAATTGCTCTCAACGAGGGCGACTACAAAAGCGCCGATCGCTACTTGCAATCAGCGTTGAAGATACAACTAGCCAGATTACCGCGAAATCACAAAGACGTTGCAGACACCTACGAATACCTTGGCAAGCTGTACGATGCCCAGAAAGATTACAAGAAAGCAGCGAGCGCATTGACGAATTGTTTGACAATCCGCAAGGCTCTATTGGGCAGCCAGCACCCGGACACGGGCGTCGCGAGCGCCGAATTGACTCGTGTATCGCACATGAATATTTGATTACGCCTGCGTAGTTCCTGTATTCATGATCTATTATTAAAAATGCAACGACTGAGGCGAGCCAACTTCAAACAAGTTCGGCAAAAGTCGTTTTGGCATTTTATTCGTGCGGTTACGTGAGGCAGCTATGATTTTTGGAACGAGCAAAGGCAGCAAGGTAACAGCGGAGGACGTCAAAAAGGCGCTCTCTACGGTTTTGGATCCGGATCTTCATATCGACATCGTCACGCTCAATATGATTTCGGACATCAAGGTCGAAGGAAAGAAAGTTCACTTCAAACTCACTTTGACGACGCCGGCATGCCCGCTCAAAGAAAAGATTGAGACAGATTGCCGCGAAGCAGTGAAGGCAATTCCAGGCGTTGAAGAAATCAGCATGGAAACCGACGCGCAAGTTACAGGTCGCGCCAAGATTTCTGAAAAGGAGCCGATCAAAGGCGTTAAACATATAATTGCCGTCACATCAGGCAAGGGCGGGGTCGGAAAAACGACCGTATCAATCAACCTGGCAGCCGCACTCAAGCATCTCGGCGCCAAGGTCGGCATCCTCGACTCGGATATCACCGGTCCAAACTGCCCGCTCATGCTCGGCGTCGGTGACTATCAACCCAAAGCAAAAGATGAGCTGATCATTCCAGCCGAGAATTACGGAATCAAATGCATGTCTATGGCATTTTTCGTAGCCAAAGACACGCCTCTAATCTGGCGTGGACCAATGCTCGACAAAGCGATCAGACAATTCCTCCGCGATGTGGAATGGGGCGAACTCGATTATTTGATCGTCGACATGCCGCCAGGCACGGGTGATGCACAGCTTTCAATGGTTCAAGCGACCGACATGTCCGGCGGAGTCATCGTCACCACGCCGCAAGAAGTCGCGCTGCTTGACGGACAGAAAGGGCTCGCGATGTTCAGACAAATGAACGTTCCGGTCCTCGGTTTCATTGAAAACATGAGCTACTTCCAGCCGCCAGGTTCCTCCGAAAGATTCGAGATCTTCGGTCACGGCGGCGGCAAGCGCATGGCCGAAGAATATGGCGTGCCATTCCTCGGTGAAGTTCCAATCGACATCAGCGTTCGCGAAGGCGGCGACCAGGGAGAGCCCGTCGTGGCATGCAAGCCTGATTCGCCGGTCTCTCAGGTGTTCATTGAAATAGCAAAGCAAGTGGCGGCGCAAGTCAGCATCCACGCACTGCAACCGGTCGGCTAACGAGAATCGGTTTAGAAACTTAAACGCGCTCGACATAAACGGGCGCGTTTTTTTGCCACGACGCACTCAAGACCGTTCGGCGTTGGATGTACTGAAACTCTTTCCGCCGGCTCCCGTTTCCTTCCAACTGTCGCAAAGGAAACCATTTCGTCAAGCACTTGCGGCTTTGTTTCAAACAACGCATAGCGATAGGAAAAGAAAGCACTTGTTGGGGCTTCACAAATGATCGCGGCGTATTATACTTGTCGGTGTCCGCTTCCTACTGATACCACGCGTAACACCATTATTCTCGGTCTCGATATCCGCCTGTGCTAAAAAACATATCCATAACAAACCTGGCGATCATCCAGGAGCTAGAGGTTCACTGGACAAAAGGGTTAAACATCCTGGCTGGTGAAACCGGCGCAGGGAAGTCGATCCTCTTTGACGCCCTCAGCATCGTCCTTGGTGCCAAGGTAAGCGCCAATCAGATCAAAGACGGCAAAGACCGGGCCACTATCGAAGCAATCTTCGAGCCATCACCCACGGTGACAGCCTGGCTTAAACAGCAGGAGCTGATCGACGAAGATCAGACAGATCTCATTGTGTACCGGGAGGTGACGCGCTCCGGCTCACGAGCGCGAATCAATGGTTTTCCTGTCAACGCATCGCATTTGAACGAACTTCGACAGCTGTTGCTAACGTTTCACGCTCAGCACGAATTGCGCACGCTGATGACAAACAGCGCGCAATTGGAACTGCTTGACGGACTGGGCAATAAGGCTCATGGGCAGCTGCGCGAGAAAGTCAGGACGCTGCACGCCAGACATCGAGACCTTAGAAAACAGTTTGAAGAACTTTCGATTTCAGAAGAAGAAAGAATCAAGCGTCTGGATTTTGCAAGATTTCAATTAGATGAACTGCAAGAAGCCAATCTTGTTAGCGAGCACGAAGACGAGGAGCTTAGCGACCGGCACAAAGTTTTGGCAAACGCTGCTCGAATCGATTCGACAACCGAAAAGGTAATGTCCCAACTGGCGGGTGGTGACTCCACATATGGTGACGGCTTTACCGCAGCGCGTGACATTCTTCAGGAGTGCCTCGCGGATCTGGAGACGCTCACCGATCTTGACGCATCAGTCGGTGAGTCGGCCGGATTCGTAAGAGAAAGTCTCGTCAATTTAGAAGAAGCTATTGATGGAGTTCGCCGTTATAGAAGTTCGCTTGATCTCGATCCGGAATCGTTAAGCGAGGTGGAAGCGCGGTTAGCGGTTTTGACGCAGGTAAAGCGGAAGTATGGTCCCGGGCTGATTGACGCGATCGAGAAACAGACCGAGCTTGAAGAAGAAATCGAAAAGCTGGAGAACGCAAACAGTTCAATTAGCTCGATTCAAAAAGAACTGGATGAGCTACTCACGAAGTTGACCGAGACAAGCGCTCAGCTTTCAAAGGAACGGCAGAAACTGGCGGAGAGCCTGACAAAAGCCATTCTCAAGGAACTCGCCGACCTGGGTATGGAACGTTGCCGGTTCAACATCAGTTTTACGACACTCGATGACGTCACTGCTGATGGCATAGATAAAGTAGAGTTTTTGATCGCGCCGAACCCAGGTCAACCGCTGGCGTCACTTGCGAAGATTGCGTCAGGCGGCGAGTTGTCGCGAATAATGCTGGCGCTGAAGACCATCTTTGCAAGAGCGGATCGCGTCTCGACAGTCGTGTTCGACGAGATCGACACAGGTTTAAGCGGCAAGATTTTGAAAGCAATTCGCGACAAGCTCGTGAATCTAGCAGCCAGCCATCAAATTCTCTGCATCACTCACCAACCGATAATTGCTTCTGTCGCCGACAACTACATACACGTATGTAAAGAGCAGTCTGATGATAAAACCGTAATCAAGGCTGGTCGTCTGGAAGGCGATTCTTTGCTGAAAGCACTGGCGGAAATGGCAAGCGGTCGCGAAGGCGAGGAAGTGGCTATGACTTTCGCGCATTCGCTCATGGAAGAAGCCGGTCGAGTTAAGGGCGGCTTTCATTAACAACGGCTAAAGTCACATAACGTTTGTAACGCCGCTTCAAAAAACGGCTGTCAGCGTTGACATAGCGATAGGACATTCAATAGAATCAACAATCTACGCGATATTGGGGTGTCGCCAAGCGGTAAGGCAGCTGGTTTTGGTCCAGCCATTCTGAGGTTCGAATCCTTGCACCCCAGCTCTCTTTTTGGCGTATGGACACGCGTCGTCAGCGTGTCCTCGCCGGAAGAACACACACCGAAAAAACCGGGAAAAGACAATGGATAAGTTCACGCTCACAGCTAGCAAACGGGAAGAAAAGACCGCTCGCCTCCTTCGTCGCGAAGGCAAAGTGCCGGCAACAATTTACGGACCAGCGGTCCCGTCGGAAAGCGTTCAAATCGACGCTCGCGAATTCTCGAGACTGCCGGCAGCGGCTTTCTCGCACTTGCTCGAACTCCAGACCGAAGGCGGCAAGCCGGTCAACGTTATTATTAGAAACGTTCAACGGGTCTCCACTTCCGATGCAGTTCTAAACATCGAGTTCTACAGAGTCAGTCTCGACAAGAAGCTGACCGTGAGCGTGCCGATCAAGTTTGTCGGAGTTTCGCCCGCTGTCAAAATCTTCAGCGCCCAATTCCTGGAATCAGCAGTCTCGGTTGATATCGAGTGCTACCCCCACGAAATTCCGGACTTCGTAGAAGCAGACATCTCGAAGTTGAAAGAATTGGATTCGGCTATTACCTTCCAAGATCTCAAAATCTCCCCCTCTATTAAGGTTCTCAATCCTCTCGAAGAAATCGTCGCTCGCGCGGTTACACCGAGAAGCTCATCTGTCGAAGATGCAAACCAAGCAGCACAAGAAGAAGCTGCAGCACCGGCAGAGGAAGAAGCCAAAGAAGAAGAGACCGCCGGCGAAGAATAGTCGCGTCTTTCGAAGCCTTCACGAAGCACGTGTCATGGACACGTGCTTTTTTCTTTCGTTTCACCGGGACCGCAGTAATGAACGGTAACGAAAACAGCCTCAGCCTGTCCTTCTTGCAACCGGCGCAAACGGTTTCCTAGTCGTATCTAAGGCAGGTTTTCATGATGTTTGTTACCATCGTTTTTCACGGCTGAAAAGCGGAACGAATCTGGGAAAGCATGAGCCTCGACAAGAAACAGAATTGGTTTAAAACGGTCCCGATCCTGGGCGCGCTAATTATATTAGTCGGCGCTAACATCGCCTTGTTGCTCGGCGACCCAATCAAAAAGATCGATGTCGATAGTTTGCCGACAATCAGAACCTGGTCATACTGGGCCGCGCAAGACTACAGGGAAAAACCGAAAGCGCCGGATGTGGTTTACGTCGGCTCCTCCGTCATGATGCATCCGACCTGGTGGCAGGAGGCTGCGTATAGAGGAAAAGATCTGGATTTGGTTGCAGACCACACCAGTCACTATGCCGAAGATCAGCTGAAAAAGTACACCGGTATCGGCGATCTGAGTTGTTTCAATTTCGGCTTACCTGGCGCCGTTCCATCGGACGGCTATATGATCACCAAGGCGCTCTTCAAGGGAGACCGGAAGCCGAAGGTCGTCGTAATCGGCATGGTTCCACGTGATATGGTCGACAATGACTTCGGTCACGCAGCCTCATCGCGTCACTACAGATATCTTTGCCGTTTCGTAGATCAAACAGGGTTGGAACCACTGGCGGTGCCAAACGTTTGGGAACGGCCGCAGTACTGGGTTAACGACTACATTTATTTCAAGGGCAAAAGCCAACCGATTCAGCAGGTTATGCGTCATGGAGTGGAGCAGTTTCTTGCACCCGTGCTCAAGAATCTGCCCGGCAGCCCACTCGATCGCGTCACAGACGAAGACCGAAAGTTCGCGATGCACAGGGCGGAGCTGGAGAAAGGCGTGTGGGTTGCGCACCCGACCACACCTTATCACTATGCCGACGTCGCAGATGCGGACTGCATGATGCGTTATGCCACTCCGAACAACGAACTTTTTGAGAACCAAAAGACATGGCTTGAGATGAATCTAAAGGCACTTCGCAGCGAGGGCATCGACGTTGTTCTGGTCAACATGCCGGTGACCAGCCTGGCTCTGCGATGTATGCGCGATAACGTCTACGATAGGCACGTAGACACGCTAAAATCTCTCGCGAATAAATACGACTGCGGCTACTTTGACGCTCAGGCAACCGCTAAATTCGAGCCGCAAGACTTCACTGACTGGGCTCACATGGATGCGTCCGGCGGAGAGAAACTGCACGCTCTGATTGCCGAATACATCGCGTCTCAAAAACGGTTTGTAGCCCACTTGTCCGGCGACTCGTCCGAGTCTGTCGCAAACAAGGCTCAACCGTCCGCACAGGCGGCGCCTCAAAACAAACCATCCGTAGCCACTAAAGCGCCAAGTCAGTTGTAGGAGCTTATAGATGCTGTTCAACAGTGTTTCATATCTGATTTTTCTACCAGTGACAGTGCTGCTGTTTTGGCTTACGCCACAGAAGTGGCGCTCGGCGATGCTCCTTGTCGCAAGCTACGTCTTCTACATGTTCTGGAAGCCAATTTATGGCGTCCTGATTTTCACGCTCACAGCTGTCAACTGGATATTTGGTTTCCTCATTGATAGAAGCGAAAAGCATAAAGGAAAATGGCTTGCGCTGGCGCTTACGACGAACCTGCTCGTGCTCGGCTACTTCAAATATACGTACATGACGCGCGATGTTTTGAACGATATGTTCAAAACAATCGGATTGCACCAACTGCCTGCGATCTCATGGGAGATTGTTCTGCCGCTAGGAATCTCGTTCTTCGTATTCGAGTTTATCCATTACCTGGTCGACATTTACCGCGGCGATAAACCGGTAAAGTCATTCATCGAATTCGCGCTCTTCCCGAGTTTCTTCCCGACTCAGATAGCAGGACCTATCAAACGGTATCAGCAGTTCATTCCACAGCTGAAGTTCGACAAGAAGTTGAACGTCCAGGAGTTCAACGAAGCAATGGAGTTGATCTTCTTCGGTCTGTTCAAAAAGGTCGTGCTGGCCGATACGCTCGGCATTGCGGTGACCAGATGCTTCGCGCACCCCGATATGCTCACTGGAGCGGACTTCTGGCTGGCAACCTGGGCATTCACCTTCCAGGTGTACTTCGACTTCTCCGGTTACACTGATATCGCCCGTGGTTCTGCGTTATTAATGGGAATCAAGGTTCCACAGAACTTCAATTTGCCTTATCTCTCCGGCTCGTACAGCGAGTTCTGGAAGCGTTGGCACATCACACTATCGACGTGGTTGAAGGATTACCTGTATATCCCTCTTGGCGGCAGCAGACTTGGTGAAGTACGCACATGCGTAAACCTGGTAATCACGATGACTCTTGGCGGCTTGTGGCACGGGGCAGCACCGCACTTTGTCGTGTGGGGTTTTTACGTCGGCGTGCTACTCGTACTTCATCGCATGTGGCGAAAAGTGGTGGCACACAGCCGAGCGCTGGAGAAAGTGGTAGAAACGAAAATGTTTCACATCTTCGCGATCGCGCTTACTTTCAACGCTCACGCGCTGGGTCTGGCAATCTTCCGTGCCAACAACGTCCCGGAGGGTTTGCTCGTCATAGGCAAGATGTTCAATCTACAACCGGCTGCAGAAGGGCTTGCAAACTGGCAACCCGCAATAATGAATACGAATGGCTCAATAATATACCCGGTATTACCACTGGTGCTCATCGCTATGTGGATAATGCAAATTGCCCTTGCGAATTGCAAGGAAAAACCTGGAATTTTGCCGAAATATTTTCCCGGTTTCAAACCGGCTTACCTGGCCGTGCTGATCGCGATGCTGTTGATCTTTTCACCGGACGTCACGCCAGCATTCATTTACTTCCAATTTTAGCGCGAGGATTTGTATGAGCTTGTTTTGAAAACCTGTGCTATTTAAGGGGGAGAAGCTCGTTACGAACGAATCCCCTGTGGGTTGGAAATCTTTTGGTTGTTTGGAGGATTTGATGAGAGTTGTTCGTTTCGCGTCGGCACTGGCATTGGTAGCCCTTTCTGTTATGCAACTTCCAGCCCTGGCAAGCGTCCGCGTCGAGGATTCGATAAACGTTGACGCTGAAAAAGACGCCGTTTGGAGCGCGCTGAAGCAGTACCAGAAAGACGAGAAAGGTTTTCAAAAGAAACGCATTAATGAGAAGGCGAATTCAGTCACAATGAAAGAGCACTTCTGCAGCCTGCCCATCGTAGGCAACACTACCTTGGATTACACTGAAACAACCAAAGTTCAGGAAAACCGCATCGATTATAAGTTGAATGAATCCAAACTACTCAATAAGTTTGAAGGGTCCTGGATTCTGGAAGACAGCAAAGATGGCAAACGTACGACCGTTCGGCTGATCACAGACATCGACACCTGGTTGGCCGCGCCATTCAAAAACAAAGTTCTGAGAAGCATAACGAAGAAGGGCATGGAAAAACGACTGGAGTATGTGAAAGCTCATGCCGAGAAACAGCAAGCGACACAGTTGAGTTCCAAAGCTTCCCACACGAACTGAACCGGTTAAAAAGAGCAGTTACGCAGGTTCACCTATGGGACCGCCGCCTCCGCTGGAACCGCTGGAACCACGGTCCTCCTTTTGCTCTTCAGATGGCGCCGCTGGTGGTGGCAAAATCGCCTTGCTCTCCTCACCCTTCTTTGCAATCGGAAGCCGAACAGTAAACGTAGAGCCTTTATTCAACTCACTCTCCAGGTCGATACTGCCGCCGTGAGCTTTGATTATTGTCAATGCAATTGCCAACCCCAGACCGGAGCCGCCGCCGTATAGGCGACTTCGAGTGCGACTTCTCTCAACACGATAAAACCGATCGAAGATGCGCTGCTGGTCCGCAGGCGCGATACCAATCCCGGTATCAATTACACGAACGATTGCCTGGTCACCGCTGGACCGCACCGTTACCGTGACCTTGCCTCCGGCTTGAGTAGCTTTGATGGCGTTGTTCGAGAGATTGAGGAAAACTTGTTTGAGCCTGTCGGCGTCAGCGTTCACCATAATCGGCGACTGCGGCATGATGAATTGCACTTCTATTTGTTCAGGCGCAACCATTACAACAGTGTCTTCAACACTACCGACGACGTCGCGAAGATCGATAAATTCAAGTTGACTGATGATTGCTTGTCCGGCATCAGCACGAGCCAACTGCAGCAAATCAGAAACGAGACGAATCAGCCGGCCGGATTCGTCGGAAACTGTTTGAAGGGCTTCACCAAGCAGGTTAGCGTCAATATTCGAACCCCGGCGGAGCAGCAGTTTCGTATAACCTTGAATGGAAGTTAGTGGCGTGCGGAGTTCATGTGAAGCGTCAGCGACAAACTGACACTGGATGTTTAATGACTCTTCCAAACGGTTGAGTAATTTGTTGAACGACTTGCGTAACTCCAGCGTTTCCGATGGCTCGTTGGCATCAACTTCCAGCCGTTTGCGAATATCCATCGTCGCCAACTGGGTGGTGGATTGCAGCAAGCGACTTATCGGCTTAAGAATGACTTCGGCGAGAAACCAGTTGACGCCAAGTAAGAGCAAAATCAGTGGGATGTACCATGGAGCCAACCTTGCCAGGCTGCCCAGGATATCGCCCGTTTCACCAAAAACAATGAGATGGCACACGACAATGGGAATGAGCCCCGAAAGACTCATGGCGAGAGCCATGCGAAAACGCATAGTTTTTGACCAGCCGGTCTTTTCCATCATCCGCCACCTGGGAACGTTTTCGAGATCCGCGCGGACCCCGTCCTATCCCCTGAGATATGACATTGTACATGGTTTTATTTATATCCCCAAGCGTACTCCTACGACGCACATCGGAGATACTTGGCAATAATCTCACAGGTTCACCAGTCCGTTGTAACCCTGCGATCAGCCTGCGGGAACACTCAACGGATAGCACCACATGTGGTGGCGACCTTAAACCTGTTTAGACATTCGGCAACAAGATTCGTTTGAACTCATGCGCCAATTTCTTATTGCTGACTATGCAGCCTCCCTGGTAGACGGAGGTTCCGCCTGCAAGATCGACAAATGTACCGCCAGCCTCTTCAACGATGATTTTCATCGGAGCCAGGTCCCAGGGTTTGACACCCGTCTCGAGCATCGCTTCAGCCTTACCCTCGAAAACGAACGAGAAGCCAAGGTAATCACCGAAGCCGCGTTGCCGGCAGGTGCGTTTGATAAGCTCGGTGAAACCATCCCACAGCCCGACCTTCATGATGCGATCTGGTCCGCCGAAATTGAAAAGAGCTTCGGACATCGTATCGACTTCTGATACGTGAATACGCTCCCCGTTTTTAAACGCGCCCTTACCCTTCTCCGCCCAATAGAGATCTTTGAGCACAGGGTTGTAGACAACACCCGCGACAATTTCGTCACCTTCTTCCAACGCCATGAGAGTTGAAAAAATCGGAATTCCGCGAGCGAAATTGTAGGTGCCATCGATAGGATCGACGATCCATCGACGCATCAACTTGTTACCTTCCTCGGACTGGTACTTGAGGAAAGCCTTTTTCTCGATTTCTTCCTCGCCCAGAATCCCGTCATCGGGAAACGTCTGCTCGATAGCCTCCCTGATCATGTGCTCGATATCTTTGTCCGCGCGGGTAACCGGACTGCCATCTTCTTTCGCATCGACGGATACACCCGACTCGAAATATTTGACTGCCCGTCGCCCTGCTTCCTCTATGAGGTCGAGCGCAAAAACCAATTCCGCACGAAAAGCGGAAGCCAGGACCAGTTCTTTAGTCATGATCAAATGGGACCTTTTAACTCGAATCGAACACAGCCCAAATTATCGCACGCCGCAGGGTATCGGTGTCCCTGAAGGTTGGTGCGCCAGCCGAATCCGCGATGCAGCGCAATCGGCCCGCCTGTAGAAACTTGTTTGATCCACGTGCCAACAAATGCAATTACATTTGCAAACCGAGGCTTGCAAATGCTCATGCAAAACTCCCGCTGGAGAAATCGCCAACGGGAGTTGACACGTAGATCAGGTTAGGTCCAAGAATATGGCTGGGTAAACCCGAGCTTCAATTTAGAACAAGTATTCGTAGATGGCGCGTGCGCCACGTCCGACACCTACGCCGACGTCACGAACGTCGATGAAGGTACCCTTAACTACACGCTCCCAGAGGAAGCCTTTTTGACGCTCTGCATAAGCAAGGCGCATATCTTGTTCAACGTTCTTGTCTTCAACAAGCTTCATACGTCTTTCGAGATCCGTCACACGTGCTTTCAGCTGGTTGAGTTCTCCGCGGAACTCTTCAAGCAACGCTGCGAACTTTTCCAAGTCAGCTTTATCGGCTTTCTGGTTAAGACGCTCGACGATGCATTGTTCGTACTTATATAGTGCGGCTGCCAATTCGAAACGTGTGGCAGATTTCTGACCACGGAAAGTACGATCCGGATAACCTACTAATATGTGACACGGATGGTTAACGAGTTCTTTCAAAGCATTGTAAGCCCACTCGTTGCCGACAACATCTGTCAATTCACTGACATTGTTGGCGCCTTGAGCGTGAGCTGCATCAACGCTAACAAAGGTGCTCGCACCCACGGCTGCTAGCGCGGTGAGAAAGGTTGCAAACCCCTTTTTCATATAGTAATCACTCCCTTGCAATGACCTAATCTAACGGTGTCTAACGCTGGAATCATAGCCTAAATATTCCAGCCCGATGTAAGTGTAAAACATCGTTTTTAGTGTGAACCATATAGTAATCCGCAAAAGCGGCTCCAGCACGGTAAATAGCGCTCATTAAATAACGTTAACATCTTAAGAGTCAGTCACCCAAAATATCTCCGAACCGAATCTGCAAAACCTGCCAGCGACGGACTTCATGGCAACCCCATGTCAGGAATTCACACCCATTACGGCCAAGTTCATTTATCGGACAAACAAGGCACCCATGCCGGGTTTCAATCGATCGTAAATGCCACTACTTATGGAGTCACTTTTGTAATCGATAGGCGACCGTTCTATATAGATCATATCCAACAAAGAACCGCCAGCGATACCACGGATATTCCGGCTATCACCGCCATTGGTATCAGACGATTTTTGTTTACTGAATGTTGCTGTGAGTCACTTGAGAACGAAACGGGATGGCAGGCAAGTCGTCACCGTTATAAAGATTGCCGTCCGGATTATCAGCCCAGGCGTATGTAACCAGACTGGGTTTAGAGACCAGATTGCTCCAGACCAGCACGCTATCGCCGTCAATCTGAGACGAAGCCCATACCAGCTTCTTGTCGTCACCCGCTATTGCAAAACCTTTTAAGACGTCGCCTTTCATTGTCAGACCGTGAGTCGCATTTCGAAATCGAACGCGCACTTTACTTCCTTCAAGCGTCACGGCTTCCATCGATGGTCCTTTAAACGGCATCGGCTTTTTATATTGAGTGGACAAAGCCATTTGCGCGAGACGTTTTCCAATCAGTTGTTTATCTGAGCCATGCCATTCAGCCGGCGATTTGTCGATCGTGTCGACGGCGCTCACCATATAAGTGTAGGGAAGCAGACCTGCTTTGGTTTGTGCGTCTCGAAGTCGCGCAGCCTTACTGACCGAAGCGGGAGTCTCAAGCCTTTCTCCGACCGGAGGAAGCTGTACAAACAAAAATGGCAAGTGGGGCTGTTTCCACTTGCGCCGCCAATCGTGCATAAGTAACGTGAAATATCTTTCGTAAGTCTCAGGACGCGTGATATTGATCTCGCCCTGATACCAGAGAACACCACGGAGCGTATACGGCACGAGTGGCGCGATCATGGCGTTGTAGAGAGCCGCTCCAGGAGGAGCAGGAACCGCCGTCGCCCCATTTCGGAAAACCGCGTCAGCCTCGCGATCCCAGGACTCGACATCACTTGTCTTCTCGCCCTGGTTGCTCATCTTTTGCTCGCGGTACGCCAGATAGGCTTCGTATTGCTCTTCGAAACCAGCAAGCTTCGATCTACCCTCCGCAGTTTTGTTCAAGCCACCCGTGCTTATCCAGGAGTCGCATCGCGCACCATCAGAGGCTGAAACAATTATGCCTATTGGTGTATTCAGTTTTTTCCGCAACTCGGTTGCAAATACAAACGGGATTGCGGCGCAATTGGCCGCGTTGTCCCTATCCAGAATGACCCATTTTGCATCAAGCTTTTTCTGAGGCGACTTGGCCATACCAAAGCCGACTTTCAACAGACGGATCGATGAGTCCCCTGTTGAAATTTCATTCGTCTTCGCATCCAATCCAGCCTGCTTCAGACTCATCAACATATTCGACTGCCCGCTGCAAAGCCAGACTTCGCCGGACATAACATCGTTCACAACAAGCTTTTCTTGAGCACCGACAACTTGAAGTTCATAGGGACCGCCAGCAGGAATCGCCTCCAGAGTGGCAGCCCAGTCACCCTTTTCATTCGTTATCGCTACGGCCTTCTTCTCAGCGAGCTTAACGCCAATTGGTTCGCCGGGCGTTGCGGTTCCATAAACAACCACGGGCTGACCGGACTGCACCACCATGTGTTCAGTGAATGCACCATTGATTTTTATAGGCGCAGCCAGCGCCGAAGATGACAACAGCGCTGGAATGCTCGTCGCGAGCAAAGAAGCGAACGCTGTTCGATAGAGCAATCCTGTCAGTCGATGGCGACGCTCGCCGGCACAGGTATTACCACTTCGTTTTAAAACGGTCATTTAATCAAGAATCCCACTGACACTAACGTCTGCAAACTCAAGCATTCCTTATTGTGCGTTGAATGCCAGTTTCTGGCATGATCGGATTGTAATTAACGCAACAATACAGCCTTCTTTCGAGGTTTTCTTTACAAGGGAGGAGAAACCGGAATTTCCGACGGGTCAGTTGACGACAGTGAATAGAGGTAGTTCCGAAACCCTGGGGAAACGGAATGTGGCACCGGCAGCGCCTTTGGTTTGGTTAAATAGACTTGCACATTCTTGACATCATGGTATTCTTAAACTGACGTTCACCTTTACTAGTCCGCAAATATCTAAACGTCGTTAGGCAGCCCATCGTCAACGGGTATATTGACCCTGTGACCCCATCCCTACGTTGTTTGTGAGTCGCCATGAGAAATATCAGCAAAGTTGCTTTTTCCGTCATAACCCTCTGCGCCGCTGTCCTTCCGGCAAACGCTCAGAATTATCATTACAATTACGGCAACTCCAGAGTCGTCAACCAATCCTCTGTCGGTTACGTCCAGCACGAGTCCACCTACATTCCAACGGGCGCCATCAACAACACCGCCAAAGGAGTTATCACCGGTGGCGTAGGTCAGAAAGCCAACCAATTACTACCCGGCGTCTCGTGGGGAAGAACCGTCGGAACTTCCGGCGACAACTTCTACCTCGGTGGAGCGCCTGACAAATTCAAAACTGCAGTGCCGTCGTACGCCGTCACTCCTCAGAAAACCATCACGGTGGGAGGTCAGCAGGGCGGCCAACGCAGACCCGTGCAGCAGCAGCAGCAACAACAGGGCTACTTCTATGTTCCTGGGCAAAACGGCGGCGCAGCAAATTACGGCAATACCAACGCCAACGTCAACGTCAATTTCAATGGCGGCGCAGCAAGCTATTCAAGCGGCAGCAGTCAGAAGAACTACTAAACCAGAGCAGTCGAATAACTATCAGTAAACTCGAGACCTGTAACATTTGCGGACGGTCACGACGTCAGAAAAAGGACGCGTCTCTGACCCAATGGATACTAAGTCCCAGCGCGTGCAATTGCGATGTTGACACCTCTGCGGTCGAGTCGACTCAGGATGTGGTCCTGTGTTCGACATGCGGAAAGAAAATCGTAGAAGAGCGTAAAGGCTCGCTCACCCAGTGGATTATGTCCGAAGCCATTTGCAGATGCGGAGGCGAATCTTCTGCTCGAAAACCACTGGCAGCAGCAGCAACATTGCAACCAGCGACTGCAACAGTAGAGCCGGTTGATGAAGTTGAGTTGCCAATTGACGAGAGTCGTTTTCCTACGGGCCGATACAAACCCCTGAAGAAGGTCGGCAAGGGCGGCGCCGGAGAAGTATATCTGGCACGCGATCGCCTGCTTTTTAAACTGGTAGCCGTCAAGGTACTTCACGAACTGACGGCAGAGCAGCTCATCGGTTTTCAATCAGAAGCTCGCGCCCTGGCAAACCTCAGCCATCCGGCCATTATCGAACTTCTGGATTTCGGTCCGACACCTTCCGGGACACCGTATATGGTGCTCGAATATTTTCCGGGCGTGACGCTAGCAGACTACATACAGGACCACGGACCGCTGGACGAATTAGTTGCGATGCGGATCTTCGCTGCCGTCGCGGAGGGGCTTGCCCTGGCCCACTCGTTGAACATATTGCACCGCGATATCAGTGCATCCAACCTGCTGATACAAACCGATCAAGATCAAATTATCGACGTCAAGCTCATCGACTTCGGAGTAGCGCAGATCGAAAAGCCGGGCGAGGATACAGCGCAACAGGGCACGACACTCGCAGGTACTCCAGCATATATGTCACCTGACGTTGCCAACGGTCTGCGCTACGATCAGCGCTCCGAAATTTATTCTTTCGGGTGCTTATTGTTTGAAGCACTTACCGGCGAGGTGCCTTTCCTCGGCCGAAGCGTAATGGAAACTATTAATATGCATGCGCATAATCGCGCACCCATGCTGCGCGAGCGCAGTCCCAAAATCTTTTTAGACGAAACAGAAGCGATTGTAGCGAATTGCCTGGAAAAGGAACCGGCGGATCGGTTTCAAGACATGAATGTAGTCCAAGATGTTTTGCTGGAAGTGGAAAATCTGCTCAGCGAATTTAAACATCAGGATAAAAAGCCTGTCGAACGGGAGGTCGCCCGTCCGTCGCGCAACTGGACTCTAACACTGCTGGTGGTGGCATCACTGGGAGCGATTTTAGGCATCGCAATTGTTCAAATGCAATCGATGAAACAGGAAGAAGAGCGCAAGTCAATCGAGATAAAGAAGGCCAAAGCAAAGAAGGAAAAGACCTTTTTAAATCCGGATGAAGTTGAATCCGCCAAATCGATTTATGGTCCCTTCGATACTCTGACTGATGACAAAACGTTCAATCCCACCTTCACAATCACAGGAAGGACAGTCCATTCCGACAAGCTCGCCGTCGCGCATAGCGTGACTACTGCGGAGGAACTCGACGATGCCCTTGAAAATTATCCACAGGTCACGTTTCTGAAAATCAATCTTTCGACAGTGGACGACGAGATGACACGCATCATCGAGGAGCATAAGACAATCACAGATCTGAACTTCCGCGCATGCAAGATTTCTCTTCCCAATCTGAAGCGCCTCGTGTCGCTAAAGCGCCTGATTTCCCTGAGGCTCAATAACGTAGAGGGCTCAAATGAAGCTATTAAAACTGTCAGCAATCCCCGATTGACGAATCTGGAAATCCGACAAGGCAAGCTCGACGAGCAGGCCGTGCAACAAATCACAAGCATGAAATCGCTACTTCATCTCGAAATATCCGCGAACAAAGTTTCACACGACATGATCGACAGAATCGTGAAACTGCCAGCCTTAGCCGTTTTGCATCTGGATGACACCGGCATCGACGATACGGATCTCGTCAAGATTTCCGAAATTTCCACGCTCCGCGATCTGAGTATCGCTCACTGTGGTCCCTTTGAACCGGGCAGTTACGCCAAGCTGAAAAAACTGCCTCTGTTGCGCAAACTCTGGGTCAACGGTAATAAACTCAACCGCTTTGCGCTTAGCGAAATCGCGTCTTTGAGCACGTTGCAGCTGTTGGATGTCGCCGAGAATAAAGACATTGGTATTAAAGAACTCCGCATATTCAAGGGACGCCCAGGTCTGAGCATCGAAGTCGACAAAGACCAGGTGTCGCCGAGCCAAGTCAATGATGCACCCGCCCTCCTGAACGGAACGCAAATGGATCTCAGCAGCAAGGCGCTCACAAACGACGAGTAGACATTGATGTCAAGCCCGGTTCGAGACAGGCACAAGCTAAATGCGCAACGGATATCCAACTAATAGATTACAATTGAGGGCACGCGAGCGCCTTTGAGGACTCGCATATACATAGCAAACAGATGGGGCATAGGTTGTGCACACGATAATTGTTCTCGGCGGAGCTGGCGCGATGGGGCAAATCATCGTCCAGGATCTGGCTGATACGGCAAAAGACACGAAGATTATCATCGGCGATTTCAATATCGAAGGTAATGAGCGAATAGCGGAACTTGTCAAAAGACCTAATGTCGAAGCCGAAAAGATCGATATTAAAAACGAAGCGGCACTTGTGGCCTTGCTCAAAAAAGGTCAGTGCGTCGTCAACTCGACACCTTATTATTTCAACGTCGATGTCATGAAAGCCGCGCTCAAAGCGGGTTGCTCTTACACAGACCTGGGCGGGCTGTATCACGCAACCATGAAGCAACTCGAGTTGCACGACGAATTCGAGAAGGCCGATCTCGTGGCGGTGCTCGGAAGTGGCGCCGCCCCCGGTACCACCAATCTACTCGCTGCAGCAGCTGCAAAAGACCTCGACGAGGTCGAACTCATCGATATAGCGTGTGGTAGCGTCGACTTCGCAGAAGCATCGGATCACCCGTTCTACCCGCCTTACATGCTGGATACTCTATTCGATGAGTACACCAAAGACGCAATGGTTTTTGAAAATGGTGTAGCCGAAGGACGCAACCCTCTGGCGATGCAAAAGAATATTGAATTCGGAGACCCGGTCGGAACGCAGCCGGCAATCTATACCTTGCACTCGGAAGTCGCAACCCTTCCGATAACTTACAGAGACAAGGGAATCAAAAACGTTTACTTCCGCCTGGCTCTCCCCGCGGAATTGCACGAGAAGCTCGAACTTTTCGTGAAGCTGGGCTTCGGCAAACCGGAGCCGATTGAAACCGCCGAAGGCAAATTCCACCCGCGCAAGATACTGGCGCACATGATCGCGCAAATCCCTTACACCAAGCCAGCAGTCAACGACGTTGAAATTCTGCGCGTCGACGTCAAAGGGAAGAAAGGAAACGAAGCTGTTCACATCATTATGTTTGAAACAGCAACATCAGATTCTAAGCGCCAGATCGGGGCAGGAGATTTGAACACAGGTGTGCCACCCTCAATAGTGGCACAGATGATCGTCGATGGACGTATCAAGAAACATGGTGTGTTGGCTCCGGAAGTGGCGGTTGATACAGATCAGTACTTCGCTGAGCTCGAGAAACGCAACTGTAAGATTCGCAGGATCGTGAATGAAGCGGTGAAGGGCTAGATCGATTGGTCTAGAATTCCCACCTGGTTTTTGCCATTGGCTTAGCAAAATCATCCTCGACGTCAAACGAGTGGCGCGGACGAAATTCTGCCAGGTTCGACAAATCAGCCATGCGCGCGGTCAGTTTTGCAAAAGCCGCTGAAGCCGGAGCCGCTACCTCGGGCTCGACACTGTCGTTTATTTTATTAAGGCGCTCCTTCCAAGTCAGTTTGCCCAAAATCGGCATTACAAGTGGGTTTCCGTATGCAGCGTCGCATGCGCGAATGAAAGCGTCTATCGCCTCTTTAAATTCGTCCTTTGCAAAATGCTGATCGAATTGATAGAACTGCTCCTCAACAATGCTCGGGCGCGGAAGCCCAAAATTGGGAAGGTTAACAACCGTATTCGGGTCCTGAAGTTGCAAAATAATTTCCAGGCAAACTCCAGCCAATCGCGGGTCACCGTCCATTCTTGCGGAGTTGTAAAAATCGATCATCTCATTCAGCGATAGCAGTTTGTACTTCTTCGCGCGAGTGATAATACCCATACGGATTTTTTTGGTTGCGGCGCTTCGAGACGCAGGGCGCAGTTCGATTTCATTCAACCACTTCCACAGACGAGCGGAGAGAACTGGTGGAGTTGCGGAGCCTCCTGGAGTTGCTGGCTGTGCGGTAGTGAGCGGCTCACCCTCTAATCTGAAATCACGCTTCGATTCGTCGAAAGTGGCGGAAGCGTCCAGCTCTTTGTGAAGAACAGTCTGTGGCTGGAGGAGCGGAGCAGGAGCAGGCGCCGGCTCCGCATCGATTTCGACGTGCGGAATTATCTTTGGCTCCAAAGCCTGCGGGGCGGTGTCCAACTCCGAATGCGGCAAGACTTGAGGCGCGGCAACCTCAGGCTCAGGATCACTTTTCGAGTCAAACAGTGCATCCAGCGCAGCATGAGGCAGCACCTGCGGTTGCGAGATCGCTGGTTCAAAATCAAGTTCCGGAGATGTGTCTACGTCAGGCGATGTATTAACTTCATCTCGGCTTAGCGCCGGCAAACTTGACTCCCCAACCGCAGAATGAGGCTCGACTTGCGGCTCGGTCGGGGGCGGAAGCAAGTCTTCATCACTTTGAGCCTTGCCCGGCAATTGCGAATGTATCTCCGCTTTAGGTTGAGTTTTTCCAGGGGAGCTCTTTTTGTTAAACATGCCAAAAGCAGCATGAGCGGCTCCACCGTCTGACATTGAAGCCGAGAGCAGAAGAAAAACAGCAGCCACTACTGACGGTATCATGCAAATCCGGCTCGCCGTCGACGCCGAACTAGCCGTATTCAATTCGAGCCGGCAGAAGAGACGCGATCGTTGTCCCGCTTGCATTTCGTCCCGACGGGCGGGACACGCGGCTCTGGGAATTATCAGCTCATGATTTGCAGACATCGTCTAGAAACCGTGCGGCGGACTACATCGCATAATTTTGACATAAACTGCCGCACGATCGACTTTTAAGTGAATTAAACGATGTTGAGCAATTCGTCGTAGCGCGCTGCTACCGCCGAGATCAGGTGCTGAGGCATTCTTCGCTGTTGGATAGGAGTTATGCCGACGGGCTTCAACGAATGATTAACCAGCTCTTCATATTCAGCCGGCAAAGATATCCCGTAGTGCGCCCAGACAAAACGCATCCCGCGAGACGCAGCGACCAGCCCATCTTTGTTGAGGCTATCGCCTATGAATACGACCTCAGCCGGATAGACGTCGAAGTCTGCAAGTACTCGATCGATTCCATGAGTGCACGGTTTTTCGTATGACTGAGGCAAGATATGCAACGGTGTCGTGAGATCGGCGGTGTCGGCGCGAAGCTGCTTGACGCGGGCTCTGCCGTGAGTGAACTCAATTGGCTGATAGATATCGCCTTCATCAGGCTCTTTTGTTTCAAGTGAATAAACTGCATCTAGAAGACCATCGAAAATTTGTTTGTTACGAACCCTTGCCATGTATTCCGGCGCGTCGCTCAGGGCGACAACTTTGATATCTCGCGACTTAAGCTCTGCAAGCGTCTCGAGCACTTCAGGATAGGGACGCAGGTACTTCGCCCGGTTCTCATCAACCGCTTGCCAGAATGGTTTAACAAAACTCTCGATAAACTCCTCCGGCTCATCGACATAATAACTCCAGGCGAACTCAGTCTCTTCCAGCAGCCAGGGGTATTCGTGGGTGCCGCGACGCTCGATCACATGCCCGATATCTTGAGCCAGTTCGTGCAAAGACTTCTTGGAGCGACCGCTCATCTCGCGCATGAAATCGCGGATGGCGGGGACGAAGTAGTCCCAAAACGAAGCCATAGTGCCGTCTACATCGGTGATTACTAATTTGGTCTTCGCTATTTTTTGTGAGGATAAGTTGTTTATATTCGAGTTGATATCTTCGGTTTTAAAATTCAGGTTTTGCATGGACGCCTCCATTAGCGCGTTTCGAACGAAGCTAATGTTCGAGCTGCGCTGTTGATTAAGCCCACCTTAGCAGAACCTGCTTTGCTGGCAAGTCATTAATGTTTACAACTCAAACATGAAACGCCAATCTAGAAGCCAGTCTTGCCATAGAACGATTGTAACGAAAACCGCCATGCTCATTCCGAGAAATGTAGCGTCACATAAGCGCAACATTTCTCAGAGCGTGAAAACTCCCACTGTAACAGGCTTACAAAGATTTACAGCCGGCAACGGAGACTTGACTCCTTAACCGACAAAACCGCATGTAGTATCACATCTTATCTCAAGAGCTTCCGTAACTGAAACAATTGCTCCTCAGCGAGCTGGCTGAGCATGCTATCAAGCTGGTCGTGATTAGCAAAAGTTTCCTCGTTGAACGAATTCGAATTGTTTTCGGCAAGCTTGATCAATTTTTCGACTCGATTACGAAGAATGGCATGCTGAGGGTTCTTAAGGTCAAGACGCTTTGCGATCAAACCAATTTTTTCGACCAGACCGGACATGCTTACCAGATGCAATCCGGCAAGGTTGAGGATCGAACTTCGCAACTCGCGATTCTCTTCGGACACACTGGAGGCCAGATTTTCGATCAGAACCGGAAACGCTTCAAAACCCAGATCGGCGACCATCTCATCGTAAACGCGGGACGCTTTCGCCAGATCGACAAGCAGCAGGTAAGCCTGCTCCCACTCCTCGACAAGACTTCTGTGAAATTTTACGCTTTCCTCTCGAAGTCCGTGATTTTCAAGGAAATTAACGTACGCGTTTAAAACAGATTTTGAAAATTCGGCGTCACGGTCCGGCTCAAATGGGTCATTCGTAGAAGCCCACTCCAGAGCCAATTCGTACATAGCGCCGGCTTTATCAAACTCGCCGCTGGCGGAGAGTTTTCGAGCCTGATTTAGCCAGTATGGTCCCTCCTTGCCTTCATACTGTGCCGGAGTCGTCAGCGATAGCGGCTCGCGTTTGGATTTAGGCATGGGCTTCTCCTGGTCGCCTGGCGACCGATCAAAGGACCACCAATTTTACTTGGCGACCGGGTGCTTCAGGCTATCGATTGCAGCCTTCAAACTCTCAGTATCGTTGATGTTGACCACCTTCACGTCAGCGTTGATCTTTTTGACCAAACCGGCGAGAACGGCTCCAGGTCCTATTTCGACAAAAGTATCAACTCCGTTTGCCACCATGTAGTCAACGGTTTCATACCAGCGGACCGGACTCTCCATCTGCTTAGCGAGCTTTGCACGGATATCGGAAGCCGAACGACTTCCTTTCGCGTCGTAATTTTGAACTACTTCGCATTTTGCATCTTTGAGTTCCGCTTTGCTTAGCTCTGTCTCGAACTCACGAGCAGCCTGAGTCATCAGTGGTGAGTGGAACGCGCCACCAACCGGCAATGGAATCGCCTTGCCGCCTGCTTCTTTGGCCTTCTTGCCACCCTCGCTCACTGCATCCGGATTGCCGGATATGACCAGCTGTTCGCGTGTGTTCAGGTTCGCAACTACCAGGCATGCCTCATCATCACTTTTGCCTTCACTCTTACGCGCTTCACGAACAGAAGCGACCACTTGCTCGAGCACATCAGGAGCAACTTTGAGAACCGCAGCCATAGCGCCTTTCGGTGCCTCTTCCATCAAGCGTGCGCGTTTGTCGATTAGTTTAACTGCATCTTCGAGTGACAAGGTTCCTGCCGCCACAAGTGCTGTGATCTCACCGAGACTGTGCCCGGCAACGAAGTCCGGAGCGGGACCGCCAAGTTTCTCATAAGCCTTCCAGGCAGCCAGAGAAACCTGCATGATCGTCGGTTGAGTGTTGACCGTCTTCTTCAGCTCCGTATCCGGACCTTCGAAACACAGCCTGGAGAGTTCGCGTCCTGCGATTTTGTCAATCGACTCAAACGTTTCTTTTGCTTCGGGAAAGCTATCGTAAAGATCTTTTCCCATTCCTTGAGACTGCGATCCCTGTCCCGGAAAAACAAACGCTATCTTGCCCATCGATCAATCTCCTATCTATTGAACTTATCACAAACTAAATTACAAATCTAAGAAATGCTCGCTTCTGCTTTTTCGGCTTTCTCACTCGTTGACGCAGCGTCCCCGCGCTTGTCGACGGCAGTCCATTTCACCACAGCCGATCCCCAGGTCAATCCGGCGCCGAAACCGACCAGACACATTGTCGAAGGAATTTTGACTTTGTCGCGCCTGATCGCCGACCACAAAGCCAATGGAATCGAGGCAGCAGAGGTATTGCCCATCTCGTCCACATTGGTTACGACCTGCTCTTTCTTAATTCCAAGTCTGTCGGCAGCAGCTTTGATAATTCGAATATTCGCCTGGTGCGGCACCATGTAATCGATGTCGTCAACTGTAATGCCCGCAGCGGCAGTCGCTTGCCTTACAGCTTCGGGCACGGCATTGACCGCAAACTCATAAATCGCCCTTCCGTTCATCTGCAAGAAACGCGTCGTGGGCTGCGGTCCATCAGTACCGGCATGCGGATATTGAGTTCCGGTGTTAGGAATCCAGAGCAGGTGTCCGCCGTTGCCATCAGCGCGCAAATAGGTTCCAAGCATCTGATTATCGCTTTGCTCGGTAGCTTCAAGAACAAAGGCACCGGCTCCGTCGCCGAACAGAATGCAAGTGTTTCGATCTTCCCAGTTCAAAAACCTGGAATGGACATCGACTCCGATGACGAGAACTCGTTTATACGTTCCACTGCCGATGAACTGTTGTCCAACCGAAAGCGCATAAATAATTCCGGTGCAGGCGGCTTCCATGTCGAAAGCCACAGCCCGAGAGGCTCCAATAGCAGCCTGTACCTGACAGGCCGTAGATGGATACAGATTATCAGGCGTCGATGTTGCCACGATAACCAATTCAATGGTATCGCCCTCGATACCAGCGTAGGCAAGTGCATCCCTGGCAGCTTCGGTTGCCAAACCTGTCGCACTCTCGGTCTCGTTGACTATGCGTCGCTCTTTGATGCCTGTGCGAGTTTCAATCCACTCATCAGACGTGTCGACCAGACGAGTCAAGTCTTCATTCGTAACTACGGAAACCGGAAGCCCGGCTCCGACGCCTATGATCTTTGCACCGCAAGCAAACTTCATGGCACACTCCTTAGTTCGAGTGGCCGTTGGTTGTCTTCAATACCGACTCGATCTTGTCTACGACACCTGCACCGACCATGTCTTTGGCGACGCGAATAGCATTCTTCACGGCCGTATGTTTCGAGCCACCATGGGCGATGACGCAAACACCTTTGATGCCGACTAGAAGCGCGCCACCAAATTCATTCTGATCGACCCGCGCCTTCAAGTTTTTCAACGCTGATTTTCCGATGACGCCAGCGACGCGGCCTTTCAACGAACCCATGAGCTCCTCGCGGAGCATGAAGTTCATCATACGCGCGATGCCTTCGGCGGTTTTTAGCGAAACGTTTCCGGTGAAACCATCAGTGACTACTACGTCCACTTTGCCGAGGGGGTAGTCACGACCTTCGACGAAACCGATGAAGTTCATCTTGCCGTTTTCCTTAAACAGCTCGTAAGCTTGCTTCACCACATCCGTGCCCTTGGTTTCTTCCGTTCCTATGTTCAGAATTCCAACGCGCGGACTTTCAATCGAATATAAACCTTTGGCAAGAATCGTTCCCATCAGACCGAGTTGCACCATTTGAGGAGCATCCCAGGCGACGCTCGCACCAGCGTCGATTAAGAAACACGGGCGCGGGTGAATTGTCGGCATCGTGCAGGCAATCGCGCAGCGCTCGATGTGCTCGAGCTTACCTAGGCATATTTGCGCAGCTACAGCGGCCGCTCCGGTCGAGCCCGCTGAAACGATGCCGTCGGCTTTGCCCTCGCGAACTAGCTTGGTCGCGACGACAATAGATGAGTCTTTCTTTTTAACTACCGACCAGCCCGGCTTCTCACCCATCTGAACGACTTCAGAAGCGTGGACTATGGAAATATTGTGTGCCTCGGGGTCCTTGCCGCCGAGAAGCTGCTTTATGACAGGGCGATTGAGTTCCGCCCTGAGTACATCCTCAGGACCGACAAGTAAAATCGCCAGCTTGTATTCAAGCGCAGCAAGTACCGCACCATGGACGACCTCTCTGGGGGCATGGTCACCACCCATGGCGTCTATGGATATCCGAATCATCCTTGACTCACGCTCCGCCCTGTAAACCAAAAACCCAGTCGTTTAAAACGACTACACCCGAGTGAACGATCTAAACGATCTGTTCGCTACGGAAAGCAGGACGGCCGCGGTAGTATCCGCATTCCGAACACATTGTGTGTGGTCTTGCTTTGGCTCCGCACTGCAGGCAGCGCGTCAGATTGGTAGCGAGAGCTTTCCAGTGCGCGCGGCGCTGGTGCTGCTTCTGATGTGATGTCTTTTTCTTTGGTTGAGCCATGAGAAAAATTCCTAATATCTTGGAACTGCTTATTATCTACGAATTCTCTCCAGATTCTTGTTTAGAAAACAGAGTCTTTAAGTTCTCCCATCTCGGATCGATCCGGGAGTCGTCTCTGGAGTCCGAACCAGTGGCGCTCGAATTGCCCGCTGCCAGAGCCTTTTCGGGCTTCGGCGGACCGGGACAATCGTCGCCGCATCGACAAAAAACTGGCGACGCCAACGTAACAGCTTGATACACAATATCGCTGATGTCAATAAGACCATCGGCCGGAATCACCTCATAGAAGTCATCCCGAGTTAGTTCTCTTTCGCGCGGTGAGTCATCCTCATCCGCACGAGCCGAGAGCTGCTCATCAATCTCTACATTCAGACTTTGAAAAAACGGTCGCAAACAAACGTGACAATTGAGCTTGAGCAATGTTTGCACATGCCCGTTTATCAGAACGCCACCGCCGCTAGCCTGAATGTAGATTTCGCCTACAACCGGTTTCACGACGTTTTCGATCTCGAGCTTCTCATTGAAATCAATGCGAGTGCGCTTCGACGGCAATGAATTTAATTCGTCTATGTCTATTCGCACGTGCGTTCCCAATATGAAACTCGTATTATTTAAACCGAGTCAAACCATCTCATGTAAAGACCTGAGCCCGAGCGACAGAAGCATTTGCTTCGCACCAGGCTGACGGTATTCTGGAGTTCTTGATTCTACCACAGCTTGACAGCGACTTTCTGCCAAGATGTTGAAAGCGTCGACCTTCCACTCCGCGCTCCAGCACTCGAAACTTGCCAGACTACTTTAGAAACTCTCCGAGGACATCGTGAAAAATTCCGGGTTAGTTATTACCTCTAAATGGATCTATCCGGTGGTTGGCACGCCAGTGTTGCAAGGGGCAATTGTGATCAGAAACGGGCGCATCGAGGCGGTAGGCACTCGCGATGCCATTCTTAGCGCTCACAGAGATTTGGAACATCTGGATTACGGCGAGGCGATCGTCACACCAGGGCTAATAAACCTGCACAGTCACCTGGATTACACGGCTCTTGGTCCACTGGATACCAGCGCATCTCTTTTTGACTGGATCCCCTCGCTCATGAAATCGGTTTCGAAGTGGCAGCCCATAGACTTCTTCGAATCCGCCCTTTACGGAGCGCGTCTGAACGCTCTTGCCGGTACCACGATGATCGTCGACAGCTCCTACTCAGGACAGAGCGCCGAAGCCATTTCCCACGCAGGCTTGAAGGGCGTGGTCGGTCTCGAATTGTTCGGTCTGGACAAAAACAGGTTCGAGCTTCCCTGGAAAAACTGGCTGGAGCGCCTTGCCAAGCTGGAGAACGAAGGGTCTGCCGAACTGAAAAACGCGATAGCCGAGGGGCGAGTCGTTCTCACTTGCTCCCCTCACGCACCATATACGGTGTGCCCGCCACTCTTCAGAGAAGCAAAGAAGTGGGCCGAAACACGACAACTCCCCCTTCTTTCGCACCTCGCGGAATCGCCGGAGGAGTGCGGTTGGCTGCAAGGCGGAAGCGAGATAATCGATGCCTACTTGATCAAGGTAATGCCATCGATTCCCGAACGTGACACTGCCACTTTGCTCAAGTCCATCGATTGGAAAAAAGCAAGCCATTCACCAGTCGCGTTTCTCAAGGAGCATGAACTGCTCTCAAACCGGCTGGTGGCAGCGCATTCCATTCACGTAAATGACGAGGATGTGAAACTCTTGAAAGCGGCAGGAGTTTCAATCGCGCACTGTCCACGCAGCAACGCAAGACTGAGAAATGGTCGCGCCCCTTTTTCGTCTTACCTGAAAGCCGGTGTTAATGCCGGTCTCGGCACAGACGGTCTGCCCTCGACCGATAGTTTGGACCTGGTTGCCGAGGCGAATTTCGCGCTCAATCTCCACCGCGCGGCAGAACCGGAGTCAAAGCTGAGCGCGCCGGACTTGCTCGAAGCTATGACCATGGGCTCTGCGCGAGCGATCGGCATGGCGGACAAAATCGGGTCGCTGGAAGCAGGCAAACGGGCCGACATCGCTGTTTTTAAAATCGCACCGCAAGCTGCCGAATTCGTACCTGAGGTGGCCGCAAGGTTTGCCGAGCAGTTCGCGGACCCGGCCGATACGCTCATTCGATTTCCAACCAGAGTCGAGGCTGTTTTTGTCGACGGAGAGAGCATAGTCGAAGGTGGGCGTCTGAGAAATATGCAGACATACGCTCGCCAATAAAGAAATATTCGCCTGTTGAAAACCAGATATAGTGTGGTTCACTTATTTAATCTATACTTGTATGCCGTACATCCAGGTTTCACCTGGAGGGAATTGGGGCAAGAATCCCATGTATAGTAGCTAAGCTTCGGCACCATTTGTAAGAAGGTCGAGTTCATGAGCGTAGGACGAACGGATCACATTTGTAGCGGTAGAACGTGCATGTTTTGTCGGGTTCTCGACAATCCAAACCGGGCAAAGCAATCCGGCGCCCGTTCCTTCATGGACAGCCAGGTTATCGAAAGAGTCAAGGAGCTCGAACAGCGCTCGCTTCTGACAAGCACGGAGCAGAGCCTGGCTGCGGTAAAAGGCGAAGAAATCGAGCGCCTCGCGCTTCTCGACACCCTCACCGAGCTCTACAACTCGCGCACTTTTTATAAAGAGATCAAGGATGAACTCAAACGCGCCAAGCGGTACAAGCGCCCTGTCGCGCTTTGCATGGTGGCAATCGACGGTTTCAAAGACGTCGTCAGACAGTATGGAGCGCTCACCTCGGACGCGGTGCTGAAAGTCATGGGCAACGTTCTGCGCGGCGCCATTCGCGACGTGGACATCCCGGCGCGCTACAGTGCTGAAGAATTTGCGATTATCTTCCCGGAAACAAACGCCTCTGGCGCCTCAATTGTTGCCGAAAGAATCAGACAACGTATCGGAAATCAATCGATCACACACAACTGGCACAACCTTCGCGTAACCGCATCAGTCGGTCTGGCAGCGTTTCCGGCGCACGCACGTGAGCATGACGAATTAATCGAAAAGTCGGTTCGCGCTCTAGAACTGGCGATGCAGCGCGGTGGCGACAAGGTCTGCACGGTTTAAACGCAACTGTTCAACAATCCTCAAAGAGCACAGAAGTGCGCCTGAGCAAATTCTGGCGCTTTGGTAACGGCGCGTATCTTAGAGCGGAGCTGCCAACCGTCGGACATAGAGCGCTTCGAGCTCGCACGCGCGGCGAGATGAAAGAAGATTAGAGCAGATCCTATTGTATATTGATCCTTAGGAATTGAAAGAACGGTTAAAATCTGGTGTTGACTACATAGTTGGCGGACTGTTGTTGCCTACTCTGTAGCTTCGTCACTCTTCCTTCTTGGAAATGAACGTCAGAAGGCAGCAATGCCTGGGAGGCTCCTTGCCTAAATTAGACTGGAAACCGTTTGCAGTATTGCTTGCATTCGTTTTGTCCATGACCACCCTCTTCCAGATCGCGCCGAGCGAGACCGTCAAAGAATGGCAGCGTCTCGGCGATCTTCCTCCGTCTGAAGTGGCGGCTGAAGTGGAAAAGCGCGTCACTCAGCTGCCAGGCTGGGACAAGATGAACTTCTACGCTCAAGAGCATGCGCTCAAGCAAGAAAAAGAGAACGCCGGCAAAGCGAACAACATTCAAATTCTCACGCACTTCACAGCGCCCTGGGACAAAAAGGACTACTGCCTTTTCACAAGCTTGAAGTTGGGTCTCGACCTTCGTGGCGGTTCCCAACTTTTGCTTAGAGCCAACCCGGCACCGCCCCAGGTGCCAGAGATTACGCCTCAGGTCATGAACGGCGTTGAAACCGTTATCAACAACCGTATCAACAGCTTGGGCGTCGCTGAGACGATGGTGCAACGCGCCGGCAAGGACAGACTGATTGTTGAAATGCCTGGTATCAAAGATCCGCAGCAAGCGAAGGACCGCATCGGGACTACCGCTTTGCTCGAGTTCAAAGAGATGGCAGTTGAAAACGGCATGCGAGTTTGGAAAGACTGCAAACTGACAGGTGCTGACTTCAAACGCGCGCAAGCCACACCCATGGCTGGTGGCAGCACATGGCACGTCAACTTCGAATTCAAAGATGAAGGCGCGAAAAAATTCGGCGCTCTCACGAAACGTCTCGTCGGACAACAAATCGGCATTTTCCTCGATGGTGAACCAACCGAGCGTGGAGCTGATGGACGCCCGATGTCCGTCGCTGAGTACAACGGCGTGACCGTTCGCGAACCGATTCTCGGTGGCCATGGTGAAATCACAGGTTCATTCACGAAGGATCAAGCAGTCGACCTGGCCGTCAAGCTGAACGCAGGTGCTCTGCCAGTTCCCATCACTATTTTGGAAGAAAGAACTGTCGGCGCCACACTCGGACAAGACTCAATCGACAAGAGTTTGATTGCCGGTCTTATCGGTATCGCAGCCGTCATGATCTTCATGATCGTGCTCTACGGGCTGCCCGGCGTAGTAGCAGACGTAGCGCTCATTCTCTACACGATCGCGACACTGGCGATATTTGCATACATACCGGTTACGCTAACACTGGCTGGTATTGCGGGTTTCATTCTCTCTATCGGTATGGCGGTCGACGCCAACATTCTCATTTTTGAACGAACGAAAGAGGAATTGGATAACGGAAAATCACTCTACACAGCCATTGAGACTGGCTTTAAACTGGCGTTCTCCGCAATCTGGGACAGTAACGCAAACAGTTTGATCGCCTGCGCGGTGTTGATGATGTTCGGCACCTCGGTGGTCAAAGGTTTTGCAGTCACCCTGGCGCTCGGTGTCGCAGTATCTATGTTTACCGCAATCACTGCGACACGAACTTTGCTCCACTTGATCCCGAGAAAGGTGGGTCTGTTTGGACATAAGTACGATCGCAAAGGCAATGAAAAAAAAACTGATAGCCAGCAAATAATGACAGGGGAGGCTACAAAGCTGTGAAACTTCCACACGTAGACATCGTTAAATACAGAAAAATCTGGTTTGGCATTTCGGCGCTTCTGACAATTCCAGGAGTAGTCGGAATCATCCTCTGCATGATGACATTCGGCGCACCGTTGAAACCGGGAATTGACTTCACCGGCGGTTCGATTCTTCAATACCAATTTGAAAAACCGCTCGAGCTCGACCAAGTTCGCCACGTTCTTGAAGAAGTAGACCTTCATGGATCGCAAGTTCAGAAAGCGTTTATTTCAGGGAAAGAAGTAATCGTCATGCGCACCAAGGCAATCGACGACGAGGCTGAAAAGAAAAGACTCGACACCGAGCTTGAAAAACAATGCGGTCCATTCCAGGCGCTCTCGGTCGATAAAGTAACAGCAACCATCGGTCCGGAATTGCTAACTAACGGTCTTTTAGCCCTGTTCGTCACGCTCGCCTGTATGGTCGCGTACATCTCTTATCGCTACCAGTTCGACTACGCACTTTGTGCGATTGCCGCGCTCTTCCACGATGTAATCGTGCTGGTCGGCTTCTACGCACTATTCGGCAAATTCATGGGCACCGAAGTCGATAGCTTGTTTATTTCGGCGATCCTGACCGTCATCGGATTCTCCGTTCACGACACCATCGTCGTATTCGACAGAATTCGCGAGAACGCCAAATATGTTGGAGCGAAATACAAAGATCCAAAAACCGGAGAAGAGCGCAAGAGATCGTTTGGCGACGTTGCCAATGACAGTGTCAATCAGACGCTTTTCCGCTCTCTGGCAACATCACTGACGGTTATCTTCACTCTGGCAAGTCTGTACTTCCTGGGCGGAGTCACTACCAAAGACTTCGTGTTTGCGATGTTGATTGGAATCATCTCCGGAACATATTCATCAATTTTCAACGCCAGCGCCCTGCTTGCATACTGGCGTGAAATACAGGCTAAGCGTCCCAAAGTGATCAAACCAGCGACTGCCTAGCCAGTAACCGGCAACCACGGTTCAGCTCCTCGACTTTTCAAGATTCGAATTCTCTAACCTGAACCGCCTCAACGCCGCCTTTAGCCATACAATGAGAAACGCACAGTGAGGTTTAAACCTATATGAGCGAGCAAGAATCTGTTCAGTTCGGTCTTAGCGAAGAAGAAAAGTGGGATATTCTCACTCGTCCCGAGAAGCTCGGCGAAATTCTTTTGAAGCACGGAAAAATAAACGTCAACCAACTGGAAGACTTGATCAAAGAGCAGGAGCATTCAGGTAAGCCGCTAGGCGAGCTGATCTTGTCCAAGGGTCTGATGTCCAGATCGGAATTGCTTACAGCGCTCGACTGGCAACATAAAGCCGACAAGGTGATCATCGATTCGCTGACAGAATTGATCAACAAACCCAAGAAAGACTAATCGCCAACAATCGAATTGGTTTTATCAACGGTTGCCAACTTCGAAGCATATCTGATGTGCTTCCGCTTCAATGGCTCTAATCCAGCTTCTGTAATTTCGCTGCAGTTTCTCAGCTCCAGGAAACGGAGTCGCGGCATCTCTGCCAGCTTCGCAAGCGATTTATCCGAGATTTGAGTCCCCGCCAGAGTCAACACTTCCAGCTTGGGAAGCAGCAAAATTGGCGCCATGGTTTCGTCAGTCAGATTTGAGTTAGCCACAGATAAAGACTTAAGTCCCTTCAAAGAGGCCAGCCTATTCCAGGCTGTTGAGCCTAACTTGATCTCATCCATATTGAGCATGGTTAGATAAGGAAAGGTTGTCACTATAAAATCCATAGTATCGTCTGTAATACCATTGAGACCGTCTATAGTCAGCGCATCAAGTGGCAGACTCTCTAACTTTCTAATCCCGCTGCCCGTAAACTGCGTGCGTCCCAGACGCACCGCTTTCAATTTTTGCATTTGCGAAAGTGACTGAGCGCATTCATCAGTAATCTTGGAATCGTCCAGATTTAAGTCACTGATGTCGGTGTTCTTCAAGTATTCGACGCCTTGATCTCCAAAATTCGTACTTACTAGACTAAGCGTGCGAAGCTTTTTCATAGTCCGAAAATACTTTCCACTCTCATCCGTGAGGGGTACTCCGAAGAATGACAAAGATTGCAGAGAAGGTGAATTGGCAAGGTATTCGACACCACGATCCGAGAAAGAATTCTCGTTGAAGATAAGTGTATGTAGCGAAGTAATTTTAGCCACGTAGCGAATTACAGAGTCATCGATCTCCACGTTCTGAAAATGCAATCTTTCAAGCGGCATACGAGAAAGAGCCTGCCAGCCTCGTTTCGATACTGAATCAGCAAGCCCATCTAAAGTGTCGGAAAAGAACCAGATAGACTTCACTTCTTTGCTACGATACTTTGATAAAGCAACCAGGTCGTCATCAGTAACCTGTCCAACAGGCGACCAGTATTGATTGTCGGCGTGGTAGGTAAAAACCTGATTGAAATTCCTGGAGGCTTGCCGTACTCGCTCATTCTCAGCCTTTCGAGCAATAACCTTTGAGCGAGCTACTTCACTTATCTCACTTTCGCTTTTATGTTGGAAGTAAAAAAGGCATACGACTGCCATAAGCGATGAAATGATCGCAACCCATGCGCCGACTTTTTTGAAACGGCCCTGGTTGGACTTCGCAGGTTCGCTCTCTCTAATTTGAGGGTCGATGGTCTTCAGTGCCGCAATCAAGTCAGACATTGATTGGAAGCGCTGATCAGGCTCCTTCTCCAAACACTTCGCCACAAGTGATTCTATTTCCGGGCTCGCCTGGTAGTCTTCGTTGACGTCGGTCAGGCGAGGAGGTTTTTCGCTCGCGTGCTTGCCTATAATCTCCATAGCCGTTTCACCGTCGAAAGGGAGACGACCTGTGAGCATTTCAAACATCACACATCCCAGGTTGTAAACTTCGGAACGCTCATCAAAAGCCAGTCCACGAGCTTGATCCGGCGACATATATAGTGGAGTTCCAACGATTGTCCTTCCTTGATGAATGGTCGGTTCCTGAGTCAAATGTTTGACAGCAGCAACACCAAAATCAATTATGCGAACATCGGGATTTTGCCCGTCATTGTTTATCAGAATTATGTTCGAACTCTTTAAGTCACGGTGAAAAACGTTTCTGGCATGAGCGTGTTCCAGAGCCTCAGCAATACGAATGAAGATTGGAATGGCGACGGATTCGCTAGATGGACCGTTGGTTTCGAGAAGTGACTTGATACTTTCGCCGCGCACGAGTTCCATCACCATAAACGGAGCACCGCCTGCGGTGCTACCAAAATCCAATATTCTTACTACACCTGGATGATTCAAAAGGCTGGTCGCGCGAGCTTCGTTTTGAAACGCAACAAGTTGATCCGGGGTGATAGCTCTGAGACACTTAATCGCGACCCACTTACCGAGTAGCCGATCCCTGCAGCGATAAACCGTTCCAGCAGCGCCCTGACCAACTATAGCCACCGCCTTGTACCGTTCCAGAGGAAACGTATCCGGGTCGAGTTCCAACTCCTCTTCTTCGACTCGCGAGGAAGACTCGCCATCAGTTAACGGTTTTCGTGCAGAATGATTGACGGCGGTTTCAAACTCGGGAATTGCACAAGAACAGATGTCGCTTCTCAATATCCACTGAGTGAAGCTTCCGGC
This sequence comes from Candidatus Obscuribacterales bacterium, assembly GCA_019637435.1. Classification (GTDB taxonomy): domain Bacteria; phylum Cyanobacteriota; class Vampirovibrionia; order Obscuribacterales; family Obscuribacteraceae; genus JADYXR01. The sequence continues at coordinate 153,254 of JAHBVO010000002.1, read as the reverse complement.
GCGACCGGCCGAAGAACGTTTCCCGCACTGGGCACATAGGTGGACAGCCGGCGCACTCGTCGCATCCAGCGGAGTACTGACCGCATTCAATTCGCAAGTGCAGAGCGAAATCCATTGCGTTATTGAGCCATCCGCGCTGCGCGGACGTCGGCATTTTGGACAGATGTTTTTACCGTCGGTCATAACACAAACTCAAAATCAAGATAGAACCATACATATTCCCAGGTGCAAATAATCAAGGCCGATAGCGAGATGAGTTTCATTTCCTCTAGTCAGAGTCGCCAAACATATCTATGATCTCGTAGCCTGAACTCGGTGTTTGGGTAACTTCATATCGAATTTTACGCGCGCGCAGACGCGCCAAGCCTTTCTCTGTGACTGGGCAATCACTAAGCACAACAACTTCAAGCTCTGGAAGCTCCGCCATTTTTAAAACTGATTTGTCCGTAATTTTGTTGATTGAGATCGACAGGTCGTTTAATTTCTTCAATTGAAAAATCGGCGCTGCAGTCTCGTCAGTAAGTCGAAGGTTGATGCAGGAAAGCCTCTCGAGTTCTTTGAGCTGAGGCAACAGCCGCAGGCCCCGGCCGGTAACTTTGGTTTCACTCAAGAGCAAAACCGTTAGATTAGGAAAAGAGTTCACGATAAGTTGAAGCGATGAGTCGTCAAAATTCGCCTGCGAATCGACCGATAAACGAGAGAGCGGCAGGCGAGCTAGATGCCGCAATCCCTCATCAGTCAAATTGAGGTGCTCCAGGTAGAGACTCCGTAAGCCAGGCATCTCAGCTATAAATTGCATTCCCGCATCAGTGACTTTAGTTGAGCCGATGCTCAGCGATGACAATGGCGAGTTCCTGAGACCTTTTAAGCCAATGTCACTGAGCTGGGTATCCTCTATATCGAGATGACGAAGACCCGGTATAGTTTTTATCGTGTCTATGCACAGATCGTCCACTAGAGTGCCGGACAAGGTCAGTGAGCCTAACGCCGGGTGATTAGCGAGATAAGCAATGCCCCTGTTAGAAATTTTGTTTCGACCGATGTTGAGGTCAACGAGCGACTTGATTTTTGCAATGTACTGAAGGTCATCATCAGTCAGTCCGTATTCACTTAGAAAGAGCTCGGTGACATTTGTCCTTGCCAACGCTCCCCAGCCTCTCTTCGAGATTCGGACCTTCGGATCCAGAGCAAGAGAATGAAGGGTCAGACACTTTATGGAATCCCCTCGTTTCCGACAAAGAGCCACGATGTCGTCGTCCGTGATCTGTTCGCTCGTGGACCAGAAGTTTCCGTTATCTTCCTGAAATAGATTCGATAGTCGAGCGGCGGAGCTTTCAACTCGTAACTTCGCAGCCTTCTGCGACGCGAGTTGTTGCTCGCTCTGCGACTTGCGATCGACGTTTTGCTTCATCGCAAAAAGAACTAGCAAACCCGAGAAAAAGAGAAGTACGGCAGCAACCGCGACATACGGATTCTGACGGCCGGCGCTTCTCCGTTCATTTGACGCGCTATCGGTTGCAGACTTCAATTGCAGAGACTCTAAAGCCGAGAGTAAATCCGCCATCGATTGAAATCGATTAGCCGGTTCCTTTTCCAAACATTTAGAAATTAGCGACTGGAGACGGGAGTCGAAATTGAGGTCGGGGCGAATCTCGCTCAAGGCGGGAACCTTCTCCTGAGCATGCATGCGAATAGTTTCCAGAGCAGTTTCGCTTAAAAATGGCGGTCTCCCCGTGAGCGCTTCAAACATCACGCAACCCAGGTTGTAGATCTCGGAACGCTCATCGAAAGGCAATCCTCGTGCCTGATCAGGCGCCATATAAGCCGGTGTCCCGATTATGGATTCGCCACCGGAAGCGGTGCCATTTTGATTTGTGTCCTTAACGGAAGCAATGCCAAAGTCTATAATTCGGACATCGAATTGGTCATCATCATTTAAGCTCAAGAGAATATTCGAACTCTTCAGGTCGCGATGAAGAACATTTTTTGAGTGAGCATACTTAAGAGCTTCGACGATGCGGACAAACAGCTGAAGAGCTAGTCTCTGAGACAATGGTCCGTGTGTTTCTAATAGGTGCTGCAGGCTTTGACCTGCAAAATACTCCAGCACCATGAAAGGAACACCATCTGCGGTACTGCCGAAATCCATAACGGAGACAACACCAGGATGAGTCAATAAGCTAGTCGCCCTAGCCTCCTGCTGAAACGAGATTAACTGCTGGGGAGTGAGAGCGTTTAAACATTTGACAGCAACTTGCTTTCCGAGAAGACGGTCGCGACATCGATAAACACTCCCTGAAGATCCTTGGCCAAGTAACTCAAGTGGTTTGTAGCGAGCGAGCGGAAAAGTTTCCGGGTCGAGTCTTAGTTCGTCCTCTTCAACCTCCGGATCTTTAGAACTTGCAGCCTGCGCCATAGATAAGTTCGCGGCCACGGCTGAATCAATTGCCGAGGCAAGTTGAGGAGCTTCGCAGACGCACGTATCACTTCTGAGAATCCACTGAGTGAAACTACCAGCGCGACCAGCAGCACTGCGCTTACCGCACTTCAGGCAGAGGTTTACAGGTTCCAACTCTTCAGCGGCAGGCACCGCTCGTGGTGCACTGTCACAGCTACACAATGCAATCCACTGCGTGATTGAGCCATCCGCGCTGAGCGGTCGCCGACACTTTGGACACACATTTCTGACGTCTGACATAAAAACAATTTCGCGGTCAGCATACTCCTCTCCATTATTCCCATTTACACACAGTCACAGAAGCCTGAAATCAGCCAGAATTTGGGTATATCGACCATCGTGGAGTCCCACAGACTTATGGAGGCTGCGTTATGGCAATTGACGCGTTCATCGGCACGTGGACAGACAACGATCTTCAAAAACGCATCGATGACCTGCCCAATTTCCGAAGCCTGGTGATTTATGGTCCCGGGGTGACCGATGAAGGTGCCGAGTTGATTTCGCGCTGCACAAAGTTGAAGGAGCTTCACCTCCTCGACACGCGAATTTCAAACGATGGTTTGAAACACATTGGCAAACTGAAGTCGCTCGATTGGTTGGCGCTCGACAACGCCGCAGTTGGCAGCGAGGGTCTTCGCCACCTGAGCGGATTAACGCAGCTATCCGGTTTGCACATCGTGTCAACCGTGGCTGGCGATGACGGTTTCTCCATGCTGTTGAATATGCCGAAGCTGACTTACCTCGAAGCAGCAGGCGAAAATCTACGCGGCGGAACGATGTCCATTATCTCGCAGCTTCCGGAGTTGTTGACTTTGCGCCTTGCATCGTCAAAGGCTGATGATCGAGACTTTGCTCAACTTGGATTCGCGAAGTCGTTGCAGCTGATTTCTTACGACCTGCCGCTTGTCACTCAAAATGGACTTTCGGAACTATCCGCGCGTTTACATAAAACGTGGATTGAGAAAATTCGATATTTCAAACCAGAAAAACGAATTTCATACCTCTCCGGATATTGTTTCGACCTCTATGACCAGCGCCGCTACGACCTGGCGCGTGCTGCCGTTGATGACGTCTTGCGTTGGTTACCATTCAACCCGGCGGCACACGGAGCTCGCGCGCTGATCAACTTCAACCTGGGACTGTACGATGACTTTCGCAAAGACCTGGAGAATGTGCGCGATAACGCCGGACTCTTCGGGGAGACCGAGCTGCTGGAGCTAGCAAACCAGTATCTGAGTGCCGGCTCAGTGTCCGAGATCATGAAAAGCATAAAGGAGATGCGCCCTGAAAATCTCCTGCTAGCCCGCCTCCAGGCAACCAGTGCCAGAGGGCAAGAACTCATAACCTCCCTGATTCAGAAATTCGATAAGGCAGTTAACCCCAGAGTTCAGCCGGTGACGAATCCGCCATTGATTCAGGGAGTTCGAGACCTGAGACTTGCGCAATCACCTATGATTGAAGTGCCAACCAGCGCGGAGGCTCTGGCGATACTGCAGGGTCAGCGCGACGAATACCGCGCCTTTATTGAACGACTGACGAAGCGACAGCATGAACCCGTCAACGTTCCCTGGCAATGGTAGAGTGGCGGATTCTTGTTTCCCGAATTTTTCTACAACTGACCAACCCGGCGACGAATGTGCGCACGCCGGAGGTTAGGACTGAGGCAAAACGGGAATAGTGCATTCGAGTAATGGTACGAGGTCGCACAAAAATGCCAAACGAGGGCGCGCTTTCGGCAGCCAAAATCGATGAGCTGACGCACCTGCTTCAGACTGGTCTGTTTGAAGACTTCATGAAGCTTTTCAAGGCGAATGCTCGCGAAATTCAGGAAGAGGGCGCTGTTACTCTTGCAGATCAGGTCAACAAAGCGCTCCTGGAGAAAAACCCCGCCTGCGACATGAAGCTCGTTGTCTCGCAGAAAACTAATGAGAAGAAGCACCTGATCATGATTATGGACAACTCGCGCTTCTGGGGCGACAGTTTCACAATAACCCGCCAGATGTTTACAGTTTAAACCTCTGCCTGGAGCAGAGCCCATTCAGTATGTTCGCGGAGCATCGGATCTTCTTCAGCTGCGCGAAACCATTCCAGCCGCTGCACTACCGGTAGTATCACCTCTTTGTCCGCAGACTGTTCAACGCGCGCGCGCCGCAACTCGTTACCGAGCACCACAAGCGCGTTTCGAATCAATCCCCTGCGCTTAGGTCGGCGTAGCGGCGTGTGTTCGAAGCGGCGATGAAATTCCTCGTCCGTTTTAATCAGCAAAAGGTCCGGCAAGTACAAATAGTGCCCAGCACCGGCTTCAGGTCTAAACTCTTCCCAGGGAGTTTCCGGCGGGCGCTGATTGTACGGGCAGACCTCCTGGCAGACATCACATCCGAAAACCCAGTTGCCGAGCTTCGGGCGCAGATCGAGCGGGATGCCGTCTTTGTTCTCGATGGTCAAATAGGAGATGCACAAATTCGCGTCGACGAAACCCGGTTCGCCAATCGCGTCCGTAGGGCATCCGGAGCCGCAGCGGAAGCAACTCCCACAGGTTCCGCGATACTTTTCATCGGCATCGATTTCAACATCGACGAAGAGTTCCGCGACGAAATGATAGCTTCCGGATAGCTTTGGACCAATTATCAGGGTGTTCTTACCGGCGAAGCCCAAACCGTGCCGGGCGCTAAACCCCTGTTCATAAAGCGCTACCGAGTCTACAAACGGTTTCCCAACCACAGTCAATCCAAGTTGTTCAGTCAGTAAGTCGCGCAATTCACGCAGCTTTCGGCGAATCACGGCATGATAGTCAAGCCCGACCGCATAGCGAGCGACATTCCCGTAAAAGGGACCGGGCGACTCAGGCTTTTCCGTGTAATAGCTGACCGAAACGATAATGGCAGAACGACTTCCAGGGTACAGCAACTGCGGCGAGTTTCGAAACTCAGGACTGCGTTTCATATACTCCATACCTGCCGAGTAGCCGCGTTCCAGCCACTCTCTGTAATGCTGCAGCTCGTCGGTCATGGGCTCGAGTGCACCGATAACCGTGTTGCTGAAACCCTTGGACGCAGCAAGTTCCACTACGGATTGTTTCAAACTGGAAGAAGTGACCATGGCACCTGGGCGGTTTCAACTACAATATTGAGTCCGAAAGACCACTCTCAGCATGATATCTATGACTCGGTCAACATTCAACCAGCAACCGCAAACAGAAAGCTTCGGGCTTGACGATTTGTCCTACGATTTGCCTGAAGAGCTGATTGCGCAAAAGCCATCAGCTGTGCGCCACGAGTCACGCCTGCTCAAACTCGAGCGAGAAACGGGTGATGTTTCCCATCATCAGTTTTCCGATATCAAAAGCTTCTTGAAGGCCGGAGATGTGCTCATCGTCAACGATACAAGAGTGGTCCCCTCTCGGTTGTACGCACAGCGTGAGAGTGGTGGCATCATCCGGTTACTTCTTATCCGCCCGCTGGCAGAAAAGATCAACCTGTGGGAAGCAATGGTGACGCCAATTAAGCGGCTCAAGGTCGGTGAGCAGCTCACACTGGTTTCCGAAGCCTCCCCCAAACACCGCATCTCCATTGCCGACATTATTATCGATCAGGATGGGTTCAAACGCTTAGTTGTAGATTTAGGCCGAAAAGAGGATGTTTACAGCATTCTTGGCGAGGTCGGTTTTGCACCATTGCCACCATATATAGTGCGGGAGAAACCGGAAGGCGAGGATGAAAACCGCCTGCACGATCTCGACAGGTATCAAACGGTTTTTGCCAAAACACCTGGCGCTGTTGCAGCACCGACAGCAGGTTTACACTTCTCGAATGAACTTCTCGAGGAACTCGCTGAGCGCGGAGTGATCATCAAGTACATAACCCTCCACGTCGGACCGGGAACGTTCAAGCCAATCACGACCGACCTCGACAACCATAGTATCGAGGCCGAGCTGTTTAGCATCTCGAAAGATACCGCGGATGCAGTCAACGCCGCGAAATCGGAAGGACGCCGGGTAATCGCCGTAGGCACCACCAGCCTGCGCGCGCTTGAAACCGCAGGACGGTCTGGTCTGCTGGAACCTACGGATCAGGGTTCAACCACTCTCTACGTGAAGCCTGGCTTCCAATTCAAAATGGTCGACGCCATGGTCACCAACTTCCATCTGAGCAAGTCGAGCCTATTGGTTTTGGTCGCCACGCTAGCCGGTAAAGACAATATCTTGAACGCATACAAAGAAGCTGTCAAAGAGCGCTACCGCTTCTTCAGCTACGGCGACGCGATGTTTATCACCTGATAGTTTCGGAAACGAAAAGGCACCACATCGTGATGCCTTCAAACATATGATTTAAACGCCCCAGAACCGTTTGCAGGCTATTCCGGGCAAAACGCCGTCCCGTTGCCGCCGCGCGACTGCACAAGCTCCGCCGCCAGGTCGGATTTAGCAACAAGCTCCTGCACCTGGGTTCCATGACCGGGGAAATAAGCTATTCCGACGCTCGCCTGAATATAAATCTTGTGCCACTGGTACTGAATGTGGTTATCTTCGAATGACTTGCGGACCCGCTCAGCCACGATGGCGGCACCGCTGCCCGGCGTCTCCGGCAGAGCAATCAGGAAGCGCTCGTCGCCGTAGCGGCAGACCATGTCGACGTCCATGCGCGTCGACTGCAAGAGATGTTCGCCCGTCCAGATCAGCGCATCGTCCAGCGCTATCGAACTGTACTTCTGTCCGATGTTCATCAGACCTGAAAAAGCCACACAGAGAACCGACAGCGGCCGGTTATAGCGCTTGCTGCGGCGCATCTCCCGGTCCAACTTCCGCATCCAGTACTTAAAGTTGTAAACGGGAGCAACTTCGTCGAAAAACGCGATGCGCTCGACGTCGTCATGGGATAAAAGAGTCTTTTCTTCCTCGGGAGCCGAGAAGATTGTGCGTTCTGCCGGGCGATTCAGCTCCGCCATTGCCGCCAAGTGAGCCGGTGTCAGAGCGGAATTTCGCAAGTCGCTCAACCGCCGGTGAAATAAATTGTCCTTGATTACTGCTTCTTCGTATTGTGCCATATGCGTAAACGACCTACCTGCCCTCAATTATTCATTTCCCTCATAATTACTTTTCTAACCTTATTAAATAGGCGAAACCGCTAACAGCACACAGGCGCGAGCTGTCTCCTCGTCGTCCGGCAAATAAACGGTTAAAACCGGTGACTCCGGGTTCAGGTCCGGCTGGAACATTAACAGATAGGCGTTATCGGGCTGAAACAACTAAACCTGTACTTTAGCTCTTTCCAAAAGAAACAGTCGCACCATATTCAGTGCCTCGTTCGCAGTTCGATGACGAATCTCTTTCCTGCCGATCCTGGCGGGAATAGTCAGTTTTCGTTCAACATAAGAGTCGCCGGCGGACAAGCCCAGGTAAACCAGGCCAACTGGCTTATCCTCAGTTCCACCGCCTGGTCCAGCCACTCCGGTCACACCGACTCCGATATCGGCACCGGATAGTCGGCGAACCCCTTCAGCCATAGCGCGTGCACACTCAGGGCTGACCGCACCATGCTTGGTAAGGATTTCATCATCTACGCCCAACATTTTGTGCTTCGCCTCATTGGCATACGTGACCAGGTTGAGCGAGACATATTCCGAGCTTCCGGGAATGTCCGTCAGTCTTTTGCTCACCAGTCCGCCCGTGCAGGACTCCGCCGTCGATATAGTCAGTTTTTGGTTCTTCAACAAATCGCCGACTACCGATTCCAATGTATCGCTGTCTGTGCCGTAACAAAAATAACCGCTGCGCTCCTGGATGTTTGCAACAATCGGTTGTGCCAATTTCATCGCTGACTCGAGGTCGTGAGATTTCGATGTCACTCGGAGCCTACACTCGCCGTGACCCGCGTATGGAGCGACAGTTGGATTGGTACCCTCCAGAAGGTCGGAAAACTTTTCGGCAAGAGCTGATTCACCGATTCCAAAATGCCGCAGTTCAACAGAGAAGATGGTGGCTCCCACGACGTGTACTTGAAGGAACTCGGAAACTGTCGTCATCCACATGTTTTTGAGTTCGCTCGGCACACCCGGAAAAGTGAAGATATAGCGATTTTTCGATGCCAGCGAATCGACTGAAATAATTCCAGCTTCTCTCAATCGGTCCGGCGTGATGGTCCAGATGATACCGGGTGCGGTGCCGGTCGGATTAGGGAGCAAATCGGCACCCACCGGACGCAATGCTTGTTTTGCGTTATTCTCCGGCATCACGATGTTTCGTTCAGTAAAAAACAGCCTGATGCCGGCAAGAATGGTTTCATCCATTTCCTGCTTCGCACCCATGACTTCAGCAATACATTCCATCGTCAGGTCATCCGGCGTTGGACCAAGACCGCCGGATGTAATGACAATCTCCGAACGCGATAACGCAGTCCGCAAGCAATCTCGAACTCTCGCTTTGTTGTCGCCGACCGTCGTGTGGTAATAGCAATCGATGCCGAGACGAGCGAGTTCTTCACTCAGGAATTGAGAATTGGTATCGAGCACCTGACCCAGTAAGAGTTCGGTACCAACTGCAAGAATTTCTGCTACGCTCATGATTACCTTCCTGCCAAAGACACAGATATTTTTACCACTTTGTGCAGACGCTTGCGCATTAATCGCGCCGAAATTTTATAGATCCGATTTCACGGGCTCGATTTTGACACACTTCTACATGAACCTGACAAAGTTCGAGATTCATTGGCGCAATTGGGTTTCTCCCGATCTGAGTTTCGGAAAGGCACAATCAGGCGCGCCTGCTGTTTCGCCCTACGAATTCTTGCAGTTGCACCGGCATTGAACGCGATGAAATCCGATTCCACACCGTCACTGAATATGGTGCCTTCTCCAGTCATATTAGATTCGATTACCAGCTCATCACCATCCTCGATATAACCGGCGACAAGCTCTGCTGTTGAGTGTTTGCTGACAAAAGGCTCACGAACGACAAACATCAACGTTGACTCGTTCCACTGCATTTTTCTCTGACCGAACTGTTTTCCGCCGGCGAATTCCGTAACTTTTGCGGCCATATTGAAAACTGATGACATCCAGCCTGTGGAGCCGGCACCAGTCGAAACAATTACGCCGCTCGACGACTGCCCCTCGGAAATTTCGTGGTACTGCAGTTTATAGCGAGCTGAAACGTGCGTTTTGGCACCGATGAAAAAATCATTGAATGCGAGCATTCTTTGACCGTCCTGCAGTTCCACCTCCCCGAGCGTGACTGCCTGACTCAGAGCGCGGGATTCGAGAACGTCGTCTAAATACCGCCCAACCTGACTTGGAAGAATCGGAACAAGCAATCCGTCGTATCGAATTGGATCTGGGTTGACGCCTATTATCGGCTGCGCGCCCACGTACTTGGCAGTATTTGCCACCAGTCCGTCCTGACCTAGAGCGACAATCAGGTCAGAGCTCACAAACGTGTGGGTCGGAAGAAGCGAACGTTCTATCAGCTGAACCTTTAATCCAATTTTGGTCTGCTTGCGGATTTCATCAAGCGCACGCTGATAGTTCCTGTCCTCTTCTTCGTATTCGGAAAAATTTCCGCCAGAATGCTCGATGAAAAATTTCGCTTGCATGCGAGTGTTGAACTTTTCAATCAGCGCCTCCAGTCTAGTTTTTCTTGTAACGACGACTAATTTTTCATACATGACGCTACATCCCTTGTTGATTTACCGGGTTCCATTTCGTTCGCCGTGACCGTTGTCCATGAGAGCGCTTAACAGGTCTGGCGTCAGCGACAGAGTCCCAATTTTTCCGGCGTTTTCAGCAAGTTCCTGGAATGCCAGAGATAGGGCAAATCGGGGATCGGAACCCTGTGATGCGCCAATAGCCATAAGCGTTTTCCAATCAGCGTTTCGAAAAGGAGCTAGATTTTTCTCAATCGAGTAGGCGCTGCTATCGGCGTTTTTCTTATCGTTTTCAACGCGTTTATCAATCAACTTCGTCCGCTGCTCTTCTACCGCAATTTCCGCTGCGATTTTGGTTTCCGCAATTTGCCTTTTTTTGGTCTCAACAGCGATCTCGGTATTGAGCTCGGATTCCATGATTCGGCGCTCTTCCTCGACAGCCGCATTGCGGCGCAAGTAAATTGCCTGGTCCGATTTGCGTTGAATTGCTTCACGAGCGTCGGCCTCGAGAGCGCGCGACATTTCAGGAGTTGGCCTGATGTAGGCGACCGTCAAACCTAGTACTTCTAAACCAAGCATCGTGACTAGAGAAGCCGATTGAACACTGGCGAGAACCGCTTCCACTATTCGCTCGTTTGCGATTAGCACTTCAGGTAGTGTCATCGCACGTATGACTGAGCGAGCTGCTGTTTGCGTCACGTTTATCAATCTGACGGAAACTAGATCTGGATCTTCACTCACGAATTCGCCGTTCGAATTTACCGTGTAGTTCAACATTCTCGAAAGACGCTCCGGATCTGAAACTCGATAGGTCAACTGGCCCTGCAGTGTGACCTCCTGGAAGTCGATAGTCGATTCTTGAAATGCAAATGGAACATCGGAACTCGACAACGGAAGCTCTACAATCGATGAAATCGCTGGAAAGTAGAAGAAAGACAGACCTGCGCCACTCCTCTTCAAAACGCCGTTCTCATAATGCATTACAAAGGTGGTTGGTGGAACTTTTTTAAATCCGATAAGCATATCCATACTCCTCTTCTGTGCAGGCGCTACCATATGCGCCACCACGGTGGCGCACCAGTAATTAACTTTCTGAAGGCAAGTAGATCCCACCGGCTGCGAACGCAAGACCGGTACAATCTAATAGTTTCCTCGCTCCAATTAATCGTATTTTCTACGCTATCCCCAACATACCACACAACCAACCAGACGTCCAGTCCCCGCCACAGGCGTTCCAAAATACACCCCCTTACGCTTTCCGGTGAAGCTTTAGCAATAAATATCTATAAAAAATCTGCGAACAGTTCTACTAAAAAACGATCCAGGGTCGCCCCTGGATCGTTTTCTCTTTCCCATTCAACTTCTGTTGAAAAATCTATCTCGCTACTTTGTGCGGGACGAAGTGCGTACCCACCATATGAATGATGTTCTGGAGAAGACCATGCGGCTCGTCCATCTTCATCAATGTGAGTCTGGCTCTATGAGCCACAAATGGATTTGAGTCCTCGATTAACATCGATAGAGTATCCGGACTCATGCTTGGGTTTTCGGCGATGCTGTAACGCACGTCATCGTGACTATCGTTACACAAGGCCGTCAGAATTTCCGCGGTGACATTCGGGTTCTCCGCCACGGCGGCGCGGACATCTGGTGATGGATGTGACGCGAGGATTTCTAAAAGAAACGGCGAGAGGTTTGGGTGCTCCGCAATTCTTTCGAGAAGGCGTTCGTTGTCAGTTGTCGCAAGGCGCTCCAGCAACTCAGTAGGAGTTTCCGGGTCACTTGCGATGCACAGCGCGATAGGCAGGCATCTACTCGAAGATCTGACGGGTACGCCAAATGTCTCGAGTAATACTTCCAGTAGTTCGTCTCTCTTTTGCATAGGGTTCCTCAATCTAGTTCCTGTGATCGAAAATTCGATCGTTGTGGAATGGCTGTGAATCTTAATCTTGAGATAACAATCACCTGACACCAGGAGTTGTTCTTTTGTTCCAACAATTTAATGTTTGGAACAGAGTTAGTAACTTGGCTCTGGGACTAAGTCTTCAGGTTGCAGAGCTCAATCCATTTGATTGCAGCCCCAACGGCGGTTTTGAGTTCATAGCACGAAGACGCGCTTGTAATGCCATTTTCCAGAAGCTTGCAACGTCCGTAACACTTCCCTATTCTAAGTACCGCAACAGCTGGTGTTCACCGCTCAAACCTAAAAGGGCACTGCGAGCCACTTTTCCCGCTATATATAAAGGTAGAATTCAGACTATAGCAAGCCACAGCAGTATGACACCATATATAGCACTAGCTGTGAAAGCTCATAAAAAGTCTGGTTTGGAGGCAAAAGTTATGAAACCCAAGAACGAGCTTACAGCAATCGGACTTATACTTTATGTACCATCGCTGTTCATCATTGCAGAGCCTGCAATGGCGCAAACATGTGATTACAGCATTACACAAGACAGGACGCCAATGTCGCGTACTGTTAGGACCTACACGGTCTCGTCACCGACGAACTACAGGACTACTTATGTCCAGACACCCGCACCAATTACGGTGCGTCGAGTTATCGCAAATCCCGTTTTAGTTGAAACACCCACTGCGGTCGCTCCGGTTTTCGTTGAAAAAACCATTCAGCGACCGGTTTTGATTCAACAGTCTACGCCTCTGAGAGTAGAGAGAACGACGACCACTCCCGTGGTAATTGAAAACAAGCCTGTGAAGGTCAAAAAGGACTCGCACCACTTGATCAACGTTGGTGTTTGGCCTTTAAAGTTGAAAGTGCTCTAAGTACTTCAGGCTTGAGAAGCTAGTGTATAGCTTCACTAGAAACGGAGTTGTGATTTTTCATCACAGCTCCGTTTTTTTGTTCCTACTGAAAGAATGCGCACGGGAAATATTTTTCGAGCGAAATTATTCCTACCACGGCTACCGTAGCTGTCATCTGCATTGCGTCATTTCAGTCCTTCTGAAAAACTTACTCTTTCTAATGGAACAAAATCGCGGCAATATCTGAAGCTGGACACACTGTCGGGCCAATGGATACAACGATCAGAAAGCTTCAGCAAAGCAGAATCCGAAAGAGTGGCGAAACAGATTTGAAACGAAATCGACACCACGCATGACATAAAGTGCTATCCATAAATTGCTCAGAGCAGGCGATCGTCGTCACTGGCTCTGGTTTTTGAAAGTTCCAGGAATCATTGAACTTGCCACAGTCGGATGGCAAGTTGCTCCGCCTGTGGAGTTCCATTTCCGGCTGTACGACGGAGAAGGCATATGCAAATAGTTTCCTATCGCGGACCAGGCATGGCAGGTGGAGTCTCACCAGCACTGACCCAGATGGTCGCCGGTGATGGTTCGAACCACAAATGGTGGCACATCGAAGACAATACTATTAAGTACTCGAATGGTATCGGACAGCCCAATTCCAGACATCTGCTCTCCGAGTCTCTGATCGAGGGGCACTATCGATACTGCAACGAATTTCTCTGGCCTATCATGCACGACATGAGTGAGTTCGCAACTTACAGAGTTGAAGATCGCGCTCTGTATGAACGTTTCAACCGGATCTTCGCGCGTGAGATCGTCGTAGAGAACTCGCGATACACATCGTCGAAATTATTCGTTCAAGACTATCAGCTCGCACTATTACCTAAAGAACTTCAACGTCTTGATGGTCCCGCGTGCGGAATTTTCTGGCACATTCCGTGGCCGAAATCTGTTCCCCAAAGCTACCTGCCGGCGATCGTAGACCTTGCAAAATCTTTGCTCTCGGCCGAGTTCATCGGTTTCCACACCCAGGAATATTGCTCCAATTTCTTCAACTTCGTAGCGAAGAATATTCCGGGCACAACCGTGTCAATGCGCAATCGAACGATCACGAGACAGAGTGTGGCATACGTCAATCCCAAAGCGGCGCCCACAATGGAAGACACATGGCGCATCCGACTCGCAGACAAGTACACGAGTCAAAATCGCTTCACCAAAGTTGTCGCAGCGCCTCTCGGTCTCGACGTTGACCACTGGGAAAACATCTCCCGCGTTCGATCGAAACTGCATTTACATCCATCTCTCATCCATACCGATTACGTGCTGTCAGTTGACAGGGCAGACTACACCAAGGGTGTCGCTCCGCGCATCGAGGCAATCGGTCACTTCTTTAATGACCATCCTGAGTTGATCGGCAAGATCACTTTCGCGCAGTTGTGCACGAGAACAAGACCAGGCATCGAAGCCTTCGACAACAATTGGTTCAATATCCAGCGCTTAATTCAAGAAGTGAATTCAAAATATTCGACAGAAGACTGGCAGCCCGTGCTGAATCTTAAAGGACCGCTGAAGCCGGCTGAGTTGTCACTGTTGTATGCGAACGCATCAATGATGCTGGTCAACCCAGTGCGCGACGGACTGAATTTGACAGCAAAGGAATACATCGCCTGTCAATCGAACCGACCCGGCGTGCTCGGTTTGTCGCCTCACTGCGGCGCATTTGAAGAACTCGGTCCATGGGCTGTGGAGGTAAATCCATTCGACCCGAAAGAGATGAGTCGCTCGATCTTCAATGCGCTCAACCTCTCTGACCGCGACAAATTAGAGCGCATGAACGGAATGCGCTCACGCCTCAACGAGAATACTCTCTCCCTCTGGTGCGAGCAGTTCAAAGGACTGCTGGAACCGGCAGACGACATGGAAGCAGCTGCAGAAGCGGCACTCTGAGTTTTCAGTAACAATCCACAAACTAAGAAACGCACTGCTAACAACAGTGCGTTTTGCTTTTCTCTGACAATGACCGTGGCTCTGGCTGACTCGCTCTAGTTAGTGTCCGCCGCCGCTGCTGGAAGCGCCAGGTGGCAATGTTGCCTTATGCACGTCGTAGTTGAACGCTGCCCACACGCCGATTGCGAAGACCGACATCGCAAAGCATACAAAGAAGAATATCAACCACTGTTGACTCGTGTTGCTGTGCCCTGCGCTCATGCTTCGTCTCCTAGCTGGTCGGGTCGAGCCTCTTGACTGGCTCCTGTAACAGATACAAGTATAGGGCCTCGCAGGTCCGATGCTAACGCCTATTAAGGGGATTTACAAATTCCTAAAAAGGCTGCAGCAAATCCGTACACACTTTCATGTCGAAAGTGTCACCCTTGGGCTGCAGGGCGTAAAGAATCAAACCACGACCCGTTTGACTTCTTTCTCCACCCACAGGAGCAGGCGCCTGTCCGGGTTGGGGCAAACCATCACCAACTGTCGAAACAACTGCGACCAAACCGACTCCACCGTTATCGGCCAGCTTGCCAACCCTGTATGGAATCTGAGTGTCCTGAATCAGCCACCCACCTTCGGTTATCACACTGGTAAATCGGGTTTGCGCCTCAGCGGTAATCATGCCGCGCTCGAACGCATCAGTTAGCATTTGCTTGGCGTTTTTGTCAGTCGGACAGGCGACAAAAACAAGCCGCTGGAAGCCGTTTTTGTAGTCAATAGAAACAACCTGAGCGAACCACAGGTCGGCGCCCAGAATATATTGATAGTCCTTTGGCAACGGCTCCGGCAATCGAATCATCTTGGCCGCGACCTGCCGAATGTATCGTGGGTCTTGCGAATTGTCGATTTGAAACTTGATTCCAGCAGTCAACAGGATCACGGACGCAAGAGCACCGACCATCCCAATCGCTACGAGCAGAATTAGCCCTTTCGCCCATAACGGCAATGGTTTGGAATTGTCTTTCTTACTCATCGAAACGCCCACGTCTTCTAACGGCTATTGTTTCACAAACCTGCCCGGACGTCAGGCAAGCGATTCAACCGCTCGCTCCACCAGGTTTCACTGCAACCAACCAGATGCTTACTGCAACCCCAGCCGTTTTTCATATGAATAAACCGTGTTCGCCAGCAGCTGCGCAACAGTCATCGGTCCTACTCCGCCAGGCACCGGCGTGATCATCTTCGCAACTGGCTTAGCCGCTTTATAATCGACGTCGCCCGTAATGATCGATTTGTCGCCTTCACCCTTCTCGTAATGGATGCCAACGTCGACGACGACCGCACCTGGCTTGATCCAATCACCTTGAACGAATTGCGATTTGCCAATCGCGACCACAAGAACATCGGTCTCTTGAACGATTTCTTTCAAATTTTTCGTACGCGAATGGCAGATGGTCACTGTCGCATTGCGCTGCATGAGCATTAGCGCAATCGGTTTTCCAACCAAATTGGAACGACCGATGACAGTAGCTTTGACACCCTCGAGCTTGACATTGTACTTGTCCAGCAAAACCATTATCCCGGCGGGCGTGCATGGTTGCAGCCCCGGCTTGCCGCTGAGCAACAGACCAAGATTGTAAGGGTGTAAACCGTCCGCGTCTTTGTCCGGGCGCATCGCTTCCAGGATCTTGGCTTCGTTGAGATGACCCGGCAGCGGCAATTGCACTAAGATACCATCTACGGTATCAGAGTCATTCAGAATCTGAACCGTTTTCATAACCTCTTCTTCGGACGCATCCGCGGGAAACTTGTGAAGGAAGCTCTCGATGCCAACATTTTTGCAGGCAGTAATTTTGTTTTTTACGTAGAGTTCGCTGGCTGGATTGTCGCCGACCAGAATGACGGCAAGACCGGGCGCTCGATTTCCTTTACCTGTGTGGACTGAGACCCGCTCCTTGAGACCATTTCGCGTGTCCGCGGCGCAGGCTTTTCCATCGAGAATTTCAGCTATTTGAGTTTCTGGCACGATCGATTCCTTTTATATGCGGGGATATGCGGGTTTAAAGCGGGCTCTTATTTCACTGCACTTTGCTTACCTGGTGAAGCTATTGCGACGCGAGGGCGTGCTGATAGCACCTGTTAAGATCGAGTTCCGGTCCGGGTTTCAAACCATTCGTCAAAGTCACAAACGACTCCGGCGAGTTTTTTGAAACGCTGGCTTCCTCTGCGACTTTGCCGTCTACAACAAAATCGCCATTCACCACTCCGATGGCTTTGAATGGATTACCAGCGCCGTTTGCATCGCGGATTTTTTGCCACGATTCTTCAGAGACACAGGCAACGAGCTCGTAATCCTCTCCACCGTAGAGCACCCAGTCTAAAGGATCGAGCCCCGCTTTTTTTGCCGCATCGATAGTTTCGTCATGAACTGGAACCTTTTCAAGATCAACTGTGAGTGAAACTCGAGACGCGCGGGCCAGTTGAACGAGCGCATCGGCCAGACCGTCGGAAGCGTCCATAAGCGCGCCTTCGCCGCGCGCTGAACGGTTTAAAGCCCAGGCTTCGCAGAGTCGAGGCAATGGTCTTAGATGGCGGTTTATGCAGTAGCTTCGCGCATTTGCTGCGGCCTGTCGCTCTGCAAAAACCGTCTCGCCCGAAGTTTCAGTTTGCTGGGCGAGAAGGTGCAAACCAGCCGCGCTGGCGCCGAAATCACCAGTAACTATGATAATGTCACCCGGTTTCGCACCGTCTCGCCTCATCACGCCGTGCTCGTGCGCGTCGCCTATGGCAGTCACGGATATGCTGATACTGTTGGATTTGATCAGGTCGCCGCCTGCAATCTGCACGCGAAACGCCCTGGCACAATCGACAAAACCCGCATAGAACCGCTCGATCTGTGACTCACACATCTCCGGCGGGAAACCTAAACTCATCAATAAATATCGCGGACGCCCCGCCATCGCGGCGATATCACTCAAGTTGACAGCCGCGGACTTCCAGCCGAGATCGGCGAGACTAGTGGTTTTCAAACTAAAATGCGTGCCCTCTGCCAGGCTGTCAACACTTACAAGAAGCCCGCCCGGCAAAATTGCGCAGTCGTCACCTATATATCTGCTGTTTGTCCAATCTTTAATTTGCTCAACCAAACGCTGCTCGGCTGTCTGAGAGGACGCTTCGGAATTCATCGTGTTTTTCCCGTATCCAACGTGGTTGCAAACATATAAAATGCTACAATCAGCCCATAGGGGAGTCTATTTAAAGAAGGTAATCGCATGAGCCCTATTGCACAGATACTCGGAAGTGTACTTCAGTTATTCAACTTTTTGCTGATTATCTGGTGCCTGTTGAGCTGGTTTCCGAATATCAACTGGTATGACCAACCTTTTAAAACTCTCGACAAGATAGTCAGACCTGTCATAGAACCTTTTCGTAAAATTATTCCTCCCATCGGCAACATTGATCTCTCGCCGATCGTAGCTATAATGTGTCTTCAAGGACTGTTTGGTCTTATCAACAATTTCCTGTAAGACACCCCCATGACGTTAACAACCGCATATGCTTTCTAGAAGAAGTTTCCTTTCCCGTGCCTTTGGAAGCCTGATTTTCTTCGAGCTTACTGAATGTCTGCCCGCCCACGCAAAGCTCAAGAAAAAAGCCAAGCCGGTTACCATTACCGGGCCGCACAGCTTATCAAAAGAGGCATGGCCACCCGCGATCGTCCCAGACCATGTCGACATAGACAGAAAGGGATATCTGGTTTTCAGCGATCAATTCGGTCGATTCTCAGTAGTCGATCTGAGAAAGGCAGGAAGCGCCAGTGCAAAAACGCCACCGAAAGTAGTGGCAGAACTGTCCGGCATTGGAAAGCGCGTTGTCGCTCTGAAGGTCGGCAAGGCACAATCGTTCGCCTATGCGCTGATGAAAGATCCGGCCGAAGGACCGGAAGCAAAATTCTACCTTGTCGCTATCGACATTACGAAACCTGATTCACCGTCTGTAGTATCAAAGACGCTTCTCGAACAGCATGAAGATGCAAATGTTCTGTTTGCAGATAAAGACGTATTGTTTGTCGGCGGTAAATCACGCAGCGGAGAACATCTAGTCGCTCTATATACGCCTCCCGGCAAACGCAGCAAAGATGCCACCATGATCTCTTCGATCACGACTAAATTACCTGTCGCGGCAATCGACTATTCAAAACGAGAGCTGATTCTCGTCCAGGAGAACGGTTCAAACACTCAGCTTGATTGCTACAGCCTTGGACAGCTGAGTTCGCCGCAACAGACACATTCACTCGAAGTAAAAGGCTGCTACGAGAAGATGACCCGCGTAGGAAATACTCTTATACTTGCCGGTTCATCGGATCAGTCCGGTCGCCAACTACAAGCAAGCACCATTGCGTTAAAACCTGCACCACATGCGGTATCGACGGTACCACTGGACGACCAGGAGAAAATTTTGTCCGCCACGTCGCAAGGCAGTCAATACCTGGTTCTTACAAAGAGCGGGAACGGAAAGCTTGTCTTGAACGCTTTATCTCTGGACAAGCTAAACAATCTATCGCGCACTCAAACCACCGACATACCGATCGCCAAGGCCTCTTCTGTCGAGCGAGCGAGCATGGTGGTAAACGGAAAGGAAATGTACATCGCCTCTGGTTGGTCAGGCGTGCAAGTGTTAAACAGTTCCGCCGGCAGTTGGACAAGCGCTTACAACTACAAGATTCCGAGACTCGCCGCAGCCGGCATTGCCGCCTGGGGATCTCAAGTCGTACTCGTCGGTGCCGAGCTCATGCTTTACGACATCGCCGATCCTGAGCATCCACACCTGGTGTCAAGCTCCCCGCTATCGACCTCTGTCAGAGCGATGGTAGGCGCTGGAAGCTTCATTCTTTGCCTTGAGAAGGAAGCAGTGACACTGCGAAAAATGGCTCAACTGGATCGCCAGCTAGCCAGTGCAAAAGTGCCGGACAAATGTAGAACCCTCACCTTTGATAAATCGCAGCACAAGGCGTATGTGGCAGACGCGATGGGCAAGATCACGCGCGTTTATCCAATCAAAGTTTTCTCTGACAATTTGGAAGCACAAAAGCCTTTTGACCTGCCAGGCAACTTCACCAACATTGAGTCGATGGGCGGAACCCTCTTCGCAAGCGACATTCACGAGGTCGCTCTATTCAGCATTGACTCGGAAGTAAAAGAGATCGGTCGCCGCAAGTTCGACAATCTTGCAGTAAGAGACATCTGCATCACGGAGCACAACGTGCTTGCAACCGCCGTGGATCAGAATTCCAAAGGCTTTCTGATAGTTATGTCAAAGACCGACAAAGAGTTGAAGGTAGAGGGCACCATCGACCTTCAGCATAACGGAACCGCTCTGTCTGCCACGGACACAAGAGCAGTATCAGTTGGACAGGACCCGTCCGGCAAAGATTTGGTTTCCGTCATAGACATATCGAACGCGCAAAACCCCAGCGTAAAAGCAAGTTTTGGCGGACTAGAGGCAGCTTCGGCGGTTTCCGTCCAGAGCAAAATCGCCCTCGTCGCCGGCCGCGGTCTGGAAATCGTCACGCTCTAATTAGTTTTCCCAAAAGCCCAAATAGGCAAAATCTATGAGTCGGGGAACTCATAGACTTTACCAACTATCGAGGTGGGAAAAGCTATTCTGTTGTAGAGACCGTTTCAAGAACCGCTAGAAGAAGGCTTTGACAATTCACTAGTTGTCAGCAACCAACGCTTGAATTTACGCATGGACACTCGTGACTCGCTGCGTCTTTACTCGGATAAGGTTAGCAACCCAATGTTCGTATCTTGTGATCACCTTTTTCAGAAGCAAAGAGAATGCTAATTTCGTTTCAAAACGCTGACCACTAAGAAGTGCATCGCAAGCCGCTTTCGGACGCGCATCACCGATTTATGAAAGTTCGCACACAACTCGATCACAAAAGTGATCGAATCTGGCCGTTTACTTTCAACTAGCTAACTGACCGCACGAGCGTGCGGAGAAACCATTCAAAAGCGGATTATGAACTGGTTACTGAACCTGGTTTACGCGAACAAATCTCTATAGTGCCAGTACCAATTACTACAAAACTGTTCATCAGGGTCATACCGAAGCTTTAGCCGTAAGAAATCTTGAAACTGCGGATAGCAAGCCTGCACCTGTTCCTGGGTCGCAAACTTGTGATATGTCAGGTAATAGCTGCCACCATATTTGATGGCGAGGTCGATGAGATGTCGAAAAGCACGAGCGGAGTGTTCAATACCTGTCGTGGTATGGATGGTGTGCAGATTGAAGATTACGCACGCATAATCATCCTTAGCCCACGGCAGAAACGTCTCATCATCTTTCGCTATAAACCGAATCGTACTGTAGATCAGGTTCACGTCATTCTTCAAAAAATACTCACGAGCCTCGTCGATAAAACCAACAAGACTTTTTCGAGGCACATATATTTCAGTGAGCACCTCTGTCGTTTTATTCGGGTAATTCAACGTCTTGTCTATTTGAGCGTGGTAGTTGTTCAAATAAGTGCTGGTCTGCCATACGTCTGACCAATTTACAAAACCGGAACTGGATATATAGAACTCCGCAAATTTCTGGAACGTCTCCTTCTTATTCACATGAGCATGTTGAACAAACGCCATCCACTCCTGCAGGCTCAAGGGATGCTGATCTTCTCGCAAAGGCGTCGTGATCTCTACAGGTTTATACTTCGAAAAAATTCCATACTTGAGATAACCGTCCGAGCGCTCATCAATGTCGAATTGAAAATCCCCGTACGGAAAACCGCTTGCAATGCAGCTTTCTACCGTTGGAATAACCTCATCAACATTCATCATCTCGACCAGTCGCTGCACTTTTTGCCTGGGGCGCAGACGCAATTTCATTGAATAGACGGTTCCAAACAGACCGTAGCCACCGATGGCGAGACTGAACAGTTCTCGATTTTGAGAGCGACTGCAAGTTACCGCCTCCCCCTTCGAATTGACGATAACAAATGATTCGATGTCACCAACAAATGGTTTCATTGCCAGCCCTTGGCCGTGGGCATTCGCACTCAGGGTTCCACCGAGCGTCAGCAAATCTGTCCCCGTCTGCTTTTGAGCGATACCCCAGGGTTTAGATGAGCGGCGATTCGCATGGTTTAGATAAAACAGTAGAGCGGGCCACTTGATTCCAGATTCGACCTCGAGTAATCCACGCTTTTTGTCGAGTGAAAGAACGCGATTCATTTTAGTGGTATCCAAAAGCGGCTTCATACGGGCGAACTGTTGACCACCTCCGGCATGCCTACCACCACATGTCGAAAACGACTGGCGCTTACCGGCAGCACTCTTTATGAACGTCTGGAGCGCGGTCAGAGATGTAACGGTTTCCACACTAGCAACCTGAGTTCGGTTGAGCTGTGAGTGTAGATCATTGGCAAGCAAGATAACAGGAGATACGCAACCTCCGTTCCAATCGGGGTCCCGCGAAGGCGTCTTGCCAGACACTGCAGACCGTTCTGTTATCCGATGGTCATCCTTTTCTTCTGAATTCAATCGACTTTTCGACTGAGCACCGCTGGCGGTGACTAAGCTGGTCCCAAACAAAAGGCTGCTCGGAAGCGTAACAGCTTTGAGTGCGATTTTTAGAAACCTTCTTCGGCTGACAGATTTATTCATTGGGTCGTTCACCTGGCGATCTGGAGCGCGCCTTGAAGCTCAGGTCATCATATTCCAATGCTAAAGGTTTTGCCCAAAAACAAAGGTTGCTGATCGAATTCAGCAACCTTTTCAAACTTTTGGTTAGTCAGGTTGACTATGCAGTCATCAACGCACCTGGTGAACGGTACTGATTACTGTGTCGCTCCTGGAACCGGAGTCGCGCCTGGGACAGGCGTTGGGTTTACTTCGGGACCGGCAGTCGCAACCGGTGTCGAGGCCCCTTCGAGCTTCTCGATTGCTCGTTCCGCGCCGATCGGGAACGGAGCCGCCAGGTCATCTGTGCTTCTCATCGCGCCGACTGCGTTTGGGTCGACCATCGTTCCATCAACTACTTCAGTGTCAGAATTCAACTGAGAGTAGACGTCACCGCGGCTCGCGCTATAGACGCCCAACTCCGCATCAGCTCTGCTTTTATTGAACTCCTGCTGAAGCTGGAACAGCTCGCGCTCCGTTTTTGTCTGTTGCGACGACAAATCCATCAAGGACATAAAACCGAGACCAACGAGCACCACCATAACCATAAAAGCCATTATCCAACCAGACATCGGCTCGCGTTCATGCTTGACGATGGTGGTACCAGGGCCGGTGGCATTCATTCTATCCTCGACAAACCGAGTGCGATTTCCAAAATCTATCATAATCCTTTCCTCTTGGGGCGCGACGTGCATTGCTGCAGCCAATAATCTGTATACTTCGTTCTCTCGTAGCGGGCTACCTGATTGAAGAAGCTAGCTGTTTCTCTTCTTCGCGTTTTCCAGCGGCAGGGTCTACCTGCTTGATGATCTTCGCTCTGTACTTCCAGGCGAGTACGCCGACAACCGGCGTGCCGACGACGACCAAAAGACCAATGGCGACGATCGCAACGAGTATCAAGGTACTGGTTGTATTAACAACCGTTTTCAACTCCGACAAATCATTCTTCAAGGTACTGAGTTGGTCGCTCACTCCGGCGACTGGTTTTTGCAACTTCACGATCGGCTCTTGCAGCCCATTGATTGGGTCGTACATGCGACTGAGCTGTTTTTCCATACGTGCCAGACGAGCGTCCACGGTATTCATCTTAGTTTCGATGCTACCCATGTTGCCCTGCAGGCGACCCATGTTGTGGTCGAGCTTACCCATTCCGGTGCTGAGGTTACCCATATTTCCCTGAACCGAGATCATTTGCCCGCGCAGACCGTTCATCGGCTTTTGCAGACCGGCGATCGGCCCTTCGAGCCGCATAATCTGCTGCTCCAGGTGAACCACACGTTTCTGCATATCGGTTACAGGCTTCAGCAGCCAGCCAACGGGGTTTGGAAAACCGATTCCCTTTTTCTTTTTCTCTTCGAATTTAGCTGGGTCTACGTTAACGCCGTCAATTTCGTTGACAGCCTTAAGAGTTTCACGATCTTCCTTTTTAAGATGCGAATCGTTGCCGCTGGAGTCGTCCTTCGTTTTCGTCTCGACTTTGGTTTTGCCATCTTCCTTTTCGACCTTGACCTCGACGGCTGTGTCAGCGGCTTTGGCTGCATAGACCGGCGATTGGGCTGACAACCCAACGCTCACAACCAGAGCCAAGCTCATCAGGCCAGGGATTAACCGCCCCAGCCTCGAAAAGCGCTCAAGCCGAGGCGTCAAGGTATGGAAAGACTCGGTCCTGTTTAAACACGAGAAAAAGGCGTGAAATGAGTCCACGCGCTTCGACAGCTCTGCGCCGGCGGTCAGCGAGAAGTCGCAACGGGAAGACAGTTGTCGGTCCAGGCGCGGCAAGCGCTGTTCGGCTCGACTTCTCGACGTGAGGTTCCTGCTTAACATGATGTTCTCCTGCTTTCGCTGCACCACTCATAGCACGGAAAAATTTGAACGATGTTTCGCCCAAGGCGCGCACTGCACGAGCGTTTTCACCCGGTGAAACGTTAAAAGAACATTGTATTTTTCTTTCAAACTTGCAAAACGCGTCGCCTAAATAGCCCAAACCTGGCAGCAGTGGAACGTTTGCCCTGTTCTGATCTCAAGTGTCGTTTCGTCGAGCGGCGCGGTCGGTTTCCCTTAAAAATGATAGAACGGTATTTACCCTGATAGTGTTCGGTATTAGCCCCAAGCCTTAGCTCTTCAAATCACTGAATTCTGGATTAAGGATGGAATTTAACTCCTAATTTGCACCGACCAGAGGTGTTTCAGGGTAGAAAGAAAGCAGTACTGTATCAGTGGAACGACCTGAAAGGGAGGACGCATGACCACCGCAACCAAGAAGAGATTCCCCCGTCTTTCGTCCAGCGCATTTGAACATCCCGCGGATCGTGCGGCGTTGGATGCGGTGAAGAAGATTCCGCTGTTAGACAAGATATTCACGAAGTTGATTGAGCTTGGGGCGGAGCGCGCCCTGCGCATCACCATGATGGGACGAGCGGTGCACGTCACGCCCAAGCAGTGCCCGAAGATATACAAACTTTTCCGCGAAGCTTGCGACATTCTCGACATGCCGGAGCCGGACCTGTTCATCATCAGCAATCCGCAGCCGAATGCATTCACGCTCGGTGTGGAGCGCCCGATTATTGCGGTCCACTCCGGACTAATTGATCTGCTGACGGAAGAGGAGCTTATGGGCGTGCTCGGTCACGAGCTCGGACACATCAAAGCCGGTCACGTGCTTTATAAAACGATCGCCTACTTCCTGTTGCAAATTCTGACGATGGTGTTTGGCACCGGAGGCACGCTCGCCGAGTTCGGGCTGAGCGTGGCACTGTATGACTGGTCACGGAAATCCGAGCTGACTGCCGACCGCGCTGAGTTGCTCGTAACTCAGAATTTGGAAACCTGCATCAGAACTCACATGAAGCTTGCCGGCGGTTCCTGGTCGATTTACGAACAAATGGACCACGATGAGTTCTTGCGCCAGGCGGACAACTACGAAGACTTTGACTACAGCACGCTCAACAAGCTCTACAAGCTGTTTAACGAACTGTGGCTCACGCACCCACTGCCGGTATATCGCGCCAAAGAAATCAAGGCTTGGTCAGAAGGAAAACAGTTCAAAGAGATCATGGAAGGACGCTATCCGACGCGCGATGAGGACATTGGCATGCGCGAATGCCCACATTGCAACGCGAAGATCAGCCCCTCATTCTTCTTCTGTCCCGATTGCGGCAAAAGCGCTCGCGTTTAAACCTCAAGGCTTAAACCGCCTGCAGTCGGCTGTAGAGTACGACAGTCCAAAACAAATGTACGACCTTGCGACACGGGCACCATATGAGGTGCCCGTTCGTGTTTTAAGAGCTGGAACGTGCAACGTGCCCGTTCGTCGTGTTTAAAGAAACAAATTGAAGCGTGCAACGTTCCTGTTCGCGAGGAAAGTATTGGGACGGAGTGAATGGCAATCTGCTCGCCGACGGTAAGCCGAACCCACTGTAAACGTGGAGCGCCATCATAAACAAACGACGAGCGGACTTTGAAGTACGCTCGTCGTTAAACTTATTTTCCGGCACTACAGGCGGTGTTAATTGTTTTCCGCGTTAGAGCTCGGGTCATCTTCAACGGTCTCAGCTTCGACATCCACCGGACCATCATCAGCCGCTTTAGGAGCTGCGCCTAGAGTTTCGCCGCATGCAGGGCAGAACTTCCTGTCGCGAGCTGCCGGCGCGTGGCAACGTGGACACTCGAACCCTGGCGTCGGTTTAAAACCCGCTTTGGCTTCTGAGCGAGCCGATGCGGGAGCGCTTTGATCGTTGGCGGTTTTAAGCGTATCCAACTCAGCTTTAAGGATACCGATTTGATCCTCGTATCCAACAACTTCATTGACACGCTCTTGGATCTGGTCTTCGGTGACTTCCTTTTTGAGATGATGTTTGTCGACAATCAGTCGGCCTAGTTCGACGAGTTTCGCAGATTTCTTGCGCTCGAGATCCTTTATCTGAGAGCTCAAATTGAAGCTCTGGAACATCTCTTGACCGCGCTCTTGAACTTTATTGACTTCCTTGCTGATACCGTTAACCATGTCATCGAGTATGCTCACGTTTCATCTCCTTATCCGTCCTTGTTCTCTTTATACCTCAGACGAACTGAAGCTGCTCTAGGATTTTTCCTGGAGCAAAGTCTGCTGAGAATCAGGCTTTGGGGCGGTTGGCCCCAACGTTTGACCATCCGGACCTAGCGTAGAAACTTTAACTTTGTTGCGACCCTCTTGCTTTGCTCGATAAAGCGCCTCGTCAGCTCTCAAGAACAGAGATTCAGCCGCGTCAGCGTGTAACGGGAAACTTGCAACGCCGATACTTGCCGAAAGCGGACCCGGACCGTCGATTTCTGTCTCGCGAATTAACCTTCGGAGTCGCTCCGCAAGTTGCTCAGCCATGTCTATGTCCGTGTTCGGCAGAAGAACGCAGAATTCTTCTCCACCGTACCGTGCGGTGATGTCGATGGAACGGGACGATTGCTGGAGAACTGTCCCGATCGCTTTGATCGCCTCGTCTCCCGTCATGTGCCCGTAGGTATCGTTGATCTTCTTGAGGAAATCAAGATCGATGACGGCAAGCGAAAGCGGCTGTCCATAACGCTTAGCACGCTCGAACTCTTTTGTCAGCGATTCGTTGAACGAGCGGCGGTTCGCAACACCAGTCAAGCCGTCGGTGACAGCCTGCCGTTCGATTTCCATATGCAGTTCGGCATTTTCGATAGCAACAGCAACCTGGTCGCAAAGACTTCCAATAAGAGAGATGTCGTCGATGCTCCATTCACGCGCCTTTGCACAATCCTGAAGGAAGGCGGCACCTAACACTTGATCGCGCACGACTAGCGGAATAATCAGCCCGGACCGCACGCCAATCTGTTCGAGAAACACCAAATTAAACTCATCGCCGTTAGTTGCCGGGTCTATAAACAGCGGCGACTTCAGGTCCAACGCTTTGCGCGTAAATTCGAGCCCCTGGGGCGTCGAGAACTGCTCTTTAACAGGATCGAAGCCATCGACATGATATTCGTATACGTCGAACTGATCGGTCTTCTGTGCACGCAATACAGATGTGCGGCTGAGTCCCCAGGTAGTACAAATCTTCTCGACAATGGTGGCAAGCACCTCTTGAATGCGGACGGAACTGCGCACAAGGTTGGAAATCCAGTAAACAAGCCGCTCACGCTCAACCTGTTTAATTCGAATCGAATCGCGAGCCGTCAGGTCATGAATAAGTTTGCGCGTCTGGTCTTCGAACTGCGCGGTTTTGTCTTCCATTTCTTCGTACTGGCTACGAAGTCTCTCGTTTTCCAACTCGAGTTCCGAATAGCACCAGGCGTTGTAGAGTACGAGCGCAAGCGGTATATCAGAATCCAGCTCTGCAAGCGGATCCTTCCCTTCCTCTATATCAGCGTCCGCGATCAGGATAACTGCGCACAGCTCGTCGTCGTGTTTCAGGCGTCTAATTGTGACTGTTTCAAAAGAACCTTCGATCTTGGAGGTAAAAGAATCGAGGTCGAGTGTGTTTTTCGCTGGGTCAAGCTCTTCAAACTGCTCAGCCAACTCGGTGGTCAAAGCGGTCATGCGCTTGCGTTTTTCGCCAAATGTTTCTTGCTGAGCGAACGACTCCATATCAGCGTCCCAAATCATTATGGCGACGCCACTGGCGCTGGTTCTTTCCAGAATTAACTGCCCGAGAGTCTCTAAGCAGGTGCTCAACTCTCTAGAGGACAGGAGCTTGAGGAAAATTGCGTGGTTATCGTTATCGCATGGCATACTTAGCTTTCATGCCCGTTTGGTTTCTGCATCAATCCGCGACCCGGTCCAGGTTGGGCGCAAACTGCCCCAAAACCAACCTATAAACGCCACGGGTGCCTCATCTATGATTTGCCCGGCGAATATGGAAAATATGCGAAAAACCCCGGAGACGAACGACCAATTACCGATAAAATGAGATTGTGATGGAAAGCAAGCTCATTTGAGCGAAAAGGAAAGTAAATGGTCATCCAACCAAGCAGATTCGACAGATACCAGCGTCCGAAAGTCGGTTCGGGCTACAGCATGCCGGAGAAATTGGTTTCGGCGGCGGTCTACGTACCGTTCGGCTTCTTTATTGGAATCATTTATATCCTTGCCAAAGGACCTGGCTGCGACGGTCCCTTTTTCAGGTTCCACTTCTACCAGGCAGTGTTTTTATCGATTCTGTTCTTCGTAATACAAGGAACGGTTGGAGCTCTAGCTAGTTTCTTCACGGGCTTCATTAGATTGCTTGCGCCGGTTATCGGGCTTGAAACAGCGGCGTTCTTAATGGAGAACAACGCCATGATGACGATGGTGTTCCAGGTTCCCCTGTTCCTGCTCTGCATCTATGCAGGCGTGATGGCGCTGATGGGAAAGATGACGAATATCCCGTGGGTCTCGAAGCTGATCAGCCGCAATATTGCCGGTCGCTGAAGATGGAACGGCACAGGAGAACTGGAATTGCGATAATATCCGGCGCCCCGGAGCCTCTCAGACAATTTTTAGCCAAACCTTTGCGTATAACTAAACCTTTGCGAATCGCCGCTGCGTTAGTCGCGGTCTTAGTTCTGAGCACCGTCAGTATTCCAACTGCAATGGCACAATCTATCTTGCCGCCGGCGCCAGGTGCAATTGGCGGCGGAAACCCCTTGCAAGGATTGGGGCGCAAAGACGATCCGTCGCCACCACGGTACGACGATTTCCTGCCGAAAACATCTCAGATTGACTCTAGTGCATCAGACGCAGGCTCAGACTCGACGTCCAGTGCAGGAGGAACGGAGGCGCTGGAGAAGACACTAGACGCCAATGGTTTAAAGCTGCAAGACGTTCCGAAACTGATAAACAATTTGCAGCAAGAGTCAGCAAAAGTTGCAGGTGAAGCCGGAATTGAGATGGGTGGCAATGAGGCAAGCAGCGGGTTAAGTCGAAGCGGTAGCGCTTTGGGAGGCTCGTCGCTGGATGTTCAGCCTCTCGCTTCACCGCTGAAGGCACCACCGGCGGCATCACCAGGCGATCCCGGTGGTCAAGATGCAAGCTCGTTTAATGGCTCTGAGAGCGCTGATTCACCGATTGCCGGTTTATCCGGTTCGCAAAGCGACTCGAAACCGCCAGGTACTTTAAACACTGAAGGAGAGTATGAAAACGGTCCAGCCGGTCTGCCTCCTGGACCTGGACTGCCGAGTCTTTCGGACGGAAAAGGGTCTTCGCAACAGGCGGGAGCGGTTTCATCCAATATGCGCCTAAAGAGTCCGCGGGCGCAGGAGGTAACTGATAAAATTCGAGCTGCGCTCAGCAAACAGTCTCCGAAGCGTAACGAAACTTCAGCTTCGCGCCACGGGCTTGTTCCTGCGCCGCCGCCTGTGATGCCGTTTTCACAGCACCAATCGCGCGACGCAAACACTCCGGAGCGTCAGGCGCTGCAGATGATTCACAAAGGTGAGTACGCTGCCGCCGAAGACCAGCTTCGCGACGTAGTTTCCAACGCCCCAACCAACTTGCATGCCAGGTATCTTCTTGCCGTCGCGCTTGTGCACAGGAAAAATTACGATGAAGCTCGAACGCAATACAATTTGATTATCCAAAAGTCGCAGGACACCAGGCTAATCGACCTCGCCACCACCGGTTTGGAAAAGATCGGGCGATAGCAGAAATTATCAAGCGCGAGCCGACAGGATATTATTGTGAAAACGTTTGCCTTCGCTGCGTTTTGCGTATAACTAAATTACAGGGAAGCTCAGAACCAGGTACATCAGGGCGGCTCTTTACTAATGACCGACGAGCAGCAAAGAAAACCGAGTCTTGGCGACAGGTTCGCCAGGCGCACCGGCTCGACCGGATTGACATCGACCGGTCCCTTGCCGATTGTCGACGAGCCGATGGCGCCGCCGTCCGTGACAGCGCAGCTTACCGGCAATTTAAAAGACAAGTCTGTCGCATTTTTGCTTCAGGTCATCGATCACTTCGAGGCGACCGGGCAACTCAACATTGGCGGATTTCAGTACACTGTCGTCATTCAGTTTGGTTTAGGGAAACCGATTCACGCCTACTCTCCGTTCAACACCGGTACAGAAGCGATTCTCGAACTTTTCACCTGGCAAGACGGCAAGATTTCATTTCAAGAAGGCGTACAGCCGGAGCGACCAACCGTTGATGACAGCGCTCCTCAGATTCTCACTCTGGGCGACGAATATGTACGCAACATGGAGTTTTTGCGCAATTTGGAAATAACGGAGCTTTCTTATTTACTCCGGTCGGCGACAAAGCTGAACGAGCAAGAACTAGAGAAGGTCCTTATTTCCGGCGCGCCACTCAGCATGAAAATGCAGAAGGAATTTTACGGAAATATCTATGGCTCGCTCAATATAAAAGATATCGCGAGCAAGATGAATCTCAGCGAGAGTCGCTGGATGGCAACTGTTGCGAACCTTTTGCGGTTGGGATTGATTCTGACTCCGGATGGTCGAACACTGGAGGCGACAGGTTTTACCGCGCCACCGGCAAAACCGACCAGAGCCGCACCAACAGCTCCGGAACTTCAACACATAATCTCAGCGGAATTGGGCGAGCGCAACCAGGGTCCGTCACATGCGGCGCCCTCCGGCAGCTGGACGACAAGTCATCAGAACGGTTCCGGCTCGGCGCCATTGATGCCACCATCTGCGGTGTTTGGCGGCGGCGTCGCGCCGCGGAGTCAAGACACTACGCAACCGTTTCCAGTCCAGCAACAACCTGTCTCGATGCAGCCCGGCGCCTTTGCTAGCACTCCGCAGCAGGAGCATCACACGCCATCGTTTCCGTCTGGTTTACAACAACCGGGAATACAACAATCCGGCATGTTGCAGCCGGGCATGCCACTTCCGCCGACTTTGCAAGCACCACCTGCAACACCAGCACCTACAGCTGCGCCGGCACAAGCCCCGCTGAAATCTTTTCACCTCGGCATTCCGGACGAAATTGTGCTTTTCAGCGGTCTGGGACCGGCAGCCATTCTTCCGCACCTCGTTCGTGAAGAAACTGGCATCTTGAGTCAGGACGCATTCGAGTTCTTCCTGGAAAAGGAATTCTCGCGCGCTTTTCGCTTTGGAGCGGCGTTCACCTTCATGCCGTTCTGCATCACCGTCAGCGCAACTGGATGGCCGGTGCTGCCCATTGAATCGGTGGCACTGATCACAAAAGCTTTGAACAAGATGCGCCGCGAGGTCGACATCCTCGGTCATTTTGGCGAGCGAAGTTTCGCATTCATCTTGCCGGGTGTAGAAAGCAGCCAGGGATGCGGGCTGGTAGACAGAATTGCAGCGACGCTTCCACAATGCATTCCGGAACTCGCTCACTACGCACCTATTCTGCACTTCGGCATTGCATCCGTTCCCCAGGATGCACAAGACCTTATGGGACTGGTCGCTGGTGGGCAGAGAGCAATGCTTGAGGCTGCCCGGAGAAACGTAACACGCGTGCGCTTCATTGAGATAGCATCGCCCACGGTGCCGGAACCATCCACGATACCACCCGGTCAACCACAGCCGCCGGACCCGCCGCCACAAGGCTCATTGCAGGGACCGCAGTTTCCGCCTGGTTGATCTAAAGACCTGGTTTCAAGACATTAGCAACACGGACCAAGTTCACTACATGAGTCGGACGAACCTGAGCAGCTAGATTTAGTGGAAAAACCGCATGAGATTCTGTTCGCGATCGATCGTGAAACGCTGCGTGTTTAGAATATCTTGACCGACGGCACTGCCGGAGCTGCCACCTACGGTAATTTGGTATCCATTTTTCCAAATCGGTCCCAGGCGAATATCAGCGTTTATATGTTTCACGACAAAACCGCCGCCAACGCCGCTCGCCATGCCGGTCGGCGCATCATCGGGAACACGGACGCCGATTGATTTCAAATCCTCTTCATTGAATATTGAAAACGCGGCGCCGGTGTCCACCAGCACTTCCAGCTTTTTACCATTGATACTCATTGGAACATAGTCACGCATGTTGCGGCGCACACAAGGAACGTCGTACAGGTCGCTGACCTGTTGTCCGCTGCCTTTGTATGCGCCCATTTTGCGCAAGATTATGTAATGCGATCCGTTGTCGACTTCGCACTGGTAGCCTTGAATAAATTCCTGCCCGACGAGCGGCGCTAAGTCCATATGCTCCTCGACTGTGACAGGAGCAAATCGAGTCAAATTGCCCATCTTAATCTTTCTCTGCTGGCGCCAGGCCGGAACTTCGTTGCCGGCCCAACCGCTGGTCTGCGTATTTGCATCACCACGCGGGAGCTGAATGCCGGCAGCTTCCAGATGATTTTTGCCAAAGTGCGCATTAGCACCAGTATCGAACCATGCGGTAATAGGCCGATTGTCTAGATATACGGTGACTTGCATGTGCCCGTTGCCGGCTATGGTGAACGGAATGCGAGCCTCGTTTGGCAACGAATCAAAATCCTCGCCGGGGAAACCCTTGCCACCACCGGCGGTTGCCGGTTTAGACGAAGCCATGTTCGCAGACGTTGATGAAGAAGTCGAAGCACCGCTGGTAGCACCACCTATGCCAGGCGGAGGCTGATAGGTCGGATCTAATCGCTGCAGCATCTGTGCCGCCAGACCAGCTTCTCGAACCGACGGATAGTTGTTTACCACCTGACGGTAAATAGCGCGAGCTTCAGTAGGTCGATTGAGTTTGTAATAACAGCAGCCAAGATAATAATACGCCGCGCCCTCTTTGCCGGGAAACTTCACCGCCTCCAAAAGCTTATTGGCAGCCGCACCATATTTGCCGGCTTTGTAGAGCTGAACGCCTGTATCATAACTGTTTCCCTGCGCCGACACGTGAGGCGCCAACAGACCAAGAACCGCAAAAGAGGCGGCGATCGTTAGCGCGAAAACGTTCCGTTTCTGTCTTTTAGATGCGCGTTTCAACAATTCGCCTCGCTGTATCCTCGCTTACGCCCAGCCACCATGTTTGCCGCTTGCCCATCTGACGTTTACGACTTAGGAACGACGTCTATCACTACAATTTCAGGATGACAGAAGAAGCGCAGTCGCGGAGCACGTTCGCGCTCCATGCCAACACCACGAGTAATCATAAACGTTTTGCCGTCATCGCGAGTAACGCAGCAGCCGCCGCACCACTCACGCGGCGCTTCCGAAAATGTGAGTAGCGGTCCATAGATCGGTAGTTGAACTTGACCGCCGTGAGTGTGACCAGCGACGAACAAATCGCCTTCGCCGGCGCCCAACATAAAGTCAGGTCGGTGCGCAACAACGATGTGGAATTTGTCTGTGTGCGGAATTTGATAGCGCAAACGCCACGAGTCCTTGAGAGTCAAACCGGTCACCACCACTTCATCTTCAGGTGGGCCGTTTTTGCCTGCGACGAGCGTATCACTCTCGTGGAAAGGATAAATCGGCAAGTCTTTGAAAATTTCCGGCCAGCCGTTTCGCTCCGAATCACCTTGCGTTGCGTAGACCCCAAGCGGAGCCGACACTTTCATCTCCTTCAAAATCGCGCGCAGTTTCGTAACCTGATCGCGATACTGTGCTGAATAAGCCTGGATATAGTCACCCGGAAGAAGCACCATATCTGGTTTCGCTTCCATTGTTTTCTGAAACACTTTGCGCTCGAAGCTGCCGACGTGATCGGTTTGCAAATCAGAGATGACGACCAGGCGGATTGGTTTATGCACCTTAGCGGAAACAACTTTCTCGTGCCGCACTTCGAGCCAGGCGGGCTCAACGATGAAGGCGTCAATGCCGATGACGGCCAGCGTCAGAGAGAAGACGGCGAAAACGGTCGCAAACTTTTTGTAGGTCGGCCAGGCGAATGCAGCGCACGTAGCGAGTAGTCCCGTGCCGCCGATGAAAACAGCCATAGCCATCAGATTGAGTGCGTCGAAAATTCCACGACCGAGGAAGAATGCGAGCC
Organism: Candidatus Obscuribacterales bacterium; assembly: GCA_019637435.1. Taxonomy (GTDB): domain Bacteria; phylum Cyanobacteriota; class Vampirovibrionia; order Obscuribacterales; family Obscuribacteraceae; genus JADYXR01. Next base: position 118,892 of record JAHBVO010000002.1, on the reverse strand, counting down.
ACATGCATGCAAGCGGATAAATCGTCCACAGAACGAGGTAGCTCCAGAGTCGCTTGCGCAGCCGCACGAGAACCAGCGCCGACAACAAAATGTATACGCCGAGAAAAACAGCGTATGTTGCAATCGTTTTGTCGATTGCGTCCAGTGGCCAGTTGATAGATGAGAGCGTCCAGTCCATTAATCTTTCCGTTTCTTAAAACCGAACTTTGCCAGAAGTGAAACTGTTAAGCGCGGCAATTTAGGCGAACGGACATCGGCCGTCGCTTATATTTTGTTCCTCGAAACGAGTGGTCAGGCGCACACCTTGGCAACCAAATCCAAGAATTTTATCAAGCCTTCCGGATCGTCCGTAATGATGCCGTCCACGCCCATCTTGAGCAATCTGGCCCAGTCGCGATCGTCGTTGGACGTCCAAACATTTATCTTCAAACCCGCCGCTTTTGCCTCGTCGCAAGCGTCGACAAGAATCGATTCGTGATTCGGGTGCCAGTATGTTGCACCGATTGCGGCAGCCATGCCGGCGATGTCATCCGGTATACCGTCCATCAAAATCGCATAATTCCACTCCGGCTGTTTCTTTCGCATCACCTTCGTAAGGCGATTATCGAACGAGCTGATTACAATCTTGTCCGGATGCGGGTAGTCGCTCAATAGTTCCAAAACTTCGTCGTCGATGCCGGGATAATCGACCGGCGTGTTTTTAATCTCGACATTCAGCATTACCTGTCCGTCGACGAGTGCGAGAACTTCCGAAAGGGTGGGAACTTTTTCGTCGCGAAAGTCTTTGTGATACCACAGTCCAGCGCTCAATCGTTTCAACTCGTCGAGCGTGCAGTCCTTTACATACCCGACACCATTGGTGGTGCGGTCTAGCGTGTGGTCGTGGAATACAACCAGCTCACCGGTCGCGCAGCGCTGGACGTCGAGCTCGATTCCATCGACGCCCGATTCGAGACTTTTCCGAAAAGCGGTCATCGTGTTTTCAGGCGCCCAGGCCCGACCGCCCCGATGCGCGAATACCTGTGCGGTGAAATCAGTCATAGTATCTCGTTTCTATCGAGTCAGTTTTCCGCGTATCAATTCTGTGAATCACTCACTTGCAGAAACATCGAAGGCAACTAAATGTCGAAGATTTTCTGAGGCTTGAGTAGACCCATGTTAGCTGTAACAACCAGCTTGGGCGGTTTCACAGTAATACACTCGAGCGGCAATTCTACACCATGTTCGATACCGAACAAACCCTTGATGTTTTTCAGCACGAGGAAACCTTTATCCATGCCGATCTCGAAGCGCATCTGCTCTTTCTGTTTAATTACATATTGACCCCAGCGCTCGGCGGTCGGATGTTCGTTGACGATGCTGATGACGTTGGACTGGCGAATGACCTCGCGCACGTGAGACGCCAGGGCGCGAATCAGCCCGGGCACTTGATCGCGGCTGCCAAAGGTTTCAATCAGAGCGCGGTCCACAAAGTAGCCGTGCAGCGATGTATTCTCCGGGCGGTCTTCGAGGAACCTGATTACTCCGGAAAACGGGTCGCTAGCCGCCTTCACGATGCGCTTGGCGGTATTGTTCAACTCTTGCTCTACGTCGGACAGCTTTTGTAGTAATTGCTCTGGTAACTTTTCTCTCGCGCAACAGTCACAGCTCACAGGATTACCTCTCTGGGTCTCTAATGCATCCTTGCTACATCACAAACGGCAAATTTTACGAAGGTCCATCTATTTGTTATTACCCATTTTTCATTTTTGTGCAAGTCTGGGCGGAAAACCGAAACAGCCAGCCGAATAGCGAATTTTGCCGAAATTGCCCACCCAGTCGAACTTTATACTGACAACACGCCTCGCCATACCGCCCGTCAGCGATTACCCGGTCTCGAAACCTGAAGCCGAGTAAACGTAGAATCGCAAAAAATCCTGGATAATTAGGACCTTATCTCCGATTGGCTCAGGTGTTTAATGTCTGCTTCAAGAACCGGCGTCGCCATCGTAATCCCTGCTCGCTACGCGTCAACACGCTTTCCGGGGAAACCGCTCACGCTTATCGGCGGAAAACTCATGATTCAGCGTGTGTGGGAACAGGCAAAACAAGCGACTCTCGCCGACCGCGTGATCGTGGCAACTGACGATGACCGCATCGCAAACGCAGTCAGAGGCTTCGGCGGCGAGATTTGCATGACCGCCTCCGACCACAGCACAGGAACCGACAGACTGGCAGAAGTGGCTAGCAATCTGCCGGACATCAAGATAATCTGCAACGTTCAAGGCGACGAACCACTGATATCGCCGCTCGCCATCGACGCTGCCATAAGACCGCTTCTGGAAGACGGCAATGTCGAGATGTCGACAATCGCTTACGCCATCAACGATGAAGAGAAGTGGCGCAGCCCGCAGCTTGTGAAAGTAGTGCTGGATAGAAACGGTTTCGCGCTCTACTTCTCGCGTTACCCGATTCCATTCGAACGCGACCCCGGCGAACAACCTCACGTGCAGCGGCTTGGTCATGCCGGACTTTACGTTTACAAGAAAGAAACCCTTCAGCGCATCGCGAAACTCGAGCCAACGCCGCTCGAGATGACCGAGAAACTAGAACAGTTGCGCGCACTGGAAAACGGCATTCGCATCAAGGTGGTCATTAACAATCACGCCTCGCCCGGCGTGGACGTGCCCGAAGACATTGCCAAGGTGGAGGCACTTTTGGCGGCGCCCCACGTCGTACCGGTTGTAACTGGCGTTTAAAACGCAGTTGTCGACAACATCTGCTCCGTACAACGGGAAGCCCGAAAGAGACCGGACATGGTCAACGCAGGCGGCACGAAATAAGATACCGGACGGTCAAAACAGTAACGCCACGGAATAAACAACACGTTTCTATGGAAGGTAAGGAGAAATAATGAAGTCAGCGAGTCAAAGGTCTCTTGCAGCCGCGCTTGCTCTAACGTTCGTGCTTGCACCGTGCGCGGATGCCGCGACGAAATACAAGCACGCAGACTCTCGCCAGCCTAGATACTCACCAGCAGTGGGCATTGACGGTTTGAAACCGGCGCAGACAATGGCGCCGAAAAACATTCCGGACTTTGCGGCCCGAGGCGGTGATACGCAACCTGCCAGCGCAGGTATTGATACCGGTAGTGGTGGCGGAAGCGGCACCGCACTCAAAGCCGACCTTGCCTCAACGACGCTGCCAGTCGAAACCCGTCTAAGACTTGTTCTTGAAACTGCCGTAGACGCCAAAGCCAGCCAACCTGGCGATCTTTTCGAAGCGCACGTCAAAGACGATTTGTACGTGGGCATGACATTGCTTCTTCCTCGCGGAAGTTTCGTCCGCGGCCGCGTCGCTCAGGTTGTAAAACCACGCTTGCTCAGCCGTGCGGCAAAGATCGGCTTAAAACTCGAGCAAATCGTCACGCCGTCAGGTGAAGTGATACCACTCGACGCATCGGTCGAATTCAAAAAAGGTTTGTCCAACAAAAAAGGTGAACTCGACCCGGGCACCAGCTTTGGTACCAGAGTGGAAGGCAACGTCAAAGCGGTTGCGGGTGTCAATCCCGACGGCACCACCAAGGGCGCACTGGTCGCGGCTAACATCGCCACTCTCGGCGCGCCAGTTATTGCGACAGCAATCGGCAGTTCCGCGATTGCATTGTTCTCTCAAGGCGACAACGTCAGCCTCGGACCTGGTCAAGAAATCGAAGTGCTGCTGACCAACGATCTCGGCGTTCAAATCAACTAATAACTCAATGACGAAAACCCTCACGGTTCTTCAGTTCACCGATACGCATCTATACGGGGATTCTTCGAGCCGAATGCGGGGCGTGGACACGTATGACACGTTTAGTAAAACGGTCGCGCACGCGCTTGCCAATGAGGGCTCGCCGGATTTCATCTTACTGACTGGCGATGTTTCTATGGATGAAACCTCTCAGTCTTACGAACGCGTGCGCGAAATTATCGAGCCAATAAATGTCCCTGTTTATTTCCTTCCCGGCAATCACGACTGTTTTGAAACAATGAAGTGGGCGTTTAAAAAAGGCTCGCAGTCAAACATTCGGCATGACAGAAGTTTTTCAGCAGGCAATTGGTTGTTTGTTTTGCTTGATTCAGTGCTGCCGCAGAAAGTCGAAGGTCGGCTCAGTGATGAGGAACTCGCTCGGCTCGATGAAGAACTCGCACGTCATTCGAATTTAAACGCGCTTGTCTGTTTGCACCACAATGCAATTCCGATTGCAAAGGTTCCAGAGGACGATAAAGGTTTAGAAAACGCAGGCGCGTTCTTCAGATTGCTGGACAAGCACAAAAATGTTCGCGGCGTACTCTGGGGGCACGTTCACGGCGAGTATCAGTTGAGTCGCAACGGTGTTCCTTTATATGCGAGTCCGTCGACGTGCATTCAATTCAAGGTAGAGGATCAGGGTGTCAGCATAGCGCCATTGCCGCCGGGCTATCGGGTGCTGTCTCTCGGTCCGAACGGTTCAATAACGACGCGAGTGCGCTGGCTGAATGACCTGCCTGCCGGTCTGGAAGTCGGATAGGCGCAGGCGGTTTGAGCGCCCAGCGGTAGTGCCGTACAAAGCATCTCCTGGTTCCAAGGAAAGATTATTCGAAACAACTTTCTGGTTCCACAAGGAGCCAATTCGAAATAACTTTCCAGTTCCACGGAAATGATCCAATTCGAATTTACAATGCAAAGACACTCAAGGAAAACACATTCGAAATTCTCTAAATGAACGTTCGCGACCGTCGCGATTTGCGTAAATTTCCCCTTGTGCTTCTTCTTGGCATCAACCAAAATATCCAAACACTGCTGTTCTGTAATCACAAAATTTGAGGGATACCAACCATGGGCAAAGACTTTGACCTTGGCATTCACGTTGACCTGGGCCGGGTGGCTCGCGACGTTTTTGGAGACGACCGACGACACCACCAGGGACCAAACCCACTGCAGCAAGAAGCATGGCAAATCGCAAGAGAACTCGATAGCGGCAACATCAATCGCGCCGTTCAGCGACTCAACGACGATCTCAATCGACTCGATTTTGAAGGTCAAAAGTATCTGGTCCGCGAAGTCGAACAACGCGACCGCAAGGGCGTCGGAGGCGACATCTACCTTGGTCGACCTGACCGCCGCAACGGACTGTGGGATGACATTCGAATCATCGACAACACGCCGCCGCGCTACTACGGCGACCGTTATCCGAACCACCAGTACCCGAACCAATATCCTCCGGGTCGCTTCCCGCAAGGCTATCCACCGGGCGGCTACGGACGAGGCGGCAACGGCAACGTCGACATCCACATCGACCTGAACATCTTCAAGCACGGCAATCGTCGCTAAACAAGAGCACCTGCAGTCGTCGCTGAAATAGCACCTGCCGTCTCTGAAACCAGAGCACACGCAATCGTCGCTAAAATAGCACCTGCCGTCTCTGAAACCAGAGCACACGCGGCAACGTTGAATCCGCTATCGGTAATCCGACGTTCAGAATTCAACGTTGCCAGCAATTCAATCACGATATACTCATAGGCTGTTAGCGCAACTGCCGATGGAGCCGATTGGAATGCTTAGAAGAAACCTTTGTTTGCTTACATTTCTCGCTGCAGCTGGAACGATTTCGACCAGCGACGCACGAGCCGCAGAGGGCATGGTCAACTTCAATTCGAAAGGAGTTTCTTTCAGCTATCCGATGACGATGGGCGGGAAATTTTCTTCGAAAAAAGTAGCTGCCTACCCACTCGAAAATCCCGATGACAAGCCTGACGGCGTAGCGCCGGAACATTGGGAAATCACATTCGGTAAAACGAATGCACACCTTTATGTGATACCAACAGCAGACGCGAAAGTGAAAAACTTTCGCACTTCCTACCCAACAGTCGCAGACGCAACCAGGGATCTCGGTGCTCTTCTGAAGAAGAAGCCGGCGGCGCCCAAAGACGTTCCTTTCCTGCCGTGGGAGGATGCGTCAACTCCGATTCACTCCAAAGTCAAATATGTTTCGTTCAAGAACGGCTCCGGAGTGCGATATCTGGCGACCTATCAAATTGAACCAAACGTGATGTCGAACGATGGACTGATTTATTCGATGCAAGGTCTTAGCGCGGACGGAAAATATTTCGTCTCCGCGATGATTCCGATCAAAACGAAATCGCTGCCGGACAAGGGCAATATCGAGACCTACAGCAAAGAGAAGTACGACGCGTTCAGCAAGAATTACGAGACTTATTCGAAGACGCAGCAGGAAAAACTCAATAAATTGAGTGATACCACATTCACACCAACGATTGCGGAACTCGACGCTCTCGTCGGCTCGATCAAGGTGCAGTAGCGCGAAGTTGCTTTAAACCAGGTCAATCAAAGTGCGGCACTATGCCGAGTTGGGCCGGTGCTTCGACTCAACATCTCTGCGATGCGAGCAAATATGCCGAGCCTGTTCGCGCATCTACTTTAGAGCAGATCTGCCGCGTCGGCTCGCATCTCTTTGTTCTGACTCTTACGCTGCCTGAGTAAGGCAAGATTTTGCTCGAAGGTTTTGTTAGCGGGGTCGAGACGCAACGCGCGAACGAACTCCTCTTCAGCCTCTTCGAGATAATTGCGCTTCTGATAAATCACGCCGAGATTGTTATGAACCCAGGCGTTGCGCGGTTGCAGTTTCATACATGCTTTTAATTCTTTGAGCGCGTCTTCGTTCTTGTGCTGATCGATCAACACATTGGCGAGGTTGTAGTGCGCCGGGAAAGAATAGAAATTGATCTCAATCGCTTTCTTGTACTGCTCTTCGGCATCCGCATAATCACCGGCTTTCCGGAGAAGAGTTCCAAGATTGATGCGCGCTTGAATGTCGCTTTGCCGAACAGCAACGTACTTTTTATAGTGATCGATCGCTTCGTTCGTGCGACCTTGCAGTTGCAAAATGTAGGCGCCGAGATAGCGAGCTTCCCAGAAGTCAGGCTTGAGTTTCATGCACTCATTGATGTCGAGAAGCGCCTGTTTGTAATGCTTTTTGCCCATGTAAAACTGAGCGCGCTTGTAATAATAGTTCGGGTCGTCGGACGTGGGGAGCGCGTTCTCTTCAGCGATTTTCTTCTCGAGCTTCGCGTGCTGTTTCGCCGCTTTCTCTTCGATGGAAAGATCGTCGTCGTCCTCTTCCTCTTCTTCCTCAGTCGCAGGGGTTTCCTCTTCCTCATAAGCGGGGCGCCAGGCGTTGCTTGTGCGGTGAGGAACCTTCACCGCCGCCTTCGGAGCCGCTTTCACCACAGGCTTCTGCACCTTCGGCAGTTCATCCGAAAATGTGGAAGGTCTCGATTTATCACCGGAACCGCTGATGAATGGCGCGATGTCGTTATCTTCGAAAGAAGAGCCCGCATTCGCGCAGCCAGTTGAGATGCCCAGACCGGCGATAACGCCGATTGCCACTCCGATTGCCTTGGAAGGATTTTTCATGGTTGCCCTGACTTGGTTCTACATTGCAACCAAATATACTACGAGGTTGCCATGCGACAGCCTAAAAGCAGTTCATGGACGGCGCGCCGCAGCTTAACTAATTCTCAAACAGACTTCGATTCCGTCTCCAACAGCAAGGTCACCGGTCCGTCATTGACCAGCGCGACCTCCATATGAGCGCCAAAAATGCCGGTTCCGCCGGTTATCCCCTGCTTGCGAACGCACTCAACGTAGTGCTCGTAAAGCCTTTTGCCCTCTTCCGGTTTCGCCGCGCGGCTGAAACCCGGTCTGCGCCCCTTCTTCCAGTCCGCAATCAGCGTAAACTGCGACACAATCAACGCCTGACCGCCAACATCGGCGAGTGAGAGGTTCATCTTGCCGTCGTTATCATTGAATATGCGCAGCTCTACGGTCTTCTGCGCAAGATAGGTGCTGTCCGCATCGGTGTCGCCCTGCTCGACGCCGACAAGTATGAGCAAACCCTTACCTATCTCGCCGACAATTTGACCATCAACCGTTACAGACGCGGACGAAACCCGTTGCAAAACTGCTTTCATTTCCCTGCTCTTTCACCAATCCACTATAAAGACACTCGCGGAGCGCATTTTGCGGATGGCGATCTCCTTACAACATCAACGTTACCGTTCATGAACCAAAACAGATCGCGCCGGAAACCGCAGCCCGTCAGCGTGCACAGTTTATGTTACCACTACGAGGCGAAGTAAATGTCGCAATGGGTTTGCGAAGCCGGGGACGATCGGCGATACTTGTAGGTCGCGGGGTGGAGCAGCCTGGTAGCTCGTTGGGCTCATAACCCAAAGGTCGTAAGTTCAAATCTTACCCCCGCAACCAATTCGAAACACTGATGAATCGGCGGTCCCCGGAGACGAGCCGATTTTTTATTGGGGTAGACTATGCAAGCGGCCGTACCCCAGGCCGTACCCAAATCCTACAGGCCCCGGCTGTTACGACGCGTGATGTCCATCGCCTATAGGCAGCACTCCAATTCACAATGAATTCAAACCTTCACGATATCGGCGACCACATGCGACAGTTAGGATTGGCCGCGTTGCAACATGCCAACTGGCATGCGAATTACATCAGTCATGAGAATGCGTTCTGGGCGGAGTTATCCGCTCTACAGGCTGCACATTCCGCAGAGATTCTTATCAAAGCAAGAATAGCCGAAGAACATCCGCTTTTAATTTTTGAACACCTTCCAAAACCGCCAAGAGATCGCGTTGACGGGCTAGCGTTTTCGCAGCTGGTTGAGCGTGGGCGCACTCTTCAATTTTCGGATTTACCAAACAGATTATGGGCGACAACTGGGATGCGTTTGCCTAATGAGGGGCGATATGAGTCGTTTGGCAGGTTACGAAACACCATCCAGCACTTTGCCCTTCCACCTGATGTTGATGTGGCTCAGGAAACATTGCATTTTATCTACGAGGTGATCGACCCATTCATTAACGATTGCTGGAATTTATACGCTATCGACTTTAATGAAGACCATGTCCAATACGAGTATCTTGTCGCAAATCTGATTCGAAGAGGCGTCCTATTTTTGGTATCACCAACCTTTGTGGGACATTATGAGTTTACTAGGTTCGATTGGCCTAAAGAGAATTCAAACTATCGCGAAGAGATGGAGAGACGCTTGGAGCAGGCACTTGATCAATTCGAAGAAACCCCTCTAAAGTGATACCACATATAGCACTAGAGTGAACTGCCCATATTGCCCATATTGCTTAGACGCCAGAGCGTCACGTTCTGTGGGTAAACTGCTAAGTGTGATTTCTAAGGGGCAAGTAGACTGGAACCCGATAATATCCGCCATATGTCTCTATATTCTTGTCCCGACATCTCAGAAGCTTGAGCGACTCCATTCCACACATCTAGCGGTAATTTCGAGAGAAATTGCCTTGCACTTAACATGGTGGCAGCCTCTCCATGAGTGTTGATGTAAACAGCCCCCAGCGGTTCCGCAATCGCACGAGGGACATTGTTTAGCCGCATCAGAACACCTTGGCGCGTTTTCACCCCGTGGTAGAGCATAGCAGGGATTTGATTGATCTCTTCCCGTTCTGCGGGATTAAGCTCGTCATAATTGATCCCGGAGTTCGGCATTCGACTAAGAGCAGAGAGACCCCAAGTTCCAAAAATCGCTATGGAGCGAAAAACACCATTGCATGCAGAAGTTATAGCCTCTGTTTTGCTCATGCTGTCAGTTTGAAAGTGTTGTGCTGCTATATCTTTCAATGAAACCCCACTCACCCAATCAGATGCAATCCGTTCTACCTTCGGCTGTCGCGAACCACCAATATCTCTCAACCGACTAAGCTGAGGAATTTGTCGCATCACGCCAACTAGCATGTTTAAGGCTGATCGTTCATTGGTCCCGAACAAATTCTCTGGAACCCAATCATCGGCAGTCAGCTTTCGATCCATTTGGTTCATAAGCCCGATAGCATCGCGAATTGCTTCCGGCGAAAAGCCAGTTGCATCAACCAAACTTGCTTCGAGCGGTCTAATCTTTCGAACATAGTTACGAGTTGCTTTTACCAGCGCATCTGCTCTCCTTCGTGAGTGGTCGTCATCTCGTCTTTTTAGTTCATCAAACCCAAACGTATTTCTCAAGACATTTTCGGCGTCGTCGATGAGGTGATTCCGCTCGTCGTTATTAACTAGATGTGCGAGAAACGTTCTAAAATCATCCCATTCAGGCGACTGGATTGCGCCATCTAGTTCATCAAGTTTTCCTCTGGCTTCTACGTCATCAAGAAGCGTTAATAAGCGGGATCTAAGAGCCTTCGCTTGTTTTTTCACGAAGTCTCTAATTTCATCTTCATGCTGACCTGCCGCGATTCCAATTACGCCTACGGAACCTTGGTCGACACGACCGGCCCTCCCGGCTAGGTTCCAGAAATCTCGTTCAGAGATTGGCTTCGACTCTGCCGTGCCACCTCGATAGAGAGAAGAGAGGAAAATAGATGAAACGGGGAAGTTGATTCCCTCAATAATGGTAGTCGTAGCGCAGAGAACGATTAGCTTCCCTTCTTCTGCAAGCCACTCTATTAAGGCTCGGGTCTCATCCGACAAACCTGCATGATGAACGGCAATTCCCTTTCTAAGCAATTGGTATAGTTCGAATTCTTTGCCGAACTCTGAAGAAAGGAATTTACGGACAAGCGTGATCTCATCCGGCATAGGGTCAAGTTCAGGGAGTGATTGAGCAAGTTCTCTAGCCATCGTCCAGCAGTCTCTAACAGTCCTAGCGATTGCGATGCTAGTACCTTTAGACGAAAAGTGTTTCGCGATGGCCGCGGTTTCAAGTGATTGCGACAGCTTTGAGTACGGAACGGGCAGCGGTCGCGGACCAGGAATGACATATGTTCCACTGAACGCCATTGTTTTAGGTCCTGTTTCAAGGACTTCAAATTCCATAGACCAATTCCCAGAAGATTGGTCATTAGTGCGAAAAACTCCAACAATTCGTTCATTAGGCTGCCAGGCACTGGTCGACAGACTGATGGTTTTGCCGAACTCAGGTTCCAGCCATTCAGCCAGATCTCGACTATTCGGCACATACGGCATCAGCAGAATGATATTGGCGTGCTCACATTCCTTTTTGACTGTCGCTAGTAGAAGCTCGATGCGAAGGCCTCTGTCTTTGTCTTCAATATTCTGAGCTTCATCCATTACTAAGAGCGCTAGCGGTCTCTTCGAAGACCTTCGCCGTAACACCATCTGAAGCTTCTCAGGAGTACTTACTAAAATATGAAAAGACTTTTTTGCATTTTCAATCGTGAGGAGATTCAATTCGAATGCATCAAGGCTCATTGATGTAGAGAGTTGTTCGACTGCGAATCCGAGAGGTTCGAAATCCTTTCGCAACTTTTTAGTCAGCTGCGAAACAAGGGCTCTGCTTGGGGCGACATAGGCTACCCAGCCGTCATCTCCCTCAAATTGATTCAGCGCTTGTAAAATTCGGAACTGAGCCAACATTGTTTTCCCGCCAGAGGTAGGCAAATCAATTACGATTGCTTTTGCGACGGGATCAAGTAAGCCTTGCTTGTAAATCGCTGACTGCTGCGGAGGAAGAAGTTCGAATAATCCGCGTGTTCGTGTGACGCTTTCAACAAATTGGTGCATTTTGGGATCCACGGCATGAGACACCGACCACACCGAGTTTGAAATCATTCTTTTCGCAGATAATTTTAGCCACTGTAACAGGGTCCAGCGTTCGTGATCTCCAATTCCTTCGGCTGCTTGTTGAGCAGATTCGAAGTGCATATCTAGCTCAGAACGAATCTTCCTGGGCCGGCCTTGCAGGGTGTAAATCGCCAGTGACTCTGTTGCTTTTGCCCAGTGATAAAGTGATACCAGATTTAGTGCCAGGTTTCTTGCGTTATCCGAAGACTTCGCTAAGTAATCGGCTTCAAACTTCTTCTGCAGTTCCCGGAGCAAAATGATTGAGGGCGATATCTCGTTGAGGTCTTGCCAGCCGGACTTCCTGAACAATTTTATCCAACAGTGAAATAGTGTCTCCGTAAGTAAAGCAATCCACTCATCGCTGCTGAAGCTCCTTACGCCATCGAGTTCTAGGGAGTGTTCCCTTAGCCAGCGGCGAACATCAGTCCCTCGATCTGCACAATATCCCAGCGCACAAAAGTGCAGAATATGATTTATTTGTTCCGCTGATGAACCCGGTAAAGGAAGCGCACGCCAAATGTCAAAAGCTTTAAATGCGGCGGCATGTGCCACCATTGAATCTTCGCCTGGAGCATTCAACAGGGAATTGGAGAGGTGTTGAGATTTTTCACTAGCTGCCATTTCGTAGGCCAGTGCAACGTTTCGAAGTAAATCGAAGTCGATTTCGGTATAAAAGGCATTGGTTTTCAATAACTGGTCCGGCATATTTTCGAAAGCAACAAATCGGCGAGCGAAATCAAATGCTAGAGCTCTATCTTTCGAATCAATAGATTGAACAGCCCAGTGATTATCAGCCAGTCTCAGTTGGTCATCGGCAAGCAAAATTTAACCTCTCAACATTGCGCGTATTGTTTCTAAATCATAAGGGAGGTAAATTGCTCTTAGTTCAATTCTCCGGTGCGGCTCGCAGCCATCAGCTAGGTTTAATGCGCGGTTCTGCAAGTCCAACCGATCAGGAGCCGTATCTCTTATGAGAACCCCGAAAAGCGAAGTAGAACTTCTATCTTTCAAAAAGTTTTTCGCAGCCTCATCGAATATGGCAGCCCACTGAGTTCCACCTTTTCGCAAAGCCAAATATCGGAAAAGCGCATCCTGGATATACCGACTATCTCTCAGCGTTTCCAGTTGTCTAATTAAACCACTTCGTCCAGTCATCACGTTCGGTGGGGTGGAGTCATCTGAAGATGTCTTCACCTCTCCAAACGCGAAAACCCAGCCGGTACCATCGCATAACTGAAATCCCACCAAGTCAGCTCCAGCCGTGACGGCGTTAGGATTTCTGTGATCACGCGAGAAAGGCCAGGGGAAAACGCATCCCCGATTAAGGGTCAAGAAAACTTCAGCTATAGCCTCACCAATGCGCCAAGTCGAATCGTCTAATTCACGTGCCTCTAATATTTCAGCGATTTGTGTAGTTTCGAATTCCGTGGTAGCGATCTCCCGCAGACTCCGTTCAAAGAGATCGTCCCCCTCAGAGTCCATAAGAAGATGAAGAACAGGGCCGTTTAACGAGTACTGTAACTCTTCTTCTGTGTGAACGCTCCCCCTTGCCCTTACGGGGACCGAATCCACACAATAAGCTTCAGTTCCTTCGTCCATTCATCGAATCCAACTCAGCCTGCGGTTATACTGACGAGGTCCCCTTAGCTTAGTCCCCATTTCGATCCAACTCAAACGGCCCGCACCCATCTGAGCACTCGCGTAGCCATTCGCAATGTCCGAGACTATGTTTCACAGCAAAGCCACCATATACAGTATCAACAACATTTGTATTTGACTCGTGTCTCGTGGATCCAAACGAAGACCCGTAGTTATCAGAAAAGGCATGGGCAGCCTTAGTTAACGCAGAACGGACGATTACGGCCCCAACAGGAAATATCATGGTTTCGGATACAGACACCAACATGAAAAATGCAACTCTCTATCATCGCGATAGATTGGTAGGTCACGTCACGAACATTACTCCCGAAGACGGATGAAACATAATTGGCGTTACCGGACTCGATCATTAATGCGTGGAATTCCGCAATAAGAAAGCTGTGGAGCGTGATCTTGCATCGTTTCTGCGCTGTTTCTTCGAGAATCTAGGGCCGTCGAGTGGTTGGGTGTGAGAAAAAAATATTCAGCGATTATTTTGAGAAATGCGCAAAATATTGGACTTGGTTACGCACTGCAGGTGGTGCTGTTAAATTTGGCGCTTTTCCGAACGGGACTGCGTTTTGCACGTTGCATTTTACTGTCATATTCATGAATTTTATAGTATTGTGTGACAGTAAATGACACACCAATGTCAGTCTGGACGCCAGTTTCGGCACATTGACGAAGTTATTTTTTTGAGATAAGTTGTTTGTTCGGGAGCTACGAGGAGACCTAAGCATGAGTTGTCCAAGCATTGAAGTTCAGAGCAAACTAGAAACTTTCCTCTTAGGCAGGAAGGTTCACCCTAACACGAATGGTACGCTGATGAAGTGGTACGACTTTTTAGCCGCTTTATATGATAATGGCGGTCTAAAACATTACCTGTGGCTCGAAAGCAAGTTAGGTATCGCGCTATCTTTAAACGATGCTGCCGACTGTCTCTACCGATATGAGCAATTTATGTCTCATATAGACGAGTACACGAAGCGTAAAGGTCAATAAGCAGTTTTGGTTTTACCTGGAGTCCTAGTGCAATGTGTAGCTTCCAAAAGCTACTTGCCGCACCTGGAGAGGTTGGCAGGTTCTATTGACCTGGCAATGATTTAGGGAATCGCGCTATCGAAGTGCGAAAAATCATCATCCCCCATTCGGCGTAAATGACAACCAGGGAACGAAAACACTGCGTTTGAAGCTGCTTTTGAGGTTCTCACCACCTTGAATGCAAATCGGTTCGTTGTTACGCTTGACCGGCTGTCGTTATTACTTTGAATTTCGGTCTACCAATACTCTGGGACGCCTGGCTATATTTGCCTAGGTTTCGATGACTAGGTGCAGCTTGGCTTTGGAAACCATTACCGCTGTGAATTTTATGCTCAAACGGAGAGTGCGCCATGCCCATGACATGCCAACTTTTGGACCGACTGCGCGCTTGCGCGTTCCAGCAAGAGAATTATGCCGATTCGATCTTGCCAGCCTGCAAGCCCTTTCAGAACAGTTGCGCGACTATGAACTAGACTGTTCACTGGGTCTAACGTTCACATGATACACACAAATAAACAACATTCCTCACCGAATTCCGAAAACGTACAAGTTCCTAATATGGCTGAAGACGAACCTGGAGCCCCGCGAGGTGGAGAACTCGAACACGAACAATTTGTTCGAATATTGTCGATTGATGGCGGCGGCATAAGAGGCATTATTCCTGCGATATTTCTCAGTCACCTCGAGAAAAAGCTTGGCATAACCGAGAGTGGAACAGAGCGTCTTTCGGATCACTTTGACCTTATTGCTGGGACGTCTACCGGCGGACTCGTGGCAATGTGGCTGACAGTACCGCCGGACGAGAGAATCATCCCCAGAACGGCAACCGAATTAGTAGATGTGTACGAGAAGCACGGATCGCGGATTTTTCCCAATTCTGGAACCGCCGCCAAGGACGGTGACTCCTTGCCACGAGCATGGTTCGGTTACTCACAATCGCGATATCCCTCTCTGGGACTAAACGATGTTCTAAAGGACTTATTCAAACAACAAAAATTTGGAACTGCAAAAACGGCGTCGAAAACGAAAGACAGAGGAATGGTTATAGTCACCGCATACGATATGACGAGGTCCATTCCAAGACAGTTCCAATCCTGGCGCGATGAGCATAGCGAGGCACTTGTTCGCGATATTGCGCGTGCAACTTCAGCTGCACCAACCTACTTCCCTCCAAAGGAAATAATCTTCCGGCAAAATGGAAGCGATGATCCCCATGCATTTGTTGATGGAGGACTGTTCGCCAATAATCCTTCGTTAACCGCACTAGCTGAGGCAACCTATTTGTGGCCTAATGCACGATATTTGGTCGTTTCTGTAGGAACAGGCTATTCGAGCAAGCGTCTTCGTTACGACGAGATTAAAAACTGGGGTCAAGCTGAATGGCTAGATCCACTGCTCAGCAGTATGTTTCACGCAGGAAGTGCCGCTACTCACTTTTATCTCTCGCATCTAGCCGCGCTTCCGATTAATCCACAGGTTGCATATTATCGGAGGATAAATGTTCGACTTCCGAAAGAACTAGAAGCGATGGACAATGCAAAAAATTGTTCAAAGTTGAAGGAATGTTTGAACACCCTCATTAACAAGGACGCGCAATACGATGACGCGCTTTCCGAGCTGGTTTCAGTATTATCGCGCCCGCACGCGAGCGCCGGAATTCCAATTGTTTTAGATGATGAGCTAGTCCACGTAGCTGAATCTAAAGAACCACCAAATTATCTCTGGCAGTCAATGTCACGTCCGCGTATTACTTTGCTCACTCAAATCCTGATCATATTACCAAGTTCTTCAGTTAGCATCTGGTTCCTGGATCTCTGTCACGGAACAAAAGCAAATGTCTTTGATTTTGGGTCTGTTGTATTGCCAGCTTTCGTTTTGATGGGCGTCTTGCATATGTTAATGGCAAGTTGCTTTGAACTATCTGAGACTAGAGGGACTGTCCGCCGAATTGCTTCGTTCGTTTTTCACTTGCTTCTTATCGCACTTCTCTCTTTAGTCTGCCCAAAAGAATATGCATTGGCAGGAATCTGTACAATCATGTTCGGATTGCTCAATTTTTTCTACATTCATTTACCCATTGGCTTTATTGCTTATCAAAGGACTGTCAAAAATGCAGCCGACAATGAGATTGGACGACGCCTTCTTTCTCAAGTTCAAGCAGTCGTAACATTTTGTAGCGGTCCAATCACAACACTGTTTATTGTCTGGGTGTATTTTCGCCACCCCTCGTCGATTGACCAGGTGAGAAAGATCATTATAATCACCCTCATTTATTCTGTTTGCGTCGTTGTGAGTCGCGCGGTGATTCACATGCGTCGCTTGGATGCGAGTCGTAAGTGTGGGGTTGATAATAAACAGGCAGAACTTGTTATTCGCCCTAATCGATCCCGGCATTTAAAATTCGATGAAGCGAACGATGTTCATGCGCGCGATTAAGAATACCTGGAGTAAATAGCATGTTGTGAGAGAAAAAAAATGCACCACTAGCAGTGGCAGTCGTTTCTGTCTGGAATTTGTTAGAGCGGCGAAATTTTGACACAGTAACAACTTAGAGAATCAGCATCTAATCAATGAGAGGAACTTATTATGCAATTAGAACAAGAAATTGATCGCGCGATTACGGAGATTCTTTCCAGCGCTGTTAACAACGATTGGAAAATTGAGGTATTGAGGCACTACAACGCTGTGACGATTAATGGAACGATGGTGAGAGGTCGCCCATCGGAGATTCTGTCGATGGCGCTAGCGCGTATGCACGAGGAACTTGAATGGGTTCGAGAAAATGAAAAAGACATTTTCGTGGTTGTGGAGAAAGGCCGAGAGGCGGCTAAAGCGAGGAACTTGTGTGCGTAAATTAAAAATTGGTATTAGCTTAAACGAATCGCGCGTCAAACTTTTGTCTCGTGATATCAAATGGAAAGTTGCAGAGGACTTTGGGATTGGCTACGATGAGCGATCGAGCTTCCTTGATAAAAATCCAGATCTCCTCATTGATACGCTGTTAAGCAATATGGGAAAGCAAGACAGAAATCGAGCTGTGCTCGAATTGCTGCTAGAAATTGAAAGTGCTGACCGAGCAGAAAGAGCTATTTCATTGAATCTAATGATGATGTTTTGGACCGGTTTAGCTGCATTAGCTACTTTTGCCACAGCCCTTTTCGTTGTACTGAGGGGGTGAAATAGCACTATTAGATCAAAAGTGGCCTAATTTAGCATCGCTGCACGTGAATCAGGCAACTAGACTCACGACCAGTGTTGTAGGACTAGTACTTCAACATGTTTGTATTCGAATTTTTCATCACGGAGTGCCAGTGTTCGCGCGATAAATGAACATCACGACAGCTATGATAGCCACAAGTAACCAGTAAAAAGTGAACTAGGACCGAATGTTCTCATTCGTCTATCCAAACGCAATTGCCGATGAATAGCAGCTTCCAGTGGATCCATCTGCGCGTAATCTTCTTTCTTCCCCAATAGACCTTTTGGCTCATGCGTGCATCTGAGCGAAATCGGATAGTCCAATTTGTCCGATTGCGACTCTGCGAAGTCTCGCAAGCTATCAGCTTCTTCAGAGACTATAGATAACTCGTCTGGCAACATAGCAAAAACTAAAATGACGCGACGTTGTCCGTCATCCTGCGCAATACTAAAACAGCCTTTCATTTGAGGCAGTAGACACGACCGCGCAGCTTCCATCGACTCGTCTGATTCGAGCCGATATTCATTCGAAACTCGCAAACGTCTGGCGTCCGGCACTCAATTGTCCCAGTCCCGACATTATAACGCCTGCTGGTCACTGCGCTCAGAGCAAGCCGATAAGGTCCCCGACGAAATTCGGAAATTCAAATACATCAGAAAAGCTAGATCAGCGAAAACAAATTTCAATAGCACCACATATAGTATCAGCAATATTTTCCGCTAGATACGATTCCACCCGCACGAAAGTCCCCCGGATAAAGGCAGCAGATTTGACACGGGTTCGGCGCCTGCTAGGCTGATTTGCCCGCAGCCACGAGCGCGCCCGATTCCCTCCAACCAATCCGCGCGCACGCTCGCTGCGGCGGCTGCCGAATAGCAGGCGACAGGGGACCCGTGTCAAATCTGCGGTCAAGAATCATAGAAGTAAAGTGTCACGAAAATTCCACGCCTCCCTGATTAGATCTAATCAGGATTGGAGATTTGGTCATGAAAATTTGGAGCTTGGCACTAGCAAGTGCAGGTATACTATTTTGCTCGACAGCTGAAGCTCAGCAGCAGCAGCAGCAAACCAACGGCAGCGTTTCAAATATTGCAAAACGCGGTTTGAGCCTCGCCGGAACTGGATTTCGCAAAACTTGGAACGGCGCAAGAGCAGTTGGCATCGCAGCATCTCACTACCGACTTCACGGCAGCGCAGCTCCTGCTGCTAGCTATCCGATGAACACGTATCAGCCAATGCAAATGCAACCTATGCAACCTTTGCAGATGAGCTTTCCGACTACCTCAACCGGAAATATTTTCGGCGGTCAAAACATTTACAACGGTGACGGCACCATGACGACGACATCAAAAAATATCTTCGGTGGGCAGAACGTGATGCTTCCAAACGGTGGCACGATAACGACAATGCCGAATGTTATGGGTGGCTACAACGCTTACGGCTCCAATGGTTCAATGACAACTTCATCGTCGAATGTCTTCGGCGGACAAAACATCTATCACCAAAACGGTGGCATGACGACGACAATGCCAAACGTCTTCGGTGGCCAAAACATTTACGGTCCGAATGGCTCCTTCTCCCAAACCATGCCGAACGTCATGGGTGGCTATAATACATTTCCCTAGTTCACGCCACCAGCTGCGGTGCAATATCTGGGTTATGGTTTCACGCTAGCTATAAAGGAAACTCGACAATGACTAGGCGTTGTATTTACTGCCTGGAAACTGAAAGAAAATTCGATGGGGAGGAGCACGTCGTATCCCAATTTCTTGGGAAATTTGATCCAGACCTTTTCCTGAAAGTTGTTTGCGACACTTGCAACAGCAAAGTAATCAGTAAGCTGGAATCAACATTCAAGGAAGATGCGATGGAAGGCATTTTGTCGGCTCAATACCGTTGTCGAAAGGATTCTTCGATACGATTCAAGAATGACAAATTGACAACGACTTTCCGTGTCAATGGAAAACCAACCACGATGTTCTCCAATATATTTCCGTGCCTTGATCCCGCTACAGGCAAGATCGAGCTGATCCCGCACGTACTTGTAAAAGGACCAAACGGAAGAAACTTAGTCATGTTTTGGGAAGGCCTCCGCGATGCAAAACGTTTCGACAAACGAATGAATTGGACGGGCAAGAAAAATTTGACCATGTATTTCTTCGGTGATGACGATACTGTAGGAAAAATGAAACGAGAGATACGCAGGCGCGGATTAGACTTTCGCGAAGATGAGGAGAATATCGAGAAGGGTGAGTCTTCAGAGGAGATGATATTCAACTACGAATTCAACGCAACTCTCGACAGAGATGTTGAACGCTTCATTTCCAAAATTGCATTCAACTATTTCGCCTACTGCACTCTGCAGTCTAATCTCGGAGAGTATCTGTACGACGACTATTTCGCTGCTATTAGAACCTTCGTTATCTACGACGTTGGCGAGAGTCCGGTGACGATCCTAAAGCATGGTTACAGAACGGCAGGCACTGAAAACCGCCCTCATATAGCTGCGCACTTTTTGACATTCTACGAGGCAAACGGAAGGCTTCTGGTTAACGTATCACTCTTCGGGTTCCTCACTTATCGAGTACAAATCTCTGCCTATCCATTCAAATCAATTCCACCAAGTGTGTTTGGAAAAGGGTACGTATTCGACGTTGCGAAGCACAAAATCCTCCGACCCGATACCGGCGAGCCGGTGCAAAAGAACGATGTTTCTCTGCTCCGTCATTGAAAAAAATTTTTTGAATTGCCAAACGCCGAAATCACTTGTATTAAAACCGGAGCACATGGGAAATAAACAAAAAATAGGCGATGTTGACGGACGTTGTCGGATCTGCGGAAACAAGAAGCCGCTTCTTGAGCTTACGGAGGAACATTGCCCACCGAGATGTTGCATGGAGTTCTTGATGTCAGAACAAATACCATTGCTGAAAGCTTCTACGTTCAACACTCGACCAAAATATAAACAGAACGGCATTTCTTTTCAAAGGGCGACATGTAAAAAATGCAACAACGAGACGTTATCAAAGTTCTATGATCCGGCTTTACTCGACCTAAGTCGCAGAGCTAAGGATCTGTTGAATAAGGACAGTTTATCTGGACAAATCAAATTGGAAATTAGCCCAGTTGCGGTTATGAAGGGCGTCTTGGGTCATCTTATGGCAGCTTCGAACTTGCAAACTGATACTTGGCTTGACACGTTGGCGCGCCCCTGCGTCACGCAACCCGAAAAACCCATTCCCGAAGAACTTCATGTTTTCTACTGGTTTTTCCCATATCCAGCATACGCTTCTATTCATCGAGACTTTGCGATGCCATCTGTCAGAGGCTCAGTCGGAAGCCCTGCTACAGTTTTCGCCGCTATGAAATACTTTCCGGTAGCATTTTTAGTAACTCAGGTAGACAAGTATGCAAACTTGCCAAACCTAGATGAGTGGCGCAAATCACCGCTATCGAGCAAAGCATTAGTGCCATTAGATATTGACGCCACTTTCCCAGCTGAGTGGCCTGATTTCCCTGACAAAACAAATTTCCTAGTGGTCGGAGAACCGGCGCAGGCAGCTATAATCGCGACCTCACGCGAGCACAAACGCCCGAAACAAAAGTAGCCGGAAGTAGTGGCGAATAGGGAAACCTGTCAATTTTTTTCGATTTTAGGCAACTGAACCCGGTCCTCCGCATGTCCTTTAGCTTATTACCGATCTGATTAACAAGATTGGCCGGGTGTCTACCGCTTGCAATAACGCGGTCCTCGACGAGAAGCAAAGGATAATTCAGAATACGCCTGCGACGCTTCAATAGTGCATGCCAGCCATCGCTTCCTTCGACACCATCCTTGGTATCACTCTCTTGTCCCAACACTGACTGGTAAATCGTCGTCTTTCTTCTAAAAATCGACTGCCCAAATTTGACAGGGGTGCGGCCTGCTAGGCTGGATTGCCCGCAGCCACGAGCGCGTCCGCCAAAACCGCGTCGCGAATGAAAAAACATACGCCGTTGCGGCGGCTGCCGAATAACAGGCGCCAGGGGTCGCATGTCAATTCTGGACGCATCAAGAATCGCGTTTTTGCCCTCAAAAATCAACCTCCCCAACAGAGGAACGGCGGCGTATACTAAGATGCACGAGATGGGCCAGCTAACTCATGCCTGACAAAACAGATAACAATCGAGAGCGCATCGAAAAAAGTCAGGTTGCAAAACCATCTGACGCAACCAACAGCGACGCCGTGATTGCCGACGACTCAAATCAAAAAGCCCACGATCAAATTAATCGTCTCTCTCACTTGAACGACAAACATCCATCCGGTTTGCTTCCAGCGCTTCACGAAAACTTTGGTATCTCAGGAGAAATTTCGAAAGGCGACCGGTCAGGAAAAGCGGCACGCTCTCCGTCGACAACGGAACACTTCTCGTCAAAAGAATCGAAAGCTCACCAAAGCTCAGATAGCGAATCTCCTCGTTCAAATCACAACGCGAAGAATGCGATAACTTCCGAAAGCAGCATGCATCTCAGAGCATTAGCCGAGGAAAATCCGATTCTCCAGCCTGTGCAGAAGCTCAGAGAGTATGCTGAAAACCTTCCAGCCGGTCCTCAGCGAAACGAACTACTCAAACTGGCACGAGAACAAGCCAAAGAGAATTCAGAGGCAATGAGAGACCTCTACAACGCCCAAACAAAATCAAATCCCTGGGAATCATTTCAGCGACTAAATCCAAATCAGCGAAACGAAGTAATTAAAGCGTTCGCTCATGGCTCAACAGTCGGTCAAAATGAATACGAGAAAACAATTCAAAAGGTTTCGGATTCAATTCCAAAAGGCTTCGCAAACGTCTTCAAAGGCATCTTCGACGGACTCCAGGCAACTGGAAAATTCGTTCACGACGTCTACCTTGATCACGACGCGGCTGTCACCACAGGTGCGAAGGTTGGTGAACACATAGGGCAAATGTTAGTCGCTGGAATTAAACTTGGTGATTTTGCTAAAACCTACGCCTATGAAGTTCAAATAAGCGGCGATGCGGCAAAGCCGATAAGAGACTTGGCGCTCGTCGGTTACGCCTTGAATGAACACTGGGACACAATGCCCATTCAAGAGAAGACCGAGCGGGGCGCAGAACTGATAGCCGGTATCGGCATTGCCGGTCTAGCTGACAAATGGAACGCGCTTGCAAAATCAGGGAAATTAGTCGATGCCCTTGATGGAATAGCGGAAAGCATCATAGACAAATCTCCGTCGATTAAAACAAACGCGTCGGAACACATAAAGACCTTTGTGAGTCGCCTTCTTCAGGAGCGTGAACTCGCAACCAATACCGCATCTGGTACCAGAGCTATCCACGGAAATGTACCTGGGACAAAGGACCAAGATCACATTCTCCAGATGTCATCGAGGACAGACCGGGCAAACGACTGGCAAGCAGAATTGGCTAGAGAGGTTCCATCATCTCGGGGGGAGGCAACAGCTTTCAGAGGCGACAAAGATCTCTATTCACCACTGAATGAAAAAGGCAGAAAGAAGGCATACATAAACGCGGACGGTGACCTAACTCCGGCGGACCCTATTGGCACTTACAAAGGACGAAGCGTAAGCGTCGCCGAACATATCGAGGCCCAAGCATGTCGGCGAGCCAAAGAATACTCCCCCTTCATCAGCTTCGGCACCAAGGATGGTGTCATCGCGAAGTACGGTTCGGATGGAGTACAACTTGACTTAGATGGTCTCCGTAAGGCAATCGCCAAAAACGAGGTAAGCGGAATAAAAGTGATAGAGCATGAGGAACTGGTAGACCGAATTCGTACTAGCTACTTCAAGCGCGTCGAGAAGATAAAGCTACTGGAGTATGTGAACAAGGACCGAGAAATTCTCGTCCAGGGCGTTATTCCCAAAAGATTTCTTACGATTTTAAATGACTATTCCCCGAAATCAGGGCGAGTGAAGTAACAGCAATTAAGTAGGAGTTTTCAATGGTTTCGGAAACAAACTCTCAAGTTAAAAACGCCAGTCTCTATCATCGAGATAGACTGATTGGGCACGTCACGAATATTACTCCAGAAGACATGTTCCAATGGAGTGGCTACATCGAACTATCATCCGCCGCAAACGATTACCAAGTCATGTTTGATTATTTCAATGACGAAAGTCGCGAGCGTGAACCGGAAGAACCGGACGAGTCACCGCTGCCATTTGATGAGTCAATGCTCGACGCTTGGTACATCGAAGACGAAGACGGACGGCGAGAAATATCCTTTCCTGTAATTTCGGCGGGCGAGGTATTTTGGAGAGATTGATATCAGAATTATCCGGCGGCACCAGTCCTGCCAGATCTTCGAGCCGTGCTCAAAATCGGGAGACGAATCACGAATTTTGATCTTAAAAGTTACGGCTTGAAATAAAAAACTGCGCATGGGTTAAGGCGTAATGGTCGTCAGAATGAAACCTTCATTCCAGCTATTGAGAACGGCGAAGTGATCTGGCGCTAGTCAACCAACTCAAACAAGGATGGTTTTTCAATTCATGAATGATGAACAGCGAGTTGAGAACACTGATCAAAATGAATCTGATGTTGCGGCAGCGGTGCCGATGTCGGTCAGAAGCTTCGCCTGTATCTCGCTTTTTCTGTCTGTCGCGTTACTGCTGCACGCAGGTCTCTGTCTCTACTGGAATCCATTTATAGTGCGGCTCTGTGTCAGCTTGCCATGCCTTATTCTTGTAATCCTAGGACTTCGTCTTCGAACTGGATGGTTCCTCTGGGCACTTCTCGCTTTGATCTTTTACAATCCGTTTTTTCCATTTGATTATTTGCCGGAGACCCAGAGATGGTGTAGCGTGATTTGCTCGGTGGTCTTTTTCATTTCGGCGCAAAGCACCTACAAACTAAAACTCGGTGATTCCACGGAAGAGCTGAATTCGTTTTTAATTCCAAGGCTTATGGTGTCCATAATTCCGATGATGTATATCACTCAGTTCTACTTCTGGAGTTGTGAGCAAGACGTGGCGCAGATTCATAAATATTTCGCCGACGGCAAGAAGCAACTGGCGTTCGATTCTTGTCACGCCATGCTTTACGACAGGCACGGCGTGGTCGCTCAGTGTCGAAAGATTGAAGATATATTCGACCAAGCGCTTCAATGCGCATCTCAGGCGCTGAACGATGGAGACCGTGATTATGCCTTGAAATTTGTTGAATTGGTTAAATCGATTATTCTGACCTCTCCACAGAGTTTGAATTCAGCTCAGTTTCTAGATGCGTCGAAGCTGCTTTGGAAGCTCGGCGAAAAAACACGCGCGCTCAGCGTTCTCTCCATTGGCCGTAAAGAGCTTCAAAAAGACTACGATTACCTCAATGAGTCGGCATTATTTTTTAGCTTCGGTGAGCTGCCTCGCGCACGGCAAACAGCTCAAGAAGCACTTTCAAAGATTGAGCAGCCAATCGATGAGTTTTATGTTGATGACATGGTTATTTTGTCTATCGGTTTGAGCAGAATCTTGGAAAAAGAAGGGCTTACAGATCAGTCAATTAGCGTATTAAAATCGGCGTTAAGCCAATGCGAAGTGTCCTCCGCAAGAGTCTGCGTGCAAAAACGAGTCCTTGAGGAATTGTCCCGCAGGTACGAAGCGAAAGGCTTGATGACCGAGGCCCTAGCTGCCGAGCGACAAGTCAGCAGTTTAAAAAATTCGGGCGAGGCTGGTCATGGTGACGACGATCTTGAAAGACCGAAACCTTTTGATGTTATTTTCGAGCCGGAGGAAGAAGAAACCGACGTCAATTATTCGGAGGATTAGTCGTGGCCAAATTTTTTAGGTGGCTCTCGGTCGTAGCATTGTTGATAGCTGCATCGATTCCATTGCCGTACGACTATTACACTCTGCTACGGTTTCTGATTTTTGGAGTCACCGCGGATGGTGCAGTCGAAGAGAAGAAACTAGGGAGAAAGTTCTGGGTGTGGACGTTGGGTCTGCTTGCGGTTGGCTACAATCCGATTTTTCGGATCCACCTAGACAAAGGCACTTGGACGATTATCAATCTAATTACAGTCGCACTGCTTGTGGTGTGGCTGCTAAAAAAGGGAAAGCGCCCAAGTTGATTCGTCTCCTCGTTCATTCGCTTTGTGCCATCGAAGTAATACTCAGTATATTTAAATCAGAATCGTGTTGACTAGTTATCGCGCTCGTGTCGGCAACGATGTTTGCGGATACTAACTCTCCGTAAGCGTAACCACTTGATCCGACAAAATGGCGCTGAAATATTCGACGATTAACTCGTTTAGATAAAAGAACTTGGTGATCAAATCAGCCCATTCGTTCACTTGCAAGCTAGCATCAATGCGAAATAATTTTCGATAAGAATTGGCTCTCAAAGAAAATTTATTCATCGGTACTTCGAGTCGTTTATCGTACACTGGTCGCGCGTAACCTTTTACGGCTCCGTCTAGATGAACAAAGCGGCGCTTCTCACAGTTCCAAATTGAATGCAAATACATGATTGGTATCTCGTCGCAATCTTCAAATTTGTAAGAGTCGGGCTCCATCAGTTCTTCTATCTGTATCGTTTTCAAATTTTCCCGTCGGCTCCACATGATTTCGACTCGCGACAATCCGAAAAACATCAATCGCAAGAAGGCTGTATCGTCCGTTCGGATGTGGGTTGTTACGGTCCCAGACGGATTCACGGGGAAATAAGGATCGAGCAGTTTGCTATCGTTGAGGTTTGTTGGTCCCCATGCATGCACTCTGGTTTCGAGTTCAAGGTGAAATCGCTTGTCCATGACAATGTCATCCTCAAGGCGCAGTCCGAAATAGTTCACGTCCTTTTGACTCATTCTTCCAAGCAGAGTCTCCACGAATCCAAAAGATAGACTCTTGGGTGTCGGTTTGGAGGACAGCCAATCGTCGTAAGGGACAAAGTGAGTCTGTGTCAATAAACCATCCTTCGTGAATCGGTGCCCAGATTCGATGTTTACGATCAAGCCGTCATCATCCCGCTTCAGGTTTGGATAAAGGGTTTTGACAGCTGCTGGGCTGTGTTGGAATTCGTCAATCTCGAAGATATAAGCTAAAGCGCCTGCGATCAGCTCATCAGCTCGGACGTTGTTGATACTACCCGGCAAATCAGTCAATTCGTTTGGTATTTGGAGATGCTTAGCCAGCTCGTGAAGGGACCAAAAATTCGTTGTAGTTGTTGCGCCTTCAGGTAGATTAGCCACGAACGACTTTAGCCATTGTCTTTGATCCGCAAAATTTGAATCCAGGAGAAAAGAGGAGACAGAGATTCCTTTCAACTCCGCCGAAAACCGGTCTAGAACATTTTTATACCTAAGCATTCTTTATAAAAATGACACTAAGTTTGGTGGCATAACATTTTGTTGCGTGTGTTCATGTTGTATGCTTCGCATGATGAGGTGCTCAACAAATTTTCAGCACGACCTGCTCAATTAACGGACTCGCGTCACTTTGTAAATATAATCATCGTCATCAAGAATCATTCTCAAAGATCGTCCGCTTGAAAAAAGATAAACATGAGGGCGATAACGATAGCGGTAATGGTAGCAGTCGAAACGTAGGATCATTCCATTATCCAGCTGACAGACTTTATCGTGGTCCGCTCCATCAAAATCGCCAACGGTACGAGTTTTTGCAATCAGCCGATAATCAGCTAAATCATTGAACGCCGAAAGTGTCGCTTCCGATTTTTGATCGAGATTGATTATTTTGTCTCCGCTGACCAAAACTCGCTCTCCGGCATTCCATGCGAAAAATCCCCCAAACGAATTTAAAACGGAACCATTCGAAAGAATTAAAAGCGAATTGCAGACTGCCTTATCGATCCTATCTTCATACGCGCCTGAGTATGAAGACGAAGGTGCAGCTTGCGACGCGCTCGGATAGAACGCGGGGTAAGAAACTGCGGGTAATGGCAGGTAAGGATTTGCCCTCACTTGAGAATTAGACGCTCCGTCAATACTTCCGTTCTTGAAACTAACGACGAATCTCTCGGTTGAAGTTGGATTTCCAAATGGTCCTGAGTTACCAATGGCTTCTACGGCTCGCCTTACTCCATCAGAGTCTCCACTTGCACTTAAGATTTTAATGTTGGACGCGGTACCGCTAGGACCAACTTCGAAATAGATCTTGGCTGTGACATCGGACTCAGGATACGAGCTAAAGGTTTGCTGAATTCGCTGCTTAACAGACGTGACAAAGTCATTCGAGCCAGTCGAACTGAGATTACTCGTGCTCGACGTCGGCGGTGAGGAGCTAGCAAAGGGTGGCGAGGCCGACGGATATATTTGCGGTATGGAAAAAGGAGTCGCTGCTGGTATCGAGGGAAGAGCATAGTATCCTGAATAACTGGAACCAAAGGGCGCCGAGTAACTGCTAGGCGCTGCAAATTGGGAGCTTCCAGGCGGTGTCAGCCTCGTTCCTTCTTCGCCGGTGTATGGGTTGTAGTTGCCCTTCGTAGACCAATTATTGTAGAAATTTCCGTCCGGCGAGCTGCGCATGTGCGGACGAACATAAGTGCCGTCTTTGCGGTAATATCCGCGCACACTGACCGACTTGGCGTATACGGGGAGCGCCAAAGCCATACACAGGATTAAGGTAAAAAGGTTTCCTGAGACGATTCTTTTGAGCATAGAAATAGTTCTCAGCGATCTGCAGCTTGCTATATGCCCAAACTATACCGGAATAAAAGTCGCCCGGCGGGGTGATTTTAGTCGCTACCTCGGAAGAAAACTGCGTCGGTGGCAGTACCTCGCTTGTGTCATCCAGACCACAGCGCTGCGCCTAATTTAGGGAACAAAATAATCTCCCGAACATCTAGAATCCTACTTCCTATTTTCCTCGGTTTTAAGAGTTTCTATTGAGGTTTCGGTCAGTCAATCAGTTGCTTGGATTTTCTACGGCGGCACGTGTCGGGTAGAGTTCCACAATCGGAGAATCTGACGATGTCATCCTCTAAAAACGACTTGATGAAAAACGGTCAAGCCCAGACTGAAAGCAGCCTGGCGCCGTCCCAAATACCGGTGTCCTTGCGCATGACCGAAACGGATGTGTACAGGATGCAGTTTGAGAGCGATACTTCAGACCGTTTTTGCGTGCTGCGCGCGTCTGAAAATTCTGTGGAATTTGAACATGATGGCGTCGACGATGCCGTAGACAAACAACTAATAGTCGAGTGTGTTCAGGGCTTCCATAAGTCAAGGCAGACACTGTACGACGACGTCGAGCCGCAAGTCACGGTCTGGGGCACCCCAGTCACGAGCACGAAGAGAAAGCTAAGACCGGTACGTATCGATGCCGGAGCCGAGCTCGGTCAATTCAACGTAGAAATAAACTGTGACGGCGAATCAAAGCAGTACGATTTTGTCGCTGACAAAGCACTTGGCTCCATCATTGGTATTAATGGAAATGACGAATTTTGGCAAGACATAGGCGGTGAGCTGCATGCGGCTCGTCCGTTAATTCAGGCGCTGATCGCATTTTACCAATTGCGATATCCAGAGTAAAAGCAGTTATTGCCCAGAACCCCTCTTGACGGAAGTTCTGTTCAATTCACCAGTCACTAAAAATCATTTGATGCGTAATCTGGAATCGTCGGTTCTGGAGTACACAAACATGAGAATACAACCCGCTAAAATCGAAAACGTTGAGCAAAACAAAAATCTGTCGCTCGTCGATCTTTCTATTGACACAACGCAAAGCCTCGCGCAGGAAGCGGATCAAGGTTTGCAAAAACTATCGAACGTCGCAAGGACACAACCCGAGATGATGCACAAGAGCATCATGCAACTTGAGCAACTTATAGCCGACACCAACGACGATCCCCAGTTGCAAGGACGCGCATTTCTAAATCTCGCCAGATGCTTCCTGGGAGTAGCAGCCAATAAGGCAGCCTGGGATCCAGAGGGTGCCCGCATTGTCTTATACGGAACCCCCAGCGGTCGCAATACGCAAGACCATCATGGAAAATCGCGAGGATACGACGGAGCAGTCGACGCACTTAAAGAAGCTTCCAAACGACTCCCAAGAGACACAAACATAAAAGCTGCCGAGCTAATGACGACAACACTCGCCCGTCAACTGCAACGGTAGCTCCAATCGAAGTCAGACACCACCGGCGACTAAGCCACTTCGGTCTACAGCCGTGCATGCTTGTTTCACCGGCGCCGGCTTTTATTTAACGCAAAAATTTCGCGCCATCTCGCACTACATACGACACCACGAACATTTACGGACAATCGAACATCAACAGCATTGATACGGGTTCGTCGCCTGCTAGGCTCTTTGCCCGCAGCCACGAGCGCGCCCCGCCAAAAACCAATTCGACGCAAACCATGCGCGCACGCTCGCTGCGGCGGCTGCCGAATTGCAGGCGACAGAGGACCCGTGTCAATGCTGTTGCTGCCTAACGTTCGATTCGGATCGGCACGCGAGACCATTATTAAAAGGAAGCTGTCCTGTCATAACTGTTGAGAACACTCCATCATCTCTCGCGGCTCACCTTGCGGCATGTGAACCTCACTCACCTCAAGCAACACGCTTGGATAAAGTTGACTCACATATGCAATCGCACGATACTCCGCATCATGATCGACCAAAAGCAATGACACGTCTCTAGATAATCGATATTGGTAAGCTCGGGCGAATTGCTTTAGGATCGCATGTGGTATCGCAGACGGTTCTATCTTCCAGACGGTCTCTCCGAGTCGTACCTTGGATGTGTCAAAGAAGACATCGAGATTTAGCGCGGTTTGGAACAGGGATTGTGTCATCATAAACTCCTTCGATAAGTTAAATTGTTGATCCAGCACATTTTGCTCGATCAACACACTATGCCGGTTCACAATTAGCTTACGAAAATGAGTTGTCCGATAGAAGGCGCCAAGCATCAAACCAGGCAAGGCAGCCTCATAAGCAAATCCAACGACGTCGTCAAAGAGCGAGTTGGTCAGCAAGCTCCTTGGCGTCCAGAATCGTGATCCCGAAGTCCTTTAACCACGGTCTATGATCCCGATGCATGACGGATTTGGTTCCGGCGCCGCCGCCGTCATCAAGCGTACACAAGTACGGATGACCATACGCGTAGTGGGCACAAACAAGCAATGTGTCCATCCATTCCGAAACACTCGCTTTCACTTGGTTTTCCGATAGAACTGCGATTTCAAGCATGTTAACCTTTTCGAGCGAAATCTCTAACGCTTCACCGACCTTTGTTCGGATGTGGCTCATGCCGACATCATGACGATCTAACTCGTCCTGCGCCGCCATGAACCGATCCATGAGTTCCGAGTTCGATGGGATGTTGCTGATTTTATAAACTGATGGGCCCAGATCTAAATCAACGACCATCCCTCCGAAAGCTGGAACTCTCGATCTAATGAATAGAAATCCGAGATCGAGCGCGGCTTTGATGTCATTCTGCCAGTGCTCGTTGACGGTCAAATCCGGCATATTTTGCATCACAAAGGTTGTTCTCATCAAAGGCATGCCATGAAAGTTCTCACCTGTTTCAGCAGATGAGGCTGCTTGCATATCGGGATCAACAAGCTCCTGAAGAACGCCTTTGCGCCTCTTTCTATCGACGGACTCAAAGACAGTAGCGTCACAGAAAAATGGATCTATGACGTCAGTTTCTATTCGCCGCAAAACTCGTTCGATCTGTAAGCGGTCTTTGTGGTCACGTCTTTTGGATTCGTTCGCCAAGCGCTTCCACATATTAGTATCGAACGTAACATCAGTTGCCATTGGTCCCTCCTTCAGTCGCCCTTTCCAGCTCATTCGATTTAACGGCTTCACCCTTCGTACGATTGCGCATCCTCTCAATCAAGGCCCAGTCTACCTTCGATTCGTCAATATCCGGGAAATCATGTGACCGCAACTGAAATACTCCGGCGACCGATCCGACGCGGTAACAAAAGAAATTGCGAACTTCTTGTCCAGCCAACCTGTCGATGTTCAATTTCTCCTCATCAGTTATGAGCAAAAACTGAGGGCTTTCGTTTACCCGGTTCACCACATCCTGGATTGTTTGATGACGTTCTTTTCTCCCATCCACTCTAAACATCTGCGGTCCAAGCACGTCCGCATCTTTTTTGCTTATCGCAAAACAATTGATAATTCCCATTGTAATCACAATTCCGCTGCGAAAATCTTCCGATATGCGTTGTAGCGTCTTCCCCACTCCAATCAAGCCGATTTGAAGCGTTTGAGTCTCGGTCGTGATCGCTTTTAAAGTCTCCTTTTCGATGAATCTGTCGAACTCGTCGAGATAAAGCGCCGTCGGACGTTGCTTCTGTGGATTAAATATCATCAGCGCTGCTTGCTGAATACCTGTCACAATTAGGCTTCCGAATAAATTGGCGTTTTGTCCGAAATCACTCTGAGACAATTTCACTATTACAATTTTTCGCTCTTTGATCACATCAGAAAAACGTACTTCATTTTCCGGCTCGGTCATCAGAATTCTAATGCGCGGATCACTCAATACCGGTCCTATGCGGTTGAGGATAGGTTCAACCCAATCAATCCATTGTTCGCTTCTGGCAAGCTTCTTGTACTGCGTCCAGGCTTCCAACAAAGCACCATATTCGGTGCGTTCGTCACGACGCTTTTCTACCGTCTCTAGCAATAGGTCGCGATAATCGTTATCTTGAAGAAGCGTCGGCAAATCGACGAGTGTTTTTCCGTTCACTATCAGTAACAGGGCTGCATTCCGCAAAATCCCCGCGGTTTGCGCGTTCCATTGACCAGGAGCACCCGGATTCTCCTGATAGATTGATTTAAAACCATGAACGACGGCTGAGGCAGCAGCTTGCAGGTCACCATTATCGGGCTTGGCGAGCGGGTTAAAGCCAGTCACAGAATTCTCTTTAACGGGATCGATGATAATGGTTCGCTTGGCTAGCTTTTTTGCATCCGGTTGAGCTGCAATCCATCGAGACATCAATTCTGCTAACTCGCCATTCGAATCAATTACGATTACGGCTCTGTCGTTCGAAACAATATCGTGGGCGATCATGTTGGCGACTAGACGAGTTTTTCCCTTGCCTCCCACTCCAAGAACCAGCATATGCGGATTCTTAAGTCGTTGAGCCGGAGGCAAATTCAATTCTTTGCCGCCCCAGGGACGCCACCAACGCCACTCAAAACGCTGCCCGAGAGGCACTCCTCCTGACTGAAGCGGTCGTGTCCATTCGGCACGCAGCTTTTGGTGCTGTCCCTGCACCTGAGTCGGAATGTATTGCCTCTGCGTCGCGCGGTCTAGAATTCCAGAAGGCTTAAAGTAACTGATCGATAAAGTAAGCACGAACATTGCAACGACGAATATACCGATTACCAGTTTCACAAGCTGTTCTTGGATGCCTGCTTTCGCCTCAAGCTCGCGTGAAACATGCTCAGGTGAAAAGTGCTGCTGTTGTGGAAGAGCAGGTAGAACCTGTGCAGGAGCCTTAAAAGCACTTGGACCAACTAACCGCGCCGACCACAGACCGCGCCTCGTAATAGTTTCAGATCGTCTAGCGTTGCCCGCAGGCACCCGCATTACCCACTGCCCTTTCGCTACCAGACCGGCATCTTTTTCGCGAACGAGATAGCCGTCGTAGCTTAGTGGCTGGTTTACAGGTTCTCCAGAGGCTCCAACGTACTGCTTGCTGAAAGCTATCTGGTTCGGCGGAAAAACTCGCCCTTTCACGATAGAAACTCCGTAGTTGTCTCTGGAACGCCCGGAGAATTGCAAGCCACGCTGCTCTACTTGCATGCTTCCGACGGCTGGTTGAATTTTTCCGTCACTGGTTTCACTCGTCCATGTGCCGGACATCGAAAGCTGACCAAAGGGCGTCGAACCTACCGATGTAGATACCCGATCAAGAAGGGGGTGCTTCGCTGCGGAGGCAGTGCCGAGCCCGAAGACGAACAACATAAACACAAGATACGTCAGGAGGTGCGCCAGGCGAAACGATGCGGGACGGTTTCGGTGAGTGTTTCTCAATAGACTCACTTTTCCAAATCCTCCATTGCAAAAAGATTCCACTTGCCTCGTTTGGAGATAAGGTCTGTGCGGGTGGGAAAGAACGGCTTCATCAACGCCAGATTTTTGTCGTCGAGAAGTACAAAGTGCGGACCATCACTTAGCGATAGAAATTTCTCGAACTCAAATGGTCCATTAATTTCGAAGACCTTGCGACGAGCGTAGAATGCAGCTTTCGGGCTTTCCTGCTCGATAACGGCAATGTTTGCATCCTTGTCGGAAGCGGCGATGTAAACGAGATGTTCCAGGGACTCGGGACCTAGTCTGTAGATGCGTTGAATAGCGATTGGAACTAAGGAAGCGCAGGCCAAGAAACTTGCGGCGTAAAGAAGAACGACTCCCTTCTTGAGTTGCGACCTCAGTACAAAGACACCATATGCGGTGTATCCCAGTACGAAAATAATTGTGCTCGCGGCAGCTAGAGAGTAGAGATCTCTTGCGCCGTCAAACATTTTTGGAAAAATGAATAAGCTAAATAGCCCACCTGCAACCAGTACCGGAGCGCCCCAAAGTATGAATCGCCTTCGACCCAATCGAATAATAGTATCGAGGTAAATACCAGTCAGGATCGCGACCGGAGTTGATATCGGCAGCAGATAAGTCGGTAACTTCGAAGCTGATAGAAGTAACAGCAGAAGAGTTCCGAATAACCAACAAGACATGGCGACGATAAGTTGATTCCTTGCTGTCGTGTTCGCTTGTCGCAATCTAAGCCGAAATACAACTGGAGCGCCTGTCAATAAGGGAAACGAGGGAACGAAACCGCCAAGCAGAAAGGGCACATAGAACCAGATCGGATACAGATGCGACGGCAGCTTCCCAAACAATCGACCGAGATTTTGATCGATAAAGAAGTAGGAAGTGAATGCGCCACCAGATGCGATGTGCACAGCATAAAACCACGGAGCTGCTACTGCGATTAAAATCGCAAGACCAATAAATGGTTTAAGAGACAAAAAACGGCTGCGAAAGTCAGCAAGCGAAGTACTTGTAGCTGCGAGAAATCCACCAAGACATGCAGCGGTTAAAACCAACGCCAGTGGACCTTTGCTCAGGACTGCCAGTCCTAGAGCGACATACGCAAGTAACAGATACTTGGTTTGCTTTTTGATTAGTGCCAGTAGCAAAATCAAATTGCCGACTGAAGTCAGAAATGTTAGCGGCATGTCAGTCAGCGCGACGTGCCCGACTATCACGTACAACGGCATCGTCAAAAGGGCGAGTGTGGCAAGAATTGATGCTCTTCTATTTAGGAAATTTTTCGATACTACATACACAGCCATCGCTGTTCCGACGGCACAAACAGCGGACGGTAGTCGCGCTGCAAATGTGCTGACTCCAAAATTGAAGTACGAAGCCATGATCAGCCAGTAAGTTAAAATCGGCTTGTCGTAAAACGGCACGAAATTCAGGTGCGGAATTATAAATTCCCGGCGGAGCAGCATCTCTCGTGCCGCTTCCGAGTAATAGGCATCAGAGGTATTTACAAGCCCTGCGGTTCCCAAAGCAGGAAAGAACATGACACAAGCAAGACCGAATAATATCCAGAGAGTTTTGTAGTCACTGTGAGAGAAGTTCATGATTACCTGAAGTTGAAAGCAAACCGGAGTAAACACTCACGCTTAAAACAGCGCATGCTTGTATGCGCTTGAGAATTAACACCACGTGCGGTATCACTCTTTTATTTCAATCCGAATAATTTTAGAGACTTGATTTCGGATTTAGATGCGATTTGTCAATCGATGATATCATGAGCTAACGCGCCTGCCGAGCGCATCTACAAAGATTTTCCATTTTTATTTGAGGAAATTTTTCGCGGCAGAACAGTACCGTAATTGCAGACGAAATTGGCATGGAAATCAGACTCATTCTCATTATCTCCGCAATGACTCCGCTGGTCGAAGAGGTCTGCATACACGAGCCAAATCCGGTCAGGGTGAGGAACTTGGACACCGAAATATTCTCCCTTCGTTAATAACTTCTGCTGTTTTACAAGGAATCTAAACGTGAGTGATTCGACTTTGTCGAAAGACAATCTCTGCAAAAAGGTCAGCAAATTTGTTGACCACTTCGACCCCGGTCGCTATCTCTTATGGAAAATCCTGGTTGGAACGACGGTCTACACGGCCTTCATCTGCTGGATTGATGTTCACGGTTTTCCTGCTAAAAAAACAATCGAGGCAAACGCAGCCCTTTCGATAAGCGCTGTCTTAGGTCTTCTTCTAATTTTTAGAAACAATAGTGCTTACGAACGCTGGTGGGAAGGTCGCAAGTTGTGGGGTCAGCTCGTGAATGAGAGCCGCAATTTGGCGCTCAAGACTCGAAGCTACGCACAAGATTTGTCACCCTCTGAACGTGCGGAGTTTGCGACACTGATCGCCGGGTTCGCCGTCAGCTTGAAGGACCAATTAAGAGGCTTACGAGACCCGGAGTTACTAGCGGCGATGGGCATTCCAATAGACATCGAACACCCACCTTCTGCAATCGCACTGGAAGTATACAAACGCCTCAGACGCTGGAGGAAGGACGGCATCATAGATCAATGGGAGCAACTTCAGCTGGATGAGCACGCAAAAACCTTGATGGATATTTGCGGTGGAGCGGAACGGATTCTGAAATCACCGATAGCGGGCTCTTACAAAGTCCTGCTGTGGCTTGGCTTGATTCTAAATTCGTTGTGCCTTCCCTGGTTTCTTGTTCCGCTTTTCCACTGGTGGTCGATTGCAATCATGGTAGTAAGCTCGTACTTCGTTTTTGCGCTCGAGCTTTTAGCAGAAGAAGTAGAAAGACCCTTTGACGATCTACCAAACGATCTTCCTCTCGATTCGATTTGCGATACGATTCGCTCGTCAGCCAAACAATCGCTTGAAGTGGAGTACAAAAACATCCCGCTGGCTTTATCAGGAGAAGCATAAATGGACTGACAGTTGGAACTTGTTATGGCTTTTCGGGCTCTTCTCGCCGCCCTCTTAGGAGGAGCTGTCGGCTTCGAGCGTGAACGCCACGGACAGAATGCGGGTATACGAACATATGCGGCAGTCTCTCTCGGCGCCTGTGTTTAGTCTCGATGCACGCTCTTGGTGGAACCAATATCGATACCAGGATTGCAGCTCAGGTGGTAAGCGGCGTAGGATTTCTTGGCGCCGGTGTAATAATGCGAGAAAACGGCAAAACCAGCGGACTAACGACTGCTGCAACCGTGTGGGCGACCGCTTCAATTGGCTTGGCAATGTCCTTTGGAATGTACTTACTGGGTGTGTTGACCGCAGCAATCATCTTCTTCCTTTTAGCTTCGCATCATTTACCGGGCTGGAATAAATTGGCAAAAACTAGACATCATTCGAATCATGAGTAGTTTTCGCATAAAAGTTAATAGAGGCAAGAAGGTCTCACTGAGCGGTCGAGCAAACCCACTGCTCCGATTTACATTCCTTTTGTTCGACTTGAAGAGTCGAATGATGCAAGTTGAATTCCGACTGCGCGATACCAGATATGGTGCTCAAAATGGCATCGGGTTGAACGGTGTCATCAACCAACACGTGAGCCGAGATTGCATCTCGTCCAGAAGTAATGGTCCAGACATGCAAATCGTGTACGTTCAAAACCCCCCCAACAGATGCGAGACGCTCCTTTAATTTCTGCACGTCGACATGAGCAGGCGTGCCCTCCATCAGAATGTGCACACAGTCCCGAATTAAGGTCCATGTTCTGGGAAGTATCATCAAGCCGATGAACCCGGAAACCAATGGATCGGCGATCTTCCAGCCTGTGAACATAATGATCAAACTGGCGATGATAACCGCAACCGATCCAAGAAGGTCTCCGAGAACCTCTAAGTATGCGGCTTTTGCGTTGAGCGAATTCTCCGATGATCCGGCAAGTATCTTTATTGCGATGAGATTGATCACCAATCCACCGACCGCCACGGCTAACATCGGCCCGCTGAGAATCTCAGGTGGATGAGTAAACCGTTGGAAAGCTTCGTAAAGAATGTAGATGGATAGACCCACTAAAGCAAGTCCATTAAGTAGGGCAGCTAGTATTTCCGTTCGATAATAACCGTACGATTTTTGTGCGCTCGGTGTTTTTCCGGCAAACCAAACAGCTATTAACGCAAGAACGAGAGCAGCGACATCACCTAGCATGTGGCCGGCATCAGCTATAAGTGCCAGGCTTCCTGTATAAATTCCTGCAATTACTTCGATGACCATGTACGTGATTGTGAGAACAAGAACCATAATCATTGCAGATTTATTCTTTTTTCTCAGCTCCGTGAAGTCACCATGGCTATGTGAATGTTCGCTCGACATAAGCATCTCCGCACTACAGTGTGTTTGCAACCTATAAAACTGAAGATACCATATCTGGTGCCTCGGATTAGCGAGAGCAGCATGAAATGACGAAAAAACGATACCGGCGCCGCAATTTTATCTAGGAATTAGATTCGTTTTCATTCCCACTTCCTTCCCAAAGAGCCACTGCGAGACACTTTTACTCAATGAAGCACGAAAAGATACATCAATTCGAAGCAATAAATTCCTGTTGACAATCCCTGTAAACCCGCTTAGCATGAGCATTCTAAGCGATTCCCCTTTCGGAATGAGAACCATTACCACTTATGCTATTTTGCAGTTCTGAAGGCGGTGCCGAAGGCGCCTTCCAAGTTACAGATAACTCTCTTCGTCTCAGTGAATCGATTGGACTGGAGGACTGGTCCAGCTTCAACGAACAGCTCAGCACGCCGGACTCAGGTCCGGTGATGAATCAATTCAATCAGGCTTCAGTAGTACCTGATGGAATAAACTTCACTCCTCCAGCAGGAGGAGATATCGGAATGAACGCGATGCCAGGTTTAGAGAGTTCTCTTATGCCTGGAGGAGACCTCACTGCGATGGCAGGGCCTATGTCGGCTATGCCGGGTGGTATTGGGCTTCTCACGTCGTTCTTTCAGGCATTAGGTTCGTTTATCACAGGAGCAATAACATCAACAGGTACGGAACTGGCTAAAAATTATGCCGTCGCATCCCAAGCCACGCTTGAAGGAGCGAAGTCTTTAGCTCAGTAATTTGTTCTACG
This sequence comes from Candidatus Obscuribacterales bacterium, assembly GCA_019637435.1. Lineage (GTDB taxonomy): Bacteria > Cyanobacteriota > Vampirovibrionia > Obscuribacterales > Obscuribacteraceae > JADYXR01. The sequence continues at coordinate 80,263 of JAHBVO010000002.1, read as the reverse complement.
CTGTGGAATGGTCACCATTCCGGTTACTAATTTTTTGATAAAAAGGAAACTGTGATGTGTGAATCAGGTGACCACCACGGAGGCGGAGATAAGTCCGCCGGAGATAAAGGAGCCGGACAGCTCGGAGTTTTCTTCAACGAACTTCTGGGTCACGACTTCAATATCGCTCAACAAGGGTTCTTAGGTAACGATACTTCAAAAGGAGCACTACCACCTGCAAACATCGGTTCAGACGGATCGATCTCTTTTGGTCCGTCTGAAACTGATGCAAAAATGGCATTTATTTTTAACGACATGAGAACGAACGGCAAGAGTGAAAAAGCGAAAAACGCGGCCGACAAAATTTTTCAAGACATTTAGTAATCAAAACTTCTTCTTCAAACAGACTTCGCAGGCTCCGAACATCTCCAGACGATGCACCGTGACGTGAAAACCGTAGGTCTCAATTAGGTATTCGCGCAGGTCTTCAATGGCGCACTCGTCCATGTGTATTTGAGTCCCACAGTGATTGCATACGAGATGATGGTGATGTTCACCTGGGTCTACCAACTCGTACAATTTTTCTCCATCACCCAAATCTACGGATTGAACAAAGCCTTCCTTGACCAAAATCTCCATTGACCTGTAGGTAGTGGAGAGCCCTGGATACTTGGGATTAGCAGCTCGCATTCTGGTGAAAATTTCTTGGGCAGCCAACAATTCATGAGGTCGCATATTCTTGAGGATTATTCTGCAGCTCCTCGGCAATTTTAACTTAGTTTCCATTCCTGATCCTCAATGACACCGTATCCGGTGCTACCACTAACAACTCGCAATTTCTTTTCGCGTGTAAATTTCCAAAGTTTCAACGTGACATGAAGACCAACTACCGGTCTCGCCTGAATACTCCAGATTCCAATTCCGTTGGAGTTCGATAAAGAACGCTTTGCTCGCGCAACACGTTCTATCGATGATCAGAGCAAGATTGGGTCCTTCGAAATATCGAAGGGAGTCGACCGCCATCGAATTCTTTGGTGGCCAACAAAGCAGGAGAGTTCTGTTTGAAAACGGCACCAGTTTACGCGCATCCCCTTTAGCAACTGACGTCCAGCTCTTGCCGCTTTTGGTCGGCAAACCGAACTTTGTGTTGAAAAACCAGTTCTTGCCCTCTTCAACGGGAAACGCATCTAGGGCAACGATATCCGCTCCTAACTGCCTAAGAAGCCAGGTGATATAACCGTTTCCGGCTCCCAACTCGACAAGGGGAGACAGTGACGTCAGCATATCGAGTGCCACCGGAGATAGTGCCGAGTATGCGTAACGCTCCCTTAGAACACAGAAGAACAGCCTGTTGACGAGGCCGAAATTTGGAAGCGGACACGCCAACCATGCTGCCAACTTCAAGGTATCCGGCAAAGAGAACTCGGATTCCTGAGCTAACTTAAGAACTTCTAGTCGGCCCGAGACGCTCGAATATTTTGCTTCAAGCGCTACAAGACGCGAGTACAATTCCCAATAGGGATGATTAATCTGGTTTACCATTTGAATACTGACAGTGCTTGAGTACCGCTTCGTGAACCGACGCGATCACATCAAGTGAAAGAGCGGGAATAGACGCGATTGAATGGCTTCGTCGTTGAGTGCGGTTCAACGACGCAGAGACCAAGTTCAATTAGTCAGCGCTCAAATCAAAAGAGATTGCTTGGCGAGGTAAGATTTCGAGCAGGGCCATTTCGCTATTGCAGGAAAAATACTTCTGCGTACTGTGAATGATGGCGGTGCTTGAGGTAAAAAATCGAATGAGGAAATCCACGCGGTCAATAGCGTGAGATTGAATACCCAGAGCGCGTTTTCCGCGTTGCTAACCAAAGCTCCTGGTATTTCCGGTTTCGAAAAACAACAATTCCTCGTATGACCGCAGTCATCACAAAGTTCATTTGCTGCCGTTCTAAAATCGATTACGTCTTGCTGCTTTATGCCTGCTTCCACGTATGCGCATTCGCAAAGGCGCGGAAAAAGCGCACTCATTGCGATGATACATAACAGGAAAAGACTGACCAGTTTTCGCATGCAAAAAAACTTCGTCGCGTGGAAGCCGCAAAAATTGTAGTTGCTTTTCCGTTATACCACGCAGAGATGAAGAAAATTTCCAGAGGAATGAAAACCGTTCCAACCAAGACCAGCTTTTGAAGCCCGTTTCCCGCCCTATATAGATTAAGGACAAAGTGATCTCACCAACAAAACCAAATCCAAATAATACCGTGGGCGGTGCCCATGTAAATCGACTGGTTGCACATCATTCCTTAATCGAGCAGCATTTCGAGAAATAATCGGAATGAGAGTCATTTTCATGCGCACACCGGATTATCCCTCAGAACTTCGCCAATCCGCTCCAGAAGCCGACCTTTAGAGACGCACGATCATCAAAAGAAATCGCTAGTGTAAATTCCAAAAATTTGTTGACGCAAACAAAGCACATGTATGCGAGACTAGGAGCTGGATAAGCTTCTGTTTAGTTGGAATGAAAACCAAAGTCATTTGCATTTTGCTACTGGCGCTCTTCTTCTTCGCGAAGGAGAGTTGGTTTCCATGCGTGTGCTCAAACCCTGTTCAACAGACGGTTTCACAAGTCACGAACAGTACGCCTATTCAAGTATTATCCGATGAATGTTTTGATTGCAGTCACTCTAAAACTTGTTGCTTCGTAAAAGCGTACGCTGAAATCGCGCTTGCCGATATTGGCGCGTTGGATGAAATTGATTTACCGACAACTATTCCGACGGAGAAATCTGAGTTCATCAGAGTGACTCGAAAACCTTCGGAACGCTTCTTGAACAAGGCGCCGCCTGAGCGTGCCCCTCTATCCACTCCAGTTAGTCTTCATCAAAAGCTCTCCATCTGATCGAATTTTCGAGGTTTTAAAGACGCCTCAAAGTTTGGTCTGGACACTTTTTGATGAGGATTCTGCACGATCATGCAGGCACCAGAAGATATTGACATAAACAGTCAGCGCCCTAAGGTAAAACACAGTCAACGAAAGGGATGGATTCTCACGCTAGCCCTCGTGGGAGTGGCAGTGTTTCTTTCTGCTGTCCTGTGGTTTGCGCTTGCCAATAAATCAACACCGGAGAAAGAAGCGGAAAAAGAAGAAGCCTCAGAGGAAACACCAAGCACTGTCGAATTAAAAAGCGATCAAGCGGACATAAAAGTTGTGACAGCAAGCCAAAATCCTCCCTCGGCAAAATTACGAGTGGCGGGATCCGTCGAGGCAAACGAACAACAAGTTCAGCAGGTCAGCGCTTTGGCCACAGGTCGAGTAGAAAACGTAAATGTGATTCTCGGTGATGAGGTGCGCAAAGGCATGCTGCTCCTCAAAATCGAAAGTCCTCAGGTCGCGGAGATGCACGGAAAACTCCACGAAGCTGAGACTAAGTTGAAGCTGTCTCAAGTGAACCTCGAACGGGTCAAACAAGCTGCCAACCGCGTAGCCGTGCTGAAGGCAAAAGCTGCGTTGGATGAATCGGAGTCCACCCTCAAACGCACCAAACAACTGGTTTCAGAAGGATTGACGGCTGGAAAAGATTTGATCGCCGCTCAGTCTGACTTTGAAAAATCAAAAGCGGAATATAACTTCCAGAAAGACATCTCGCTCAATAGAGAGGTCTCCGAAGCGGTCGCCGAACTTAAGACAGCAGAGACCGAAGCTATCCATTTGCGTGACTCTCTCAAAGTCTTGAACGCACAATTGCCCCTACATGGCGAAGGAAAAGAGCACGACATATCGACTCTGGAACTTCGATCTCCCATAAGCGGAGTGGTTCTTGAGCGGCTGGTTAATCCAGGAGCCGGGGTCGAAGCAGGGAAGCCGTTATTGACAATAGCGAACACCAGTACGTTATGGGTGATAGCGAACGTGCCGGAAAAGGATCTACCGCGTATCAGGCTAGGCATGCCAGCCCAGGTATTACTTGAAGGTCGAACCATATCAGGCAGCGTTAGCTATGTAGATCCGCGATTGAACGAAGACACGCGTACGGCGCGCGTTCGAGTGGTGGTTGAAAATATCGGAAACAAAATACACGTAGGCTCATTTGCTCAGGTGGAGTTCCAAAACCCTCTTCCGTCCTCTGGTTCGTCTGTCTTCGTTCCGGCAGCAAGCGTACAAACGATTGAAAACAAGAAGATCGTTTTCGTGAAAACTGCCGACGGAACGTTCAAGGTTCGCGAGGTTCGGTCAGGCGAAGAAGTCGATGAGATGATTCCGGTTTTCGAGGGTCTTAAAACAGGCGAGAGAATCGCAGCGAACGGCTCGTTCGTATTGAAGTCCAAGTTGCTCAAGAATCAGATGGGAGACGAGGACTGACATGATCGAATGGCTCATCAACTTCTCAATCAAACAGCGTCTACTCATTTTGCTGTCGGTGGTTATTCTCATCGCCGGAGGTCTCTACAATCTGCAGAGCCTGCCGATTGACGCGGTACCTGATATCACGAACGTGCAGGTACAGGTACTGACGTCTGCACCATCCCTGGCACCACTGGAAGTGGAGCGCCAGATCACGTTCCCCATCGAAATTGCGATGAGTGGTTTACCTTCAGTCCAACAGGTGCGCTCGGCGTCCAAGTTTGGTTTGTCGGCAGTTACTGTCGTTTTTGACGATAGTGTCGACACCTACTTCGCTCGACAACTAGTGCTTGAGCGCCTTTCTCAAGTCAGGCAGCAGATACCCGAAAACCTAGGGTCACCGCAAATGGGTCCTATTTCAACGGGACTGGGAGAGATTTACCAGTACGAATTGAAGCCAGCCGCAGGCACCGCAAATGATCCAAAGTACCTTCGCACGGTGCAGGACTGGATAGTACGGCGTCAGTTAATGGGCGTTCCAGGCGTAGCCGAAGTTAACAGCTACGGTGGTCAGAAGAAACAGTATCAAGTTCGAGTCGACCCTGCACGGTTGATCTCTTACGGACTTACTCTGCGAGATGTCGTTCAGGCGGTGGTAGCCAACAACGCAAACGTTGGCGGAGCATACATCGAGCACGAAGGCGAGCAGTACATTTTGCGTGGAATCGGTCTTGCTCAGACCACTCAGCAAATCGGCAAAATAGTCGTCAAAGCCGGAAAAGAAGGCGTGCCGATTTTTATCCGAGACATCGCCGAGGTGGTGAGCGGCGCTGAAGTTCGACAGGGAGCCGTTGTTGCCGATGGCAAAGGCGAGATCGTAGCCGGTATCGTGATGATGCTTAAAGGCGAAAACTCTCGAACCGTGGTTGAGCGAGCCAAAGAAAAGGTCAAGCAGATTCAGAAGACCCTGCCTGCGGGCGTGACACTGGTGCCCTTCTACGACAGATCCGAACTCGTGGACAGGACAATCCACACGGTCGAAAAGAACCTCGTCGAGGGCGCGATCCTAGTTATCGTGGTACTACTAGTGGTGCTAGGCAACTGGCGAGGTGCTCTGCTTGTTGCAAGCGTCATACCGCTATCCATGTTGTTTGCCGCCATCTGTATGAACCTGTTTCATGTTTCAGGGAACTTGATGAGTCTGGGTGCCATCGACTTTGGACTGATTGTGGATGGTGCCGTCGTCATGGTAGAGAACACCGTGCGAAGACTCGCCTTAAATCAGGAGCGTGGAAATCGAGAATCCAATCGCGATGTCATACGAAACGCCTGTATCGAAGTCGGACGACCAGTTGTCTTCGCCGTCTGCATCATCGCGATTGTTTATCTTCCGATTTTCAGCCTGACCGGTATTGAAGGGAAGATGTTTAAACCGATGTCGTTGACGATTGTCTTCGCGCTTGCCGGGTCTCTCCTTCTCTCTCTGACATACGTTCCGGCAATGCTGGTTCTCGTCTTTACCGGAGAGGTCAGCGAGCATGAGAACTTTCTGCTCAAGAAGATCAAATCCGGTTATCGAACAGCCTTGAATCTTGCTGCTATCTACAAAACTCAAACCCTTGCAGTCGCCGGTAGCCTCCTGATTCTCAGTTTGATCACGTTACCCATGCTAGGTGCCGAATTCATACCGAGACTCGATGAAGGCGCCCTGGCAGTGCAAATTCAACAGCTCCCCAGCGTCTCTTTGACTCAGTCGATAGCGACAACGACGAAAGCGGAAAACGTCATGCGAAGTTTTCCTGAGGTGATAAAAGTCGTTTCAAAGATCGGTCGAGCTGAAGTAGCGACAGACCCGATGGGAGTCGATACGGTCGACGTATACGTTGCCTTGAAACCTCAAGAAAAGTGGACGAGCGCAAAAACTCGCGAGGAACTGGTGGATAAGATTGCAGCAGCTCTTGAGGAAAGGGTGCCTCAAGCAGTCTTCAGCTTCTCCCAACCGGTCGAACTGCGAACAGCCGAACTGATAGCCGGAGTCCGGTCGGATATCGCCGTGAAGATTTTCGGAGACGATCTCGACAAATTGAGAGAGGCGGCGGAAAAGGTTAGTCGGGTTATTAACACGGTATCCGGCGCAGCCGATGTGAAAGTCGAACAAACAGCCGGCCTTCCACAGTTGAGCATCGAAGCGGACCGGGACGCGATAGCTAGATACGGCATCAACGTCGAGGACGTTAACAACCTTGTTCAGTCCATCATGTCCGGTCAGGCAGCCGGAATTATCTACGAAGGTGAACAGCGCTATGACGTCGTCGTTCGCTTAAATGAAGCGAGCGGAGAAGATGTAGAGTCCATTCGAAAACTTCTTGTCGCGGCTCCTCCGTTAACGCCACAAGCAGGAGGAGCCATGATTCCATTAACGAGCCTTGCCAAAATCAAAACAGAAGATGGACCCGCACAAATCTCAAGAGAAGATCGACGCCGACGCATTGTAGTTGAGTGTAACGTGCGCGGACGCGATATCGGCAGCTTTGTCAAAAGTGCACAGGAAAAAATCGAGAAAGAAGTTAAGCTCCCCGATGGATACTACATTACCTGGGGCGGTCAGTTTGAGAACCTTCAGCGCGCTACCACGATGCTCGCAATCGTTGTGCCGATCGCGCTGCTTCTAATCTTCATTCTCCTGTTCATGACGTTCGGCTCTGTCAGTCAGGCGCTATTGATTTACTCAGGAATTCCCTTCGCTATGGTCGGTGGAATTTTTGCCCTCGCGATCCGCGGCATGCCGTTTTCGATTTCAGCCGGTATCGGATTCATTGCCTTGTCCGGCGTGGCTGTTCTCAATGGCGTCGTGATGGTGAGCTACATCAACTCATTGAAGGAGCGAATGGACACTGAAGCTGCCGTGATCAAAGGCGCAATCACTCGATTAAGGCCTGTGCTCATGACTGCATTGGTTGCAAGTCTTGGATTTTTTCCCATGGCATTTTCAAGCTCGGCAGGCGCCGAAGTGCAACGACCGCTAGCAACCGTCGTCATCGGTGGCCTTGTTACGTCCAGCGTTTTGACGCTCCTGTTGCTTCCAAATCTCTACTTGCTCTTCGAAAACCTCTCGAAGCGATTTGAAGAACGACGACGGAAAAGAAGGGAAGCGGAGAGACCATCAGCTAATCCGCTTGTGAGGTGACGGATGATTGCTAAATTTCCGAAGACTTACATAGCGATACTGTGCGCCTTGTGCACAGGCGCATTACTTGCAATCAATTTTTATTCCAGCAAATTGATTTCGAACGCGTCGAAAACATCATCAAGATCCAAGAAAACTTCGGTGATGAGAGTCGACCTTGAGAACATCAGGTATTCGATGTTTCCAATCTATAAAAACAAAGCTGAGTCTTTTGTCTACTTTCATATCAACGATAAAAAGTCTGAAACACCTCTAAGCGATGCAAAGGTAACTGCCGAGTTCATCGCGAAGGATGGTGACGTGCAAGAACAAACTTTTAAATTTGACAAAGACAAGCGCTGCTTTGTCACGACTTTAGCTCTGAATCACCATGAGAACTATCGAGTTCAAACAGTCGTTCATCTAGCAACCGGAAAGATTTTCAGGCCGGTGTTTTCATTTCACTGCGCGGATGCCTGGCCGGAGGTTGAATGGCTCAGTTCACAGGAAACGAAATCGAAATGAGATCAACCAGGAAACTTATAGCTTTTATTCTTTGCAGTGCAAGTGTTCTGATACCACATCCCGCCGTCGCATCTTCAATAGATCCGGCCTTGATGACTCTTCCGAAAGAAGCTCCAGTATCGACGAATGCGATGAGTCTCACCGCCGTTTTTGACGAAACACTTATAAGTAGCCCTCGTGCAGCCAATCTTCGAGCCCAACTGGGAATTTCGCAAGCAGCATATGCGCAGGCTTTGACCTTTCCCAATCCGTCGTTTTTCTTCCTGGAAGATACGGCTCAAAAAGCCAAACAAGTTGGTGCGTCAGTTCCTCTAGAAGGACCATGGAAACTCGCATTTCGACTTCTGTTTGCGAAATCGCAGGTGAAGCTAGCGGATATCGAGATCCAAAAAAATCTCTGGCAACTCAGAGCAAATGTGCGACGCGCATATCTGGACGTCGTCATGGCGAAAGAAACTTGCGAGACATTGCAAGAGTTGCAGCAGTTATCAAATGAACTGCTGATCGTGGCTCAAAAACGATTCGACGCTGAAGACGTCGCTAGGTACGACGTTGAAAGGGCTTCGCTCGCGAGTATGCAGGCGGATGCAGATCTCAAACAAAGTTTGAAAAAGCTCGACCAAACACAAGAGCGCCTCACTGTTATTCTGGGCAGAGACTACAGAAAAGTCGTTGAAGTTCAGCATCTTCCGCACGCGTACCAGCTTCGAATCGAAGAGAACGAACTTTTGCCGAACTTCACCAAGCCGCTTCCAACACTGGAGACGGTCGTCAATGATGGTCTGAAGAATCGCCTGGATCTGAAAGTCGTAGAGCAACGCCTCGCGACAAACCGGGCTGGCTTCAGGTCGACTCTAGCGAGTATTCTTCCGAACACTCAACTCAACGTCGGTAGCTCATACTCTGGAAATCCGCCGGAAGGACCGGCCACACGCGGCTATTTCATCGGCGTAACTCAGGAGCTTCCGCTTCTGAACTTTCAGCAAGGAGAACTTGCTCGATTAAAAGCGATGAAACTTCAATTATCTCGGGAACTAAAAGCTACTCAGAACACAGTGACAGAAGAAGTGATCGTTGCATACCAGCAACTGGCTGCAGCACGAGAGCGCGTCGAACTCTATCAGAAAAATATTCTGCCGACATCGGACCGCGTCGCCCGAATGGCGAGGATTGGTTACGAGGCTGGTCAGAACGATATGACGTCAACCCTCGCTGCGCAGCAAGCTAATATTCAGACAAAGGTTTCATATCTTGATTCAGTGATCAGCTATCAACAATCACTAACCGATCTCGAACAAGCCATTGGTCACCCACTTCTATAGCACTAGAATGAAAACCATTCCAAGAATTCTCGACAAGCAAGCGCCATTCACGCACACCATCTGCGATACCAAAGCTCATCGCCTCAAAAAGTCTTGCAAATCCTCCAACCTAGCTCTACGCAAGGTTCTAGGGACATCAAGCGCGTCAACAAATTGAATTAAAAAAGACGATTCAACATGTGGTTATTACGAAATTTGTATTGCCTATTTCTCGCAATATCACTACTATGAGTTTGCGCTCAGGCGCTTACCATGTGATTCGCGTTCAAATGCTGCCGCCCTGAGGATGACCTCATCCTTCCTTTCCAATTCAACGAACCACGATAGGGCAAAATTATCTTATGAGTAAAAACCACGAAACACCAGGCGACAACGTCGGTAGCGCTCCCCGTGACAGAGCGGATTTAGGCGAACGCACCCGCACGATTTTAGGAAATTTCGTAGCACCCGATTTGTCCAGTCGTCCGTCAAAACCAAATGACAATGGCACTACCAGCAGTGGCAGCAATTTAGATGCTGCAAAAATTTTGAACGCAGAATATAGTCCGAAAGAACTCGCAAAACAGGGGCTTTTTACTGACCGGACAGCTAATAAAACGGAAGGGTATCTAGAAGTTCCTAAGCTGGACGACAAATCCACGCCGAAGATTAGCGTCGAGATGGAGAACCTCTCGAAGCCATCTTCCGAGAAGCCTCACTTCGTCATTGCGAAAAATGGACAGATAGAAATGTTGGGCGATCCGGAGACTATGAACGCGAAAGATATTCGAGTTCAGCTTGATCGCTCTGAAGGACAAATTTACCCTACGGAGGAGCAAAAACAATCTGCCGACAAACTGGTCAAATACCTGTCCGAACGTATAAAGGAGAACAATCCAGAATCATTGAAATCCGGCATTGAGATCAGTGATTCCAATTCCGTCTTACCATCCGAAACGCGCAACAATCCCGAATTGCGGCAATCGCGCGCAGCCGATATGACACCCGAAACGCAGGAAAGCGTAGGTAGAATGAACAGGTTCAAAGGCACCAGGGGTGGTGAGATGCCGATGGGTAACACTAGAGATTATTTCCCAAAACGCGAGGTACCTCGACAAGCGAATGAATCTGATCGACAGGCGGCCGTGAAAGAGTCAGTAGCCGGGCTGTTCAACCCGGACAAGGCTTCCCCATACGAGACTATACGCAAATCAGCGGAGGGGGATTGTCGCGTGGGTCGCTATGGCTTTAGCGGTCGCCAGATCGGAAACTGGCTTTCTGGTTTGGATTTGGGCGAACCGCCTGACCCGGCTAAAATTGCCGAACTCATAAAACAAGGAAAACTTCCCAAAGGATTTACCGCCGACTCGGTAAAGAAACTTCAGGCCATGGCAAACAAAATGTCTTCCGGCGAATCGCCAACGAAAGAAGACATGGCTCTATTACCCAAAGACCTACAGGAGACGATGGCTACCCAGATGGTTGGCAAATTGCAAACCACCCTGGGTGATAATCCCGGCGCGATTGCCGCTGGAATGATGACTGGAAAACCAGTAACAGAAGTGACAAAAGCGGACATTGAAACACCTACTGGACGGCAATTGGAGGAGGCAGGTCAGAGGTTATTTGACATCGCCAACGCAAGACAACAGTCGACCGACGACAACGACAAACTGCAATGGTCAGCGGATGGAAAAGTCAGCATCGGCAACGGTAAGTGGCTCTCCGGCTCTGCCGGAGAAGCGTTCGTTGCAGCTCAGAAGGCTGCCGCCGCAGATGGTGTCACAATACGCGTGAATTCTGCCGGACGGACGTACGAGCAACAACAATACCTTTATGAAAACCGTGGAACTAAGGGAATTTCCAGAACAGTTGCGCTTCCTGGCACCTCAAATCACGAGGACGGAAATGCTCTGGACATTCAAAACTTCCAAGAAGCAAAACCTTACCTTCAACGCTACGGTTTCGTTCACGGAGATGGACGTGGACCGATTGCAAACGACCTAGTGCACTTCAAATATACCGGCAAAAACCGCAGTCGCTATGCTTGACGAGGGCGTGGTCATGCAAAGGCCAAAGTGATTTGCTTGCCACCATTTTCGATACCAGTTAATCGATATTCTTCGAATTTTTTTTGATCATTTCCCGAAGTTTTTGCATGGAGAAGTAATTGACTGACCAAGGCAGTAGGTTGCCCCTGTCCAGACGTTGCAAGCAGTCGACCTTAGCGTTATCGAACACCGCCAAATCAACGTAAGGAGCATACCCGAGCTGAAGAAGGTCGCCGATGTCGGACTCTGTGCCGACCTTCTTCTGTCGATAATACTCCTCGAAAATTACGAGGAGTTGGATGTAGTACACCTTGAACTTCTTTATTTGAATTTCCGATTCAGCGTGCGCTGTCAGAAAGTCCACGTGATTATGAAAGAGGAAAGCCATCAAGTTTGACAGCAAGAACAGATCGCGTTCCCGCGCTCCTGAGAAGGCTGCTTTACCAGAATCTCGTGTGGCTATGATTTGCTCGAACGCACGCTTCGCCGCAGGCACAAACCTATCTCTGAAGAACGATACTTTCAGAACGAGATTCTCATGAAGCGCCGTACAAAGCTCATCCCGAGAGAAAGAAGCCTGAGTTGAGACGAATCCTGTGGGCAAAGAGATAGACTGCGGGTAGTTTCTTATCTCATCGTCAACGATTTCATCTACGTTGCGAGCGATTGCGAACGGGACTGAAACTATAAAATCCAGGATCGCTTCCAGTCGCTTCCTGTGTGGGAGGAACTCGATGAGATTAACAATGCTGACCGCTAGAACATAGTCCTGTTTTTCGATGAATTGGCGAACCTGAGCCGCAAAATCAGAATCGCGAGCGATGTGGGAATAAACAAAAGAATCAAGAAATAAGGTGTTCAATTTCTATTGGTTACTTCGGTATGGCCGCGACAGACAGTCTGGAGAGACAATGAAAAATATGGATTGGAAAACAATGAGCGTTTGCGCCTCAATACTTCTTGGACTAATCTATCATGCTGAAAGGTCGGAACACTGGAAACTGTTGAACACAGATCGAGACGCTCTGCTTTTGAATACCGCTACCGGTGAAGTATTCGCTGCATCCGAGGGCAAATTTCATCCAGTACCTCGCCAAGCACGATAGGGAGGCGCCCCTTCGCAAACCATGATGCACCATATGTAGTGTCATCCATCTTCACTGCATGCTTGAGTTTGCGAGTTCAAAACGATTGACCCTCCGATTCAAGCTCGTTATCGAGCTGCAAAAGATGCGGCTCCATCAGCATCATTTTGGTTTTGATGCCGTCCTTAAACGTCTTGTATGCATGATTGATTCCATCGTTGAACTTCCAGTTAGCGCATCCAAAGAAGGGCTCACCCGTTTTGCTGTTGCACTTTCCGATGAGGTGGGAGTCGCAGGGTCCGCATGGTATCTCCTGTTCAACAGACAGACCCAAAGATTGAAGCGTGTACGGATGGCAAGCCAAAACAAGTGGAGAGATCTTGGCGGCGCCGGCAGCCTTTAGCACTCGAATACATTCATTCAAAGTTGCTCCTGTTGTTTGCACGTCGTCTACGAGGACGATGTGCTTACCTTCGACCTGGGGGTCTGCGCTGAATGCGCCCTTCACCGCGGTCTTGCGACTTTTGAAATCCATTGTGGTCAGCTTGGGGTAATCGTCTGGACACTTCAATAATTCCGGCTGTATCGAGGCTGGGTAGAAATTGTGAGACTTGAACCGCTCAGCTTTAGGCATTGCTTTGAGGTACAACGCTAGCCGGTCAACTTTACTGGGTCGAGATGGCACCCTCGTAATCGCGTCGAATGAACCGTCCGTTGCTACCCAAACGCCAAGGCTAATCAATTCGGCGAAGCATTCAGCCTGCGCTCCCGGGTTCTTCTTAGAGTGCAGGATTCTGTTGCTCAAGGCATGAAATGAATAACGCGGATCGGATGGGCTGAAATATCGTCCGGCTACGTGCACTGGGCAATCGGTATGTTCGAGATTAGGCACGAGCGGATACTCGTGGTACTTGATGTCGTCTTCGTGGAAAAGAAAAATGCCTTCAGGTGCGGCAAGAAACTCGCCGCCAAATCCCAGACATTCACCGCTCAGACAAACTCGGAGGTCTTCGAGGTCTTGCACAAGAAAATCGGGAAACTGTTGAAAAATTTTGAGCCTTTCCAGAGGCGCAACCGAATGCCTGTGCATCAAGATCGTTCCAAGAAGCAGTTCGTGAGCGCTGCGCAACGAACCAGCATCCTTACACAGAAACACAGTTGTGGAAGGTGCCGAGCCCATTTTTGTGATGGCTCGACGCAAAACGTTCTGGTACATGAATTTTTCGAAGGATGATTCGGCGACGACCACGTCATCTTCTGTCAGTCTCAAAGCTGAAAAATCTGTTCCTGACTTACTTGCGAAAACCAACTTGTAGCGAGGTTTTAACTCGTCGACGATCTGATCGAGAAGAGCCGCATCGTCTCGAAAGTCATCGACATTGATGATAAAGCCTTCGATCTTTTGCAGAGTGAAGAACATTAGGCAAACAGGCTGAGCTGCCGGTCTTGATCATCCGGCGCATTCGGCACAATCTCAAAATTCTTCAGTTCGGAAACCAATTGCTCGATGTTTTCGAGAACTATCGCGCCTCGCTTCACATAAGTCTTCGGCCACGTCAGCGCCTTATTCTCCAGCAAACTCTTCATCACAAAAAGCTTTCGACCTTCCTGCAAACAGTATCGCGCCTGGTAGAGAGCGCCACTAGTCTCACCAGCTTCCACAATCACGGTAGCACTGGAAAGTCCGCACATCGTGTAGTTGCGTTGTGGGAAGTTATACTTCTGCGTCGGCTGGGCCAGCGGAAACTGCGATATCAGCAGATGCCCGGTCGCTATCTTTTCTTGAAGGGTGATGTTTTCTTTTGGATAACATTGGTCGATAGGCGTGCCGATCACGCCGATAGTTTTTCCACCGGCTTTTACAATCGCGGTTTGAGCTGCCGTATCGATCCCCGCCGCCAGGCCGGAGACAACGGTGTAGCCATTTTGAGCGAGCAAAATGGCTAGTTTCTGAGCGCGTCTCCGTCCCTCTTCCGAGGCAACCCTTGAACCTACTACCGACACGCAAGGGTCGTTCGCGTATTCTATAACACCGCGCGAAAAAATCATCAACGGCGGTTTTGAGAGCTTCCGAAGACTAGCCGGATAAGCATCATCGTTGATTGTCGTTATTGAAAAATCCAGCGTTGAACGCTGGAAAGTCGAAATGACCCGACTCGAGATCTGCTCTATCTCTTCTGGTGACCGTCCGACCGCTGCTGCCAGACCGCCAAAATCAGCAAGCAGACTGTCAATGAAGATAAAACGATTCCAGATATCCTGGTGCTGCCGGAGCTTCGGCAAGGAATAGCCGAGCGATTCCAGGAAGATGTTGTAGTTGATGGCTTGAATGCGATTTTTTCTTACATCGAACATCTGAGCACCCGAGCCTTTCCTGTCAGTTAAGTTCGCGAGCAACTCCCATGCTACAGGAGAAATCCGGTCTGAAGTCTTAAATCCCATTCCACTGTTCCCGACGTACTCACTCGTGGACCAATTAAGCCAGAATACCATACTTTTGTATGGGTTCAACCTTTGACAGATAAGCCGTTCGACCGATCAGCCAAACCTCCACCAGAACATTCAAACTACATATTGACAACGTGTATACAAAATGCTATACTGAATAGTAGATATTCCAACAAAAAAAACGAGGTACCAAATAATCTTAAGTCCAAATATTTCATTTAACAACGAATTCAACTCCACGGGAGTTGCCACTTCGACACTCGTTCAAGGTTCGTCAGGTGGCGAATCTATGAACGCGTCGATGGAGCTTCATCAGACAGCTGAACATAGTCATCGAGAAGACCAGGAGCATCTGTTCACAATGACAGTGTTTCGTGATTCGAAAGACCACGTAACTCCTGGCGATGAACTTATCATGACCTTCTCGAATCTTCATTTACTAGTTGCTATTATCGCAGTCTACGTTCTTGTTGTCAGATTGCTACCTCGGGGTAGACCCGGCTAGCGTCAGTCATCACATATGGCTGATACCACCTACGGTATCAGCCAAACCATCAAGCACTTCCCCTAAGTCAGCTAAGCGTCGAACATCTGGGCGCCACAACGTGTAGCGTCACCAGTTCGCCATCACCTGAATGTTTTGAATTGCTCTGCATAGTTCACGCTCTCGTTCAATCGACGAAGCGAAATTCTGCGCGTCGACTACAACTCTCGAAAACTGCAACCTGAACCAAGGGAGGTTGAAGCACTGGCTCCGAAACCAGTCGGGCAAGGGGACTTTCGCAGCTGGATTTTCGAACAAAACGACTGAGCGACTGAGGTTAACGATTACGGCAGAGATATCGGTATTAGCGAACATTCCGGGGTGTTGCAGAACCATGGACTTTCTATCTGGCCAGTCTTCGTAGAGTGGCATTCCGTTGATCCCATAGAGAGCATTCCAGATCAGACCAGACCTCGCGCCTCCAGTCGACATTGAATACATAGGAAAACTGTCATCAGTCGAGATGCATAGCTCCCAGTCAGCCTGCTCGAAATTGAGCCATACCACTCCAATTGCGCCATCGGGAATTTGAGCAGCCTTGTGGCCTATTCCAGCGATTTTACTCACGGCATCCTCTGTTAACGAATCTCTTTTTTTGCCAGAGAAGGGTTGAAGTGGGAGTTCAGCAATTCGAACGCCTCCGCTCTCGTGACCGATGTTTCCGTCGTTAAAATCATCGGAAAATTTCTGAAACTCGATGTCCATTTCTCCAGACCATGCCATCGAATGGACTTCTACGTAGACAGGATCTGCAGGTTCGCCAAGGTAATGTGGAACTAGAAAATCCGGCGTACTATTCTTTTTCTCCGGTATCGGCGTCGTAGCTGGAAAAGCCGTGAGCAGGTAACCATATGCTTTAAGCTCCCCAAGCACCCCTGAGCTTGTTGAGATGAGGGGTGAAAGTAATCGGCGTCGGATTTTGGACGATTTGAACCAGTCTGGGTTGTATTTATTTATCCTCTCCAGACATCTCAAGACGTTTGCCAGATGTTGACTTTCGAAGCCGTCACCCTCATGCAAAACCAAGCCCGTCAGCGGGTGACCACGGAACGAGGCGGTCGCATTTCGCAGCTCCTCGATAACAGCCTTCTCCTTCTCGGAGAATAGCGACAACAGCTCTTGGCGCGAGTCTTGAAGCATACAGTAACTCCCTAATTGAATGAGAGTGGTAAAAAACAGTTAGAACGAGAGCGGGTTCGACGTGACGCGTGGACCGCATTCGGCAAGACGACGTCAATTACTTTTCTGGCTCGGAGAACGCTAATCCCCCTTCTGCTTGATGTACTCAGCTGCAATGTCAGCAAAAGCCTTTTGCGCCCTATCGAGCTGATAGTCCCTCCACTTTTGGGGATACTCTACGGCTAACAGTGTCAGCACAACGGCATCGGGACTTTCATCTTCGGGTATGTCTTCCCAACCGGAGTCATAGTCATAGTCATAGTCCAGCACCTGGGGGTCGACTGAAAATGTTTGCTCCTCAACCTGTGGTTCAGAATCCACCGTTCGACTTGGCGCATCTCGTTTTGAAAAAAGATTTTTGAGCTTACCGCGAGTGTCTACGGAAAAGAACTGAAGGTCTTCCAAAACGTATGACACATCACTGTAGTTAAACCAATTTTCTTGATCGACGAATTGCCGTCGAAGTATTGACTCAAGGTTGTCTATGTTGAGCGGCGTGTCATCAGGTTCGTAATCAATCTGGGATAGATATTCATCGCGAGCTTCAAGAAGACGATTGAATTCGTCGTCCACGATTTCCAATAGCGCAGCAACTCGATCAAGCGGCCGCTTAATTTCTTTGGCGACCTCGAACTCACTCTTGTAATGTAACTTGTGAGAAGCGGCGGACCAGCAGTGTTGTGCAAGCGTGCGAATTTGTACCTCGGCGGCGGTTCCGCTTACACGAACGTTGCTATCCGCATCAGCCTTGAGCTTGACGATGTAGTGAATGGACTGGTACCCGAACTCTTTGTCGTGCGGAGCAATTATTTTCACCGAATCGACGATGAAATATTTCTGGAGCAAATCACAAGCCAGATCCACATCCCGCGAGAAGCACACCACAAGCCTGATTCCAATTAAGTCTTTTATGCGTTCAAGCTTATAAATATTCTTCAGCGGATTACTCCCTCGAAGTTTTTGCACAATCGAATTCAAACTTTTGACACGCGATTCGACTGGAAACGCAAGATCCAAGGATTCCGTTTCAATTGCGTTTTTAATTATGGAAACCATCTGCTCGCAGACTTCTTGCGCCTGGGGAGCGGCAGTCTTGTACTCAGATTCGATCATTTCGAGGGTTGTTAACTCTGTTCTCTTTGCCATACGTCTGTGCCGCGTCCTCATCGTCGAGCGCTAACTTCGCATTTCGGAGATTAACAAAAAGTGCTCCGGCAATCGAATTTAGTAGGCTTCTTGTTCCTTCGACTTCTTCATTTCTCTTTTGGCTCCGCTGTTTGCATCGCCGCAGAGAACTTTTCAGCGATCTGCAATTTTTAGTATTCCCAATGCAAACCATTTTAGTGTCGCCCGAAGGAATGATTTTTGTCCACACTGTCGGCAAGTGAATCGCGAGACTGAGCCAGTCCTTTCCGATGGACACCGTCAGGTATCAGAACTCGCCGGATCAACAGCATTGATACGGGTTCGTCGCCTGCTAGGCTTTTTGCCCGCAGCCACGAGCGCGCCCAACTAAATTCGACACACCCATCAACCAAACGCGCACGCTCGCTGCGGCGGCTGCCGAATTGCAGGCGACAGAGGACCCGTGTCAATGCTGTTGACCTTTTACAGACAACGAGCGCAAATGATATCTTGCATTCGAGGCATTCAGACTATTCAGCTGAAGCAGCCTCTTCAAAGCGCATTGTTCGATTCTTCAAATTCATTCTTCTAGGATCACCAAAATAGAAATCTAAAATGTCATCGAGCGCGTCTTCTGGATTTCCCCAGTAGGTGACGAAATCACCCGGTCCCATACCACCTGCATGACTGATTCCATCCACTTGCCATTTGCCGCTTCCATAACAGAGCTTGAGCATCGGTGCATCAGTATCGGGACACTGGATATCTTTGTAAAACGAGATAAATCCTGAACTGCGACCAGCTACACTGTTCCCGGAAGCTGTCGTGGGCTTGACTATCCAATACCACTCGCCGTCGAACAGCGATCTTGGCGGCGAAACAAACAACCCGGCTTCACGCAAAATATCGAGATACTTAGGATCCACAAACTTCGATTCTTCAATCTCATCACTGGAGTCGTAATCACTTTGCTCTGCCATGAATTCTCTCCGATAAATACAGCCACGCACCACATCTGGTATAAATGCTGTATTGTCCAAAACATAAAATGATAACGCCAAAGAAAGAACTATTAGCCGGGGGGAAAACCCTGACATTTCCTCAGGCATTTTTCACTTATCGAATCTTCGGACCTGAGCAACAATTACGTTGTGATATCCGATACGGAACATTTTTTTCATGCATTCGTCTCCTAAATTATCGGGTTGGTCGGTAGATATGTTGATGACGCCTCTTCAATTGATTGGAATTTCCGTGGCGGCGAGTGCCGGGCGGAGTTCCGCAAATGAGGAACGACACGATGGCAAGTCACATCATCTACCTTGAGGAAACGCTCACTACTATTAAGGACGAAAACGAGCGCATTCAGGCGTGCGAAGAGTACGTAACTTTTCTGTGGAAGATGCACACTGAAATGCCCAACGAAACTTCGCTGTGCACTGTCTACGGTGGACTCTTAGCTTTGGGCTGGATGTACATAGACATCGGCGCGACTTCGGCGACCAAAGCTATCCTCAAAAAGCTCGAACCGGCTCTGTATCAGATACTGCTCAGAGGCGAACACTTTCAACTCGAAAATATTTACCCCACCATCAATCTCATGCTTGACTTGAATCAGTACGCCAAGGCGAAGAGATTGTCTCAACATTGTATCGACATAATCATGTCTAAAAATGCTGACCTCACGCCATCGGCGCGCAAACTGCTCCGCGCGAAACTCACTCAAGAGTTTCTCTTCCCCATCGAACAACGAATTGAATGGCATGAGAAAGCGAATTATTTCGCAGACGCGCTCGACATTCCTGAAGCGCTATACGACACACCTCTGAGCGAACACGAGATGGAGCGCGCAGACTACGCCTACGACGTCAGCTACTGGAAGTGGTGTCCAGGCACCCCTTACGAACAGAACAACTAGCCTGATTTGTTCGGAACCGAAGAGTGTGACTTGCGCGTTCACTCTTCGGGCAATTGAGAAGCTTGGGTCGCAGGTCGAGCAAGCTCTCTGCATGAACAGTCAACCAAAAGGTTATGAATTGAGCTGTACTAAACAAACAACTTCTAAAACCAATTTCTTTGACCAAGCACTTGGTGGGTCTGATTGGATGAACTGCGGTGTTCAACGGAACAGGCAGCCGTCCTCACGCACGAGTTCGCAACTGGCAAATGCGTTCGTCGCGCACTGTAAACACCACGCGCAAGGAGCGACAGAAATGAAAAATAGAAAGTCCAAACAAAACGATCAACCACGTTTAATCGTTGTAGACACCATCGACTTGACTGGCGGAAGCGACCCAGAACTGGAAGCAATTTTAAGCGCACCACGAGTCAAAGCGGAAGCTGCACTCCAGGAATTTCACGCGAAACAAAAGAATTCGCTATCCCTTCGCTTTGCACTGTATCTAGTGTTGGCGGACATGTACATCGGCGAAAATTGTTTGGAAGCTGCCGAGGTTGCCATCCAACGAGCGAAGCCCTTATTCTTTCACCTTGTCAGAAACTCTTCCGACTGTGTGAGCAGTCACGAAGTCGAGTTCTTCCTAACTTGCCTTTGTCGCGTAGGGCTCTTCGACGAAGCCCGAAGTGTCGCCAGCGCAGCTATGGAAATAATTCAACTAAGAGAAGATTCCCAAACAGAAAATCGAACGACGATGCTGGCTCAGTGGGAGAACCACATAGAACGTGCAGAACAAAAACGCAAGCTCAGACTTGACGCAATAACCAACGCACCAAGCCCCGATATTGAGAACATTACGAATGAAACTCAGGGTCTGAAAACTGTAATTACCTCTTACATGATTCAATCTATGCACTTCAACAGGGCAGAATAAAAGTTTAACTAACAGACATGGTCACCGGGGTCGCACAAGGCGTTGTGCGGCTCCGGCTCTTTTTTTGCTTACTAAAATCGCCATCACATGTGGTGCGAATTTTTAACGCTTCAACGATTCAATCCAAGCGCATAAGAATAAGCAAACAACGTAGGTGATTATTGTAATCAAGATAATCGCAGAATACTCGCGCGTCTTCGGCGTATCGATTTTCCACATAATCTGCCGCAAAATACTTCCGTTTTCAGCACCCAGGTGTTTAGGCTTGTCTCTCAAGCGCTGCTCGAAGCCCCGGTCGCCTGCACCTCGCGCCATACCATCTAAAGCCATATGTGCCCACATCAACTTTTGATGTTCTTGAAAAGTATTTGATTGAAATTCAGCAGGAATTTTGAGGGGTATGATGTTACCTCGTCGATATTCTGAATACTCGACGGAGACTCTATTTCCACTCGTGTCGGATATGAGCTGTGCTAAATCCTGCAATTTAAATCCCTCGTCAGACATGATTCCGATGCCGACCGGGAGCGTGATCGATAGAACAAGACTCAGCTCTTCATCGGATTCCCAGACTATTTCTGCAAAATTCAAGCGCACATCGGGCACGATCACTCGTGCTTTTTCCATGTATTCCAAAACAAGTCGTTCGAGGTCTTCGGTGTTTTCCGTTCTCAGATTTGCCGTCATCGTACCGAGCTGATGGTCAACCTTTACGCTCAATGTCTGAGCGTGTTCAGTCCGATTGAAGTCGATTGAATCGAAGTAGAATTTTTTCCCGGGAATTCCAGGTAAAGTGACGGCTTCGCGCCCTGCGTCCGGTTTCTCTTGTTCACTCATTTTCAGCATCATCCATCATCGAACAAACCGCTTCTCTGACCTTAGTTGCGATTTGCACAGCTACTTTCGCTTGCTCCTTCGTCATGTTCAATTCATCCGGCGCAGCATAATCAGCATTGTTTCGCTGTTGTCGCAAAAGCTTCATCGCAACTACCAGATGTCTGTGTTTTTCATAAGACCTGGTTTTCTTGGTCAAACTCTCGAACAAGAAAGGTACATTCTCGTGCTTCCAATTCGGTTGCCCCTCACGCGGCTGATCTTTTAGTAATTGATAAACAGCCGCTGTGACTATTTGCATCGCTGCGTACCAGGAACGATTGAACGTTCCTCTTAAATGATCCTGCTCAAGACAAACTAAAGCAGCCCGCATAGATTCGTCAGACTTCTCTCTGTATTTCTTCGCGATTGAAAGTCGATCCATCATGAGAAACAAACGGTCAATTGGAAAACTGCATACATTATATGCACGAGCTTGAAAAATGAACCGCGTTCACAAGAGGCAACTCACAGGGAAAACCCCAGTGAAACCTGTGGTTGACGGCAGTATTATAGGGAAACATTCAAGCACGATTGTCGTCTTTAAATTTACGCACACAGGAGATGTCACAGAAGAGAAATTTGTTGAGCATGCATTTTGAGAGTCTTGGGTCGCTAGCGAGCAAGTTCTCATGCCCGGACGGAAGTCCAATCGAACTAATCTCAACGGATTTTTCAAGTGACCATCAATCTTCGCGAAACCTTTTATTTAAAAAATAGCTCCTCGACTGTGGTCGATTTGGATGAGCTGCGGTGTTCTGACAGAGAACAGGCGGCCATTCACCGGACCGAGCTTGTGCCTCACCAGCACAAGGGTCTCGTTCACGCCACCCTACTCGCCAGGAGCGAATCTATGCAACACGATAACAATGAAAACACGCCTATCGTCTTCGCAACTACCGATGTCGAGTACGAAGAATCGCGCATCGACTACCTCATCGAAGCGATTGAGTTTATGTTCGATGACCTACCGGAATCCACGTCCAACAGCCAGCTCTCGATGAGATTAGCTCATCTCATGCTTGCTAATGATCTCTACGCCATGAGGGGCGACCATAAATCGGCACTCCTCTGTTTGCAGAAAGCAGAGCCGATTGTTTTGAAGTTCGTTGAGTGGAGCAAGCATAACATCAACGCCCGCTCTATCTCGTTCTTCCTAGAGTGCTACATCCGAAATGGCAGCTTCGAAGAAGCTCGACTGCTGGTCAGCAAAATAATGGACATCATAAAAAAACGTTGCCACTTCTCTCGGTTCGAAGCTCTGCGCAACGAACGAAAGTGGATCCTTGAAATCGACAAGGCGCAGGCTGTGCGGCAGAAGCGTCAACTCAGACTGTCAGAACTAGATTGCCCTGAATTAAATAATCCTCTTATCGAATTTCACGGACTCGACAAAGCTATCGATGGATATTTCGAATTAATTCATAAGGTTAGAAATACAGCATAAACGAAGTGCGATGCGGAGCCGCTCGCGGTGAGTCGGCTCCGTCCCTCCCTGTTTGTGAATTGAGGACTCTGGGTCGCTATCAGAGCAGAGCCTCTTCCCAACGCTATGGAGGCGAACATGACACTCTCAACTCAAATCAAACGCGGTATCACACTCGGTATCATCGCTTTGAGCCTGCAAACACCGGCGCAGGCGTTCACGGTGCCCTTCAAATCAGCTCAAGAGTACGCAGTAAGTGGCTCGCAGCTCATGAGAGCCGGCCGCTACGAGGATGCAATCAGCGAGTTCAGAAAAGCTTCTTATCTCGTCAATGACGTCAAAGATAAACGCTACCTCGGTCTAATTCTCAGCGACATGGGCGAGTGCGCAAGACGACTGAAGCGACCGTCCGAAGCCAAGTCGTTCTTCACCAAAGCGTATCCATTGCTGCGCTCTCAATCACCTCGCGATGTGAACGTCCTTCTTGGACGCTGGGCTATGACCTTCCTCGACGAGCGGGATTTCACCGAAGCCGCAATCCTTCTGGAGAAGCAGGTTGAGAGCGCTCTTGGCACGTGGACTTACAACTACACGGACTTGGTCAACGCTCCGGTCTACCTCGAAGCGCTTGTAAGCGTTATCGAAGCGGACGGCGGTGACGGTCAACGCATCTACGCTAAAGCCCTCCAGGGGCTCTCCAACGTCGCCCGAGCTGGTGGAGCTGATAGACAGCAAGCACTTGCTGCTCTGAGCCGCGTAGAGCGCAATCGAAACGTGCGTTACCGGATCGCTTATTCGCCGTACTCTCAGCCGATGAACATCGCGCCGCCGACTCCAATCCGACGCGACCCCTATTTCAATTCAGGTTCCGGCGTGTGGCGTAACAGCTACGGACTGAACGGAACAGAGCGCCTCTTCCAAAATGGAGGTCGCTAGTAATGACCGTCGACGTCTTCGATCAACTCATGCATGCAGGTTACATCAACCAGCACGAGCATGACTTCGACTCTGCATATTTCTGCTTCGATGAAGCGCTCCTGGTCGCCCGCTCGGAAAGCGAACGAGTCGAAGCGAACATATGCAAAGCCACCACCTTAGTGATGAATGGAGATTTCGCAACTGCTCTCGATTTACTCCTGACTATCAACGCTTTTGACCCCATCGCTGTAATCACGGTCTCGCATTTGACCGCCAACTGCCAGCACTCGCTGAACAGATTCGACAAAGCTAAGTCCGCTTACTTAAAGGCTCTCTCCGCGTGTTCGCATTTGCCGCCGAACAACTGGATAAGCCAACAGATCGCAGCCAATTACGTTCAGCTCCTTGCCGACGAGAAAACGGCGACCGAGACGCTCGCGCACACCCTTCGACAAATCGACAGCCACGACCAGTGTGCATAGTACAGACCCACGAACCAACCACACACACAACTTCTGAGGACATCATCATGGATAAAGCAAATCAAATCGAGACTCTCCTGGAATTAGCCCGCAATGCGGAGCTGAGCGACAAAGCAGAATCGAAGAAGGCACTCAACGCACTTGAAGAAGCGTTGATCGAACTTTCGGCGACCGCCCACTTCGGTAATGAGAACGATTGGGACGAAGCCTGGAAACTCGCTCTTACCGTGCTTCAGAGTCGCGGTCATCGTGACCTTGCTTACAAAATAATCCGCCGGATGGAAGAGGGTCTGGAAAACGGAACGTCTTCTCAGTTGGACCAACGCGCATCAAATTCTCTCTATGTCTCTCGCTGGTTTATCGGGAATGCCCTTCCGGCAGAAGCGCTACGCGCAGCAGACGAGAGCATAAGCGCCCTTGAAATTCTTATGGAAACGGAGTGCCGACATGCAGACCGTAATCACCTTGCGAAAACAATCGACCAGCTCAAAGCAGTCAAACAACGTGCTCATCGATTGATCAAAGAGAACGACCAGTTCTCCGTCCAAGTTACACGCATGCTTGAAATCAAAGTCAGAGACATCAACGTAAACGAGGTTGCCTAACATGCAAAACGCCATAACGCTCTCCCTTCTGACAGGAGCTGCTACCTGGGTTAGCACCGGCACACTGATATGGTGTGCCGGAGATCTGACGCCACAAGCGCACGCGCTGAGTAATGCCATTGCCACTCCGGTCGCACTTGCGGTCACTGCATTTAGTTTCATCAAAATCAAAAACTACTTGCGCAAAAAACTTAACAGCGTTCGTTATCAAAGGCGCCTTCACCGTTATGAAGTCGACGAAGTCTCGAACGCCATACAACGCACGATGACTGCCGCCCACTACGGTGCCGTCCAGTGGTATCCGCGAGTCATCGACCTCGTAAGTGGCTATTTCAGCTTCGCACTCACGGCACCGGATGCATTTCCATTCGCACCCGAGCTGCGGAACGCCAATTCCCAGAACCTGCTTATTTTGGAAGTCTTCATCGATTACGACATCGATTCGGACTCCACACGAACAACTCTGGTGTTCGGTGGAAATGCATTCGCCTCCGTTATGGAGAGCAGTCGCTTCCAGATGCATGCAAAACAAATCCTTGCTCGAATCGATTCCGAGCTTCCCGCGCACGAAGTAGTCGAAGTCTCCCAGGAGGAAATCGATTACATGGAAATGCGCTCTGTCGCTAAATAGGAGGACCTATGAAGATGCAATCGCCACGGATATCTCTGCGCGTTTCGGCAAAAGTGTACGACGAGATTGAACGTCTCGCCGTCAATGAGAAACATTCTGTTTCCGATATGACGAGGGAGCTTCTGCACGAAGCCCTCGCTCGTCGTGCCGAAGGTATGACTAAAAGTCAATTTGCATACGTCGAAGAGAGACTGGAAAAAATTCAAGAGCACTTCGCGTCGCTCATGGTTCGCGCGGTGTTCGGAGTCGGTCAATGCCTCTACTTCGTCGATCAAAACTTCCTCATCGAGGCAACTCCAGAGCAGAAGAAACACTTTCGCGAAAAATCAGAGACGTACGCAGACGATTTTCTTCGCCGCAGAAAACTGCGAGTGAAGCCCGTTGAGATCGAAAACCAGGAGGATTCCGAATCATGAGCGGGTCCGCCTGGTTCAACAGTTTTTTAAATGCCGACAAAGCCGACCGCCCCGGAGGGGGCGGCGGTGGCAAGATCAAGGTCCAATTCGGTCGCAATCGTGTCCCGAATGTCGTCTACCCGCGTGGTGGACAGCAGCGCTTCGGTTTGCCGAAGACAGTCATTCGTGGTCGCTTCGTCCTAAACAACAAATTTGCAAATGCAGCTCTTGGAAAAGCGATCTTCTACTACTCCAATGACAAACACCGCGATGACAAAGAACTGGAGCGCGACTCCGACGCAAACGGCACTCAGCTGGAGGAGAAAAATCTTCTTCGAGATAAGACTTTCTTCTCTCGATTCGACAACGACATCACTCCTAACGACGTACAGAAATCGCTGCTCGCCAACAAAGGTGAGCGAGTTGCTTTCCACGAGATGATGATCTCGCCTGGTTCAAACGCTATCGATCTCGTCGACTACACCCGCCATCAAATGAAGGCTCTGGAAGACCACCTCGGACATTCTTTGATCTGGTACGGAAACGTCCACCGAGACACGGATCATTTCCATGCCAATGTTTTGATAGCCGGTCGCATTCCTGACGGCAGAGAGATAGCCGAGCGCGCCATCGAGAAAGTAAACGAGGCTCCACAGAGAATCAAAATCGATGAGGCGCAAAGAACCTCTGAACCTCTGGTCAGAGATGAGCCTGATGAAAAACTTCGCGACATCTACAAGCCAGAAGGTCAGGATGAGCTTGTCCGCGACCTGAACAAACCTGAGCGTCAGGATGAACTCGTCAACGACTTGCGTAAGGCGGAACGCGAGGATGAACTCGCGCGCAACTTGCTGAATGATGGTACCGACAAACGTGCCGATGAGCTTATCGACAAGGATAGATCGATAGGCGCAATGAACGTAGAACGCGCAGTGAATAAAGCCGACCGAGCTTTCGCCGACCAAACGAAACGAGACCGCTTCAATAGCAAGGGCGACGTATACCTGACTCGCGAATGCTACCAGACGATGCGAGAAGCTGGAAACAGCTACACGAGGTCGCACCTGGAGCACGACCGTGTAATGGACAGAACTCTCGAACGTTTTGACTTAACTCGGGAAAACGAGAGGGAAAGAGGCGATGAACTTGCTGCCATCGTCGCCGACAAGGCTTCAGGAAATTCAGATTCTTTACCCGACTTGTTCGGGGTCAATACAGCATCAGACGAATCACAGACTAATTCATCCGATGAGTCGCAATCAGTGGATGTAACCGGCACGATGACCGACTTCGAGCCGCCGGACAAATCCAGCTTCCAGGCTGGAGATAACGAATCACGCGAGCGTGAGGACGATGCAGGTCGCGAATTCCCATCTTCAAGAGGATAAAAACTAATGCCAGAATCCGTAGCAACAATTCAAATTAAAGCCCCATTCAAATCGATAGAAGAAATTCTCGCAGGTATCTTCATCCCGATGGGATACCGCTGCGAGGTAGCTGCCGACGGTGTTCTCGTCGGTTCAAAGAAAGAACAATCGATAGCTATGCGGTCGATCAAAACAATGCTTTTTCAAATTACTGCATGCTGGTCAGAAGAACCAGGAAGCTCCGAGATCGAATACGACCCCAAAAGCTGGACAGAAAAACAGGTGACGATATCGGTTTGCGAAATAAACAACTCATGGTCCCTTGGTACTTGCCTTCGAGAAATCGCGTCGGTGAAAGCAAAATTGAATGCTGCATATGACGGATGGCTTGATTCGAATAAACGCAAATCGGAAGACAATCGATTCGGGTCCGCTAAGTGGGCATCCTTCGCAGAACTCGATGGCGTCTACCTGCACGACGAAGTTCAAAAAAACTCACTGATAGTCGGTGGCATTAATGGCGATGCAAGTAAAGTATTTTCAGTGCCGGCCAAACAACGAGTGCGACATGGTCTGGTGTGCGGACCAACAGGATGCGGAAAGACTTCCAGCATCTTCGTGCCGAACCTGCTCCTCGATGTGGATTCAAGTGCTGTCGTCACCGAGGCAACACCTGATGGAGTGGAGCCTGACTTATACAAAAAAACATCCGGCTATCGTGCAGCACGCGGTCACAAAATATTTTTCTTCAATCCACAAGACCCACGTTCCTGCCGGATCAATCCCATAGACAGAGTGAGAACGGTAGGTCAAGCACAAGACCTCGCCGATTTGATCATACGAAACACAACAGCAAATAGCCACGTCGGCGATCAAGTCTGGGAAACAGCTGAACGTCAATTGCTTACCGCCCTTTTGATGATTGCGGCGACCATGAAAAAGGACCTGGCCTGGGTTCGGACGACGCTCGCACTAGGAAGAAAAGACCTGGTCAAGTTCATTCAGGAAGGCGGCACTGCCGACGTCGGCAAACAGGAATGTCTTGCCATGTTTCGGCTCTCATCTGATGGCTTCCTGAACGGAGTCATGGTCGGTCTTCTAGTCCGGCTCAGCCCCTGGCTCAACCCGACCGTGATAGCTCTTACCCAGACGACAACCGTCGATCTCGCCGTTCTGGAAAACGAACTTTTCACCTTCTACCTTGCAGTTCCAGCCGGGAAAAGGCAGATGAAGCCGGTCGCTTCAGTCATGCTTAGTTTCGTTCTTGAAACAATCATGGATAACTACAAGAAAAAACGAGATAACTTCGTGCCACTACAAATGGTGCTGGATGAATTGACGAACTTCGGTTATCTCCCTGACCTTCCAGGTCAGCTAACGATTTTGAGACACGCAGGAATCCCAATGCTTATTGGCATGCAGGACCTGGAGCAGCTCAAAAAAGTCTACGGATTCGAGGACGCAAAAATCATCATTTCCCAACCAGCTACTCGGATATTTTTTCGACCGAATGAGTTGACCACCGCGCGTCTTATTTCAGATCAACTCGGCAATGAAACACGACGCGATTTCATTCCACACCTGGCACCGCGATTCTACGGAAGAAAACTTTTAGCGCCCGATGAGGTTTTGAATCTCAAGGAAGGAAAGGCAATCTGTTTCACAGCGACTACCCGCCCTGTGCTCTTCGATAAAATCGCCCCCAGTATTTTCGATGAGATCATCGCCACCTACCCACCGGTCTATCCAGAAGCATTAGTCATTGACGAAAGCCTCATCCCAAAACTCAGTGACGAAGAAATCGAATTGCAGGAAGAAGTTTTTCGAAACATTCCATCTCTTGCGGAAGTTTCGCAGACCGTCGAAGACCATGATGAAATCCTGCGTGAACAAACAAAGAAACGCAGGCTCTCGAAGTCAGTTATTCAGGGACGCCTTCAGCGATTGATGATGGAGGACGGTGATGGTGGCAGCTCAGATGAATAGTTCCAAACAGCGAAGAAAAAGTGTCGGCATTTTGTCTGCAAATTCTCGCAAACGCTTAACTGTACACGCTTTGCCTGTCTGCAAATTGCAGACAGGCAATCAGTAATTGTCACTAAAACTCTAAATGAAGAAGCGGTGAAAACTCATGTCAGAAGGAAAAGAAAAGTGGGGACTCTTCAACAGCAAAGGCGAAATGACTTTCAGAGGCAGTTATGAGGCCTGTAAGGCTGAGCAACAAAGACGATACAACGCTTACATCAAAGCACGAGCGAACGCCAACTTAGAACGTCAACTCCGTTGGCAACAACGAGGAGGGCGCGACGACGACCGAGATCGTTCGTAGCCTGCCAATCGGGAGCGCTGCTCCTCCCAAATGCTTTTCAAACCCTTTTCAAACTTACTTACAAAATTTTTCTCGACCTTCCGGCATCATGTCGGAAGGTTTTTTGTTGAGCATTCGCTGGTCGAATTACAGAGACAGACGCGCTGGCAGATGTTGTCCGTGCGTAAGTTTTCCTAGATATCTCAAAGTTTTCGTCAAGCATCTGTCGACAGCTAGAAGCCACCATATTCAGTGCTTCGGGGAAATTGCAGACAGGCTACACTACATTGTCGACAGCAAAACCCGCAAGGGCGCCTACATTCCGGTCTCGCGCCGACATTCTTTATCCTGTTAGAACCAAAAACATAAGCAATAAATTTAGTACCGACGACACCACTAACGACACTACCATTTATCTTAGCCGAGCCATCTCAATACGCTTACGCAAATGAGGTATCGCAGCCTACACTTTTATGTTTCGCAGCCAATCTCTTCTACGACCGCCTTCGAAATAAATCAAATCAATTCTCTACGTCTTACAGCGAAATCCACCTCTATTATCAATCTAGACAAACGCGTTTCGAACATTCTCAGGAAATTTGGCAGCAATAGAGACTATCCAAATAAATAAAATTCGGCGAATGCCGTACCTCTAAAAAATAAGGACAAAGTCAAACGCCGCGATCATTCGATCACGGCGCATGAGGTTAGCAGTGGTGGGTTATTTACTTGGAACGAGTTTTCTTTGCCGCTTTGGGCTCCTCCGTTACAGTTTCGTTGACGTACAGAGGCTCAGCGGTTTCGGGTTCAAGGATTGATTCGTCCAGTTCAGTTGAGTCATCCAAAAGGGAGTCATCAGTTTTGATAGAACCTAGAAGTTCAAACGAACGGACTTTGCAGTACTTGGTGTTCATCGGTACTTCTTGCGTGCCTACCTTTTTCTTCCAGTGGCTGTTTGCGAGTGCTCCGGTAACTTGAATTTTCCGACCGGTGAGTTTGCCTTTTTCCGAGCACTTAATTAAACGGTCGGCGGCTTCGTTCCAGAGTTCGCAATCGACCCAGAGCGTCGCCGGCTTTTTGTCCTTGTTTTTACTGTAGCCATTAATTGCAACAGAGAAACGAGCGACCTTTCTGTCGTCTTCGAATAACGATACGGTTGGCTCGGAGCCGATGTTGCCTATGATGTTTAGTTGATTCATGATGATTTTTCCTTTTGGTTTTGAAGTGGTGCGTGTTGCACCCATGCGGACGTTCTACTGCCACCAGAAATGGTGTCACCTGTATAATTTCTAATTTGTTGAAGATTTTCCGTCGTGATAACGCCGCAGGTGGAGCGGGTTTTAGGTGCAGAAATTTTTTAGGTTCTACCACCCCAGGTAGATGCAAATGTTTTTCGGATTCGGACAGCCCTATCAAGTTTTCCGAATGCGATGCGGCGTAAGCGCAGCGCAGACGGAACACCGGATACGAATGGACGCAGCCGGAAAACGTTTGTAGCTACATAGAAACAATCATGTACCTACAAAAATTTCTCACCTACAAAACCGTTTCACCTAAGGCGAATCACGATGGGAAAGCTTCAGCAAATTAGAAATTATATGGGTGACTCCATTTCTGGTGGCAGTAGAATCGGCTGCATGGGTGCAACACGCACCACTTCAAAAGCAAAAGGAAAAATAAGCGTGAATCAACTAAATATCATAGGCAACATCGGCTCTGAGCCAACCGTATCGTTATTCGAAGACGACAGAAAGGTTGCTGGTTTCTCCTAGGTGCACCAAAAATCACGCAGTAAAAACAAGGACAAAAAGCGCGACGCTCTGGGTCGATTGCGAACTCTGGAACGAAGCCGCCGACCGTTTAATTAAATGCTCGGAAAAAGGCAAACTCACCGGTAGGAAGATTCAAGTTACCGGAGCGCTTGCAAATAGCCACTGGAAGAAAAAGGTGGGCACGCAAGAAGTACCTTTTGATGAACGAACCAAGACAAACTGCAAACGTACGTTCGTTTTTGAACTTCTAGGTTCTATCAAAACTGATGACTCCCTTTTGGATGACTCAACTGAACTGGATGAATCAATCTTATTGAACCCGAAACCGCTGAGCCTCTGTACGTCAACGAAACTGTAACGGAGGAACCCAAAGCGGCAAAGAAAATTCGTTCCAAGTAAATAACCCACCACTCTGCTAACCTCATGCGCCGTGATCGAATGATCGTGGCGTTTGACTGTGTCCGTCAGATAGTCTCGCTGCTAAATTTCCTGAGAATGTTCGAAACGCGTTTGTCGGCTGCGCCTCTCAACGTATTATGCGACGAGAAAAAAAGGAGGAGCCGAAGCCCCTCCTATTGATTCATGTAGCGCTGGAGTCTCGACAAAACTCTTCGAGTTCGCCATCCAGATAAGGCGCGAAATTGGGATTGTTGTTTCGAAGATGTTGTATCGCTTGCCTCGTCACCTTCGCCCCGAAGATGTAGGGGAAGCTGATCACGACAATCGCCCAGTCGTCGTCTTCTTCGTACCAGCCCTGACGGCATTGCTCTGCATTTGCACTACCAGCTTTGAGCGCATCAGGAATGACAGCGTTCCATTCCGAAGTGAGGAGGAAACCGCCGTGCGCGGCCGTCTCGACCTCGAATATCCCGTCCGTCCATCTCTTCAAACCTTGCGAGAGTCCCCACGGTGTCAGAATTACCGTTGATTTCACATTGTCCATTTCTCTTACTCCTATGTACCGGAGCCTCCTCCGGTTGATTCAGAAGGAGCATGGGTTCTGAAGCAGCTCAATGATTGCCGAAGGCAACCGCGAAGCGGCGCGCAGCGTCATTGAGGTGATTCAGGTTCCATGCTACGCTGAAAAAACCGGAGCCCATTGTGTAAGTGGAGGCTGCCGCAGGCAGCCGGAACGCTTCTACAATTAGCTTGTAATCTGTTCTGTTTCCTTAGATCGCCAGCTCGGCCAGCGCATCAAGAGCAGTTTAAATTTGTGTCCTCTGCGCCTCCAAGTCTGGCAGATGACACAAATTTACACTGCTCGTCAATCACTGACACACTACTTGATTGTCACCAGTGCAATCCCGCGCCTGCCATCTCGACCCGCCCCCAAAGACGATATCCACGGCTGCCGAAGGCAGCCAATAGCTTGAAAATGCCTCTCCGCAGCTCACCCTTAGATCACCAGCTATGGTGTCACCGAAATCAAGCAATGGCTCGATGACTCCTCTCGTACAATGCTCGACATCCGCCTGCCATCAGTGTTTTCAGCGACACTCTCAATCTGCGGCTGCCGAAGGCAGCCATAAAAAGTCTGTGCGTTAACCTTAGATCGCCAGCCAGGCCAGCGCGGCTAAGAGGAATGGCGCCGCCGGAGTGCTGCACCTCCAAGTCTCGCAGCACGAAGGCGGCGCCATTCCTCGTCACCAAATGACGTTGACTTCAACACCGTATTAATCGCTAACGACGCGTCACTCCCCGCTCCAAAATTTAGGTTGGACCCAAAATTTTATTCCCGCGGAGCGCGTTCGGCGATTTGATTCACGTCACGCCACCATTACCCTTAAAAGCCGCATTTTACGCAAGCCGCATCGGCGTTTGAGAGTTGCCGCCAGGCGGATAGCAAGTTGCAAGTCGCTTAACCTGCCGCCAACACCTTAAGTTCAATCGCAAATACCCGCAAGCTTTCCTTCCCACTGCCGGATTCGGCTTGACCTGAGCCCCCTCAAAAAAATGCGCGCAGCGCACAAAAAAATCGACGGGCTTGGCCGCTCTGCTAAACTAAATTAGAGCGAAGGCGCTTACGAAAAGTGTCCCTGCCGTTATCCGTCCCGCCTTCGCTCCCAAGGCGCTCATTCAGCAGAGCGAGCCAATTGCCGAGACTTCAAATGCAAAAGAGGTCACCGCGAAGCCTGGCGGAATTGTCCCTGTTAGCCGAATGGCGTTTGAAGAGCTGGTCTCGATTTGGAAATTAACAGCGACGTATTCGCTTTCGCCCGTATTAATCAAACCGCCTAGCACTTTCAGCACCGAATATAGTGGCACAAAAACTCTGCTAGATTCTATACCCTGACACTGCTTAAGTGTGCACTATAATTTGAGCCGCGTTAAGATACGTTCAGTCCCAAGGGAAGTAATCAGCGATGCGTAATAGATGGACAATCACGATCTTTGCACTTGCTGCGATGCTCCTCACCGTTACGTACTCGATGGCAATCGCGAATACGGGAATTCGAGCAGATGCGGTAACCATTCGAAACTGGTGTGAGGGTGAGTCATATCGAAACTTTTCACCAAAACTGCTCTCCACTAATCGGACTCAAATTTCAATGGCTGTAGAAATCTCAAGTGAGGGGTATCCAACCTACAAGATTTTAAAAGCGATAAATGCGTCTCCTGTAGACAAATTTTATTGCGAGCAAGCAGTTTGGGAAGCGTCTCCCTTTCGCCCGGAATGGGCACCCAACTTCAATGGTGCAAAGTTCAATTTAGATTTCCCTCAAAAGAACCCGACGCGGCTTGGCCATAATTATTCTGACAACTTGGTCGCGACTAAGAACAAGTCATCAAAGGTTGTGTGTATGCATTTCGTTCCGGCTTCCATTGCCGCAAAAGCATTTGGGAAGTCGCCTGCTTCGTTTGATGTAGATGCTCCAGCAAACATAGTTAAAATCCCGGTGACTAGAATAGGCAGCCCATCGCTGTCACAATTTCGAAAGGACTGGGTCGAATACGCACTCGATAATTCCGAGATGACTCCGGCGCTCGTTAATTTGAAATCCAGACTGTTGAAAATCAAATACTCTAACCTCTTTTCAGGCTAAAACGGAGACAGGCCTAAGCCCGCCTCCAGTTTCTAATGCCTCGTAGTCCACCACCGGTCAGGCTACCAGACTGACACGGCGTTGTGGCGCTACTGCCTGACGGAGATAGACCTAATCGGATTCCAACCAGAGGTGCGGATATGTTTCCCGAATACTGCATTCTCCTTTGAACGACACGATGATGTGATCGACGACTGGAACACCAAGCAGCTTTCCGGCTTTCAACAGCTGCCGAGTCGTTTCCAGGTCTTCAGCACTAGCTGTCAGCGATCCGGCAGGATGATTGTGAGCCACTATGATTGAATTTGCGTTAGAGAGAAAAGCCGATTTAAAAACCTCGCGTGGATGAACAAGGCTCGCAGTCAGCGTTCCCTGCGAGACAACCTGATACCCGATTATGTTGTTTTTTGCATCCAGGTGAAAAGAGACAAAATTTTCTTCCGGTAAATGTCGCAGCGGCTCTACATATCGGGCGATGTCTGACGGTGTACGAATAGCCTGAGTTTCCTCAAACTCTTCGCGAATCAAAACCAGCTTCAGCTGTGGAACCATGTAACTCAGTTGCTTCTTCAATTTCGCTTTGTTCATACGATTAAGTCCTCGTCGATTTGCGTCACCGGACATCACCCGATGCCGGCCGCGCCCGCCGAGAACTGCAAAACCGCGAACAGAAATCACTGACAACAATCTGGACGAACCAACCTGATTGATTTCTGATCGCGTGTTTTGCGACCATAAAAAAACGCGGCAACCAAGTTGTGCAAGGGCATAGCAAATGTTTGTCGGTCAAAAAAAAAAGTGAGCATAAAAAAAGAGGGCGGAAATCCGCCCTCTCGTAATTTCTAGAATCGTGAAACTCCGTTCACTGGGTCCATGACTGTGATACCGGTTTCCGCAGAACCTGCATAAGAATTCTCCAGCCTTTGAATATTGAGTGCGTTCTCATTCAAAATCAAACGCTTTTTATGAAAGTCATCGATGTATCTACGCAGTGCTTCCCGAACTAAATCCGAGCGAGTTCTGCATTCCGCCGAGGCGGTTTGATCGACGAGATTCAAGAGGTTGGATGGCATACCAACTAGGATTTTCTTAGTCATAAACTACTCCTTTTAGGTGCGACCGACACACGCAGCCGCGTGACAAAAGAGCTGCAAAACCGCAAGCGGAAATCAGTTCACCGATATCCAGTTGATACCAACCTGATTGATTTGCGCTTGCGTGTTTTGCGACAATTAAAATCGCGGCGTAACGCCAAAATGTCAAAGCCTGTTTCGACAAAACGCAGATTGCGCCCGGAAAAATCACGGCAGGCAGAACGCGCACGTCTGACATGGCTTAGCCAGGTTAGGTCGACTTTCAAGCTTCAAGCCGCCAACTACTTGTGGACAGATGGTGTAGTTTTTATCAACCAGTGGGGCAACATGGCGTCCACCGTGATGTTTCGGAAACACTACTACCTCATGCTTCTCGGCGAGACTTTTCACTTGCTCCAAAAATCCATCTGCTAGCGACAGCGGTTCTTCTTGAAGCAGAGCCAACTTCCACACGCCAGCTTCTGCCTGACTAAACCGCAACATCCCTACATCATAGTTAGCGGTATCCAAACTTAGAAATCCACTGACATTGTCGAGGGATGCTAGTTCAGTAAGCTCCTCGAATAGAATCTGGTGTTTGAATGAACGAGTGTAGAACCAAAACTTACAATGCGGTCTCCGTTCAGCAGCCAATTTCCAAGCTCTGATATATTGGACGGAATAGAAATCGCCGCTATGCCGATATCGGAATAAGGGGGACTATCCCGAGTTCAGGACTATTCAGAGCTCGAAAATTTAGTGAGCACAACATTGAGATGGTGAGCCACTTCGACTCACCATCTCAATTACAACACTCGGCATAGCTTTTGATCTAAATCAGAGGTTGTTTAGGAAATCTAGAAGTTGATCGTCAGGCTGATAGCGCCCAGGCTGCCCATCAGGCATTGAGGTTTGCGCAAGAAGTTGCTCTTTCAAAGCCAGATTCGCATGAAGATAGATCTGAGTGGTTTCGACCGACTCATGGCCGAGCCAGAGTGCGATCATTGCTCGATCTACACCAGCCAATAAAAGCGTCATGGCCATCGTGTGCCTAAGACAATGGGGAGTGACTCGTTTGTGTGCCAGCGATGGACAGGTTTGGCCAGCGATGGCGACGTACTTAGTCAGAATGTACTGGACTCCATCCGGACTAAGAGGTTGCCCGCGGGAATTTGGAAAGAGAGTACCTGTGCC
Source organism: Candidatus Obscuribacterales bacterium (assembly GCA_019637435.1). GTDB lineage: Bacteria > Cyanobacteriota > Vampirovibrionia > Obscuribacterales > Obscuribacteraceae > JADYXR01. Next base: position 43,596 of record JAHBVO010000002.1, on the reverse strand, counting down.
TCCCTTGTCCGGCTCCTGGAGCCAAGCCTTTAGTACTTCGACGGTTCGTTTTGTTAGCGGCGTACAGCGCTCCTTGCGTCCTTTTCCCACGACGCGTAAATGTGCGCCGGTACCAAAAACTACATCTTGGCGTTGCAGTCCTCTAAGCTCAGACAATCGCAGTCCAGTCTGAACTGCCACCAGTAATAGTGCGTGATCCCGACGTCCTGTCCAAGTTCGCTGATCCTGAACGGCAAGCAAGGCCTTTACCTCAACTTCGGATAGAAAGTTGATCAAAGCTCGCTCGTGTCGTTTTCCAGGAATTGCAAGTACTCGTTGGATTTGTCCAGAATTCGCCGGCACTTCAAGGGCTACATATCGGAAGAAGGACCGGATCGCAGTCAATCTCAGATTGCGACTGCGCGCTGAAATCTTTCGATCTTTCTCTAAAGAATCAAGGAAGCTAGCAATAAGCGGTGCATCTATTTGTGCCAGATCCAATTTTGACGGCGGCTGCTCCAACCGATCTTGTAGAAAGCGAAGCAAAAGCCTGAACGTATCGCGGTAGGATTTGATTGTGTGAGGACTTGCGCTTCGCTGCTTCAATAGGCGTTCAGTAAAGAATTTTTCCAGTAGAACAGCAAAGGTTGGGGGCTTAAGTTTCGTCATTTGTTTTCTCCCATTGTTGCTCAAGAAGCCTGACAGCATGCCCCATCAATTCTGGGCACGCAGTCAGATACCAGTACGTGTCTTTCACTTTCACGTGTCCGAGATAGGTCGAGAGAAGCGGAAGTTTACGCTCTACGTCTTCGCCGTCACGATACCACTGCAATAATGTCGTAACAGCATAGCGATGTCGAAGGTCATGAATACGAGGTCCGCGGTTTGGTCCTTCGTTGCGCAAGCCTACGGACTTTGACATTGAATAAAACTTTCGTCGAACATCGGCCGTATCGATTCGGCCGCCAAAATGTGTGACGAAGAAATATTCAGAACTGAAACCACGCATGCCTAGATATTCGTCGCGAGTGGATTTGTAGTTCGAGAGAACCTTCTGCGTGGAGCAATGTACCGGAACGAATCTGGACTTTCCGAATTTGCCGTCTGTCACTGTCAATACACCAGTATCGAGATCGACGTCAGACATTTTTAGATTGACTGCTTCGCTAATGCGCATGCCAGATACGCTCAACAAACCAATCAAGCAATAATATGTTTTGCGCCTCAGCACACCAGCTGCACTGTTTACCGGCAATGTAGATGTGGCGTCAAGTAAGGCTCGAATTTCTTCCTCCGAGTATAAATACGGACGCGCTCTCTGACTGACACATGGGAGCAGATCCCACGTCGGAATTTCAGTCCTTAGATCTGTTGCGATTCTAAACTTCGCAAAATCTCTCACGTAGCCTAAGCGTTGCGCCCATGTGGAAGGTTTAGAAGTGGCTCGCTGCTGAGCCCACTCCAATGCTAGTTTGATAGTCACATATTCCGCGTTGCGCTCCTGCATGAACGAAGAAAAGTCGAGCAACGCATTACCACACAATCGCAGTTTGAAACCCAGAGCTCGCCGCATAGCGAGGTAATCATTGATCGCTTGCCCCAATTCATGCGCCGATTGTGAAGTAGTCATTCCCATTGCTTTTGACCTCTTTTTCTTGGGTTGCGTATGTTTAGTGGGATGGGGCAACACGCCATACGGCGGAATCTCCGTGCGCGGATCAATTGTCGCCATATATTTTGCAAACTCGCGCACAACACCTAAGCACTGCGCTTGTGCTAAGTCCTGCGATTTTGCACGAGATCCTTGCATGGACCACTCCACCGCCAAAGCCGTTGTAATGTACGAGCACTTGCGTTTCTCCATGAAGCAAATGAATCTCAAGAGTGCATGACCGGCGGAACGCAATTTGACTCCTGACGCTCGCCGTTGCGCAAGATAGTCTTGAAGAGCTGTTCGTAGTCTTTTCATTGGGCACCTCCTGGCCAAGCAAGTGCCAATGACCTCAATGATTTGAGATCAACTTTTGCATAAATGGTCACACACGCAGTCGATCTATGCCTCAACATTTCAGCGATTTCCGGTAATGAAGCCCCTGTCCGAAGCAAACCAGTTGCTAGCGTGTGCCTAAACAGGTGAGCACCTTTTCTTGTGGCACTATCAAATCCTGCTCGATGAAAGGCGCGCGCAACGATATTGCTTACTGCGCCCGATCGCGCAAAACCACTAATGGGAGCCTTTCTACAAATAAAGACTCTTCTAGTTGAGCAGTTTGGCCTACCGTGCTGAAGGTATTCGGCGATTGCCTGACCTACATCGGGTGGCAAAGGCATCTGTGACAAGTTACTTCCTTTTCCATGAATCGAAATGGTGCCTGCGCGCCAATCGATGTCATCCAGTTCAAGCATTACTATCTCGCCGGCTCGAAATCCAAGTCGCGCAAGGAGAAGCAGGACGGCATAGTCACGTCGACCAATTGGACTTTGTCGATCACAACTGGCCAAAACTTTTTCCGCTACTTCTGCCGACAAAGCCCTGGGAATCGAAGACAAAGTCCAATTCGCTACTGTAGGCACCGACGCCTGCAAATCAGCTTCAACATAACCTTGATATCTCGCGTACCGAAGAAACGAACGCAAAGCACAGCACATCAATTTTGCATCTTTCTTCGACATTTTCGCGGCGGTCTTTTGAACATGACTTGTGACGCTTGCGCTGCATAGCGTTGAAAGATCTGGCTTCGACCGCGGAAAACTTTCAAGTAAGAAGCGGTTGATGTGGCGACAATATTGTGCTGACGTTTCTTGAGATAATCCGCGCTCTTTCAACAGGTAATCTCTGTATTTGGCTACTATCTCCTCGACTGGTGTCGATTCAGCTGCAACCGGCTTTGGAAGTACGCCCTGTGTTTGCAGATAGAGCAGAAACTGTTTCAGGTTTGTCTTATCTTGTTTGTTGAACGGTGGGCTCTTCCTTGGCCTCATCTGCAAGTAGTCTTGTATGTGGTGCCAGCGCAAGTCTTTCGCTGCTATGCCGTGGCGCTTAAGCCAAGGGCTCAGACGAGCAACATTCCGAATTTTCACTCGCGCGGCTTCCCAACAATAGCCTCTGTCATGCAACCACTTAGCGTAGTCATCCAGATACTTGCCGAGTGGATGCAGATGAAATCGTGAAATTGTTTCTTGATCTCCGAAAAATAGCCAAAGTGACATACTCGAACCTCCTTGCTTGGTTTACCAATCAAGGAGATACATACCAACTCCATCAAATGCTATGCCGAGTACTGGCGATTCAACCAGAGGGGCGATCTGGCTCACCATCCTCTTCTTGCGATCACTTTCTGCTTGAACCCTGAATAGTCCTGAACTCGGGATAGTCGCCGCTATGCCGATATCGGAATAAGGGGGACTACTTCTCATGCGGCTATGCGCAGGCATGGCTGATCGCGATCAAAGATCGGCCTCAATGCAAGTTCTGGTTCTATACACGCAGCTTCCTTGAGCCAAGCCTCCTGGCGGTGCTGTCAGAGCTTGCCGGTCAAGTCAATTGCCAGGGATTCTTGAGTATAGACAACGACAATTTTGAACAGGGGTTGCTTGCGTTTTCCGCCTATCCTGGTGTCTGGAAGCTGGCTCTCATGCAGCAGGAGCAAGACCAGCTATCTACTGAATTGATGCCGGCAATTCGCGATCAGGTCAAACATGGTGAGATCATCAACTTCCCTTATCACCGCGCCGGGAAGCATGTGCAGCCGCTTAAGGTAGAACCCTTGACCAACTGCCCACAGATAACTACGACCGCCTATCCATTGCAAACCAATCGATCTGAGCCTAAACCGTGCCAGTCTTGCAGTCTGTGTTTGCCTGGCTAGGCGGCCTGCGTGCTGGCTTGCAGCCTCACTTGGCTGCACTTTTCGCCTTTTTAGTCTAAGGGGGAGGCGCCACCCCGCGTCAAGCACGAGCACCGAATGTTTGGTTTTCCAGAGTTACTTTTCGCTTGACACGGCGAGCCTCCCCCTTGCCCCCGTCAGTGGCGAAAAGCCGCACTAATACAGGGAGACGAACACCATGAAAAAGAAAGTTTTGATAGCCATACCTGAGCGTCTGCTCGACCAATTGGATCTGCTTGCTGAGTTTCGGTCGCAAACAAGATCGGAGCTAATCCGCGAAGCATGCCGGATTCACCTGGAGAACAGTCAGGCTTTCACGCCCGCTCGTCCGGCAATCTCTCTCATTCACCCAACGCTCCTGAAGGAGGAAGCAGTCGCCAACTAGACGATGACCTCTGTTGAAACCCCAGCCGGGATGAGCCTCTGCGCCATCCCGGCATTTTTATAAGGAGCGGATCATGAATACAAGAACACTCAAAAAACATCTGAAGTACAAGATTCCTCAGATCAAACTGGCGATTTTGCGAGAGCCCTCAAGTGAGCCCCTGCCAGCGATTCGGACGCCTTGCGACCTGGAGCAATACCTGGAACCAATGAAACATCTGTCAGAAGAACATTTCGTCGCCCTGCATCTTAACGCAAGGAATCAGGTCATGGGCTACCACGTGGTAAGTCACGGAACCATCTCCAGTAGCCTTGTTCATCCAAGGGAGGTCTTCAAGGCCGCTATCTTGAACAACGCTTACTGCGTTGTCGTCGCACATAATCATCCGGCTGGATCGACCGACCCGAGCCCGGATGACCAGGACACGACCAGGCAGTTGGTCGCCGCCGGCAAGCTGTTGGGAATCGAGATCCTCGATCACTTGATTGTCTCGTATCGAGGCGTGGCGAGCATTCGAGAGTCTCATCCACAGTTGTTCTAGGGGCAGGCTGACCAGGGCAGAAGCGGCTGCTGTCGCTTCTGCCAGTCGGTCCTAATATAGCTAGAATCAAGATTGGCATTGCTATTGGGAGATATGTCATGACACTGGATTCACTTCGTTTGTGGCGCAACATCCTGCTTCGATCGGCAGCGCTTTGCTATGCCTTTCTGCTCCTGACTGCGCTTATCTGGTTGCCGCTTTCCGACACGTGGACAGGATTGACGAGCCGCTGGTATCACATCGCTCCGGAGACCGTACACAACATCGTTATCTACTTCCTTTCTGTGGCCAAGTTCTTTGCCATCTTTGTCCTGCTTATTCCGGGGCTGGCTCTGCACTGGACGATCAAGCGAGAAATGGCGAAATAGACAATAGTTTTGATACTCCTGCCTCTGTCTTTTGTAAATGCGCTCTTGCGATTGCTTTTTGTCTGGTTGCACCATCTGCTTGCTGTGATTGGCTTTGCCACTGGAGATGAAGCTGGTGAGTGATTGGCTTGTATTCTCTGCTTTCCTACTTCCTTGGAAGTGATTCTTGGTAATGCGTCCGTGTCGGGACTTCGCGTCTTTGGGTCTGCATCACGCTTTTCGAGTGTTCCAGTAACCTACGTCTGACCTATCTTCTCTCTTCTTTGCTGCTGATTTTTGTTCGAGGCTGAACCTCAGCTTGTCTTATGGTGTCTCTCAGCCAGCGGCTGTGGCTTGTCCTTGAGCCGTTGTTTGTCTTTTGTCTTGTTCTTGTAAGGCACCCCCGTGCTTTTTAACGGCGCCGATACTGGCACAACTTTTCGGAGGCGCAAGGATTCCCCTACGGGCGCATGCGCGTCCTTGCACCACCGAAAAGCGCTAGTGCGGTCTGCGACTTGTGCGGACCCTGGGGCACCTAAAACGCACTGGAGGTGCCAATCATGAACAATCAATTGACCATCATCGGCAGAGTCGGACAAGATCCTCGCGCTGTGAGCTTCGCCGACACCGGCAACAAAGTTGTGAAATTCAGCCTTGGGGTCACTGAATACAGCAGCAAAAAAGAGGAGGAGAAGACCTTGTGGATCGACGTAGATTGCTGGAACGGTCTTGGTGACCGCGTGATGCAAACCATCACCAAAGGACGCGAAGTCCTCCTCACCGGGCGACTGGCCATCAACACCTTCACCAAGGAAGTTGACGGAAAGACAGTGGAAGTACACAAGCCAATCTTGAAGCTCACCAGCTTCCACCTCTGTGGCCCTAAGCCAACCACTGCTGAAAAGGCAGATGATGCCTCCAGTGACTCAAAGAAGGCTGCTCGCAAGAGCGCCTAACTTCAGTAAGACAGAGGCAGGAGTGAAAGCTCTTGTCTCTGTCTTTTTTCTTTTCTCGTCGTCATTGCTTGTCTTGGCTACAGCCGGACTTGCCCCGAAGCCGCTCTTGCCGCGCGGCTTTCCCTTTGTCCGACTGCCCTTGCTTTCCTGCCTGGCGCAAAGCCTACCGCTTGCACCCGCCGTCAACCTCACATGTGCGAAGGCAAAACTTTGGTTCAAGTTGACGGCGGGGCCCCTGCTGCGCGGTATTCAGGCAGTGCTGCAGGAGCTGGCGGGCAGCGCGACTGGTGGGCGCGCGCTCGGGGCTGGCTTCCTTTGGCAGGACGGCGCGCTTCGCGCGTGGCTACCCGCCCACCACCCAGCTGCATTGGTAATTGTGCAGCCGGCCTGCATAATTCAAAATCGGTCGGCCTTGCCTGGCACCAAAGGTGGTGCACAGATCAGCACGCCCAGGACGACTCAACTAGTAAATTGCCAGAGCCGTGAATTGTTCTCATCGCCAGCGTTCTTGACAGTCAGTCTTGGTGCACCAATACAGGCTGGAGCGCCGTTCCATATCGTGAAGAACTGACCACTGCCGTGATACTCGATCCAGTCTGCCGTGTCTTCACAGATCCAGCGGATGAGCTTGAGGACTAATTTGTAGTCTTTGTAGAGCAGCCTTTTGTCTCCTTTCGGCAAGAACACAAAGACCGGCTCATGGTGCGCTACATTGTTCCGAAGGCGCTTCATTTGATTAACCTTACGAAACGCTTCACTTCGATCTATAGGGAAGATCGCGGAAAACAGTGGTTTCCAAAGCTTCTCTTCGTATTCCACCTTGAGCAAACCTTCCCAAAAACCCATGCTGATGGCCGCGACGATATTGTCATGTCCGTAGGCAAGCCCTTCCTGGTCAAGCTTGCGCTTGGCTTTATCAACATGCTCGACTTCTTCATTGTTGCCTCTGCCGCGCTTGAAGCTATCTATGCGCTCGTACCAATCATCTCCGTACTCGTCGTACATCTTGTCCGCCATGGCATTGCGCAGCGAGACTTCGAAAGCATGAAGCGGCCAATAGAACACCTGACTCAAGCTAGTGTTCCAGCAATAAAGCTTCAGTGCCTCGACATCGTCATTGCCCGCGTACTTACGGTACAGGTGAAGCCTGCCCGGCGAAAGTGTCACTTCGAGTGCATCGACGTAATTCTTGTTATAGGGAAAGGCGCAGGGGAATTGCTTCATAATGTGAAAACAGCATTAAAACACTTGCAAATTGCATAAAATTGGGTAAGATAGCAGTGTATCCCCCCGGCGCAAGCTGGGGGTTTTATAGTTTCAGGGGTCTTCTGCTGGCGCTTACTTGAAGGCTTTGACAATCTGAAGCCATCCTTTCAAGCGAGCAACCTCATCGTCGGTTATTTCAGGAACTTGTCCAGCTGCTGCCGCCTCATAGAGCGCCTGTAGAGCTGTGGCACGGTACTTCTGCGAGCAAGATTTTTTGCCGATTGCCATCTGGTAGTGATAGAGCCGGTTTCCTTTGATTCCGGCTACGCTGAATAGTCGGCCCAATCTGCTGGCCGTCATCTGAACCAGCTCGGCAAGCTGTCCGGTGCTGTGTGGATAGTAGGGCTCTGCCGGCAACGGGCCATGAACCCAGGCTACATCGCCGTGATCGAGATCCTGACTGTGGCTAATCACCACATCGGGAGCTTTTTCGGCAACGACGTGATCCTTGATCTTCTCAGTCAGGCTGACGACTGTGTTTTTCAGCCGACCATTTTTTTCGTTCAGCTCTTTGTTCTCGTTCTGCAAAGCGCTCAGCTTGGCACTTATCGGAGGGCACTCCGCTAGAGCTGGCTCAAGCTTGAACATCTGCATCTGTCCGGTTTCGCCTTCCACAAGCGCTTCTTCCGGGGCCAGCATACTTACGTTCTTGACCAATTGCAGGCGATGCTGCCCATCATGTCCTTTTCTAGCCATTAGCTACCTTCTTCTTCAAATCGGGACTGTTTTCGACATACGAAGTAAGCACGGGCTCCAAGAATTGCGCAATACGCCGCATTTCAAACTCTTCGAATTTGACACCGGGGAATTGCTGTTGAATAAAGGCCCGAATCGGATCATCATCCGGTGCGGCAGCCACTACGTCCTCTTGAACCAGCGCCGACATAGAGCATTTCAGTGTTCTGGCAAGTGCGGGCAGCTCCTTTACCAGATCCACCTTTCGAGCGCCTCGCTCGATCAGGCTTACCTTCGCCTGGTCAATTCCAAGCGCCGAAGCTATCTCCTGTTGGGAGATTCCCAGCTCTTCGCGTCGCCTCCTGACTCGTTGTCCAAACTCATGCCATTCCATTGCATATCCCTCGCGTATATGATAAGGGCATACTTGATAAGCGTATATCATAATGCCAAAATCGCTTGACGGCAACGTGATTATAGCATAAAGTGTATGCTGTTATCACTTATCGGGAATCCATCCTGATGGCATCGAAAATCCAAACGCAACCGCCACCGCCTGCGCACAGCTTTCTGGCTGGACTCCTCAAAGGGGGAGTCGCGCTTCTGGGGCTGGCGGTTCTTTCTATACTGATCGGGCAGAGCGTTGATGTTGATATCGACATCGGTCACATCAAAACGGGAGTGCATTGCAAGGGCAGCGTACTCCTTAATCTTCGCCACGAGCCAGACCCCAAGTAGAGCGCCTACCAGAAATTCAGGTTTAAGCCTCTTCCGCCTGGTCTGCTCCAGCGCCACAATATTCTTATGGAACTGCTCTGGTCTCTAGGTCTCATAGTCTTTCTGCTCGTCGCCCTCAACCACATGGCAGGCGGGCGTGCTTCCAATGTCCTGCGTCCGGTCAGCAGTATTGCCTCCGGGCTAGTGTCGTTTGCCGTCCGGCTTTGTATGTCTGCGCTTGGTGGCGTGGTCCGTTTGCTTGGTGGTTCGATGAAGCTCCCCGGGGGCTCACCGAAGATTCGTGATGACAAAATTCCGCCTGGACGAACGCCGCCACGATGGGATGAATAGCCGAATGCCGCTGGCGCGGAAGAGGCACTGACGCGCAACCTTAAGTCTCGGAGCGACTGAGAAGGAGCGGAGCCCTTACCGGAGAGGGAGGCACGACCGTGCGGTAAGGCAAGATACAAAGCGCAGGCACGCGCTTGTGAAAAGCGCTACTGCGCTGGAGTTGGACGGCGGCACAGCTTCAGGGTAAATGCTGTGGTTAGCGGCACAGCTCGTCTATTATATTAATAGTAGGGCTTGAGGTAGCGGCACATGCCAAGCGAGTCGAAAAAGCGAGTTTATAACCCGAAGGTCGAGACAAGGTTGAGCCGAGCTGACGTTAACCGGCTCGATGAGGCCGCCAGGCTGGCCGGTCAGACCCGATCTGATTTCATCCGGCAAGGGCTCCTCTGGTATCTGGACAACCTGGAGAACCTGAAGGAAGGGGAGCGAGAGACAAGGACCGCGCAGGCGATCCGGTATGCCAGCGACCAGATCGTAAAGGCCATCCTGAGCGCGACAGACCGCATCTGCGGCATGCTGGCCAGGCAGGGAGCCGAAGTGGGAACTCTATATGAGTTGACCTGGAGGGCTTGCGGCACACCTGAGGCCAAAGAGCAATTCACCGCGGCCGTGAACACGGCCAAGCAGCGGCAGAGGAACCGCCTGGACACCGATGAAAAAGCCGTAGCTGAACGGACCAAGAAGGTAGTGACTTCGTGATAGTCGTGAAACACCAGTACTTTTCCAGGCGCGACCGGCAGAGCCGGGCGGCTGGAGGTTCGCCGAAGGTTGCTGCAGTCGGGCGAGCGCTGGCGCACATAAAGTACATCCAGCATCGCCCAGGCGAAGATCGCGGCGAAGGCGGGCGCGAACTGTTCAACGACCGGGAGGACAATCTCGACGGCAAGAAGGTGCGCAAGGCCATCCGCGAGCAGGAGGACAACAAAGTCGTGGCGCACAAGCTGACGCTGGCGCCGGAGATAAACCCGGAGGACAAGAAGGCTTTCACCCGCGAGATCATGCACAGGCTCAGCTCGGAGAAAGGGCTGGACCTTGATTGGGTAGCAACTGCGCACAATAACACCGGCCATCATCACATCCATGTTGTCGTTCTGGGCAAAGACAAGAACGGCAAAGACGTGCGCTTTGACAAGGACGACTACAACCGCATCAAGGAATACGGCGACCGCTACCTTGAGCGCCATCATCCCTACGAGCTGGAGAAATCCAGGCAGGAGCGCGAGCGCAAAGAACGAGAACGCATTGAGGCCAGGCAGAAAGAACGCGAAGCTGCCCGAGCAGAGCGCATCCGCGAAGGGCTCGAATTGCCGTGGATGCATAAGAAAATTATCCGAGAAGTCCTGGAGCCTTATGACACCTGGAAGTTAGAGCAGCAGGAAAAGGAGAGAGCGGCTCTGGCCGGCAAGGACAAGACTGCCGACAAGGAGCCTGAGAAGCCATACTTCCAGGACACGATTGAGGCAGCAGGCAAAGAGTGGAGCCGAGAAAATACGCTTTCCGAGCTGCAAGACCTGAATCAGTACCTCTGGGATCATCCAGACGAGCGCATAGACATCAAGGAATACAAGAAACTTGTGCGCTGGATGAAAGACAAAGAGCGGATTCAACAGCGTGAACTCCGCGAAGGAAAGCCCGTCGAGCCTGGCAAGGAGGACGAGCCGAAGAAGGAAGAGCTGAACATCCAGGGCGAGAAAGAAAAGCCCAAGGACAGAGACAGCTTCGATTGGAAGGGCGATAAGTACAGCAAGAATGACTCGTATGAGCGCCTGGCCGGGCTGGCTCAGGAGTTGCGCAACAACAAGAAAGAGCGGCTGCCGGTGGACGACTACCAGCGCTTGCGCGGCTGGATCGAGAACAAAGACCGTGAGCGCTTCTCCGGTGTGCTGGAGAAAGAGCTACAGCATCAAATCAAAATGGATGGAAAGAGAGGGGCTGATGCTATCGAATACGGCACCCGCTATGTTGATCCTGTGCAGGCACAAGCTATGCGGAATCCGGTCATCGGTGTGTTCCTTACAGGTGCAAATCTGGCCAACATGGTAGTGAGCTGGATCGATCTGAGGGACAATCGAGATAGGCTCAAAGAAGCCGGTGATGCCCTGGAAGACGCTAAAGCCGAGAAGCATGACGACTACCTCAAACATGACAAACCGGAAGACAAAGATCGCGACAAAGAAGTGATTGAGAAGTTAGACCAGTCCATCGAGGACAACAAGGAAGCGCGCAAGAAACGCGCCGAAGAGAAGAAGCGCAAGGATGAAGAGCGAGAAAAGAAGCACGATCCATTCCGCTTTGACCCGTGGGGGCAATACTGATGGCGACGCAAGTACAAGATTCAGGCATCGTCGATTCGACCGCTAAGGAGTTTCCGGTCCTTGCTGTCAACGTCCTGGAGCGACTTGGCTATCACGTCTCGCGGGCAAGCAAGCAACTCGATCAAATACTTGCCAATGAGCGCGTAGAAGAACAAGTCGGGCGCGACTGGTGGCGCCATGAGTATCGAGTGGTATTGCGCTGGAGAAAAACCACGGACGGAAACGGTGTACTTGTCTCAATCGATCTCTCAGAACACAAAGGTGGCGGCTCGCAGAGCGACTGCCAGAAGCGATGCGACAAGATTCTGCTGGAGCTTCAATATGACGCCGAACGAGCTCGCGAGGCCAAACAAGACAAAGAAGAGAATGTCTCATATGGAGCCGCGCGCTGGGGCAGCGAGCAGGAGCTGAAAACGGCCGGATACTTCTTGAAGAAGCCCGACCCGAAAAGGCTGATCGTGGGCAAGGCGCAGACCGGTGAATACCTGCAAGTGCCCGAGATGCTCACCTATGCTCATGCGCTTGTTTGCGGACGTACCGGTGTCGGAAAATCGCGTGGCTTCTTCATCCCGCAACTCATAGAACGCACCGGCACCAATATGATCGTCACCGAGGCAACGCCAGGATATGAAGCAGGAGAGCTGTACAAGCTTACGTCTGGCTGGAGGAAACTGGCTGGTCATCAGGTTTATTGCTTCAATCCATCCGATATGACTTCGCATCGAATCAACCCGATCGATCGCATCAGAAATGCGCCGCAAGAGCTGAAAGCGGCTCTAGCTGAGAAGTTAGCGGATCTGGTCATCATGAACGGCGAGAGCGCCGAGACCAGATCGGATCAAACGTGGAACCGCTCTGAAAAGCTCTTGCTCATTCCGCTATTGATGCATGCTGCCGCCAGCGAGCCAAAATTCGGACACTTCGGCGCCTTGCGCTGGCTCTTACTGCAAGGACCAGATCGACTAGCGAAAGTTCTGTATCGCAGCCCATCTGATGTGGCGCAAATGGAATTCGAAGGCTGGATGCGCCTTTCCGGGGAAACGAATTTCAAGTACGGTGTCTTTTCCGGCCTTATCACCAAACTCAATCCGTGGATGACGGATCAAATGGTGACGTTAACGGAGACAACCGACATCGACCTGGACGCTCTAAAACAGCAGCTCTTCACCTTCTATCTGGCGGTTCCGAGCCGCTCGCGCGACAGCAAGTTGATTGGATCTTTGATGGTCAACTTCTTGCTCGACCACATTCTGGAAATACGCGAAGAGATGAAATATCCAGTCGCCATGCTGCTTGACGAATTCACGAACTTCGGAAAAATCTCAGGCATCGCCGACACTCTGTCTATCATCCGCAAAAACAAGATAGGTCTAGTGCTCGGATTTCAAAACTATTTTCAGCTAGAACAGGTCTACAGCCGCAGGGAAGCGCAGATAATCCTGGACATGCCAGCCACTCAGGTTTATTTCAAACAAAAGAATTACCGTGAAGCAAAAGAGTTGAGCGATGCGCTGGGGCGCATGACCATTGAAGAAACGACAGTGACTGACAGTGGAAGAGTACAAGAGTTCGTGCAGGGAAGAGCACTGGCGACGCCGGAAGAACTCATCAATCTCAAGGACCAGGTGATCGTTTTTACTCCGGACACGTGGCCGTTGAAGCTTCCACTAACATCACCTGTCGCTTACCAGCAGGCGCTCGAGTATCCTGCACCCGAGCGAGACCGGCATGAAGTGAGCGAGTTCGTGCGCACAAGAGGGCGGACAGCCAGGCAACAACAGAATCAACAGGCGGACAAGCCGCCGCCGGCAGGCAAGAAAAACCGCCCTAATAAACCGCAAAATACTGGTAGAAACGAGCGGGAACGCGGCACCCCAAAGGTAGAAAAACCCGCAAAGGAGGACGATTTGAAAAGGAAGCTTCCACCCAAGGATGACGATGCGCCAGACGCAGGTGATGTATGGCGGCTGTAGGAATAGGTCTGGGGATATTCATTTTCTTGCTGGTGAGCGCTTACACCAGCGAGGCCATCACCAAGCCTGACAATACTGCAGGGTGTCTGCCAGGGCTAATAGCCGCTATCTGGGTGGCGTGGCCGTTCTTCCACCATGCTGGTGTATCACGCTACAACTTCCTGCATCCGGTTCCGAAGGAATACAAAACGCCTATAAAGCAAGCGTTTGCGCAGATTCGAGACATCATCTCCGAGATCAGCTACAACTTTGGCGACAAGTGGCATGTATCGACAGCCGACGTAAACCAGCGCCGTATCCTGGCTTCCTTGCGTTTCACGGACGAAGAAACGAAGGTTGAAGGCACGAATCTTCAGAACATTCATACACGCAAAGAGCGTGTACAACGGCTCCTGGAGATGGAAGTGCAGTTCAAAGACACCGGAAACGACACGACCATTGTTCAATTCGACTTTCATCCGCGCGTCGAAGGAGCGCAGTGGTACGCATGCGACCATATCGTAAGCGGGCTTGTACAACGGGTTGAGGCAACGCTTGGCGCTGGCACTGAGCGCGGGCAACCTGCCGATACCAAAATTCCTGCACCGCCCTGGTGGCTCGTAGGGCTGGGTGCGCTGGGCGTTTTCTCACTGGGCTCAAGCATCATGACGGCGGTGTTCAAATGAACGAGTTGCACAAAGCGTATGCCGTCCTCGGCTTAGATCCAGGCTCTTCGATGGAATCGATCATGCGCCGCTACAAGAGATTGATCATGGTCTGGCATCCTGATCGCGCGCCAAGCCCTGAGCACAAGGAATTTGCGGAAGAAGAGCTGAAGAAGATCAACAACGCCAAAGATGTTCTAACCAAGCACTTTGGCGCAAATGGTGGACACAGAGCGACCGGCTGCGACTGTCAGGCAGGCGCTGGCACAACTGCCGGTGCCGGAGCCAGAAGTTCGTCGAGCAGCAGCGCCGGTCCTGGACCAAATTATCATCGAAGCAAAACTGCCGATGAAAAATACCAGGAAGAGCAAGCGGCAAAGAAGAAAGACGCTGAACGCAAAGCAAGAGAACAAGCGGAGGCAAATGCCAGGCGGCAACAAAAACAGTACACCCAGCAAACTACCCAGCAAACTATGGAAGCGGCAATGCAGCAACAAGCGGCATTACGTGATGAAAAGCTGAGATGGCAGATTTCAATCGGGCTGATCATCGCTTTTGTGGCGCTGGAGATCTTCGGCACAATGGCTATCGGAGCCAAGAACTGGTGGAAGGACATGAGCTGGAAATGGCAGAACCAGCAATCCTCATCTAAGCCGCCCGATACAAACACCGACACCGGTACAAACACCGGAACCTCGACCGGCACTTACATTCCGCCCTATTACCAGACCCCAGGCGGCAACCAAGAAAGCTGGGAACGAGAGCAAGCCCAGCGCGACAAAGAGCAAAAGGAGCACGATCAAAAGCAGCACGACCAGGATGTGTACTTCACCAGGCTTGAAATCGACAAGTACGAGAAGATTATCGAACATTGCAATAGCGAGCTAACCAAGCTTGAAATACAGATAGCCGATCCGGGCATCAGCGAGTACGAGAAGAACAAGCTTCGCGAAATGCGGGATTTCAGGCAAAAGAACCTTGCAGAAGGTCGGGCTGGATTGAAGGCCGCTCAGGAAAAGTTGGCGCGACTCAGCGGGGAAACTCCGACACAGATTGCACCGTCACTGGTGTCACCGATAACCGGAAGCAATACAGGTGTGCCGCTGGTTCCCAGCAACTCATCACCGTTTGCTCCGCCCGCTGACCCAAACAGTACCTTGCTAAATCCATCGACAACGCCGTCGATCTTCAAGCGGAAATATGGACTGGATGGGCTGTCAACCCCGTCCACATCGACACCCAGTCTCTCCGAGATGATGAAGAAGTATGCGGACCCATCAACAACAACTCCCTCAACGAAGTCATTCTTTGACAAGAAATACGGTGGACTAGACTCACTCACCACGCCATCTTCCTCCACATCAAGTCTTTCCGAGCTGATGAAGAAGTACAAAACTCGCGAGCAGACTACCTCATCACCATCAACCACCAATCCGTAGCTCCCCTGCTACGTTCGGCAGTGATCTTGCCGCTCGCCCGGCCAGCCAAGCCTTGGCGCAGCACCAGTTGTACTACTAGCAATACCGCAATTGGATCTGCCCGCTATCGGCTAGCCTTCTGTACAAGCGCAACAGTGCTTGCCTTTTAGCGCTTCGAGTCCTTCTTTAACAACGAGCGGAACGATCAGCAAAGCTGCTAATGGGTCTGCCCAAGCCCAACCGAAAAGCGCATTTAGCGATAATCCAATCAGAGTGGTTACCGAAAGCCAAGTACAAGCTATGGTCTCTATGGCGTCGGCTCGCAAGGAGCCACTGTTAATGGAGTTTGCCACTTTGAGCTTGGCCCTGGCCACAATAGGCATCACTATTACAGAGAGCCCTGTCAATGCCATACCAACAAAACTCCTGTCCGCGTCTTCGCCAAAGCCCAGCAGGCGCCGTCCTGCATCGAAAATGATGTAGATAGCGAGCAAGAGCAAGATCACACCGGTTATCCTGACAGCGATTTTCTCGACTGCTTCAGCCCTTTCGACCGATTGATGTTTGATCTCATCAGCCAAGCGCCAACTCACAGCGACCGCGCTGGTTGTTTCCACAAAGGAATCCACGCCGAAACTGATTAGTGCTACAGAGTTTGCTAGTATGCCGGCGCTTATAGCGACTAACCCTTCGATGACATTCCAGGCAACGGTGAAAAGTGTGAGCTTGAGTCCTTTTCGCACCAATGACATTCGTTCTGGTTGGATAAGTTCGTCAGGGCGAACATCAGGAATGGCAGGCTTCTTCATTTTTCTCCTCTGCATAGCGGGTGCATTCATAGAAGCCTTTCGCCAAGTCGGCGACGACGCTATCTGCTAGTTGAAGGAAATCCCCGATTCTCTCGTCCGTATAGGAGTAATAGATATAACGTCCTTTTTGCACGGACTGGACGAGCCCGCAGTCCTTTAGGCAGGAAAGGTGATTGGAGACGTTGGACTGTCCGAGTCCAGTCAACTCAACTATTTCTGTCACCGTAACCGGAGCATTACGGAGACATTCAAGAATCGCCAGCCTGGACGTATCAGAAAATCCGCGAAAAAGCTTTGCCTTTACGGCTACAGGGTTAAATTGCATCGGTATTCAATCTCCGTTCAACTTTCTATTATCATATCAGCATTGGGTGATATGATGTAGTATGTCACTGCTAGAAATTTCGAATGTGTCTCGGCAAAGAATCGCTCACGCATGTTTCCTGGTCATGGCTCTGCTGCTTTCACTAGCAACAGGGGCCAGCGCACACGACCATGAGGAATCTGAGCATACCGGCTCGGAAGGCGGCGCGATTAAGCTGAGTGAGCAAGGCAAGGCAGCAATTGGACTACAGGTAGAGAAGGTTCAGGTCCGTGCTGTACCCAGACGGATTCAAACAACCGGAAAGCTCGAAGCCATTCCAACGCAAGAGTATATTCAGCATGCTCCAATCGCCGGACGAGTAGCACAAGTCTTTGTACGACTGGGCGACCATGTGTCAGCCGGACAAACCCTTGTGTCTGTAAGCAGCCCAGACCTTCAGGAACTTGGCGCTCAAATTGTGTCGGAGAAAACTCAGATTGAGGCTGAGATCAAAACTCGGCAAGCCGAATTTGATGGTGAAATCTCGCAAAGTCAGACACAGAGAGATCTGGCTGAGGCAAACTTCAAGCGGGAATCTCGACTTTTTGAAGAAAAGATCGCCTCTCAAAAGGCAATGCAGCATGCCAAGGCCGAACTTGATCTAGCCGCGAATAAGCTGATGGTGGCGCGGCAGAAGCGCGAGGTTGCATTGGCCGCCCTCAAGACGAAGCTTAGTGTGAATTTGCAAGCGCTCAAACAACGGCTGAAGCAACTGGGACTTTCAGACGGCGATGTTGAACGCATGTTGGTGAGCAAAACGAGCATGACGAGTGTGCCAGTGCGCACCGCTCGGGCTGGGCTCGTGACGGAGCTTTCAGTAACGCCCGGACAGAGCATCGATCCCAGCGTGCCGTTAGCGAAAGTGTCTGATTTGAATAAGCTCTGGGCAACAGCAAACATCTATGAGTCGGACATGAGTCGTGTGCGACTTGGAGAATCTATCGTGGTGAAAGTGTCAGCCTTTCCCGAAGACATCTTTTCTGGCAAGCTCAGTTTCATCTCAAGCAGTGTCGATCCGGTCGCGCGAGTGTTGCCAGTCAAGGTCGAAGTAACGAATCAGGGAAATAAACTTCGCCCTGGTATGTTTGCTGAACTCGCTGTTGAAACGGCGGAACCGACGTATGGAATAACTCTGCCCAAGGACGCAGTTCTCTCAGACAAGGGTCACTATCTGGTCTATGTTGAGAAAGATGGGGTCTATGCGCCAACATCCGTCGAGATTGGTAACAGCTACGGAGACAAGATCGAGATTCGTTCTGGCCTATCGGCCGGTCAGTCCGTGGTTATCAGAGGGGCGTTTCAGCTAGATGCACAGCGCCTCAAATCCATTGGCGATACCTCCTTGTTTTCACATCCGACGGAAGAAGGTCATGACGAACACGAGCATGAGGAGGGTGGTAATCAAGCAAATACGATGGTGACTCCTCAGTTCGCGATCATCGTTGCGATTGCCTTTGTTTTTGGCTGCGCAGTAACCGCACTATGGCTGCGGAAGCGCACACATAAAGTTTCTGAGGAAGCAGCGCCCCGTGAAGCAGAGTTGCGTGAAAAGGGAACTTAAGATCTCATGTTGAACGGGCTTATCGAATGGTCTATCAACAAACGTTTCATTGTGATCGTTCTCGCAGTTGTCTGGGCCCTGGTGGGAATCTACCTGACTGCAAAAACAAATGTAGATGTATTTCCTGAGTTTGCGCCGCCGCAGGTCGTAGTCCAGACTGAAGCACCAGGAATGGTGGCAGAGGAAGTCGAGACTCTAGTTACGCTACCTCTTGAAGTGGCTCTTAATGGCATGCCAGGGCTTACACAGATTCGCTCTGCTTCGCTCGTCGGCATTTCCACAATCACTATTATCTTCTCATATGGCACGGACGTTTATCGAGCACGACAACTCGTAAACGAACGGCTTCAGCTTGCCAGTGCCAATTTACCGAAAGGCATCGCGCAGCCGACTGTCCTTCCTGTTATGCCTGCCATTGGAGACATTCTCAAAATTGGTTTGGTCTCCGACAAGACGAGCCCGATGGAACTAAGAACGCTTGCCGATTGGGACATTCGAAATCGAATACTGGCTGTACCGGGAGTAGCACGGGTTCTAGTCATCGGTGGCGAGAAAAGAGAATTTCAGGTGCTTGTGGACCCGGCCAAATTGCAATCATATCAAGTCACCTTGGACGAAGTAGAAAAGGCTGTTAGCGATTCAAATGCGGTTTCCGCCGGTGGTTTTTTGGTTACCCCGGATCAGCAACTTTCGGTCCAAGGGCTCGGGAGACCAAAAGACGTAGCCGAGATAGCAGAGTCTGTCGTCGCAGTTCGCAACAACGTACCAGTTTTACTTAAGCATGTGGCGCGCATCGAAGTGCGGCCGGCATTCAAACTGGGCGACACGGTCATTAACAACAGACCGGGTGTGTATCTCTACGTCACGAAGCAGCCAGGTGTCGATACAGTTCAGCTCACGCAGAAAGTGGAGCAGGCGCTCAATGATGTCAGGCAAAGCCTGCCGAAAGATATTCAATTCGTTTACGTATTCCGCCAAGCAGATTTCATTCAAAAGTCGGTTTCGAGCGTGGTGACAGCGATTCTATTGGGTGGCGTTCTCGTCGTGATAGTACTGCTTGCGTTTCTTTTGAACTGGCGTAGTTCGATCATCAGCTTGACTGCAATTCCTTTGTCAATTTTGTCCGCGATTCTTGCCCTCAAATTTACAGGTGGTTCGATCAATACGATGACGCTAGGAGGGCTGGCCATAGCCGTAGGCGAAGTCGTTGACGACGCGATCATCGATGTTGAAAACGTTTACAGGCGGCTGCGAGAGAACAAGGCAAGCGCAGATCCTAAGCCAATTTACATGGTGATCTATGAAGCGTGCATCGAGGTTCGCTCGTCCGTTGTATATGCCACATTCATTGTTGGACTAGTGTTTTTGCCGGTCTTTTTACTGAGTGGAGTTGAGAAGCAAATATTTGCTCCACTTGGATGGTCGTATTTGATAGCAATTATGGCAAGCCTATTCGTGGCTCTGACTGTTACCCCCGCAATGTGCATGTATTTCTTGTCCAAGGACCGCGCTATACCAAGGAGTGAACCTTGGACAGTCACGCGCATTCAAGGAGCTTACGGAGTCGTTCTTGAAAAAGTAATGGCTGCGCCAAAAACCGTTTTGGTTGCGTCAACACTGTTGTTTGCTTTGAGCCTGGGTTTGTTGCCGTTCATGGGCCAGGCCTTTTTGCCACACTTCCGGGAAAACAGCCTGATAATCACAAGCATTGGAAGAGCTGGTCAAAGTCTTGAAGCCACAACGCGCATGGGAGCCGGACTGGAGAAAACATTGCTCAAACATGGAGATGTACAAGCGGTAGCGCAATGGGCCGGAAGAGCAGAGCTGGACGATATGGCTGGTGGGTCAAACTTTTCGGAGTTCGATGTAAGACTCAAGGACAGTGATAAAGCTATAGAGCCGATTCTAGCTGATATAAGAGAGCACCTGGAAGAGCTGCCTGGAGTGGTATCAGATGTGGGGTCTTTCATTTCTCATCGGATCGATGAGGTATTGTCCGGCGGAACTCGTGCCGGTATCGCGATCAAGATATTCGGCCCAGATCTTGCAACCCTGCGTCTGTTGGGCACACAGGTGAGTGGAACGCTGGAGATGGTGAAAGGAGCCGTAGACGTTCGAATGGAACCGCAAGTTGTTGTCCCCCGCATAAGCGTCAGCATTGATCGGCAAAAGGCGGCAAGATATGGCATCACTTCACGTCACCTCATTGAAGACATTGAGACTGCTTTCCATGGCCGAGTGACCTCACAAGTTCTTGAGAGACAGCGATTATTTCCGCTCCGGGTCTGGCTCGACGAGCCTTACCGGCATAACCTGGATCTTGTGAAGCGCTTACTCATCGATGCTCCAACCGGGGCGCGCATTCCGATATCCGAGGTCGCAGACATCACTTTCGTCGACGGTCCCAGCATCGTCATGCGCGAAGATGTAGCGCGCAGAATGGTCATTCAAGCGAACACATCTGGACGGGATGTCGTGAGCATCGTCAATGAGGCGAAAGACAAGATCTCCAAGTCAATCAAGCTGCCTCCTGGTTATTACATTGTCTACGCCGGACAATATGCCGCACAGAAAGAAGCTAGCCAAACATTGTTGTGGACATCAGTTCTTACCTTCTGCGGCATTTTGCTGTTACTGAATCAGGCACTTGGATCGTGGAAGCTTACAGCAGTAGTTGCCAGCAATCTTCCGCTGGCAGCCATTGGCGGCATCTTGGCGGTATCTTTGACTGGCAATGTTTTGAGTATCGGTTCGTTGATTGGGTTCATAAGCTTGTTTGGGATCTCCAACAGAAACACAATATTGCTGGCCACACACATTCATGACCTGCTCAACCAAGGACTCCCCTTCGAAGAGGCGGTTTTTAAGGGAGCCATGCATCGAGTCGCCCCCGTATTAATGACTGCCTTGACAGCCGCGCTCGGCATGTTGCCACTTGCAGTTGGAAAAGGCGCAGGAAGCGAGCTGGAGCAGCCGCTTGCGATTGTGATAGTTGGTGGCATGGTCACTAGCACTGCCTTAACCCTAATAGTTGTCCCTGCTTTGTTTCAGGTGTTCATGAGGAAACATGCCTGGCAGCACGAGCCGGGCGCTACTGTTAGAACTTAAACGATTGCTTGTTTGAGACTGCTTCCAAAGTTCTACTAGCGATTCTTTGACTTATCGGTCTTGTCGGACAAGCGCGCAAGTAGATCCTTATTCTGTGCGTCCAGGGCATCGGCCTTCCCGCGCAACTCTGCCGCTTCCTTGATTGCAGCCTCTTTATCTTTGCGGGCTTGCGCAGTTTCTTGCTCGGATTTGACCGCTCGCTCGTCGGCCTTCTCTGCGCGCCCCGAGGCTTCCTGCGCCTTCAGGTGCGACTCTGCTCGCTCGCGTTCTGCTTTTTCTAGTTTTGTTTGCATCTCGGATACTTGTTGACGCAACTGTTCTATCTGCGCGTTTGTCTTATCCTGAGCGGCTGAAGCCGCCGCGTTTGCCTTAGTCATCTCTTCCTGGTGACGCTTGCGCTCAGAATCTGAATCTTGGTGTACGCGCTCCAGCTCTGACTCTTGAGACTTAACCTGATGCCGTAGCTGTTCGGTCGTAGCTTTCAGCGCCGCTTTTTCATTTTCCGATTGATGAAGCGACTTCTCCAGTTCGGCGATTTTTGCAGTGAGAGATTCGATACGGCTTGCGTCAGCCTCACCCTCTGCTTCCAGGCGCTCGATGGTTTCAAGAGCTTCCTGGAACTGAGCTTTTGCCGCTGCCACTTCTTCGGAAGCTTGTTCTTTAACGGACAGGACTTCTTTGCCGGCTTCAGCCGAGGCCGCTCTCCAGGCAGCTCCAAAAGCCGATAGGACAGCATCGGGAATTACGGCTGCACGGTCTGTAACGGCCGTGGCCCTGGACGCCTCCCAGGCGGACAGGTGTTTGTAGATGGTGGTGAAACTGCCGCTGCCCAGCGAACCGAGTAGAGCCGTCGGCGTAACTTCTTTGCCCTGAGCGACAAGGGCGTCTGCTGCCTCAAAAACTTGCTCTTCCGATATCGATCCGCGCCGTCCCATGTGCCGTTCCTCCATCATTTTGGGTCCATTTTAACATAATTTCGTAATTTACGTATTACGTAATAACTGTAACTTACGTATCTTACGTAATATTTCAACCCAAAATCGGCGCCTTAAAAGCCCGAAACCACCACTGGCGGAAAACGGCCCGGTTTTACTGTTTTTTGAGCAATTTCGCCAGTTCGGCGTCGCGCCACATCACGTAGTCAGAGCTGGCTTTGCCGTTTATTTGTTCGTATCGCGTCCAGAGATTATTGCCATCCACAACGGCATCATGCAGCCACCAGTCTTTGGGTGGCACGACGGCAGAACTGTACGCACGGCTATTGTTCTTCCACCACTTATCGGCAAAGGCTGCTTGTTTGTCGTAAGGCACGTGAGCCCTGTCCCAAGGATCTTTGGGATCTTTGCCGCCCGCGTAGCTGCGCAGGCTGTCATTCAAAATGCTGTTCGCATCAGAACTTACCGGAATTTCCTTCGTGTACTTTTGAAGGTTATCCCAGCCACCGCCGCTCGCCACAATGAACTGATTGAGGTCATAAGCCCATTCGCACTGAGTCCGAGGTTCCACATCTTTGTAGCCGGAGCGGTATTGAATGTCGTCCTTGCTCCCGAGATAACAACCGAGCGCTTTGGCTTTTGTGCCGCCTCTCACTGGTGTGAGCTTCTCGCTGAGCACATCTTGCGTGAATTCATAGAGCTTCTGCACGGTCGCGGAACGCTGGTCTTCTGCACTTACCGAAAACTGCAAAACGACTGCCAGCAGTGTAGCTATAAGAATCCTGATCATTGCGCTGCCCCCTCCTGCAGTAATTCTAGACCAGCCCGTCAACGGCACGCTCTTTATCTGACTGCGTTGGCAATGTGTAGCGCCTGGTCGTTTCAAGGCGCTTGTGACCGCCGATCTCGGCGACTACCACTAGATCGTTTCCGTTTCTGACGAGATTAGTCAAACAAGTATGCCTAAGTAGGTGAGCCGAAACTGTGAGCCCGCAACTCTGTCCGATCTTTCTTACAATCAAGTCCAAGCTGGAAGTAGAAAGCCCCTTTCCTTGCGGATTTAAGAACAGAGACTTGTCTGTCTTCTGCCCGTCAAACTTTTCATTTCGTTCGCTAATCCACTCACTGAGCGCCTCTTTGGCTTCTGCATTCAGCGGAATTTCGCGATAGCGATCTCCTTTTCCATTGCGAACAATCACTCGATTCTTCCTGCCGGCGACCGAAACATCGTGTTCTTTGAGAGCGGCGCACTCACTGATCCTGATGCCGGTGTAGAACAGCAGTAGAGCTACTGCGCGATCCTTGCTCCTGCGGCAAGCAGCCACTGAACGCAAGAACCGCTTTTGCTCTTCTTTGGTCAAGGCGCGTGGCGCTTCCTGCGGCAGATCTTCACGAGCAACCCTGCCGTGCCCAGGCTTGGCACCAAGGAACTGAAAGAAGTGATCGATGGCCGTCAGGTAAGCATTCACTGTTGCCGGACTGGATTGCAATTCTTGCTTTAGATATCGTTTGTATTCGCGAAGAACATGCGCCCTCTCGCGCTCCGTTTGTACGAGCGCCCGAACGTCTTCGCCAGAGGTGCCCAGGAAGCCCAGGAAATGATTTATTCTTGACCGGTAGGCTCTTCTAGTCTGATCGGACAAAGGCTGCCTTTCTAGCCATGCCAGGTATTTCTGGAAACGATCATTTGAGGCTTTCAAGATGGCGGTTTTCAAGTGCTAGTGGTCCTTCCCGGTATCACAAGAAATTTGGGCGCCATCCTAGCATGTTTCCGTCCCGGTATCACAGGTTTTCGACTGCAAAACCGTTGATACTTCTAGGTATCAATGGTTCTGACTTTGAAGCTGTCGCAAAAATGCAAAACCCTTGGAAAGTTCGATATTTGCAGATGGAGGCATAAAATATGTTATTCCGTCTCATGGTCCAGATATGACGCCCACAAACACAGTAGATTTTGATGCCACTCTTCTTGTTAACCTTATCGAACAGTACAAGTCCGATCCCGAGTCTGTTTATAACACCTGGTTTGCTGGCAGTGAAGAAAGACTCAAAGCTTTTCGAGCAATTCGTGTGGGCGTCCGGGATACATTCACGGCCATAGCCGCCGGCACATTCGGAAACGATTTTAAGGGATCTCCGCTAGAAGTGGTACTGACCGCAATCACAGAGCAGAAGCAAGTTTTCCAAGGAGCAGCCCATGCTTTTTATTGGAAGCCCAAGATGCGAATTCCTGATATTTACGAGACCCCGGAGAATAAGCGGAAATTTGGTGAGTTTCTGGAGTCATGCTATTCCGCGAGCAGGGAAGATCAAATACTGGATCAAATGAGTCGTCTTGCGGCCGCCGAAATTAAAGGGCTGGGCCCGGCTGTAGCCAACATAGTTTACTTTCTGCATCCAACACTGGTATTGCCTTTTAACACAGCAATCGTAAATGGCTTCAATGCGCTCTTCTCAGACAAAATCAAACTCGGCTCATGGCAAAGTTACTTTGCTATGCGAGAAGCTTGCATAAGAGTGAATTCCCACGGCGAAATCAGAAACCAACTATCCAAGGACCTGGGAGCTATCGCCGGACTCTTGTTCGAAATCGGCTCAGGTCGCTTGTTGGTTGATGGCAACATCTCAACCGTTCTCGCCAACGAAAAGGAAAAGGCTCAGAAAGTTTCAAAAGCCAGGCATCAAGAAGTCGTTCAAGAACAAAACGAAGAATCAGAACACACGCGCATTCAGTATCTCCTCGTCAAGATTGGACGCGCCCTCAAGTTCGATGTCTTCGTTGCTAGAAACGACCGGCACAAGATATGTGATGGACAATCCTTAGCCCAATTGACAATACCTGATCTTCCGGCCGCCTATGTGACGAGTGACGCTGCAGACGGTATTCCCCTCATCGACGTGTTGTGGCTAAGACCGGATACAGCCAAAATAGTTAGTGCTTTTGAAGTTGAGAAAAGTACATCGATCTACTCCGGCATCCTGCGCATGGAAGACTTGGCACGCTCCATGCCGCAATGCCAGTGTGCACTGTATCTAGTGGCACCAGATAGCCGAGAAAAGGAAGTGCTCGCCCAATTGAGACGACCATCGTTCCGCAAAGCACTAGCTGATGTCTCACTCAGTTACATACCGTTTAGCGAACTAGTAAAACATTACGAGGCCTTGATGAAGTTCGGCGAGGACCACACGATCATGCGTAAGATCTCGCGGCATTGTACTTGCGAGATTGATTGATTAAATTGATATATCCACAGCAGCGGCTGACGTCATAGGTCCAGGAGACGATTTTTGACCAATCAAACAACCCCACGCGCTTGCTGCCATGAATCGGAACCCTGCCCGATCCATGCAATTTCAGGATTACCTGGCTCCGCAAATGAAATTACTCATGGTCGAAGTTTCCCCCTTGGTGCTTCGGTCTGCCCTGGCGGCGTCAATTTCTCGATATTTTCTACGTGTGACAGGCTTGAGTTGCTTCTCTTTGATGAACCGGAATCACGACTGCCCACGAAGGTAATAACGCTTGATCCCAGCTGGAACAAGACCTTTCATTACTGGCATGTTTTCGTGCCCGGAGTATCCTCCGGGCAGGTCTACGCCTACAGAGCGCACGGGCCTTATCAACCACGGCACGGACAGTGGTTTGATCCGCAAAAGGTGCTGATCGATCCATACGCCCGTGCCATTGCCAACACAAGAAACTACTCCCGACTGGCTGCCTGCCAGTCGGGCGATAACTGTGCTACAGCGTTGCGTAGCGTTGTTGTTGACACATCACGATATGACTGGCAAGACGACCTGCCCTTGCGTACTCCTTACTCTCAGTCGGTAATTTATGAACTCCATGTCGGCGGTTTTACAAAAAGCCCGACCTCCGGATTGCCTGTCGAAAAACGCGGCACATATGAAGGACTTAAAGAGAAAGTTCCGTACCTCAAAAGTCTTGGCGTGACAGCTGTTGAGCTACTGCCAGTCAACCAATTTGACGACCAGGATGCGCCAGCGGGATTGTCTAATTACTGGGGATACAGTCCAATAGCTTTCTTCGCTCCACATGTGCAATACAGCTCCTCCCGCGAGCCACTGCCAGCAATCGATGAATTCCGCGACATGGTTAAGGCACTGCATAAGGCCGGTATAGAAGTAATCTTGGACGTGGTCTTTAATCACACTGCTGAGGGCAGCCACCATGGACCAACTCTCAGTTTCAAAGGCTTGGCCAACAATGCCTACTACATTCTTGATCCCGCAGATCCGGCTCAGTATGCTAACTTTTCCGGGTGTGGGAATGCTTTCCGGGGCGGAAATTCCGTTGCGCTGAGACTCATCCTAGACTGTCTGCGCTACTGGGTCTCCGAAATGCATGTTGATGGCTTTCGTTTCGACCTTGCCTCTGTGCTTTCACGCGATGCTACTGGCAAACCCCAACCGATCGAACTTTCCAATGTCCTGAGCGCAATCGAGTCTGATCCGGTCCTTGCCGGCACCAAGCTTATTGCCGAAGCTTGGGATGCCACCGGTCTCTATCAAATTGGATCTTTTGTCAATAAGCTTGACTGGTTCGCCGAATGGAACGGACCCTTTCGCGATGATATTCGCCGATTCATCAAAGGTGATAACGGCAGCGCTCGCACCGCCGCCTTGCGCCTTGCCGGTAGCTCAGATATTTATTCTCGCCCTGAACGCGAACCTAACAGAAGCATTCACTTTGTCACTTGCCACGATGGATTCACGCTTAGTGACCTAGTTTCCTACAACAGCAAAGACAATGAGGCAAACGGTCAGAAAAACCAGGATGGTGCAAACTCAAACTTCAGCTGGAATTGCGGGAACGAAGGAACAACCACCGAAGTAGAGGTTCAAGGACTCAGAACAAGACAGATCAAGAATTTCCTGACAGTATTGTTCATCGCTCAAGGAACACCAATGCTTCTTATGGGTGACGAAAGAAGACGCACTCAACAAGGCAATAACAATGCATACTGCCAGGACAACCCTACAAGTTGGCTCAACTGGATTTCGAACGACGACACTCAGGAAATTCTGAACTTCACAAAAAACCTGATTGCATTTACGCAATCACTCAATGTTTTCAAACAAGATCACCTGCTGTGCGCCATGAAAAATGAATGTGGTTGCCCGCGCATTAGCTGGCATGGCACCGCTCTCAACAGCCCTGACTGGTCTTATTTTTCACACAGCCTGGCCTTCAGTCTGTCTCATCCAGCAAGAAGCGAATCACTATACATTGCGATTAATGCTTACTGGAAACCTCTTTTATTTGAACTTCCGCCGCTGCCCGCTCACTATGCCTGGCACAGAATCATCGACACTTTTCTCGGCTCTGAAGCCTTCGCAAGTGGCAATGCAGCACCAATATGCAAAAAGACAGCTTATCAGCTCCGGGATCGCTCCTGCTTGATTATGATGGCCGCTCCAAGCGCGTCGCACTCAATGACGTGAGTTCTGAATTTACTTTCGGCGAGCCCTGAACCGTTCGACATCCTTTCGTATAGCCATTGCTTGCTCACTTTTGCCTACCTTCTCCAAATGGACAATGTACGATTCCAGTGCCACCAACAATTCCTCATGTATCGGATCTACTGTGTATTCAAGCGTGCGAATACCCTCCTCAAAGAGCGGATCAGCCTCTTCGCACCGGTTGAGAGAGCAGTAAGCTGACGCCAGATTTACGAGAGAAGCGGCATACTCTTTGCTTTTCGAGCCGTAAATGGAGCCTTTAATACTCAAAGCTTTTTTATAGAGATTGATTGCTTCGTCACACTTGTGCTGCTCACAATAGAGAACGCCTAAATTATTCAAGCAGCCAGCCACTTCCGCCGAGGAGTCGCCGAGTTCTTCCTGCCAGATTTGAAGAGCCTTTTGATAGAGGGGTTCAGCTTGGCTGCTCAGCCCTTGCTTCCTATAGTGCGTTGCAATATTGCTGAAATCTTCAGCTAGACTGAGTTTCCCTGATTTACCTGAGCTCTGATCGATAGAAAGGGCCCTTTGATAAAGCGGCTCAGAGTCATGATGTTTTCCTTGGGCACAATAACAAAGTGCCAGGTTGTTCAAAGTCATCGCCAATCTCTCATCGCTTATGTGGAGCGATTCAAGGTCGCGCAGAGCCTTTTGAAATTTTTGCTGGGCGACCGAGTACAGTCCGCGTTCATAGGATTGCTGTCCCAACCACATTTGCATGTTCCAGTCGCTGTAAGTTTTGTCCGGTTTGGTTTGTTCGCTCATTGATTTCATCTCGTCGCGCAAATAATTTCGTTCAATGGTTGCCATGCATCTTGACGCTAATGCCCTTTTCTGTGAACCATGGCGTCAAGACTCTTTCCATAACAACAACCATCACCCCGTACATTGAGAATACAAGTGTGACTTGAATTAGAAAGCCTTTTAGAGACATTCGGCCTTTCTTCTTCTGAAGCCACATAAAAACACAAGCCCCAAGCAAGATGCTCACGGCTGCTAATTGATATAGGTCATGGTATTTGCCCATGAATTCTTTGAATCTGGAGGCCCCTGCTAGCCCAAAGGCAAGTGCCAATAAGGGAATTGAGCAGCAAAGGCAAGCAATGAAGGCTGCTAGAAAACTAACGAGATAATGTTGAAATCCCCTCCCTACCGATGAGGACTTACTGCGACCCGCAGGCGTTGCACCGCACGATGAATGCTCTTCGGTCAATAATCCAACCTCGTTCTCTAACCCACTCTACTGGACCGCGGCATGAAACGAATCCTCCTGAGGACTGAACGGAAATCTCACTTGCTTTTGGACTCATAGCTTAGGCCAGCGGCACAAATGACCAGACCGATTAGCCCCAGTCCTCCCAAAGCCAGGGGCGCTAACACCGGTGGACCATCCACATCTAGCGGAATTTTGCCGGGCATCATGCAAATTACTTTGACGACATTACAAATAGCCATCCAGGGATCGCCTTTGCTGTGAAACCAAAAGCCGAAGCCTCCAATAATCGGGGCGAGACAGAACAATACAGAAAGCAGCTTTTTCCCGCCCCGATTCCAGAAAACTAGGACAAATGGACCGATTAATACCATCAAACCGCTGTAAATTAATGGTATCCAGGCTTGCCATTTCTTTGCCATCACGGCTTGATGTTCAAAACGAACCTCGATGAATAGAAGCGCAAGTCCTGCAAGCAGCAGGGTTACTACCAGCTTTTCCACAAACCGAGGTTCGTTGATTTTCGCCAGCACTGCTTGTACTCTCATTGGCTGACAATTTTGTGAACGTGAATTGCCTTCTCTGAAGGGTCAATGTGCCCAGTGATTGCCACATGCTTACCAGCTAAGTCTTTGGTTTTTTCTTGATCGGAAAGAGCATAGGAGTCTCCTTTCTCGTCGACCAGCACAAACTTGGCTCCGGATGCCACGCACTTTTCGATACACTTAGCTGGGGTTTTGCCCAATTCACCCATCTTCGAATGATCTTTGCCGCACATACTGTCGCTAATAACCCCGGTTATCGTGCCTTCATACACCTCACCACTGGAGGTTGTTGCTGGTGTTGATACGTTTTCCTTTGGTGCCTCGCTTGTTTGTGCACTGGACTCGACTGGTGCTGATTCGCTATTTGATGTCTCTGGTTTGGTGCCTGCAGTGCTGCATCCGGCCAGGGTCAAAGTCACGATCAGACCGCCTATAAGACTAGTTTTGAATTGCATTGCGTTCTCCTTGTTTGGGTGAGGTTTAGATTCCGCCGCTGGCATAAATCAGGCGGGCCTGAGCCAAGCGATATTTGTAAATTGCTTCCTGTAATGTCAATCTGGCTTGAAACATCTTGACGGCGGCGTCAAACTGTTCAAGCGCGATTGATTTTCCCACTTCGTAGCGTGCATGGAAGAGCCTGTGATCCTCCTCTGCCGAAGTTACCTCGTCCTGAGCAAGGGCTACATTCCGCCTTGCCAGGTCCAAGTCGATCCATGCTTGTGAAACCTCTTGAGCTACTTTCAGGTCTGTGTTTTTCTTTGCCAATACTGCCTCTCGAACAGCTGCATTGGCTGCCCGCAGCTCATTAGCCCTGGCTCCTGAGTCAAAAAGAGTTACGCCACCCAAGACGCCGATAAATCCGCCCCAGCGACCGTTGGAATCCCCGTCAGGCGAACTTCCGGTTATATTGCTGCCGACTCCATAGGCTGATATCTGCGGCGAGTATTTACTTAAAGCTAGTTGCCGTCGAGCCTTCATTTCGGCCACTCTGTTTGAAGCTTTCATAATTTCCGGGCGATTAATTGCGGCAGCTTCTAGAAACTTGCTCAAGTCGTCGCTTATTTCGACGTACTGCAGCGAGTCCTTGAGCGTTATTCGTGATCCGACATTGACGGCCATTGCGACTCTTAAATTCAACAGCGCGCTATTGAAATCTCTATATCTCTCGTTCAGTTGAATGCGAGCTTTTGCTAGTTCTGCTTCTTCTCGAAGGTAATCGGCTCTTGGTGCCTTGCCTTCTTGCACTCGTGCTTTCATGTTGGAGCTGCTCCACTCACGAAACTTCACGTAGTCCGAGGCCACGCGCAAGCTCGCCTCGCTCCAGGCGGCGTTCCAATATGCTTCCTTTACTGAAAGCGCAGTTTGAATCCGCTGTTCATTGAAGGCGGATAGTGACTGTTTCTCCAGGGCTCGAGCGGCTCGATACCCGCCCATTAAGCGCCCGCCGGTAAAGATAGGTTGGCTGCCGGCAAAAAGCAAACTGAGCGAACTGCCTCTGACGATTGGTTGCATTGGTGGTGATGCGACAGTTGTGTCGCCAGGCAGAAACAGCATTTGATTCAATGACGATGCGGAGTAAAAAGTGTTGAATGATGCTGTAGGTCCGAATTTCGCCAGGGCCGCACGCGCGAGAAACTTGGAGCCCAACCATGATTGCTCTGATTGTTGAAGCGTGAAGTTGTTTTTGATTCCGGTCTGAACGGCCTCTTCCAGGCTGATGGCGCCGGTTTTCTCCGCAAGCTCACCTGAAGGAGCCGATTTTGTTACCCGAAGCTGAATAGGATTGCCGGTTATAACTTCCTCCACTGATGTAGAGGAGTTCTTGTCCTGCTCTGCGATCGGTCCTTTTAGTTCTTGAGCCTGTACATCTTGCGACAGGCAACACAAACTCAAGAAGATAACTAACTGTCGCGCTCTGATGCTCACTTCTCACTACTCCCCAAAGATAACTTGCTAGCCAATGACTGCTGTTCTGCCCCGAGAACTTGCCAGGCTTGTTTTGAAAACTGGCTGATGATCTGTCGTTTTCGCCTGCTTGGCTCAGCAATGTTTTTTGCCAGTACTTGTATTTGAGTAGTGTTCATGTGTAATTCAGCTGACGAACCATTGCTTTTCATCTGGGATGTCATCTCGGAGAGACTCTCTTCAATTGGCTTCAAGGCGGCTTTTTCCTGAACGTCGAGAGCGCCTAGTATCCTTACCTGCTCCTTGCTGAGACCCAGTTTGTTTTGCCATTGAAGAAGCGAAGAAACAGCAGGAAGTCTCTTCGAAAGTCCTTCTCCGCTTGCTTCTACTTTTCTTTCAATTCTCACTTTTTGAGGTTGAGATAGTTCATAGCTAACAATCAATACCAAGCAAACCACCATGGCCGCCGTGCCTGACCCGAACCGCCCGGCCGATTTGAGCATTTTCAAAAGTTTCCTAACCATTGTTGTTGCCTCTTCTAAAATGCTTCTGCAGCCAAACTACCAGGTCGTCAATGTACGCATGCATGATCGGAATATCGAGCAAGCTCAATATCGTTCCTACAATCAAACCGCCAACCACAACCGTACCTAGTGGAGAATAGGCATCCATCCCAGTCTTTGGCGAAACAGATACGGGCAACATGACAATAATCGTAATTACCGATGTCATCAAAATTGGGCGTAGCCTCTCTGGACAAGCCTTGATGATGGCTTCGTCTCTCGCCATACCGGCATGCCTGTGTCTCAAGATCTGGTCGATAAGCAGGATGGCGGTAGTTATGTCCATACCGGTCAAAATGATTACTGCCATGATGGAAACACTGGAAAAGGCTTGATGAGCCAGCCATAGCGCAAAGAAGACTCCGGAGAGTTCAAGCGGCAATGAAAAAATCATCTGAAGCGGCTGTAGAAAGCCTCTGAATTGAGCTACCAACACAAGGAATATGAAAAGCAAGGCGAGTTGAAGACCCATTAATAGTCGACCAAATGCATCCATCATTTGAGTCATGTCGCCGCGCATCTCAATTGTGTAACCAGGAGGCCAATTCAGCTGCGCCATGGCCTTCATCATCACTTCCATAGCAACATCCATTGAAGGCGGCTCACCTTTGCGGTAATAGCCCATCACGGTAACTGCTCGGCGCATCTGGTCATGACTTATTACCGTAGGTGCTTCACGGTATTCAAGATTGGCAACGCTTTTGAGAGGAACCTGTCTTCCTTCAGGTGTTGTTATCGTCATGAGTA
Source organism: Candidatus Obscuribacterales bacterium (assembly GCA_019637435.1). Lineage (GTDB taxonomy): Bacteria > Cyanobacteriota > Vampirovibrionia > Obscuribacterales > Obscuribacteraceae > JADYXR01. The sequence goes on along the minus strand of JAHBVO010000002.1, from coordinate 10,911 downwards.
ACAAGTCTGCCGGACCGCGTCTTTGCGGTTCGTCATAACGAACGAGAATCGTTCTCTGTCTTATGTTAGGCAGGCGATAGTATTCGTTAGTCAGCGCTCCAGTTATTGAATAATACGCCTGATCTGCTATCTGAGAAGGCGTGAGTCCAAGTTCCTGAGCCCGTCTCGGGTCGACCCTTATCTCCCAGTCAGGTTTGCTCAGGCTCCAATCTGTTGCGACCTGATGCATTCCGTAAGTGTCTTTCCCTATCTGTGCTGTCTGTTCCGCAAGCCTCGATAGAATCGACATATCTGGACCAGTAACAAGAATTGAAATGGGAGCTTGCGAGCTTGCCATTACATCTGAGCCCATCTCCTTTATTTGCAGCCGTCGAATCCCGGGAATGGTTGAAATTGCTTCCGTCTGCACGCTGTCGATAATGTTCCAGATTGTCTTCTTTCGTTCGTCTTTATCACGCAGAGTAATCATGAAGGTGGCGAAATTAACACCTGGCATGTTATAGCCGTTGTAGTAAGTTCCGCCCGGGTCTGTGCCTATTTCAGTCGATACATGCTCAATCTCCGGATGTTTGAGCATGAGCTTTTCTACTCGCGTTGTAATCGCTTCTGTCTCATCGAAGGAGATTCCAGGACTAACTTCCAGGACGCCGTATGCTTGTCCGACATCAGCCAGAGGCATCATTTCGCTGCCGATGAAGTTGTAAAAAGTAAAGCCAATGACTATGGTGGCAAGAATTCTCGCCATGTTGACGAAACGATGTTTCAGCATCCAGGCGACCAGCCGACCGTAGCCGTTTTCGAGTCTAATCAGCATATGGTCAAATGGTTCTAGGATTTTTGTTCGGAGCCACTTGGTCAACCAAACTTCGTTAGTTTCTTCGCCCGGCAATGGCTTTGGTTTAAGAAATTTCTCCGCGAGAACAGCAGTAAGGGTCAGAGAAACCAGAAACGATGCAAGAAGACCAAAGATAATCGGCCAGACGAGTCCCACGAACATCTGCTGCACAATGCCACCACAAAAGAGCAGTGGCGCCAAAGCCAAGATCAGAACAAGCGTCGAGGCCGCAACAGCCAATCTGACCTCTGTAATGCCATCTATAGTGGCTTCTCTTGGGCTCTTGCCCATTCGTAAATGCCGCTCAATGGCATGAATGTCGATAATGGAATCATCGACCAATCGTCCGATTGAGAGGAGCAGTCCAATCAGCGTGGAGCTGTCCAAGGTCATTCCCATGGGAATAAGAGCAAGCACTGCCATCGCAAGCGAGATGGGGATCGTGATCATGGAGATGAGAGTGGCTCTCCATTCCCCGAGGAATAGAAGGACCGCAATGCCAGTGAGAACAATGGCAGTCCCTAGTTCCTCCAGCATGTTTCGCATCAAGATACCGACAAAGTGAGAGTTGTCGTAACTGATCTCAAAATGAATACCCGGATAATCCTTCTCAAGCGCTGCTATTTCCTTTTTGATGCCTTGAATCACAACTGGTGAGCTGGCTTCGGGCGTTTGAATCACGCTGACTTCTATGCCAGGCTCTACCTTCCCGTCGTACACATGGTGATAGGCAGCTCTTTTCTCCCAGTAGGTGTCGACCACGCGAGCTACGTCTTTCACATAGATGACGCGATCACCCACTGACTTGAGCGGATAACTCTCAACTTGGCTGACTCCCTGCGCAAGAGTATCGATCCGCGCAATTGACTCTCCATCGCCATATGTCATTCGTCCTGCTGGTTTGGCAACATTTTGCCTGTCGAGAGCATCGCGAACGTCAAGGATCGAAAGACCATATCCTGCTAACTTGTTTCTATCTACAAGAACCTGTAGCTGTCGCTTGTAGCCCCCAAATGCATAGATGGACCAAACATCAGGTACTTTCTTCAGGCGATTTGTTATTTGATTGTCCGCCAATTCACGCAACCTAACTGGGTCCCAGCCTGGCGCAGTTAAATTGAAAGTGAGAACAGGCAGGTTGAGAGGGTCTATGAAGAGTACCCAACTTGGTTTCAGGTTGGCGCCTGTCACCGGCAAATCGGCCTGCACAACGTTCATGAGCGCTTGTGTTTCAACCAGAGCGCGCTTCATGTCCGTGCCATACGGAAACTCAAGAGACACCATCGAGAAGCCTTCTTGGGAGGTTGAACGAATGAACCGCACCCCTCGAATGTCAACCATTCGCTCTTCGATCGGCTTGCTTATGTATGTCTCCATTTCCTCAGCTGATAGCCCTGGCTGCATGCTCACCACGCCAATCATTGGGCTTTGGACGTAAGGCATGAGCCGTTTTGGCATATAAAAACCAATGGCTACAAACGCTAGAATTACCATGGAAAGGTAGAAAGCAAATATTGTGTACGGGTGTTCTATCGACCAGGCTGTGACGTTGAAGCCTCGCCCGTGCTCAGATCCTTTAGGATTTGTTTGATTCTTGACCTCACTTGCCGTCATGGTTATGGCACCTCAACATCGACGGATGTCTCAATAGGTGCTGCTCCAGGCGAAGAGATCTTTAGTTTCAGACGCCAGAGTCCACTTGATAGATCGCTTTTTAGTCTTGCCTCACCGTTCATGCCCGTCGCTCCGCTTAAATCTGGACCAGCCATGTCTCCCATGCCGGGCATAGATGTTTTAGCTGAAATTTGTGCACCAGATACGGCACCACCGCCGTGCTTTCCTACCTTGATGACAGTAGTATTAGAGCCTCCTTTTGCTGGATCGAGAGAAACCTTGATCATGAATGCTCCCGACATTTCCTCATGAGTCCAATTGTTTGATGAATCAAGTCGATTTCCTTGCACTTCAGATGCTGTCGGCAGCCTAACCGGACCTGCTTTGCCCCATTCAGTGGCTACAACCGCCATGCCAGGCTGCAGATTGGCATAACCGGCATAAACTACCTGATCGCCTTCGCTCAAGCCTTTCACTACTTCTGTCTTGTCAGGATTTGATAGACCGATTTCTACTGCGACCAAATGACTTTCATTCTTTCCACCTAGTTCTTGGGGCACAAGATCCATGCTGCACTTAGGACACTTCCCAGGCGCGTCTGTGACTACTTCCGGGTGCATAGTGCATGTGTATTGCTTCTTTGCGGGGGCTGATTGAGTCTTGGCTTTGACAGTCTCAAGAGTCATTCCGCATTTAGGGCAAGTTCCCGGCTTGTCGGAAATGACATCCGGATGCATTGGGCACTGGTACTTTGATTGACTGGCGAAGCTTTCAGTAGAACCAGCTTTCCATACTTGTGCTTTACCTTCTCTCCAGATGATTGCCGCGGTAGGTACCGTCAAACCTTCGTGCTCGCCAGTCGATATTTTCATAACAACGTATTGGCCAGGCAGGAATTTATAAGTTCCTACCGAACCGACTTGATCATTACTGGAGCCCTGACTATCGCGAATGTTGTCAATTAAAGCCTCTACCGTGAAGGTTCTGCTTGCTGGGTCTGCGGCAGGAAAGATTGACGTTACTTTGGCCTCTACTTCTTCACTGCTAGATTGCGAGCTTTTGATCGTGACTTTGCTTCCTAACCTAATACGGTCCGCGTCATCACTTGCAACTTCTGCTTGTACTCTCACCTGCTTCACGTGAGCAACCTTGAGCACCATCATGCCTGGGCTCACAACCACCCCAGGGCTAATCAAACGCTTAGTTACGACACCGTCTTCCTGCGCCAATATCCGTGTGTACTTTTCATAGATGACCGAAGTTTTTAGAGCTGCCTTAGCTTGCTGTGCCGCTGAATATTGATGACCGACGTGGTGGATCATTGTGTCTAGAGCGGCTTGTGCAGCTAGCCTTGTGTTTCTTGCTTCTCGTACCTTCGCCTGACTTTGTTCTACTTGAGCTTCTGCCACCTTTAGTTGAGCAAGCTCTTTCTGGTATTCATCCAACGACACTACTTGCGACTTCAAAAGAGTGCTTTGCCGTTCCAATTCCGGTGTCCAATAGGCTAAATTTGCGTTGGCTTCTGCCAGACCTTTTTCGGCACCTTTTTCAGCCTCCTTAGCCGCTTCCAGCTCAAATTTCCTCTGCGTGAATTCCGACTTTGCTATGCCAGCGTTGTGCATGGCTGCATCTTCTGCGCTTTGTGCTTCCTGGCGCTTCGCTGAATACTCAGAGTTGTCTGAAGGATCAAGTTGAACAAGAAGTTGTCCTGCCTTGACTATGTCACCTGGGTAAACTGCCATTTTCACAACTCGTCCGGTGACGCGCGGGTAGACGTCCTCGTCGCTGTACGCTTGAACAGTGCCTGTATAAGTGACCGATCCAGATATTGGCTCTTTCATAACAGTCGCAATCGCTACAGGTACAGCTCCTTTAGGGGGCACCATTACTGTCATATCCATCGCTTGTGACTCCAGAACGCTCATCTGTCCTGGCTTCTTAAACATTTGAACTATGATCACGCACACCACTGTTACCGCAATTAGGGTGATCACGCCCCAAAAGTTCTTGCGTACCAACGACCAAAGTCCATTTTTCTCGAACGGTTCCGGCTTTGGCTCGTTTGTATCGATTGCCATTACTTAGTCTCCGCATCGTTTTGATCCGCCGACGGTTCTTCTGTTTCTGACAGTGTCTGCACTTTCAGAAGATCGCCCCCTTCAATTGAGCCGGTTGCTCGCACATAGAAGCCGCTATTTCTTTTGCTTCTTTCAAGCAGCTTTATTGCGTGCTTGTTTCCCTGCTTATCCAAATTGAGCCAGCGGCTCTTCACAAAAAGTGCATAGCCTTGTCTTTTGCAATTAGCCATAAGGCTGCAGTCTTTTGTGTGGTGTTTGATGAACTCTTCTGGGTGCGGATCTTCGCGAACAGAGGCCGAGCACTTTCGATCCACGAGGTATCCATAGAAAGTCGTCGTTTTCTTCTCTCCAGCTGAAGCAGGAAGACAAAGAACCAACGTGCCCAAAGTCACGGTTGCAAACAATAATTTCCTCATATATATAACCTTCCTGCTGCGCTGCTTGACGCCTGGCGCACTGTTCTAGCCGATCGACACGCAACAAAGCACTGCCTCATGCAATCTGCGGCTGGAAACCAGCGCACAAAAAACAACCAGCAGTGCTTGTGTTAACTGAAGGCTAAATTAGGAAAGTACGTTTAAAAAGATATGTCTTGCTAGTGCCCATCCCAACCAATCGGGGTGGGGCTCTATTGGGATGTCCCAGCACCTCATTTTCGAACATGCTCAAGAAATATGAGACATCGCGAATCGAGATTTGAACTGCTGCCGAGTATTCGCACTCGGGAAGGAGGTGTATGCTGCTTGCTAGGCTTGGCGTGTAGTGTGCCTCCATCCCGCAACATGAGCGGGACATCGTAATTGATTGACTATCACTGGTATGGCAAGCAGCTTTTGACTTTGCACTGCAGCAACTATGCGTACTGACCGCCTGACTTCCTGCGTCATTACATGCACAAACCTTTCTAGGCGCTCCGACAAAGAGTGCCAGAAAAATGAGTGCTACAGCAAGAAACCGACTCACAAGCTTTCCAAGAGAAATTACACGGCAAGCGAACTTATAAAGTTATCTTCATGATAACCATGATGTCAATTCCCCGCTTAACTATCGAATTGTCAAGTGTGCTTCGTTGCTCCGAACGGCTGCGCTCATTCTTGAGGCAGAAACCACTTCTTCCACCACGGAGCTTGGAGCTTTTCTACAGTAGCCTTAAGTGACTCAAGATCGGTAACGAGAACGCCTGCCTGATTGGCTTTGTCTTCCAGCTCCCGCTTCTGCTCTTCAATGGCGGCGACTTGCTTATTCAGCGCTTCGATTTCGAGTGCCCGGAGCTCGGCCGCTTTCCGCTCTTCTTCGGCGCGCTGACGCTCCTCTTCTGCCTTGCGTTGGAAGTCTGGCAGCAATCGCAGTTGTCTGTTCTGTTCCTCGATAATCCGGTCCTTCTCGGCAAGCGCGAGCGCTTGTGCCTTCACTTCCTCGACCAGGGGGCGGACGCATTGCTCGACGATGGTTTGAAACTCGTTGCTAAAGCGCTGTTCGTTTTCTTGCGGTGCCGCCGCTTCTTCCGGCGAGTCAACGGACTCCGCTTCGATGACATCGGTGGGCTCGAAATTTATCGGACTCGCGTCCGTCTGGCTATTCAGCCCGGAGAGAATCTCCTTGTTCGGGTATATGCGCCATTCCGGCACGCCGAACTCGTTCTTGTTGAGTGTTCCCTTGAGTGAACCCTTCTCAAGACGATATGTGACTGCTCTGGGTGTAATGCCCAATGCTGCTGCTGCTTCCTTGACTGATATTGTTCGCGACACGACGCCCCTTATATCTAATGCATATCTATTGGATATCGCAAACCCTTAGCCCGTGGGCATTATAGGCCTTTTCTAGCAAAAGAAAAAGCACTTCTTGCTTAGGAAAGCCGCATTGAGGCTCGGATCTGGCGTGAGGCTCGAAACGCTTCTAGCCGGTACCTGGAAATCATTTCCAGGATCAGAAATCGCGAGAGTAGTCTGATTCGACCGTCTGGAAATTTTCGGGCTGGATTTTCCATAGCCCCTTCCAGCCTACTTCTATCCGGGGTGGAAATCGCTTCGATCCCAAGCCGCCCTGTCTGCTTGCGCTTTAGCTACCGCTTCTTGTCTCTTGAAATGGGCTCGAAGTTCACCCTCGAATTTCTTTCCAGGGCGGATTGGAAGCGTTTCGAATAGGTTGGAAAATTTCGAGGGTCCTTCCAGGGTGGGTTGGAACTGGACGCGAACCGACAGCTGCGGTCGTGGCGGGGCCGTTCTCGTAAAGTGCCGCCAGTTCGACACTAACGGGAATTTCTAGGTGCTTCTAGCGTGCTGTTTCCAGCCATTTCCAGAGAGCTTCTATGGTCTGGAAGGAAACTTCTAGCCAGGCTAGAAGAACTTCGAGCCTTTTCTTCGATCTCCTGCCAGTCCTTCAAGCAGTATGGTGCCCAGACGCATTGCGAGCCGTCCAAGCATTTCTAAGCTTGAGGATCGAAATTTTCGAGACTGCGCGAAGCCGCTTCCGCTGGATCGATTCGGGTAGCAAAGAGTTGATCGCTTTTTACACAGCTAATATAGTGTCATGTGACGATGCCACCAAAAGTGGTGCATATCGGAAAGATATACGAGGCGCGGCCTCCTAGAAAGGAATAACGACAGAACAAAAAAACATCGCTTGGGGCGATGTCTTTTGTTGAGACCTTTGCGGATCTCGTTATTCAGTTGTCGTCGCGTTCTTGGTAGTTCCGCGATGTGACTTCAGGATAGACGAACGGTCCGGTTAGGTCAACACGTCCCAGATTAAGAAAGGGAGACCATCATTACCGGACGCGTTCAAGCGCGCTCAGGCACAGCCAGTGCGCCTGCTAGATTTGCTCGACTAGATCACTTCCCGAAAGGGTGGGAGACCTCTGTCGCGCAATTCCTTGAACTGTTTCACCGCTTCGGTTACATCTACAAGCCTTTGTCCGGCGGGTCCTGGTATTCCGCCGACGAGCGCTGGAAGCTTCCCGATTCAGAAATTCTCAAGGCGATCGCTTGTGCGCATCCCAAGTTTTTCATCGGCTGTCGTGCTGGGAAATCAACTCGCTTTGCCGTTCTCGATATAGATCAGAAGAGCCGTTACCACAATAAACAGTCACTTGATAAGTTGCTACATGCGTTATCAGATGCCGGTCTTTCTCGTTCTTCTCTTTATAGATCCAGCTATAGTGGTGGCTGGCATTTGTATTTGTTCTTCGAAGAGCCTATTAACAGTGCCGATCTTAGAAAGCAGTTGATCAAGCTACTGACGCTGAACGACTTCCAGGTCGGAAAAGGACAGCTCGAGATTTTCCCTCACCCTGGCGGCGACGGTTCCCTCGGATTGGGGCTGAGACTGCCGATGCAGCCCGGCTTCGCCTGGCTCGATAAGAAAACGCTCGATATAGATTACGAACGCCATGAGCTAGATCCGACGCAGGCCCTGGAACTGTTTGTCGATGTCCTCGATGGTGACTCCAATTCCTATGCCGCTTTTCGGCAGCTCAAGTCATATAACGAGCAGCTGGAGAAACGAAAGGCAGCGGCAGTGGCTCACGGTCGCGGTGAATCTGCAAGCAACGTGGTGCCGATAAGGAGAGCTGAGAAACCGGCTGATTCCGCCGAGTTCAGTGACTTTGTGCGGGCAGTCTTCCATCGGTTGCCGCCGGGAATCATAGTGGACAACTGGTACAAAGGCAGGCTCTATCACCTCAATGGGCTGAACGGACCATCGCAGCGTGCCGAGGCCATTGAGTGTATCGGCCATTATCTGTTCTATGGAGACCCGAGCCGCGACCTACCGGCGCTTGGATACGGCTACGAGCAGGAGCGTCAGTGGGCCATCGAAGAGTTTCTTAGAGCTAGAAACAACGGGCAGAGCCACGAGATAAATCGCGGGCGTGCCGACGCCTTCGCTCAGGTGGAGCGCGCAGCGAACTGGCGTCCGGCGCATAAAAAGACGGACGAGCCGGTGAAGTATTCACCCGTGGTGCCCATATCCTGGGTGAGGGAGAACGCTAACCGGAAAGCCGATGCGCGCAGGCGTATCTCTAAGGCCCTGGACGGTCTGAAAGAGCGCGAAGGCAAGTTCACCACCGAGGAATTACGCAAGGCGGCCAAGTGCTCCAAAGAGACCCTGTACAACCATCAGGACATCTGGCGAAAAGATTACGAGGACTTGGCTGAAGGGTTCTTTGCAATCAGTACGGACGAATATAACGATGTGGTGGGGGCGGGTTCTCCTCAAACCCAGCCCCCTACCACTTCTTTAGAACAAGATATGCCGCCCGGTCGCTTGGCAGCTCGCCGTATCGCCTATGAGATATCCATGCGATCCCAAAGAGACAAGCGGCAAACACAGAAGACAGCTCTCGGCTCCCAGGAGGCTTCAGAATCGACCTGGCAGGATGAAGTTACCCGGCTGACTCAAAACGAGCCTTCTACGCTTTCCATTCCAGAGATCAAAGTCCTTCTGGCTGTTCTGGCTGCCTACCTGGCAATTGCACCAAGTTATGAGTGCCAGCAGTCGTTGAAGGTTTATACTGCCACTCTTCGAGACCAGCTAGCCTTTCTTACTGATGGTCCTCGTTTTGTTGTTCGTCCGCCATAAGCGTTGATGGAATTTTCCCGGAGTTGATGTCATCCGCAAGACGCTCCATGGACTCTCGGTATTCTTTCTTTGCTTCCTCGCTGAGATGTCCGATGTTCACTATCGAAAGTTTCATTGTGTGCCCGTCCGGGAACTGCACGTCCCCACTCGCCTCGAATGGTTCGGTCTCTGAAACCAGCTTGCCAAAGTCGTCAACGAGATACTTCTGATCCTTCAGAACGCTGCGAAGCACTTCAGTCACAACTCGTCGCACTTCGACTGGTTGAATAAAATAAGTAAGTTCGCCCTCGGCCCAGACTCGCTCTAGCTTGTATCTAGGTAGTTCTGGATTGCCAGTGTCAATGAATGTCGGTCTGTAGAAATTGCAGTTTCCAGAGAACGTACCTATTTTGTTTGGTCGAGGAATGGCTTCGTTTATGGCGTCCGCCAGTGTGCCCCAAAGACTGCCATCCTCCAGATAGAAGGGCATGTCCGTCGTTACCTGCACCTGTATTTTGCAGTCGGGAGTAAAGCCGTTAGCCCTGTTCCACGCGTCATCAGCAAAGATCTGGAACTTAGTCGGCCTGATGTTGTATCCAGCAAAATTCACTCTGATACTTTTATTGCCAGCATCCGTGGGTTCAAGAACCAGCAAATCTATGCCTCTTGCGCGAGCGTAATCGAGTGCGCCTGCTTGATACCCATTCGAAGTGATCATGATCCCTTTGGGTTGACCGGCTATGTCATCCAGCACGCTGCGAAAGGCATCCACCTGTCCCAGGCTGATCTTGCGCTTCCAATCTTTTGCCTGGATGCAAACTCGAATGACAGTTCCGCCTGCTTCGAATTCCCAATAAACATCTATCTGACGTTTTCGCGGTGTACCGTCCTTCTTTCGCGCTGCGATGGAGTCAAGCTTTACGTTGTGCTCCACTCGAAGATTTTTCAGCTTGGGACCATCAAGAGCCAGTATCTGCTCATAGATGCCAGCTATCTTTTTCTCGAAGGGAATGCCTGTGTTCTTCTTTTCCTTCATGGGCAAAAGGCCTAATTCTCGGATTGACTTGCGCTCTTGTGTGTTATCATTGAGCCACTAAATGTGGTGTTCTTGCAACCACTCACTGAAGGCTCCTTTCTCTGCAAAACCCTGACGAGGAGCACGAAACAGTATGCGCGAATTTTTAAGCGCGAATACTTTCCACCGCTAACAATTCTACTTTCTTGACAATGCGGTGTGCGTTGCGAGGAAGCATCAAATGTTGCTCATTTTCGCTTTGAGTTGCTTACTAATCGCGCGGTTCATCGGACTGACTTTGCTGCTATCTCCGCTGTTTTCCAAGTTTACCGGCTGAGCGCCCACCGCCGTCAAGCCGTTCAGTTTTTCCTTTGTCTTGCTAATTCGCTCTTGCCGCCTTGACGGCAGAGCCCAGCCGGTCGCCCTCCGGGAGGCAGCGTCGCTGCCGGACTAACGCAAAGGAGGGCAAGCATGGTAAGTGCTCGTGTACACGACTACAGTCTGGAACTGACTCAAAATAGCAAGGTGGGATGGGCTTTCAGCCTGTCGCGCCGCGAATCCTGTATCAATGCAACTGATATCTGTGAGCGGCTTTGTTATGGAAATGGCGTCCGCTATCAATCCGAGGCGCAGCGTCACAAGCGGCTGCGCAACTTCAAGACGTGCGAGTTTCTGTTGTCCAAGGGCGGACCGGAGCTGCTGGCTCAGAACCTCCTTGCGCTTGTGGATCAGGCACGGCCAGTAGATTGGTTTGCTGCGCAAATCTCAGGTGAGCCAACGAATTTACCTTACACGCTTCGTGTTCATGACGT
>JAHBVO010000001.1 GCA_019637435.1 Candidatus Obscuribacterales bacterium | reverse complement strand
AAAAGCGCAGTCGCAAAAGCGCCTGCGATTGCAGTAGAAAGTGGGTTTGGTAGCACCACCACCTGCGGTGCCACCAAATCCAATGTCGCATAGTATTTAGCGACAATCTCCTCAATACGAGATTTGTCGATTGGCTTGGTTCGAGAAATTTGGGCAAAGTGGGGAGCCAAAAGTTCTTCAAAACGTGTCGCCTGCTCGTCAGTGACACCATCAGAAGCCAGATCGCGGGTCGAAGCTAAAGAGCCAAACGGTAGCGCATCTGGTGCCGTCTTTTCACCACTGATCGCAATAATTCTGTTCAGTCCAAAACTAAAGGCGTCTTTGTTCTCCTCTATCTTCCTGAGAACGTTGGCGCGAAACCGCCACATCGCTGGGTCGCCTTCGCGGACAGTCTTGGTCTGGATCGATCGAAGAAAGCTCTTGAGCGGTTGAATTTTTGAACCATACGAGGCTGCAGCAGTGCTATCGCCGGTCGTGGGAATGCCTTTGAGTGCAAACCGAGGCTTTTCCGGAATTTCGATGTAGACTCCCGGTTTCAATTTTTGAAGCCGTTCGTCGGTCTGCAAGACAGAGGTGATATCGCTGATGCCCAGATACAGCAACTCACCTTCAGCCCAACTACCGAAGAATTTAGCGTCCCGGATCTTTGAGTCACGGTAAACACCGACAAAGAGTAAGCGGCAATCGCGTAGCCAGACGGAAGGGTGCCCGATCTCGGGGAAGTCCTTGCCTGCACGTTGATGAGTGAACTGCATACCTGGACCAAGCCACCTAGTGCTGACGCCGCCCCTGCCAAGGGGAGATCATAGCCTGACCGCCCAAAAGTTACAATTTGAGGCTCTGGGCGGCGTTCATTAACGCGCATTAGCCTGTGCCTCTTGGCTTTAGGCTAAAATACGCGTTTTGTAAGGTTCGCAGCCCGTTTGTGACAATCTGCGAGACCTTGTCGAAAGCGACCGCGATCATTATCAATTTCTAGCGAGACGACCCAAACATGAAGCTCCTGAACAAACTCCTATCGAAATCCAACGCCGATGAAATCGCTCCGGAAAACGCATCGCCGGAAGAGGTTCAGAAGAAATACGCGTCGCTAGACAGTCAATTTCTGCCGATGGATCGCGACCAGATTCTTCGGACGAGAAACATTCGATTGATTCCGAATGAAGATAATCGCCGTGGTGGGAAGTATTCCTATGCCGAATGGGCGCATGTTATCGGCATATTCCAGGCAACGATCTTTATGCACCTGGACAAAAAACAAGACAACAAGATTTTGGACGTGGGTTGTGGAACTGGTCTCTTAGCCATCGCATCAGAGCCGTACATTCAGCCCAACGGACAGTACGTCGGCATCGACGTCATGACGGAGGACGTCGAATATTGCCGCGCGCACTATCCTTCAGACCGTTTCACATTCCAGCATCTCGATGTCGCAAACACGATGTATGCGCCTGACCAGGCGAAGAAGTTCAAACCATGGGATCAACCAGACAACACTTACGACCTCGTAACCGCTCTTTCCGTTTGGACCCATATGAATGAGGAAACTGGCTTCTACTACTTCAACGAAATCGGACGCGTCCTCAAACCAGGCGGCAAAGCAATCGTCACCACCTTCTATCTTGATGAGCTGTACGAACAGAGCCTTTCGAAGCGTAGCCCAGGCGAAAAGGGACGCTTCCACATGACCGATCAAAACTACTGGATATTCAAAAATGCCGCTTATGGTTCCAAATATTATTTCTGCCCGGGTGAAGTTCCCGAGCATGCAATTGGTATCACCCCCGGTGGCTGGGCAAAAATGGAACAACAAGCCGGTCTAAAACGCATCGCCTATTATCAAGGCAACTGGAAAGAAATTCCTGGAATGTTCTTCCAGGACGTGTTTGTTTTCCAGAAGTAAGTTGTCACGAATAATTAGTTCGATAAAAGGTCGATCGCTTCAGCCTGCAGGTTTCTTTCTCTTCGCCTCCAAAGCTTGAAGGGAGCGGACTCGGACGGTGCCATAGTCAGTCGCGAGATCGAATTCCTCCTGTTTAGACTTATCGAAGGTCGAATTTTCGACCGTAAGTCTTATCCACTGCCCATTATGCCTGCTATAAAACGGGTGACTTCGCGTACCGGCGTATTCATGACCATATTGTTGCCTACCAGTGGCCTGCACGGCACCGTCATACAATGCGTTCATCTTCTCAAGTTCTGCATTTTGACCGGTTTTCCCGAGAAGAAAACAGCATTGCGCAAAACATTGCGCTAATGGACCGCCTCCTGCATCATATTTCTGAAAAGCTTTCGCGACTTGATACGTTATGTTCGCAGCTTTTCGGTCATTTCCCATTTCAAGATAAAGCGCCGCACAGTTGAGTGCGATGTTTGCATACTGCGGCGTCCCATTTACCTTTTCGGCTTTTGTTAGAGAGTTTATCGCACCTTGGAGATCACCACTTAGATAACGAAGTTCTGCAATTTGCTCGTAGGTTTCGCTCTCATGATAATTAGCACGACCTTCCACCGCTTGAAAAATATCTAGCCTCTTGGTCAGTATCTTTTCCGCATCTGAGTAGCGTTTACGAGCCGCGTAAAAATCGGCAAGCGATATGAGAGTTCTATCGACCTGACCATCCAGATGACCGTTGACTTCTACGTTTTGGCTCAGCCATTTCGATAGTGCATCCTCTGCTGAGTCAGCGAAGACTTCGGGCGCTGGACTGTGACATGTGACGAAGGAGAGATTGCCATACAGCGCATGCCAATCGGGGTATTTGAGGTCTGCAACAGGGAGATTCTCGAACTGCATTGCAAGGTGATTCTCGCCACAATCACGCAGTGCTGTGATATAGCTCGCTCTGAGATTTCGGTTTCTCGGGCTGCCTGCCCCCCATGCCCAGGTGGCTATGTCGAATGCCTTGCGAATTTCAGCAAGCCGTTTTGCTTTGTCGCCATCGGTATCAGCAATGGCGGCAGTGCATTCGTACAGCGAAGCAAGTAGAGGATTCTTTGAACCTCCACTTCTCATCACGCAATGCTCCAGCAGAGTCAAATAACGCGGCAGATGTGTAACACGTCGACGGCTTACGAGAATGTTAGCAGTTTGGACCAAGACTTCTAATGTTCCATTACATTGCGGACGGTCCCGACCGAGGCTCCACAATCTGACCGGTGGAGTATTCGATGCCTCGAGTAACCAGGGTTCGCGATAAAGCTGGTTCAAGACGTTCAGCGCCAGCTTTATCGACAGGTCGTCCTGCCCATGTTGCAATAACGATCTAGCGTGAAGTGCTTTGTTGTAGAGCTGCGATTGCCGGCTCACAGTTTTGCTGTTCTCCTGTTCCTCTGTGATTTCGGAAGACGCAGGCTGAACTGCCAGGTCCTGACAGTTTTCTCGCTCCAATATCCTTTTCAAACCTTCTAGAACTTGCGGAGCGGACGCTTTGGATTGCAGCTTCGTTGCAACACGAACGATTTGTTCGGACATTGCAGTGCTTTCGTCTTTCACGGGAGTGACAAACAAAAATTCCACCATTTGTGAGATCGTTGAATCTTCAACCTTCTCTTGCCTCTCCAGAAGCGTAAGCGCCTCCTGCAAGGGTCCGATACCTCCGCTTCCAGTGTAAGTCCGCTCGCGTTCCGCTGCCTCGAGAAACTTGACGATTGCACGTTCGCAGAAACCTTCTTCCTTTAACGCAGTAGCAAATGCGAGGGGATGAGAAGAGGCATCTGAGCCCGTCCTGTCAAAAAGCTCTACAGCATTTTTAAACTCACCGAGGCCAACCTTTAGTACAGCCAATTGTGCCAAAGAGACGTTTATCCCTTGATCTTGAAACGCCTCGATAGACCGTACAGTCCTTCGCGCGCGCTCTAACTGTCCCCTATGCAGCAAGAGTACCGCGACCGGAACGAGACCGGCGATTCCCGACGCTTCCATAGAATGCGCGTACTTATCGAACTCTTCGTACTTGCCCTGCTCAATTAACGAAAGCAGAAGACCCTGCGGCACTGAGCGGGTGGGTCCAACACCAGCACGCCGTTGCAGTGATCTAAACATCAACTCAGCATCTGCCGGCTGACCTAGAGCTCGAAGCAAAAACGCAAGCCCACTCAGCTGCTGGTACGAGCGAAGCTGTACCTGTTCAGGCGTAGGGTCGTTCAACAAAGCACTGGGGTTTCTGTCTAGAAAAACTTTGTTTTCGTTTTCGCGCAGCGAGGTCCAGGTTTCATCGAATTCAGAAGAAGTTGCAGTCGGTCGGTCTGCGTGCATTGTGCAATAAAGCTCCGCTAATATCCAAGAGCGCATGGGCGTTGCACCGACCGAGTTCAAGTAACGCAATTTCGACAAAAGGTCTTTGGCATACGAAATGTGAGAAGCGCTTCTAAATTTTCTTGCGAGACATATTACTCTGCTGAGTTCGAGAGCATCCGTGTAACCCCGCGTCTCAATACCTCTTACCAACATTTCGGTTGCCTGTTCGGCTTCCGAGAACTTATCCTGGCGAATCAGTTGATGAACCTCAAGATAGTCACGCCAGCAATTGTTCTGGCTGGGGGCGGCTTTAAACTCCCGAGCGGCAAGCTGATGCGCTCTCTTCAGGTAAGCACCTGCAGAAGATTCATCACCCGCTCGGCGGCAAGTTTCAGACTTAGCTAAAAAAACATCTTTCAAAACACAGCTGTCTTCTCCCAGCGCACGCTCAATTCGCTGAGCAGCTGATTCCAATGTTTTCAGCGCATCCGTAGATTGATTCTGAAGCGATAAAACGTGAGCTAGTTCAATCTCGATGGCGGAGCAAGAAAATGAATTTAAGCGTTCTAGAGTAATCAGCTCGTGTTTATCCAGATTCCTCCTGTAGAAATCGAGTGCCTGATTGAGCGCCTGCTCAGCTTTGGTGTATTGAGCAGCATCAGTTCTGATCCGCGCCAACTGAAGTAGCACACGCACTTTCTCTTGATACTGTGCGTAGTGAGCAGCACCTTTCAATGGCTCTAAGTCCTGCAGCTCCAAAATTGTCTCGACGAGTTTTTCAGATTTTTCTAAGTCTCTGCTGCGTTCGTAATAATTGAGCAGTGCCTGAAGGCTCGGCAAGCAATCTCTGCGAAGATCTCCTTGAATCAACGATTCCATAGTCTCAAACTGCGTTCGCGGACTACCAAACGATGGATTAGCCATGAGGAACAGCCCGTAACCCGATAATACGTGCAAGCGCTCTCGCAGCTTGGCACTATTAGTGGTGGCAGTCAAATTCTTCCAGATTGCCGAAGCTCGATCGTTTCTTCCTGATTGAGATAAGTAGACTGCAGTTTCCGTGAGGGCGGTAAGCCCAGATGGCGTAAACTCTCCCAATTGTTTTGCTGTAATTCGTGTGGCTAGATCTATAGCAAATTGGGAATCATCGAATGATCCACTTTCATCGAACAATCTAAGTGCATCGGGTAGAGCCGTAACAATTTCTGAGTCCGGAGGCTGCGGAAGTACACCAGGACGACTGTTTAGGATATTGCGATAGGTTGCGATCGCCAGTGGTATCACACCGAAGTCCTTCGCTTGCTGCGCCAGTAATTTGGTGGAAGTGTAAAAGTTTGGTCGATCAAAGCCGCTTGCAGTCCCGAGCGAAGGCGTTAACTCCAGAGAAGTAGGAGAGACCTCCCTTACTGGAATTCCAACGGTTAACGTTTCACCAGTTTCTGCGGATACAACATCTATTGCCTTTAACGAACCGTGCTTGCCTCGAAGCAGCTTCTGCAAATCAACGATAGACAGACCCTTAGTGTACACATCTCCAATTCTCAAAACTCGATAGGCTTTATTCCAGAAAGCGTCAAAGTAATAATTCAATCTAAGAGCACCGCAGACGCTACCATCGTCCGAAAGACTTAACACTAATGGTGAGTCTATTTCGGTATCATCATTCTGTGTAACGAAGATTTGTCGGGAAGAGCTTGCGCTCTCATCCCAACTGAATGCAACAGCGCCTGAGCAAGTTTGATCGATTGCAAGACAGAGCGAGATAGCAACAATCAGTAGACGTGGCACTCTCATTCGTTCTCCACAAAGGAATCCAGAGCGGTTTATTTGAAACCTGTTCCAGCTTACCAAACTTCCTCACATGAGAAGCTTGCTTGCAAAATTTCCCCCCGGGTGATTTCCTCAAGAAGTCTCGCAGTCATCAATCTAAAAGCTGCGTCTAATCATTATCCCCATCGGAGCCCATCAGCACCGACGTTCCCAACGTATTCCAATTATGACTGTGGCTGGAGCAACCATCGCAGGCACGCCCCTTAACGCGGAGCTGTTTCTTTGTCGCGTGTGCAAAAATTGACTGCTGAGGCACCACTCGGTACAAATTGTCTTCCATGTGCTGGTACTTGTACAGGCGCGAGTCGGTCGGCACATCGCCGTTATTAGCGAGTATGTCCGCGACAGACTCGTATGGAATTACGTGCCCCATCTTCAACGGAGATACATCCAACACTGTCAACGCCTGCTCCATCTGCAAGCCTGAACGCACATGGCCGGCACGTTCTCCATGTTGTGACGGGAAGAAGAACCAGCGCAGGGTACCCGACACGTTGATCTGAAAATCGTTTCTAGAAACATAAACAATCAACTTCTTAGAATGTCGCATCACTGATTCTAACTGGCTTCTGAACGCGACATCATCAAGGTCCGCTCGCGAAAAAATAAGTTCGTCAATACCTTTTCGATTGCCATAATCTTCCGGTCGACGTTGCAGGCAGAAGTTGTGAACAAGCTGTGTTCCGATACTGCTGCTGACCACCGAGATTTTCGCATCCGGAAATGATTTCAACATTCCGATCAAAAACTTATTGAACCTCTCTTGCGTCCGAGGAAATGCCATTGAAGACCCTGCGTAACCGAGCGAGCATCCCCAAGAGTAAGCGATGACGGGCGCTTGAACGCTACTCGCCAGGTCCGCCGCTTGCTGCATCGATTCGTTGTAACTCAGACAACATCCATGCACATATATAACGATCTCTCGTTTTGGCAAAACATCTAAATTGCTTTTGATCTTCGCGACCATTTCATCGAAGCTCGACAGCACATGCGAGACTTCAGCGTTACTCTCAAGAATGAATGCGGCGCGTTTGTCCTTCGATTTACCCAGATCTTTAGGATAAACAAGCCACCCACATTTCGTGAGACTTTCCATGTTGTCCGGAACCGTGCATGTCGAGTCCATCCGCTTAAATCCATAGGACATAGCGTCAAGCGGAAAGATTATCTGCTTTCCGTAATCGAGATCCTTCTTCGAGGTCACTACTTGCGCGCGATCGGTCGCAAAGTAGACAGGCAGGGAGATGTTACTCTCACCCTCATATACACGCTTCAGGCGATTTCCGGCGAAAGCAGCCTCAGGAGCGACAAAAATCTGCGCCGATAGCAAAAGCACTACTGAGAAAAAACAGAATACGATTCTCGAAATCATCAATCCAATCCCAACCGCTGGGAGCGAGTAGACGTTCCGAAATCATAGCAAAATCGGCAAAATTTGCACCAGGGCACCCCAATTTGCGCAAAGTTTCATTTATGAAACATATGCATCGGCATCACCTGCTTGACAGCATGCTAGGAGGTACTTGGCACAACGTAACTGTTTGACCGAACCACTGTAACTGTTTATCGCTAAGTACGAACAGTTGATCTTATTCAACGATGGAGGAAACATCCCATGGTCGCTGAACTATCCTATTATCGCAAGTCGAGTAGACGACCAGTCATTTATCAGTGTGAAAACTGTGATGAAGTCTTTTCTCTGACCGTTGATCTCTACTGTTGCCCTAACTGCCTATCACGCGAGCGCAGCAGTATCATCGTCCTTCACATGGAAGACGACCCCGAACGTGACGAGATGCTAACCCGCGCAGATATCATGGCGGGCGACTAGCTGCCGAGATCCTGAATGGTGAAAGCCGTTCCAAAACCTGCCAATAGACACCAAGGGCGCGAATAGCGCCCTTTCGCTTACAAATCCATTACATTATTGCCCAGAAGGCTCACAGGCTGGCGTTTTCACAAACGGTAGAATCTAATATAAATTGGTATATTAGATCTACTGGAAGTGAGAGCCAGAAAAATGATCGTCCGCCGCGGAAAGGGATTCAATGCGACCAAGCGTCTTAATAAAAGACGCTCGCAATTGGGCGCCGCCATAAGCGAATTCGGTCCCGCTCTATTCCTCATGTTCTTCTTCGCTATATTTCCGGTGCTGGACATGATTGTCGCCGGCTATAACTACTGCTCGTGCGTTGCCCTCAACGATCTTCAATTGCGCGAGGCCTCTAAACTTCCCCGCTCCCAAGCCGATGCTGCGAACGGTCCGGTCAAGTTGACCATTCCTCAGCGATGGGCGAGTTCGATCATAGGCGGCTTTTCAGGAACTTCTCAATTACCTGAAACAGTCGTGAGCTATTCTGCGAAGCATGGAACGTGCTACGTGACGGTCTCCACGACTTGCGAAATTAATCCATTTCTCAAAATTCCATTCTTCTTCGGCGTTCCAGGCATCGGAGCGCCGCTTGTCACGAAGATTTCGAACAAGCGCGTTATGGAAACCCCGTTGAACTACCTGCGGTGACTTCAGTGAAAGCACGACCAACAAATCGGAGGCGACGGAGTCGCGGTCAGAGTCTCATAGAGGCGCTGGTTGGTTTCATGGTCTTGATACCGATCGGTCTTGCCGCAGTAAATGTTGTCTGCTTGATCTCAACCAGCCAGAACAACGAGCAATGGGCGGAGACCGCAGCACGAGCTGCCGCGTTGCGAATCGACAAATCCAGCGCGACCAAAGCTGCATCTGATGCTCTATCCGACTGCGAGCACAATTCCATCGTTCAGAATATTCAGATGACCAACCTTGATTTCAACCTCGGCACTGGACACGTGACGGTTTCCACCGCCATGGATGTAAAACTGCCTGTGCCGATTCCTGGATTCTCGACTGCTACGTGCACGGCGACGTCAATACAGCCCATTGTTTCCACCCCAGCCTCACGGTAAGCAGATGCGAAGACGACACAATCGAAGAAACAGAAAAGGCGCGTCGATCTTCTTGATCGCAGGCGCAGCCTTCCTTCTGGCTGGATTGATTTATCTGGGATTTCAGTACGCGCTTCTTACTGGTGGTTCTCGCGAGGTGCGCAACGGTGTAGACGCCGCCGTTCTGAACCTTTCCAAACGCATATGCGACGTGAAGGTCAACCCGAGTTCTTATGCTGATTGCGCCGACACAAGCGGTCTGGTAGGGGTTTCGAACATTAATCGGGTGTGGGGAAAAGCGTATTTAATAAGCGCCAACGTCGACGAAATGACGATGGAGGGCATATCAACCGGTGAAGCTGTAGGTGCCGCAGCCAGTGCATATGATGATGCTCAGGCCGTTAACGATGAATTGCGCGCCAGCATCACAAACAAACATACGCTCGATGTGTTATTCAAGCATCTCGGCGATAAGCGTGGTGCACCGCTTCTTGGAGCTCAGGGAATCAAGACAAGCGCAGAGACCATGTACCCGAACGCCCTGGTAGACAGAGGCGCAGAGAGCAATCTAAGTTTCAATCCTGGAGGTCTTCCCCGCGGCGCGAACCCTCCAAAGCTTTGTTTCGGCGAGAAGAATTACCTTCCCGGTTATCAAACATTTACCGCCAACAACCGCAAATTCTGTTTCACACCTTTTCGCATCGGCGAAACACCACATTTGATCGCAGACAGTAATTTCAGCCAGAACCGCTCGGACAGCCATCCTTTGGGCGACTTCGCGACACCGATACCAAACGCATTTCAAGGAACGGGCACCGCATTTGGTTCCGGCACCGCACTGGCAGCGGCCGCAAGCGCGGTTGTGAACCCGATGCAGCAGTATCAAATGACGATTCCACACGCATTCATTCGCATAACCTTCTCCGCGATCTCAAAGTGGACGATCGACGATAAGCTCATAAAGACTATTCCGTACACTGCCAATTCAGGAAAAGTCACTGGAATTAAAGACTACAAACTCAAGGGCGGTCAACGAAGTTTGACTGGTTGGGCAAATCTTGGAACCGAGTTGAAAAAGCCGACGCTGATGGCGGTGCTCACCGCCGTTCCGGGAGACAAAGAAGCAGCGCTCCAACGACTCGTTCAGCGAGGTCAGGAAATCGACCCAAGTTTTTCAATGGGACAATTGCAAAATCTTTTGAACAAACAAAAAACGGACCCAACCGTAAACAGCTACTACCTCTTTCCTCGTTACAGCTCTCCGGATAGAACAGATCCCACACTCGATATGGGTTCCGCCGCAGACGATTTGCCGGGTTGGTTAGCCAAACAGGCAACAGCGGAAGGAGCGTTTAAAGAGGTTGTAAAAGAGGCGGTCCATCACGACTATGACAATACCTTCGTCTACATAGTTGGTGGCAGCCCAGATTGTCCAAAGTGGTTGGAAATCACAGGCACATGGAACTGGCGTCCGGGAACAGGCGCAACCCAGTGCCTTGGGACGCTCTACGTTAATCGTCTAACTACGGTAAAATTCAAACCAGGTACCGAAGGGCCCTAGAGAGTAGACACAACGAGACAAGGCAAACGATCGTCGTTCCTCATTAGAACTATAGAACTGGTATCACAGTGAGAAGCTTAAGTAGACTTTTTAGCATCGGAGCGATTGCGACAATATTGTCAGCAGCCCCTTTCTATGCGGCTCAGGCAGTAGCGCTCGCTCCGGAGGTGCGTGAAGGTATTTCCGCTTACAACAAAGCGGACTACAAGTCCGCAGTAGTAAGCTTTTCCAGCGCACTGAATACAGAGTTTAATAACGCTGTCGTGCACTACTATCTAGGCAATTGCTTTATCAAGCTAAACCAGCCGGAATCAGCAATTAGAGAGTTTCGAATCGCCTATGCCATCGCCCCTGACGCTGAGGTCGGACAATATTCGAAGGAAGCGCTCAAAGTGTTTGGTATCGATAGTGATGCCAGTGGTGCAGCCGCTGACGATCCGGCGAGTGCTACCGCAAAGACGAAAACGGCGCCAAAGACCAATCCAGCCCTCGATCAAGCAATTAAGAGCTTGAGGAAGCAAACCTTCTTCGCTAAAGATAACGAAGCGAGGATGAATGAAATTACATCCCGTGATGTAGAGAAACGAAACGAGGAAAGATTGCAGCGCGCAAAGCAAGAAGCTGAGCGCAATAGCGTTAAATACAGTCGAAAAGGGCGCGCCACGCAAGTTCCGATGTCGAATGAATCGAAGAAAATGCTTGACGATTTGAAAAATCAATTCGATAGCGAGTTGGCCGCACGGAAGAAAAATATGGACGCGCGCGGAGACGAACTACAGAGGAGCGCGACGAACCTGGAAAAACTGCTCATGGAACAAAAGATCTCAAAGCCGGGACCGAAGCTAAAACCAGAAGGTACAAATCTGTACATTCGCAACTACGAAGCGCCTAAGGGCGCAGTTCCGTCGAAAGAAGATACCGTCAAAGCTGGCTCCGCGACAAAGTCGGAACAAACAGTTCAAGCGTCTGAAGGCAAGTCAAAACCCTCTGTCGACGCGGAAGAACATACGAAAACAAAAGGCGATAACCCTTTCAATTAGACCAGCTCAGCTCTCTTATTGAGAATTAGGTCAGAACAACCTTCGCGTTCTCATACTCGAACGACTTATCGGTATTCATGAAGAGGTTCTTCAAGATATCACGATAAAAACCGTACAGCGGAACGACCTTCGAGACTTCGTCGCGCAACGCGTCACGCTGAGTTTTAAACGATTTGTGCGACGGACCAGACATATGATCGAGTTCCAAATAATAATTAGCCAGAGGCTGAATTTGAATTTCAAACAATCGGTCGCGCCAACGAGCAACGCTCTTAAGCGCTCTCCAGCCGGTCTTCTTCATCTTCGATTCGTCGCAAGTCAAATAGTCTTTGGTTTCAAGAAACTCAAGCAAGCGTTCCTTCCCTACTCTCTTGATCGGCATGTTGATATCGCACAACTCCTGCATTCTTGAAATGTCAGACTCGCAAACGCTCATTCGCTCAAGCTGTTCGTGCACACGCATGCAGGTCGCTTCGTCCTCGCATATGATTTTAATGCCAAAAATGTCTTTGATAAATTTGCTGTATTGACGCAAGTGTTTGTCGCGCGTCAACATCTCGTCGAGAACAAAGATCTCGTCTATCACTTTGTTCCACAATTCTTCCTCCGCCTTAACCCTGCTGGTAAGCCGGTTTACGCCGCTGAGCGGCCGAGAGAGCGGAACGTACTCGACAAAGTTCGCGCTCAATGTAAGTGGCAACCATTCGCCATTTTGTTGATAACGAAAGTTATGCACCAGGTGATTTCCCAGATCAACGTCGGTGACGGAGAATAAGGTTTCACGCGTGATCCGCTCGCGAATCAAAAACGGGCGAGAATCGTCTCCAGGCAGGGCTCCGATAACATTGGAGTGCAGTTCGAATGTTCCGTCCAGCAATATTGTTGCGAGCAAATGACCGAGCGAGTGCAGATGCCACTCGCCGTCCAAAATTGTTTTTTTGAACGACTCGCGCATTGACGCCAGATCATCGCGCGAAACTTCAATGGTGAAATTCTTGTCGGGATGCCGCTCTTGTTCTATTTTCTTTTCGGTCAGGTAATTGATGAATCCGTGCAAAATCGGATCGGACATAAGCATCGACAATGGCGACGACTGCCCAGTTTCATCAGCTTGCGGTGACTGTGCAGGAGAGTACATTTTAGGTTCCTCGTCTATCCGTCGCTTTGTACTCGTTTGAGTTCTTTCGCGGTCTTTTTAGCGTCACGCCGTGCGTCTTCTTTTACTTTGTCCTTGGCTCGCTGCTTTTCGCGTTTTGCGTCCAACTCTGCCTGTCGCGCTCTTTCAGCTTTGACGTGCAGCGCCCGTTCCTTCTCGAGGGTGATTCTCTCCTGATAATACTCATAACCACCGGCAAATGCACGCATTTCCGAACCTTTAATTTCGACGATCTTGTTGGCGATCTTCGAGATAAAGTAACGGTCGTGACTGACGAGAATTATCGTACCGTCAAAACCATTAAGCGCCGCCTCTAAAGTTTCCTTTGCAGGGATATCAAGGTGATTGGTAGGCTCGTCCAGGATCAGGAAATTGGCTGGTCGGGTAAGCATCTTAGCCAGTGCCAGACGCGCCTTTTCGCCACCGCTCAGATCCGAAACCTTTTTGAAAACCGTGTCATCACTAAATAAAAATCGCCCTAGCAGACCGCGAATTTCCGAGTCTTTCCAAGTTGTGACTTCATCAGCGATAGTGGCAAGAACAGTCTTCTCAATGTCGAGCGCTTCCGCTTGATTCTGTTCGAAGTACGCAGGCAGAATGTTGTGCTCACCCATACGCACGATGCCGTCAAGCGGCTTCTCATGCCCGGCTATGAGTCTCAGTAACGTGGATTTCCCGCAGCCATTCGGACCGAGCAACGCGATGCGATCGCCCCGCTCGACTTCAAGGTTGGCGTCAAGAAACAGAATGTTATCGCCGTAAGCATGGCAGAGATTGCGCACTTCGACCACTTCTTTGCCTGAGCGAGGAGAAGGCGGGAAGCGGAACTCCAACACTCGTGGTCCATTTTCCGGAGCGTCGATTATGTCCCATTTCTCTAGCTGTTTCTCACGGCTTTTGGCTTGGGTACTGCGATTTGCGCTAGCGCGAAACCGCTCGATAAACACTTCCTGTTTTTCAATCTCGGCTTGCTGACGTTCAAAAGCGGATTGCTGAGCGGCAATCGCCTCTTCCTTCTGGGTTATGTAAGCCGAATAATTACCCGAGTAGCAGGTCGATACACCCTTTTCAATCTCGACAATCTTCGTGCAAATCTTGTCTAAGAACTGCCTGTCGTGCGATACCACCACCATCGGTACCGTCTGTTTTGTCAGGTATGACTCGAACCATTCGATCGTTTCCAAATCAATATGGTTGGTAGGTTCGTCGAGTAGCAGCAAATCAGGCTCTCTCAGCATCATCTTGCCGAAGCCGACCCGCATCTGCCACCCACCGGAAAGCGATGATACGAGTTTGTCCGCGTCGTCCGGACTAAAACCGATCTCCGGCATAACCTTGTCCACACGCTTCTCGAGCCCGTAGCCATCCAGACCTTCAAATTCGCGCTGCAGGTTGTCCATTCTGCGCAGCAACTTGTCCAGCACGTCGCCCTCGGCCGTTTCAAGATCTTTGTGCACCTGATTGAGCTGGCGCTGAACTGCAGCCACTTCGGTGAAGGCGCTCAACAGCTCTTCACGAATGGTGTTTTCCTGGTTCAACTCGAACTCTTGGGTCAGGTAAGCGATCCGGCAGTCTTTCGGCTTGAACACATCGCCGGAACTCGGTTCCACTTCACCCATGATGATTCGAAACTGCGTGGTCTTACCCGCACCGTTGGCGCCTACGAGGCCAACGCGTTCCGATGTTTTCACCTCCCAGCTCGCATCTATGAGCGGCTCGCCGTTTGGATAAATCTTACTTATTCGATCAAGTCTGAGCATGGTTGCACGCGCCGGTTTCCAAACCGGAACTGTACTTGAAACCTCACCAAGCTGCAACAGCGCAGCCCCTGAATTTCACAGAAACGTTGCAATAAGCACCGGCTCAGGGTTAGCGGATTCTAAGATCTCCTAGAAAATCTTCTTGAATCCTTGCGACAGCTTGCGGAAGAAACCGCCGTGTTTCTTCTCTTTATGGTGCGAAACCGTTGTAGTATGCGTCGACTCAGACGAACCTCCGGGCACGATCGCTTCAACGATCGGCTCGGTAATCGCCTGCACCCCATCAACCACATCCTCTGTCGCCTCGGCGAACGTAGCCGGAATCATCGCGTAGTAAGGCGCGCTGTGGGTCAATGGGTGCTCGGGAGCCACGAAAGCGACGGTCGGTTTGGGATGGGCTTTGTAGAACCCACTCATGTACCCGGACCAGATTCCAGCTGCGATGACACCGCCAGTAATGCCTCGGCCTTTGAGCGCATGATTTTCATCGTTGCCTGCCCAAACAGCTGTCACCACATCCGGTGTGAAGCCCACAAACCAGACATCTTTGGAATCATCTGCAGTACCGGTCTTTCCCGCGACGGCAACGCCAGGAATTTTGGCGCGAGTGCCTGTGCCTACTTTAACGACGTCTTGCAAGCAATCGACCAATTCCAAAACCGGTTCCGGCTCAAAGCGCTTCTCGCGTTTGGAAACATACTCTTTAATTAGCTTGCCATCACGTTCATTTATGTGTCTGACAAACAGTGGTTGAACGTATTCGCCTCCGCGAGCCAGCGTCCCATAAGCAGTCGCCATCTCCAGTGGTGACACCGCGCATGTTCCTAGAGCGAGTGCTGGTGTTGGTTCCATGTCCGCGTTCAAACCTGCCTTACGGGCAACCGAGACGACATTGTTGATGCCGGTGTCCTGGCCTACTTGAACTGCGCAGACGTTTCGCGAAAGTGCGATCGCGTCGCGCACAGTCATGATGCCCTTGAACTTGCCATCGAAATTTTGCGGCGTATATGCCGTGCCATCAGAGAGTGGTATCGCTATTGGTGAATCGTTGAGAACAGAGTCCGGTCCGATGGTTCCGTTGATCAAGCCTGCCAGATAAACAAACGGTTTGAATGATGAGCCGGCCGTGTGAGGGTTGACAGCACGGTTCCACTGATTGGCTTCGAACTGTCCCACACCACCGACCATGGCAATAACGCCGCCAGTTTCTATATCTATTGAAACGAGCGCACCCTGATCGATTCCGTTGGGCGCTTTGACCACGCCTTTTGAAAGCGCAACCTCTGCGGCTTTCTGTGCTTTCACGTCGAGGTTGGTGTAAATCTTGATCGGTTTATCAAACAGACGTTCCTCGCCGATCTCTTCCTTTACAAGAGCGACTACTTGATTGACGTAATAAGGATGTTGCTTGGGATGCGGACCGGCTTTGAAGGTGAGCTTCGCCGCCTTGGCTGCTTGTGCTCGCTCTTTACTGATGAAACCGCACTCGACCATTCCATCTAAGACATCTTGCTGGCGCATCTTCGCGCGTTTCAAGTTAGAAGGTTTACTCAGGTCGGACGGCGCCTTAATTAGACCGGCGAGAAACGCAGACTCTTCCAGGCTCAGCTTCTTCGCGGGTTTGTTGAAGTATGTGATCGCCGCGCGTTGGATCCCGTACGCACCGCGTCCGAAATACACGGTGTTCAGATACGTCTCCATGATCTTGTCTTTGGAGTAGCAGGTCTCTACATCGAGCGCCATAAACATCTCGAGAATTTTTCGTCGCGCCGTGCGATCGTCAAATCCGAAGTACATGGTCTTCATCAACTGCTGGGTAATCGTACTCCCGCCCTGCACCATCTCATGCGCCTTCGCGTTTGTGTAAATCGCTCGTGTGATACCAAGAGGGTCGACACCCATGTGATGGTAGAAACTGTGATCTTCAATTCCAATGACCGCTTGCCTCATATACGGAGAAGTAGCATCGAGCGCAACCGGCTCCCTGTCGCCGTCTTTCTGCACCACAGTCACGAGCTTGTCATAGCGATCGTAAATTTCGATTCCCGCCTTTTGCGCTTTGAGCGTTGGCAGTTTTACAAATGATATGTGCGCCGCAGTTTTCAACGTCACGACCGCGATGATAGACCCCATTGCAATCGCGCAGAGGAAGAGAACTTTGCGTACTTTTTGATTTTTACTCATATGATTCAGTGAAAAAACACCATTGCCATTCTTCGCACCGAAATCAAGTTTAACTCTTTGGACAAAACCATTCCAAATCGCACCACTGTCCTTCGCAAAGTTTTCCAACTCTTCTGAAGCTCGCCCCAGTCGGTCTTTCCGAGCGCTGCGACTGTGTACGGTGGCATCACTAGCAGTGTTAAATTCCGGTTGTGTTTCGACAAAGTCAGAAGGTTGCTCGTAAACTTCGCGATTGACTGCACTCAGCTCATGGCGGATTTCGCAGTGATCGTCTTGAGCACGATTGAACTCGGCTCGCGTTTCATGACGATCAGGTCGAGCTTCATTATGCTCAGGACGAGTTTCGTCGAACTCCGGATGAGAAGGTTTGCTCATGACTTTGCTTTCTGAATACCAATTGCCCAACTGTTATCTAGCACATGAGCCCCGGGACGATGAGCGCAAAACGAGGTTCCGGCTTGGGTAATGGGTCCGTTAACTTATCGATTGGATATCGTCACGACAGCGTAAATTCGGACTTTCGGTTAAAACACTCTCACTATCGTATTGAGCGACTCAGAACAACCTTGCCCTTCTTATCGATCAAACCCCACTGACCATCATCGATTCTGACAACGGCAAAACCTTCTGAGAATGTGCGAGCCTCTTGAAATTGTGGTTCGATAACGGTTTTTCCGAATTTGTCGATGAAGCCGGCTTTGCGGTCGTCGGAGAGAAACGGTGCCAGTCCTTCACCGTAAGCGCTGCTTCCGTGACAATTGACATTAGTAAATGCGGCATCGCCTTTCTTGTCGACGTATTTGCCTTTGTATGTGCCACTGTCTAGCGTCAACACCAGTGCAAGACCTTCATGGTGAGCCAGGGCAAGAGCGTACTGCGGTTTCACGACAAAGGAACCGGACTTGTTAATGTAGCCCCAGCCCGCATCGGCGCCACGCGGCTTGGTTGAAACAGCTGCGAGACCTTCGGAAAAGCTCAATGCATCAGCGAATGTCGGTTTGATCGCCCACTTACCTTGCTTGTCGATAAAGCCCCATTTGCCGGAAAAGCGGTCCTGTGCCGCTGCCAGACCGTCGTTGAAAGACCAGACGCTGGTGAACTTCGGCGGAATCACAAACTTGCCGGTCTTGTCGATGAAGCCTACAAGATTGTCAGAGCGCACCGCAGCGCAATCTTCGGAGAAATCCATCGGGTCGTTTCCTGGGTAGTCCAGCACACCGACCGCATCGAATTGCGGCTCGATCGCGTATTTGCCATCGTGACCGATGTAACCCCACTTGCCCTTAACCCGCACAGCAGCGAGCCCCTGATTGAACGGACGCGCCGCATCAAACCGCGCATCAATCACGGAATTTCCATCCCGGTCAATAAAACCGACCTTCCGGTCCGGCGAAATTTTCGGACATGCCACCACGCCCTCCGACAACTTGAACGGCAACCACTGCTCAAACCTCGCGCCCTCCGCGGGTTTTGAATTGGCAAAAAGAAAAACGGAAAAACTAAGGAGTAAAGCTGCTTGAATCTTCATAGCGGTTCTGGATATTTAAACTCATTCGATCGCTGCCAACCCACTCATAGATTGAGCGGTATCAATACCACCGCTCACACTAAAAAAATAGGAGCCATTCTACATAAGCTTGTGCTGCTCGACGAAGCTCATAAGCTTTTCCCGTAAAGTCGGCGGATACGAGAACAAAATTTCGGGTATATTCTCCCTCGTGAAATACCAATTCTCCTTTAGCTTATTGAACTTCTCTATTGCTACACCCTCTTCACCAAGTTGAATCGCGGCTATGACTTTTGCAAGGTCGCTCCAGTGAGATGGATCCGCTACCATATCGAGAGCCTTTCGATACTCTGTTTTAGAGAGGGACTCATCTCCCTCAGTTGCTGCTAGATAAGCCAGGTTAACCTCAATCCGGGGATCAGTGAGGGCGAAACGATCATCAACTAGCTTGATGGTTGTGCGAGCACCCTTTAGATCACCTAATTCTTCCTGCGATATTGCTTTCTTCAGGAAGAGATCAGTATCGGCACCAAGGTTAGAGATAAGTGCATCGCAGTCCTTAATAGCCAACAAAGGCTCGTGAAGTTCCATCCAGCATGAAACTCTCTGGTCGGTAGCTTCCAAATTCCAATAGCCACTTGAAGGACTGTCAATCACCTTTGAGTAGAATCCAATTGCGGTTTTAATTTCTCCGCGTTTTTGATGGATTCGACCGATGCGATAAATCGCACGCATCCAGCTATCGGACTCGGGATACTTTCGCCTGTGTAGATCAGCATAATTTTGATAGAATTTTGCTGCTTCATCGTACCTTCTTTCCCTGTAGGCCACCTCCGCGCTATCATCAACCACTGTTAGATCTTTTGGTGCCAAGTGTCTAGCAAATTCTGTCAAATAGAGATCAGCGCCAGACGTTAGCTGAGCGGGAACTGTCGTAAACCAGTAACCCATACGCCCAAAGACATAGCCTAGCGGGCTTTGTCCGAAGGCCGCAATCATCGCAACGATACAACTCACGCACAGCAGCGCCTTCCGAGCGCACGGCGCCAACCCTACTTTCGTCGGTCCACGATCCAGAATCAAATATAAGCAAGTCACGACTACGGAAAGGCCGGAGAGAAACGAGATAATTAGACCAGCAATCGTAAGCCAATCCCAGATTGGTAACACAAATGGAGCAGGCGAATTCCACCTTCTGCTTGAGACTACAAATAATGATGCAGGCAGAGTCCCCATCAACATGACCGAACAACAAACAAGGGACAAGGTGGACCAAGCATTCTTACGACTCAGCTTTCCGGTCTGAGCAAGCACAAGGCATGTACGCGCTACTGCAACACAAAAGAAACTGATGATGAAGCAGAGCAGGGAGTATAAACCGAACATTAGCGTAGAACACAGGCGGTAGTCTAGAAGCTTGAGCAGATTTGGAAGCAACGCAGTTCCAGCTATCACCGCCACAGCAGACACCAAAAGCAGTGGCAAGTATAGAGCCAGTTGATGAAGGTTACGCTCGAGCTTAGTTGATTGAATTGCTAGGGTATGATCGAATGAGATTTTTGCACCATGCTTAATTTCGGTTAGCGCCTGGCCAAGTGCCTCCATGCTGTCGAACCGAAAATTTGCCTCTTTGTTTAAACATTTTAGCGCGACCGACTGCAAGCCGATTGCTTTGCGTGAGGCTCCAAACTTTGGTAGATACGGGACCGGTTTGTCATTAATATGCTTGACGACAAGCTGTATCGGATTCGCTCCTGCAAACGGCGGCTTTCCGCTCATTGCCTCGAAGATCACACAACCCAGAGAATAGATATCCGACTTCTCGTCGAGCATCAAACCCAGACACTGCTCGGGGCTCATATAGTGCGGACTTCCGAAGACCTCGCCGGTTTGCGTGAGATTGCGTGTTGATCGATCGACCTCGGTGAGTGTTTTCGCGATTCCGAAATCCACGACGCGCGCAACTTCGTCTCCGCCTGATGTTTTCGATAAGATAATGTTGGCAGGTTTGATATCACGGTGAACGATCTTCGACTCATGGGCGTAGGACAACGCGGCGCAAATCTGTTCGAAGATCGATATCGCGCGATCCTCTTCCAGCGCACCTTCCCGCTCAAGAACCTGCGCGAGCGTTTCGCCTTCCACGTACTCAATTAGTAAGTACGGTTCACCGTCATTGGTGACACCGTGCGCGTAAGTCGGAACAAGATTCGGATGGTCCAACTCTTCGGCAGCTCTCGCTTCCTGCTCAAATCGTTTTAAAACAGACGGATCGCTCCGAAGATTTTGATGCAGAAGTTTCAACGCGAACACCGAGTTCGTCTCTCGATCGCGCACTTTATAGACCGTTCCCATCCCGCCTTTTCCGAGAGTCTCAATAACGTCGAACCGCTCGTCGATGCATTCAGGAAGCTGCTCCTTTGAAATCTCACCAGCAGTAACTTCCTGAAGATCTTCGGAGACGCCATTCTCTATGTCACCATCAGCGGTAGCACAATCTCGGACGTCCTGAACGAGATCCGATACATCAGCAACCGTCGCGTCACCACACTTACACCGACCAAAATTCAAAATCCATCCAGTAGCGCCCTTCGCTTGTGCCAAGTGGCTTCGACGCTTGCAGCGCAGGCAAACACTTTGAGTCTCGGTTGTACATTCTTTGTTCTCAATCACGACAACCTCCACCCAGCCGCTAGTGTTTTCTTCTTTGCTTACTCTTGAACTTTCATTGAACGTGCTCTTTGTAGCTAGCAGAGACTACCGCGCAATACGCCCGAATCGAACTTCCTGAAAACGTTCAGATGGAAAGACATCGTTTTTCAAAACAAACTGAACAATCTTCTTGCGCAGTCCGTTTGGTAAAGCTGTCTCCGCGGACATAAACTCGTCGAATGATAGATGAAGCTTCTTAGCCTCATTCATACTGTTGAGGGCGGCGGTCTCATCTCCGAGTTCTAGATAGGCTGCGGCTCGAGCAACCTCATCCCAGTAACTGCCGTCTCGGGGTTTTGCTGCGGCTGCAAGCCTGTATTCCGACGTGGCGCCCGACTCATTCCCTCGAAGGCTGAGAGTGTATCCTCGAATTAAATACATAGCCGGACGTAGGCCGTTGTAAAGTTGAGATCGCTGCTTCATAGTCTGCAACGCTCCATCGTAGTCCTTAAGCTGATTCTGGGTATTTGCTTTCTTGTAGTAACTCATCGCGTCAATGAAATTGCGCTTAAGCGATTCGTCATAGTTTTGAATAGCAAGTTGATACTTGCCCTGCGCGAATAGACAATTGCCCAACATGCGATAGTTGTAATTCGAGTCTGGATCAATTTTTGCAAGTTCGGTCCAATCCGCAATTGCTTTTTCCCACTGAAGAGTAATCGTGTACATGTGTGCGCGGTCGGTCAGCCTGGGGTCGAATAGCCCGGAAGATTTATCAGTGGTCAGCCGCATGAGGTCTGACAAATCATTAATAGCTTGCGGATAGTTCTTCGTTTGCCGGGAAATAACCGAGCTGTTATAAATCATGTCGGAATTATTCGGCGATACTTGTCGAGCAAGATAAACGACCTTGGTTCGCATCTCTGAACATAGCGACGCCGGCAAAGAAACGTAAATGTCCGACATTTTACGCACCACATCAGAGAAGAAACATCCAACTAGAAGACCAGCAACAGCGAGTGCGAGCACCACTGGCTTCACTGCTCGTTGCAACATTTTCTTCAACGAAATCTTTTTAGGACCACGGTCTAAACCAAATCCAACTGAACAAACAATCACCAGAATGGCGGAGATGAAGGAAAGAAGGAAACCAGGAAATATGAACAGGTCAAAGTTGGTGAGCGGATTCCAGGTAAGCGCATGCTCGTTCCAGTAGACATAGTAACCCAAGTAAAAAAATGTCGGGATAGCTCCAAAGCACATTGCACCGGAAGCCGAGAGGGAAAACGTGGTCCACCAGTGGCGCTTGGTCGCGAAGTTTTCACGCGCCACTCTCAAACATGTCCTCACGTAAGAAGCGAATATTACAGTGAGTAGAGCCGGAAACGATGAGAATAGTAATGTCGCCATGAGCAGAGTAACCAATGGATTGCCACTGGAATCCTCTCGCGTGGTAGGTTGGATTGAAGAGAGAACAAAGATAAACACATAAAGCACAATCAAACCTAAGGGGAGCACAAAAGCTGTTACGTGTAATTGCTTCTGAAAAATCGAAGTTTTGAACTTCGAGTTCTGATCGAAACCGACAGTCTTTCCTGACTTGATACGCTCCAGCGCATGCTCGATTTCACCAACGTCTTGAAAGCGATCCACCCCTTCTTTTTCCAAACACTTGAGCGCTATCGACTGAAGGCTCTGCTCCTTTTTCGAGGCTGAGAATTTTGGGAGGTATGGTTTTGGTTTATCGTTGATGTGCTTGACCACAAGCTGAATCGGATTGCTTCCGGCGAATGGAGGTTTACCGCTCATCGCCTCGAAGATCACGCAACCGAGAGAATAGATGTCTGACTTTTCATCAAGCATTAAACCCAGACATTGTTCGGGGCTCATGTAGTGCGGACTTCCGAATACCTCACCAGTTTGTGTCAAGTTGCGGGTGGAACGATCAACTTCAGTGATTGTTTTTGCAATTCCGAAGTCAACAACTCGGATTACCTCATCACCGCTTAGAGTTTTGGATATGATGATGTTGGCAGGTTTTATATCTCGGTGAATAAATTTCTTGTCGTGGGCATAAGACAGCGCGGAGCAAATCTGCTCGAATAGCACAATAGCGCGATCGGCATCAAGAGCACCTTCGCGTTCAATTATCTTTGCTAGTGTTTCCCCCTCCACATACTCAATGAGCAAGTAGGGTTCGCCACTCTTGGTGACACCATGCGCGTAAGTCGGCACCAGATTCGGATGATCTAACTCCTCAGCAGCTTTCGCTTCTTGCTCAAACCGTTTCAAAACAGACGGATCGGTCTGTAAGTTTTGATGCAAAAGTTTAAGCGCAAAAATCTTGCCGACCTTCTGATCGCGGACCTTATAGACAGTTCCCATGCCGCCCTTACCAAGAACTTCAAGGACATCGAAGCGATCATCGATACACTTCGGAATTTCCTCCTCGATAGCACCTTCACCGGCCGCGGTGGCATCATTGGATTTCAGATCGGCGACTTCGGTTTTTCCATCAGCAAATGTATGGCTTTCTACGCCGTCTTCGCATTTGCAGCTGCCCAGGTTGAAAATCCAACCGGTTGCACCCCTGAGCGGAGTCGCCTTCCGTCGATCGCAACGCAAGCAGGTGTTTGCAGTTTTGGTTTTCACCTTAGAATGTTCAACCACGAGCAGAACCGAACAGGGAGCGTTTTACCACTGTACCTAATTTTCGCCAGTTCCGTCATTCGCGTTTTTACGACTGAACACAGCCATTTGTCTTGAACTCACGCAAATTTCGAGCTGAGCGCACGTTATTCGGAGCCATCTTGCTCCTTGCTCGGCGGTCGATCTGGAATCATCGCCACAATCTCTTTCATCAATCGATGAACGTCATACTCAGGCATCGTCAGATACTTATCAACACCCATTACCGTTGCAGCCGATTGAACAGATCGATTCACCGCCATCGCGAACTCGCCTGGCTCGCTGCATAGCATCATGAATGGCACGTCTTTATGAAGAGGCGATTTTTTCATCTCCTTTAAGAAGTCGAACACACTTTCCTGCTCGAGATGAACAGCCGACACCACCACATCAACGTGGTCCTTCGTGTTCAAGAAGTGCATTGCTTCCGCTATCCGAGTCACGGCTACGACCTCGTGCCCCGCAGCCTGAGCAGATATTCTCAGCAGATCTATATGTTCAAGCGTGTCCAGGGCCAGAATTCGATAAACGAGCGAAGGATCCCGTGCCTGGCTGGGTGGATGAATTTCCTCTGACATTTGGCGCTCCTGACGACCGGCGACATGGATTCCTCGTTCTTTCTAGCGTAGCGATGCCGAGGTGTTACCTACGCAAGGGTTTCAATAGCCGGATCTCATTGATGTGACGGCCTCGATTGACATTGTTGCCTCCGGCAAGTATTCTCTTGCCTGAGGCAACGACCTGGTCGATCAGATCAGCCAGAATCCGCTCGACCGATATTACCGGCAGATAGTGTGTGTTTAATTTTTCGGAGAAGAACATGGAAGGTCTGAACCTGAATGCGGAAGCCGTCCGAAGTTTTAACCGCTTCTACACTAAACAGATTGGAGTCCTTCAGGAGCATTTGCTTAACAGCGATTTTTCGTTGACCGAAAGCCGCATTCTCTATGAGCTTGCCAATCGCGACAACCTGACAAGCACCGATCTCTGTCGAGAACTGGGACTGAATGCGGGTTACCTGAGCAGGGTAATATCAAAGTTCCAGAAGAAAGGTCTTTTGAACAAGAACCGATCGTCTTCAGACGCGCGAGCGCTACAACTGGAACTTACCGATGCGGGGCGACAAACATTCGACAACCTGAACAGAGCGTCGCAGTCGGAGGTGGTGGCAATGCTGAACCAGCTTTCAGAGGCTGAACAGACGCGACTGCTCGGAGCAATGGCACAGATCCAGGAGTTGTTGAACGAATCCAGGAGTTTAGATCAGAGAGCAAGCTACATGCTGCGCGACCCGCATCCAGGCGACATGGCGTTTATCGTGCATCGCCAAACCGTTCTCTATGCTCAAGAATACGGTTGGAGCGGAGAATTCGAAGCACTTGCCGCCGAAATCTGCGCCAAGTTTATTCGCGACTTCGATCCAAAATTCGAGCGTTGCTGGATCGCGGAAAAAGACCATCAGATTGTCGGTTCAGTCTTTGTTGTCCGCCATGAAGAAGGGATTGCGAAACTTCGAATGCTCTACGTCGATCCAGCCGCTCGCGGTTTGGGCATCGGCACAAGACTGGTTGAAGAGTGCTTGCGATTCGCCAGGCTGATTGGCTACAAGAAAATGATCTTGTGGACCAATAGCGTTCTGACCGATGCGCGCAGAATCTACGACAGAGCCGGATTCGAACTCATCGAAGAATCGCCGCACCATAGTTTCGGCAAAGACCTTATCGGACAAACTTTCTCAAAGGACCTCTGAGCGGCTCGTATGATATCCTAGACTGGCGTGGTGCCTTCTGTTTTCCTGCGTGGCAGAAAGGGATGACATCGTCATGTCTTATTTTGAACCTGATTTTGATTACATTCGTCGAACAATCGACGCTTCCGGAGCCGTCTACAATTCAGACCTGCTCAGGCGTTATCATCTTTCGCTTAAAACTCGTCGGTTCGTGATTCTCTGCGGCGTGAGCGGAAGCGGTAAAACCTTGCTCACTAGAATGTACGCAGACGCCGTCGATGCCAAGTATTGCCTCGTTGCCGTCGCGCCAAACTGGACGACCAACGAAGATCTCTTGGGATATTACAATCCCCTGAGCAAACAATACTATGACACCGACTTTAGCTTGTTCCTGCGACAAGCCGCCCGTGCCTATCACTCTGCGATTAGCGTGGGTAAACCGCCCGAGCCTTTCCACCTCGTTTTAGACGAAATGAACTTGGCTCGCGTCGAATATTACTTTGCAAAATTCCTGTCGGCGATGGAAGTTCTAACCGCGGCCGGTCGCGCGCAGGTAACTATGTCGGGTCCGGACGTGGTCGACCTCACGCCGAATTTGTACTTTATCGGAACGGTCAACGTCGATGAAACAACTCAAAACTTCGCAGACAAAATCTATGACCGTGCGCAGGTGATCGAAGTGACTCACTTGCGAGAAGAGGTTGCTTCACGGATTCAACGCCCTGAACTTCGAGATTGGCTGATGGCCGTCTTTGATGCCGTAGCTGAGGTCAACCCGTTCTCGATTCGTATCGTCGATGAAGTCAACCGTTATGTCGACGAAGCTGTTCGCATCGGAGTGCCGTGGGAAGAAGCATTGGACGATCAAATTATCCAGAAAATTCTTCCGCGCATCAAAGGTACTGATATCAGAATTGGTGCCATGTTGCACAGGCTTACAGAACTCACTGCAAACAGATTCCCGCGCAGCCATCACAAGATTCTGCAGCTAAACTACGGTTACCAGACAAATGGTATTGCCTCATTCTTCTAGGTCTCGGCACCTCATCAAATCGCAGAAATGGAATCGCCACGCTCGTCACGACTCAGCTTTTACGATTCGGGCTCGGTAATTCCGAGTCCAATCGAAGGGCGTAAGTGCGGTATTGCGATTAATGTTCCGAAAGAACTTCGTCCGTCGATTTCGCTGACACTCGCCGGTGTATACCTTCCACTTTTCGATAACGAATCGCTTGCGTATTCCCAGTGGCCTCCGTGTGGTCCAGGTCACTATGAGCTGTTTCTCGCCTGCAATGGAATCAGCGAGCGCAGGACAATTACAGTTTTGCCGACGCACTTCGAGGAAGAGGATTTCAACCTTGTGTTTCAGGAGTTGACTGACATACTGCCGGCAATGCTCACGAATCGTCTGATTGCATGCGGCGCACAGATTAGCCCGCCGCCGGCGCGCGATCAGATGTCCATCGAAGAAGAGGAATTTGTAAAACTGCGCGACGCTATTATGGGAACAAAAGAGCGGCTCGGCATGATGCAGATTCTTGCTATCCTGCAACGCGACTGCGTGAAAATTCTGATACCGAAGCTTGAAGTGCGCAGCGTAGAGAAAGTGCGTAGACCGGACATCTCGCGCTTGCCGCAAGCTATGTCCATGCCTGGAAACGTACTTTCAAGCAGCCGACTCTACCAAATGTATGACACCACGGTAGACCAGTCGTTTGAAGCGTATGAAAACAGGCTTGTCAAAGCATATGCGCTGGCGCTGAGAAGCCGTCTGTCGAGATTGCAAGCCCGGCTCAAATCCATGACGCCACCGCCGGCGATGGCAACCGATGTTGACAATCTCGCCAACGAATTTCACCTGGCTTATATGCGCGCGACATTCTTGCGCGAGATTCGCAACGCGTCCATTACATCCGTTCGTATAACTATGGTGCTCTTGAAAAACCCGGCTTACCGAGCGGTTCTTCAGGGGTATCTCGGTCTCAGCCAACAAGCAGCTGTCAACTTCGAGGAGCCGGCACTCACCGCTCCTCTGAATAATTTCCCGTATTTATATCAGCGCTGGGCCGGTCTTAAACTTCTCAATGCGCTCCTTCAGGTCTGCTCGGAGAAAGGCTATCGCTGTACTAATCACCATTGGGTGCGCAGCTTCAATAAGAACACCACAATTCAGGTAATGAATGATGGGCGACCAGCCGTCCAACTCTGGTCCGATCGAGCCGGTCTTCTGGTCAGCTATGTCCCTTGGAGTCCGTTGGGTGCAGCGGCAGTGGGCGCACCTCACGCACCGACCGGTGTCGCGATCTTTCTTGAGGCGCCGGGGCAAATCGGTAAAGCGATGCTGTTTGATCCAAAATATTGGGTTGATGCAAAACCGCTACCAGAAAATACAGCCAAGCCTGTGAAGCGTAAAACGAAAAAAACGATCGCCGACGAGTACAACAGAAAACGTTCGGCACTTGACCCACTCCAGACTGATGTCAACGAAATCTTGCAGTTTAAGCAGCAGATTCGCGGAATTGAAAACGCAAGTGAAATTATTTACTCCTCGATTATGTATCCTGGTCTTCGCAAACCGGTCACAAACGATATCGAGGCTTTGCCTGCTCATCCGTGCGATGGCGAATCGCTGCACAAGACTCTCGTCGAACTGCTTCGCCGTCTAATTCCTTAGGAGCTGGAAACTAGTTTGTTTTTTTGTTGAACGCCGAATGCAGTCGATTGCGCTTTAACAGCAACGGACGCGGTACACGCTCGCCGAGCCTTTCGAAGAGCTCATCGTGAAGAACGACTTCATCGCGCCACTGCTCAGGGTCGATCTTCATCAACTGTGCCCATATGGCCTTTTCGATCGTATCCAAACCTCTCCAGTCGATATCTTCGAATGCAGGCATGAAGCCTAATTCTGTCTCATTGGCTGTTCCACGATCGTGGGCACGCTCGAAAATCCACTGAAGAACGCGCATGTTTTCACCGAATCCCGGCCAGATGAATTTGCCGTTCTCATTAGTCAGGAACCAGTTGGTGCAGAAAATTTTCGGTGCAGACTTCACGCGCTTGCCCATCTCGAGCCAATGCGCAAAGTAGTCAGCCATGTTATAACCGCAGAATGGGAGCATCGCCATCGGGTCACGACGAACCTGACCGATTTTTCCGAATGCCGCTGCCGTGGTTTCCGATCCCATAGTCGCCGCCATGTAGACTCCATCGGTCCACGTGTATGCTTCGGTGACCAACGGAATTGTCGAACAGCGTCTACCGCCAAAGATAAATGCGCTGATCGGAACGCCCTGAGGGTCATCCCACTTCTCATCCAATGACGGGCATTGAGACGCCGCCACCGTGAAGCGCGCGTTTGGATGTGCCGCTGGACGACCGCAGTCCGGTGTCCATTCCTGACCGGTCCAGTCGATCAAACTCGCCGGTTTTTCCTCGGTCAGACCCTCCCACCAAACATCACCATCGGGGGTCAATGCGACGTTGGTGAACAAGCAATTCTCTTTCAACGTTGCGATCGCATTTGGATTGGTTTTCTCAGAGGTGCCGGGAGCTACACCAAAATAGCCAGCTTCCGGATTGATGGCATAGAACTTGCCATCTCGCGGTTTGATCCAGGCGATATCGTCACCAACTGTGGTGACCTTCCATCCGTCAAATGTCTTTGGTGGAATCAACATCGCAAGGTTCGTTTTGCCACATGCCGAAGGGAATGCCGCCGCAACGTACGCTTTCTCACCGGCTGGTGACTCCATACCGAGAATGAGCATGTGCTCGGCTAACCAGCCTTCTTCGCGAGCCATCGTCGACGCGATCCGAAGAGCGAAACATTTTTTGCCGAGCAGAGCGTTGCCACCATAACCCGATCCGTAGGACCAGATTTCGCGCGTCTCCGGGAAATGACAAATGTACTTCGTCTCAGGATTGCATGGCCAGAGCGCATCCTTTTCGCCGGGCGACAATGGTGCACCAACAGAGTGCAAGCACGGAACGAAGTCCCCATCCTTGCCGAGCGCTTCTGCCGCGGCTTTGCCCATTCGGGTCATGATACGCATGCTCACCACCACATATGGTGAATCTGTTATTTCCACGCCTATGTGTGACAGCGGCGAACCAACCGGTCCCATGCTAAATGGAACAACGTACATGGTCCTTCCGCGCATCGAACCATCGAAAAGTTTAGTCAGGGTGGCTTTCATTTCAGAAGGCGCCATCCAGTTGTTGGTCGCACCTGCGTCATCTCTGTTCGTGGTGCAGACGAAAGTCTTGTCTTCGACGCGTGCGACATCGGATGCGTCCGAACGAGTCAAATAGCTATTGGGGCGCTTCTCTGGATTTAACTTAATCAGTTTGCCTTGTGCGACCATCTCGGAACAGAGTCGGTCATACTCTTGCTGGCTGCCATCGCAGATAAAGATGGAATCAGGCTTTGTAAGCGCCGCGACCTCTTTCACCCACTTCATCAGCCGATCATGTTTCAAATCGTAGCTGCAAATTGTAGGTACTACCGAACCCGTCGAAGTCGTCGATTGCATAACTTAGCCCCTTTTGGAATACAGAGTCTGCTGCGGTTCAATCAGTGTAACTTTGAATATACAAATGTCCGAAGTTATACCTGGTAAACTTAATTTTCCATCCGGAATTTTCCCAAAGGCAAGCAACAAGAAGCGCTTGACAATTCAAGACTTCCAAAAATTCACCAGATACGGTGCCTGCCTCGACCGAAAATTTTAGACCTGAATTATTACTTATATAGACTCGAGCTAATGGAACACATCTGGACACCCTGGCGCTACACCTACATAACAAACGTCGATCGCACGCCTGGCTGCGTGTTTTGCAATCTCCTGGAATCAGGTGATGATCGAACGAATTTGATTTTATTTCGGGGCAAACTCAATTTCATTATCCTGAATCTCTATCCTTATACGAGCGGTCATTTAATGGTAGTCCCCTACCAGCACGAATCTTCATTGGCCAAGTTCGACGACGAATCAACAAGTGAAATGATGTCACTTGCAAAAATGGCCGAGGTCGTCCTTGCCAGAGAGTACAATCCCGATGGCTTCAATAT
Source organism: Candidatus Obscuribacterales bacterium (assembly GCA_019637435.1). Taxonomy (GTDB): domain Bacteria; phylum Cyanobacteriota; class Vampirovibrionia; order Obscuribacterales; family Obscuribacteraceae; genus JADYXR01. The sequence continues at coordinate 2,391,919 of JAHBVO010000001.1, read as the reverse complement.
AGGATGGAATCTCGGTCGGGCCGCCGGCGCCGGTGTGAAAGATCACTTGCATATGCATCTCGTACCGCGTTGGATCGGCGATGCCAACTTTATGACTGCGATTGGCGAATCCCGAGTTCTTCCCGAAGACCTCGGACAGACCTACGACCGCTTGATCAAACATTTTTCTTAGGCGCGATTCACCAATAACAGTCTAATGACAGAACTCAGCAACACAGAGAAACAACGCTATTTACGCCACTTGATTCTCCCGGAAGTTGGAGAGAAAGGGCAGCTCAAACTGAAAAATGCCAGCGTTGCGATTGTCGGAGCCGGTGGTTTAGGATCTCCTGTCGCTCTTTATCTTGCTGCAGCCGGCGTCGGACGGCTGGGTCTAATTGATTTCGACAGCGTTGATCTGAGCAATCTTCAACGTCAGGTACTGTACGCGGTTTCTGATGTGAAAAAGTCAAAATCTGAAACTGCTAGAGACAAACTTCTAGCCTTGAATCCTGAGATCGAGGTTAGCAGTCACAAAATGCGGCTTTCAGCAGCGAATGTGATGGAGACGCTGGCGGACTACGACCTGGTTGTCGACGGAACGGACAACTTCGAGACGCGGTATCTGATTAACGACGCCTGCGTTCTATCATCCAAACCGAATGTGTACGGCTCGATTTTTCGTTTCGAAGGTCAGCTCAGCGTTTTCTGCACAACCACAGGTCCATGCTATCGCTGTCTATTTCCAGTACCGCCCGAGCCGGACGCCGTGCCGAATTGCGCAGAAGGCGGTGTGCTGGGCGTTCTAGCTGGCGTGATCGGCACCTTGCAAGCGACCGAAGCCGTTAAACTAATTCTAGGGGAAGGACAGCCGCTTATTGGTAAACTACTACTCTACAACGCGCTGGATATGGACTTTCAGAAGCTAGCGATAAAACGCAAGCGCGATTGCCCGGTCTGCGGAGAGCAGCCGACCATTACTCGTCCGGCAGATCTGTCCATTTCTTGCGCGAATCCGGTTGAAAGAGCTAGCACTACAGGTGGTGACATGCACGGTTCCGACATTGACGTTGTAGACGTCGCAAAAATTTTGAAAGAACGAGCAAACGAGATTTTGCTTCTCGATGTTCGCAATGATAATGAAGTTGCCTTTTGCAAAATTGAAGGCTCTAAGCACATTCCACTAAATGAACTGCCAACGCGCTTTAACGAATTAGATAAGAACGCGGAGACCTACATCTACTGCCGGTCCGGTGCGCGCAGCAGGAATGCAGTCGAATATTTGAAGCAAAACGGCTTTACGAGCCTGAGAAACGTGCGCGGCGGCATTCTCGAATGGTCTGACAAAGTTGATTCGACCATTCCGAAGTATTAAACAACGCAATTAACTCGTATGCGCTCGTTGTAGAGCTTGAAAGCGAATCCTGTTCGAGCGTTCTACCCACCACTGAGTGCACAGATAATATGCACAGTATCGGTTTCCGCAACCGGCTGATCGAGTTTTTCGGTCTCTTCGTTGTTCACGAAAAACTTGATGTGCTGTCGGATGCCGTCTTGCTCGTCAATCATGCGAAAGCGTATTCCAGGGTAATTCTTGTCCAGGTCTGCAAGGACCTCCCATAATGAAGAGCCACTGCCAGCAACTTCACTCTGCTGCTTCGTATACGATCGCAATGGACTCGGAATTCGAACTTTCATATCAACTTTCCTGCACAGTCAACGAGTAGACCTCGGGAAGGTGACGTGCAATACACTCCCACGTCTCTCCTTCGTCAGCGCTAGCCCATACCTCACCACCCGTGGTACCGAAGTACAGTCCGACCGGGTTTTGCTTATCCGTGGTCATCGCCTGACGTTTCACAGTAAGATACGCCTGCTTGTGGGGAAGTCCTTTGTCCTGTCTTTTCCAGGTATCGCCACCGTTGGTGGTGACATATGCGGCAGGCTTACCCTCAGGGCTGGTGCGCGGCCAAACTTCTGTTCCGTCCATTGGAAACACCCAGGCAGTGTCCACGTTCGTCGGATGCACAACGATCGGAAAACCAATGTCTCCGACCCCTTCCGGCATGTTGCGACCGATGCGGATCCATTGATCGGATGGACGGTCGATCTTATATATGCCGCAATGATTTTGTTGATAAAGCCGATCGGGAGAAGCCGGGTGATAGACGATACAGTGCGGGTCGTGACCGAACTCGACGGTAGGATCCGGAATCCATTCCGCTTCGATACCCTTGTTTAGAGGCTTCCATGAGGCTCCGGCGTCGGTGCTTTCGAAGCAGCCACCTATGGAAATTCCTAAATACATATGATTAGAATCGCGTGGATCAACCAAAATGGAATGGAGAAACACTCCGTCGGGCGTCGCGCCCTCCGTCCATTGTTCGTACATGGGGTTGTCGTTAAAACCGGCAACCGGCTCCCAGGTGTCTCCATCATCTTTTGAGATAAAAACACCAGCGGGCGAAGTTCCCGCATACCAGACTCCGGGCTGGGAATCATGCCCCTGGGTGAGCCAGAATACGCGCTCGACTACGCGACCCTTTTTACCGTCCGGCGTCTCTTCGACTTTAGCAAACGCGGGCGGTTTTGATGCTTCAGTCCAGGTCGTGCCACCATCTGTGGAGCGAAAGACAGTAGGTCCAAGGTGTCCCGTTTTTGCAGCCATTAGCATCACACCAGCCGTTCTCGTGTCGGCGGCGAAGTGGTGAATTATATGTCCGAGAAAGATCGGATCGGATTGCTCCCATTTCTTTCGTCCAGTGTCAGACGTCAACACGAATGCACCTTTTCTCGTTCCAACCAAAACGTTCACGTTCTTGACCTTAGTAGCCGTCATAATTACTCCGCTCAGGTAAATAATCTTTGCGCGTCCGAAAAGGACGCTGTCTGATTTGCACAGCTAGAAACGTTGTCACACTGCAACAGCTGAGGTGTCACATCCATCGACCGAACATGATACCAAACTCGAATTCAAAGGTGCATTATTGAAAATCACCCGCCAATAACTCAGTTGGGTGATTCCATCAATTTGGCTCGGCATCGCATAATCGAAATGAATCCGCTTTGATTCGCCCTCTCGTTTGCAATCTTTTGGGGAGATTAACTGAGATATGGCAATGTACCTATCCGATCATTTTCTTGTGGCCGGTGATCCAGCCCAATCGCCGGACGTTTTACGCGATGTCTATCAAAATGCGCCTCCGGACGTTCGCAGGCGCCTTGCCGAGAATCCTTCAAGTCCGGAAGAATTGCTGTTCAGACTGAGCAAAGACAGCGATCCGGAAGTGCGGGCCAGCCTGGCATACAATAAAGTGGTTCCTCTCGAGATATTGGAAGCTCTAGCCGGTGATGAAGACGTAAATGTGCGCCTCGCACTGGCAGAAGAGTTTGAACTGCCGCCGTACATTCTTCAGAAACTCTGCGAAGATCAGAATCCTTATGTAAGAGACAGAGCAGAAGCTACACTAGAAGGACTCCTGTTCGAGAGTCAGTTGAAGAGCGAAGGTTTCATTCAACAAGCAGGTACAAGTGCTCGCCTCGGCGATCTTCTAGTCGCTGCCAACGTTCTTACGATCGAATTACTGGAAGAAGCGCTGAAAGCAGCAACTGAACACGACATGCCATTGGGGCGCGTGCTGGTAATCCAGTACAAAGTTGATCCACTGACTGTTATTCGCGCATTGAAACTTCAATCGCTGGTACGACGCGGAAAGATTTCTCTTGAGTCAGCCGAACAAAAGCTGACCACCGACGCTAACCAGCGCAAAAATTGACCGAACATCAAAAGCTTTAACCCGCCTACTTTTCACTTCGATTCAGGAGCAACGCCGTCGTCGCCATCGACGGCGTTGTTTCTTTAAGCACATTGTTCTTTAACGGAGCGCATGAATTTTAGCGGTCGCTTCCATAATCGGCTCGATTTTTTCGTGTTTCAAAATATAGCCGTGGTTTCCGATTGCCCGCGCGAAGACGTCGCTCATGCGCTCATGATGAACAATCAAGTCCTTCAGTTCATGCAGTATATGCTCGTGAGAATGCAGATATGGAATATGATCTTTTCGAGACGCGTACATTATGAAGTAAGGCTGTTCTTTGTATCGTTCACAATCACCATTGACCAAAAGCTCCGCCCATAGTTTGTAGCAATCGAAATCGTAAGCGAAGTTAAACATATCGAGAGTTAGTCCACCGGGCGGTCTCATGTTTATTTCAAGAGGAGTGATTACACCATCTTTGTCGAAAAACTCAAAATGGAAGAAGCGTTCACGAACATCGAAGGCCTTCAAAATGCTCAATCCAACTTCCCTGACGGCTGGTGCAATCACCCTCTCGTTCCAGTAATACACGTGGGCATCGTCATTTACGACATCCATTATGCCGCCGCTGTATCTATGCGAAGTGCAGAAAACCAGCTCACCATCGCGATCTACCAATCCATCGAAAGTGACGATCTGACCTTCCATGAATTCTTCAACTATGTATTCAACATGTTTAGGTTTATCTTCAAGATAATGCTTGATCGACTTTTCATCAGAGATACGATAGGTCGCCGCGGCACCAACCCCGATATCAGGTTTAGCAACAACAGGAAAACCAACTTCATCGATAAACTGGCGCAATGATTTTTCATCGGTACAGATTCTGCCACGAGCAGGCTTCAGACCAATCTTGCGAAAAACCGCTTTCATCTCTGACTTGCGCTTGATTCGGCCGATCTGATCGGTTTTCACACCATAAACATTGAAATCGGTGCGCAAGCGCGCTTCTGTTTCAAGCCAATATTCGTTATGCGAATCGACGCGATCAATTTTGCCGTAGTGGTATGTGAAGTAGCCACAGCCGCGGAGGACGTTATCGTAATTGTGCATGTCGACTACGTTGAAATATTCGGTCAAATTACTTCGTACTTCGTGATCGATTGAGTCGTAAGACACATCGGCAAGACCCAGAACATTCGCACCCAATGCTCGCAGGTGACGCACGAAGTGGCGGAAATTCGGAGGGAAATGTGGCGAAAGAAAAACTACGTTCATGATTGCTCCGTTTGACCGCCGGTATCGATTAGCTTTACGGATATCCGGCAGAGGTCAAAACATCATATAACGAACCTTTTTGTAGGCGGTCCTCCTGATTTATTGATCAAAAGGCACCCCATGCGGCTTAAGAGCATGTATCCTGTACGAGTCCGCGGGTCGCGATGTTTACGTAATATCTCTCAAGGTTCACATGACTAAACAAATGACCGATCAAGTCAAGGAAAGCCCCGATGGGCGGGTCGAACTAATTAATCCGCAGTCGATTACCAAGAGTCCCCTTTATAACCACGATCTAGCTCCCGTTCCAATCGCCGCCCGAAGTTGGAATTCCTACAACTTCGCCGCGCTGTGGATGAGCATGTCCGCCTGCATCACAACCTATATGCTCGCGTCAGGTCTTATCGCAAAACACATGAGCTGGTGGCAAGCCCTTCTCACTATCTTTCTCGGCAACGTCATCGTTCTCATTCCCATATTATTGAACTCGCACCCGGGCACCAAATACGGTATCCCCTTTCCTGTATTCGCAAGAGCCGCTTATGGAACATATGGCTCTAACCTTCCGGCGCTGATGCGCGCTCTGGTGGCTTGCGGATGGTTTGGAATTCAAGCCTGGATCGGCGGACAAGCACTCAATATTCTGCTTGGCGTTTTGATTCCCGGCTGGAAAAGCCTTACGGGTGAGGTCGAAGGGCATACCCTATCTGCCTGGTTTTCCTTCGCAATATTTTGGACATTGAACATCGCCGTTGTATTTCGCGGAATGGACCTGATGAAAAAACTGGCAAGCCTGGCCGCGCCGTTTGTTTTTATCATGACCGGCGCGCTCGCCTACTGGGCGGTCAACGAGGCGGACGGTCTGGGACAGATTCTGTCGCGACCGGCAGAGTTGAGAGACTTCAGCTCTTTCATGCCCTTGTTCATTCCTTCTCTGACAGCCATGATCGGCTACTGGGCCACTCTTTCGCTCAATATGCCGGACTTCACCCGCTTCGGACATAGCCAACAGGAGCAGACGGTCGGGCAAGTGGTGGCTCTCCCGACCGCAATGACAATTTATGCCGGCATGGGCGTTTTAATCACTTCAGCCGCGCTGATTATCTATCCGAAAGTGTCACCTGAAATTCTCTGGGACCCGGTGAAACTGGTTGGTCAGTTTGAAAACAAGCTAGTAGTCGCGGTCTCGATGTTCACGATCGTCCTTGCCTGTTTGTGCGTCAATGCTGCTGCCAACGTTGTTTCACCTGCCAACGATTTCGCCAACGCCTTCCCGAAATATATTTCCTTTAGCCGAGGAGCCCTTATCACTGGCATTGTCGGAATTATGATGCAGCCCTGGAGGCTGCTTTCTGATGCATCCGCCTACATCTTTCTCTGGCTGCAGGGCTACTCCGGCGGTCTGGGTTCGATCGCGGGTGTGCTGATTGTCGATTACTGGATCATTCGGAAGAAACAGCTTGAGCTGCCTGATTTATACCTGGAAGACGGCGCTTACAAATATTCCAACGGCTGGAACTATCGGGCAATTCTTGCCACTGTACTTGGTTGCATCGTCGCCTGGATCGGCGCTTTGCCGGCTGCAAGTGAAACAGTGCCTTTTCTCGGCACGCTATACGAGTATGCCTGGTTCGTCGGCCTTGGAGTGTCCGGTCTTGCTTACCTGGTTCTAATGTTGTCGGATAAACAAGAAACGGAATCTTGAGCCACGGGTCTATCCAGGGAAGGTTACTCTGCGAAATTGTGTGACTTTTCCGGCATTGCGCCTCGTAACGACAGGTGATCGATCTTTTATATGTGCTGCTTTCCCACAACCCTCCTGGCATTCCAAAGTTAGTGGTTGGCAACAGTTGCCAAGCACGCCAAGATATTGATCAGCATTCAATGCTAAACTCTTTGCTACGATAGCCCTAGTAACTTTTATCGAACCGGGACTCATAACAATCGGAGTTCCGGAATATGCGAAAATTACTGGCTCAAGTGTGAACGATTCAGGAAACTAATTCGCGGCGCTCCTACTCGATGAAAATTTTAGACAAACCTCGACCGGATTCCGCAGACCCAAAGGCTGCGCAAGATGGGCTCCTTCAAGACGAAGAGGTCTTCCAAGCGGCGCACGAATTCAAACCTCTGGGGAAGGATCCGAAGCGAGCATTTATGCTCTCGCTGGTGCCGGGTCTAGGTCACCTCTACATCGGTCAAATCTGGTCGGGACTTGTTTTCATGACCGCGACCCTCATGAGCTGGGGCGTCGTGGCGTCGGCTTGCTGCGGCAGCCTGGTAGTTTCGGCTTGCGAAAAGCTCGCAGCCAGCATGCACCTACCGTTTAACACGGCATTCGCCTATCAATTGCATTCCGTAAGTCTTGTTCATCCGGCGGTACTGACGTTCATCGTTCTCTACCTCGGCTATGTCCTCTACGTTGGTCAGGATGCTTATCTGTACGCGTCGCGCGCGAACAATCCGCTCTACCCACCCAGCAAGGATATTCGATTCGCTCCGGTCTTCGGTGGATCGTATCTTCTCCACTGCGCTGTTCTCCTGGCAGTTCTCGCCTCGGCGTTCTTCGTAGCCAGTAAAGCGCCGGACGAGCAAAAAATAGTAATTGACATGGAATTGGCGCCACCGCCTGAGCCACCAAAAGAAGAACTCAAACCTATCCCTGAGCCGCCCAAACCTAAGGCACAGCCGAAGGTAGAACCGAAGCCAGTTGTAGAGCCTAAACCGGTCGAGAAGGTCGCGGCTAAGCCCACTCCGAAACCAGTCGTAACACCACTACCGGTGGTGCCGCTCGACACGCCGCTGACCAAAACGGACAATCCGGTCGCGGTAGCCCAGCCTCAAGCCGATACTGCAACGGGTTCAGGAAAAGGCGACCCCAGTGCTTCTACCGCAGGTGAACCGTCTGATGGCGGCGGCGGTGACGGTGACGAAGCTGACTTCGGCGCTTATCTGGCGGACATGGAGAAGAAGATCAGAAAGAGCTGGTTCCCTCCTCGCGGCAACGAGAACGCGAAAATCATCGTGGCGTTCAAACTCAACAGTCAGGGTAAAGTCTCTTCAGTGCGACTCAAAACCTCGTCCGGTCTAATGATCGCGGACACTGCGGCGACCGATGCGATTAAGAACGCCGGACCGTTCGGAAACCTGCCGAAGGGAGCGCCGGACAAAGTCGATATCGTGTTCACCTTCGACTACACTGTGTTCAACGGCGGCAAAGCCTCGGTTCGCTAGTACCGGCTTCGAGTATATCTATAGTTGCGAACGGTTTCGCTCGCCAGTGCAATTCTACTTGCGGATAGTTTCGCGTGAGCTCTGATCGTCTATCAACTTTTTCAGCTTCTCTAAACGCTCAGGCAGAGCGTCTCGACCAAGCAAATCCGAAATTGCCGTGCCTGCTTTAAGCGCAATGCTAGCAGTGAAAAGTTTTGGACGATCTTTGAGCATGTGGAACCAGTAGCTCAGACGGAAACTCAAAGAGCGTTTGTACATCAGATCATAGATCATCTTATCGAACGCTCGAAGCAAATCTTCCGAGCGTGGAAGCAGGTCTTCGCTGTTTTTGCGATATAGTGCAAACTGGCGCTTGAAGTCAAAATTCGCTTTTGCAAACTGGTACAGCTCGACAGATTTTCCAGCAGTGATTTTTCGGTCGTACAATTCAAGAGCCCGCTTCCTCGCCTCGACCCCATAAGATTTCCTCTTAGATTCGTTCAAAAGCAAGTCAATAAGCGCGTTCGCAAGAGCTGGCACATCGGCAGGCGGTACGATGGTTCCGCTTTCGCCGTTAACCACGTACTCCTTCATGCCACCAGCAGAGGTGCCAATCAAAGCAGTGCCTGATGAGATTGCTTCCAGACACGTGAGAGGCGCATTGTCGTAGAGAGAAGGCAGTACGAAGATATCTGAGGATCTGAAATATTCCGGCATCGAAGCGTGCGGCACTGGACCAGTGAAGACGACATACTTTGCGCACCCGTTTTTCTCGAGTTCCTTCTGCAATTCGCTTAGAACCGATTTGCTTCCGTGAGCAGTTTTCGTATCGTTTCCAATCATGTAGAAGCGAACATTCGGGCACTGTTTCACGACTTCAGGTATCGCTCTAATCAGCTGATAGACTCCCTTTCGTTCCTCCAGTCGCCCGACGAATATGACCTTAAGGTGTGAGTCATCGGTGAGCGCCTTCGGTCCTTCAGGGCAGAAGCGATTCGTGTCGATCAGTCCCCGTATGACGACCATCTCGTCGTCCTTGAAGCCCACGGACTGGCTCACATAGTCACCGAGGTCAGAACTTGGACTGGTGACGACATCGGCAGTCAGCAGGGTCAGCTTCTCAATCAAGCCAAGGAATTGATGATCGAAGGCGTCGTCAATCAGATGCAACTTATCATCGATAAACTTGAAGTGCGGCGTATAGAGCCTTACCACAAGCGGACACTGTTTCGACAGTGCGAGAAACACGCCCTCACCGAACATCTCCGGAACTTCGACCACGTCGAACTTCTTCCGGGCATGAAGTTCCAAAAATTTGTTATGCAACGACCAGAGAGCTTTTAACAGGCTGTGACTGTAAGGCATCACAGAAAGCAGCATCTGATACTGCTCGAGTGAATCATCGACCGCAACGCGATGAATGGGAACGCCGTGATAGTCGATTACCGAGTCCTGTCCATCTTTGGACAGCGCAATCACTTCGACGTCCTGTCCTATCTCCTTAAGACCCAGAGCCAAATCGTGTACGAAAGTACCAATTCCCCCCCAGCCAGTATCCGGCGGAAACTCTCTTGAGATAAGGCAAATTCGCATAGTTGCTTACCGGTCGGAAGTAGTCAAAACGCTAGTTTATTGCTTCTGACCTTAGTTTCCATGGGAAATATTTCAGATCTAATCTTTTCGAAAACAATTATCGTAAAAACACTTACTCTGGAACGCCTTTCTGTAAGACGTTTTCCCATCGTTTCTTGTCGGCTGCGGCTTCTTTTGTTCGACCAAGTTTAGTAAAAACTTCCATTCGATCTTTGTACCAGGGCGCCACCCGAGGGCTGAGCGAGATCATTCCGTTTAAATCCTTCAGCGCCAGTTCATACTGTCCAAGCGCCTGGTATGCCTTTTGACGAGCATCCATCGCTCTCGTGTAACCGGGCGAAAACATGAGCAAGACTCGAGCCTCGTCGACCGCACGCTGATACTTTTTCGCTTTGTTCAAAGTTTCCACTTTTCGCGCCCAAAGAAGCCTCACATTTCCCTGGCGCATTTTGCTCATTTCCTTAGCCGCCGCGATTTGTTTGGAAGCTTCTCGCTCTCCGATATAGGCTCTTACAGCTCGCCCATAATCTAACGCCGCATTTTCATAATCGTTCATTGCAAGCAAAGCATCCGCGCGATGGCCAAAGCTGGCGGGATACATGCCGTTTAACTGTTCGACCATGTCATAGGTCTCGACAGATTCCTTATATTTTTTCTGTCGAAACAAAACATATGCGAATCTGTTCATCGCCTGAACACACAAAGGATTCAGTTGAAGTGCCTTCTGAAAATCCTCTGAGGCTCTATCCAGCCGATTAAATTCTTCCTCGAACAGCCCTCGCATGTAATACGGGTATGCAGCTTTGGGATTGTTCTTGACCCAGGCGTTGAGAACTTGAAGCAGTCGCGCCTTATTCATGTGCATTCGAAAATGCGCAGCCGCAACCAGATAAGCATCATGGGCGGTGCCGGCCGTTTCCACTATTTTTATCAAACTGTCTGAGTCTTTTGACACTTCCGAAACAGTTTTCGAGAGCTGTACTGCGGCCACCGGTTTGGTCTTTGTAGTCTCAGGCTCGACCACTGCATCATCGTCATCCTGTTTCAAAAGAGGACCGGCTAGATTCGTGGAGGGAGGGAAATCGATATTACTCTGAGCGACCAACTCTATTGTTTTTGCTGTTACGTTGCCAGGATTTATTTTCAACGCAGCTTTCGCGAGATCCTTAGCAAGGGAGAACTTTTGCTCTAGCAGTTTAGACATTGCAAGTAGCGAAATGATTGAGCTGTCTTCGGGTTTTGATCGTAACGCCACCTTCAAAGCGAATTCGGTGCGCGAATCTGCTTTGCCGGAATGCAATAGAAATCGCGCCATTAAAGTGTTCCACTCCGCGCTGCCGGGCTCGAAGCGAAGCATCTTCCGAGAAATTCGGGTCCCATGTCTGATTTGCCCATTGGCTATCATCGCTTCCACGGTAGCCAGATCTTCCACAGGTTTCTTCGCCGAATTCTTCGGTGTTTTTTGAACGTGATCGGAGACAGTTTTGCCTTTCTCGCGCTTCTTTTCAAGCTTCTTTTGTTTGCGCTGGGCTTTGTCGGCGCTCCTCAGTTCGTTTTGCGCGAACGTCGCCTCGAAACTCGACGCATTGACGACTAGCAGAATCGCTGCACACGATGCACAGAATGCTCGAAAGACGAAATATTCAGTTCTTGCCTGCAAAAGTCTAGGTCCTTGCCCGGTAGTCAGAGATAAAGTTTAACGCCTGAAGGCGGCGGATTTAAGCATTCGTTACCACAATTGTGGTTTGATAGTGAGAGCTAAAAGGGAATTTTCGGAGGTCGGGCAATCGGCGGATTTCGCGATTTCTTTTTCACCTCCGCACGAGGGAAGTTCGAGTTGTACGTCCAATCGAAAATCATGCGAAAGTGCGCAGAACTTGATTTGGCATTTTTCGAGAACTCTAAAAACCTGGATCAACTTGAGCGTGCCTTGCGCGGCTCATCTATGAGCGCCTGGAATCTGCTCTGGATGTTCATGTCACTCGCGCAGTCTTCGATAACTCTTCTTAGTTACATCGCGGTACTCTGGACACTTCACTGGCTGGCACCAATCGTGGTGTTGCTAACCACAGCCCCGCAAATGGTATCTGCCGCTCACTATTCGAACCAACGTTGGCAAACCTGGTCGAATAAAGCAGGCGAGTCCAGACTTCGTCACTACATCAGCTGGATTATGGGAGACAAGGACTGCGCCAAGGAAATCAAACTGTTCGGTCTGTCCGACTATTTGATAGAACGTCATCGCTACTTCTCGCAGAAACACTTCGATGAAGAACTCGAGGAAATATTCTGACGATGGACACAAAGCCGCAGTCAAACCATGTGATACGCACCTTGATGGGTTCTAGATTCCAGCTGGTCTCTGGTGTTCGAAAACCATCGTACATGTTGCTTGAAATGGATCGCTATGACGAGTTTGGACATAAGTCGCCATACATGTTTGCGCACTGCGAACGGAAACTAGCAGAAGCAGAAGTTCTGGGGCTGAAGTCCATAGCAGACGGGAAGGGTATTCCGCTTGTAGTTATCGGTGAGATTGATGGCAATAATCATGATGTGATTTGCATGACGGAGTCTAAACTCTTTGGAAAGCTGGGAGGCACCATCCAATCGTTTTTGCCGCTTGAGCCAGACTACGGAGAACATATGACAATCCTGGGGCGAAACTCGCTTCCGAGTGGGCTTCAGGGAGAAGCTGATGATCTTTTTGAGATTTACGTGCAGCAAGGGCTTGAATTTCTTCTACAAGAGCGCGTAGTTAGATACGGACAAGAGCGAAAGTTTGAGGTCGTTCCCGACGGTTTGATTGCTTCGAACTCGTTAGTGTTTCTATACGATTGCAAGGCAGCGAAGGGTGGCTATGCATTTGGCCGGGACTCGATCCGCCAGTTTAGCGACTACGTCAGATCATTCCATGAGCGATATTCTGCTTACGCTCCACGAGTCCATTCATTTCTTGTCGTGTCCGGGTTCTTCGAAAGTCCTAAAACCTTGCCTGACCGTTCTCAGGAATTGTATGCCGAATGCCAAGTTCCATTGGCATGTCTAACAAGCGATGAGATGCGAGCGATTGTGGAGATATTTAGCGCTCAACCAACATACAGACGCTCAGTCGATTGGAAGAAAATCCTATCTTCTGTAATCGTTACTGCGGACGCGGTGCGCAAGAATCTGGAAGAGCGCAAGAAAGACAAGGTAATTCCATCAACGGAGGTTAAGACAGATGGGAACATCAGTTAGCCAAATGTCTCCCCGAACTCGTGGGTGGAACATTGTTCAAACAGTCTATACGACCGAGTCTATCGGCGTGGAAAGGGCGGTCACCGAGATTTGGCGTGCCGCAACAGGCGAGGCAACGAACCTTGCAACACAGCTAGCCTCACCGATAGTAGCGCGAATTGAGCAAATAGCGTCCACTAGCGGCTCTCCAACAGAGATCGCTATGCGGGTTGAAATGGAGATCGCTTCTTCCGGCAGCGCAAATTTTGCATGCGAAGTAGCTAGGCTCGCCGCGATCAAAACCGCGCAAGCTCCGGTGGAGAGTCGACAAACCCTATTCCGTGAAAAGTTATTCGCAGAAGCTTCAAGTTATTTTGTATCGAGAGACATCAGTGGATTTGTAGGACAAAACTTCCGCAATCAGAATGTTTCGGAAATGGTCGAGTTTAAACAAAAGGCAATGGAATCAACTACGGTATCGGTACGAAAGTCATCTGAACAACTAAAGAAAGCGTCATGGAGCGAATATGTTGCTGGTATTGTCGATGACCTGCGAGGCAAGTCGAAGAAATGAAATCTGCCATCGTAAGTAACGACACATCGTTAGGAACAAAAGCTGATCTAGTTTTGAGTCCAGGCGCCAATATGCGCTTCGACGTTGATGAGATTGTGGACCAGTTCGGTTCTCTAACGTCATTGGAACAAGACTTGCTCACACTGGCCGTGTCAGTTTTCTCTTGTGACTTGGGGTTCGCACGCGAGGAACGAGAGAATTTTGTGCGTGCCATTGACTTAACGGTGCCGGTGGTCAATTACCAGGGTTTTGAAAGACTGAAGCCATCCCTGATTTATATCCTTTGGACGCTAACACACGACTCATGGAAGCTCACTTTCGTGCAGGCGCAAGGAGAACCCGAGGGTAAGGCTAAATGGCCAGAGAAGTCCGGCCGTACGTTGCTGTTTTCCGGAGGTCTTGATTCGTTCGCTGGAGCGGCTGATTTCTTGAACAATCCTGGTCCGGAAAAGCTCTTATTGGCCAGCCACCTCACGGCAAATCGCGTGACCCGCGAGAGTCAGGATTCGCTCTTCGAGTACTTGACGAAGAAGTACGGCAGCTTAAACCGAGTCCGGTTGAAAACACGGCTGCAAAACACTGACAAGTTTTCGTTCCCAACAGACGACAATCGAGAAGAAACTCAGCGCGCTAGGTCATTTCTGTTTCTTGCCCTGGGAGCAATTGCAAGCCGACGATCGGGATTCAGCGAAATCGTCGCGCTTGCAGAAAACGGGCAAATGGCCATTCACCTTCCGCTAACGGCAGCGCGGATTGGCGGGTTCTCGACACATACTGCACATCCGAATTTCATCAGCCTCAGCGAAAAATACTTTTCGGAACTTATGCAATTTAAGTTCACGATTACCAATCCTTACCTGTATGCAACAAAAGCAGAGGTCGTTAAAGGATTGGTTGCCAACCATGCCGATGGCATTCCGCTTTCCAGTAGTTGCTGGCGCGGAGTGAGAGTGACTGATGCCAAAATTCGCCACTGTGGACAGTGCGTTCCTTGCTTGGTCAGGAGAATTTCGCTTGAAGCAAACGGATTGGAGTTACCGGAATTCGCCAGAGATCTGCTCCGGGAGGACGTTTCCAAACTGAGAGCTGACGACGATGGAAAGCGCAATTTGGTGGACCTTGCCGAATTCGCGTACCGATTCACACACGAATCAGATGCGCAAATACTTGACTCCTACGCGGACCTTGTTAGCCCACATATTGACTTTGATAAGGCGGTTGGCATGTACAGACGATTTGCCACAGAAGCGAATGCCATTTTGCAAAAGTATCCGGCGGCCGCAAAAGTGCTGACAAAAACCGCACTGCCGGCCAAACAAGCTCCAAAGACGACTCCGAAGAAACCCAAGACTGGTGGCACATAATGCGAATCTCCCTTAGACAGCTCACAGAATTATGCAAAGACCCGGCCGCTTTTGCTGCTCGAATATCGCAAGAGAAGCCGGGCTTTGGCAAAACCCGATACAACTACTTGCGTTTTGCAATTGACAAATTTCATCGCGGCATTTCTTTTGAAGATGCTGAAAAATACCTAGAAGACAGCATGCTGAATAACTTCAAAACCCCCAAAGGTAATGATGTCTACCTAGAACAATTTCGAACATACATCAAAAATACTCAGGACCTAAATTCCACAGTCGTGAAGGTGCGTGATCAAATTGAAGTGCCAATCAAGCAAAGTTTAAGGCCAATCTATACCGTGAGCGGACAACTAGCTAGATTCGACATGCTGGAGAGCGGATATGGATTGTGGTTTCTAGCGACGAAAGCCGAAGACTGGGACTCGGATTGGCGGCTACCAATTGTTACAGCGGCTTATCAGAAAAACATGCACGTGGATCCTGATGAACTGACAGTTGGAGTGTACGACTTTGATAGCGGCAAGTATTCCCAATTCCGGTTCAACCAGGAGGAACTCGATAAAGCACTCAACAAACTGAATGCATCTTTGGATACGCTTTTACGAATGGGGGTGAAGTAATGCCGACTGAATCACAAGCAACCGCAGCTACGGTAAGAGACTACCAATCATTGGATGAATTGATGCGCCACGAAGAACGGCATCGAGACTGGGATTTATCTTTTGTCGAAAGAGGCACATGGCTAGTGGTTGTTGCACCTCACGCAAAAACGATTGAACCTTTCACGGAATTGATTGCGGCGAAAGTTGCCAGAGACGATTACAGCTTGTTCGTTTTTGAAGGTCTACGTAGAAACACTGAGACCAAGAACTGGCTGCACGTAAGTTCAGAAAGTTTTGTACACCCTGATTTAGAGCGGCTCCAAGCGAATAGTGGGGTTACACTGTCGGTTCATGGTGCTGCGAACAACAATGATTTCCCCGAGCGAGTGACGCATATTGGCGGAAAGAATGATATTCTGCGCGACTTGATTTGGGATAGCCTGAGTGCACACGGATTCTCGGTACGGTTGGGAAGTGGTCGATTGGCCGGGATGAGCGACAAAAACTTCGTGAATAAGACGGCAAATAAAGGAGTTCAGCTGGAAGTGTCGCGTGGAGAGCGCGAAAGTCTTGCTGATAATCCGGTGCGTTTGCACCGGTACGTGGACGGAGTTCGTTGGGCGATCAATCGCTATAACCTTTCTCTATACCGAGGTGCAGAAGCCTAATACGCTCCCTGAGTTTCCGACAGATAGGTGCTCCTTTTTGCTTATGTCCCAATCTGAGAATACATCCGAAACAACTCCTGCTCCCGAAAACGTCTTGTCGCCCGGAGACGGCGATGAAACTCTGCAGCGATATACGTATCAGACTATCTGCGCGGCGCATGAAGCACTTTTGTTGCTAGACGACGCGCTCGGTCTCGACTGCATTTTCTGTGAATTACATGAAGATATCCTTGTCAAAAAGCTTGATGGAACGTATTTAGGGATACAAGTCAAAACGAAAAAAGCAGGTGCTTTCCGTGCTGACGATGCTGAGATAACCCACGCCATAGGACGGTTTATAAAAACAGAAAAGAAGTTTCCGGGTATGTTTTCTGGATACTGTTTGGCGACAAACGCAACTTTCGAAAAGGGGCAGAAAGATCGGCTTTGGCAAGACATCGATACACTCATAGCTGAGGCAAAAGTGTCCACAGTCACAGATTTTTCAGATGCTCCCGCATTGAAAAAATGGTACGAACTCTATTACAAAAATGCTGGGGACGAAGTAGAAGCACGCCAAGTATTTGCAAAGCTGACGTTGAAACTAGAGGCCGCGCTTGAACACGCCGAATTACGATTAGCCAGCCACATCGGAAGTCTTCCAGATATGGATGCGCACGGAATACCCGTTTTAAAACGGCTAGCGGACGGACTATTACAGATTCTGCACAAAGCCAGTATTAGAGCAATTGATGAAACTCAGATCGCTCGATTGAATTATCTCCCTGACCCACAAAAAGCCTACGACCAGGCAGTCTTGGATGGAAAGCGAATTACACCTGGAATGCTTCGCACTTTGTTCGATCAAGTTGTCAGCAAAGGCAAGATGCCCCAATCGCAACAAGCTGGTAGTACGTCTGAATTAGCCGATATCAAAGAAATGCTCTTCGGACAAACTAAACTGATTGAACAGTTTGTTAACGGAAGACTGCCGGGTGGTGCCACTCCCGATGTCAAATTTGGCGCACAGATTGATACGCTGAAAGGACTTATCGAAGAAGGGAAACCGTCATTTGCGCTCTCGAAATTAATAGAGGTACGCGAAGAAGCTGAAAAGGAGACAGCCTCCGATGATACATTCTTCCGATTAGCGATCAACATCGGAGTATGTTACTTCCAAAGTGACGACTTGGAACGTGCTATTGAAGAATTTGATAAGGCTTTGAATCTGAAGCCGACAAGTAGCCTTGCACTATCGAACAAGGCGCAAGTCCTTCTGAGCAAGAAGGACGCAAATGCGGCAAGAAAGGTTGCTGAAGAAGCTGTACGGAGTGAACGTACTGAAATTTCTTGTGCAGCATATTTGGGAGCATTGTCAGACTTACGCGACTTTCCGGCTTTCGACAAGTTCGTTGAAGAGAATCCCCAAGTCCAAAAATGGCCCGCCTGTCTGTCAGTAATTGCTGAATCAGCTCTTCGAGCAGGCAAGTACGAAGAGGGCTACAACACACTTTCCGCAGCAATCAAACTGGAGAGCAGCAATCCTCAGCTTCGAACACAAATTGCCCAAGCCATTCATCTGCAGCTCGATAAAGAGCTTCGAAGTCTCAGTGACGCACATCTCCGGCCCGCACATATCGACAGACTCCGGGAGATACTGACTCACCTGGGCGAAGCCATAAAGGTCGTGTCGAAATTCGACAACCCCAAGCCGTATCTTCGTGCATTATGTAACCGAGCATTTGTGAAAACTTTACTCGATGATGAAACTGGCGCGCTTTTCGACATGGAGACCGCACTTCAAATCGAAGGTACAAATGCTGACGCTTTGAGAACGAAGGGTATGATTCTCTTTAAGCAGAAGAAGTGGACCGATGCCATATCGTCGCTCGTATCGGCACAATCTGCGGGTGCCGCAAAGACCGAGCTTGCACTAGCAAGCTGCTATTTAGCTCAAAAGCAATACAGGAAAGCCAAAGAGGCAATTCTTCCCGCTCTGGATAATGCATCAACTGATGTTCGGGAATTGGTCATGCTCGACATTCTGGCAAATGCACATAGGGCTCTAGAAGAGTACGAGGAGGTCCAAGGTATTGTCCTTGAAATGAAAAGCCGATGGGAAACAAGCGCTGACGCAAGTTACATGATTGCACGACAGCTTGAGCAGGACGGAAAGGTATCGGAATCAATAGAATTTTTAGAAGCAGAAATAGAGAAGTATGTCGATCAAAATGCGAAGGACTTGCTGAGATATCGATTAGGTGAAATCTATTACTATTCATCAGAGTTTGCCAAAGCCGCTGAAACATTTGATCTGATCACGAATACTTCTCTCCTGAGCGCCTCAAGGGAGCTACGTATCACAACATACGCGAATATCGGACGTTACGACCACGCCCAGCGCATGGCAAACGAACTAAGAGCAAATGGTCCCGTAATACCTATCATTACTGACATTGAAGCCACTATCGCCGGTTTTGTTGGTGATTTCGATCTTGCCTCGAAGCTCCACGAGGAGTTGTACGAAGCAGAACCAAGTAATATCAAGCATCTTCTCAGAGCCATTCAACTGAAAGCCAGGGCGCACCAGTTCGACAAAGCCAAATTGGAATTAGACAAACTCTCTCCTGACACCATATCTGGTGACGGCGAAGTCTTTCGCGAAATCGCGGCGATCTATTCATACCTTGGGGATCCGAACAAATGCCTTGAGTATGCCTATCGTGCACTTAAGAAAAGCCCTAGCGATGCGAACATACAGACCTTTTTTATTTCCAGTTTTTTGCGAGTTTCTCCAGACAACCGGAAGCTAAAGACACCAGAACAAGTTACAGTTGGAAGCTGCGTCAAGCTAAAACGAGAACCTGACGGGTCTGAATTGCAATTCGTGATGTTATCTGCGGACCAGAAAATAACTGACCAAAATGAACTGACCGAAAAAGACTCACTCGCACAGCTTCTTTTAGACAAAAAGGTCGGCGAACAGATTACGCTTAAGGCAGGTACGCCAGAGCAATTCTCGTATACTGTTGCAGAATTGAAGACGGAGTACGTTGCAGCTTTTCAGCGCATACTAATCGAGTTTCCAACGAGATTTCCAGAAAGCAAGGCGATCGAGGCTGTAAATGTGGAACAGGAAGCACGGTTGATGGCCGCTGTTGACGAACGACACAAATTTGGCACAAAGCTCATTGCAGCATATGAGTCCGGTCAGGTGACAGTGGCTAAAGTCGCTGAACACTTAGGTCAATCACGAGCAAGCGTAGTTCTTGGTCTGCTTGATTCCGGCACTAAGATTATGGCGTCCGATGGTTCTAATGAATCACAAGCCGCCGAAATCGATGCTATCAAGGACACCGAATGGCTGGTGCTGGACTTAACGGCATTGATCGGCGCTGCCCGCTTAGGGCTGCAAGATTCAATTGCATATGGGTTTAAGGGGAAAATTCTGGTTCCTACCGCCGTATTAGACGAGCTGCTTTTGATTCGCCATGATGACGAATTTGGATCACGTGAAGGAATGTATGTTGGCAAGGCCGGCGAAGCGTACAGAATTACAGAATTTAGCGATGAAGGAGCTAAACAAAGGCAAGAGTTGATAAGCCAAATTAGGAACTTTATAGACAGTCACGCCACTTTGGCACACAGTTATTTCGGGTTAGAAGACGGACGAGAAAAGGTTGAGCGCGTGCGAAATGCATTAGGTTGGTCAACTTACGCAGCAGCTCAGATTGCCCGTGAAAAGAATGCTCTGATGTATTGCGATGATCTGTTGTCTCGGAGGTGCGCTGAAGCAACTTGGAGCGTCCGCACGATATGGACACGTACAGTACTTCAGAGACTGTTGCAAGACGCCATCCTCAGTGAAGACGAATTTCGTGAAGCAATTTACAAAATGGCCCTCTTCAACTACTGGTTTTTACCTCTCTCTGCAGAAGATCTGTTTTTTGCTTTGAAAACAAACGATTTTTCCATAAACAAGAATGTCGTTGCCGTGTTCGAAAAGCTTCAAGACGCTGACGTTGATGCGGGCACACTAGTGGTTGTGCTTTCCGAATTGCTCAAGCAAGTGTGGTTGCAAGTCCCCGTTGAAGAGAAGCGTCTTTGGATTCTTGATCTTTGCGTGAAGGTGCTAACTTTGAAGCACCCAAAGGCCATTATCAACCTGCTTATGGCCGAATTGGAACAGAAGCTCTGGCTCATGCCTTTAGCATTGAATTCGATCAAGCAAAACATAGTCCTGATTTCGCGGTGAATGCCCATCCCATCACTTAGCACAGATCGTTGATCAGGCACAAAAGGTTCTCCAACGATTGCGCGATCTATTGTTTCTTTTTGGCCCTGCGTTAAACTTTGGACCTTGAGACAGTTTTTTTGTCGAATATTTTTTTTCAACACATTGTCAAGGCTGCTTGCTGGTTCAGAGTGCCGCTTCATCGCCGCACGCCATGCATCTCTTATGGCAGCCGCTGGTCTCTATTCTGAGATGTACAACACTCAGGCAGATCGTTATAAATGAGTTCCCGGTGCCGCCGGCGATTCAACCTCGTGCCATTAATGCCCAGCAGACAAAGCACCTGGCTCTGAACCACCAGAATCTTCTACTCGCATAACAAATAGAGCTGCCACCAGCAGTGATGCCCCACCAAGCATAACAACGTATAGCGGATTATTTTGAAATACGTTTTTCACAAGGGGCTGGAGCGCTACCGATGCCAGAATCTCGGGAATGACGATAAAGAAATTGAACACACCCATGTAGATTCCCATCTTGCCTTGCGGCAGAGCGGACGATAACATCGCGTAAGGCATGGAGAGAATTGACGCCCAGGCAATGCCAACTCCAATCATCGTCCACTGTAGAACATTCGGATCGGTTATCCAGTAGATTGAAAGCAGGCTTAAACCGCCCAGCGCGAGCGAAACCCCATGTACCAATTTGCGACTGGTAGCGCCGGCAACTTTTGGCAGTAGGAATGCCACCAGAAAACAAACAATGGAATAAACAGCGAAACACCATCCGGCCCATTCCACGCCGCGGTCGAACAGCTCAGACTTTACTGATGGTGCATTAAAAACGTGGTATGCGCACATCAATCCAAAATAAAGCCACATGCAAAACAAACCGAGCCATGTGAAAATTTGAACAGGCGCCAGCTGTTTCATAGTAGTGGGCATGTGAGTAATTGCGTGAGGTATTTCTGCAAACACTTCTTTCAATAGACCCATTGCACCTGGGTTCTCAGCACGCTTGCGATTAAACTCCTCCATGTCCTCAGGAGGATATTCGGAAGTGGTGAACACCGTCCAGAGAACGCAGAGCAAAAACATTGCTGCGCCGATCCTGAATGAGTATTGAACAGTAAGTGGAATTCCATTTGCGGATATTCCGGAAACACCTAGCTCACGGAAGATCCGAGGCAGAGCGTTAGCCATGGTGGCACCGATACCGATGAAGAAGCTCTGCATTATGAAACCGAGAGTTCGTTGTTCTGCGTTGAGCTTATCGGCAACGAAAGCTCGGAATGGTTCCATTGAAATATTGATTGAAGCATCCAGAATCCAGAGGAGACTGGCCGCGCACCAGAGGTAAGGCGAGTCCGGCATTATGCAGAGCGCAAGGCTCGACAGAATGGCTCCCGTCAGAAAGTAAGGGCGACGACGGCCAAGCTTATTCCACGTCCGATCGCTCATCGCGCCGATAATCGGCTGAACCAACAACCCGGTTACTGGCCCAGCAAGCCACAATATCGGTATTTTGTCGGGGTCGGCTCCTAGCTTCGTGTAGATCGCGCTCATGTTGGCAAGCTGCAAGCCCCAGCCAAACTGGATGCCCAGGAAGCCAAAGTTCATGTTCGAAATTTGCCACAGATTGAGGCGCGGCTTCATCAGACGTCTCCAAGAGTTTCTTCCGAACGAATCAGTTTGACTAGTCTATCAATGTATCGCATGCTCGTGTTCATTTTTCCGGACTTTGCCTGCCGGATTCTTTCGCTTTTGTTCAATTGCCCTGAAACGAGAAGATAATGCGGCTGTATAATTTGTCGATGAGCAAACTCAAAGAGACAATCCAACTACGAAAGGTTCGTCAGCTGGACATCGAGCCGACCGCAGATTCCAGACCGAAATACGTTTATGCGGCGAGCGGTTTAGCGCGTATAGATGACCAGCTATACATCGTTGCGGATGACGAGTTGCACTTGGCCATTTTCGAGGAAAACAGTTCCATTCCCGGTAAGTGGCTCCGATTGGCGTCCGGCTCATTACCAGTCGACTACGACCAGCGCAAGAAAGCTAAACCGGATCTCGAATCAATCACTTATATCGAACCGTATGAATACGCTTCTAACGGCGCACTACTGGTGGTGCCGTCAATGTCACGAAAGACTAGAATTAACGGGATGCTGCTTCTACTCGATGAAAACAAGCGCCCGACCGATCAGGTATTGCCGATTGACTTCACCGCAATCAGACAAACCTTGACCGACCTCGTAGAGGAGTTGAATATTGAAGGAGTAGTTGTAACTGCTGAAACTGTCAAACTTTTCCACCGGGGCTCAAAAGACAAATCCAAGAGCGCGGTGATAGACACCGACGCGAAACAGTTCCTCAAAGATCTCCATGACACCCACGCTATAAGACCGGATTTCATCATCGACACGACTGAATATGAGCTCGGTGCGATCGCAGATGTGCCGCTTCAATTCACTGATGCGGTTCAACTTTCCGATCGGCGCATACTGTTTCTCGCAACATCGGAAAATTCGACCAATGCTTTTGACGACGGCGCCTCGTTCGGCTCGGCTGTTGGAATCTTGAGTAGGCTCGGCGAGGTCGAGAAGATGGAACGCTTTGTCGGTCAAGAGAAGCTCGAGGGAGTTTCAGTCAGAAGTAAAGGTAAAGAACTGGAGCTGTTGCTCGTTTCCGACACGGACAATCAGGACCAGCCTGCGAATCTTTTCAAGGCGTTCATTTCTCTCTAGGCGTTGGCGATCTGCGACAATGTCGTATCCGCGAAACCTGAGGCAAGGGTCTTGAAACGAAAAGGCAGCCTATTTTTTCAGC
The DNA here is from genome assembly GCA_019637435.1 of Candidatus Obscuribacterales bacterium. Taxonomy (GTDB): domain Bacteria; phylum Cyanobacteriota; class Vampirovibrionia; order Obscuribacterales; family Obscuribacteraceae; genus JADYXR01. The sequence goes on along the minus strand of JAHBVO010000001.1, from coordinate 2,368,630 downwards.
CGGTCAGGTCAGATATATCAAAGATCCACATTGAAGCGATAATTTGCTCTGCGAGTGGCAAATTGTATTCGAGAGGCAACATAATACTCTTCCACGAGTTTTAGGAATGATGAAAGCAATTGCATGGATAGCGATCGTGTGCGCGGCATTAGCAACAATGCAGCTTCCGGTTCGCGCACAGACGGTTTCTGGGACCCCTCAGGCACAAGCGACTCTGTCGGCTTCGGTTAATAAGCCTGTCCATGACAAATGGGCGATCGTAGTAGGCATCAGCAAATTCGCCAATCCGGAAATTCCCGCCCTCAAATTTGCTTCTAAGGATGCTCGCGATTTCTATGATTACCTTGTGAAAGAGGCGAACTTCGCGCCCGATCACGTTCGCCTCATTTTGGACGAGAAGGCTACACGCAGGCGAATCTTGTCGGAACTAGACAATATGTTTTTGGGTCGTGTGGCGCGTCCTGACGACATGATCGTTCTCTTCTTCTCAACCCACGGCAGCCCTTCTCAGTTGGATAAAATGGGCAAGAACTTTATCGTTGCTTATGATACTGAACCTACTGAGCTGTTCGCGACAGGCATCGAGATGCAATCGATGACCAGAGACTTGAAAGAGCGAGTCGACGCAAAACGTGTACTTCTCGTGCTGGATGCTTGTCACAGTGGCGGTGTCTCGCCGCACTCCAAGGGCATCACGAGAGTTGGAAATTTCGACACGGACACGCTCGCGATTGGAAACGGTCAGATGGTAATTTGCTCAAGCGAACCGGATCAACAATCATGGGAATCGAAGCGATATAACAACGGCGTATTTACAAAAAACTTGCTTGAAGGTCTGCGTTCCAAAGGATCAGGCACAACTATTCAAGATGCTTTTGGACGAATCAACGAACTCGTTCAGGACGAGGTCCGACAAGACTATCCAGGAAACCGACAAAGTCCGGTTTTAAAAAGTAAGTGGGAAGGCGAAGAGTTGATTCTCGCGGTGAAACCTACGAACGCCTCGCCAATTCCTCAATCGATAGTCTTTGATTTGGAACCGGACAGCACCAGCACTGCCGCGAGTTCGGGTACTGGCGCAACACCAGCAGCGTCAGTTGCTTCGGTAGTTGCGATGAAACAGAACGAGTCAAATCGTCAGCCTTCTGCCTACGCACAGAAGCTACCGTCACCGGATGCGGTGCTGAAGCTGAACGTTCAGTATTTTTCAAACGAAGCAGACCCACGCAAAGCATACGAATTTGCCTGCCAGGCTCTAGCCACTCACAAGAGCAATCCTGACTTTGCTTACAAAAAAGCAAAAATTCAAATCCAATTAGGCCGCTGGGGTAGCGCGATGCAAGAACTAAAAGGCGTCATCGTCGACAATCCCAACGTTGCCGACTATTACCTCGCCCGCGCCTACTGTTTCCACAAAATGAAACAGGAAGGCAACGCCCAAGCAGACTTAGAAACCGCAAAATTCAAAGACGTGTTCTTGCCACGCACCATCGAATTCGACGATTAGTCTAGCCAGAAAAACGAGAGCCCCGAAGACTCTCCCGAAGCTGCGCCTTTTTCTCTTCCAAAAGTGCCTTTTGAAACTTCATCTCCCGTTTCACCAAGACTATAACAAAAGCACAGAGCCTCCTAAGAGGTCTACGCCACAGGGGAAGTCGCTTGAAGCCGCCCGAGCTTGACGTTTTTTGTATGTGTTTTCGCTTTGATTCGCGAGTCCACTTCACTATCTCGTTGTTACAATTTTTGTTTCCGTAGCGGATGCGGAACGGAAGAGACGCAAGCTGAAAAAGCCCGAGAAGTACCGGTCTTATCACCAAACTTATGACTCTGCGAAGCTTTACCAAAACTAGATCTCTCGTTTCTTCCGTTTACGCTATGGCTTAGTTCTCACTCTACCAAAAATCGTTTGCACGGTCACTGAAATAGTTCTGCTAACAATCATTGCCGAGCGAGCACCCGTCTCAGTCCATAAAAAAAACAAGGTTCCCTTGGTTCTTCTTAACGGGCTACTGAGCTTGCCCCTTTACCAGATCAAGCACGGTGAGCCCTTTTCGCACGCGCTCCAAACGTTTCTGTGCGGCTGGAATCTCTAAGTAGTAGGGGCGCATTTTGGCGGGAACCAAAATTTTTCTGTACATCAGTTCGCGGACGATTGGTAGATGTTCGATGCCGAACTTGCCCATGAACAGTAAGTCTAGCTGAAGTCCGTTCTTCATCTCTTTAAGAAGATCTACCAGTCCGCGGAGGTAGACAACGTCTTTTGTGAAACCGCCGGAACGATAGACGCGCATCGTGATCGGAAACGCTATGTCGGCATGGAAGCCGTATTCAGTGGTTAGCCGTCGAAAAGTTTCAATAAAATCTGCGCCATCGATCAACCAACTTACAGCCATGACGCGAGCCGCGAGTGTTCTCATTCTGCGATTGCTTAAGCCGCCAACCAGGTACTCGGCAAGCACCGCAAGCGACTCTTGAAGTTGATCGTATCCCGGCAAGCCCGCACTTAGCTGTTTAAACGGTTGCAGGTGACCGTTGTAGTTAGTCAAAATGTGCGTTCCCACTTCGTGACTGAGAAGCGCTTCGGCTCTGCCTTCAAAAATTTTGCGCTCTCGTCCGATTAAGAGATTTCCCTGCGATACCAGTACACCGGGGACATCGTCACGCACTTCGACTCGACTTGCGAGATCCGGGCACTGAGAGCGGTAGAACGCGAGTTCCGTCTCTGCTCGCTGCGCAAACTCCTCAGCTGTCAAAACCTTTGATACTGATTCGCCTTTACTTCGCTCGGGCAGTTCTCTCAAGATCTGGTCGGCAAGCTTGACCAGCTCCGGACTTGGACCATCATACAATTGCAAACTTGAGTATAGGAAACGCTTTTTCCCACGTTCAGCAACCATTGTAATTCGACTGTCAATATCCAACTGTTGATCGCGGAAGAGCTGCGCCAGGGTAGGGTCTTCAATACGCTCAACCGGCGCTTTATACAACTGTCGCTTCAAAGTCACTGGATCGAAAGGAGCCGGGTGATAGACGAAGTTCGGCATTTTTTGAAACTGCTTGCGCTTGAACTCAGCAAAAGCCTCATCTGAATTTGTTGGCGTGACCAGTAATAGAAAGTCCACGATATTGCCGACCTCAGCAATTATCCGATCGATTTGCCAGACGGAATGAACGATACTGCGTCGCCCCAGAGCCATATAATTTGGCGGGCAGATGGTCGTTTCCTTTTTTAAAAACTCGAAGAACGTCTTCTCAAGTACCGTTGTTACTCGACCTTCGACTTCCTTCAGGATGGCGGGATATGTTTTATTGTCGCCATTGCGGTAAATTGGGGCGACCTCAATTCCAATGACGTGAATCCCTGCATCCAACGCCTTAGCTGTTTGAACCAGCGGGCGCATGCCAGGCGGACCGACCTTATCGACGGGTGTCACAGTAACCTTGACAGGTTGGTCGTCAATCTTCGATTGCGATAGCTGTTTAGATAGAACTTGAAGATATGAGCCAATCGGCTGACCTTTTAGATACTGGATTTTGAAGGAGGGATCTGCCAGCGGTTTGTGATCGGTCGTTTCAACCTCCGGTCCGCTCCAGATTTCAACGATCAGAAACGTTCCGAAACATGCGGTGAGCTCTTGAGCAACCTTGCTGACGAGAGTGCTGACCCCTTCGTAGTCCTTTTTCTTGGAAGAAGTCACCAGAAAAGCTGCCGTGCTGGTCGCTAACTGGTCCGTGCCCCAGTCCTCATTCGAGGGCGGCTGGCGATAAACACAGAGATACGGCAACTGCTGCTCGATCAGGATTTGTCCCCATGAGGGCAGCCGGCGCCGGAGCTTACGCCCTTCGCGCAAAACATCGATAACTTCATCGATGAATTCCTTATTTATTGTCTTCTGTTCGTACAAATCCGGAATCCTTCTGCAAAAGATTGTACCCCGGGTGATAGTCGGATCTTTCGTTGAAAGCCTCGTACCAAGAGTTCAGGATGATATAAAATTGATTGGGACCTCCTGGAGTACGCACATTGACCCTACAAACACTCGTAGTCTGCGAAGCAGGCGCGGATAAACTTTCCCAAATTGAAGCCCTGGTAGCGGCGAATGCCGATTTATCGCTCGCAGGCAGTGCGACTATAAACCAAACCGTTCAAAAGATTAGAGAAACCAATCCGTCACTCGTGTGGATTGACCTGACACCGGCGCCGGAGCAGGGAATCAAACTGCTCGGAGGTCTCAAGGAACAGTTTCCTGATGTTTATTGCCTTGTAAGTAATGAGAACCTGGACGCGGCTCTGGTTAAGACGTCGATGCAGATGGGTGCTGTTGACTTTTTGGACGCTCAGACATGGAATGACCAGTTGCCGGACGTCGTCAACAGAATTAAGACGCGAGCTATGGCTCAGCAGGAAGCTCGGGAGAAGCTGGAAGCCGATCGCGCAAAAATGCGGGAGATGCTTGAGCAGCAGAAAGCCGAGAAGGAGAAAGAGAAGGCTTTAGCTAGCATCGATTCAGGACCGGCAACGGATGTTCGTTCGATGAAGCGGATGGTTACTGACTCCAAAGAAATCGAATCGAGAGCGGTGACGAATCTGGCGATGATCGTGATCGTTTTATTGATCATTGCTGGTGCTGCATTCTTCTTGATGAAAGGACACTAAATCAAGGGAAACTATTTTGCCGTTTTCTTTACGGCAAAGCGCGATTCAAGCGCTTTTGCTTCGGCCGGTCGTTTGCGTTTCGTTAAAAACTCTGAGTAGAGTTTCACGCATTGATTCAAATCGGCATTAGCTTTTCCTGGACGCTGTTCGCGCAGCGCCAGAAGTTTTTTAAACATCTCATCCGCTTCCCCATATCTACCATTAACGGAATACAGCACAGCAAGCCGTTCCATCGAAGGACAAGCCTTTTGAACGTTGTTTGTCGCGTCCGCGATCAACCTTTCGTAAGCTGACATCGCAAGGTCCTGTTTATTCATATCGTCATAAAGACGTGCTAGCGCGTATCTGCTTTGCAGGACTTTTCCGTTCAATCTACCAAAAGCCTTTTCGCGGATGGACACGACATTCTGCATGAGTGGGATCGCTTCATCCTTTTTGCCGGTCTTGGCTTTGCACTCTGCCAATCCAGCAAGAGTTTCAGCCAACATCGGATGGTCTTTCGCACTATTCATGCGGACAGCTTTGGCTTTTTGATAGTGCGGAATCGCGGCTTCGAATTTCCCAGCTTTGCGGTACATATCGCCGAGCGCCTCGTTGACATTTGCGCCCTCCATGCTGCTGGGACCAAATGCTTTCTGGTAATTTTGAAGGGCTTCATGGTAATAATTTTCGGCCGTGCTGAATTGTTTTTGTTTAGCAAAAAGATTGCCAAGATTCAAAAGTCCTGTTGAGTAGTCACCATACTTAGGGCCGGAACCGGAATACAGCAAAGCCTTCTTAAACTGTTTTTCGGCTTCGCCATACTGTCCGTTGTCCATCGCCGCAAGACCGGATTTGGTGGCACTCTGAAAATCTTCAAGCGCGCTCGCCGGAGCGCAGAAAACGCCGAGAACTAAAAACAACGAGAGGAAACTGACAAGTTGAAACTGGAAAGAAATTGGCAAGTTTGAATCCTCCGAATGTCAGCGCGTGCAAAGCATAGCCGACTTTCACATTGTACAGTTTTGGCTACAGACACTGGATGGGGAGGCGAAAGCCGCGATTGGACGGACGCAATTTCACTTGACATCAAGCTTAACTTCCCCTAGGATTTGAGTTGCCGTCGATAGATCCCGTCGCTGCGGCACCGAGCCCCATCCCCTAAATCAGAAACAATTACTAGAAAACATAAAAACCGCAATCGCGGTTTAGCTCGGTTACAACGCACCACATATGGCGCCAGCCATCTGTGATGTACTGAAGCACCGTATTTGGCATCATGCCATGACGATGTTTCCTTCGTTGTGCTACTAAACAAGATTATGCCTTCGGCATAATCCAACTTGTAGCAGCCTTCTTGTCTCACTCAGCAGGAGCTGCACCGATGCCTAGATCAGAACTCTATGAGCACTACAGTTACTATTCAAAAGCAGAAACCGAATTTGAAAAACGTTTAGCCGCCGACCGGCTCTCGAATTATTTCGATGAGAAAAAGAACAGCTCGAACCCGGCGGACCGCTGCAAAGCAGCAGCAGTCGCCGACATTCTTGGTCGCTGCCATTTCAGTTTGAACAACATTCAAGATACGGAATTCTACTTCGCAGAGTCGATCAGAATATTCAGATCGCTCGGTCTAAATTTGAATGCTGCGCAAGCGGCAATACAGCTCGGAATGTTTTATCTCACTTTGGATAAACAGAAAGAAGCTCAGATCATGCTTGAATACTACGAGTCACAGCAACTGAAGCATTTCGGAGCCGGACATTTTCGGCACGTAAACGCAACAGAGATGTGCTCCACTGTTAAAGAAAAGCAAGACGTGCCCGCACCATATGCGATGCCGGTTGCTGTTTAACACGACACCAAACAGCGGATTGGAAGTTAGTCGGACGGTTTTAGCTTTCTGAGGATGCCGGAGATCTTACCCTGCGCGGATGCACGCATATGCGCCGCTTCGTCCGCTCGACCGGTTTCTTCGAGCAGGGCGGCATAGCGTTGAATCAGATACACTGATTCAGAATCGGTCGAGCCCGAGGCGTGACGCCTGATTCCAATAGCACGTTTGTACAGTTCCTCGGCATCCTGGTGCTTCCCGAGTTCGTGAATTGTGTCAGCCAACTGTCCGGCAATGTGACCGACCTCTTCGCTTGTCGGACCATAGGCTTTTTCCATAATTTTTAGAACATCGCGTGTGAGTTTTTCCGACTCTTCAAATCTGTCATTTTCGAAATAGAAAGACGAGAGACGCTGCACTCCCTCAGCATATCGGTAGTGAAAAGGTCCGTATCGGGTCTTCCGACATTCCACGGCTGCCAGCAGGTACTTCTCTGCATCGTCGGTTCGCTCTTCGCGCTCCATCAAGTCCGCCAGCATCTCGAGAATCAGAAAACGACGTTTATCGTTGTCAGCCAAACCATCTGAGAGGCTTTTCGCGTCGTTGAGGAAACCCTCAGCAGCCTTATAGTCACCCTCTTCAGCAGCCCTTTGAGCCTTGAGAACAAACTCTTCCCACGTTGTCTCAGTCATCTCCGTCATGTCAGACTCTCCAGCCAGGTGTCGTCGGGTCGCCCAGTCGCCTATTATAAGGTTTCCCACCAGCGCTACCTTAATCCCGCCGTTTTGTTTAATTTAACAGCCGCCGGTTCAACTCTTATCGAGAGCAGCCAGTGCCTTCTTGGCGGCGTCCACTTCATCGGGCATAACCAGAATCTGCTTCTGAATGACGTCCAGTCTTCGTTCGCTACGAGCGACGGCCTCAGCCAGTCTCCGCTGCGACTCCAGTTGATCCACTTCTGGATCGGAAATCTCCTTTAGCTTCGACAATGCCCACTCGGTATCTTCTTTGTCTTCGGTCAATTTCGAAACCGTTGGCTTGTATTCGTTGACCAGAGTTTTGAGATAGCCGTAAACAGCCAGTTCGAAGGTGTCGGGATAGGCGACGCTGCGAGCGGTTTTCCCGCGATCCGAATAAGTGCCGTGACTATTCAGGTAAACCAGCGAGCCGTCCTGCTGCTTATAGAGAATAAAACTTCCATCTTTCAACAGCCAGACACTAGCAAACAACTCTACGCAATCAGGCACCGGGTCAGGGATCTTAGAAGGCGGCTGAGCCGGGACATCACCAAGTTTTGCTTGAGCTTTATCAAGTTGCTCGATGATCCACTGCATGTTCTCGACCTCGGTGCCTTTCGAACTTGAGGATGAGGACCCAGTTTCAGAAGCCTTTTGCGTCGTCGATTTTTCTTCGCCGGTACTGCTTTGATCAATAGTGGAAGTTTTTGGCGCGGCAATTTTACTCATCATGCTGGCTTTCAGACCTAGCGATTGGCGCCTCAATTCGTGAGATAAATTCCAGAGCAGGAGCGGATCGGTATAAAGCGCGATCGTCGGAATCCCTGATTTTTGATCGACCACAAACGTTTGCTTCGAATCAACGATTAAAAAACTATCGTCGTTCAAACGCACCGCAACGTTTCCGGTTTCAAGCACATCAGTGTCCGGTCCCAGTTTATAAACCGATTTGGTTGAAACCGCTTTCATGCGAATCGGCTCGATATCGGGCTTCTTTTTGATCTCAGCCGATACGGTTTCTGATGCGGAGTGACCTGCGTATGCTCCTAAACTCAGGGCTCCGACATTGTAATTGGCTGCCGGATAGACCGTCCCTTCTTCGTCCACAGGCTGACTTCCAGGTACGTATCCAGCACCGGGTCCGCCATAATACGGCTCAGACCAGCCGCCCCAACCGGTATTCCACCAGCGATTCCGGGGACGGGCCCAGCCACCCCAGGCGCCGGGCGCGTACATGCTACTGCCGCCCCAGCGACCATAGTTGTCGTAATGGTTGTGAAAACCGCAATGCGCTCCGGCATAGCTGCCACCTGGAAATCGATGCCCGCCTCCGCCGGCACCACGTGCACTAGCCTCAAAGGACGACGATGTGAAAACTTCGAGCACCGCCATTGATGCCAGGAGGAGAGAGGTTGTTTTTGTTTTTTTCATGCAAGGAAGGCGCGGCTGGATAGGCTAGACGATAATACACTCATTATTCTGCCCGGTGGCTCCTAATTACGACGTCTCCGGCGTATCATGTGTATCGAGCGCACACGGGGATGTGGACAATGGTCGTTTTCACACAGCAACGAAAAGGAATCAAGTATTCTGGACGGAGCCGCCGGAAAGGCAGTCAGCTTGCCGAATTCGGCCCCGGTCTTCTGGTATTGTTCGTCTCCACATTTTTTCCGATGTTGCTTTTGATGGCTGTGGCTGTCAATTACGGTGCCGGCTATCTGCTCAACAATATCCAAATTCGAGAAGCGGCCGTTAGCAAACGAGACGAGGTCGAAAGCGCTACAGGTAACGTGAAGAAGGTAATCCCCGAGCAGTGGAAGACTTCGGGTCTGGGTCAATTCGCCAATCTGACCGAATTTCCGCAGACAGAGGTCAGTTATGTGCCTGGTCAAAAGGATAGCGAAGGAAGGCAGGACATGATTGTCCGCGTAAAAACTACGATTAAGCCGCGTCCTATGCTTGCCAATATGCCATTCATACCTGGAATTCCGGGGCTGACATCCGAGTCGGTTTTCATCTATGAAAACGAAGCTGTAATCGAAAACCCTGACGACGCCAATCCAGGTTCCTAAGACTAGAAGAAACATTGGTAACGTCTAATTCCAATTTTGATTACAGACAATTCCAATTTCCAAGTGGTCCGCTTACACTTACATCACCTGAATTCCGAGGGATGTAATGCGCAGACAAAATTATAGAAACAACAGAGGACAGGTCTTCATTGAAGTGCTTTGCGGGCTGTTCATCATCATCCCGATAGCGCTTTTTGCCCTCGATCTGATTGTCCTTATCCTCGGTAACTCCGCCAACGATTCTCTCGCCAAAAACTGCGCACGCGCAGCAGCTAACGCGCAAAGCGCCGACAAGGCTAGAGAAGCCGCCCAACAGGTTGTTAATCGCTTTCCTTTCTCCCCGTTGATCGAGAAAGTCGAACTCGACCACTCAAAGATGACCTTTGACGAGAAAGAGAACGTCACAACCGAAACAATTCTGACCGTCCGGATTCCGATTACGCTTCCGGGAACGAAACAGAAGATCGCCTTTCGAGCTCGTGCGACGGAACCTGTAGTTGGGGTTTCAGCCGCGCCGGTATATTAACCGGACAAGCCAGCCGCAAATTATTTAAAAGGCCCAGCAGGATAAACCGCTGGGTCTTTTTACAGTCTGGCAAGCTCTTATAACCGGCGCTCAAAAAAATATCCAGAAAATTCCCCCCGCTCCTCCTAATAGATCCGAGCGGGCCGTTAATGAGACATACGCCGGGGAGCGGCACTAAACAAAACGGAGCTAAAGCAAATGCGTAACAGAGGAAGAAATTCAAAAGGACAGGTTTTCGTAGAAGTCCTTTGCGGCATGTTCATTCTCATCCCGATTGCTTTGTTTGCACTCGACCTTATCGTTCTAGTCCTCGGTAATTCAGCAAATGACTCGCTGGCAAAGAATTGTGCACGAGCAGCGGCTAATGCTCAGACATCCGACTCAGCGAAAGCTGCAGCCGAGCAAGTTGTCAGCCACTTTCCAAAGTCGCCCCTGATCGAGAAGGTCGAACTCGACAACTCGAAATTGATCTACAACTCGAAATCAAACGTCACCGCCGAAACCGTGATCACCGTTCGCATCCCAATCACTTTGCCGGGCACGAAAACGAAAATCGCCTTCAGAGCCCGCGCGACAGAACCGGTAGTCGGAGTCTCCGCCGCTCCCCTATAAGCCAAATACAATTTTCCGACAGCTCGAACAGGAGAGAACGGTCCGCGAACAGCGGACCGTTTCTACTTAGGATTTAAACGGAATCACAGCATTTTGAATGATTGAACGCGGTATCATGGGCAGTGCCAGATTAGCGAAGGAATTCTAATAGAATTTTAAACAAACAGATTGATTGGAGACGTTTCGATCCTAATTTGTCTGTTCTCGCCGTAAACTTCTCTGACACGCACCAAAGCTGCAGGTTGTATTAGGAATGAAAAGGTCGTTTTTACGAAATAGGAAAGGAGCTGCTCTGGGTCTGGCAGCAGCGCTCGCATTTGCGCTTGTTCTACTAGCCCTCGCATTTTTCATGGTTTCCCTCTACTTCGGCGGTTCGCGGGAAACGCGCAATGCCACCGATGCTGGTGCCCTCAATGTCGGAAAGAAATGCTTGACTATCACTACCAAATCTCAAGGTGGCGATGAAGACCAATTCAAAGACGTCGCTGATAACAATGGCGAATTTGGTTTATCAAACATAGATCGCGTCTGGGGCAAAGCGTTATTCGTCGCAATGAACGCACAGGACATCAAGGAATCCGGCAAGGAGACTGCGCAGACCAGCTCACATGCATCGGCTATTTATCAAGCGGCTGAAAACATCAGTGACCGATTGTCCGATGACCTGAACAATGACAGCAAACTTTTTCCGCTGTTCGATGAAGTTGCACAGGTCAACTCTGTTCGAATGCTTGGGAAAGACGTTTTAACCAAACACCTCGCCGGTCCAAACTGGACGACATCACTTCTTGAACGTGGAGAGGAAAGCAACGTCTACCTGGACCAGAATCAGCTCCCGGAGGAAATTAACTGGAGCAATCTCAAGACCGTCAAAGACAAAGGCGGCAACAACTGCATGCCCGGCTATAAAGCAGTCAACATGTACGGTCACGATTACTGGTTTGTGCCTTTCAAATTTAACGAGCGCCCAAGACTCGAATCGCGCGATCACTTCGAGAAAAATACTTTAATTTCCGAAGCTCTGACGGGCTGGGCTAAGCCGGTTCCAAATACTTTTTCCGTGGAGTCGCACACCGTCGGCGGCAATCCAGCCGATCAAAAAGCGATGGCTGTTGTGAAAGCCAACCCGATGAAAACGTTCAAAATGCGCATTCCGCATGCTTACATTCGCCTCAAGTTTCCCAAAAACAAAGCGAAATGGTATCTCAATTATCCAATTCCACCCTTTGCCATCTACACGTCAGAGTATGGTTACAGCTCGGAGACTCAATTCAGAGAGTTCTATGTTCCAGCTTGTGGAAACGGGCAGGCATCCGTTTCACTGGGCAACGAGTATGTGCCACCAACCGTGTTCGGTTGTCTATTTCCGATTCCAACCATTCCCCAACCAGCATGGAACAAAGTGAGGAAGGCATTGCTTCAACGCTGCCGCGAGATTGATCCGGATTTCAATGATGGCAAGCTGGTCGCGATTCTAAACATGGCGACAGTCGACGGCTCGAATGATGAGTTTTACATCGTGCCTGGTCCAACAAACGACCTGGTGTGCGTCTCTTCCAGCAACGTTCAGAGCGTCGCGCCCTGGATGACGAGTGAGATGAAGAACCAGTCGCCCGACAGCGACAACGAGGACTTCGACGAACTGTTCCCTCCGTACACTTATCCAAATACAGTCCAATCCTGGACGGTAGAGTGCGGCTCATTAACCTCTCCGGGCGGAGTTGGAGTGTTCTCGTTTACCGATGCGGACGGCACGTTCGAGTGGCGACGAGGCACCGGATATAATGGCTTCCTCGGCGAGATGACCGTTAAGAGAACAACCAACATCCGCCTCTATGGAGGCTGCAGCTGCGTTTTCTAAGGTAAACGTGATCTACCGATCCTTCGTTTCACCTTGAGCTGCGGGCGAGCCGACATCTTTTGAGTTTCCGGTCGCGTCATCAATCACGCTGGCGGTCAAGTCCGCGAGCCCTTCGCCTGTGGAGAGCACCAGTTTTGCCATGTCACCAAATATGCCACCACCCGTGCGGGCGGTGTTTAAAACGATATCGCCGCTGGTCTCTAGAACTCTGCCTGTGGTTCTCCCGCCGAACTCAATAGCCTTGCCCGTGCCCTCGTAGCCGGCTTGCGCAACGGCGCTCACTGTGGGCTCTGCTGACTGAGCAACTTCATTGAGAAACTTTCCACTGCTGCGGGCGGCCTGATCCAGACCTTCGCTTCCAGCCTGCAATACTTTTCCGGCTGCTTCCACGCCAAGTTTCGTCGTTTCAACGGTAATCACGATCGGGGTGGCGACTAATCCAAGCACCGTACCGTTGAGGTTCTCGCCAGCGCTGTTCATGTCAGCTGCAAAACTTGGTTGCGCCATAAGGAGTACAGCCAGCGTCGCGCCGGCAGTTGCAATGTTTTTCATAAGTTCTCCAAAAGGATTTAGAAGTGAACATTCAGTATTAAACCGAACATCGCCAATTGAACATCGAAGCGTGACACACTTCCTCAAGTGTTGAACGAAATTATTCGATTCCGGTTTCAGTTCAAATCACTAAAACTAGTAAACCGATTACTGCTTGCTGGCTTCGTCTGTTCCAGATTCGGACGGCTCCGATTTATCGGTTCCCGTTTCGACTGTGGAAGAGGCACCCGCTTTGCGTCTACGATACTCGTCCAACAAGAGACTCAAACCGGATAATCCGTATAAAGCAAGTCCTAGAATCGGCAGTCCTTTGATACCGGTCCAGAGACAGAGGTTCTCAGTCAGTCCGCCAAATGCCACCCCGAGGAGGTTTGCGGACAGAAGCTCAACTGGGCGGTTCGTATTTTTAAAACAGGTCGAGAAAGTCATGCTACCGAAGAAAATCGGACAGCAAGCAAAAAGTGCCGCCAAACCTGATACTACAAGTGGTGGCAGGCTCGTTTGCTCCGGTACCTTCCATAAATAATCCAGCAGCAGACAGAAGAACAGACCACCGTATAAGAAAGGCAGGGGCAGGCGTTTTGTCCGCATAACGATCATGTTACCAACCCAGGCGAGTATGAGAATCGTCAAAATTACGATCGAACTGACCAGCCACGTCGCACCAAAGAGTAGTGAGAGTTGTGTGATCGATTTTGTCTCGACTAACATAAAAGCGTTGCCGAGGAAGAACATATTCCCCCATTCTCCAGGCGATATGCCGCCCTCGACCTTGCCATCCGGTCCGATTTTTTTAGGAGTCGTGATTATGGTCAGAAGGGCTGGGACCACAACTGCCACCAGCAAGATTGAAAAGTAAAGGAACATCCCTTCTTTATGGAAGTTCGTGTAAAGGAACGGCCAATCATCCGAGGATGGTTTTGTATCAATAACTTCGCCGGGTGCCGGCCAGCGGCGCAAGACCGGATCTATTTCAGTTACTTTTTTGACATCGACATTGTCAATTCCAGGACCGAATATATACATTACACTCAGCCACTTATCGTCAACGAAGGTGACCGGAGCTTTGCCACCATTGGCAGCTTCGATCGCTTTATATATTCGCCGGGTAATAATGCTTTCCGGTCCGGTCGCAAAGGAAAGGACCACGACGCCGTTCGGTTTACACACTCGAAGAGCGGAGCGCATCGATTCAATCGTGTAGACGAAGTTATCTACTCTAAGGAATGACGAGGTATTGATAGTCGCACCCGGATCTAGATCAGCGAAAAGAACGAGGTCGTATTTGTTCTTCGTATATCTCAGGTAGGTGCGCGCATCCTCGTTGTACACGTGAGCACGCGGATCGGTCCAGGGATGATTCGGATGCAAGATTTTTCCGAAGCTCGCTATGACCGGGTCGATTTCGACAGCGTCGACGCGCTTCACTCCATGCTCGAGGGCATAGGCGCCGTCGTTGCCAGAGCCGGCTCCAAGAACGAGAACCTCATCAATGTTTGGCGCAATCGCAAAAGGAGTTTTTGTTCTCCAATAATAGTCCTGAATCGTTTCATCGCGCTTGGTCACAGGTTTCTTAGCGAGAAACTCTTTCTCCTTCGCCTCTGGAACAACGAGCATTCCTGTGTGGAAATAGAAATTATTGGAATTGAGAACAAAACTACCAGGACCGAGAATGGGAGCTTCTTCTGCGCTAATCGGAATAACATCCAATTTCGAATACGGCGACCAGTAGCTGTTTAAACCGGTTGTAGCAGCAAGTCCGGCGAACACGATGAAGAACACTACGTGTTGCCATTTTTTTGAAACCAGAAATACTGGCACCGCCAACAGTACCAACCATGCGTACGGTCCAAGGCTGAGAGAAGAACTCAAAGCGATGGCGAGCGTACCGGCGATGCTGCCGAGAAGGTTTACGGAGTATGCGGCAAGCGGTTTATGTTTATCAAATTCGATAGCTAGTAAAACGCCCAGACGGCGGAAGATGAGAAAGATGCAGGAGATGAGAAGCAGGATCACACAGACTGCTTGTACGATTGAAGCGCTGGTTCCATCCTCGAATCGAACGCTCAAATCAACCAGACCAAGCTGTTTGGCGAAAATGGCACAGGTCAGCAAAACTGAAATTGCGATCGCCAGAATGAAGATGTTATCTAATTTCGATTTCTGCCCTGGACGCGTAACGGCGGCTATCATCCCAGTTGACGTTGAAACGAGTGCCACCATAACAATCAGGTTAGGAAAAATTCTTACGACAGCAAGTTCGCAGCCGAGCCAGCGAATGCATAAAATCTCCGCAAACAACAGCAAGAAGCTCAGCCAGAATAGCCGGCGCAGACTTCCGGAATCGCCATTGGAATTTTTCGCAGCGGCAGGCGTGACGTCAGAGTTAGTCACAAAGTTCTCCTCCAGGTAACCTACTTGTACCCGTCCAGGGTGCAAAACATGAACCCGGATAGCCGGTGAGATGCATCAGCACCGGCAGTTCGGAAGGGGTCAAACTGCCTACTGGTGCCGCTCTTCGTGGACATCTTTATTAAGGCACTGTAACGATAACCTTAGATTATGAGCCGCTGAGCGCACAACATCGCTATCGTTACGCTGTTCCTATTCCTGTGAGGAAAAACTATGACAACGGCGGTGCGCGACAAGTTTCTCAAAGACGGTCAGGAAAAACAGCCATTGACGTCCGAAGAGCTTCGGAAGATAGACGGATACTGGCGAGCTGCGAACTACCTTTCCGTCGGTCAAATATATCTGATGGACAATCCGCTTTTGAAAGAGCCGCTGAAGCTGGAACACGTCAAACCTAGATTGCTCGGGCACTGGGGAACTACGCCCGGGCTCAACTTCATTTATGCGCACTTGAACCGAATTATCAAAAAACACGACCTCGACATGATTTACATCACCGGTCCCGGTCACGGCGGTCCGGCACTGGTTGCGAATACCTATCTCGAGGGAACCTGGTCTGAAACATATCATTCAGTCAGTCAGGACCTGGAAGGTATGCAACTTTTGTTCAAGCAATTCTCATTTCCAGGTGGAATTCCAAGTCACGTCGCAGCGGAAGTGCCTGGCTCTATCCACGAAGGCGGCGAGCTCGGTTATTCCGTGGCTCACGCTTACGGCGCTGTGCTCGACAATCCTGATCTGATCGCCGCCTGCGTAGTAGGAGACGGCGAAGCAGAGACCGGACCACTCGCGACAAGCTGGCATTCCAATAAATTTGTCGATCCGAAATCAGACGGAATCGTGCTGCCCATTCTTCATTTGAACGGATACAAAATTGCCAATCCTGCTGTTTTAGCTCGTTTATCGAGACAAGAGCAATACGATCTTTTCCGCGGATACGGATACGAACCTTACTTTGTTGCCGGCGACCAGCCTGAACAAATGCACCAGCTCATGGCGGCGACACTGGATATGGTGCTTGCTGATATTCAGAAAATAAAACAGGAAGCCAAAGCCGCCAAAAATGTGAAGCGCCCCTTCTACCCGATGATTATTTTCGAAACGCCAAAGGGCTGGACTGGTCCTAAGGAAGTTGATGGCGTTCAAATAGAGGGCACTTACCGCGCCCACCAGGTTCCTCTTGCTGGCTTAGCCGAAAACGAAGACCATCTGAGACAACTGGAAGCCTGGATGAAAAGCTATAAGCCGGAGGAGCTCTTCGACGATAGCGGCAGATTGAAGAAAGAATTCGCCGAACTCGCACCTGAAGGAAAGCGGCGCATGGGCGCCAACCCGCACGCAAACGGCGGTCTTCTGCTTATGGATCTGCGACTACCGGATTTTCGCAACTATCAAGTTGAAGTTTCCTCGCCCGGAGGAACGACCGTTGAAACGACCAGCGTGCTCGGAACCTATCTGCGTGATGTGGTGAGTAAGAACGACGACCGGAAGAACTTTCGTGTCATGGGGCCTGATGAAACAAAGTCGAATCGTCTTGGCGCGATTTTCGACGTCACCAACAAAGTCTTTATGGGCGAGATCAAGCCGTCCGACGACGGTCTGGCGCAGGAAGGACGCGTTATGGAAGTTCTCAGTGAGCACCTCTGCCAGGGATGGCTTGAAGGCTATCTTTTGACAGGCCGGCACGGTTTGTTTTCCTGCTACGAAGCATTCATCCACATTATCGATTCAATGTTCAACCAGCACGCCAAATGGTTGAAGGTGACCCGCGCGATACCCTGGCGTCGTGAAATTGCGTCGTTGAATTATCTTTTGACCTCTCACGTCTGGCGCCAGGACCACAACGGGTTCAGCCACCAGGACCCGGGCTTCATTGACCATGCCGTGAACAAGAAGGCAGACATTATTCGGGTTTACCTTCCGCCGGATGCGAATACGTTGCTCTGCACCGCCGACGCTTGTCTGCGAAGCCGCGACCAGATCAATATAATTGTCGCCGGTAAACAGCCTGCGCTGCAGTGGCTCAACATGGACGCCGCCATCAAACACTGCGCTGAAGGCATTGGGATTTGGGACTGGGCAAGCACCGACGGCGGCGGTGATCCAGATGTCGTCATGGCGTGCGCTGGTGATATTCCGACGCTGGAGACACTCGCAGCCGTAGACATCCTGCGCCAAAACATACCGGATCTAAAAATTCGCGTCGTCAACGTCGTAGACCTGATGACCTTACAGCCGCAGAGCGAACATCCGCACGGCTTGACCGATCCGGAGTTCGACGCGATCTTCACGAAGGATAAACCGATAATCTTTGCTTATCACGGCTATCCCTGGCTGATTCACAGACTTACCTATCGTCGCCGCAATCATGAGAACCTCCATGTTAGAGGCTACAAGGAAGAAGGAACAACCACTACGCCTTTCGACATGGTTGTGATGAATGATCTCGACAGATATCACCTCACACAGGATGTGATCGACCGCGTGCCGCAATTACAGCAACGCGCCGCCCGGGCTCGCCAGATGGTCCGAGACAAATTGGTCGAACACAAGCACTACATCGCAACCTACGGTCAAGACATGCCAGAGGTTAGAAACTGGCGTTGGCCCTACTAGGCATTTGACCGCAAGAAAGTCTTAATCCCTGCCGTGGTCATCCTTAACGCGGCGGGGCATTGTGACGTTGATTTACGGAGAAACTGATTTTAAGGATGAAACTGCCCCCTTCCTGTATTAGAATCAGTGAACGGTTTCGCTGGCTTTTGCGAATCCAGGCTCAACTTAGTAGACGAAGTCTCAGTTTCTGATCGTAGTTAGATTCAAAAGCTTGCAAGGAGAGCCTCCGTTGCGATTAGTCACCTTAGCGGTTGTAACCGGAATCGGAATAATAATTGGCGTTGTGATGTACCTGAGTCAGGCAGTGATGTCGCCGACCCACGAGAAACAGCACATCACCAAGGTAATAGGCGGCGAAGTCCTCGATGGAAACGCGACCGACACTGTCGTTGCGCCGAAGAGCCGGGTCTCCGAATATGACTCAATGAGCCCCGCCGAGTACAACTCAAAGCTACCGGAGGCATTCCGCTTCGGCTTGCAGGATAGCGCTGGTGAGACGAACTCCTCTCCCGAACTTTCGCCAACTAAAACTGTCGCAGTGAATGCAGACTCGACGGCAACTGCGAGCAAGGTTTCTGTCTCCTCACGTAATCAGTCAGACACTACCATTCCACAAGTTGCACCCGATCGTTTCGCCGCCAAAACTCAGATAGCATCCTTAAATAGTTCAGCGAGCATTGCACCAATGAGCCCGTCAGAGTCGATGCGCAGCGATACGCCAGTAATGATTTCACCGGCGATGGGAGCGCCCTCAATGGCATTGACTGCGCAAACATCAATTGCACCGGCAAGCAAAGCAAGCGTTAATCACGTCACGACCGCCAACGGTACGACTGTAATACCGGTAGATTCACCGCCAATTACATCTCATCCAAATCCGCATGTCAGCTTCGAAACCACTCAAGCTGACGGGGCCGAGCGCGGTCGCACAAAGATGGTAGTCAACAAATAGCAGCGAGCACGAGTTATAGAAACTCTTTCGATAGAGAGGCAATTCGTAATTCTTCGTTCGTTTCGATGACGAACGTTCGGACTCGCGCACCGTCCTTCGAAATCTCAGATGTGCCGTTTTGCTTGTTCAAGTCCTGGTCGATTTCGACTCCGAGAAATTGAAGACCGTCACAAATCCGACTGCGGATCGGATTTGAGTGTTCGCCGATGCCTCCGGTAAACACAAGAGCGTCAAGCCCTCCCAACGTCGCACAAAGCGCTCCTATATGCTTTCTGGCATGGTAGCAAAATATCTCTACCGCTCGGCGAGCATCATCGTTTGCATGTTCTTCATCCAGCAACTTTTTCATGTCGGAGTTCAAGCCAGATAAACCCAGAAGGCCCGACTGTTTATTTACGAATTCTACGAACTCCGAAGCAGAGAATTTTTTCTCCGTGGAAAAGTAGGTTATGAGGCCGGGATCTATGTCACCACTCCTGGTGCCCATCACAAGTCCTCCTGCCGGAGAAAAACCCATAGTCGTATCCACACTTTTGCCATTTTCAATGGCGACCATGCTGCAGCCGTTGCCGAGATGCGCGATGATCACTTTACCACCACCGATTTCGTTGCCAAATCTTCGGCTTAGTTCGGCCGAGACATATTCATACGATAATCCGTGAAAACCAAACTTCTCAAGCCCGTCCTCGAAGAACAATTCCCTGGTAAGAGGAAGCATCCTCGCTCGCTCGGGCATCGAGCGGTGAAAACTGGTATCGAAACACGCCACATGCGGAATCGCAGGAAACGCCTGACGAGATGCTTCGACTGTAGCGATAGCAGGAGGGAGGTGGAGGGGAGCAAAGCGCGCCAGAAGTTTCAAATCTGCCAGCATTGTCTCGTCGATCTTGGTAGCGCGCACAAACTTGCTGCCACCATGGACGATGCGATGACCAACGCAGCAGATCTGTCCATCATCGAAGTGATGATTGAACCAATCAAGCATTTTTGTTATGGCGTCGGCGTGAGTGTCAAGGTTTACATCTGCGTCTATCAAACTACCGGTTTCGTTCTTAAGTGAAAAATGCCCCTCACCGGTTGCGATACCACTCAAATTCCCGCGCAATGTCGCATGCAGGTCTGAGTCACGCATTTCAAATACCGAAAATTTAAGGCTTGAAGAGCCACTATTCAGAACTAGCAGGTGTTGCATATTTGATTCCGTACTTGGTTTCATACGCCTCTGAGGACAGATCGAATTTGACCCGCAAAAAGGCACTCCGACCATTTTAATGGCCGGAGTGCGATGTGCGTCGTAATGACTCTGTTTTTAAGGTCAAAGCGATCAGACCTTCGCTTTGACCTTAACCGTACTGGCTTGCGGTCCTTCGGTACCTGCAGACTCAACGTAGGTAACTTCGGTACCAATCGAGAGCCTGTCGAATTTATCATTTACCACGCTGTTTGAGTGGAAATAAATTTCTCGACCATCGATTGTTTCCAAAAATCCATATCCCTCGTCGGAAAAGATCTGGGTAATTCGAGCAGCCGGCTGCGGCTCCTCATGGACTTTCACATGACCTCGTCGCTTGCGTGCATAATCTTCGAGTTGTCGCTTCGCGGCTTCGAGAGATTCTTTGAACGCTGCAAGAGCGAGGTCGGTGCTGCGCTCGGTCCCGCTGGCAGTCCGCGCAATAACAATTTTCTTTTCAGGAACAGCAATATCGATCGTCACTTCATGCTCATTTCCTTTCGTGTGACTCTTGTGTGGTATCTCGACTGTAATACGACAGCTAGTTATGCGATCGTATATCTTGTCTAACTTCCCGGCTTTCTCTAGAATCTGGGCCTCTATAAAATCAGAGCGTTCCATGTTTCTGAAGACGACTTGAATCGGAACTTTCATTGGCAGGTCTCCTCTACCTTGTTTTCTGCTTGGGCTCATTTACCGACAAACAACAAACCATGTCGGCCAAAACATAACCGCCGTCTCTCGCTCCTTTCATCGACGGCGTTGACGAACAAACCACGGTTTCCCGAAGTTTACTTCTATTTGATTAATTCGCATTCCTATCATCGAGCCCTCAATCTACAGGTATAGCACCAAGAAGATTGAGCGATCAGAATAGTAAATGGTTTGGCGTAGCTTTCTCTGGCATGCTTCCGGTCGGTTTGAACAGCATGGGCGTAAATGATTTGGCGTATTGCCCGCCGCCTCAGGTTTTCTATGCCCCGCTCAGCATGGGGCTAATCACCGAGACCTTGATGGAACTGATTCATGCCTATTGCTTGACGGGCGCCAACTTTCAGACCTTTAACGCCTGCAACAATGATGTAAAATCAGGAAAAGTGGTATTAGAATGTTGTACAGCTTACGTTTAACACACACGAAATGTGCGAAAACAACTCCCCCTGTTTCAACAGAACTAGCTTTCTGACATTTGCAATTCCGTTCCTGATTGGCGGAATTTGGTTTTCATTCATCGGGCTCGCATACCTGGACACGCTTCCAGCGCAGATTGTTGGTCCTTACGACCGAATTTATGTAGTCTTTGTCGCATTTATAGACATGGGAATTGCATTTGGAATTGCCAGTTTCACGACTCTTTGTTTTTTCCGTCAAATGCGAGCTCTATTCACTCGGCGAAGAGATGACACCCCTCTTCAATCGGAATGAAGTTCGCAAAGTCAGAACTGCGATTGACACGCTGCATCTTCGTACGATTCATCGCGGCAATATACCTCATTGCATTTATTTCCGCCGGTTCGCAAATGCTTGGACTGTACGGTCAAGACGGCATATTGCCGATTGACATTATGGTGAAGTCTTCCTCTCAAGGAGTTTCGCCCTGGTTGCTATTCTTGAACTATCCCAGTGTTTTCTGGTTCGATTCATCAGACTCATTTTTAACTCTGGTGCCAATGATCGGCGCCCTCACAGCGCTATTGGCATTACTGGGCGTTTTTTGTGGTCCCAGCTTATTTGTCTCATGGATTTCGTACCTTTCAATCGTGACCATGGGTCAAGAATTCATGTCATTCCAGTGGGACATACTTCTGTGCGAGACCGGCTTTCTTACACTGTTTCTTGCATCCTGGCGTCCGTTCGATTTCGGGTTCGCTATCGCGGATAAATTGAAACTACCAAAGTGGTCCGTTGATAAAGCGGATCCGGCGATTGCCGTGGTCTGGCTCTTACGCTGGCTTTTGTTCCGTCTGATGCTCCAATCGGGAATTTGCAAACTCGCCAGTAACGATCCCACCTGGTCGAGTTTATCCGCAATGTCTTTTCATTTTGAAACCCAACCCCTTCCCACGCCAATCGGCTGGCTAATGCATCATTCGCCTGCTCCTGTTCACTCGGTCGAGACAGTTTTCGTCTTTATCTTTGAATTGCTCTTTCCATTTCTCATTTTCTTTGGTCGACGGAGTCGATTGATCGCGGCTGTGGGTTTCGTTCTTCTCCAAATTCTCATTATTCTTACGGGCAATTATTGCTTCTTCAACTGGTTAACTATCGCTCTGTGCCTGATGCTTGTTGATGATGACCTTCTACTGAAGGCAAGCGGAAACAGGCTAAAAGCCCTCGTTTCTGCTGTTCCCAAAGCAGAATTTCATCCGGTGAGATCTCGCCTCCATCTTCTCGCCGTAGTACCGCTGGCAGTGCTAATCATATTCCTCAGTACTGTGAGGCAGACTTTCAACTCGATCGGTGAATCTGGACTTCCGGCGCCGGCCTACGCAATTGTATCGATTTTCGCTCCCTGGCACCTCGTGAGCAGTTACGGTCTGTTTGCGTCAATGACGACGGAACGCCCTGAGATATCCATTCAGGGAAGCAATGACGGAAAGAATTGGAAAGAGTATGTTTTCAAGTACAAACCTGGTCCGCTTGATCGGCCACCACCAATAGTGGCACCCATGCAACCCCGACTGGACTGGCAAATGTGGTTTGCAGCTCTCGGAAGTGTCATGCAAAATCAGTGGCTGGTCAGCTTTGTCGAGTGCCTGTTAAAAGGAACGCCTTCAGTGACCGCCTTACTTGAAACGGACCCCTTTCCCGGCAGTCCTCCAAAATTTATCCGCGCGGTTGTTTACGATTACCATCTTACGGACATCAAAACCCTGATTGATACAGGGGTTTGGTGGAAGCGAGAATACAAAGGAGTATACCTGCCGCCAGTAAGGTTAGAGACTGAAACAGCAACTCCCGGTCGAATTTAGCGACCTCCAATTCGGAAGTTGGCCTTACGGTTTACTTTTCCCACGAGCTTTCAGTAGATCATTCCAAGATTTACCAATCTCTCGTACATCGTCGTGATGCCCGTTCAGTTCAGATATGAAGGCAATTAGTGCAGTCAGTCCATCGTCGGCATCTTCGCCAAAATATTGACTGACCAGCAAAGTATTACCCATGAAGTCCCGAACCTTTACCGGATCGTCCTCGATAATCAGAGTATTTGTCAGGTCAAAACCAAAATCGACCATTCGGTTCAAGTCTTTCAGAAACAGAGTCTGCAGGCAAGAAAACTCAAATTTCGCTGTGCAGTGCTCGCGGTTCCAGACAAAAAGAGGGAACACGTCCGGAGGAAAAATCCGCTCAACAATGGAATCCACGTAAAGTGGAGAGCCAGCCGACCAAACCGCAATTTCAAAATTCTTCGCGACAGCAGAGATCAAGTCGACTGCTCTAGGGCGGAAGTAAACACTCAGCCGATCCAACACATAGTCCGGCTCGCGCTCGAGCCGCTCCTGCCTGGAATGAATCAGAGTCTCATCCAGGTCGAAGATGACTAAAGCTTTCTTTTTCTCGCGCATTGGACTCGTTCGGTCTCGAGCATCATTTTACGTCAGCGACAGTACTCAGTGTCAATATTTGAGGAGGAGTACAATCCGGCGGGTAAATCAGTTCGACCTCTACTGTCCGCCGTCCGTTTTTAGGAACGACTACAGACAAGAGAGGACCGACGCCCTCTCCACGGTGTTCGACAATGTGCTGATAGTTGAATTTTGAGACCTTCGTTCCCTTACCCGCGCCGACCTTCAGCGTTCCTCGATAGAAGACCCGCTTATCGGCAGGCTGAAAGAAGGCGACCAGGTCTTTTTTCTCGTCGCTTTTAAGTGGCGTCTCAAGGGCGATATTGACCTTTAAATCTTCACTGGTCTGGTTTTTCAACGGAAAAATCAAATCGTACTTGACGCCGTAATTTCCATGAGCCTGGTATGCAGTGCCCTCATTGCGCACCACCATTGGTGCGCTTTGCACCTGCCCCGTTCCGAATGTGCCCGCCGCAAGCGATGATATAGGATATGAAATCGGCTTCTCAGGAGCCGGGAGAGCGAGAAATTTGCTTTTCGGATCTGTTACGTTGGTTTTCCACGTGGATCCGGATTGAACCCCTGAGACGCGTCCGTACCGAATGGCGCCCTTGTCCTCCGGTCTAGTCGGAGCAGGATCTCGCGGCTCTACAAACTTCCCGGCTTCCAGTGTGGCGATGAACTCTCGCTCGGTAGGAGAACGATGGTTATTGTTTTCATCAATCGTTGAAAATCTCGCTACCATCGCCAGTCGCACCGGACCGCTGGATTTGAGCCTGGCGAGCAAGGATCTGCCGTTCACATTGGTCGGAAAGTCGCGGACGTTTAAAACCAGTTTCTTCAACAAAACTTTCTCACCAGGTTGAACAGTTACTTTCGTATCCCAGGCATCGTCGGGCTTCTCATCACGCAACATCACATCGGTAACACGGTCACCCGGTCCAGAAAATATTTTCCCTTCGTCGTTGTTGACCAGCGAATCCACTGCGATGAACGGTGAGTCTGGTCGAGTGCTATAACTCGCGGCATTGAGAACACGGACGGTAACCGGCTTTTCACCGACATTTCCCACGATGAGGCCAAGATTTAGATCCTCGAGGTGACCACTTTTCTTTCCGTCAGCGATATGGTGAGCGAATACATCGAACCGTCCATCGAATGTGTAGTTGAGATGAGAAGGACCGTCCGCACTGGGAAATGTCGAGAGCAAGATTCCCTCGGATAAAACGATTTCAGGATTATTGCTGTTGAACATAGGAATCGAGTCAAGACCGCCAGGAAGAGGCCGGATATCGCGAGGGAGGTAAACCTTTTCAGGCTCGACCGCTTTAACTTCTGACGGTTTCGTCTCCGTCGGTTTGGTGTCGGGCGTGAGTTGTTCGGGCGGTATGAATTCCGGGCTGGGCGGTTTTACTTCAATGTGCGTTTCCGCATTCGGCGTTTTTATGATGACTTCGTCGGCGGCTGATAAGTCTTGCTGCGTAAAGAAGAGCAAGGCACACCCGAGCGCTAGAGATAACGATGGTTTGCTCAGGAACAGAGTTTTTGCAGTCGCCGAAAGCTGAGAATTCATTGAAAACACCATTTTTTTGAAAGGCTGGAGTCACGTATGACCGGAGCCACATAGCTATATGACTAAAGACAGGTTTCATTCAAGACTCTAGCGGGATGAAATTCAATACCGCTGGAAGAGACTTAAAAAGACCTAACTGTGTTTGACGGACTCATAGAACGTTTACAAGATATAGCTGTTGTCGCGAACAAGGAGCTAAAGCACTGCTTTCGCGACGCGCATGTTCTGATTTACACAGTATTCGTGCCGTTGATTCTGTATCCGATCAGCCTGGTGAGCCTCTCCGAGTACACATTGTGGAGGGAGGGGCTGGCGGAAACGCGCCCTGTCCGGCTCGCTTACGTGAAAGACGGTATGGAGCGGATTCCTGAACTTGTTCAGGTCGTCAAAGAAACCAAGAAGATTGCGGTCACGGAGTCAGAGGATCCAATTCACGATCTGGAGCAAAACAAACTCGAGTGCGTTGTGGATGGAAGCGGCGCGCCGGAAAAGATCAACGTAATGCTAAATCCGTCGTCCGATCGTTTCCTTGAAACACGCGTCCTCATGCAGAGCCGCTCATACGACGCCCGAGCACTTGCAATGAAGAATGCTGTCGAAAAGGTCGCTGGAGCGAATAAAGTCTCTAAAGTTTTTGAAATCGAAACGCATAACGTTGGCACGATGGGCGGTCGTAAAGCCAGCCTTCAGGATATGGAAATCACCGCTTTCTCCACAACAATAGTTCTCGTAGCCTTCTATGGCTATACCATGTTGATTATCACTGTAGGCGCAATCTATCCGGCCCTGGCCGCGTTCACAGAAGAAGCCGAGAAGAAAACAAAAGCGACAACTTACTTGCTTCCTGTTGAACGGTCCACCGTGGTGGTCGGTAAATTCGCAGCTGTCACCATACTCACGATTCTCTCGGGTCTGGTGAATTTTTTGAGCATGGCGTTTGTCGCTTTGTACTTCACCGCCAAACTCGAGTGGCTGAAACGCGCTCTCACGCTTGCGATGAAGCAGTACAGTCTGGAAAACTTGCTTGGAGTTCTTTTGCTGTTCATGCTTTCAACTCTTCTGGTCGCCAGTATCTACTCGCTGATCGCATCAACGGCGAAGAGCTTCAAGGAAGCTCAAAACATCTCGTCGCTCGTTTTAATTACGGTGACGATACTGCCGATGGTGGCTCTGCTTCCAGGTTGGACGCTGGACATTAGAACGGCATTCATCCCGATACTGAATATGGTGCTCTGTGCAAAAGCGATAGTTACGGATTCGGTGGGCGGACTGGAGATGACGGTCGCTTGCGCAGAGTCAGTCGCAATCACGGCAACACTTCTTTATCTCAGTCAGGTTATCTTCTGGGGCAAAGAGCCCGCCAATGCAAATCAAGACTTTTCAGCAGCAAACAGGTAAGTGGAATGGGTCTGGAAGCAATAAATCTAACCAAGCGTTTTTTCGACGCAAAGCGCGGCGAGTTTAATGCCGTTCAGTCGGTATCTTTCGCTTGCCACAAAGGTGAGATATTCGGATTGCTCGGTCCTAACGGGGCAGGTAAGACGACTACCTTGAGAATGATCACTACAATTTTGAAACCGACATCCGGCACTGCAAAAATTAACGATTTTGATGTTACGACAAACCCGCGCCAGGTGCGTAAACAGCTTGGATTTGTCTCCGCTGACACAGGCTTGTATGAACGCCTGACACCGCGTGAGATACTAACTTATTTTGGAAAACTCAGTAAATATCCGAAAGAAAAACTTACTGAGCGAATCGCAGAAGTGACCTCAATGCTACAGATGGAGAGCTTTCTCGATAGCCGATGTGAGAAACTCTCGACCGGAATGAAACAGAAAGTCTCGATTGCCAGAGCAATTGTTCACGACCCACCGGTGATTATCATGGATGAGCCGACTACAGGACTGGATGTTCTGACAAGCCAGGTGCTGCACAGGTTTATCCTTCAATGCAAAGAAATGAACAAGTGCGTTGTTTTCTCTTCTCACATAATGAGCGAAGCAGAAAAACTTTGCGACCGCATGGCAATTATTCACAAAGGACAGGTCCTTGCTTCAGGCACCCTTGAAGAATTGAGAGCGGAGAGCGGAATGCACTATCTCGAAGACATTTTCCTCAATGTGGTGAAGGAGGATGACATCGTTGAGGCGTGATGATTTCGACGAAATCATAACCGTGTTCGCAAAGGACCTCATCGAGGTATTGCGTGATTATCGCACTTTGATCGTTATGATAATCATGCCGGCGATTATCTATCCAGCCCTGCTGGTGCTGCCCTCCAGCGTCGCCACACATTTAAAACATGACATCAAAAAGAAACATTACAACATCGCTCTGATTGGAGATGCCCGCGCGGTAATCCCATCCCTGAGAGAGTCTAAGACACTACATCTCAGACAAGTGCTCGAAACCGGCGACCCCGAGAAGCTGCTTGCTGCGAAAGTCGCGGACATCGTAGTCACCTTCCCTGACAATTTTACAGACGTCATAGACAACATAAAAAGTACACCGCGAGTGCAAATTTTTTACGATGCCAGACGCGATCAAAACCTCATAGCGCTAGCCGAAGTGCGCATGGCTTTGAATATGTTTCGCGCCAGCGTCGTTCAATATCGATTCAAGACTTTAGGTGTACAGACCCCACAAAAATATGAACTGAATTTCTCTGACATCGGAGAAGCCAAAGAGCAGTCTCTAGCTAGCGAACCAGTTCGCAATCTGCTTCCGTTCTTGCTGTTTACCATGCTCACAGTTTCGATCATCTATCCTGCTCTGGATGTGATCACCGGCGAGCGTGAAAGAAACACGTTGCCACTACTACTGATGTCACCCAGCGATCGCCATAACATCATGTTCGGAAAGTGCCTGGTCGTTATCGTGATCGGAGCAGGCGCCCTCCTCATCGGGCTCTTGAGCATCTACCTGTTCATCCAGATAGGAGGCAACAAAGCGGATGACTTGCTGGTTTTGAAATTTCCACTCAGTGCCATGGTTATGTGCATGTTGGTTTCGATTCCTCTGGTCGTCACGCTAAGCTCGCTCTCCATCCTGCTTGCTTCATGGTGCAAAACCTTTCAACAGGGTCAAGGTTACTTCGTTCCGTTCTTATTTGCGGCAATGGGCGCCTCGTCAGTCTGTTCGTTGCCGGAGTTGAAGCTCTCCAGTGGTGTCGCGTTTATCCCAGTCGCAAACACGGCGCTGTCGTTAAAGGAAGTTCTCTCCGGTCATGCCGACCCGCTCTGGCTCTGCGTTTCCTCAGTAGTAGCTATTGCGTTTGCCGTATATGTCACTACTGTCGCCGCCCGAATCCTCGACAGTGAAAGACTGCTATTCGGCGTAGCCGACTCACGAGCGCGCAGGCGACTATCCGGCGACTTCAACCCTGAAATTGCCATCCTCTGCTTCTCTGTTTTTCTGCTCATGTTTTATCTCGGACAAACCTTGCAATCCTGGGATATAGTCGTGGGCAGTTTAATCACTCAAGTTGTGGTGATTCTGCTGCCGGCAGTCTATTTGCTGAAACATTTGCGTCTTCCCTTGCGCGAAACGATGAGCCTTCGCATGCCTCATCCCTTGCACATCCTGGCGGCGCTTTTGATCACGCCGCTTTGCGTTTTGACTTCCATGCTTGTCTACAACATTCAAAACTACATCGTGCCAGCGCCTGAGGCGTTCACAACGATGTTCACCAGAATGATCGTTGAGAGCGACAAACCTCTCTGGCTAAGCCTACTTGGAATAGCTGTTGCACCGGGACTTTGTGAGGAGTTGCTATTTCGAGGGGCAATCTTGGGTTTGCTTCGTCAACGGTTTAAACCCATAAGTCAGTGTCTAATTACAGGCGCGTTATTCGGCGTATTCCACATGAGTATCTTCAGGGTGGGTCCGACAGCCGTTCTGGGAGTCGTACTCACAGCACTGGCAGTCTGGACTGAATCAATAGTTCCCTCCATGATTGTGCACATACTGAACAACTCTGCGGCGATTCTAATGGGCAAATATCACCTGGAAGAGAGGTTTCTGTCGTATTGGCCAATAACTCTGGTCGTCGGAGCCCTGGGTCTGATTCTTTTAATAAAAGTTCGGCCAAGTAAAACGGGTCAGTAACCGATATTTTTGGGCACAAAGAAATAGCAGGTTAGATTCTTTCAAACACTGTGCCCCGTCACATTTAGACATCATGGCAACTGAACGCGCCGATAGCAATTACCATAGTTCCGGAGGAGCCACTCAAGGTGCCGGTAGTTTGACGCTTGGCGATATCGAGCACAGCTCACATGAAACCAAGCAGGAAGGCGTCCCGGTAGCAGAGACCGATTCCCAGCCAAATTCAGTGGATGACAAATTGCGTTCAGGAATTTATTCCCAGAATGATGTGATTGCCGAAAACCGCTCCACCACGGACGGTTTCGACATCCGGTTCGATCAAAATAATCTCAGAGTCGATAAGTCAGATCCCAGCCAATTTGCTAATATCATGCGCGAATTCGGCGACCTGGAAATTGTCGATCTTGGGCTTAGCGACAGCAAAGTCGCTGCGGTTCTAAATGACAAAGGCGATGCGGGGGCGAGTAAAGGAGCTTACGCAGGAGACGGTCATTTAGACCATTCGGAGCACGGTGACGATGATTACGGTGAGGAGACTCATTCGTACAATGGCGACAGAGAGACTCAGGAGGCATTCGCACGGCTCGCGACTGTCGTCTCGAGAGATTCTCAAATTCCCGACCACTTGCTGCAGACGCTTGATCGGCTAAATCGGCAAAGCTCCATGAGCGCTTAGCAGAGGAATTTTCCGATTTGCGCCGAGACGCAGACATTCAGGTTCAACGGATATCACGAGCGATCGAGAAGGTTCTGCGCAGCGACGGCTGGATCAATGGAATCAAGGTTTACGACCGGCGGCATCTACGCAAGATAGCCGAATCTATGGCAAGGAAAGCCTCTGAGCCGTCAAGGTTCGTCAATCAAGGCTTTCACAACACCAGTGTCACCCAGTGCCTCCTCCGTCAGTTACTAGAAACCCATCCCGCCTACGTGATGGAGATGATCGCCTCGCTGGTTACATCCGGCAAAGCCTCCGTAGGGCAAGGCAAACGAGGCAAGTTGGTTTCAATAGATCAGAAAAGTCTGGCGCTGGACCTCGAGGCGCGCTGGGCTACAGACGATAACACCTCCGGGAGTGGTCTTCGCGACCCGGTCGGACAGCTGTTCGACCTGCTGGTCGCTCAAGCACACTGGGATGAATTTTCGAGCAACGATTTGAAATTCGTATACACGCAGGATCCGAAACCGCGAACTGGCATAACCGGTGAACGCCTGGTCAAGGTCTACGTCAAAGGCGACAACAGTATAGAAGTTGCGTACGAAGGACCAAACCTGAACGTGCAGGACACTTTCAATCTCGCTCGTATGTTCGATGAAACCCCTAACGCCGTCATCGCACACTCCAGCGTAGTCGACAGCTTACAGGAGCCGTCAATCACAGACGCTGATCAGCTTTCGAGCGCGATTAGCGGCTACAGCAACGCGACCGGACGACCTCCGATGCTGCTGGTGTTCGCAGGACTTCTGCCAGGTGGTAGTGGCTCGAGCCGGGGATACGACTTGCATGCAGTCACCGCCTTAAATTTTGATGACACCTATTTCTTGGAATCACGCTGGGGTCAGTCAGTAGACCTGGCTCTCAACGGACTCTCAGGAGAGGAACTCATAAGCGCCATGCGTCTACCGGAACGGACCTCGGAAGGGGATGAAGACTACCATGACTCCGCGCCGCCCTATATGCGTACGATAGATCCAGCTTATCCGGTGCCCCGTTATGCACGAGCACCGCAGATACTTGCGATGCAGAAGGAACACGATCAAATAGCTGGGCTGGAGAAAAATGCTCAGAGCAATCCAGCTGTTCAGGCTCAAGAAAAATATTTCGAGGAACTGGAAAAATGGGAGGCTCGGCGCGCCGAACATCAAGCGATTTTCGGTGATGACTTACCTTTCACGGTTCCTGCGCCTGCACCACCCTCGACACAGCCCTCATAGTGAGGCAAAATAGGCGGTTAAGGAGGAACACTGAGCATTAAATGTCGCAATCGAACGGAAACACACTGCCGCTGTTCCCGCTGCCCGTAGTTCTCTTTCCGGGAGCTGAGCTGCCGCTTCATATATTCGAAGACCGGTATAAATTGATGATTGGCAAGGTTCTCGACGAGCAAGCACCTTTCGGAGTTGTGTTCTGGGACGGAGAATCCACGTCCGTTGCAGAAACCGGATGCACAGCAATGATTAGCGATGTCAAAAAATTCGACGACGGTCGCATGAATCTGATGACGATGGGAGAGCGTCGCTTTAAGATTGTGGACGTCATTCAGGAACAGCCCTACATCATTGCGACCATCGAGTATCTCGAGGATAACGGAACAAGTGAAAAAGCTGATGTCCTCGTGAAAGACATTGCTTCAGTTTTAAAAGAGATTTTGCGACTATCGTCGAAACTAGTAGACAAGGAATTCGAAATTCAAGGCACCATTCCGGAAGACCCGGTTGAACTCTCGTACTGGGTTGCGGCAAATTTCTACGGCTCACCCGACGACCAGCAAGAGCTTCTCGAAATGAGCGGAACAGAAGCGCGATTAAAAGAAGAGCTTGCAGTCTTGGACTCGGCAAGAAAGCATTTGGCAGCAAAAGTCTCACTGAAAGACGCTCTTGGTTAATCAGCTACTAAGAACGGTTTGTAGCAAAAACTAGAGTTGTAACAGAAGATCGGCATTGGATTTAGTCATTGCAATATGTTGTGCGTTCGGGAGGTCGGTTGAGTTCACCTTTTCCATGGACTGCTCGCGATTCTTGCCGCCTTCCATATGTCGCGCCAGAAGGCGAGGCAAGAGAACTTCCTCCGGCACGTCTACATACCAAACCCAATCAAGTAAGCACCGTATCTGGTGCCATGGCGCGTGATCACTCAGTAAATAATTGCCTTCGACTATCACGAGTTGGATAGACGACGATACCGAACCTCCGTTGGCAACGGTACTTTCACTGCTTCTGTCGAAAGTCGGATACGCTACATCCGAATCAACATCTTCTTTCAGGCGCTTAAGCAATTTCACAAAACCTTCGCCGTCAAAACTCTGTTCGACACCTTTCAAATGGAGAATGCCCATTGAAAGAAGCGTTTCATTATCCAGATGGTATCCGTCCATCGGCACTACTGCAGATGAGACCGACAGTTGGGAGAGTTCGGATTGTAACTTAGATGCCAGCGTACTCTTGCCTGCGCCTGGTGGACCAGTGATTCCAAGAAGGAAGCGACTCTGTGGTGAATGCTTCTGTTTTCGCTCCACTAATTCTTGAGCAAGTATTGCAATTGAATCAATTTTTCTGCGACTGGTCATCGGGTTAGGCTATCATGTTGAACTTGTCGAGGGTACAGAACAGAACGGTGTTTTATGAATTTCAAGACCTCTGAAAGAGCCAGCGGTGCCAATCGCGCGAAGTTGTCACGAATGGCGATTTTGTCTGGCACATTCATTTCCTTAATGATATCCTTGCCAGGTTGTTCGCAGCAGGGCGGCGAAAGCAGTCAAACATCGAATGTGACGTCGACCCAGCAGCAAGGCGCGGCAACCGACACGACGACCAGCGCCGCAACTACGCCGGTGCCTGGAGCGTCAACCACCGGCGCGACAACCGCAGCAGGTGGACCGGAAAAGAACAGTCTATTCAACCAAGTTGATAGCAAAAACCAGGAGAAAAAAATGAGCGCAGTAACAACCCCGAGCGGATTGCAGTTTGAAGAACTCACAGTTGGCAACGGCGCAAGCCCGCAGCCTGGACAGCAAGTCACAGTTCACTACACCGGCTGGCTCACAGACGGCACAAAGTTCGACAGCTCGGTAGATCGCGGTCGTCCTTTCCAATTCATCATCGGTCAAGGACAAGTAATCAAAGGCTGGGACGAAGGTGTAGCCACTATGAAAATTGGTGGAAAACGCAAATTGATCATCCCAGCTGAACTCGGATATGGCTCTAGAGGTGCTGGTGGTCTTATTCCTCCAGGTGCAACGCTCGTTTTCGAAGTGGAATTGCTGGGCGTTAACTAGCTTGATGAAAGCATCTGAAAATCAGAAGTTCATGAGCGGCGATGCCATTTGGCGTCGCCCTCGACTTCTTACAAGAAAAGCGGTAATGCTATCGAGCACATTGCTGTTGGCAATTTCAGTAAGCACACCAGCCTGCTCCAGTAAGACATTGGCAGAACTCAACTCAACCTCGCTTTCTTTGATTGCAAAGGCAAGCGCAGATGCTGATGTCGAAAGCGCGGATTCCGGTGACAACGATTTGGATTCCGAAGATTTGAAAAGCAGCTCACAATCGGCGTCTTCAAAACCGACTACTGAGAGTCAAAACAAACCGCTCCAGTTCAAACGCCAGCTTATCGATACCAGTATCGAAGAGACGTCGGCTCCCCAAGCGGCACCTGAGCAAAGTAACACAAAATCAGCAGCATATCTCGAGCATGAAGCAAGGTTGTCTGCTCCTCTCAAGAAGTTGATTCAAGCCCCGCAAATTTACGACCATTCCAAAGGCGGTTCATCCGAATTCTCCGATGCATTTCTTGCGGCAGCAAAGGAAGGAGCGAAGAATCGCGAAGATCTGCTCTTCATGGTTGAGAACGGCAGTCCGGCTGGAAAGATTTACGCTGCTGTTTTGCTCCGGCTGATCGACTCGGCGACCGGGACAAAAATTCTCAACGGTTTTAAATCGGATAAAACGCTTGTAAACAACAAGAGCTACACTTCCGTTGAACATTTTACGATGGGAGAGATCGCGACAGACCTCCTGAGCCCTGCGCCTTCGATTATTTTGAAGCCAAAATGAAAAACCTCAGCGACGAGACGTGCCTAGTTTGTGCCTGTAGCGAATCCGAATGTCTTATAACAATAAAGATCAGAGGAAACCTAACGAGTTTTCTTTCAGTCCATGAATTCAGGCCTGATATGAGCTTTACTATAAAGGGAGCCGATAGCAAACGTAAAAACGCCAATGGCTAGGGCTTCACAAGGTTGCCATGCAGGTTTAGCGCGTACTCTGGTAGGGCACAAATCAGCTGGTGGAAGCCGCACCAGGACTGTTTTGCAATGTTTTGGTCCGGCTCAGGAAACAGGCGTTCAGTGAAAGTGCAGTGACAATGTCAGTTAGCAATAACGAACTAGGCGAATTATTGATTGATCTCGGATTGCTCTCTCCCGAGCAACTCTCGGATGCCATAGTTCAACAACAAAATTCAGGGACTAGACTGACAGTGGTGTTGTCCGACATGGGTTTGATCACGGAAAGGCAGCTCAAAGATGCGCTGGAGCTGCAATATGGCGTAAATTTCGTCAACCTCAGCAGCGCTCCGCCGGAAAGTGAATATGTGCGACTGGTGCCGGAAGAAATCGAGAGGCAGTTCAGATTCGTACCGGTTTCAATGCAAGGGAACCAATTTACCGTGGCAATGGTTGACCCCGATGACCTGGTCGCGGCGGAAGCAATTCGCGAACATCTCAGCAGTACCAATTTCAAGAAACTTGTGTGCACAGCAGATGACTTCGAGCATCTTATGTACACCACATACGAAGCACCAACAGAGGCAGTTCAAGAGCTCGACGAAGAGGGAGTGGACGAGAATGATTTTTCATCTGCATCTCCAAGAGCATCGCAGACGAAACTGAAGGCGCATATGCGCAACCTGTTCGAATCCGACAGCGACGATGACCTGGATTCGATGTTTGGAAAGAGCTCAGACAGCCTACCGGCGCTGAAGGAGTCTGACATCGAACCGGTGCAAGAAACTGTAAAACAACCGAAGAAATCGAAAAAAGCCATCTCGAAGAAAATTACTTCGTTGTTCGATGATGACGACGACGATTTCGGTGACGACGATCTATCTTCGCCTGCTGCGCCAGAAACCGAGGAGTCTGCAGAGTTTGCTCAGGTCGCCGAAGACGCGCAACTACCGGAAGAAGAAGGTATGGGCGCGGAAGAAGAAATCTCTGAGGCGAGTCTTAAATCCCGACCGGAGCTGACAGCGGAAATCGAATCCGGTGAATCGCCGGGTCAAGAAGAGACGATGCCCAGCAATCAGCTTCTGGAGCACATTTTGCAAGAGGCTGGGGTTCCGAGATCCAAGCCGAAAAAAATGAAACCAAAGAAAAAGTCGATGCAGTCGTTATTCGATGATGACGATGATGACATGGATTTTTCCTCGGAGAGCGCCGCCACCACATCGGCAGAACCTACAGAAACGACAACGGGAAGTCTGGACGCAGACCCGTCGAGCGCCGCTGAAAGCTTTGATGATTCGGGCGAAACGACGTATTCGGACTCAGAGGCGGACTCGTTTGAAGATTCATTAAACAGTGAATCACTCGGAAGTGATTCGTATACCGGAGGCTCTCTGACTGGAGAAGACTCTTACTCCGGCGGTCTCCTGACAGGACTCGACTCTGAGCATGATCAGTC
The DNA here is from genome assembly GCA_019637435.1 of Candidatus Obscuribacterales bacterium. GTDB lineage: Bacteria > Cyanobacteriota > Vampirovibrionia > Obscuribacterales > Obscuribacteraceae > JADYXR01. The sequence goes on along the minus strand of JAHBVO010000001.1, from coordinate 2,332,941 downwards.
ACCGTCAGAGTTCGACAGCGAGCCTGCCATCGAGGGAAACGAGCCGGAACGAGCAGGCGCGAGTTCCAAGAAATCGGCAGCCAAAAAAGCTTTCAGATCTCTGTTCGATGACGAGATGGACGAAGATGACCTTTTCGGTTCCGATGCCGAGCAACAGACAGACGCTGTTCAGACTGAAGAACCTTCAGACGAGCTGCAGTACGATGGAGCACCGGATACGGTGGCGAGTTTCGCCGATGGCTCTACTTCACAAAATGACTTGGAGCCTAACCTTGAATCAGAGCCGGAGCCTCTTCTGGCAGGGACTGATTTTGATGGTACGCAGATAGAACCGACGGAAGAGGAGCAAGAATCTGCGGAATCTTTGATGAGCGCGATTGAGCGCCCTTTTCAATCATTATTCGATGATGATGATGAAGACGACGAAGATCTGTTCGGAAAACAGAACACGTTGGAAAACGCTGAGGAGACATTCACTAATGAGGACGATCAATTCGTACCCTCAGAGTCGCTTATGCCTTCGGAAGAAACACTCTCTGCCGAACCCCAAGCAGAGGAAATATCGGAGATGCCGTCCGATATTGAGCCAAGCATGGCAGAAGAGATTTCGCCGACAGAGGAAGACGAATCGATTAAGCCCGCTTATCACGCCTCATTCGATGACGAAATGGATGAAGATAGCTTATTCGCAAGCGCCTCACACCCGATTCCGGAAGGAGCACCGCATCTGCGAGATCTTCTATCCCGGTTCGATGACTCGGACGCAGCCTTTGACGCACTGGAAGACTCTTTGAATAAGACTCACCCTGAAGTTTCCGAATCAGCACCTCAACCGGAGCCAGCAGACGCGCAAGATGCTGAACTCGCGGTGTCCGCCTTGATTGCAGCACTGGACGAACAAGTTCCGGACGAGGAAATTTCAATACCGCCGCGGCACGAAAATCTTGACGAACCAGCTGCCGGAGACCAAGACTCAGTATCGATGACCGAACACATCGACGCGGAGCAGCAGCCATTGACTCACGCTGAGCCTTTCGAAGATTCTCCGCATCACGAAAGTACAGAGCCTGTCGCAAGCCTTCCGGAAGTGTCGCAGGAAGTGCCAGCCATCACTCCTCCCGCTAATAAACCTGTAGCAAATCCGAAGTCGAAAAAACTTCGAGCCCTGATTATGGACGATGATGACGACTTTGGCCTGCCGGAGAGGGAGGAAGTTGCCACTGTAACGAGTGATTTAGATGAGAACACAGGCAGAGCTGAATTCGACGAAGTTCTTCCGCTCGACAAAGAGGATTTGACACCACTTTCGAACGCGACATCGGAATTGCCACCGGTAGTGGTATCAAGGTCAGCAAAGACGATGACATCGGGGACATCGCCGCGCGAAGAAGGCTTGACGCCGGCAGTCTCATCTTTCGATGAGGTCGAGCACCAGCAGTCGAAAGCAATCTCCTCTCTGGAAGAAACACTTCCGCCACCATCTATGTCACCACGAACATCTGAGCCTGTACCTGCTCGCTCCCATTTAGAGGTTGATACTTCCGTTTCAATGCCGGATACTGCGGCCGAGCTACCTGATGCACTGGACGATGTACTTTCGAGCGTCACGAATGACCTTATAGACAATGTGGAACTGGCAAATCTATCCGGAAACAGAACCGAGATCAGCTTCCTTGAGGAGATCGTCGAGTCGGAGCTTGCTTTAGAGAATCAATCTGCTGCTCAATCGCAGCCATCTTCTGAGCCACAGCCCGCGACTCCGCCTGTCCAATCACCGCCCGTGGTGCAAACAGTTCCTGCACTTCAAGAGTCACCTGCCATTCCTGCAGCACCTGCAGCGCAAACCGTTCAAACGGAACAAATGGCGCCGGCACCACAACAAGTACCACCTCCTGTAACTCACAATACACCTGCCGCAGCTGGACCAGTCACTCAGCCGGCAGTTGCTCAAACATCAGCCGCTCAGGCAACACCTGCGTCAAAGGATCTGTCAGTTTCTCAAGCCGCAGTAGACCAATTGAATCTAGATCCTTCGATTCTAAACCTCGCAACCCAGATCTTGACCCAAGCAGTGAATTCACCTTGTTCAGATGTCCACTTCGAGCCTCTTGCTGACGGGCTTGCCCTGCGCTTCATGTCTGATGGTGACTTGCTGGATGAAACCATCCTTCCTGCCCAGATTCAGGGGATGCTAATTCTATGCCTTAAGAGCATGGCCGGTTTAGATCCGAAGGTCGTCGACAGACCACAAGACAAAAGGTTTATTACCAGTTCATTCGGAGATCCTGTAGAGATGCGAATCACATCTATCCCAGGAATGCACGGTGAAATGGTAGCGGTCTCGCTGAAGTCTTAGAGGCTAGGCTAAACACCGGTCTCCCCGAGAATTATTAGCCATTCGCTGATTGGTTTTAGATTTTGCCGACAGCGATCGGCTTCGGATTTTTTTCCGTGAGCCTCGAGAATTGAGATATATCTATCACCACAATCTCGCGCGATTCGCATCGACTTTGTCGGCTGAGGATAGCGATGCAGCTTGATCTGTGAGAGAAGCTGTTGCAGCGCAGACTTGAATTTGGTTTCCGCGTCACGGTCATTGCCGGACTGAACCTCGAGGGCAGCGTCAACAAAATCCAGTTCAGGAAGTGACTGCGATTTCAAGTTTCTGTAGATCAGCTTAGCTTGTTGAACATCACTGCGAGCGTCTTCAGTATGAAATAACGCGAGGTTGGCATATGCCCGCTCAGTTAAGATGTCGGCCACATCGTAATGATTTTCACCATAAGCCTTTTTCTTAATCTCAAGCGCTTTAGTATACAGACGCAAAGCGTCATCAAACTCGTTTCTGTTTAAGTAAGCTCGGGCAAGTCCAGTCTGGCTGCGTGCTAATCGCGCATCACGAAAACGCGCATCCTCTGCCTTTTTAATTGCCGTTTTAAACGATTGTTCAGCGCGATCGAAGCGCTGAATATACAGGAAGAAGTCACCGTCTTGCTGGTGTTCCAGCCATTCGTTCTGTTCCTTCCATTGTTGAGACACCATAGGTAGTGGCGCCTCTTCTTTGCCGATATTCAGCTGTCGCGGACTGCAAGATGACAAAACTATGCATGCAGCGCCGCAAAGAAGCAGCGCTGAAACACTTCGACGTGCCATATGCGCATCAGCTCTTTTTCTTACGATTTTTCTTACCCTTGCCTGATTTGCCGCTTCCTGAATTTGTGCCACCACCGGAAGTGACGACAGCAGGCGCAGCCTCCGCCTCTTCTGAAGCATCATCGTTGACAGATGAGGAGGAATTCTCATCAGCACCAGCGCTCGCACTATTCGAAGCCTCGACGCCCGATGTGGCTTCGGAAGAGGACTCGGATACAGTAGTTTCTACGACAGCGGTCTTCGGTTCCTCCTGAACGGGCTCCGCTTTAACTTCAGGTGTCACCGCCACCGGTGCTGCTTCCGGAGACTCCACTTTCGAATCAGGAGGAGACGCGTCAGCGGATTTAACTAGAACTGGCTCGTCATCGTCATCGTCGTCATCGTCATCATCTTCTTCTTCATCCGGAATGAGACCAGCAGCGATCATTTGCTTTCGCTTCCTGTGTTTGGCAAACCATAGGACGCCAAAAATTACCGCACCGGCAATGGCGCCAAGGGAAAGATAGTTAAAAACGACAAAGAGACTGTCTACAAATGGATCCTGCGGAATGTCCAGATTCGCTTGAACCTTCAGCGGCGTTCCAGGAGGACCTTGAGGTACCTGCGTCGGATCAACCTTCATTGGGCCATTCGGAACCATCGCCTGGGGCGGCGGACTACCGGTGCCGGGCATGCCAGCATCTCCTGGCTTACCTTCCTGCTTCGGTCCCTGTGGAGTTGAAGCATCGCCATCAGGTTTGGCGTCGCCAGCCTTAGCCGGTGTTGTAGCCGGAGCGGTTTTCACTTCCGGTTGTGCTGGCGGCTTCGCATCAGCTGTTTCCGCCGGTTTTACCGCAGGAATTGAAGTCGGTTTCGTCTCCGATTTTGATGCTTCGACGGGCTTTGCCGGAGCGCTTTGAGCAAAGGCATTATCAGCAACTGAACCCCCTGCCGACAGCAGCGCTGAAGATAGCAAAAGGTTGACTGCGCGGCGCTTTAAATTACTCATGGTGACGACTGTCTCTACACTTACTATGGCAATTAATTCATACCATAGCGCCCGCCATTGCAAACACTTTGCAATCTTCGAAGTTCTTACTTCTCCATGCCTGTCAGAAAATTCGGTCAAGCACTTCGCTTGTTAGCCAACCTCTATTTATGATCGCGGAGCGAAGCGTATTGCCTTCCCTCCGGTGCTCGATTAAGGCAACCTTGAGTTGGTCTTGCGAAATCAGACCTAGCTCAACCAGGCGCTGTCCCCACCTCTCCGGATGGTCGAGAGGAAGTTCAATGATCCGTTGAAGCTGTAAAAAGTAGTCTAATTCCTCGACGGTGATAAACCCGGTCTGCACGAGCAGTTCGCCAAAACGCTGCCCCGGAGCCTCTTCCTGAAGTTTCAAAACTGCGATCACTTCACCTAGCGAGAGAATATCGGAAGCTACTAAAACTTGACCAAGTTTGGGCGTCGTGTTCAAAGCATCATAAACAGAATCGCCGTCAACGGCACCGATTTTCTTCCAGTGTTCGTATGATTCGCTCAGCCGTTGTCGCGCCGGTTGCAAGTCATCATGAACCGACTGAGGTAATGAATCTCGCTTGCTGAGCCGGTCCAACAAACGCGCATAGTGCTTTTTGATATCAGCCACCTTGGCGCCATCGGCCATGCCGAGGAGCAAAAGAAGATGTTTCACCATACCGTTCATCTCCGCAGCAGGAACAGAGACAATCGGTCTCCTTGCGGAAAAGAACCGATTCGTGGCCGCTCTAACTTCTACTTTGACATTCAAGCAAAGTTATTGTCAAGAACTTCATTTTTGTCAAGTTAAGTGTGTAGGTTTACAGAAAGATGGGCATAAGATAGTCAGAATAAGCTTTTTTAGCGAGTCGGTGTTTGGCTAACGATCGGGGTTCGTGGAGATGTTTGCGCGCGTAAAATTTGCAGTGGTACTATGCTCGGTGCTCACAGCAATCAGTCAGTCTCGAGCAGAAGCAGATAACTTTCAACCGCACGCGGACGCCATCAGCGGCTCAATCGTCGTCAATGCGACTCCTACAGCTGTTTTCAACGCGATTAAGAAATCTCGGTATCAAGAGCCGGCTCGCAGACGGGTGGTGACCGCAGACACTACATCCTGCGTTCTCGAAGAAAATTTCAAGGGCGTCCCTGTGCTGGGCGATGTAGTATGTCGCTACAAGGAAATCGAGGTCGGGGTACAACGAATCGAGTACCAGATTCTCACTTCCGACAAATTTAAGGCATTCGACGGAGCATGGGAGTTGGAGCCTGTTCAAGAAGGCAAAGCAACTCGCCTTAAACTGTCATCACACGTTGAACCACAGATGCACGTGCCGTTTGCCAAACAGCTGACAGCGATGGGCACAAAGAAAGACATCAAGCGCAGACTGAGCCACATCAAAGATTCAGTTGAAAACACTTTGACTGATCACAAGTCCTAGTTTTCCTCAGCGGCTACAGATGCAGTTATCTGACTGCTAGAATTTGCAGCTGGATTAACCACCGCGATACTTCCGGAATGCATCTTGCAACATGCCGGATAGCTCCGCCGAACTGATTGCCCCACGTGCCTTTTGAAGAACATCCATATTCCTCGGATTTACGACAACAGTTGTCGGATAGGCGGTCACGCCATATCTTTGAGCGAGTTCCTGATTTCTGGATCCATTCAGCTTTACTCTGATTGCATTGTCATTGACGAGGGCAGTTTGATTTGGCCACGCTTGACTGTCGAGTTGTGTGCAAGCACCGCAGCCTGGCCTGGAAAAGCTGATGATGAGCGGTCTGCCGCTATCGAGCGCAGCTTGCCTGGCATTGTCAAAGTTGTCGATAAACTCGACTTTGCTCGGTCGTCTATCTGTGGGATCGTGCTGTCCATCAGGTTTTGGCAAACCCGGGAACAGCCGGTCAGGCGCTGGCGCAATCGGACTGACTCCTGGCTCAGGGAGGTCACGTGGTTGCTGCCCTCTATGAAGCGCAAGAGCTCGATCTCGATCGGCTAAAACTAATCTGACCTGCTCTGCCGTGAACGAGCCCACCATCGGAGCGGGGGCTATCGCTCCTGGACGAATTGTCCCGTCTTTAGGTATTACTACCGCGTCTGGTCTCACAACAGACGGCATGGGCGGTGGGAAATCGCGAAAATCAGGCAGAACACCGACCCCGGAGTTTCCCTTTGCTATGGCAAACTGCTCCGCGGACCGGTGCGGCTCTGCAGAGCCGTCAAGTTCGACTACCGGTAATTTGTCCAGAGCGGTGGCAGATGCGGTATCACTCGTATTGCCTGTGAAGACAGTACCGGAGTCGCATGAATTAAAGTTGGTAAAAGCCTGACGGGTTGCAATGCATTCGCCACTACTTGATGCGGCACTATCGAAGGACATGATAAACTCCTGGAAAAACTGGCGGGGTGTTTGGGGCATATTGAATCTACCTTCGATGATGTGAACAATTAGTACCCAACCCCCGACTTGATTCGTGATCGCCGCAAGAAAATTCCTGGTTCTTTAGATATTGATGACGGTTTCCACGCACAGCAAGCCACATTCAGCAATAATTCCCAGGTTGATTGCAAAATTGATCGACGCTTTGTTGATTGCGATTATTGACAGCATTTTGATGTATGCTTTCTGGTTGATCGGCATGGCAAGCGGGCTCCTCGATGCGACCCCTGCGCATTGGTTTCAAATTTTTTGCACTTTCCCACTGTTTATTCTGGACGGACTTTGTGTGTTCGCTGCGCCGGCAGCCCTGGCATACCTGAATTTTGCCGACGCGTTCCCCATACAAACTGCAACACTTGCAAATACCTTTTTCGTCACGATAATCTCAGTAAATTGGCTTTACTTCTCGATGTTCGAGTCATCTCCGACAAAAGGCACACCTGGAAAAGTCTTCATGGAACTGGCAGTCGTCGCTCCTAATGGCAGATCGATCGATTTTGTTTCTGCATCGGTACGACACGCAGCCAAACTCTTCTCCATACTTACTCTCTTCCTGCCTGTGTTTGGACCTGATAGAAATAGCTGCTTGCACGATCTTATTTCAAACAGCTGCGTCGCTGTCGAAAACCCAGACACTTAAATTTTCTGTGGAATCCTGGGCATAATGAGGTCAGTCCTCCGTTTGGGTTCTCCTCAATGAAATCAGTAATCAAGTCAGCAACTCAATCAATTCAATTAATTGCAGCAGTCGGCGTTTTGTTAACTAGCCTGCTAGCTAAACCAGAAGCGGTGAACGCTGAAGCAAAAGACGGAACATTGGTCGCCAAGGCTCCGGCAGCTACTAAAAAAGTTGCCTGGCCGACGACAATTCCCTGGCAAAATGACTATAAAACCACTCTGCAATACGGCAAGCTACAGCACAAGCCGGTTCTCATAAACATGACGACACAAGGATGCTCCGAATGTTTAAAACTCGAACAGCAGTGCTATTCCAACCCAGCCATCATTAATTACATCAATAGAACGTTCATCTGTATGAAGACCGATGGTGAGCGAGGACCGGGCACCAACGTCAAAAGCCAATACGGCATTCAAGTGTATCCAACCACCCTAATTATTGACGCGACGACCGGAAAGGAACGAGGTCGCTTGACCGGATTCTATCCGCCTAACGCCTTTTCAGACGAGCTGGCGAGAATTTTGAAACGGGCATACTAGTAAGATCATTCGAAGCGCTCGTCTGCAAATTCGCATCAATGCGAATGCGCGAGCGATACCGATTTTACAAACTTCAGCAAATCGAGGTCTCGTCCACGCGGCCCGATGATCGAGATCCCTAAGTTAATTCCTGGAGCTACCGCGACAGGAATCGAAACTTGAGGAAGACCGGCGACCGTCGCTAACACTGTAAGACGGATGTTTTGCTTTCTGTTCTCATCGAGTTCACTATTCGACGCGGTCTTCAATGGAGGAAAACCGCTGGTCGTTGGGAGCAACAGCGCTCCTGCCGTAGCCAGGTAATCATCAAGAAATTGGGTTTCCCTGCGCAGAGTTTCGCGCGCCTTAATCTCATCCTCCAGCGTGATATTCTGTCCATCTAGCAGACGCTGTTTTACCGGAGCGGAGATTCTAGGGTCCTGGGAGAAGATCCAATTTCCATAATTTGCCCATGCTTCTCGACTGCGCACGATGGCGAAACCTGAAACACATGCATCGATAACTTCATCCTCGATAACACCTCTGTTAATCTGGAACGATTGCTCAGCAATTGCATGGCATGCAGTCCGAAACGGCTCTCTTATCTCCGGTGACAGGTTCTCAAATAACTTGAACAAGCGAACAATGCGCTCAATAGGCTCGGACGCTTTTTCAGGAAGTAAAACTTTGCCGACCTGGTAGAGTAACTCAGCGTCGCGGGTAAGCCAGCCGACGGTATCGAATGACTGACCAAGCGGCATGCATCCCGTCAAATCTATGATACCGCGGGTGGGGCGAAAGCCATATAGCCCACAATAACTAGCGGGAACGCGAATCGAACCGACCGTGTCAGTTCCTAAGCCAAAGTCGGCATAACCGGCGGCAACAGCGCTTGCCGATCCACTGGAAGAACCTCCCGGTATTCTGTCAGGCAGTTGAGTGTTGATTGGAATTCCATAATAAGGGTTTATTCCGTCCAGGCTGAGCGCCAGTTCGTCGGTGCATGCCTTCCCAATTAAGCGGGCTCCAGCGTCAAGCAAACTCTTCACGGCAGCTGCGTGCGCAGTCGCAGCCGTTTGCGCTCGCTTCCAATCAGGATTACCGCCACCTGTTACAAGACCTTCGACATCAAATAAGTCTTTGACGACGAAGGTCTTATCCTGCAGCAAGCCAGACGGAGCGCCCTCTATATCGAGTTCGACAAGCACTCCGCACTCTGACATGCCTCTATCGTCTGGCATCAGTTTTTACTCAATGCCGGAGTTTTTCTCTCAGGCAGTGGAAAATTCATGATATCGGCCAGCAGGTCCAAACGTGTACCACCAGAGATCAGGGGAATCAATCCAGGCAGGCTATAGTAGTCGCCGGTGAAAACATAATTTTCAGCCATGATACCCTCGCGTGTAAGCTGGTCGAAAAGAGTCGGTCTGTATGCTCGACCGACGTTAACGAACAGTACATCCGGCATTACCTCGAACTTCTTTTCATACGCACGCAATGCTTGCAGCATCAAAGGCGGTGTGTTCTCTTCCTGGTCAGTGACCATAACAATCTGCTCAACGAATTCATTTTTGCGGATCATGGCGTCAATTGCGACACCATTGGAAGTGGCACCGCTGGAGACGATACCTTTAAACGCCTTCTCCCAGTCGGACAGTTCCTCACCTTTGGCAACAATGGGATAAGCCATTGTGTCAAAGGCATAGACGAACAGATCCTTTTCGCAAATTGGTGCAAGAATGCTGGCAATCATCTTGCCAAGATTGATTGCCTCATCCATAGATGAACTCTTGTCGACGAGCAGAGCTGTCGCACGAGATATCCTGCCCTTTGCCTTGATTTGCACGTCGCCAACCGATTGAACCTTCTGAGCCATTGCATCATCAAGATTCGCGACTTTGATTGCCTCTCTAGTCTTCAGTGCTGAAACTCGAGAGTCGGTTTTCGCGGCTTCAAGCTTACGCTCGATCATCTTGCGAAGATCTTCATTATCCATTGCACCACGCGCTTTCAAGCTGGCAAGGTTATTGATTACTTCTTGCGGGGTCATTGCATTGATCAATGCAACGAGAACAGATGGAGTCATCATCTTGAGCGTTGAAACCGCTGTTCTGTATGGCAGCTTGTTCTCCACAATCAAACGCGCTTGCTCGGCTGGGTCCTGTACCTTTGCTAGTTGCTTGAGGACAGCAAGTCGACTACCTTCAGGCGGATCGTTTTCAAACAACACACGCTGAGCGTAGGGACCCGGCTTGATCCGTAGTGAAGCGTAGAGCGTCTTCAGTGGTTTGCGGGCGTGCAACACTGCAGCATCGAAGACCTTGGGGTCAGCCTCCCGTTGCTTCAAATAATTCTCGACGGCGGTTTTGTAAGAGCGTGGCACAGAGCCAATACCCGGTACAAATGTCTTGCCGTCCAGGTAACCCTTGATCATGCGCGTGACCCGTTCGACCTGATAAGGAGGCAACTTTTCGAGAAGCGCCAGACCGGTTTCCCGGAACTCTTCAGAGAACTTGGAGGTCGCCAGGAACGCAATGAACAATTGCTTCAAGTCATGCACTGCACCGACCTCGTTGTACCATGCGGCCAATCGCACAAAGAACAACGGATCGCGTTCGTGTACATCAGCAAATAGTGGCATATATGGTGCCACATTACGATGCGGCGTGCGCAGCAATACATTCAATATGTTGAGGCGATAGTCCTGTTCAGGCATGCCGAGACGCGCACGCTCAATCAGGCGCTCGAAATTCGAGAGTTCGCTTGCACCGGAAGCGTTTTTGTTTGCCCGTGGTTGGGTTCTCTTTCTAGGTGACATTGCGCACCTCCTGAATATTTTAAGCCAGGTTTCCGGCCGTTTGAAACCAAAAACCTAGCGTGCCTGAAGCCTGCCCGGTCTCGTAAGGCGCTGAGCTAGCTTAGCGCCGAGCACAAAAAAAGTGCTGTACGAGTCGCAAGAACTGTTTGAACATACCTACTGTTTGTAAGTTCCCGCTGTCGGAGTACAGTTGCTACTAATTTAGCAATACGATTAGGGAGAGTGAAGAGCGTTTACTGAAGGAACCTTTTCCTTTCTTATCCACTGAAGTGAATGTTTTCTGCAGAATAACAGATTCAGTAAAACTCCATTGCTAGCCGCTGCAGGTTTTCAACAGCAATTCCCATCCGTCACCCCTGGATGTAACAATGCGCGGACGCCGAGCAGTTGGTTCGGCATACGCGACCGTGAATGAGCTATATATAGGACTGCGGCAAACATAAGTTTGTATGAACAGAATCACAAAGACAAAGCAAAATCTCTCGCGCGGCCTTTGCATCTTGCTCATGTTCTCATTCGTATTCGTCGGCGGCTGCGCCAACACTCGAAAAGAACCTGAGATCAAAGCCGGATTCGAGGTAAAGATTCAAGATCCCGACATACGGCGTTTTACAAACGTCACATCCAATCTTGAGATTGTCGCTTCTGGCGTCTTCAAACCTGGCACATTCTTCATCAAAAACTCGCTCGTCAGTATTCCGCCAGATACCCAGTTCAATATTTCGCTGTCTCTACCGATCGAAAATCCAGCTGTTCTCTCGACGGCAAAGGCGAGTGGCGAACTTTGGACCTCCAATCAACTGAGCTTTAACGCGGTCCCAGTACCGAAAACAATCGAGCTCAAGCAAGGAACCGTGAGTGGTCATGTCGATCTGGCGCGTAGCGTCGGTGCCTTTTTCATAAATCTGATCCAGGTTGGCGCGATAAGCGGCGACATGAAGGATATGATTCAAACTATGAAAATAGACGAGGTTGAACTCGACTTGAGACCATCGTCTACTATCAAGCTCGGAAAAAAATCTATCCACGTCGGTCCTGATTCACACGTTCGACTGACCAATGCCGAAATAGACGACGAGTTAAATTATGTTGGAAACGTGCATCTGATGCTGAATTTTGCAAACGGATGCAAGTGGATCGGCGAGAAAGTCGACTGCGAATTTGATGGAGGGAAACTGCAATCGGTTTTTTCCGCAAAAAAGACCAATGAAAAACTTGTTTTGAATCTTCCGGAAGAAAACCTCGCCGAAAACAAGCCTGTACTGCTCCGCAATTGCATTGTCCGTTTCGGCAAAGACAAACGATCCAGCACGTCCAGTGCCACCGTCATCGGTGACGTGAAAGAATTTGCCTGGCAGCACGTAAAGGGAGAAGAGCATCCAACGCTGCATCTAGTCTCCGATTTGAATTTCGTTGGCACGGATCTTAATTTAAAAACCGATATCCACCAGACTCTCGGACACTTTCCTGACAAAGTTCCTGGCTATCTTGCGGTGAACATCAAGAAAGATGGGCGGGAGACTGTTTTCAAAACAACAGGCGCGGCGCATGCGGAAACCGGCCAGATTATCATTGCAAAAAACAAAACGAAATTAATTTTGAGCTTGGCGAATGTGACTGTAGGACCAAGCGATTACTCCAAAGAGGGCGCCATGAACTTCCAGCTCGAAGGCGGAGTAGCTAATGTGCGGCAAATTGACCTGAAATCAAATGACAGCAGATTTGTTCTCGACTGCGGCGAGGACTCCACGATGACGGTACCGGACGAAATGATGCTCGCTAAGAGCGGCGATAAAGATGCTGCTCACGTCAAGCTTCCAGTGAGCCTGAAGTTTGGAAACGCCAATTTGAAAACAAGAAAGGGACAAATCGATCTGGCTGATCTGTCAGGCAAACTTCTAATTGACGTAGACAAAGACATTCAATTGAATAGCGACCTTGGATTCAAGTTGAAAGACCTGAAACTGCTCAACGGCTATCCAGCCAACGTAATCGCTAAAGGACTGGACGTGGCAGTTCACGAGGGAAAAATGCGCATGTCGGTTAAACAGTGCAGCATTCAAGTCCCAGACGAGCCACTCAAAGATGCGATTCGCCAACGCATTCCATCATCATTCGAGATGAAGTTGAATAAAACAATAAAGGAAGACAAAACCTGGCGATACCGAAACGCTGTAGCCAAGGACGTCAAAGTCACCAATTTGAAGATCGAGGATATGCGCGCCGCCGGACAGGGTAAGCTAGCATTCACCGCCAGTGGTGACGTCGTGTTAGACGGCACCGTTGAGAAAGCAGGAATTATTTTCAACAAGAATGAATTCGAAACTTGTCCGTGGAGAATTTCAGGTCATCTCAAAGGCGATGGTTTAGTAAACTACGGCTTTGAAAAGAAAAGCGACTCGAAGGAAGAGCGGCTCAAATACGACGTTTCCATGAAACTACCGATTCCGGATGACATAAATCTGGATTGGAGTAAGGTGGCTGGCGGATTAATTAAGGTGGCAGAAAAGAAAATAATTGTCGGTCGCCTGAAGCAAATCACCATTCCACTTGAGCATGAGGGAGAAATTAATCTGATTGAAAAACAATCACCCGCTCTTCGGAATTTCTGTGTCACCAACCTTGTCGTTAAAGATTCGGCCGATGGTGGCACTCAGATAGACTTCGTAGCAGAGACACGTGCTGATTAATTTCCGTCAGAAAGTTCCCACTTCTGTCATACTGGTTTTACGCCCAGTGGTCAAATCAATGGTGGAGAGGAAGCTTGAAACAAAAGCAGCGGTCCTTAATCTGCTTTGAAACGGAAGACTACCTAGCAAATCCAAGATATCCCTCGGAGCCGCTTCTCCAGCGGGGTGGACCGGATTCTGGCATGCCTCCGCCCTACCTTGTCGCGACAGGTCAGGCCGGACATGCTCTGGTTGGAATAGATATCGGGTCGAAGTTTTCGCGCGTTGCCACCTTCGAAGGTGACAAATTCGATTCGTTTTCGTCCAATCAAGTCCCTTCTATTGCAGGACGATTATCAAATGGAAATCTTGTCGTCGGTCGCCATCCAACATCTGACACAGTAAACGTCATTCAGCACTTCAGAAAACTGATTGGGACGGACTGGTTCGTCGAGGCTGAATGCGGCTTCTATAGCGCGGAAATGTTTACCGAATTGTTGATCAAAAGAATGATCAATGTAGCCACAGCGAGCCTGGCGAGACCAGTCAGCAAAGCCGTACTAACTGTGCCGGTCACTTTTACGAGCAATCAAAGGAAATTGCTCAGAGCGGCAGGTGAAGCCGCAGGCGTAAATATTTTGCAATTGATAAACGAACCCACAGCTGCGGCATTTTATCACTGCTATCAAGAACTGCGCCGGGACTCCAACATGAAAATTCTGGTTTACCATCTCGGAGCCGGCACATTTGCGGCATCCGTAATGGAATTTCAGCACGGACTGTTAGAGGTTAAATCGACTATTGGTGATGATACGTTAGCCGGCGAAGCATTTGTAGCCGAAATGGTCCACTGGATGGTGGAAACCTTCGAGTCCGATTCTGGTCACAAGATGGAACGCACTCCAGCAACGATTTGGAAATTGATTCGTGCAGCAGAGCAAGCAATCTATGACTTGCATACAGCCGGTCAGGCTCACGTGCGTGTGACAAATCTGGACGTTCAGGCTACTGGTCCTAATGTACGCTCGAAAACGCATGCGTATCTAATGGCTTCCATTTCGCTGTCTGAATATCACGAGCTAATTGAACCAATTATTGCCAGGACTTTGAGTGTCGTAGATCAAGTCATCGCAGATTCGAATACGCAGGCGAATCAAATCGATCAAATATTGCTGCTTGGCGACACGCGCACTTTGACGCCTTTCTTCAGGAGATTCTATGACAGATTCTCTAACGCTACAATTTTTCCGGCCAGCCCAAACACTTACCCTGTCTGCGGTGCCGCTCTTCAAGCTGCACTTCTCAACCACAGCGTTCGCGACTATGTGGTCTGGGATGTTATTTCCGAGCCGGTTTGGGTCGAAGAAGCTAGCGGTGAACTCAAGCAGGTGATCTCTCGTGCAACTCCTTTGCCTGTCACCGCATACCATAAGTGCGAGTCCCCGACTGCGACAGTGAACATGCATGTGCTGCAAGGTTGCAAGGAGAAAGCGACGCTCTCGGACGTGACCGTGAGCAATTGCCCACCAACCACGGCGGGAGAAACTAAAGTTGAAGTTCAATTCATCGCCGATGCCGACGGCATAATTGACTATCGAGCGAAACATATCGGTCTCGATTCGATGCTGCCCGTGCATGCGATAGATGGGCAGCCGACTCTATCGAATGGTTTTAGCGAGGCCAAGCGCACCAAGACATTTGACGATTCGCGACTGAACAGATTGGCTCGCATTCTGAATACTACCCCACTAACGGTTTTAAACGTATTGCGCGCCAGAGGATATTCCATCGAAGCTATCAAAAATGGCACAGCAATCGAGTCAATGCTCCGCAACCTGAAGCTCTCCAGATTAGAATCCAAGAAAGGGACCTCGACTACAGACGATTTAATTGAAGACAGCACCAGCCAAGACCAGGAAAATCTGAGGAAAAATGCCTGATTATCCAGGAGACACAGCTCAAACTCTACAAACGCAGGATGAGCTGCGCGCGCTCGTAAAAAAGCAGTCGGCAGCGCTTGCGGACCAAGGAGAGCGAATTCGCAAGATTTTGCACTCTATTCCACTTGGTCTTATCGTGATAAACCGCCAACAGCGAATTGAAACCATTAACACGGTGGGGCGACAGCTACTGGCATACAACGAGCCGAGGGAACTGAAGGGACAAAAAATCGGTCTGGTGTTCCCTGAACTAGAGAGGCTCGACTACGCACCGGAGCCACTACGGACGATGGCATTGAAGAAATGCGGTGAACGTATTCCGGTCGAGATCTATGTCAACGAATGGCAAGACGATTTGATTTTTGCACATCTTCAGGATGTAACTGAGCGTTATAGGTTGGAACGACTGCGGCAGGACTTTCTTGCCATGGTTAGCCATGATTTGAGAACTCCATTGTCTTCAATGGGTTTGTTCTTGCAGATGATCGTCGCAGGCGCCTTTGGAGAGGTTTCGGAAAAATTCAGGAAAAATGTTAATCGCGCTGAATCGAGTATCAATCTAATGGTATCTCTGGTAAACGATCTGCTCGATTCCGAGCAAATCGATTCAGGGGACTTCCAACTCGATGTCCAGCCGACGACCACACAGAGAATCGTGGACAAGGCGTTGGACTCGTGTCAGGGCACAGCAATTGCCAGCAACGTTACTTTGATAAAAGAGATCACGAATGATGCCCTGGTTGCAGACGAAGACCGTGTCGTTCGGATAATTTGCAACTTGATTGGCAATGCGATCAAATTTTCGCCCCGCGGGGCAACGGTCTTAGTAACGGCAGGACTACATGGAACTAACGTGCTTTTCAAAGTCAGAGACCACGGTCCCGGAGTGCCTGACCATCTTCGCACAGCTATCTTCGAACGATACAAACAACTCGATCAGCCGAAGGAAACGAAAAGACGGGGAGTGGGTCTAGGTCTTTCAATCTGCAAGGGTCTGGTTGAAAAGCACAAAGGAAAAATCTGGGTCGAAAGCACCAATGGTAGCGGCAGCGAATTTTGTTTCACCATCCCAATCGAATCTAATGGAAATTCGTAGTATCTTCAGACTTATTCATTTCCTCAAGCGCAAGACGCTTTCCAGCTAGTGCATCTTCATCACCAGACCTAATTTGAAGAACCTTCTCGTAGTCTTCGATTGCTTTTGCATACTCGCGTCGCTGACTCCTTAACTTTGCGCGGTACAAGTACACTTCGGCATTAGCAGGCGCCAGCTTTATGCTCTGTGAAAATGCACGCTCCGCCTCTTCCGGACGATTGAGTTCGACCAGTGAGTTGGCTTTCAGCAAATACACATCAGCGTTAATTTCCCCGAGTGCAATTGCGGTCTCGCAATCCTCTACAGCATCCTCATTCATAACGGCTCGGTGCTTTGCGTCAGCACGCAGCCTGTAGAGATCCGCCTGGTTAGGTTCTAGATCGATCGCTTGCGACAGATATTTGACTTCACTTTCAACCTGATTGAGTTCACGATGGAACTTCGCGACCTCCACAAGCAGTTTGGCATTTAGTGGATTCAGTGAAGTCGCCTTGTAGTAATCGCTCATAGCTCGACTTTTACAGTCGGCAGCAGAAAGAACTTGTTCGTCATATTGAACCTTCTTCCCTTGCGTAGCTTCCAGTGCAAGCTGTTTAAGAGTATCGGCGCGCAACTCGTATGATTTCCATGAAGTCGGGTTCAGGCTGATCGCTCGGGACACCCACTTCAAAGCAGAATTCCAATCGCCAGTCAGCTCCGAATATCTAGCCACGCAATAAAGTGCAAAAGCATTATTAGAGCCCTTAGCAGCTATTTCGCGAGAGGTTCTTTCGATAAATGATTTGTCCTTTTTCAACCTGGCTTCTACAATCAAACGCTGGGCCTGCGCTTCAATTCGCTCAGGCTCCAGGCGTAAAGCTCTATCAGTGGCTCGCATGGCACGCTCCAATTGAACATTGGAGTTGTCGTCCATGTCTGAATTTATCCGAGCTTGAACAATGAAGTTACTTGCGGCATTTGGTCCTTTTGAAATTGCCGAGCGTATATCAGCTTCCGCCTTGGTATAGTTTCCCGCGTTCATGTAATATTCAGCCCGCGCTCTGAAATTGTCGTCAGAGTCCTGAAGTCGGACGGCCGTGTTGAAATCTCCAAGGGCCTCTTCGAATTTGCCCTGATACATTCGGGACAAACCACGAGAGCGGTACCACCGCGAATTGCCTTCGTCTAATGAGATAGCGCGAGTGTACGCAGACTCGGAAGCGGCATATTTAAAGGCTTTCTCGAGCTTGAGTGCTTGTGCATTCAGGGGCGCTAATTCCTGGAAATTGTCAAAACTCCCAACACTATCTTCTTCATCGAGCGGTCTACCGGCAGCGTCGAGGTGCTGGTCAGGCGTTCCTCTATCCGCAGAGCTCAGTATTTTCGAGTCCTCTGTTTCGTCAGGTCTCAACAATAGATAACCAACGAACGATATCAAACCAACACCTAAAAGAATCAGTAGAGCTAAAATCAACTGGCTCGCCTGGTCCAGTCTTACTTTACCACCAGAAGTGCTGATACCATATTTGCTACCATCTTTATTCCGAGAGTCTGCTTCTGATTCTGTGATTTCGTTCGAAGTCTTACTCTCGTCAACTAAATTGTCTTCCGCCAAAACACGCTGAACAGAGGAAGCACTTAGCAAGTCATCTTTCGCTATATTTTGCAGAGCAGATTTCAAGTCAGAAAAGCTCTGATAGCGAGCATCAGGATTCTTTTCCAAGCAACGCAACACCACTCTTTCCATAGTCTGCGAAATGTCGGCATCCGGAGACATTTCAGCGAATGCAGGAGGTTTTGCATTGGCATGCTTCTCCAGCAACGCCATGGCATTGCCGGAGAACGGCAACCGTCCCATAAGAGTCTCGTACATCACACACCCGAAAGAGTACAGGTCTGAGCGCGCATCAAATGTTCGACCTGCAATCTGGTCCGGAGACATATATTTAGGCGTTCCGACCAAATGTTTCCCATGGAAATCGACGTTTTCTGTAGATGCCACCATAGCGATTCCGAAGTCGATGACTCTGGCTTGCGCATTGTTTTTTGACTGTGAAATTATTATGTTGGAACTTTTAATGTCACGATGAAAAATTCCATACTCATGACCTTTCTGGATCGCCTCAGCAATCTGAATAAAAAGTTCAGCAGCAACCAGCTCAGGAAGCGGACCTCTCTCCTGAATTAGCACATCGAGCGATTTGCCCTCCACATATTCCAGCACCATAAACGGTGCCCCCGTATCTGTTGAACCGAAATCCAATATAGACACGATGTTTGGATGTTTGAACTTGGCCGTAACTTTTGCCTCAGCTTGAAATTGGACAATCTGTTCCGGTTGAGTCACCCTCAAAATTTTCACAGCGACGTTCTTGCGAAGATGTTTGTCAAAGCACAAATAGACCAGTCCCCCGCCGCCCATGCCGAGCATGCTGATCGGCTTGTATCTCGATACAGGAAAGTTGCTGGCGTCAAGATCGCCAATCTCAACTTTCATACGATTAGGCTGTCGAGAGGACGCGGATTTTGACTCTTCGGAATTTGCGCTGGCGCCGTCGTCACCGTTGGATTTAAGAACGACCGGATCAGCGCAAGTACAGTTCTGCGGTTGGAGAACCCACTGTGTGAAGCTACCAGTGTTTCCAGCATCTAATTGTTTTCCGCAAAGACCACATATCTGGACATTCGACTTCTCATTGTCTAACACTTCGCATCGACACGAATTCACCCATTGGGTGAAACTGCCGGTCAAACCAGAAGATTTTGGCTGACCACAGATGTCGCAAAGTTCAGCTTGCGTAGTCACAGACAAAACTCGATTGCGGTTCCCTTAGATTATTCCCCTAAGAGTTGAACCAGACCCAACGTTTAGTAAATTTCTGAGCCTGCTTCAAAGTCGCTTCTATCCAGTCTCGTTTTGCAGCATGCGGAAATTCTTGAGCCAAAGAAGCACCCTTGGCTGTATGGAAAGCATCACGAGGAATAGTGTCCACTCCGGGAGGAAGAAATTTTAGAAGTTCCGACGCCCATCGTTCTCTTCTCTTCGCTTGCTCAATTGAGTAATCATCGACCTTTTTGCCAATCAAAAAATTTGATCCAGGATTAAATCGCCTGGGGTCAGAGCCACCCACAAGGAAATGGGCGCCTAGTTGCTCGGCGTAAAAACCTGGACAGACAATACGACTTGGCTCATCGCTCGAGATCGGACTTATTTTTGACTGAATAAACACGGGACTCCAGGTCGGTCCAGGCGTCTCCTTTTGCTTCCCCGCTTCCTGCATGGAGATTTCGCAGCCCTGCGGTACCACAGCTCGATACAGAGTATACTCTTCGAAGGGCGCGTCGATGATTTTTCGACCGGCAACAGGGAACTTTCGCATATCGAGCCAATCCGAAATCTCATCCGTGTTTCGGATGGGCAGCGGATTCACTCCCACGCGTGTATCAAGCCCCTGGACGATGTTTTTGACTATCGAGCGTGACAAAAACAACTGCCTGAGAGATGGCTGTACTCCAATTGTGCTGATCAGGTTGACGACGATCCCATTGGCGGTCTGATTGTCCAAAAGGGACTGAAACAGTTCATGACCACTCATAGGCTGCAATCGATAAGCGTCAAACGAACTGGCTTTGCTCGGATGAGTGTGTACATGCACTAGCTGTTTACAGTCGGGTGCCCAATTAAGGAGGAGAGAACCATCTTCGTTTTTTTCTACAAACCATGTCGCTGCCAGCAGCTTCTCGATCTGATTGTTTGCGGGAAAGAGAAGCATATCTTCAAGCTCACACATTTCAGCGAAACCATTGAAATCGCGAAAGTCCGAGCGCGGAAATTCGACGGCAGCTTTATTCGGTAGATGGACAAGTAATCCGTCTACGGAATCTGTTAACGAACGCAAGAGCTCGCGTCCTGTCATTTTTTTTGTTGCGTAGTTTTTTGGCTCATCAACGAAAATAGCAAGCAATTTTCCGCCCTGTCCGCGTTTCTTTCCCTTCACCGATTTAACCTGGCGATCGATAGCCAGATCGAATTCACCATGTTGGACGTTGCGTAAATGAATCGCTCCGTCTCCTTGGATCTCGACATACCAACAACTGCTCTCGATTATTGTTCTCGAGAAGTCTACGCAGTGATCTTTCGTCTCATCGAGAATGTTCTTAAACCAATCCTCGACAGACAATAGTTTTTCCGTCGAGTTGAATTGAAAGAATTCAGGCGCGCGCGGAACCTTTTCGATCCCGAACTGCGAAGCGATGTCGAAAAAGATGTCTTCAATCATGGGCGAATCGAGTTAGAGATATGCGGAGGACAACATATCATGCCAATCTAGCATCCAAAGAAAGAATGCCTTAATCTAGTCAGAATCGCCGAATTTGAGCGTCGGCGGCGCTCGACAACCGGCGAATTCAGTGTCCACTATGCGCAAGAGGAAAGGAGACGAAAAATCTGTTATATCATTGCGAATTATCGGGTGACCGCGCAGGCACATTGCCACAGCATCACGAAAACTGATCGTTCTATCTTCCACGATCCAGTTGAACTCAGCAAGATAGAGCTGGGAATATTTTCGACTCACGCCACGAAACACAGACAGTAGAAACGACAATGCCGAATGAATCATGGAGGCAGGCAATTTGGCCTTAGATTCGGTTGATGAATTCAAAATCGTGACGGCGATAATTTCTTGAGCGCACGTCTTCGGAGAAGTCGCGCAATACAACTCATCTTCCTTACTTTGCTTGATCAACGCCGGCTTGAAAATGGTGCACGGCACATCGACGCAAGCGGTTTCAAGCGGTGCGGACGCAAAAACAGAACGAATTTTCTGGAGATGGGTCCAGGCTGTACCAGGATCGATGCCGGCGTTCCGCGCGTATTGCGCCGCCGAAATATGATTTCCCAAGCAGAAATCTTTTAATGCCTTGCCAAATTCAACCAATCGTCTAATGCCGTGAAAAGCAGTTCCCGATGTCGATGAAGTCTGCCTCTTGCAGCCTGCACACTCGACAATGTCGCGCGTCTGCAATGCATACCCTTTGGTGCAACCGCAACGAGGACAATTGAAACCCTCCTTCCAACGTTCCTGGGCAAGTTGTTTACGGAAATCGATGCTCGATTCGATCGAATCGAGCGCCAAGGAATTCAAAAGTTCAAACATGACGAGTACCCCCGAATGACTACCGTACAAATGGGGAACTTTCCAAATTCGATGTTTTTTCAGCTCAAGCTTTTTAGATGATGACTCTCCGAACGGCTTGTACGGTTATTCTCTGCGGTTCGGAATTTGCGTTGAGTTTCATTCTAGCTCAAGGGTTTGAATTACTGCAATGCTTTTTTTTTTTCAACAGGACCGGCTTCCTGAGCGAATGCAATGAACTCATTGTGGTCATTCAGGTTCCTGAGCGAGTGCAATAAACTCATTGCGTTCATTCAGGTTTCCTGAGCGAGTGCAATAAACTCATTGCGTTCATTCAGGTTCCTGAGCGAATGCAATAAACTCATAGCGTTCATTCAGGTTCCTGAGCGAGTGCAATAAACTCATTTCGTTCATTCAGGTTTCCTGAGCGAATGCAATAAACTCATCGTGTTCATTCAGGTTTCCTGAGCGATGGTTACGCACTGCGTTTAACCATCGAAGTTGACTGAAAGATCCCTCAGCGTCACCGAATAGTTTTCCATTGAACCATCGAGGATGAACCGAATCAGCGCTTCAGCCGCAATGGCAGTTACGAGCAGAACCAAATTTCTCGCCAGGGGATAGTCGCAAACATCGTCACCTGCATCAGAGGGAACGATGTACCTATCATTCCAGCGCAGTTCGCCGTAATCGCCGTTTACACCGATGTGCAAGCACGGAACGCCTTTTGACTTGCAAAAATCAGTCACGAGTCGACGCGAAACAGAGTTATCGAAGGCATCGACAACCAGGTCACAATCACATAAAAACTTAGCCGCAGTTTTGTCATTGAGTTCTTTAGAAATAGCTTTGATTTCCTCGCCGACCTCGCGATAGATCAAGTTTCTCAATACTTCGGCCTTGAGCGCGCCGATGTCGTCGAGAGAATAGACTTGAGTTCCAAGGTTTGACTCCTCTACTCTGTCGCGATCGACAACGCATATCTTCTTAAAACCTTGTCGGCATATCTGGGTTACGAGATTAGAGCCTAGCGAGCCCGCACCGCATACTACCAGCCGAGCTTCCCCGAGCCTGCTTATTGTCTCTTTGCCCCGATAGATAACCTCATGATGTAACTTAGTCACAGGTTTAATCCTCAGTGGTATTCGTTTCTATGAAATTCGCGCATCACACCGACAAGACTGGTCAGATCAAAATCTTGGTCCCGTCCGCTTAAACAAATTCCCGAACTGACTACAGTCAGGTCATGAAGTCGAACGTTAGCGGTATGTGTATGCCCGTCCACAATATATCGAACTGTCATCTCGCTAGAACCGTTTGTCCAGTATCCATCAAGTCGTGCACCAGCATGAGCCAGAGCGTCACGCAGTCGTCTCAAATCCGAGTTGACCCATTGATTCCGGTGCACACCTCCTTGCATTGAAAACGAGTCCTGCGATGACGTCTCGATAATTTCATTGGCGACTTGCTGCTCTGGCTGCGGTTCTACAGGGGCGAGCTCAGGGTGCCTGCTGAAGAAAATTATTCGGTAGGCGAACAATTCGCTTGGAGTCGCGCCTGAGATCCGTACTTCGTCCGGCAAGACGTCACGGTCCAAGGCATCTCGGAATTTGCGCGCAATCACAGGATCGCGCCTACGGTTTTCACACTGGTACCAAAACGAGGAGCCGTCGAATCTTGCGAATATCTGCTGGAAAGACGCAGCGCGTTCTGTCAGGCGCACCGGAACCGGGTCCTTTAAGTCGAATCTCGTATCCGACGATTGTGCCTGCACTCCCCACCAATGTCCATCGAATTCTTCAATTAGTGTCAGGCTCACTCTGGGCATCAGCTTCAGGTAAGCCTCAATTTGAGCGAAGGTTGGCTTGGCAACATATTCGGCCTTGGATGACTCTGTGATTCGAAAAAGTCCAAATCCTGGAGTGTCGGCAAGCGGACCTTCGTCAACGACTGATGCTGAAAGCACGACACCCTTAACTTTGACCGTGATCTTTCCACCAGGCACGTACGGCGCAAGAAAAATCTCCGACGCCAATTTTTTCTCAGCGTCGGAAAAACTTCTGATCAACGACAACGGATCGTCGCTCATCCAAATACCGCTTCAGGGCGAAGTGTTAGATTGCCATTTTCATGCCGTTCCACAACATAACCGCTAAGCTCTGCTGCCGGAACGTCGACGAATCTTGCGACGGCAGCTCTTATCGACGAGTCAGAAGCGGCCACACCCAGGTCCAGAAGAGCCAGTTCAATGTCTCGGCTTAGACCATCGAAACGCAAGTGGAGAACAGCGGTTCTGCCGTCAGGGCGAAAGTTCAAACGTGGGTCGTTATTCATCATCACTAACCTCCTTCCCACAACCTTCGCCATCATAGCGGGTCAGATCTACTCGGAAAACAGTTCCCACTGAAGCGTGGTTTCTATCGTTAACGATGCTCAAAGGCATTGGCTACAGTGATTTCATAGTATTATGCAAACTGGGCAAAATTCAGTGAAGGAATTTACGGAGGAGCGAAGCGCCTCTTTCTGAATGAATAGATGTCTAACATAATGAGCAGATTGGTAAGAGATGGTATGAAGCGCAGCTTCTAATTATCAGAAGCTACTTACGGGAGACTGACCGGGTATGGACGTGGGCACAATCGTGGAAAGCAGCGGACTATTTGCCGCTTTGTTTGCACTTTTGGCTTGCGTCTCTCTTGCCGTTGAGCTTGGGCGGCGTCCGCCCAAACCGAAAAAGATGTTTGTAGAGGACGAGGAATTGCTGGAAACAGAGAAACCATCCAAGGTGGAACCTCAGTCTCAGGTTCCGCCCGCAGCGAAAGCTCCCGCTAAACCTAGCGTAGAAATTCCGAGTCGGGGATTTGGTTCTCCAGTAATTGCCGAAACAGCTGCTGAAGTTCCAGGCATACCGGAGATTCCGTTCGATCAAGTTCAACCAACCATCGCAAGCGCATACGATTTTGCAGCAGAACGCAAAGCGGCTCTGGCTCAGGATAATCTACTGATTCTACAACGCACCTACGTTGATGGGTTTCTTTCGCCGCGGGGCAAGTATGATGTCGCACTGGCAATTTTGAACGAATATCGCGTCTCTTCCACAATGGCATTCTCAGAAAACGTTGGGCAAACCATGGCGACAGAAGCCTATCTGAGCGCCACTCGCACTGGGAAGATGGAAAGCGAGCGTGCGCCTTTCCTGGCTGGTCTTATGAAAACAATTTTGACACCGTCGGCTGAAAGCACCACTGACGATACCAACTCCGAAGCCATCGACAAACAAAAAAATGTTAAGCCGAGTCCGAAGAAATCGGAGAAGTCGGAGTCGTTAAAACGGACTTCATCCCCTGATGGCACCGATATCTCAGCATCATCCCGAAGCAGAGGTACAACAGATCGACGAAAACCACCGTCCAGCAGATCGAGAAATCGCAATTCCAGAGACTAAATGAAACAAGCGGAAGCACCGAAAACCGACAACAGCTGGGGAGTTGTTCCGATAGGAGCATCTAAAGTCCCGGTGCGCTGGATTGTGTTATGGATTGGTATCGCTGGTTGGCTCAGCCTCACGTTTATAGCGACGGGCGCTCCAACAGGAATTACAGCGTTAGCGCTTAACCTGGCATTTTTGATTGGACTGATTTTGCTGGGTAGTTTCACTCGCACAGTTCCAATTCGAACAGTCGCCTTGATGTTCTTTTCCGGAGCAGTGATGATGGGTTTAGTCGGCGCACTCGAAAAGAGTATCGACGGTACATTCTTGGATCCGGCAAGTAGGTTCGTGTTGCCGTTTATAGAAGAAGCACTGAAACTGGTACCACTTCTTTTATTCTTCGCAAAAGCGAAAAAATTCTCAGTTTGGACTCTGGGCGTTACCGATGTAATGATAATGGGTGCGGCATCAGGAGCTGGTTTCGCTTTTGTTTACGATGCATTCAAACACGTTCACGTTCAATGGACTCACAAATTGCAATGGCTCCCCACTGCCGACTTCGTAAACTGGCAGTTTCTCTCCGCCGGACATGCCGTATGGACCGCGATAGCATCAGCATTTCTGGGATTGGCACTGTTGATGAGTCATAAGAAGAATGCCGCAATCATCATCGCGTCCTTAGGATTTGCTTACGCCGTTCTAGATCATACGGCATCCATAAACTACAACTCGAACAACAGTGCCATTGGAGGATTTTTCTCAATCGTCACCGCAAAAGGTTTTGCAACTCCATACGTTTTGATAGGAACCATATTCGGTGCAGTCCTGGTCGATACATGGATCAAAATGAGGTGGTTTCCGAAAGCCTCCGAATTCAAACTACCCAAACGGGGCGACTCAACATCCGGTCTGGGTGGGCTATGGGACTTTGTTTTGGATAGGCGCAGACTGGCAAATGCGAATTTCAGGCGTATGCATTTCGATAAAAGCTCCAATGCGAATATGGCGGTTGCAATTCTGTCTCAATCTCTAATAAACCACCATAACCCGCCGAAACTTGCAAAACTTTTTGCCGCCGAGTTAGGCATAGACGATGGAGAAACAATCCCGGGAGATTCCGGACAAATTCCCTACGGATTGGCTTCCACTGGTAAGTTGGCGACTACTGACTCTATTGATTTGCCGGAGCAGTATCAACTCATAGCCCGAATCAGCATAGGTGGCATGGGTGCAATTTACAAAAGCAGGCACCGAAAAACAAATGCTCTGCTGGCTATCAAAATTTTGCATCCACATGTCGCAGACATCGGAAATAATCGACAGCGTTTCGATCGTGAAGCAAAAGCAGCAGCAGCCCTTAAGCACCCGAACCTGGTCGTTGTGCACGATTACGGCATCACAAAAAAAGAGATACCGTATTTGGTGATGGAACTAATCGAGGGAGTAACTTTGCAGGACGAGTTCGGGAAACAAGGAGGCCTTCCTCCAGGACGCTTCTTCCCTATCTTCGATCAGGTGTGCGCGGCATTGATTCACGCGCACTCAAAAGGCGTTATCCATCGCGATATCAAGCCAAGCAATATCTTAATCGTTAAGAACTCAGAGACACCCGATCTTGTGAAGGTTGTCGACTTTGGCATTGCAAAGGTTATCGATCCGCGTGGTCTGGAAGCCCAAGAACTTACCCAAACAGGAGACATTCTCGGAAGCCCTCTTTATATGAGCCCGGAGCAATGCATGGGTGAAGAGCTAGACGCTCGGACCGATATCTACTCGCTGGGCTGCGTGATGTATCAAGGCATCACAGGCAAACCACCGATAATGGCGGAGAACGTCGTCAAAACCATTTTCAAGCACGTTAATGTGGTTCCTGACCGAATTTCTGTTGCGAGGCCAGACATACACATTCCGTTCGCACTTGAACAGGTGATTTTCAAAGCGCTGGAAAAAAAGCCGGCCAATCGATTCAGCAGTATGGAAGAACTGCGTGCCGCTCTCGTACAAGCAAGACAATCTATGGGATAACCGAGAGTAGAACCGGTTGAGTCTTACCAGGCATTATTAGGGTTGTACGACTCGCCTTGATTTTGTTCATCATCACTGCGTTTTCTTGCCGGATCGAAACTGCGCATTTGCCTCAAGACACCGCCCAAGGTGGCACCATTCTGCCCCTGGGGTGCTTGCTGACTGAACGAAATACTCATATCTTCCGTGCTACCGTTGGGCGGCTGTTGCTGATATGCCTGCTGTGGGACTTGACCCTGATGCTGGTAACTTGAAGGCTGTTGAGCAGCTGGATTTTGATAATCCTGCCCCGCTGGGTAGGGCGGCGTATTCGATTGATAAGCAGGTTGAGGCATCACAGGTGGTGTCAATCCAGCACCCGTCTGCCACGCCGGTGCCGGAGGCTGGGTGCCGTTCGAACCCTGTTGTCCGTAATTTCCGTTTGAACCTGGTTGAGGAATACCATTCACTGGTGGCATGCCGGTCATAGAGCCGGTCGGCGGACCAGGAGGCGTCCAGGGCTGCGGCGATTGCTGTGGCTGCTGCTGCGCCGTTTGAGGCGGCTGTGGAGCCGGAGCTACCGGAGGCGTCCATGGCTGACCAGGTTGTTGGAACTGCTGTGCTGGTGTCGCCTGCGGTGCTCCTCCTTGCCAGGGCTGGGGCTGTGGCGCCTGCGATGTCTGCGGTTGCCACGCCGGCTGCGGAGGTCCGCCGGACGGTGCTTGCCAAGGCTGCTGCGAAACTTGCGGAGAGTTCGCTGGAGCTACCGGTGGAGTTTGTTGCTGCCAGGGCTGAGCTGCCGCAGGCAATGCTGCTTGGTTGGGACCGGACTGATACTGTTGATTACTGGAGACAGGCGCTTGCCACGGCTGGTTTGCCGGTTGGGCGGGTGGAACTGCTGCGGCTGCACCCGAGTTGCTCTGCCACGCCGGCTTCGGCAAGTCACCAGATGTGGTGGCGTTGTTCCACGTGCTTTGGGAAGGCATTTGCTCTGACCAGGAGGAGGTCGGAACTGGAGTCTGAGGAACGGACGGCTGCTGCGGCTGCGCGTTCCAGTTGTTTGACTGCTGCTCTTGCGTCGCCGAAGACGACCATGCTGGCGCCGGCGGTACGGTGGGCTTCGAATCCATGGTCCATGTTCCCGATTGACCACTGTCACCGATCGGCGTGGTCCAGGCTGGTTTCATAACATCAGATGGTCCGGTCTGTGGTGCGGAGGGCTCGATATTCCTTGGAGGCGCACCGGAGTTGGATGCGGGCCACGCAGCCGGCGGTAGCTGTTTGTTTGCACCTGGCTGTTCCGGCCAAGAGCTCGTTGGAATTGGAGCCGCAGCAGGTGTTGGCCACGCGCTCTCCGTCTCATTATTTTCAGGAGTTGACGCTGCTGGCTGGGGCCAAGCGCCTTCACCGCTCTTTGACTTGTCGGATGGCCAAGCAGTCGGCGTTGAGTTCCACCCGCCATTTGACTCTGAAGTACTTTGACCGACAGGCAATTGTCCGCCTCCAGGCTTCAACGTCCAATTGGACGCGTCTTGCGCACCTTCGCTAGCCGTCGGCCAGGCAGAAGACGGCGGTCGCTCCGTCGTTCCAGGCGTGCTCAGCCAATCTCCGGCTGACGTCTCTGCTGCAGCCTGCGGTGCGGTTTGGTCAAGCCAACTGGCGTTTGAGTTGGTCACCGCGTTTACTGGAGGCTGCCCCCACGCAGGTGGAGGCGTTTGCGCTGCGCCGTTGGACCACGCGGTTGGCTGAGCCGGAAGCTGATTCGCCGGCATTTGAGTCTGTCCTGTCGCACTCGGTTGTCCAGTCGACTGAGCACTGGTTGAGACGCGTTGCGCGATAACTTCCATGAGCTGAGCCCGTTTAGACTCGTTGACACCTGGAGACAAATCTCTTTGAGATCGTTTCAAATTCAAACTCGCAAGCATCTGATGGTCTTGGAAAAATGTCATGACAAGCGTCTGATACATGGCGAACTGCATCGAGTTGAGCCCGTAGACCTGGTCGTACTCCATCTGTTGCACGGCAAGTTCGTCATCAAGCGCTACTCGAGCAGCCTCGACAACCTTTTCGATAGTCTTTTGTGCGTCCCTCAAGACCCTTTCGTCTGAACTCGGATCACTGGACATGTTCGTCCAAGTAGTCATTAGAGTCTCCTGGAGTCGTCTTGCGAGATCTGGACACCGGCCATTGCTGACCTCCCGATGTTCTGATTCGTGAATATTTATCGGCAACTTCTTGAGAATCAGAATCCGTCGTTGCTTATTACGATATACCCCCATATAACGCAATAAAGCGATTGACTAAGTTTTCACCCCGAATGATATGAATGGTTTTTTACATAACCGCGCTACATCAGTCGAAACGGCGAAATACAATAACTCTCGTGTCCAATAATCTGTTTCGAAAGACGAAAGAGAAACCATGACAAAGTTTTCCGCATCGGCGCGCCTTGCGCTAATCCTGCTTCTTGCCTTGCTTCCTTCCACAAGAAGTCCGGCAAACGCAAGCCCGGAGTCCGAGGATCACCACAAACTCGGAAATAATTTCCTGGTGAATCAAAACTTCGAATTGGCTCTGAAAGAATTCAACGCCTCCCTGAAGCTCGATCCGAATAGCGCCGCAACGCTCGTAGATAGAGGCACGGCGTACAATGGGCTTCGCAAATACGCTCTCGCCATAGCTGATTTCAATAGTGCAATCAAACTAGCTCCAACCAACTATCTTGCCTTCAATAATCGCGGAGTTACACACTTTCGCGAGGACGACCTGCCACTTGCCATCAAAGATTTTGACAAGGCTATCGAGATCGATCCCAACCAGCCGATTGCCTATCTAAACCGAGCAGGCGCATCATTGGCGAAGGGAAGCGGGATCGAATCGGCCAGAAAGATTGAAAGTTGGCTGCGAAAGACCGATTGGAAAGGCGAATACGCAGGTCACGCAAGCGTTCTCGCAGCCCTTGGTTATCGTCAGGGAGGAAACCCCGCTCCAGGAGACGCTCTCCTGGAGGAGGCTCTCAAGAAAACCGATCGCCTGAAGTGGCCCTATCCGGCGCTGAAATTCCTCACCGGAAAGCTTAGTGGAAAGGAACTACTGGAAGAGGCGGAAAGCAGCGACTACGACAGCACTCAAGCACACTGTTTTCTGGCTCTCAAATACCTCACCGGTAAAGACAAGAAACTCGCACAGACTCATTTAGACTGGGTCGTAAAGACGGGAACACAGAATAGTGTGGAATATTGGATTGCGAAGAGTTTAACCAGTCAAAAACCGACCTCACCTAATAAAACCTCTCCCTCAGCGGCAGCTGTAAAACAAGATGCAAGCAAATCCGCAGCAAAAGCTGCGTCCGCAAAATCAAAATGACACACTTACGCTTGCCTCCGGAATATTAGCGAGTTCGGTTATTGCCTGGCTATTTTCCGAAAAATTCATCTGGCTCGAACAGGCTTTATCTCACAATTTGTTCGGACAGCCAGGACCTTCAGCCATCGCCGCGCCAGAACCATCTCTAGGTGCAGCGCTCATGCGCATTGGTATCATATGCGGTTTCGCGGCCTCCGCGACAGTGGTGGCTTACAAGGTCAGTCAGAAGCTCAGGTGGATTGTATTTATACAATTCGTCGCACTAAATATGGTGCTTCATCTCGTACAAAAGACCTTGTTCCCGAACAGCACCGATCAGCTGGCTATGCCTCTTTCTCTGGCAATAGCTTCGGGAGTCGGATTGATTTACGGAGCCTTCATCAAACGAACCAAAGACATACGACTTCAGCTCAAAGCCAAGGATTCTGCTCTGGATACTATCCGACAGGAACTGCTGGAATCGAAAATACAATTGGTCAAGGACGACGAGATTGAGCGCCGAGTTTTGGCAGCCGATCTTCACGATCAAGTCCTCAATGATTTGAAGATGCTGCGTGAAAAAGCATCAGCACTGACGTCAATAGAAGATGACAAACAAAAGGAGATGGACGAATTAATAGTCACCTCGATGAACCAGATTCGCGAGGTGATGGACAGCCTTTCGCCTGCGGTTCTTAAGCACTTGGGATTTGTGGACGCCATCGAAGACTGTATCAGAAGCGGCGCGGAGCGAGCAGGGTATAAGGTGCGTTTTAGATCAAGCGTTGATCCGGGAGAATTTGAAGTTTTCAATGAGATCGAAACAACCCTGCTCTATCGACTCGTGCAAGAATCAGTCACTAACATCTGCAAGCACTCCCGGGCCACTACCGTCAAGTGTCTTGTCACCGCTGACGGTGGCATCCTGAAGATTAGCATAATAGATGATGGAGTCGGTATTGATGCATCCGCCCGCTCGACACAATCTCGCGGGCTAAGATATATGCAGCAGCGAGCGAGCCTCATAAATGCGCAGGTCCTCTGGCTTACCGGCGACGGAGACAAAGGCACCAGAGTCGAGATCACTATTACAAAACCCAAGTGATAAAATGTTGAAACACATTTAAAGCAAGGAGATGTCGCTTGCGCATTTTGATTGTCGAAGACATGCCGGCATTGCGAGCTCATGCTCGCCAGGTAGTGCTCAAGGTTTTCGGAGAGGGGGTAGAGATTGTCGAAGCCTCCAATGGTCTTGAAGGCGTGCAACTGGCGAAGTCGTCCGCACCGGACCTGACCATAATGGACATATCGATGCCGGAACTCAATGGTGTCAAAGCGGCAGAAGAAATCTGGGAAGCAAATAAACAGGCCCGCATCCTGTTCTGGTCTCAATATCATCGAGAGGCATACGTGAGAACCTTGGGACGAATTGTTCCAGACGAAGCGATCCACGGCTATTTACTCAAAGGTGAATCAGACGACAAGTTAGCATTTGCTATCGAAAGCGTCTTGACCAAAGGCGATCCCTACATTGATCCGGTCGTTCAGGGGGTCCAAAATCGACTCAAATCGAAGGACGATTCTTTGAGCGATACTGAATACGAGACACTTCTGGATGTGGCAATCGGAATGACGGATCGGGCTATCGCTCAACGACGGCATATCAGCGTCCGCGGCGTTCAGAATCGGCTCTCGATGCTCCTCGGCAAACTCGTGAAGGGTCAGGACGCTCATCTTCGCGAATCGGCTGGCATGGAGATTTTCAATCCAAGAACAAGAATAGTGTACGAAGGCATTCGACGAGGTCTTGTCGACCCCGATGACCTACCAAAGCTGGACAACGAAGTTTGGGACTGGTTAGAAGACGAGTTTGACTACTCGAATATCTAGACTCTAGTCATCACGAAACATTGTGGGAAGAATATCTTCGAGGTGAACCACAGATTCGTCGCTTTGGCTCTTCAAGTCCAACCGGTTACCCTGAATTATTTTCGCGTCACCAGGAACGACAACATCCGCAAGCGCTGCTTCTATCAATTCTCGATCCAGATTTCGTTTTAAAACCACCGTTAGCAAATTATCCGGTTTTGCTTGTTTAGGTTTATTTTGATAGAACTCGACAATGTCTTCCCAGACCGGCAATTCAACCAACTCGCCGTTTGCAATCGCGACCACTTTAGTTGCGCCTTTCCAGAATTCGGTAACCCTGTTCTTATTTAGATCAACGATAAGCCAGGATAATAGACCATCGAAGAAGTGCTGCTCACCCAGCGAAACAAAAGTGTCAGACAACGTCATTAGCACAGTCGGACGTTTCAAAACTGAATTGAACAGATAACCGGCTTCTTTAGCGACGCTCGTGTCCAAACTGATCAACCAATCCGGGACGTTCCGTCCCTTGGGGTAATCTTTGCCGGAACTCGGATGATTGCCGGCGAAGTCAGATAACGGATCTTTTCGTCGTTCCAAAGCCCGCTCAACTCGATTAACTTTCTTCTTTTGGGCACGATAGATGAGTTGACCATTTCGACTCTCATCGCCATCGACTACTGCTTTGATTTCCGATTGGCTCAGATCGGCTCTCCGCTTAGCAATGCCGGCAATCGCAACGATCGCAACGATGGCAAACTCGGACCCAAGCATATACCGAGCATGGGGGCTTCGCTGAATCTCTAACAGGGAATTATTGATGTGCTTAAGTCCAATCGCAGCGCGCGAAAGAGCATCGGCCACTCGCGCGGATTCGTATGCGGAATTGACAGCGGACAAATCACCGGCACTTTCATACGCAGCATTTGCGGCCGGTCTGTATAATTCTCTTGCTGCTCGCTCAACCGCAGTCAGTCGACTTTCCGACAAGTTAACACTGTCGGCGGAACCCGGTCTTCGATCACGTCGAACATCGCCAGTGCGATCTTCGCCGGAGTCAATTCTCTTAGACTTGCTTTTATCGTCGGACATATCTAGACGAAATTCCTGAATTGAACTCGAGAAATCGAACCTCATATGCTCCATCAATCATTCCCCGTTACAGCCTTTGTAACTCTAGATACAATCAACACAAGCAACGATTCTATTCAGCCCCGATATTACGAGCATACGAGCGGTCAGTAACTGTTCAATTCAACAGAGCTAGAGACCGACAGTTGCCAAAACAGCTCTTACAGCCCGAACATCCATAGAATTTCCGATCAATCGCCAGCAGACTTGCTTGGAAAGTTCCGCCGGAAACTTGTAGGCGGATGAAAAACCAAAAAGATTTAGCATCTCCAGCGGAGAAACAAATCGCGCACCACCATCCGGCAGCCGGATCAGAGACCCGCTTGCTTTGCGGCATTTGAAGTAACCACGAGTAAAACAGATTACGTAGGCGTCTTTCTTACCTGGATCAACAATGTTCAAAACCGCATCATATTTTTCAAGCTCGCTGTCGGGCAAGCGCAAGTCTTCATCGCTTCTTTCAGTGAGGAAATCGCTCAGCACTCTTTCGTCCTCGAAGGGATCAAATTCAGGTGGTTTTGGCTGAATCAGACGCGATGCGGACAGAAAGAAACGAGGACGCCGCATTGGAACTCCAAACATAGAGGAGCAGATGTTGAACGATCTCTGTTTATACCCGAGGCTTTCGAGAAGCACCTTCAGACGCTCTTCACTTCTAGACCCGATGAAACCCTCGACGTTTTCCATAAAAAAATAATCCGGAGTTCGCTCAGGAAGTATTTCGAGCAATCGGAAAAAAGCTTTGGCGCGCGGGTCTTCATCGTCTTTCTGCTTGCCGCGGCGGCTGAAGGGTGTGCACGGCGGACTCATCCACCAGATAGATGAGGCAGGAACGTCCGTCGCACGTATGGTTTCAATATTCCGGATGTCGGGTGAAAGGTCGAAATTAGACTCATAAACTTTGTTTGCGTGTTCATTTTGATCGAAAGCCGCAACCACATTAATGCCCGAAAAGCGGCACGCCTCGGCGAATGCGCCGAGACCACTGAAAAACTCAACTGCCCTTAAGGGGGTGTCCATCGCTAAAAGCTGCTTTCCTCGGGAATATCTTATAAGATTCAATCTCTCGGTATCTATTCCCCTGGCAAAATTCACTCCTGGCTTAACCAACCAATGCTTACGGTGCGCCTCAGGATCACATGACAGAACAAGTCGAAACGGCTAAGGCTCAGACCACAGAATCAAAGATCTGCCTCATCTGCCATAAAGCAGTGAATGCTTCGCTGCTGAAATGTCCCGATGATGGAGGAGATCTTGTTAACACCAAACAAGATCGACTGGTCGGGCAGGTATTCGCTAATCGCTACCGCATTCAATCAATTATCGGTCAGGGCGGCATGAGCACCGTTTACAAAGCTCAGCACACGTACATGGATCGTGTGGTGGCAGTGAAATTGTTGCACCCCCACCTGGTATCAGATCCAATCAGTGTCCAGCGCTTTCAACAAGAAGCGAAGGCGGCGGCGAGTCTTTCGCATCCGAATATCATCACCGTATTCGACTTTGGTGTCACGGAAGACGGGCTGGCTTTCCTGGTAATGGACTACCTTGAGGGTCCGTCGCTTGGAGACTTGCTGGACAGAACAGGCTCAGTCCCTGCCGATGAGGCGATCGATATCTTTCGCCAGGTCCTGAAAGGTTTGGCGCATGCTCACCGAAAAGGCGTTGTCCACCGAGATCTGAAACCACGCAATATGGTCCTTGCAGTTGACGAGGATGGAACTGTTCAGGTCAAGATCGTCGACTTCGGCATAGCGAAAGTGATTCCGCAAGATGGCGGTGAATCACAACATCTCACACAAACTGGCGAAGTCTTTGGAAGTCCGATTTACATGAGCCCAGAACAGTGTTCAGGATTACCACTGGATCTGAGATCGGACATTTATTCCTGGGGCTGTGTAATGTATGAGGTGCTCACCGGAGTTCCTCCGTTTCTCGGCAAGAATGCTGTAGAAACCATGTCAATGCATGTCAATGATCCGCCGCCTGATTTCAGACAGATGGCACCGAATGTGGTGATACCCGAAGAACTATCGAGCGTTGTCTTCGGTTGTCTGGAAAAACAGCAAAAGAAGCGATATCAAACAGCTAATGCTGTTTTAGAGGCGCTACCTTCGATTGGCAATTACCAACCCAGGGCAACCCAAACCGGCACAGTCGCGATGAAGTTGAGCGACATGGTGCAATCCACGACCTCGGCATCCGGTCCTGCGCAGGGTCGCTCTAAGACGCCTCGCAGGACAAAGAAACAAACAATCAGGATTTCAACTAAAACTCTTGCCACCGTTTTTGGTGTCACTCTTGCCTTTATGATCGGTCTGGTGGCGTTCTTCCCGTTCCAAACAGCAGAAGATCCAGGCTCCCCATTACAAAAAATGATTTGGCAATTCGAAATTTGGCTTGCCGACTATTGCGTAGTGCATCAGTGGCCGGGTATGGCTCTGTCAGTACTGGACAAAGCCGTTGTTGATGCAAAAAATCTCAGCGGTAAAAACAAAAGGCCTAACTACGAAGCGATGATCGTCACATTGGGAAGACAGGCCGACGTGCTGCTTGCCACCGGCGATGCAGCTAAGCAAGAGGACGTTATTGATGAGATCGTCAAACTTGATCGAGAGCGATGGGAAGGTTTAGCGAATCAGATACTCGACGACATATTGGAGGCTCAAACATACATCAAGGAGATTGAGCAGCGGGGAGACTCCGTCCAGAGACATCTCTCGGAATCTCGACTAAACTGGGCAGGTAGCACTCGTCGAATTGTTGAAGTCGCTCGCCGCCTTGACGCCACGTATGCTTATGGGCTCGAATACGAATTGCTCGTTCACTCCGAAGATCTGCTGACGAAGCTTTTCGGAAGGGACTTTATTGGACTGGCCGATATCAAAGAGCAGATTGCCGACTGTTTGCTCAACCAAGATCGCGTAGCCGAAATCGGTAAACGAGACCTGTACGGTCGCATCAAAGAAATCCGGTTCACCCATGACCAGGAGGCGCATCGTGAAGCGACGTCAGACCCGAAATACATTCGCGCAGAGTTGCACCTCGGACAGTGGCAGCGCGACAGAGGCGAGTTTGATGCCGCGGAGAAAACACTCTCGGAAGCAATCGCACACGCGGAAAAGTGCAAAGAGATTGGACCCGACCAGCTTGCAGAATTTTACGGAAGCTACGGAGATTTGTTGAAACAAATCAATATGGTCGAGAAAGGTGAGCAATTGTCCAAACAGGCTAGCAAACTACGCGATAGAGTGAGCGAAGAGTGCACGTTAAACTTGAAGACACACGACTTCAGGACCAAACATTAGAGGACCGACGCCACTGCAACTTTCTCGCGCGCAAGATTCATTGGCGGAAAACTGCCACAGTTTACGCCTGAGAGGATCGGTATTGTGGTATAGATAGATCATTGGGGCAAAACTTTGGGGGCCCGATGCTAGTACGTCTTCAATCTAAAAAACGCATACGCAACCAGGTTGGCTCTGGTGCAGGTGCCGCCGAGTTCGCGCCGGCACTCATCGTCTTCTTCCTCGTGATTTTGTTCCCGCTGATCAACCTGATCATGTTCACGACTGGCTACGCAACAGGTTATCTCTGCGCGAAGCAGTGCGCCAGTAGAGCGGGGACTCAGAACACCTTCACTGATGCTATGAACGTCGTTCAACAAGAGAGTGGGACTTTCGTAGCTTCGGGTTTTGGCAAATTCGCAAAACTGGTTCCGATTGGCGGAATAGGAGGAAGCGGCATCGACCTTTCCGTCGTTTCCGTTCCTTACGGCGGTGGCTCTGCTACCACCCATCCGAAGAATACTCCGATGGGG
Organism: Candidatus Obscuribacterales bacterium; assembly: GCA_019637435.1. Lineage (GTDB taxonomy): Bacteria > Cyanobacteriota > Vampirovibrionia > Obscuribacterales > Obscuribacteraceae > JADYXR01. Next base: position 2,295,914 of record JAHBVO010000001.1, on the reverse strand, counting down.
ACTGCAGCAACTCCGGACACAAATACATACGAATACAAGGTTGAAGCAAACTTCAATATGGGGCCGTTTATGAACTTGAGTATGTTGCCATTCATCGGCAACGTTCCAGGTCTGGGACCGCCGGCTCGATTGACTTTCACTGCGACTTCCAGCGCCGAGTTTCCTGAAGGACTAAACCAATAGCACCTTCGCTACTGGTCGTTCCAATTCAACACGGGCACCACATATGGTGTTAGGCACGTAGCAGAGTCGAAGGGAAGATATCGTCGTTTCTCGACGATGATTCGCCTATGAGCTTATATTGCTCCGCTTGAGAGAGGATTTTCTCAGCTTCGCTGTTTTTGTCTTGCTTCTTCAAAAATTCGCTGTATCGATGCAAACATTGCCCAAGACGTTTAAACGCTCTGCGTTGTTTGAACCCGGCAATTGCGTCGCGATAGCATTTGTCAGCCAACTCAGGCTTGCCCTCGTCTTCTTGCAATAGTGCTTCCAGGTATGCAAACTCTTCGTTCGGACCAAGCGGAGTCTCAACGTTTTTCTTGGCTTTGGTAAGAATCTTGAGTGCTTCCGGAGCATTTTTCAACTGGCGATAGATAGTCGCAAGTTTGTAAACGGCTTCCAGAGCCATGCGGTGCTCTCCTGAAAGTGTTTTGCCGAAAATATCCTGGGCTTTCAAGCAAACCTCGAGTGCCTTTTCAAAATTCCCTTCGTGTATGTAACAGGTAGTGAGATGGCTATAGACCAATCCGACTTTGAAATGACCGGCGTAGTAGACCTTTTCGAAAATCTTGTTAGCGGACTCGAAGCATTCGATCGCCTCGTCGTATTTATTCAGCTCTACCTTAACCTCGCCAAGCTGGTCCAGCAATTCGGCGACCCCGGGGTCTTCGGCTCCGACTGCATCTTTGCGATGATTGATCGCTTCAGTAAACAGCTGCTCAGCAACTGTGAAATTGTTGACCTTGAGATATTGCTTTGCCTTGTCGACCGTCCATTCTGACTCAGACAAGTTTTTCATGGCAGTGGCACTGAGCGTCATCGCGATAAGTCCTCTAGTAAAGGCGGAAGTCTCTAAAAGTTAGCAGATAAAAGGCTCCGAAGTCCTATTGACATCCATCTTTGCTACAACTATGCTTCTGCTAATTACTAAACTGGGCCTAAGCTATATGCGAAACATCTTCAGCCTGACCGTCATGGTTTCTTTCGTGTTGGCGTGCGCTCAACCAGCGATGGCTCAGGGTTACGACCCGAATCAGCAGTACCAGCAGGGCGGCTACCAGCAGCCGCCGACCTATCAACAGTACGGCGGTCTGCCCCAGACCACGCCGAACTACGGCTACGGGGCGCCTGACCAAACACAGTATGGTCAGCAACAACAGGGATATCCCCAACAACAGGCCTATGGTCAGCCGCAGATGCAGGCTCAAACTCCGCAATACGGACAACCACCTCAGGCTCCGGTTTATTACGGTAATGCTCAAGCCAACACACAGGGTCAGTGGCAGCAGCAGCAAACTCAGAACAGTAATCAAATGCCGGCCGGCTCTTTTCTGAACAATGACCCGCCTCCAGGAGATGACTCGAAGCCGGAAAAATCGGTTACGGAGAACCCAGGCGGCGGCGGGCACGGCGGCGCCATGATCAAGGGCGCAGCTGGAATACTTGGCAAACTGGCCGGGGGTACGGCCCGGGTCGCAGCACCGGCAGCGAGCCTATATTTGATGAACAAAGCAGTCGGCGGCAACATGCGAATGTATGTTCCAGCGCCGGTTATGCCGATTCCAGGAATGGGATATGGAGGCGGCTATAACCCGTACATGGGAGCTGGAATGCGCAGCATGATGGGCGGTTGGTGAGAGCGAAAACTAGTTCGTTCAGCTCACCTGAGTCTCGTCGGAATTTTTACTCCTTCAAGTCCAGCAACAACGAAGTTTGCGGCAAGAGCCTGGCGAAAACTTATGCCGATTCGCGGCGCCGGATCAGGAAGGAAATTTCCTATGGCCAGCTTGCTGTTGTTATCGAAGTGTCCGGTCATGTGCATCACGAAACCCCGTCCGAACGGAAACACGACAGCCAGAATTCCGGCTCGATCCGGGTCGTCTTGCACCAACTGACGGCTCTTAGCGAGAATTCGAACATTAGTACCCGGTTGCTCTATATGAATCAAGTGGCTGTCCTGGTCCAATTTCCAATACGCATTCGACACCACGTGATTGAAGAGCACCGGGTCGGTATCGAATGCAGTGGCATCGACGATATCGCGACGATTGGTTCCTTTGTTCCATTTGATTGAATTAGGCCAGGTAGCGGTCAGAAATCCATCCAGAGCCCAATCGGTAGAAAGCAAATAGCCTCCGCGAAGAACGAAATCTCGGAGCTTCTGTTTGCCGGCATTATTGATGTCACCTGCACAGTCGACAATAATCACCCTGGTGTTGGCAAGATTCGTTGATGCTAATTTGCCACTGCCAATTTTTGAGTGCGGGATTTGGAATTTATCGAGAGTTTTCGACGAATCATCCCAACGCCCCTTGATACAAATGACGGTCTCCGGGGCGTTTTGCGAAGCCTTCAATGAAAACTGAGGGTGGGCGCTTTCCAGCCAGGCTCGAAAGGTTTGCGGAGGAATAGATTCTGACCGGGGCTTCTGAGCCTCGAGGGGCGTTTCGATCAGGGATTCGATTTTGCCTTGAAATGGCATCCGCTGCACATCCTGAATACGTCCTTGCATAGGAGATCGTGCGGCATCCGACGCATTGCTATCAAGCCTGGTGACGCCCCCTTGAAGAGAAACTGTGGTCGATGCTGCGCTATGCGCCGCCGAAGAACCGTTCGGCAAATCCTCGCCTTGAGCGCCGAAAGAAGCTGGATCAGCTAAGGAAGCGGAAGACCGATTCAATCGCAAATGCCGGTCTGGGGCAGTTTTGGGAGGCGGGCTCGTGTCCGCAGCTACCACCTGAATTGCGACAGGTCCAGCTATCAGGCACATTGCGGTCCCCAAAAATCCCAACTTAAAGGCTGTTGCAATCCGTTTCATCAGGTCCTTCTGACGCCCCCGGGCTCATGTAGTTCCCTGTTCACTTGTTATGACCGCTGACAACCTCGGATGAGAATTGTCGGAAATTGTTTTTTTGCTTGCCACGAGAAGTTTAACCTTATAATGTGCAATACTGCCACAAATTTTCGCAGTGGCGTCAAAACGTTGGAATTCATGCGCTTTCTATCTGGCTTCATCGCTGTCCTCTTAGTAATCGCCACCGCATGTGGTGCCGCCGGATTCTGGATCTGGAACGAACTGAACGAACCGTTTGCGCACAACAGACCTGATGCCCTGGTGACCATAAGCAGAGGAGCGTCTTCAGAACAGATAATCGCGACGCTTAAAGCCAACGGCATAATACGTGAGGAACTTCCATTAAAGCTTTATCTGCGCCTTCAACGCGGCACTTCTACTATGAAAGCCGGCGACTATCGTTTCGCATCGCCGATGTCGCCAATCCAGGTTCTAAAAGAACTGGAGAAAGGAGGCACAGAGCACGAAAGAATCACCGTTCCGGAGGGATGGACAAAGTTTGAAATTGCCAGGGCACTGGTAGCGATACCATCGTTAAAACTAAAATCAGAATCTGAAGCTTTGCGCCTGCTTGACGATCCGTCACCTATTAAAGATATTGATCCCTGGGCAACAAGCTTGGAAGGCTACCTTTTCCCAGACACATACTTTGTGCAAGCGGATTCTACTGCCAAAGGTTTGGTACTGCAGATGGTGAATCGCTTTCGCAAAGTGTACGATGAAAAGCTAGCAGCTGACGTGAAAGCATCCAAAGTTCCTCTGCACAACATCGTCACCACGGCCTCGATCATCGAAACCGAGGCAAAATTGGACTCTGAGCGCCCGATTGTTGCTTCGGTAATTTACAACCGTATAGCAAAAGGAATGCGTTTAAGTATGGATTCCACAATTGTATACGCCTCGAAACTAGCCGGGAAATGGCGCTACGACGGTAAGGTCTATCAGAGCGATCTGGATCGCAAATCTCCCTACAACAGCAGAATCTACAAGGGCTTGCCACCGGGTCCCGTCGGCTCACCAGGTCTGGTATCACTTAAAGCGGCACTTCACCCGGCCACAACCAATTTCCTTTATTACGTTCGCAACCCGGATAGACAGGACGGTGCGCATAACTACTACAGCAGTGCTGCAGCTTTTGACAAAGGAGTTGAGGCGTTGCGGAACTGGGAAAAGGTCCAAAGACAGAAAGGATTGCGATGACTGCCAAAATTGAGGATACAAGTTTAAACAAGGACCTGAGCGAACGCAGCAAACCGCTTCGCGACGATATCCGCATGCTCGGCTTCCTCCTCGGTGACACCGTGAAACGTCTTGAAGGCGTTGAAGTTTTAAACAAGATTGAAGACTTCCGGCGCATCTGCAAGTCCATGCATCAACTCAAAATCGGCGGAGACGACCTCGCTCTGGATCAGCTGAAGGAAGAGCTATCGACTTTGATATCCAGCCTGGATATGGAAACAGGAAATAAAATAATCAAAGCCTTTCTTTGCTATTTCGACTTGATCAATATCGCCGAACAGAACCACAGGTTGAGGAGGCGGGCGCTGATTGAATGGAACTCGCCGGACTCCATCCAACCTGATTCGCTCAACGATTTATTTTCCCGGTTCAAAGAGCGAGGCATCGATGAGCGCTCCTTGTTGGATACCCTGCATAATCTCGATATCGAAGTTGTTTTCACGGCTCACCCTACGGAAATCACCCGTCGAACGATCCTTTTGAAACAATTGGAGATGGCGGAGTACCTCCACAATCGGGATCATCCACCCTTGACGAACGAAGACCGTGAGCGTGTAGACGAAGGTTTGAAGAGCGTGGTGGAATCGCTCTGGTTATCAGACCACATCATCTACTTCAAACCGACGGTCATGGATGAAGTTCGATATGGGCTCTATCTGTTTGAAACAGTTGTAATTGACGCTATCTTGAGCGTTCATAACAGCATCGATGAAAAACGCTTGAAACTGGAGGGGAAAACAGTTGCTACCGAATGCGATACCGCCAACGAAGACATTACTTATACGACTTTTGGAAGCTGGATCGGCGGGGACCGCGATGGAAACCCCTATGTCACACCGGATGTGACTGTCGATGCCCTCTCGTATCAACGACGCGTCATCATCAAGCGATATTTAAAAGAACTGGAATCTCTATTCAATCAATTATCACATTCCAGCAACGTGGTTCCTCCCAGTGCCTCGCTTAAAGAGTCTCTGGACAATGACGCCGGACGCTTTCCAGACATACAGGAACGATTTGCACCTCGATATGGTTTTGAACCGTACAGACTGAAGTTGTTGTTTATCCGCGAGAAGCTGGAGAATACTCTCAGGGGAGACGAGCGCGGATATACCAGTCGGAAGCAGCTGCTTCAAGATATTTATGTTATGAAGAAGTCATTATGCGAGTCCGGCGCAGCTTTGACCACGAAATCTCTCGATCGTTTCATCAGCATGGTCAAAGTCTTCGGATTTCATCTTGCCAAGCTCGATGTGCGCCAACATAGCGAAAAACACACAGCAGCTCTCGACGACGTTACAAAAACGCTTGGTATTATTGATGGTGGCTACGCCGTACTGCCTGAAGCAGAAAAGGTTCGCTGGCTCGCGAATGAAATTGTGTCCAGAAGACCACTTTTCCCGCACGAACTCCGTTTTGACGAGCAAACCAATCAGACAATTGAAACTTTCCGAGCGATGGCTTCACTGCAAGATCAGCACGGAGACGTCGCCCTGGACACCTACATTGTCAGCATGACCAAGTCAGTGAGCGATCTGTTCTCCATTCTTCTTTTTGCTAAGGAAGCAGGTTTTCTAGACAACGAAAATTATCCAAACCGGACGATCAATATCGTACCGCTGTTTGAAACAATCGGGGACCTGCGTGACGCGCCGCGTTTGATGGAAGAGCTCTTATCGCAGCCGGCTTACGCGAAATATATTGCCCGACGCGGCAATTTGCAGGAAATCATGATCGGTTATTCTGACAGCGGAAAGGACGGCGGTATTGTCACCTCGAACTGGGAATTGTACAAAGCACAGAAAAAACTTGTTGAACTTGCTGATTCTAAAGGCGTAAGACTTCGACTTTTTCACGGACGGGGCGGCACCATCGGCAGAGGCGGCGGTCCAACCCACAGAGCAATACTGGCGCAGCCACCCGGAACGGTTTCTGGTCGAATAAAAATCACCGAACAGGGCGAGGTAATCAGTTCCAAGTACTCGCTGCACGGAATTGCGGTTCGCAATTTCGAACGACTGGCTTGCGCAGTTATCGAGTCGAGCATCACTGAATCGCACAAACGCAAAGAAGGAATCGATGAACCCGAGTGGCTCGAAGCGATGGAAGAGATTTCCGCGTCATCTTTTGACGCATACCGAGATCTCGTTTTTAACGAGCCGGACTTCCTGACCTTCTTCCAGCAGGCCACTCCGATCAATGAAATCGCCAGACTGAGACTGGGGTCGCGACCAACACGAAGAACTAAAGGCAGCACGTCCATCGCCGATCTGCGCGCGATACCATGGGTATTTGCCTGGACGCAAAGTCGTTTTCTCCTTCCCGGTTGGTACGGACTGGGTTCGGCAATCAGCGATCAAATTGAAAAGCACGGAGAGCAGCGAATCGCCTTTCTGTCCAAACTCTATCGAGAGTGGCCGTTTTTTGCGGGTTTGGTCACCAAGGTCGAAACCGCGCTTGCCATTTCGGACATGCAGATTGCCACATACTATGCGGAGAACCTTGTGCAAGATCCGAAGATTCTGGAAAACATTCTGACCCGGATAAAGCGCGAACATAGTCTCACTCAAGAGGCCGTTCTCAAAATTACAGGTCAAAAGATCTTGCTCGAAAAAACCGAATATCTGCGCCGTTCCATTGAGCTGAGAAATCCTTACGTTGATCCTTTGAGTTATCTGCAGGTGCGATTCATCAAAGAGTTACGTGAGAAGGGTCAAAATGATTCCGGAAAAGTCGAAGAGCCTGAGGCAAAGCCTGGATTATCCGCCACATTAGACCCCCTTCTCGACACTGTGCTGATGGCCATCAACGGCGTAGCCGAAGGTCTACAAAGCACCGGCTAAAAATGCTCAGAAGATGATGCTAAATTAGTCCGAAGCTGGGAAGAACATTATTAGCAGAATTGATCTGATCTTGATTGAATCGAAGAAAGCTCAATTCTTGTTTGGCGTGGTGTGCTGAAAGGAAACCATCGGATACACGATGGCACCAGATAACCAAGACGTTACCGATCACATGCGCCGCGCCGCCAAAAGCGAAGCGGTAGGTATCGGCGCGATCATAAAAAACCGCTATCAGGTTGTTGCGTACCTCGGTCGCGGCGGCATGAGCACCGTCTACAAAGCTCTCGACATGTCTACAGGCAGAACTGTAGCACTGAAGATTCTGCATGCCGAGCTGCTTTCCGACACGACGCGCGTTCAAAGATTTACTCAAGAAGCAAAAACTTATCGCAACCTTCGTCACGACCATATCGTCAAAACCTACGATTTCTTCATGGATGACGCCGAAAGACATTGCCTGGTGATGGAATATCACGAGGGTAAAAACCTTTCCGAAGTGCTCTCTGACACCGGGCGTTTGAGTGTCAGACGTGCCATCAAAGTTTTCTCTGAAATTTGTTCGGCTCTCGATCATGCTCACGCGCAGGGCATTGTGCATAGAGATCTTAAACCAAGCAACATCGCTCTGGTTGAAACGGAAAACGACGGAGACTTCGTAAAAGTCCTGGACTTCGGCATTGCTAAGCTCATGCCCAACGACGACAATACGCAACTCGGTTTGACGCAGACGGGTGAGATCGTCGGAAGCCCGCTTTACATGAGCCCTGAGCAATGTATGGCAAAGCCAATCGATCACCGCAGTGACATATATTCTCTTGGTTGTCTGATGTACGAAGCACTGACGGGAGAACCTCCCCTGATGGGAGGGAACGTCTATGAGACTTTCCACATGCAGACCCACGATCGACCTCGCCCTCTGGGTGACATCAGGCCGGAATTCAAAAACGGAACTCAATTTGAGTTCATCATTCTGAAGGCGATGGCCAAGAATCCGCGTCATCGCTACCAGACTATGAACGAGCTGAAGGATGCTCTGGAACACGTTGGCGCGTTCACTTCAGGCAGTGGTATCAACAAGCTCATTACGGGCTACCAGCAAAGAAAAATTCGTGAGCGTGCATCTAAAGGCAAAGGAATTCCGGCTGTAGTGGCGGCTTCCGTGACGGCGGTAGTTTTAATTGCCTGCGGTTTCCTCTTCCAGGATCGTATCAAGCAGATAATCGTACCTGCCGATCAGCGCTTCAACAGCGCCATAGTCGCTTATCGAAACGCTTTCGACGCAGGCTCTTATGATGTTGCGGAGGCTGAGGCTAACAAAGCGTTGCAGGTGGCATCCGAGGAGCGAAAGCAATGGCAAATTCCTGCCATGAAAAATCTCGTAGACCTCTACCGAATCCAGGGAAGGATAAAGGATTCCGAAAAGCTGGAATCGCAAATAAATGATCTACAACAGTCCAAGTTCAAAACTATTGCCAAGACAGAAAGAAAACTTCTAACCCGGCTAGAAAACACGAGTTCCGACAGTGAAGAGGTCGAGGAAATCGAGGATATTTGTTTTCAACTGATTGACGTCGCGCAAAACTACATAGACAACCAGCAATGGAGCGCCGCTCGCAGTGTGCTCAAACAGACTTTAAAAATAGCCAGAAAGTCGCTGGGCGAAAAAAGTTTGGTAGTTGCAGGTCTGGTGGATAATTTGACTCTGCTTGATCTCAAGGACAATCTCGACGAAAAATATGATGTGCTGGAGAAGAATCTCTCGGATGCCGTATCAAGCAGGCAGGAAGTTGCAGGCGGCGAGAGTACCGGATTGATCCGAACGCTGGACGCGCTTTCCGAAGTCCAGCGGCGCAGAGGCAAACTGGAAGAAGCAAGAGCAAATGCCTCGAAAGCGTTATCGATAGCGCGAAATGCATTTCGGTCGAACAGCTCGCAGGCTGCACTAATGAAATGCCAGCTCGCTGATGTTGATTTGTCGAGAAAAAAGCCAAACCCGGCTGCCGCTAACGCGACAAGCGCCCTGGCATCGATGGATCAACTGAAAGAATCAGACGATGTGGAACAGGCGCGATGCCATATCCTGATTGGCGAAGCGAAGGCTATGAATGACAAATTCACGGACGCAGCCAAAGACTTCGATACTGCGCGCGACCTGTTGAAAGAAGCTAACGATAATCAGGTCCTTCTTCTGGCTCGCGCGCTCACAGACTTAGGCGATATCCATTCAGCCAAAGCAAGCGAATCCCCAGCTGAATTCGAGACCGCCGAGGGTTTCTACAAGCGTGCGCTTGCGCTAATGTTCCGCTCGCGTGCAAGAGAGGAGTCGCGGGTGCTTTATGTGCTTGGGAAGCTGAGCAAAATGTATGAAAATGCAGAAAAAAGCGCTGATGTCCTGGCTATCTACAATATCGCCGAAAATGTCGATAAAAGCACTGGAAAGACGCGAGGTGTGATCGAAGATCGCCGGCTCATCGGAATGTATTATCGAGACCAGCACGATTTCAAAGCGGCCGCTAAGAGTATTGAAAGAGCGTTAAGCCTCAGCGAAACATTCAATGGCGTTAAAAGCGCTGAGTCTTGTTCTCTCATGGGTCTTCTGGCAGAAGACTATTTGAAGGACAAGAAAACTGATAAGGCCGGTCCTCTGCTTTCCGACGCCATCAAGATTCTCCATTCGGACGAGGGAGTCAATATCCCGCGAGAGACAAAGCTTCAAGTTTTATCAACATACTCGGACTACCTGGAACAGACTGGTGACAGGCAAAAGTTGGATGAAGTAAAAGCCGAGTTGAACTCCGTCTGACGGGTTCAAATATCTCGTCGCCTTGCATCGAGCGCTATACCGCACTATGCTAGTAGGGCTGATTGTTTAAAGTGCCTTCGGCTTCCCTTACAGCGTCCGATAATATCACGTAATGCAATTAATCCTTACCATTCTGCTTCTCTGGCTCGCGCTCACACTTTCAGGTTGCTCCACCGGTGGTGGCAACAGTGATAGTACCGCCGATAGTGCCCAGCAGGAAGCTGCTCAGGTCGACCCGGCCGATATTGGAAAACGCTGGGGTTATATCGACTGGAAAGGTGCGGTTCTAATCGAGCCCAAGTACGAAAGAGCACTCTCTTATTCAGACGGTTTTGCTGCCGTCAAACAGGGTGGCAAGTGGGGTTTTATCGACAAATCAGGAGAACTCGTTATAAAGCCTCAGTTCCTGGAGGCTCGACCTTTCAAGAATGAAGTGGCACCAGTACGCGCCGACAACTGGAAATGGGGCTTTATCGATGCCACTGGTACTCAAATCGTCAAAGCTGAGTTCGACGATGTGAAGTCCTGGGGCGACGGTCTCGGTCCGGTTAAGCAGGGAGATAAGTGGGGATTTGTCGACAAGACCGGCAACCTGGTCGTAAAACCGACCTATGACGACGCCAAGCCATTCGGAGACGGTCTGGCACCTGTTCTGGTGAAGGACAAATGGGGATTTGTGGACACATCTGGGACACTGAAAGTAGAACCGGCGTTCGAGACAGCGGAAAGTTACACGGATGGTGTTTCTGAAGTCAGGCAAAATGGTCAGTTTGGTTTTGCCGATTCAAACGGCAATTTCCAGCTCAGGCCTGAATTAGCATCGAGATCTGCGTATTCAGAAGGACTTGCACCGGTCAAAAAAGAGGGACTCTGGGGCTACGTCGACAGAAAAGGCGATGTCGTAATCAAATATAAGTTTGACGAAGCAGAAAAATTTTCCGAGGGACGCGCTCTGGTGAAGATCAACTCAAAATTCGGTTATATCAACAAGAATGGAAAGCTGGTCATCAAGCCGAAATACAACGAGGGTCTCGCGTTCTCAGACGGACGTGCGGCTGTTTGCGTCAGAGTTGAAGAAGAATAGCAGGTCGCGATAGTTGAATAAGAAAATCTCTGCCCTGGCAATCTCACTGGCAATGTCGATTGGACTCACTCATTCAGTGAACGCAGAAAACACACCTGATTCGAGCGTTCCAGGTACCGGGTCCAGAGCAGAAGCTGAGTCGAAGTCGAAGACAGCAGCAACAAAACAAGAATTGCTTGCTCCATGGAACGAGATGAACCAGCAGTTCAGGAGTGCATACGCACTCGCCAGGTCCGACAAATACTCGACCAGCGGACCATTGATAATTCAAAAGGAAGACAAACTTATCCTCGACTACAAAGGCAAACGCGAGGAGACCAATATCATTCCGGCTGAGTATTCTCTATTGAAGTCGGTTGCCCACATCCCACTGACGATATTTGTTATCCTCGAGGGGGCAGACGGGAAAGCTCTTTCCAAGCCAACTCTGGAGCGGCTGAATAATTTTAGAAAGTCATATTCGATTGCTTCTAAAAATTTAGAGCTATGGAATTTATCCGATGAATGTCTGAAGCGACAGCATCTCCTCATAGATAAAACATCTCAATTCATCGACGAAATTGAGAAAGCGGGCGCGATAGATAGCGCACGACTCATGGAATACACGAGGCAAGCGGGGCCGCTGGTTCTAGAGAATGCTTATGAGGCAATCAGTTTCGAACTCAAAGCAATCGACGAACAAATGAAGAAGTGGCAAGCGACCATTCCGAAAGATGAGTGGAAACGTCTTCACGTCGCAGTTATGTCTGGTCATATGCCGCGTGAGCAGAACAGCGCCATGCTCTATTTTCAAAAGCTGCTGAAACAAAAACGCGAGGGACAAAACATAATTTACGGAGAGGGAAAGAACGAAGAACTCTACGCCATCGAATTAGTCTCCACGCATATGCTGGACAAGGACATTGCGGTCTATTTCTTCAAGGACCCTTGGAGAATGCACAGAGATTTACTGTCAGACGGAGCCAAGCGCTACCTGAAGAAACACCCGCCGAAGAGGAACAGTACGGTAAGTACGTCAAGCCAATGAGACGACGATGGTCCTTCGAAACTCGTCAGCGAGCCATGTCGTGGAAGTGAAGCGGTCTCTGAGGCGCCGCGGTTTCTATACCAGATTGGGTCCTGGACAGCTCTTCCTCGCCCGTCAACGGCGGGACAGATTGTTGACTCTGAGGGAACGGATTTGGCGGCAAACCATTTGGAAATTGAGTAGGCACGCCGCCTGCTATTTGCGGTTGCGCTTCGGTCACGTACTGACCTGAGACGACCTGAGCTTGTTCGGGAAACGGATGTGTTTGAACACCCATATGCGGCACGGGTGCCGAGGCGAAGGCAGAGTGTGCCTGAGGGCTGCCGAAAATGTTCGGATTTGTGTTAGACGGCCACTGCGTAGGAACCTGCGTCTCAGTTTGATGTGTCAGGTCTGCCGACGCCGGAAGTTGATCTTTGGGAGTGGACGGCAAGTCTCGCCCCAGCCAGTAAAGCCGCAATCCGGCGCCTGCAAAACATAGAACACCGAGAATCATAAAATGGTCATGCTTCATGACCAGCAACAACGGAAGCACGATTATGAGCACAATTACGACCCAGAACTTAGTCACGGACGTCTTTCTGCTCTCCTCAATTTTCTGAATCCAGTAGGGATGCATAATCGTTGACCTGTTGCATGGATTCCCCTTTTTTACAGAACAAAGATACTTCCATTCAGACGGGTTGCAAAGGGGGTTATTACGCTCTGTCACAAAAGTTCCGGGAAACTTCCTGCAGAACTTCAGGGTTTACACCAGATCAAAAACGGCGTTGCCTAATCAGAATAGGTCCAGATGGTTCAAATTGATTTTGTGCATCCAGAGTAATCCGTTTCCGGCGCAAATAGAGGATTAAACCGTGAATCTCAAAAATAAGTGGTCGCGTGCAAAACAGTCGTCTATATCAAGGCGCCTCTCGACAGGGATCAGCCTGACTGTTGCAGCGTCCCTCATTGCCGGAATTTCCCTGACGACAGCAGCATCGGCACAAAATCTGTCAAATAAAACCTTGAAAACGGCACGCCGTATGGACATGAGTAAAGCGGCAATCGAAATTCCGCTGAAGCGGATGATCAAATCGGAAGATGTGTCTGCCCCTCCGAGGAAGCCCGACTTCAGCAAATTGCGAATCGAGGCTCCGTTAAAGTCGATGCTGAAAACAAGTGCAGCACCGGATCTTTTTAAAAGTCTCGAGACCAAAGGCGAGTTAGAGAAACTCGATAATGCCGTCCCGATTTCAGCACCGCCGGCAGTGGCGACGGTAAAGGTCAAACCCGGACTGGTCTCATGGCATAAAGACTTAACAGCGGCGATGAAAAGTGCGTCGAAATCAGGCAAACCGGTTCTGGTATTTCACATGATGGGTTCACTGGACGATCGCTTCTGCTGAACGAACGCAAGACTTGCGAGAACCGTGCTGTTTTCGTCGCCTGAAGTTTCCAGCTACATCAACCAGAATTTTGAACCGACCTGGGTCTCGGTAAGACCTGTTCCGAAAATCACGATAGATTTTGGAATGGGAAAAACAATGACCAGAACAGTGAATGGAAATATTGCAACGTACGTATGTACGAGTGACGGAAGCGTGATCGATGTAATTCCGGGAATCTACAGTCAATCTCGATACTTGTCAGCGCTCTCCTTAATCAAGAGCCAATTTGCTGACTTGACGTCCAACCCAGAGCAGATGAACAGGAAGCTAATCGCTTATCACAGCTATTCTGCGCCTCCTCTTGTCCCCGCGGTGCAAGTAATTGCAAGCTCGTCTTCACCACCTGCGGTGCCGTTTGAATCGCCGGCTAAAACCGGGTCGGCTTTAAACGCGGCGCTACAGTCTGATTCTGACTTGAACGAGTCAGAAAGAAGGCCGCTGATTCACGCCTATCTTCGAGACTCGCTCATCAAGACCAAAAGGACGCTCAAGCCGGACGATATGAAACACTGGCTATATCGCGAAGTTCTACATGCCGACCTCGACGACCCTTACCTGGGATTCGATCGAATCCTGACCCAGACCTACCCGTTTGCAAACGAGGATTCCGGAGGTTAGGTCGCATTCGAATCATGGTAAACGCGTGCTAGGATGGAAAAACTTTCCATCTATGAAAATGCGCGTTTACTCATTTATACAGTCAATCTTACTGGTCATTGCTTGCAACCTGATTTGCGCTTCGTCCGCGCGCGATGCGCTGACAGATCCAGAAATCCAGGATATTTATACATGCGACAAATTGCTCGATCACAAAGAGATTTCAAAAGCCGAAGCGGAAATAGAGAGCCTGCTCAAGCGATATCCGAATAATCCCAATGTCTATCAACTTCGTGGTCGGCTGCATAGCAGAAAAAGAGAGTACGCAAAAGCAGAAGCCGACTACCAGAAAGCACTACAACTGAACCAAGCATATAAACCAGCGGCGAATGCCAGAGGCGATATTTTTAAATCAAGACAGGATTATCGAAGGGCAGCCGCGGCCTACGAATATGCTTACGGTCTAGACCCGACAGACGACAAAATCGTCCTTACTCTGCGCAAATTGTATAGCCAAGCTCGGCTGCCTCGCGATCACGATAAAACCGTACTTCAAAACAATGATCTCTGGCACGCTGTAGCGCTCGAGAAGAAGGGCAAGAGCGCAGAAGCACTGAAGGTGTACAACAATTATATTAAACGGTTTCCAGGCGCAGCCTGTGCTTATCAGTATCGAGCCAACCTTTACTTTTACGCCGGAGACTATAAGCATGCTTACGACGACTACGTAAGAGCCATCAAGAATAATCCGGGAGATGCAAGCTCCTATGCGTCTGCAGCGAGTTGCCTCGAGAACCTAAATGAGGGCGAGCGCGCATGCAAATATTTTGAACGTGCGCTTGAATCGACGAAAAATGCAGTAGGTTATGTTTACCGATACGGAAATCTGCTCCGCAAGATCAAAAAGTACGACGAAGCGATCGCTCTCTACTCGAAACTATTAAAGCGTGAAACCGACAACAGCGACGCATATCGGTTTCGGGGAGATTGCTATTTGGCGACAAAACAGTACCCTCAGGCACTTGCGGATTACACAAACGCCCTGGAAAACTCAGCGTTCCCATCTCCCGATACATACAGGCAACGTGCTCTGGTTTATGAAAAACTGGGGCAGCCGGACAAGGCTAAACGAGACAGACAGCGCGCCATTGAGTCAATGTAAAACGACGTTTCTTAAACAACAAAACAGCTGCGTGATTAAACAACAGCAGGCTCGCATTTGCGAATTACGTCTTCATACCCAAGCTTGAGCAGCCAGTTTGAAACATGCGGATCAATCTCCAGTAAAGAGCCCAGGATCTGGCGCTCCGGCTTTACTATGTACAAACTAACCCGCTTTCCGGTACCTGCCTGTTTTGACAGGTCGACGAATTCGAACGCGCATCCTTGCGGTCGTGTACCATTTCCATTGCCGGTACCGTCTCCACTGGCGGAAGCAACTTCTTTTTCTTCGAGTAAGCACCAGTTGCCGTTTCCTCCGCGCGAGCGCCCGGCATCCAGGATTCGATTGTGCTGAGTGACGTGGGCAATGCCACTGCGGGCGGAGTGATCGAAAACGATTTCCAGCACACGTGAAATCAACTGCGTCAAAGAGGACGGGCAAGCGTCGGCGGAATTAGGCTCAACCAGCACCGCATAAATCTCAGTTGCACCAAGGTTTATAGCCGCCTGAATCGGAGTATTTCTGACTAAACCTCCATCCATCCAGCACCCCTCACCATTAAGCGATCTGGGAGGAAATAGAAGCGGTATCGCAGATGATGCCATCAAAATATCGATAAGATCATCCTGAGTCTCTATCTCATCTCCAGTAAAGACTCTAGTACCCAAACCGCAAAGATCAGTGGTTACGAAGCCGACTTTCGATCTGCCGGCCTTGAGCCTCTCTAAACTGACGCAGCTCCTCAAGAGGCTTTCCAACGGAGCAGTGTTTAAAAGTCCGAGCTGTTGTCCAAAAAATACTCGACGCAGATGGGCAGGGGACGGCAGTCTATATACATCCGACGATTTAATTCTCTGCCACATTTCTTCCAGCAGAACCAGGTCGTTTTGGCCTACAAGCGCAGCATTTAGCGCTCCAATACTGGTACCGACAATCCAATCAAAATGAAAATCTCGCTCGAAACATGCTTTAGCCACACCGGCTTCATAAGCACCGCGACCGCCACCGCCCGAAAGGACGAGTGCCCGGACAGGGGGAGTTGCCTCCCGATTTGCGCTGCTTTCCATTTTTGATGAGAACTCTTAGGTCTGCGGTGAGGAGTCTTTCCCGGCATCAGGCTCCTTTCCTACTTTACCTAAAAATCAAAAAACTGCAAATTATGTGATGTAGTTGCTATCGGCTCGCGCTCTCCCTGGAGCGAAAATCTTTCAGCCAGGTGTCTAGCGAATCGCCACTGCGTTCGTTGATTTTGACATTGGAACGCACCCTCTCAATGACTTTACCAGCCACTCGATTTCCGGATTTGATCGGATGACTGGCAAGAAATTGCTCAAGGTCGTCCGATTGCGATTTGGAAACGAATGATGCAGCACCGCCTACAATGCGTGGGAAGAGATGAACGGGATAGCGGGTCTCCATTTCTTTCCAATTCTGTTTGACGAAGCGCCATCCTAGCTCTCGCCCAGCCGTCGTCTTCAACAAGTGTAGGATCACATGTGGTGCATCCTGCGTTTTTACTTCATCCGTTAAGGACAGCTCCAGCGTTCGTTTTTGAAGTTCCGGATCACGGAAATATGCCAAGCCGTATAAATTTCGGAGCTTTGCCTCGGGTGTCGTAGCGCTTTTGAACAGATGTTCCATCTCATCATAAACGCCCTTATCTCCGTTGTAAGCCATTATGGCAACGATCGCTTCGTATAGATTTGGATTGATTTCCTCCGGCTGCTCTTGATAGATATCCCAGAACTTTCTTGCCTCTGCGATGGTGCCTCGGTCCTGTCCATAGGTACCGATTGCGGTTAGAACGTGAGAACGCAAAACTTGCGTCAACTCAGTTTCATCATCTTTGGGTTCCCATCCAAGTTTGCGAGCCATCGGTCCAAAACGGTCCCTGACGAACGCCGCGAATTCGGCACGCGACGCGTCTTTTACAAACCAGTCGAGAGTGGCAATTTGCGCGACCAACAGTTCAATGACATTTGGATCTGTTTCATCGCGATAATAAGCAGTCAGAGCCAGGTATTGCGAAACCGGCATTGTCCCAGCCTCTACGAACGCCCACGAGTCGTTCAAAAACTGATAGCGCTCAGCAGGAGTCATAGCCTTTTGAGCTACTTTGCCAATAGACTCGCTCATGTCTCCCGGATATTGAACTCGATAATAGCCGTCGGCAAGTGCGTTTACAACGATTGGGTCTTGAGCTGGAACATTCAGTAAATCAGATTTGCGCTCCGTCATAAGAAGCTTCAAAAATCCGGACGAGTCTGCTGGCGGTTTCGTCGAGTCACTCAAAACACGGCTGGTAACGGGCACTTGCCACAGTTTCAGTTTCTTCTCCTTTTCGTTCGCCGCCTTTTGGGTCTTGCTTCCGGAATCATCCACCGGCGAAATTGTGAAATATTCCTGGGTCAGTCCAAGCGCTACCCCGGTTCCTGCACCTTTCTTAGAAGACAAGCGCTCTCCCACTTTCACGACGGGATAGCCGGGAGAATAAACCCAATTTTGCATTATCGACGCCACAGGTTTACCCGAGACCTTTTCCAGAGCATCCCAAAGCTCCCTGGTCTCGGCGTTTCCGAACTGATGGTCCGCGATGTACTTTTGAATGCCCTTCATATAAATCTCTTCGCCCAGAAATCTCTCCAGCATTCGAAGTACGGAAGCGCCCTTCTCGTAGGTAATTTCGTCAAACATCTCTTCGGCTTCACTCGGATTTAAAACTTCGTTGTAGATTGGTTTTGTCGAACTCAGAGAGTCGGATGCCAGTGCCGGCGCTCGATCCTTCACGAACAAATCCCAGGGATTCCATTCCGGCTTGTACGACTCCAGTGCCTTGACGGACATCCAGGTGGCAAATGCCTCGTTGAGCCAGAGGTCATCCCACCACTTCATTGTTACTACGTCGCCAAACCACATATGAGCCATTTCATGCGCGATTACTGAGGCCACGTCCTGCTTTGCGACAGTTGAAGCGGTTTTCTCGTCGACAAGCAGGCGAGTTTCACGGAAGGTAACGGCACCCAGATTTTCCATTGCACCAGCGGAAAAATCAGGTATGGCAATCAAATCAAGTTTTGCCAGTGGATACTTAACACCGAAATACTTCTCGAAATACGGCAACATCTTTTGAGCGGCATCGCTGGCAAACGCGCATTGCGCCTTCCGCCCCGGCGTCGCCCACACACGGATGTCGACGTTATTGACTCGCACGGCTTCGGTTGCTTCAAAGGCGCCGACGACGAAACACACAAGGTAAGTGGACATCTTCGGGGTTTCAGCAAATGTGATTTGTCGTTTTCCGCTTCGCCCTTCAGTTTTGTCGAATTGAACCGCAGCGTTTGAAATCGCAGTCATACTCTCGTCCACAGCAAGAGTTACCTTAAAGGTCGCCTTCATGTCCGGCTCATCGAAACATGGGAAAACCTTGCGAGCATCGGTCGGCTCCATCTGAGTGCAGGCTATTTTGCGCTTCTCCCCGCTACTATCGGTATAACCTGACAGGTAAAAACCTTCCAACTTTTCGTTCAGTTTCCCGCCAAACTTGATGCGTAACTCATGCTTACCGGGTTTAAGCGTTTGCTGAAAGCGAAAGGTTATCTGCTGTTTTTCCGGGTTCTCGATTGTCTGCTCCGGCGCAATCCACTTACCGTGCCCATCCTCGCCATTTTGAGCAATCTCGACTTCACCAATTTCTAAACCTACTGCGTTCAATACGACATCTCTGGTAGCCGAGTTCACGTTGGTGAAGATGGTCTCCTCGCCCGTGAATTGCCCATTCTCGAGATCGGGCTCGATGAAGATTCGGTAAGTTTCGGGAAGAACTGTTCTGGGCAGGCGCACGGCATGTTTGATGGTCCCTGCATCTTTCGTTTTTCGAGGTTTGGTTTGCGACCTGGTGACACTCTTTCCAGCCTTAGCCGGGTCTGAATTCTCCCTGGCGGTGACTGGAAACTGAATCAACAATGTAGATGCCAGCAATGTAGACAAAAACCTGGAATAACGCCAAACAACAGGATTTAACATGACTTCTCCGAGACATACCGATCGAATCGACAATCATACAGACTCGAAAGAGCGACTGCCAGAGAAGCCAAGGTATCGGATATCATTAAATCACTGTGTTAATTTAGGCGCTCTGGGCGCGGACGGGTTAGCCTATTGGTTGAATTACTTGGGGATTGAGCGATGTTCTTCAAACAGTTTTTTCTTGCATGCCTGGCTCACGCTTCTTACATGATTGGTTCGGAAGGCGAAGCATGCGTTGTAGACCCGCAACGCGACGTAGACCAGTATCTGGAGACAGCTGAAAAAGAAGGACTGAAAATCAAATACATCATTGAGACTCATGTGCACGCAGATTTTGTGGGCGGTCACCGCGAACTGGCAGAAAAGACGGGCGCAGAAATTGTTTTCAGCAAACGCGCGGAGGCGTCCTTTGCTCATCGAGCGGTGGATGACGGCGATTCTATCGAATTCGGGAAAGTCAAACTCGACATCCTCGCAACGCCCGGGCATACTCCCGAGAGCATTTGTGTCCTGGTCACGGACAAAGAGCAATCCGACAAACCTGCCATGGTGCTGACCGGCGACACATTATTCATCGGTGATGTCGGTCGCCCGGACCTGGTTAGCGCGAAAGGCTTCAGCTCAGAAGAGATGGCAGGCTTACTTTACGACAGCCTTCGACAAAAGCTGCTGAAGCTGGACGACCAGGTTCTCGTCTATCCAGCGCACGGGGCGGGTTCTTTGTGTGGTAAGAACATGTCGGCAGAGCGCTTCTCCACAATCGGACAGCAGCGACAGTTTAACTACGCACTCAAAGAGATGAGCAAAGATGATTTCATCGCTATGATGTGCACCGATCTTCCCGAGGTCCCCGCCTATTTTCCGACCGCCGTCGCGAAAAATAGAGAAGGCGCGCAATCTTTAGACAGGCTCTCTCAACCGAAGCCGATGAATCCTCAGGAAGTCCACGAGGCTATGAGCAGGGGTCATCTGGTAGTAGACACCCGCACTAACACTCTCTATGGTGGCGGGCACGTTCCAGGTTCGATAAACATCGGCTTGGGCGGACAATTCGCATCCTGGGCTGGTGCACTGATTCCGATAGGAACACCTTTGATCCTCGTCGTCGAAGAAAAAGAACAAATTGACGAAGCAATCACACGTTTGGCTCGAGCCGGTCATGAGTCAGTCGTAGGTTATCTTGAAGGTGGAATCTATGCGTGGATCAAGAGCGGTCACGACACTGGAGAAACGCCGCAGATCACAATCGATCAGCTCAAAGAAAAAATGGCGGAAGTAAAAGATCTTCAGGTTATCGATGTTAGACGCAAAGGCGAGTATGAAGCCGGTCATGTACCCGGCGCGATCAATATCCCGCTTGCTGACCTGAAGAGAAATCTGGACAAGGTCGACAAACGTCGTCCCACAGCGATAATTTGCGCGAGCGGATATCGTTCGAGCATATCAACGCATATCCTGAAGAGCGGTGGGGTCGCGTATCTCTATAACACCGTGGGCGGTACCAATGCCTGGCGGACAGCCGGATATGAAGTCGTAGTGGAAGAGAACGCTCCTAGCTGCTCCAAAGCATAATGAAAGGCGAGACACCTGATGCATCTCGCCTTTGGCAATATCACTTTCGCATGAACTAGATCTTGTTGACTCCATTATTGGAGAGACGATGCCACCAGGGTTGGCGCAACTTCTCTAGTTCGGCGATAGCCTTATCGAGCTTGTCTTGCAGTTCAATCGCTCTCTGTGCTTGCTTCTCGAGAGCGGGAATTACTTCGAGTTTCTTCTCTTGATCTTCCACAACTTTCTCCATATGCTGTACGCGCGAATAGGCACTGGTTAGACGTTTATTGGTTTCATTCAAAAGCTCGTGCACCTTCTGCACTTGCCCGAGGAGCTCAAGTAACGTTCTCGTCTCATAGTACGTCGTCGTCTTTTCGAGCTGCACTCCATCCGGCTTCTGCGGCTGGATTGGCTCTGCGACCTCAACATGAGCTTTGTCCAGAAGGGCTTCGAAACCGTTCAGTGCGATAGGATCAGCTTTCGGTGATACCTTCTTTTTGCTGTTCATCAATTTTGCTTTCTAGCGTTCGCCACTCCGATGATATTATCGGTGGTGCCTGGCATTAGCACAATACTTGACTACCAAAAACGCCCAAAACGATAGTGGACTGACGGTTTCACATACTGCCATTAATCGTAGAGTCCGAGGTCCGGCAATCAATCGGAATTCTCGTTTTGCCGACGATTCTTTTTGCTCCCCTTCACCATGTAGATTGTGGTCACTGTAAAAATTGCAACCACCATCGTCACGAGAATTCCAATGGAGATGAACATAAGCTGCATACCGGCTGGATCTCGGGAGGTCGAATCCTGAATCGGGACGAATGCGTCCGACGCTTCACCGGCCAGAGCGGCCGCACCGCATGCGATACTGATACCAAGGGCGATGACGGGGCTATACTTTCGCATGCTGAGGTTTCTCCTCCGGATAAGCCAATTCGCGCCAGCGACGAATGCCTCCGTCCATGGAAACCACGTTCGTGTAGCCCATCTTCTGCATATTGAATGCGGCCAGAGCCGATCGATAGCCACCTCCGCAATAGAGAATCACTTCATCGGACTTATCGAGTATGATACCTTCGACGTCGCGTTCAAGCACACCACGACCGATGTGAATAGCACCCTGAGCATGTCCCGCTTCCCACTCGCTGTCCTCTCGCACATCGACAAAATGGAACTTCTCCCCGGCCTGCAAACGCGGCAGGACCTTTTCAGGAGTAGTCTCGGTGATGTGAGGTCTGACCTCGTCGACGAGTTTGACGAATGCCTCGGAATGTTTCATAGCTGCTGACTCCGCGCCAAAAGACAAGTCCAGAGTATAACAGCTCAAGCAGTTTTCAACTGAAGCAAAAGCCGCGCAGTTATGTTTAAAAACTAAATTAGCCCACGTCTAATGTATGCGTCGTGGATTCGCCCCATCATACGCTCACTCACAGTCTGCTCTGCTTCGAGGGCGTCATAGTACGCCTGAGTCAGCGCTTTGAACATGGCGGGGCCGTTTGGGACGGCAGCAACCCGAATGCGCCTTTCGTTCAGGTCCTCGCACCATCCGCCCGGCAACAAGCCGATTACCTGATTCAACACCGCAACCATTTGCGTAGAGCCAAGGCGCTCAAGTGCGGCAGCGACATCCAGAACTCGATCGCCTGCTGCGACAGTCAGGTACTGATCGAAGGTGCCCCGATCGATTTCGGAATTCAACTCCCAGAGAAGCATGTAATCGAGCTCCTCCTGCATCAGGTCTGGAACACCACCCATGCAACGCTGGTTGAGCAGGGAACCGACTTTCAAGAGTTCCTCGTCGTCCATATACACCTCGCTGCCAAGTCTCAAATCAACAGTTTATCGCCTTTGAACCGTTCTTGAATCTGTCAAATCGGATTTATAAGGGCAATATTGAGAAATAAGGGAAACCGCAGCAGAGCTGCGATAATTTGTCGGCTTCGAAAGTCAAATCATCGAAGCCAGGGACACCCCACGGTTCTCTTGACACCCGGTCGCAAAGCGGAGGCAACATGCTTTACACACAAAGCCAAAATATGGTCGAGATATTTGGGACGAAAGTGCCAGAACCTCGAGTCCTGCTCGATTTCCTCGGCTTCGAAACCCACGTCAAACAAATCAGAGACAAGCGCGGCACCAGCATCTGGCCGGCATGGTACGACCACGGTTCGTACTACATAGTCGACATCACCGCCGACAAACTTTTCGGACCTGGTGATGAAGTAACGATTCCGGAATGCGTTAAAGCTCCTGACTTTGAATTCGAAATCGGTTGCTACGTCACCCAAAAGGCTTTGCTCAAAACCGAGGAAGAAGCTCTCAAGTTTTTCAAAGACCACTGTTACCTGACTATTCTCAACGACTGGTCGGCCCGCGATATTCAGAAAAAAGACATGCTGGGTTTGGGTCCGGCCAACAGCAAATTCGTCATTGGCAACAGCATTGGTCCGAAGCTGGTGGCAGCCAAAGACATAAAAATGGACGAGCACGGCGTTCTCGAAATGGAAATGGTTTTGACTGTGAACGGCGAGGAACGCTCGAGAACCAACGCCAACACGCTTTATCACACGCATCCGGAAACCAAGTCGAAAGCGGCTTGGAGCTTTCCACGTATTATGGCCTGGCTTGGTCAACAAAACATCGGCATAGAACCTGGATATATAATCGGCTCCGGCACCGTCGGTAATGGCTGCATCGCGGAACATTCCGCCAAAATTGATCCTGAAACCAACAAAGAAATTGAGCCGGCAAAGTATGGTTGGCTCAAAGACGGCGATGTCGTAAGAATGGAAGTCGAAGGCATCGGCGTTTTAGAGAACAAGGTCAAAATCAAACAGCTCGCAGCCTCCAAGCAGTAACTGATGCGAAAGCGTGGGTATTGAATTAGCGGTCTTGTGAGCCATGAGTTCTGGATGCCACCATATCAGGTGGCATCCAATTCAGATCAAAGAGGAATCAATGAAAAATAGATTGACAAAGAGGCTTATCTTGACAGCCATTGCGTCTCTCGCGCTGGCGACGGCCGCGGCGCTCGGTTTGGATCAGAAACCGGCTCAAGCGGTCACACTGAAAAGCAACGTCGATCTAAAACAGAAGTTCAAGGGCTACCAGGGAGCTTTCGTTCTCTACGATTTGAAAAATGACAAATACATTCGATTCAATGAGAAACGATGCGCAGAGCGGTTTTCACCTTGCTCCACTTTCAAAATTTTCAATTCACTTGCCGGACTCGACAGCAAAGTCCTTTCCGGACCGGATGACAAAAAGAAGTGGGATGGTACCAAGCGCTGGTTGGACTCGTGGAACCATGACCACACGCTACAAACTGCGATTCAAGATTCAACGGTCTGGTACTTCCAGGAAGTCGCCAAAGATATCGGCGAAGCTCGCATGAAGGACTACATCCACAAAGCAGGCTATGGCAACGAAGATATATCCGGCGGCATCACAAAGTTTTGGCTCGGTGATTCACTGAAGATTTCGCCGGACGAGCAAGTCAAGTTCCTGACCAGGCTTTATAAGAACGAACTGCCCTTTTCCAAAGACGCAATGGAAACCGTCAAGAAACTGATAGTCGTCTCAGATGATGGCTCAAGCGTGCTCAGAGGCAAGACGGGTACGGACATGAAAAACAAGAAGACTACGATGGGATGGTTCGTGGGTTACGTCGTTGAAGACGACAACCCCTATATCTTCGCCACAAATATTTCGGCGGAGGATAAAGCCACAGGTCGGGTGGCGAGAACTATCACAAGATCATGCTTGCACAGTCTGGGGCTGCACTGAAGATATAAAAGTTTCAAAGAACTGCCCTCGGAGGGAATCGAACCCTCAATCCCTTACGGGCACCGCATTTTAAGTGCGGCTCGTATACCAGTTCCGACACAAGGGCGTGAGGGTTAATCATATCAGCTTGGAGACTATGTCACAAAACGATGACGTTGATGCTTCATACTCCATGAATGTGGCGACTCCCCTAACCCTATGAACTTCGCCACCACCAGAGCGATCAGTGAACTTCCGAACCGGAAGGAATGAACTGGTTTAGTAAACATGTCTAGAGTTCAAGTCTTTCTGCATATATGCAGAAACAGATTTTGACCACAGTTAACAGAGGAACCTAACTATGCCTTCAGGCCTTGATCAGCCTGCAAAGTTAACAGAATCGACGTCGCCGGCGTCGATTCCCTTCGAGCGAGCCTACTTAGAGGCGCCCAGGGGTCAAACCACAGGTCGTGTTGAACCGCCGACCCTGGATTTCACTGTGCCAGTAAATACGCAAGCGTCTCCGCAGAAACCAATTGAAGTTGCTCAGGCAACTCGATCCGAACTCGGAAGGTCCAGGCTTTCAATCGACACGGCCGACGACCGTCTGTGGATAAGGTCGCAGGAACCGCCGGCGAAGGTACCGGAAACACAAAGAGTGACGGCTCCGGAGCGTCAAACCGAACGTTTCTCGGCTCCCAACGAGCAACCAAATCGGTTACCAGTATGGGATCCGTCGAGACCCGGCTGGGACCAACCTCAACTGCGCAGAAGAGAAACGCCCGTTCCTCAAGATACAGTGAAACCGCAGCAGCAGCCAGGAGATCAACGAAACGCGCCAAGCGATCGACAGCAAGCGCCTGAGCGCCCGATAGTCCGCAGCGCACAAACATTCAATCTCAGCGACCGCCTCGATGCTCGCACGATGGGCAGAATCCCAGACGCGAAGGTTTTCGTCAATCCAAATTTCGATCCATCAAAACCGGTTAACGTTATCGTTTACAACCATGGATGGAATGACACCATAGGTAGTGCATTCAGAAATGCCCGATTGCAAGAGCAAATGGCTCAAGCACCGCCGAACAGTATCCTCATCGTCCCTTCCTGGCAAAAAGTGGACGGTGCCGCCAATGGTGTTTCGAACAGTAAATTCAAAACCGGTTTCATCGGCGCAATAGATGCGTCAATGCGGCTAAACGGAAAGACGTTAGGTGACGTCTCCAACATCACGATCGTCTCACACTCTGCCGGCTACAATGCTGTCGCTCACGAGCTTAACCAGCTCAGAACAAGTCCGTTATACGAAAAAGTCACTACTCTCGCCAGTTTCGATTCGCAGTATGAAACTAAACAAGCCGTCGATGATTGGATCGAGCATAATGTGAAGAACGGAAAGTTCGCCAGCGGCAAAGCGGCGTTTCTGAATTTGTGGACTAGTGAAACAGCCAGCCTGAGCGGAGTGCAAGCAGAAAGTACCGCCGCTCTGGTTCGCAGAAATCCGAATTTGATAAGCATAGATTATGGCAGGCGAGGCCGTGGTCCTCTAGGAACGCAAGAACTAGCCGGCACGCCGATTGTGTTCGCGAACACAAAAGATGAACATGCAAACGTGCCAATTAGATATTTTGGTCATGCAATCTCGAAACTGCAGCGACTGAACCGTTAGGGACGCTGAACAAAGGTCACCCAGTTAGTTTGCTTGTCGGTCTTAGAACGATCCAGACCGATCGCAACCAGGTTGCCGGCTTTCGGATCGCGATACCAACCTTCATCCCAGGCACCCATATCGGTGTATATGGCGTCTTTCACACCCATCACCACCAAATCGGAATTGAAAGTTTTAAAATCAATTGCAGTATCGCTTTCGACAATGGCCTCTAGACCACTGCTGAACTTTGCAATCGCACGCATTTGAAAGTGTTTTTTGTCTTTGAACTTGGCAGGCGTTCCGTTCTCGACTAGCTGAAATTGCTGAAACAGAGATGCCTTGTTGGTTTCCAGAGAGGCAAGAAACTCGGGTGTAAATTTAGCACCTTTGTTACTCGGGAAGATCTTGAACTTTCCATTCACTATTTCCAGGACACCGCCAATTGGTTTGGAAATTTGTTTACGATGGCCGATTTTGCCGTTCACACAATAGATACCGACCACGGTGCCTGTCGTCGTGGTAAATGCAGCAGGGATACAAAGTCTTATTCTGGGATCGCTCTTGGAAGGTCTTTTTGTTTGCCAGACAACATCCAGGTCTGCGCCCCTCTCGTAAAGGTGATAGCTCGTCCCACTCTCGCCTTTAACAGAGGTAACTGACAAACCGTTGCGAGTCGAGCCACCATATGCGGCACCGCCGACACCAACGATGACACACGCCACTAGACTGATAACTGTGATGAGTAAACGCATTTCCCTAATTTCTCTCCAGTTAGCACATTCTACCAAACCAGCCTGGGCACTGCCTGCGGTGCACAATTTATGACATGGTTCACGGTCGTTTAACGCAACTCTTACTTCTCATCAGGAACACTTCTGACTCATTATTGTCATAGACCTTATGGCAGACACTAGTTGTTATCAAGGGGCATCACTATGACCACAGCGGTCCGGCAGAAACCAGCAGTTAGTACTCCCCTTACATCAAAGAAGTCGAAGCTGAAGAGTGTGGTGGCAATCGCCATGATACCCATCACATTACTGGCTCTGTACGTCTTCAGCGTCATATGGAGAGTAAGCGCTTACGAACAAAAGGTGTTCGGTAGAAGCGAACTAATTCCTATGTCGCTTCAGCCTCGCAAGTTCACCGAGATACCATCGATGGAGACGTACGGCGCGTTTACCTACGACATTCAGGTCAACCACAAACCGCTTCGAGTCCACAAGCAAGTCATCAATGGATTTCAACATGCTTTTGGATCCGGTCTCGTGGCCTATGAACTCGGAGAGCAGATCGCGGATCTACTCTTCCGAGCAAATGAGTACGTCGAAGCATACTTTTCCGGTGATGGCAGAAGATACTCACACTATATGGACACGCGAAAAGACCTCTACAACAACATGATCGGTCGTGCGATCGGTATGGAGGCACGCCAGAAAAATCTCACCGGCGGAGCGGCGGACAGATATATCTCAGCGAGGGTACTAAACTCAATACAAAACCGTGAGGTGATTCCTCACTGGCTGGAGCCGAAAGTCAAAGACTTGCCTTCGCTTGAAGAATACGGTTGCCCCGGTCTTCCTCATCCATCTCCTGATGAGTAGGGAATCAATTTTTATGCCTATCTGACTACGCCGGTGTTTTCGAGTGACTCGAGTTGTTTTTCAAGATCAGGAGTCGCCGGTGCGCCCTGCTTGAGGACATAGAGTGTAGACAGACTGGAAAGGATCCAGATGACCCCGACCACGTGCGAGATGGTCTTCTTGATGTTTGATGGATCATGGAAGAAGTTACCGGTCGCACTGCAAACCAACAGAGTAACTGGATCGGGCTCCATTAAGCTTCCACTTTTGACCCAGGTCAATATCTGAATTCCTACCAGTGTGAGCGAGATCCATGCTACTGCCGCGACCACTCTTCTACTTATTTCAATGCCGCGCACATCCAGATAGCCAGCCTCGTCGAACGACAGCGAGACCGGATAACGAAGGTACAGGCCAATCAGACCTGACACCGCCGCTGATACCATGAACGAGACTTCATTCGCGTACCAGGCGCAGGCAATGTACAGGAATGCAACAGACAACCATCCGTATGACAAAGCCAGGCGACCGCGGCAGAGCCATTGCTTTGAAACGAAGTAGTAGGTCAGACAGCTAGCGAACGCTGTGATCACATAGAGAAGCCCGGTAATAACTTCGGTTGCCAACTTGGCTCGCTCTTCCTGGTAGCGCACTAGAAGCGTTGCGGCTTCAGGGTCTACGCCAAACAGGTTGTAGTAATCAAGGCGAAAACTCTGATATGCATCAGTGCCGTGAAACTCATCCACACGCCACCTGAGAAACTGCTTGATGCCACCTTCAAGTAGTCCACGAGCAGGTCCCATGAGGTTAGCTACGAACGCTGAAAAGATTGTATTTTGACTCTCGTCGACTGTCCAAGATACGGGGTGAAGGTACTGGATATCCTGACTGAACTGTTCTTTAGCCCAGGTGCGAAGAGCATCTAGCGCCAGCGCGTTCTTGTCGGAGAAGTCCGAGTGGATCAGCACCATTGCAAGGTTTGAGTTGAGAATTCCCTCAGCGAACTTCGGATTTGGAACCGTTTGCAGTTCCGGCGCGCTTGTCTCGTACTTCGGGTCGACTGTCGGCGTCATATCCGGAGAATACTTGCAAAAGTACGACAAAAACGCCGCAAAGATAACCACAACCAGTGCGCCGATTGAGAGTTTCCGTGAATTCATCTGACGTCAGCCCCATATTCCTGACAAGCTAAAAGTATAGTCGGAATGGGCTCCAATTCTTGCTTTCATTCATCAAGCGTTATGTTAAAAGCTTCTCTACTTATTAACGGGAACGAACACGGAAAGCGTTTCTAGACGCTCCGACTCAGCGCAACGCACTCTGCAAATTTAGAGTTAAAAACAAATCCGGCTTGATGAGCATTCCAATTTACGAACCTACTTAAATATGTAAATAAGACTATACGACCTTCCTACCAGTCTTCTTGTCGAATCGTCGTCAATACGACAGACGTATACAGCAGGACTTGCGGACTGGTCACTCGCGCCAAATGACTGGATCGGTCGGACTTTTGGCGCTTTCAGGCGAAATTGATATCAATGCGAACAGTCGACAATACGACCATTCGTATTTAGCACAGCCCGCCTCGCTTATGTCAGAGTGGCTGTCCGCCACCAGATGCGATACCAGCGGCTCCGGGCGCCGACAACTTCTCGATACAAACCTTATCTGCGGAAATCACGTTTACCAGCGCGTCTACGAACCTCTTTCCGCCGACGGAATTCATGTGAACGGTGTCGTAAAACAAACTCGAGGGGAATCGATCATCATCGTTAAAATCAGCAAAAATAGCATCATGCCTGGACGTCAGAGTCTGCACCGCATCAAGATATTCATTGTAAGTACCAGGCGGCATGAGTTTTACATTGAGTGTTGTAAGCGGCATATTCACGACTACGACTTTGATATCATTGGACTTTGCCGCAATCAGAAGCTTCTCGAAAAATTGCTTCTCGGAAGCAAAAAGGGATTCATGCCGATGCTTATATCTTTGAAGATACTCAAGCGTATTGTCAGAGAAAGGCCGCTCTTTATCTGGTTCTTCAACCATCATTCCTCGTTCTAATTCGGCCGACATGTCTGCCGTCAACAGTTTGTCTAGTTGCTCAGCTGAAAACTGCAAGGCACCATTTGTAACACCACAGGCAGCAATTGCACTTCTAGTCTGCCCCCGAAGAAGTTCTTGAATAGCGGGTTTTACATCCCACAAATAAGCTATCTTGCCAATCACAAAGTCGGTTCTATCAGTAAGATTTGGAAGGGCAAGATCAAGAACAGGCTGCATATCGATTGCCTTACTCAGATATTTGAAGGTCGGCATCACGCCTGGACAGCGAACCTTGCAATCCATGAAATCGCGAGCACATATACCAAGAACTATAAGCTTAGGTTTTTTCCTAGAACGAACCATCGCCTCTGTGATAATCCAATCGTCCGATATCATGCCACCGGGCATTGCGTAGTTGAAGACAATGGGCTTCTTAACGCCCATGCTCGCTGCAATTCGCTCTTCAGTATATGCACTGCGATGGTAATCAGCGTAGTCGACGGTCCTTTTCAAATGGTGCGCATCGAGCATCGTCAACGGATGCAAAAGCAGGGATGACCCCAGAAAGACGATATCGGGAGTCGCCGGTTGACTGACGAAGTCACTCGTGGTCCAGGATATCCAGCTATGGTCTTTAGGCAAATCAGCTAACGTGGTTTTACCGAAGGGATTCAAAAACGCAAACGCAAAGTTGACCAGCAAAACCACGACAATAACCGCCACTGCGTTACTCTTCGCAATCACGGACTTCAGGTTGTCTGGCTCAGGTTTATTCATGGTTATTGAAGAACTAGAATTGGAAGTAAATAAATTTTGGCGACGTATCAGGCGAAAAAATCAGCAGCAGAAGCACCATTGATGCGACATAAGCAATGTCTACCAGCCTCGGGAGCCGAACTATCTGTTTCTGTGTGATACCACTGGCAATCTGACCAGCAAGCAGGAGCAGCAGCAGCAGCGGCAAGATCATGAATATTGCAGGGTCGGTGATTGTCGGAAGGCTGACGGCGAAAGCAGTCTCAGGAGCAGACATGAGCTGAGGTATGAAAGTCAGTTTTGCGATAATCCGACAAGCAGTTTCGAATGTTTCCGCTCGAAAGAATACCCAACCGATACAAACCACATGGAAAGTTACGACAATCGAAAGGAGCTTGCCGGCGGGATTATCGAGGATTCGTCTAAGCGGAGAGATGCGCTCCGCAACAAGCCGAAATTCCTTATGAAGTATTAGAAGAATCCCTTGATACGCTCCCCACACAACAAAGTTCATCGCAGCGCCATGCCAGAGACCACCCAGAAGCATAGTCAGAAATAGATTTCTGTAGGTAAACCACTTGCTCTTGCCTTTGCTGCCACCCAACGGAATGTAGAGATAGTCACGGAGCCATGTCGACAACGAGATATGCCAGCGATGCCAAAACTCGGTGATGCTGCCTGCGAGATACGGCAAGGAAAAGTTTATCGGGACCTTGAATCCAAAGAGCTGTGCAGAGCCGCGGGCAATGTCCGTGTATCCGGAGAAATCGAAGTAGATTTGGAATGCAAAAGCATAAACAGCCAGCCAAAGGTCTACTCCGCTGAGAAGCTCTGGATGTGAGAACGCACTAGCCACGGCGACAGCGAGGTTATCAGCGAAAATCACCTTCTTGAACAAACCGAAGATAATCAGCTTGAATCCGTCATCGAGATCTTTCAGCTTGAAGTGTTTCTCCTCGTTCAACTGAGGTATGAAATCCTGGTAGCGCTTGATGGGACCAGCGATTTGTGTCGGAAAGAAACTGGGAAACAATGCGAATTGCCAGAAAGACTTTATTGGTTTATCACCGCGATAAACATCGCTTATGTAATGAATGAATTCGAATACGAAAAACGAGATACCGAGCGGCAAAATGATTTGCCAGGTGATATTGGGAACGTGAGCACCTACAGGTGCCAGCGCCTGATTCATTACATCGACTGTGAAATAGGCGTATTTGAATATGGCAAGAACTAGCAAATTCGCGAAAATCGTCCCGACCAGCAACGCTTTCTTGTGCTTATTGCTGCGCGCAAGCCAGAGGCCGAGGCAATAGTTCATCGCCGTCAGACCAAGAATTAGAAGCCCGTAGATTGGCTTCCAGCTCATGTAGAACACGTAACTCGAAGCCAACAACAGAAGTGTTCGCCACTTGCTCGGCACTAGCCAATAAAGGCAGAGCACTACGGGCAGAAATATCAGGTAGGCGACGCTATTAAATAACAAACCGTTCTCGCTGGAAAACAATCAATAGATCGTATTCCAAGTAGACAAGAGAACGGGCGCTCTGAAACTCTTTTTATCTCTATACGGCAACTTGATGAAACGGCAAGCGTGCTAATGTGAGCGAATTACGCGATCCGACGCAGGATCTGCCTGTTAAGTTATTTACGATGTTCTTAAGAAACCGCTTTCTTTCACTTCTTGTATCGGGCGTGACACTACTATCGGTGCCGTTCTTTCTCTCCGCCTGCGGAAAGAAACAGGCGACGACGGATTGTGAACAGATTCAGGTACGAAGCGGAAAGCGCGACCTGACTGTCGGTTATATCGCGCCTACGAGCGGAATTTTCGGAATAGGTGACGAATCTCTTCTGGTCGTCTACATGCACGGACTGGGAGCAAACTGGCAACAGCCTTTTTCCCTTCCCTGGCGACACACTTATGCTGATACGGTCACTCACTTCAAACCCGGCATCACGTTTATGTCCACCCAGTTCGGAGCCGGCGGGAAGTGGGCGGACGAAGACTCTTCGAATGATATTACCAATAGTATCAATGCTATTTTGAAGAAGTATCCGTCCAGAGACATTGTATTGTGCGGATGTTCCATGGGTGCTTCAACTGCGCTCAGTTATGCGGCGACTGCGCCTGAAGAAATTCGCCGAAAAATCATCGGAGTTATCGCGATGTATCCGGCCGGCGATTTCGTGGAGCTTCACGAGAAAACAACGACAGCGCTGGTTCGCTCGGCGCTGGAACAGTGTTTCGGCGGTCCGCCGGACACCGAGGAAATTAAGAAGCGATATCTGGACATGAGCATCATGCCAAAGATAGAAAAATTCCCCAAACAAACCCGCGTGTACATGATGTCGGCAAAAGCTGACGCCACGATTCCACCGCCATTGCAAAAGTCTCTGGCTGAAGCTTTGAAGAAACAGGGAGTCAAGGTAGAACTCGAAGAAATCGACTGCGGTCACGAATTGCCGCCTTCGCACAAGAGCTTCGCGAAGGGACTGAATTTCGTTCTGACCAAGGAATAGGTTTTATTTAGTCTGCTGAGTCGCGCTTTGAGCCAGGGACCGTGATGACATTGCGTCGGCAACGTAGGATAAGAACTTTTGGCCGCCCTTGCCGTTAAGGTGTACGCTGTCGAAGAAATCATCGTGCTGGAACAGACCGGGCAAGTTGAGGTCAACAAAGACGCCACCATTTGCTCGCACCGTGGATGATACCTGGTCTAAGTATCGCTTATAGGTATCTGCCGGCACCATGGCGAGGTTTTCTGCCGTCAAAGGAGAGTTGCCTACCACCAGGTCTATTCCCTCGGCTTTAGCGAGCTCACAGGTGCGCTTGAAGTAGTCGAGTTGTTGAGCCCAGATTTTGGGGCTGAATTGAGAATATCGGACGCGATATTCGTGAAGGTTATCAACGAAAACGTTATTGTTCGGGTCGAACGGATCTTGCCCTACCTCCGTCGGGGCAAAGTCCTCCGGCAAGTCCATAAGCGCCAATTTCCGCATGGTCACCGGCATTTTTACTGTTTCAAACTGAGAATCGCCTGGTCGACAGATGCTCTGAACGAGGTGATGCTGGATGCTTTTGAATGTCTGCGCATGCCCGTAGACTGATGAAAGCCTGCTGAGCCCCCAGTCGAAAAGAGAAAATACGTCTTTCTTCCGGCAAGCAATCTCGTCGGCGATTCCAACGCCGTTCACTCTGGCAGCGTTTTTGTAAACATCGCTGGTACTTGGGTTTTTGAATGTTGCATCGACAAAGTTTCTCGGCACCATCGTGCAATAGAGTGCCTTTGGTTTCACCTTATTCGATACCAGAGTACGAAGCATGAAATACTGATCGGAAGGCATCTCGCCTGGAATAGCCAGACAGAAAGTTGATTTGTACGGAGCAGATGCTTTCTCAAGTTGACTTTCAAGGTAAGTACTTCGGTGGTTAGTCAGCTGGCTTACCGTTTTCTTCTGATATGTCGCTTCGGCACCATAAAGGGCGCACGTCATGTCGGAAGCACCAAGGAGAACGAGATCTGGTGTCTGTTTTTGTTGAGCTAAATCGGTCAACGCGTACCAGGTTCTACTGCGAAATGGAACGTCGTAGTTAAACGCAAGCGGTTTTTGGTTGAGAGCAAACCCAATCCCGACGGCAGCATCAACAATGACAAACAAAAGCAAAGCCATCACCACGTCACTCTTTCGAGCTCCACTGAGAAATGCTAACCAATTAAACGGTTTCACTTTCGGTTGCCTCGATCAGAATTGGTAGTAGATGAAACGAGGAGAAGAATCAGGCGCAAACGCAACGATCATAAAAATGAGCGCGGTGGCGTAAACGACTCGAACGACTTGTGGGACTTGGGTTGGCGGAAAACGTTTAATCACTTCCTGACACACCAATTGACCGACCCAGAAGACTGGAAGAACAAACAAAATGCTGGAAAAGATGAGCGGGTAGTTGATACCGGCAATGGTGCTCAAGTTATGGTCGGCGTTGAACAACCCGTTCAAGAACAGCATCTTCTGCACCATCTGCAGACCGATGAAGATATTGTCAGAACGGAATATAACGATTCCCACGCAAAATGAAGCAAACGTCAGCGCCACAGAGAACATATGACCGACCTTTGTATCCAGCACAGTGAGGAACTTTGGATGATGCTCCCTGAAGTGTGAGAATTCACGATGAGCAGTCAGCAAGAGTCCATGATAGAAGCCCCAAGCTACCAGATGCCATCCTGCACCGTGCCAGAGTCCGCACAGGGTCATGGTTATGATGAGGTTCAATGAAGCGCGAAAACGACCATTTTTGGAGCCGCCCATCGGAAAGTACAAGTAGTCACGCAGCCAACTTCCGAGCGTAATGTGCCAACGCCGCCAGAAATCAGTGATGCTGCCTGACAGATAAGGGAATTTGAAGTTCAGAGGAACTTTGTATCCGAAGAGTTGTGCGGAACCGCGGGCGATATCGGCATAACCACTGAAGTCGAAATAGACCTGAAACGAAAAGGCCGCCGCGCAAATCCAGACATCCAGAGACGTCATCAGTTCCGAATTCGAAAAGCCGCCGGTGACGAACAGCGCCAGGTTGTCGGCAAGCAACACTTTCTTGAAGAGACCGTTCAAAATCAAGAAGCAGCCCTGGTCGAGGTCTTCACGCTTGAATTTTGATTCGATCTTCAACTGAGGAAGGAAGTCCTGGACACGTTTGATAGGACCAGCAACCTGCGTAGGGAAAAAAGCAGGGAAAAGCGCGAAGGACAGCGGGTCTTTTACCGGCTCCGATTTGCCTTTATAGACGTCAACAAGATAATGGATGAACTCGAATACGAAGAACGAGATTGCAAGCGGCAATACAATCTTGAGATCGAGCTTTGGTAATTCTCCGACAAAAGGTTTCGCTGCCCAGATGAATGTTTCTTCTAAAAGGTAGAAGTACTTGAAATATGCCAGCGTCAGAAGGTTACCGATGACGCCGGTGACCATCCAAGCCTTCTTATGGTCCTTAGAATCGGCAATTTTAATGCCTAGAAAATAGTTGGCGACGGTCATGCCCAGAATCAAGAACAAGTAGATCGGGCGCCAGGACGCATAGAAGATGTAACTTGCAACGAGCAGAATCGGGATGCGCCATTTAAATGGACACAGCCAGAACAGGACCAGTACGGTCGGAAGGAAAAGCAGGTACTGAAGTGAGTTAAATACCAAAGAACACCGCGCCAATTAGGCTTTCAAGCAATGCTTGACTATCATAGGCCGGTCATCTAGCCGGGGTCTTTAAGTGCTTTTCAGATGTCATATATCTGCATACATCCGCTTGTGTTAATCTGAAGGTCGTTTTAGTGCTCAGCAGCGGATTGTTGCCAATGTACACCCCTTATCAGGTGCTCGGGATACCCGAAGGCACCGAGCCAGCCGAAATTGACAAAGCTTATAAAAGCCTCTCAACCAGATTGGCGCCAGAATCCTTTCAGGAGGGTCCGGCACGGGACCAGGCCGCAAAGTGCGTGAGCGCTATCGACGAAGCCTACCGGTGTTTGACATCGGGCGGCTCTGCAGAATCTGCGCGCTCCAGCCATCAGAGCGCCCGGAGCAATGAAACCACTCATCCACGCTTGGGGCAAATGTGCGTGGCAACCGGCATAATATCGATGGAGCAATTAGAGGAAGCGGTTCAGGAACAGATCAGAACCGGCTTGCCGCTCGGTGAAGTTTTGGAAGATAAACAGTTTCTATCTCGGGTTCAACTCGAGGGACTTCTATTGGGTCAGGGTCTGATCGATGTTGATGGTGAGCGTAACGACCCGATCGCCCAGCGTTTGATTGCACTCAACCTGGCTACACTGGATATGGTGCTCATTGCGCAGATGGAGATGAAGTGGCAGGAAAATGCCTCGCTGGTCGACGCTTTCATTCGTCACGGCTGGCTAACCAGGGAAATCGCTGACGCGCTTTTCGCTTAATCAATCCTTGTATTTAATACCCTTGGTATTCTGAACCTGAGGGATATCATTACCAAGCAGTCCGCGCAAGTCTGCGCAACCACCGCATCGGCGCTTGGGATCGATTCTAAGAACTGTTCTAAACTCGTTCTTAGCCTCCTCCACCTTCCCCTGAGCGAAGTAGATGGCGCCCATGACGTTGTGAGCCATCGGAAATTTGTCATCAATCTCGATCGACTTCTTTGCGTAGGTCTCGGCTTTATCGCGTTGCCCCTGACTGAATAGAGACCAGGCTAAACCGGCACAAGCTTCCGCGTTCCTGGGTTCAGTCAGCAAAATCTTTTCAAAAACAGCCTGCGCTTCTTTGTGTTTTTTCTCGTTGACCAGCTTACGGCCTTGCTTCAGGAGTGCTGCATTGCTAGCGGCTTTAGCCTGCACCGCTGGCGGTGACGCGAAGTTCAGCAGGAGAAGAAGAGTTAGCAAGGTACGAAACAGCAATTCGGAGAAGACTCGCTGAAAGTTGAACTGACTTTTCAATTATATGAAGTCTTCAGGAATAAGGCGGTCGAAATATTGGGCGACTAGAAATCCATCCCTGGGAAAACGAAAAGGCGCTAAAAACGGCTAAAAATTCAGAGTCCCAAAACGCTAGTCTGGCAAAGGTTTCAGAGCTCCTGACGCCCCAATGAAACATAATATACATTATCGGACCGGAGCGCCGCCGGCGAAACCGCCAGAAATCCGCCGTTTGCTCGATGAAGTTTCGACCCCTTCTTAAAGGTCAAACGGCTTCCATCAGGAGGTCGACCATCTGTTTTGCTTCGAGATGGCACTTTCTGTCAATCGCCATTTCAGCGTAAGCCTTCGAGACCTTCGACGTCATTTCGTGATCCCATCCGAAGATTTGAGCGCGAATCTTAAAGGCTCTCTGATAGAACGGCTCGGATAAATCGAAGTCACCTTTTGCATGATAGATGTACGCCAGGTTCAAACAGGTCGCGGCTGTTTTCTTATGAATCGGATCGAGGATGTGCTCGTTAATCGTGAACGACTTGTGGACGTGGCTGCAGGCCTCTTCGAGTTTTCCGAGGCAGTATGCAACCGCGCCGGCGAGTGCTTCGCTCTCGGCTGTCTTGAGGTGATCGGAGCCATATGCTAAACGCGTTGCGGTAAGTGCGCGCTCCGCAAAAACCTCAGCCTCATCGAAACGCTCCAGCGAATAGTACAGACCGGCAAGTTTATCCAGTGAATAGGCTTTTCGCCAATCTCGATCGTCGAAGGCGTGAGTTTCAAATATCGCCTTTAACCACATTCCCTCGGCGTGCGCGAAGTTGCCCGCGCTTTCAGATTGCTCGGCCCGGGTTCGGAAATCTGCCCAGTTGTCATCCATCTCAACTTCCGGTGACTGACGGAGAGCCTTGTGTCTACCGGAATTGGACTGAACGATTTTCTGAACGAGAAGACCAAAGCTCGCAGTCGCGACTTCACCGCAAGGAGCAAAAGAACTAGAACTGGGCAGCGTCGTCATTTTTAAAGGAACGTCCATTGGACAAGTGGATTTATTGAGTATAGGGATAAATTGTGGAAGTTTTGTGTCACACAATTTGAACATTCGTATTGTCGACCACTCGAAAGTTCTTATTGCATTTGTTCAGGTTCCCTGAACTGGACTTATGTTATTCGCTCAGGTAATTCAAACTTCGCTCTGGTTGCGCCTTAAGCGAGGTCAGTGCGTAAAGTTCGGTCGTCGTCTGTTACATGCGACGAGCCGTCCAATGGCTGTCTATGACAGAAAGACGGATTTTCGATATTCCGTCATTGTGTGATAGACAAGACGTGCATTCAGTTTTCGGGCAACGGAAACCGCGATAGGTGCAGCTTCAAGTTACACCTGAACGAATGCAATAAGCTCATTGCATTCGTTCAGGTACATTCAAGATTGGCTCTGGCTACGGTATGCACCGTTCGCAATTGGCTGTCTATCCCAGAATGCCGGATTCGTGAAATTCCGTCATCCTGGGATAGACACTGATGAAGTCTTCGTTTTACTGACCCCAAAACCCGTAGCTCGCCGTGAAAAAAAATTCCCTGAGCGAATGCAATAGGAAATTTTGTCGACAATATTACTTGTTTAGTTGTCGACAATTGCTATTGTTGAACATATGGAATGCCGAACAACACAAACAGCCGATAATAGTTCAGGTTTCACAATTCCCAATGTGTGCACAATTATTATGGGGCCTCAGATCTCGCGAGGGCGCCTGTAATTTCCGAGTTCTTGTGCGTTGATCAGCCTTCAATAGCGAATGTTCAGTTACCAACACAACATCCCTAAACAGCACTACCGAGTGGATACCTATCCCGGTCTTCCTGAATTGGCGAAATTCATAGAACAAGCGCAAAAGATCAAAGGTATCAAACACTGCTTTTACTGGGTTGACGAGAAAGCTCGCCAATTCACACTCACGCTTTATCTCAAGAAAGCAAACGACGAGATGCAATGGTGGATGCATGAGTCATCGGAGATGGGCCAGCGCATGCTCTGGTTCTACCGAACCATGGACCTCGGTGTGATCTATCCGCAAATTTTGCAGGGCGTTGGCGCTCCAGATCCAACGGCCGACGAACCAGTAGAGCAATCAGGTACGATTCTTGATTCGCTTGGGACCTTGAAGCACGCAACTCCAGGAAATCGATACGTCTCTCCCGGCAGCACCCTGACCTCACAACAACAGCAACAACAGTCAAACCGACCGCCAATTACAAAACTTTTGAGCGGTTCATTGGAAACAGTACCTATGAACTCGCTTCTTCAGCTGGCAGCGAAGGAAGACGCATCCGGGAAATTGACCATAGAATCACCAGAAGGCGAAGGCATTGTGGTGTTTATGCACGGCAGACCTGTCCATGCGACTACGCCCACTCAGAGCGGTTTAGAAGCTATGCTGGAGCTTTGCACATGGATGCAGGGCAAAGTTTCTTTTGTTCAGGGCACCAAGGCTGATACCAATACCATCCACCAACCAATCGAACAAATTCTATATCTGTCGGCTGAAATGATCGAGAATATAGCGTTTCTGCAAGATCACGGTATTGACGATATGTCAGTTCTCAGCAGAGCGACCAGCAATATTTCAGAACAGGCATTCGAGAAAAGG
The DNA here is from genome assembly GCA_019637435.1 of Candidatus Obscuribacterales bacterium. GTDB lineage: Bacteria > Cyanobacteriota > Vampirovibrionia > Obscuribacterales > Obscuribacteraceae > JADYXR01. The sequence goes on along the minus strand of JAHBVO010000001.1, from coordinate 2,256,183 downwards.
ATCCTCGACGGTCCACCGCTTGGACTCGATCTCCAAAAGCGATTCTTTCAAAATCTCGATGGCAACAGAACTCTCAAGGACATTTCGCTACTGCTGTCTCTCAACCCCAGTCAATGGATAGCAATTGCAACCAACCTTCTGAAGTTAGGATTAGCGCTTACCCCGGACGGGCAGAGCGTTATGCACGACCCGTACGCCGAGCCCAAGACGGCGCAGCAAATCACAGGCAGCTTTTATCTGGAACAAAACAGCAATGACAGACTTGGCCGCCCAGATCCGCTGAGCACTACAGGCAACCAGCAGCAGGCTAACAGCGGCAATAGCATACCACCACATATGCAGAATTCGGTAGCGCAATTTCAGCAAAATCAGTTCGCCGCTAGTGGTCAGCAAAACCAGCTTCCGCCGCAAAGCACCACAGGATCGTTTACCACCAATCAAGGTACGAGCGGAACATTTCCAACCAATCCGCAAGCCACAAGCGGGACCTTCACGACAAAGCCGCCCCCTGCTACCCAGCCTGGCAACTGGGGCGGTCAGCAAGCACAACCCCAGCAGACTTCCGCACCGCTTTTGCCACCATCGGCGATGTTCGGTGCAGGCGGCGGTGGTGGTGGCGGCAGCGACAACCTGCCATCACCTGCGGTGCAGGCATTTATGTCAAACGCCACCACGACGCTGGATGTGGACACAGTTCATGTCGGCATACAGACGTCGGAAGTTTTCTACAACAGAGCCACTCCCAAACAGGTTATGGCGGCCTTGACGGATACGGAGACGGGTATTCTCACCTTCGAAGCAGTTCAATTTTTTCTTGAGCGCGAATTTGCCAGGTCTTTCAGATTCGGCACCACTTTTTCTCTTATGGTGTTTTGCATGAAACTGCAGACCAAAGAACGACCGACTATGCAGGCTTCGAAGATTGTTTCCCTGACTACCTCGGCGATTGGCAAAATCAAACACGATGTGGACATCTTCGGTCACTTTGGCGAAAAGGGATATGCACTGATTCTGCCTAACTCGAACAGCGGTCAGGCGGCAACACTCGTCGACAAAATTACAACCAATCTGTCCAAATTCGCGCCGGAACTGGCACAAACACGACCATCATTTTTCTTTGGCATCGCCAACGTTCCAACGGACGCGAAGGATCTGGAATCAGTAGTTTCAAACGCCCAGAAGGCGATGCAAGAAGCTATTCGCAAAAATGTGACGAGAGTGATGTTTAGTGACGTCGGAAGGTAGAAAGCCTATTGGCTGTCGTCACCTTTTTTGTCCTCGGCGCGCCGGTTGTGCGCCGGCTTGTCTTCAGCCCTGCGATTGTGGGCAGGTCCGGCAGACGACGCCTGTCCCTTTAAAACGTCGCTATCTGCGGGTTTACCTTGCGATTTTTTCTGTTTCGCTTTTGATGCAGCATTTTTGCCTTCCTGTGGCTGAGGAACTCTCGGTCCACCTTGCCGCTCAAATGACTTAGGTCGATCTAAAGCAGTTATCGATTCTTCCACAGTGGCGCCGCCTGGCTCGATTGCAGATAACTTCAGTGTGGACGCATTATCCGTTTCTTCTGCCGCTTCCGGTGTTCGAAAATCAAAACTAGCGGCGATGAATGAATTCGGCAGTTCTTGCGATACTTCCTGGGATATCTCTTGCGGTTTTACTGAATTACCCTGAGCGGCATCTCCCGCGCCCTCAATAACCAGCGCTCTATTCGCGCCAGTCGCCTCAAGAGATTGTAGCCCTTCACCGAACAAGCCCTGCTCACTTAACACGTTTCGCAATGGCTCGGCTATCGGCGCAGGTATTCTGAATGACAGCTCAGCACCGCTAGTGGTAGTGAGCACAAGCACCGTTACGTCCTGCGCCTTATCCATGCGGCTAGCCAGGATCTGCTCTCGCTGAATACTGACGCGAGTCGCACCGAACCATCGTGAAACCAGTTCGGGAATAAACACCAACCGCCTGTCGGTGATTACAAAACGGCCAGGGCGATCTCGATAGAAGACCAGTAAGAACTCGTTCAGAACCTGCTCTCCGGCCAATGGCTGAAAGCGAGAGCTCATGAACATGGCACCAAATATGGTACCAAAGAAAATGAATATTCCCGCCCAAACGGCAACAAACATTCCCATGAACTTGCCCCAATATTGCCCAATCCGTATGGAATTGGCCGCAAAGCCCTGACGCATGGAACCCATTACATCGCCTGACTGCGACAGAGCAAATCCGAGGTGCCCGCGAGCAGTCGCGTCCTGGGGAGCCAAATCGACAGCTTTCGTGTATGCCGCAATTGCCTCCTTATGGTGCCCAAGCTTCTGAAAACAGTCACCTAGACCGACAAACGCGCTGGAAGTCCGCGAGTCTAACTTCAGACTCTTCTGATACAGCGGCAATGCCTGCTCATAATCACCATCTGCAAGCATAACATCCGCAAGATACAAGTAGGCTGTCGCATTCTCAGGCTCAATCGCGATCGCCTTCTTCAAGAGTTCCGCCGCCTGTGCACGCTTGCCCATGCAACCGAGCGAGAAGCCCATGACCACAAGCGGATAGGCTCTTGTTGAGTCCAATGCTATCGCCTGCTTCGCGTATTTTACCGATTCGGTATATTTCCCGGCAATCGAGTATAACCAGGCAACGCCTGCGTGATAGTCGAAGTTAGTAGGGTCCAACGATACCGCGACTTCCAACTCGGATATCGCATCATCGACCTTTCCTTGCAGGTAGTAAACGCGTGAAAGCCTTTCGCGCAGTTGGGGATTTTCGCCAAAATCTTTCAGTGCGCTGATTAACATTGTGACGGCTTTGTCGAGCTTGCCGGCGGAAACCTCCTTATCGCTTGATTCAATAGCCGTGGTGACTTGCGCAAGGTCTTTGTCCTGGTCGCCGTCGGAAAGAGCACCACCTTCGGTGCTACTCTTACCAGGATCGCTGACTTTACGCAGATCGGTTTTCTCGTCGGACGTAACCGCGCTGTCCCCGCTAATTTCAGCTCTGTCCTGATTCTTCTCCGCCAGCACATCAGGAGCTGTACCAACGACGAAAATCGCGATACCAAACCCGATGGCAAAAACTCGTACTGACGACACTGGTCGACCTTTTAGTGTTAGTAAATGTCGCTCCTGGAGCACTGCTACTATATGTCATATCACGCATTTAGACAATGTGCAGGCAAAGGCGCCGCCGTGGTAAGATGCCGCAGGTCAACGGATTTTTGCACAATGCCGATAAAACGAGACGAGGCGCCCGGCTTCGCAGCAATCAGCTCAGCCCTGCGAAAAAAATACGGGAACCAACAAGTCGCGTATTTCGACGCGAACAACGGTTTCACCAAGGGTTCGGACAATTTGCTGGAAGGCGTCGGCGTTTATTCATCAACGAGCGAGAATCCTCACTGGCTCTATGTTACTTATGGTTTCAGCGACCTGAACGAAAAAGAGTCAGAAGTCCCTGGTTTAAGCGGTTACGGATTCGAGCTTACACTTCGCTTGCGCGTCGATGAAGATTCCAAAAGCGCAGCGACATGGCCTTGCGATTTGCTCAATGATTTGGCTCGTGCCGTATTCCAAATGGATACGATAATTAAACCGGGTACAGCACTACCTCTGGGCGGACCCATAGCGCCCGGAAATGGCACAGCCATTCATGCGTTTCTTATTGTCGAAGACCCGGAGCTTCGATCGATTAAAACACAAAACGGGACAGTGGCGTTTCTACAAGTTGTCGGGATCACGCTCGACGAGCTGGAGCTTTTGAAACGGTCACAGCAAGACCTTTTCTTAAGAATCGCTCGAGCAGGTTCGGGACAACTATTGATTTTAGATTTAAACCGTCAATCGTTTCTCGAAAATCCAAAAACAAAGAGTTTGTTGCAGCAATCAGAGTCGCCCGATTGTTACTCTCCTGGCGCTATCACTTGTCCGTCCGCTGAGTGGTATTTCATGACCCGCGCATCGGTTTCCCTCCCCGTTTCAGTTATAGAGCCCCTGAGGAAACAGCTTATGGAGAGGGTCTTGAATGGTTTTGAACTGACATTGCTTGGTTCAGATTGCAAAATTGTTTTCAGGACGGCGAGCATTGCGTCCTTCAGCATCGAAGACACTGCTCTCATCATAGAACTCCCCAGCCACACAACAAAATCGTTCGCTCAGAATTTGCAGGTCGTTGCAGCAATACATAACTTTGAGGGAATTCCAGTGTCTATAGAGTTCGCTTGAGGTATTCTGTACGTTTGGTCTCAGGATTCATCGAACATGCCACCTCTAACCGGAATTGTAGTCCTCGATTTCACGCATATGTTGCCCGGCGAACTCTGCGCCGCCATTCTGAGCGACATGGGCGCCACAGTTATACGAGTCGAATCGCACACCCCTGGTCTAGCCCATAAATTGCCGCCCATTGTTGATGGCGAAAGTCTGTTCTACTGGAGCATTCAACGCGACAAATCTCGCATCAAGGTCGACCTCAAGACCGAAGCTGGACTGACCTTGATAAAGAAGCTGATTCCGCAGTGCGACATTGTTATAGAGAACTTCCGAACCGGAGTGATGGAACGACTTGGGCTCGGTTATAAAACACTCTCCTCGATTAATCCGGAGCTGATATATATTTCCGTGACCGGCCACGGTCAAGACTCAGACCGCAAAGACGAACCGGTTCACGATTTAAACTTAATTGCGGAAACAGGTTTACTAAGCCTGAACCGCCGAGAGAATGAGCGTCCAGTACTCCCGTCCATTCCGATTTCAGACTATATGTCGGGCACCCTGGGAGCACTTTCCGTCCTCGGTGCGCTGTTGGAGCGACAGAACGGCGGCGGCGGAAAGCAGCTGGACATAAGCATGTTTGACGCTTCATTATCGTCCCTGAATGTACTCGGCTCAATGGTTCTATACACCAGGAAAACGCCAAATGAAGGTGGCTTCGCCTATCCCAGGGAACTTCCAAACTACAACACATACGAGTGCAAAGATGGTAGATTCCTAGCCGTTGCCAGCCTGGAGCGACCATTTTGGAAAGTCTTTTGTCAAACCATAAACCGACCTGACATCGAACCACTAATAGACGATCCGAGTAAGGAAGACACCCTCAAGGAGACGATCGGCAAAGAGATAAAGTCTAAAACGCTGGCAGATTGGACTCGGATTTTCCACGGTACAAACTGCTGCGTCTCGCCTGTTAAGACTCTCAATGAGACGTTTGAAACCTATCCGCTCGCGGCACGCGGAATGCTTAGCGGACTCCAACACCCTGTCCTCGGCAACGTTCCCCAGATCCTCATGCCGGTAGACAGGCAATTGCGCAAGAATCATGCGCCTGAAACTGAAGACCGTCGCCTGAGTGACCTCCTCAGTTTCCTTAAAAATGCGGGTTATGGTCCCGAGGAAATCGATAAACTCACCGGGAGTGGAATAATCACCTTACCGGGTCTCGAAGAGAATCCGACTTTGTCGACGAGCAAGTAGAATTAACTCAGGAACCATATCGTGGTAGACAACCCAAAGCTAGACGAAAAAGACGTAAAAGCGGATCACAGACTCGGGCAAGTGCTGATCGACATCGGAATGATTTCCGGTCAAGATCTGACTCAAGCGCTGAATCTGGCACGCGAGGTTGGTCTTCCCGTAGGTCGTGTTCTCATTATGTCCTCCTTTGTCACGGAGGAAAATCTGCAGGCTGCAGTGCAATTGCAGTCGCTGCTCAAAGACAATCTGATCGATCCGGTCGCGGCAAAACAGGTAGCGTCTATTTTGCTGAGGACCAAACTGAGTCTGGAACAAGCCCTTGAGCAAATCGGCTGGTCTCGCCCCGGAGAAGTTAGTACCAACAAACTCGGTGAGTTGTTAATCGAAGCCGGCTATGTCACAAATGAGCAACTGCAAGATGCTCTTATGAAAAGCCGTTCTTCCGGTGTGCCGTTCGGCCGACTGCTGGTACTGAATCTGGTGCTATCGGAAGCCCTGTTGTCGTCCGCTTTGAATGCTCAGATTTTGATTCGTGATGGTAAGGTCACCAAAGAACAAGCTATCCAGGGTTTACGCGCAGCGAAGGAACGGCAGGTCGCGGTCGAACTGCCGTTAATCGAACGCGGTTACTATCGTCTTCCTGCTCGTCACACCATTCGCCTCGGGGAATTGCTCGTACTAGCCGGTTTGATGAGCGAATCAGATTTGATGTACGCAGTAGAAGTTGGTTTGTTGAATAAAAAACCTATCGGGCAAGTTCTCGTCGAACTTCAGTACATCAGTAAGGACGTTCTGGATGCAGCGCTTAACTACCAGCGTTCTGTATCCTCCGGGGAGATTACTCCTCTGTGGGCAGCAAGTCGTCTAACAGAAATTGACCATTATGGTGCCGGTGGTACGGCGAGAAAAACTTCGGAAGAGGAGATGCCACTGCCGCCGGTATCAGTCTCTTTAAGTCAGTTCCTTACACTGGTAGGAGTAGTAAGCGATGATGACATAAAGCGCGCCATCGAAGTTAGCGTGGACAATCCGCAAATCCTTGGTCGAATGCTGCTCGTCGCCGGCTGCATCGACGAATCAACGCTAAAATCGGCACTGCGCTGCTACTCACTAGTCAGAGAGCGAATTCTCGGTACGGAGCAAGCGTTTATCGCATTCAACTACAGCCAACAGAGTGGTATCAGCGTCGACGACGCGCTACAGGAGCTCGGCGTAATTCGTGGTCATAGTTAGAAAAACAGATGTTGTCTTTCCGAACAAAGTCTATCGCGTTCACAATCAGCATTCTACTGTGCGGACAGATCGCACTTAGCCAACTATGTCTCGCAGCGGATACTGAGGCGGAACTCTTATCCAAAGCGGCATCAAATCCCACTATTAAAGAGGCCATAAAAGAGTATAAGGCCGGCAACGTCGAAAAGGCAGCAGCTCTTTTGCAGGATGATTTGCAGAAAAATCCAGGCGATGGAATTTCACACTACTATCTTGGCTTGCTAAAACAACACATTGGTGATGATGCAGGTGCTCTAGATCAGTTGGAATGGGCCGCTCGACTCTGCCCGCCGGAGGTGCTCACCAGCCTGGCTAAGCAAGTTGCAGAAAGTGATGGAGAGCGACTTCCAAAAGTTCCCTCTGTGGTCACACCCAAGGCCGATTGGTTCGGGATGTTAGGCAACAGCTTCGGACAAATGTTCAGCAAGGAAAAGCCGACTGCTAAAGTCACCACATCTGGTGACATCGAAATGCCGCCGCCGGTATTTTTCGGGTCGATGGACGATATCTGGAAGCAAGGTCGCAACATGGTTCGCCAGGGTGTAGACAAAGCAAAAGAGATGCAAGGAAAGAAAACCTACAAAAGCTGGGCAGCCAATTCAATGCCGATGGATGACATGATGGATCTTGTGGATAAAAGCAAGGGAATCTATGCCTCAAAATGGGCAAGCCATTCCGATGGATTGACAAAGTTTCGCCAGTCTCCAGAAAACACCCCAGCTTGGGACGCATGGATAGCTCGCTTTACCCGCTCATTCCAACACGTCTTGACCGCCTATCTAGGACAAGACGCTAAAAATCAGGTAACCGGTCGAGCCGCATGTATTTTCAGCATTGACAACAGAGGCAATCTGCGCGGACACATTTATGCAAGCACCGGTGATGGTGCCTTGAACAAGGCACTTCTCAAGACCGTTCAGACCTTGAATCATTCTCGCATACTGGAATTTCCCGCAGAGTCGAAGGTAACAGGCTGGAATTTTCGCATGACTTGGAACTATGGAAAGATTCTCGCTTACATCCGCGCATATCGCGCCCGAAAAGCGATGCTTGAGAAAGCAGCTCAGGAAGAAATCATTAAGAAACAAACTGAAGCGCTTCTGCTTGCGCAAAAGAAAAGCGAGCTTGATGCCAAAGCAGCTAAACTCAAAGCCCTTAGAGAGAGACAGATTGCGCGAGCCAAAGCCAGACTTCTTGAGTTGCAACAGATTAAGACGGACGTAACCGGTGTGGTGCTGCCTGCCATAAAGCCGGTAGAACTGGATGCCGTTGCCATGTCACTGGCAGATCCGAAATTGCAAAAACAAAAACTGACACCGGCAAGTCCCGACTTTGATCCATTCGCAAATATTAGCGATCAAGAAATTATGAGCTGGCCGAATCTCAACAAATAAATTGAAAAATCCTACTCCCGACCTGCCCTCTGGGAGAGTGTGTCATCTAAGTCGAAACAGGTCGGCCAAACCGACTTTAATTTTGCGCGCGTTCCTCCTTTGAAATTACGTCCACCTCGCAAGTTGAGCGCGGCGCAGGATGATCTCACAGACAGAAGCTTGAGCGCAGCTTCATCGCTTATCAAATTGCAATTGATCGACAGAGACTGCATGTTTTTCGTGTTCAAAATATCAATTAATTGAAGAAGCTCTCCATCAGACAGCGGAATAGTATTTCCGTTCAGCATGAGAAGCGACCTCTTTTGAACTAGTTGCAGGAAGCCTCTGCTGCTGATCGATGTATCGCTAATGTCTAGGATCCCAAGACTGGGCAGAGAACACAAATCCGCTACAACTGAATCTGAAACGCCGGGATTTTCAGCCAAATTGAGGCTGAGCAGCGATTTAGTCTTACACAGTTGCTTGACCATACGATCGCTCAGCTTGGAGTCACTTACTGAAAGTTCCTGTAGTTTTTTGCAACCTCCAAGTGGTGTGAAATCACTTCCATCAGCGATGACGCAGTGATTGAGTGAAGCACGAGTCAGTTCTGGTAACTTAGCAAGCAGTGGTATCGCTGATAGTGACAATTGGTTTTCAGAGAGGTCGACATATTTGATCGGCCGGTTGCTCAAGAAGCGCAATCCGGGTCCATGAAAGCTGGTTCCCCTCATTGCGAGTTCCTCCACTTGAGGAAATTTACCTGGATCTTCCAAGACCTTTAGCGAATCGTCATCTGCGTCGGCGCCGCCTCTCAGCGTATGGCCCTTGATGTAAAGATTTCGGTTTTTCGACAGGTAAAGGTTGTCCTGTTCAATAAGTCGCGCTTGATGCCTCTCGCGAGGAGTCATGGGATAACTGTGAGCTTTCAGTTCATCTTCGGGTACCGGAGGAAGTCCGAAGAAGTCTTTATCACTATGCATAGTGGCAGTCATATTCGGTTCAGGTTTTGGAGCCGGTCTCAATCGTATGGCATTGAGACCAAGAACCGCCAGTAAGACTATGCTCACGCAACCAAACAGGAGAGAATAGACAACCTTGGGTCTGCGCCTTTCGTTCTTTCTTAATCCAGCGATTATTGGTTCCGATTCAATTGCACCGAGTTTTGCTCTCTCCTCTGACTCTACCTGGACCAGCAAATTCTTAAGTTCCTCCTTTAGTTCAGTTACCGATTCAAACCGGTCCTCCGCATTCTTTTGAAGAGTTTTTGAAACTATTGCATCGATAGTATCTCCGCATAGCAAGCCAGCCTTACGATCACTTACTAGCGTTGGCACCTGGTCAATATGCATCATCATAGTAGCAAGAGCTGAATCACCGACGAAAGGAACCTCGCCGGTGAGCATTTCAAAAAAAATGCAACCGAGAGCATAAATATCACTGCGATAATCGATGGAGTAACCTCGAACCTGCTCAGGCGACATATAGGCTGGGGAGCCGATCATCGCACTCTCACGTTTATCAGCGGCGCCGAGGGAAGTTGCCGGTAAAGCGGCTAATCCAAAATCAATTATTTTACAGCTCCAATATCCATCGTGGTCGGGCGGCAAGAGCAAGATGTTGTTCGACTTGAGATCGCGGTGCATGACACCGCGTTGATGCGCATGTTCGATCCCCCGGCAAATCTCGATCAGAAGCTGAACGGATAATATAACAGGCAAGCATTTTTCGCGTTCGATCAGCGAAGTCAGCGTGTACCCTCGGAAGAATTCCATCACAAGAAAGGGGACACCGCCGGTAGTGATACCAAAATCAAAAAGCTGAATTAGATTACGGTGCTCCAGCTGGCTCGTAGCCTTAGCTTCGCGTTGAAATTGCAGTACCTGTTCAGCTGTCAATTTGGTGGATACGCGTACCGATTTGATGGCAACAGTTCTTGCCAGGAGCGTATCGTGTGCGCGGAAAACAATTCCGTTCATCCCTTGCCCTAGGAGCTCGACGGCTTTGTATCGGTCGGACGGAAATTTGTCAGGGTCGACCTCGAGGGCCGGCTCATCATTCAATACGACACCGCCGGTGATGACTGAATTCAACTCCCCATATCGCGCTGCCGATGTCATATCCGGCAGGTCGAAGGCGCTGACAGCCGGAACTCCGGAAGCCTTACCGAAGATAACGGTTGGATTCGCGCACTTACATGTATCGATTCGAAAGATCCATTGCGTCATCGAACCTTGCCGCCCTTCCGAAACTGCCTTTCCGCAAGTAGAACAAAGCTTGGTGACGGTTCCTATCGTCGGTGCGGCGACGGAATTTTCAAGACATTGGCAAGCGACAATCCACTGCGTCAGCGAGCCGTTCCCCAACGAGCGCGATTTTCCGCACTTTTCGCACGTTTCGGGACTATCAGGATTGTTAGTTTCAAGCAACGTTTGATTCGGCGAAAAGCCATGACTCCAGTGGAACGCTGTCGCTAAGGTTTTATTCCCAGAAACCTCTTGCCTGACGCAGAGCAATTCTTATAGAGCGGAGGCATCTTCTCGCCGGTTAGCGATTGTGCTCTTCAGGCTGGTCAGGATTCTTTCCTGCGGCAAGGTATCCGCATATCCCAACCTTTCGGCCATCAAGCGGTCTGAATGAGCATCGACGCTGTTGCCCATGCGTTGAAGCGCCTCTGCTCTAAGTCGAAATGCAATAGGGTTGTAGCTCAGCATCGTAATTGATTTGGATGCCGCATCACGCGCCTCCTGATTGCGATTTAATGCCAGCAACGCCATCGCTCGTCCACGTTGCACTGAAGCCAGCTTTGGATGCTCCTTTGCCAGTCCGTCACAAATCTCCAACGCTTCTTTAGCTCGCCCATTAAACACATATGCTTCGGCCAGAGTCTGCTTTGACTCCGGGGTAGGTCGGTCCTCGACCACCGCAAGTGCTGAAGAAAGAGCCTTCTCCATTTCATTCGAAGCCATGAAGTAAACAGTTAGCAGCGCTTTGCCGTCCACATCCGACTGTGCGGAAACTCTATCGATGTTCTCTTTGGCTCTGGAGAAATCGCCAGAGAGCATATAAGCCCGGGCAAGACACGAATATGGCTCTGTTGCCTTCGGGTTAAGAGCTTGAGCACGCTTCGCTGTGTTTATAGCCTGCTTCAAATCCAACTTTTGCATTTCAGCTTCTGCTTTCAAGCATAGCAAGCCCGGTTCCTTCGGATTGAGATCGATAGCTTTCTGTAGGCAATCGATAGCTTCATCTGGTTTCCCTAAATGGATGTAGCAAGTTCCCAACACTTTGTACGTGTAGACAAGGTCGCCGCCATACTGGGCTTGAAGCGCATCAGAGAGCCCCCGATCGTACTGACCCAGTTGCGCGTATGCGTTTGCACGATAAGCAAGAGTCTGAGGATCATTGCCCTCTAGCTCGAGCGCCCGATTAGCGCTGACGATCGCGTCCTGCGGCCTGTTTAATTCGCCCAGAACCATTGCGCGCTTCGAGTGGTACCAACCAACACTCGGTCGCAATACGATCGCCCTATTGTAGTCTGCAAGAGCGGAATCATAGTCCATCAATAAAGACTTCACCGTGGCTCGCTTGGCGAACAGTGCCGAGTCCTTATCGCTTACCGCAATTGCGTCATCATATTGAGCGAGCGCTTTTCTGTACTTGCCGGCGGCGATATTCGTGTCGGCTTGTGAGCTTAGATGCTCGGGCGTCTTCTGGCTCGCACAGCCGCACAAGATAAACGACAAGGCGAGAATAGATCCAACAGCTCTCTTCATATCAACTCCGGTGACTGGATTCGCAGTCGCTCACTGTTAACAACAAAGTAGCGCAAAAGTTCACTGATGTTGCAAATCAAAAGCAAAAGGGCGACCATCGGCCGCCCTCTCGTAAGTTTGCTTTCACTGTGATTTCTCGATGTTTCAATCAACCAAGTGATGAAACCTGATTACATGTTTTCGATGATGTGCTGAGCAAATTCCGAAGTTTTTACTTTGGTTGCTCCGGTCATCAAACGTTCCATGTCGTACGTTACTTTCTTCTGTTGGATGGTCTTCGCGAGAGCCGCTTTGATCATCTCAGAAGCTTCGGTCCAGCCGAGGAACTCAAACATCATGACGCCTGACAAAATTACGGAACCTGGATTGATTACATCTTTGTCTGCGTACTTCGGAGCGGTACCATGGGTAGCTTCGAAGATTGCGCAATTGTCACCGATGTTGGCACCGGGAGCGATTCCGAGCCCGCCGACTTGAGCGGCACAAGCATCGGAAAGATAGTCACCGTTCAAGTTTGTGGTTGCGATTACTGAGTATTCATCAGGTCTCAACAAGATTTGTTGGAACATCGAATCGGCGATACGATCTTTGATAAGAACCTTGCCGGCAGGCATTTTGCCGTCGTGTTCAGCCCAGAGCTTTTCCTCGGAGATGGTCTTATCGCCGAATTCTTTCTCCGCTACTTCATAGCCCCAGTCCTTGAATGCACCTTCGGTGAACTTCATGATGTTTCCTTTGTGCATCAAGGTCACTGACGGTTTGTTATGTTCGATTGCGTACTCGATAGCGCGACGAACGAGTCGTTGCGAACCGGTTTTAGAAACTGGTTTGATACCGATGCCGGAGTCCGGACGAATCTTTTTGTCTGGACTAACGCTTTCGATTGCTTCGATTACTTTCTTCGCTTCAGGAGAACCCGATGGATACTCAATTCCCGCGTATACGTCTTCGGTATTTTCGCGGAAGATGACGACATCGAGTTTTTCAGGTGATGTCACAGGCGATGGCACACCGGTATACCATTTGACTGGACGGACGCAAGCATAGAGGTCGAAAATTTGACGGAGCGAAACGTTCAAACTACGAATGCCACCGCCAACTGGTGTCGTGAGCGGTCCTTTGATGGCAACGCCGAATTCTTTGAGGGCTGCGATGGTGTCTTGCGGAAGCCAATCTTTAGTTTGGTCGAATGCTTTCTCGCCAGCGAGAACTTCAAACCAAGCGATTTCGCGCTCGCCTTTGTAGGCTTTTTTCACAGCTGCATCAAATACCAGTTTCGAAGCTTTCCAAATGTCGCGGCCGGTGCCGTCGCCTTCGATAAACGGAATAATCGGCTTTGCCGGAACGACTGGTTTGCCGTCTTGGAATTTGACGATCTCGCCTTCCGGGACCTTGATTCCGTTATACATTTTCTCTTTTACTTGACTCATTTTCGAACACCTTCTACCCGTTGTAATACTAATCGCGCAGCCTAAGCTGACGATCCGCTCGAGTCGCCCGGCGGGGCGTGAATCGCGGTATCTGCATAGGATACCAGCTGAAAACCGCACGGCTGGCAATGATCATTAAATACTAATGACTTTCTTCAATCCGCGAACAAACAGACTGCATTAAGTCTAAAATTCCCTTTCTACGCCCTTCAAACGGACATTGACAACTCATGCATCTAAACCAATCTTTGATGCGCGCCGTCGCGCTCTGGCCGGAACGCGAAGCTATCGCCGACGGTCAAAAGAAAATGAACTACGAAGAGCTTGGCAAACGTGTCGCAGCTTTGATCGCAGCTCTATCTGAGGCGGGAGTGAAGAAGGGCGATGTAATCGCCTGCATGACGTTGAACTGCCACGAATACTTGGAACTCTACTATGCCGCGTCCTTCATGGCAGCTGTTCTAAACCCGTTGAACTACAGATTGAAAACAGAAGAGATACGAGCCATTCTCAAAGACTCCGATGCCAAGATTTTCGTGGGTCACACAGAATTCGGGCAGCAAATCAAAGCTGTCTTCGATTCCGGTGCGCCGACTGTCAAGCAGATTCTATGGCTCGGTGCCGGAACACCGCCTGCACTGTCGACCGACTCGCAAAAATATGAACCGTTTTTGATGTCAAAATGGGGCGCTTCATTACCAGAACCTGTTGCCACCAGCGATGACCTCGCTCAGTTATATTACACAAGTGGCACTACAGGAACAGCCAAAGGCGTCATGCTAACCCAGATGAACGCGGCGTTCAACGCGCTTGGAGCAGTATCGGAACTGAACATCAGGGATTCGGACGTCTGGTTGCACGTAGCCCCGATGTTTCACCTTGTCGACGCCTGGGCGATATGGGCTATCACCTGGGCTGGAGGGAAGCACGTTTTTCTGCCCCAGTTCAAGCCTACAGAAGTCATGCAGGCTATCGAGCGCGAACATGTAACCATGACGGCGCTTGTACCCACTATGTTGAACACATTGCTGGAAGCGCACAACGTCTGGGAGTACACATACAACAGTTTAAGATTTATTCTCACCGCCGGCTCACCAGTGGCACCAGAACTGGTGCGTCAGGTCGCTGAAGTGTTTCGTTGTGATTATGCTCAGTTCTACGGAATGACCGAGACCAGCCCGTTTTTAACGATCTCTCTTCCAATGGACGGTCACAAGAATTTACCCGAACATAAGCTGCTCGAATTAAAGGCAAAGACGGGACGCCCTTTCATAGGGGTGGATGTGAGAGTCGTAGATCCGGACGGCAACGAAGTGCGGCGCAACAGCGAAGACGTCGGTGAGATTATTGCGAGAGGTCCGAATGTCACTAAGGGTTATTGGAACAAGCCGGAAATCACCGCCGACACGATCAAGGACGGTTGGATTTACACAGGTGACCTCGCCGTCGTAGACAACGATGGATACTTGAATATTGTCGATCGAAAGAAGGACATGATTATAACCGGCGGCGAAAACGTTTACTCAACGGAAGTAGAACACGTTTTGTACGAACACCCGGCAGTCTTCGAATGCGCTATCTTTGGAATCCCTGATGAAAAGTGGGGTGAGTCGATAAAAGCTGTTATAGTTCGGCACGGAAAAATCGAAGCAACCGAAGACGATATCATCGATTTTGTAAAACAGCGTCTGGCTCACTACAAAGCACCAAAATCAGTTGAGTTCGTGGACGAACTTCCAAAGACAGGCAGCGGCAAGATTTTCAAAAAGGCGCTTCGAGACAAGTATTGGGAGAATCTCGTTAAAAAGGTCTAGAGCGATTCACCCCAAGTTCACGACAGCAGCCTAGGATGGGGACAAATCCAGAAGCTGCACAGTTTCCCTGGTGAAGGTAGCACTCATGGTGACCGATTACGACGCAATCCTATTCGTATCCTTCGGCGGTCCCGAAGGTCCCGAGGATGTAATTCCATTCTTGACTAACGTGCTCCGAGGGCGCAACGTTCCTCCTGAGCGCATGGCTGAGGTGGCGACGCATTACGATCAATTCGGTGGAGTTTCCCCGATCAATCAGCACAACCGCGACCTCATAACAGCATTACAAAAGCTTCTAAAGGAGAACGGTCCGGATCTGCCGATCTATTGGGGAAATCGCAACTGGCACCCCATGCTGGCAGACACCATCGGCAAGATGCGAGACGATGGTATCAAAAAAGCACTCGCGTTCATAACCTCGGCATACGGCTCCTACAGCGGCTGCCGGCAGTATCGTGAGAACATAGATGAGGCGCGAGCAAAGGTCGGTGATGATGCGCCTGTGATCGAAAAGTTGCGTATATTTTTCAATCACCCCGGTTTTATAACAGCCAATGCTGAACATCTTTCAACGGCTCTCGATCAGCTGGATACACACAGACGCGAGAAAGCTAAAGTCGTGTTCAGCGCGCACAGCATCCCCACATCCATGGCGGAAAGCTGCGGATACGAAAAACAACTCAGAGAGACAAGCCGCCTGATATGTGAGCAAGTACATCACGACGATTGGGAGCTTGTTTTTCAGAGTCGCTCAGGACCACCAACGCAACCATGGCTGGTGCCAGATATCTGTGACTATTTGAAGGAACTTAAGTCTAGCGGATATACAGATGTTGTCGTGCTGCCGGTAGGCTTTATTTGCGATCATCTCGAAGTGATATTCGACATAGATACGCAGGCGAAAGAACTATCGGAAGAGATCGGTTTAAATATGATTCGAGCTGCCACAGCCGGCACACACCCAGCCTTCGTCAATATGATTCGCGATCTGATACTAGAGAAAACCGAAGGCGCGACTCCCAAGTTTATTGGGATGATGGGCTTGGTCGAAGAACAGTGTGCACCCACCTGCTGCCTTGCAGGCGCAAGACCAACGCATACGGCTGCGCCCGCCAAATAAATGGCAGTCTCGCCTGCTCTCGAATCCTCCCTCATTGCTGTTGCAGTGACTCGGGAAGAGGCTGCATGGTTTGCCCTTTGTTCCGCAATTCAACCAGGTCGCCGTGCTCGTTAGCATATCTCACGACGCAATTCGGTTGAAGTTTCTGAACCTCAAACATTTGATCTCGGCTAAAATTCGTGCAAAGTTTGCCCAGAGACAGCAACTTCAAAGGATGCCTCTTCATAAGCTTTGATATTCCTGCAAACGTAATGCTTGGTTCGTCAAAAATAAATTCGTCGCTATCCAATATTGCCAGGCGCTCTAAATCCGCATCCCGAAGGTTAGTTTCGTAAAATCCCAGTTGTTTCCATTTGCGTCCGGACAATGCCCGAAACGATTTCATATCGATGCAATCAAACTTGAATGACAATTTGAAGTCCGGATCGGGCGAGTGTGAAAGCTTCTCCAGGTTCTCATTGGAGACACGCTTTCCACCAACAAGTAATAATGAATCCAGCTTCAACTTGGAGAGTTGATCGAACTGCTCGTCAGTCAAACAGTCGGAACTGAGACTCAATCCGGTCAGATGAGGAAGCCCCATAAGATGCCTGAGCCCTTCCTCGGGATAAGTCGAAAGGTTCTTGGCGAGCCAGGAGACGTTGACGAGATTAATGCCATATTGCCAACCATCAGTGACGCCGGCACATCCGTGCAAAGACAAATGCGTAAGCTGCTTGAGATGTTTGAGCGATTGAAAGGCGCCGTTATCAATTACTGAATTGCTTATTACAAGCGACTTCAACGGTGAACTTCCAAGCATTTTAAATGGATTATTCTGCGGAAATTTGCACGCAGTAAAATTAGCGTACTTCAACTTGCTCATTGTCATTTCGCCCACGTTCGATAAATCAACATCGGTTACAAACCAGACAGCCAGCGGTAGACGAGAGATACCTTTTAGAGATTCATCCGAGAAGTTTCCTCCTACCATATTGATGACACTGAGAGGCTGCTCCCTTTGAGTAAGAAGATAATTGATATCCTGATCGACACCCTCGCGAATTTTGACAACGCCAGGGCCTTTCCACTGCACGCGCTCCGTATCATTGATAACGCTATCGTCGATGTGTTTCCTCACCGCCGCCGTAAACTCTGTCATATCGGTATCGTCCATAGCCGACTTAATTTTCATTTCGTTCTCGGGCGACCTGGACGCAATTACATTAACGAGTCCGCACAAGCCAACGACGAAAAGGACTAGGACGGCGATAACACCAAACGCAATTATCAAAACCTTTTTGTCCGCACCACTTCCGCCTGCGAAATGTTCGGCTCGTTCCGGCAAGGTAAAGAGTGACGATGCGGCGCCCGCTTCAGAAACTGACAGTTCGTCCGGCTCTCGCAAAAGCGCCTCGCGAAGGGCTTGCATGGTTTGAAAACGATTGTCAGGATTTTTTGCAAGACAGCGAGCGACGATGTTCTCGAATTTCTCAGAAAATTGGATATGCTCCGCCATATCGACAAGTCGGGGCGCCGGCTTGTTTGCATGCATTCCAATGGTAGCAAGCGCAGTATCACCACTGAATGGAACCTGACCGGTCAGTGCCTCGAAAATTACACAACCCAGAGCATATACCTCCGAGCGCGCATCGAATGGTAGGCCGCTCGCTTGATCCGGTGGCATGTATGCAGGCGTGCCGGTCAGCGTATTGCCACTGAACATGGTCTGCTCCTGGGAAAAACTGGATATCCCGAAATCGATTACATTTGCAACTGCTTCGTTATCTTTTCCCAGTGACACGATGATGTTCGAAGTCTTCATATCGCGATGAAAAATATTTTTCTGGTGAGCGTAAGACAGCGCATCCGCGACCTTCGAGAATACGTCCACTGCTTCGATTTCGGTTAGCGGTCCTTCCTCTTCGATGTATCTGTCCAGACTTATGCCCGGCACAAAATCCATTACCATAAATGGTGCACCACTGGCGGTGACACCAAAATCCCGAACCGACACCAACCCCTCATGTTGGAGTACAGAACCGGCTTTGGCCTCTTTCTGGAAGCTAATTACTTGGTCTCTATTCAGCGACAGCAATAGTTTAATAGCGACCTGGTTTTCTAGAAGCCTGTCCAGGCAACGATACACTCGACCGCTACCGCCTTCACCGATTAGTTCCAGCGCCTTGTACCTTTCTCGCGGAAATGACTCCGGGGAGACCTCCAGTTCAGGTTCTAGCTCTAAACTACCGACACCCCCCATTCCTGCGTCGTCTGAGGCGCCCTCCTGTGAGACGGCAGAACGCCCCATCACACCTGGGGCGCCAAGTCTTCCCTGACCGAAAACGGTCGGCGCGGGATTTTGGCAGCCACAGATGTCCCCGCGCAAAATCCATTGAGTTAGACTGCCAGCGCGCCCTGGATTGATACGCTTGCCGCAAGTTGCGCAAAAGTGCATCGTCTCGGCATGCTCTGTTGGTGCAAGCGCTTTCATATCGCAGCGGCAAACTGCGATCCATTGTGTCAAGCTTCCGGTGGCTTCCGTTGTCTTGGGAGCGCCGCAGCGTGGACACCGGTTTTGCTTGCTATCAGCCATCGCAAAAGTTGAGACCAGAGTACCTGCTTGTTAATCTATTTCTATTTCTTCTTGAACATTCCGAAGATGCCACCAAGGAAGCCACCTTTGTTCTCTTCCTTATCTTCATTTATTTCGACGTCATCAAGGTCTTCATGTTCAAGGTCAGGAGGAACTGACTTGAGTGCTTCGTTGAAAATCACACCCGACCGTTTGCAAAAGGTCAAGATTTTTATGCCATGTGCCTCGGAGACGATACCATCATCAATCAGTTTCTTGGCCTGTTGAGTTGCCTCAATCAATTTGTTCGACATAAGGTCTTTGGAAATAATAATTTCGCCCAAACTCATCTTCAGGTCGCGTGCCAGAACTTCCGCCCGTTGCATTTCCGTCGGTCCAATCAACTCCGCTTTCTTGATAAGCGCCATCATCCGATTGAGGTTGTCAGCCTCCTGAGTTTTGTTCGATTTCTCGTTCATCACAACGTCGACCGGCACGCCGCGAGTGTTCGCCTGCCGAAGGATTTCGGCGGCTTGAAGGATACTTACGGTGCCCTCATTGACTTGTCGCTGCAATTTCAGTGCTTCATCCAGCACCGTTGGCGATACCATTCCAAGTTGGACAAAAACCTGGCCGACTGGAATGTTTTCGACGAGCCCTTTTTCGATTGCCGAAACCTTATCGCTTTCGGAAACCAAACCAGCCTTGGTGAGAAGGTCGCCGACTTTGACAGACTTGTCTTCCTGCTGGACACGCAGAGCGCCACTCTCTGAGAGCGAGACTTCGATAGTTTGCTGCTTCCGATAAGCCGCCTGGAGACCCGCTACGGCCTGGTCGTAAGTAATCTTGCCGTCTCGCACCAGGACTTGCGCCGTGAGAGCGGAGGTCAAAAGATTTGATGAAACGGCCCGTGCCAAAACGAGACAGCGTCCGAGCGGCAGATTGTTTTCCTCGCTCTGACGCAGGCATTCTTCGAGCACCGGCTTCGTTATTATTCCGGCTGCAATGAGCATTTCGCCAAGTTCGCCTGTAGCCAGAACCTCCCGTTCAGCAGGAGCTTTGAACCCGAGCCGGCGGAAAGCCTCCTCAAGAGGAACCTTGCTGGTAATACAAATCGATAGAGCGCGGATTCCAAATTCGTTAGAAATAAGATTCTCGCGAAGCATCGACTGAATTTCGATGGCAGCCAACAAATCGCGCTCGCTCAACTCGCCGATGGTCAGCAAAACGCGGCCAACCGGCGTGCTCGATTTCTTGGCAATCTGCAGCGCCTCAGCCAGAACTTCTTGTCTAATTACACCAGCAGCAACCAGAAGCTCCCCAATCCGTTTAGCTCCGGCTCTTCGGTCCCTCGCAATCTCCATTCAAAAGATTCCCCGGCCACAATCATGTCTCTACTATGCCCTCAACAGGCATCCACTCAAGCGCTCATGCGCGATTTCTTCAAAATTAACAGTCCTTAGAGTCAACAAGAGCTAAATGCCGCAAACAAAAGGATAAGCGAACCGCTGGGGTGTCGCTTATCCTCGTTACGAGCCAAGTTACTCTAGGTCGGTCGATCGCAGGCTTTAGTAGTTGTCGTCGTAAGGAACGACGAAGCCTTTTCCTTGGAAGATCATGCTGTGGCTGCCGCTGTGGGGGCTCGGGTATCCGACGAAACCGTGATACATTCCGTATGTCGGTCCGTGGATGAGTCCACCATAGAGTCCGCCAGCAACCAATCCAACAGGAGCTCCGACAAGAGCGCCAGCAACGGTTTCATACGCGCCGTCCTCTTTGCCGAGGTTGCGAGCAACCATCTTAGTTCCGCCGATTGCGCCCTTGATACCATCTTGGAACGCAGCCGTGGGAACATCCCAAACTGTGGTTGCTGCCATGCTCACTACGCGGCATGGGAAGTACCACATTTCATAAATCACGCG
The DNA here is from genome assembly GCA_019637435.1 of Candidatus Obscuribacterales bacterium. Taxonomy (GTDB): domain Bacteria; phylum Cyanobacteriota; class Vampirovibrionia; order Obscuribacterales; family Obscuribacteraceae; genus JADYXR01. The sequence goes on along the minus strand of JAHBVO010000001.1, from coordinate 2,235,460 downwards.
AGCTGATTCTGGACGCTCTGGATATGCGAAGCTCGGAGCTGCCATACCCATTGTGAGCCCTAGAATGAGCATCATCAATAGTGCATTTTTACGCATTTCTATTCACCATCTTTCCTAGAAACTTATGTGTACGACCGTGGCTTATTTCTCTTCCATTGTGATGTAGGACCAACGGCTAAGCGGCTTTTCCCAGCCCTTCTTCCAACCATGGAAGAAACCGCGGTAAACGCCATGACCGCTGCCCAATACCATCCCTACGGAGCCACCGATCGGAACAGCTGCTGCAATTTGTCCAGCACCTTCTTCATCGCCGAATTTACCGGCAACATGGTTGGTACCTTTTAGGAACCAATGGTAACTATCGTCAATCGGTCCGCTTACGCCACCGGAAACAGCGGCGCCCGTCACTGCGCCAACAGTGCGGAACGGAGCCTGCAAAACCCACATAACGGGTTTTGCTTCATAATCAATGGCCATCGCTGGCGCTGCAGCCGACGCGAGGAGCGTCAACGACAGCATAACTTGACCTAGAGTTTTCTTTGTCATTTTTCCCCCACTCTCCAAATGACGTCGGGAGCTTGGCTTCTCCCGACATCAGTGTGATTTTTTGTACTTACTTCTCTTCCATCACGAGATAAGACTCGGTGCTGAAAGGTTTGTCCCAGCCCGTGGTCATACCGTGCTTCATACCAGCGATTGCGCCGTACGGAATTCCCCAGACGAATCCGACTGGAATACCGAGTACCGCGCCAACGAGGTTTTGGCCCATGCCGTTGGAATCACCGAAGTGCTCAGCCAACGTACGCTGTGTTTTGTACGGGCAGTTCCAAAGAGAGTGCCAAAGAACACCTTCCGGAGTGTCAACGATGACAGCCGAAGTCGAGCCCATCAAGGAACCAACTTGACCGAGCGGCGAGTCACCAGCCATTGCAGGGGCGGTTGAACCCATCGCTATCGCTGCTGCCGCAGCCATTGCTAATACCTGTTTTTTCATAATCTCTCCACCTGGAATTACGGTTATTAGGTTTCTACTAAGGTATCAATACCCGTGTGACCTAACTTATTGCAGATTCTGTAAACGAGTTACAACTTACTCGTCTTTGAATGTGAATGCTTCTTTGCTGAACGGTTGATCGAAACCGGTCTTGAGACCGTGCCAGCTGCCATCGAATACACCGTATGCGCCACCACCGACGAGTCCGAAAGGACCACCGAGGATTCCGCCGGCGATTTGATGATATTTGCCGTCTTCGTTACCGAGTTTGCCGGCTACCCATTGGGTGCCTTTGATATAGCCACGTGTACCGTCTTTCGTGAAGCCGAGAGGAACGCCCACTACGGAACCTACTCCAGCACCGAGTACTCTCACGGGGAAGTACACGATCGTCTGGAAGGTGCTGTCATCGGCGAGTGACGGTGCTGCGATCGAGCCAACGAGGGCCGATGCGATTAAAAAAGAGGACGCGATCTTCTTGAACATGCACTTCTCCATCTATCTAGTAAAGGATTGACCAACTTTCCGCTGGAACCTTTCAGTCCCGGACCCAACAATTGTACCCATTTTCTTCTATAGGTCCATATTCACTATTTTGAATTTTGCGAATATGTCGCAGGAATCCTCATCAATGCTGCCATTTAAGCATTTCGCGGGCATGTAAAAAGTTTGTTTGCTCGGATGCACTTTCAAAGTGGTATGTCCGCAAGGCGGCACACTGAGATACTTTCGGATGTCATAGTAGTGATACAGTCGGCCTTTTCATGACTCCACGGGTGATGCCAAGTATTCCGATTTATCGCGAAAACTCACAAAAAAGAATTTTGAAAATTAATCAGCCGGCAATATTATCCGCAACTCCAAAACATTCTGAGCCCCTTCCCTGTGTGCGTTTTAAACGCTTGGCAGCCAAACCTTGCAAATTTTTCCCGATCCGAACTCTTGTAACGAAGTCGTCAAAAACCAAAGGCTCAAAAGCAGGACAGACCTCCTGACAAGAAGTTTTCAACAGAGAAACCTCCGCTTGAGAGATTTTCGAAACAGATATCAAGTTCGTCCTGCTTCAAGACAAACCTTGCTACGCTTGGCAAGCCTGGACACGATCGACAATTAAAAGTGATACCACCCGCGAAGCCGCAGTGACACCACTACTTAAGACAGCAGTTGATACCGCAGATGATGCGGATTCGTAAATTACAAATCTCTTTGCCACACCATCTGTAATGGCATCGGACGTGCCACCACTAATCGGGTTGAACAACCGAAGACCCTGCAAGTTTAGGTTTGCAAATACGTTATTAACAAATCCCTGAACTAGGCAGCAACTTCTATTTCGTCTGCATGACCATGATGCGCAGTTCTATGCCAGGTCGATACCTGCTTACCGAACAGAATCTGACTGAACGACGCCAGGATGCACGGCACCCAGTGCGCGTAGACATAAGCCGTCACGGCTATTGTGTGGAAAAACGCTTTAACCGGCGGCATTCCTCTATATAGACGAACGGCAATGAAGAAGTTGATTTGACTAACCCAAAGCACAAAGAAATAGCCCAGGGCAAGAAAGCTGCCGTAGGTCTGGGTTCCGGTCATGAATCGAATAACGTTATTAGAGAATTCCAGAAACACCACTGCTGGTACCAGGAAATAAACAGTGAACACCAGGGTATCCAGCCTCTCGACTAGAGACAATCTGGTAGGCGAATTCAAAGGGAAAATGTAATCGAGGTAGCGTCTTATGCTGCCCTCAGCCCACCTGCGACGCTGACGCATCAAAGCCTTGACGGTCGTCACACCTTCTTCCCAAACCGCTGCCTGCGGACAGAATCGAATATCCCAGTTGTTGATCAACAGACGCATACTCAGGTCGAGGTCGTCAGTGATTGATTTGTTGTTCCAGCCATTTACGTCGATGAGCGCGTTGCGTTTGATCAGCTGACCGTTTCCACGCAATTCAACTGCTCCACCAATTAAATCTCGTCCGACCTGGAAGTAAGTGTCGAGCGCGTACTCGGCGTCCTGGAATCGAGGTAGAGCCTCGGTTTGCCGTTCGAAAATCCGTTTTTGAGCCTGTACGGCTCCAACATGCTCGGGAGCAAGGGTAGGCAATACTTTCTTGAAGAAGTCCGGTTCAACATACGCATCAGCATCGAATACGGCGACTACCTCGCCCCTCGAAAGAGCAAGAGCGTCATTCAAAGCCGCCGATTTCCCCGGGAACGAGCCCGGAGGACGAGTGACCACACGCAACCTCGGGTATTGCTTCCGCAATTCATTCAGGACCTCAGGCATGTCATCGTCCGACATATCGTCAATAACCCAGAGGTAAAACTGGTCATAATCAATCTCGAACATCCGCTTCACGGTATTTCCGATGACCCGACCTTCGTTCTTAGCCGATATGAAAATGTCCACCCACGGGTGCCAATCACCGTCTTCAACGCGGGTTTTGTTTTTCAGCAGCTTACGGACCCGCGGATACTGCTTTCGCACTGTCGTGCGCACATACCTGCGAGCTTTCTTCTGCCATTCGTCCTGAGCGCCGAAAAGCCACACGCTGTGGCTGATCATCATCACTACAAGACCAGCAAGCAGGAAGAGCAACTCCGGTCCGGTGACCAGGTTGTCGATTGTCTTCAAACCTGCCCAGATGAGCACAGCCAGTGTTATTAAGATGATTCTATTTCGCATAATGACCGAAGCAAACAGGGACTATCCCACGCCTATATAGTGTAAAGACAGATGCCGCTTTAAAACCAATACATTTTCAGATCTTAAGCACCATTAAGGGTTTCGCGCTCAGCCTTAACAATGTCTTGAGATCAGCCCGGCATCTGAAACCGCGTCGAAATGTTCAGCTGGTCCCTAAATTTAAACCCATTTAAGAATTTAAACTTCACTCCGGTACGGTGTGCAATCCAAGTCGCCGAATCCGAAAACGTTCCGCAGCACGTTTTAGCCGGTCTCGGCGTTGGAATGGGCGTGCGCGGTTTCCTCTGCTTCTTTGGCTTCGAGCTGATAGTGCTTGATTTCGTCACGCAAGAAGTGCCAACCCGCAAACAGTGTCGGTAAGCCGATCATGAACAGCGTCGTCGAAACCCCGCCCGGCAAGTTATCTGCTGCCACGCCGACAAGAACGACCGGAATTGTAGACGCAAAAGACATGGCCGTGTTTTGAGCACCAAAAACTTTGCCGCGCAGGTCCTCGGGGACGGCAGCTTGGAGAGCGGCATACGTCGGCACCGCAACCATTGCACAGGAAGCGCCAATCAGCATGGCGATCAATAAAGGAACCGCTATCAAGGAGTTTTGATAAGTGAAACTTGGGATATGCAATACGGCAGGCGCATGGTCTTTGACAAAACCGAGCGTGCCCAAAACGCTCATGAACAGACCAAGGCAAATGAATCCACGATAGGCAAGAATGGTGGGACGCATGCGCGTGCAGAACTGCGCAACCAGTACATTACCGACACCCATACCCAGTCCGGCGGCCGCTACGATGTAGCCGAATTGCTGGGGTTTCAAGTCCAAGACCTGCTCAGCAAGCCCGACCGCGATAATGTTAAGCGTAATAATCGTACTGAACAAAATGGTGATTTTGAAGATCGCACGGAACACAGTTCGACTGGTCGCAATATATGCAAGACCAAATCGCAATTCTTCCCACCACGGCTCCTTCTCGTCTTCGTCTACAACAACCTTCTTTTTACTGTCGGGAACGAATAAGAGCAAAATGGCGGCAATAAAAAATCCAGCCGCCACTGCATACGGTGCCTTACCAATTCCGCTTGAAGCGATGATTGGGTCGCCCACAGCAAATCCGAACCCGAGCGCGATCATCATAGTCGTGAAAAACAGCGAGTTAGCGCTGTACAAATCGTCTTTTTTAACTAAGCGAGGAATAGCGGCGGCTTCGGCAGGAGCGAAGAACTGACTGCCAATCGACAGCAAAAATGCCAGCGACAGCGCGGCCATCGGAGACTTCTGCACTAACGACAAAGTAATCATCGTGACAAAAACACCGCGCGCGATGTTGGAGCCGACCAGAACAGCCTTGTTTGACCAGCGGTCGACATAGACACCTGCAATCGGGCTCAAAATAATCGCTGGTATAGTGAACGCTACGTACAAGAAGCTCGTAATCTGGGCAGCACCAACGTAATGACCGGCAATCGTCGAATGCTGAATCGTCGTCAACACGGCAACGAAGAGAACGAAAACCGCCCGATCCGCAAACTGAGAGAAGATTTGCGCAATCCACAGCGACATAAACTGCGGGTTGCGCAAGACCGCGGCGTAGCCTGTTGGGGCGTCTTTAGAGCCCTCGTTGGTCGGTTCAGATGTCACGTATCGGATTCCACATACTCAGAACTAACTTTACCACCCGAAGCCCCATCCTCGCTTGCCTGATCGAATCAGTTTCATACAGACCTGTGTATTCAAAGATAAGAAAAACCGGCGCCAGTGACGCCGGTCTTCAGCATTTAGTCGGAAAAACTAATAGCAGTTCGAACAATTCTCAGTTCGTGAAAGTTAAACCGCTCCCGCACCGCTCTCGGTCAAAGCTCCGTAATCACGGCGCTGTTTGCTGGGCACTATCCCACCTTCCTCATCTTCGCCTTCACCTTCAGCCATGGCTCCGGCGACACCACGCTTGGTGGTACGGAAGAACGCGATAATTTCCTTCACTTCGTCGTGCTGCTCGATTTCTTCTTCTACGCGCGCAAGCGCGTTGGAGATATTGAGTCCGGAGCGATAGATAATTCGGTAAGCTTCCTTGATCGCGGTACGAACGTTCGGAGCGATTCTGGCGCGCTTCATTCCGACGGAGTTAACTCCGCGGAACATGGCCGGACGCCCATCCAGCGTGCTGAATGGCGGCAAGTCCAGACGCGAACCGGTCATGCCGCTCAGCATGCAGAATCGCCCGATGCGAATAAACTGGTGCATGATAACGAATCCGGACATGACCGTATAATCGCCGACCTCGACGTAACCGGCAAGAGAAGCGGCATTGGCCATGATCACATGCTTGCCGACCTGGCAGTTGTGAGCAAGGTGAACATAGTTCATCAAGAAGCTGTCGTCACCGAGTGTGGTGAAGCCTTCCTTGGTCGCTCTGTGAATGGTGACATACTCACGAATCGTGCAACGGTCGCCGATTATTACGCCGGTAGGCTCATCTTTGTAGCTCAAATCTTGAGGCTCTAAACCGATACTCGCGCCAGCGAAGATATTGCAATCCTCTCCGATCGTCGTCACACCATCTATGATGGCATGCGGCCCAATCTTAGTTCCCTTGCCGATTTTGACGTTTGGACCGATTACGACTCCAGGTCCTATGACTGCGCTTTCATGAATTTGGGCGCCATCGCTGATGATGGCAGATGGATGAATGCTCATTATCTTTGTTCCTCTAGAGTGTGTTTCGAATGGCAAGTAGAGGCTGTTTAGCGCCTCGGTTTGTTTAAGCTTTGATGGTTTTCAATTTACTCTTATCGAGAATCGAGAAAGAGATTTCACCCTGGCAGGCAATCTTGTCGCCGACCTTGGCAATGCCTTTCAGCTTGCCGAGCGGCCCTTTCATCTTCAAGAGTTCGACTTCCATATCGAGCCGATCGCCCGGTTCAACCATCGCTCTGAATTTGAATCCGTCGATACCGGTGAAGACACCGAGGCTATCCTTATATTCGGGCTTCAGGAGAATCGCGATACAAGCCAGTTGCGCCAGTGCCTCTACCATGAGCACTCCAGGCATAATCGGTTTGAAAGGGAAATGTCCCTCGAAGAATTGCTCGTTCGCTGTCAAATTTTTGTAGCCGATTGCTTTGACGCCTGGCTCTGCATAGGTAACTCTGTCGACAAGAAGGAAGGGATAGCGGTGCGGAATCAATTCTTTGATTTCGCAAATGTCCAATCCATGTATGGGCTCCATAGCCGTTTCAGTCGTCATCCCAATATCCCCTTACTAAACTTGAAATATCTATCCGCACACAACCTAGTGCCTGCCCGTGTAAGGGCGTATTCAGTATACCTAGACGCGGCGCGATTTTTGCGAGGATGAGAGAAAGCTATTCGAGCGAATCGTTGATCACAAGCGGGACTTAACGTAGACGTGAACTGAGGACCGCTTAAAATCTGCTAAGCATTGAGCGAACATGCAATCGATATGCGTGACTTTGCTTAACAGTTGACATGAAGTTCAACGAATCCAATTCGTTTGATGCCAAGAAGGGATAAACTGTCTGTGTGGTTCTAGAACCACCAGGAGCCGTATAAATGAACCAGAAACCAGAATCGACAATCTTTTCAGAAGCCAAACACTCGGCCACGCGGGAAGGTCACAAGCGCATAAACACATGTATTTCGTTTGCGCCAAACTCGTCTGCTGGAGTGATTCCGAGCAAAACGGAATCATCGAAAGCGCAGCAAGTGCCGGATATGGAAAAGATGGCTCTGGGAGTCAAACTAATACTTGAGGCGGTCGGCGAGGATGTCAATCGTCCGGGTTTACTGGACACACCTTCACGCGTGGCACGCATGTACCGCGAGCTTTTGTACGGAACCGGCATCAATCCGGCATCGGAAGTGACCTGCGAATTCGAAGAGGGCAGCGAAGATCCGGTAATCGTCAAAGGCATTCCGTTTGCAACAGTATGCGAGCATCACATGGTTCCCTTCGTCGGGAAAGCGGATGTAGCCTATATCCCCAAGGATGGTCGCATAACCGGTCTATCGAAGATTGCTCGAGTAGTGGAGTTGGCCGCCCGCCGCCTGCAGGTTCAGGAGCGCATGACTGCGGAGATCGCCGATGCAATGGTCGAAGCTTTGCAACCACAAGGCGTGCTCGTAATCCTGAATGCCGAGCACCTGTGCATGTCTATCCGTGGCATCAAGAAGCCCGGCAGCATGACCACCACGATGACGACACGCGGGCTCTTGAAAGAGGACCGCAATGCTCGACTCGAAATCATGCAGCTTCTGGAGCGCTAACTGGCAGAATAGCTCTCTCTTCACAAGCCGAAGCTTGAGTCGGTGCGACTATTTCGTCGCAGTTTTGCTCTTCGTGCCTTCCAGTGTTTTCAAGGTTATGTTCATCTCCTCGACTTTGTCTGCAGGAGGATGGCACGCCATAGCCTGCTTAATAGCGGCTTTACATTCTTCCTTTTTGTTGAGGTTCAAAAGAACAACTGCATAGTTGTTCCACATCAACCACTCTTTAGGAAACAGTTTTGTACCTTGCTTCAGGGTAGCTTCGGCATCTTGAAACTTGCCCATTTGCGCATAGGTACCGCCAAGGTTTTTGTATATATCGGCTTCCATCGGGTAAGTCCGCATAGCCTTCTGATACTTTTGGACCGCTTGATCCAGCTGATTTGCCACCCGGAGCTTATCGGCCTCGTTAAGATACGTATTCGCTTCAAGCTTAGCCTTCTTGGTGTCTTTGACAGTGATACCATCGTGAACTTTTACACCGACTCCCTTTTGAGCATCAGCATTTAGAGCCGGACCGAAAGCTATTACTGAAGCAAAAAGTGCAGCGACCGCTATTTTTGACAAAACGACTACCTCAAAGAAAGATGTTGCACTCCAACGCCTAACTGCCAGTTTAGCGGCAATCAATTCTCCAATTCTAACCGCATGATTTCTGAATGGGCTCAGGGTTATTCCTGACATTCATGACCAACTCGAACAACTCGTCGGAGCAGTTCAAAAAAAACGCGCACAATCAAGTAAACTATGCTCCTGCGAGAGATCCGAAATCGCTGCGCTGCTCCTGACTTGTTTAGAGACGTTAAGCATTGGGTCTGCAATGCCGTTGAAGCAGTTACAAGGAATCGTTCACGGTGCAAACTGAGAGAAAAGGTTACTCCAAAATTGCAATAAGCCGCCGAGATTTTCTGGGATCTATGATCGCCGCGGCGACTTTGGGATTTCCACAACAAGCCCGCGCCGCCCTGACTGCGATAAAACCGTTTTCGTTCGCTGTAATCAGCGACGTCCACCTCACACACGGCGTAGATGACACTTATTACCTGTACAACGAGAGCCAGCTGTTTCTTCAAGATGCAGTAAAGACAATCAACTCTTTAAATCTTGATTTCGTCGTTTTCGTTGGCGACATGATCGAATCACCGGGTAAAGACGAAGCCAATTGGAATCTCTTTATCGACATCATGCAAACGCTGAATTGCAGATGGGATTTTGTTCTTGGAGAATGCGACATCACATCATCAAGCGAACAAGAAAAGATGCGCATGTTCGGACCTGACTGGAAGGGTCGAGACTTCGATATCACCGCTCCATACTGGTCATATAACCTGGCGGACAATGTCCATCTCATCGGACTGGACACCTCAAAGTACAATTCAAAAAGCGGCTTCGTGAGCGATGAGCAATTGCAATGGTTGAAAAAGGACCTGGCGACGCACGCCTCGCAGTTTACCATTGTCTTCAGCCACCACCCCACGCTGCCGCCGAGCCCTTACGATGGCGGACCACCGTTCAGCGACTATGACATCACCAATGGTGCCAGTGTCAGGGAGATTCTCGCCGGTTCGTCGGATGTAAAACTGGTAATCAGTGGTCACGTCCCGGTCAACGCTATTCAGAAAGAAAGCAGTATATTTTACGCTTCGTGCCCGAGCCTGATAGCTTACCCCTGCGCCTTCAAGGTGTTTAGAGTAACTAACAATGAGATTCGGATGGAAACCCACCACATCTCGTACAAAGCTCTGGTGAAAAAGGCTGAAAAAGCCCTTCTTGAGTCATCCTTCGCTTATAGTTATCACAAAAAGAATCCACACGATTTTATAAAACTGTGTGAAGGAACTCCTATAGATAAAGACTCCGTCCTGCCCTTGTATGGTGGCATGACACCACAGCCGTACCGCCCTCATAAAGGCAAAGTAGATAAAAAGCATTCGAACAAGTCAGGCGCAGCCGATTCATCATCCGGTGGTCAACCTGAAGCACAATCAACTGACTCTAAGAAAGTTGAGAAATCGAAGAAAACCTGGTACGGCACAAAAAAGAAAAATTAGACAATGCGGAGGACGCCACTAAATGACTAAGACTTCAGACAACGCACCGAAACCGGCTGGTTCCGAATATGGTGCCGGGCATACGCCCCTGACTTACAATAGTTATTTGATGGTCGAGCAGTTAAAGAAACTGCAAATCTGCAAATCCGACCCAGCGCATCATGACGAACCGCTGTTCATCATAATCCACCAGACATACGAACTCTGGTTTAAATTGATCTTGCACGAACTGGATACCGTTGTTGAGTTGATCAATAACGATAATCCTCGAAAAGCGACGTTTTACATGCGCCGTGTCGTTCAGATTCTTCGCGTGCTGGTCAATCAAATTCATATATTGGAAACGATGTCACCCAAGGACTTTCTCGGTTTCAGAAATTTACTGAATCCGGCAAGCGGTTTTCAATCCAGTCAATTTAGAGAAATCGAATTCATGGCCGGATTGCGCGAACCCAGAATGCTCCAGCATTTCAGCCGTGACACCGAGGCCTTTGAAATACTTCAGAAACGGTTCAACGATCCATCGCTAGGCGAATTGTTTTACAGAGCTCTTGAGCGAAAAGGTTTCAACCTCCCAAGAAGCGGTGATATCGAACCTGGTGCCCCGGATCCAAACCAGGAGATTCGTATCAACGAACTTACGAAGCTCTATGACGAACCCGACAAGTATCTGGACCTCCACGATTTAGCGGAGAGGCTAATCGATCTCGACGAGCTTATTATGTTGTGGCGAACTCACCATGTTACAGTGGTGGAGCGCATAATCGGCTTCAAGCAGGGCACAGGCGGAAGCGAAGGCGTCGGATACCTGCGCTCAACTCTGACGAAGAAGTGCTTCCCCGATCTCTGGGCATTGAGAACAGTACTGACTGCATAGGGGTGGAACCAGAGAGGTGACAACGAACGCGAGCCGTGCCACTAGGCTGCCACCACATACGGTTACATAGTGATAAACAACAGAGGCACGCATCGAAAAGCGCGCCTCTGTCGAAATGTATGGTCAAGAACTGAAAGGTCATTGGTTACACTAACCGGTAATGAGTTTCGTCAACCGTCCGTTTGGAAACTACCTCCATTTTCGGTCGACGCGTCCGTCGCCGTTACGGTCGTAGCGATGCGCTATTCGCTGATTGTCACGAATTTGCTGTTGCAACTTGACCATTCGTTTCACATACTTGTTGTTTCCATAGTCGCCGCGCATGTATCTCTGGCTGATGTATGGTGAAAAACCATTGTATTCATTCAACCAGGCTCGACGTTGAGCGTCTGAAACTCGAGCGGAGTTGATCTGGTTTAACAACTGCTGTTGATAGGTTGAGACCGCGCCATAGTTATTGAATACTGGGTTGACATACCCACCGTTGAAATATGGATTGAGTGCGAGTCCGTTTGAACTCTCAATCGCACTGTTAACTTGTTGCAGGTTACCTAACAAGTTCTGAACTTCGGCTGTGCTAAACACACGGTCAGCACCGGCTTGAGACGTCATAGCCTGAATGTTCGACAGTTGGTTTTGAAGAGCCGAAGCCTGATAGGGGCTCATCTGTCCGGACGACACTCTCGATTGAATCTGATTGGCTGCATTGTTTATGCCGACTCGCATATTGTTGGAGATCGTCATGTAGTCACCAGCAGAGCCGCCCTGAAAGCCGAGCATTCTCCGTTGGAAATCTTTGAAGCTCTCCGCCGAAGCTGGCTGCAGGCTTATGGCAGTCAAACCAATTGCTATAAGACTCGATAAAAGTGCTGTCCTTTTCATAGTGTACTCCCGGTTCTCCTCATAAGAACTCATGTAATGTTTCACGCGATTCGCTGCAGCTTGTATGCAAAAAATGACGCGGGAGGCATACCATAGGTTCCCAATATTTTCCAGCGAGCTTCGAAAACACAGTCAGACGCTACGTTGCCGGCTGCAAACCAGTTGAGCACAGAGAGGCAAATATGCGCTATATAAATGTATTGAGGTTCGCAACCGATTCCAGACATTGTGAGAGTGCCACCGTTTCCGGTGCGCCTGCAGGCGGTGCTCGCGCGGCATCGTTGGACCGGCTATAATCGAGCGATGGAACCGGATCAAGTCAAATACTGCATGCGATGCCTTGAAGAACTTCAAGCCACCACTCGACGCGAGTGTTTCAAATGTCATCGCGTAACCTGTGATAAGAAAGACTGCGGCATATGGGCGGTAATGAATCGTTTCTGGACATGCCACATTTGCGTCAATGAAGAAATTGACGCGATGATAGATTTACATGAAAAGAAAAGCGGGTAGTCTGTTCGTTAATTCGCAGTCGCAAAACAAGAATCAAGAAGGTGACCGGATGGTCACCTTCTCATGTCGCTGATTGATTCTCTGTAGTACTCGAAGTTAATTGAGTTCGCTCATGGCATCACCTCCTCATCCGGACGAACAGTTAGCGGTCATTGACGAACGCTAGCTGAATAGATTCGCATCACGCGCGCTCGATACCATGTAATTCAGGAATCCAGGTGTCGCAAGACCCAACGCGAGGAGCGACAATCCTAAAATCACGCGTGAAGAGCGTGATAGGCGTACAGCCAGAGACGGCATCATCGAGTCGGTTTTAATAAATGCAAGTGTCAGCATAACCAAACCAAATCCGATACCACTCACCTGCAAGCAATTCGCAAGGATATTTAGCAATGCTTCCAGGTTGGCCAGATTGTTTACTCTCACGGTGCCTGCGGTATTTAATCCCATGATCGTTGTTGCATCTGCCCCCTGTGTAGCAATAGTTCCATTTGTCGCACCCTGAAGTGTGGTTCCATCCCCGGCGTAGGCCGATACAAGCTGACCGCCCATTGTTGCCCCGACCAAACTCGGCGCGCTTGCATCGGAGCCTTTCATCATGTCTCCACCGGAAAGGGACTGCGCACCGCTGGCGGTAGCTACAGTTCTATCGCTTGAATCAGAGGTAACGGTGTTGATTCGAGAGGTACGGAAACCGTCTTTGGGTGCGGTCTTTGCAAGAATGGAATCACTTCCATCAGTTGCCGCGGCCTCGTGCAAACCAAAGCGTGCATAGTCAGAAGAATTTTCAAGAACCACCGCGGAGGTAACAGGTGTCACCACCTGGTACGAAACGGCAAGGTTAGCTGCATCCCATCGATTGCCTTTGTTCACGAGTTCGCGCACTCTCTGCGCAACATACAGCCTTGAAATTTCATCCTGAACGTATATCGATGATTCAAGGGCAGCAGGCTTATCAAAAGTTCTCGCGTATCTGAGCGTGTAGTCGACACCATCCGCTTGCCACTTGCGGAGAAACCGTCCGAGATCCTTTTCGAAGGAGCTGTTTCTCGCGACTGCCGTGAATGGTCCGATTTCCTGGTGATTTTTAAAGAATTCGTTGACATCTGTAACGCTGTCTTCAATCGACAATTCGTAGAATTTAGGTTTCACCAGATACGGTGCAATTATATATAGCTCCTTATCTAAAGCAGGTTGTGGCCCGTGAATCCATAGAACCGCGCCACCCTCAGTTTCCCCGGCAAGTTCAGCCCCTTTGATCACCGCACCGAGGTTCTCCTGCCCGCCCTTGAAATTAACTTGCTTCATCGCTTTGATTGCATCGTCAATTTCGTGAAACTGCATCCCGTCCTTATACTGTTCGGACGCCACAATGAGGGAAGTTGGAATAGTGTGCGGAATCTTTGAAAGTTGCCGAACGATCTCATCCTTATGCGCAGCTATAGCGGAGGATCCATCGACGACGACTACCAGATGGTCGGGCTTATTAGAAGTCGTCGGCACGTATTGCTGGACGATATAGCCCCTGGAATCAAGCGGATCCTTGATTGCCACAGGAGTAATTTTTGCATCGCGGTGAACTCGAACGTCTATCGAATCCCTGGATCGCTTGGCCGACGCAAGCGTTCCGGAAACTTGATGCAATCCATTATTTGCGACAACGTGACGTACATTATCTAAATCCAACATCAGCTTTCGATCGGATCGCAGATGAACACGATGATCACCTTCGACCTCAAAGTTGCTCTTCAATAGCGTCGGCAGGCTAGCCACAGCTTCCCCCGCTTTATCGAGCTTCATTGACGACTTCATCGAAATTTTAATACGTACTTCCGCGTGTGGGGCAACCGGATAACATTGAACCAGAACACGTCCCTTCCCTAGATCAGTGACCAGCGCCGGATCTCGACGCCCACCGACTACCCACTGATAGGCATCTTTCGCTCGTTCCGCCGAGGCGATGGTGGCACGTTTCGGTACGCCGTTGATCCAGAGCACCATTTCCGATATCACCGCATCTTTCGGAAGCCCGATCTCGGCACGCGCTTCTCTGGCTTCTGCTCCGTCATTCTTGAATACAAAGGTCCAGTCAATGGTTGAAGTCAAAGATTCAGGATGAAGCATGCCGCTAATCAACGATCTGTGCATGCTCAAGTTTGCAACTTTGTCGCCAATGACGTTTCGCCCTAACATCTCATCCGGCAAAGCTGAAAATTCAGCTTTATCAAGCAAATCGAAGCGATAAGGTTGTCCAGTAGAGAGGAAGTACAGTTTTTTGTTCTGTTCATTATCCAGACGCAAAAACATTCCCGACAAATCGAAGGCTCGCGCAGTAGAGCAATCAAGTTTGATATCTCGCTCGCAATCGATCTGTCGCAAGAAATTCAGTCCATTTTGTTGCTGTTCGGATGTGCCTGCAACAACTAACTTTTCGGCTATTCGAATACATGCCGATCTCGCTTCGGAACCAACAAGAGCTAGAAGCGATAGCGCCGCTCCGATCAGAACATAGACGGAGGACGAGCGCTTTGCACCTTTAGTGGGCCAATGTCTTCGGAATTGGAGAGCAACACATGACGCAGCAAGCACCGCTAACCATGATACACAGGCGAGATATGACATTTCCGGAATGTGATCGATTCCCTGATGATCCATTGTTGGAAATTTCATTACAACCGACGCAGTCGTGATTACCGCTGTCAAAAGTGCGGAGCCTAGCGACAATCCGATTACGTATCCGATTAGACGAACTCGTCGCATATCATTGTTTTTGATCTTAGACCAGGCAAAACCGATGCCCGCCGGCACTGACACCAACAATCCGAACTGTATTAGCGTCTCGAACCAATGACGCCACAAAACACCGCACACGCTGTAAGCGTTCGCAGTGAGCGTGGTACTGATGGTGAGCGCGGGTACGAGAATTCCGCCCATTACGATAAGAACTCCAAGCGCTGATACTTGAGGAGAATCGGTCTGCGGTTTGCCATCAATGTGTTTATCAAAAAATATTGAGCGAAGACTAACATCCGGTTTATCATTCTGCGCAGAAGCGCAATCAGCAGCAAAATAGTCTTCCGAACTTTCGGTCTGCGCATTGTTGGTCGACGAATCTCCGGTCGCGGAGCCCGGTCTTCTCTCTGCGTCGTGTTCAAGCTCAATCATGATCAATTCCTCCCTACCAGGTAAGAACCGGATAGTTTTTGACGTAGTAATCGTGTGTAAGGAAAAACAGCAGCAGTCGGCCGGGCAAAATGCACGGACAACCGGACATAAAGAACAACAAGCTTGTCCCTTGAGTCGACTTTAAGTCAGAGTATCCAAATCGGATCTACTCACTTGGTCAAAGCAAACGGCCCAGACACCACCTGTGGTGCGGTGAAACTCGAGAGGTCGAGCCTGCACACCAGAGTGAAGACCTGCGCAATCGCTGAACACCAAGTGCTCGCAATCGATACTGTTTTCTGAATTTGTGGCAGGGAAGGAAACTTCCTCGCCGTAGTAAATGTGCATTGAGAATAATCGCGACGATGGAGTAATGCCACAGGGTTTCCCCTAATCGTAGATTGGAGACATTCGCTCCCAGCGAGACAACCCGTCCGATAATTCAGCGACCGATACGAGAGTCCTTTCGCCAAAGTTCCAAACACTGCCCACAGCCGGCTGTTTCTGTTTCCTTCCGTAAAACAGGGATTAGCAAAGGCGAAAATTGCGCACACTACTAGAGAGAAACTATAACTGGCTGACCCAGTCCGCACCGTGACCATCACAGAAACGCTCGAAAAAGTCGATAAAAAGACCTTGAAAGAACGAGTAAAAATCCCGTTCCTCGTCGGGCTAGTTGCTCTCGTCATTGCGTTGTTTCTCAGTCTGGACCTGCCTCCACTCATAAAGGCATCCCAGGCGATGTCGTGGAAGCAAGTACCAGGTATTACCAGACGTGCCGGACTCTCGCATATGGTACTCGGACGGGACCCTGCATGGCGTCCAATCGTGGTTTATCACTACAAGGTCGATGGAACAGCCTACGTAAATGACACGATTTCGTTTCAGGAGTGGCTCGGTCTTCCTGGTTTTGAAGCCGGTCAAATTCGCACACGCTACATTCCGGGCACTGCTGTGACGGTGGTCTACAACCCCGAGAATCCGCAAGAGTCATGCCTTGAGGCGGAGCCACGCTACCTTGATCCATTCATGCACATGGTTTGCTACATCATGTTCGCAGCATTAGTATTTTTAAGTTGCTACCCGCCTGTGAAGCCGGAAGAGCGGGTTTAATCTTCTAGTTTGCGGAAATCAGTCACGCCTTCAAGGGAAACAGTTTTAGTTTCGAACGTTTCCAGACTGAGCTCCGTAATACGAACAGGTCCTGTTTTGTTGGACGCAATCAATGTTTTATAGGACCTTGACCGGTTACATATCGCAGGTACGTGGAATGAAACCCGTGGAGACAGCGTGCTTTACACGATTGCCTGGCCACCGAAATCGCACAAACTATGGCAGTTTTGCTAACATGGCCAGGAATGTGAGTTAGGAATGACAGCTACTGTGGAATCGCAGCCGAGTGGTCCGAAGGTTAAAAAGTGTCCTGCTTGTAACGAGGAATACCAGGACACAAATCTAGTCGTTTGTCCGAAGGACAGAACGATGCTTCTGACACCTCAGAAAGATGAACTGATCGGGCAGATTCTGAACGATCGCTACAAGGTCGTCGAGGAAGTCGGCCGAGGCGGCATGAGCGCCGTCTACAAAGGCATCCATGAACTGATGGATCGCACTGTGGCAATTAAAGTGCTGCTTCCGCAGCTAGTCTCGGATCAGATAAGCATAAAACGATTTCAGCAAGAAGCGCAGGCAGCCTCGCACTTGCAACACCCAAACGTAATTACGGTGTATGACTACGGTTTTGTAGCCAGCGGACAACCATATCTGGTTATGGACTTCCTGGAAGGGGAGTCCCTGGCAGACATTATCAGACGCGACAAGCAGGTTCCCGTGAAGCGGATGATTCCGATATTCATGCAAGCCTGCGAAGCGCTCGAACACGCGCACCAGAAGGGCGTTATCCACCGAGACTTGAAGTCGTCGAACATTATGTTGATTGACTTCGAGGGCAAAAAAGACTTCGTCAAAGTCGTGGACTTTGGTATCGCGAAGCTCATGCCCTCATCAGGAAAGCAATCTCAAAACCTCACGCAGACAGGCGAGGTTTTCGGCAGTCCGATTTACATGTCGCCGGAGCAGTGCATGGCCCAGTCGCTTGATGCACGGTCAGACATTTATTCAATGGGCGCGATGATGTATGAGTCCTTGACCGGACAACCGCCATTGATGGGCAATTCCATCATCGACACCATGCAAATGCACATGTCGACGCCGCCTAAACCATTCCGCGAATCGCGTCCGGATCTGGATATTCCGGAAGCATTGGAACGCGTGGTACTCAAAGCCTTAGCGAAAAAACCCGAGCAACGCTACCAATCCATGCAGGAATTGCGCGATGCAATGGAGGGTGTTTCAAAGCTACTAGACAAAGAGAAATTATTTGGGCCAGGTCCGGCAGCCAAAGGCGTTCGTTCGACCAGAAGTTCGCTAGCGAAATATCAGCAACCTGCAGGGAGTAAAACCGGCGCTACGAGCGCGGCTAAGCCGACCGTACCCTACGAATCAAAAAATCAAAGAGCGACCGGCGCGCAAATGGCGCCTGACCCGACCGTGCAGCAGGCGCCCAAGCCGACAAGAGAAGATTCGCCCAAAGAATCGCTGCGCACTACCAGAACCCAGCAACGGCGAAAACCGGAAGAGCCGCCCGCCGCGGTGAAAGACAAGGCAGCCAGCCCGCTCGACAAAATCAAACAGATGGAAATCTTCAAAAAGATTCCACTGCCGGCACTGATTGCGGTGGCGGTCATTCCATTTGCATTGGTTGGCATTGTAGTCGTGATGCAGAATTTCAAAATCGGCAATATGTTTTCGACCCAGACAGTGGTCGAAGGCATGGTCTACTACTACAATCCGGCTACCAAGTCGAAGCCTGGTGAGATGTACCTTTACGTCAGCAGCGAAGACGATGAGACGCCTGGCAAGCTCGTAAAAATTCAGGTTCCAAGCAACACAAATCTGGATGACAAATCCGGAAGTGCGACCGGCGCCGGAATCGGCGACATGTGGAAAGTCACTTACCACAATGGATTAGACAAAAAATCTCTGGATGAAGCGGAGTGGACAGAGCAGGCACAAGGCGGCGAAGATCTACGCCAGATAAATGAACTAATCAAACAGAATTTTGCAACTCTAACAGCGCCCGGCGAGAAAGTTGATTCTGAGCAGTTTTCGTCATACTACATGCCTGAATATGCAGCTGAAGACTATAAAAAGCTTGAGGACACCTGGAAAAACTATACCTTTGATGAAGTTCCGAACAGCAGTCTGGTCAAGAGAAACTACATCAAGGTCGAGTCTTATGACAAAGACCAGGGCAAAGCAGCTGTGCTCGTTCGCACAAAGTTCTGGATCAAAGAAGGACCACAGTACATGCGGTTCGTCTTGATTAAGAAGGACAACAGAAAATGGTTTATTGCCAAAGTTGAGGAGATATCTCCAACCGTTTGGGAAAACGATGGCGCGGCTCAAGAAGAAGCAGCCGGCGAAGAGGAAGACGAAGAAGCTCCGGCGGACGAATAACCATAGCCCACTCCGTGCGACGGACCTCTAACGACAGCCAGCAAATTTTTGGTCAAATCATCGGTACATGCAGCGGCATGTTTCCGTAATCAACGTCCTTGCGCTCAGAATCCTCCTCAGCTGGATCGTTCTTTCTCACAACCGAGATGACAAGCGTATCTTCACCTTCCAATACTTTGTTCGCAAATCTCAAGACCACGTTATCCAAGTTCATCTTCGATGTCTTTTCTTTGCCTATGAAAACCTGGTAGAACTCCGATGGTTTCTTGGGAATTACCGGCAACTCTCCGGCACCACCAGTGATGATAATGTCGCCTTCCTTCAGTTTTCCAGAGCCGAGCTTGAAGTACGTTTTTTCAGGATCGGACCTCTCCTTGCGCGACTCGAGATCAGCCTTCTGCAGCTTGGTTATTTCTTGGCGAAAAAAGATTTCGTTGCCTATCGAGGCACCGGTATCTAACTCGCTTTCGGGTACCGCCGCTTGAACAAAGCTTTTCGCGTAGTCTCGCGCGAACGCACCCTGGACGCGATCGGAAATCGCTCGGCGCTTCAAATGTAGACGCGCACGGATAATCTTGCCTGAATCGTCCAGGACCACATAGCAATTCAGTAGAGCTCTCAATTGACTGGATTTTGGAAGCCTGAGAAGCATTTCCGTGAAGCCATCTTTGGTCACGGAATATGCGATCGGACGCAGGCGCAGATGCGTGAAGAAGTCTCGCCCGAAAGCTTCCTGCATTTCTACGCCATAAATCGTGATGTCGTTTGCCATGTCACTTCGCAGAGAGCTCGAGGCACCGGATGGTGTTTCATTTGCGGTCAAACTGGTTTCACTTGCGAGCAATCTGGTCACTCCCTCTTTCGGGGGATGCGCATAAGACTCAAAACGACCGCCAGCAGTTTCGGCAGCGGCATTTTGAGTGACGGAAACACAAAGTACCAGGGCCATCCCAAAAGATAACGCCGGTGAATGCCCCGCGAAACAAAAATGCTCAATTGATGCGACTTTTCGGTTCATGATGCATTTCTTAAAATTTGTGACAAGAGTCGCACTCAGGGAATTCATGATTTAATGGGCTCTTTCGAGTTTGGTAGACGCCTCACAACTTTGCCCTGCCACGCTTTATAGCATTCTGTTGTCTATCCTACCTAATTTATCCGACTGAGCGATTGACAAGCCACAATTACAATGGAATGCTATCAAACATATGTTAGTCTTCTCGATTTACTAGTTAAACGGTGGCACTCAGTAAGGAGTAGCTTTTATGATGGATGTCGGACAAATCGGAATCATGATCGCAGTTGCAGGCGTGATCATTATGCCAGTCATTATTATTCGATTGGCAAAGCAACTGAAAAAGGTTCAAGAAATGAAGGAAGTCGGCGGTAAAGCCGGCGGCGATAAAGCGGAATAGTTTCTTCGCCTTCGCATTTTGAATCGGCACGAGCGAAAAACGCCCGTGCTCTTAAGCACCAAATATGATGGCATGCCGAGAAAGCTGCCATCTTTTGCTTTTTCGCCCGATCCCGGTTCGACCTGGTCTGCTGCAGACATCTGCAGATCCTGAACTCGCGGACCCAGCATCCGTGGAATACCTGACTGTTTCGAGTGACCTGACCAGTGGAATAAACGGCTTACTGAAGCTGTGCGCCAAATCAACCATGACAAAGATCCTGATCGTTGAGGACGATGACTTCCTCGCAGACCTCATGCGAGATTGTTTAGCGGCGAGCAGCTACGATGTATCAAGTGTCGGGACAGGTGTCGAGGCGCTTCAACAGCTTGAGTCCGAGAGTTTCACTATCGTGCTTCTTGATTGGCAATTGCC
The DNA here is from genome assembly GCA_019637435.1 of Candidatus Obscuribacterales bacterium. GTDB lineage: Bacteria > Cyanobacteriota > Vampirovibrionia > Obscuribacterales > Obscuribacteraceae > JADYXR01. The sequence goes on along the minus strand of JAHBVO010000001.1, from coordinate 2,214,634 downwards.
GGACATGGAAGGTCTCGACGTTCTCAAAACCTACAAAGAAAACAATGGCAAAGCGAAGGTCGTTATGTTGACTGGCATGCGAGGGCGCAAAGACGATGTTATGGAATCAGGCGCGGACGGTTTTCTTACAAAACCGGTAAAAATGAACGATATTCTGGCAACCGTGAAGCAACTGGCGACTGGCGCCTAAATTCCCGTAGAGACCATTAGATGACAGACAGCGACATAGCACGGACGGTAGAAAACGCGCGCGAGCAGTTTTACGCAATCTCACTCGAGCGTATCGAGAAGATTCGCGCGCTACTCAACGAGATCAAACGCGATACCCGAAATAAAGTCGCTATGAAGGACCTGACGCAGTTTTTTCACCGCCTGGCAGGAAGTAGCGGATTGTATGAGATGGGCGACTTCAGCGACCGCGCAGTTGCCGCTGAGGAGCTCTCCATAACGTTGCTCGATCAGGATTTCGCGAGCGCCAATCAGACCGTCGATCAGTTGCTGCGCATGACCAATCATCTCTATCACCTGCTGATGGCGTATCGCGAAGACCAAGGGGCCGCACCGCAACGCTCATCAAATGCGGCTACAGCAGGCGGTTCTTTGCCGTCCCAGCATTCGCTGGATGCACTCAAGAGAACTATCTTTCTGGTCGGAGACTGCGCACCCAGACTTGCTAATCTCTTTAAAGAACTTGGATTTAAAACCGAATCCGCAATCGATTTCGCAACCGCACGTAATACGCTGTTTAGCCGCAGACTTCCGGATGGACTGATTATGGATGCCACACTTCGGGGCGGCTCCTCATTGGAACTCGCTCGCATGGTTAGACAAAAACCCGACAGCGAGGATGTTCCAATCGTGCTTGTCGGAGAGGAGGGTGCCTTCACTGAGAAGATTGCCGCTATCAAAGCAGGCTGCGATGACTTTTGGAATATCAATGCGGATACCGAAGTATTAAGAGCAAAAGCTAGCCGTGTTTTCGAACGCATCTGCACGCCCCGTTACAAGATCCTGGTCGTTGAAGACGATCCCGTTCAAGCGGCGGCGATGCATGCGTTCCTTGAATCAGCCGGCTTTGAACCAATGGTCATGACGGATTGTTCACTGTTCGAGGAAGGTTTGCTCGCATCGCAGCCAGACTTAATCCTTCTCGATCTGCTGCTCGGCGAAATGACAGGTTTTGACCTCGCAAAATTCGTCAGGCAGAACGATAAGTTTGATACCACTCCGATTGTTTTTCTCACTACTCAAAATCAACTGCAAAACCAGGTCCGAGGAAAGCGCCTTGGAGACGACTATCTGATTAAGCCAGCCACACCGGAGTTGTTGGTTTCGACAATCGCTGGTCGCATAGAACGCTATCGAGCTATCAAAGGTCTTGTAGGTCGCGACGGTCTCACCGGAGCACTTTCGTATTCCGAATTTGTAAACGCTGCCGCTCGCATGAAGAAAAACGCTTCGATAAATCCAATCATGGTTGTGCTCGATATCGATGGGTTGTCGAACATCAACGACCAACACTCATTTTCAGTCGGCGAAAAAGTACTTTCAACGGCAGGCGAATTATTGAAAAAAGCATTCAGAGAATTTGGAGAAATCGGTAGATTGTCTGGCGATGAATTTGCAGTGGTCGCGGAAAACCTTTCTATAGATGAATTCATGACGATAGTCCAGCTTCTGAAACAGGATTTCGAACACACTATTTTCAAGTCTGAAAACGGGCAATTCCGGGCTAGTATCACATTTGGTGTCGCCAGTTTGAAAAACGAGAGGACCGTATCAGAGTGGATCGAATCCGCTTACCGCACACTCGCGCAAGCTAAGCGTCACGGAGCAGGTTCAATCATCCTTTCATAGTGCCGAACATTTCAGTTCAGCGTTGATACCATGTGGCGGTTACGTCTCTCGCCAGATCCGATTGTCATCGTCGTTCATATAAAGGTCTTCAAATAGAGTTTTCACGGCTGAAAACTGTCCGAAATTCTGCGTCACGCGAAAGTCACGTGCCGGAAATAAATTCATGCTCGTCCGGGACAGCACAGCGATTCCCGCGAACGAACCCAAACCCAGCTTCTATTTCCGTGAGGACAAATCGATGTTTGAACATCAAGAATCAGTTTCTATGAAAGAACTCGCCCCCAAAAATCATCAAGAATCATTTAACTCCTACATCGGTGGCATCAATAACCTGAATTCGGCATCCAAAGCAGAAATCGACAAGACCGACAAATTACTACCCGGACTGACTATTACTAACAGCGACGAAAACCAAGATTCCAAAGTGACCTGCAAAAATCCGGGCGCAGTGAACTCTCTCGATGGTGGTCCGAACGAAGCTGAAGTCAAATCCAAAGATTGGCTTGAGCAACACTTCGGCAACACCGGCGATAGAAACCATGTGCGCGGCGGTCGCCACCAGTCCGATGCAAATACCCAACAGAAAGATGAACAGGCACTCAAGGTTCCAGAAGGCTCGATGAGCAAAGAAGACTCGATAAAGGCAGAGCAAGAGTGGATCAAGAAAAAATTCGAAGACGCCCATAAGCTTAAAGACCAGGCACGCAATCCCGATTCCAGCATGGACTCATCGAAACCTGGCCAACCAAAACTTAAAGTTCCGGACGGCGCGATGAGCGTTGAGGATTCTAAGAAGGCAGAACAGGAATGGATCAAGAGCCACTTCGACGGCACAAACCCAAACCCTTTCAAAGGTTTAGCGGAAAAGTACTTCGCGAAACCGTAATAGATAGACGGTAGACACGAAATCGAATCCATGACTATTCCCGCGCCAAAAGGGTACAACAATGCCTAGACTCGAAGCTCAAACACAAGAACTCCAAACGAAATCCTACGCCGACTCACAAGCTGATGGAGCACTGCGCAATCTGCAGCTAGAGGCCAATGCTTACTATCAGTGCGGTCCAGGCGGCCCGATTGTGACTAACAAACAAGAATGCTACGACCTGAAGTTCGGAAATCTTCCTGAACTTGAAATAGTGGATAATAATCGTGCTCAAGCCTGACGAGAAAACTAGCTAGAGGAACGGTTAAATACACGACCAACACTACCAGAGCGCGAGGCTCGCCGAACTATACGATTATGATAGCCCCTGGTCCGTTGATCGGGATTTCTATCTAGCGTTGGCCGGCGAGCCGTCGCGTGTAATTCTGGACCTCGGCTGCGGTACCGGACTACTCTGCAACGCTTACGCGGAACGAGGACATCATGTCACAGGCGCGGACCCGTCGAATGCAATGCTCGAAGTAGCACGAAAGAAACCGTTTGGAAGCGCTATCGAATGGATTCAAACATCGGCACAGTCATTTCGATCGAGCAAGCGATTCGATTTGATAACAATGACAGGACATGCGTTTCAAGTGCTTCTCGAAGATGCTGACGTAAGGGCCGCATTCTCGACGATGCGCGAGCACTTGAACTCCGGCGGAAAAATCGTATTCGAATCCCGCAATCCTGCGATCGACTGGTCGAAACATTGGAACTATGAGATGAGAATTGATTTGCCGACTGGCTCAGTAGTTGAATCGCGGAAATTTATCGCATACGAAAACGAAAAAATGACTTTCGACTTGATATACCAATTCCCTGACGAAACGCTGGTTTCTAACAGCGAGTTGCGATTTCTGACCAAAGAAAAAATCGAGCAGTTTGTCCATGAGGCAAGTCTAAAAGTTGACACCATTTTTGGTGATTGGCACGGAGGAGGTTTCGACCACCGCAAATCAGAAGAGATGATCTTCGTGGTCCACAAGAACTAATTACGGGCTCAATCCGCTGGGAGCTTGAACCAGAAAGTGCTTCCTTTCCCAACTTCTGAGTCAACGCCGATTTCTCCATCATGAGCTTTCACTATAGCCTTGCAAATCGCCAGTCCTAAACCGCTGCCATCTTTCGCTTTTTCGCCTGCGATCTGGTGATAGCGTTCAAAGACTTTTCGGCGTTCCGCCTCAGGAATTCCCGGTCCCTGGTCGGTTATAGACACCTTAACCATCGAGCGCTCAGTCGCTACATCGATCTTTATCTTCGAATGATCCGGCGAAAACTTAACTGCGTTGCCGAGTAAGTTTATAACCAGTTGCGTCAGTTTCTCCTCATCAGCATAAAGAGGAACGTCGCATTCGGGACTTTCGATTGTGATGGAGCGGCTCTCTGCAAGCTGATTAACCAGAGACGAACATCGCCACAACAAGTCGCACAGCGAAATGACTTCGGGCGAAATTTCGATTTTCCCTGACTGCATTTTCTCAAGATCAATCAGATTGTTTATCAAGTTGATCGTGTGTTTCAAATTTTCTTCGGCGCGCCCGACCTTTGCTTGAGCGCGTTCTGACAGCTCGCCCCAGGTTCCCGCCCCAAGCAATTCAAGCGTGCTCTTCACCGCCGCTAGTGGCGTGCGCATATCGTGACTGATCATCGCCACGAACTGCTGGCGCAGGCGCGTCGTCTCTTCCAGTTTATAAGCAGCCTCATGAAACACTCTGTCGATCTGAGCTATTTCATCTGTTCCGTCAAGGCGTTGAGCCAGGGGTTGTTCGGCACCGAGGCGCATGCTGTTTTCCATCAGCACATTCAAACGGTTGGCCGTGCTTCGACGAAAAGCAAACACCAGCGCAATACCAATCGTAACAGCAAAAAATGCCAGCACAATTGCGATGCCGAGCCACTGTCCGGAGCGTTGCGTTTCGCGCAGCTCTTGTTGCGCTGCGCGCTCGTCAGCGATGATAGTGTCGAGTTCTTTCTCGATGTGCTTGAGTTGATCTTGAAGGTTTAGTGCCTCAGTGATTTCAAGTCGTCCACCAGCGTCAATTATCGCCTTGCGTCTCGCTAAAATGTCGAGTGCCTCTTCCGCATCCTGTCGTGTAGCCTTGACAATGGGCTCGTAACGGGGATAGTCCTTTGCAATGTGTGCGAGAGAATGGTAGCTGGCGCGCAGCTTCGCGACCGAATTAACGAAACGCTCCTCGAAGAAAGGCTTTGTCTGGGCGTCGTAGATGATAAACGCTACTCCGACGTCGTTGCATTCTTCGATAACAGCGCTTGTTTTTGCGATCAGGTGTTTGGACCGATCGTTCTGCCTTGCGTCCAGCTCTACTTGATGACGCAAAATCACAATGAGAACGAGCAAAAGAAAAACAAAGACGAGCGGCACGGCTGCCGTCACAACAAACTTATCGACGAGCGTGAATTGTCTTTTGCCGCTCAAATTCTTATCCTGAAGTCCTAATTCGGATGCGATTATTGTATATGATTGTCAGTGCCCAAGTGGAATTGCCAACGGACGGGGAACCATGGCGAAGATTCTGGTAGTCGAAGACAACGCCGATTTGAGCGAAAACATTCGCGATCTGCTCGAATCGCATCAATACAACGTCGATTGCGCGATGGACGGGATTGAGGCGCTTGGATACTTGCGCGCCTACGAGTACGACGTAATTGTGCTTGATTGGGTTCTACCGAAAATGACCGGCATCGAAATCGTCAAGCAATTCCGCTCCCAGGGTGGGGTGACGCCAGTTATCATGCTGACGGGCAGGCGCGATATCGAAGACAAGGAATCCGGCTTTGACGCCGGAGCCGACGACTATTTGACAAAGCCGTTCGAGCTGCGAGAACTCGCAGTTCGGATCAAATCGCTCATCCGGCGAGCACCGAATGCCAGCGCACCAACAGATTGTTTATCAATCGGCGACGTGGTGCTGAATAAAGAAACCAAGCTGGTCACAAAAAACGGCAAGGAGCTGAAGCTCATGCCCAAAGATTTTGCAATCTTGGAACTGTTTTTGACCTACCCTAACAAGGTCTTCAGCGCGGAAGCGCTCATTGATAGGATCTGGTCTTCGAGTACCGACGCTTCACCAGATGTGGTGCGAAAACACATCAACCGAATAAGGACTCAGATTGATTCAGAGGGGCAGGCATCTTTAATTCGCACCGTTCATGGTGTCGGCTATTCGCTTACCACCGAGCGCTGAACACTGTACAGAATGGCAACAGGTCTCGCTTGTGCTAGAATCATGCCAGTAACATTACAGGTCCGCATGCATAGTAAGACCATACGAGTTCTCTCGCCCCTTGCCTATTTATCTCGGCTCATAGAAGCCGCAACGCGAATTGCCTTGTCGATTGTCGTCGCGCTGATTTTGGGTACTTCCTGCAATCAGGGCGCAGTATTCGCAGATGATTCGGAACCCGCAGTTTCCAAAGAAACGGGCGAACTGACCGCTCAAAACCCAGCCATCACGGAATGGTTCGATAAATACGACCAAATCCGTAATGACGCAGAGATGTCGCTCGTCGAAAAATTGAAATATGGCTCAGCGTTGAAGAAAGCGCTCAAATCTGGTGGGACACTGTCCACCAGCGCCGAGAAGTTTGTCAAACGAATGGTCGAGAAATATGCAACTGCAGCAGCAGCACTGAGCGCACTGACACCACCCCCGGAGGTTCGCGCTCTGCAACAAGGGTATGTACAATATTTCAACGAGATGGAAAAAAGTTTCAGTGAATGCCTTAATTCAGGCGAGGTCAAAAGTACTGATCTAGCAGCTAAAGCATCCGCTAAAGAGCGGATCGAAAATCTTGATGACGCAAATAAAAAGCTAGACGAAAATCTACGTAAAAAGTTTGATATTCCAAAGCATAACCACAGCTGACGGTTAGCAGTTCTGGTAAGCTACGACCATGCTGAAACCTGCACGCAAACTAGCGCTGTTAGCACTCCTCATACTGCCAATTTGCCTGGCAATATCGGGATGCAATTTCAGCAATAAAATCGAGAGTCCTCGCTTTTCCAGTGAGGGCTCGAAACCTAGAATCATGCTCTGGGCGTGGGAAGCACCTGGCGATCTGCGATGGATTAATTCGCAGCAAATCGGCATAGCATTTTTGGCCGAAACTCTCACACTCTACGACGATAAGGTGTGGGCAAAACCTCGGCTACAGCCATTTAAGGTAAATTCCGATACGTTCTTAACCGCCGTCATCCGTATTGAAAGCAGGAAAAGCAATAAACCGACTCTAGATTCAGCTCAAATGGACCGCATTTTGGCGACCGTGATAAAAGTTTCTAAACTGCCTGGAGTTCGCGACGTTCAAATTGATTTCGATGCAAAACTGTCGGAGCGCGATTTCTACAAACGCTTGTTGACGAAACTACGAGAGAACATCCCTGCAGACAAAACATTATCGATGACCGCGCTTGCATCCTGGTGCACCGGCGATCGTTGGCTAACTGGCACCTCAGCCGATGAGATTGTGCCCATGTTCTTCAGCATGGGTGCGGACAGTAAACAGGTCGCTCACTACCTGAGGGCTGGAAAAAAAGTTGAGAGTTTTTCAAAGGAAAAGGCAATAGGTCTGGCGGACAGCAGCTCCGAAATAACGGAGCTGATTTCCGAGAACGATAGACGAGCACTTTTAGATGGGCGCCGATTATATCTCTTTTCGGCGCGGACGTGGACCAAAGATCACATGGAACAGCTTCTGCGAAAGGTAGGAATGATATGAGAATCAATCGGGTTGAGAAACTTGCAAGCGATAAAGCTCCCATAAACACAACGTTTTTCGCTCGTAACAGAAACTCAATCACCTCCATCGCGATTGCCTGCGCACTATCAGCGGTGGCAGCCCAATCAACTGATGCCTGCGGACCCTTTTCAAAAATCGCAGTGTTCGTCACAAGCAACCATCCGGATTTCCCGATGAAGCGGTTTGCCGCCGGAGAATTAGGTGTACTAAACCCCCACTACGCAAGGTCTTTTCTTGTTGTGGGTTACCGATATCTGGCAGGAGTGAAGAGCAGCCCGGCCGACCAGAAGGCATTCGTCGCCCTCTGGGACCGCAGATTGGAAGCGCTCGATGTAGATGTTCAAATTGCACTGAAAGCATGGACAAATGAGCGCAACAAGGTTTTAAACGTCAAAGCCAAAGACGTCAATGCATACGACACCAACGGCTATATGGGTTATCTCACATACAATGCCGACGCGTTCAATACCGCTACCGCCACGCTCAGATCCAAGATCGAAAAATATGGCGCTGGTGACCAGAAAGTCAAAGACTGGTTGACAGCTCAGGATGCAATTTTCGGCATAAGTTCAGAAAGCGACAATAGCTCAACAGCAAAAAAAGAATCGACGGAATCTGTGGCGGCCGCGGGCGCTTCAGATGACTCAAAATATCAAAGTGCCTGTGAGGATTTTTACTCCAAGCGTTTCGACGCTGCCGCCGAAAAGTTCCAGGCTATTGCGGCAGACTCGTCTTCGTCCTGGCAGCAGTGGGGCAACTACCTGGCTGCACGTTCTTTCTGCCGTAAGGCAACAATTGGAGACGTCGTTTCCGCAGAAGATTTGCAGCGAGCGAAGATGCTACTCGAAAAAGTTCTTAAATCGAAAGAAACGGCGAGCATGCATGCGGCTGCGAAAAGATTGATGAGCTTTGTCGACTTCCGCCTGAATCCATCGGGCAGAGCTAAAGAAGTTGTAGGAGCTCTCCTCGCGACATCCTCCGGAGAAGATCTGACCGAAGCGCTAGGAGACTATACGCTCCTGCTAGACAAAGTGTTAGAGAAGCAAACTTCTAACACACCAACTAGCATGCGCATAGACGACACGCTCAATAATGATGCATCGGCGCCGGAGAATACCTTACTGAGCGTAGCCGCCCTCGGAGTACTTGGGCTCTTCGGCATGCACCGTCTCTGGTGGCGCACCAAAGAGAAGCATATTAACCTATCTCAGAACTCAACGATTGCACTTGCCTTGACGTTCTCGGTTCTGTCATGTGGAGTGGTAGCTTGCACTAAAACCGACAGCGCCAACGTATCGCAAACTAAAGTAGCCACTCATGTAGTCGCTACAGCCACCAACGCAGGTGATAAGAAGCTGCCGTCAGCGGCGGACGTTATTCTGGATGACGATATGACCAAGTGGATTTTGAACTATCAGGATTCGAAGAAAGAATCTCTAAAGCAAGCCATGGACGAATGGCAAAAGTCAAAGTCACTACCGTGGTTAGTCTCAGTAATGTCCAAAATTGAAGCAACAGACCCGAATAAAGCGGTGGTGCTTGCAGAGGCAGAGAAAGTCACGTCCAACTCGCCGGCGTACATAACGCTTCAGTATCATCAAATCCGACTACTTATAGACGAGAATAAACCGAAGGAAGCGGCCGCGCGCATCAACACACTCTTAACGGAAATCGGAGCGAAACTCCCACCGAGTGCGCGCAATGGGCTGTTCGAGATGGGCGTCGCGTGCGCAGGTTCGCTCGCGGAATTCGTCAAATTTGCCGCTCCCAGTCCTGCCGTAATCGCCTGGGATTATGATTCAAATGAGCTACCGGACACAGATAGTGATTTCGAGCCAGGCCCAGTGAAGCTTACTCCCATCAACGATTATTTCAAGTACACAGGCTGCCTCACCGACGAGTCGGCAAACATAGTCAATAAGATTACCCCGCTGCAGACATATGTGTCGCTAGCAACCAACCCAGGTCTCCCTGCAACAGTTCGTCTAGACCTTGCGCAAGCCGGCTGGGTTCGCAGCGTTTTGTTGAAAAATGAGAAGATGGCGATGACACTATCGCCGGTGCTCTCCAAGCTCAGACCGCAGCTGAGCAAATCGCTCACAGCCTATGATACGGCGAAGTCTGGAACTGATAAAGAATATGCCGCACTGCTGACTATATTGCGCAATCCGGGCATGCGACCTTATGTGACACCTGGCCTTCCCAGAGAGACCGCTTTCGACAAGATTGATGATTATCGAAATAACTGGTGGGATGCAAGCATGCCGGAATCGCCGCGAAATATGTATGCGGACGATGACGAAGAAAAGAAATCAGAGGCAAAGGTAGTTAACGCAGCGTTTTTGAGCGCCCCTGAGTCGTCGCAAGGGAAAGAGGAAACTGCAGCTATCACCGCCATTGGTACCGCACCAAACAGCCTGGCACAGAGAGTGCTCGCACTCTCTAAGGCAAATCCTAAAGATCCTCGTCTGGCAGAGATGCTTCACCTCGTCGTCACTACGACGCGCTACGGCAACACCGATGATAAGACTACTGCATATTCAAAGCAAGCGTTTCAAGCATTGCACAAGAACTTCCCTGGCAGTGAGTGGACCAAGAAAACTAAATTCTGGTTTTAGCGCCGACTTTGGAACCTTTTGCCCGGCAGCAAAGTTTGTCGCTGGGTAGAGGAACTTACTTTGTAGAAAACATTTTCTTGAACAAAGCGACGGCAGACTCAACGGCTACCGGCTCACTTACATAATCATCGAATGAGAAGACAGATTCGGCTATAGGCTGATCGCAGCGCACCTCGTCGAAAACCGCAGATAAGTCTCCCTGACTCTGCGTATGGAACTGCGGAAATGTTTCATTCCAGAGGTCCTTGAGTCCGGAGTCCGCATACTCCTGTTTAAACCGACGAATAATCATATCGTCCTTGTCAATCCAAATATGAAAGCGTTTTTCGAGGCACCACAGGTGGTAGCTGTCATTTGCTCCAGAACGATCGGGAATCAATCTAAATTTTTGATTTAACAAGGGTGAGACCGCGACATCTGGCAAAAGTAGCGGAACAACCAATCTAAAAATATCGCGAGAAGAACTGACAGCACTCCAGATTGCCACGTCTGAATGATCGGTCTCTCCGACTGCGTGGCTGAAGCGAGAAACCGCTTTACCAGCTTTCATGACAAGCCGCACTCCAAACTTTTCCAAAGGCGCGAAGTGAGTCTCGTCGGGTTTGACGCACTGAGTTTGAAAAAGCAAGTTGCCGGGTCTGGAAAACGAGGTGCGAAAAGTGTGCTTGTAAATGCGCCCATAACTCCGCTGCTCGAAAACACCCTCGTCCTCGTATGTTTCGAGGAGAGAATAACGTTTTTTCGTTCTCGCAGTTACTTCTTCGACATCCATCTTCACGCCGCCTAGCAAACATACTACTCCAGCATACACCGACCGACGTAATCCAAGCCGAGACTGAACGAGTTGAATATAATAGTTAGGTCTGTCTAGAAACGCGGAAGTGCCGTGTCGATGAGTTCGCGTAATTACTTGCATCATTTAGATTGTGCGCGGCTTCCGCTAAAAGCAGCGTCATTTGGGCTTCTGCTGGGCGTCTTCTCCGCGGAAAACGCTGTCGCTTCACCCTTAATAGGCGCGCAAGAAGAGCCTCGCGCGACGGTTTCGAGCAAGGCAGTGCGGTTACAGGAGTTCGAAAAGAAATACATTCTCGATCTTTCAGTGTCTCAGGCGCGACTGTTTCGAACGAAGAACAACATCGTCAGAACCGCAATAGCGGATCCGAACATTGCTGAACCAGTTGTTGTTTGCGAAACTGACCTATATATCCGGGGAAGGAAGCCCGGAGTGACTACCCTAATCCTGTGGAACGAACTTGGCGCGACCCTATTAATGGAGGTCCGCGTTGAAAACACTCCCGACTTTCTAAGCTCTAATCTCACTGCCGCCAAAACAGAACTTGACCGTCGAGCGAATTTTACGGACGAAACTGTAGTGTCCCTAGCAGATTTCCCCTCCATCAAATTGGAAGAGGAGTTTGCAACAAAGCAGGTTAATTGCAATCTGTCAGTAAGAAGAACTCCGCAACTGCCCCCTAAACCGCCGCATAAAGCGAAGGGACCTAGAGAAGATGTCTTACAGTGGGGCAAAAGCGACAAAGTGACTGTCAGATCGAATGTCCGCACAGATCACTACAAAACGAGTCGTAACGTGCATTTAGACGTATCGCAGTGCAGAGCCTTCCGCGTTCCGGATGGGATAAACAATATCGCAGTCGCCAACACCAAAGTTGCAGATCCGGTCGTAACTGAGAAGCGAGAGGTTATTCTGATAGGAAGGTCCTCCGGCAAGACGACTATGGCGATAGAGGATGAGGTCGGAAACAGTGAGGCATGGGCTCTTACAGTCTCAAAGCACTCAAATTCGATGTTGCCCGCCCTTCACGCACTGCGTCGGTTTATCGTGAAAAACATATTCAGGGTGAAGCCGCAATCGGAATTCCCTTATCTCTCGAACGAAATATTGACTCTCGCCGAGATTTGGCCAACAAAGCAAATTGGGGCAAAGACCGGCCAACCACGACTATTTAAAACTGAGCACAGCATCACGAGGACTGTTGTTAGTGATCCCGATGTGGCGATACCATGCGTGGTATCGTCCACAGAAATCGCCTTGATCGGGCGAAACGAAGGGAGGACCAGTCTGTTCGTTTGGGACGATTCAGGAGAGGTGTCAGCTATCACTGTCGACATTGGAAAAGGAACGGCGCCGATTGTAGAGACGAAGTCGGATTCAGAGCCGTCAGTTTTCTCTAAATTTCCAAAAGGAATTTGGCAGGTCGAGAATTGGACCGGCTCACGGAAAGATGTGGTCGTAGTGGCAGACACGTCGGACAAATGCCCCACGGGAACCGCACAGCTGTTGCCGGTTACCTTGATGCGCTCCATTCACCTCGCAAAGCCTCGGCACTCTTATCGTTCAATAGCAACGATGTTGAATAATCAAGCCGTTCTGAGACTGAAACAGCACGAAATTGAGTCAGCAATTATTACGTTTCAGAATGCAATCCTATATGACACATCCTACAAGAAGGCCTTCCAAAACTTGTCCATCGCATACAACAACTTAGGAATGGAGCAGCGAGCTCAACCCGATTTGTCTCTCAAGCACTTTCGCAATTCGCTGTATCTGGATCCGACAAATCAGGTCACTATGAAAAATTTCAAAATTATGATGCGAATGGCCGGCAGAGATCCAAACAGTTTTTCGGATCGAGTCGAACTCGGCGACATCGCCTTCGGTCAGAATGATATTGCCGGCAGTATCGTCGAGTACGAGGCCGCTCTAAAAATAAAAGAGGACGAAACTGTTCGCCAGAAGTTGAAAGCCTCGCTGGAGGCGGCTGAACGATCTGTTCACCTATAGTCTGGTCAGCTAATTGATTTCCAGTATCGGAAAGTTACTTTGGTAGGCTCTTAAGGTCTAGCGAAAGAAGACCGTTGCGATGCAAGGTTCCAGCCGCGCGCATTTGTTCCTCTAGCATCGCTGCATCGATTCGAGCTTGCCGTCTCAACTCGGCAAGTTCCACCAGTTCGGCATGGGACTTGATCTTTCCAACGTCGACATCGACCTTAGGCTCAATTTTTACTTTCCGCAAAAACTGCAGAGCATCCGGATAGTTCGCCCCCTTGGCGCCATTGACGTTATGCAGTCCGCGATACTGCAAGGCATCGGTTTCTGCCGTCATTAAATCGGGCTGCCGCCATCGCAATCGCAAGGGGCTGAAACCGGGTTGTTCGTTGTTCCAGGCAAAATCGATGTCTTTCGGCGCCGGTTTCTTAGACGCAAAACTACCGCCGATTTCGACGCTATCAACTTTGGCGGCTTTGAGGTCGTGCGCAATCGGTTTAAACCTTTCCAGCAGCACCTGGCGCTCTGGCGTCGTGCCAAAGTGCCTCACGAGTTCGTCCCAGGATAGGCGATGCGTTCCGGAGACCAATCGACCGCTTTCCTGAAAAGGCTCGCCCAGCGATGAAAACGGCGTTCTGGTCAGAGATGAAGCACCGGACTTCGCGCCTTGAGTCAATAAACCTGTTTCGGAGCCGACAACCTTGAGCTCCGGCAGTATCGCCTTGGTTTCACCAGCCGCCATGGAGAGCGCCGAGCGAACGGCCCCCGCGATCGGTTTTCTGGCTGCAATCGCAACGCCCAATGCCGCAACCGATAGAGCCGCGCCAGTGGCGATCTCGGTGTTAGTCCATGACGATTCTGTAGCCGCTGATTCCGGCTGTACTAAGCTTACGTGACGAGAAATTTCTTTCGAGGAGGCTTCCGACATAGCGAGTGAATAGAAACTGTGCGAGTCCAGCTATCCTAGACCGGACAGATGGTCCACACAATGTAGGAATTACGTAGACTTCACTTAGCAGGCTTCAGACGCTTGTTCTGACTCTCTTGACTCTGGCTGTTAAGCAGCAGAGGCTCTGTCTTCCGAACAAATTCGGATGGCTCTATCTGCGTGTAGTCGATCGCTATTAATTCCGCATCCGAGGGGAGCGCCAAAGTGGAAGTCGAAAGAAGGATCGTCAGGATCGGAGCGATAATAGACAGCGCGACGACGCGCTGGAAGATGCCACCATATTTGGTAGCAGTGTTCAGCCGGACTAACCACTCTCTAATCATAGACCCAAAGTTTCTACAAGGAGCGCTAGCTTGCCATAAACAACGGCAGCATCTTCGCCCTAATTGTAAATATTCTATCAAACCGCAAATAACCTGCTGGTGAGCATTACGCGGCAGTACACTTCTTTAGTGCAGAGACTTCGAGATTAACAAGAAATCTGTGGGCATGTAAAACTGTCTGTGCGGAATTGCCTCGGGGTGTTTTTATGAAAACGAGTTACCTGACGAGTGTTTTTTTGAGTGCTTTGCTTACGATTGCAACGACCAACGCGCCTGCGGAAGCGCAGGGTCTCGGTCAAACAAAATTGACGGTTAAAAACGACAGCAATGCGGCTGTGACTGTGTACCTTACGCTTGGAGCGTATCCGAATTTCTACCCGAGCAATCCTGGTTTTGTTCAAGATGTAACCCAGGTGACTTTTACTCCGCCAGTGACTTGGACCGGCAGCGGGCTTCAAGGCTCGTTTACACTAGCACGCGGTGCGAAGGTTTCATACACATCGCCAGCTGGAACTGCAATCAGCGGCAACCTTTCATTTGGAACACCACCGCTTCTGTGTCCGCCCGTTGCTTATCCGAATGGAATAAATCTGGCAGAATTCACACTGAACAACAATACTCCGGCCTACGTACAGTCACCGCAGGCGGTGCAGCCTCAAGAATCGACTGATATCAGCTGCGTTAATGGTGTCAACTGCAGAATCGTGTGCAATTTGAACTCGAACAATCCGCCGACTTACTCAGGCGGTCCCTGGTTAACCGCGGGTGGTGCTTCAGTAACCTCGATGTCCAATCTGACTCTTGGAACCAAACCAAACAGCCCGAATCTCAATCGCAACGGAATCTATCCGCCCGGATGCGACGATTGCACATCGAGCGTGGATCCGGGCTGCAACAGCGTTTGGTTAAACTGGGGCAACGTGAATAAAAAGGCAAACTGCACATTGGTAAGAACAGCTGCGACGCAATCGGGCGGCGAGGTGCAAGTCCTGTTCAAGCAGTTCTACTAACACGAAATTCGAACTCCAGGACCGGTCTGAGCCTTCAGAAAATGTTGGTCCGCAATCGTTTACAAACGCTTCGCTATACAACCAACTAACGATATACTTATATTTGAAGATTCATCAATGAAACCTTCAAATCTGAGGACGCGACCATGTTTAAAATCGTTATCCCCCTCATACAACAAGGTCTGCTCGCAGTAATTCTCCTGAGTGGTTCCGGTACAGCCGCCCTCGCAGACGGCACAACTCGGCCGATAGAGAAGTCAGTCAGTATAGGCGCACCGTGCAGAGAGGAGCCATCTTGTGTTGTTGTAGGCGACACACATATTTTGAAGTGGAACAGTCCAACTCCAAACAACACGGTCATTGTTTGCATTCACGGACTGGGTCTCTGTGCCAGGGCATACAGACCGCTGGCGAAGGAGCTTGAAAACGCAGGTTTCGACGGCTACGGAGTCAACGTTCGCGGTTTCGGCCCCGACAGAGACAAAGCCGAATACGCCAAACTTGATTGTGTTGATACTGTTGACGACGTAAGCAAACTTTTGGAGTCAATTCACAAAGAGTCACCGGAGTCAAAAGTGTTTCTGATCGGCGAGTCCATGGGAGGAGCGCTTGCAGTGAGAGTTGGCGCTGAACACCCTGAATTGGTCGACGGAGTCATTTGTTCAGCACCGGCTTGGAAAATACTTAAAATTAAAAGGAACGCTCTAAAAGGTTTTGTAGAGTTTGTGTTCATGCCCCACAGCATGCCGGGTCCCGCTGGAAAGGCTTTCATTCATCAGGCGACAAAAGATCAATCATTGAGCGATCATTGGATGAACGACTCGAGTCATAAACTCAAATTGACTCTTGGCGAAGCGAAGGCTTTCATGAGCTTCATTTCTAAAACAGATCATTATGCGAAACGACTCTCCAAGCCGCTGCTCGTCGTCCAGGGTCTCAATGACAATCTGGTATCACCAGTAGCCGTTGCAAGACTTTTCAGAGACGCTCAATCAAAGAACAAAACATTTCTAATTGATGGCGAGGGAGAACATCTGGTATTGGAAGAGGGCAGATTCTCACCGGCGCTTGTCGGCAAACTCGTAAACTGGATTGATAAAGATTCGCAGAGGTCATCGAAAAGTCCGCTCGTTGAGACAATCAACACCGACAATCTGACTGAAAGACAATCAAAGAGGCTCGCTAAACTAGTAAAGGAATCGAGCATTAAAGAGGTCGATAAACAACGCCCGGAAAACAATTAGAGCCTGCCTTTAAGCATTCCTTCCCAGTAAAAAGTGGGCAGCACGTACTTCTTCAGCAAATACATAGAGTAGCGTTCCTGGCTTTGATCGAATGGAAAAGTTTCCTGTGGCTGGAGTGCGTAATCAAACTCTGCTAGTATCAAACTCCTGTAACCAGTTACCAGAGGACATGAAGTGTAACCATCGTAGCTCGCGGTTGGCTCTGAGCCTCCCAGCTGGGCGAGGATATTTGCCACTACAACCGGTGCCTGCTTGCGGATCGCCGCGCCGGTCTTTGACGTCGGTAAATTCGCTGCGTCACCGAGAGAGAAAACGTTTTTGAATCGCGGATGCTGCAACGAATGCTTATTGACGTCAACCCAACCGGCTGCGTCAGCCAGCGGGCTGGAACTGATAAAGTCAGGTGGTCCCATCGGCGGTGACACGTGAATCATGTCATAAGGAATCGTTTTTCGTGAACCATCATTCAGATCCTCGAAAATCGCTTCCTTTTGCGAAGCGCGAATTTCAATAAGATTCTGTTTGAATAATGTCTCGATGCGCTTCCGTTCGATTACTTCTTCAAGCGCAGCAGCGTACTTCGGAACTGCAAAGATGTTGGCCTGCCCGGACGCAAATATGACCTTGCACTTATCTCTGATACCCTTACTCTGAAAATAGTCCTCCGCCATATAGGCGATCTTCTGAGGAGCGCCACCGCACTTCACTACTGTGTTCGGCTGGGTAAAAAGCGCTGTGCCGCCTTTAAAATTGCGGATGTTCTCCCACGTTTTTTCAACATAGTTGTAATCGTAATTGCTGCAAACGCCATTTGTGCCAATGGCTTCGGTCAGACCCGTGACCTTTGACCAGTTGATCTGAATACCAGGGCAAACGACCAGAATTGAATATTCAAGCCGCTTGCCCGATTCGAGTTCAACCTCATTGGTTTCCGGAGATAACTTTGAAACTCTCTCCTTCACCCAAGTGACGCCTTCGGGAATGCAATCTCTTTCATCCCGAACACTCTCGGAACGCTCGAAAACCCCGGCTCCTACAAGCGTCCAAAGAGGTTGGTAGTAATGCTTTTCAGCCGGGTCAACCACCACGATTTCGGTTCCATACAGAGCCTTTCTCAGCCGTGCGCTTACGGAAATGCCTGCAGTGCCACCACCAATGATGACGATTTTTTCCTTCCGGCTCAAGATTTTTACCTCATTGACTACAAGTGGTACTTACCGTCGCCTCTGCATTACTTGAGTTCCAAGCTTTCATTCCGCCAAGAACGTTCATCAAGTTTGTCACTCCCTCACGCTCCAACAAACTCTTCGCAATTGATGAGCGATAACCGCTTGCACATATCAAAGCAATCTGACCATCCCTGGGAATTTCAGTTATATGCTTCGACAATTCAGCAAGCGGAATGTTTTTAGCGCCATCAACATGACCTCCGGCGTATTCTCCGACTCTTCTGACATCGAGAACAAATATTTTCTCTCCTTCATCAAGCTCCGAGCGCAATTCATCTACCGTTATTACAGGCGTCTCAACAATTTCAAAACCGGCATTGCTCCATCCGATGACACCACCTTCAAGATAACCGATAACACTTTCAATACCAATTCTAGCAAGTCGCATAACGGCTTCCTCGATCGATTCCTCATCATTGGCAAGCAGGATGATTGGAGTCTCCACAGGGATGAGCGTTCCAGCCCAAGAGGCGAACTGACCGCTCAGCCCAATGTTCAAAGACCCTTTTACGTGTCCGCTGGCAAATTCTTGACCACTGCGCACATCTAACAGAACCGTTCCACGCTGCATCTCCTTGTTGACCTCGACGCCGTTGATCGGGCGAGGGCGAACAATCTCGGACAACTGTACCGGTCCTTGACGATTTAATTCTACGTCTTTAGGAAAATAAGCAGGAACCTCCGGCTGATCGGTGGTCACCAATTTAATGAAGTCCTGTTTTGCAGTTCCCGGCTTAAACGCGTAATTGAAAAGCTTCTGCTTCCCGATCGTCGACGAACGCTCGTCTGAAAGATTTTTACCGCAAAGCGATCCTGCGCCGTGAGCTGGGTAGATCTCGGTTTCATCCGCAAGCTTAGCCAACTTATCGTACAAACTGTCGTACAACATCGAGGCCATTTGTTCTTGAGAAAAACCTCTTACAGCCACCAGGTCGGGTCGCCCCACATCACCAATAAAGAGCGTATCGCCGGTGAACAACTTCGAAGGCGAGGCCTCTTCGTCCAAGTCGTCAGCAAGTATGCAAATACTCTCAGGCGTATGTCCCGGTGTTTCGAGAATTCTCAGCTTGATCGATCCAACGTCAAATGTATCGCCATCCTTGGCGGCAATGTGATCGAATAAGGCGCCAGCCTTAGCACCAAAAATAATTTGGGCGCCGGTTTTAGCCGCAAGCTCTCGATGCCCGCTTACAAAATCAGCGTGCAAATGAGTCTCGAGAATATACTTTATCTTCAATCCATTCTTTTCCGCCTCCTCGATATACTGGTCGACATCACGCTGCGGATCAACAACAGCTGCCTCGCCTTTCGAGCCGACCAAGTATGAGCCGTGCGCTAGACATCCTAGATAGAATTGTTTGAAGAACATTTCGAGTACCTCTGATTTGAATAGGTTACTTTAGAAGTGAACCATCTGCTTTACGAACATGAAGGCTGATATTGCCAGTAGTGTCACTGCGAAGACGGTTTTCAACTCTCTCTGTCGAACATAGTGAGAGAAGTGCCCCGCAATCGGAGCTGCAGCGAGGGTTCCGACAACATAAGGCATTACATTACCGCCCCAACGAATGAAGCCTGCATAGGTCGCTGCACCTACGAGACTGTTCATACCAATCACAACTAACGAAGTCCCAACAGCCTCTCTAATAGAGAGACCCACCACGAATGTCAGGGCCGGTACTATAATGAAACCGCCTCCAACACCCAGCAGTCCGGTTAGAATTCCTGAGCCGAAACCTGCGAAGAATACTTTCACACCTGCATTCTTCGGAGCATCTTTACTTTCGGAATCGGAAGTTTCCGACCGACGCCGTATCATCAAATATCCGGTCAGTGCTGCCACCACTGAGAACAGCAGCAACTGCACGTCATTCGGAATTTGCTTGCCGATAAGCGCGCCGAAAAAACTGCCCAAGGCACCTGCAACACCAAAGTAAATTGCTGTCCGAATCAGTACAGATTCTCTGCGGTAATGGCTTATCGCGGCAAGGAAGCTTGCGACACCAACAACTACAAGACTGGTTGCAATCGCTGTTTTGGCATCGAAACCTAACACGTAGACCATAATCGGAACAGCGATAATGCTGCCGCCACCTCCGAGGAGCCCCAACAGAGTCCCTGTCAACAGTCCCAATGTCACGCCGAAAAACAGCATCGCAAAAGACCTCAGCTAGGAGCAGCAACTGTTTTTCTTCGATGATGTTTCACAATTTTCGAGCTTGTTCCATGGTGCTTTAGCCAAAAGCATTGCTAGACCACAATTTCCAGTCAAACCAGCAAAGGTCAATCCAGCTCCGATAAATGCAGGAACGATAAACCATCCTTTATTTAAGGTCCAACCGGCCGCCACACTGGACAACAGTATTGTGCCGATGGTCAGCTGCACCTGACGCTCGAGGGGCATCCGCTTTTTGCCTTCCTTTAGAGCTAAACCGGCACGTTTCCACCCGACGACGCCACCATCCAAAATACCAATTTCCATTCCGTATGATGCGAGAAGGTCAGCCGCGCGAGAAGCGCGCATTCCACTTCGGCAAACTAAAATAATTGTAGAATCCTTATTTAATTCAGAGCCACGACTGGACAACTCGTCCAGTGGAATATTTTTGGAAGGCTCTATGTGTTCGCCATCAAATTCCAGAGGAGTCCGAACATCCACAATCTGAACACCAGCACCGCTGGCGATAGAAGCTGAAACCTCAGCCGGACTCAAGCGCGTAATAGTTCCAGTAGCCATTTAACAAACCTCCAACTGTTCCGATAAACATACTATATCGTTAATTGGTTGAATAGTCAATTGACGAAACGACGGTGCATTGATATCCTTAATATTAGAAAAGTGGAGGGAGTCGAATGGCTTCGAAGAAAAGCGTCAGACCAGCCAGCATGAAAAAGCAGCAATTGCCGAAAGAGGCTCTAGAGATTGTCGCTGCTCGATTTCGAGCTCTTGGCGACGCCACCAGATTGGAGCTTCTGCAGCATTTAATGGATGGCGAGCACTCGGTTCAAGAACTCTGTGAACTCACCGGAATGAGCCAGGCCAATATCAGTAAACACCTGTCGATCCTCTCGGAACAGGGTATTTTGAACAGGCGCAAACAGGGTCTGTATGTTTATTATTCAGTAGCCGACATGACGATCTATCAATTGTGCGACCTTGTGTGCGGCTCGCTTTCAAAACGTTTTGCCGCGGCACAAAGACACTTCTCGCAATAAAAACCAAAACTAGACGAACCGTTCCATCTCAAAAGAATCCCGCGCGCAGCAGACAGTTGCGCGCTTTTCGTTTACCATCCCACCGCCCTCGCGCAGCACACGCAGCTTACCGCTTTTCGGCTCCCATCCCACCGCCCTCGTACAGCACGCAACTGACCGCTTTTCGGCGCCTTGTCTATGTGGCTATGACGCAATCCGGAAAATTCGGCATCGCTACGTAGACAAGTAGCACCCGTTAGAAACAGACCGAAACGATTCATTGAAACAAAAAATCAATCTTTAGACTCGTTCGCTATATAACTAATCGACGATATACTAGAATAAGTGAGTGGTTAGAAACGGAGCTAAATAATGAACAGTCACAGCTTCGCCGAACAGGCAACAAAAATCGTTATAGTAGGTGGAGTCGCAGGAGGCATGAGCGCCGCGGCAAGGGCACGCCGCCTTTCGGAACAAGCCGAAATCGTAGTGTTTGAGAGAGGAGAATATGTTTCCTATGCGAATTGCGGTTTGCCTTATCTATTAGGCGGTGAAATCAAATCAAAAGATAAGCTGCTCGTGGTTAAAGAACCTGACCTGAGAAAAAAACTAAAGCTCGATATTAGAGCAAACAGCGAAGTCGTTTCAATAGATCCAAAAGCGAAAAAAGTTTCCGTAAGAGATCTAGCATCAGGGCGCCATTATGAAGAGAGCTATGACGAGCTGATCCTGGCGGTTGGTGCGGCTCCAATTAAACCTCCGATTCCTGGAATCGATCGTCCCGGAATTTTTTCGGTCCGAAGCATACACGATATAGAAATGATCGAAGCCTGGATCAAACAACATAAACCGAAGGACGTTGTCGTTGCCGGCGGCGGTTTTATTGGACTTGAAACAGCAGAACAACTAAGAAATCTTGGGCTCAATGTCACCATCATTGATGGTAAGAAACAGGTCCTTACTCCTGTCGACCCTGAAATGGCGGAGCTGGTTCATGCCGAGCTGCGAGAGCATGGCATTCAACTAATCCTCGGTTCGCCAATATCGGAATTTGTTGAACCGCACAAAATTAGCTGCATCTACCCGGCACCAAAATCCTGCTGGGTGCAGGCCGGCGAAAATTCACCAGTACCAGCAGACCTGGTCATCCTGGGGCTGGGAGTCAGACCTGAAACGAAACTTGCTCATGACGCCGGCATAGAGATCGGCAAAAGAGGAGGTATCCGCGTCAACGCGCATTTGCAGACGAGTACCCCACATATCTGGGCAGTGGGTGACGCAATCGAAGTCAAACATCCAACTAACAACGCATGGACGTTGATTGCTCTTGGCGGTCCCGCGAACCGACAGGGACGAATCGTAGCGGACAATATTTTTGGCAACACTCGCACATACGACGGCACCATAGGTACTGCCATTTTGAGAGTCTTTGAACTCGCAGCAGCGTCGGTCGGTTTAAATGAACAAACGTTGAAAGACGACAAGATTCCGTACGAAACCGTATTCATTCATCCAAGCCACCACGCGGGATACTACCCGGGCGCGGAACGCCTCGACATGAAAGTGATGTTTCATCGCGAAACCGGCAAGCTTCTTGGTGCGCAGGTCGTCGGCAAAAACGGCGCGGACAAACGCATTGACGTAATTGCAACCGCGATGAAGGCAGGATTGACTATTCGAGATCTCGCAGAGCTGGAACTCGCATACGCACCTCCATTCGGATCAGCCAAAGATCCGATCAATTTGGCCGGCATGGTTGGAACAAACATACTCGATGGCTTGAACACGCAAGAAAGCTGGTCAGATCTCGACGAAGAATTAGAATGCGACGACATCTGTATCATCGACGTAAGAACCAGCGCTGAGCGCAAGCTGGGTTACATTCCGAACAGCGTCCACATCCCGCTTCCGGATCTGAGAGAGCGAATCGCAGACGTGCCTCCCGGCAAAAAAGTCGTCACATACTGCCAGAGCGGTCAGCGTTCATATATGGCTTATCGTCTCTTATCACAAAAAGGCTTCAAAGCGAAAAACCTTGCGGGCGGTTTCCTGACATGGAAGGCAGCTACAGGGAAAGTCGAAACGGAAGCAGCACCTACCGAGGTCGCTGTTGCGTCAAAACATTGACCTCGGCAGACAATGCAGTTCCCATTCGTGATACCAGAGACATCTAGTAGCGCTGCCGCCGCTTAGCCTCCTTGTGAATCGCACGCCATTTCTTACGCTCCGATTCTGCGAGCAGTCGGTCAGTTTTTCGTGCTTCAAAGGCAGCTTCACGTTCTAACTTTCGCCAGCTGTGCAAGCGAGAATCGTCAACGGTGCCACGCACCGCACATCCGGGTTCGGTATCGTGTTTGCAATCACGAAAACGACACTCATTTGCCAGATCGGAAACATCAGAGAACGTCTTCTCGACGCCGACACCTGCGTCTGCAAGACCAAACTCACGCATCCCTGGCGTGTCGATCACTGCGGTACCATCAGAGAGATAGACCATGCATCGTCGGGTTGTCGTGTGTTTTCCTCTGTCATCCTTCTCACGAACGCCGCTTACCGCATGCAGATCTTGATTAAGCAACCGGTTTATCAGAGTTGATTTGCCAACCCCTGATGAGCCAACAAAGGCAATTGTTTTCTCCTTACCCATATACGGTCGAAACGCATCCAGACCAATCTCATTCAAAGCGGAGACGGCAAGAACCGGCAGCTCTCCTGAAATCGAATGCGCTTCGTCGAGGAAGCTTTGCGGATCGTTTGCGAGATCGATTTTGTTCAACAAGACCGCGCATGGAACACCATATGCAGTGGCTGCCACCATATAGCGTTCCAGTCGGCGCCTACTGAAGTCGCCATTAACAGCCATCACAAGGAAGAGCCGGTCTATGTTAGCCGCAATAGGCTGCATCGAATGAGAACGAAATACTCCTCGACGCGAGAATAAATTAGCGCGAGGCAATACAGATTTGATGATTGCAAAACCATCAAATATTTCAGCCGCAACGAAATCTCCGACGACTGGAAGTTCAGTTGTTTCTTCATTTTTGTAACGCATAACGCCGGCGATTTCGGCCCTGACTTCTCCGTCCTCAGAAGTGATTTGGTAGGAATCACGATTCTGCGCGACTACGCGCGCGCAGACGAGCGGCGCTTTCACAAGCGCTTTAAAATTTTCTGGAATCATTGTCGGTTTGGTCCTTGGTTGTTTTAAGTTAAAGTGGATCTACTAGCTTGAAATAGGCGAGCGAAAACGTTCTAAATCCCCGCACCATTTGCGGTGCGCAAGAAATAGCAACAGTCTCAAGGTTCCTTGGTCCTGCCGGCGATATGCGCAGCAAAACAAGGACGTGTGCCGTCGTTGGTGATTCAATTCAAAAACTTAAATCAGTTACGAGCGAATGAAGCGCGCACGACGGGAAAGCTTCCGCTCAGCGAGACAATCTCTTTCATGTGCACCTCCATTGCATTAACCGTATTTACCTCACTCTAACCCAGGTGCTCCTACCAGTCAAGCTACTGCCAGGTAGTTTGAAACAATGGAGGTGGACCGCGTACTCGTTTATTTTTACGGATGGCTCGCGTAAAATGTCAATCGAAGCCATGAGTGATAGCGAATGGAGTCACGTATGAAGAGACCCTACAACGGTCCGAAGGAACTTGCACTCCTACGTCATCGAAAGGCGAAACTTTTTCGCGCAGCGTGGATCGTGTCAATCATTATCCCGGCGGTGTTGATACTAACAGGCGGTACGCATACCCCATTTTGGCTTGTTTGTATTTTTCTGGCGGCCGCGCGTTTTCTGTTTTTGGAATCCAAAGGTGCCACGGAAGCGGCGCTACGTGCGGAGAAAGGAGGAGAAGCCGAAGATCGTGTCGGTGAGATGCTTTCGGCGCTGATAGGTCAGGGTTGGTCGATTGAGAAAAATGTTTTACTACCGCGCGAAGGGGACATCGACTTCTTAGTCACTTCTCCAAATCAGAAAGTCTTCGCAGTCGACGTAAAATCTCATAGCGGCGTGATTTCTGACAGAGATGGCAGGCTAACACGAAGCGACAAAGAACTAGAACGTGACCTGATAGCTGCAATTCTGCGACAAGCAGGTATCATCAGCTCGCAAAGGCATTGCGGGAAGGTCGTTCCTATTCTCGCATTTACCCGAGCTCGACTGGAATTATCGCAGCGCACCATAGATGGTGTGCACGTTCTCAAAGCAAATAGGCTGGTCGAGACTCTCAAAGAACTTGCGGCTCACTAACTCGATAAGTGCAGGCACTTAACTTGGCAATAGAAACACTAACCAATTCCTATTCGCTCGCTTTCGCGCTCTCAAGTTCAAACAGCTTGCCAAACACCTCAGCACTGTTCAGGATACGCGTCGCCTGCCAGTATCCATCCTTATTTTGCATCTCTCCTATGAGTGGAAGATCTGTGTCGAATTTTCCACTATGCAAGAGCATAGTTACCGTAGCAGTGCTGCCCTCTACCTTAATATCCTGAACCTTTGTTAGGGAAATCGTCTTGATCCCTAGTCGCTGATCGAGCGTCCCCATAGAGGCTTTATCAAAATTACTTCCAGACGGCTGAGCGAAGCTTCCCGTGTCCACCAAAGTCTTGATATCGCCGGCGATACTAGAAGCAACTTCGTGTTGAACAGTTGCCTGGCTCACCATTCCACTAGACAAAATTCTCTCCAGCATTTCACCGCCCAGCGTTTTTCGTCCAGGCGAAGCGAGCAGATCTTTCACCATCGATTCCGCGACTTCATCAACGCTAAAGTACATCTGAAACTTGGAAAGGTTATGGTCGCGAACAGCGTCTCGGATCTGCTCGAGCGAATATGCCGGCGTCGTAGTCCAGTACCAAAACCCGCCGCCTGCGAGAACCGCCAGGGCAACCAAAGCGATTAATATGATGCGAACCACACGAGCCATACTTCCTGACACTCAAATTGAAGGATGCCAGAATTATATAAGATCGCTCTGATTATAAAAGGTATCGAACAGTAGCTGACAAGCTAAACAGCAGACGTCAACTCTCTTTTCCTCAGAATCGTCCTCTCGACAAAACCGCCTGGTTCGGATCCATCTGCTAAGCTGGACTTAGAATGAATTCTGTCATTACCGGCTCCAACTTTAATTAGCAGTGATGAGAAGTCGACGATCACCTGAGAATGAGGCCCCCGTGATAGCTCGAGAGATGACCTCCGATCAGATTGAGTCAGTTCGGAACTGGCTTGGCAAAAACTTAGATCATAAAAGTGCCGGAAGAGTATGCGAGTCCTTAATAGAATGTGGCTATGTCGAAAGCAATACAGACCATTAAGGAATGGTGTGACAAGCACATAACCGAGGAAAACGCCGGTGAAGTCCTTTGGAAGTTAGTCGCTCATACTAAAACAGCAGAGAGTATTGCCATTGCAAAGCGTTGGCTTGAAAACCGGATGGACGGAAATAAGCGTAACATCGTTAGAACCCTCCATTTTAAGCAACCTGCACAAGAATGAGCGAAACAAGCAGCGCACAATTTCTGAGACGAGACGATGGCTGAGTGAGAATCCATGTCATGAGTACTCAGACTACCTTGCAAAGGTTCTGGAGAATGATTCAGATGATGCATCGGGCTCAGCCTGAGAATTCGGAAAACACTGGAGCACGGGTATGGACGATTCAGAAACATCAGAGAAAAAAAATCCACGAAGCCTGGGGGTTTCATTCGGACGCGAGCATCACTGCTCGTCGGTCGAGAGCAGACCGCCGGGCCACGAAGATGCTTGAACTCGGAGAGCAGCTCTCAGGCGTGGAGTCGAGAATCTGGCAAAACTTTCTGGAGCAAAAGGCATCACACCAGGAAATGGCCGACCAATTCAACATGGATGTTTCTCAAGTTGAAATTCTCGAGAGGTCGATTCTTCGCAACCTGGCTCGACTCTCACGAGAGTTTTGAAGGTCCACCAGACAAGTTTGCGCTTACATAAAGTTCCGTTTCACACTCTCGGGAATGCGCTTCGAAGTCCAGATACGCCCCTCGAGATTCGGATTGTGAGCGGCTTTCATTCGCTCAAGCGCGCTCGGCAATTGGTCTAGCTGCCGACGATCTTTCAAAAACTCTCGCACGTCTCTCGTCTTTTGGCCCATGGTCAAACCGGTGTATTCGGTGTGCGCGCCAAAGCTATAAATCTTCGGACCATACACGCTTTTGTGGGCTGGCACATATCTGGATGAACCATCACGCAGCGCCAGATAGTCCAGGTGTTGCGCACCTTCTTTCCCCCAGGCAAGCCGCCCGGTTATTAAGCCCGCAGTAGCGGTGCTGAGTACATCAGTGCCAAACTTCCCGAGGTTGAAATCTTTAGAATGGTTCTCGCCCTTCTCGCCCTTCTCGCCCGCAACGGCATCGTAAACCAGATTGATCGCAACAGCCGAGCCAACTATCCAAGGGACCTTTCGTGCAAATGGTGCGTAGACGTCGCCGAATTTTCCAATTGTAAATCCAGCGGCAGCTCCAGCACTGTCTCTTACCAGGTGACCTTTCCAATCAGATAAAGACGCTTGCACACCTGCAAGTGTCTCACTCTTGGGTTCGTGATGCGTTTCGTCTTGAAGTCGATTAATCAAGCCTGACGATTCAAGCTTATGGACAGCATTGCTATCCAAATCTTTTGCAATTTCATTTGGCATAATATAAAAACTCATAGCAGCGTAGGACAATCATATTGATTCTCGCCTCGCTGTAACTGGGGAAAATACGAACTGCCACTCACACCGCTCTGACTGCTGCAAGCCGCCTTTTTGCATAGTCGTCATCCCAGCAGACCGCAGCTTCCCATGCCGCGAATGCTTGCGCCGCAACGTCGAACTGTACATCATCAAGTTTCGCAGCATTATAAGGTAGAACTAGATCGAGGTCAGGAACGTCCACGTGAGATTCGTCCCAATCAATCAACGCAACCCGATCAGCCGTCATCAATATATTAGCTGGATTATTAGGATTGCCGTGAACCACGCATGTCGGTCGGCCAACGAGCTGTGACCAAGCCGCTCGGCATCGGGCTACACCTTCAGAAGGCATCGTGCGGAGATCGACCTTTGTCCCCTCTTCCAAGGAAATAAAATCGGTCGAAGACCGCCAACCTGGACGTTGAGACCAGCCCTGCGTCAAGTTATGAACGCGGCGAAGCGTTTCTGCTACACGGTGCCAGTCGGTTTTCTTTTCAGGCGGACCGCCCTCCAGATATTTCATCACCATCAGCCCGTTAACAAACAGTCTTCCATCACTTGCAGGAATTGGAACTGGAACCGCAATACCCTCTCGATCCAAGAATAAAAGAAGTTCGGCTTCCCATGAGAGGTCGGCGTCACTTCGTGTTCCAAGTCGCCCAACGGCGAGACTCCCATCGATTGTGACTCTCCACACATCATTCGCAACGCCGCCTGCCAGTGGTTCAACACGAACAGCGCCCTCGCCCCAGAACTTCAGTGCATCCCAGCCCGACGAGATCATGCTCTTCTCGCTCACTTTTTGAGGTTAAACCTTTACAGATAACCACATCAGAATAGCACAACAAGCAATTCACCTATCGGCAACAACTTCTTGTGCTATGAAAACCGCATAAAGCTCAGGCGGCTGATGCTTTTCCTTACGCGAAAGTTCCAACGGTTTCAAGCAATTAAAGTTTGGATTACGGTCGCATCATAACAGCCACTGCAGGTGGTGCCTGACAATTTCTCGAGCCTTCGCTTTGAAGGCCATCGTAGAAGGAGTTCAAAAAGCAAAAGAATCCATTTATTCATGTCGTACACAAAAATGACTCGTGGGCTATTGAAGAAGAAGGCCAGGACACGGTAATGAGCATCCACGACACTAAAGAGGAAGCTGTAAACGCTGCGCGCGACATAGCCAGAAAGAACAAAGTCGAACTCATAATCCACAATCTGAACGGTCGAATTTCAAGACGAAACAGCTATGGTCACGATCCTAGAAACGTTCCCGGCTAGAAAATGACAGCTTCATCACAGAAAAACAACTTCAGCCAGCAAATCACCGGAGACCTAATCGGTGGTTTGCTGACAGCTATTATTGCACTCCCCCTGGCGCTGGCGTTCGGCGTTGCATCAGGTCTCGGAGCGATCGCGGGGCTCTACGGCGCGATAGCCTGCGGAATCATTGCCGCTATATTCGGTGGCACGCCGGGTATGGTTTCAGGTCCGACAGGACCTGTGACTGTCATGATAGCCGCGCTTGCACTCCAACATCCGGACAAGCCAGAACTTGTTTTCGCCAGTGGAATAGCGGCCGGTATCTTCCAGGTCATCCTAGGGAAACTGGAAATAGGTCAGCTAATTCAGTATATTCCTCATCCCGTAGTCTCGGGATTCATGACCGGGATTGGCGTCATAATCATATCCATCCAACTCCTTCCACTAATTGGTCTGCCTACAGAAGGAGACATATTTACCGCTTTCGAGATGCTCTGGCTCAAGGGCAGTCAGGCAAACATAGGCGCGCTGCTGCTCGGTTTAGCCACCATAGCGACGATCTACGCTGTCCAGAAACTGCCCTGGAAAATTCCACCGCTATTGGTGGCACTCGTAGGAGGGACCTCGGCTTCTCTACTTCTCAACCTGAACGTTCCGACAATAGGCGAAATTCCCGGAGGACTCCCGCGTCTCCAAATACCCGTTTTTAATTTCGAACTTATACATATTGTTCTAGCAAGCGGTTTGTCGTTCGCCGTGGTTGGAAGTATTGACACGTTGCTCACATCAGTCCTGGTGGATAAGACGACGAAACAGAGACACAAAAGTGACAAAGAATTGGTCGCTCAAGGTTTTGGAAACATCGCGGCAGGATTATTTGGCGGAATTCCATGCTCGGGAACAACGATGCCTAGTATCGTCAACGTGACGTCCGGCGGTCGCAGCCGCATCTCCGGCATTCTCGCCGGCTGCCTTCTTCTTGCCGTTCTACTGGGACTGGGATCGGCAGCCGCTCAAATTCCAATGTCAGTTCTGGCTGGAATTCTCATTACAGTCGGAATCGGAATTTTAGACACTAAAACACTCTCAAGCATAAAAACCGCTCCGAAAACTGATACCGCCGTTATGCTTATTGTACTGATTCTGACAGTCTTTGTAGACCTTATCATGGCTGTTGCCATCGGAGTCGCGCTCGCAAGTACAATCTTTGCGAAGCGAATGGCAGACGAGAAGCGCTCTAAAGTTAGACCGGTAGAAACGGTCCAACACTGGAAAGAGCTTACGGACAGTCTGCCGGAGATCGTGAGAGACGAAGTCTACCTCTATGATTTCATGGGCCCAATTTTCTTCGGCGAAGTTTCAAACTTTATAGAAGTATGGTCAGATTTGAAAAATTCAAAGGTGGTTTTGCTTCGCTTCAATAATGTTCCTTTCATTGATCAATCCGGCGCCTACGCTCTCGACGAGGCGCTCGAAGACTGGCAAGGCATGCCCTGTGGTGTGTTATTTGTAGGATTAAACGAAGGCAATCGCACCATACTCGAAGGAGTCGGAATTGTCATCGACGAGCGAAACAATTTTGCCACAGTCGATGACGCATTGTCGGCACTCACCAAAAGATGTTGGGATGCAGCCGTTCCAGTCCCGGCTTGAAACATCCCAACTTCTAACATGGTATTTTGGAAGACGTAGCATAGTTCCGCTCAAACAGCAGATCCACTCACTCGTCGTTCGAAAGAAATGAAGTTCGACAATAATTGCTCAGCTGTTCGAATTCCTTCGCAATGTGATGCGTATGAACGACAGCATCCTCACCGGTAAGCTCGATCTTCTCCAGGTTCCGACAAAGGTCAAACATTTTGGATGCACAAACAGCGGATGTTAATCCTTTTATGCGATGCAGAACGTCCTTGACCTTTACTGTGTCATGATTGGAGGCGGCTCCTGCGAGTTCTTCAAGCTGAGACGGCATATCTCTCAGGAACATGGAAACTAATTTCTGGGAATTGGCTTCTCCATATTTTTCAAACAGCGCAGCCGTATCGAGCTCCTTCAGCGTAGAAACAGTTCCACTGTTGCAAACCTCGACGGTGGTGGGCTCAACATTATTCAGCCATCTATTCACGACGGCGCGAAATTCCTTGGGATCGATCGGTTTACTGATGTAGTCGTCCATTCCTGCGGCAATGCAGCGCTCACGGTCTCCTCGAAGAGCGTGTGCAGTCATTGCGATTATCGGCGTCCGCTGTCCCTTTGAAGACTCCAGGTTACGTATTGCACTCGTGGCAGCGAAACCATCCATATCGGGCATCTGACAATCCATCAGGATCAGTGAGTAGTTATGAATTCCCACGGCGGCGACCGCTTCATGCCCGTTGCTCGCGGAGTGAAACTCAAGACCCAATTCAGAGGCATAAATTTGAGCTACTTGCTGGTTGATTGGATGGTCTTCCACAATCAATATAAGAGCATTGCATTGCGCGCTTTTCTGGTCTTCGTTCTGGTCTTCTTTTCGCTCGCCTCGCACCTTATGCCTGACTCTTGGGTAACTCGCCGATACCCTGATACCAGATTTTCCTGACAGGACCTGAGTGATGCTTTCGAATAGTTGCGATTGACGAAGTGGTTTGGTCAAGTAGGCCCTGAACCCAACAGCATTGGCTTGTTTAGAGAGACCAGCGAAATCATGCGCCGTTAATAACATCAACTTTGTTTGAGTTAGAGCTGGATCCGAGAGTATTTGTCTTCCAAGTTCAAGTCCTGTAACATCAGACATCATCATATCAATGATCGCAACCTTGAATGGATTTCCTTCTTGGTTGGCTGCCCGCAGAAGATTCAAAACCTGGTGGGCACTAGATGTGGTGCTAACGTCCATTTTCCAAGACTGCAGATAGCTATTGAGAATCTCTCTTGCATGGTCGCTACCATCTACTACAAGAACTCTAGTCCCGTTTAGAACGCTTGCGTTCATAACTTCAGATTCACTTGTCGAATTTCTCGGTTCTAATGCGATTGCGAAGGAGAATTTTGAACCAATTCCTTTTTGACTTTCAACACGAATTCGGTCACCCATTAGTTCAACCAGGCCGTTCGAGATGCTTAAGCCCAGACCTGAACCACCGTATCGTCTACTTATAGAGCCGTCACCTTGAACAAACGGCTGAAACAATCGTTCAATCTCATTTTCGGACAATCCGATTCCAGTATCTTCAACAGAAAAACAGAGAGTTGCGAAGCCGTCGTTAATTGAATCCAATAGCACTCTGACTACGACGTGGCCAGACTCCGTAAATTTGACTGCATTGCCAACGAGGTTGAGCAAGACCTGAGTAATTCTCTCAGGATCGCCGCGTAGAGTCCGAGGAATAACTGGATCTATATAACTCATCAGAGACAAACCTTTCGAGTTCGCCTCTATCGAGAATAGCCCACACACGCCCTCCACAAGGTTGGAAAGATTGAAATCAATACAATCGAGATCAAACTTTCCGGCTTCAATTTTACTAAAATCGAGAATGTCATTCACCACCCGCAGTAGCGTGGTCGACGCGTTGCTGATGTTATCGGCAAATCTGTACTGTTGCTCTGTTAAGGGAGTTTGCAGCAGAAAGTTTGTCATGCCGATGATTGCGTTCATTGGCGTTCTGATTTCGTGACTCATGTTGGCCACGAACTCCGATTTAAACTGAGAGGCTGATTGAGCCTGATCACGAGCTTGAGAAAGCGCTTGATTCAAAGTCTCCAACTTCTTCTTGGAGGCTTTCAGAGCCTCTTCTGAAATTTTTCTGGCAATTCCTAAGGCGATAATGCTCGCGACGGATGTTTGCGCCTTCATAGTCAGTTCAGGAAAAGGTTTTCTCCCGAACATCGCGACAACACCGAGCAATTCATCATCTACAACTAGTGGATGACCGACGAATGAAGCTAGACCTTCTCGTTGGGCCCAAGCTTTGTCAGCGATAAAAGGATCTTCGAGAATAGTATTGGTGAGGTGCGCGCATCGCTCTTCTGCTATTACACCAACTTTTAATTCTCCAAGGGGGATTCTACTATGCTTACCATTCAGGTGAGTATAGAGACCGGCACTCGCCTTAAGTTCAAGAACATTCTCGTCCCTGTTAAACAACCAAATTCGTGCAAATGCAGCATCAAATCGTTTCACGAGTGAATCAACGACTTTGTTTAACATCTGCTCCAACGACGAGCGTTCATTAACGATCGTGCTTATTTCCAAACCCAGCAAGGTTATGTAGAGACGTTCTTTCTGAACCTCATCGAGCTTTTTGCGTACACTGACATCGCGAGCAGTTTTCGATGCGCCAATTACCGCACCAGCAGCATCTCGTATTGGAGACACCGTAAGAGATACGTCTATTAGGCGGCCATCCTTAGAAAGACGCACGGTTTCGAAATGGTCGACCCGCTCCCCGCTTTTCACGCGCTCTATCAGTGAGGACTCTTCGTCGTACTTTTCCGCTGGGATTAGCATAGAAATATGTTGCCCGACTACCTCATCAGGTTCGTAGCCAAAGATCATTTGCGCGCCTTTATTCCAACTTCGAATGATCCCGTCGATTGTTTTACCTACAATTGCATCGTTCGAATTCTCTACGATTGCTGCAAGCTCCTGCGCGGCAATTTCTTGCGTCTTGCGCTCAGTTATGTCCTTGAATACGACCAACCCCGCAAGATCAAAGTTTTCCAAACCTACCAAAGGCTTACCTAATACAGTGATCCACCGTCCTGATACTACATCGTTATTCACAAACAATTCGATATCGGAAGTCTGCTCACCTTTGCTGGCACGGAATAGCGGAAGAGCAGAAACCGGCACCGGTGTAATTTTGTCGGCATGATACAAGCCAAATATTGTGGTCCACTCTTCGGCCATACTTCCGACGCCGGCGACGCCGAGGATGTTAGCGCCTGTGTCGTTTAAAAATGACAGTCTCCCACTTTCATCACAAATCGCGATGCCCTCTGGAATTTGATTCAATAGGTTGGTCAAGATTTCGGGAAGAGACATTTATCGCCACCATTTGAAATTACTTACTGTCCGAAGAATAGATTCATCGATGGATGGTCTTCACGAAAGAAAGTGTCTGAACTAGCAGTTCAGCACTTTCGTATCTATCGTGGGGAGATTTTGCCAAACATTTTTCCACGATTTCTATTATTGCAGAGGACAGTGCATGTCTGCCGATTTTACTCGCTCGAAGATTTGGAACCGGAGCATAAGAATGTAGGTTCATAGTTTCAAAATAGTTCGCGCCAACGAACGGCGGAAATCCGGTCAGGACTTCAAACATCACGCACCCGAAAGAATAAATATCAGATTGGAAAGTGACGTCTTCACCTCGGCACTGCTCTGGGCTCATATACAACGGACTTCCAAGAACTTCTCCTTGTAATGTGAGCCGATCCCCCGATAGTAAGTTACTAAATTTCGACACTCCAAAATCTACAACTTTTGGAATAATTGTCTTCTCGTCTTCGCAAAAAAGAATTATGTTGCTTGGTTTCAGGTCGCGATGCACGACTCCAGCGCGATGCAAGTGCTCAAGCGCTTCGGCACATCGAACAAAAATCGGGACTGCTTCCTTTTCGATGATCGCGCCACCGCAATCTACAACATTCATCAGCGAGGGACCATCCACCAGTTCCATTATCATGTACGCTGTGCCGTCATGGTCGACAAGGAAATCGAAAACCTTGACCACAGATTGATGCGAAAGCTTCGTTAGCATGCTGGCTTCTTGTAGGAAACGTTGCCACGCAGATGCGCTTCCTGGTGTGAGAACTTTGATCGCCACAAGGTCGCCTGAACTCTTGTTCATGGCTTTGTAAACTGTTCCCATGCCCCCTCGACCAAGAAGTTCGATGAGCTCGTACTTGTCAGAGACAGCGACTGTATCACCGAGTTCCGAGTAGGCCTTAGTCCGTCCGGTGTCGCTCAACGAGGCTATCTTATTCAAGATGTTTATGATGCTTAGCTTCGTGTTGACAGTCATGATCTCACCGGCAGAACCGTTGATCATCTGACCAAGAACTTCAGCGTCACGAGCATTCAAGCATGTACCATTCATTTGAGCTGTCGCGTTGAGGTCCGGCATCGCCTCTCGTGTGGTGAGAAAGCGAAGCATATCAGCAGCGATTCTCGGGTCGACGGAAATTGCGCCATCATAAGCTTTCCGGATAAAGTCCACCAGGGTGTCGGGCTTAACATCCTTCAGGCAATAACCGCTCGCGCCGCTAGAAAAGGCAGAGAAGACGTCCTCCACTGCATCATTATTGGTCAGGAAAATTATCTTCGCATGCTTATCAATAACACGGATCTGTTTGCACGCTTCGAGGCCGTCCATGCCTGGCATGTGCATATCCATTAAAATGACGTCCGGTTTAGCGAGCGTGAATTTTCGAACAGCATCATCACCGTTTTCAGCGACTGAACAGATTACAATTTCCGACTGCGAGATCTTCGTAATAGCGAGCTCTATTCCCATACGAATGAGCGCCTGATCCTCGACAAGCATCACATTCAAAGCCATTTATCACCGCCAACAACGTATCGACGAGCTTTGCAAATTCGAAAGCCATGACTAGAAAGCACGCTGCCTCCACTTATACCTTACATGCAGCTACGAGAGATGTCATCCCTCACAGGAGTGAAAAAAATAAGCGCCTGTAGAATTCACTAGCAAATTCTTTCAGTTGCGCGGCAGCTTCGACACGCATACCCGGCGGCGACAATGCGATGAATCGCCAGCATTCACATTGTGATAAGTGACGCATTGACTGGAGACTGCATCGCTGCGTCAGAATTTTAGTAGCCTGTACTAACGGTTTTAAATCCGCGCCACCGAAATTTCTGGCTCCGGGAAATAAACACCAAGCAAATCGCCATTGAGCTTTTTGATCAACCACGGGTGATTCCTGAAAGTATTCACCGGAAGAATCTCTCCAGGAGCCAGTTTTCCAAGCAGTGTCGGCTTACCCTGATAGTTGACCCAGTACACTTTCACAAATACACTTCCTGTGTTCACGAATCTCATAGAAACCGGAGTGAACGAAGTTTTTGATTTGAGTTCCTGAACATTTAATGCCAGTTGCGGCTGAATCAAAACGCCTGGATTTGGCTTTTGAAGCAGTTCTCCGCCATACAGATCATCAAGCAGATCAAATGACTCAGAGTCGTATCTTTCCAGCCAATCCGGTCCTCGCTCAGGTTTCGGTTCTAAGTTCCCGCAATCACCTAGTGAACCAAAATACCAGGTGGATAGCTCTGCAAAAAATTCCTCATCCGAGGTCGCGGCATAACAGCCGCTCCACAAGCCTGACTTGATGGTTGCACGATAGTGCTGGCGAAATCGTTCGCGAAACTCAGAATCGGTGCCGAACGTATAAATAACATGAGCGAACTCGTGAGAACAAAGGTCGAAGCCGGCGTATCGATCCCCAGCAAGTTCAAGAAGATTTTCTTCGGGGCAGGTAGCGTACAAACCACTGCCTCTATATTTGGTATCAAGCGGACTTGACCGACCCAGACGTTTACGTTTGAAATGACTATAAGCCGGAAGATCAGTCGTTCGCTGATTCCGTCCGAGAACGTGAAGTTCCGCACCATGCTCCTTAAGGTTGCTGACTATGCTCGGGTTTCCACATAGCATACGATTTAGCTTGGTCGAAGCGATCACCAGAGCCTCGTCATCCACCGCTTCCGCTGACTTGATCGGAATACCCTGACTGTAAATGACTTTTCTGTAAAAGTTGTTTCTGCGAGAAACCGGAGCAATCGTTTCTATTGAGGATTCTAAAGTCTGTTGCATGTTCAATAAATTCGGGGATACCAGCTCCACGCACAGTTAGAGTGCGCGGTCCCAATCGTTTCACTCACGATTGGAACAACAAGGAGGGCTATATTACCGCATACCTGCAAAAAACTTTGTGAATTTCTGTGACACTACAGATGTCAGACCAACCGGTCGGTCAAAAGGGCGAAAAGGGGCTCAAAAGTCTGTAACGACGGGAGAATCTAACAGAACCAGACAAGTCGGAATAATCAAATTTTCGTGTATCGAGCGGTTCGTAGCGGTTGCCTGAGGATAACGGCGTCAGTAAGGCGGTTTCACTATTAAAAATTGGTCTGGTCGACGTAGCGGAACGCAACGCCGGCGAGTACAGCATCGACTCCGAAAATGTAAGAGGTTTTTGAAATCGTGACCCGGAGGGTAGGGCGGGCGATTTATCAGTTGAGTCAAAACGCACCACTGGTCTTGAGTCAGCAGTGGGAGAGGTAGTACCAATAGATGAGCCACCAATGCCGGTATCATTCCCGAAACGCTGATGACGGGTGACAAAGTTGTTTCCGATACCGGGACTGTTGATGCCGTACGGATCTAGTTTGGACAAGCCGGGTGTTTGGGTCGCATCCCCGAGTCTTCCCGCTGGGCTTTGCGCGAGAGCTCTCTCGACAAAAATGCACGCCGCTATCCACAAGACATAGCACACCACGACCGCTGTATAGATGACGCATTTTACGCTTCTCACTATTCACCTCCAACCTTCTCTCGCTTGGCGTTCGCTTGTTGAGTCTCGTCAGCCGTCGCGATCCTTGATTCAATGCGACTTCCATCCTTAATTTCATTGCTCGCCTTCAATAGAACCTGGTCCCCAGCCTTAACATCTCCAATCACCTCGACAGTCGCCCCCATGGAGTCGCCCTTCTTTACAGGAACTCTGCTAAGAATTCCATCTCTAACTTTATTAACGAAACTGCCAACGAGGTCGGTTCCAATCGCAGAAGATGGGAGAAAAACTGTCTCATACGGTCGGCTTACCACCCATTGAACGGTGCAAAACATACCGGGATCGAGCTCATGATTTGAATTATCGACGTTCAACTCGACAGGCATTGTGCGAGTAGCTGGATCGAGCGCGAAAGCAGGTCTGGCGACCACACCGTGTAAAGTTTTTCCAGGATATGCAGGTACGGTGAAGGGAATTTTGTCGCCTTTGTGCAGGTTTCCGACCGCGTCTTCCGGAATTGCAGCGACCAAACGTAGCTTATCCACTTGTTGTACACGCACAAGTGGAGTGGCATTTCGAGAACCATCGACAGCGACTATTGACCCCTCATGAACGTTCCTCGAACTGACTACGCCATCGAACGGAGCATGAATTGTCAGATATGAACGCATCGCGAGCAAAGAGTCTACAACTCGCCGCGCTGCCATAACATTCTTTTCTTCGGCCACGACAACGGCTTCCGCGGCCTCAATAGAAGCCTTCCCCGCTGCTACACGTCCTCGATCACCTTCGACTGTCTTCGCCGCAAGGTCGACCTCGTTTTGCGCAATCGCTCCAGGAGTTTTTGAAGCCTCAAGCAAACGCTTATAAGTCAATTCATCCGCTTCCAACTTCGCTTGATCTTGTTGAACTTTCGCTTTCTCCGTTTGCAGCGCGGACTTGGCGCGAAGTGCGACAGACTCTGCAGCACTGAGTTTAGCATCGGCCTCATCGACCTTTTGCATCAGCTCCGGACAGGAAATTTCGATCATCTTCTGACCCTTTTTGACCCAGGATCCGCGGTCAACTCCAATCCAGGAAATGAATCCTTCAACCTTCGCGTGAATCGCAACGTCCTGGAAGGCAACCAATTCGCCGGGCACCTCGATTTCGTTTTTCAATTTCTTGAGCTCAGCAGTGGTTACAAGAACAGCACCATCGGAAGATCTGCCGTTCTTCGCCGGATGATTAGTTCGCTTATGTTCCGCGCTTTTTGTTTCACCACAGGCGGTGAGAAGTAGAGCGATAAGGCACGCACACACGGCATGTACAGTAGGTTTATTTGAAATAATCATCGCCTATCCTTCTTCATGGTCATGATATTGCCACTGGTTCTTCGACGTTTTCCGGCATTACCGAAGCGCCTTTGCGACTGGCTGTTCGTTGTACGATCGAGTAAATCAAAGGCACAATTAGTAGCACGGACGGAGTCGAAACAAGCAGACCACCAATGACGGCTCGTCCCAGTGGTGAAGTTCGATCGCCACCTTCGCTCATTCCCAACGCCATTGGAATCATCCCGGCTATCATCGCGATACTAGTCATCAGCACCGGTCTCAGCCGGGCGCCTGCGCCCTTAATTGCCGCGGTTCGCGTTGATATGTTTTCTTCGACGCGCCGCTCCTCGGCGAAAACAACCACGAGAATCGAGTTAGCGACTCCGACACCCGTAGCCATGATTGCCCCCATAAACGATTGAATGTTCAAAGTCGTATGAGTTATGAATAGAGCAAAGAGGGCACCAAATAGAATGGCTGGAACCACAGAAACAATTACCAGCGAAAGTCGCACTGACTGAAAAAATGCGATCAGCATCAGGGTAATCGCGATAACAGCGAACGCCACTCCAAGCATTAGGGCCGTAAACGTGCTCTGCATCAACGGCACCTGACCTCGCATTGTAACCTTCACGCCGCGAGGAGGTTTTCCTAACTCGTCGATTTTCCTTTGAACATTTTCAGAGATTTTCCCAAGATCATTTGTACCGATGTTCGCAGCGATGCTAATCATTCGGCTCATGTTGTAGTGGTCGAACTCACCGGGTGTGGTACCAAAACTGACATTCGCCACGTCTCGCAAAAACGGACCAGCATAGCCTCCCGATTTAATCGGAATGTTTCCAACTGCATTCAGCGATTTGACTTGCCCTTGCGGCACTTGTACTTGAACCTGGTAAGCCAAACCACTTTTCGCGTCGCGCCAGAAAATTGGTGTTACGAAACGACTGGAATAGGTCGCAGCTACCAAAGCCCGACCAACCTCGCGCGCTGTCACATCCAGCTGGCCAGCTCTGATCCTATCAATCGCAACGTTTATGGTCGGATACGACAGCGGCTGAACGATACCAACATCTCGCAACTGTTCATCATCAGAAAGTGCCGTAAGCAGCCTGCGTGCATACTTCTCAAGCACCTCGAAGTTCGGTCCGCTGATATCAACTTGTATCGGTGTCGGAGAGCCAACCTGGATTATCTTGTTTACAATGTCTCCAGCCTCGAAGGTCGTTGATATTTCCGGCAATTCTTCACGAAATCGTTTTCGAAGTTTCTCTTTCAACTCGTGCATATTAAATTTGCCTTCTTCCAGGTCGACAAGCAGAACAGCTTCCTGCGGTCCAGAAGTCCACATGTACACATTACTGACCGCATAGCTGGGTGGCTGCGTGCCCACGTAACCTATCGACACTTTGACATTATCACCGCCTACGGTGTCACTTATCGTTCGCAGAATCTGCTTAGCGACTTTCTCGGTGACTTCAAAACGGGTTCCTGCCGGCGCTTTCACTCGCAGCTGAAAACTCGTGGGATTGTCTTCCGGGAAAAGCTCTCGACCAAGTGTTGGATAAATCAGAATACCGGTTAACGCAGTTAGTACGAATATGGTAAGAACAAGCGGTTTTAGTCTCATCAACCGAATTAAGACACGTTGATATTTATGGCGTATTTTGTCCATAAGCCCCTCTTTCTGCCTCGCTTGATCGTCGTGAGTAGCGGTGTGCGGTTTTAAGATCCAGGCGCACATAACCGGTACGAATGTTCCAGACAACAGATATGACGCGAACATCGCTAACCCTACTGCCAGCGACAACGGCACGAAAAGCGATTGCGTAACACCCACCATGAAGAATGAGGGCAGGAACACCGACACTACCGACAGCATTGCCAGCAGCCTCGGAATCACGACTTCAAGAGAAGCATTCCAAATCGCCTCTTTGAGAGGCGTGTTTTCTAAAAGATGCGCGTGAATGTTCTCGATAGAAACTGTGGCTTCGTCCACAAGAATTCCGACAGCGAGAGACAAACCGCTGAGAGTCATAATATTGATTGTCTGCCCGCTTATCCACAAACCGACTACAGCTGCCAATAATGCGAAAGGGATATTCAATACAACAATGAGCGAACTTCGGAAATCTCGAAGGAATAGCAAGACGACTCCACCGGTTAAAAGCGCACCAATAGCGCCTTCGACCAACAAGCCCTTCAGAGACTGGGTCACATAAATAGATTGATCGAATTCGAAACTAACCTTGATATCAGGTGGCAAAAGAGTCTGCATATAGGCGACGTTCTTTTTCACATCATCTACGACCTGAAGCGTCGACGCACTGGCTTGCTTGGATATCGCCATGTAAACAGTACGATGTCCATTAACCAGTGCATAACCTGTCAGTATGTCGGTAGTGTCCTCAACACTCGCGATATCGCGAATAAAAACACTTGCGCCCGGTCCCTTTCGAAGCGGGATGTCCAGAAGACCTCGAATATCGCCGATGACAGAGTTCACCGAAGACATGCGCTGTAAATCCCCTGTGCGCACCACCCCTGATGGCTCGATGGCATTGCCCTCATTGACGGCTTGAACGATGTCTTCGATAGACAAGTGGTATTGATTGAGTCGACCCGCATCGACCGTGAGTACTATAGAGCGTTGGTTTCCGCCAAACGGAGGCGGCGTAGACGCACCCGGGATAGTCGAAACCACAGGTCGAATTCGGGCATAAACCAGATCCTGAATTTGCCCGAGATCTCTTGTAGGGCTGGAAAAGACAAGATATCCAACCGGTACGTTACCGACGTCGAATCTAAGGATGAAGGGAGTCACCGTCCCCGGTGGCATGTAAGCCCGGGAACGTTCGACCTGAGCAACAACCTGCGACATTGCATCTGCCATGTCCGCGTCCGGTTGGAAGTAAACATCCATGACAGCAGCGCCCTGAATAGATCGAGACGACACATGGTCGACACCGCTGATATAGAAGAAATGCTGTTCG
This sequence comes from Candidatus Obscuribacterales bacterium, assembly GCA_019637435.1. GTDB lineage: Bacteria > Cyanobacteriota > Vampirovibrionia > Obscuribacterales > Obscuribacteraceae > JADYXR01. The sequence goes on along the minus strand of JAHBVO010000001.1, from coordinate 2,172,920 downwards.
TAAAATGTGACCATATATCCTTCCATTTGAGAAGGATCCATTCCACCATACGGCTGTACAACGCTAATTCTGGGCAGATTCAAATGAGGAAAAATATCTATCTGCATTCTGGAAATCGCCAGAATCGACAACAAAACAACGCTCATAACCACCACGATAATCGTGACGGGACGAGTCATGGCTAACCGTATGAGATTCATTGGATACTCTTTGTTTGTGCGCGGCGGGCCTCGGCAATAAAAGGTTTCAGATCACCTCTTACTGATGAAACAGAAAGCAGAGCACGCCAGATTCCGACTCTGGCAATCGCCTCTTGCATCCGGGACTGGGCTAATACTTGTGTCGCCTCGGCGACTTGAGCAACGCTTCCCAGTCCGGCTTTATAACGCGCCTGAGCCTGATCTACTGCTGTGGAAGCGGCTTTCACCTGGACCGGCATATTGGCAGCAAGCTGAATCGCCGTGCGGATTTTCGCCCGAGAGGTCACATCTTCAGTCTGCAGATTCTGCAGAATCTGATTGTAATCCTGTTCCTGAGCGATAATTCGATGGTCCTGAACTTTCTTTTCCGCCTTTATCCTGAAATAGTCCAGGAAGTTCCAGTTGATGATCAGAGCAACCTGATAGTTAGGTATTACCGGGAAGATACCGGCTCCGCCTTGCGATTGACGTCGTTTTCCATCGAGAGAAAGACCGGAAGAGCGCGTTTGAAACCCTCCTAAGAAATGGAAAACCGGAAAGTACTCTTTATCTAATACTTTGCGTTGTGCCTTGGTCGAATCTACGGCAGCTCTCGATGCTCGCAACAGTGGCACATTTTCAAATAGCGGAGGAGTGACGAAAAGATGCATTGGAGGCTGATGCTCGGCGACAAAACCAAATGGATCTATATTCACTTCTCTGCCGCCCGCTCCTATTGCATTGGCAAGATTTGCAAGTGATATTTCGCGGTTAAGACGTGCGCGTAGAACCTGATTAGTCGCGTTAGCCAGTTGTGCCTCAGCAAGAGACGCATCAGCACCGGGTTTCAAATCTGACTTTACCTGCGCCTCTACAACGGTCCGGAACTGCGAGAAGGACGCAACGTTTTCCTCTGCCGCGCGGACCTGCTCTAGGGCCTCGACAACATCAAGGAACGCGCTTGCGGTAGCGACTTCGACATCAAACTTCGTTAAGTCCTGTTGTGCCAGGGCTCTTGTGTAGTGTGATTTAACCAGGTTGATTCGCGATTTATGCAATCCGAAATCAAGCGGCGCCCAATCAAGGCTGAAACCGCCACCGCTGTAAAAGACTGGTGCCAGGCTGATCTTGTTGGTTCCCGGTCCGGAGACAGCCGGGAATACTGGACTGCCATAAAAAACTTCCGCCAATTTATTATGGCTTGCCATGATGTCCTGATACTGAAAGAGCGAGTCCGGCATGTATTCATTCAGCTTCTGCACCTTAATGTCAGACTTTGCTGCTTCGGATTGGGCGCGACTCTTAAGAATGGATGGATAATTTTCGTCCGCATATCTGACAGCGCCTTCCAGCGTGAATGGTTTATCAAACACACTTTGCTGTATGCGGTTTTTAAGAACTATCGGCGAATAGTTTTGCTCTACACCACGAAGAGCCGGAGCATCACCGTATGATTCAGGTTCTGCAGGAGAACTGTCCGAAGTCATTTGCGGAGAAACAGCGTCCGGCAAAATAGACGAGGGCGAATCGCTTGACGTCGAACGTCCAGTTGATTGATCCTTCACTGAAGATTGGGCAAAGGCTGCATCGCATCGAAGAGTTACGAGATGAACGCAAACGCTGAGTGAGAACAAGAATGCACGGACAATCTTCAATGGCATATTTTCATAAAACTGACGATCACAAGTTCGCCACAATCGGCACCAGATCTATTGTCGCAACAAATCAAAGACCAGTTGTGCAAGTTTAGTGCGATCACGAAAAGATCACACTGAATCCGATATTTATTAAAGTTGACGCAGTTGGTAAATGCAGCCAAACACTCTTTGCTATTCGCAAAGTCGATAGCACCGATTAGTCACTACCGGTGGTATCAATCAATAACTTCGACGCTGTGGCGACCAGTTACCATAAATAACTTGCCTCGCGAACCGCCGGCGAAATCCTGAAGAATTTCGGTTTAGAACTGCTAATGAAAGAATCCTTCCGTAATAATCGAAAGGTTAACACGGTTTGATTTGCTCAGGAACAAGAGCCCGTTAGCCGCGGTAACCTATTAGCTTGAAGACGAGTCACGCTTACAACCGCGATGTGCAGAGCCATCGCGGTTAAATGCTCGATGAAGAATCAAGCGAAATTACAAACTGACTACTGTATGGCGCGCACTTACGTTGTACACGCTTGCTATGTTCTGTCGTGCATAGGCACCGAGGAGTTCCAATGAATCACGGTGAAAATCTCAACCTGTATGTACTCTTCTCGATGCTGCTTCTCGCATCTGGCGTTGCAGTCGTGACCAAGTGGGTTAAACTGCCCTACTCGATCGCGCTCGTGATAGTGGGCCTACTGATCGGCGTTTTCCATTGGCTGCCAGTCGTCGCCATGACTCCTGAACTGATCTTACTTATATTCCTGCCCGTCCTATTGTTCGAAGCATCGTGGAATCTGCACTTCGAAACTTTGAAGAAATGCTGGAAGCCAGTAACAGCCTTCGCGACAGTCGGTGTCATGGTGTCCACTGTGACTGTCGGGCTCGTGCTGCATGCATTGACTAGCTTTGACCTGAAGATAGCTCTTCTGTTCGGGTCAATGATCTCCGCAACCGACCCAATCTCCGTTTTAGCATTATTCAAAAGCCTGAACGTAAACAGACGGCTGCACACTATACTGGAAGGCGAAAGCCTTTTGAACGATGGCACCGCAGTTGCTCTCTTTAGAATTTTTCTAGCCGCGATTCTTGCGGGTGGGGATTTTTCATGGACAACGATAGCGGTAGATTTCGTCAGCATCACATGCGGTGGCATTGCCGTTGGAGCAGCGGCAGGATTTCTGGCGTCCAAAGCAACGCATTATTTTGATGACCATCTTCTAGAGACCACTCTTACGGTGTTAGTCGCTTACGGCTCTTACATTTGCGCCGAGCACTTGCACGTGTCTGCGGTAATAGCAGTGCTCACCGCTGGTATCGTCATGGGGAACTTCGGCAGCAGACAGAGGATGTCCGCATCAACGAGGCTGCTGGTAGACTCATTCTGGGAGTATGCAGCTTTCATAGCAGAATCCCTGGTATTTCTCCTCATTGGCATGCAGATCAAGTTCGATTTGCTGATCAAATATTCTCCATCAATTCTGGCCGGAGTCGTCGCAATTCTGATCGCACGATTTGTCGTAATTTATGGTCTTAGCCCGCTAGTATCGAGCAGACAACAACCCATACCGATGAAGTGGCGAGCACTTCTTCTCTGGGGCGGGCTGAGAGGTTCGCTCTGCATGGCAATGGCTTTAAGCTTGCCCATGGACTTTCCGCAGCGCGAGGCGGTGATCGTCACCACATTTGGTGTGGCGCTCTTTACCTTGCTCGTTCCAGGATTAACAGTGGAACCATTAGTGAAATTGCTGAAAGTTATCCCGGTTAGAACTTCGAAGACCGCACAATTGGAACTGCAACTGTCCCGACTCGATTATCAAAAGAAACGTATTGATTCGCTTGTGAGACAAAACAAAATGGAGAGAAAACATCATCGAAAAGAAACCGAAAAAATTCGAGACAAAAGAGAAGAGACAGAACAACTCCTGCAGCTCGCCTACTCAGAGCCCGATTCTGCAAACGTTTTAGAACGATTGCAAGTAGACAGCGAGTTAGTTATGGCTCAAAAGGATCGGTTGAACGAGCTCTCTAACAGAGGTCATATATCGAGCGAGGTCATTGAAGATTATCGAAGATCTCTGGATGAAAAACAGCTTCGAGTTCGATCCGAACGTGAAGATGCAGCTCACGCCCGGTAGTCACGTCGACGGCGGTTACGGTCCGAATTCCCAGAAGTCTCCATTCTCCTCGGATTCAGTGACCGCCTTCGGCGCGGGCTTGCTGGTATCAATGCCACTGCTAGCCGGTTCCTTTGGTAAAACATCACCCGCTTCGTAGTGCTGTATCCCCTCACCAGATTTGGTGGCAGTAGACTTTGTACCTGAGACCGGCGGGTCTTCCGACCAGTTTGATGATGACACCGGATCCGGTGCAGGCGCTTTGAGTAAATTATCGGAACTAACCGAGGTGCTGGGAGGCATCATTATCAGAACACTAACAGCAACGATAACTAAACACACACACAGGGCGATTACTCCGACAAACTGCTGTCTCTTTCTCTTCTCAACCGGGCAGTCCGAAGTCATGAACTTGCCGTCTGGTCTTCTAAAAATCGCAAACTTCTTGCGATTCTCTCTTTTGAAAATCAGTTTTTCGGCCTCGGCAAAATCGAGCCCATCCAGGTTATAGACTGGCGCCTGGCACTTGATGCAATACTTAAATCGTTCTCCGGAAACATCTTCCGTCCAGGAAAAGGGGCAGGAGCGAACTTCCTTCTGCGCCTTGATCGGCTCTACCAGTTTTACCGGCTGCTTCTGCCTCTCTGCAATTTCCTTCTCTATTCGGGCTTTCTGTCGCAACGCCTGCGCCTTCAAAATGGCGTTGTGATCCATGAGAGTTTTTGCAACAAACTGCCTTGAGCTGCCCCGTCGGAAAGCATCTTGCTCAACCGGCTCAGTCCTGACAGACGAAGAGGGCGGAGTTTGTGGTGGCTTTTGGGAAGCAACTTCTGCCATCGGCTTTTCCATTGGTTCGACCGCTGAACTGGTTGACGTCGGCAGCTTAGCTGAATCCGGAGATATAGCTTGAGGGTGGAATTGTGGCTGCTGTATGGACTCTGCTGGATGACCGGCCGGCGTTTCAGCGTTCAGAAGTGCTCTAGCAATGTCAACGTCTTCTGCTGGACGTCTCGTTTTCCGAGAGACAGCTTGGTCCCTCAGTGACTCATGAGAAATGTGATCGCGCCCAACCGGCTTCATTTTCTTGGGATCGCCAGAACTCCCCCGTGCAAGATTCGCGTCAGCTCGATTTCTTTCGATCTCGGACTCAGGCCGGTTTAAAAGCTGAGGTGCACCAGCACCATCAGCTGAGTGAACAGTCTGGACGTTTGGCGTTGCCACATCCAAAGTGCGCTTTACTTGCCTGACTCGCCTGAGGTGGTCGGAGTAATTCAGCTGTCTATTTTCGTCCTGAGGGTTGTTGGAGGTCATCCAGTGGTCCTTGAGTGACTGTTCAGGCGTCCTAAAAAGTCCGCCTACCCAAGTATACTTTGTGAGATACTGTGGAAACTCTTGATGTAATTACTTTCGCACGTTTTAGCAACCATGATCCGCAATTCAAAGCGACAATTCAAGCTGAGGGTTACCGAGCACCGACGCGCGAAGGTGAGAAACATCCGCGCTGCAACGCTCGCTGAGTTCGGTCCTGCACTTTTCATTTTGCTTTTACTCTTCTTCTTTCCAGTTCTGGACCTGGTCTCCATCTGTTTCGCCTACGGTGTAGTTAAGGTTCTAAACAACAACCAGGTTCACGAGGCATCGCTGGTGCCAGCCGAACAAGCTCAGGATCCCAATGGGATGGTAAAAAAAGGAATTCCCGCGCAGTGGCATGACAGCGGTTTAGGCAAATTTGTTAATGTTGCCGGTCGACCGGTCACCGAAATTAGTTATAGAGATGGCATTTCAGGCGGTGACGCATCATCGACCAGCAAGTATGTCATGGTCAAAACAACTGTCGTTTGCAATCCTGCAGTGTTCGTGCCGTTTCCAATCGTGAAGGTCCCAGCACTCAATAGTCCTGTGCCGCTTCACATAGAGTCGGAACGACCAATGGAGAACCCTGAAAATGCCGGATGATCGAAGAAGAGAACGTCGAAAGTGCGGCTCGCAAATGATTGAAGCGGTTGCCGTCGGCACGATAATAATCGTAATCGCAATGGCGCTGATTGATTTAATAGTAATGGTTTTAGCCAATGGCGTTAATGACGGCGCAGCAAAAAACGCCGCCCGCGCAGCTGCAAGCCAATCTTCTTTAGCAAAAGCTGTTGAAGCAGCTCAGAATTCTCTCAAAGAAAACAAAAAAGGCAACGCCGGCTTCATAACCGAATTGAGTCTTAAGAGCCTTGACTATGTGCCGAAGCAAACGGTGTCAGCCACAACAAAAATGCACGTTTCGCTACCCATTCCAGTCCCAGGAATCGGCGCGAGCTATACATTTTTAGCCCAGGCCACCGAACCAGTCGTTGCTCATTAAAAAACCCAGGAGCAAAAACCGATGCAGCTATTGAGTAAGAAAAACCGAACCCGCGGCTCCATCTCACTTGGCGCTGTTCTGGCGTTTGTTCTGTTACTTATCGGGATCGCCTTTTTCGGCTTGACCATGTATATGGGTGGACAGAATGAAACGAAGAATGCAACCGATGCGGGCATGCTCAATGTCGGAAAACGAGTTGCAGACGATGTCAGCGTCCCCCTTATGCCGTCGCCCAACGAACTCATATTCGCTGATGTCGCAAATGACACCACCCATGGTGAAGATTACCTGGCTAGCTTAACTCTCGGTCTGTCCGATTTGAAAGAAATCAATTTGCACCGCATCAATCGCATATGGGCAAAGGCGCTCCAGATAGGAATCAACGCGGAAGCAGCAGAGCGTGAAGGCGCTGGCGGACAGGGAAAGGCAAATGCGCAAAAGGCGTTTGAGGGTGCCCAATCAATAAGTAATCGCTTGGCTAATAAACTGCAACAGAAGGAAAATCTCTACAATTTCTTCGACGAATTAGCCGGCAAAAACTCTGTGAGAATGCTCGGCACCGACATTCGTACAAAGGCTTTGCGAGGAAATAACTGGCAGACGTCCTACATGCAACGCGGGCGCGAAAGTAACATCACTGTAGCGCCGCCACAATATTCGCTGCCGCCAAATTTCCAGATGCCTGACCTCGTGATGAAGTCATCACGGAAGAACGTACCATCCAGCGGAAAAGACCTGTTCTTCCTTAGCGGTTATAAACCAATTGAACTTGGGGATCGCAATTTCTGGCAAGTTCCTTTCGTATACGACGAGACACCACGCATGGTGTCAGGAAGCGAATTCGGTGACAACTTGCTTAAGGCGAAACCTCTTCAAGGTTGGGACAAACCTATTCCAAATGCTTTTTCCGGAGAGGGAATTGCAGAATCCAAAGGCGGCAAAGCCGGTCAGAAAGCAACATCATGGGTATTAACCAATCCCGGTCAAACTTTTAGGATGTCGCTTCCCCATTCCTTCGTCCGTATAAAACTGGACGAAATGTATGTCCATTGGTACTTCTTCCCATTCGGTCCAACCAAAAAGGTCGAGTTTGGAGATCCTGAAAAATACGGATATAAACTGGAAACGATGGGCGCAAAGAGAATGCCCTTCGGCGGAGCCTTCTGCTCTTACGTAAGTTCTGGAGAAGTTGAAGTAGGCGGCGATGTGATCGCTCGCACGCTAGACCAAATAATTTTTGGACTCCCTGACGAGGGCAAGGAAAAGATTGAAGCCTATCTGTGCAATCGTGCAAATGAGATGGTTGGCAAAGTCGGCAAAGTCGTGACCGTAGACGAGCTCCACGACAGCTTGAACAGCCCGCTCACGATCTTGTATCTGCTGGCCGATCAACGTGAGTTCTATATGTTTTCTTCGGACGGAGAACACATAGAAGTCTTGCCGAAATATCTTGCTCTGGTGAAGGCACCATGGCTCCTTCTCAAACAGAACGAAGAACCAGATGGAACCGAGATGAAGCTCGTTGACGATGCTGATTGTCCGGCTGCGCTCTACAATAGCGCGTCTGGACAGCCGCTTCCAAAGTGCCTGATGGTTCCTGGTCTCCCAATTGGCTGGGGTCTGTGGGATAAAGATGTGTACTGGACTCCTGGATCGGGCTACAACTCATGCCTGGGTGATCTTCGAGTGAAACGCTGGACTGAAATCTATTCACTGGGGATCGCAGTCCCCAGCCTTCTTTAGTAAACGGAGAGCAATCACATGACTGGACGGCTTTCATTGTTCACACTCCTAGATTTCATTTCTAAACTCGCTCTAGCCGCTACGATGACAACTGGTTTTAACTATCTGGCAGCACCACCTGCAGTGGCGCAACAATATCAAAACGCTTCCCCTGAAGTGCTTCGCGAAATTCAGCAATACAAATCAAAAGAGCAGGTAATGAAGCTCTTGAGCGACAAATACCACATCTCCACCTCGGACAGCTGGCCGAAGAACTTTCCGCTGCCTGCTTACACCAGCAACGTAATCACAAAAAACTTTTCGCATTCCACGAAGGGGAAACCTACGGCTTCAGCGATGCTTGTTACAAAGGATCAACCAAAGCAAGTATTCGACTTCTACAATTCCGCCTGTCGGAGAGCTAACTGGAAGGTAAAGATACCTTCGGCAAAAGCGCTGTCAGAGCTTAGCACCACCGGCGAGATGTACATGCTGACAGCTGAAAGCGGAAAACAATCAGTGTATATTACCTGCAGAAAACACAAAGAAAGCGGCGGGACGCTCGCCAGCATCAACTGGTCGAAGAAACCTTAAGGTGCTGCCGCGGCCGTTGTAAAATACTTTTATGAGACCAGAAAGACCCTCCGGATTAATTTCAGTGCAAGAGTATCTTGCGCTGGAAGAGACCTCTGAAGTGGCGTTGATTTCAATTTAGTTAACCACTTTCATGTCCAGGGAAATAGCGAAGTTTACTGCTGGTGATGTGAGAAACTAACACGCTTTAAATAGTTCAGATCTCTTTGATTTTGAAACGCTGCCTATGAAATAATTGGGGACGGTAAAACGTTTATCCATCAGTTTCCACAGGTGCATTTTGCTGCAAGAATACATTGACAAATTCGCCATTCCGGGCAAACTAAGTTTCGCAGAGAACGAGTTCGGCTTAATCTACGCGACAATCACGACAGACCCCTGTAATGCAAAAATATTTCTTCAGGGAGCTCATCTTACTGAGTGGTGCCCATCCGGTTCAGAACCGGTGTTCTTCCTGAGTGACAAGTCCCTTTTCGAGCCTGGCAAAGCCATTCGAGGCGGAGTACCAATTATTTTCCCCTGGTTCGGCTCACGGACAGCAAACCAGTATTCCACGCGGACAGACGGTCCTTCGCACGGATTCGCGAGAACTTCCACTTGGCAGATCAGCGAAGCCACCATATCTGATGGCAAAGTCAATATGACTCTAACTTTGGAACCAAACGAGGCATCGCGTGCTCTAGGGTTCGACAATTTTGTTTTGAAATACAAAATCGTATTCGGAAAAAATCTCGCTCTTCGCCTGACTGTGGAAAACACTTCGAGCGAACCGTTCATTTTCGAAGAAGCGCTACACTCCTACTTCTCGGTAGGCGATGCCAGACAAATCAGTATTTACGGTTTGGTCAATACGGATTTCCTGGACAAAACCGATGAGTTTAAACACAAGACTCAAACCGAAAACATCCTTGCGCTGACCGGTGAAACTGACAGACCTTACATAAACTCGAAATCAACAGTCTATATTCAAGACCCACTCAAGAAGCGACGCCTGGTGATTAGCAAAGAGAATTCAGCGACAACCGTGGTTTGGAATCCCTGGGACGAGTTGTCGGCGAAACTAGCGGATCTGGGTGATGACGCATGGCAACAAATGGTTTGTGTTGAAACGGCAAACGCTCTGGTAAATGCAATCGAGTTATCGCCGGGTAAATCACATACGATGTCTGCTCAGATTGCCTCTAATAAAACAGCTTGAGTAGCTGAGTTTGAACGCAAGTCGGTCGAAACTCGTAGGTAACGCAAAGGGGAAGAAGAATGATTATCGAAGAGAGACTTGGCGTTGTTCACCAGTTTGAGATTCCCGATGAATGGCACGCGGAGGAACGACTAGATCTGGGCGAACGCCAGATATCTGTTTTTCGAGCCGCAACCAACAACGATATACTCTTTTGCCACCTATATCGCGATGTGGAACTAAGCAGAGGCGATGCAGAAAAATTTCAGACTGCTCTTTACGCACCATTTCACGAGCTATCGGAAACTGAAATCCAGGATTTGGAGCCGGTTATTGAAGGTTTATCGAACAAGGATGTTTTCGAAATCAAACTTGCTGATACTGCGTATGTCAACGAACGAAGAGTGATTCGCATCAAGGGAAACTGGCTTGCGCAGGGGCTCTCTACCATGTCATGTTTCATAGATAATGGCGGCAAAGGTCGGAAAGTTCAAAACCTATACTTTTCAGCACCGACCGGTCAATTAGAACTGCATGAGAAACTAGCGGACAAAATCTTTCTGTCGATCAAGTGGCAGGCGTCGCAGTAATTTTGCGCTAGCCGAACATGCGACCAGATTGCAGATTTAAAAGCCCTGGTAGAAATCGGAGGCCGGTTTGAGGTCAAACCAGGCAAAAAACTTTGCGCCACGCCCTATTGACAACAATGACGGCAGAGTTCATCGTAGTAAAACGACAAATGAATCTGACGGGCACTTTCAGCACCCTCAAACGCCCGAAAGTATCTACTACCGGCAAAGCTTAAATCGCCTCTTGTCAAGAGCTCTTTTGGGATTTCGCCTGGGTAAATAGTATATGTAGATCGCGACACTTCTCCGGAAGAGGGTGCATACCATGGTGGGTGCGAAACCGAAAGCGGAGCCGACGACTGAAAAGCCGGCTGACAAACCGCATGAAACTCCGGGGACGACGGTCGACGCACCTGATACCCGAACGACACTGTCTCAGGAAGCTACAGCGCCCAGAGATTCCAGCGCCCTCAAGGATGTTAAGCCAGAGCAGCCCAAGCCGACCGGCGCTTTGGAGTCAATCACAAAACCGGACGCGACGAAACCGCCAACGCTTGACCGCAAAACACTTGAGCGCTCCGCCGACGAATTGCATGAGGCGCTAACGCGGACCTCCTTTCTGGGACTGAAAAATAGTCCGGACAAAGATAAGGTTTTTCGGATTTTAGAGCCTTTGAGCCAATCAGATCGTCGCGCGCTTGAGCAATTGTACGAAGAAAAGTTCGGGGATAGAGGCAAAGCTCGGCAGCTGTCAGCCGCAAACAACGATAAGTCTGGAATAGATCACACTTCGGATTTCAAAACCAGCGCGCTGCGACGCGAAATCGCGGACAAGTTCGACGGTCCTGAGAGCGTTGAGCAAGCAAAGATCACGTCAATTATGAATCGCACCGACGGAAAAACCAATGACGCCGGCGCGCTGATGGTCGCAATCAATCAGACAAGAGAAGACAGCAGTCGGGGAAACGTCGCGATCAGAACCGTTTTCGAGACCTTGAACAAGGAACAGGTCCAAGAACTCGAAACCAATTTCAAAAGAGATTACGGAAAATCCTGGCAAGAAGCAATACGAGAAGTGGGTAGTGACGTAACACCACAGACTCTGAAATCGCTTGAGATATTCCGCAAAGGCGTTGACGAACGTTCGCCCCAAGACGTGAAAGACCTTACGCGAATCGCAATTGATTCACGCGATGCGCGACTTCTGGGTGAGGCGCTGCGCGGAGACGCACCATCAACAGTGCAGGCCAGACGAGATATTCTTGCCGACAAGTCCTTGATGAGAGACCTTACGATTGCTTTTCCCAAAGGCAGCTACAGTTCCGGCGGTGTGGAAAGACTTTACGAGCGAGCCAATGCGCGTGGAGAAGTTCAAGTTGGCCGAGCCAAATTAAACGTCAACGATTTGCTCGATCCTGTAGCCAAAGATTACTTGACCGAAGGTCGCATCTCACTCAAAACAATCACTACGGGAAACACCGGAAAGTGGATACTTGATGCAAGAGATAACATCAATCTCGCAGCAAAAAATGCATCCGACTCGGAACGCAAGCAATTCGCGATGGGAGCGCAGCTCTCTAGCGAAAATCGAGCACCAAAGACACAAGAAGAACGAGAAGCAAAAGACTATTACGATAAAATCCATAAAATTTTCTCGGACAGACTCTCGCCACGAGAAGCCACGGCGGCCGAATCCTTCCTCAAGTATGGTCGAGACAATGTGCTCAGCGATATGGCGAGCACTCACTCGGAAGCATGGGGGCCATTCGGTATAGGTTCCGGCCACAAACACAATGATTTATTGACGCGCGCCGAAAATCTGAGCGAGAAAGACTACAACCTTCTTCGTGATCCGGCAAACGGGAAACAGTTTCTCAGCGAAATTGAAAACTCGCTCTCGAAGTACGCGGATGAAGGCGAACGTACTCGCATAATGCAGATGCTTCGTGATAAGGCGGCTCAACCGACTTACAAAGACTCACAGAATATACATCGAACACTGACTGAAACAATCGCCGAGAACAAGGGAACTGATTTCCTGTGGTTTGGCACCAGTTACGATGCCAACAATGTTCTTAAGAACTTCTCTTCGATGACAGCGTCTGACGCTGCCAATATGAAATCGAATCCTCAATTCGCTCAACAAATGCGCGATTTCATACGGAATGAATCTGAGTTCAGCACGATAGAGCAGACCCTGGCTTTGAGGCTGATCGACAAAGCAGCTGAAACCGGAAAGATTCCGCAGCTTGATGAAACAGACAAGCTGCTCAAGCTTGTTACGGAAGACGGGAAAAGACCAGAAATCTTATCGCAGGCGCAAAAAGCACTGGAGTCTGATCTAGGACTGAGAACCAGGCTCTCTAAAGCGCCCGAGCAGATGACGCCAGAGGATCGCGCTCTGAGGAGCGTGATTTCCGAAAGTTATCTTCGCCAGCAAGCTAATTACATGCCGCCGAGCGAGTGGAACAGAAACACTCGATATAACGTAGACAACTTCATTGCCACCGGAAAACTGTCAATCCAGGATAGATTGAATCTTGGGATGGACCGCAAATCCACGATTGAATATGCCGCGACAGCAGCTCCGGAGGAGCGCGCAGCAACCCGTCTACGCTTTACCGAAACAGAGAGGCAGATTATCGACAATGCCTCTGCCAATGGTGGCAAGCTTTCGCTGGCAGACCGAATACAGCTGGCGACCAGCGACATCAGGGGTATAGAGCTTAAACCAGCCGACTTCAAAGCCGAACTTGAGGAGATGCACAAGACTCCGGAAGGCTTGCGGAAACTTCAGGAGACAAAAGATGAGTTTACGCGCAAGTATGGCCGCAATATGGACGACGTCGTGTTGTCCCAAGTTGAAGACAAGCAGGTCGACGAGTTTAAACGATTACTAACACCGGACGTCGGAGACGGTCGGCAAACATTCTACGATAACGTTTGGAAAGCATTGCGAAGCGACAGCGGTGCGGCCGCAGATGGTACGTATCTCACCATGCAGCGCTCCATCGACCAGACAGCAAATTCCCTGGAAGAGTATCAACGAATTTACCAAACGCTGCCGCCGGACAAACAAAAAGCGCTCGACGAATATTTCAATAAGTCGTGGGAAGAGCACAAGCAATCGAAGGAGAAGCTTGCCGACCTGGTTATCACCGCCACGATTACCGCGGCAGCATTAGCCACAGCACCATTCACCGCCGGCATGTCGGTTGCGGCTCTAGCGGCATGGGCTGGCGTTGCCGCGACAGCAGGAGCGGCATTTACGGTTGGAACAAAAATGGCGTTTACAGGCAACGACTACGACCGCAGTCATATGATGCGTGATATCGTCCATGGTGCCGTCGCAGGCGGATTGATTTTCGCCATTCCGCCGGTCGGCAGAGTCACTGCTGTTTTCGGACAAGGTGCGAAAACAATCCTCGCTGATGGAGCTCTAGCAAGCTCCGTCGCAGGCTTACAAGCTGCAGAGCGCGCAGCAGTCGAAAAAGCGCTTGCGGAATCGCTAATGCAAGCAGGCAAAAACTTTGGACAGCAAGAAGCTCTTACTGTACTGAAGCAGGCGGCGCCCGGTCTAGGTGCCGACGCCACTAACAAGTTGGCGACTGAACTCGTGGGCAGCGTAGCTCGCAACTACGGAACCGCCATCGATGCGGGCGTACAAGCCTTGAATCAACAAGCGGCAGAGGGCGGCAAACAAGTCGCAACTCGCTTGATGAAACAGATGGGAGAGAGTTCGTTAATTGGTGCAGGTGGAAACGCCGTAGCAACACTTGCAGACGCCCCATTCAGTGAACACGGTCTCGACCTGAAAAACTTAAGAGATCAGACCATGCTGGGCGGCGCAATCGGACTGATTATGCCGGTAGCATTCAAGGGCATAGCAGCTGGTGGCAAATACGTCTTAAATGTCAGCAAAGAGGTTAACGCTGCGTCAGGTGCTGTCGATGTCGTCGTGCATGCCACCCCAGGTGAACCCGTCACGGTACGCCGCGCGAATGGCATGACTGAAACAATCACAGAGCGCGGACGCTTGATGGATGGCGACACAATTGTGGACGGACCGACGCTGAAGGAACCAACTCCCGGCGAAACTGTCACTGCTACTCGCACAACGACAGAGGCACTGCCCCAACCGACTGACGCAACTCCGGGGACCAAGCCGGGAGTGCAACCGGACGCAGCCCCGGTCAAACAGACTGACGGCCAATCAGCCGCTCCGACAGACGGTAAGTCAACGCCGGCACCGACAGATTCGCCGCAGACCACCACAGACGGTGCAAAGCCAAGCACTACCAATAGTGGCACACCAGAACAAGCAAATCTAAGACGGAATGAACATGGACAGCTCGTCAACGAACAGGGTCGCCTGGTTAACGAGCGTGGTCAGTTAGTTAACGATGAAGGGAAGCTCGTAAACCGGCAAGGAAAACTTGTTAACGAACGCGGGCAAACTATCAATGAACGCGGCGAAATCGTCGATTCAAAAGGCAATTTGATTGAAAGCGAATTTCCAGCTTACTCGAAGGCTGAATTCGACCGAGTGCGACCTGAACTCGTAGACGACTTGCACGGATGGAAAACTATCGACGGCAAGAATGTCGGTGAAGAATTCGACAGCCTTGCTACGAAACTTGGGATGAGCGAAACGGAGCGCAATCAGATCCTTGATGGTCTGCAGACCGTTCGCGAGCATGGCACCAGAATGGTCGACATTGACCCAGAGCAGGCGATTAACTGGAAGCATACGCAACGCGAGTTTGGTGCGGCGGTGGACTACGCAGCGAGAAACAATTTCTCGAAGGCAGAGACCCAGGATCTACTCCTGTCAGCAATGTTCTCCGACGGTCTAAAGACAAAGTTCAATTTCACTACACATAATGTCGATGGCGCTACAGCATTCGAACACTTCGCGAAAACTCACCTGACCGACTTGCCCGCAGAGCGTATCGCCGGAATTCGTCAGGCAATTCTGGAGCATCAGGTAGCGCCGCCAGAATTCATGGCAATGATTTATGGCGGGGCAATTCAGGGCTCTATAAAGGCTGAAGGCCGAGCCCTGACCGAAGCTGAAACAGCCGCATTCGACAGCCTGAAAGCAAAAATTTCAAATCCATTCGCACTAGGTCCGGACGGATTGATTGATGTGCCTGGGGGACCGGCTGGCGCCAAGGCCGTCAAACTTACACCTGATGAACAGGCTCTCTTGCAGCGCACTGGTCTAGAAAATTGGTACGTTCCAAACGAAGGCAACACCTGGAATAAATTCTCACGCGGATTGATAGATGCTGATGGCATAGACAATTATGCTGGTCCAGGAGGACTCAGCAAAATTATTGGATTGCGAGGCCCAGGCAAAGCTGTATTTTTTCAAGATCGTCATGTTCTCTATGGCAACCCGGAAAATCCAGCACAAATTTCCTCGGTCGATAGTTGGAAACAAAGTCAAAGAGACTTCCTGGGCACCCCAGAAAAGGGCAAGCTCGGCGTCGCGACCGAACAGACGCGTGCATACGTTGAGCAACAATCGGCTCGAATGCAAGACGACATTGAATCTGCCCAAGGTCGGGTCAACGAATGGATAAGTTCAGCTGAAGGTAGACGCCAGCTAGGCTTGCCAGCTGAAGGACCAATTGAGAAAGTACCAGGATGGACGGGCTCCAAAGAAAAACCGGATTTGATCGATTACTCGACAGCGACACCGGAAGAACTTGATCGCGCTCGAAAAATCTGGGACCGATTTAGTGAAGAACTTGGTCGAGAACAGCGTGTCAATCTTCGCACGACTCCAGAGTACGCTCCGGCAATGCAAAAGGCTGCTGACGTTCGAGCTGCTGAACAAACCGCTAATGCCTGGAACCAACGAGCAACTGACACCGGAACTGGTGTCACTCTGGAAAGAGCCCCTTCTGGTGAGAATCGATGGTTGGTGAGACGTCCCGATGGTTCGTCCGCAGAACTCCACGCTGAAATCACAAGCAATCCAGATGGTTCGCAAACAGTAAAATATATAACGGATCAACGCGCAGACTGGTACCAGAAAGCGTACGAACGAGGGGCTCCCGAATCGCCCATGGTACGAGAAGTTACGTATCATCCGGATGGTTCGACGACCACAAAAGGTTTCGATGCTGAATTCGTTCCTCCAGAGGGCAGCGTGCTTCGCAAAGATGCAAGATTCGGAGAGTACTGGTCCACACCTGATGGTAAGCAAGTATGGATAGACGGAGAACGACGAGTCTGGAATGAAGTCTCGAAGGGCGTGTGGCAATCGAAGGATGGTGTACTCGCTGAGAATATCGAATACGTCAGAAAAGGTCTGACCACTGCGACTCCACTCGACAGTTCATTGGAATGGACTAATTCGTATAATGGCGTCGATACCAAGATGGTCGCAAAAGCGGGAGACTACAGAATCGACGAGGGTGGTGGCAAATTCTACGTTGTCGACAAAGATATTTTTGAGCGAGTTTATACTAAAGCGCCGGGAACGGAAAATCAGTATGTGAAGGCAGGCGTGAGAGCTCGCGAATCTCATCACGATCAAACTGTTCAAACCCGTGGCGGCGACGTCTTTGCAAAGAAAGGTGATTTTCTTGCAACCGGTCCTGACGGTGAAATTTACGTAATCGAGCGTGAGAAGTTTCACAACCTGTATGAACGCAATGCAACTCAACCGGCTACACCGGTAGAGCAATTTAAGATGCCTGAGGCGATAGGACCTGCTGTCGAGAACGCCGATGGTACAGTCACGACTCCCTACGTCAATGGCGAGATAATTTGGGACAAAAACAAAAATCTTGTCACTATTACCGACAAGTTGAATGGTACGTCTAGTACATGGTCAGGCGAGGTACTAGCCTCACAGGGAGTTCGGGTCGACCCCATAAGCGGAAAAGCTAGCGCATTCACGGAGCCCGTTCGATTCTACTTCAACAACGGAGCGGAGGAGCGCATAAGCTCCAGCGGTCACAGATTCGTTCATACACCAGATATGGCCCCGGGAGAGTTTCGAGGGGAAGACGGAGCAATTCTGCGCGAATCCGGGCGCGAAGCCGGGCCGCGCTCGGGAGAGACTACATTCCGCTCCAGTTCTGATTCAGCCACTGGGGCACGTCAACTGACCGATTCGGAAGGACGAGTTTGGACCGAGTCTAACGGACAATGGGTCAATGACAAAGGCTCATTGACGATTGACGAGAAAGGATATCGGTTCACATGGAACGATGGATCGGCCAATTGGACTGATGCTGACGGACGACATTGGTCGAGAACCGCGCAAGATCCTCCCGGCCGATGGACTAGTAATGGTAGTACGTACGACGAGGGGTCGTGGAATTTCACGAAGCGTACAAAAGATGATGCTCATGCTCCGGAAATATTGGCAGCCTTGTCACCGGCGGCGGTGGCGGTTGCAGTAACTGCGCGTGCCAATGATGGATCCAACCAAGATGGCACACAGCAAACGGATCCCAGGCAGACGGGCGTCATGGTGGAAGGACCATCATCAGCGCGCGATGTTGAAGTTAAGGCGGATGGAACTTGGACAGCGAAGCTTGAAGATGGACGAGTAATTACACCGGATTCACCGGGTCCATGGCAAGTCCAGCTGAAAAATGACACCACGCTTCGTCGCCACGATAATTCATTGGAGTTTCGAAATCCCGATGGCTCTGGAAAAGTCACTATATACGATGGCAAGGGCGGAGAGAAGTCATTTAATTTATTGCCTGGAGGCAAGTACCTCGATCACAATGGCAAGCCCATGCAGTACTTCTCTGCTAGCGAGACACCGCCGTCGACCGAGTCATTCCAATTCCAGAAAAAGGCTACCGTAAAAGCAGAGGTGGCAACTGAGCCCTTCGAATGGACTGACTGGCAAGGCAACACAATGCAGGGCGCCGTCGGTGACATAAAGGTGACTCAGCCGGATGGCGCTCTAAGTTCCGTGAAGCCAGATATTTTTAATTCGACCTACAGCCCAGTCGAGGGTCAGCCTGGAGTTTACGCAAAGACCGCCATTACTAATGCTCGCCAATTACAAACCGACACCGCTATTCCTACATTGGAAGGCATGGGGACGGGCGACAAAGGTGATTGGTTAGTCACTGGACCGGCTGGTGAGCGTTACATTGTTGAAGGACATAAATTCAACGAATTCTACAGAGCAGTTCCGAAACCGGCTGATGCTTCGCCATCGTTCGAGTTTCAAAAGAAAGCATCGGTCCGAGCCGAAGTGGCATCAGAGCCTTTCGAGTGGAAGGACTGGCAGGGTAATCCGAAGACGGCGAAAGCTGGCGACTGGAAAGTCACTCAGCCGGACGGCACCATATCCAGTGTCGAGCCTTCCATCTTTGCTAAGACCTATTCCGAAGTTCCAGGTAAACCAGGGGAATATGCTAAAACTGCGATCACCAATGCACAGCAGTTGCGCGAGACCACGGTCATCAACACTAAAGAAGGTCTTGGTGTCGGCAACAAGGGCGACTGGCTCGTAACTGGTCCGGAAGGCGAGCAGTACATAATTGAAGCTCGCAAATTCGATGAGCTATACAGAGCAGTTCCGAAACCGGCTGATGCTTCGCCATCGTTCGAGTTTCAAAAGAAAGCATCGGTCCGAGCCGAAGTGGCATCAGAGCCTTTCGAGTGGAAGGACTGGCAGGGTAATCCGAAGACGGCGAAAGCTGGCGACTGGAAAGTCACTCAGCCGGATGGCACCATATCCAGTGTCGAGCCTTCCATCTTTGCTAAGACCTATTCCGAAGTTCCAGGAAAACCAGGGGAATATGCTAAAACTGCGATCACCAATGCACAGCAGTTGCGCGAGACCACCGTCATCAACACTAAAGAAGGTCTTGGTGTCGGCAACAAGGGCGACTGGCTCGTAACCGGTCCGGAAGGCGAGCAGTACATAATCGAAGCTCGCAAATTCGATGAGCTATACAGAGCAGTTCCGAAACCGGCTGATGCTTCGCCATCGTTCGAGTTTCAAAAGAAAGCATCGGTCCGAGCCGAAGTGGCGACAGAGCCTTTCGAGTGGAAGGACTGGCAGGGTAATCCGAAGACCGCGAAAGCAGGCGACTGGAAAGTCACCCAGCCGGACGGCACCATATCCAGTGTCGAGCCTTCCATCTTCGCTAAGACCTACTCCGAAGTTCCAGGAAAGCCTGGGGAATATGCTAAAACTGCGATCACCAATGCACAGCAGCTTAGAAACCCGACTGTAATAAATACAAAGGAAGGAATAGGCGTCGGCAATCGAGGAGATTGGCTCGTCACCGGACCGGAAGGCGAACAATACATTATCGAAGCAAAAAAATTCGACGAGCTATATCGACCGGCAGTTGGGAAAGTTCAGGAGATTCCGCCTCCATACAAAGTAGACGTAGAATCGCCATCCAAGGACTACATAAAATCTACTGCTATCAAAGCAGAGATGGTCACGGAGGACAACTTCAAGTGGACAAACCACGACGCCGCAGAAGGTCATCGTGAACAAATAGCCAAGAAGGGTGACTATAAAATCTATCCAGCTGACGGAAGTGAATTCTACGTTGCCGACGGTGAATTCTTCCGGCAGAACTATCACGATATGCCTGGCTTCCCCGGTAAATATGCAAAAACGCAAGCTGCCAATGCGCAGGTACTCGAAGCACCAGCCTCCGTCAATAATCCGGACCAGGGCATCACCAGTGGTGTCGCAGGCGACTATCTTGTGACGGACAAAAACGGACTACAATACATAGTTCCGAAAGCAAAATTCGAATCGCAATACGCACCGCGCGAAGCCACCGCTCGCGCGGTCGAACCGATGCACCTTCCGCCGGATACCAGTACGCCAGTGGACATGGGTGATGGAACTATGCACAGCACCTGGGAGAAGGGTGATATCATCCGTAATACCAAAGACAATTCCATTCTAGTTCAAAATAATGAAACAGGAGAATATCAATATTACCAGGGCGGCCGGATGGTCGAAGAAAAGCGAGTCATACAAGCAGGCGATGCGACCAAGCATCAAACGATTCGCTATCCATACCAAGACATCGACAGCGTCAGCCGGTTGCCTTCACCGCAAGAATACAATGCAGCTCTTTTGAAAACGGAATACCAAGGTCATTCTCTGAAACAAGTCAAAGACGAAGCGATGAGTATGCCTGACACGATGAAAGATCCAGAAATTATTGGCACGCCAGAGCTACTTGCAGCACGTCAAGAGTTGCAAAAGCAAGCAGTTGAAACTCGTTGGAACCAGCTTTTATCAGGAGAGGACGCGACAGCGAAAGAGCTCGACTTTGGACCTCCTCAGCAGGAGAAGAAGGCTCGTATTTTGATGGGCTTGACCGGATCAGGAAAGACGTCTTCGGGGATGGCGGACTTGAAAGGAAAGGGCTATATGGTTCTCGAATCCGACGAACTTAAGCCGATGCTTCCTGAATACAATGGCGGCGTAGGCGCAACGGCTTTGCGAAACGAGAGCAATATGCTAAACGATCAATTGCTGGAACGTGCCATCGCAGATGGTTACAACTTCGTTTTACCTGGCGTGGGAACGAACGCGGAGTGGATGAAGGAAACAATCAAGAAATTAGCAGATGCCGGCTGGCAAGTAGATCTCGTTTTCGTCGACATCCCACCTGCTGAATCGATGACCCGCGTTGTGAGCAGATTCCAAAAAGAAGGGCGATTCGTCGACCCCGGTTTCTTGGTTACACACGGTCACGTCCCAGCCCAAAACTACAGACAAGTTGTTGATGATATGTTTATCAATGGCTCCGGTCTCACCGGCTACCGACACGTATGGAACTACGGCAGAACTCCAATCACACTAGAAGAGGGAAGCATTCATTAACGCGCATTCTGAAGAAACACAGGCAAACTCAGCGGAAACCCAAGCTGAGATAAAACGTCTCGAAGGACTAGGCTACGATCGCCGCGATATAACTGTATTGCCTGACGGGAGCGTGACGATCGTGCAGCACAACGAATTTCAAAGTTCTGCAGGTGTAATTGCAAAAGCGACGGCGAAAGATCGCTTGGCGAAAATGATCGCGAGAAAACAAGAAATCGACTACATGGCCACAGCGACAGCGGTTGCCGGTTTAACTCTAGATCCGGATGTAGAACATGAATACAAGAACCTTCTACGCGAAATTGAAGCAGCTCAAAAGCTGATAGAGTAAAGGTTTCAAGGTTTCAGTCAATCCAAACAAAAGAAGGATCACATCGTGATCCTCTAAAGTTCATTCAGTTCCTAAATCAAGGAACCAGCCGAATAGCAGCGCTTAATGAGAGCGTCTAACTGCTTTTCTGTAGCTCTTGTTGACACGTTGAGCGGTTACAGCGTTTGACTTAATTGCGCGTTTGTTTTCCTTATAAGCAATTCTATTGCTCTTTCTATTCATCTTGTATGCGCGGTGCCCGTAATTTGTTCCACAGTTGGAAGCGCGTTTGTAAGCCTTGTATCCACTTTTGCAGTGGCGAGCTTCAGCCGCTTGCGGCGTAGTCGCAATCCCGAGCACGAGTACAGCTGCGGATAGTAACAAAGACGAGATTTTTCTAAAACCGTTATTCATGTCGGGCTCCTCATTTTGCATGGGACGAAGGGGAAAGCTCTATCATCAAAATTTTCCCAGATCTGCGCTTTCAAACAACATTCAATCTCTATATAGCGAACTTCGCCATTTAAATGCAAACCCGGGGACATTTCAGGGACATCTCAAGGACAAAGGTGGGACGAATGACCTCTATTCTCGTGAGTATGGCGTTAATGGCGATGCCAATCACGCAATGCACACTTCAGGAGGTTCACTCAAATGGATATCGGGTTATTAAACCTAATAAAAAACGGCAAACAGCTGAGGAAAGCAGCTGTGACTGGCATGGCAGCCATCATCGGTATCTCTTCAACGTTTGCAACGGGCGCATCGGCGGCACCGGTCGCAAAGAGGACGCAAACAGGTGCAGCGACCCAGGCGGCAAAGGCCAACACAGCGCAGCCTAAGTGGACTCCGCAGCAAATTGCCCAATGGAGAGCTCAGCAAACGGCACAGATGCAGCAAGCCCAGCGCATGCGCCAGCAACAACAATATGCTCAGTACTATCAAAACAAGCTGGCGGCGAAACCGAAAAAGCAGTACCGTCACAACAATCCGGATCTGACCACAGGCAGCGATATCCTTCTAGTCATGCCTAAAGCCGGCGCGGAGAAGGAAAGTCTGAATAAAGCACTTGAAGATGTTCATGGTACCGTAATTGGTAGCATTGGCAAAGGTGATTATAAAGTTCTCGTTCTCCGAGCCGAGAAGGGGAAAGGCTTGCAAACCGAGGCTAAGCTCGGCAAAGACACCAAGAATTTTCAGGCAGTAAACGTGAACAGATCCATGAATCTGTGCGCTGGACCGCATATTCCCACCGATCCTACGGTCTCGCTCTCGTGGCATCTGCCGAAGATGCATGCTTTCGAGGCGATGGATAAAGTTCGCAAGGGTCCCAACAACTGGTATGTCTACAATGGCATGGCGATTCTCGACTCGGGGTGCTCGTGGGAAGGAGACACCGGAATAGGCAGTTGGGGTGCTGACGTTACCGGGGTCCACAAAGAAATCGCCGACAAATTGGAAGATGAGATGGATGGTTTTTTAGGAACGGGAATCGGCGGCGACGACGTTGAGGATCTCGAAAACGAGATTGAGCACTGGGGCAACTATGCTCATACTCTCAGCATGGGCACGGGCGACAATGTCGGTCACGGAACCAACGTCGCCTCCTGTGCCGGTGGACGAGAAAATGGAAAAGGCACGGTGGGAATAAATCCTGATCTTGATATCGTTCCAATTAAGATTACTGATTCAAAGAAAGTCGACGACATGGGTCTCGTAGCTGGAATGGTGGTGGCACTCGAGCGCCGCGTCCGAATCGTGAACATCAGTGTTGACGGTATTAACGACATCGACAACCATGAAGTTTTGCACGAGCTGTTTAAATACTTCTATCGAAACCGACAAGGATTGGTATTCGTAGCTGCCGGAAATAGCGGTGAAAGAATGAAGTACAAAGAATATGACTACATCAACACTGTCTCAGCGATCAAACAAGTCAGCCAAGAAGATATCAAGAAAGGCGCCGCACCACTGCAATTGGTGAACGTCAAGGACAACGGCTGGAGATCGAACACCGGACGCTGCGTCGACTTCTGTGGTCCCGGCGCTGATATCCAGGTCACCACAAGAAAAGGTAAGACCAGTTCGGTGGACGGAACATCTTTTGCATCACCACTGGTGGCAGGCGTTGCGTCACTCGTGACACGCGTGAATCCGAAGTTGACCGCGCTGCAAGTTCAACAAGTCTTAATTCAGGCATGCGGAACCAACGGGCAACGAACCGACGAATTCGGCTTCGGGTTACCTGATGCAGAGAAGGCTGTGTCGATCGCACTATCGATGGTTGCACAAAAGTAGTCATCGCACAGAAACAATTTTGGAGGAGTTATGAAATACGGCGTTTGTATGAAAAAGCAGCTGAGATCAGGTCTTACGGGCATAACCTTACCGATTGTCGCTCTGCTTGTACTAACAACAAATCAATTTGCCGGAGCAGCAGATGGCAACGAGTGGACCGTCATCTTGAAAGCACAACAGCTTAAGCGAGCCTTCCAGTACAAAGGATCGCAGCTAAACAAGGTTGTGAAGGTCGACGTGGTCTACAGACCCAGTCTCTCTGACAACGAACCAAAAGAATATGAGTCGTTATGGTGCAACGACGGCAAACCGATCGGAATGCAGCGCAAAGGCCTTCTGGGACTGGAGCGCGGAAAACTTCTGCATATAAACGTCGAGCAAAAGGCTAACACGGAAGAGGAAAACAGAGCAATCGCCTTTGCACTTATGCATTTCTCGCTTCAAGCCTATCATCGATTCTGTCCAATCGTTACGATTAGCGTCCCGGACCAGACCTTCGATGATATTTGCGATGCACTTCGCAGGCGCGGATGTGAAGACTACGCGCAGGAAGTGGAGACAGGTCACGGCGGAAGTGTGATGTTCAACATGCAGTCTTTCCCCTCGCGAAATGCCAGAAGGCTCTATTTCAGAAACCCGAATGGCAGCGACGACTAGTTTAGCCTGAGGACAAATCGGAGACATTTCGAGGACGAACGTGAGACGTTCGTCCTCTATTCTTGAAATATCGAAGGGCTAGCGAGCCCGATGTTTGAAACCAAATCGCTGACCGGGAAAGTACCGAGATTTCATTCACGAGTTACAACACAGATGAACAGGGACAACGATAATAACAACCAGCCAGGGCGTACAGTTCAAGCTACGCGAAGACGGAATACGAGAGGAAACTTTTTAATTCTTTCATCCGTTTGTTTTGCAATCGCATGCGTGACCTTGTTAATGGGGTACTCCTTCGCCAGCTTGTTCTTTGTCAACAACAGACTGCAATGCTCTGCTGATGAGATAGCGCTTGCTGGTGCAAAGAAGCTCAACGACAAAGATCGCATTGGTCAAATAAACAACATGACAGTACGCTGCAGACAGTTGGTCTATTCGTCCAGACAAGACCTGGATGACACTATCAAGATCTTTCCGGATCTCAAATCATTTGCCGAGCCACTCCTGGACGAGGCTCGCGAATCGGCAAAGACGCTGAGTAGTGAGAGAAAACGCGTGGCGCAACTGGCCGAGATAGAAGCAACTCAAGCAATGCAACAGCGTTTCAACGACATTAAAGGAACCTACGCGATGACACTGCCCTGGCTCAGAGTAGGAACGCCACGCCTGGCAATCATCAAGTTCGGCAAAATCGACGAAGTAGAGAGCAACGTGGAGCAACTCAAAGGCTTTGTCGACCTGGACAAAAACGATGAAACAAAGCAGTTGATAACGGACAAACGAAAAAATGCGAAGGCCATGATCTTGTACAAAAGTGAAACACCGGACGCACTACGTTTACCAACCGTTGATTCAGACCTGGATTTCCAGCTATCGAGCTTGCCAGCTCCAGTTGACGGCATTATCGCTCCCGCTCGCGTGATGCTGGCCGCAAAGCGAAAAAATCATCTTGTCGGATGTGCTCCGTCGGTCGCCCAGGTTTCTCTAGATCTGAAAGTTGATACCGGGATTGGTTTCAAAGCCGGTGGCAATATGAGAACAACCGGAGTCGCGAGTACAACTGGAGCCGGGATACAAGAGTAACAAGCCAATCCAAGTAATTGTATAAACGTTCGGAGGAGTTATGAAAAGTCAGTTTGTACGCCGTTCAAAGAAAGGAAATATGTCAGAGTTCGGAAGCGCATTTCTTCTCTTGATTACGTTCATCTTCCTCCCACTTTTGAACATGTCATTCGTCCCGGTGCGTTACATGATTTGCGAAGGTGCCCTGACTGAGCTCTGCCGCAGATTGGCTCATAGTGAACGCTTCTCAGACGCTCAGGCGATGCTCGCAAAAGAGCAGTGGTACAAGACACTTTTGAATCAGTGTGGTGTTACTGTCAGTGGAGAAAAGCTGACTGTTTTGGTTACCACCGCAGATGGTGCCCGTAGCACAATTAAACAAAGCGGCGTGTTGCCTTCCGAATGGCTGCCAGGCGGCAGCAACGGACCATGCATCTACTCGCTGGAGCTGAAAGCCGACTGCACAATCTCGGCACTCTACCAGGGTCCATTCAAACCAGCAAAAATGACTCTCCGAACACATTCGCAGTGGGAAAATCTCTCAAAAGATCCAGGTTCACTAGAATACTTCATCAACGAATAATAGCAACGACAATCAACTTTTCGAGGATTATAAAGCAAATGAGTTTCAGGAAAATAGCATTGGGTCTGGCGTTAACTTCCGCAATTCTAGGCACTGTAACGGTTCTACCGGCAAAAGTCTCCGCACAATGTGCCAACGAGGGCGCGAGCGTCAGGCTTCAGTCTAAGACCGGCGCAGTTACCGACGTTCAAACCCAAAAGAATGCCACTACCGATGGAGCGCCCGATTTCGTCATTCAAGCGGAGACGGGCATGACGCCGAGAACGTTCGAACACGAATGCTTTACCCTGAAATCGATCGTCACATCCTCAGTTTCGATCTATCCAGCGAATGCCAAAAGCGATATTTCAGCTTACGAAAACCTCTGGTATCGGGACGGGCAGCCAATAGGGCTGGAGCGCAGTTCGATGCTCAAAATCCCGGCAGACAAAAACGTTGGCATCAAAATAGTTCAATCACCATGCGCAGGCTACGATGAATCTAAAGCCGCAGGCAACACAATTCTTCGATTGGTCCTGGATATTTTAAAGAACCATGACAAAGTAGCATCCGTTTCCGTTCCATCTGCTTCCTACACTAACGTCCTGATGGAATTGCAGAGACGAAGAATGTCGGTGATGCCTCCGGGCGAGAAAGCACCTGAAGCGGCAATAATCAAATTCAAGCTCGAATCAGAGTCAACAGGTCTAACTCAAGAAGTCTATTTTATTTAGAGATGGAACTGCATTACTGGAAGACAAAACTAGAAGCAACGAACAACTTACGAGAGGAACGAACACAATGAAAAGCCGGACCGCCAGTGCACCTCTAAAAACAGACAGGCGTCGTGCACGTGGACAAAGTCTAGTCGAATTATGTGCGGGCCTGGTAGTAGGAGTGCCTTTGATTCTCGCTGGAATCGATATGGGTTTCATCGCTTTGGGTGCGAGCATCAATGATAGCGTCTGTCGCGATGCCGCACGCGCAGCAGCTTCCGGACCGCCATCATCGCAGTCTACCAGCGCAAATCGGAAAGTTACTCCCGGACAAACACCGTATCAAAGAGTTCAGGCAGTAATTCGCAAACACTCGCCCAGCAACTTGCCGCTCAAAGTTTTAGACCAGGCCGACATTGTTGAAACAGTTCGCGATCTACCTTCAACGATTACCGGAGGCGCCGTGGACGGCGACATCGCAGTGAAAACAACGGTATCAATCACGCCACCATTCATACTACGAGCATACTGTCCCACTGGAATAGAACTCTGCTCGAAACATTTGATGCCGTTTACTTACGTGGTCATGCCGGCGAAAAAAGCCTCGCTTTAGCTCTGCCTATTGTCACCAGTTACTTCGACACCGCCTGCGACTAAAAATTTGGTCTTCTTTCCGCTAATCGTCTCGTACCAGAGATTGCCTTTCTTATCGAAAGCAACTCCGACAATCTCTTCCTCATCGAGAGGATTTCCGCTGCGGTCCGTCATCAACCAGTGAGCCTTGTCGGTATCACCTTTTATTAGTGAGAAACCGTCGCTTACGTCGACCCTGAGAAGTATACCGACAGCGTTGTAGTGCGGTCGGAACATACGTCCGCCTTTATGCACGAGAAGCTCCACAGTACCGCGACTGGAACTCACCACGCCTTCCTTCGGCATTTTAAACACAGACGTCTTGCCGCTGTTTGCATTATCTTCGAAATAGATTTCATCGTTGCGCTGTTGCGGAAGCGGAGGCGCGACACGCTGAATTTTAATTGGAATACGATTAGGCTTCGGGCGATTGCGCACTGCCTGCGGTGACGGTTCCTCTTTCGGAGAATCATCATCGTCACCGAGCAAACTCTTCTGAATAGAAATCGTTTTGCGAGGAGGGCGACCTGCCTGCTGAGCGGCTGCCGGAGCCACTGTCTGTTGCTGCTGAGCCGCTTGAAGGACGATCCTCTCCTGCGGAGAAAGTTGGGGCTGTTGTTGAGGCGTCTCCGGTCCGCCGGAGAAGTCCGGCTCCATCGGAGGCTGAGGAATCATGGGTTCCTCCTGCGGCGCCTCGTCTAGTTCATCCTTGAACAAACCACCTAGCATTTTCTTATACTCTTCGCGAGATCCTGCAGGACCTTCGCTAGCCGAGGAGGAAAGTGGCACTGAGGGCGGCGCGGACTTATTGGCATCAAACTGCTGAGTCTGCTGGTAATGCCTGGCTTGCTGTTGATACTGCTCGAGCTGTTCCTGAGCTTGTTGTTGTGCGTAATGCGCTTGCTGTTGTTGCAACTGTTGTTGGGCGAATTGAACTTGTTGCTGTTGGGCCTGCTCGCCAAACACCTGCAGATTTTTGGGATCCTGGTAGCCATTGTATGAGGTGGCGTGCACATCCCCGGTCGAGCCGGCTCCATAGCCAGGCGGCATGCCTCCGGTCTGGGAGGCATAACCATGTGACTCATACTGGACAGGTGCTGATTCCATACGCGCATGGGCGTCGAAAGCACCTTTGGCAAGGTCGTGGTATGTCGCATGAACACTGCCCCGAGCTTTCTGAAGCGCATTCTCCAGATCAGCATTGGCCACTTCGGCCTGATTCAAACTTACGGCAGTTCCCATCGCAGGGTCAATTGATTCATCCCAGGTGTTTCGTCCATGGGGCTCCGGCTGCGGCTCCTGATAGGTCAGGTCGTCCTGGTGAAGCTCGTGATACTCATCGTCCGCAGTTTGCTCTTGCTGTTGAGCGGCACCGGCATAGCCCGCCGCAAGTTCGTTAGGGTCAATCGGTTGAAACGGATCGTATGCCTGGTATGCGCCTGCGTTATCAGGAGTCGCATAAGCGATGTACTCACCGTAGCTGTTGTGCTGTTGGACCTCTAGATTCCGAAGGATTTTGTCATTGACGTAGCGGCGCCCATCGAGACCGGCAACGTAAGTAAGCCGGCGCTGCCGGGGTTGTTGCTGCTGTTTTTGCTCCCGCTTCTGTTTGAGATGGTCTCGCAGACCTTCTGATTGTCCTTCGTTAAGTCCATCGCTCATGAATCAATCTCTCCTGCTGCCTCGGCGCGGCTAGGAGAATTTTAGCATCATCTAATAGGATGCAACTTTCGAATCTCACTTACGGTAAAGAAACAGTTTGGGGCGGCGCTTTAGTCGCTATTTCGCAACGTTTTAGTCGCATTTCCACGCGCAGTCCATGCGGCTGTATGTTTTCGACCTTAAACACTCCGTGACAGGCTTCAACACAAGATTTCACGATTGCAAGCCCCAAACCGACACCGCCAAAGCTCCGATTGCGGGACTCTTCCGGGCGGTAGAAAGGTTCTCCGAGAGATTTAATCGCTTCCTCTGGAACGCCGGGACCGCAATCCGAGATTGCTATGAGAACATCGTCATTGTCGCGATGAGCATCGACGACTATCGGCCCATCGTTCCCAGCATACCGAATTGCATTGCGCAGAACATTGCCCAGCGCACGATCAAGTAATATCTCGTCGCATAAGCATCCGAGTCCGGCTTCTACGTTTACTTGAATGTCGGCGGGATGGTCGGCACAAGACCGTGTGACAGCTGCGACAATCAAGGGTTCGACTTCGATGCTTTTCAGAGCTGTTTCGCGCCCTTGAATTCCAGCTTTTGAAAACGCGAGCAATTCGTTTATCAACAGGCTCATCTGCTGGACCTCTTCGCGGATGTCGCTGATACAAGTTTCTTGCTCTTTCGTGCCTGTTCTCTCCAAAATCTCCAGCGCGACCTGTAGTCGAGCAATTGGCGAGCAAAGCTCGTGAGCAATATCACCAAGAAACCTTTTCTGACCACCGACATAGGCTTTCAGTTTCGATGACATAATGCTGATTGCTTGCGCCAGCCGACCAATCTCATCGGATCTGTTGATGTTTAAACTGGTCTCGAATTTTCCTTCGGCAATACTCTCGGTGGCTCGGACCAACTTGCCCAGAGCCCTCGTTAGAAGAAAAACAAACGGCCACCATAAGGCCAGCGAGAGAAAAAAAACGCAAAGAATCACTAATCCGAGATTACCGTAATCGGAGATCAGCTTGGTCTGCCAGATATTGGGCGTCACCGCAATAAGTGTGCCTGGTATAAGCTGCTTAGGGTCGAACGCACCATCCACGGTGATCGGCTTACGCCAGTGCATTGGAAACATAGCTCCAACCCAAAAAAGATCCGGATCTTTCGAATAGACCATAAGACGCGCCGGCGGCGGAAGATGGGGACGACCTAGCAACTGATCGAGCGGTCCAAAGAAACGCGGAGGAGGAGAGAAGTTCTTGCCGTCCCTGGGGCCATGTGGGGGTAGATCATCCGGAAAAGTTTGAAGATGCAAGGCTCGAGGTCCTTCCGGTCCCCTTCCTGTCGCGAATTCGGGAGGAGGATGAGGAGGACCACTATCCAGGTCAAACCCGGGTCGGTCGGGAAGACCTCGCGGAGGACCGTCACCAGCCTCCAACTTTTCATGCGAGGAGGCAGGCGCCATGACAAACATGCGCATCTCGTGTGGTCCTGCACCATGAGGACCACGAAATCGTTGGCCTAGCGGATCCTCTGTTATCTTCTTCATCACAGCTTCTGGAAGGTCGACAGGATCTCCTGCAATCTGATGTCCCTGCGAATCAAATACGTACAGCTTCACTCTGTAGAAATTGCCGTACTCGTTTAACACACTTGTCCACTCAGACTCCGGACGTGTCTGGTACTGCTTGAAGACGTCGAAAGCAATTCCCTGAACTTTTTCCGAAATGGGGCTGTACAAAATGCTGTCCCAACCTACGTGAAACTGCGAGCTAAACACGGCGTATCGCAATCCAATAAGCAGAGCAAGGTTGATGAGAAAAACACAGATAATCTGTGCGTACAAGGGGAATCTAAACCTCATGCCTTCGACTCCAGGTCGTAAGCCATCATGTATCCAGCACCGCGGACGGTGCGAATGAATTTAGGAGTTTTCGGATCGTCATAAAGCTTTCTGCGCAAAGCTGAAATATGAACATCGATTGAACGGTCAAAGACATCGTAGTTCCGATCTCGAATCTCATTCAAAAGCTCTTCTCTTGATTTTACGCGGCCCTTCGACTGTACCAGAACAACGAGCAAGTCAAATTCAACCGGAGTTAACTGCAAAACTTCATCAGACAGAACTGCATGCCGCGCCGATAGGTTTATTCTCAGAGGACCGACAGAAATCTGTTCAATTGTCCCAGATGACGCTTCCGGCACCGCATATGATGCTCTCCGAATCAACGCGCGAAGCCTCGCAAGAAGTCTCTAGGTGAGGACGTCTTCGGAACATAATCGTCGGCGCCCAGTTCCAAACCAACAATGCGATCAGCCTCGTCACCCAATGCTGTAAGTATCAGGACCGGAGTTTCTGACTTCTCACGCAACCTTTTTAAAACTTCGAAACCGTTATGCACGGGAAGCATCACATCCAAAATGATCGCCTGCCAGTTCTCATGCATCGCCTTTTCAAGTCCATCGGCGCCCGTATGAGCGGATTCGGTTTCATAACCAAAGCCAGAGAGGTAGTCGGATATTAACCGACAAAACTTTATATCATCATCAATAATAAGTAGGCGAGATTTATTGTCCATAGTTGCGCGCAAAGGACACCCTTTAAATCATAGCAAAAGCCCACGAGTTGCGCCTTTACAATTCCTTTACTCGCCAACCGTTCTCTTCTTGGAACGTGGTTTGTATCCCTTTGATTTCCGGAGTTTCAAACTATGGATTCATATGGATTTGAATTTCTTTGCAAAGCTTCTTGTTCAGATCGTTGATGGACGAGTAAATCAAACAACGCTGACCTTTCACATCGAACTTCAGTTCGTCCGGATTCTTGCAGATCAAAAGGGTTTTGCGATTTTTGCCCCATGCATATCCCACTTCAAGATAAACATTTGCATTTGCTCCGTTCAAAACACCAATCACCAGGTCAGCAGAATCGATCCGGTTCTTAATCCGTTCAAGAATGTCTCCGGTAAAGACATCCATGTCGACTCGCTCACAAAGCAGTCCAGCCTCCTGAATCGGTCCCTGAATTCCGAATATATACACATCTTCCATATCATCGGTAAAAGGCATGGCCACGAAAACGTGCGGTTTCTCAGTTTTGCTGCCTGCCATTGCCAGTGGTGCATTGGAATCTACAGGCGATTTCGATTTTCGTTTGATCGGTCGATGTAGGTTATGCTCCTGCAGGATTTTCATAAGCCTGAGACACCTGTCCGGTTTGAGTTCCACAATTGAGATTCGTTCCAATTCAGGCAATACATTTGCGCTAGCAAGACCATCCACCAGACCGCCAATTTGAGAGAGAAAAGCTTCACGCTCATCCATACCTATGTTGACACCGTGAACTGTCATCGCAATATGTTTGACATTGGGCGCAACCTGGTCTAGATGCGAAATCACCGATTGTGCGAACGAACGAATATTCGTGTATGCAATTTTCGACAGCGCCGGCATGCCTTCGAGCAAAACAAGCGGTGCCGCGATGCGGGAAGCGCTGTCGGGAGTGAGAGTGCGGTATTCTCCAGGTAGCGGAGCCTCCCAGAAATTTCCCAACTTTAGTGCCTTTGAGACAGCCAGATCGGCACCATGCCATCCCTGAGCATATTTCAGAGCGAGGACATCGCAACGAAATTCAAGGATATTCTCTCCAACAATTTCGATTATGGGCTCACCTGCCATCGAATAACTCCTTAACCGTCACTATCATGTACCACCAAGTGCCCGTGAGTCGCACCTTTACAATTCCTTTACGCAAAACGGGCGAGAGTAGGCGTTTGCTTCCTGGATTTACAAAGACGTATTTCGCGCACATCAATCCTTTACGTACTAACCGGAGAATGGTCGTAAGCGAACGCCCCAACAGGGTTCAGGAAACAAATGTCACTACATTACTACTCCACCGCATGCGTCGTTGTGTTGCTGTTAGCCACTCTGAGCGGCAGCGCACTTGCGCTTGCAGCTGAGACGCAGAGTCCGTCAGCAGCCAGACAACGAGTCTCCTCGTACGAGGTGTTTAATAAGTCGAAGAAGCGCGACAACTCGAAGATTCAATATATGCAGTCTGAGATTTCTCTACGCAACGACGATGTTAACAGAGCGGTATCGATGGGTCGGCGTGCTGTTGAACTGGATCCGAACGACATAGATGCGCGGGTAGCATTAGGCGAAGCGCTGTATCAGAAGATCAAGAAATCGAAAAAGAAGCCAAAACCGGAAGTCTACAATGAGTGCGTCAAAACATGGCTGATGGTGTTGAGAAACATTGTCGGTGACGAGTCCAACATGGGCTACAAAGGCATAAGTATCCCGCTTGTTGAGCGCTTCTACGAAGATGAAGATCGAACGATCCTTGCACGCACAAGGCTAACCGCAGTCTGCGGTCGCGTACCCAAATTTTGGGAAACCAACAAAAAGTTTCTGGACAAAGTCTTACTGCCGGAAGCTTCCACATCCGTCGCCGGAACTGTGATCAGTGGCTCAAATTCAGGAGATTCAACCCGTGAAAATAGTGAGAAGTAAAACAATTCTGCTTTCATCGCTTGCAATGTTTGCATTTAGCTGCGAAATGGCAAACGCAGATAGTGCACCGGTCGGGTCTGGCGTTGATGATGGCATCGGAGAAGCATCGGTGATAACGGCCGACTTGCGCTCGAATTCGAATAGAGACGCATCAGGTCTATTCGGAACAGTTGAAACTTCATGGGAATCAGCCGGCGGTCCCAAGAATTTTCTGGTCGCATATTCGCCGACGGATAAACCGCCACACAAGGAGGGCTGTATGAATCCGCCTCTTACCGATGAACAGATGACAAAGCTGGTAGCGCTCCGCGACCAGAACAGAATTGAAACCGCTGCGAAACACGCGGAGCTAATCGCGTTATCTCATAGAATGACAACGCTGATGGGAGAGTCATCAATCGACAGGAAAGCGGTCACCGAGCTCTTTTCGAAAATGACCTCCATTAAATCAGAACTTGCCCAGCAACATTTAAAACTCGTACTTGACACAGCCGAGGTATTCACGCCGGAACAGCGCAGCAAAATGCAACACCTGATTCTCCGCCGCCAAGCCGGTCCCGGTGGAGACATGCCATTTTTTGCACCGCCATTGCCACCACATGCGATGCCCATCGGAGGGCACATGGAAGGCATCGACGATTTTGGTCCGCCACCGTTCGGAGCGCCGCCTATGATGAGGTTCTTTAATCCAGGAATCGGACCTCATTTCGGGCCGCCACCGCCGCCACCCGGGTTCGGCTTCGGCAGACACCCAGGTGGCGGTGGACCGCACGGCGGTTCATCACATGCCACTGGTCCTGAAGGTCCGTCCGGTTCGCGTCCGCAAGGGGGGCGTGAATCAGACAAATAACGCGCAAGTACCTAGCGCGATACATGCGAACGCAAGCGGTGACCTCGGCAACCTGATCCGCTTGCGTTCGCGTATTGCGTTTACTGCTCGCACGCAATAGATTCGAAGTTCACCTGAGTTCAGAACAGATTAAAACGCACTCGAATTAACAGGATGAGCACCATGCACAGCTTATGGTGAATGTGATTCTGGGATGAAACTGTCACCATCGGCGGTGCCTGTCCTGTTAAGTTAACTCAGTTACGGAGCCGGAGTGAATCAGCCCTGCCTTAGTGGAAAATGCTACACCGATATCAGAACAGCCTATTAAGGACTAGGTTTCAAGAGGGTTTCTATGACAATTACCCTTTCACCATCCTGTCCAGACTATGATACGGAGAGCAGAACATGGCGATCAACAGCAAGAGAAGAGTCAATCTACGTTTCGTATCGCTCACATCACTATCATCGCTAGCCGTCTTTTGCACATTCGCGCTTTCCATCGGGACATTAGGCGGCTGTGGCGACACGCAGACAAAGCAGTCAACAGGCGCCTCTAAGCGCTCCGACGAAACATCCGAACACATCGAGTTGGAAACCCAAGCTGTGAAGAAGCGCAAACTTGGCGATTCTTTGAATGTAGCCGGAGAGATCCTTCCGGAGTTCGGTAAAGAGGTGTCACTAACAAATCGCGTGCGTGGTCGTGTCGTGAACATCTTCGTCAAGCCTGGCTCCAAAGTCGAGAAGGGGCAAGTTCTTGCAATGATTGATAGTCAGCAAATAAGTGACCTTCAATCTCAACTGATCGAAGCAAATTCGAAACTTGACATTGCGAAGGCTCATGAGGAGCGAGAACGACAGGTCTATCGTGAGCAAATAAAACGACCCGAGACGCTCTTAGAGGCTAAGGAACAATTTGAAGAAGCGAAGGTGCAGCTTCAATTGAGTAAGCAGAATATGGAGCGATACCAGAAGCTCCTTAAGGAAGGAATCGCGGCTAGCAAAGACTTCTATGCATCTCAGGCTAAATATAACAGGGCGCGTTCACTTCATCGACAGGCCAAAGCGAACATGGAAAGAGAGGAAGGCTTGTTTAAAAACAAAGCGATGCTGAGGCGTGATCTGCAGCTCGCCCAGGCCGAAGTGAGACGCGCCAAACAGCGCGTCAGTACACTTAAACAACGTCTCGTTTTTCTTGGTATGACGGAAGATAAAGCAAACCAGATCATGACCAGCGGTCGTATCGAGGGTACTGTGCCAATCATAGCCTCGATGTCCGGAACAGTGTCGAAGCAAGATGTGGCTTTAGGAGCGATTGTCGATCCGGGCAAGGAAGCTTTTCGAATCTCGGATCTTTCAACTGTTGCACTGTCCGCGGAGATTCCGGGTGTGGACCTACCTGGTCTCAGTATCGGCATGCCGGTTGTGGCTCGGATAAGCGGTCTGCCGGGTCGAAAATTCGAGGGCAAAATAAATTATATAGGCTCGCACATTGACCCAGAGACTAGAACGGCTCCGATTCGCGCCCGGCTCGATAACAAGGACTTGAAACTAAAGGCAAGCATGTTTGCAGACACGACGATAAAGTTACCACCGCATATGGTGCTAGCCTGCCCGAAAGAATCAGTACAAAAGAAGAAGGGTCATGACGTGGTCTACGTAGCTGATGAAGATCACTTTGTAGAACAGCCTGTCCGGCTCGGAAGAGACAATGAAAAATTCTACGAGGTCATCTCCGGGCTCAAAGAAGGCGACCGCGTTGTCACTACCGGCTCGCTTCTGCTCAAAACTGAAGTAGCATCTGGGCGACCAGGAGCAATGGTTATCTCTGGTCGGGAAAATTTGACGCGGTGATAGACAAACTCATTAGCTTCGCTCTTAAGCAACGCGCAGGAGTTCTCCTGCTGATCATTGCTATCATCGCAATAGGTATTCATTCTATTCTTACCATTCCGGCTGATTCGTTTCCTGATGTTAGCAACATTCAGGTGCAAATCATTACTGAACCGGAAGGGATGGCTACCGAGGAAGTTGAATCACTAGTGACCGTTCCAATAGAATACGCACTGAATGGTGTTCCGTTCATTAAGAAAACGCGCTCCAGTTCTGAATTCGGCTTGTCAGTCGTGAACGCGATTTTCGAAGATGATTGTGATCTATATCTTGCTCGGCAGCTCGTACAACAGAGACTCACCACATTACGACTGCCACCGGATGTGCCACCACCACAACTTGGACCAGTCATTTCAACATTCAGTCAGGTATTCATGTACCACGTCACGAGCGACAGGCACAATCTGATTGACTTGCGCACAATCCAGGATTGGAACATCGCCAAACGACTGCTGGCGACACCTGGAGTGGTTAACGTCGTCACCTATGGCGGCTTCATAAAAGAGTATCAGGTTCTCATTAATCCAATAAAACTGAAAAGCTACGACCTGAGCCTCACTGATGTTTCGAGGAAACTTAACGATGGCAATTTAAATATCGGCGGAAATTTCATCGAGCAGGCTGACGAAGAGGTGATCATCCGAGGACTGGGACGGGTGAAAACGGTTTCGGATATCGAGAAAATTGTTCTCAAGGAGGTTGATGGCACGCCAGTCGAAGTCCGAAATATTGCATCTGTAGAGATCGGTCCTGCATTTAGAAGAGGGTCAGCCTCGATGAATGGAGAAGGCGAAGCGATAATCGGCATAGTTTTTTCTCGAAAAGGGGCTAACACGAAACAGGTTGTTGAAGAGGTAGAGAAGCGGCTTGCGGAAATTCAAGAATCCCTGCCTGAAGGCGTCTCGGTCAGACCGTTCTACAACCAGAAGGACCTGGTTGATCGAACCATGGATACAGTCAAAGAAATTCTGATGCTCAGCGGCGCGTTGGTCATAATCGTGTTAGCAGCAATCCTGATGGATATCCAGCCCGCTTTGATCGTGTCCATAATCATTCCGTTATCGCTCTTGTTTAGCTTCGCG
The DNA here is from genome assembly GCA_019637435.1 of Candidatus Obscuribacterales bacterium. Classification (GTDB taxonomy): domain Bacteria; phylum Cyanobacteriota; class Vampirovibrionia; order Obscuribacterales; family Obscuribacteraceae; genus JADYXR01. The sequence continues at coordinate 2,135,490 of JAHBVO010000001.1, read as the reverse complement.
ATGATGAAATACACGGGTCTCTCTTCAAATCTTATGACACTAGGGGCGGTGGACTTCGGAGTGGTTGTCGACGCGGGCGTCGTCATGGTTGAGAATATTTTTCGAAGGTTAGCGGAGCGAAAGTCACTTTCTAAAGAGGAGCGACTGAGGGTAATAACACAGGCGGCTCAAGAGGTTGGACGACCAATCACATTCGCAATTTTCATCATCATCGCCGTCTACCTTCCGCTTTTTTCGCTGGAGGGCGTCGAAGGAAAAATGTTTGGACCATTGGCGTTAACCTTTATATATGCGCTGCTCGGGGCACTGTTCGTCGCATTAACGATCATTCCGGTCATCTGCTTTTGGGTTCTGAAAAAAGACGTGAGGGAAAAACGCAATCCAGTTATGGATTGGCTTAAGAACAGCTACACACCTCTTCTGAAGTGGTCGCTACTACGTCCAGGAAAACTACTTTTAGGTTGTCTGGTCTGCCTGGCGGGGGCCGCTGCATTGCTTCCGTTACTGGGCTCAGAATTTATTCCCAGTCTCGATGAAGGCTCCTTATGGCTTCGCCTACGGATGCCGGCGAGTATTGCTCACACGAAGTCGCAAGAAATTGCCACTGCGGCTGAAACCCTGGTCAAACGCATTCCGGAAGTGACCATAGCGGTCACTCGCATTGGACGGTCTGGGATGGGGTCTGATGTCGAGGGCGTTGATGCGGCAGATATGTATATCGGGTTAAAACCGAGATCGGAGTGGCGGTCACAAAACAAGGAGAAGTTGACGGAAGAGCTCGCCCATGAAGTGGCTAAAATTCCGGGCGTCATGTACAGTTTCTCACAACCGATCGCCGACATGATCGATGACTTGATAACGGGCATCAAAGCCGATGTTGGAATAAAAATCTTCGGCGATGACCTCGAAATTTTAAACAAACTATCCGACGAAGTTATGAACGCAATTCGGGACGTTCCAGGCACCGGCGACTTGATGCGCGAGCCGTTGATAGGCTTACCAGAGTTCCGAATCAAGCTACGCCGTGACACCATCGCTCGTTACGGCGCGACATCGGCAGATGTTCTGCGTTTTGTGCAGATCGCTACGGCCGGTCGAGTAGTTTCAGAAGTTATTGAAGGCAACAAGCGGTTTGGTCTATTGATTCGGTTCCTACCCGAGCACAGACAAACAGAGGAGCGTTTACGCAGTATGCTGGTGGAAATGCCTGACGGAGCGCGAGTTCCACTGGAAGAACTTGCCGACATCCGAATCGAGCGCGGCGCAGTCCTTCTTAAGAGAGAGGACCGGCAGAGACGTTCAGTCGTGATGGTAAATGTTCGAGGTCGAGACCTCGGCAGCTGGGCAAATGCAGCGCAGCAAGTCGTTTCAGAAAAAGTAAAACTACCAAAAGGTTATCAGGTTGTATGGGGAGGTCAATTTGAGAACCAAAAACGAGCGATGAATAGGCTCTCAATCGTCGTTCCTATTGTCTTGTTCTTGATTTTCATATTGCTATTCTTCACCTTCAACTCGATCAAAAACGCTGCGCTCATTATGATGACCGTTCCATTTGCTGCCATCGGCGGTGTCATAGGTCTCTGGGCATCCCACCAGCCACTCTCCGTCCCCGCCTTTATTGGATTCATTGCGCTGTGTGGAGTGGCCGTCCAAAACGGAGTGATTATGGTGAGCTACATCATGCAATTGCAAGAGAAAGAAAACGGTGAAAATCTCGATGAAGCTATAATAGAGGGTGCTCGCATTCGCTTACGACCTGTAGTGATGACAGCAATGGTCGCTATGATGGGCTTGCTACCAAAACTATTTTCCCACGGCACAGGAGCAGAAATTCAGCGCCCACTCGCGACTGTGATTTTCGGCGGTCTAATTTCAGCGACCCTTCTAACGTTGCTGGTGATACCTAGTTTCTACAGATTCATGAATAAAGAGCGAAGAAACAACGACTTGGAACAATAGTTTTCCATCTTTTGAACGTTCCGCGATACCGGATATGGTGGCACCGCTTCATCTTACTGATGCCAGCATTGACAAGCCTTTCCGCTGGTTTCAGGTAGCAACTTTCAATAGCGGCTATAATAGTAGTGACTCAACTCGCGTAAAGGAGGTTTAATTGAAACTGTCCTCGTCAGGTCGCCTTATCCTGCTTGGCTGTGGTGCCGTATCTCGCTGCTTGCAGGCACTTCTTTTACAGAATGACGAGCTAAAGCCCTCTCAGATTATTTTAGTAGACGCGTGTCTCCAGGACCCAAAACGGAATCCACTCATAGAAGCTGGAGCATCATTCCATCACTTCCGACTATCTCCGGATAACTACAAGACTTTTCTGCAAACGATCGTCAAGTCCGGCGACATGGTGGTTAATTTGCTCGCCGGAGTCGACAGCGCCGACATCCTCGAATGGTGCCATGACACCAACGTCATCTACGTTGATACTTCGGTGGAACTGTGGCGAAAAGAAAACTGTGAGCTCAGCGACCCTTTGCACGATACGATGTTCATGCGGTACACGCGACTCTACGAGCGATTTGCTCACTGGCGAGATGGCGCACCCACCGCGATTTTGGAACACGGAGCCAATCCCGGATTGGTCAGCCACTGGTTGAAACACGGACTGGAATACCTCGCGTCAGAATTCTCGGATTCTGATATCGAAACGGCTTTGCGAGCCAAAGATTACGCACGTGTCGCCATGTTGACTGGCACAAAAGTCGTGCACGTATCCGAATACGATCGTCAAGTATCTTCTACAAACCGCAGTCCGACTGTATTCGTTAACACTTGGTCTGCCGAAGGACTACGTGAGGAATCGAATGCGTTTACCGAGTGCTCCTGGGGAACACACGAGCGAAGCTTGCCTCCTGAGGCTCTGCAGCTAAGCCATGACCGCCTTTTCCATCTGTGCATCAAACGCAAAGGAATTAACTTCCCAGTTAGATCGTGGGTACCTAACGAAGAAATGACTGGCATGATGATTCCGCACGGCGAAACCTTCACCATGGGCAATCGGCTGTCACTCTGGGAAAACGGAAAGCTGCTTTATCGTCCCACAGTTTGTTTCATCTATCGCCCCTCATTACCCGCACTGCAGTCGCTTTACGCTTTCGCCGACAATACGATAAACGTTGCCAAAGATCATTTGATGACCACCGAGATAAGTGAGGGAAGCGACGATCTAGGCGTACTGCTCATGGGTGCATACGGCGCTGTTTGGGTTGGAAATCGCTTATCCATAAAGCGAACACGGGAAATCGTCGGACCTCAATACAACGCAACGGTGTTGCAAGTCGCATCATCGGTGCTTAGCGCGATGACATGGGCGATGGACAATCCGCGTCGTGGATTACTGCTCCCTGGCGACCTGCCTTTTCAAAGCATCCTGCCTGTAGCGCACAAGTATATTGGTGAGCTTGAGATTCACCGCACAAAATGGAAACCATCCCATGATTGCAATAAACATTTTGCATGGCAGTTTCAAGACTTTTCAGTCGCACACAACGGCAAAACTGCTGAATTGATGCTATCAAGCTGACCACCAGCCACTTGATAATACTCCAGCGCATTTGAAACCGTAGCGAAAGAATGCACCGCGCGCAGTACCAAACTTTGGTGAAAGAACTCTGATTGTTTTTAATTAAGAACCGCCCATTCGATAACCGGCGCGGACTGAAATCGGTCGTGACCACTTCGGATAAATGCTACATCTGTAGAACGATGGTAAGGTAATCGGCGAGCGCTGCTGCCGGCCTGATTCCGCGAACTGAGCTCGCTGCTACGAGCATCGGAGGTGATAAATGTTCGGAATGAAACTCGTAACTGTTGTTTTCCTTTCGGCGCTTTCTCTGTTTTGCCTGGAACCCATCGAGGTTTTTGCATCAACGACTCAATTTGAAGTACCGGACTCATCAGGTCACAGAACGCCACTCCTGAATGCCGCTATGCGTCGGCGAGGAAGAAGAAGAGCGGGCATTGCCGCCGCAGCCGCTACAGCACCGCCCGTTGCTCTGGAAGGCGGCATCTCTCAAGACGAAAGTAAAGACGATGGAATCTTTCCCAGTCTCTTGTCTCCGTTAGGAGCAATTTCGCCGATGCGTGGAACTGAAAAGGGGCTTAAATCTTTAGAAGATCCTCTTGAGGATTTGGGGCAAGAGATCAATCAGTTAAACAACCGAATAGGGCGCCTTCAAGCACCGCTACACAAGCTTGATAGACCGCTCAGTGATTTAAACCAACCTATCCAAAATCTGAAAGATCCACTCGACAATCTGAAGACACCAATCACAAAGCTGGAGAAACCAATCGATCAGCTAAAAGATCCGCTAAACAAACTCGACACATCTGTTCAACAGCTATCGACACCGGTCGATAAATTAAAGCAACCAATTCAGCAATTGAAGCCACCCATTCAAACACTGAGTAAGTCAGCAGCCTCTCTTCACAAGCCAATCGAAAACTTACAAGCGCCGCTCACATCAATGAGCGCACCACTGCAAACGCTTCCGGTGACTATTTCCAAAATTCCAGAACCTCTGGATCATCTGAGTGTATCAATAAAAACGCTCGACAAGAACGTGGACGCACTTCAGGCGCAAATAGGCGGATTGCAAAAAGCCATTGATAGTATCAGCAAGACGATAAGTATCGCTGTTATCGTCTCCGGTCTATTCATCGGCATAGCTATATTCACCCACCGACGAGTGCCGGCGGCAGTACCTGAAACCAGGACAATCGTGGAAGAAACAGACGAGACAGATCCAATGACTCGCGGCGGCTCGCCCGGACGAACAAAAAAATCAGTGTTGGTGACAAAATCAATCGACGACTCCGAGTAAATTCCACTCACAAATGTTTGTTTATGCACCAAATAAAGTGGCAAGCGCTGAGTCGAATCAGACGTTTTCTTTCAGATTGACGTTGTGAAATTGAACTACATTGTGAGGATAAGGGATGTCTATACCCGCCTGGTCGAGAGTATCTTTGATTCCCTCGAGCGCTTTGTCGGTCACGTTCAAAACATTAAGTTGATGAGCCTGAGTCCAGAAGTGCACTTTGATATTAACACTGGAAGGAGCTAATTCAGTGATGTAAACCTTCGGTCGCTCAATTTCAGGCAGGGTCTCCAGATAATTCAGAATCAAACTTTTTGCTTTCGCCATTGAGTCCGAATAGCCAATTCCCACGACAAGCTCGACCCGTCTTTGCGACAATCCAGTGATTACTTCGACAGGATTTCCGAAGATCTGCGAATTAGGGATAACAGCAAGTGTTCCGCTGTATGTTCGCAATCTTATTGCGCGAATATTGATATCTTCCACGGTGCCTTTGTAAGCACCGGTATTAATCTCATCTCCAAGCAAAAACGGCTTGCGCCAGAGAATTAGAACACCGGCGAAGAAGTTTTGCAAAATTTCCTTCAAAGCAAAACCGACTGCGATAGATGCGACACCCAGACCAGCCAGCATGTCCACAGGTCGAAAGTTCGGCAAAGCGATAACTGCCGCTACTAATAAACCGAAAAATGTCAAAGCAGTATGCCCGAGACGCGCCAGAAGAACCGCTAGGGTATCATCCAACCGGGTTTCCTTTCCGATTCGAATCAGCCCTTTGCTGAGAACCGAAGCTGCCAGCAGAAACAGGAAGAAAACAACTACCGCCACCATCACGACGGGAGCATACTCAATTGTTGAGTCGCGCATGTTTTCAAAAGTACTCAGCAATCTCTCGTTCATAGCAGCTCAGTGTCGACATACTCTTGCTGCATAGATGGAGCTGCGAACTAGATGTTCCCTGGAAGACTTTTAAATTCCGAGCCAGATTGTTTTCGACAACAACAATCGACCTTGCAGTTGATTTACCGTCCAGATTGGCGCGCCTGCACCAAACAATGCCCCACTCAGGTGGGTGCTGGTCCAAAATTTACCCGAGTGTCAAAAACCTTTGCTGTAACGAAGCCGACTGAAACAACCATGGCTAACGCCAACGGCGTTACAACTATGGCTATCATTTTCGTCGAAATTGCTCTCTTAAACATTGAGTGATTTCTTCTTCCTGTCGCCTACGGTAAATGTACCCGGTCCGCAGCGTTTCAAGTCGGTCATTCGGTTTCGACACTTGCGTCTGGACTGTTTGCTATCCCCCAATAAGTCCATATGAGTGTCAACTCGCGTCTCGATTCTTCGAAAGAACCATCCGAGTGAGACGGCGCCAAACATTGCCAGACAAGCCCAGGACAGATTCACTGTCGAAAGTGAGATTGTCAGCAAAAGCCAGAGACCAACGAAAAGCGCTGAACCAATTAGGAACAGGTACATCATCATTGGTGGTGCCTTCGGATAAAGCCCGTAAAACTGTTTGGCCGGCTGCTGACGCTTTGCCACTTCCCTCTCAAGACTTCGTTCTATGTTCAAATTCCTTTGTGTCATCATCTTCCTCCTTCTTAGTTATTCAATTTTTACTAAGTTGGAGATTCTTCGGTTAAAGAGAGACGTAAAAACAAGCTATTCAGACGATCGAAGCACTCTTTCTCCGACTTAAGAATTGGCGGAGACGATTTATTTACATATTACTATTATATCACTATCTGCTCACTTAAACGCCGTAATATAGCGGGTTTTAAGATTTTGCCACTATATCCGGTGGCATTGCTTAACAAAGCACACTACACGCATGACAATCACAGGCAAACAAACGAGGGTTTAATGTACCTAGATTTGGGAATGCAGAACTTGAGTGAATGTATGATTGAACGGTGAAGTCGGTGGTATCAAAAACGGTGGCAGCAGAGGGACTACCTGAGGCATGAAAACATCAAACGAAGTTCTATGGCAGGTTATTTTGGGGCTATACCTTAGCACTGCCGCAATGCCGGCCCCAGCAGAGGAGATGGCAGTCATTCAGGAATCGAAACCTCTAGTTACAAGAGCCGGAGCCTGGCAGACATGGGGAGATCATCTGCATCTGCGGAGAGGACAGGAACGCTTGCCTCTGCAACTGACGTTCATAAATGGTGCCGACGGACGCCCGAAAGCCACTGACATGAAAGTATTCCTTGGAAGAGATTCTCTTGCTACTTTCAAAGACTTTAGAAACGGGGATAATTTTTCTCTAGACTTGGCTGGGAAATTGAATGCCGGCAATAATTCTCTCAAGGTTCAAGGCTTCGGTCCATCAGGCGCGCGGATAAAGTGGCAGCTGCTAATACAGCGTCCCAGTGTCATCAGTGTTAGCCCCGATCCTGTTGGTGCCTCGGACACTATGATAATCAACGGCAAAAATTTTTCAGATCAAACTGAACATATCAAAGTTCACGTTGGAAACAAGTATGCAAGACCAATTAGCTCGACGCCTGACGAAATCAAGGTAAAGTTGCCGAATCATTCTCCGCCGGGGCCACAACCAGTTACGGTATCAGTCAATTATGTACACAGCGAGCCGAGGAGCGTATCGGTTCGCTCTAATCCTAGAATTACCAGAGTGAGCATGCTCGCGTCACCGCCAAGTGAACCCGTGACCATAACCGGTAGCGGTTTCTCCACAGACGTGAATGACAATATCGTGACGGTCGGCGGGCGCAAGGCACAGATTACAAATGCCACCGCAAACAGTATCACATTCATAGTTCCGAACATGCCATTTCCAAAATGGCATGTCCCAATCCAAGTGACAACCAAAGGCATGCCTTCCAAAGATAAGGCTCACATAAACGTCGACGTGCGCGTGGTTCCGAACGAAGGCATTCCCATGCAATGACTGCCGTATTGTTACTCAAACCCGGACTCCAACGTTCTTTTGACATCATTCAAAAATCTGGCAGCAGATGCGCCGTCCATAACGTTTTGATCAAAACTGAGTGACAGCGTCATCATGTCACGAACGGCCAGCTGACCTTGCCGCACCTCAACCCGCTTCTCGACCGCGCCTACGCCGAAGACACTCGAGCAAACACTTGGACCGTAGCACATTGCCACTCCAAGGGACCCGAGCGAGCTAACCCCAAAAGTCGCTCTCATGCACAACAATCGGAAGACCGGAAAATAACGAGCGGTCTGAAAAACCAGCTGCCGAAGCAACCAGGGAAACCTGCAAAACATCGCCTGTGTTTTTAGTTTAGGAACTTCCATTACATCCTTATCAACGTACGCTCGAAGCTCGTCGGCCAGGTCAGTTACGAGTTTCGTATGGGGTTGCTCAATCTCACCGAAGAATACAATAGGCTCACCGTTTACTTGTTTCTCCGCCGTGAATCCGGCAACGATGTCGTTGTACGTTACCGTTTTTCCAAAGGGAAGAGCAAATGTTCTACTCTGAGGATGAGCGACCTGTGCACTGGCAATTGCTTTCAGAATGTACGCCGTAACAGTAGAAGTTCGACCGGTCCCCTTGTTAAGACTCCGTTTGATCTGGATATTCGACATATCGATTTCGCACGTGATGTGACTGACGCAGGCGCGCCCACCGAAGATCGACAACAGATCCAGGACATTCCAGCGATAACGCGAATTCGTTTTGTAAGTAAACGGCTGCTCTGCACGCTTCGACTGATCGCACTCAACCGGCACTCTTTGTGTCGTCACGTCTTTAGCGGCCAGCATGGCATCAAGATCCTACTAAAAAACTTTCAACATTAATAACGATACGCTACGACCTGTCCACCTTCGCATCCATCGATCGGTTGATTTTTAATTGTCATTCTTAAGACAGATGCTCGTCGCCCAATGGCAGAGGACAATGGCTGTAGTCAATTAAAACTGCGCAGACAAAATGGTTTCAGTGAAACGAAGCGAAGAACTAATCTCAGGTTCCAGTGGAAACATCCATTGTTATTTTTGGCAAGGTCGAAACAAGCCGAACCGCGTGATAATTCTGCTTCATGGTCTACTGATGCACGGAAATGTTTTCGAGACAATCGCGACGCACCTGGCAAAACAAGACGCGTTCGTCGTCGCGCCGGATCTGCGTGGATTCGGACGCACCTATTTCGGAGCCGTGGACAAACGAAGCATCGACTATGGCGGCAGCCTGCGCGATGTGAGCGAATTGGTTTATTGGCTCCATGGAAAACATCCGCAGTTACCGATGGTACTGATCGGCGAAAGTCTGGGAGCGCATCTAGCGCGAAACCTGGCGGCTAACTGCGCGGATGTAATAGATGGAGTCGTTCTCTCCAATCCTTGCATGAAACCGCGGGTGATATCATTCGACTTGGTTCCTGCGGTGCTTGGTCAGATAGCGCAGGTTGGGCTCAATCAAAGACTGGAAGCCGACTTAACTCCCTTTGCCAGAAAGTTTTTAATTGATGAACCGGACAACCTCAAGCATTATCTCGACGATCCGATGTGCCGCAAAACAATCGATGTACTCGAGCTGATTGAATCGATGCTTATTCTGGGAACGATTCGACCTCAAAGTCTTCCAAACAACATGTCCCTTCTCGTCTACAGAGGGAAAAATGACGGGGTATGCAAAAGCTCTTCCTACAATCAGTTTATGTCCAGTTTAACCAGCAACAACATGACGGTGGTCGAGTGCCAATCGTGCGCACACTTGATACTGCAATCAAAAAAACTCTGTCCGGATATCCTGAAGGCTCTTGACTCGTGGCTGGAAACGCTGACAAGTTAAGGCGTAATTCGGGAACTGGAAGAGGACGAAGCCCGAGGGAAACACCTCCGTACCAAAGATCTATTTCGCGGTTTCCGACACTGCTTCGATTTTGCCAGTGGCGATCGCGTCCTGCAGACGTTTGAAATCATGATCATTTTGCTTAGCGTATGTTTCTGCAAAATCGGCAAGTGCATCAAGAAGTTGAGTGCCTTTGCCAATGTAACCAGCTAATACGGCAGGATCGCCGGAACGAGCATGGGCTCTAGCAAGAGCCCAGCCGCACTTCTGTGCGTAGATAAACATTTCGGACGCCGAAAATGTCTCAACCGGAATTTTTACTTTCACATCACGAAGCTGCCGAACATAGTAATGCTTGTTCATGAGTTCGCCGACAAAGTGCCCCAGAAAAACATCGCTGGATGATTGCATCAACCGTTGCCCAAAAACTACTCGTTCGCCGTGAGTCTGAAAGGCGGGATAATTCGAGTAAGCCTCCAGAACTGATTTGTTCGCTTCTTTAAGTTGCAGAAATAAAGGGTCATTCTCGGCGGCATAGAACAATGCGATAAGACACATGGTTCCAACACTTCCGACTCCGACTACCTTGATCGCAGTGTCGACGAACTCATAGCGATCAAAAAGCACTCGACGTTCAAGCGGCAAAGAATTGCGATAATCTTCGATTCCACGCATCACAGCATTCTGAAAATCCGCAGTCTCGTACCTCGCATCGTGGTAGATAAGCGGTGGCTGATCTTTAATTCTGGGCTTACCGTCGATGATATGACCGAGTTTGACAAACTCGGCGATGCTGTCGCGCTTGACCGCTTTCCGCAGGTCCTTCTCCCGCTTCTCCTTAAACTTGCGATCTTTGCTCTGCTCCAGCAAATCTTTGAAGTTCAGCTGGTCGTACCATGAAGACAAGGTCGGCATCTCCGCCAATCGGGCTAGCCTGTCCCTGTAGCACTCCACCATACGCTGAACGGCGCGTCGGCAGTCAGTTTGCTTATGTCCATTATGCCGGCATGCGATTGCAAAGCTAGCCGCCAAACGCTTCAAATCCCATTCCCACGGTGCAGGAAAGGTCTCATCAAAGTCGTTGATATCAAAAATGACGTTGCGCTCGGGAGTGGCAAACGCGCCAAAATTGCAGAGATGGCTGTCTCCACATGATTGGACTGCATAACCGGTTTCGGGAGTCTGAGCGAGATCCGCAGCCATGATTACCGCGGCGCCACGAAAAAATGCGAACGGCGATGTTGCCATCCGCCCATATCTGATGGGAAGAAGAGCCTCAATCCGACCACGGCTCGACTCAATCAACAATTCAACAGGATCTCTACGGTCCTCCCAGTCGACCGTGTATTGAGCATGAAGTTCTCTGGGACAGAGCACGCGCATCGCTTTGCCCAACTCCATGCGGTCTTTGCGCGTCTGCAAGTGTGCAGGCTTGCCCAGATAGTCGGCGTGAAGAGGAGGATGCTGGAAGTTTTGAGACTTCCTGGTCTTCTCAGGCTTTTCCAACTGCTTTCTCATCTTCTCTCCTAGCGACACCGGCAAATTGGATTTACCCTTTGCATTTACGAAAGAAACGCGAAAACTTCTCTATCGATTCTTGTATGCCTTTTCGCTGAAGAAAAACGAGACACCGCTCGTCGAGTTTTTCTCACGAGGTGTGATCGGCTTATCTACGAGACTGAGGAATTTGTGACTACGTGATTGAGGTTCACTGAGTCCAGCTTTCGCATTAAGCATCTCGATTCGCGCTGGAAGCGACTCAGGGGTTCCTTTGTCCACTCGAAGCGGGCTGCTGCGCTTTTGGAAGTAAGCGAGGTCGCTCCAGTCCAGAAAGAGTGTATTTGCGCGTCCACAAAAATAATTGGGCACCGCAGATGGTGCAAGCTCCGGCTGGAGCTTAAGCTGACTCAAGAGCCGAGGAGTCTGTCGAGCGGCAACGTGCGCCCCGGTGCCACCTATCGCCATTAAACCGACATCGAGTGCGATTGGCCCTATGCCATCCTGCATTTTTTTTACGCTCGTCTCGAAGGATGCTCTGTCTGAGTGATTCCAAACATCCGTCAGCGCGTGCCCGATGCTAGAAAACCTGTTTTGATTTCGTGGATCGTCTGGATTAAATGTGTCATACATCCAAACTCCAGTAAGCACCACTCCAGTGGTCGCCGCACCAACAACTAGAAAGGGGACTTCTGAGGCCGCGAGCGCGCCCAAGCCAGCACCGAGTGCGAGTGTTGAGCCAGCTCGAGCAACGGTAGAGACTGGATTCTTCTGAATTTCGTTCACCGCACCACCTACGGTGCCGGCAGTGATCAATGCAGCTTCGCGGGCGACCGCGTTAGCTGTTTTACCTGATTGCTCAAAAATGTCAGAAAACGTTAGTGACGACGACGCGTCGCCTGAATTCTTACAGGCAGCGTCCGGTGTTTCAATTTCATGAAATGGCATTGTGAGCACCTCGTTATCTCTGTCATCGATTAAACCGATGATAGAAAACGAACTGTGCCCATTCACTGTTGAATTCAACAGGGTCCATACTCACAAAACGCCGCAGTCATATCAAGACGGAAAAGCGTTGAAATTGGGCTGTTTGCAAAAAAGGAATGAGCAAATGACCTTGTTCAATAAACCGTTTGGCAACTTCACCCGCCACCAATGATATCAAGTGTTTACAGTCCACAAACTTCTTAGTGAAAGTGGTAGCGGAATACAAACAGTGGTGTATTATGTGTTTAACGACGTGCCACTTCCGTGGTATATCGTTTATGCGCCTGATCCCGAGTAGCGCAGCGGTAGCGCAGGTGACTGTTAATCACTTGGTCGTAAGTTCGAATCTTACCTCGGGAGCTCATTAAACCCTGCCACGGCAGGGTTTTCGCTTTTTAAACAAATTTTTGCGAGCCGGTTTTCGAAGGTCGTTAAACGGGACGCTGTGCCTCTCGGTTTAAACCTGACAACCGTTCGAACTCGTTTTGCAGTTTCGCTTTATATATGGATGCTATTTTTAAGCATCGTCCGGCGGCGCCAGAGAGGCGCAAAATCGGCATAATCTTCATTTTAAAGCCTTCAAAACCCTGTCCTTACCCACAACGAAAATTCGGCTGCCTTGTATACTATTGGGCGTAACGGGTGATTGACCGTTTGTCATAAAAGTCGGGGCTTGCACGATGAGTTTGTTTGGAACGCAAAAATTGACCCAAGGAGCCGCAAGCGATGCGGTCAACATGGTCGAACAATATTTCCGCAGACGCGGATTAGATCCTGCCGATCATGCCCTTCGGGATGCCCAGGGCTACGGTTGGTGGCTAACCGAGGGCAGCGCTAAGGTATACGTTTTCGTTCAAGTTAGCCAACATGGTGCGGTGTTGCGAATCACGAGCCCGCTAGTCTTTGTTCCCGACCAAAACAGAGAATTGTTTTACCGAAAGCTTCTCGACTTGAACAGCTCGCTGAGCAGCTGTGCATTGTCGACACACGATGATATAGTCCTGGTTGTAGCCCAGCGACCGACTTTCGGTCTGGTCCAGGAAGAGCTCGATGACCTGGTCTGGCATGCCGCTTATGTGGCTGACCTGCTGGACAACAAGCTGGCTGATGAGTTCGGTTGCCGCATGTACGATGATCACGCAGCGCCCCGAGGCTCTGAATAGTCGTGGTCGGCGAAATTCAGGTAGCGGTGTAGATGCCCCAAACGATGACGAGTCTTTTGAAAGACGATGAGATTTCCTTTTTTCTAGAGCTAATCAGGCGAGCTGGGCAGATTGCGGTGGCGATGCGCGCGACCGTTGATATCCGAGAGAAGTCGGGACCGATGGATCAAGTGACGACAGCGGACCTTGAGCTTTCTCGCATACTTGTCGATGAAATTTCGCGTGCCTATCCTCATGACACAGTGGTGTCCGAAGAAGATGCGGAGTTAGGAGACATTCCACAGACCGGCCGAGTCTGGATGATCGATCCGATTGATGGCACAAATAATTACATCAAAAATGATGGGCAGTACGCCGTGATGATTGGTCTTCTGATTGATGCGGTGCCGGTATTCGGATTTGTTTATGCACCAGCAGAGCAGACGGCTTATTACGGTGGTCCAGGTTTTGGTGCATGGAAGTGGGCCGACAAGGCAGACCCTGTCAAATTTGCGCCGCTGGAGACGCTGACGCTCGAAGATCGCGTCCGGCTTATGATGGGGTTCCGCGATCGCAAGCGTCATCCCTGGATTGAACGTCTTCCCAAAGTGCAGCTTATAAGAACTGGAAGTATTGGAATCAAGGTGGCGTGGGTTTTAGAGGGAAGAGCGGATCTGTTTGTCCACATGGCTGGCAAGCTCAAAACCTGGGACACTGCAGGACCGGTTTCAATCGCGCTCGCCAACGGTCTGGACGTCGGAACCATCGACATTGATGAACTCAAGTTCGAACTTCCATCGATTCTGCACGAAACCTCTGTGATTATTGGGCGACAGGGCTCCTTGAAATGGTGCCGACACTTCCTATTGGAGCCACAAGAATGAGCAAGTCGGCGTCTACCAAAATCGTAAATACTGCCGCAGAACTTCAGGACCTCTGCGATCACATCGACAGGACCAAGCTGGCGGCTTTCGACTTCGAATTCATACCTGAGCGAACTTATTTTCCAATACTTTGTCTCGTCCAGGTTTGCGTAGAAAAGACGCCCTACATCGTAGACCCCTTTGTCGTCGAAGACCTGGCTCCGTTGTTTCAGCGTATCGCCTCGGAAGAAATTCTGTGCATTTTCCATGCGGGAAGCCAGGATCTCGAATTGGTTTATTCACTGTCCGGTTTAATTCCAAAAAACATATTCGACACGCAAATTGCAGCAGGCTTTGCTGGTTACGGTTATTCTGCCGGGTACAGACGTTTGCTCAGCGATGTTCTGAACGTTCAGATCGCGAAAACAGAGAGTTTTAGCGACTGGCAATCGCGCCCGCTCACTCCGGCACAGATCGATTATGCAATCAACGACGTTCTCTACCTGATACCACTCTATGAGAAGGTGCGCGACAAGCTCAATCAACAAGGTCGTCTTGAGTGGGCGGAAGAAGAGTGCAAAATTTACGAAGACATCGAATACTACGATCACGATCGCTCGCGCGATTTCATGCGAGTGAAGGGAGCCAATTCGCTTAATTCCAGAGGGCTGGCCGTGCTTCGCGAAGTTTGGCTCTGGCGCGATAACGAAGCGCGGCGTTTAAATAAACCGCCGAGATTTCTTCTCTCGGACAACGTCATGGTAGAAATCGCGCGAAAACCAGCACACTCGGTGGACGATTTAAAAAACATGCGAGGCATTCGTCCAGATCAACCACGCATACATGGCAAAGCCATATTGGCTGCGATCGAGAAGGCTCGCTCGCTATCAGACCAGGAATGCCCCACCTGGCCAACCGGTCGAGCACCATCGAAAAGTGAGCTGCTCACCGGAGATTTCCTTTACGTGGTACTTAAATATTTGGCAAATGATATCGGTTTGGCCGCCGAACACATTTGCACCCGAGACGAATTGCAACTTGTGGTAAGGCTTCACAAGGAAAATAAATTAGCAAACGCCACGGACCTCAAAGTCGCAGAAGGCTGGAGATACGAGGTCGTCGGGAAACATTTGATTGAACTTCTATCTGGAGAACCAATCAGTGCTCGAGTGATTATGACCGACGGAAACCTTCGTTTGAGTTTAAACAACAATTCGATTCCAACCAACTGAACGAATTGCAAAAACCGAGGTTATGGTGGAACCCACTTTACCTGACCGCTACAAGATTCTCGATGAGCTCGGTGCCGGCGGGATGGGCACTGTATACAAAGTTTTTGACTCGATACTGGACAAAGTCTTCGCGCTAAAAGTTCTGCGCTTCGATGCCAGGTCATCACCGAATAAAGCGCTGCGTTTCCAAAAGGAAGCTAAAGCGGCCGGAAATCTCGTCCACAAAAATATCATGAAAGTGATTGACTTTGGAGTTACTTCAGACGAGATACCGTATATGGTGCTTGAGTTTTTGGAAGGACAAACTCTCAAGGATTTGATTCTTGAGCAAGGTCCTTTGCCGATTGACCGTGCAATCCCTATGATTTCGCAAATCGTGGAGGCTCTTGAATGCGCGCACTCCCAGGGTGTCGTCCATCGAGATTTGAAATCGCACAACATTATGGTGTGTGAAAGTGGCACAGACCAGCCAATTGTCAAACTGTATGACTTCGGTATCGCGCAGATTAGTATCAACAACATGACGCTTACCGCGCCCAACGCTATCGTTGGGACGCCGGTCTACATGAGTCCGGAACAAGCGCAGGGCGGCAAAGTAGATCATCGAACAGACATTTACTCTCTGGGATGCGTTCTCTTCGAGATGCTGACGGGAGAGCCTCCATTTAAAGGCGAAAGTTCTCTGGAACTGTTAGACCAGCACATTAATAGACCTGCACCACTGATTGGAAAAATTATTCCAGAGTTAAGCGGACACGTTCTAGAAGACGTCGTTCAACGGTGCTTGGAAAAGAAGCCACACAACCGGTTTCAAGATGCAGGTGAAATCTTGCAACAGACGAACTCTCTGGTTCTTAAATCTGAAACGCCTCTAGAAGTTGCGCCGCCCAAGACTGGCAACGCGAACCCTGAACTTAGGGCCGTAGCAGGAGTAGCAGTCGCGCTGCTTATCCTTTTCGGTCTAGCGCTGTTTATTACGTTGAAAGTGATGACCCCACCGAAAGAGGAACCAGTTTCCTCGGCGTCTCCGATCGCTCCTGCTCCAGCGCTGGACAGATCAATCGATTTGGAAAAGGAACTTGACCCGAAGTATCACATGATCGACACGACTCTGGACTTGAAACAATCTCAGTATGCGGACGAAGTATTGACAAAGATTGCTCAATCCACAGTAAAAGTGAAAAGAGTTCTAATCGATAATGCGACGGTTTCGGATAAAGGGATGACGGCTCTAGCGAAGCTGAAGTCTGTAAAAAGAATTGAAGCGGACGGATTGACCGGTGTAACCGCAGGCGGTATCAGCCAGCTAAAAGGGCTTCCTAGCCTCGAGACCTTGCACCTTCAAAATTTTCTGGTGCCCGACCCAGCTTTTGACATTGTTGGCGACCTGAAAGGACTGAAGGAATTTATCGGCACAGACTTTGACGAACATCGTTTTCAAGTCATTTCAAACTTGCCGGATTTGGAACTCTTTCGAGTGGAGAATGTAGTTGCCGATCAAAACAGTTTGAAAATATTGTCCAGGCTCAAAAATTTGAACGTAATCGATTTAAATAAATGCTCGAAGCTTGACTCAAAGGCTCTAGGATTACTCGCAAGTTTATCGAGGCTACATCACTTTGAAGTAAACAAAACACCTCTGCTCAAGAAACTAAATGACAATCCGCTCAATCAAATCAGCAAATTCAGGGGATTACGAACCCTTGGTCTGGAGTACGACGACCTGACCGACGAAGATATGGATTTAATAAAGTCGATGAACACATTGAGGACCTTAAAGCTAAATGGAAACGACAAGCTTACAGATGAGGCATTGAGAAAAATCGAAAAGCTCGATTTGGAAAAACTACACGTCGATGGCTGTAATCAGATCAGTGACGATGCAATCGAGACTTATAAGCGGTGCCACCCTCACTGCGAGGTCAAGGCAAAACGCAGTGTTGAGAATGAGTGACGATCACTGCAGCAATTAAGACACCGTCCGTGACGTTCCGGTAAACGACCAGCGAATCAGCATTTTGAACTAGCGGCATCAAGTTTTCCGGGCGACCGCCTCATTATTTATAATGCATAGACCTCATGCTCATGACATTATAGAATGTCCGTCTCGATGCCCGACCGGGCATTTTTTTTGAGATAGTTCGATGGTAGAAACCGCAACCAAAACCGAGAGTGCAGGCTCGACGACATCGGATGCAGAAGCATCTGAGAGGTCGGCAATACCAGGCTCGTCGAAAAGCCTGATAGCTGGTTTGCCGCTTCGGTTGGTCTCCAGCACCACTGTCATTAGCGTAATATTATTTACCGCTTTGAACTTTGCTATCGAGAAGTACGATCCACTGGAACGTTTGTTCTGGACGGGTCTAACAGGTGCAAGACAGCATATATTCGTGTCTAAGTTGCCACGTTTGATGTCGGCGCCGAAGAACCCGGATGTATTAGTTCTCGGTTCCTCAATTAGCCTGTATCCCGCGGTCAGAGCGGATGATGAACTGGCTGGACGCAAAGCTCGCTGGGATTTCTGGTATGAGCGCAACGTCATTTTGCCATACGAGAAAGCAGAATTCTTGGAAAAGAAACTCAGTGAGTGGGCGGGCAAGAACGTCTCGGTATCTAACGCGAGTGTCGCCGGCAGTTTGGTATCAGATCAACTTTTGATTCTAAAAAAGTATCTGGCTGCAGGGAAGACGTGTAAGGCTGTTGTCGTCTGTTTATCGCCTCGTGATTTCGTAGACAACAGCAGAGCTGATATCGACACGACGCCAACGGCAAATGCATTGAGAGACTGGAACTCGCTTCCCGAGTTGCTCTCCAGCGGCGCTTCGTGGCAATCAATCACAGACGAAGCACTCGGCATTTTGTCAAACTACTATGCCCACAGGCAAGAGTACAGCCAGTTCCTCACCAATCTTGCCGCGTCAACGCTGAATCGTCCGGTTACATTATTCGATGCCACCAACAAAGCGGAAGCAAAAAAATCTGCCGATCAAGGCACACGCGATACCTTCTTCAATCCAAACAATACTGCGATTTATCAGAGTCCGCCAAACACTCTGGGTCATCTCGACGAGTACAAAAGCATGTACCTTCCGGTCGACAAGAAACAGTTCGCGACTCAGACAAAAGCATTCAATAATTTTCTAGACCTGGCGAAGAAGCATGAGGTGCCGGTTCTGGTCGTTAGAACGCCGCTACCGATAGAGAATACAAATCTACTTCCAGAAAAAACACTTGCGAAGTATCAACAAGTATTGAAAGATGGCTGCGCTCGATCCGGCGCGGTCATTCTAACTCCTGACACATTAGAGTCGTACGAAACCGCGAAAGACTTTGAAGACGCGTCTCACATGAACACCAGCGGCGGTATCAAGCTTTACTCCGCGATTGCCGAAACCTTGAAAGCCAATCAAAAATTCGCCAAATTGAAATAGCTGATCGACCGAAGCCGCCCCTTAATCAGCAACATGATCAGCAACGTAATTAGCAACGTAATTAGCCACGGACTTTGCCGCTCTTAGGGATATTTCTATCCCCGCTAGAATTCGCAGAAAAACATTGCAGGGTAACAATTTTAGGACCTCACACCGACGTGTCAGTCTGTTTCAACCGCCGGGAATCTCGGGTGAGAAGTCAGCCAAGGTTCTACCTACAGACCTTTCGATAGCTCGCCAGAAAAATTCAGGCGCAAACTCGGCGCCCCGATATCTACTATTTCTAGAAGAAACCATAAGAGCTCCGGCTGATGCCCAGGCCCATCAGTGACCGTAAGTCGTTTCAGGCTCAGTACTCAGACTCAGACTCAGACTCAGACTCAGACTCAGACTCGGCTCAGGCTCAGGCTCAGGCTCAGGCTCAGGCTCAGGCTCAGGCTCAGGCTCATGGCTCGGCGGAGAACGGAGAGTGACGCAGAACACCTCGAAATTCGAGCGCACAGCGCAGAATTGGCGGAAGTATTACAAGTTGCTAATTATTGCATGCTGAAAACCCAAAAAATTGAGGCTATTCACGCTTTCAAGCCCCGCTTGTGCAAAAATTACTTACATGTCGATAGTTAGTAGTTGGATGGAAAGATGCCTGATAACGATCCCAAAAACAACGATGTCAGCTTTGCTGAAACAGCACTGCGCCTTGGCGGCAAAAGCGAAGACGAAGCCAAACGGACCGGTGCGGTTGACCGTGCAGACGATGAAGTCGAAGCACTGTTCGCTGACAAATATAAAACAGTCAACAGCCCCATTCACAAAGCTGTCTGGGACAACAATGTGCCGATCGAGTTGTTCTCCACGCCGAAACTAGACGTAGCAAGCGTCTCGATACCGGCAATGGAAAAGTCGCTAGCGGTTTTGCGCGCCGCAAGAAGAGAGAGTCGACAATATGACGCCAAAGGGAAGTTGTCGGACAAATTATTGAACGAACTTGCCGAAGCCGGCTACTGGGGCTTGCTCATCGACAAGAAATTCGGCGGATCCGGAGTAGCGGTTCGTCCATTCATGACCTTCCTGACCAAGGTTGCCACTGTTGAACCAACCGCAGCCGGTCTGGCTTCTGTTCATGGTTGCATCGGTGCAGTCGACCCGGTGAACTACTTCGGCAGCGATAAGCAAAAGGAAAAATTCTTGCCGAAATTGGCAAGCGGTGAGACCCTATCCGCCTTTGCGCTCACCGAGCCAAATGCCGGTTCCGACTTGACCGCACTGAGAACTACCGCGGTTCTCGAGGGCGATCATTATGTAATCAACGGTGAAAAGCTGTTTATTACCAATGCGCAGGAAGGACGGACAGTTGGCATCGTATGCCTGGTAAACGGCAAGCCTTCAGCGATAATTGCAGACCTGCCAAAAGAACAAAACGAGAATTTCCAGATAAAAACCTACGGATTGCATGCGCTGAAACACGCTCACAACGTCGGTCTTGTATTCAAGAATTTCAAGGTTCCCAAAGAGAATCTGTTAAACGTCACGAAAGGCGACGGTCTAACGGTTGCATATCACGGACTGAACATGGGTCGTCTTGCGCTTTGCGCAACCGCTTCCGGAGTCATGAGACTCATGCTTGCCAATATGCTCCCCTGGGCTAAATTCAGAGAGACTTATGGCAAAGCAATCGAAACACGCGAACTGGTCAAACGCCGAATAGCCAGAGCTGCCGCGCTGATCGCCGGTGCGGATGCGCTTGTGGCGTGGGGATCCTGGTTGCTCGACCAGGGGTATCGCGGTGAACTCGAATGCATTATCGCGAAAATCTTCGGCAGTGAAGCCGAGAAAGAATGCGCGATTGAGCTGTTTATGAAGACGCACGGAGGCCGCAGTTTCATCTCCGGTCATATTTTCGGCGACAACGTGCATGACTTCCTGGCGCCATGTATTTATGAAGGCGAAGGCGAGATGCTTGGAATGGCGTTTTTCAAATCGCTGGCAAAACAGCATGGAAGCAAGTACTTCGAGCCTATCGGTATCGCACTGCACAAGCATCAAATCAGAGACTTTAATCCGGCGAATCCATCGCACGCTTGGGCGCTGAAAGGCGAACTGTGGAACTATGCGAACTGGTATCTCGGACAGATGCTCTCCGCAAAAGACAGTCGCAATATTGAAGGCATGGACGAAAGCCTCAATAATCACATCAACTTTGCGATGGAACAATTGCATCAGTCGCCATCCGAGCTGAGCGAAAATATGGTCAAGCACCAGTTGAAATTGCCGGACAGACAATGCCGCATCGCTGAGATGTCGCAGCGCGTCCAGGACGCGATCATCATGCTTGTCACCGCTTTGTGGGCTCACAATCAGGGAGACAAGGTGATGATCAAAGCTGCTGACATTCTCTGTCAGGACCTGACCCGCAAGCTTACAGGCGAGCGTCCAAGCGATCAATACTTCAAGGATTGCTCTAAGCTCGCCGACTTGATCGTCGCAGGCGAATTCAAAGCCATCGAAGGCATCGAACCAGCCGACATCATGATGGGTTACGAAAAGGTCAGCGCGCCAAAGAAAGAACCTGTAAAAGCAGGCTCCTAGTCCGTAACTGAAAAACGTTTGAAGGGACCTTACAGCTCTTGTAAGGTCCCTTTCTAATTGCAACCTTACGAATTGACCGGTCAGTCTGATATCCCAAAGAGCTCCACCGCCCGGCACCATATACGGTGCCTTAATGTTATTCGACGCCTTTGACATTTATAAGAACTCACCTGAGAGCCCGCATAACATCAACGAGACAGTCAAAATATTGTCGACTACACGAATTCACCTATAACAGGTGTATGGTCCGATGGTTTGTCAGCCTTGCGAGGCTCGATGTCAATCCATACGCGCTTACATTTTTGAGCTAGCGATTCACTTACGTAGATATGATCGATTCGGAATCCCATCTTTCGTTTAAATCCTAAAACGCGATAATCCCACCATGTATGATGACCGGGATCTTGCTCGTGCAGTCTGAAGGAGTCGATGAATCCCCAGTTTCGAACGACTGCCAGTGATTCACGTTCCTGCTCGCTAACCAGAATTTGGCCCCGAACTCGCTCTGGGTTGTATACGTCCCGATCCTCAGGAGCGACGTTGAAGTCGCCGCACAGCAAGACGCTGGCAGCAGGTGAAAGATTATTATCTAAATACTCTCGAAAAGCCTTGAGCCATTCAAGCTTGTATGCATACTTATCACACCCGACCACGCTGCCATTGGGCACGTATGCATTAAGGATGACAGTGTCTCCGACGGTTCCTCTTATGAACCTGGCCTGGTCTTGTTCAGGCGTATCACGAAATCGTTTTTCAACGTCTTTTATCTGGTGTTTAGAGATAATTGCAACACCGTTGTAGCTCTTCTGCCCGTGAAACTGCGCGTCATAGCCGATGGCACGAAAGCTGTCAATCGGAAATTTCGAATCTTCAACTTTAGATTCTTGTATGCAAAGCACGTCCGGCTGATGCAGTTGAAGCCAGCTCACTACCTGCGAAATCCGCACGGATATTGAATTGACATTCCAGGTAGCAAGAATCATAAGTCCGTTTTCTCGATTTGTGTTCCTAATATATGAATGCGAATCTCAAAAGAAAATTGGGATGACCTAATGATTACAGTCGTATGTTCGAATGTAGAACTTTCTTTCGCTTTGAGAGACCCCAGTTGCATGCTCTTGATACAGAGGGCGTTTTCCATCCATCCCGCATACATATATAAGGAAGCACGGAAGTTTTTCTTGCACGCGACTCCACGCAACGCACTCGCCAACCGTCAAATTCTATCCTATGAATTCAACGCCTCCCGCAGCTTGAAACAACGATTCAATAGAACTGACTAAATAAGCGTTTCTTTCTCATCGTCGTTAATAACGGTTCTGCATACACAAAATGCACGCTTGCAGAGAACAAGTTATCACGCGGTTTCCGACTAACAGCAAATCGCTCAGCAGTATTTTCTAAAGCTGCAATCAGGAAAATGCGTTTGTAAACCAATCGTGACAAAATTCACTCTCATATTAACGGTGACAGTTTCGAAAGTTAGCAACATTCCAAAACACAAAGCCGAGAACGCTGTCAGAGCAATACTCTCCAGCACTAGACACATTCTTCATACTCCGATAGATTTCTCGAACTGAAAAAATAGCCATGCACATCGCATTTATTAAACAGAGGGCAGGCACCATATCCGATACTACGTACAGATGCCGTTACAGAACTCTGCCAGATCTATATTGATTGACGCTCTAAGCCAATCTCGCAATGACCTAGCCGTTCCTCGATTGCAGCCTACGGAGCAAATCGTAAAAGCGGAAACACACAGCGGACAATGATTTACGTACGGTTATGTCGGTCCAATCTACTACAAGCGGTCTTTCGGATATGCGATTGAAACCCCTGATCTGATGACGGATTTCGCGTCAGGCGGCATGACAAGCAGCGTTTTACGTGTTCGCAAAGCAGGCAAAAATCATTGACTCCTAAGCCACCACATACGATTACCAGTAGCAGCGTGTATCACACTTCCAGCGTTTTGCAAGTGCCCGTATATGTCAAATACAGCTATAACTACGTATATATTTGTCTTACTTAGAACCCCGCTTTTCGTCAGAGTCTTACTGTTATTGCTTTTCGGAATTTCAAAAAAACCTTTCATGTCGTTTAGCCTTAAATTGAGCATTTATGCCTCTTTTGGACCTTTACGATATCGAAATTGCAGTGTAAATTGATATGCATTCGAACGGTGGTTGATCGATCCCATTCCACCGACGTCGCGGTTACTCTTTGTTAAGAGCCGTGAAAAAGTTTTGAGCCGATGAGAGAAATCGACAGCGGCTCAATAGATCCCTGTGTCTTTTTTAAATAAGTGAGGATGTGCCTATGCCCAAGAAAGTACTGATTGCGTTGCCGCCTGCGATGCTCGAACAAGTAGACCATATTGCAAAATGCGAACACAGAACTCGTTCCGACTTGATTAGAGAAGCCCTCAGACGCTATCTCGACAATTTCAGAAGAACTCAAGGTGCGCAACTATCGGTATCCACAATGGAAGTCTCGGAAACTACAAAACCTTTGACACATACTCTCTCCTAATCTTGCGATTTGCGAAAAAATCTCCTGTCAAGGCATTTAGAATCTAAAAGAGTTTTCTCTCTCTCGGCACATATTCGATAGTCCAAAAGACTGAGCAGCATCCGAAATACTTGCGGCGCCGAATCAAGGAAACACAATCGACTGAACCAGCAGAATCCGCTCTCTAACAAGGGAGCGGATTTGAGCTTTAATTGCTGTCTCACTTTTTTCAGCAGGCCGCTATTGCATGCAGTTTCAAGACGACAGGCGAACCCATGTGAGAAAAATGCAGTCGACAATACGCACGCAATGTCGTTCAATAGTCATGCGCCAGAGCCCTCTATAAAGCCCTCCAAGCGGTTTAAATACTGTTAGCCTTCTCCGCTAGCCACGAGCCCCAAAATGACAAACGAGACCAATGACAATTTAAATGCCGATATGTATGTCTGCCTTGCCAACCTGCTCTCTGTAGCTTCGGACATTCAAAACTGCTTCGCGGCCTTGGAAGGGAAGCGCATAACGCTCGAAGAGAAGATGATCAAAACTTACTCCAACGACCTGATCGTCAATATCGTCGATTACGTCGCGCGCTCGCAAATGATAATCAAGTCGAACGCTTTTGATATTGAGCAAAGTGTTCAAAAAGAACTTGAACAGCTGGTGGCAGATATGCAGCCGGTTTTCAAAGAACTCCTAAAAACAATTGCGTACGATTGGAATTTCCTCGAGCAGTACTACGAACATGACTTCTTCGGAAGATTGGCAAACGAACACCGTTTCAACGAACGGTTAGGCAGCATGCCTCTGTGCGTGATCGCAAAAACTTCCGTTGCTGATTAGGAAAAACACAAATTAGCTAATCAGTCGTACATGCCCATCACTCTAAGTGCTTTCTCCGCCTTGCCTCTCAACATCGAGTCAGGAGCGGAAGCGGCCTTTTGCAATCTGTCAACAACTGTTGCGTCTTTGATCTTTAGTTTTTTGCAAATCTTCCCACAAGCTCTGGCTGCGGTTCTTTGCACTTCGACATCTTCATCTTCCAACAACTTCGAGGCGCGCACAGCCATCTCTTCTGTGGGCTCTGTATAGCGTTCACTCAAACGCAATGCTTCCAGGCGCACAAACGGATCTACATCCTCGTAAAGGCCCATAACCGCTTTCATCGCCGGTCTCGCCATGCCTGGTCGCTCTTGAAACCACCTCAATGCGGCTAATCGAACATAAACGTTTTCATGTCCGAACGCTTGAGAGAAAACCTTTGCAGGCGCTTTCGTAACCGAATCCGGCAAACCGAGCTTCAATGCCCGAGGTTCAAAGCCCGGATAATCGTGTTGAACAATCATCTCGTCAACTATTTCTGCCAATTTTTCTACGTTCATGTCTCACTACAGCCGATGGCTGCCCTTTCGATATCAGATTTTAACTCGTTCTGAATAAAGGCTCACTTCTGAAGCTGATTCAGCTGTTTCAAAATGTCATTCATTCCACCAGCCCCACCAAATCCGCCAAATCCAGGCATTCCGCCGAAGCCGCCGTTAGGCACCTGAATAGTTCCGCCCTTCTGAGCGGCACCGCCCATCATTTTCTGCATCTCACCCATGTTCATCATGCCACCCATCATTGAGTTCATCTGCGCATATGGATTCGTTTGCATACGCCGCCCTTTATCCACATTGCCGTACATGATGAGCTTGCTCAAATACTTCCCGGTGTTGCTGTATTTGACCGCAGCACAGAGAACATACAATTGCCCGGATGGCAACTTGGTAAAGCGCATCACACTTTCGTCGTAGCCTGAATGAACTTTACCAGCTTGGGTTTTCGACGTATAGCGCGTTACGATCTGCTGTTCAAGGACACCCGGACCGAGATCCCGAATAACGTTCTTGGCGACATCTTGCTTGAAGTCATTGCCGGAAATTCCCCGCTCCATACTGTTCGCCTCGGCTTTGCCGAAGTGTATTGCAACCACCGGCGCCTCCATATTGCCTGCCATTTGATTGAACATACTGGCGAAACCGCCCATCTGCCCTTGCATTCCACTCATCATCTGGTTGAATGAATTCGTGTCTTTCATGGGCACGGACAGAAGAACATTGGCCGGCTCAAGAGCGATACCGCCGGTCTTCGGGTCCGAATAGAAGTTGAAATTAACCGCCCCGGAGCGTTGCGGTTTCAAAACATTGGCAGAGCTCACCGCTTCAGCTCGGTCAATTGTCAGATACTCAGGGGTATAGCGATAGCTCCAGATTTGGAGATTGCCACCCCATACTCCACGGAAATCAGTCGGAAAGGATTTTGCAATCGAACCGGAATATTTCTCCGCCTCGCCAGCAAGAAGCTTTCCTCGTGAATCGAGCGATGGTTTTTGCATCTGGAGCTGCGGCATCTTCAAATCGCCCTCTGCGGCAATCTGTTCGATACGTCCAAAAAGCTTAGTTGTACCCTTGCCCGAACCAAGGTTCGGCGCAGCAGCAGACTTCGATGAAGCGGGAGTCTTGTCAGCTGCCGGTGCCTGGCCGGCCGGAGCTACGGTAGCAGTACTACCGGTCGCCGGAAGTTTTTCTCCGCCTTTCATTAAAACGGTTTCCGGGTCCACAGGCGTCGGTCCCAGGTTTTTCGTGGGATCCGGTTTACCGGACTCCACCGGAGGATTTCCGGATTTCGACTGCTGAGCGCCCTCTTTTAGTGAATCCAGGATGGAATCGACCGACGGCAATTTCGGCTCACCTGTGTCGCTGGGATTCTCTTGCTGCTCCTCAAGCTTCTTTTCGACCTTACTGTCGATCGACCACACGGTATCAGATGCCGAACGAGAGTCCCCTTCCGGCGTTTTATCCGAAGGAGAGACTGGAGCGCTTTTACTTGAAGCGGCTTTTCCGCCTGATGTCTTATCCCCTGTGGGGGTCTCGCAGAAGCCAGCACTTACGGTGTTCAGCATGAGCAGCCCAGTCAGGAAGGCTGCCGACAACCTTTTGTTACTCAGGTCAGTTTTGCTCATGTCAATCTCCGGGCTTGATATCGTATTTGGTGCCTTACCGTAGCACCGGGTTCCACAGTCCACTTAGATTACTTCTTACCCTCGCCCTATAAGAGATTAAACCTAATTGTGTATCATTGAAGCATAGTTCGGCGGCCAGCAGGAAATAGCGTGATCATCGTTGTGATGGGCGTTTCGGGGAGCGGCAAAACCTCGGTAGGAAAGAGACTCGCTCAGCGTCTGTTGTGCGACTTCATCGATGCTGACGACTTTCACTCTGCTGACAACAAAGCAAAAATGCACTCCGGAATTCCCCTGACGGATGAGGACCGCCAGCCATGGCTGCAATCTCTGGCAGAATTGATATCAGCGCATAGACAAGCCGGTACAAGTTTAGTTCTAGCATGTTCAGCCTTAAAAGAGGCCTACCGCCAAATCCTCGCGGGTACTGAGGGGTCCAAACCAATCTTTGTGTTCCTGAAGGTCTCACCTGCGATTTTGGAAAAGCGGCTCGCGCATCGCCGCCATGAATTTATGAACCCATCGCTGCTGAAAAGTCAGTTCCAGACGCTCGAAGAGCCGCATAATGCCATTGTCGTTGATGCCGGGCAATCTTTAAACGCGACAGTAAAAGACATCATGGAAGCGTTGGACTGACAATCCAAATGAATACGGAGCCTGCTCAACTCCACGAATTTTGGGCAACTTACTCGAGCAGAGGGTAACTAAAACCAGCCTAAATATGTTCAAAAAAAACGGCACCAGATATGGTGCCGTTAAATGCTCTCACAATCAGAAACGGTGACTACTTCGTACCATTGCCGGTGTCGGCAACTTTTCCACCGCCGGTTTGATAGTTACGTACATAGACATTCGTGCCTACGGGGCTCAATCTCACGTTCGAATTGCCGCGATTGTAGATCTGACTTCTCAAACCATCTGCGGTATCAGCTGCGTTAGACTCGGGAAGATTTTTGGCCTTCTCATTTGCCATCTCGATCGCTTTCTTGGCATTCGCCTCGGCTCGTTCGCTCAGAGCCCGTTCGACCTCAACCGGCACGTATCCGACTCGGTCGTTCTTTTCGTAATCAATGCGGTAGGCGGGAGCAACTGCCCGAAGCTGCTCGATTTCCGTCTTCACATTTGCCTTGATCTGTTCGGACTGCTTCTCGCCAGCTTTTTCGATTGCCTGTCGCTTCTGCTCGATTCTCTTGTTGTCAGCTTGAAGCATTTTCTCAGCAGCCGAAGCCAAATCTTGGTCCAGCCTGACCGCATTGTCCTCAGCAGACGGCGACACGGCAGCATTTCCCCGAGGAGAACCTGTGATATAAGCTAGAGCCTTTCTCGTATTAGCTTTCGTCTTCGCGTCAGGATACATCTCAAGACACATTTCGTACTCGGTTTGAGCTTCCTGTAAGCGTCCCAGCTTCATGTACGTGTTGCCCAGCTGGTAGTGCGGAATATAGGACTTCGGTGTTGCGCAGATCGCATCGACATATGCGTCGACAGCTGCTCTGTACTGCCCCTTCGCGTACAAGTCATTCCCTCGTTCAAAATCAGTTACTGCAAGGGCGGGTAGCGTGCCTGCGCAGACTCCTGCGAATATCGCAACCATCAATGTTTTGTGCCAACGTTTCATTTAGTCCCCTCACCTGAATTCTCAGCTGGCTCACCGCGGCCACAGCGGCGTAGGGCCAGATTACTCCTTCGAGAGTAAGAGTACAAATATAAGATGTCAATGGGAATTATACGTCTGTTTCAGCTATTAGACATCCTTAACGTGCCAATCCCTTCCACTTCTGAACGCTCTAGATGCTGGCTGAATCAATCTTTCGCAGTTTTTCCAGAACGGATACACGGAACGTCAAAAGGGTCTTCGAAGGCTAGCCGAAACGTCCTTTCGATCACACGCCCGTCGCTAGCTGGTCACAACTCACAATACCGGCAAGCTCTTCGCTACGCTTAAATGCTCGAACTTCAAAGTTAACTATGCACCAGATGCGACACCAGATGAGTCCGGACGAGGAACTGTTTAAACTTCTGAGTCCTTTGTTTGGTCAAAACTTTCTGCTTTTTCGGCGACGGGCGCAGGCTTCAGTCCCCCAACAATCTTCTCTTTCGAGACGATTTCCTCAGCCTCCGAAGCCGAAGAATTATCCAGTGGCAATGCAAAAATCGCAGCCATTCCCGGCAAAGACGCAATGAAACTGATCAAGAAAAATCGCTCGTATCCGAGTGATTCCTGCAACCAGCCGCTTATGAATCCGGGAATCATGACACCAAACGCCATAATAGCCGTCGCGATCGCATAATGAGCCGCTTTGTATTCGGACCGAACCGTACTCAACAGAAATACAGTGTACGCTGCGGTACCAAGACCATAAGCAAATTGCTCAACGGAATTGACGGAGATCGTAAGCAAGAGTCGCGCGTCAAACCAACGGAGCACGTCGGGGTTATCGGTCATTTTGCTCAACATCTCAGTAAGCGGAAAACCGAGCACATTAACAGATCCAGCCGGTTTTGCCAGCGCCAGCCACCAATACAGCGTAATTGCGCTGTTTTGAATCAATGCCGTAGGAAGCAAGCATTTTCTTAATCCGTATTTAGAAACTAATGCACCGCCGATGATACCGCCCGCCAACAGGAAGAGCATCCCGACCGTTCCATAAATAATGCCGACATCCGCTGTCGAAATCGCCAGGCCTCCTTTTGCTATCGGATCAAGGAGAAACGGCTGTGCCATCTTCAGCATCAAGGCGTCCCCGAGCCTGAAAATCAGAATGTAGAAAACAACAATCGCAATGCAAGGCTGGTTCAACCATGTTGAAAGCACCGAAAAGAATTCTTTCGGTGAGAGATGCACTGCCCCCTCTTTTGTAGTCGCTGCGGTTTTGGGCTCAGGCAGAGCAAAAGTATGAAATGCAGCACAGATTAGAAGGAGTGCAGCGCCGACGGCAAAGGAAACGGCCCATCCACCTTTGACACCAAGTGAGGTGCTCTCAGCCAAACTGCCCGCCAGAAACACAAGACCGCCTGACCCTGACAGCCATGCGACCTTGTAAGCCGCGTTTCTGACGCCGACGTAGAACGCCTGCTGTTCCTTATTCAAAACATCCAGATAATAGCCGTCGATTGCGACATCATGAGTCGCAGAAGCCAATGCCATAATGAAAAATATGACCAGGCTGACATATTCGGCATCGGGCAGGAAAACGGCACCTATCAGAAGAAGGGCTATGCACCCGAGCACCGCCTGTGCTACCAGTACCCACTTCCGTTTCGTTCCGTAGATGTCGACAAACGGAGACCAGAGAAACTTTAATGTCCAGGGCAGAGTCAAAAAGCTGGTCATACCGATAAAAGCGTTAGAGACGCCTATGTTTTTATAAAAAACAGTCGACATCAACGCTACAATCGTGTACGGAAGTCCTTCGGCGAAGTACAGCGTTGGAATATATATTGATGGTTTTGCCCGCACGCTTGCCTCCCGCCAGCAAGAATTGTAAGCGATGGCGATTTGAAACGCCGCGAAGCAAGCATGTCGAAACGGATTACCACACTACCTTGCTTGATATATACTTTGGCGCCCGCACATATCTAGAGCAGTAGAAGTCGTATCATTATCGGGTTGAATGCAAAATGAGCCTATGAAAAAATTAGCGACAAAATTGCACCTGCTCCTTATCTTGTCAGTCGGCGCATCCAGCGGCGCCGGCACAATACCCGCTTCAGCCGCCAATCCGAAGTCGGTTTCAGCAGTCCGAAAGGATAGGACGCATATAGTCAAATCACATGAAGAAGATGATGATGAAGACGACGATGACGATGAAGAGAAGGAACAGCGCAACCAGGTTCGAGAGAGTGACAAGAAGCAATCTGTCTCGAAGGATCAACATCCCGACCAAGCGCTACCACTTACAAAGCCGCCATCCGCACTACCTCAGTCTTTCTATGTTGATGGCGTGTACAACAAAATGATCCTTGAGCGCGTCGACGAAGCAGTTTCCAAACGCTTCTATGATCCTGTAGCTGCCAAAAGCATCTGGAAGGAGGCACTGAAGAAACAACACGACTCGATCGTAAACAGCAAAACACTTGCGGAACTGGGCGCTTCTATGTCGGTGGCTTTCTCCTCTTTAAATTCAAGCCACTGCAACTTCGTGACAATCAACGACGAGATGTACCATTTCTTACACGCGCTGTTCTCAGACTTCAACAAGAGGTTGACTAAAGGAAAAGTCGACTATGTGGGTTTTGTTACCGGCACAAAACCGTACGCTGATAATCAGGTCCGCTACATCCTCGATGGAAGTCCAGCAGCCAAAGCGGGTTTGCAAATAGGAGATCACATTCTTAAAGTCAACGGTCTTGGCTACGTTGGTTATTCAAATTTCTTTGATACCGCAAGCAGTAACTCCGCGCTTACAATTGAGCGAGACGGCATCACCAAAGTTATCTCGATAAAACCAGAGAAAGCGGACCTTTACTCGGCATACGTCAAAGCAACTCGCAAGAGCGTCACGGTGACTACGATCGATGGCAAGAAAATCGGATACGTACACGTGTGGTGCGGTGGCCGACGCAGCTACGAAGCACTCGACGAGATTATGGAGGAAAAACTGGGAGACACTGACGGATTAATCTTAGATTTGCGGGATGGATACGGAGGA
The DNA here is from genome assembly GCA_019637435.1 of Candidatus Obscuribacterales bacterium. Classification (GTDB taxonomy): domain Bacteria; phylum Cyanobacteriota; class Vampirovibrionia; order Obscuribacterales; family Obscuribacteraceae; genus JADYXR01. The sequence continues at coordinate 2,103,964 of JAHBVO010000001.1, read as the reverse complement.
AACAGCCTGACGGATCTGGACCGATTTTACAGAGACCCAAAAGCATATCCGGACTTTGTTACCGTCAGTAGAGATGGCAAGAAAAATGTCTCTCGCTACTACTATGACAAACCGATTGTGGCTATGATTAACGACGGCAGTCGCAGCGGAAAAGAGCTGGTTTCCTTCAGCCTGAAAAGAACGGGTAGAGCGAAATTGGTGGGAACTAAAACGGCTGGAGCAGTTGTGGCGGGCAGCATTTCTCCGATAGACGAAAAATGCACCGCATATATCGCTGTTCTAGATGGCACCATCGGCGGTGTACGTTTAGAAGGCGTCGGCGTCACACCCGACGTTGAAATCGAAAACAAATCCCTGGACCAGTCCGGCTATGAAAGACAGCTTGAAGTTGCTCGTGAGACGTTGATGGAGATGCTCAAACCATCACGGTGAAACCAGGGCGCCGGCAATTGCGAGACTAGGCGATAGCGGTTAGAATTTTTATGGCAGAGTCTCGACCATCCTCACCGGTAAATGCTGGAGAAATCGCAACTAACAATTAAGAACTTCCGCGTCGTCAACGAATGGTTTTACCGCGGTGGTCAACCAGACCTGGAGCAACTCGTTGAACTGAAAGACGCTGGCATCAAAACCATCGTATGCTTGCGATGGAATTCTTCGGCCATTGAGGAAGAACAACGCAGAGCAGAAGAACTTGGGATGAGATTCATATATCTGCCGCTTACGTACTGGATCCTTCCAAAGCACGACGAGATCGAGAAGTTTTTCAGCATTGTCGACGATCCTTCGCACTATCCAATATTTCTACACTGTAAGCACGGGGCAGATCGAACCGGCATGCTCATTGCCTTCTATCGCATGGCCCGCGATGGTTGGAGTGCCGACAGCGCATACGCAGAAATGCGAGATGCGGGATTTCATAAGATTCGCATGCGTCACTTCAAATGGGCCGTCTATGCCTTTCCACGAAAGGGGGCTCACTGGATCATCAATCGAGATGTCGAACCGAAATGACACCACTTTTAGTGGCAATCCTAGACATAACCGTCGTACATCGCAAACTCGACATCACAACTTTTACACTTGACGGTCGAGCGCAATTTGGCAATGCGCTTTTCCAGTGATACGTCTCCCAGTTCGTTTGCTAGCGTCATACCTGCTGTGACGGAATCATCGTCCGCCGATGTTTCGACGTTTGTATTTGCGCTCTGAAGTTCATCAACTAAAACCTTGTTAGGATCGTCGCAACCTGGGCAAACCACTTCGATTTCCAAATTGTCATCGATAATTGATTGAATTAATTGAACAACCGGATCGCAGCCGAAGTTGAGCGCGAGAGTGGATTGAATAAGTTGGGTCGACGGATAGCGGGTCAGAAGATTTTGCTCTCTGGCTTCTCGCACGATCGCAGCGCTTTCTGCTGCAATCTTATCCACTACCTGCGAGAAACCCTCAACCAGCTTGACGGACAAGGGCTTACCGACAAGCTGTCCGAAGCCCAGAACGCGACCTGAGAATAAAAGCAGCTCCAAGCGCGAATCAAGATTCCCCTTCAATACGCATGCAAGGTGCGGTACAGCAGCGTAGGTTGCGGCGTAAACGCTGTCGCTATGGCAAAGATTCTCCCAGACCTCAGCCCAGCTGGCTTTTACTTCGCTTTCAAGCAGCGAGGGGTCACAAACTCTTCTAATCAAAGCTGGTATATGTCCGGCCGAACCGCGGGCGCACTCAAGATCATTCCAGACGGGGCTATCCAGGGGAAGCATAATTTGCTCCTGCAAAGGAAACACCTGCAAATGGTTTCACAAGATTACACATTAGGCAATCGTCTGACTAGCTCCCTCGATGAGCCGTCATCAATCCTTTAAATAGAAACCGTTAACGCCTGCTTCTGGTAAAATTTAAGGTGCTGATAAGTCAGACAGGTTGCCATTAGTTAGGTTTTCGCGACCTATCACTGGTGACTGCGATCAGCTTGAGAGCAGCGCATAGCGCCAATCTCTAACGGTTGTAAGGCGAAGGCGAATAAAGGCGAATACAATGGCAAAGTTAACAAACGAGCAGTACAAACAGTTCTACAAATCTCGCGTTGAAAAATATCGCGAGGCAAAAAAGAAATACAATCGCCCTTTAACGCTCACAGAGAAGATTCTCACCGCTCACCTCGATAGATGGCCCGAAGAAGGCATCCCGGAAGGCGGCACTACATACGCTTTCCTGCGCCCTGACCGTGTTGCGATGCAAGACGCAACGGCCCAAATGGCACTCCTGCAATTCATGCAAGCGCAAATCGATCAGGCTCAAGTCCCCTCGACAGTCCACTGTGACCACCTTATTCAGGCCCGCGTCGGCGCAGACAAGGATATGGACCAGGCTTTACAGGACAACAAGGAAGTCTATGACTTCTTGAGTTCCGCAAGCGCCAAACACGGCATCGGCTTCTGGAAGCCGGGCGCAGGTATCATTCACCAGGTTGTCCTCGAAAACTATGCATTCCCGGGCGGCATGATGATCGGAACCGACTCGCATACTCCTAATGCAGGCGGTTTAGGCATGATCGCCATTGGTGTTGGCGGCGCAGATGCCGTAGACGTAATGGTTGGCGAACCCTGGGGCGTAAGATGGCCCAAGAAGATCGGTGTTCATTTGAAAGGAACGCTCAATGGCTGGACGTCTCCGAAAGACGTGATCCTGAAGCTCGCCGGCATCCTGACCGTAAAAGGCGGTACCGGTGCAATTATCGAGTACTTCGGCAGCGGCACCAAGTCACTGAGCTGCACCGGTAAAGGCACCATCACCAACATGGGTGCGGAACTCGGAGCAACCACTTCAATTTTCCCCTATGACGAGCGCATGGCGCGCTACCTGATCGCCACCGAGCGTAAAGCCGTCGCCGACCTGTGTGACGAATTCGCTGAATATCTGGTTGCCGATCCTGAAATCGAAAGCGATCCGGAAAAGTATTTCGATCAAATAGTTGAAATCGATCTCGACACCTTAGAACCATATGTTGTCGGACCACACACACCAGATCTGGCAAGACCGATTTCGCAACTCGCTGAAGATGTGAAGAAAAACGGCTATCCGGATGAACTCACCTGTGCATTGATCGGAAGCTGCACCAACTCCTCTTACGAGGACATGACTCGCGCAGCCAACGTGGCAAAACAAGCAGCGCAACACGGTTTAAAAGCTGAATGCGGCTATTTGATCACACCGGGTTCCGAGCAAATCCACCAGACGATCAAACGAGACGGACAGCTCGAAACGCTGGAGAGCATCGGCGGAACTGTTCTAGCCAACGCTTGCGGCCCATGCATCGGTCAATGGAAGCGTGATGATATTAAACAGGGTGAAAAGAACTCGATCATCACTTCGTTCAACAGAAACTTTCAAAAGCGTAACGATGGAAACCCAGAGACCAACGCGTTCATCGCAAGTCCTGAGATCGTAACCGCCCTTGCAATTGCAGGAAGATTGTCATTCAATCCTTTGAAGGACACGTTGAAAACGGCTGACGGCAAAGAGGTAAAACTGGAACAACCGGAATCTTCAGAACTGCCTGCTCAAGGTTTCATCTCTGAAGACGCCGGCTACGTCGAGCCCGCAAAAGACGGTTCTTCCATTCAAGTTAAAGTTGACCCGAACAGCGAGCGACTCCAATTGCTCGAACCGTTCAAAGCGTGGGACGGAAAAGATTACGTCAAGTTGCCCCTGCTACTCAAGGCAAAAGGCAAATGCACGACTGACCATATTTCTCCTGCCGGACCGTGGCTGCGATATAGAGGGCATCTCGATAGAATCAGCGACAACATGTTCATCGGCGCCATCAACGCTTTCGGTGGTGAACCTGGCACCGTAACTGATATCATTGATAAGAAGGTCAAGACCGTTCCGGAAGCAGCAAGACACTACAAGAAAGAAGGAATGGGCTGGATAGTTGTCGGCGACGAGAACTACGGAGAAGGCTCCAGCCGCGAACACGCCGCGATGTCACCTCGCTTCCTGGGCTGCAAAGCCGTGGTCGTGAAGAGCTTCGCACGTATTCACGAAACCAACCTCAAAAAACAAGGCATCCTGGCATTCACATTCGCGAATCCGGCCGACTATGACAAAATCAAAGCGACCGATTTCCTCAGCGTCGTAGACCTCGACAAACTAGCCGTTAACAAGCCGGTGACGATGGTTCTTACGCACGAAGACGGCAGCGAAGAGAAGATCGAATTGAAGCACACCTTCACCGAAGAACAAATCGAATGGTTCAAAGAAGGCAGCGCTCTCAACTTGATCAAGAAGAAGGCTAAACCTGTAACCGCGTAAGTGGATCACCGCAAAAACGGGACAACCTGGTTTGAGAACTTGGAAAAGCTGCGCCGAAGAAGGAATAGCACTTTATAAGTGCTGCAAGTTCCTCAAGGCCGAGGAGCTGTTCGTCGAAAGTGTTCGGCGTGCGCGCAATGATAACGCCGCCCCCGAACAACTCGCAGAAGCACTCAACAACCTCGCCGCAGGATACTCAGCTCGCGCCAAGTATCAGGATGCCACCACTGCGTTGCGCGAAGCTTTTTCGCTTACAAAGAACGAATCCACACCCGGCGAGCGTCTCCAAAAGGCGCTCGCCATGCACATTCGCTCTCAGTTATACCTGGAACAAGAGCACTTTGACGATGCGAAAACGGAGTCGGTTTTAGCTCTTAAAGTTCTGGGAGCCGACCATACCAGGGTCTCCTGCGAGTTTTGGTACAACATCGCAAGGGCCGAGCTTGGTCTGGGAAATCAGCAAAAGGCTCTGGAGTCAGTAGACCAGTTTCTGAAAACTGCCTCCATGCCTATGGTCACTTATATTGATGAAACCGATTGCACGTATCCTATTTATTTGGAGCCGGCAATTGCGTTCACTTTCTTCGGTCCGGGCTGGGAAATCAAGGGAGTTTCTGACGAGTGGCATCAGACTGAAAATATGGTGCGAGCGCAATTGCTCAAGTCATCCATGACAAAGTTACTCTATGGAGTCACGCGAAAGCATCAAGAAGAAGCGCTCGTATTGTGCGAAAAGCTTGGTCCCCACCAGCTTACAGCAGAGACCTACTTCCTGGTCAGCAGACGACTTGCGTTTAACGACCATGATTGGGAAACAGCTAGAAATTATTGTGCTGATGCCCTCAGCATGATCGAGCAGCAATATGGAAACGAGCATCCCCTGCTGCCATCATACCTTCTCAATCGTGCCTGCTTGACCAACGTTGGCGAGACAATAGCGGATTACAAACCGCTACTGGATCGCGCATTCGAAATAATAGACAAGGCGTTTGGCACAAGACATCCGAAACGTGCAAGATTACAGTTGATGTACGGCAGTTTGATGCCCGTAATAGAACCAGGCGATAAAGACATTTTGCAACATCAAGAAGACGTTGCGTTAGAGGCGTTAAACGGTGTTTTAGATTTCTTTGACGACACACACTCACTTGTAATTGCAGCAAAGCTACAGGTCGCGAATATCATGATCCGCGACGGCCGCCTGCGTGATGCTGAGGAGTTGTTGAAACAGATCCTCGAAGACGCAGTTTCAATCTGCGGTTCTCAGCCTCACCACCTGGTTTCTTGCATCTCGGAGATGCTGAATCTAGCAGAGCTACTTGAGCCTGTAGAACGTTACGCCATTTGGGAATTAGTCGTAAATTCCGCGGAGAAGTTGGATTTCAATCAATACAAAGATGACATCGGCAGACAAATCGATATCATCCGAAGTACGGCCTACATCTTCAATCGAACAAATATGCCCTCGGAAGCTGAGCTTTTGCTCCTCATGGCTTATGAACTGGCGAAGGAAGTTGACGCAGATTTAGCGCTCGATTGCAAAGTCGACCTTATCTGTTTATATCAACGAATGCAAAAATTCGACGAAGCATTGATACTTCTCGACCAGGACGATCGAGGCGCCACGCCGCGACATCAGCTAACTCAAAATGTTCGCTTAGCGGATATTCTGGTAGCACTCGGGCGGACAGCGGAGGCAGAACAACTCGCTCTCGGAGGCTTTTCACAAGCAGAGCAAATCCTGCATGAGTTCGTTGAGCCGTTCCTGAACTATTTTCGAATTCTGTTCAACCTTTACTTGGAACAAAATCGTCTTGACGAAGCAACTAGAGTGCTGCGCATTGTCCAATCAAAGAAGGAATACTTCAGTACGACCGCTCAGGACGTGCTCCCCGTCTTCATCCGTAAACTAGCTGAAGGATATGCATCTCAACACGACCAGCGCGCTGAGAAATATTATGTTCAGGCACTTGAGTCGGCCGAGTTGATTAGAGGCAGAGCACCAAACGTTTTGGATTCTTGCTACATTTCATACGCTGAGTATTTGCTTCAATGCGGACAAGTTGAAAAGGCTTATGAACTCCAGTGTTGCTCTCTTGAACTTCGAGAGGAGAAATTTGGTCCGGATGATTATTGGACCGCAATCGCTATGTTGAGTGTTTCGGAACTCAGTGTGATTTTCGACATTGACCGTGCCCTGGACTTAAGCAAGAAGGCACTGGCAATTATGGAAAAACATCAAGATAAGGATGAAGAGATACTCTTATCGGCTTATCAAATTAGAGCTGAAATTTTAGAACGAACCCCTCAGCGTCTCGATGCGATCAAATATCACGATCTTGCGCGAAAACTTGAAGTCAAATTAGCGGAGAAGCGCAAAGATTCGCCGGTCTGAAACTCAGTTTATTGCTTGATGTCAATCACTACTAGCGGAAACATTCGCAGCTTCGAAACAAGATTTCCTAAATAGCCTGAACTTGCTTTTCGACGTCATCCAGGTGCTGAAGGCGTTTGCGAATGAGCTGCTCGGGTAATTGCTCCTTCTTCTTCAACTTGTTCTCATAGCTCCAACTAGCGAGCAACCATGCGGTATTGCCGACCACAGCCGCACTCGTTCCGATAGTACCGAGAATCGCACCTTTGTAGTACTGATCGATCTGCTTGCGCGGGCGAAAAGTGTACTTGTAATATCCTCGCGTGCCCAAAATACCTTGAGTCATCAGCAGCGAACCGATAGCCGGACCAAGTTCTGCCGTTTGCAACGCAACTTTATTGAGGTGCGCCATCGTTCTCGTTTCATTCTGAATTTGCTTCACGAACAGACTGTTCGACTCATTGTACATAGCAAATCTTTGTGTTGCGGGAAGTGATGAGATCAGCGTTGAATCACCTGCGCTCGGAATCGATTTGAGCTGCTCGCACAGAGACGAGAACTCATTCGGCTTGAACGAGGTCGTGCTATGGACAGCACGTTCAACAGATCGTTGAGCAACCTTTCGTTCAACGAAGCCTCCGGCCGTCGTAATAAGCGGCGTAGCCATCGCCAAACTACCGCTGATTATAAACAAAATATTGGCCGGTCCGTTAAGCTTCGGCTTGTCCACAGCATTTCTGGCGATACCGGCTGCGGTGGCACCCACAGCATTGTACGTAGCATTCAAAGCGTAAAATAGGTTTTGCATCACCTTCAATGATTGAACACTAGTGTGAAATGTTGAATACTCGTTGACGAAACACTCGCGCATTTCGCGCAATACTTTTCCTTCGAGGACTAGCCTATCGTGGGCAGGATCACTGGAGTGCGCATTAACAAGCTGGTCCCGTCTTGCCAGCAGTTCATCGATCTCATGCAGCTTCGCGGACACAAATTTGTTTGCTGATTTTGCGTCGTACCCTTTCTTCCTATTGCTAATTTCTCGAACAACATTCGCACTGAGCTCGAAACATGACCCGGCGCTCGCAATGATACTACCTGTAGTTGCAGCACTAAGCGAGTTTTTCAGATGCCGCTTATTGATTGCCAGCGGTCTCTCGCGACCTTTACCGAACTCGTTCACACCTGTAATTTCAAACGCCAGACCGCACGCCGCACCTGTTTCCTGAGTGAGAAAGTACCTGAGCTTGCGAAACTTCGGTTGATGACCGGCTTCCAAACGGTAATTGAGGCTGAAGCGCTCAAGTTCAATGCCACGAAGGAGAATCTCCTTCGTCAGCGTGGAAAATTCTTTGCTGAATTCCGGAACAACCGTTTGTTCGGAAGAGTTGACGGCGCTACGAAGATTAACGCTCTCAGCTGACATATCAGCTGAGCTGTCGTTGGCAGAGGCCGAGTCTGGCAGGTCGAGCGCCATAACGGCTTGGGAACAGAATAAACTTACAACGACAGAAGTAAAGATGGGGTTTCTTAGTAACATGGGTTTCTTGAAGTTTGCAAACAACTAAACAAGTATGGATTAATGACATCCTCTCGTCGCGTTTAACTTGACTAAATTTCTTTACCCGAGCGGGTGATTGACGTGCTCTTGAGCGATGGTAAGCTGAATATTAGGAAGTAGCATCCGGTTTTGCCCCATGACGAATGGCAGCACGGTACTCCTGAAATCGTTTGAGCGCTACATGCGCTGCTTGAGTGCGCGAGAATTTGCCCACATGCCGTTAATTTCCAAACGGTTTCCTGGAGGGAAGTTCACCGCTTACTACGAGATGATAAGTCTCTTTCAGAGGCCGCATTGCTACCGACTTACAACGAATCTTATCGTGCAGTTAGTGCTCCTGGACAAGATTAACACGAAAAAATGGCGACTATCCGAAGCCGTCGGAAACGAAGATGGAGCGGTCCTGAAAGCAGTAAAGGCGACGGATACAAAAGATGCATCGATATCAACTTTCGAGTTTCTCCACTTCGACAGTGGTATTGAGATGATTAAGAATCGGCACATGGTATTTCCCACGATGATTCTTCCGGAATTTGATTCCAGTTACGCCACCAACGTGGAGCGAGGACTAGCAGCCTCTGCCAGAGGCTGCCGAAACTTAGGAGTAGAAGTCATCGATTATCAAAGCTGCGAAGGCTGGGCTATTGATGTCGACCACCATGTGCGAGACGTGCAATTCTGGATTGACCCGATTACCAATGACATCAAAAAATTGCATGCGCCAGTTACCTTAGATTCTTATCCAAAGACGGCGCAATTCGCCTCCTACGTGCGTAGCCTGGGCGTCAAACTTAACTTTGAAGGCTTGATGTCGTTTAACAGACAGCTGCCCTCCGACATCTTCATAGACGACACTGAGTTTAACGCAGAAATGGAGTCGCAAATGTTCGATCCTAAAAACCTACAGTAGAATAGGCACCACAGGTGCCACCACCGCCTAGAGCAGCACTAGTGACCAAAGAACAGATTTTAGAACGAACACTAAAAATTTATTCTGAATGCGAGAGCTTCAGAGAAGTTACTCGTGTTTGCGGCGGCGAAACAATCATCGGCGATTTCCGTGGAGTCACCTAGCTTGAGATCGAGACAAAATTCATAAGGCCTCATTGGGCTTACGTGAGCAGCACGCTCGTTTCTGACATACCGTCACTAAAGCCTATGAATCCCGGAGTTCCGTTGACGAAAGTAGCGTCAACTTTCATCGCCAACGAAGAGGGAGTGCATATCACGTATTTCCGTGAATCAACGACGCAGCAAACATTTTCGTCACTAGTGTCGGCGCTGAAGCAAACAAATCCCAGAGCGGAGCTGCGGCTAATTCATCTTTTGATGAGAAAGGAGTCAGGATTTCTTTGTAATGTGAAAGGCGTTGCTCAGTTTGCGGATAAGAACTTGGATGGTGAGAATTGCCACCATCTTGTGGTTTATGCAGGCAAGGAAATGACGAAGTTATCTCTCTGGATAAATTCAGAATCCGGTTTAGTGAAGCAGAGCGATCTACACCTTCGAGAGAAACTGGCTCCCGCAATCAATCCAGCAACTTACTTGAATGCAGTTGGGCGATTTTTGACCGGCGATAGATTCGAGCTATCTTTTAACGTTCTAGATCCCCACGTAACTGTAAGCGCAGAGCTCAATCCGCCCTTAGACAGCGAGTCGTTTTTTCTTCCCCTTGAGTAACCAAACAGCCTCACAAACTCATCTTCGGACACCTAGTCTTACTGCAAAAAACGCGAACGATTATCCAATTGTCGCACTGCTTACAGCGGTATCAGATTCGGTGTACGTAGAATCACTTTTCCGATCCACAGTTGCGTAAGCGCCAAGATCTGCAGCGCGTGTCTCAAGCGCCACAGCTTCCTTTTCAAGTTTCATTTTCCTGAGTAACTCACCATACGAGCGGAGAATCAAAGCAAAGATTTTGTGATCTTGACTGAGGCAATGCGTGCATCTGTTTATGGCCCGTAAAAACATATGCTCCGCTTCCATGTATCGCTCAGTATCAGTCAGAAGGCGCGCCAAATCGTATGCACTGAGAACTATCTCCAGACACGTGATGTTCTTCACTCTGTCATCAATATTGATTATCAATCTGTAGATCTTTTCTGAAGGCGCGTAGTCGCCGCGGTCGTACCAACAGCGAGCTAGCGCGTAGAGTCCAGGTATCATGTGCTCAGCACTGGGCTTGGTGGGTGACACGTCGTGCCAATCGTTCTCGCTGGATCCCATTCATCGTCCCTCGCCTAAGATGCATACATCTATTTTGATGAGAAGCGCTGAAGTTGATCTATAGGTTTTGGGATAAAACCTATAGGGTTTGCTGATGTTATTGACCCGACTCCGTTCTTTCCTCTGACCAGTAAGCGGCTTTTAGTACCCCGCGACGTTTACTGCGCGGGCTTTTGAGATTTTATGCGGGTCGACCGGCAGTTTCCAGAACATTCAGTTTGGGAACTTCGTTGCCGTCAAGGAAGGTGGCGAGCTGGTCGAGAGAGAACTGCAATCCTGAATAGAAATCGCCGAACACTCCGTACTTCGAACTGGCTTCGTCGAAACGCATCGTGTATATGAGCTTCTTGAAGACAATCGGATCATCAGCGTAGAGGTCGACGCCCCACTCATACGTGTCAAAACCGATCGAGCCTGAGATTACCTGTGTTACGAGACCATGATAGGTGCGGCCAATTTTCCCGTGTTCAAGCATCAACTTCCCGCGTTCTTCGAACGGCAGGGCATACCAATTGACGTCTTCACCGCGTCGCTTATCCATCGGATAGAAACAAACGTATCTGCGCTCAGGAATTCTGGCCCATACGCGGCTCGCATGGCGCGGATTCAGTTCCTCTTTCTTAACTGCAGCATCGAATGCCTCGTTGAATTCGGGCGAACCCGGCTTCAGTCCTTGTTCTGCAAGGGCTGCATGTATTTTGCCCGTTGCCTCGTACATTCCGAGTTCGAGAATCGACGTGTAAGAGATGCCTGGCGTCAGGTATTCGGCGAGCTTGGTTTTATCAAATGCCATTTGCGCATGCGCCAAACCGTCGTAGTCACGGCTATAGTGCGTGAGCATGAGATCCGCTTTGTGCCCGACCATTTGCGCCAAACCGACGTCACTGTCTTTACTTTCTTTGAATGGCTTAAGCGCCTTCAAAGCATCAGCGACGATTTCGTCTTTTACGGACTGGGCGAGTTCATCCCAGGCCAGGCGGTCAAACGCATACATGCGGTGAAGAATCCACCAGCCTTCCAGGGACTCGGGAACGTTAGGGTCGCGCATAATTTAACTCCTGAATACTGCTGCGCCCAACAGTTTAGACGATTATGTGAGTTAAACAGTCCGGTATCAAGGAAGTCTTTGTAAACTGCAACTATTGGGCAGCCGGCTCGGTGTCTTCGAAATTGAGGTTCGTGGGCGCAGCCTTAACTTCGAGCAGGTTTCGCGTTTCGGTAAGTTCGATATCGACTGAAACAGTATCGAGTGCAGCGTCGGCAATCCAGACTTTTCCTCGCGGAGTCATCAGTACGCCGAAAGCTAGATTAGTAGCCTCATCTGCGACATCGAGAACAATTTCAAACCGTCCCCAATCGTTGCAACCGGATAACGCGCGCTCCTGCATGTTGTCAAACGCGATAAAGTTACCATCGGCTCCGTCGACTCTCATCCACAGAGCGGCATGCTCGACATCTTCGGTTTTCACATGCGCGGAAAAACGGACTCGCTTTCCTTTGAAACGCGAAGGCTCGACATTTTGCATGAGCGTGCCAAAACCGTCATCATAGCTCCTCTTAGCCGAAATGACCGCGCTTGGTTTGCCTTCATAGTTCTGAGCCGAGTCAACTTTCATCTCGAATCGCTCAGGATTGCTGCCTCTGGCGATCCAGCCGACCGGCAGCCCATCGCTAATTGCTATGAGGTCTAGATTTAGAGGTTCGGAATTGACCTCTTTTCGATATAGCGACTTTGCCCTCTCTCGATCTTCGAGCGAGCCATGTTCACCGGTTGTCGGCGTCTTCGATGTAACGATTTCCAGAGCAAAGTCTTTGACGAGCATCTCGCCTCTTCCGACCAGCAGCGCGCCAAAGTAAATGTTGTCGCTCTTTTCGGGAACGTCGACTACACACTGAAACTCTGTCCAATCTGTAGTTCCCTTGATCTTGCGATCGTCCATGTAGTCATAACAAACAGCGAGGTCCCAACCGGCATCAACTCGCAACCATAAGCCGCCACCAACTTCGATACCATTACCTTTTACCTTTGCGGTTAAACGAATGCGTTTTCCGACAAGGTGAGTTGCTTCAATGGACTGTAGCAGCGTGCCAAATCCGTCAGCCTCGATCTCCTTGGATGTATTGCGAATGCACGCGACTGTTTCAACACCGATCCCAGTTTTCAATTCCTTTAATCCGACAAAGAAGGACGGATCTTTGCGTTGAACAAACCAGCCTTGAGGTACGTTGTCCCAGTCTCCGACTGGATTCTCCTTATAAGCGCCCTGCGCGAAATCAAGATTGGTCGGACATGATTGTTGATACTGAATTCCGCAAGAACGGTTATGACCGCCTGTAGCGTGCACATCGCCGCTGACTACTTTAATTTCCAAATCATCAAACCAAACTGTGCCGGTTCCCGTCAGCAATACGCCAAAACCAATGTTGTCGCTCTCCTGCGGGACATAGAGCAGCACTTCGTATTTCGTCCAATCTGTCGTTCCCATAATTGGACGATCTTGCATGTTGTCAAAACCGACAACCTTTCCACTAGCGTCAATCCGCATCCAGAGCCCGGCAAATACCTGCACCTCACTAGATTTTATAAACGCCGTCAGTGAAACATGGCGCCCTCTGTACGAAGCCGCATCAATATTCTGAACGAGAGTACCGAAGTCTTCGCAGTTCTCAACCTTTGAACGAATCATCGCGCACTGTGTACCGCTGTGCTTCTGCTCAGAGGTTAAACCCATGTCAAAGTATCGAGGTCGAGACCCACCGACCATCCAGCCGTTCGGGATTTTCAATTCCTCCTGAGGAACAACTTCTGGCGGCATAGAACCTCTCTCGCAGGGACCTTAGGTAGCAGATATTCTTGAGTGGAATGAATTCCAGTCTGTTATTCCGGGTGGGACTAAAGACCATTATGCCGCAGATGAAAAAAATCGTTAGTCGAAAATCGCCTCGTATGTAGTTGTAATGGGTTATTATCTTTGCCAGAAACCCGCCGTCTGGCTCTGAGGTGCTCGAAAGTGGCATCCAGCGCCCAGTCGACCCGCACCAGGAGCATAAGCGTATGGTCATCGAAGTCTCTAGAGATTTGTTAATTCGCGAACCGTGGACCACCGCGTCAATTGGCGGCACAAAAACGAGACCAATGGTCGTTTCATTGACCAACGAGCCCGGGCAGGGCAGCAATCTCGTACAACAGTTGAGTTCTGCACCCAGCGGCGTGCAGACATTCCGAGTCGTCGACAACGCCGGTCCCTGTTATGAGTTCGAAGGAACTGCGCTTATGAAAGAAGACCTCGTCACCGTCCACGTTGAAGGTGCGCTCAAATTTCTGCGATAGCGAACCGGTAAGTCTCAATACGCTGGACTAATTCGAAGAGGCTCTCTAAGATTTGCGCTGCCATACCGTGGCTTTTGTGAAAATTAACTGATACTTCCGGCGGTGCTCCCTAATAAGGAGAGGCATATCATCTTCGTGCAAAAGGTCAAAGTGAGAAGACATCGCTTTCTTCAACCCGTCGATTGAATATCTCGGAGCTCCGTCCTTGTCGACAAAGCCACCGAGCCATACTTCGCGCGGAGTGAATTCTTCCATCCAGGTAAACGGAGTGGTCATAACCAGTAGCCCTCCTGGTTTCACAATTCCTCGGTCTCCAGCAAGTCGATTGAGAAGCGACATTGGACTTGAGATACGACATAGAACGTTCGCGATTAGAACTGCGTCGAAATCCACAAACTCTGGTGGAAGAGAGCATGCATCCGCTCTGCGAAATTCCACTTTATCTCTGTCTAGGTCATCAATTCGAACGTGATGGCTGGAAGTAATTTGACCCTCTTCAACGAGCTCGAACGCTAACTCTCCTGTCTTCTTCAATGAGTTTGCTGTCTCGATGAATTTCTGACTGATATCGACAGCGGTCACACTCCCGAAAGATTTGGCAAGTTCAAATGACGCACCACCTACTGCGCAACCAATATCGAGAGCGCGGTTAAAACTCAAACCGATCCTGTTAGCCCATTCAGTGACCAGGTCAGAACAGCGTTTCGGAAATTTCGTCGCTCCACTAAGTTCGTTCATAAACGGCATCTGCTGCTCTGAATCACCGAAGTGCAGCAGCAAATAATCAGCGAGCATCTTCTGAGTTTCATATGGATGCTCGTCGCCTCTACCAATTAGAACTGCGCCACCATCATTGGTGACAGAACTGGATACTACTCTGAAACCCGCGTGCTGAAAGAAATGTGGACGGAAGTGAAACCGAGCCCAGGGAGAGGCTTCGTCACCCGTACTAATGAACGACCCACCCATTATCATTTTGTGCTCGCCGTCGAAGCAGGGTGTGCTGAAGTCGTCATAGTATGGATGAATGCGAAATTCCGGTAACGGATTGAAGTCATCCTCGCACCACTGCCAGACGTTTCCGAATACATCCGAAATTCCGATCTCGGTCGGATGCGAGTAGACCGGTGACTCAGATCCCCATCTCAGGTCAATATTAGCGGGACAAGAGTCGGCAGAGTAATTCGAGATGCCGGCTTTCTTCCTAATAGCCTGGTGCTCTTGCTCTGAAATCAGGCGATAGTTGCGCCCTTCTGAATCCCGACTCGCCAACCAGTTGCAAAACGCCTTAGCCTCATAGTGATTTACAACTACTGGCCAGGACCAGGGCATCGGGATGACCTCAAATGTGGTGCGCAACCGATAGCGATGAGATCCAATTGGTCCGGAAGGAACCCAGAATGTTGGGAATTTAGTGTTTCTATAAGCTCGCCATCTCCAACCTTCTTCGGTCCAGAATGACTTATCAGAGTAGCCACCATTGGAAACGAATGCATAAAATTCGCCATTGCTAATTAGCTGCGTGCTCACCTCGAACTCAGAAACAGAGGCTAGCTTATGTCCATACTCATTGTCCCAACCATACGAAGGGAAGTCTGCCGGTTTACCGATCTCCACCGTCTGAGGATCGATTAAAACCATGTGGTTATCAGGGAAATCACGACCTAATAGGGGAACTGCAACTTCTTCCTGGTGAGCAGACGGATGCAGCGATGGCCACTGCAGAGGAACTTCGACGAGATCGACGGGTAGTTCCCTGATCAAGACTGAAGTGGTTTCAATGTGAATTCTCTCGTGCTCGAATCCCATAAACGGGGCCCAGAGCGGATGCTGCTGATCTAAAAGCCCATGACCGACTTCCAAGTCCGGATGGTTCTCTATGACACCACATACAGTTTCATAGACCTTCTTCCGAAACTCATGGACCAGCTCAATTCGCGGCCAAACAATTTCGTTTTTCGACATGTCATCCCAGGACATCTCGTCAACGCCTGTCTCAAACAGGCTCTCAAAGTTCCAATTGATCGCTGAATCTATCAGTCCGGCCACACGCAGTTTGTTGACGTAGAGAGCAGCTGGATGACCGTAGTAGAAAATTAGCGGATGGCGAAGCGTATGATAGGGAGGTCGGTAAAAGGCTTCTTCCTTGTTCAGAGCCGAGAACAATATCTCAGTTATCGTCCATGAGTTATCAAAATAATTTCGCACGTCGTCTCTGGTGCATGTTGAGAGATCAGGCATCGGCAGCGAAGTGATACATCCGTCTGCACGAACTCCTGGACACTGCCCATAGACCGGTTCCTTGCCAGTGAACCAACGAGACCGCAATCCGGTCAGGTTAGACCGACCCAGATTCTGGCGCCAACCCTCCTCAGAACTTGCTAAATTAGTCGCTCCAGCCGAAAGATTGGGATTACGTGAATCTACCATTGTTTCTCCGATTTTTTCGATTGGGAAAGTTGGTTACGTGACGGGTCTGAATCGTGTCGGTTCCCACCTGCCAATACGAAATTAACAGGCCAGGCGTGAACTTGCAGTGAATGCCACGCCAGCCTATCCAGCTCATGATCGCGGAGCGAAGGAAGCCGGGTTTAATAGTAATAGTCCAAGACTTGAAGCGTTAAACCGAATAACGATCGACTGGTTGAGACGCTGCCAGCGGGGCAAAATTCTGAGGGAATGCACTGAGTGCATCCAGGTACTCTTTCTCTGCCGTACTCCAGACGTCACCATGGGCGGTGCCTGGCAAGCGCACAAAATGTTTCACACCAGGAGCGGCCTCGTACATATCAACTGCGTGCTGAACGGGAATGACTCTGTCGAGGTCCCCATGAATAAAGAGAAGTGGCACCTTCGAGTTTTTCACTATAGTCAAATTATCGAGCGCCGGTTTCGGGTACAGTGCCGCCGGATAGGCATAGAGAAGTGGAAAATGCTTGCATGCGATGCGCACGAGAGATGAGAAACCGGATTGAAGAATCAACCCCTGGCACGGGCGTACCGTCGACAGATGCGACGCAACCGAACATCCTAGCGACTCTCCATAGAGAACGATTTTGCTGGGATCGACACCTCGTTCGTTCACTAGATAATCATAAGCAGCTTCACCGTCGCTACATATCCCATGAATAGTAGGTTTGCCGCTGCTCCTGCCGAAGCCCTGATAGTCGTATACAAAAACTGAGTATCCAGATCGCAGCATCAACTTCGTCAGATGGTGGCGGATAGTCAGGTTTCCAGAATTCCCATGACTGAAGAGAATGTGATATTCGCTGTCACCCTTGTGAAAGTACCACCCATTGAGAGTCTGTCCCATGCTCCCTTTGAAGTAGACGTCTTCACCAGCAACGCACTCGAGCGCCGGAACACCTTCAAAGTCTGGCGGGAAACGGGACGGAAAAAATAGCAACGCTCTATAGAGGTATGTGTTGAACCGGGGAGCCAGAATAAAGTACATGGCTATGACCATTACAGATCCGGTAATCAACTCGGCCGACAAAATCGAAACTCCAGCGGTGTAACTGCCTGCGCGCCACTCTTGGCAATCCCGCTTCCAAGGCGGGCTCTTGGTGACTTCGCACTAATGTAAGTTTATCCGCTTAAACCGACTTTGGCTCAAATCTTCTTGGAAATTCAAGCCCTGAGTGTTTACGACAACTATGCCACCCGGCGGCGCAGCTCTCTTACCAGGTCTTCCTGTCCAAGTACGTAGCCGCGACGAGCCTGGTCATCAGCATAGCTAGCGATGGCGTTGGCAAGTTCCGTGACCATTCCACTAGGCGCGAACTCCGTCAGCAAATTGAGCATTTGCTCTACTCGATTCCAATCTTCGGTCACCAGAGGAAGCGATTGATCCAAACGCTCCATGACGTACCGGCGATCTGTTTCGATATGTGTTTTCGGCTTCCTACTTTTATAAGTGGTAGCTTGCGATTCAGCTTTCTTTTTCATCTCATCCTCTTTGGTTCGCACCATGGCTCACGGAGCCGTGTCGGACAGGTTGTCGAGCCGCTTTTGATTGTTCGCTCAACCCCTGGATCAACATATTTGTTGTGAGTTTTAGGCAGCGTCAACCGATTAAAAAGACGCCATTTTTTTCGCCAGGTTCCATCCCGTTGCCAACAGGATGTCCGCGGAAAGTGGCTCTAGATGGGAAGCTTCTCCAGGTTAACCGCACTTAAGAATCAATCGGATATCATTTGTATGTGATCGTGCAAAAGGTTTAAAGCGTGATTAGAGCAGGTTGTAGTTGATATAATTAATAGTGATAGAGAAGCTAAGCGCCGCTAAAAAGTTGTCGCGCGAGGGCTCATCTTCGCTCGGTTCAAGGTTTACCAAGGCAATCGTGTTTACTTCATGTACATCGCTGGCGCTGTGAGAGTTCTCGTAGCGCCGCACACGTGTTGTCATTATCTGAGCCGGTTTCAGAAGAAACAAATCCTGCAAAGAGAAGGATTCCCTAATGACTAATACGATTGAAAGCAAAGCACATCCAGGGCGCACAGCGCGAACGGACAACTGGTGGGCGAATCCACTGATGGTTGCGGTGGGATTCGGTGTGTTCATCGCGTATGCGACGTTCCGCACATTCGAGAACAATTATTTCGAAGTTGATCAGTACCTCTCTCCGTTCTACTCGCCCAAGTTAGCTTTTGACTGGTGGCATTTCTCACCGGCAATTCTAATCCTATGGATT
This sequence comes from Candidatus Obscuribacterales bacterium, assembly GCA_019637435.1. Taxonomy (GTDB): domain Bacteria; phylum Cyanobacteriota; class Vampirovibrionia; order Obscuribacterales; family Obscuribacteraceae; genus JADYXR01. Next base: position 2,085,453 of record JAHBVO010000001.1, on the reverse strand, counting down.
CCAGCCGGCTTCCGCGCGACCTGCTACTACTACCGAAAAGCCTATTACCGCGCATACTTCATGACACCTCCCGGTTGCGCAGTCATGGGAACCAGCGGCACCGGATATAGTGGCGAAACTAAATTTCCATTTATTCTTCAAAACATGCACCGCTACTTCTTCTACTGCGCTGCACTCGTTTTACTGGTCCTTTGGTACGACGCGATCATATCTTTCCGCGCACCAGATGGTCGCTTTACCGTGTCGCTCTTGTCATTGTTCATGTGCTTAAACTGCTACTTGCTTTCCGGCTACACATTCGGCTGCCACGCCTGGCGCCATCTCTGCGGCGGCGCGGTAAGTTGCTTCAGCAAAACAGAACAGCAAAAAGCTCAATTCAGGATTTGGCACTTCGTGACCAAACTGAACGAACACCACCAGGGCTGGGCATGGGCTAGCCTATTCTCGGTCGGTCTCACCGATTTGTACATCAGATCCGTAGCGGCCAAAATTATCCCCCCGGGTGTTCTGTTCTAAATAAAACTCTGATAGTGCTTGAGACTTTGTAATTCAGTTAAGGAAAGAAAATGGCTACTTACGAAACACATGAACACGACGTCATAGTGATTGGAGCCGGCGGAGCCGGACTCCGAGCGGCGATCGAAGTGTCGGCGATGGGTTTGAACGTTGGTCTGATTTGCAAATCACTCCTCGGGAAAGCCCACACGGTTATGGCAGAAGGCGGCGTGGCTGCGGCTCTCGCGAACGTCGACCCGCAAGACGGCTGGGAAACACACTTCAAAGATACGATGAACGGCGGCAAACTGCTCAACAACTGGCGCATGGCTCAACTGCATGCCCAGGAAGCACCGGACCGAGTCCGAGAACTCGAGCGTTGGGGAGCGGTTTTTGACAGAACAAAAGACGGCAGAATTCTTCAGCGCGCATTCGGCGGACATAAGTGGAAACGCCTTTGTCACGTCGGAGATAGAACCGGCTTGGAGATGATAAGAACGCTCCAGGACCAGGGCGTTCATCAAGGCATCACCGTTTACATGGAATGCACAATCTCGAAATTGTTTAAAGACGGCGATAAGATTTCCGGCGCCTTCGGCTACTACCGCGAAGACGGACGCTACGTATTGTTCAAAGCAAAAGCCGTCGTACTTGCCACAGGCGGTGTAGGCAAAATTTACTCAGTCACCTCAAACTCCTGGGAATACACTTCAGACGGTCAAGGTCTTGCTTACGAAGCCGGAGCCGATCTGATCGATATGGAGTTTGTTCAATTCCACCCAACGGGAATGGTCTGGCCTCCAGGCGTTCGCGGCATTCTCGTCACAGAGGGTGTTAGAGGAGAAGGCGGCATCCTCCGCAACAGCAAAGGCGAACGCTTCATGTGGAAGTACTTGCCGGAATCGACTAAGGACGGATTCGCTGCGGATGAAGCCGAAGCCAAAGAGTGGGTTGAAGCAGCGATTGCCGGAAAGAGAACCGAAGCTCGCAGACCACCTGAGCTGTCTACACGCGACAATGTCGCTCGAGCCATCTACATCGAGAACAAGGAAGGAAGAGGTTCCCCGCACGGCGGTGTATTCCTCGACATCTCCTATCAGGATCCGGAACGCGTCAAGAAAAAGCTTCCTTCGATGTATCACCAGTTCAAAGAACTCGCTGATGTGGACATCACAGCCGGACCGATGGAAGTCGGACCGACTTGCCACTACATCATGGGTGGTATCAGAGTCGAAGCAGATACGGCAGCGACTCGCGTTCCCGGTTTGTTCGCGGCTGGCGAATGCGCAGGCGGAATGCACGGCGCCAACCGCCTCGGCGGCAACTCATTGTCCGACTTGATCGTGTTCGGTCGCAGAGCCGGAGCCGGCGCATCAGATTATGCAAAACAGCTTGGCGGTTTTCCTTCAATCAACGAGAAAGATATTGAAGCTGCGATTGAAGAACTAGAAGCGCCTTTCCATCGCGAAGGACCCAATCCTTACGACGTGGCGAAACAGATGAATAACATAATGGACGCCCACGTAGGAATTTTCCGCGAAGCGAAAGAGATGGAAATCGGCATAGAGAAATTGCAGGAACTCAAAAAGGACATAGCCAAAGTCGCTGTCAAAGGCGACAAGCGGTTTAATCCTGGCTGGCACCTTTGCAGAGATTTGAAAAACATGATCGTATCGGCCGAAGCAATCGCACGCAGCGCAAACTCTCGTCCTGAGAGCCGAGGAGCGCACAGCCGCCTGGACTTCCCCGACACCGACAAAGGTAAGTGGGCAACGGTCAACACAGCCGTCTCGAAAGATGGCGACCAGATGAAGCTGGAGCACACGCCACTACCGGCGATGCCAGAAGATTTAAAGAAACTCTTCGAAGCAGACAAGAAATAAGGAGTTCCAAGTAATGCGTAAAGCCAAACTCAAAGTTTATCGCGGGACAGCGGACGCCGGAGAGTTCAAAGACTACGAGGTCCAGGTCGAAGAAGGCATGGTTGTGCTTGATGCCATCCACGCAATCCAAGCAAAAGACTCGCCGGATCTCGCCGTGCGATGGAATTGCAAAGCTGCAAAATGCGGCTCCTGCAGCGCTGAAGTCAACGGTATGCCGAGCTTGATGTGCAAGACTCGAATGGATCGATTCGAAGAAGGCGAAGAAATCAGAGTTGCTCCGATCAAAACTTTCCCGATCATCAAGGACCTGGTCACCGATGTGTCCTGGAATTATGAAGTCAACAAAAAGATCAAAGGTTTCTCGCCTGCGCCTGATGACAAAGAGTGGATCATCCACCAGGAAGACATCGATCGCGTGCAAGAATTCAGAAAATGTATCGAATGCTTCCTGTGTCAAAACGTTTGTCACGTCTTGCGCGACCACGATCGCAAAGATGCGTTCATGGGACCGCGTTTCTTAGTTAGAACTGCCGGTCTCGAGATGCACCCTAAAGACACTGCCAACCGCATGCAGTATCTCAAGGACGAAGGTCATATCGGGATGTGCAACATCACAAAATGCTGCACGGAAGTTTGCCCGGAAGATATTCACATCACCGATAACGCCATCATTCCTTTGAAGGAGCGGGTTGTTGATGAGTTCTACGATCCGCTTGGCAAAGTAATCAAGAAGATCATGGGTACCGACAAAAAGGGTTGGTAGTCAATCCTTGCTCTGCTCGATAGGTGCTCTCCGTTTTGAACGAGAGCGCAGTTCTGTTTCCCAATTATTAAACAGAGCCTAATATCCCTGCCGTTATCAAGTGGGGCAATGTATAGTCGAGAAGTAATGATTTCTCGGTGTCAATTAGCGCTTAAGCGCGCATTCTGCGCCGAACGTTTCTTCGCTTGGAGGTTGGATAGTGACCGAAGACTATTACAAGAAGACCGATTTGGAACGTTCTCCTCTAGTTACTAAAACGACATCACTTCTCACGCTCTCGGAAACGTTTGCAGTGATGTTAGTAATCGCAGCCGCCATTTTAATGCGAAACTTTGCCGTACACCTCGGTCTCGACAATTTCTCAGCCACGATTGGCTCAATCGCAGTCATATTTGCCGGCTCCTGTCTGGCAGTTTGGTTCCAAACTACCTCATTCCAGCCCCGACGCGTTGAAGTGACGGTTAGAAGTACCGCCAATGGTGGCAAACACCTCTAAGACTTCCGATTGAACTTGTGCCGCATGACGCAGTCAGACTGCCTTAGCGAATACCAGGCTCAGCCTGCGAAATGATTAGTGGGTTGATCAGACTTGCTTTTGCGTCCTTGCCGATTACGGTGCATTCGACGAATGCCACTCCCCCTAGAAGAGTGCCCAGTTTTTGAGCGGCGCCCTTCGATAGATCCATAACGCGCTTCTTCGCGTAGGGTCCGCGGTCATTAACCTTCACTACGACCGATTTCCCGGTCCGCGGATTCTCGACCAGAACTTTGGTTTGAAATGGCAGCTTCAAGTGCGCAGCGGTGCTCTTCTTCATATCAAAGATCTCCCCGGAGGCGGTCTTCTTTCCGTCGAATCCTGGACCATACCAGGACACGTTTCCACTGAAAGTTGGTCCAGACGGCTTGTCTCCGCCGGCACCAGTCTTGTCTCCGCCCTCATCAGCGGCCCGAGCAGCTCCTGCAAACAAACCAACAGCACAGACAGCAGCGAATAAAGTCCCCAAAGTTTGACGGCTTCTCATTAATCAAGTCTCCATGTGCCAGGTCCCACCGACATCGATTCAGCAAATTCCGTCTTCCGAACCCTATAGACACTATTCCCCGGCAGCATCCTCAATCTTCTCGGCTCGTTTATCGGCCGTGTCAGCTTCAGCGGTTAAATTCAACTGTCTCAGCACTTTGGCATAATGCCTCAGGGTCGCTGCAACTGCTGTCGGGTCGTCTCCTTCGGTCTTCTCCCGAATTTCGAGAGCTGATTGATACAGTTTCTTCGCTTCTTCCCAGTTGGCACGTTGCTCGTAAATTCGGGCAAGGTTGCTCATATAGGTGCTTGATTCGGAAGTTGCTTTCTCAGAGCGTTTCTGGTCGGCAGCCAGGGCTTGCTTCAGGTAATCCGCAGCCTTGTCCAGATCGCCCTGCTGCATATATAGCATGGCCTGGTCGTTTAGTTTACGCGCGAGTGATTTATTGTCGACGGAACCTCCGGCGCCCTCTATCAATGCCCGTACTCGGTCATTGAGCTTCATGGCACCGGTCAAATCATCGGTCTGGCGATAGGTATCCTCAAGCCGGTCCATCACTTTAAGTCTAAGGCTATCGGCCTGGCTGCCGACTTTATCGCATATTTCCAATGCTCGCTCGAAAACCTTTTTCGCCCCCTCGTAGTCTTCCAGCTCTTGATCCATCTGTCCCATGTCAGCGTAGGTATCAATCAGTTGGAAATCATCAGCTCCGAACTCCTTGATCTGCATGGCAACGGCTTCTTCGTAAAGAGGCTTGGCCTTTTCGGGCGAGCCCAATTCTCGATAAACCAGTCCCAAGTTTTTCATAGCTGCAACTTTCTGCTGTGGTGTCGCATTCGGTGCCTTGCGAACAATCTCCAGCGAGCGAGCAAGAAGTGGTTCCGCCTCTTCAAACTTCTGTTGCTCACGATAGTTCAAAGCCATTGTATTTAAACTGCTCGCAACTTCCAAACTGTCACCGCCTAGCGCCTCCTGGCGAATTTGCAGGCTATCCTTATACAGCTTGTCGGCCTCGTCAGCTTGTCCAAGAAAACGTTTTGCTAACGCAAGGTTGTTTTGAATCACAGCAACTGCAGGATGTTTATCGCCAAAATTTTTCTTTGCAATTTCAAGGGAGCGAGTCAGCGCATCGGCAGCTTCCTGATATTTTTTCTGAGCTTGGTAGGCGCCGGCGAGACGATTGAGGTTCAGTGACAAAGCCGGATCCGTAGACCCCTTAGACTTTTCGATCACATCATTGGCTTCTTTGATCGTGCCAATTGCTTCTTCGTATTTTTTCTCACGCAAATAGGAACCAGCGAGATTATTCAGCGGTGCAACCAATGCGTAGTTGGTAGAACCAAGACTTTTTTTCTTCAATTCAATCGAGTCAATGAAGTACTTTTGCGCTTTCCCGTAGTCCTTCATGTCTTCGAAAACAAGTCCGATGTCATTAAGGGTGGTGGCACGATCCTCGTCTGCCTTTTCGTAGTTAACCGCCTGCTCGACTGCATCCCCATAGCTTTTTATCGCGGCCGGGTAATTTCCAGACTTATAGGATGCAGCGCCCTCATCCATCAATTTTCGCCATGTCGACTGATCGGCAAATGCGCCCGGGCAAAGAGCGAATGCCAGCGTCAGACCAGCTGCAACCTTAACGAATCCGTATTTGTGTTTGAACGACATCGAGCAACCTCTGGCAAATTTTCGGTCGACTGGCGACCAATGGTCAGGCAAAATTTCAGCCTCAAAATAGCATAGCGAGAGCGTTTGGGTGTGAACTTAATGCAAGATCTACGGAATATATACGATCGTTATGCCTGCGGATGTTGCCCTTGTAACGTCGATTGCGCCTTGCTGGTCGTCATAGGAATTCCGCACATGAAAATCAAGGCAAGGGTTCCAATTATGCCCACCACCCACTTGAAGATGAATTTCTCAACAGGATCCTTCTCCAGCGTTATCTTTCCTTTGCAGCGATTGTTAGGGTCGTTCCACTTAACCCAAAGATTGTACTTTCCGGGTTGATTCACTTCGTACTCGGCAACAGAAAAGAAGTCTGCTCCGGAGAGGTCCTTGATTGGCTCTACTTTCTCAACACGCTGCTCTGGCTCAATCGGCTCCATATCAATTTCCAGAGAATTTCGAAAACGCCCATCGATTGTCCATCCGTACGCGTCCTGCGTGTCGCCCTTGAAGATCAAAACATAATCACCAGCCTCGGGCAGATCCACCGTATGCAAGCCGTGGGCGTTGACGGCGACTGGCCCGTTAAGAAACAGATAGCCGAGAAATGAATAGCAGACGATCACAATGGAACAGGCAATCAGGCGATGAAATGGGTTAACGGGAACCAGCAGCGTTTTTATCTCATTCTTACTGAAATTCTCAGCGCCAAACGCAGCAGCCGAAGTGTAGTCACCCTTTGCTGGGTTCTCTTCACCAGCTGTTTTCTCTGCCACGGCAGTGGCAGTCTCACCGCCTGATGCAGTCCGAGCAGAATCTCCCACGGTCGCTGAAGTTCCGCGATTCCCCTCGCTTTCTGAAAGATTCAACTCTTTACCGTCAGTCTCCGGAGCTACCGTTTCATCGACCCCTTCAATCTTGTCCAGAGTCTCTGACTCTGTGTTTATGTCCAGGGAATTACGTTCAGCAGGATGTTCGCCAAGAGCAGTTTCAATTTCTGAAGCTGATAGCGGTTCTGGCTCAGGCGCAGCATTATCAGCCACCGCTTCGACTAAATCGGCACCGCTGACTGATACGCTGTCGGCGTGCGCGAGCACGGTTTCCGTGTGTGCCACCTGAGCCCTGGAGTCGTCGGGAACCGTGGAGCCGGTTGCCACAGACTCAGTCTTCGGGTCTATGGGCTCTTCGATCTTCGCAGAGCTGGACCTTGCGGCTTTGGGCTTGTTTGAATTTTTGCCTTTCTTGCGTTGGGCCGCCATTCCCGTGAATTCCTCATCAGTGTTCCGAAACAATATACCCAGCACGATAACCGACTATAATTTCCAAACTTTATGAGTATGCGAATAAGGAGGCTGAATGGCAGGCAAACAAATTTTGATGCTAGTTGGCGACTTCGTTGAGGATTACGAAGCAATGGTGCCTTTCCAAATCTTGACCATGGTCGGGCACGACGTACATACGGTCTGTCCAGGCAAAAAGGCCGGCGAATCCGTCAAGACAGCCATTCACGACTTTGACGGCGCTCAAACTTATTCAGAGAAGCCAGGTCATAACTTCGCCTTAACCCACTCCTTTGAAGAGGTCGATGAAACGACCTATGATGCACTGGTCGTTCCCGGTGGCCGTTCTCCAGAATATCTGCGCTTAAACAGCCGCGTCATCGAGATTGTTCAACACTTCTTCGAGACCAACAAACCTGTTGCTACGATATGTCACGGTCCCCAAATCCTTGCTGCGGCTGGAGTTCTAAAAGGTCGCTGTTGCACCGCATATTTCGCCGTGCGCCCTGAAGTGGAGTCCGCAGGAGCAACCTGGGTTAACCCCGGTGCTAACGCGGCTTTCGCTCATACCGACGGCAAATTAGTCACAGCGGTTGCCTGGCCTGGACATCCGGAATGGATGAAACAATTTTTGACATTGCTCGGTAGCGAAATCAAGATTTGATACACAGGTTGCGGATTGGTATCGCGGGCGGTAGCAGTCTGTTTATTAATGGCTGTTAGCAGTTTCAGTTCCTCATTGAAAGGTTCGGGGAATTGATACACAAGCGGTCATCTCCTGCTAAAACCTTTGCTACAAGCGGGGAGTTACGGAAGAATCTGGGTATGATCTTGGTGACCGGGAAATGTCCAAAGGCGTCTATGAATAAAGGCTTGGTCCTACTATCCAGCATCACCATCCTGAGCGCGCTGCACGGGCAGGCTGCGGCGAAGTCCGAAAAGTGCAACTCCGTATCGGATACGACCGTGGTGAATGCACCTAAAGAGTGCGTATGGAAAGCCGTGACGAGTGCAGACAAATTTGACGCGGATATTAAGTCGACAGAAGGCAAAGAGGCAATAGTCCAGCAGAAGTTTGAAAGAATTCCGTTCTATGGAACAGTTCAAACAACGCTGAAAATTACCGTCAAGGAGAACGAGCTCTTATCTTATGAGCTAATCGAAGCGGACAAGTCGCTCAAGGAGATGTCCGGCAAGTGGGAGTTGACGCCAGTCGAGCAAGCGAAGACTCGATTGAAGCTGACCTCTAACATAGAGCCAGGGCTGCCAATTCCGCGATTTTTGATCAATCAATTCATAAAAGGAAAGGTCCGGACTCGGCTGCACAAGACGCAAAAACTGGCTGAAGAACTGTACGACAAACAGCGCAAGTCTGAGATCTCTTCAAAGGTTGCGCCGGGCGGTGCCCCCTAGTCTTTGCTCAGCATGAGCGCTTCAGGGTAAAATTGGAATGTCTGAGAATGATCGCCGACTTGAGACTTGACAGAGCTAAATCGAGACTTATCGCGGGTTTTGTAGATTCATACCTGAGACTCCTGAGTCGGAAGAGAGTCTATTCGTCGCGGCCCTGGAACAGCTTGAAGAACCTCGCAGGGAGGGAGTTATGGAAATCGTAACTAGTTGGATGGAAAAGGGACTCAAAGAGGGGTTCGAAAGGGGTCGCGAACAAGGACTCGAACAAGGCCTCCAGCAAGGACAGGCTCGCGGAATGGAGTTAGGACTTCTGCAAGGTCGACATGGTGAAGCAGCATCATTGGTAAAGTCATTGCTTACCAGACGGTTCGGCGAACTAGGACAGGTCTGCGCACAGATAAAAGAGCTCTGTCTGGAGCAACTGGAGCAGCTAGCAGTTGATCTTTTAGATTTCAGTGATGTTGCAGATTTAGAGCGATGGCTAACATCGCATGTCACGACAGACATTTAGGCCTTAAACACACCAGTCTTGATCTTAGCGATATGCAATCATGCAAGCGTATATGAGAGGACGTAATCGCCGACTAGTTCTGAATATACTTGAAATCTGCTGGTCGTGCCAGTGTTGTGGATCGACATCGCATATGGTGTCATAGAAGAGACATCTATCTCGAACGATGTGAGTTCGAATTCCCCACCCAAGGACTTGTAGACGGCTTCCTTCGCCGACCAGAGCCGCGTTAGTTCGGTATCACGCGAGTGCGATGCGCACGAGTTCAGGTAACCCGATTCGTCCACAGTTAAAAACCGGTCTGCTAAATCAGGGTCGCGAGTTTGAATTTTCTCCGCATCAACACCGGGCTTGCCATCGCTGAGAAAACTCGCGAGCGCCACAGCGATGCCGTCGGTGTGAGATATGGAAATTGATAATCCGGCAATTCCACCACTCACAGCAACCAGGGGACGTCGGTCGAAGTCGTTTGAAATCTCGATGTCGAGCATTCCTATTTCTCGACCGAGGCGCTCTTTGACAAGCATTCGAACGGCTTCTTTGGCGGCAATTCGTCCATGCAGCCAATCTGTCTTGCGTTTCTCGAACTTAAGTTGCGTGCGCCAAAAACTGCGCTCACTCCTCGTTAGTAAATAATCAAGGCACCAATCCAAAATAGCGTCATCCGCTGGCAACAAGCCCGTTTTAAACTCAGTCAATACGCACAGATGACTTAAAGCCTGATTGACAGTCCGACGGGTCGCGATGTGTCGTTGAAGTGGCTTATGGAAGAAGTCGACAAGCTTTTCATGAGGCATCACACGTTTACTGTTGATGCCATTTACACGCATCCAAACTCGATTCAGATCATCTACAACCTCAACCTTCGCCTCGGTCGCTTTTTCAGAAACGGTATGCAGGAGAGCACGTCCCGAAATAACAGGCGGTAGGTCATTGGGGGAGTAAAAGAACTCAACAGACTCGATGAAAAATGGCAATAGCGCAATCGCCGGCATCTGTTTCTCGTACAAATAAAAGAGAACAAACTGACTTGCATTATCGAGCAATAGTGGGTGTAACAAGAAGTTCGCTACCGGTACATGAGGCATCCAGTGACGCGCTGGAGAAGCTTCTGCCAAGCCCTCAATACTCTTGTTGCCGACATTCGTAATCGCAGTCACTGCCTGCATTCGGGAACCGTGAAACATATTGGGCGGAGCATAAAGCTGCGAACGCTCCGTGAGATTCGTCGGAGAGTTACCGGTGACCGTTATTTCAGGAGCCGAAGCAACTTCCGGATATTTCATGGCAAACAAAAAGTCAGCGATTAAAATCGGATTTACCATGTCGCCGGCGTCAAACATTTTGACATGAACGCGACTACTATCACCGGTTGCAGATAAATGAAGATCTACTCCAAGATGGTCAACGGAGATTCGTTTGAAGGCTTTGACCTGTTCCAGCCTGACAATTACCCCCTCGCCTGCGTGGGCGGAAGCAGCCTCAGCCATAATTTCTAGAGAAACCATGAGAGGCATCAAGAAAACGCGCGCGGGAGGCTCTACGCTGACCTGACCGCCAACCGCATGGTCTAACAAATAGAGATCGGTATCAAGGCCAATGTGCAGGTCAAATTCCGTAGACCCAGCAACCGCTCGAATTCGGAAGCGGCTAAGAAACGGCGGCTCTGAGACGTTTCCGAAATCATCTCGATTCTGCTGAAGACCAGCACATTCGCTTGCTTGACGGTCCTCTTGCCACTGGTGGTGCGACACTAAGCCCGGAAGGTTTTGAACGTCATCACTAGCATAGATGTTGGTTTCATCAGAGAATGGCTGCTCGACATTGGATGAGAGAAAAGCGGTCATGATTCTCTCCTGAGTTGCTGCCATCCGCGAGTAAAACGCTGCATTGGTGTTCATAAAAGAGCCCAGCAAATTAGCTGATTCAACCTCACTACTTCCGCAGTCGCTCTGCGTGTTTTCATAGCGATCGTGAGGTGAATTATCCGGCAAAGAAGAAATTTGCGAAACGGTCTGCGCAAGAGGAACAGCGAGTTCAGGCGACACTTCAAGCTTGGTGTGAACAAGCGAAAGCTTGAGCGGTTGGCGTTTAACCACGGGAGCTTTTAGCGAGCGCCAATCGAGCTCAACAGGAGCTCGACGCATGTACAGATATTCGAAATTTGCTGACACACCCTGAGTGTAGAGCGCAGCTAGAACGTGGTTAAGCTGTGTCAGTGCCGGTTTCGATGATAAATTTGTAGGAACAGCTATGTGCGGCTTACTACCGAGGATGCCATCGACCACGCTCGAAAGGACCCCACCCGGGCCAACCTCGATAAAAAGTCGGATACCATCGTCGTACATCGTCTGTATGGTTTCGCGCAGCCTGATCGGCTTTGTAAACAGGTCGGTGAACATCGCTCGCAATTGCTTCTCATCAGCGGGATATCGCTCTGCTGTTGAACAGGCATAACTCGGCACCACCAGAGGTCGGATGTCTACGGATTTGACGGCATCATGCTCACCGTCTATCAGGTCGTGGACTAGAGGCGTATGGTAAGGTATTGCGATGGGAAGAACCTGGGAAACAATCTTGCGCTTCGCTAATTCATCACTCAGCGCATCGGTACCAGCTATGGTGCCAGTGACAATAATGTGTCGTTCTCCAAGGTCAGCGCTCAGATGAACATCGTTGTTTTTGACGAGTGCCATAACATCGCTTGCAGGAGCGAGAATACGAAGCGAGCGCAATTCTGCCAGCGCAGCGGCTGGAATGGCGCGGGCTACATTAGTACTCAATCCATAAAAGGTTTCTGACACACTGAGCACATCCACAGCACCACCTGTAGTGATGGCGGCAAACTCACCGGTACTGCATCCCATAAGGGCGTCAGGTTTTATTTCGAGATGTAGAAGCAATTGGTGCAAAGCATATTCGGCAAGAAGAATGGCCACGACAGCGAAATCTGCGGACGCCAATTCCATTGAGTTCGAGGAGTCACGGTCCGGCGGAAAAATCATTCGACTTGGTAAAACCGACGCCTTTTCCGCCAAGGCCACGGTATCGACAATATCGAAGACTTCGCGCACCTCGGGGAAGTGCATGCACAAATCCGACAGCATGCCACCGTATGCGGAACCCAATCCCGGATAAAGGAATCCAACCTTGCCACCGATAGCGGTGCCGGGGCTGGTGTAGTAGACGCCCTTGTCTGCTTCTTGCACAGCAGGCTTGCCCGCCTCAATTAACTTGCGAGCATACTGAACTCTGCTAACCAATTCATCCAGGTTTGCAGCAACAATACTCAGACGATAAATCTTACGGCTGTTGTTAGCCGGCATATTGATGGCACCACCTGTGGCGCCATTCGCTCCTAATTTCCTACAATTAATACTAAATGCAAGGTCTTTAAAAAATCCCTCCGGGATGCCGCTTTCCATGGAGCGCGTCACGTAAGTTTCCAGTGTCTCCAAATCTTTTGCAAGTTCAGCGGGAGAATTGGCACTTAATGCGAACACCTCCGAATCCCAAGTACGCATCAGGGCACTGTCGAGTGAAGCAAGTGAGGCAGCCGGAGTGACCGGCATTCCTTGTTCCGAAGCTGCTTTAACAGCACTCTTATGGCGAGTCATAGAGGAACCTTTTTCAGCTTCCTCAAGAATCATGTGCCCGTTGATTCCGCCGAACCCAAATGCGCTAACTGCCGCACGACGAGCTTCCTCAGAATTCTCAGCGTGGATCCAGGGACGCGACTGGGTATTCACATAGCAAGGATGTTTCTCCCAGTTAATTTTTCGATTTGGCTCGGAAACGTGCAAAGTGGGGGGCAAAATTTTATGATGCAGCGCAAGCGCGGCTTTGATAATCCCGGCAACAGCGCTCGCAGATTGGCAATGTCCAATCATCGACTTGACCGAACCAATCGCGCACCATGGCTTGCCGTCTCGACTCTCCGATGCTTGTCCGAACACCTTCTCAACAGCCTGCAGTTCCACCACGTCGCCAGTCGGAGTGCCCGTCCCGTGCGCTTCCAGAAGACCTATGCTCTTGGGCGAGATACCGGCCATCTTGTAGGCTTTCTCCATCGCCAGCGCCTCCCCGTCAAGCGACGGTGAGAGCACACTTCCACCGTATCCATCACTGGAGGACGCCACGCCGCAAATCGTGGCATAGATTCTATCGCCATCCGCAATCGCGTCTTCATGGCGCTTTAAAACAAGGATGCCAATGCCCTCTCCAAGCAATGTGCCATCCGCTGATTCGTCAAACGGACGAATGATGTCTTTTCGCGATAATGCACCGAGACCACAGAACATCTGGAAAAAGACGGGAGAAGCATTGACATGCAAACCGCCAGCCAACGCAAAATCACACTGGTGGCTAAGAAGGTCTTGGACTGCCGTTTCAACCGCGACCATTGAAGAAGCACAAGCAGCGTCGATTAATAGGTTTCGACCGCGAAATCCGAGTTTGGCAGCTATTCGTCCGGCAAGCACGTTCGGCATCGCACTCGGAATGGTATCAGAATTGCACGTAACCAGACGACTCGTCATTTCGCTAACAGCAGCGTCTACGACCTCCGGATGGTTAGGTAAAAGTCCACGCAGAAGGCCGGAAACTTCATGAACGGTTTTCGACTGATGGGTCAAGTTCATACTTCCCGCACCAGGAGCCGATATCCGGCCTAGTATGACTTCAGCACGATCCTTATCGAACTGCTTTTTGCCATCGAGATAGCCGGCATCAGCCATTGCTTCGTGAGCTACTCGCAAAGTCAGAAACTGGTCTGGGTCACCACCCGCGACACCAGAAGGCATCACTCCAAACTGCAGCGGATCGAAGTCGGCGTACTCGCTGATAAAACCGCCACGTTTAGAGTAAACACTTCCAAACTTACGCGACTCGGGATCGTAGTAATCATCGACATCCCACTCGCTGGAAGAGACCTCACGGGTGGCGTCGACGCCCCGTACAATATTCGACCAGAAGCTGGAGAGATCCGGTGCGCCTGGATAGAGGCAGGACATTCCTACAATTGCAATCTTTCCAGAATTTCGATTTGCGGCCGAGCTCATATTACTGATATGCGAACATCACGTTCGACTTGCGTAGTGGTTCGAGCAATTGCTCGATCTGCGATATTAGGGAACTAGCTGTTTTTGCGGCTCCTGAGAAGAGAAACGGTTGAATGCTTTACTCGCGATACCACCCAGACCTTCGACGATGACGGCAATCTTTCCGTTTTCATCGTAAATGGCCAGATCACAAAGCAGTTCCGTGGCCATTGTCGGGTTGAGGAATATCTGAGCAGTCGCGTTCATCGGCATCGCTCCGAAGAAGTGCATCGATTTGAACCCGGTGGGCAACACTGTGACGTCTCGATAGAAACGAGCCCAGATACCGGCAAGTTGCATAGAGCTATCAAGAAGGACCGGATCTATATTCCAGCGACTTGAATCCGCGGACCTGATGCAGTCAATCGGACGGGCGCCCTTGACCTTGCCCGCGATACCATCTTCGGCGAGATGCATAACCTCTTTTATTCCCTGGAAGATCGGACCGTGGAACAACCACTTACCGTAGACATCACCAGGCTGTGGAACATCGGTCTCGCTCGCAAGTTTGGAACAGGGTCCAATCACCTGCGGAATAGCAGTCTCATCCTGGGTGTTCCAGATTTCAGGCGCCGGATTCGGTGCCGCAGACATCTGCACCTTACAATGGAAGTGTGTCTTCTTGGTTTTGCCAGTCAATGACGATAGTTGAACGGAAACCAGGCCGTCCGTACCACGCTCCGGCTTCGCTTCGACGACAAATTTCTTCTGGTCGCTGTGGAACACAACCCCAGAAGGTATATCAAGGTTGGAGACTTTCACCACACTGCGGTCTGGATAAACCGATTTCGCCCCCTGAATCATCAACTCTAGTGCCACCGCCATTGGCATCACTGGAATGCCATCAAATTTGTGGTCGTCGAGATAGATATGGTCTTTGGTTTCAATCGTGAACGCCAGTGTAGGAGGTGTTGTTGACTCCACGGTCGCCTGGTGAAGGACGACACCGGATGGTTTGACGGTTAGATTCGAGGAGCCAGTAGATGCTGAACCGTTTCCATTAGACTCCGTGGTCGTGTCGGCGATCGGTTGGTTTGAAACCGAGGGTTTGCTTGCGGACGAAGTCCCCGAGACGCCTGCGCTTGCTGACCCATTCCCGTTTGCGCTTTTCAGTTTACCTACGAGCAAAACCTCTACTTCTTGCTTCGCCGTCCGGTTCAGTTCTTCATAAAAGCAGGCGCGTCCATCGGCTGGCTGAATCATCGACCAACCGTGACTGGCGAAAACTTCTTCCAACTCGGGGGGCGCCATTCCCGCTTGCCATGGTCCCCACATGAGTGAGGCGACGCGGGCTTTTGTGCTCTGACTGATTTGAAGAGCAAGCTTGCTAAGCGCCTCATTAGCGGAGACGTAATCGGCTTGGCCGGAATTGCCGGTACGTCCTACCACTGAAGAGAAGAAGAACAGCGATTGCAGCGTATCGAACCGCAGCTTGCGAGCAAGCGTCAACGCGCTCTTCACCTTGGTGTTGAATACGCGGCGGAAGGAATCAACAGTTTTGTCCTTTATCAGAGCGTCTTCGATGATGCCGGCACCATGAATCACGACATCGATGTTGGAAGTTTCGTAAACCGAATCGATGAGCCTAGCGAATGCATCGTCGTCGTTAACGTCAACAGAGTAATATCGAACGGTGGCGCCGGCTGCTTGCAACTTCGCAAGAGTTGTTCTAACTTCGCGCTCTCGAAGCAGTTGCTGATAGGTCTTCTCAACGTCGCGAACGTTGATAATCTTTCCATTCGCCTGCATGTCGGCAATGATAGCCGCTTTGATGTCCTTTTGAGTTTCAAGACCGGCAGTCACTGCAGATTCATTATCTACGGGACGCGGCAATCTTCCGACGATTACGAAATTCGGCTGATATCGTCTAGCAAGATCCAGGGTTATCTCGGCAGTGATACCACGCGCGCCACCAGTGACAAGCACCACGGATGATGACGTGAGTGGCGCGACATTGTCTTCCGAGTGTGCATATGGTGCTTCAACGACATCTAAACCGACACGTTGTCCGCCTCTATAACCAACCTCAACGATATCGTCTTCCACACAAATTTCAGAGAGGACAGCAGTGGCTAGTTTTTGCGCGTCAACATCGGGCTCAAAATCGATTGCTTTGACATGAACGCCGTCGAACTCTTTTCCAACCGTTTTGGTCAGACCGACCACACCAGCCTGTTGAACGAGGCTATCTCGGTCGATATTCTTCACTGGAGATTCCGTATTGAACGCTCCACCCATGAAGGTGACACAGATCACGGACGAACGCATTCCGTTTGCGCTCTGTTCACGCAGATCGGACTCGCATTCCTTGACGAGCTGAAAGTAATCGCTGACTGCCTCAAACTCGACGCCATTTTCCGCATTCGCCGGGCTCAAATAGATTACCGAGCCGATGGCACCGTCCTTAGCGCGAATACCTTCGACAACGGTTGAAATGTCCTTGCCCTTAAAGGTACTTGGCGAGACAGTAAAGACCTTCTGTCCGTTCCCTTTCAGAGACTTCTCTAGAGCTGCCGTGTACTGCTTGTGCTCAGATACGATCAGAGCTGTGGGAGCGAGTGTTTTGCTCGTCTTTCCCGCAGGTGCGGCAAGCTCTTTGACCTGTACGATGCCGCGCATCACGCGTTCGGCATTGCCAACTTCAATCTTCTCAGGGGCGAAACTTGCATCGCCCGCGGTGTCATCATCCAGCGAG
Organism: Candidatus Obscuribacterales bacterium; assembly: GCA_019637435.1. Classification (GTDB taxonomy): domain Bacteria; phylum Cyanobacteriota; class Vampirovibrionia; order Obscuribacterales; family Obscuribacteraceae; genus JADYXR01. The sequence continues at coordinate 2,068,627 of JAHBVO010000001.1, read as the reverse complement.
CGAATCCACTCGATGATGCCTTCCAGAGTCTTCGTGCCGGCCAGTTTCTCGATGCCGCTCTCCAGCTTTTCCTGACTGAACTCAGGGAGCAACTTCCGGAAGTTATTTAAAATTTCAACTCGCTTAATCGAGTCAATCCCAAGGTCCGCCTCAAGATCGAGTGTTGGATCAAGCATGGATCTCGGATAACCCGTGCGCTCGCTCACAATCTCGTATAGGCTGTCTATAAGCGCTTCGGCATTCATCCCTGAAGCTTCGGAGTCCGCACAATCGGAATTTATTACTGCCTCGGCTACGACTTCCTGAGCTCCTCCAACTACCGGTTGCGGCTCCTGAAGCATCCCCGACTCAGCACCGGATTTAGTGTCACTCTGCCCAATAGGTTCTAGAGCCGCGGCAGCAGCCTGCTGGTGCAGATGCTCAAGCAATTGCTGCTGTGGCAATTGCTGGCCGTACTGACCGTGATCATAAGCCTGAATCTGCGGTTGCGCATATTGAGCTTGGAACTGCTGTTGTTGGCTAAAATTATGCTGGAGCGGAGGCTGCCCGTATGGGGGCACAGTTGCGCCGGTCTGCGGATACTGATTGACGTATTGTGCAGGCTGCTGATATTGCTGCGACGCTCCACCGCTAAGGTACGCGAGCATTACGCGCTCCTGAGTTTCGAGGAACCTATTGGTCATATCCATCATACTTTGTTGGAATTCAAGGAGAACTCGTTCGGCGCTCGAACTGCGAGGGTCTGCACCACGCCGCGCGAACTGTTGGTTCGGCGGAGCATAAGTCTGTCCCAACGGAGCGTGCATGCCGCGTCCCATCGCTTGCGAAGCCATTTGATCAACAGGCGGTGCGTACTGCTGCGCTTGAGGCATTTGACCAGGTTGACCTGCAACGTGCGCAGCAACCGGCTGTTGAACTGGCACAGCACCGGACTTACCGTTGCCGTTTCCATAGCCATGACCATTGCCATTTCCGTTGCCGTTCAAGCCGCTCTGCGCGCTCGACGGTAAAGAACGTTCGTCACGAACAATCTTGTCTTTAGCGATTTCCTTTCTGGCAGTGCCGTCGCCATTGCGAACATCCTGAGCCATTTGCTTACCTGTACCCCTGCTATTTACCGTGCTTCCTTTTTTCTCAACGCGTTCAATTTTGACGCTGTTGACCCTATACAACAGCGGACTCCTATTCTTTGCGACCGCGAGGTCGTAGGAGCTGCCGTGAACGCCGGACATGCGATTCCAGAATAACTTACCGACGTCAGCGATGGCACCACTGACGGTGAGCAATCCAACTACACTCAGGAAGTGTTCAAGCGAGTTTTTAGCTCGCTCTGTTGAAATTGCCAGAACATCCTTGCCAGCCAGAGTGGCTTCGGTCAGTCCGGTGAGAACTGAGCCTGGACCTACCTCCACAAATATACGGGCGCCATCTTCATACATCGCCTGAAGCTGCTGAGCGAACAACACTGGTTTCAAAGCGTGCTCGCTGAGTTGAACGACAATCTCAGCTGCGGCGGAGCCATAAGGTTTCGCTGTCGTGTTGGAATAAACCGGCAAAACAGGCGCAGCATAATCATATTGTTTAAGCGCTTTCAGCAACGGCTCTTTCGAGTCTTGAAGGAGTGGACTGTGAAACGCTGCAGATACGGGAATGCGCTTACCAGAAATGTTTTTACGCCTGAGTTCATCCAGAGCTGTTTCAATGGCGGCTTCGGAACCGGATATTATTATCTGGGAAGGCGTATTGATGTTCGCTATATAAACATCCTTGATTTGCTTGATTGCAGTCGCAACTGTTTCCTGATCTGAAGAAACTGCGGCCATCGCTCCAGGTCTGGATGAAGCGCATTCTGCAAGAATGCGACCCCGATCGGCGGAGAGGTTGAAGAGAACGTTTTCGGTAAACACACCGGCGGCGTGCAGAGCGACGTACTCGCCGTAACTATGACCGGCGACCATGTCAGGCTTCAAACCAAATGCTTTGAGCAAACGCAATAATGCCAGGTCACAGGCACCGAGCGCTGGTTGTGCGATTTGCGTGGCGGTCAGGCGATTGTGCTGCGCCGCTTGCTCGGTCTCGCTCAACGTTGGCAATGGATAGATGTATTTCGAGAGTGCGTCTTGCAAGCGCGGTCGCAAAACACTATCCGCTTCTTCTACTGTCTGCCTGAGTTCAGGAAAGTAGAAAGACAGCCCCTTGAGCATCTCGACACGCTGCGAGCCTTGACCCGGGAAAAGGAAGGCAACTTTAGCATTGGATGCTACGCCTGATGAATAGTGGATTCCCAGCGGCATACTGAAGTTAGCAGCGTTGGCGTTTTGCAGTTTTTCCTTCACGATGCCAATCTTGTTTTTCAAATCGGACAATGAGGATGCAACAATCGCGACTGCATTATGGGCGTCGGGAATGTCTTTGAGTTTAAGTTGAAGCTTGCTCGCCAGTTCGAAAAGACGCCGGCTCTCAACGCTAGTTGCAGTGGTTTCAGGCGTTTCACTGGTCAGCAATTTTTCAACGGCCGCTTCGGTTATTTTGATTGACTTTAGAACGTCATCTTGAGTCGCTGCTTTCCAGACGAATAATTCGGAAGGCCAGGCTTCGATAGCCGGACGCTCTTCTTCTCCGCAGGGTGCGACGTATTCCTCTAATACGGTGTGGAAATTCGTGCCGCCGAATCCGAAGGCACTTACGCCGGCTCGGCGCGGAGTAGAAGGATCGCGCTGAATCCAGGGGCGAGATTCGGAACTCAAGTAGAAAGGTCCCTCACCAAATTTGCATGCCGGACTTGGTTTTTTGACATTGATGCTTGGTGGCAATACTTTGTGATGCAGGGCTTTGGCAACCTTGACTATCGACGCTAACCCGGCGGTCGCTTTCGTATGACCTATGTTTGTTTTTACAGATCCGATCGCGCAGCTTTCCGGTTCTGCACCAGCCTTTTGGAAGACCTTAGTGAGCGCCTCTACTTCGGCTCTGTCACCAGCGACGGTGCCCGTACCATGTGCTTCTACCAGGCTGACGGTAGAGGGCGAGACACCCGCATCCTCGTAAGCGCGCTCGAGAGCCAGCATCTGACCGGCTGGACGAGGTGCGGTCAAACTCAAATCGCGACCGTCACTTGAACCGCCGATGCCCCTAATAACCGCGTAGATTCTGTCGCCGTCACGCTCGGCATCAGACAAGCGTTTCAAAACAATCATCGCAAAGCCTTCGCTGATTACGATACCATCGGCATCCGCATCAAACGTTTGACACTTACCTTTCGGTGAAAGCGCGTGGGTTTTGCTGAAACTGAGGTAGTCCCCAGGTTGGTTGTGAGTATCTGTGGCACCGAGGAGAACCACATCGCTCGTACCGGAGCGCAGATCCGCGATACCGACATAAAGTGCAGCGAGTGAAGATGCGCATGCTGCATCTATGGAGAAATTCAAACCTTTCAGGTCCAATCGGTTCGCCACTCGACCGGCCGTGACGTTGCCCAGGTAGCCAGCGAATGAGTCTTCTGTCCACTCCGGCACACTAGCCTTGATTTCTTCTTGAATTTCAGGAGCCAGATCGGCGAGTTTCCATCCCAACATCGAGCGCAGTGAATACAATGCCGTTATTGGACCGTGACCAGCGTTAGCCAGAATGACAGAGGTTTTCTCACGCGGGAATTTTCTATCGCTGTACCCGGCATCATAAAGCGCACTGCGAGCGGACTCGAGCACGAGAACCTGCATGGGATCAATTGAATCGAGACTGCTTGGTGGAATTCCGTAAGGAGTTGGATCAAAAACAACATCGCTGATGAACCCGCCCCACTTCGATACGATGCGATCGCGAGCGAGCGGATCTTTATCGTAGAAATTCTGCCACTTAAAGTGCGATTCGGGAATGACGTCAATCGAGTCAACTTTATTGAGGATGTTCTGCCAGTAGGTCTCAACATCGTTGCCTTGCGGCAACATACAAGACATACCGACGATGGCGATGCCCTCGGACTGCTGTTCATCAGACAGCTTCTGCATCGCCGATTTGTATTGAAGCTCCGCAAGCCGATTCTGACCGTCGGTGCAGATATTGCCGTGCAATTCGCTCATGGTTACGACTTTGTCGCGCATCGAGGCTATCTGCCCGATCATGTACATGCCATCGCGCCATTGAGTTTCGACCGGGATGGCTTCAAGCTCATTTCCGGAACCGCGCGTCACACCTTTGCTGGCAATGCGCAGGCGGCCAAGATTCATCAGTTCGAGCTCTTCGCGAATTTCGTCGCGACTCTTGTTTTGCTTCTGCAGTTCAACACGGCTGCGATCGAAGGCTTCCCGATAGGGTGAGTCAATGCACCGAATCGAGTGTCCTGGTCCTGTCTCAAGCAAAACGGTTTTGTCGCATTTCACAGCGGCTTGTTGGAAAACATCAACAATCGCACCGGAGGTAACAGCTTCTGAGGTAAACAAATAAGCCGTTCCAACAAGGACGCCGACTTTGATACCACGGGCGGTGAGCGGTGCAGCCATCGTCGCCACCATAGCGGCAGACAAATCATCATGGATTCCACCGGCAAACAAAACGTGGATGTTAGCAGGATTACTCTTCGGACCGATTGACTCGAGCAATACCTCGATCATCGATTCCCAGAGGACGAAACTGCTGCGCGGTCCTACGTGACCTCCACACTCCTTGCCCTCGAAGATAAACCGAGTGGAGCCCATTTCAATAAACGATTTGAGTAAGAGCGGCGAAGGCACATGCAAATAAGTCTTAGTGCCGGCATCGTCCAGAGCTTTCGCTTGATCAGGTCTTCCGCCCGCTATCAGAGCAAACGGCGGTTTAAACCGATTTACGACCTCCATTTGTTCTTGACGCAACTGCTGCGGAACAAATCCAAGAACGCCGACGCCCCAGGGCAAACTGCCAAGTTTGTTCTTCGTTTCGCTCAGCAGTTTCTCTATCTCCGGTCCTCTCATAAGAGACAGAGCTAGAAACGGAAGACCGCCAGCTTGAGCCACGTTCAGCGCAAATTCGCTCGTGTCCGACACACGAGTCATAGCCCCCTGGACAACCGGATACTTAGTGCCATGTGACTTCGCCAGTTCCGAATTCTCAGACAGAACGTTCGAACGCGCAGCGATTGCAATATGCTCGGCAACGTTTCTATCAATCAAATCGATGCAACCAGCTACGGTACCACCAGAGATAGCGAGGTTGCGAGCAAAACATGAATCCTGACCTACGACGAAAATTTCATCATCAGTTGCGTCGACAGCATCCTCGAGAATCGCCTCTGCATCGGCAATTCGCCCCTCAGCAAATGCTTGTTCAAGCTGCTGCAAACGGGCAGAGCTGTTTGTCGCCATAAGGCGAATTGCGTTGCAAGTCGAATCGCGAAGAAGCGAAGTTTCAGATCCGTCGAGCCGTTCGAACCGCAATTGCACATCGGCGGGTATCGCAGAATCTCGACAGAGATAAGTCTGCGAATCGAGTACGACGCCGGCGGCCCCTGCCGCTACCACCGCAGCTGCGGTATGGGCGCCGATGCCACCACATGCATAAACGGGTAGGTCGATAGTACGAGCGCATTGTTGAACCAGAACGAACGTGGTAGTGTCGCCCACTCGTCCGGCGCCTTCGTGACCTTTGGCTATGATTCCGTTAGCCCCTGCATTCTGAGCAAGCAAGGCTTCCTCGACGCTCACGACTTCAACGAAAACCTGAAATCCTTTCGATTTCGTCTCTTTGACGTCGCGCTCCAGCGTCTTGGTTTCAAACGCGCCTATACCGGCGGTCAGCACCATCAGCGGTGCGTTCGCGCTTTTTAAGTTGAGAACGCTTGCCGGCAATTTTCCACTGCGGCATCGAACACCGATGCTGCCATCGCTGTTCTGTATGACATTGCGGGTCAACTGTTCGAGCGCTTTGTCCAGCGCAGGACCCTCTTTCACAAACTCCAGGTCGAGCACGCCAACAGCGCCAGCTCTTGCCGCAGCAATAGCTATCGCTGGTTTTGCATACGCCCTTCTTGGACCGGCTGGAGAAACGACAATAAATCCGAGCGCCGACACTAATCACTCCAACAAAACAAACGAAGTATCTATCTTCGCTTTCGCGAATCGATGGCGATATTCGTCTTCCCTCTCCCCAATGACCCTGCTGCCTCAGCATGTAGCATGCGGAATGGCGACCAGGGTTTCATACGAGAAGTCTATGATCTCTTTCCATTTAATGCCAGAAGCCAGGTTTTATCTTTCGAACGCTTGCCAGGAGCGCCCTTTTCAGACCTGAACGAAAATTAACTTAATTCGTTAAAATACCTCTCCAAATGTGTCGGAAGGTAAGTCAACGAGAACAAAATGGAGTGCTAAGTCTCTCTCAAGAGCCGAGTATAATACTCTTCATTACCAGGACTGAAAACGATTGACAGACTCTAGTCCCATCAAATCATCAGCGCGCGAGGCGGCTATTAAAAGAGCTGAATCAGCATACGCCACGAGGGCTTCAGCGCCCTCGGCTGATTTACGTGCCATTCCTTCCGGAAGCGAAACAGCCCCGCTCCTGGACCGTCCGGTCAAAATTGCACTTGTGAGCTGCGGACTTGGCAACACGACACGCGGTTTCGAGACTTCAACAGCCAGATGGTTTGAAGCTCTCAAACAGCACACCGCACTGGATGTTCGACTGTTCTGTGGAGGAGACTACCCGGGAGGCAAGCGCCTCTGGAACTTCCCTCGTAACAGCATCTGGACCAGTCCGGTAAATCTCTTCAAATTTATACCGGAGGAATATCGCTGGCAGTGGACCTACGGTGTCGAGCAGGTAAGTTTTTGGTCAGCATTGAATTTCGAGCTCTTAGCGTGGCGACCGGACGTAGTATGGGTCAAGGATTACCCGCTTGCTCACTTGATCAAAACCAGTCGAATAATGTTCGGTCTGAAATTCAAAATGATTTTCGCGAATGGCGGTTTGCCCAATCCTGATACATATAAGGAATTCGATTTTATTCAGCAGATTCAAAAACAAGGCTTTGAAGATGCTCTTGCACAAGGCGTTTCAACAGAACGGATGGAGTTGATAACCAATTGCGTTCCTCTACGCGACCAACATATCGATCGGGCTACCATGCGAGAGACACTCGGTCTTGAAGAATCCGATTACGCAGTTTTGTGCGTCGCTGCGTGGAACCGATACCACAAACGAATCGACTACTTGCTGGAAGAAGTGGCTCGGATAAAGGACCCAAAAGTAAAATTGATTCTGTGCGGTACACCCGAAGTTGACACAGCGAGCTTGAAAGAGCAAGGAAAGAAACTGCTGGGCGAGCGCGTTAAGTGGCTCACCGTGCCGATCGAGGAAGTGCCGGACGTCATGAGGGCTTGCGATGTGTTCGTGTTACCCACACTGCAAGAACATCTCGGCAATGCCCTGATTGAAGCAGCCATGTACGGTCTTCCCGTGGTGACGCACCCGCACGGCGGCGCGCGCTTCTCCATTCAGGATGAATTTTGGATGACCGACCTCTCGGTGGAAGGAAACTTAACAAAACGCCTTGAATGGTTGCGCAACAATGCGTCACAACTGACAGCTAAGGTAGCTAAACTGCAATCCGACGTCACGTCACGCTTCGGCGCAGAGGTTCAATCAGAGAAGTTTGCAGACATGGTTTATCGAACAGTAGGCGACCAGCCGCTCTGTATACAGCCTGTTTCGACAAAAAAGGCTCGCACCGTACCTGGTGTCAGACAAGTAGGCTAATATCCGGAGACGAACAATTTCAGAAGCCACCGCAAAACGGAAAAATTCAAAGATTTCGGTTGGCGCGCTGTCAGGTCTGCTGCTGGTCATTTTCATGTCGGCACTCGACCAGACCGTCTTAAACACAGCGATTCCGAAGATCTCGGTAGTGCTTGACGATGTCAATCGCGCACCCTGGATTATCACTTCGTATTTGCTATTTGCCACGTTCGCCACTCCGGTGGCCGGAAAGTTAGCCGATATTTTCGGAGTGAAACCGATGCTCACGGTTTCCTCTCTCATGTTCGCCGCAACTTCGGCACTCTGCGGCGTGTCCGGCTTCATCAACCTGCCTGGATTTTCGGGGGCGGCAGGCGCGACATTCGGCGCGATGGATCAGCTTATTGTCTTTCGCGGTTTGCAAGGTATCGCAGGTGGTGCCATGATGGCGCTATGCTTTGTGGCAATCGGTGATCTGATGCCGTCCCGAGATCGCGGAAAATTCCAGGGTGTGCTGGCGGCTGATTTCATGATCGCCGCTATTGTTGGACCGATGCTTGGTGGCTGGCTCACTGACAAGGTAGATTGGCGCTGGATTTTCTATTTAAACATTCCGGTCGGGGTGCTCGCGGCCCTCATATTCGTGTTGCTCTATCCTGAATCAACAAGAGAAAAAGCGAAACCTGAAATCGACTGGCCGGGCATTGGGTTATTTATCCTTGCCGTTGCGCCGCTACTTCTCCTTTCTAATGAAATAGGCACACAGGGTCGGTTCACAATGAACAGCGCCATGGAGATTATAGTTTCGATCTCTTCAATGAGGCTTTTTATCGCGCGCGAGAAATCCGCCGAAGAACCTCTGATTCCGCTGGCACTGTTTGAAAATCGAATTGTGAGCATCTCGCTTGTGACTGTCTTCATAACCGGGATTGGATTCTTTGGTTCAATGCTTCTGATGGCGATGGTGCTCCAGCAAGTTTATAAATTGACAGCAACCATGTCCGGAGCCGTCCTCGCGCCTCTGATGCTGGTTGTAGCAAGCGCGAGCATCGTCGGCGGTTTACTAATCTCGAAAACAGGAAAGTATAGAGCCCTGATTATTCTTTCTCTAGTGCTAATGACGTTAGGGACATTGATACTAAGTACGGTATCGCCTGATGCGCCGATGTGGGTAGTGCCTTGCTCCGGCGTCGTCGGCGGAATAGGACTCGGGCTGATGCTTCCAGTCCACTCGATTATCATTCAAAATGCAGTTCAAGGCAGCTCAATGGGCATAGCCACTTCATTATCCAGTTTGTTTCGCTCTCTTGGTGGAACAATCGGAACTGGAATGATGGGAGCATTGCTTGTCTGGCTTCAACATAATGGGCATGAACACTCGCAGTTACCGATTGCCCTAATGCTTTACGCTGGCAGCCTCGTTCTCGCCATAGTCTTAAACATTTTCTTGCCGGAAATCGAGTTGAAATCGAGCTCTCAAAAGGCGACAGCAAACGCGTAGCAAGAAATACTCAGCCTATCACCAGTGTCTCGGTAGGGCTTTTCAGTTCGTAAGTAACACCACGCCACTGAATTCGATTTGTAAGCAAAGATGCCAGAGTCATAAACGGCAGGACTGCGTGTGCCAGCGGTATTGCCATACACGAGGCAAGCAAAGATTCAGTAAGATGGTCTGAATGGTCGAGAAGAATTTTCTGCCAGAGCTTTCGCGCTTTCAGAAGGAAAAACACTTCCACCGGAACGATCGTGAAACCAGCTGCGATGGCAATTAAACCAGCAGGCTCCTGAGTAACAAGCCAGGACCCGGTTGCAATCAGCATCAGAACCAGCCAGACCAGCATAAATGACGCGCGGGCAATTGCCCGCTTCCAAAGTTCAGGATAGTAAACCTTCGTCAAAATTAGTTGGCGATTCGTCCATTCCATTATTTCTCCAAAAGGCGCATCGCCATCACTCGCCACCAGGCACTGGGGAACGAACCGAACTGATAATCCCAGTTTTTTGACACTGGTGGTGAGAGACAGATCGTCGTCAGCAGCTTTATCCCAGGCGTCCCTAACTCCAGCCTCAGTAAAAACAGATTTGCGAATCGCCATGGCACCGCCCCAGGCAAAGGCAAATTTTGGATTCGCCATTTCCCAAGCCGTGACACGATTCCAGAGAGATCTCAGAATCGCAGCACAGTTTGTCGGGGAGGCAATGTAAAAACGGTAGCCGGTTGTAACACCAACTCCGTCCTCTGTGAGCGGCTCAACAAGACGACTCAAAAAATCCGGCCGAGCAATTACATCGCTGTCGACAAATACGAGAACATCAGAATCGCTTCGAATCTGTTCCAAAGCATGCAATTGATTGTTGATCTTCTGCGCTCTCTGCGCCGCAACACCAGCGACAATGACCTTCGCAGGCTTGGGCGATTGCGAAGCAAGTTCAACAAGATGCGCGTAAGCCGGATCGGATTCTTGCGCCACGGCGAAAATTACCTCGAAATCCGGGTAATCTTGATTCAACAGCTTCTCCACGTTTTCACGAAAAGCGGGATCCAAGCCTTTGCACGGCAAGATTACAGATGCTTTAGGAAGTTGCTGTCCGGGCTGCCTTGCGAGTTCCGCTTCCACGTAACGAACTAGCCGCGCAAAGGCCAGGCTTTGAACAAAAGCCACCAGAACGGTTACAGAAACCAGGAAAACGGCGATGACGAGCATAAGTTTCCAGACCCGAGACCTCAAAGACCGAGGTAAATCAAAGTATAATGCCAAGCCTGTCATAACTTCTTAGAACCCGATAAGGGTCGAATCTGCGAGATACAGATGCGCGGTTTACTTTATAAAGCCTTCAGCGCGCTCGGTCGAAAAACTGTCAACGCTATAGAGTCAGACAGTACCTCGCCTCGCGAAGCCCAGCTTCGGAAGATGCATCAAATTCTGACGGCTAACGCCGCCAGCAAATTCGGACGCGAACATGGCTTCGCAACCATCAAGACGTGGAAAGACTTTGATGCAGCCCTTCGGATTCGCGATTACGAGGCGTTTAGACCCTACATAGACGAACTGACAGCCGGAGCCACAAACGTACTTACCGCCGAAGCTCCGGTGATGTTTGCCACCACAAGCGGCACAACAGATAAACCAAAATTTATTCCGATTACGCCATCCTATATTAAGGAATTCAGACACGCATCTGTCGTCTCCGGCTATTACTTGCTTAAAACCTTCCCCGGTATGGCGTCTGGAACGGCTCTCGCGATGACGTCGCCGGCTGAAGAAGGTAAAACGCCCTGCGGAATTCCTTACGGTTCGATGTCCGGTTCGCTGTTTAAGAACGAGCCCTACTTGATCAAGAAATTCATTTCACCAATTCCATACGAAGTCTATTTGATCAAAGACTACGAATCAAAGTATTACACCGTGCTTCGCGCAGCACTGTCGCTCCCGGTAGCATTCTTCTATACGCTCAATCCGAGCACCATTCAACTGCTGTGTCGCAAACTCGGTGTATTTGCGGAGCAATTAGTCAAAGACGTTCGGGATGGAACCACAACGCCGCCATCAGGTCTAGATCAGGCAACCCTTCGAGCGTTAAAACCGATCACACGACCGGATCCGGAACGCGCACGGATGCTCGCCAGACTCCTTGAGCGAGGTCAATTCACTCCTGAATATGTTTTCCCGTCACTACAGGTAGTGTCATGCTGGACAAAAGCAGCGGCGGCATTCTATCTTGCAGATTTTCCCCACTACTTCGGAAACACTCCAGTAGTTGATATCACATATGGTGCCAGCGAGGGGCGAGGAACGGTCTTCATCTCTCCGGAAAAGCAGATGCTGGCAATAGGCTCGCATTTCTTCGAGTTTGTTCCTGAAGATGAGATCGACTCTGAAAAACCCACGATACTTTTAGCCGATGAACTGGAAATCGGGAAAAATTACTTTATTCTTTTTACCACCTCGGCTGGTCTTTATCGATACAACATCAACGATGTCGTAAAGGTCACCGGTTTTCACAATCGCACTCCACTACTGGACTTCCAGTACAAAGGCGGGAACATCTGTTCTTTCACAGGCGAGAAAATAACCGAGTTACAAGTCACGCAAGCAATGCGAAAAACGCTGGACGACATTGGGACTAACTTGCGTTTCTTCACGTTGATTCCGCAGTTCCGGCCGGAACCGCATTATGAGATCTGGTATGAAATCGATGCAAATCTTGCCGGTCGCAGCGTCGGTCATGAACATAAAGGCTTTGCTGAAGACCTAGCGCAACGTTTCGATCAACGCCTTCAGGAAGAGAACATCGAGTACGAAACTAAGCGAGCCTCCGCACGACTTTCACCAGTCACCTTCAAACTAATTAAGACCGGGACCTACGAGGCTTTTCGCAAGCATCTCACGGCAAAAGGAACGCCGGACGCGCAAATAAAAATCAGTCATTTGAACCCTAAAGCGGAGACTCGAGAGTTTCTCGAGCAGCGACTCGAGGAACCCGCCTGCGCAGAGATTTAGAAACAACAGACTGGTCTGCGATTGCTGCAACCAACCGGTCCAGAAACTTGCGGCCGCCGAAACCGTTCAAATGAACCGAGTCACGATAATCGCCTTTGGAATAATTATCGACTTCGCACAAGTCTACAAACTCGGCACCGTATTCAGTGCTGATATGGGAGACGTCAGCTAAATACTTTGAGCGAATGCCGGGGGAGAGCAAATCTAAATTACATTTCCGAATTGGCATATTAACCACGACCAGCCCGATTTGGTTATCCATGCAAAACCTCGCCAGTTCTTCCAAACAAGAAAGCTGACCATCGTAGAATTCGGCTTTCGGTCGCGCATATCTTGCTTTATAGTCAGACAAATTATCGGCGTAAAGTTTTTCAACCTCTGCCTCGTTCGCAATTTCAGCGTGAATGAAGCCAGGCACCATATCCAGTGGTTTATACGTCGAAATTAATGCCATACGTTTTTCCAACGACATCGTTTCAAAGCCCCGCCGCAGAAGCGAATCTCTCAGTTCCAAAGTAGATTTACTGCAAGCCATCTGGAGATCGACCGCATAGCGAAGTAGCGGTATTGACGTGAACAGTTGACGATTAAGATTTTGAACAACACCATCTCGAAGCTTGCTGTCGATCCTCTCCGTTGAAACCAATCGACTCAAATATTTATAGCCTTCTGTTTCAAAAGGACTGGACATGGTGCTATCAATGAAATCTCTAGGCGCAATACCGTAAATCACCAGGGACGGATGAAGACCTTCATTCACAGCCTCTTGCAGCGTGAGAAACGCATCCGACGGAATTTGACCGGGCGCCGACAAATTGATTGAACAGCATTCGTTGAGTTCGTCGGCGCTAGCCATTACCTCATCAAAATATCGAGCCTTGCGATACGTGGTCAGGTCGAGCCGCTCATTACTCCAGGTTGCGTCACATTCTGCATTTGCAACTACCATCAGGGACGAACCGAGTAGCACCGTATTTGGTGATGGTTCTCGAACGTTCGACTTGGAGCGTGAGATGCCAGCGATACTGCGTAGTTCCTTTACCGTCCACCAGGACCAACTATGCAGTGGATATTCGTAGCGGTTTTGAACAAAGGAAGCGAACTGCCCGAACCACAGTGCTATGAGCAAGAATATAAAGAGAGAAACGAAGAATTTCGGCATCGAGAAAAAACGGCCAGTCGACCTCTGAAGAATAGGTTAGTACTTCCCCCTCTTCAACGCTAACCCGACTGAATCGCGCCAGCTTATGGATATTTAACCGTAACGAGACTTTTCTATACGCAGTGTATAGCTCTGAAGCCCCAAAATCACCACAGGACGAGGAACTTCACAGTAGAGGTGAGACGGTTTATCTTGACCCCTTTACATTACCTTGGTAAATTTGCGGCTTGTAGAAGCCCATATATTAGGTTTGTCATGGCAGACGTTACAGCCAAAGCCCGTGTACTGATTTTCATCGTCGCGTACAACGCAGAGAAGACGATCGAGAAAGTTCTAAAGCGCATTCCGGATTCGCTTCAGCAGTACGACACAGAAATCTTGATCATCGACGATTCGTCGAAAGACTCGACATTTGAAGCAGCCGAAGCTGCACGCATCAAGGGCGAAATTCCTTATCCAATCACGGTCCTGAGAAACCCAGTCAATCAAATGTATGGTGGCAATCAGAAGATTGGTTATCACTATGCGATCGAACGCGGTTTTGACTTTGTGGCCCTGGTCCACGGCGACGGGCAATATGCGCCTGAACGTCTACCAGAGCTCCTCATGCCGCTCGTCAACGGCGAGGCGGACGCAGTTTTCGGTTCGCGCATGATGACACTGACGGGCGCACTTGAAGGCGGCATGCCCATGTACAAGTACGTGGGTAACCGAATTTTGACGGCGTTTCAAAACCAGGTCCTCGGAAGCAGTCTCAGCGAATTCCACACCGGCTATCGAATCTACAGCACCAAAGCTCTGGCCAAGCTGCCGTTCCACTTAAACACCAACGACTTTCACTTCGACACAGAAATCATCATTCAATTTATCGTAGCCGGACTGAAGATCAAAGAGCTGCCAATTCCTACCTACTATGGCGACGAGAAGTGTCATGTCAACGGTCTCAAGTATGCATGGGATGTTGTGAAAGCAAGCGCCACCGCGCGTCTGCAGACCTATTGTTTGATGTATAGAAGAAACTTCGATGTGCAGCCGGCCGAGACCGATTCCTGGCGCCATCGCCCGAAGTTGACGTTTGAAAGTTCTCAAACAAAAGCGTTGGAGCTTGTTGCTCCTAACTCCAGAGTGCTCACGTTCGGCGGCGATTCTGCAATTGACCTGATTCCGCATCTTGAGAAGAAGGGATGTCGAGTGACTGTCCTTGACAGACAGTCACCAATTCGAAATGCCAGTTCTAATGTTGAATATTTTCAGCATGATCCGAATAGTGACTCGCAACTACCTATCGACGTTTCCGATCACGACTATATTCTGATGCTCGATGTTGTAGAACAAGCACATTCACCGGAGGCTTTCCTTGAGCGACTAATGGAAGCGTGCAAATTCAATCAGCGAGCCAAGCTCATCGTCAGCAGCGCGAACGTCGGATTTTTTATCACACGCTCAATGCATCTGTTCGGTCAGTTCAACTATTCAAAGAAAGGAATCCTTGACCTGCGCCACACGCGTCTGTTCACATTTGAAAGTTTGGAACGTGTAGTAGCAGAAAGCGGCTTTGAAGTCGAAAGAGTCGAAGGTATTCCAGCGCCATACCCTCTCGTAATTAGAAACGAGAAATTTGCGAATTTTCTGCTTAACTTGAACAACAGCTTGATCAAGCTGAGAAGAACGATGTTCGCGTATCAAATCATTGTGGTTGCAAAACCACTTCCGACGTTGCCTTCGCTCCTGAAAGACGCCGTCGACCATAGCAAGCAGCGGTTAGCAAGCGCCCCCGAAGCCCGAGAGCCCGTCGGAACGGCAAGGTAGGTATGCGTGCTTCGTCAACTTACGGATGTGCTCCAGGGCAGACGCACACCGCGGGTAGTGGCGATTATTCCGTCTTACATTGCCAGCTGTCAGATTAATGTAATCAAACCGCTCAGCGCTCTGGCCAGCTCCGGGCAAATCACGTTTAAACATCAAACCGAGCAATCGACCACCCCATCCGCGATTGAATGGGCAGATTTGATTGTGTACTGCAGGAACACCGAACCAGGTTTTCGTCATTTATTGAACGAAGCGCTTGGACGGCGCAAACCGATTATTTACGATATCGATGACAGCTTCTGGGACATTCCGTCGGCAACCGATCCGGACCTCGCTCGTTATCACAGGCAACCATCTCGATTGAAGCAATTAGAGAGCTATCTGCAACATGCCTCGCTGGTCCGTGTTTACAGCCCCTTACTTAAAACGAAGGTAGCTCGCTTCAACAGTAATGTCAGCGTCTACAATTCCTCATTTGACTTTAAACAGGTTCCAGACGTTAGAACTCTTCATCATAACAAAGCAAAGATTGGTATTGTATACGCCACCAGTCGAACTGTGGACGATCAGTACAAAGTGTTTCTGCCTGCTCTATCCGAGTTTTTAAACCAGCACCAGGACAAGGCAGAGATGACCGTCTGGGGATGTCGACCTCCGGAATTGCTGACACTGCCGGGAGTCACGCACAGAAAGCTTCTGCCTCGTTACGATCAATTCCTTCGAGAATTTTCGCGCAGTGGATTCAACATCGGATTGGCACCACTTGAAGATAATGAATTCAATCGTTCGAAAAACAATACTAAGTTTCGGGACTATGGTGCGTGCGGAATTGCAGGAATTTATTCAAACGTAGACGCTTATTCCTCATCTGTAGAACATGAGAGGGACGGACTGCTGGTTGAAAACACTAAACACGATTGGCTCAATGCATTACAAAGACTGGCTTTTGATAAGGATCTGCAAGAGTCGATTCGACACAGTGCACACGAGAAAGTGCTTGAGAACTATCGACAAGAATTGATTGAAAGGCAGTGGCTGGAAGACATTCACTCTTTGTTGGTTGAGACCCCATCCTTTTGGCTGGCGAACGCGAGGGCTTCAGCGACGATTAGTTTAAACGTTATCGCCGAAAGCGACTACCTCTGTGGAGTTGAATTTCATAAACTCCGGACTAGACACAGTGAGAATCGCGAACCGCTTTACCTGCCAGATTCAGATGGTACGAGCGCGTTGCAAAACCAGCTCCATCTGGAAATTCAATCACCGAGCGGTCAAATCTTACGAGGAATTGCTTCGTCAGCTATGAACTTCCACGACGGGGTTATCAGCTTCAAATTCGAAGCTATTCGAAACTCCCAGGACAAACCATTTAAACTCCAGATCACCGGCATCAGTGGCCGTCAGCAAGCCAATAAATTTTCGTGCAATGGTGAACAGTATTCTGAAACTCTTAAGGGCGCCGCGCGTGAAGGTTCTCAGCCGCTGAGCGTTCGGCTGCTTTATTCACGTTGAGAACTGACGAGAAACGATTTCAACGTTCAACACAAACAAGCCGCTGCTAACTACTGAAACACTACCGGCAGATTGATTTTGGCTGTCTTCGCGATGTGAAACGAGGTTGTGGTGGCACGTTCACCTTCGCTGGTTGGTGCTTTCGCATCGTTTCGTTTGAGAACCACGAGTACCTTGTCCGGGAGTTGTTTCACCTTCTCGATTTCTACAAATCCAGAATCAGTGTCACCTTCACCTTGAAAAACCGCAAGCAGCATATTATGTTCAAAATCTACTGATGGACAGGGTTCCGTCTGGAGACTACCCGTTAAGTGACGCCGCCATAGACCGAGCCACTCTTCCTCTTCCGTCACACACATGCGTTCGCCGGTTTTGATACCGCTTTTGGTGCCCTTCGCAACGGTTTGGAACGGAACAGTAGTTTCTGAACTTTTTTCCGAAGCGCCGGCCTCCACTGTTTCTGCTGCGCCGCTGGTTGGCGACTCCTCGACCGCCTCAGCAGGGGCATCGTAAGCAATCGAGCGAACAGAATCATCATCGGCAGGAGTAGCCGCATGCGCTTTCAAAATCTCGGAATGTTCTGACGTCTTCAACCATCCATAGGTGGAGAACGCCACCACGGTGACCAAAGCAACGATACTTACACCACCCGCGGTTCCAATTTTAGTTACCTTACTTTGCGTCATAGACCCCTCCCACAGTGCCCAATTGGAACACCGGATAGACCTACTCACAATAATACTCCTGCGCTCCGAAACAGTTGACCTTCGAATCGCGGATTGTTACAGCAACTACTCTTCTGGAGGCGCTTCTTCGCTGCCGCCACCGGCTGCTCCACCAGCTGGAGCGACCGCCGGAGCCTGGACACTGTATGTCCAGGTAGCGTTCGTCTTCGTGTCATTCATGACCACGCTAGGCACCTGGGCCTTGTACATAAACTCTTTAGCGGGATCCATTATCTGCCGCCGCGAATTTGGGTCGGCTAACTCCGTTTTGACATTTAACTCCACTGGTCCGGGTGCGTTAATGTCCGCCGGATTACCACCTGAGGTCCATGTGTATTCGCCGGTAGAACCTACGGACTTCAGCCCTTCATCAATTTTTGAATACAACATCTGCCGAGCTTCTAACCAGGAAAGCTTGTCCATCGGGTCTACCTGGACTGGACCACGAGCCATAAGCTTACCGATCCAGCTGCTTTTCATAAGGACGAAACCGCCAACACCAAGAGCGAAAAAAGCGACTACGAACGGCAACATATTTACAGGAGGCTTCTTAGGTTGTCCTTTCAGCAATCCGCTGTAGGACTTGCTTACCCGCTGGCGAGTGCCGCAAGATGGACAGACTTCTTCGTGTCCGTGGAGAGGGACTCTGCAGGTAGGACAATCATGCATGGGCGCAACATCCTGAGTAGTAATATCGACGATTAATACTCTACCATCCTATCCGATTTGACAATCCCTGTTCTACGGGAGATAAACTGCCTGCGAATCGAGTTCTAGACGACAATACCGGGACTTGTTACTCAGTCGAGGTTCGATCAGTCCGGCAAATTCATCCGCCGATAAACTTCTGGGTACCGTCTACCTCAGTCAATGAAGGCGTGCGAATCGACAGCAGCATACCTATTGCGAAACCGCTCACCATACCACCTAGATGTGCGAATGCAGCCACATGCGGTATCAGTTGGTCCAGCACCACTTGAGCGAGAGCAAGCCCCCCAAGCCAAGAGAGCTGAAATTTGCGAATCGGCTCAGGGATTTTATCTTTGAGCCTGTAAATTCCCGCGCCGACGGCACCAAACATCGCCATTATCGCGCCGGAAGCGCCGACGGCGATCTGGTCGGGCGACAAGAGTGCGTGGACAACGCCGCTCAGCAAGCCGCCAACGAGATAAATGGCAAGGAAACGAGTGGTGCCGAAAATATTTTCCGCAACTCGACCAAACCAATATAAGCCAATGATGTTAAGAACAATATGAGTTTCATTCGCATGCAAGAAAAGATAGGTAAAGAAGCGCCAATACTGCCCACTAAGGGCTTTGGCAGGATCCAGCGCGCAAGTGTTCATAATCGTGTTGGTCACGCTATCCGTAAGAATCGCAAACTCGGTAAGTTTCCTCGGATCAAAAAGTGCAGCGACATGCCACATGTCTGTTACGGCGAAGAGCGCAATGAGTATCACGCAAAGAGCAATTACAGTAATAGATTTTCTGCGCGGTGAGACTATCTCCTGGACGAACGCCGCACGAGAGAACCCCTTCCAGAGCCCACTTACCAGAGAATTTTTCTCCTCGGCAGACAGGTCGCATGGGGGCGATATCTCATTTGCATTTACCAACGCCAATTGGGTATCGATACGGTCCTGGAAAAGTTTCGATTGAGAACTTGCCCTGGCTTTCAACAGCAGTTCTCTGGCTTGTGCAAAATCTCCATTTGCCAGATTGCAGCGCCCAAGCCAATATAACTGTGTATGTTCAGGAAAATCATTCTTATTGTGCGAAAGAATTGATACCAATGCGTTGGTTTGATGGGTCGCGCCAACTAGTGAGAAAAACGGCAACAATTGCAAAGCAAGATTATTGAGAGCTAAATTCTGATCTACCAACTTCGCTTCGCTGAAACAGGCGACGGCATGTTGAAACCGACCGGTCTCGGAATAAGCGCGCGCCGCAGCAGGCAACAGTGCGCCAGGCGCTCCGCCTTCGGCACGTATACGCTCGTAAGCCTCGATAATATCATCCCACTGCCACATGATTCCGCGACCGATCAAGCGATAGCTGTTTGGAATTCCGGCAACGGATTTCGGTAAACCTCTTCGGTTCTGCCATTTAGAAAGAAGTGCTTCCGCCCCTTCGGCATTCTTCTCGACAAAACAAGCAAGAGAAAAGGTCATGTCACTCCAGAAGTCTCCCGGCAAACCCCAGAACAACAGTTTGATGTTTCTACCAGATCGTCGCAATCCATCGGCATCCAGCGCCGTCAGGTATCGCTGCAGGTTAGTGTAGAAAACCTTTGGAGGGACGTAGAAAACAAAAACCAGTGCCCAGCCTATGATTGCGTACATCCAATCAGGTCCCACCGTCAGACCGAGGACCGCACACAGAATTAGAGGCAGCGACTGGATTATGAAACCCCATGACCAGGGAAGCGGCAATCGAATGCGAATGAACAGTGATACCACAGAAAGTATCAAGAGAGGATAGAGCCACATCGTGAATTGCGAAGTCATTTCTGAATTCTCGATTCAATGGCTCGGACGAATCTTCGTGTGATGTGATGAGGACGCGTAATTGCTGAACCGACAACGACCGCCCAGGCGCCCAATTCGAAAGCTCTTGCGGCCTCGTCGGTACTCCATACGCGCCCTTCCATTATGACTGGCGCATCCAGCTTAGCATCAACGATTTTTTTCAACATGTCAAAGCCCGGTCCCACTTCGTCCCCGGCTAGAGTCTCTTTTGTGTATCCGAACAATGTTGTCGACAGGATGTCAGCTCCGGCTTCAGCGGCCGCCTTAGCCTCTTCGAATGTAGCCAGATCGGCCATAACCGGTTTTCCCAGTTCCTCGTGAATACGGCGCACGGTTTCGGAGACAGAGAGCCCATCGCGTCGAGGTCTTCCGGTCGCGTCTATCGCAATTATGTCCGCTCCCGCGTCGGAAAGTGCATGAGCCTCCTCGAATGTCGAAGTTATAAAAGCACAGTTCATGCGCTCCTCGTACGAAATATCATGAAGCTTGGTAAGGCCGATGATAGGAACGTCGGTGACTGCACGCACGGCGCAAACGTTCTCAACCCCTTCCAGACGCAAGGCTGAAGCCCCACCGCTCACTACTGACAGCGAGAGCGCAGCGATTATTTCAGGCTTGCATAACGGCTCACCACGATCAGCCTGACACGAGACAATCAAAACTCCTCTGAGCTTATTGATTACATCGTATTTTGTTTTTGACATGAAACCGCGCTTCTAATGTGATGCCTGACCTGTGAACTGGAACGGTTTCAATTCGAGCCAACAAAGAGTGAAGCCGAATGAAACCGTTCCACTTCGATTTACTGGTCTTTCAGATTGAGGCAGATGAATTTCGGTTGAGTCATCTCTTGCAAGGCGTATTTAACACCCTCGAGACCCAGACCGGATTCTTTGCGACCACCATAGGGCATGTGGTCAGCGCGGAACATCGGTGCATCGTTCACCATCACGCCACCAACATCGATACCACGAGCAGCTTTGAAAGCCACGTTTATGTCCTGCGTGAAAACACCAGCCTGCAAGCCGAATCGGCCAGCGTTCATCGCCTTAATGGCATTATCTATGGTGTCATACTTCATGACGGAAACGACCGGACCGAAGACTTCCTGGCATACGACCTTCATTTCTGGTTTGGTATCAACCAAAATTGCTGGCTCTACACAGTTGTTCTTAAGCGCCTTGCCACCGGATACGAGCTTAGCGCCTTCCTTGACGGCGGTTTCAACCCATTCGACTGTCTGTTTGGCGGAACCTTCATCAATTAGCGGTCCGACATCGGTCTGCTCATCGAGCGGGTTTCCTACCTTGAGAGCTTTTACTTTCTCGGTAAACAGTTTCAGAAACTGGTCGTAAGCCTTTTCCTGAACGTAAACGCGTTGGACCGAGATACACACCTGACCGGCGTGAGCGTATCCACCGCGACAAGCAGCTTGCGCAGCAGCTTCGAGATCGGCATCGTGGTGAACGACGATTCCGGCGTTGCCACCAAGTTCTAAAATGACGCGAGTTCCCGGAGCGACCTCGCCGCGAAGTCTCCAACCCACTTCCGGACTACCTGTGAACGTGACACACGCCAGGCGCGGATCCTTGATCAACGCATTTCCCTTTGCACCGCGGCATGGCACAACGATCAAAGCGCCGTCCGGAAGACCCGCGTCTTTCAAAATTTCTTTGAGTTTGAACGATGCAACCGGCGTAGCAGAAGACGGTTTCAAAACAACAGTGTTGCCGCCGGCAAGTGCAGGTGCTACTTTGTGAGCGACAAGGTTCAACGGGAAGTTGAATGGTGTGACTGCTCCGACAACACCAATGGGCTCTCTGACGATAATGCCGATTCTCTTCTCGTTTCCAGCGGAAACATCCATCGGCAGCTGCTCACCATCGAGGTTCATCGCTTCGCGTGAAGCGATTGCGAAGGTGTTGCTCGCGCGACTGACTTCCAAACGTGCATCTTTGAGCGGCTTTCCACCTTCTCTGGCGATTATCTGAGCAATTTCTTCCTGGCGCTCCTTAATCAACTCCGAAGCTTTAGCAAGAATCTCACTGCGTTTCCACGCGGGCATCTTACTCATTTCATTTTCAAAAACATTTTGCGCCGTACTCAGGGCAATGTCGATTGCCTTCTCATCAGCTTGCGCGACGGCTGCGACGATTTCTCCATCAAATGGGCTCTTCACTTCATTGAAAGTGGGCTCATCGATTCCTTTGATATCCAACGAATATTTCACGATCTCTTTCAACATTCTCGCCACCTATGTATGCAAGCCCGCCGTTTCCTCAACGCGAAAGCTTGGCGTGACCTCGACATGAGTCAGACTTAACGTTACCCAGTGTCGATAAACAGTCCTTAAGTTTATCATCAATTATTTAAACAAATTGAATAGACCTGCTGTTTAAGCGTATTGAAGGTTTATATACGCATGACTGCAGGCGTGGAGACGATCGCATCGTTCCATGACGCCAACAGTTTAACAGCAGCTAATTTAGACACATTACAACTGGCAGTCGTAAAGAAGAAATCAGATTCGATTTTGGTGTTGAATGGTAAACTGACGGTCAAGTTGAGTTCATGACATTAGGTGCAGCGCTCGACCCCATCCGATAAAGAGGTTCGACCTCGCTCGAAAATCCTTCCTAAGGAATCCCACACCACCGCATGATTGTCTTGCACAACAAAGGTTTGAAAGTTGCGGTTGCAACTCTGTTAGTCGCTATTGCGACTGCCGATAGCTGCGTGCAGCCAGCCGATGCACGTCGTCGCCGTGGTGGCTCGTCCCGTTCATCTCGAGCGGCCAAACCTCAGGCATCGACAGCGAAGCCAGGCGCACCGATCACTACGAAAACTGCCGGAGGCAGAGTCTCGACGCGTTGGTATGTGTCAGGAAGTGGTAAAAGCAGCAGTTCCTCAAACTCACCCAGCCTGAAAACAAATCTTGAAAGCGAGCGCGAAGCCGTCGATAAGAAACGCGCTGAAATTCACGCTAGGATTGCAAGCGCACGTCAGAAGGAAAAGCTGGCGTACGCTCAATTGAACGTAATTACGCACCAACTGCACGCAACGGAAGGCACGCTTAAGAACAACCAGAAGAAGCTCAACAGCACCGTCGATCAGATTCATAAGACTGAGAGCGTGATAACGCAAACGCAAACAGCCGAAATGAATCACGAACAACTCGCTGGTTCGCGTCTCCGAGAAATCTACGAAGGTCATCGACTGAGCTTTCTTGAGATGGCATTCCAGGTGGATTCGCTCGAAAATCTGCTGGATCGTATGTATTACCAGGAGCGCATCGCAGCAATTGATAAAGCGCTCATCGATCAACTAAGAGCTCGGAAACAAGCACTGCAAAACAATAAAGACAGACTTGCATCCGAAAAGAATAAACTCGGCGATATCGTCTCCGAAATTGCGAAAAAGGCGATGGAAATCGCCCGGCTACGCGGCTCGCAAGAAGAAGTTGCTGAGCGCCTGAAGTCGCAACGCGCACTCTTCGAACAAGCGGAACGTGACCTGGCGATACAATCAAAGTCACTGGAAAAACAAATTCTGGCGATGGAAACATCCCAAAACCACGCATCGAGCAAGCCGATGCAGAAGGGAACTGGGGCGATGGCGATGCCCCTGCGCGCAAAAGTCACATCTCCGTTTGGTTGGAGAACTCACCCTATCTTCAGACGCAAGAAGTTCCATACCGGCATCGACCTTGCTGGTCCGATGCGTTCACCTATCCGAGCTTCGGATAGCGGTTGCGTTCTATTCACCGGATGGTATGGCGGTTATGGCAAGGTTGTGATCGTCAGCCACGGTAATAACATGTCCACTCTCTATGCGCACATGTCGAGTTTTGCTGTCAGCAAAGGTCAAAACATCTCCAAGGGAGACATTGTCGGATACGAGGGAGCGACAGGCTTCGCAACCGGACCGCACTTGCACTTCGAAGTACGGGTCGAGGGCAAACCCCACAACCCACTCAATTTCGTTAACTAATCATATAGTCGAGGCAGAAACAGATCGTTTCTGCAACTAAAGTCTGATCGAATCTTCGTTCAACTGCAACCAGTAAAATGCCACCATCACCAGTGCGTGCGTTATGGTGCCTTGCCTGATCAAATCCGGCACATCATCGAGCGGTAACAACCGAACTGCGATCTCTTCCGTTCCGGCAAACTCAGGAATTTCAATCTGCCTAACGTTGAGCGCCAGGAATGTATGACATAAATTCCCCTGGATAGCCGGATTCGGATGGCTCTGACCAAGTGGTATCCACTTCTCGGCGATGTAACCTGTTTCCTCTAGTAACTCCCGTTCTGCAGCATACCGAGGAGACGGATCATCGAGATCCACGCTACCGCCGGGAATTTCAAGAGTAAATCCTTCAGTGCCATGTCGAAATTGTTCGATCATTAGCACTTCTCGGTTTGCAGTAAGAGGTATGATGTTAACCCAATCACCCGAATCGAAGACGTAAAAGTCGTGCGTTCTGTCTGAATCCGCAGTGGTTTTCCTGGAGAGTTTTTTGTGAACAGTGAATACTCTGCAGTCGGCAATCTGTTCAGAGGTGACTTTCAACCAGGGCTTAATAACGTGGCTTTCCATAATTGTGTTTCTTAGTCACTGAGCGGGTTTCTGCCGTCCCGTTCTTCTAGCTTTCAGGGACATATCAATTATAAAACGTTTTACAGAGTATTGGCTCGAAATCTTCTAAAATGAATTTGTCGTCGACAACCTGGCCAGTGGCGACCAAGACCGGCTCCCCACGGGAATTTTGTGACATATGGCGACCGAAGAAAAACCTGTTGATCTGGAAATGCTGGATAATGTTTTCGGTCGAGAGGGCAGGACAGATATTCTTTCGACATTCATTAGCCATAGTGCAGTTCTCATTCCGCGCATCGAGACTGCTTTTGAAGAAAAAGAGATTTCCTCGGTGATAGACGTCGCCCACCAGATTAAAGGAATGTGCGCGAGCATTTATGCCAGCGACTGCTCGGGAAGAGCTCTCGCCGTCGAACAGCTGGCCAAGCAAAGCGAACCCGATTGGGAAAAAATCTCTGGCGCATACGCGATTTTGAAGAGGGACTTTTCGGATTTACTATCCTACTTAAAGGAAGTTTCTTGATCTCAAAAAGGTAAACAAGCTTGTTGGAAAGTCTTGTCTACCATGACTTTTGAGCTCTTGCCCACACCTTTCAATCAGATTTTTAACCACTGCCACCACAGTTAAACCCTTGCCGCTCAACAATTCTACATCCAAGGTAAGTTTTATGGCTATCTTTGACTACTTGCCGAAACCAGCATCAGTTGTGGATATACAGCTTTCGACATTATGCGCTAACCCATACTGAAACATATGATTTCCCCCACCGCATCGTCGGAAAGCGGCGGAATAATAGAATTGTGGGGAATGCGCCGCTAATCAGAAGTTTCGACCGAAAAATTGTCCAAGCACCTGGAACTTCCAGGTGAATTCTCTGCCTACAAATGACTCTTCAATGGAGGAATCCTGCATATGATTCCCGGACCTTCGTCGCCAGGACCTAAACTGCAATACTTCCAGGCAAATGACCCAAGTACGCCTGTTCAAGAGCTCAGAAGCATCGCTACTACTTCGAGCTGCAAGGTCTTGCTGTCTTCACTTGCAAGTAATGTCAACACTCCGATGGATACTTTGGAAATCCTCAGTCGCCACGACGAGACCGCTGTTCGTATGAGTGTTGTCGACAATCCGTCTGCGTCGAAGGAGATGCTGGAAGAACTTGCACTGGATGAGCATCCGGATGTTCGCTTCGCTCTGGCTGAGAATCACAATACACCTGCTCACATTCTTTATATGTTGCTGGACGATGAAAATCCATATGTGGCAATGAGGGCCGAAACCACGCTCGAGCGCCTGAAGACTGCCTTCGGTCCCGATTTCGGTACCGCCACTGATACTGGGGAGGAAACCAATTTGATCACATTGCTGATTGCAGAGGACAACGAATTTGTGCGTTCCTTGATAAAGAGAAGCTTGAATTCGCACCACCGTATACTCGTGGTGTCGGATGTCGGGGACGGCAAGTCGACTGTATCCGACGCTCTTAAACACCAGCCTCGCGTGGTTCTCATGGACATTGGCATGCCGGTTATAGATGGAGTTGCCGCCACTAGAATGATCAAGGAGACACTTCCGGACACTCGCGTGATCATGGTCACTGCTCGCGAAGAAGCGGAGGACATCAATAACGCATTCGAAGCAGGCGCAGACGGTTATTATCTTAAGACGAGTTCTCTTTCCGAATTGGCGCAAGCGGTTGTCACCGTGGCTGATGGCAAAAAATGGCTCGATCCCGGTATCTCCAGCACAATACTACGCAAGTGCTTGAGCCGGACTTCAGTATCGGGAACTGAGATGAAGGCATCCACTCCTGAGGAGGACAAAACGTCACTTGCTCTCGAAATTCTCAGTTATGAAACAGAAAGACTATTCAACGCAAACAAAATCAGTGAGGCTCTCGCAGTTTGCAAAGCCGGCCTCGCGGTAGCAATTGCCCAATACGGTAGAGACAGCAAAGAGGCAGTTGCACAACTTGCCACCCTGGCAGAACTCCACTACATCAAGGAAGACTACCGCAGCAGCGAATCCTTGATGTTGCAAGCAATTCGCAATAGAGAAGATCTTCTCAGCAACGCTGACACGGAAACGGATCACTTAATCAACTTCCTCGGAAAAATGTCGGAAGCGGCCGGTAACTATCAGCAGGCAGAACTGTATTATTCATGGTCTCTCCGAATTCGCGAGCGCCTCGGCGAAGTGGAAAAAGTGGATGAAGCCAAAGACAAGCTATCTTCTCTGATAGCTGAGCATCACGACACGCAGGTCTAGCCGAAACGCTTGAACAGTGTCTTTAAGCATCAACGGAGCGGTTCAACTATGGGACGTTTGAGTTCAAGAAGCGTCCAATTATCAGGAGGAAGGTTTCAGAGTTACAGGTTTCATTGCGGGCACCAAAATTGGTGCAGAACGTAGCAGGTACACAACCTCGTCAGGGAAGTGATGTTACTATCCTAGCGGTACGTTGATGTCTTACGTTCAAATCGCAATCACAGGTCTCCTCATCGAGGCGCTGACCGGGAAGGAAATACCGGCACGTGGACGAAACACAGAAACGACTCAACGGAAGTGAAAATAATCGCTGAAGGTGAATCGTGGACAGTGAATCAACCGAGAAGTGGAAGAAAAACTTTGGAAAGTGGAAGAAAAACCAAGACTCTGAGACCCTTTTCCTGAAATTCTAACTGGTATTCGTGCTAGCCCGGTAAGAGCCTTCTATTCTTACCGAAGTGTTACTACCTTTATTTTTGTCGCATACTTAGATCCTCTGAAAAGAACTGCTAGTGTTTAGAGACGAAAGCAAAAGCAGCCGACGGTGAGCGGCGCGCGAATAGACGAATCTCTGGTATTACCTGCAGTGCGAGCATATTTTGTGCCCGAAAAGAAACAATGGCGAACGGCTTCGAAGCTGCTTCTCGACCTGACGCTTGTACTCATGATCGCACTAAGCTGCATCGCGATGTCCGTGTTATTCGGCATGATTGTCGTCGAATAAGGCTTGCCACCTCGGCGATGATAGCTAGAAATTTTCGACCAGTACATCCATAGACAAATTGGTCCGAGGCTGGCGCGCAGATACCTTCATGATACACCTTGGCAATTGCTAAGGTAGCCTAAAATAGCCCGTGATAAGCTGTTGCGAGACATCTGTGCGCGACGGACTCTTGGAGCTTCGCCTGCGATCATTGGCTCATTTTAAGGTATCAACATGAACGGATCCAAATCCTTTTGGCAAGCAACATCGCCAATTTTAATCGCAGCCACGCTCATAGTCGGTTCCGCGAATCCAGCAACAGCCTCTCATAACGTCTCAAATTTCCGAGACTTCAGAGAGCAAAATCCTGATTTAGACAGACACTCGGCCCGCAGTATGTTCCGAGAACTACGCAACTCGACTGACGGTGGCAAGTCTAGAGACTTTGTTCACCAGAACAGTTTTAATTCATCTATGGCTGGAGCAGTTCAAAGCGTTGTAGGCAATCCCCCCCAATCAGTTATGGATATTGAGGCTGCGCGTCGCCCGTTTCGAGGTCAAACGAGACAATCCGATGTACAGGGGAATCTGGTTCGACTGAAATCGGGTTTGGACCTCGACCTTACATCTTCAACCAGGAATATCGCACTCGGCAAAAATCTCTTCGGCAGCCAACTGTCCGTCAATATAGAGACCGGAGATGGAGTGAAGACGGTCGGCGCCGGCAGTCTTGTCTCAGCTGCTGAATATATTGCGGTCAAGCAGGTACTTTCAGGAGATGGGCAAAAACTTACGATCGACAAGGCAGGTCGAGCAGCTGGAGGTTCCGTAGACCTTAACGCAATCACAGGCACCGACGATACCATGCGTGCTGCACGGTATGTCAACGCTAAAGAAGTCACCACAATTGGTGACTTCTCGAGACGCTCCGAGTTTAAATTGCTTGGCGACTTGAACAATTTTGGCACTGTGCTCGCCGAAGCAGGAGCGTTAAACGCAAGAGCTGGAGCCATTAGTGCAGACGACATCAATAACTTCAAAGGAGCAACGATCAGTTCGAACGTCGATCTATCACTTTACGCCGCCGGTAATCTAAATAACGCAGGCATAATTGACTCTGCAGGTTCACTGACTCTGTCAGCAGATACCTCCATTTCGAACACTGGCTCTCTAAGAGCAACTTCAAACCTAAACTTGAACGCAAACGCAATTCGCAACCAAGGCTTGCTCGAATCAGCAAATGGCAACATCAATTTAAGCGCATCGATTGTGCCATCAGCTGCCACCGCGGGCGGTGACATCACGGCGCTTGAGATCAACAACAAAGGCGGCTCAATAAGCGCTCTTAATGGAGCGATAAACCTGCGCGAAGCATCATACTCAGGAGACGGCAACACTTTCCTCATCGGACGAGGCAATCTTCTTAGCAAAGAGTTGAATTTGAATTCAGGCGAGGGAACCACATGGGTAGTAGCCAATAAGCTCACGGGAAGCGTTAATCAGTCGGGAGCCGCAGCCCACGTCACAGCGAGCACCGACGTATTGAATATTGGTGAGGTTTGTCTAACAGGCGACCCCACCTTCTTTAATACGGGCGGGAGCATTCTAATAAACGGAGATGTGGTAGTCAGCGAGAAATTAGTTATCGCGGCGGCCGGAAATATCGAAAGCACCGGTCCAAACCGGCTCATCACAGCAGGAAATAGTTCGCAAGGCTTTGACATCACATTGATTGCGGGTGCGGACTTTAAAAACACCGGTGGAAGCAATAAGGGCCAGTTGAATCCTGGAACTATCACGTCAGGAGCTGGTGCAATCCGCTTAACTGGAAAGTCTTCAAAGACCGGCGGAGCTATAAATCTGATTCCGGGGACAGCAATCTCCTCGAGAGCAACTAACACCTCAGGATCCAAAGACGGCGGAAACGTTCAGCTTATTGCGTTCGGAGGTAGAGGTGCCGACGGTACCCCCGCAGGAATTATAGACTTTGACATGAGTTCCATCAGCACTGGCGGGTATGGGTCAGGGAAGAATGGAAATCTCCAAGTTATTGCGGGCTCGACGAGTGCCAACCTCGGAGTCGCAATTCAGTCCGGAACAATCAATACCGCAGGTGGTACCGGATCCGGCGGCAGTGTCACGATGATAACCGCAGATCCGGTGGTCGATATAGAGGGCGCAACTGTTACCTACGACCAGAATGGCAACAAGACAAGCGCAGCGTCGCTAGTTGCAGCAGACAAAATCAATAAAAAATCCGGCATTGCAGTTCTCGGTACAATCACGGCTCCGACATCGGTGAGCTTGACGGCGGGCGCGAAGATTAGAGTCAATAACGCAATTTCCGGTTCTCAAACAGTAGACCTCACCGCTGGTGGTGACATATTCGAGGCGTTAAACGGAATCGCTGTACAGGCGACCAATCTGGTCACTGTCAATTCAGGGGGCAACATCGGCTCGGATATCATTCCGTTCACAGTAAATGGTCCGCACCTGGAATTCAGCGCAAAAGGTTTTGCAAAAATCGATTCCACAAATTCCGGAGCCTGGTTGGTTGGAGGAAACGTATCGAAAGGCGATATCGTAATATCAGCTCCTAATGCTACGTTGTCATCAACATCACTAGTTGCTAAAAACATTGGCGTCCAGGCTGGAAACTTTGGCACGTTCAGCCAGGTGAAAGGAACGAAATTAGTTTCCCTAACTTCAAATGGCGCGACAAATTTTGCCAGCTCCAGCTTTGGTGAACTCAGCGCTCCAAGCTTGATTCTTCAGACGAACGGATCGGTCGGAACGACGGGAACAGCCTTCGTCTTGCCAACAAACACGACTCTGGTTTACGCCCTCGCCAACTCAGGAGGCAATGTAAATTTAGCCGGTTCATCAAATAAAAAAGTTGAGTTTAACAACATTAGCGGTGGCAACGTAAAAATTTCAAACAGCGGTTCGACGCTGCTTAGCGGCAACTCGATAGCATCAGGAACGTTCAGCGCAACTGCCACGAATGGCACTTTGAGTGTTGAAGGCGATGTCAGTTCAAATGGTGCTCAGACATACATTAGCGCAGGCAGCAACGGGAAATTCACAATTAAATCGAATACCGCCTTGCTCGCTGCAAGCCCCATAAGCATTCTGGTAGGAAACGCGAGCTCCAGCCCGATGCCGGCACCGGCAAACGTTTTCGTCACTGGCGTCGTAGATCTAAAGGGTTACGAAATCAAGGCGAAAAAACCGGAAAGCACCATCAGCGGTGCAGCTGGAAGGCAGGTTTCCATTAACAACGGAAATAAGAACGCCATCACTTTCGGCGGCGATGTGCTGATATCGACAGATAACTAAGACCACAACGCACCCCACAACAGACAGCGCCTCGATTGCTCGAGGCGCTGACCGGGAAAGTGGAAGAAAAACTTTGAGGCGATCTGAAGTCTAGTCGGGGTTTAAGCGATTTTGGACGCTTTCTTTTTGAGTTCCGTGACCAGATCTTCTTGACCGAGGAGATAGCCGCGACGCGCTTGGTCATCCGCATACGAGATGATTGCTTCAGTCACGTTATTCAACATCGATGTTGGAACGAATTCGCTTATCTGATTCAAGAGACGCTCAACTTGCTGCCACTCTTCGGTGTGGAGAGGGATAGCATCATCGAGCCGGGCGATGACCGTGTAGTTGAACAATTTGTCGGCTTTGGTATTTATCATTTTCAGAATCTCCAATAAGCTGCATTTCCCGCAGCAGCAAACAGCCCCGGGGGCTCTGACTGCCGATACTCCAGGCAATCTCTTGAAATCCAGACGAGCTTTGCATTCGCCTCTGTAGAGAATATGCCCTGAAATATTTCTTCTAATCGCGAAATTTTCAAAACAATAGTTGCCAAGCAAATTTAAGTAAGCTGGACTACTTTTTCGCCATGTACTCAAAAACGAAACGCTCAGCAGTTGGGCGATCCAGGACTTGCTTCAGGCCTTGAGCCTCAGCCAGAGCATCGAGAATTTCGCCAATCATAGGTCCGGGTTCTAGATTTAGAAGCCGCATTACATCCTGACCATTGAGAAAACGAGGCTTGGCAGCCGACTCTTCCACGAACGGTTTATATCCATATAGAAGATCAATCATTTGATCGGCCAAAACCGCTCGCGACGGCTCCGGCAAACCTTCACCACATGTGGCTCCTAGGTCTCCCAGAGCTAGAGCGATAAGTTGCGGCAAATCATCGCCCATCTTTCTATAGAAGCGATAAATGGCCTTCTCGGTTGGGAAACCTTGATGGAACAGCGCACCAGGTCGCAAATGCCACTGAATCAATTTGCTGATAAACCGACTGACCGGCTTGGACCACTTCAAGCGCTCCCCCATCAAATCAGCCATGTCAGCGCCTTTCGAGTCGTGACCGTAAAACGTATGACGCCCCTCCTCGTTAATCTCCCAGGTGCCCGGCTTGCCGATATCGTGAAGAAGCGCGGCTAGTTTGGTCGCAGCCAGCTTCGTCACTCCGTGAGACAACTGCTCATCGCTGGACTCACGCGCCCAGTCAGGCAGACGATGAAGGTTTTCTTCAAGCTGATGAACGGTTTCGACACTATGATCGAACAGATTCAGGTGATGATAATCGTTTGGAGTTACGCGTCGCGTGTCTCTCAGCTCAGCGTAAATCGATTCGAGCAATCCGGTTTTCCCCAGCTCATTTACGATCTCTCCGGCTCTCTGCGCATTCAGGAGAATAAACATCTCCGCGTTTATGCGCTCTGCAGCCACAGTGTCTATTGAGGACGACAATTCCTTTATCCACTCCATCGTTTGCGGTTCTATCTGCGCATTCAAAGTTGCTTTAAACCGAAACGCACGTAATAAACGCAACGGGTCGTCAGACAGACCACTCTTCGAAATCGCCCTTATTATGCGCTTCTCGATATCATCAGTAGCATTGAACAGATCGAGCACATACTCGGGTTTAGCAGCATCAAACGCAAGCGCATTTACGGTAAAATCGCGGCGGCGCAAATCGCTTTCAATAGAACCGCCGATGCAGCCGGCGAAATCAAGATAAACACCATCATCAAATACAACACGAGCGGTGTCGAATGACTCGTCCAACACCACGTAGTGTGCTTCGTTTTCCTGTGTCGAATTGTCCTCAGCAAAGGTCTTTGCAAAGTCCAGAGCGCGCGTGCCCGCTACTGCAAAATCGAGGTCGGTGGCCGTTTTCCTGGACTCGCCGAACCACAAGATATCGCGCACATAACCGCCGACCAGATAGGCGTTCTGGTTTCTTGCATGTGCCTGTGCCACTACCTTCTGGACGAGCGGCAGTTGCATTGGATTTTCTTTCAGGCTCAGTTTCTTGTAAGTCATAGTCAAGCAGCGGTTCTGACGCGGGTTAGAGCATTATACAAATGTGTGGAATGGGTGATCGAGTCTCGAAAGTTGGAACTCTCACCATTTAGCTCCGTCTCGGCAAAAAACGGAGGAGAACGCAATGTCGACAGAGCGGGAATGTATCATTATCACAGGCAGCAGTGGACTTCTTGGTCACGCTCTGTCCCACCATTTTGGAGAACGGGAGCACACCGTCCTGGGGTTTGACCGGGAAGGTCCACCGTATCCGCCGCCGAACACCGAAACAATTTTTTGCGACCTGACCTCCGACGAATCAGTTCAGAAAACGATGTTTCTAGTCGAGTCGCGCTACGGGTCGCGCATCAAAGCCGTCTTCCATCTCGCAGCCTACTATTCATTTGACGGCGAAAACAATCATATGTACAAGGATTTGACTCTTAAAGGGACGGAGCGCATGCTGCGTGAACTGGAAAACTTTGAGGTGAAGCAGTTTATCTTCAGCAGTTCTATGCTGGCATATAAACCAAACGATAAAGGACGTCGACTTACTGAAGATTCGGAGTTGGGCGGGACATGGGCTTATCCGCAATCGAAAGTCGAGACCGAAAAGTTGCTGCAAGAAAAACATGGAAAGATACCAGTAGTGGTGCTGCGCATTGCAGGAGTCTACTCGAACATCTGTCAATCAATTCCCCTGGCTCACCAGATACAGCGAATATATGAGCGAAGTCTTGAGGGTCATATGTACTCCGGTGACATCCACGTAAAACAATCCTTCGTGCACCTCGAGGATGTCGTCGAAGCTTTTGACGCTTGCGTTAGAAACGCGAACAAGCTTCCGCCGTATTCGGTCTTCAACATCAGCGAAAGCAACACCATGAGCTATCAGGATATTCAAGCAGAAGTCGGCAACGTCCTCTTCAATGAGCCCTGGAAAACAATTGAAGTGCCTAAGCCATTCGCGAAAGCTGGCGCGTGGGTTGAGCAACAGCTGCCTCTACCGGAAAAACCTTTCATAAGACCGTGGATGATCGACCGAGCAAGCGACAATTACGAGATGGATAGCACCAAAGCTGAGCAGGTTCTCGGATGGAAAGCCAAGCATTCGTTGCGTCAAACGCTTCCGGTCATGTTGGAAGGTCTGAAGATGGATCCCGAGAGATGGTACGAGTTGAATAAATTAAGACCTGTGCCGCACCCTCACGCTAACAGCGGAGAACTGGAACAGATCAAGTCAGATGCGAATCGTACTCAGCGAAGTAGCGTTGGCGAAGAAACTCCGAAGACGAGCAACGCAACAGATTCCAGGAAGAACAAGGTGGCTTGAAGAAATGGCGTCTGGAAGAACAGCATTGACGACACAGCCCGCGGCTAAACACCAGCCGCGGGTTAACACATTTGTTGAAGTCAATTCTGATAGAGCGAGTCTGGAAGCACTTCGCGTTAGACATCAATACAGGACGCTCTGGACTTATGGGATAAACGCAATGTTGGCATGTTGGTTGATAACATGCCCATTTTTGATGGACTACAAAAGTCTTGCTCTCCAAACCAGCGATACCATATGTGGTGCCGCAATTTTACTCTTTGAATTTCTTGCATTTTCGCCGAAAAGACATTGGTTCAGGCTCGGGACCCTGTCGGCTGCTTTCTGGCTGCTGCTAGCGCCACTGATGTTCTGGTCACCAACACCGGCAGTCTACCTGCAAGACACCCTCGTAGGAACATTGATAATCACATTCGCGCTATTGATTCCGGGGCTGCCAGGTCAAGCTGGAATTGAGATGGACGGACGCGACATTCCTCCGGGATGGTCTTACAACCCCTCATCCTGGATACGTCGATGGCTTGGTATAGCACTGGCACTCGCGGGTTTCCTGATCTCCAGATACCTCGCAGCGCATCAACTTGATTACACGAACACCGTATGGGATCCGTTTTTCGGTAACGGGACCGAGCGAGTCCTGACCTCTGAAATTTCGCGCTCGTTCCCCATTTCTGACGCAGGCTTCGGCGCAGTGGCGTACGTGATGGAAGTGATGGCAGGTTGCATGGGCGGCCGAGCCCGGTGGAGAACAGCACCGTGGACAGTGGCATTTTTTGCGCTTCTCGTTTTACCACTGGGCATAACCAGTATCATTCTGGTCATCACTCAACCAATGTTTGTCGGCGCATGGTGTGGTCTATGCCTCGTGGCCGCAGCGTTTCTGTTGACTTCAGTACCTCTGGCAGTTCACGAAGCCGTCGCCGTCGGTCAGTTCTTAGTTCTAGCGCAGAAACAAGGCAAATCGGTTTGGGAGGTCTTCTGGCATGGAGGGTCGATAGGGGTTTCCGCTGATGAAGGCAAAGACCCGGATAGATTGCAATACTCACTGACCCAGCGATGGATCGCGAGTGTGCAGGGCGTGAACATACCCGTCACTCTGGCAGCACAAATCGCTATCGGAGCCTGGCTTATGGCTAGACCAGACCTGCTTCCGGCAACGCAAACAGCAGCCAACTGCGACCACTTACTAGGAGCCTTCATAGTGACTACAGCGGCGCTGGCAACTGCTGAAGTCACTCGTATTGCGCGGTTCGCAAACGTACCT
The DNA here is from genome assembly GCA_019637435.1 of Candidatus Obscuribacterales bacterium. GTDB lineage: Bacteria > Cyanobacteriota > Vampirovibrionia > Obscuribacterales > Obscuribacteraceae > JADYXR01. The sequence continues at coordinate 2,033,181 of JAHBVO010000001.1, read as the reverse complement.
TTTGGAAGCGCCACCGTTTTCGCGGGCATCTTCTATGCAGGAGGAAATCCGATCGTTTTAGCAAACGCCGTTCTTTGCGGCACACTGGTCACTCTTCTGTCGATCCCCAGAGGACCAATCAGCGAGGATTATGGAAATTGGAACAGATTAGTAAGGTAACTCCGCAACAAATCAGCCCGGAGAAATTTGATGCTGTATTGTTCGACATGGATGGTGTTGTGACAAGAACCGCAGCAGTTCACTTCCACGCCTGGAAACAAACCTTTGATGAATTTCTTGAGAAATACAAAACCGGAGAAAAACCTTTTACTCAACAAGACTATCTAACTTATGTCGACGGAAAGCCAAGAGAGGACGGAGTAAGAGACTTCCTCTCTTCAAGAAAAATTCTTCTACCGGAGGAGGGCGATGAATCGGTAGAGAGCGTGGCAAAGCAAAAGAATCAGCGCTTCCTCGAGCTGATTCATGAAAAGGGCGTCGAGCCGTATGAGACGACGGTTGCATTTATAAATCAGTTACGCAAAGCAAACATCAAAACTGCACTGGTTACCGCCAGCAAAAATGGCGTCGAGATTCTGAAAGTAACCAAGCTGAGTAGCTTATTCGATACCTATGTAACAGGCGTTGAAACGGCGGAACTGCACCTCAAAGGCAAGCCGGCGCCCGATACTTTTCTGCAAGCCGCCGAGCAGCTTGGTGTGAAACCGGATAGAGCGATCGTAGTCGAAGACGCTGAAGCCGGAGTTGAATCGGGAAAGAAGGGCGGCTTCGGAATGGTAATTGGAGTAGCGCGCTCCGGAAACGGAAAGGCACTAGCAGAACATGGTGCAGACATTGTAGTCAGAGACCTTGCCGAAGTTCTTCCTGAGTTAACAGACCTTTCGAATTGCGGTAAAAACGAATTGCCGCAAATGGCAATGTCCGATCTCGACGTCACCAAAGCCAACTGGATTGTTTCTTACAACAAATACGATCCCGAAACGGAGATGAAGCGCGAATCGCTTTGCGCTCTCGGCAACGGATACTTCTTTACCAGGGGCGCAGCATCGGATGCGGTGGCAGATGATGTGCACTATCCTGGAACGTACATTGCGGGTGCATACAATTCCAGTAGACTTGGTCCCAGTAGCGAAGAGTTTGACCGGGAAGAACTGGTCAATATGCCCAACTGGCTCCCACTCACATTCTCGATCGATGATGGAGATTGGTTTTCAATCGACGAGGTTGAAATAGAAGACTTCTCACAAAAGCTAGACCTACAGCAGGGCATTTTGTATCGAGAAGTAAAATTCAAAGACAAAGAGGGTCACGAAACAACGCTCCGAGAGCGGCGCTTCGTTCATATGCACTTCAGCCATTTGGCTGGTCAAGAAATTGAAATAGAAGCTAGAAACTGGTCCGGCAAGCTGAAAGTCAAGACCGAAATAGATGGAAGTGTCACCAATAGTGGTGACTCCGTCGATCCCAATTACAAGCACACAAAACACTTGAAAGTAGTTGAATGTGACGCAAAAGAGAACGAGCTGTTTCTCAAAGTTACAACGAGCGATTCGGGTCTGATTGTCGCTTTAGCAACGAGGACATCAATTCCTTCGCACCCCGACGTCGAGTGGAACGGACGCTGCGAGGAGGAGCGCGCCATATCTGAAATCACCTTGGATTTCACGCAAGGAGAGAAAGTCTCGATTCAAAAAATTTGCGCGGTCTATACCTCCCGTGACAATGGCATTTATGAACCTGGAAGTGCCACCCGTGAAGAAGTAGATGACGCGCCATCTTTCGACGACTTGGTCGCAAGTCAGATTGATACCTGGCGCTCGCTCTGGCAGCAGTTCGATCTCTTTTTAGAAGCGTCGGAGGAGCACTCGAAATTGATTCCCTCTCTACTCTTGCACTTAAACAGTTTTCATTGCCTTCAAACCGCCTCATCGCACACGGTAGACCTGGATACGGGCATACCTGCGAGAGGCTGGACCGGTGAAGGATACCAGGGGCACATATTCTGGGATGACCTGTTCGTCTTTCCGTTTATCAATCTGCGCATGCCTGATATCAGCGCCGCTTTGCTTAAATACAGGTATCGCCGCCTGCCCGAAGCTCGAAAGATTGCACTGAAATACGGCGCCAGAGGCGCATGCTTTCCCTGGCAGAGTGCTAGTGACGGCAAAGAGCGGACACCGAATTACTGGTGGATGAAAGAGCGCCACGAATGGATAAAGGATCACACGCATCGTGAAATACACGTCAACGGTGCAATCGCCTATAACATCTGGCAGTACTACCAGGTTACGCTGGATCATCAGTTCATGTACTCATTCGGCTCCGAAATGCTTATGGAGATTGCTCGGTTCTTCGCCACTTATGCGAGTTATAACGAGGAGAAAGAACGTTATGAGATCACAGGTGTAATCGGACCGGATGAGTTTCACAACGCTTATCCAGGAGCGAAAGAAGCCGGGATTAACAATAATGCATACACCAACATATTGGCGTCATGGACAATTCGCCGCGCACTTGTGTTGCTCGACGAAATGCCCTCTGACCACAGCAAGCAAATCAGATCACGTCTTGAAATCGAAGACGACGAGATTCAACTCTGGGAAGATGTCTCTACGAAGCTTTTCCTACCAATAATGCAGAACGGATTGCTGTCTCAGTTCGAGGGCTTCGAAGATCTGAAGGAGTTTCCGAAAGGAGCACATGACAATGGCTTTCACAAAGAGTTGAAAGCACAGCTCAAGATGCATCGAGGATATTTAAACGACTACAAATTGTCGAAGCAGGCAGACATTTTGATGCTCGGTTTTCTCTTTTCTCCCGGCGAAATCGAGAAGCTAATAGAAAATTTGGGCTACCCCAAAAGCTGCGTAGCACTCGACGATCTGGTTGATTATTATTTGCCCAGGACAGCAAACGAATCGACGCTCAGTCGGGTAGCTCACTCCTGGGTCTTGAGCCGTTTAGAGCGGTTGCGCACCGGCAATCACAAGGAGTGTCAGGAACTGCACAGGCGTGCAGAACATGAAGTTTTCTACGAAGCGCTCGGTAGTGACTATTATGATGTCGCAGCCAGGGGCACAGCCAAGACTGGAATTCACATGGGGGCTATGGCTGGTACAGTGGACATTGCGCAGAGATGTTACACCGGATTGGAAACCCGTGACGATGTACTCTGGCTAGACCCGAAGCTGCCACCAGCACTGGTGCGCCTATCGTTTTCTCTGCATTACAGAGGGCAGTCGATCGGATTCGATATCTTCCAGGACAAAATGAAAGTCCACGCGCGCCACTCGAGTGCCATGCCGGTTAAGATCGGCTACAAAGACAAGGTGCATGAGTTGCGTTCCGGCGACTATCAATTATTCACCCTGGAAGACAATTGCGAAAATGAGAACGAAAACGAAACGCATCAACAAGACACGAATGTCGCCGGAACAAATAGCGCCTAACTCTGAAAGCGTGTTAGCGCCGGTCATAGCAGCGAAACATTCCTATGCGAAAATCGTTGCTCATTGCGTTCTGTAAAGGAATTACCTCAGCGTTATTGTGCGCTTCTTAATTAGAGGCAGTTTAATACCTCACCGCCAATGCGTCGGAGCTGCTCATCGTGCGGGCAATTGCAGCGCTCAGCGATCATCGCTTGGAGAAAGTGCATGTAACGAACACATTGCAAAAGAAGGTTCGCAATCGCAACTGTGTCAAAATTGCTTGCGTTATGCGAATAACGGAATCCCACGATAATCAACTTCTGCGAAACAAACGCATTCTCGATGCCGCATCGGCATTGGTAGACCTCGCGAGAACGAGAATCGCATTTATGGTCGTCATATCGTGTGCCGTCGGCTATGTACTGGCATACAAAGACCCATTCGATTACGTTCGGTTCATCTCTGCGATGCTTGGTACCGGACTGCTGAGTAGTGGCGGATGCGCCATCAACTGTTATATCGAACGCGACCTCGATGCGATCATGCCGAGAACGGCGCAGAGACCTATACCTGCAGGAGTGATATCACCTACTGCGGCACTGATATATGGATTATCGTTGATCGTTTCCGGCACTCTGATTCTTTTCGTGTTTAGCAACCTGACGTGTACCGCCCTCGGTTTGTCGGCGGTGGCAATCTACCTGGGCATGTACACTCCGGCGAAACGCTGGACATGGCTCAATACGACGATCGGCGCGGTACCCGGAGCAATTCCGCCGCTAATCGGCTGGGCGGCAGCGGCAGGAGAAGTCGCGCCTGGAGGGTGGCTTCTGTTTGCCATGTTGTTCGTATGGCAGCATACGCATTTTCTTCCTATCGCCTGGATCTATAAAGAAGATTACAGATCTGCCGGATTTCAGATGTTGACGACAATCGATGAAAGCTCCGACAGAACCCATGCTTTGACAATTGCAACAGCCGTAATATTGTTGCCACTATCGGCGATGCTTTATTGGACCGGCCATTCGATTGCTGGTCCTTCATACGGAATCGCCATACTTTTAGGCGGGCTAACACTTGTTGTCACTTCCGTGCAGTGGAGAAGAAATCCATCGCGGAAAGCAGCTCGAATGGTGCTCTTGATGAGCGTTCTGTATTTGCCTGCTATTTTTGCTGCGGTAGTTATCGATCGGGTGTGCGGATGGACATAAAAAACGCCGATTTTACAAGCATCTTCAACGTCGCGAGTTTGCAGAACAGGCATCTTGTCGATTTGCACTGGTTTACTCTGGCAATTTGCGTCTTAATCGCCTTCGTCGTGACCGGGCTGCTGATCGCAGTAATCGCTAAGTTTAGAACTCCGGAAAACGACGACGGTAGCGAACCGAGACAGATTCAAGGCAACATCAGGCTTGAAATCATCTGGACCGCTATTCCTTTACTAATTGTCACCGTACTTGGTGTCCTCACCGCCATCGTCATGCTCGTGGTCAATCCACCAGTCGGAAATAAACAACCCGATGTGGTTGTAATTGGACACCAGTGGTGGTGGGAGTATCGCTACCCGAAACTTGGCGTCACCACGGCTAATGAGTTTTACCTGCCGGTTGGCAAAAACACTCTATTCGAATTTCGCTCCGCCGATGTGGTTCACTCATTCTGGGTTATCGCGTTCGGGCAGAAGATGGACGCCATTCCTGGTCACCCGACAAACATGTGGGTGCATCCTATTAAGACAGGGAAGTTCCTCGGCACCTGCTCAGAATATTGCGGAGCCCAGCACGGACTGATGAGAATCATCGCAAACGTGGTTCCGCAAGAGGAGTTCGATACCTGGATTGAAAAGCAACGAGCCGTTCCGGAACAGCCGACCGATCCGGCAGCTGTACGGGGCAAAGAGCTTTTCAACTCAGCAACATGTGTCGAGTGCCATCGCGTTGCCGGCAACGAGGATGCACAGGCCCTGATCGGTCCGGACCTCACCCACATCGCTCAGCGCGAAACGCTGGGAACGGGAGTCCTGGCCAACAATACTGAAAACCTGAAGAAGTGGATGCAGAATCCGCAGACTTTTAAACCGGGTGTGAACATGCCCAAAATGCGCTTGACCGACGAAGAAGCGCAGGACATCGCTGTTTATCTGGAGAGCTTGAAATGACCGGCGGGACTATTCATACGCACAAACCAGTTAATTGGCTAGCAGAAGTTCCTGAATATCAGGGCATTCTCAGTTGGCTGACGTCGATTGACCACAAACAACTCGGCATTCTTTATATATTGTCGGCGTTCGGATTTCTCGTCGTCGGGGCCCTGATGGGGCTGACAATCCGTCTGCAACTGATGTTTCCAATGTCGCACGTCGTCAGCCAGGAAGTCTACAACCAGATATTCACCATGCACGGTACCACGATGGTGTTCTTCGTCGGAATGCCGTTGCTGTTCGGATTTGCTGTTTATCTAACGCCTCTGATGATCGGGGCGCGCGACATGGCTTTTCCAAGGCTAAACTCATTCGGCTACTGGGTTTATCTGTTCGGCGCAATCATGCTCTTCTTCAGTTTCCTCTCCGGAGGCGCGCCTGCTGCCGGATGGTTTGCATATCCGCCTTTGAGCGAAAAGGGATATCTCTTCAACAACGGACAAAATTACTGGGCACTGAGTCTATTCGTAACTGGTATAGGTTCCGTAGCGACCGGGGTCAATTTGATCGTCACAATCCTGACGATGCGAGCGCCGGGGATGACGTTGAAACGTGTACCTCTTTTCGTCTGGATGATTCTAATGGACGGCTTCCTCGTCGTCTTCTCGCTTCCGGCGTTAAACGCTGCGCTGGTCATGATCCTTTTTGACCGCACTTTGAATACGAAGTTCTTCGATGCCACCGTTGGTGGTTCGCCACTTTTATGGCAGCACTTCTTCTGGTTCTTCGGTCATCCTGAGGTTTACATTCTCATCCTACCCGGCTGGGGAGCCATATCAGAAGTTATTCCAGTCTTCTCTCGGAAGTTGCTTTTCGGAGCCGGCGTTATGGCGGCATCGACAGTGGCTATCACATTCTTGAGTTTTGGTGTCTGGGTGCACCATATGTTCGCTGCTGGTCTCGGATTTGCACCGCTCTATATCTTCGCGGTCACAAGCTTGCTCATTGCAGTTCCCACCGGCATCAAAGTGTGGTCCTGGCTGGCGACGATGTGGGGCGGCAAGCTTCGCTTTACGGTCGCCATGCTGCATGCGATGGCATTCCTCATTCAATTCACAATCGGTGGTTTGAGTGGAGTTGCATTTGCAGTAATCCCACTCGACTGGCAACTTACTGACAGCTATTTCGTAGTAGCTCACTTCCACTATGTTCTGGTAGGCGGAATGCTCTTCTCGCTCATAAGTGGCGTCTATTACTGGTATCCGAAAGTGACCGGACGCATGATGTCCGAAACCCTCGGTAAGTGGCAGTTCTGGCTGATGGTATTCGGATTCAACGGAACCTTCTTTGTCATGCACATCCTCGGCGTTCTCGGGATGCCGCGCCGCGTCTGGACATATCCTCTAGGGATGCCGGGGTGGGCGGAGTTGAACTTCTTCTCCTCATGCTGGTCATTTGTCCTGGTCGCATCAATGCTGCTATTCCTCTACAACCTGGTCTGGAGTTTCTATCACGGAAAAATCGCCGGACCAAATCCATGGAATGCATGGACGCTGGAATGGTTGGCAGACTCGCCACCGATAGGGGAAAACTTCGAACGAGTTCCGGTTGTACGCAGCCGACGACCACTCTGGGATCTTCAATTCGGCAGTGGAGGCGATGGAGAACACCATGCATAACCAATCAGTCGCACCAATTGCGAAACATCCTCTCGACTCGAATATGACAATGAACCGCAACGTCATGGGCATGTTGCTTTTCATCGGTTCCGAATCGATGTTCTTTCTCCTGCTCATTCTCGCTTATGTCAATTTCCATTCGCAGTACGGAACCGGCGAAATGGCCGCATGGCATCTGGATGTCACAAAGACTGGACTCTTTTCAATCGCACTCTTCGCAAGCAGTTTCACACTGTGGCTTTCCGAAAAGGCTCATGAAAAACACAGCGGTATGGCTATCTTCTGGATGATCTTGACGATCGTGCTGGGAGCAATTTTCATTTGCGGTCAAGCCCTTGAATATTCAGAACTCATAAGCGAGAAGCTCACTATTAGCCGTGACTTATTCGGAAGCACGTTTTTCACATTGACCGGTTTTCACGGATTTCACGTGATTGTCGGACTAATACTACTTTCGGTGGCTCTATGGATTATGGTGCGAGGCAAGCAAGGTGAACTGACCGAAGCAGGTCTGACGTGTGTCTCGCTTTACTGGCACTTTGTAGACGTAGTCTGGGTCGCAGTCTTTTCCGTCGTTTACCTATGGAGATTCGTATCGTGACGCCTGAACTTTTAAACTTGCTTCAATCACATTGGGAACCTATTCCATCGGTCGCCATCGGTTTAATCGCCATGACTGGCGCGTATCTGTGGTCGAAAAAATTCTCGTTTGATTTTAAGAGTTACGTTTTTCTGACCGGCGTTTTACTTTTGTGGCTGGCGTTGATGTCGCCGCTGGACGAGCTGGGAGATCAATATCTCTTCAGTGCTCATATGCTGCAGCATATGATTTTAGAATTCATTGGTCCGCTACTACTGGTGGTATCGCTGTCCGAAGAGCTCGTCCGACGATGGTTGAAAGTGCCGGCGATTCGCTGGGCTGAAAACGCTCTGTCCAATCCGGTTTTCACAGTAACAATCGCCACGGTCGTAATGCTTGGATGGCATGTGCCGCCGATTTACGATATTACTCTTCAAAGCGAGCCGATTCATATCATCGAGCACATCACTTATATCGTTTCAGGTGTAATGCTCTGGTGGCCGGTGTTTAAACCTATTCAGGAAGGAAGGCTTAAACCGATGTCGGCGACAACGTATTTGACGGTAGCCGCGTTCTTAGCTTCTATCCTCGGAATGGTTTACACCATCTCTGATGTTTCTTTCTACAGCGCTTACGCCCATCCCTATGACCAATACCATCTTCTCCCACTGCTTCGCGACGAATGGGGTCTGAATCCAGTAGAAGATCAGAAGCTAGGGGGCGCAATCATGTGGGTAATCTGCACGCTCACTTTCTTCTGGGCGCTTATGGCAGTGATGGTTGAATGGCTTGCCGAAAAGGAGATTGATGATGTCAGAACAGCGGCCTGATGAGCAATCACCGGAAGGAAAAGCTGCGGAAACGATACCATCTGCAGCTGAAGCATCTGTCGACAAACGAGAGGCAGACGAGCAATCGGCTGCAGCGACCCTATCGTTGACAGCGCATTCACCACAATCTGCAGGACAGCCAGCGGTCACTGGCGACTCGTCTGAATTAAAAGGAGAGCCGCAAGAAGTTGAGTGGATCCCGGGCGAAGAACTCGAGCTGATAAGAATTCCACCGCCCACGATCTGGCCCGCCACTCTTGCGCTCGGCACCACTGGTATTGCATTCGGTGTCGTGACGCACTGGATATTGTCACTGGCAGGGCTGTTTCTGTTTTTGTTAGGCGCAGCAGGTTGGATTGAGGATATGAGAAAAGATGTGTTGCAGTGATGAACAACCGAAAGAAGAACCGAAAGTCGCGATCAATTGGTCGACGGTTTTAATAAGTCGCACCGAGTTTCTCAAACTCGTAAGTGTTGTCTGCTCTGGTTTCATCGGAATGATCGTCGCGATTCCGGCTATCGGTTTTGCATTCGAGTATTTTCTGGTTCCCAGCAGAGAAGACTGGATTAAGGTCGGTGAACTCGAAAAATTCGAGCCGGGGAAAACGGTTGCGGTTGTTTTCAGAGATACAACCGGTCTGCCATGGGACGGCGACTGCGCTAAGAGAACTGCCTGGTTACGGCGTGTCGACGAAGGAAACTTCGAAGCATTCGCCGTTAACTGCACGCACCTGGGATGCCCGGTGCGCTGGGAAGCGGGCGCAGAACTCTTCATGTGCCCGTGCCACGGCGGTGTTTACTACAGTGACGGCAGTGTCGCAGGCGGTCCTCCGCCGCGTCCATTACACAGATATCCGACTCGTATCGCGAAGGGTCAGGTAGAAATCAAAGTTGGTCCAGTGCTGACCGAAGGTTAGCGCTTTCGCGAAAATTCGTAGTGCGCAGAGTTAGATAGATGAGTTCGAAATGGCAAACAAGGTAATCGATAAAGCGCTTGAATGGCTTGAGGACAGAACAGGCTTAGTCAAGCCGTTCATACACATGATGCTGCATCCGGTGCCGGGCAAATCGACCTGGGCTTACGTGTTCGGCACGGCTATCATGACCTCATTCATTGTGCAACTAGCCTCGGGCGTCGCTCTTTCAACGCTGTACGTACCAAGCGGAAGTCAGGCGTGGGAAAGCATCAAGTGGATCACCGAGCAGGTCCCATTTGGATCGTGGCTTCGCGCAACACACTATTTCGGCGCTTCGGCGATGATTATTTTCGTTGGTGCTCACGCCATTCGTACTTACTTATTCGGTTCCTTCAAGTTCCCTCGCGAACTCAACTGGATTTCCGGCGTATTTCTGCTTTTCTTAACCGTCGCGATTGCATTTACCGGGCAGGTCTTGCGCTGGGATCAAACAGCCGTTTGGACAATCGCTGTCGGTGCTGAACAAGCGTTGAGAGCACCTTTCGTCGGACCTATGCTTGTGCGTGTTCTCTGCTCGGGAGACAACGTGAGTTCTGCTTCTCTGAGCCACTTCTTCGCGATGCACGTGTTCATATTCCCAGCGTTGCTTGTCGCTCTGATCGGTTTTCACGTCTGGTTGGTTTTGCACCACGGTATCTCGGAACCCCCGAAGGCAGGGAAGATCGTAAAACGCGAGACCTATCGCGAAGAGTATCAAGAATTACTGAAGAAGGAAGGCGTTGCCTTCTGGCCACATGCAGCCTGGCGCGATGCGGTTTTCAGCACGCTAGTTGTTCTAGGCATTTGCGCCTGCGCACTGTACTTCGGACCGCCGGTGATCGAAAACCCACCGGACCCATCACTAATCAATGCAGAGCCAAAGCCTGACTGGTACCTGACCTGGTACTTCGCGCTCCTAGCCCTTGTACCTGCGCAATTCGAAGATTGGTTCATTCTTCTCTTCCCCGTTTTCCTCGTAGTAGGAATGTTGACGCCGCCATTCATTTCGAATACCGGCGAGCGCAGTGCGCGCAGACGCCCATGGGCTGTGGCAATTGTCGTAGTGGTAGTAGGGTCTGTTTTAGCGCTATGGCAAGAAGGCGTAAACGAATATTGGACTCCCAGATTTGAAGCGACCCCCGTTCCAAAAACTGCAATTGGCACCACCGATAGTGACATCGAAAAGGGTGCAAAAGTATTCAACGATCGCGGATGTCTTTATTGCCATGTCATCTCAGGTCATGGCGGCCGGCGGGGTCCGGATTTAACAGATGTTGGCGAACGCCTATCTCCTGACCAAATCACAATCAGAATTGTGAACGGTGGGGTCAACATGCCTGCTTATGCAGGTAATATGTCTGCGGAAGAACTGAAACAGGTTACGAAATTCCTGGAGTCACGCCGCCCACATGGTTTGAAAACCGGACCTTCGACTCACCTGTTAAAAGGCACCGTTCCCGTCGACCTTCGACCTGAACAAGTCATAGACAGTTCCGAAGTCTCCGGCTCACCAGCACAGAAATTGCCAAAACTAGATCTAGCGCCGGCTGAAATTGCGCGTATCGCAGCGATTGCCCAGGATGGAATGACCGAGGTTCGATTAGGCAAACTTGCCGAAAGTAAAGCTAGCGATCCGGAAGTCAAAAAATTGGCATCACTGATGGTGACAGAACACAGCGCAGCAAATGAACAGTTGAAGGAGCTGGCAGCTGGTGTGGGTCTGATTTTGCCGCCCGATATCAACAACGAGCAAAAAGCGCTAATCGATAGCCTGTCTGAACTTTCAGGAAGCGATTTCGACAAAAGATACGTTGAGGTCTTAATGGACGCGCACATGCACGCCATAACAGTTTTTGAAACTGAAGTCAGAGAAGGCTCAGGGTCCCTCAAAGACTGGGCGAAGAATGTTCTGCGCACTATCAAGCGCCACCATCATGCAGCGATGACTTTATCGAAGTAAAATCGCGATTTTCGGAGCTCGCTCCAGATGCAGGTTGTTTTGCTTACCTTGGACTTCTGATTTCGCTTGGTGAATGTTCACCGGCGAGAAAGAGAGTAAACTGTCCAATTTCGCGTGACCGACACACAAGCGTGCTCAGTAGGTTGTGGTTTGAAAAACTGGATAAGCCAGCTTTATATTCCAGGTGGAACCAGCTCTATAAGCGATCCTAGTTCCTGTAAGAACTGAAACACGAATGCACGCCTTCCGCACGTGTTCAATTGAACTACAGGCTACTAAATTAAACCCCAAGCAAAATCCAAGATCGATTTCACACGGAAGTTGTTCTTCAGAAACTAAGATGCAGCCTGCGCGTCCTTCTCAATCGGACGAAACCGCCCGAGGACATAGACGATACCGCCGACGACACTACCCATCGTCGTGAGACCCAACCAGATTAACGCGTAGGTCAATGCGACGGAGTTTTCCACTCCCATGATTGCCAGGAAGTATGTGTAAGCCCATTCGCGGATGCCGATGCCATTGACACTCGGTGTGACGAATCCTAGAACCGCTACCATCGGATAAAACACGAAGTAATACCAGAGCGGGATCGAATCGAGTCCGAGCGCAAGTCCAACAGCGATGTGACAGGCGACCATCAATATCTGACTCACAACGGATAGAAACAGAGTCATCAATATCAAGCCGCGGTCTTCCCAGAAAACCTTCGCAGAACTTTGGTTCAGTTTCTTCGAGATCCAATTATGTTCGCCAAGCAAGCGGGTGCAAAGTTGGGGAAGGAAAGGAATGACGCAATACATTCCGGCGGTGAGAGCGAAGATCGGCACCTTCATCTGCAGAGGAAGTCCACTGCCGCCTGGTCCGAACAACAAGCCCAGAGTTGCAAAAAGCAGGAGGACGGCGAGACCCATAGCCCGATCTACGAGAACTGAGGTCAAGGCATGCAGGTATTTGTTAGTGCCTTTGGTCAGGTAATAGCAGCGGCTGACGTCGCCACCGACCGTGGAGGGCAGAAAAAGGTTGAAGAAGAGCCCGACGTAGCAAAGCTGGACCATTTTTAAGAACGGTTTTTGCAGACCCACGGCGTTAGCCAGAAGTTGCCACCTGTGAGCCATGACAAAAATGCTCAAAAGGAAAAGCGAGCACGCGCTGACAATATATTTTTTGTCAGCCGCAACTGCTGCTTGAATACTTTCGGAGAGGTCGATTTTTCCGAAGGCGAAAATGCTTCCGAACAAGGCGAGACTGATAAGCAATTTGAGTCTCGTTTTCGACTGCTGCGAAATACGAGGCAAGGGAAAACGCCCAGAAAAGCCTAGCCTGCCTTCATCTGATTCGGTTTGTTGGCTATCAGCGACAGGCACCTCATCCGGCGCCACATCGCCGAGCGAGCGCGTCTGCGCCGCAAAAACGCCGCTGTCTGCTTCTAATGTGCTGGATCCCTTGGACACTTTCCACCCCGGGTTTTAGTGGTAGTCGAATGGCAAAAGTTTCAACTACGATTGAGGAACTAGTAAGCTCAATGACCGTCGATGCACATGGTAGGCGAATAGCCACTGACGTGAACACGCGAAATTTTTAAACTCTCTTCTAATCCTGGCAAAAAGGCGACCCAATAATCGACTAGAGCCACTTGAAAGGGGTATTATTAAAAATTCGAAAGGTTCACACATCAGGAAATCTTATTTGCCCCTAACTGAAAGAATATGGCTATTGGTGCGTGAGTTTTATATGGAAAAGAGGTATTTCTTTAGTAAGGGCCCAAATTTGACGTGCCTAGTTGTTACGGTTGTCTGACTAACCGTCACTTCTTGGATGCATTTGATCTAATATTTTGGAATAGGACTCAATTATTGAGTGAGAGGACGGATCTTGTTTAATCGAAAATCGCTAACCCGAGTTGGCTTTCCATTACTTCTTTGTGCAGGCTTCTTCGGATTTCAAAGTTGGCTGATTGCCAGCGAGAATACAACTGACTCTCACGTGCTGGTGGCTGATGGAAGCGCCGCCGGAAAAGACAATCCGATGCTTCTTGCCCAGGCGAAAACGGGTCCGTCCGTTATGCCACAAGTGCTCTATCAAAGAGCCTGGCGGCTAATTAAAGAGACGTATTACGAGCAAAAATTTGCGCCGGACGGTGGCACTCAAGACTGGAACCGTTGGAAGCATCATTACGACGGAAAGCTCAAGACTCTTGACGACGCCCACAAAGGCATCGAGTCCATGCTCTACAGTCTTGGCGATCCCTACACCCGTTTCCTAGACCGTGAAGCGTTCGATGAAGAACGTTCTCAAATCGAAGCGCATTTGTTCGGTGTCGGTATGCAGCTCGGCATGAACAAAGAGCATAAAGTAGTTGTCATCGCTCCAATTGAAGGAACTCCTGCATACAAGGCAGGCATTCTTCCCGGTTGGGAAATCATCGAAGTCGACGATAAACCCGTCAAAGGTCAGTCACTCGACCAGGTCGTCAAAAACATTCGTGGTCCAATCAATAGTTCCGTAGACCTGACATTCATGGCGCCGAATCAGAAGAAGACCAAGAAGAAACTTCAACGCGCTGAAATTCCGATTCGAGCAGTGGCAAATTGCGAAATTCTTCCTGGCAACATTGGCTATATCAGACTCGATAGCTTCATCTCATCGAAGGCAAATTCAGAGATGCGTGATGCTCTTCGCAAAGTCGAAAACACCGACGGTTTAATTCTAGATCTGAGAAACAACCCGGGCGGCTTGCTCAGCAATGCTATCGAGATCGCCAACATGTTCCTCGAACGTGGAGTGATCGTCAGCACCATCGACGCAGATGGCTATAAACAATCGACTTTCTCATCGAATCGTCCAATCAATAAACAGCCGATGGTTGTATTGATCAACAAGGGTAGCGCCTCGGCTTCCGAGATTTTGAGCGGCGCCCTCAAGGACAACGGTAGAGCGAAGCTCGTCGGACAACGCAGCTTCGGCAAGGGGCTGGTTCAAGCAATCAATCGCCTTGATGACGGCTCCGGTATCAACGTGACTATCGCCAGATACCTCACACCAAACGACACCGACATTCACAAACACGGTATCAATCCAGACTATAAGGTCGAACTCAAAGAGAAAGACTATGATGCCGGCAAAGGTCCCTGGTGGATCGACATCCACTATAAACAGTTCGATAAGTCGCCTGCTGATGGTCACGACATCCAGCTAAACAAAGCCATTGAAGTGATCAAAAAGGACATAGCTTCTGAAGGCAAAGAAACTGCCAGCTTGTCCACAACAGCAACGCCGGCAAAAGGCAAATAGCAAAAAAGAGCCTGGTGGTTTCCCGCCAGGCTCTTTTCTCCAAACCCCTACTAGATCGTCCCGCCCCAAACCTCTACTAGCTCGTATCGTGCAGATCAACGCTCAAGATCCGCGCCAGGGAGGGATTTTCAGTCGGCTGCACGAATCCACTAACCCTTTTGGCTATCCCAGAATGACGAAATTTCGAAAATCCGTCATTCTGGGATAGCCAACTAAGTGTGCTCAACCGATATCGGTTCTGTGCAGTTTGAATTAAAAGCGAACGAGAACATAGACGAATCAAGTGCAGAAGATGAATACGCCTTTCAGACTCATTCCATTACTGATACTACCGCTGATGCTTGTCAGTTTCCTGTTCGGCTGTACGAAAACCAGAAAAGTAATTGGCGCTCATAAGACCGAGTGGAAACAAGATGAGCTTATCATCACTTACTCCTGCTCAGCGCCACCAACCGAAGCATCTGTTAAAAACTCCGCTGCCGAAAACTTCAACCTGATTCCTAACGCGGAAGAGACCTTAGATCTTGCGCAGAAAAACAGAATCAAGGTAATGCTTGAACACGGACGATTGAGTCCGAATGTGGCTGGAGACCCCGTTCAGCTCAAGGAGCTCGGGGAAGTGATTGATCGCGTGAAGAACCATCCAGCACTAGCAGGCTATTATCTTTTTGACGAACCAAAGGCAGCCGAAATTCCGGAGCTAGCAAAAGTAGTTGAATTCGTGCGCGCTCGGGATCCAAAACACTATTGTTTCATCAACATGCTTCCGGTCTATGGTGTGCCTGGATACGCGGTGCCCATCGAACCCGGCGTTGATCCATCCAAAACCTACATGAAGTTCTTAAAGAGCTATATTGAAACGGTCAAGCCGGATGTACTTAGCTATGACTTCTACGCTTTTCACAAGAACAAAAATGGTGAACCCGAAGATATTCCCGGATATTTTGCAAACCTGAGTCTGATTCGAGAAGCAGCAAGAAGCGCTCAGATACCGTTTATCAACATCATTCAAGCCTGCGCTTTTGATGAAACATTTCGCGTTCCAACGGCAAACGAATTGCGCTGGCAAGTTTATACAACTCTCGCATATGGTGGCAGGGGAATCAGTTATTTTCTGTACTGGGGTCCCACCAAATACGGTGGCATCTATCAGGATGGCAAACCGAGCAAGGCGCTGCTTGAGCCTATCGTGGAACTGAACAAGGAATTGAAAACGCTCAGCCCCATTTTGATGTCCCTGGATTCGAAAGAAGTTTACAACAGCGAAAGTGTTTCAATTGGCAAGTCGGCAGTTCCAGCAGAGTCTCCCGTGCAAATCGAAACCGATGGAAAGTACGTCTTAGGTCTATTTTCCAAACGCAAAAATATCGATCACTTCATGGTCGTCAACACAGATTACAGAGCAAGTTTAATTTGCAAGTTGAAATTGCAGCGACCGCCGAATCGCGAAAAAAACGTAATCGCCGTTCAGTTTGCTCCCCAAACAAACAGCTGGAAAGATGTGACGGTCAACGAAACCGGCGAATTTGAAACACAAATAGCGCCCGGAGACGGAAGATTGTTCCGCATCGAATAATTCGACTTGGAGTTAACAATCCAAACCCTCGATCGCCCGACCGTGATGCTTCAACTGCGTAGTCGTCGAGATCGTCGTAGCTTCCTTCATAAGCCAATCAGGCGCTTTTCGGCCGGTCATGATCACAACAGTATTTTCCGCTCGTTGCTCGATCATTTTTTTGACGGCATCCCATTCGATCAATCCGACGCGTGCGACGTCGAGTAGCTCGTCACCAATTACGATATCATCGTGTCGCTTAAAAGCTTCAGTGATCAGCCGTACACCCTCTTCAGCCGCGGTTTTATCCTCCGGCAGAATTCCATTAGGCGCGCTGTAAAAACGGAAGCTTCCCTTCGGTCCGGTTCCGATTCGATTGACGCCGGTATAGTTGATTGTCAATCGACCGAAGCCATCTTCCTTATGATTAGCCAGTATCCGCAGCGCCTTGCCTTCGCTCGAATTTCCTTCCAGCTTATCGAAGAAGGTTATCGAAACATTCTTGCCCGTAGATAAGGCTCGAAGAATAACGCCAAAAGTCGCAGTTGATTTACCGTTTGCGGTTCCAAGATATAAGCGAATTCTCTCCTTCTCTTCTTTCTTGGTTGTATCGGTCGTCATCGTTGCGGACTCCGTTTTGGTCATGAGAAATAACCTCGGTCTAGCGACAAAATGTTGTCGGCGACAATAATGATACCTGTGTTACGGTCTTTTGAGACCCTGCTCCTGAACTTGTTCTTAAATGATTGGCTAAAAATTTTCGATCACAACTTTACTTCTTGGCATCAAGAAGGCTACTGATCACATCACCACTTGCCATCCAGCGAACCCAACAGCGGGTACTTAACCAACAGCCTGCAGCGATTTGCTAAACGATAACGGTTTAGCTCCAGCTAAGTTCGGATAATAGGCGTGGGCTTGCCGTTTGAGTCGACGCAAACGAATATCAAGTCAGCTTCGGTTACGTCGATCGTGTCGTGCCCGCGCAGAACCTCAACGTCGACATGCACGGAAATTGAAGTATTGCCGACCTTGGTCGTACTGGTGTAGAAGCTCACTACCTCACCCGTATACACAGGAGCTTTGAACTGCACTTCTTTCACAGCAACAGTTACCATCTTCTGTTTAGTAGTTTTTGCGCATTCGACCGCACCAGCCAAGTCGATATAGCTGAGGATAACCCCACCGAATATACTCCCTTGACTATTCGTGTCCTTTGGCTGAAGAACCACTCGTATAGAGGGATCCCGGTGACTCAGATGCTTGCTCAATGTGCCCCCCGAAATTCGGCGCGGTGATAAGTTGCAAATAAATGTTCGGACCATGGTAACACCAGTGCTTGATCACACGGGGTTATTAGACATATAGCAGTACCCGGCGGATTTACTTGAGTTATAATCCTGCCAGTGGAATGACGGCACGTTCCTACTGGCAACCCGGGCGCGACTCTTACTAGCAACGAAGAAAACAAGCATGCAGTCACGGATGTTTCACCTGACCACATTGGCACCAATTGCGGTGGCACTCTCATTTGCGCTCGTTGGACCGGCTTACGCTCAAGATAACGAGCTCCAACGCGCTCCCAAGTTACTCATTTCATCCCCGCTGGAAACAGTCGCGGACTCGTTGCCGAAGGCAATGTTCGAGACTACAGACGCAGCCGGTGCCACCGAAGAAAAAACTATTGTCGCCGCAGATGCCCATGACGAACCGGCACCAGCATCGGTTTATTCACCTGCACACCTTCAAATTAAACCGATAAGAATCGCCTCAGCCGCGACGAGCCTCAAACAAGCCTCCGACGCTAACGCGATTTCGACAGGAGGGTCTGCAGTCTCGGCCGACTTGAATTCAACGACTCCGAGCAGCGAGAGCGTTCAACAAGCGGAAGTCAGCCAAACTGAAGTCACTGACCTCTCTCCTGTGGCGCTCGACTCCGACACGCAGCCACAACTTCGAGGTCCGGCGCCAACCGTTCAGACCGACACGAGCGCCGACGCCCCTCTTGGCCCCAACGATATCGCCCAGTCCGTTCAAAGCGACACCGTAGGCAATACCAGTGACACCAGAGAATTCGATTTAACGCCCGTAAGCTTGCCACGCCGGAACCCGTCTTTCAACAGAATGGAAGGCTTCCAGGGCTCATTTGTGCATGCCCTCCCGCCCAGGTTGTTCTTCAGCGCGCTCGTGGACAACTCGCTTCGTTTGGAAACGAACGTCTACCAGACAAAAAATCATTACAGACAGGACATGATTTACCGCGTACTCCCGAACACTGTTTTGGGTTACGCACTGACGAGAAAAACCAGAGTCAGCGCCAATTACTTCTTCCTCCGCGATCAATACACGAAGTACGCGAATCCGCTGGATAGAAACTTCCATTCGGTTGGCGGACAGGTAGACCACGACTTCTACACCAGCAACAAATGGCAAGTCACAGGAAGTTTCTTTGCTCGCGCGTTGTTCACGACGCCGGACGAGTTCTCCGCGCAGTTCTTCAACGATTTGCTCCCCTCTGTTTCAGTCATAAGAAACGTGGGTTTGGGAACGAGAGTCTATGGAACCGTGCTTGGTCAGATTCGCTTTCGCGAGGTGCTCAGCCAGTTCCAAGAGGGCGACCAGTTTTACTCATTCGGTGCCGTCCATAACAAAAACCGCTGGCAGTTCCTCGGAGACTTCACGCTCAACAACAACTTCGGGAACTCGAATCTAAGACAAGGTCACAACAACCAGGTCATCATTCTGACAGAAGAAGTTGCATACCGCCTGCCGAAGATGCCACTGCCCATAGAGCCATACATCCGTTGCCAGCAAATCTTCAACATGGGCGCAAACAGCAGTCCAGGTTATGCAGGCGTGAACACACGGGTCTTTGGTGGCATACGCGCGTGGGTCGCCAAACCAGTAATCTACCCGGTTAAGTTAGCCGAAAAATAAACAGCAGGCACAAGACAGAACATGACACTAGCACTCTTCATAATAGCGGTCCTGGTGTTGATTGCCGTCGTTGGTCAAGTCTTCACTCACAAAATGGTGAGGCAAGACAATCTTGAACCAAGCCAGGGCATGGTAGAGGCGATGCTCGGTGTTGTCGGCACATTGTTCTCGCTTCTGCTCGGGCTGCTGGTAGCAAACGCAATCGAGTCATACCACGAAGTAAATGTGCAAGTATCGACAGAAGCTAACGCACTGGCGAACATTCATCGCCTGGCAGAAGGACTGAGCCCTGCCGCTCGACAGAGCATTCAGGATATGTGCGCAGACTACAATCACTGCGTAATCAACACGGAATGGGCGGCGATGGACAAAATGGAAATGGCTCCCCATTGTTGGGACGTCTACGGAAAGCTCTGGTCGGCTTGCGTCCAGGTAATGCCTACAAACGATCGCGAGAACAATCTACAAGCCTCGATGTTGGAGTCTGCGAAGATACTGGGGGAAACGAGACGAGGGAGAAGCGTCGCTTGCAGAGCGCAGATCTCGCCTGTGCTCTGGACAGCCATATTTTTCGGATCTGCTATTACGATTATTTTCACATACTTTTTCACTTCAAAAATGGGGCGGTTGCATACCTTGCTCACCGCTCTAATCGCAATCAGTTTAGGTTTAAACATATGGCTGCTAGCCGCATATAGCCAGCCTTTCGGAAGTGACCTCAAAATCAAACCGGAGATATTTGAGTTGCTGGACAAGCAAGTCTTCAAATACCAATCCCCAAAGCCTGGTATCGACAATCTTAAGCAATAACGTTCAACGCTCTAGAACAAACTAATTGTATTCGCCGATCATTTGAAACGCCGCCCAGTACCGCGGATTTGCGCGATCTTCCTGTTTAATAACCTTATCGGAATCGCGCCCCGAGGAACCTTTTTCCAGAAAGTTTATCGTTTTAATTTGAGCTTTACGCAACGACTGAGCTTTGTTGGCCCCTTTCAAAAGCTCGTAATAGAGCGACTCCATCTGATACTCGGTCATGACGTCATCTACGCTCCAGAGCGACACGAGAACGGACGGAGTCCCTGCAATAACAAAAGCTCGCGATAAACCGACGACACCATCCCCGGTGATTTTGCCTTGACCGGTTTGGCACGCGGAAAGAACGATCATTTTAGCTTTCAACTGTGGCAATTGAAGAATGTCTTTTACTGTAAGTAAACCATCATCGCCCGCATCTGGTGCCAACACTACCGCAGAATCCATCGGTTGATCCTGGTTAACCAATCCATGCGTCGCCAGATGGATGTAGCTGTACTTCGGCGCCAGTTCACGGAATTTTGCCTTTGTTGCGGCGCCGCCTACCTCTACTGCAACGCTGCTCTGGTCAAACAAGGATGAAACTTTCTTGACCTCTTTTTCTGCATAAGGCAGTTTGCCAAGGAATTTATTCATTTCAGTAATGGGATTACCAAACGCAAGCAGAGAATTTTTCTCGCCCTTCGTCTGGTTCTCAACGGACTGAGTGGCGCGCAATACGCCAATTGCCGGAAGGTATGCAAGCGTATGCTGCTCGATCATATATTTGCCGCTTCCATTCACCAGGGCAGCAAACGGAACGCTAAACAGAGAGCCGTGTGGAACGATCGTAACAACCTGGTTTTCGTCCTTGGGCAGCAGAGCTTCGATCGGCTCAACCAGCATTTTGTACAACGCCCGAAGATTTTCCTGGCGAGCTTTGTTCAAAGCGTGAACTTCATCCATGCCTTTCGGTGATGTGGTTATGGTCTTATGGGTCTCTCGAATCAGGTTTTTAACCGTATCAATCTTCTCAGAGATTATCTTCACATCAGCGATTTCGCCGTCCGGTTTCACCACGAACACAATTACCTTTTCCGGCATCGCGAGATACTCAACCACCCAGGTATTGCATCCCTTGATCAGCGATTTAATTTCTTGCAAGTCCGGAGGCTTAGCGTTAGCAGCGGAAAGCACGGTGGCTTCGACCACTGTTGTAGGGCTTTTCGGCGAGACTTGCACTCCACGAAAAGTACCGCTTGGCACATTGGCCATTGCGATTTGTACTGGCTTTTCTTCCGGCGCAGCAGCAGGAGACAGACCGGCTTCATCCAGCAAATCCGGTGCAGACAAAGCAATCTTGCGCTGTCCATAGCTGGTTTGCTTGCGCCCCTCAAGCATGTCTAGAAACGCACGAGCTCGACCTTTCTCAGCATACTCAAGTGCCTGGTCGTAACGCTTGTTGTTGATCATCAATTCAACCAGGTCGAAGAAACAATCTTCGCGCAAGTCGAGCGCCGCAGTTTTAAAACTATCACGAGACAGATTTCTTCTTTCCTTATCCGCAAGTGATACCGCCTTTAGTAGCATCTTTTCGGCATTTTGCTGATCCCCGAGTTTCATGTAAACCTTGCCCAGACCAGCAGCACAGTCCCATTGGCTCTCTATATTCGTGACCTTATCGGCGATGGTCGAGGCGGCTTCAAATTTCTCGCGAGACTTCTGGTTTTGACCGAGAAGCAAATAGGTCATCCCCAAGCCGCGAAGAGCTTGACACTGGCCAAGCGTATCGCTGATCGACTGGGATGTGTTCAGCGCTTGTTCATAGGCCTCGATTGCGTCGGCATACATGCTTTTCATGACGCAGTACTGCCCATAGTTGTAAGACATGGTTGCTTGCGCTCGTTTATCACTGTTGCTCGCCGATTTGCCAACAGCAGTTTGAAAAACCTCTTTCGCCTGTCCGTGATATTTTTCAAAAAGTGGAGAAGACCCCTGGTCAAGATAGGCAACAGCAATAGAGTCCAGCACCAGTGCTTCGTCGAGGAGTTTGCCGGCTTTCTTGTACAACTGCGCAGCTTCCAGATAGTAGCGAATAGCCGTCTTCGGCTGACCGACGTTTCTGTAACCCATGGCGCAGTATTTGAGAACATCGGCACGTTCAGACTGCCGGAGACTCGGATGCTTCTCGATATACTTTTGCGCGCGGAGAAACTCTCCCAGAGCCTTCTCCGACTTACCCTCCAGCAGATAATCGTAGCCTTGCTCCGTGATCGCAAGACACTCTTCCTCTTCGCTCTTACATTTTGCAGCTAATTTCTCAGCATTTTTATGACTCTTCAAGGCTTCTTCCATCAAGCCTGTATCCGCTTGGGCAGAGCCGATACGCGTGTAGCAACGAGCAAGAATTTTCGGTGCATCTTCGCCTTCGAGGGAGCTCAAAGCGTTTTTCAATCTCGCAAGCGCTTCATCCGGTTTACGATTTGAAAGTTCGAGTTCGGCCATCGAGATAAGAACTTCCGCCTCAGCGACTCGATCGCCGCCACTGGAGTAAACCTTGCTCGACTTCTCGTAGTACTCGACGGCCTTGTCATTCAAGCCCATGTCTGCGTAGGTTCGTCCAAGTTCAGTCAGGATGCGCCCTTCGTCCAGTTCATCAGTTTGATCGTCGACCAGTGCGACAGCTTGTTTCAAATATTCGATTGCCAGTTCGAAATTACGCTTATAACGAGCAAGCGACGCAAGCTCTGAAAGCACAGACATTTGGATATCCTTGTGTCCGCCTTTTTCGGCTGCCAGCTTGGCTTTGTTGAGACTGGCTTCAGCTTTGCCAAACTCGCGCGCGTTTAAATAAACGCTTCCAAGTTGCTTGTTAATCGTGATCGACTCTTCTTCGAGATTCAGCTTTTCCGCATTGACAGCGGCTTCTTCATACAGTTTGAGAGCTTCTTCAGCGCGTCCGAGTTTAATAGCTACAGCCGCAAGCGCGATACGAGTGTGAACCGACGGCGAAAATTTTCCGCCTGAGGTTTTCGTAACTCCAGTACCGGCTTCCTCGTCCAGTTTCAGAGACTCTCGCAGAAGCTCCTCGGCCTTTTCGTTGTTGCCCTTTTGTAATTCCAGATCACCAAGCGTGTACAACAAATTGGCTTGTTCTGCCTTATCACCTTTTTTCCTGGCCGCATCAAGAGCTTTGTAGACCTTGCTGATGTCGGAAACCGTTGGACCGAGTTCAAAACCTGACGCATTGACTGCGCAAGTAAGAACCAGCGCCAGAGACAAACTCACTGAAGAAGCCCAAAATCGATTTCTGCGATTGGCAATCACGTCGATATCCTCATCTGCATCGTCTCAGCTGTCAGCCACACGCGAATGATGTGACCGCCTACAGGACATACATTGTACGATCTATTAAATAGAAAGATCAGTATCACTGTTTAACTAAACAGCCACCAGCGTTCCACTGCGTGCCCGGACAGCGTCTAACGCTTAAACAGAATTTGCGACTGCGCCTGCTCTACATCCAGGCGAAGTTCTGTAGCTGTTTGATAACGCAAATCGGGTTCTTTATTCAGCAACTTCATCACAATGTGATCGAAAGGAGTGCCGTCTTTGAACTCAGGCTTATACTTGCTCATAGGCGGAGGATCGTCCATGAGATGTTTCATCAGAATAGCCTCGGCGCTGTCACCTTCGAATGGTACGTGACCGGTCAGCATCTCGTAGATCATGATGCCTAGAGCATAGAGGTCTGTTCTAATGTCCATCGGTCGGTCCTTCAATTGCTCGGGCGCAATATATTCCGGAGTTCCAACCATGCGGCCGGTCTTGGTGAGCCGTTTTCCGCTTTCATGAACGATGTGCGAAATTCCGAAGTCCACGATCTTCACCCAATCGGGTCTGTCCGATTTGTCTTGAAGTAAAACATTATCCGGCTTCAGGTCGCGGTGAATTACACCAAAGTTGTGTGCTTCCTGTAGACCACGGCACATTTGAATAATAATGTTCGCGGTGGTGGTAAAAGGCAAAGCGCCCTGTCGATGAATTTTGTCTGCCAGAGCCTCACCTTTGATAAACTCCATCACCAGATATGGTGCCTTACCGCCAAGGGTTCCGACATCAAATACGGTGACAATATTTGGATGGCTGAGTTTAGCTGTGACCTTGCATTCGCGCTGGAAGCGCTCAATCGACTTCTCATTGGACAGCAACCAACCGTGCATTACTTTGATCACGACGGTGCGTTCCATGATCGTATGGTGCGCTTTGTAAACGACCGCCATGCCGCCCTCACCAAGCATCGATTGGATGAGATATTTGTTGTCGATCGTTTTGCCGATGAGACTGGTTGTGTAGCCACCGGTAGCGACAAGTGCTTCGTTGTAGGGGTCAGCAGGCGGCTGCGCAGGTTGCTGTTGTTGCGGTGGTTGCTGAGCCGGCAGTTGCGATTGCGAGGCGTTTGGATTTTGTGCCTGCAAATTGACGTGAGAGGCGTTTGGGTTTTGCGGATTCAAATTGGGATTAATAGCGGCATCGCCATCGTGCAGCGACTGTCCGAAGCCCACACCATCCATGAGGGCGGTGTCGTGCCGGTCGAAATCTACATCCTTGTCCTTGCCCAGAGGAGCGGACTGCAAATACGGTTTCCCATCAGCTGCGACCTGAATGTGGGGTTTATTAGCCTGCGGAGAGGCGGTCGACGTATTGAGGGCAGAGCCTTCAATCGGGCAGAAAACTGCGTACGGAGGGTAGACTCGCTGACACTTGGGACAGACCTTTTCTGGACCCTGGGTATTCTGCGGCTGGTCCAGTAGCGTGCCGTCGAATCCACAAAAGCGTGCGTCGTGGGGAGAATGTTTCCCGCACGATGGGCATGTCTTTGTAGCTTCACCTGCTGTCATAACACCCGCTCAAATACCCGAAAAGTATACAGATTCCGTATTCCCACTTCAATATTGCGTCAACCGGAACGAAAGCCGGCTGTCACAATCGATAGTTTATCGCGCCTTCTTGGGCAAATCGATTCGGCTGGGGAAACCCAAAACCGTCGTTCTGTGCTCCTGAATCGGGAAAGACGTCTTCACGCCCGAGTGACCCTGCGCTCCCACGTAAAGCGTGTACTGCCCTGGGGGCATCTCAGCAATGGTCAGGGCGCCGTCGGCTCCAGTCTGGGTGAGGGTATAGACTTGCTTTTTGCTGTCTTCGATCATGAGCGTCGCGTATGGAACGTTCGTGTAGACGACCAGATGCTTGTTTTGCCATGACGTCGACTGTAATACGATGCGCTCCAACCCAGCCTGTCCGACCAGGAACGCAAATGCGGCTCCAGTCATCACGCCCATCGCACCGAGCAAAACCGTGAGCAGGATAGCCTTGCTGTTCTTTTGTTTGCGCTTGGGTTTCAGCTTTGCGACCGGAGATGGTCTTGAAACCTTAGGCTCTGCCTGGTCCATGACCTTGGCTGCATCGATCTGTTCCAACTCCCAGCTAAATTTGCGATAAGCGTTCGTGTCCGCTGGTGCTTCGCCTGGTACGACAATCTTTCCGCTGCAGAAGATACAGAAATTCTGGTTTAGCTCATCAGTCTGACCACAGCGGATGCAGCTCCTCCAGCTCAGGGGGTTCTGGGTGCGCTTTCTTTCAGCCTCAGGAGTGACGCCTGCACCGCAATAGATGCAAAAATGCATCTCAGCGTGATTGCGTCTGAGACAGGAGGGGCACTGAATGTAAGAAACAGGCGTTTCGCTTACCATACCGCGATTTTACAGTATTGAACCTGTCAAAAAACCGCAAACGGCTTAATATCGACCGGTTCGACGTTATCCTCCGATTATCAGCGTATCTGCCTGAGTGACCCGACGGGTCGCATCAACCTTCAATGGTTATTCCACTGATTTGACATCTTCCTTCACTTCTTGCTGCTGTTCCTTCACCGGACTGGGAACAACCGGCAATTTCTCAGACGCTTTGGACGGCTCCTTGATGTCTACGTCACGCAAAATGATTGAAGGAGTGACGATGCTGGTGGCGGAAGTCGGTCCTTGAGCGACTAGCGATGCTGTCACGTCGGAACCACCAGCAACCAGCTCGCGCAAAACATCGTCAGGTTGGACGCTAACAGTTGCTCCACGAACGAGCTCCTCTTTCCCGTTTTTCACAGACACTCGGTAGATCTCGGTTGGGTAAAGCGACAAACCGCCACCGAAGCTTGAAAAGATACTGGAGAGAGTTGAACCAAGGCTCAACATCCAGGTGGGCAGCCGAGCGACGGAACGAACGATGTACACATCGTCATACCCCTGTTCCTTTCCAAGCTCGATGAGCTTCTTCTTCATCTGTTTCGGATTCATCGACGGTTCCGTCGACACGAACAAAATACTCACGGTGCCAGTGCCATCACCTGAGTGACCGTTGCTCTTCGCCACGCCGCGCGTCGGCTTGCGACTGGCACAGAGCGTCTTTAACACGCCCTTTTCGACCAGGGTCAGTTTCTCAGCGGGTACGCCGTCGTCATCAACTTCATAGTTCCCAAACAGCTTCTTCCCTTTAAACTCAGTCGCATATGGATCGTCAACTACGGTAATAATCCGGGCGCCGACTCGCTGCCCGAGCTTGTTTTTGAGAGGATGGTCGCCGCCCCAGCTGCTCCCGCTGACATCATGTGCGCCACCAAGCAGTTTCGTCAGAGCCGAGTGCATCAGAGACGAAGAGGCTTCGGGCTCAAACAACATCGGTCCAGTGTAATTAGTGACGAGAGGCGCTTCTGCTGTGCGTCTCAACCGCTTAACGAGCTTATCGACACGCGCTTCCAGAGCCGCATAATCGGGCATCTCATCGGGTCTCTCAGCCGCTACGATTTCAACGTCCGCATAAGTCTGCCCGTCTTTGCTCCGGATTTTCGCGAGCACCGACAAAAGCGTTTGCACGTGCCCGTCTCTATGTTTAAAACCTTCATTGTTAACGAGCCAGGCGTTGGAAACCTGGGAGCTGAAGTGAACTACGGCATTATCAATCTCCGGATATTTCAGGAAAATCGATGACAGATCTTTGGTGACTTTCTTCCACTTGTCCTCATCAACTTTGAGCTTTAACGCCGGTTTGATGAAAACGACAGGCGTTTCCTTTGTCATATCACCGAGACGATCCGTTTCCGGTTTCGCTCTCAAACGGGCCTTCTTATCCTCGTAACCCTCGATAGCATCTTTGTAGTTGCTATCGCTGGCGAGCCATATTTCATGCCGCAATGCTTCGTAATCATCTTCAACCGGAAGTTCTTTACCGCTGCCTGAGAGTCGACCAAACAGCGAACTCATTGAGCCAGAATCTTTCGAGCTGTCGAGATCGTAGTCGCCAACCCGAATATCAGTGTAAAGTCGTCTGTAATGGGTGTTGTTCTCAGAAGTGAGTGCGCCGCAACTGGCGCTCAAATAGAGCATCTCGGTTTCAAGAACTTTGTATTGAACGAAGTACGGCAATCCATGCGTACCCAGTTTCAACCTCTCAGCGGATCGCTTCATCTCGTCTGTAAGCGCGTCGAAGAGAACGTCGTTCTCGTTCTTCGACAAATATATTTTGCCGTTTTCCTCTTTTAAAATCTTCGGCTTGTTATCGACGGTATCACGGGCGATGGCAGACTCAGCCGCATCTTTCTTCTTAGTTTTATCCTTTGCGAACGCTGGCGTAACGCAGGTGGAAAACGCCACTGCGGCAACAAGCATAAGTGCAAAAGAAGACTTCAATGCGCTTTGAGGTTTCGAAGTAAGTTCAGACAAGCCTGTCTCCTTGGAATTTAATTGAAACTTTTTATCGCTCATCAACAGTTTGAATTTAAGCATCACTTCTTGTCCTCCGACTTATCGAACAACGGAGGAGGAAGAATTGGGGGCTTGTCCGCGCGTTTCTCTTTCAGTTCTACCTCAATCGCCCCGACCAGAAGGCTGGGCGACGAGGCTGAAACAGGAACGCTACCAGACTCAGCGCCGCAGATGCCGTTAAACGTTCCATCATCGTCGGCGGCGCAAATTATTTTCTCGAGAGCCGTGAGTGGCGTCCCGACAATTTTAACTCCGCGGACAAGCTGATCCGGTCTGCCATCCGCAAATACTTTGGTCACGATTAAGGGCTGCAGGCTATACATCTGACCTGCGCGGGTGGACGTTGTCGTGAAACCACCGGCGATATCATCGAATACCAGCCCGTAGCTCTTCTTCTGTTTTTTCAACTCGTCGATGAGCATCTGGCGGAGGTCTTCATATGGAACGGTTTTCTCAGACTTAACCATCAAATTGCCCATGCGAGCGACCGGATTGTATTTTGGATCGCAACGTCCGTGGCCGTTTGAGTTTGGGAAGCCTTCGACCGGCGAACGCGACATCAAAAATGATTTGAGCACACCCTTATCAACGAGCGTGACTTTCTGCGCTGGAACACCTTCGTCATCATATTCGTAGAAACCATTGAGATGGATATTGCCGAGCGTTTTCAGAGTCGGATCGTCGAGAACGCTGATGAACTCCGGCATAACCTCGTGATTCATTTGTTTCGTGAATGTGCGGCCCTCTTTCTCATCCTTTTGCCTGTGACCTTCCATTCGGTGACCGAAAACTTCGTGGAAGAACACTCCGGCAGCTTTGCTGCGCAGGATGGCAGGACCGACATAGGGATCGGCCTTCGGCGCCTTGCTTAGCTTTACCAGATTATCCGCGACGCCGTTGATGAGCTTTGTGAGCTCTTCTTCTGAAGGCATCTCATCAAGTTTGACAGCAGCCACATCGTCATAAAGCCACATGTCCATACCGTCCTCTGCCCTGGCCTGAGCCATTGTGTAGAGGCGATAATCTGTTCGGGAGTCAGCAATCTCCGAACCTTCGTTATTTACCAGGTAGCGCTTGGTCAGTTTTGCAGTGAAGATGACTGACGAATCGTAAATCTCAGGGTAATTTTTGTAGATCGCCGACAGCCGCTTGACAATAGCCTTCCACTTCTCTTGATCGACATCGAAAGCTTTGGGTTCAACCGTAAATTTTTGCGCAGTCTCCGTGGAGAAATCGTCCGAGCTGTCCTCCTCAGTAACGTTGACTTCCTTTCCCGCTTGAACGCGAGCAAACTGTTGTTGAGCTTGTTTAAAAGCGTCGTCGGTTTCTAACCAGATTGCCTGACGAAGGGCAAGTTCGTTATTCTCGAGTGGAACAAACAGTCGCGACGAGCCGGCTGAACTTCTAACGACGCTAAATGCGTCCGAATCACGGGAGCGGTGCGTATTATCGATTTTCGGAGAGCCGACCCGAAGATCGACGTTCAGGATGCGGTCATGGTCAGGCACGACGTTGCGAGTGAGTGCACCATACTCGCCTGAAATATAAAGCGAATCGACATCGTAGAGCCGGTAGCCGAGGTAATAAACCGGAGCATCGCCAGCTTTCTTGAGCTTCTCAAAAGAGCGATCCAATTCTTTGTGCATGGAGTCAAGCACAACCTTCTGAGCGGATTCATTTTTCTGACCGTCAGTTTTTTGGCTGGACTCGGATTTCTGACCGGACTCAGAGGCGGCACCCTGTGAGGGGAGAGAGATACCTGACAACAAAACGATAAGACTGCAAAGGACCCGACTCAAGGTCGTTGATTTCATATGATTCCTTTCTTCTCCAAACTCAGCGATTCACTCTTCGCAACCGGCAAGAGAGCGCGATATTTCTCCCAGCAAGCGGTTAAGGCTATTGAAGCAGGAATTTGCTCCGATTGCCACTTAATGGCAACGCACCGCGTCAGCCCCGCACAGTTAAGGATAACCCACTTGGCAAAGCCGTGCACGGATATAGCTTGAAACCGATTTCGATCACGAGTCCATCGCGAAGAGACACTTCCTGCGGACAGTCTGCACGAACCACGAGCGTCGCTCGGCGGAAAGGGGAATTCGATGGATTCGTTCCTTCTAGGTTTTCCGGCGTCAACCATCGCAAACAGCCAGGAGGATTCGGGCGTAGCACCACATGTGGTACTACGCCCTTCAGCTCTCGGACTAACCTGACCTTTAGCTCTCGATCAGCTCATTTTCCATAGCTCTGACGCTTTCGGCGACATCACCGGCTTCGAGCAATACGAGTGCTTCGTTGATTGAATCGATGCCTTCATCTTTACTGCTGTGGGTCGCATAAGCCGGTTGCAACGCGAGTTGTTGGAATGCCGCTCCGATTTCCTCCGCCGTTGCGGCGAAGAAGCCTTCGACTTTGCCACGCTTGGCTTTAATTGCCGAAGCCAGGTCAACAGCGACATTGTTTTTAATAATCGACTTAACTGCCTCGCTTGCAGATTTCCCGCTGATGATTTGTTCGTACAAGCTTCGTACCTTACTGGCTGCTGTTCCGCCAAGGCGAACCGAGAGCTCGTCGGCCGAGACGCGTTTCAGAAGTGCTTTTCTAAATGCCGGTGCTTCAGGCTGACCGCCCAATTCTTCGCCTGTCATGGTGACATGCTTTTTCAACTCTTCGCGAGTCAGAGATTTGAACTTCGGAGCCAATTTGTCGACCACTTCTTCAGTGCGACGATTCCAGGTTGATTCTGCGCGCAGCATCCGGTTCACGACGCCACGAGAGAGGTCGACCTTTATTTCGCGGGCGATGTCTCTCAGTTCACTCTTTGCACAAAGCGCGGTGACCATCTGCTTTTGTCGCGCCAAAATCATCGAATTCGGTTGATTGAGAAATTTCTCGAGGTCGCTTGTCTCCGGGAGCTTAGTTTTATCGAGCGGAATATGTACGCGCTGACAGATACCACTTATGGTGGCAACCGCATCGAAATCATCGGCTTGCTCGACATCCACTCGGACCGGCTCGGTATCGCTGGTACCCTGTTCGGCATTCAACCAGCTTCCGGCTTTAACATGTGCTACCACCTTCGCGCCCGTGCGACCGTCGAGTGCAACTACAAGCGTTCCCGATGATAGTGCCGGTGTTCCAACAAGAGCCTTAGACACTTCCACATATCCATCTTCATCGATGGCACGTACATCTATATGGCGACCGTTCACCACCACATCGTTAGCACCAACGGCGGCGACAACGGAGTCGATGGAGCTCAACGCGTTTTCAGACTCGATAACCAGGTCGAGTTCGGGGTCAGCATTCATGATGACCTCTTCAACGGCTAATCTGGCAAGTTCATTAGCCAGATTCGAGCCACTTTCCTGGGCTCGCGCCTGAGCCAGTCTGACTATCTCAGGGCTAAATTCAACTCGATTACTCATGACTCTCACCTTTTCTAATGCCGGTGGGCTTTCCAGTCGTTTTACATGACTGTCTACTGAATAGTCTGGAAAATTAGTGCGGCGAAATTGTTAAACAAGATTTTTCCCGGATAGATCGGAAGGTCTCTGGATCAATGCAGAGAAAATCCTCTAACTCGTGCCAGGTCAGGAATGGACGGGCTCTGAGGAAGCGCGCCGTAACGTCCTGAGTCAAGCCCAGGGCGCTCAGTTGGGTTTGATCCGCATTGTTAAGGTTTAAACGGTCGCCTTCCTTTGCAACAGCTTTCAGTACGGCACCATTGTTTACAAGCTTTTCGAGGTCCTTTTTATCGAGCAGCTTCTTCTCGACGATATCGTTCATGCTGCAAAACGGTCGCAGATCGACCAGCTTCTTCGCCACATCCTTGTCGCAGCCGAGGATGTCGACGAGGTCGCGCCTGGTCGCCGCATTGAGGTCCACCGGTACAAACGCTGCCACAGCGCCCTTTTCGGCGATTTCGCCCAGACGGTGAGCTTGAAGCACGCGACGGTCGACCATCTCGTCCATGCTGTAATACTGCCGCCCGGCAATGAGCCTGTCGACTTCGCCTTCGGTCAGACCAAGATGGTGATTGAGTTCACGGCGCGATGCCGAATTGACGTTTATGTCAGCCTGCCAGGATTGCGCCACTCCAGGCATATCCAGGCGAATCATGTCTCGGATCATATCGAGACCTTTGTCGAGAAGAACCTGACAGCGAGCGATCTTTCGCGCTTGCGTCTCACCTTTGATTTCAAGGACGTCGCAGGTTTCGCGCATGGTCATCTCGGTTCCCACTTTCGAGTGCTCGGTCAGACCCATTCCGAACATACAATCGACCACAATAAGCGGTTCTTGAGCGAATCGCCTGTCGTTCAACATCGTCGAAAGTCTCTGACGAAGCTGATTAAGCTGTCCAACTTGCTCACCGGATAGGGCTTGATTCTCCGGAGAGTATTTCGGGTCCTCAGCTACGTTGGCACGCGGATCGATCTGCTCGGGGTCGAGATTAACATCCTGCAGAGTGTCTTTCTCCCACTGCCACTCGTTGCGGACGTGGTCAACAACTGCGTTGTGAACGGAACGTTGGGCATAAGCCGGAAGCAAGACTTTGAAGCCATCATCCTGTCCAAGCTTCAGCTGTTTCAACAACGCTTGTTCCAGTTTCTGAGCCAGTTCCACCGACATCGAAATAGCTTCGTGTTTCTGATCGCTGGGAGCCACACGGCGCTGGAACCAAAAGCGTCGCAGATTTTGATTACACTCCAGCATTCTGGCGAATAGCGGCTGATAGTAGCAATCCTTGACCAGACCAACGAATTTGTCGGTTCCAGGACCCAGCGTCAACAGTTTCGCGTAAATGGCCTTCGCGCCAACGCCCTGAAAGAGCTCGACAGGCGCAATATTTTTATCCTTGCCGGCCGCAACAGCCTCGCCGGAAAGCCTATCCAGAGTCGTCTGCCACTCAGGAGCAACAGCGAGAATTTCCTCGAGCTTGGTTTTACTAGAAAGCACTGACATCTAAAGGCTGGGATTGGTCACTAATGATATCGGATTTCGGTGCCAACATTAACGATTTGGGGGCCAATAGTCACATCCCTCAAACATCTTCCGCTTTCAATCTACTCTCAGATCGTAAACCGATATCGGTTTAGAAAAATTGTTAATTGCCGCTGTCCAACCCGGGAAGCTGCGCAGGCGCCGAGTTGATCTCATCAGAGGCTCTAAGGACCAGATGTCCGGCACAAGTCCAGACAGTCCAGAGGAGTACCGCGAAGCACCCGAGCACCACAACCATCCAGGTATTGTTCAACTCACGTCGGTCCTTGACTATAACCTTGTCCAGTCGCCATAGAAACAGGATTGTGAGAGCGACGACCATACCAAGAACGCCCGAGCGAAGGGCTTCTGAACGGGCTTCGTCCACTCGCCATTGAGCCGGACTTTGTGTAAACTTACTGCGGCCGGGCATATCAGCAACATAATTCTGAGATGCCATATGGTGAGTGAATAAGAACGGCAGGATGAACGAAACAGGCAACCATACATAGGAAGCCATGAGGAAAAGGACATTTCTTTTCCGCACTTTTTTGTCTGATACTGGTTTTTCGGTTCCCTTTTCCATCTTTTGTGAATTTAGCAGAAACCGTATCTTTTTATAGGCTGCAATTTTGGACACTCGAGGGCTGCGATAACATGGTAAATGATTAGCAAGCATTTGAGTCATAGAAAGGAAATCAAGTGCCGCAACAGACTAACAATAAACTTCGCCGCCTCCCGCGCGACCCCGACATCTTCGGCGGAGCGCTGGCGCACATAGTACTGGCAAAGGGGGACAAGGACGAGGTTTTGGGTCAAGCCTGGATTGCGGCCCCGAATACGCTCATCACCTGCGGTCACGTAGTTGACCAATTCGTACGCTCTCCCGGAGCTTTGACCGTAAAATTTCCGGCTTCGGGCAACCGGTATGTAATAAAAGACATTAAGCTTCATCCAAGTTTTCAAAGGCATGAAGGCGACCTGGTCAAGTTCGACGTGGCTGCGCTCACCATCGACCTGATAGAACCTGAGTCCACTACTCGCACACTGCCTGTTCTCTACGACAAAGAAGTCGATACTCATGCGACCTTGTCGGCAATTCGTTATCCGTCGCATCTGGGTGTCTACACGACATCCCTATCTCCGCTTGCTCAAATAGGCAGTTATCTGGGTCCGCTTAAACGGAACGACCGTTTTCACCTTCTGCACGATCTGGCCCTTGCGCCCGGAGATTCGGGCACTGCCTTGTTCGACGGCGAATCCGTCGTAGCGATACATTGCGGAGACACCGCAACCCTACCCGGATTGAACCTTCCGACGACATCGATTCGAATGGCGCTATCGGTAGATGCGCTCATGGCACTGGGGGTAGCGGAAACGGCTGAGACTCAAACGCCTGGCTTGGGCTCTCTGGTTCCAGCAATTATCGCGTTTATCACATGCGGTTTCCTGACGCTGGGCATCTTCGCCTATCAATATAAGGACCAGTGGGCCGTAACCCAGAAGCCCGAGTTTCTTGTTGACGTGGCTTTCGACAATCCGACCGACAAATACAAGTTCCACCAGGAACTTTCAATGACGCTCACACCCAAGGTCAATTGTTTTATATACGTCTACTACGTTGATAATACTCTGGCACTGCAGCTTTATCCGCCGCCTTTGATGCGCACCGAGCACGGTGGCGCACGTAGCGGTCAGCATATCGTGATCGACAGTTACGGCAAGAACCCCATTCAGGTAGACCCTCAAGAAGGTGGAGTTTTTCACATAGTCGCGCTCAATACCGAGAGCCCACCGGTCAAGGATAATGAGAAGCCGGATGAGAATACTTATGTTTTGCCGTTCGGACCTAAGGTTTTATTGGAAAGAATAGCTAAACTAAAAGAACAGAACCCTGCTCAAATTCTCCATCAGGAGATCAAGGCTCCGGTTTCCGCTCCAGAAAGCTAGTTTGAGCAAAAATAAATCCGGTATCCCTCCCTAAAATTTTCAGGCGCCCCGTAATAATTCACATAGGGCGTTTCAGGTCAGATGATTCACAGCAAGAGGCGAATTACCATGAACACGAAAGGGGCAAACCTTCTGCTTTCAACAACTTTGTTGATCGCATCGTGTGTAGCAACTCCATCGTTCGCAGCGGACAGCGCGGCAGCGGCGCCTGAGACTACCGACGTCAAGGTTAAGGATGTCGCGAAGGACGCCGAGCCAGCCTCGACTTCTGAGGTGGCGAAGGAACCAGAAGAGCCTTCAGCGGAGGACACAAAGAAGATCGGGCAGGATCGCGGCATTATCATCACCGAGATCGGCAAGCCCGCAAAACCTGCGGCGAAAGCATCTACTGCAGAAATCAAAGGCAAACCGGTTGGCACGATTAAAAGGGTCAGCACCGCCGGCAACCAGACGTTCACTCGCGGTCTCGTAATAGACACGAAGAAGGAAACACCGAAGGAGCAACCGGATCGTAGTTTGTTGATCAAGCCTCCCTCCAAGGCGATTGTTCAAACCAAGGCTACGAAGTCACCGACCGCTGAGAAGAAGCAGGCTGTGGTGAAAACCACAAAGACACCGGTCACCACAACTCCAGTTGTGATTAAATCCAGTCCCGAGCCGCTGAAAGTCAAAACACACAATGAAACAGCCAAGGTGACACCGAAGCATAGCGAGACTATCGCGACCAAATCTCATAAAAGCATAGTTGTCGCGCCCACTGTTTCCGGCGATCAGATCGTCACAGCCTGGCTCAACAAGTCTGGAAATAAGCCTCATTACTCGAACGGAGAGAAACTGCAGGTAAATGTGGCGGCGAACAAAGACTGCAATCTGATGATTTTTAACTACGACGGAGAACAGCTTACTCAGCTATTTCCCAATGAATATCAGGCAAGTCCGCTCGTAAAGGCGGGACAGACCATCGAGGTCGGCGGCGAGGGGTTTAAGTTTGACTTTACTGCTTCTAACCCTACTTCGAAGCCATCCAACGAAAAAATCTTTGTTTACGCCTATCCAATAGAAAGCGACAATTCGCCGATTTCGGTGGCCATGGCACCCGTACCGTCCAGTCCGTTTCGCGCAGCGGAAATGACACCAGAAAAGTATCGCGAGCTGGTCAACAACTCTCAGGCCTTCTTCGGTCGAAAAGTCTCGGTTTCTGCGAAGAAAAATGAGGTAGAAGAAGTTCAACTGGCGAGCTACGAAGAGCAGAGTCAGGCGCAGGGAGGCGCGGCCAATAAGATTGAACTTTCGCTTGTGATCGACGGAGTACGGAAAGTTAAGTAAGCTTCTTTCTTGTAGAACGCACATCCATAGAAGCCGGGCAGCAATGTCCGGCTTTTGTTTAGTCCAGGACTGAATGTTGGTCGCCAGGCTGTCCTGATAAGATTGTGTTGTAGGCTTTTGGAGAAGCGGCGTGAGTTATCTCGAAGATCAGAAGCAAGAACATTTAAAACGGGTGCTCGGCTTCACATTGTTGTTTGCGATTTTAGGATGCACTGTGTTGATCTTTGCGGCAAACTATCTCTCGAATATTCTGACTAGTGCGTTGAAGTAGGCTTCAGTTTCGCTCGGATTTGGGGGTGCGTTCGGCTGAGTTCCAGCGTGTTTAGTCGTCCATCAAAGTGGGTTTCGCCCCGTGAACGCCAAAATTCCAACTACTCCCAACCTTCTAAACCGCCACATATCGCTCTCTTTCGGTCCTTTGCGTAAATGCGCAAGCCGATATGCATTATCGCACATTGGTTCTCAGCTCAGGAAATTGCATAGTTAATGCACGGAAGGAACGCACTTGCTGAGGAGAACCCCAACAATGTCTAAGAATGCCCCCCAAGAAGCTGAAGCACAAGTAGTAGGAAAAGCTACGCACAGCACAGATGATACCGCCCGCGATGCAAGACAAAGTTTGTCTGACGCCGCGATGAATGAAATGAAAAACATGTCGCAAGCTGCTAAATCTGCGGCAGGTGATAATGGAGTCAACTCTCTCGATAAAAACTCCGCAGGAAACGCAGCAGAAATCGGCGGCGAAGCAATCAAACACCTCGATGGCATCTCGAAAGGAAACATCGGTGAAAAACTTCAAGAGCTTACCAAGGACGGATCAATTGCTATCGGTATAGGCATCAGCAAGAGAGCTGACGTTACGCCTGAAGATAGAGCCGAGGCCAAGGAGAAGCTTGGCAAAGAATTGAGCGACCTCATTCCAGAGGCTGACAAGAAAACGATCACCGACCTTCAGAACGCTCTCATCGACGGTGACACGAAGAAATTTGGTGAAGCCTTGAAAGCGCTCTCGGGAGATCCGGCAAAACTAGAAAAGTTCGTCAAAGCCCTGAACGACAACTTGAACAAGAACGAGATGTTTGGTGGCGTTGAAGTGTCGATGGATGGAAAAGGCAACGTTCTTGTATACGGAGAGAAAGGTAACACTGCTGTTTCCTTCGATCCTAAAACCGGTGAATCGTCGCTTCGTGCAGTTGAGCGTCAAGATGACGGCAGCGTGTTGCTGAAACCAGGCGAAGTAATTAACCGCAAGCCGGATGAAGTTATGAAGAATCTCGGTGACGAAGCCACCAGAAGCCTGCAGGAACCAATCTTCAAGCCACATCCGTGGAAACCCGGTTTCCCGAACAAGCCAATGCCCATGCCGGAATTCCCGCCTAACAAGCCCTGGAGCCCGAAAGACCCGTTCGATGGCGGTAACAGCGGCGGCGGAAAATGGGATTTCCCGAAAGACATCAAACCGTTGATGAACGAACTCTCGGACAAATCACACTAATCGAAACTGATCGCAACCGATCAACCACCCATAACCCACGCACAGCGAAAAGGTCCCCCCAGGGGACCTTTTCTGCATCCGGAAGTTCTGAGGGAGAGAACGACTTACGCGCCTGCGTGAACACGCAAACAGCATTGCAGAGACGCACCTTTGATCGCCGCCGCGAAAATCGGATTATATAGTCACGGAACGTGCCACTGCTGAGGAGTTACTATTATTATGTCGAAGTCAGGATCTGCATTTGAACTGCCCAACGTTACTTTTGAAGACACCGCCGGTGATACCGCCAAAGCGGCGAAGTCTAATCTCTCTAATTTTGCAATAGACTCTATGAAGAGCGGCCATACTGGTGCCAATTCCATCGAAGGCGCTGCAAAAGCTGCGACCAGCGGTGTTAATGGACAGCTGGAAAACGGCAGCAGCGTAAGCGAACAAATGGAACAGGCAGCAAAGGCTGCAGGAAAAGCCGGCAACGATTACCAAAATTCGAAACTGGATCACGGCGCAGCGCAAATCGGCGAAGGCATCGCGGATAAACTGAGCGGCGAATTTTCAAAGAAAATGGAACGCAGTTTGAAGCCCTTCGTAACAGATCAGGACAGAAAAAACGCTAAGGAAATGATGGCTAAGGAACTGAGCCCGCTCTTGCCCGAAGCAGACAAAAAGGCGCTGACCGATTTGCAGGGCGCCCTGATCGACGGAGACGTCAACAAGCTAACCGAGAGTTTGAAAGCGCTTTCCGGCGATCCTGAGAAACTCTCAAAATACATCGATCAGCTCAACAAGCAGTTTAACAAGCATGAGACCCGCGGCGGTCTCGAGCTGTCCATGGATTCCAAAGGCAATGTCTTGGTCTACGAAAACCACGGGAAT
The DNA here is from genome assembly GCA_019637435.1 of Candidatus Obscuribacterales bacterium. GTDB lineage: Bacteria > Cyanobacteriota > Vampirovibrionia > Obscuribacterales > Obscuribacteraceae > JADYXR01. The sequence continues at coordinate 1,994,583 of JAHBVO010000001.1, read as the reverse complement.
ACAGCTGTCTCAATAGATCCAAAATCCGGCGAAACGACGCTCCGAGGAATCGATCGTCAGCCCGATGGAAGCGTCGTTCTGAAAGAAGGCGAAATCATCAACCGTAAGGCTGAAGATGTTATGAAGCGAATCGGCGACTCGGCAACGAGAAGTATCTCGGTTGGACTGGATCGAATCCCTTTCCATCCGGTCCCGCGTGGTCTCGACAAGATCACTGAGATGCCGCACATCCTGCGCCCCAATACAGCGCAAGAGCAATTCAAAGCAAAGGAAAACTAAAAGTTAAGATCTGAACCGCACAACAGAAGATCAACTGAAACGCTTTCGGCTTAGCCGGAGGCGTTTCAGCACACAAAAGCGTTGAATGAGACGAATACGCAAGCACTCCATGACCATGTGAACTCTCTATCCCTGGCCCAATCATATCGAGCGGAAACTTAGCAATAGGAGAGAGGCTGCGCGACCGCTTTTACACAATTTCAATCAAGTTCATACAATTTCGATCTAGGGTTTTCCCGCTGCGTGCCTGGTTGAAGATCAGGGTTACTTTGCAAAAATGCAAACGTATTCTAATAGTGGGATGCGGAGACACGAGGAGAAGAGCTATGTTTTATACAGGTGTGACCGTGAATCCACTTTCTTCAACATTACTAGACATTCGCAGAGCGTCGAAAACCAGCTTCCAGAGCAGCTTTAGCTTACTCGCTCAACAAGAGCAGGTCGCAGTGCTGTCGGACATGGAATTTTTGGCAGTAAATCTCGTTGAAAAAATGCGCCAACAAATAAAATCGGTGGACGATCTTAGATCGACCACCGATGATGAATTCATGCGGCTTGACTAAAGAGTCGAGTCGGCGCCGGACGGGTGTTTAGTCGCAACGTTGAGGCGTTTCTCTACGACATCCCAGTTCATATTGTTGATGAACGCTTCGAGATATTTTGCGCGATCGGTTTTGTAGTCGATCATGTAAGCGTGCTCGTAAACATCCAGCACCACCAGCGGTACTATATTGGCAGGTGATGCGATGTTGTGAGTGTCGAGCGCGTATGCATCAACGTAGCCCGCGCGGGTGTTGTAACCAACAATTACCCAGCCTCTGGCACTCTTGCCGGCAGCCTTCAGGAAGTCGATGAATTTTGCATTCGAACCCCATTGTTCTTCAATCGCTGATTTGAAGTTACCGGTCGGTTCTCCGCCCTTGCCGCCAAGGTTGTTGAAGTAGTACTCGTGGTATACGACGCCGTTGTGAGCAAAGCTCTGTTCAATCAACAACTCTCGTACAGGCGAGTAAGTAGCATTAGCAGTCGATAAATCGACCGATTTAAGGTCTTTATGAATGGCGTTTGCTTTGGCAATATATCCTTCGTAGAGCTTCAAGTGCTGGTTAATCTGGTCAGCGCTCAAGCCATCCATGGTTCCAGCCAGGGATTTAAAATCGCGAGCCTTATATGCGCCGGCCGGAGCAGCAGCGGCATCAGCAGCGACGGCTGCTTGACCCTGCGTCGCGAGCAACCCGCCCGTGGCAGCTGCCATAGCGCCCATCATCAGGACTTCGCGGCGGGTAACAATACCTTCTTTAGTAACTTCATAGTTGCCAACAAGGTCTCGTTTCTTAGAACTCATATGAAATCTCCTATCACAAGCCAATTCGAATCAGTCTTCTATCGACTAATTAAAAAAATCAGGCACTCGCTATCTTCTATGCGATGCAGGGTTTATCTTTAACAGTGGTCCAGCTTAACACATCCGCTTCCATGAAGTCGGTTGCTGTTGTCAACGGCCGGTACTCCCTTTGCGAGAAACAAATATGACGAGCACAAGCAAACCCGCCGACGCGAAAAAAGAGCCAGATGTTCCGAAGAACAAGGTCAAGCCAAGCGCCAGTTACAGCATGACTTTGCGCATCAAAATTCCAAACGAGCCGGGAAGTCTGGGTGTCGTCACATCATTGATTGGTCAGGTCGGCGCAGATATCGGTGCGGTTGATATCGCTGGTTTCGAGGGGAATTACATAATCCGCGATATCACCGTCAAAGTAAGAGATTCGGTCCACGGCGATGCGCTTGTCAAAGAGATGAAAAATCTCAATCAGTTTGAAGTGCTACACGTTTCCGACAGAACGTTCCTCATGCATCTCGGCGGAAAAATTCGGGTAACGAACAAAGTTCCGCTCGCCACTCGGGACGATCTGTCGATGGCATACACGCCTGGTGTCGCCAGAGTCTGCATGGCAATTCACGATGAGCCCGACAATGTTTATAAACTGACTATCAAACGAAACACCGTAGCCGTTGTGACCGATGGATCTGCCGTTCTGGGTCTGGGCAACATCGGACCTGAAGCGTCGCTTCCGGTCATGGAAGGCAAGGCGATGCTGTTTAAAGAATTCGGTAAGATCGACGCATTTCCAATAGCGTTGAACACGCAGGATACCGAGGAAATAATCAAAGCAGTAAAAGCGATTGCCCCCGTATTTGGTGGCATCAATTTAGAAGATATTGCCGCGCCCCGCTGTTTCGAAGTCGAAGACAGACTGAAAAAGGAACTCGACATACCCGTGTTCCACGACGACCAACATGGGACTGCGGTGGTCGTTCTAGCGGCCTTGATAAACGCTCTGAAAATCGTCAACAAGAAGATGTCCGACATTAAGGTGATCGTCACCGGGGTTGGTGCCGCAGGCGTTGCCTGTTCAAAAATCATTTTGTCTGCAGGCGTGAAAAATGTTATAGGTTTCGACAGAAGCGGTGCTATTTACAAAGGTCGAAAAGACCACATGAATTACATGAAAGAATGGTTTGCAGAACACACGAATCCTGATGGTTTCAGCGGTTCGGTAGGCGAAGCGCTCGAAGGTGCGGATCTTTTTCTCGGTTTGTCAGGACCGGGGACAATCGAAGCGGAAGATTTGAAAAAAATGGCGCGGGATCCGATTGTGTTCGCGATGGCAAATCCAACGCCAGAGGTTATGCCTGAAGATGCAGCCCCATATGTTCGCATTATGGCAACCGGTCGTTCCGACTACCCGAATCAGATCAATAATGTCTTGTGTTTCCCTGGAATGTTCCGTGGTGCGCTTGATGTGCGCGCAACCGATATCAACGAGGAGATGAAACTGGCTGCAGCCCACGCAATCGCCGCAGTAGTTCAGGACAACGAATTGAACGAGGATTATATTATCCCGGGCGTATTCAATCCGGCAATCGCAGACAGCGTTGCGAAAGCCGTCGCAGAGGCGGCAATCAGGACCGGTGTGGCGCGCAAGGGTTCGGTTGACGACCTCTCGCTTTAAGTCCAATTACAGCTACTTGACGCCAATGCGGTCAGTGTCTAAGCTGACTGATAGGTGCCATTGGAAAAGTCCGACTTACTGTTTCGGAGGTCAGGGACAAAATGTCCGATCTTGAGAGAATGCGTCGAAAGCGCGAACAAGAAGCTTTAGCTCGTCAAGATGAGGAGCGGCAAGAGCGACGCAAGCGTGAAGAGCGTGAACGCCAGCGCCGGAGAGAAGATCACGAGCGTTTTCGCCTGCAACAGATGGCTGTGCAAAAGCAAAAAGACAAGAAAAAAGTTGAAGAGATGAAGATTCAAGAGGAAAATGCGAAGCTGATCGCCGAGTTGGACAAAAAGAAATACGAGGACGAACAGCGCGGTTTCAACAGAACTTAGAGTTCGTCGTTAAGCATCTGGCGGAGACCATCTTCGTATCCAAGCAGCTTTGTAGATAACACATCTCGCGTTTTATCAAGCTTGAGTCCGGCTTTTAACGGGCGCCTGGCTTTCTGTTTCAAATCCGCGGTACTGACCGCGTGAATCAGGCGAGAATCAAGACCGAATACCTGAGCCGCTCTTACGGCAAATGCATAGCGATCGGTTTGAGTAGAACCGGAGACGTGAAAAACGCCTTGTTCGTCTTTGGAGACCAATTCGATCAAAGCTCGAGAGAAGTTGCGATTATAAGTAGGCGATCCGATCTGATCACTTGGCACTTTTACCTTTTGCCCCTGCGAAAGCTTGTGCAGAAGCCGTGCAATAAAGTTCTTGCCTACCGCTTCCCAGCCGTAGACCACAGTTGTTCTGACAATAAGAAAGCTTTTTGCCACGGTCGCCACGTGTTGTTCGCAGAGAACTTTGTGATAGCCATATACATTGAGCGGATTCGGCAGATCCGTAACATCGTATGGTCCCTTGGCGCCGTCGAAAATGTAGTCACTCGACAACAACACAATTTTCGCATCTGCTCTATTTGCAGCTTCAACCAGATTGGCTAAACCAACCACATTTATCCGGAAGCTCTCCTTCGGTTCACTCTCACAACGATCGACGTTGGTCATGCCGGCGCAGGCGTAGATGACATCCGGCGAGGCCTCTTTGACGAGCTTGAACAGGCGCGAACGATCGTTGACGTCGAGTTTGCGCATCCCGCGGGCCGGTTGCGAGAACCAGGTTCCCATCACGTCTTGATTCTTCTCGAGAAGCGATTTGTAAACCGCTCCGCCGATTTGACCGGACGCTCCGACAACCAAATGTTTCATTATTAGCCTTCGTCTAGCTCTTCTTAGTACTGCTACTTATTCAATGCCCAATCGTAAGGAATGTCAGTTGCAAATGGATCGATTCTCCGAATCTCGTTCGGGTCATGAGGATCTGTAGCGCAATTGGCAACTATTGATGGTGTCAAACCCAGACCCTTGAATCCATTCCAAATCCCTTTGGGGATTGTAACTAGACAATAGTTCGACTCATCGAGAACTAATTCCTGGATTCTTCCGCGCGTACTCGAGCCTTCCCTGTCATCAAAGAGTACGAGATTAATCCTACCTGTCACGAGCGCATAGTTCAATGTCATTACCGAATGTATATGCCATGCTTTGATCTTGCCGGGGTACACCATTGAAAAATAGATTTCGCCGAAACGCTCGAAGTATCTATCGTCAGCGCGAAGCATGCGCATTACTTGCCCACGCTCGTCCGGAATGCGAATTAGAGGGGTTATGCGAACGCCTTTGATTCCTGGGTCACTGGCGCCTATCACGTCTGTTGTTCCGTCCGGCATTACAACCTTCAGTTCCGACTATTCACATCGGTATAATTATAGTTCTCGCTCATATCGGTTTCTGCCCAAAATGGAAAAAGATCTACTGCGACAGAAAATTTTGGAACTTGTCAGGGATTACCATGAGCAGACATTTTCCACAGCCAAATTTGATCGTGAAACCGATTCAATTCCATATTCCGGTCGAGTCTTTGACGCGGAAGAATTAATGCATCTCGTCGATGCGTCCCTCGACTTCTGGCTTACCACGGGCAGATTCGCGGCGCAGTTCGAAAGTATGTTCGCCAAGTATATTGGTGTTAAACATGCAATGCTGTGCAATTCCGGTTCGTCAGCGAATTTGCTGGCGGTTTGCGCACTCACTTCACCAAGTCTAAAAGAGCGGCAACTGATGGCAGGCGACGAAGTCCTCACCGTGGCGGCCGGATTTCCTACAACAGTGAATCCGATCATTCAGAACAAATTGATACCAGTCTTCGTAGACATCAATCTTGAGACTTACAACGTGAACGTCGATGAACTCGAGGCAGCCATCGGTCCCCGCACAAAGGCAATAATTCTAGCTCACACTCTGGGTAATCCATTTGATTTAAAGGCGGTGTCGGCGATCGCTAAAAAACACGGACTCTGGCTTATCGAGGATAACTGCGATGCTTTGGGCAGTAAGTTTGAAAGCCAGCTTACAGGATCATTAGGCGACCTGAGCACTTCAAGTTTTTATCCAGCTCACCATATCACAATGGGTGAAGGAGGCTGCGTGCTCACAAACAACAACACGTTGAAACGAGTTGTCGAGTCTTTCCGAGACTGGGGAAGAGACTGTTTCTGCGCCACCGGGCACGACAATACTTGTGGCAAACGTTTCGGTTGGGAACTCGGAACTTTACCGCCCGGCTATGATCATAAGTATATCTATTCGCATCTTGGATACAACTTAAAACTCACCGATATGCAGGCAGCAGTGGGCGTCGCGCAATTGAAAAAGCTGACGCAGTTCATCGAGAGAAGACAGCGGAACTGGCAGCTATTACATGACGGATTGAAGCAGTTTGAAGAACATCTCATTCTTCCACGCGCCACTGCCGGCAGTGAGCCGAGCTGGTTCGGCTTCGTCGTTACCGTCCGAGAAGATGCTGTCGTTAAACGCGCCCAGCTCGTCCACTACCTCGAGGCTAATAGAATCGCGACTCGTCACCTGTTCGGCGGCAATTTGCTTCGCCAACCAGCCTATCAGGCGGTTTCGAAACGAGTAGAATCAGATTTAAAAATTACAGACTACGCGATGAACAATTCGTTTGTTATTGGCGTTTATCCGGGCATTGGCGAGCCGCAGATCGACTACATGCTGGAAACATTCAAAAGCTTTTTTAAAACCCAACTGCCATCATATTAGGTGGCTTTATTCTGGAACGCGCCGAAAAAGCTCCGAGGCTTCATCTTTACAAACAGAAGTCCAACCTCGACTGGCTCTGAGCTGAGCAGCCAGTGAGCTATTTTTAGGAAACAAAACCCAGTCGATATTCTGCTCGCTTAGAATTTGTTGCCAGCCCTCGCCGACCGCCATCACCGTAGAATACTTAGCGTAAACCGGCAATCCGTAGAAGTCTGCGCGATCATCCATGCGCACACGCTCACCGAGCTCATAACGAAGATAACCGCCCCAGTTATCAAAATTGAAAAGACGATTCATGTCTACTTTATTTTCCCTGATGTAGGAAACAGTTTCGACCGGAAGATAAACAGGATCGAATGTCGACTTAAGCAACTGCGAACCCATTAATGAACCGCCGCTCAATGCAACTATGACCAGAAAAATCGTGTATGCGTATGGAAGAACGTGCATTTTACAATGAGCCTCTTGTTCTTCGAAGTCGAAAAGAGACTTCTTTAATCGCTGGGCAAATGATTGAGGCTGAGTCAAATTATTCTTGGCCCCCTCTCGGCCCCAAAGGCGACCAATGAATGGTGTCACCACTATGGCGTAAAGCGGCATATTGCGCACCGCTGATAGTGACAGGTGACCGAACACCAGGCATGTCAAAAGACCGGGAAGTGAAATGCGTTGTTTGGAAACATATAGTCCGGAAGCGAAAGCAAAATAGAGAATTTCCAAACAAGTTGGATGCAAACCGCCCTTGAAAATTGGAGACATGAACTCCTGGGTATTCACCAGAATTTCGCTGCCTTGCAGATATGAAAAAATGTAGGCATGAAGCCGGATGCCGTAGGGGTTTACAAAGGTCAATGCCGATAGAGTGATGCCCAAAGCTGTGAGGGTAAAAAACTTCTGTTTGAAGCGCGATCGATCCTGGTCAGTCCTGCTCAAAGAAGCCTGCACCATCGCTGATACCACATACATCGCCAGGATTACGAATCCTAATGGGAAAGCGGGGTGGCAGTTAACCCACAGAACTATGCCAGGGCAAAGTATCAGAAAAAGTCTTCGAACCGAAATCAAACCCCGATAGAAGTCTTCCAGCGTAGTCAGAAAGATCCAGACGCACAGAAACGTGACCAGGTGCGGTCGAGCATGCCAGTGCGTTAGAGCGACCAGAATGGAAAGGAGAACCAAGCTGAAGGAAAGCATGATGCCTGCTCCTTCGCGTCGGGTTCTATCATATATGGAGAGGAAGAGAAAACCGATGGCAGAGCTCAACGCAACAGCAAGCAGATTAAGGCCGCCGAGTTGGTTCATTGCGGCTATAAAGAGATCGAACAGCCACTCGTAAGCGACCCAGGCTTTGTCAGGAAACGTGCATGAGATGAGGTCGGTCTGCGGAATCGAATGAGTCTTCAAAATGTACTCGCCGGCTATCAGATGCCAGCCGGTGGAGCCTTCCGCAAACAGAAAGTTTGGAAGAAGAAATAAATTTATCTGCATCACGAACAAAAACAAAAAATCGCCGACGCTCGGTAGCGGAGACGATTTTGCTTCGGTTTGCACCGTGTTGGTCAATCTAGCCTTCCATTTCGCATAAGCATCACGACTCGAGGTATTTTCGCAAAAATGCTTCGGCTTCGCCGTATGCCACCACCACCAGTGGCAGCGATTCGGCCGCTCTATCGAAATTTCCGTCACGTGCATTATCTTCCAGCTGCGCGCTGGCTCTTTCGCATTGATGCGCCTGAAGCGCACGCGAACAACCTTTGAGCATGTGCGCAGAAGAGCGTAACGCTTCTTGATCGCATATTGCCAGGGCTGATCTTAGTTTATCCAGTATACCGGAAGTATCATCGAGGAAAGCTTGCGCAAGTTCTTTTGCGAGGTCTGCATCGAACTCGGCTTCCAGGTTCTTAATTCCCACCACTTCTTCAGAAGCATTTTCTTGCATGAGCGAAGAGACTCCCGCGGTCCCGAATTTTGTTGTCAGAACGAAACATGATTGTGAAAGCAGCTTAAGTGGTCAGTAGAGAATCATCGGGGCAAACTTTTTTAAGTTCTTCTCTGGTCTGCACGAAGACTGCTTTAAGGCGCATATATTTCACACGAACCTGAGTCCAGTCTTGTGACTCGGCATACGCAATGATGTCTGAAGTAAGCCTCGTCATCAGCCGCATACCAAGCGCTGCACATGGACCTTTTACCGCATTCGCGAAGTGTGCGACAGAATCGGCGTCTTTATTATCGATTGCAAGTTGCATACACTCAATATAAGTTCCCATGTTGCTCAAGAACAGCCTGCTAATCTCTTCGACTTCTTCGCGTCCGTAAAGTTTGAGCATGGCGGTGATGTCGAGCGGAGCACCGTCAGCTTCATCATCTGACTCACCAGTACTGAGAGTTTCATCTTTCATACGCGCAGATACTATTGAGCGTTCGATGGTATCCTTCAATTCCTTCTGGCTGGCGCCTTTAGTGATGTAGTCATCCATTCCGGAGGCGATGCACTTCTCTTTATCACCCTCTCGGTCATACGAAGTCAAAGCGATGATCGGAATTCGTCTGTGTGAGTAAGCCTCGTTGCTGCGGATGCGGCTTGCCGCCTCAAAGCCGCTCATGACGGGCATATCGCAATCCATGAGGATCAATTCATAAGCTTTCTCGGCCAACATATCCAGCGCCTCTTGACCGTTGCTGGCCACATCGGCCTCATATCCAAGTCGCTTGAGGTGCAGCAGGAGAAGCTTCTGATTCACGGGAATATCATCGACAACGAGAACTCGCTTTGGTCCTTCTTCAACCGGAGCCAGTTCGTCGGCAGAGAATTTGACAAGCCCCTCATTGAGGAAACCATCTTCATCCTCATCAAGTTCGCCGGCAGCACTGAGCGGCTTCAACCTGTTGTAAGAAGCGCTTGCTCTGGGTTTTCGATCCTTGAGTGCTGAGAGTCTGTTCCCTGTGCCTAATGCATCCTGCTTGTCGGTGGTATCAGTCGCGGTACTGGCAGGCGGAGCCTCTTCTATTACCACTTCAATTGCTTCTTCCGCTTCAGCAGCGGGTTCTACCGGACTGAAGTCATCGGCAGCGACCTCAGCATCGACCTCATCGAAGGCTGCAGCAACTTCGTGTTCAGCTTGTTCGAATTCGCCGGATTCTTGAACGCTTTCTTCGTCGCCGGGCACCACATACGGTTCTTCCACGGACATGTCCAAATCAGCAGCGGCAAAGACAGCATCTTCGTCAGCGAGCGTGGGCTCATCCTGCGGAAGCTCTCCTGAGAATTGATCTTGAGTGTCCTCGTTTTGAACATACTCGTGCTCAACATCATTCTGTACATCAGGCTCTTCAGTATGATCAGGCTCGGCGTATTCTGATTCAATTTCCTGAGCCTCATGCGATTCCGCATCAGAATATACTTCTTCCACATCTTCATCGACGGCGTGAGTGGTTTCCTCAGAAGCGACATTGACTTCAACCGGAGGGAGCGCAAAAGCAGATTCTTCGCCTACCCGATCTTTTTGCCACGGGGTGGCTTCCTCCTCCGATTGAGTGTACTCGTCCCACAGCGGCTCGCCGTAGTCAGGAGCATCAACAAGCTCTGGCCAGGGCAGGGCCGGGTCTGGTTCTTTATCGTCGAACTTGGCTTCAGAGTATGAGTCTTTTGTGAGATTGGCAAACTTACCGAATAAAGATTTTGCAGAATCTGCTACTTGATCGCTTTCGCCGGCGCTAGCATCGACATGTTCTTCCGCAGAAGCCGGAGTAGAAGTCCAGCCGTCAAAGGTTTCAGTTTCTACATTGTTACTTTCAGATAGTGCAACAGCATCCTCTTCAGAAGCGTTGGCGACGACATCGTCCTCTTGCGCAGACACTTCAGCAGCGGAGAACGCTTCAACTTCGCCGGAATCTTCGCTGAGTAGTTCGCTCTCGTTGAAGTGAGCGCTCATATCGATGAATTCAGACGTGGTGTTCTGATCGTCGGTGAGGGATACTTCTTGCAGTTTCTCGATTGACTGTTCAGTTGGGAATTGCTCGTCTTGTTCTGCGACCGTCACTTCAGGCTCTATCTCAACGCGCTCGACCTCAAGCGTCTTGGAGCCTTCCGGGATATGGACATCCACGCGATTTGCGGACGCCAGGTCCGCAGCATCAGCGAGTCCGACCTTCTCTTGAACTTGCGCCCATGTACCAGACTGTCCGAGATCCAGGTCCTCAGTGCCATATGCGCTTGAATCCAAAGTCGAATCAGACTTCGATGTAGGAGTCGGAGGAACTAGATTTTTGTTTTTTGCTGCTTGAGGAAGCGATGCTTGCCTCGCCGCGGGCGGGATTACACCCGCGTCACGGCGAGGTTCGGACTTTTTTCTGGTGGGGTCCTCCTCTGGTCGGCCAGGCGCCGGAGCGCCATCCGAAAGGATCCTCTGGATACCAACATTTGAAAGGCGGTCTGCTAAATCGCGAAGTTGAGTATGAGTGCTGCCGACCTGCGCGATCTGATCGTGAATGGTGTTGCACAAAGTATTGATACTGCCTTCGAGCTGGACCTCTTCAGTGGTGTCGATGATAAAAACGACAGCACCCGTGATCACGCCAGCCGGACTTCTGAATGGAGTCGCCGAGACATTTATCCAGGTGTCCGGATTGGTCGGGCGGCTCAAATGAAGGCGAACGTCCGGAAGTGATTCTCCTTTAAGCGCGCGATTCCAGGGCAGATCATCCGCCAACAGACGTGTGGAGCGATCTTCGGCGGAAAACTGCAAACTACTCATGCTGCGTTCTGCCAGGTAGTCGCGACCAAGAAGCTGCTCGGCAGTGGCATTGTATAAGACTATCTCGCCTTGCGGTCCGATCAACAAAGACCCGATTGCCGGGTCGGAAAGTATTTGACTCAAAGCGGTAGGAAATTCTTGAAGCGCATATTCGGACTGGGTGGAAGCCTCTATTAATGCAGCAATCGCCTGTGTTGCAGCATCCAAACCTGGCCGACGCTCCACGCACGACTTTATCGAATCGATGGTGGATTGAAGGTCATTGAGGCGCGTTTGTAAGCTGTTAACGTGCCAATTCCATTCGTTACTCATATTTGCCTTCTTTTTACCTCGCGGTCCAACTTGCGTCCAGCTTTGGACGTAAAACCAGTCATTTCCCTTTTATCTTGTACCCGATCAATTTAATAGGAAACCTCAAACGCCGTTTGCATAACACCTGAGAAGCCTTCTAGTTCACCCGACAGAACTTATAAGACACTCGAAGCGAGAGCCGAAGAAAAGCAGCCGACACTTTTTTCTTTTCGGAATATTTTGAGAGCAGCGACGAATTGGACGGTCAGTTTTCCTGGACTTTGACCAGCAGGTCATAGATCGAAAGCAAAAGTCTCAGGGATTGCCGATTGCTGCATTTTATTTCAGAACTCACGTCCGCCTCAGTGACGCAGGCATGCAAATCAGAAGCTGGTTCTTTCAACTCAATCTGACGTTCCGCACTTCGCTTCATCAGCTGGAGAAAGGCATCCTCTGTCAGTCCTTTCAAACTTATCTCGTCCGCTCCACAATTAATGCAATCAAAGATCGTTTGTGGCGACAAAGTCGTAGTCAAAAGAACAACGATGATATCGCGCGTGGTATCACTGGTTTTAATAGCATTAGAAAGTTCAAAGCCGTTCATATCGGGCATATTGATATCGGTTAAAACAACAGCAGGCTTCTCTTTCTCAATCTGCTCCAGCGCTTGCTTTCCACTCCGGGCGATCTTTACTTGAAAGCCGCGCTTTTCAAGCATGTGCTGGTAAAGCATTGCCTGAGTCAGGGTGTCCTCCACTAGCAAGATCTGTTTATTTTCAGTCGCCACTTTGCCTCCTCTTCGCGCACGCCAGGTCCAGAAGTATCTCTACGATTTTCTGAGGTGAAACCACATGCTGAGCGGCGCCCAACTTAATTGCTTCTCCGGGCATGCCGTGAACCAGAGAAGTCTCCGCGTCTTGCACAATGGTGACGGTGGAACCGCAGTCACGAAGGATCTTGAGCTCTTCCGCTCCATCGCGTCCCATGCCGGTCAACAGGATTGCAGCAAAACGCTTACCAGCAATTTCGGACATTGATGCGAACAGATAGGACACAGAAGGTCGCACACCATTCATACAGTCGTCCTCAGCGAGCTTGACTCGTAAATTGTTTGAAATTCCGGTTTGAAAACCTTCCGGGCATAAGTAGGCAACCGACGGTTCCAACTTATCGTTGTCATTACAAATTCGAACATCGAATCCGGTAGTACTGGAGAGCCAGTGTACAAGCGCATCTGTGAAACCAGGAGCGATGTGCTGAGCGATCAATATCGGGGATGGAAAGTCTTTAGGCAGCCCCCTCAAGATCTGTTGAATTACGCCGGGACCGCCGGTCGATGCGCCAATCGCTACAAGTTCGAGCGGCGAATTTGAGGAGTCTTCTTCTGTTTGCCCGGAATTACGAAATGATGATGGAACGCCTTTACCTTGCCGGTGGCGGATTCGACGGACTAACTTGATTTCCGCCATCGTCTTGATCGTTTCGATTAATCGGCGCGAGGTGTCGTCTCCACTGTCGAGCCCTGCTACCGGCTTCTCAACGGTAGCCAGAGCACCAGCTTTGAGCATATCGAACGCATGTGTCGCCTCGTCTGTTTCTGCAGAACCAATTACCACAATCGGAATTGGGTTGGTTTCCATAATTTCTCGAGTGAACGAAAGTCCATCAGCGCCGGGCAAACTGATGTCCACTGTAATCAAGTCCGGCTTCGTGCGAGAAATAAATCGAAGAGCCTCGGCCGCACTTTCAACGATTCCCAGAACACGCAAATGCTCGTCGGATTCCAAAATCTTAATAAGCTGCTGCTGAGCCTGATCGGCAGGCTCGATGATTAGAATTTTGATATCAGTTTCCGACATTCGCTGTTTTCTCAGATCAGCCTTTTTACCATTTCGAGAAGATTAGACTTCTCAAAATTGCTTTTAACGAAATAGGCGTTTGCACCCACTTCCACACCCTTTCGCCGGTCCTCCAGTGAGGCAAGGGATGTAACGATGATAATTGGGACGTCCTTTGATTTTGATTCCTTTCGGATTTTGGTTGTCAGTTCAAATCCGGTCATACGGGGCATTTCGACATCACTGACTACGAGATCGAAATTCGGTTCTTGTTGGATTTTTTCCCAGCCGTCCTGTCCATCGTTGGCAAGCGAGACTTGAAACCCAGCAGACTCCAGAATATTTTTCAAAAGAACGCGAGACGTTATCGAATCCTCAACCACCAGAATTTTCTTTTGGGCAGGCGGTCGAGATTTTGCTTCGACGCGCGAAGCGGAAGCCGATTGCGGCGCTGGAGCCATTGAGCCCACAAGAATTGCCGATGTTAGAACATCGTTCATGTTTACCACTACGGCAAGGTCACCGTTTTTAAGAAGAGTTGCGCCACCAATATTTCGAACTTGAGTCAAAGGGGCGGGCAAATTTTTCACAGCGACTTCTTGTTCGCCAAAGATATCTTCGACGACGAGTGCAATCGGATAATCGTCACTTCCTACCACGAGGATCGTACAATCCTCGAGAGGCACGCTGGACTCGATGTGGAGAACGTCAGCAAGAGAGACAACAGGAACCAATCGTTCGTGGAAGATCATCGCTTGCCGCCCCTCAACGGTTCGGACTTCCTGGTCTCGAACGCGTACAGCGGCTCTAATTGAGGCAGTAGGTATTACAAAAGTACGTCCCCCAACTGAGACGGCGATACCGACCATAGTGGCACGCCGGACGGGAACGGCAAGCCGAAATTTGGTTTCTTTTCCAATTCTGGAACTAATTTCAACGGTTCCGCCCATCTGTTCGAGCTTATCTTTGACAATTGCGCAACCCAGACCTCTACCGGAGATATCGCTTACTGTGCCACGAGTGGAGAATGACGAGCGAAAAATCAACGCCAGAGCTTCCTGATAAGAGAGCGCTTTGGCACGATCGAATGGCAAAATTCCTTTCTCGACGGCGCTATGTTTAAGTTTCTCAGGATCAATTCCGCGTCCATCGTCACGAAGAACGATCTCGACCTTTCCGGAGCGAGGTTGCGACAGCTGAATCTCTATCGTAGCCTCGGGCGGCTTGCCAGAGGCGGTCCTTTCCTGTGGAGTTTCAACTCCATGATCGACGGCGTTTCTCAAAAGGTGAACCAGGGGCTCTCGCAATTCATCCAGGATGTGCCTGTCGATTTCAACGGCACCTCCAATAATCTTCAAAGAGATACGTTTTCCTTCGTCTTTGGCGATATCACGAACCATCTTCAGAAACAGATCCTGAAGCACCGAAAATGGTATCATCGTCAGTTCGCGACTCTGTTCCAAAATGGTATCGATCAGCGTTCCGATTGTTCTTCTATCAGAAAGAACCGACTTCTCGAGGGTGTTTAAACGATCGGAAAGCTTCCCGACAAAGCTGTCGTGAAGGTCGAGAAACTCCTGAAGACCGGCTGTATTGAAATTGGTTGCTGATTGACCGGCGACAGCATAGAGACTGCGTCTCTGCACTTCATTTTCAACCTCCGGTCTCAATCGCTGCCAACGCCTGACCCACTGATTGAGAATCAGCTGCAGTTCACCACAATCAATGTAGCGCTGGTCGGAGACGAGCTTGGCATAAACGAGTTCTTCGGTACCGTGCACCAGATCTTCGACTCGATCGACCTTTAAGCGAACGGTGGAGCCGATGGTGCCCATCGACGCCGTACGATGTATACCGGAGGCACCAACCGTTTCTTCAGAGCCACTCGAACTCAATCGAACGTATTGACCGGTATCTCCGTCGTCACCAAGTGATGGTAAGTTAGTCGATGAGATCGTGGCTTCTATGACCGCATGATCAGGAAGTGCCGCGATGACGCGTTCAAGTTCACCTTCAGTATATGACTCTCCGGTAGCGACGCTTTCGACAACTCGCTGAAGTGCGTCCGTCCACTCGTGGAGGCGGTCTATAACAAAGCGGGCTATGTTGGATTCCTCGCCTTTGTAGCTGACCAGCGTGTTTTCAATGGACTGGCAGGTAGATTCAACAGACCGCAAGCTGACCGCGCGCGATGAACCCTTCAAGCTATGGAAAGTTCGCAATAGCGATTCCACAGCGGCGCTCTTATCGCTATCTTCGCGCTCCAGCATCATTAAGCAAGAACGAATGACCTGAATCTGTTCGTTAGCTTCTTCTACGAAGGCTTCTTGCAGTCTCTTTAAGAACTCCGGATCCATTAATTACTCGCTGACCTCCATCGTTTCCATGGTGAACAGATTTGTGCAGTTCAAAATAATAGTGCCATCGCGGGTGATGCCTTCCACAAAACGCCGCGGGATGTGCGAAAATATCGGGGATTCGCGAGTAATATCATCATCAGGCACGAAATCCAACCCGGTCACCTCGTCGGTCATCACTCCCACACGCATCGAGGGCGTGCGTATAATCAAGGTTTTGTCCGAGCCCATCACAGCCTTTTCGTGCAAATTACAAAGGTGTCTCAAGTCGATTATCGAAATAAGAGGACCGCGCAGGCTGGCTATACCGACGATGAATGGAGGAGTTCCAGGGACAGGAAGAACACTCTTTATCTGGAATACTTCCTCGACATACTGCACATCGAAGGCGAATGACTGACGAGAAAGGACGAATGTCACATACTGACGTCCCGGCGGTATTTCCGGTTTTTCCAGAGGGCGCGCCAATTTGACAGCGCGTCGCTTGAGAATGCTTCTTCTCAATTGCGCTTCCAAATGTCCCTGTGTTTCCGGCGTTGCAGAGCCGCTTGTCTCATCCGGCACTGTCTATCCTCCTTCCAATAAGCTTTTTACGATGGTCATTAATTGACCGGCTAACAAACCATCGGAGTCTTCAATTTCCACCGCACCATTTACGGTGCCAAGCAATTCGATAACACGTTGAAAACAACGCCGGGCAAGCAACTGGTCTCCGGATTGACGGTGGATGTTTCCCAGCGAAAAATGGGCAAGGACAAAATCAGGATCCAGGAAAATCGCCTGTCGCAGCGAGATCGACGCAGCACCGTCTTCACC
Source organism: Candidatus Obscuribacterales bacterium (assembly GCA_019637435.1). Taxonomy (GTDB): domain Bacteria; phylum Cyanobacteriota; class Vampirovibrionia; order Obscuribacterales; family Obscuribacteraceae; genus JADYXR01. The sequence continues at coordinate 1,978,074 of JAHBVO010000001.1, read as the reverse complement.
AAGTTCCTGCTGTATGGTGGCACGCAAATAATACCAGCGAGCGTTGATGGGCTCATAACCAATCAAGCGCTCGCTCCAATCCATTGCGGCGTCAAGATTTCCGATATTGGCGTACGATTTGACGAGAAGTAAAAAGGCATCCTCGCAGTTTGGATCGTGACTGACCGGCAGCTCCAGCAAGAGATCGATAGCTTCGGCGTATTTTCCCTGATGGTAGAGCGTCGTGGCCGTCCGGACGACATCCTCCAGATCTTCCTCTGTAATCACAGTATCTGATGAGTAGAACTCGGATTCAGCGTCCAACTGCGGCGAGACATGAGTGATACCGTTATTGATGCTTGAAACGCCATAGGCCGTGCCGCGATTGCTTTCGTCCAGTCCGGCCTGCAGCGAGGCAAGCAGCGCCGCAGCTTCTTGAGTCGACAGGCTATCCGGTCCGCTGACTACCGGTTTTCTAGCACCGTCATTCACATCGATCAGGCTCTCGAATGACTTCATATTTGGCGTCGTGGTCTGGCCAAAGTAAGCAAAGTTGCTTTGAACGATACTAATCACGTTCGGATTATGATCGGAGCTGGGTCCCTCTTTACGCAAGAGTATGGCGCCGTCAACGTTTAAAAGCTTGAAATTATCCGGTGCAGGATGAGGGATTTCGCTTGGAGCAAGGAACAGATAGCCGCCATCTTTCAAACTGTGGTGAAAACGGTTCAGAACTTCGGTCACGTGCTCAGGACTGAAGTAAATAAGCACATTTCGGCAGAAAATCACGTCCACGTCGGCGGTCCCGGTCAACGCTGATGGATATGCGTCCGAAGCAAGATTCAAATAGTTGAACCGAACCAGCCTTTTCACCTTATCTTCAAGGCAATATCTGTCGTCGGCCGTCAGTTTAAAATATTTGTCCTTAATGAAAGACGGCACTTCCCGAAATGACCAGCGCCTGTACAAGCCGGTCTTGGCGATATCCAGATAGCGAGGATTAATATCAGTAGCCAGAATTTCAAGGTTGCCACGGTCCGATTCGGCCATCGCACTCAGGGCTGTGATTGCTATGGAGTAAGGCTCTTCGCCTGTGGCGCAGCCGGCGCTCCAGATTTTAATGGGTCTACCAGTTTGACAAAGTTCTGGAAGCACGCGAGTCGACAGCAGGTTGAAGCTAAGTGGATCTCTGAAAAAATAGGTCTCTCCCACCGTCAGGTAGCTGGCCAGAAAACCAAGTTCGTGTTCTCGAGGAGCACTGCGGACCAGCTCAGAGATGTACTGTTGTGGGTCGTCAAATCCGCTATCGGCAGCAGCCAGGCAAATTCCCTTTGCAAAATCGGCAAGCCTGACGTCAGACACCTTCAAGCCTATATGCAGGTCGACCCAGTCGACCATCGTCTTGAGCATGTTCTGCGATAGACTCACAGTCATTAAGAACGTCCCGATTGTCTAAGATTGCTTACGACCCGAAAACTCGCTTCTGGACGCCTTCGGTGAGACCTTTCAGTTCACCGCCTAGTTCACTTAATCGAACAACTGCTTGTTCGAGTTCTTTCGCGCCACGCTGGTTATCGTTGGATGCTTCTTCTACACTCTTCATAGCCTCGAGGACCTGCTGAACTCCTTGCAGTTGCTGTTGACTGGATGCATCAATTTGAATGGCGGCTTGCGCGGAACGGGCAATACTATCCGCCAGTGCGACCATCGAGTTGCCGGCCTGCTTGGCAAATCCTTCCCCGTCCGCTACAACCTTGCTGCCGTGCTCGGTTTTCATAGTAGCCGAAGCGGTAGCTTCAACGATCTCATTCAAAATACTGCGTACGTTGCTTGTAGCTTTTTTCGATTGCTCGGCAAGTGACTTGATTGCTTGAGCGACGACTGCAAAACCTTTTCCCTGTTCACCGGCTCTAGCCGCTTCGATTGCTGCGTTCACAGCAAGTAAATTCGATTGCTGAGCGATATCATCTACGGTGGCAATAATTTCACCGACCTGCTTGGTCTGGTTTCTCAGCGTGAGGATTGTACGAGTCAAAGAGTCCATGTGTTCTTTGATAGCCTGCATTCCGGTCACGACGTCGCTTGCCGCTTTCTGACCCAACTCGCTGGTGCGCAATACTGTTTTCGCATCGCTTGAGACGTTCTGGGCTTTCTTGCTGGAAACTTCGACCGTCTGGCGCACCTCTTCGACAATAGTCGTAGTCTCCGTCACGGCGGCAGCGGTCTGCGTTGAATTTATTGAAAGATTCGTCGCTGCCTTCAGAATTACCTGGGCGAGTTCTGATAATTCAACCACAACGTTTTCAATTCGCTGATACTCTTCGGACAACTCGGCGTCCGAACGTGACGCACTCTTTGTTACCGCACCGCGCGGTCTTCCGTTGGATTTGGCAGCCACAACATCCTCCCTGAGCACACAGGCTCCTACTTCGCACAAATCACCAGCCAAAGATTCTGACAACTGCGCGTTTTCACCGGCTATGAATTAGATACCCAATGTTCGAGGATACTTTCTCTTGAAACACCAGATATCAAAAATGAAGTTCGACTAGAGTTCGATTAATGTACGTATGTCGTCAATGAAGAGCTTACGGTCGGTAATCCTGAGAACTTTGAAGGCGTTCGGCGACAACGACTGTGCAAACAGCTGATCCTCGAGATATGTTTTCACGGTATCTATTCCATCGACGGCGATACCGATTTTAACAGCGCCATCGTTCACAATAACAATTTCATCGGTAGCGATCAGTTCCCTTGTGGTACCGCCCATGTAATGACGTAAATCGTGGACGGGTACGATTTCACCGCGCAGATTGATCAATCCATGAATGCCGGGGGGCTTGTCGATAAATGCGATTGCTTCTACCGCATCGATTACCTCGGCAATGGAATCAACCTGAATGGCAAATTGTTTTCCATCCACTTGCATGACCAACAGTTCAACGTCACCAGACACCGGCTATTGCTCCTCCAACCAACTCTTCAATTCGTCGAACTCATTTGAAGAAAACAGATGCTCCGAATCCAGTAACATCAAAATTCCATCGAGGTCTGAAATTGCCATATGGGGGCTGAATTCAGGCAACAGGTCGCGCAGATGAATGATCTTTTGCAGCGGTATGTTTCGCGTTCCAATCACTTCATCAACGATAATGCTGAGATTAATCCCCTCCGACTCGATCACTATCAGCTGATTGGACAGCTGAACTTTTCCTCCGGGCAGTCCCCAGCGCCTGCGAATGTCTACAAGAGGAATTTTCATTCCACGAATATTTATCAAACCCAGAACATCTTTGGGCAGCGAGTCGGGGAAATCACCTACTTCCACTGCGTCGAAGACTTGAACCACACAGTCCAGAAACAGCGCACTGCGCAGAGTACCAATTCTGAAAAGCAGAATCGGAATGCCAATCGCATCGTCATTTAGCGAAGGGGTTTCCTGCTGAGTTTGCCACATAACGTCTTAACATTCCAGAATTGCAAATCGCCGATTTCCACCGGCATCACTTTATCTTCTGCCCAGAACTAAAGCTCTAATCTCGCGGAGAGTTCCGAACCGTAACGCCCTTTCGGATCAAATTCTTTAAGCCGCTTTCGGAAGAGTTCATAGTCAGGGTAAGTCTTAGCAACCACTTCTGGTGGCAGGCGAGAGTCTTTGAAAATGTTTGGTATCGCCCCAAGTTTCATCACAAGCCCATCGAGGTAGGAGAGAAACCGTTGGCCTTGCTCGCATCGAGGAAAGTCCAGAGCGAAGCAGATTCCGTCTTTCGAGAAGCGCAGATATCGCGTCTCGCCTGAGAAACCTTTCCCGGACGCCATTGTTATGGGAAGTTCGTTGCGAGAAAGCCACCAGCGCACCCTTTCAACATACTCAGGGAAGGCGTCCTTCACTAAAATTATCTGATGCTCGAACAAACCTCTCTTCCCAAAGCCATGAAAGTATAGATCGCGCAAGTTTTTATTCGGAAAGATGCAGTCTTCAATGCGCTCCAAGCGGTGAGAGCCGCAGCGCCAAGATTGAATAGATGTATAAACCGAGTTCATTGCTCCTACCAGCGTCAAGTGACTCCAGAGGGTTGGGAAATTCTGACCGCGCGACTCGGCTCTCAGAGTCATAATCGAATCGATTCGGTGCTCTTCCTTCACAGGAAGAATCAATTCCTGACTGGAGGACAAATTTGAATTGGAACTTGAAGGAATAATCTTTCCCTTTTCTATAAAACCACTTCCGAAGCGTCCACCAGTCTGGTTGAAATCATGCCATGACACGACAAAATCATTTCCCTCCGAGTTTGTTAGAAGGCCTGGCAGTTGGCATAGGTCGTAAATGGGCTCGACGGAAACGCGTGCCCATCGATTGCTCACCGGGCTGACGCGCAAAGTGACACTTAATATGGTGCCGGTAAGGCCGCAGCCACCGACCGTCAAATCGAAGAGTTCGGAATTGGTTGACCTCGACACTTCAATTTCGCCGATGTCGACGTGGTGCAATAAAAATGTTTCAACCCGATCCAAAATTGTGCTGTCTTTAAGAGGATTCTTGCCGTGAGCGTTCGCCGCGATGCAACCACCGATGGTGATAGTCGGATAGCCGGGCAAAACCGGAAGGGAGAATCCGTTTGCCAGAAGAAAGTCGAGAAGCCGTCCTATGGACACACCGGCTTCCACCTTGACCGTTCTTGAAGTTGTGTCCAAAAATACAATCCGTTTTAATCCTCTTACATCTATCGAGGTTGTTCCGTTATCGAAGCTGGCAGCTGAGAATGACATGCCGGCTCCGCGGGCGATCCGTTTTCCTTCAATCTCTAACGCCAACTCTGAACTGTTTTCTACCTTGAGCAATTCGCCGGAACAACTTACGCCACCGTCGAAGCTATGAAAGACATACTGTCCTGCTCTCTTCATTAGCGCTCTCCATCCGGTCTCACTGAAGGCAACTTTCTGCTTCACTAATAAAATAGTTGGGGCGGCCCATAGAATTTCTGTACGAGCGGCGCGTGTAGATCGAGATGAACGCAATGGAGGACATAAGGAAAGCTGCAACCACGAAAATGATGACGGCATCAATCCATCTTGAGGGCTCAACGATGCGCCATACGGCGAGGGTGCCGACAATTATCAATGCAATTGGAAGAAGTTTAATTGGTAAAATCAATGGAAGTGATGATGACGCGAACATGGCGGCGAGAGCGAACCCAGCCAATCTTTGCGCGTTGAAATTAGACTTGCCGGCGACCCGTTTTCCACGCTTATACGCAATACCTTTTCGTTTGAACCCGACCCGCCCGATGGAGGCGCGGATGAAGGGGTAGGCAGTTGTTTCCTGCACGATCGCGTCACGTACCTCGCGAGTGAAGAGGGAGAATTCAGCCATGTCGAGCACCACTTCATCGTCTGCAATTCGTTTTAACAAACGATAAAAGAACTTTCGGCCCGACTTCAAAAGAAAGTTCTCTTCGCGATCGACGCGTTCACCATATACGATATCGCAACGCTCGGACTCGAATGCTCTGACGAAGTCGATTAGCATTTCAGGAGGGTCTTCGCAGTCCACGTCTATGAACGCGAACAAATCGCCGGTGGCGCTTCGCAAGCCGCACTCCATAGAGATCTGGTACCCTGCATTCTTGCTCAATGTCACAAAGTAGATGTAAGTTTTCTCTTTGCGCCAATTTTTAATAAGCTCCAAAGAGTTGTCTGTCGAAGCATTGTTAGTGAACAACAAATCCACGCTATATCTGTCGGAGAGGGCATCTCGCACAGCATTGAATCGCTCAAGAAACACCGGCAGACTCTCGGCCTCGTTAAACACGGGGCAGATCACTGTCAGTTTCAGTGGTGAAGAATTTGGTGTTGCACTCATATTGTCAGTCCGGCGCTTCTGCGAGCTTGAATATAAACGCGGTAAATGATCTACCTTTCGAGTCGTAAACTAACGGCTCGCCGACTTCCGTATAGCGACTTCTAATTCGCTGGACAAGTGCTCCTGAACGCTTTTTCGCCAGTGAAAGTTTTGCAAATGGTTCAGTCTGATCGCATACTACAACAAGATTTTGGACTTTAGAAACATCGAGGTTTTCGATCCATTGAAGTATCCTTGAGATGGAATCTTCATCGTTCAATGCCTCTACATAACCCTTTGGATTTGCAGGGGTCAGTTGGTCAGAAACTGGAAAGGTGTTGTAGAACTGAGGAATTGCAACCCTTTGTTCTCTGGTCAGATAGTAAATCAGATTGTACGAATTGAAATCGGGGGTAAGCAAAAGCGCAGAATGGGTGAACTTCCTGGATTTCCAATCAAGCGCGAACTTTCTTAGACCGCTTCTGTCCCCGGAGCTCAAACTTCGTATTTCAATAAACGTAATCACGATAAGGACAATCGCCAGGATGGTAACTCCGAAGGTTCGCTTCATGGACGAGCGACCGGCAAGTCTGATTGCGACGTTCTCCTCCGCAGCAACAAAAAGAGATGCCCAAAATATCAAACCGAACACTACGAACGACATGACATAGCGCTGGCTTCCTAGCAGCGGCGTGATTTGAGAGTATGCGAGGATAGGCAGTAGCAGGTTGCATAGGAGGAACGCGTGCGCCTTATGATGATCCACATAGTTAATCAAATCACGGCGATAAACCAGTCGTAACGTCTTCCAGATTATCAATATCGCCGCGATAGGAAGAAGGAAGGACAACAGGATAAAAGAAGCATTCCACGGAATTGGTACGGTGGCAGCCAGGCTACTGGAAAAAAGAAACAGGGGATTGGACGATTCCTGGCTCATCCAGAAGGATGAGAACTTCTGCTGCTCAATAAACAAAAGCAGACATGGAGAAAAACCAAGAACTGCGCAGCCGATAGCGCCGAGAATCGAAAGTGGTTTAAACACGACTGATTTGAATGGGAATCGCGTGTACGCCACCGTATTTAAAACCATGAGTCCAACCAGCAGCAAACCGAGATAGCTTGTGTAAAGCATGGTCAGCACAGAAACACCGAGTCCCAACAGGCGTTGTTTTCTCGTCGCCTTTAGACATTTTACAAAGAAGAAGAATGCGATAGTCGTGACAAGAGCGATAAGAGACGAACTTCTCACTTCTCGGGAAAAAAGCGCGGCAAGCGGGCTGACAGCAACGAAGAAAGCGCTGGTCATGGCGATGTCTTCGCGTTCGAAGAGTTCTTTAGCGAGAATAAAAACGCACGGAACCAGACTCACGCCGAACACCACAGATGGTATCACGACGCTGACAGCCGAATCGCCGAACATTCGAATCCAGGCGCTCAGAATAAGGAAGTAGAGAGGCGGTGAGAATTCACAATTCCGCAATCGCTCGATCAGTTGGTCGAGACCGGACGACTCTGCTATATAGATGCTTGAAACATCGTCAATGTCGACGCCAGCGTTTATTAACGGAAAGCGCAGCATTGCGCCGATAGCGGTAATACAGCAAAGTAAGATGAAGGTCTTACGTTTCACTTGGCGAAGGAGTGTCGGGACCGTCAGGGTCGCTAGATGGGGCCTTACCTCGCTGGCGATGCTTATTCAGCACCTCGGCAAAGAAGATTGCCATTACGAGCACGGCGCCGGCGATACTCAGGAAATACCAGTGTTGATCAACGAGGTAAGCGGCAATCAGTCCAAGGATTCCGGAGGCTCCGTAAATCAGATAAGCAACCTTCTTCTGGGAAAAACCGGCGCGCAGCAGGCGATGGTGAATGTGACCGGCGTCCGGCGAGAATATGGATCGTCTTGCCGCCATCCGGCGCACGATCGCCCATGACGTGTCGAGCAGCGGGAAGAACAGGATGAGCACGACGAGCAGAACGGTTGGAACGATCACAGTTGCAGCCGCAGCGCCCTTGATGACCCCCGTGATCGAGATCGCACCAAGGATGAAACCAACGAGGTAGGCGCCTGAGTCGCCCAGGAAAATGCGGGCGGGATTGAAGTTCCAGCGGAGGAAGCCGAACAATGCTCCAGCGAGGATTGCCGCGATAAGGGCCGCATAGGGTCGGTCGATACTCATTCCGAGTGCGACACTCCAGATCGTAAGGGCAGAAATTGCCGATACACCAGCCGCCAGTCCATCCATGCCGTCAATCAAGTTAACCGCGTTGGCGACGCCGACCAGCCAGAGCACAGTGATCGGGAGGCTGAACCAGCCGAGTTCGATAGGCACACCGCCATGAATCGCGAGTATACCGATATCAAAGTTCATATTGGCTGGGATGGGAATAGATTTGATTCTCACGCCGAGAGAATAAGCGGCGCAAGCGGCCAGGATTTGAACGATGAATTTCATTCGGGCCCGCAGCGATTCAAGGTCATCTAGAAGACCGAGCACGAAAACAAGAGTGCCACCAACAGCGATACCAGCCAGCCCCTCGATTCGGCGAGCCTCATTGGGAAGCTTTCCGGCTATCGCGATCAGCGCGGCCACCGTAATCAAAATACTAATGAAGATTGCTACGCCGCCCAGACGGGGAATCGGCACTTTATGAATGCGACGTTCTTCGCCGGGCTTGTCGACCAAACCCAGGTTCAATGCCCTCGATCTAATCTCAGGCGTCAGCCACCAGCTTATCGACATGGCGATGAGAAAACCCGGAATTTGCATCGCATCAAGATGCCCATGAGGGCAATAAAACGCGGCCCAGGCAAGACCGAAAAGAAAAAGAGCAAGTTGTAGTGAACGAACTAACATCGACCTTCCTGACCGTTTGGGAGGCACGGCTGTCTGGGGCGTCGTGCGAGACTGGGCACTTGATGGGGGACCGCCGGCCGGCGCCATCGAAGCGCGAGCGCTTTCGGATGAAACCTCGTTGACGACGAGCGAATCAGAGTCGGATTCGCTCGTCAATTTAACTTCGCCCTGCTCACCGACCATCGTAGATACAGCCTTATTTTGTTCAACCAATTACCTGACCCCGACAGCTCTCTCCTTGTAGAGAGGGAAACGGTTACACAATTCGGACACCTGTTTACGAGTCTGCTCTTTCAGAGCTTCATCTTCCGGAGCTTTGAGAACGTCCGCGATGAGCTTGCCAATTACTTCCATCTCGACTGCCGTCATACCGCGTGTGGTGGCAGCCGGGGTTCCCACACGGATCCCGCTGGTTACCATCGGCTTTTCCGGATCATTAGGCACAGCGTTCTTATTAACCGTTATATTGACACTTTCAAGGACGCTCGATGCTTTCTTGCCAGTCATCTTAATTGGACGAAGATCGACAGTCATAAGGTGATTGTCCGTGCCACCAGATACGATATCGAGTCCGTTTGCCATCAAAGTCTTCGCCAGAACTCCAGCGTTTTCGACGATGCGCTCCTGATACTGCTTGAATTCTGGTTTCAACGCCTCACCGAAAGCGGCCGCTTTGGCGGCAATGACGTGCATCAAGGGTCCGCCCTGTATACCAGGGAAAACGGCCTTATCGATCTCTTTGGCGAATTCCTCCTGACACATGATGACACCACCTCTGGGACCACGCAGAGTCTTGTGCGTAGTTGTGGTCACGAAGTGCGCATGCGGAAATGGGCTTGGATGAACGCCCGCGACAACCAGACCGGCAATGTGAGCTATATCGGCGAGCAGGTATGCGCCGACCTTGTCGGCGATTTTACGCATTCTCTCAAAGTCGATAATGCGCGAATAATTAGAGGCTCCGCAGACGATCAATTTCGGTTTAACTTCCGAAGCGCGTTTCTCGACTTCGTCGTAGTCGATCCGACCGGTATCGGGATTGATACCATAGAATTGAGCGTTGAACCACTTGCCGGACATATTGACGGGAGACCCATGAGTCAAGTGACCGCCCTGATCGAGCGCCATACCCATTGTGGTATCACCGGGCTTGAGCATAGCGAACTCAACAGCCATATTCGCTTGCGCACCGCTATGAGGTTGCACATTCGCGTGCGGAGCATTGAATAAACGCTTAATGCGCTCGATAGCGATATTCTCCACGTCATCGACAAACTCGCATCCGCCGTAATAGCGCTTATGGGGCAAACCTTCTGCGTATTTGTTAGTCAGCACCGACCCTTGTGCTTCGAGTACCGCTTCGCTAACGAAGTTTTCACTGGCGATGAGCTCGATTGAATTTTGTTGTCTCTCGAGCTCATGCGAAATCGCCTTAAAAAGCTCCGGATCACTGTCTTTGAGAAAGCCCACGGGTAACCTCCAGCCTGGCACAACACTGCCTAAGTATTTTAGCTGTTTTTTCATTTGAGCATACGCTCGAAGTCCGCGTGTTTGCGGGATGCAAAGGGAAAACCTGTCTCATCTTGGTAAAGATTGGGTTAGGCAGTCTAACGAAGCTGTATCGTTCGATTGACTGTTCGGAGTCTTCGTTTGATAAACGTCAGAGCTGTTTAAGCAAGTCGAGCGTACGCATCTTCTTACCGGCACGATCTTCCAGATAACGCTGGACAAGCCGATGGGCGGCGTCGAGAGCGGGAGCCTGAGCTTCGGAGTAGTCCGGTCTGCGGCGCGCCTTCAAATCCGTACTCGGGTCGATCAGATCATCGGAGGCGACATCGGCATTCACCAACATCTTCCACACGAGCGGCGTTACGAAGGTGCCACGTTCCTCGTAATGCTCGACGTCCTCGTCGCGTTTCTTACGAAAGTCCGATGAATACTGACCTTTCACAGAGACTTCCGAAACGATACTTTTGCTGCGAGAATCTTGACCGCAGCGGTTGCAGCCAATACCACCGGTTTCCGAATAAAATGCGGCGATGTTATATTCGGTCAGTGGTTGGCGGCATCGGACGCAGACCGTTAGTTCAGGCGACACTCCGAGCTGTTTCAACAAAAACATCGAAAATTCCAGGGACAGCTGACGAGCATCGGAGATCAGCGCTTCCTGCATTCGCAGCGAGTTCAACAACACGTGGTAGTAAACCTCGCTCTCTTCCTCAAGCCCTTCCCCGAACGCCGCAGTCAATTCCGCGTAGTAGAGGCAAAAGGTCAAGCGCTTCAAGTCAGTTCTAACTTTCCGGAAGGTCTCTATAGACTCAGCCTGCGTGATAATATCCAGAGAGCGGCCTTTGGCAATCAGCAATTTATTCGCGCACAGCGCCTCAGATTTGCCGGCCATTTTAGTGCCAGGCTTTTTGGCGCCCTTTGCTACAGCGCGGACCAGGCCTCGCTCAGCCGAGAACATCGAAATCACTTTGTCGGATTCCCCGATTTGAAAACCGCCCAGGTTTATGGCGGTGAGGCTGAAGGTTGGCATTTAAGGTTCGATTCGCGGCTTGCGATTTCAGTTTATCAGAACAAGTGAGTAAGAGAAGAAGCGCCCAATCTACCCCAAAAAAAGTTTTCGCTCTCGCCATTCTCTTTGGTGGGGCAAGGCGGTTCGACACTTGAGAAGCGCGAACAGTTTCACGACGGTTTTTACCGGAGGCAAAGACGCTCAGAGCTAGGTGTTGGGGAGTTTCAAACGTATATATCAGGTGTAAAAGAAATTAGACACCTCTTCAGGTCCGTTTTTGACGCGCAATGCCCAACGACGACGAGTCGAAGAAAGACGAACAGGAATCGGCTGGCTCAGCTAAGGATCAAGCTGCTGAGCAGAAATTGCCTGTGTATCTGTTTCCGGAAAACAGTGTGTACGATCTCGCTCCAATCGTGGTTCCTGATGACATTCGTCTATCTCCCGACACGTTTGAAGAGGTTGAGCCTGAGTCTCCTGCTGAATCTTCCGCGTCTGTTCCGTCTGAATCCGAAACAGCTGCAACGCCCGTGGAAGCCGAAGAACAGTCAAAAAACGAAGCTAACGACATTGTTTCCATAGACGCGACTGAGAAATCGACACCTTCAGACCTGACTCCAGCACAGACTCCGGACACTTCTTCTTCATCCGGTCTTCCGCCGCGCGGCAGTCGTTTGAAGGCGAAGATCCAGGTACAAAAGGTCAGAGCTACGCAGGAGCAAGCCAAAATTGCTCAGGACAGCATTCTAAAGAACCGAATTGACAACTCGAAAGCCGCGCAAAGCAGAATTGAACAGGCTCGAGCAGAGCTGGGTGCCGGAGAGGTCGAAGAGGTTACGGCAAATCGCCAGGAATCGCTCCAGCAACCGATCGAGCAGGATGCAGGAGCATCGCTGAACGCGCAACAAGAGGAAGGACCGAAGGTCGGTGAGCTGGAGGACGCAAAAGAGACTCTGGCGTTACCACAACAAGAAACCGGTAACGGATCCGACCCTGGCAATTTCTTTCCGGAAAACAGCATATACGAACTCGATCCTGTCGTGGTCGTCGCTGAGGACCAGAAACTGATGCCGACAAGAAGGCCTACATACGATCCGAATCGTGTAAGCCAAAAACTGTCACCCATCAAATTTGACAAATTCAAATCGCAAAAAGACACCCCTGCAGCCGGGAAAGCACAGTTTTTGCCTGAGACTGAAAAATCTATCCAGAGTTTACCGGAACAGACGCAACCGCCGGCTGAAACGTCGGTTTCAAGCACCAGTTCTGCAGACGCGGAGCCGCAGACGTTGAGCGTCGTACAGTCCGGACCAGATGAGTCCGACGCCATATCGGTCGGTTTGAACATTGCCGCCCCTTTCACCACAGAGACTCAGGCGCGCTCCCCTGAAAGCAGTTTTGCCGAATCGCAGCCAACTGAAGCGGCAGTGGAATCGTCGTCGAATAGGCAGATGGAAGCGGTAGAATCATCGGCTCTCAATGCCCACAGAGAAAACAGTTCGGCAGGCTCCTGGGAAGAGGCCACCGGCTGGGAAGATATAAACTCCAGACAAGATCGATGGTCGGAGCAAACGGGATGGGAAGACGCAGCCGGAAAAAGTTCATGGGAAGAGTCCGGATGGGCAGAGCAATCGGGAGAGCAGAAGGCTCATGCCACCGGTAGAACGTTTGAATTAAACGATGACAGTCAACAGCAATTCGCGCCGCCGAGCGAAACGGCGCAAGACGGTGTCGAAGATATCGTCGACGAAAGTGTTTCCAAAACTGCGAACTCTGTAAACGAACACTCGACGACGTTCAGTCCAAAAACAGTCGGAAATCTTTTTAGCGATGGGGACGATGATTTTCCGGAGGAGTCTGACACCGAGCAGACCGAAAAAACGTTCGCCACCGCATCTGGTGCCAGCGGCAACGACGGCGACACCGCCGATTGGCTCAAACAAGATAGCTCAGGCGGCAATGCCCCGGCTGAGACGCATGGTGCGATTACCGGCGAACAAGACATTGCCGAGCACGGTCGGATCGAAAATGAAGCGGCAATTTCAGACAACGACAGTTCAGCGATACAAGAGACATCAGAACAGCTTGGTCATGTGAATGATATTTCCGAACGTGGTCGAATCACCGCAGAGCATAATACTTCAGGATTTGATGAGACGCAGCAGCCCGTTCCCGGCTTCACGACAGGAAAGCACTCGATACCTACTCCTTTGTATTCGGAGGATGCAGGAGCCGGAGCATACATCACGGGTGAGCAGCAAATAGATCCAATGGCATTTGTCACCGGTGAACAGCCGGAGCAGAGCGACGCAGCACAGATACTGCCATGGGGAAATCCTGTTCAGGCAGGCGGCGAGGAAGAGACGTCGGTCGGCGCCTCACTTTCTGAAGCGATCTTAGAAACTGAAAGCGAAGTCCAAACAAGTGGAGAGACGTCGCTGAGCGAGTCTATTTTAAGTGAAGTTGAAAACGGGCAATCTAATTTCGAACCGCCTGATGCTGAACCATTTGACGTGAACAGAATCGGCATCGCCACAGCTGATATCGACCAGATTTTCATTGGTGCGGGTAGCCTCCAGCTCACCAAAGAAAATCAGGAGGCGGGCGGGAATCAGTCGGACGAATATCAGTATGACGAAGAAGATGTGCTTCAGGACTTCAGATCGACTGACAGCATATACGAGCTTGCACCATTCGTTTTGCCGGCAAACTCGGAGCGTCTTACTGACGACGAACAGAAGCAACCAGCGCCGAAGTCCCAGCCGACTGTCCAACAAATTGTCCGCCATGCTGAAACACCAGAAAGACCGGCGATTCCAACATACTCGACCGATCCTCTGGTCGGAACGGTGCTCGCTCATAGTTATGAAGTTTTAGATGTGATTGGTCAAGGCGGAATGGCAATCGTCTATCGCGCAAAACAAATTGCTACAGGAAGGCTAGTCGCCATCAAGACTTTGCGTTCACCCAACCCGCAAGACGTACTGCGTTTTTCACAAGAAATCAAAACACATTCGCAGCTCGATCACAAAAACATTGTTGGTTACATCGACTCTTTCAGCGCGCGCGATCAAATGTTCCTCGTGATGGAGAGGGTTCGCGGAATCAGCCTTCAAGAAATCATCCGCGCACTCGGTAAGCTGGAAGAGCCCGAAAATATCGTCGATATCCTTTCACAGATTTTGGACGCGTTAGCTTATGCGCATGCCGGCGGTCTCATTCATAGAGATCTGAAAACCGGCAACATAATTCTGATCAAAGAAGTCGACAACGACATGGTCGTAAAAATTCTGGACTTCGGTATCGCCAAAGTGCAAGGCGACATGCAGCGATTGACACATGTTGGACAAGCGCTTGGCTCGCCGATCTACATGAGTCCCGAGCAATGCTCGGGCAAATTGCTTTCGACGCGCTCCGACCTTTACTCTCTTGGCGTCCTGTTGTACGAATCTGTGACTGGCACGCCACCGTATTCGAAAGGCACATTAATCAATGTGATGGCGGCGCACTGCAACGAGAACATAAAGCCGAAACCGTTGGTCGAAATGGAAGTTCAGTTGCCCAAAACCAAAATGCTGGATCAGATTCTGCAAAAGGCTCTGCAAACACATCCGGATAAACGGTGGCAAAGTGCGCAAGAGTTTAAAACGGCACTGCATTTCTGGCTAAAGTGCGTTCAAATGGATTTGCCCAACGAGGATCTTCCAGTCGAATTGCAACGTTGCCCAGTCTCAGAGCTGGATGTCGATAAGCTGCTTGGAATTGCGAGCGGACCAGCCTCGAGCGCGCCCGTTCCATTCCAATGGGCGACAGATACTGATGCAGTCGACGAGCAGACCGGCTCCTTCAAGGAGAACGAAGCCTGGGCGAAGGACCAGCAGCAACACATTCCAGGCTGGGGAGAGAGTCAGTCGGAATCAGAACCGGGTCGAAGCTCTGAGTCGCAGACTGCAGGAGAACTTCAAGATCCCGCTAGAGCATCCAGCGGAACGCAGCCTTGGGGCGGCTCGGAACGCCATCGCCAGAGCCAGACCGGCGACGCATGGAGAGGCAGCGCAGCAGCAGCAGCGGCGGCTCAAGCAGCTTCGGCGAATTCCGGCATTCACCAGAAGGCGACTCAGGAGGAAACAAGCGATACCTGGAGCGCTAATCAAATAAAGATGCAAGAGCGTCGCCCGGTCCGAGATCTTCTGGCGAGCCCGTCAGATCCTCAAACCAATTTTGAAGTCCAAACCTCTGCAGAATTGAATGCGCTTGGGACAGGGCTTCCCAAACTGTCTTTTGATGAGAAGCAAGAGATTCGAGCCATGACAAACCCAGGCTCATTACAACCCTCTCTGAACGAGGCCGAAAGTGTAAGCACCACTATCGAAGAAACACAATCGGCGCCGCTGGATCTACGACGACGTCAGCAGCAAGCAATTCCTCCACCGCCGACCTCCAACTGGGTTTCAGTCGCGATGATTGTCGTGGTCTCGGTGGTTCTCACATTCTGCCTGTCCGCCTGGTATTTTGTTTCCAATCCAACTGATGTGCAGGCAAAATTCCAAGCTCTGCAAAATATGTTTAGCAAGCCGCCCGGTTCTAACAACCAAACGCAGCCAGAACCGCCAAAATCCCGCATAGTTCCCGGTTCACAAGATTCAATTCAAACGTCATCACCTTCGGAAGATTCCTCAACCGATATCGGTTTAGGATCAAATGAGACAGGCGAAGGATCGGAGATCGCAAAACCGCGAGAACGCAAACCGGAGGAAGGCGTTAAGCCGACTGACCCAGGAGAGTTTCGCACAGCGGAACCTGAAGAAGGCGTAGATTTTTAACCTATGGCTCAGGAGCTTTTGGCTCGCTCTTTGACTAAGTCTTCCCACTCAGTGTGAACAAAGCCAGCTCCCGGCTTGTCCAGACGCTCGTAGGTGTGGGCACCGAAAAAGTCGCGTTGCGCTTGCGTGAGGTTTTGCGGCAAGTGCTCGGTGCGATACATGTCGAAATAGGCAAGGCTTGACGACAAGGCAGGAACAGCGATTCCGTTGTTTTGCGCAAAAGCGATCACATAACGCCAGTCTTGCTGAACTTCAACGATGTACTTAGCAAAGTTCGGGTCTATCAACAAATTCGCTAGCTTCGGGTTGTCAGCATAAGCTTTACGAATTTCTTCGAGAAGCTCAGCTCGGATTATGCAGCCACCCTTCCAGATTCTGGCTGTTTCGGCAAGGTTGATATTCCACTCGTAGTGATCGGAGCCGGCTCTGATAAGTGCCATACCCTGCGCATAACTACAAACCTTGCTCGCATAGAGTGCCTCAGAAAGACAATCCAGGAAGTCTTCCTTGTCCAGTCCCTCTTCAACGATCGGTACTGGGCCTGATAGAGTTTTCGAAGCAACGACTCGCTCATCTTTCATCGCGGACAACATACGAGCCGTGAGTGCGGAGTCGATTGTGGGGACAGGCACTCCAAGCTCCAGAGCAACTTGCGAGGTCCAGCGCCCTGTACCTTTCTGTCCGGCTTTATCGACGATCAAGTCAACAAGCGGTTTCTTTGTTTCAGGATCGGTGACTGTGAGTATCTTTGCGGTAATTTCGATCAAGAACGAATCAAGCTTTTCCTCGTTCCACTCGTTAAAAGTTTCGGCGATCTCATCAGCTTCCATGCCGAGGCCGCGCCGCATGATATCGTAGACTTCGGCGATCAATTGCATGTCACCATATTCGATACCGTTGTGCACCATCTTCACAAAGTGTCCAGCTCCGTCGGGACCAAGATAGGTTACGCATGGACCGTCATCAACTTTTGCAGCGATTGCCTCCCAGATTGGTCTGATCTGCTCGTAAGCATCTTTGTTACCACCAGGCATTAGTGAAGGTCCATTGAGAGCGCCCTCTTCGCCGCCGGAAACACCGGAACCGATCAGTTGCAAGCCATCCATTGCCAAACTCTTTTCGCGGCGTCGCGTGTCTTCGTAATGAGAGTTGCCGCCGTCGATGATGATATCGCCATCATCGAGGAATGGTCTGAGCATGTCGATCGTGCTGTCGACAGGAGCACCGGCTTTGACGAGAAGAATAATTTTCCTGGGTGTTTCCAGGCTATCGACGAAGGTTTTAACGTCCTTGCAACCGATAACATCCTTGTCTTTGGCTCGTTCTTTCATAAACGCGTCAACTTTGTCAGGGCTCCGGTTGTAGACTGCAATCGGATAACCGTTGCGTTCAATGTTGAGGGCCAGGTTCTCGCCCATCACACCGAGCCCGACCAGTCCGATTTTTGCTTTCTTCGTCATCTTACTCCCTCCAGATTTTCCACATTCAATTTGATGAGGATTTTGCGGTCACTCTTTGTTCAAAATCATGATTTACATTCGGTCAGACTGAGCTTGGACGCTGCATCCTGGTCAAGGTACCACTTAAGCTGGCCATTCTTGGGATCTACCAGTTGCGACGGGTAGGAAACCTTTTCCTTCTCAGTGGTTTTCTCGCAGATAACATGCGAGAGCACTTCAGATTTGCCGCTGCCTGACACCATGAAGACGATGTTTTTGGCGTTATTGATTACCGGCAACGTCATTGTAATTCGATAACAATCGAACTTCGGAACGAAGTTTTCGGTGCATAAACGTTCCGTTTCCGTGAGCGCTTTCGTGCCCGGGAAAAGAGACGCGGTGTGCCCATCATCGCCCAGTCCCAACAAAACTAGATCGAACCTCGGCAACTCTTGAGCTTGGATATCGAAAAATTTGCGCATTCTGGTCTCGTAGTCCAGAGCGGATTGTTTCGGATCGATTTCCGGGTCAAGCAGTGAGAAAATGTTTTCAGCTCTGACAGGCACTTGTTTAAACATCGCTTCATCGACCATCCGGTAGTTGCTTTCAGGACTCGATCGAGGAACGCAGCGCTCATCGCCGAAGAAGAAAAATGTCTTTTTCCAGGGCATCTCATATTTAAGTGGAGCTGAAGAAAGCGCGTTGTAGAGTGCCTTTGGAGTATTTCCACCGGAAAGAGCAAAGCTGAAGCTGCCATGATCGGCGACTGCTTTGGCCGCCATATCGACGATGTCTGACGCCAGACTAAGAGTCAGAGCTCCGCTTGATTGAGCGATTTTCAGTTTGCCTTTCGTTTCCATTGGTCCCTGCTTTGACTGGTGATCACTTTAAATTTCCGGCGAGTTCGCAAAGAAGCTCGAGAAGCTCTGCATAAACTTCCCCGGTAATTGGGCTGTCCAGAATGTCGACTACGAGTTGTGGAGCTGGTATTTCGGTCATGCACAGAGTTTCTTGGACTTCCGACTTTTCTACCAAGTCGACTTCCAAACCCGGACAACCTTCTTTTTGCATCACGACAAGCGATTTAGTTTTACCGACAAAGTCGGCAGCGAAGAAACAGACAGTGCCTGGCGTGACGTTATCCAGAGGAACAGCTCTGAGGGCAACATCGATTTTTTTGCGACTCCATTTCAGAACAATGTCGACTTCGTTTTCGGCATTTTTCTTCACCGACAATACTTTCCAGGACAGGCGAGAAGCAAGCCATGAGACCAGAAGTAGGGACTGAGCCGAGTAGCCTTTGGAGGCACTTTCGGCGGGTTGCGCGACACCGATTGTGACGGAGGAAATCAAGTCGAGTTCTTCAAGAGACAAAATTCCTAAAGACTCTTCAAACGAACGAGCGATTGCCTGCCTCCAGGGAAGCAGTCTGCGCCAGTTCAAATCGAACATGGCGCTGCCCTCTTTCAAACGGTTGAAGACCTCGCGCAGATCAAAAAGTCGAGGAAGATTATTATCCAGATAAGATGAGTCGACTATCAGGCGTTCAACAAATGGAAGAAACGGTCCAAGATTTTCCTTGTTCGCTTCGGCTTCTTGCCACCACAGCCAGGTGGGCAAATCTACCAGTTGAAGCGGCGAAACCACGCTAGCGAGATGGCGCGTCCCTTCCCCTTGCCAGCGGACGGTAATTTGTTCGCAACAAATTTGCTTATCTTTTTTACCTGGAATCATCCGGCAGCGAGCAGTCACCCAGGCTTCAAGCTGTTCTTCCTTTGCCGGCAACGCCATAGCAAGAATGGCTCGGCAGGGGTGTTTAAGCGTTACGTCTTCGAGAAGATCTCCAGCAGCAATTTCGGCGTCAGGATCGGATGTGAACAGGATGAAGGTGATGCTGCAGGCGCGTGTAACCGAGGGTTCATCCGTATCCGACCCTTTCCCTGCTTGTTGCCAGAGGTCGAGGAGTTCCTTTTCAATACGATCGACATCAACATGATGGAAGGTTCCGGATAGGAACGAAGCCATCTCCACCTTCTCTTTTGCTACGGGGGTCATAGTTCCCTCCAGGCATGCCCTTCGATGGCAAGCATTTCGTCGGACTCAGGAGGTCCCCAGGAACCGGAGTCGTAGTTCGGAAACGGGCGATGGTGGATCTCGCTGCCCTTATCGTTCGATTTTCCTGGAACAGTTTTTTCCCAGTGTTCGATCAACGGTTGGTACAGAATCCATGAGGCCTCAACAAAATCAGAACGAGCAAACAGCGACGGGTCGCCGATTAACGCATCCAAAATCAGGCGTTCATACGCCGACGGAGTTCTGCTACCAAATGCGGTGCCATAGCGAAAGTCCATTGTTAACGATCTGATTTGTGTCGTCGGTCCCGGCTGTTTGGTCGCGAACTTGAGCGAAATACCATCGTCAGGCTGAATCTTCATGACCAGAACGTTTGGACTTTCGGACTTAGGCATCTCGTGATAAATCGAGCCGCCAAGTTGGTCAAACAATTGTTTTGGTGGTTTGCGAAACTGGACAGCGATCTCCGTCAGGCGCTTGGCCAGGCGTTTTCCACTCCGCAGATAAATTGGTACACCGGCCCAGCGCCAATTGTCGATGTACAGTTTCATCGCCGCAAATGTTTCACGACTTGATTCAGGCGAAACATTTATCTCATCGCGGTAGCGCTGCGCCCTGTTTCCTAATACAAATCCGTCACCGTACTGCCCTCTTACTGAAAAATTATCGATAGTCTCCGGTGACAAGGGTCGAATTGCTTTGAGGACTTTGACACGTTCATCTCGGGTTGATTCGGGGTCCAATGAAATAGGAGGTTCCATTGCGACCAGGGCAACGAGCTGCATGAGGTGGTTCTGGAGCATGTCGCGCAGCGCTCCGGCTTCCTCGTAGTATGCACCTCTATCCTCGACACCGATCGTTTCCGCGCTCGTAATCTGAATATGGTCGATGAATTCGCGATTCCATATCGGCTCAAAGATGCTGTTAGCAAAACGGAAACACATTATGTTCTGAACAGTCTCTTTGCCGAGATAGTGGTCGATTCGGTAAATCTGATGCTCATTCAAAACATCGTGGAGAGTCGAGTCAAGTTCGATCGATGACGGCAGATCATGTCCAAACGGTTTCTCGACCACCACCCGGGGCCAGGCGGGTTCGCTTCCTTTGCGCTTGTATGCCAGTCCAGACTCCGCGAGTTTAGTGACAATCGGCATGTACAAACTCGGCGGGGTAGAGAGGTAAAAGATATGGTTGCCCATCGTGCCACGGCTCTTCTGAAGCTCCTCGAGCGTGGACTTCATTTCCTTGTAGGAATCCAGATTCTTAGAGTCGCCAGCGCGGTAGTAAAGGGCAGGTGCAAATCGCTCCCAGGTTCCTTCGTCAAACTCGAGATCCTCGGAATACTTTATGACGGCTTCCTTCATCGAATCACGAAATTCCTGGTCCGTTTTCTCCGTTCGGGACGTACCCAAGATGGCGAAACCTTCCGGCAGCAAGTTCTGAACATACAGCGCATAGATGGCCGGTAGCAATTTGCGTTTGGTGAGGTCTCCATGCGCTCCGAATATGACCAGCGCGAACGGCTCCGGTCTTTTTTCCTCCGGAAGTCCCAACATAAGCGGATTTTCCACCGTAGCAGTTTGAGCCATTGCCTCACCTCAGCGCAGGTTGCCAACAGACAAGCGTCTTTACGGAGAAAAGATTACTACGTTTCTCTCATCAAGACATCAATGCGCAGATGCTTGGCATTAAAACTAAACTGAATGTGAGCGTTTGCTTTCGGTCAGCTGTTGGTCGCAATTTAGAGGGGAAGCAAAGATAGAAAGATGCGGCCGATTTATTCTTGACGAAAACAGTTCTATCTCGACATCACATCTTCAAATGTCACCGAAGTTTATTCGCGTTCACTTCTTTTTTTTGTTCAAGTTCTCAATCTCATTAATAAATGCATCACCGTCACCGGGGCAGCCGCTCTCGGTCTTTAGAACATTTCCGGCGCCGTCGAGGTAAACGAATGCGGGGAACGAACTCAATTTGTATTTCTCCTTGAGTGCGTTGCTCGCCTCGTCATCAGTGTCCACCTGCGAAATAGCGATTTTCCCGTTGTACTTTTCTTTTGCCTGATTGAACCCCGGCTCAAAAGCTAACCAGGTGCGGTCGTAAGAGGTCGAAAACGCTAGTACCTTTTTCACCTTACTTTCATCCGGCTTGGCGGTTGGAGTTTTTTCTCCGGGTTTCGTTCCAGACGCGGTCTTCTCTCCGGCCGCCGCAGTCTTGGCCGTGTCCGCCGCGGCTGCAGCCTCCGTATTGGCAGCGCTGGCAGCAACTTGCTGTTCGCGACCTTGCTTGTAACGGCTTACGCTGTCCAGACCCTTCAGTGCGGCCGCTTTCAATGTCCCTTTAGGAGAGTTGTCCGCGACCCACTTGTACTCAGCCGTTGCTCTGGCTACCTGGTTAAGAGATTGACAGCAAAGCGCAATGTAATAGTGGGTGAGTGGCTTCCTAGGAGTTCTTTTATCGATAGCCTCAAAAGCGGCAAGGGCAGGACCATATTTCCCTTGTTTGTACAGCTGGATAGCGGCGTCGTCTTCCGGTGAAGCGTGAACTGGTAAAGCAAACAGACCCAGGCAAAGCGACGCGGAAAGAAGGGTCAGACTGGTCTTGTAGTTTCTCATGAACATCTCCGTTAGACATCGGCAGAATCATTATTCCCAGGTAGCACAGGAAGCACTTGATGAATTTCAAATGAGGCGTGAACTTGCGCGCCGTAATCTAGTCGACTTCCAGCAATCGGAAATAAACCGATATCGGTTTACGACAGAAGCGCGGAATACCAATTTCCTTTGAAAGGATATTTAGCGACTGACGATAACTTGTTTGAAATTACCGCGGTGTACAGTTTTCGCGCGTTCATTATTTTTAAATTGGCCGTCACTGACATGACGCGTTGTCTTGCGATAACTAGTTTGAAAGGCAGAGTCACCGCCGATGGAGTCAAACACCATTGGCGGTGGCGGTGGAACCAGAAAGCCAAATTTACCGGCAGTCCCTGCGGCGAACAGCGATGGCGCGTCAGGAGGAGGAGGCACGACCATCACACCCGGTGGCGGTGGAGGAATCAAACCATTGTGCGATTTTCTAACTTTCTTCTGTGCAACTCTTTTCGGAGTGGACTTTTCTGATACCGCAGCCAGTGCAGCGCCGGCTGTCGAGGGGGTAACATCTAAGGAATTGTCTTTGAGAGCCTGAATTTGTTCCGGCAATTCGGCTAAGCGACTCGATTCGATGGTCGTCTCTACTTTACTCATTTGAGTTCTAATCGGCTCGGTTCTCTCAACCGTTTGAGACTGGCTTCCATCACGTAAACCAAGAGACGGAAAGCCAAATTGCTTTCCATCCGAAAAAACATCAGCCCGGGAGTGGTCTGAATTCGGTTCTTGCTGATGGGGGACACGGACTATTTCCCGGTATGCGAACAGCAAACAGAGGTTAATTGCAATGAAACTGACGTAAACACCCGGGTGCAGTTCGATAGCCACGAATCTCTCCGTGGTTCTCAGTAACCTGGCAAGCCGGCGTAGGGTAACCCGGGACCTCAACTCGCACACCTCGAAACAGAGAGATTTTGCGATTCTACACGAGAACGTGCGTTATTCGATCAATACGAGAACAGTTGTGTGTGGAATATCCTCTCATAATCATCAGTGACCGATTGATTTACGATTGGTTTCTCACTGCTGAACACGTTTCTCTATCTCGATCTCCGGAATTGGGTCATCAGACTGAACGTTTACTATTGGCACTCCGCGTCCTTCTAGAAAATCCATCACATCCTGCGCATGAGCACCGAGCGGCCAGAGAGGAAGCTCCATCTGTGCGTAGCTTGTGTGCAAGATTACAGAAGTAGAATCGCGATACGGATAGTACTCGGCATAATAGATATCGTCGAGCAAGACCATCTGGGTGGCTCGCTTGCGACGTTTCCCGGTCCCCTCGGTGACGTTCAAAACAGCCTCGGTCTCCGTCAACTCCAAGACGTAGGTTCGGGTACGATCGCGGATCAAAGTAGATGCCATCATCGTCAAGAATGACGCAAACGCGAGAGAAGCGCCCGCGATTACAATTGACCAGCAGGCGTTGTACGCAAACGCAAATGTTGCAACAGTCAGCCAGAGCCCCATGAATATGAATCCGATCACGATCGCAACCCACATAACATTTGAGCCAACCCGCTTCACCCGCGGATCCGATTCCAATCTGATGGCTGGTTTTGCAAGTGCAACCATGGTTTGAAACCCAGTAGAGTTGTAGCAGGACAGACGGTTTCCGATGACGGAAATCTAATTGGGCTGAAGAGGTTATGCCCGGCAATTGCGGCAAAGCAACACGGCATCTAAACTCTTCAACCGATATCGGTTCAGGAATGAAGAGGAAATTGTTTCAACCAAGCATGGTTAATGCCATTAGGAACGTCCCGCTGTTCCACATGCAGTGAGCGACCATCGCTGGAATTAGACTTTTTGTTCGTTCGAATACGAAAGCAAACAAGGCGCCTAGAACAAACAACTGGACGGCGCCACCGAGGTCAAAATGAGCAAGCGAGAACAAGGTCGCGCTAATAACGATAGAAAGAAAAGCACCAAACCGTCGTCGCAGTGAAGTGTACAAAAAACCTCTGAAGAGAGTTTCTTCGCAAAGAGCCGGTAAGACACCAAGCGTAATCAGGAACATGATCACCGCCAGAGGATTCGAATCTTTTACGGAAGAGAGAACAACTGCAACGATCGGGTTACTGGAGCCCTGCGAGCCAAGCTGATTTGCGATGTATGTCGATGCTATCACCAGTGGTATCGCAGCGAACCAGGTTGCCACACCAGCAAGGACCAATCCCACGGGTCCCCGACGCTCGGTCTTCCAGCGGAGCCTGATTGCCTCAGCAAACCTAATTCCATGATTGCGCACCGCGAAAAACCAGATGTAGAAAATCGAGGGTAGGTTTTGTGATAGGTAGAGTCCTGCAGTAATCAAGGCAACCGTCAAGGAGCCCCTTTCGACCGCGATGTTCGCCAAATCTTTGGATACGCCTTTCAGCAAAGGTACAACAAGGAATTCAGTGGAAAGCCAGGCGATGAAAACGCCATAGACAGTTTTTGCGCCCCAGGCGACTGGCGCAGCAATTTTGGCGCGATCCTCTTCGCTGGTCGGTTTGCGCGGCAACATAAAAAGTTGGACAAGCACAACTATGATCCCGACGAAAGCTGAAACTGCAATTACAGCAAAGAATGCGGCAATTCGAATCAGATAATTTCGGTAGTGGTCGACAAAATCATCTACCGCTTTCTCATAAGCCTTTTTCGTGCCGGAAACACGTTCGATTTGCACATTTAAGATGTCCTGGTACCAGCCGCCCGGCATCTCTTTCTTCAAAATCGTTTTCAACTCAGGCAGATGTTCGGGACTGATCTTCTTGTCGATATAGATCGCCGTAACGAGCCTTGATAGCTTTTTCGCTTTGTCTGTGCCGATTTTGTTTATTGCGGTCAGATCGCCTTTGATTGGTTTTCCAGTCTCGTTGTGAAATACAAGCCGTTTAGTCAACAGGATGGACGATTCGGGAGCGAGTTTAATTGATTTATCAAGCGAACTTTGAGCTTCGAGGTAAAACTTGCTCTGCATCTGTTTTACCTGGCTATTGTCTCCACCGGATTTCAAAACTGGCTCAAGTGCCATCAGAGCAGAAGTCATTCTCAAGGCCATTTCAGCTTTGTCGGACTCGACAAAAACCTCGTTGCTGGCATTTTTACGAGCCTCAACCGACATGTAAATTTGACCGATAACGAAGAGCGTTGAAAACACCAACAGCAGGTGCAGCAACAGCTTGCGCTTTTCGTCTTTCAAAACGAAGGTGAGACCGCCCAGAATGATAAATCCAGCTAGCCAGGCGTAATAGGTATCGGCGAACTGCAGGGGCGACCTCCTGAGAACACATGGGAGACTGCTTAAGTATAGAGCTTATAAGAGCACTATTACCAAGCAGGCCGTTTATATGCCATGAAACACTGAATCAGAAGGAGGATCCACAGCCTTTCTACTGAAATTTCGAGGCGGCTTTCGTCAATTGAGATATGAACCTTCGCCAACTCAGGTCCATGATCGCCTGCCGGACAAGTCAAATTCCGTGGGCCAATATTGTCGGCGCGAAACTGTGGACTTCCCTGTACGACAGGTGTCCTAAAACAGCCGCGCAAAACACTGTGCCACCAGATGGTGTCGTAGACGGAAATACCGAGTGGTTCTACTACTGAGCAACGACGGCTATTCAAACCATGAGCCAGGCGTTATTAAACCCAGCAATGAGCGCAAAGCCATACTGTCGGCAGAACGGTTAACCAGGTCCACCGCCCTCACCGCCGATGAACGAGCCGCCATATTCCCCGAGCTGACCAAAGCCGCTGAACTCCCCGTAATCACCGAACGTATCCAGTCCACCAAATTCCGTTCCCACATCATGGAGGAAATCCTTGTCGTCGTCCGGATAATACCGGTCGGCGCGCGGCTGCTGGTCCGGATAGTAGCCCCACGGGAAGAGTTTCGAAAGTCTCTTTCGCCGCAAGAACTTCGGCATCTTAATGAAACCCAATCCCAGCAACACGAAGGATGCGAAGATCAGTTCCGTTAAGAGTATGTTTGTGAAATTCATCGTCAGATGCTCGCGGGAGAAGGATCGGCCTTCCTCAGAAGCATCGTACGAAGCGTCCGGCAATAAGTCAACGCATTAAGTGGGAATATTACTCAACGTCGGTAAACAGCGCTACATGCTGGTTGCCGACAGTGCTTACCGACATGTGTGGCGTTTGTGTGCGTTTGAAAGATTCTATATAACGGCGAAGAGCTTCGCGTATTAAGTCGGATCTGGTTCTGTGCTCTACTTGCGCGACAAAGTCGATCTGTTCTAACAGACCTGGAGGCAAGGCGACAAGTACTTTCTTAGGCATCGGAATGGTCCCTTATCAATTCACTACGTAAGATGGTATGAAGAAAACAAACGAAACCTTACGCGCACGGGGCGTCCGCAAGTCTGCGCCCATGTGCGAGTAATTCATTGGCTTCCGATTTAAATTTACACGTATCGCCCCGTTTTTGAAAGGGCTGAAACGCCCATAAACACACATTATTGGTGAAACTAATCTAAAAGCTTTTTTGGACTAACCAAAATTACGACTTTCAAGAGCTGCTTGTCGTGGGCGTTTCCAAAGAGCCGTCCGGCGCGGGTTTCTGGAAATCACCTTCCCTCAGAAAGAAAATTTCGATTTTTGAATGGTCCAAAACTATGTCATAATGCGGGTCTTATATGTATACAAGGATGGCACCATTGTATGTCCGACAAAATTGAATACGAACAAAGACGTTTGACTTCCAATATAAAAGCCGGAGGCTGCGCGGCAAAGCTTGGTTCTGCAGAGTTGTCGAAATTGCTTGCGCGCATTCCATCCAAGACAACTCCTGAGCTAATCGCTGGTATCGGGAATTTCGAAGATGCAGCTGTTTACAAAATTTCAGAAGATCTTGCAATAGTAGAGACGATCGATTTCTTTCCACCAGTTATAGACGATCCATATCTCTTCGGACAGATTGCCGCTGCCAATGCGCTTTCCGACATATACGCCATGGGTGGCAAACCCGTACTAGCATTGAATATAGTCTGCTTTCCAACGTGTGATTTCGAAGAGGAGGTTCTGGTAGAAATTCTTCGTGGTGGCGCGGATCAAGTCGAGAAGGCCGGAGCCGTAATTGCTGGTGGACACTCGATCCAGTTAGAGCAGCCGGTATACGGATTGGCAGTCACCGGACTCGTTAATCCCAAAGAAGTATTCACCAATGGTGGTGCCCAACCTTTTGACAAGTTAGTACTCACAAAACCAATTGGATCTGGAGTCGCTCTACTTGGAATGAAGGCAGGCATGCTTTCGGAAGGCGCTCGCAATGAACTAATCCGCAACTTGACCACATTGAATTCTGGTGCGTTGCAGGCTGGTCGACAATACGAAATTCATGCGCTCACCGATGTCACCGGTTTCGGTTTAATAGGACATCTACATGAGATGGCTAAAGCGAGCGCTTTGAAGTCGAGACTGAATCTTAGTTCGGTGTGTATACTTCCGGAGGTAGTCGAATTGGCACAGCAAGGTCTCGTCCCAGCTGGAGCATACGGAAATCGAGAGTCGTTCAATGCAATGGTCAAATACCTTAATAAGGTAGAGTTGGAATGGGAGGATCTTCTTTTTGATCCGCAAACTTCCGGCGGGCTTCTCTTCTCTCTGAATCCAGACCATGCCGAGCAATTGGTAGAAGACCTGAAGGATCTTAGTCTCCAGGCCTCCATAATCGGCGAGATGTTGCCGCTTGAACCTAATGAGTCCATAGGCGCGGTCGAAGTGACTGCCAATTGATATACACTAGACTTCCGCGATTGGTCCTAAGAGAGACCAATTTCCAGGAGTCGCACCAGAAGAAAGATCAGGATTTAACTGAGATGAACAGAGAAATTGACCTTCGAGGCTTGGTTTGCCCGGAGCCGGTAATTAGAACGAAACGACTACTTGACGACAAGGACACTCAAAAGATTGAGGCGCTAGTTGAATCCGAAGTCAACGTCAAAAATTTGGCTCGACTGGCTCGCTCTCAAAACGTCTCGATGAGCTGCTCCAATGAGGGGGATTTCTATCGCGTCGTCTTGACGAAAGGGGAGCCATCGCCGCGAACTGAACTTGAAGAGCTAGCCATCAAAGAATCTCAGAAAGAAACCAATAAGAACCGCGTCGGCACAGTCGTTTTTCTAGCCAAAGATACTTTCGGGCAGGGCGATCCTGACTTTAGCCAGAGCTTGATGAACGTTTTTTTGCAAACATTGTTTGACTCCGGGCACAGACCGAGAGCTATTCTACTGGCAAACAGCGGCGTCAAACTTATGGATCCAGAGGGCAGCGTGCTTCAAGTTCTCAATGGTTTCGCCGAAGCAGGCTGCGAAGTTCTGGCATGCGGTCTTTGCCTGGAGCACTACGCATTGAAAGACAAAGTACCGGCAGACCAAATCACCAACATGTTTAACATCTGTGAGTTCTTAATGACGGCAGACAGAGTTCTAACTCCCTAATGCCAATAGTCTTCATTTCTAAACCGATATCGCTTAGCAATTTCGATATATAAAAACCAAAATGAGCGTCTCCTAGGATCGTGGAGACGCTCACCATTACGATAAAGCCCTAGCTTACAAATTCCTGTCGTAATTGCTGAAGAAATCTGAGTCAAACAAAACTTTCCAAAGGAAAACACTCATCGCCATTGTGCAGCCGATGATTGTAACAATGATAGTCAGTGAAATTCCGTGGAAAAGGTCCACGAGTTGCGCGATTAGTTCCATAGATCGATCCCGCGATCATTAGAGTGAGTAGAAACAGTGTAGCGCCAAAATAAGAAAATGCAAAATATTTCCTAGCGTTGTCATGGGAATTACACCATTTAGATCGCTCATGTAGTGAGGCTTTCAGGAAGGCTGATCGGAAGTTTATTTAATCCGGTTAATAATCAGAGGTTGATGATGGGTCTCTTTGAGCCCAATCCTGCCTATAAGAATTAAACGGATGTGATACCACATGCGGCACCACCAAAAACTTGTGCTTCGGTGCTTTACGGCGAACTTTTATAATCCGCCTTGCTCAACAGTGCAAGATGAAGTTGTGCGCTAGATCACCTCGTTCAACCGTTCGCAAACACCGAGAGTAGACACACCTCACAAAAATAAAATTTCCACGGGCCTTGACAGTTTGTGCATCTTTGAGGGGTGTGCGATTGAACTTTTTGGTTCAGAAATACGTTTAAGAAAATAGGAGCTCAAGATTTTATTACCGGAGGGCTGTTATGAAAAAGCGAATTTCCAAAAATACGGTTCCGCGCAACCAGAACAAGGAAGCACTTCTCAAGCTAATGCGAGAAAAGTTCGATAGCGAGGTTAAATCCATCGAGCAGGGAGAAGATTTGTTGTATTCACGCCTGGCTTTGAGCGGTTCGCTGCGCTGCAAGAAATGTCTGGGGCGCGATTTTGTCAGAACGGCTGGGACAAGAAAAATTGCTTGCGTCTCGTGCAAGCACAGACAATCGTTTACTTCAGGAACATTTTTCAATCGCATGCGGCGAGAGTCGACACTTGAATATTTATTTCTAATTTCCTTGATGGAAAACGGTATCTCAGTAAACGCAAGTGAGTTTGAGAGACACTCGTCGGTGTGCTATTCGACAAGTTTGAACATGATCAAAAAAAGTGGAATCGTGATTACGCGCCTGATGGCGAACGAACCACTGGAAGAGATTCACTGCACCGAATTAAAAGAAGTAGTCAAAAAGAGAAGTCGCGAGACACCGGCGCGTCAGCACCCGAGGCTGGAACAAAAGCCCGCCTCCGGAAAAAATCTTATCGAGCCGAGGACTATAAAAAAGACTGTACAAAATTCTACGACAGGAGAAATAATTTCTATTTCGCTCATGGAAGAACATTCGCATTCCTTTGATCAACTCTCACCTGAACAACAAGAACTTTTTGGAATCATGGATGAAGAGGCGATGGCCTTCGATCATCTCTGGTACAAATCGAACCAGTCGCTTCAACGTTTCTCAGAAAACTTGTCCATGGTAGAAATCGCAGGATTTCTGTTTGAAAGAGGAGCATATATACACAAGTACAGGTCAGTCATTCCCACACCTAAAGTTATTGGCGCCGATTTAGATCCTAATCTGAAAGAATCAGCAACCACGTTCATCACGGATGAATATCAAGGCATCAGTCAAAAGGCTCTTCAACTGTATCTGTCGTTCCACTGGTATCACAGTGACCGAGAATTCTGGAGAGAAGGACGATTCACCAATGCCATATTTTCTTCGCCCCCGATCACAAACAAAGAGGTTCTTTCCTATGTGTCGCCACAAGTTTTGCAAGTAGCCGGTCAGCAGGCTTCACACTGTTGAGATTTAGTCTAGGTCGCGACTCTATCGATTTCCTGCGGGAAGGTTCAACGCGAGCAATTCTTCTACCTCCGGAAGCGTTGGCAGGCCTTCGTAGGCGCTAACATGCGTTGTACACAATGCGCCAACGGCGCTGGCAAAATTATTGCATCGCTCAACCTGCTCAGCGGTAAGCGAATCTAGCGTGTTCACGACATCACAACCATCTGCTCGCTGCATCAGTGCATGAATGAAGCCTGCTATGTAGGCGTCACCAGCACCGACGCCTGAGAGTGTTTGCACCTCATACGCACGTCCCCATGTCTCGCCATTGGCTGTAAGAATCAGCGAGCCGTGATGGGCCATCGTTACTAAAAGGATCTTTGGTTTGAACGCTGAGAACAAACTCTTTGCTAGATAACCTATTCGTTTTTCAGATAGGTCAGGTGCGACAGACGCGGTTTTAGATTCTTGACCAGAGGATGGAGGGTGCTCATAGGCAGAGATAAAATCCAGGTCAGAATCTCTTACCTCAGCACCAATATGTCGAGCCCAAAAAAACAGTTCCAGTAAATTGACTTTTACGACATCTGCCAGAGACGCTGCGGTTTCCAGCGCGTCAATCGACCCTTTGCCCTCGCCAGTTGGGAAACTGGCGTCAAACGAGACCATGATCCCAAGCTGTTTAGCCCGCTCTAAGGTCGCTAAGACTGCGGTTCTTCGAGGTTCTTGGGACAATGATATTCCAGTCGTGTGGATACACGATGCGCCGACAAGCCGATCGTCAGTGATATCACCTGTGGTGAGTCTCTGAGCAGCATTTCCGGGCGGCCAGTTTAAAAATGTGTTGTCCTCATCAAGAGTGGTAAACACATAACACTGCGCCGTTGGAGCTTCTTCATCTACGAAAACGCAGGATGTATCAACACCTTCTTTCGCAAGCACATGTACGAGGTACTTGCCATGAATGTCGTTTCCCACTTTGGCCAGAATTTTTGAGCGAGTTCCTAATCGAGAAAGAGCAATTGCTACGTTCGATGCGTTTCCCCCCAAACTTTTGACAAAAGTATTCGACTCGATGAAGCCGCCGCCTTTGCTAGTCGAAATCCAGTCGACGACGAGTTCTCCGATTGCAACAACAAGACCTGCCGAAGAGCCAGCCAAAGTCAACTCCGCCGATTGATACAAAACCGAGGCTCAGGTTACCATTCGGCAGCCTTGATTACCAGACAAACACGATTAAGAAATCGCTCAGCACGCACACGTTCGTAAACCGATATCGGTTTATGACAGCGTAAGAGTTATGCCGAAATCAGCGGGCGATTCAAAGTGTCTTCAAAAATACTAGAGTAAATCCGAAAAGCCGGCTTGACCACAGGCAGTAGCGCAAGTGCTTTGTTAACCGGTCCCTTCGCGACGATTTTCCCTGAGATCAGATAGACAGGCACATTTACATTTCCAAGCCAGAATTGATGTGCGATATCAGCTTTCATGAACATCTCGACCGTTGGCTTCTTTTCGTATTCGCCCCAAACGATGAGCATATTATGACCGTCGGAACAGTCGATGGTCAGTCGGCCTTCAGGTTCACGGTAATGAAACCGAACTATCAGCTTAGAATCAAGAAGTGGTGCCGCAATCTCCGGATTCTCGCGAATCTCGGTCCAAAGCGCTTCCATGATTTTTTGAACTTCTTCCGTGCTGCTGAAAAACGGCATTAATACGCCCTCTTATAAATTGCGATAATGTCTTCAGCCGTGGCTTCGCGCGGATTGAAAATGATGGCAGGATCCTCAGTTACAAGAGTGACCCATTCATCCAGCTCCGCGTCCTTCATCTCCGGCACACCAATTGCCCTCAGAGTGTTAGGAAGCCCGACCTCCTCTAGTAATTGCTCAACGGCTGCGACGAGCGCCTCACTAGCTTCATTATCATCCAAACTCTTTGAAAAACCAAGTGCACGAGCGACTTTCCCATAGATCTCACTTGAATATGCGATGTTAAAGCGCATGCCATGCGGCAGATATACGGCATTGGTAATTCCATGGTGAGTTTGAAATCTCGCACCGGTTGCATGCGCCAGGGCATGAACTATTCCTACCCCTGAATTGCTAAACGCGATTCCAGCCATGGTGCTGGCCACGAGCGTTTGGCCACGAGCCTCGATATCCTCACCGTTTTTGGTGGCACGCGGAAGGTAATCGAAGATTAACCGGGCCGCTTCGAGTGCCAACGCATCAGAAACCGCTGAGTTTGTGACACTCGCGACCAGCGCCTCCAGACAATGAGTTAGCGCATCCAAGCCAGTCGCAGCCGTGAGCTTGGGAGGCAGGCTCACCAGCAGAACCGGGTCGAGAATAGCGGCGTCCGGAGCTAAAAATCGGCTTCCGAAAACAAGCTTCCTGTGCTCAACCCTATCCTTAATCATAGCGACAAATGAAACTTCTGAACCTGTTCCGGCCGTAGTCGGTATGGCGACCAGGGGTCTCAATCGTTCCTCGATAATGTTTAAGCCCTGGTAATCGAGCAAATCTCCGCCTAATGACAGACAAATGTTGGTCGCTTTCGCCGTGTCCATCACTGAACCGCCACCGACAGCGATGATTGAGTCGCAGCCATTTTCTTTTGCGTAGTTCGAGGCTGAATTCACACAATCGACATCAGAGTCTGACGGCACATCGCAAAACACGAAAGGCTCTGTCAGTCCGCCATCTTTCAGACCGTCAATTATCGAATCAATCAGATTGTTGTCTACTAGAAATTTGTCAGTCAACAATAAGGGACGTGAGCCCCCAAAATCCTTGACAACATCAAAAGCTGTGGCAGCACTGTTCTCGCCAAAGCAAACTTTCGTTGGGGACTGGAATACAAATGTGTTCATGTTATGAGCTCAATTAAAAACCAAAAATGGCTCAGTGGTATGCTCGGCCGGGCAACTTAACTATAATCTTGACGATAACAAATCTCTCATCTTTGCCATCTCAAATCATTCGATGGCAAGAAGTAGTCTGCGGGCGGTTTTTACCCCAGGTTTCCATGTGTTGATTGGGGAACTGCGAACATCCTTCTTGTAACTGAAATTACTCGGCTTGATCTTCTCGATTCCATCCATGTAGTATTGACAGCCATTGTTGACATCCGCGCTTGGTTTTGTGAAAAACCAATAATAAACGCGAGTCGACGCGATCGCGTGGAACCAGAGGAAGCCACCATCGTCATAGCCCAAGAGTGACGAATGTTTATAGCAAAACAGCGCTTTCCGTATTACTATCGATGGAACCACAGCTGGTGCACAACGGAGACTGAATGACAGACCGAATCTGCCTTTCAAAAAAAACAAATAGGGAACGCTCGTCGATGACAGGCGGTCGTCGCAAACTTCCCCTCGGACACATTAAAGAGTTTACCTCTGCAACTACTTTGCGGTCTGCGGCTATGGCAGCCTCTTTGGCTTTAACGTTGCAACTCAGCCTTCCACCGGGCGCGTTGAGCGCAACCTCGGGCACGGATTCTCCGAGTGGCACCCTGCTGTTGCCACTCACTCCGAAGCTCGACACTACGCCAAGCACCGCATCCGATACCGCAAAAAAAGCGGATGAAGAGACTGGCGACATCAAGACTGTGGCGCCTCAAGAGTCTAATGATGGTCCTCCATTGCTGCCGAATTCGGTTTTGAAGACCGCCCCTGACAAGTTCTCTGTCGAAGTTGATGTAGAAGATGAAGATCCGGCAATGGCCGAATCTATAAACGAAGACACTACCCTCAAAGGAACGATTCAAATTGTCGCGGACGATACCGAATTCGACCAGGAGAAAAACACATTCCTGGGCACAGGTAACGCTGTCGCCATCATAGGTGGTCAGAACTCTAAACTTGAAGCAGACATGATTCTTTATGACCAGAACAATGAAGAAATCGATGCCCGAGGCAACGTCCGAATCACCCGCGACGGTCAAGTCACCGTTGGCAGTGCCTTCAAGTTCAAGGTAAACAAAGACGAGTACTTAATCACCAACCCTGATACGGAAATTAACGGCGCCACAGTCGTCGCTCGCAAAGGTTATGGTACGGATGAAGGCATTGCGTTCCGAAAAGGTTCGTTGACCATGCCTGATCCTATCTACATCCAGCGAAACACCATGATTGGTCCCATCGGCTATTCTGCTGAAGTTCAACAAAAGATGATCCACCCCGACGCATACGTGCCGGTCAAACCATCAGTCAAGTTCAAGGCTCGCAAGATGGTTTACGAAAAGTATAAAACCGATGGTGGCAACCTCACCGTATTTGGTGGCAAACTGCAAATGGGAAGTTTTGACATCCCAGTGCCTAGATTCTCAGCTAATATTTCAAAAAACGAGAACACGGTAGTTTTTCCGATCTCGCCTTCCATCACCAATAACTTGCAGATCGGTGGTATGCACATTGGTCCCAAGTTCAATCATGCCATGGGCAAGAAAGGAATATTGAGTTGGTCGCCGATGCTTCAAATTGGCGGACGTAATCTTGACGGTACAAGAAATGACGACGGTGCCGGCATCGGCCTATCCGGTAGAGTTTCGTACGAAGGGAAACGCTCGAAAATCAATATTGCCGCTGGCTCCGTCAACCACTTGATGGTTGCGGACGCAGCCTACAATATTCGCAAAGGTTTCAAGTTCAACGCGGGAATTAACCGCTTCATGGAAGACGGCATGTATGGTTACCGAAGACCCAGGCTGGCCGCTGAGCTCGTAGATAGTCACCAGATAGGCAACGTACCGTTTCTCAGCGCGGTTAAATTCAGGACGTCCGCTGGCGCCTACCAGGATAACCCGCAGTTGATCAACCTGAACCCTCAATATGCAGAACTGTTTGGCGGCACGCAAACCTCAACCGTCTTCAAATCTGCTTTGAAAATTCAAGAACAGCTCACGGCTGTAACACATCCTCTATTTAACGTTGGAAACGACAAGTGGGGAGTGAAATCTTATATCTTCGGCGGCGTGTCAGCCCGTGCTTACTCGACCGGTGATAAAGGCGCCCTCGGACAGATCGGTCCGATTCTTGACATGCGTTTAAATCGTGTACGACTACAGGGCAACTACACCCAATCTAAAGTTGGCGGAAGCACACCGTTCGTTTTTGACCAATTTATCCAGGGACAACGTTCTTGCAGCCTCTTTGGAGACATAAAAGTCACCAAATATCTCACTATCGGCGGTGGCTTGGGCTACAACCTGAACAACAAACTGTTCTATCAAAAGTCGATATCGGCAGCTATTGGTCCTGAAGATTTCAAAGTGCTTGTTTCTCGCGATATGATTCGCGGCATGAACAGACTGGGATTTGATGTGCTTATCGGCTCACCAATTCCGTTCGATAAACTAGTCCTTAAAGGAGCGCCGGACCACGGTCAGCTGGGCGGCATCTAACAATGAGCAGGGCTAAGGGCGTTGAAGCAAACAAAATAGATACTTTAGCAAAGTCGCATATGCCCGCCCTCGGAATTGATCTCGGCGGAACCAAGATCAGGGCGGCCGCCGTACGAGACAATCAGATAATCACGGAGTCTCAGCAAATCCCCACTCCGGACGGTCGCGACAACATCATCGACGGACTGGTGGAGTTAGTAAACAAGTTTCGAACCGACGTGCTCGCAGGCGTAGGTATAGCGACAGCTGGTATCGTAAATGGTGACACCGGCGAAATCATCGGTTCTACTGGGAACCTGCCAGGCTGGTCAGGCACGCAGTTGAAAACGGTCATGGAATCGAGAACATTGCTGCCGGTTCATGTTGAAAACGACGCAAACGCAGCTGGATACGCAGAAGCTCGTGTCACTGGCTTGAGAAGCAAGCGCTGCGTCGTTACTGTAACCCTCGGTACAGGAATAGGAGGCGGCATCGTTCTTCACGGACGACTCTTTCGCGGCTCCAATTGGGCAGCCGGAGAAGTCGGTCACATCAAAATTGCAATGGAAAACAAACGCCTCTGTACCTGCGGTCTATTCGACTGCTGGGAAGCATACGGCTCTGGCCGAGGCTTGATTCAAACAGCAAAGGATCTGCTTGAGGGCGTTTCCGATGAGCAAACGCCACTGGCTTCAAGAACAACTGAATTGACCACGCACTCAATTTTTGCAGCATCCGCCGACGGAGACCTCATGGCTCAGAAAATTGTGGAGCGCTGGCACGAACACGTGAGCCACGGGCTAGTTAACTTGGCTCACGTTCTCAATCCTGACTGCTTTGTTATAACAGGAGGACTGAGTGAATTCATAGACTTCCGCTTGCTGGAAGATATGGTTATCGACCATTGCCTGCCCACTGTCGGCGACTCAATCGAGATCCGCCAGTCCGCACTCGGCGGTCAAGCCGGCATCATCGGCGCGGCTCAGTTCGTCATAGATGAATTACTCCACCTGAATAAGTAGCTCAGATTCTCAACCGATATCGGTTAAGAATTCTAATTTATTCAGCGCTTGTAATTTTTTGCTCAATCTCACATTCGTAAACCGATATCGATTTACGAATCAAACTCATTGCTCGCCTGGCACAATTAAGGCCTCAAGTGCCTCTTTGTTCAGATTGACGTTTGTGCCACCGATGGTTTTGGAAAGCACCACATCCTTACCGGCCGCCTTCAAACCTTCCACTCCGGCTTTAGTGACTCCCGCACATCCCGTCAAACAAACGCGAATCAATTTCGGCATCCTGGCGAAACCACTCATGAGATTGTCGGATACTGGATTCTCTGCCAAATTCAAACTAACAAGGTTTTCCAGATTCAGCAATGGACGCATCGCCTCATCCGACGCATTCAATTTTGCTACAGTTAAAAGTTCTAAGGTCTGCAGTTCTCCTATTGACGCTAAACCTCTTCCTGTAATTGGGGTTCCATCAACATCTAAGGATGTGAGATTTGGCCACTGTTTCGCAGCGAGGATCATGCAGTCGTCATCAAACGCCTTACAGGATTGAACCTTGATTTGTTCAATCGGTAAATTTCGAATCGCTCGAATTCCATCAATTGTAATCTTCGTCCCCCCAAGCTGTAGCCGCTTGATGGTCCGATTGTGAGAAAGATTTCGCAAGCTCGAGTCAGATACGCTCGTGTTCGAAAGTCTCAACTCTTCCAGGTGCGGCAAGCGAGCAAGCAGCTTGATGGATTCGTCGGACACATCCGTAGTAGATAGGTTTAAGACGCGCAAACTATCTATTTTACTCAGGCTGCGCCCACACTTTTCCGTAAGAAACAAACAACTGGACACATTTAAATCCTGAATATTGGAGCCAATGAGATATCGCAGCCCCTTGTCGGTTATCGAGGTATCGGTAAGATCGAGCGTTCTCAGAGTATGAATGGTTCCGATTCTCCGGAGCCCGCTATCCTTAATAGATGAGTGCTCGGCATCAAACAGTCTCAGCGGTAGTTTCGCGACATAACCATATGCGGTATCAGTCAAATCGATCTGCCCCTCAATACTACCTCCATTCAGACGCAGACAGCGAACCACGTCCCGACTGCGATCTGCCAGACGCTTCAAATCATTGTCACTCAGCCGCTCAACCGCCGTCCATGTCTGCGAGGCAACATCGACCTTAAATGCATGGTTACTCTTCATCTGCTCTACGATCGCATCGTGGTCTGAAG
Source organism: Candidatus Obscuribacterales bacterium (assembly GCA_019637435.1). Lineage (GTDB taxonomy): Bacteria > Cyanobacteriota > Vampirovibrionia > Obscuribacterales > Obscuribacteraceae > JADYXR01. Next base: position 1,939,968 of record JAHBVO010000001.1, on the reverse strand, counting down.
TAGCAAGATCTGAAGACATAGCCTTCAGCGGCGCTTCGCGTACCGGATCATCCGCGCGCCGTGCTGCAGCTGAACTCTTATTGTTAGGCGAACGATGTACTATCTCCTTACTTATGAAGACACCACTCAAAATCACTACCAATGCCGCGCCGAAGACACCTTTGGGATTGATCGGGCGTGGTCGGGCAACTGACGCCAACGAAATTTCTATGTGCCCTTGAAGGTCAGACCGATCCCTGGAAGTATACTCAGGCGCCAGAGCCAAGGCATTGTATTCATCAGTACTTACGAATTGAAGCGGATTGGGAGAAAGGATACTTTCGAGGTCCTCCCGAAGTTCCACCAGATCCTGATATCGGTCTTTGGGAGCTTTGCTTAAACAACGTTCGACGATCGATTCTATAGATTCAGGGAAATCTTCGTCCGCGACAGTCGACATCCTTGGCGCCGGACTCTGCGAATGCATAGCTAACGTTTCCATCGCGCTGGCTCCGATAAACGGCGGTCGGCCCGTGAGCGTCTCAAATATGACACAGCCTAGCGTGTAGGTTTCTGATTGCGCGTCAAAAGATTCGCCCTGCACCATTTCCGGTGGCATGTATGCCGGCGTGCCCGCAATGGTCCTTCCTTGAATAATTGTCGGCTCTTGTGTTTCGTACTTTACTTTCGCGACGCCAAAATCGATTAGTTTCACGTCGGGTTCGCCGTCGGAAATGTCCGCTAATAGAATGTTGGACGGTTTGAGATCTCTGTGAAACACGCCCGATTCATGAGCGTGAGTCAGCGCCGAACAAACTTTTCCAAAGATAGCCACAGCTCGATCCAATGACAGTGGACCGTTGGTGCGGATATATTGCTCAAGCGAAACACCTTTGTCAATATACTCCAGCACCATATATGGTACTCCCGACTCAGTCGGTCCGAAATCGAGCACCTGAATAATGTTTGGATGATGGAGACGGCTGGTCGTGCGTGCCTCGTCTTGAAAAGCAATCAATTGTCCGGCAGTCAGTTCGTGCAGTACTTTTACCGCGACCCGCTTTCCAAGCAGACGATCACGTGACATATAAACAGTTCCGGAGGCTCCCACTCCAAGCTTCACCTTTGGCTGGTAGCGCTCGAAAGGAAAACTTTGACGGCTCAGTTCTAACTCCTCTCCGTCATCATCTACGAAGTCGAAAGAATGTTTTCGAGGTTTTTGGTGAGCAGACAATTCAGGTTCTGGATTGTCGCACTGGCAAAAGTCCGCCCTGAAAATCCACTGAGTCATGCTTCCAGCTCGTCGCTGATTGATTGACTTGCGGCACTGTCTACAGGCCGGTAGAGACTCGACTGTCTCCAACGGCAGGTCTGAAACCTCGCCGCATCGACAGATGTCGATCATCTGCGTGACAAATCCGCCCGTCGTGCGGGTCTTGGGCTTCAAACAAGAAAAGCATCTCTCAAAAGCGTCAACCATACTCGCTCTACGGAGTTGGATACAGGCATACTTCTACTATACACGTTATCATGAGGTGATTAACGACGCGACCAAGACAAACCCTATATAATTGAGTATCACTCCTTATATCACTACCTATATCGAGGTGGAATTGAAATGACAGCAAATGACGACGTGCAGGTCTTTGAGGCTGAACATATCGACAACACGGGGCTGAACTCCGGATGCGCAGGAGCATTCGTTCAATCCTTTGGCCACGCCTTAATCCAGGCGCCCATCGACGGAGTCAGGGAAGTCGTCAACACGCTTTCAGGAACCAAAATCGTTCCGAAAGTAGAACTCGTGAAGACACCACCCAAAGCAGAGATCAGCACTCCCGAATGGGAAGCGCAACGATTCGGAACAGGAGCCGGATTGATTGCTGGCCTGATTATCCTCTCGAAGTTATTGTCGCGAAGATAGTTTGAGAGCATCCAGATATTCACACTTAGAATCTTCACGTCTAAGCAAAATTAGCGTTGGAAGTTTTTCGATCATTTGGCTGTTTGTCGCAGTCCTCGCAGGATGCCTGCTAACACCATCACGTGTACTGGCAAAATCAGGGAAGACTGTTAGACCGGCATCAATGTCCACTGCGAACCAAAAGTCTAACCAGCCCACAACGTCTAACAAGATTTCAGGAAGACGTTGCTGGGAAATCATGCAAACGAGCTTATTTGCTGGCAAGTTCCGCATCATATTTTCAAGGGATGCATTCAGAATCGAGAGTCTAGGCAATCGTTACGTGGTCGTCAGTAAGGCGCCTGATTGGAAGGTCTCAGCATACAATCCATTGTCCAAAACACTTTACGAATCCGAAGTACGGTCCTTTAAAGGTGACCTCGCATCAGGCACAGCAGCCTTGGGAGGTTACCTTGAAAATTTGCCTCTCCTAGTAGCGCCAAAGAAACCGACACGATATCTGTCGGAAAACGCTTTCAAGTTGCATGTTGAAAATCCGAGCCCACTTCACGTCGAAAAAAAATCGCCAACCAAGAACTTCAACTCCGTCTTTTTCAACTCCGGCGATATCATGTCCGCTGACTATTGGACATGGAATTTGCCGGACGTACCGGCAACACTTCCTATTGTGGTCAACAAAATCTACAAACTGCCCGTAGGTCGAGAATTTCCACTTAAGCTACTGACTCTGAATACTGAGAACGAGACGCATCTGGAACTGGATACCGGCATGATAAGGCAGATTCCACTCGAGCCGGCAATATTCAACGTGCCTCCTAACTTGAGGATCGTGAAAACAGATATTGAAATAGCCAACGACCGCCGCCGCCAGAACTCTGTGAAGAACTTGATAAACAACTGGGACGACTGGGGCAAAATCGTCGATACAGGAAAGCCATAGTTAGCCAACGCAATCTTCGATTATGTTCTAAACCGATATCGGTTTAGGAAACGATCACTTGCAGCGCCGCCAAAAATTTCGAAGGCGATGCTCTAATTGACTGCGACTCAACGCAACCAGCACCGCACCTGTGATCACCGTACCAGCCGGAATGTCTTCGCTGGCAACTCGCCCGACCAGATCGTTTGACTCTCTGAAGGGTCCATGGATAGGATTGTCGGCCAGGCAAACCACCGCACTTCTGCCAAGGTGCTCGGGTCTGATTACATCGCCGACCTTTAAACCGATAACGCTTTGCAAAGCCGAAGGCTCTGACCTCGAAATGAAACCTGCAGTCTTCGCTGATACCGTAGGTGAGGGCGGAGAATACATGAATTTGTCCCCGCGACAGCACCAGTAACGCCCCAGATCATATTTCGCCTGCCATCGAAAGTAGCCAGGATTTCCCCTAGACCCCGGAACGGGGAAAGTGCAATTTTCGAGATTCCGATTCTAACGCTAAGTGAGATAAATTCTTTTGGACAACCTTGCAAACCCTTGAAGTCAGGTAACTTGCAAGATTTCTCTGTAAATCAAAGTAAAGTTCTCTTCTATCTGAGCGAAAAACCTACACTACGCTTATCCGCAGAAACCAGTTGTGTGCAATTAGCATCAAGAAGGCAAGAAGCAAGAGAATGGCAAGATCATTTTGTTATTCTCCTCAGCAGATTCAAGTCGGTGAACGCCTTTTGCTTTCTCTGACAACCGCTCAGTAACCCAGGCGATAGTCGACGCGACTAGGCGCCCCACTCCATCTGTGCGCAATTTTGCGACCAGATTATTTTCGCGTGCCCTAGGCAAAGGACAAGATATGACGAAAAAGATAGTTCGAAACCGTGAATCCTATATAAAGAATTGGACCGCTGTCATCACTGGCTCGGTTCTTTTTGTATCTTCTCAGGCAGCCGCTAACGCTGCTGAGGATCGCCAAAATTTCAGATCGTTCCGAGATTCAAATCCTGGTTTCGATAGGCATACTTTGCGTCAAATGTACCGTGCCGAATTCGGTCGTGGTGGCGCTGGCGGTGGCGGCTCTGCGAACGCTATCGGCGTACCTACAATCGCTCCAGTTCAGACGACTGCTGGCGTCAACAACGTAACTCCTGAAACGCACGTGCGCGGGAAGTGGGCTAACCGCTTGGAACGCAACAATGGCGTGATTAAGCAGTCAGTGCAATCGAATGACAGCGGAAAGATTGTCACTTTGAACGGCGGCGTCAATCTCGACCTGACTTCACAAACCCGCAACATCACACTTGGACAAAAACTCTTCAGCGGAGTTTCATCAATTGAAATCCAGGTCGGCGGTGAAACCAAAACACTAACTGCCGGTTCTCAGGTCACGGCTGCAGAATATATAGCTGCCAAACAGGTGCTGGCAGGCAGCTCTCAGAAAGTCGCTATCAATAATAGTGGCGTGGCCACGGGCGGCGAAGTCGACCTCTCAGCAATCACGTCCCGCGGCGACGTTATGAGAGCATCGGACCTGACGGTGCCAGTCAACGTCACCACACTCGGTGACTTCTCCAAGGGTTCTGAATTCAAACTTCAAGGCGACCTCAATAACTTCGGTACCGTTCATGCCCTCGACGGCTCCAACAACGGACGAGGCGGCACTATTCGCGCGGTCGATATCAATAACAACGCTAATGCCTTGATTTCATCCGATGTCGACCTCACGCTTAGAGCAGACGGTCAACTCACAAACCTCGGCAATATTACCTCGAACGGCAATCTAACTTTGAGTTCTTCCAACATAACTAACTCAGGTTCGATAAGCTCTGCCAAAAACGTAACTCTCGACGCCGCCTCCAACAGTGATTTAAATGTCAACAACAACGGTGGCACGATTTCGGCAGCAGAAGCGATCAACGTGAGAGCCGCCGATTATGTCGGAACCAATGCATCTAATTTGAACGGCGGCAACTGGATCAGTTCAGATTTGAACTTAAACGCTGGCGGCGGCACCATAACCGCCAACGTAGACAATGTCACAGGCGACGTAAACAGCACGGGCAACGCAGTTCACTTCAGCTCTGCCAGTGAAACTCTAAACATCGGCGACACCAATCTGATCGATCCGACCTTCTATAACATCGGAAACGTGAATTTCACAGGTTCTGTCTCAGTCGCAGCCGACCTTACGGTTATCGCAACAGGCAACATAACCGAATCCGTTTCGGGCGCCTTCACCATTGATACCAATGGCGGTGGCACAGCAGTCAACGGTGGAAATCTCACCCTGATCGCTGGCGCAAACATAATTTCATCATCAGGCGCTGCATCGCCGTCCCTGCCGACAGGTAACCCGGGAAGCCAGGTCACCTTCAACGAGGGCTCCATCAACGGCGGCAGTATTATTCTCGGGAACGTTAATCTGAACACTTCGGGAGGCTCGGGTCTCGGCGGCAACGGCGGAGACGTCCTTCTCGTCGCCTTCCAGGGAGTAGGCTCCGGAAGCGGAACAGTTGATCTGGCCAACGCTTTCGTCGGTTCGAACATCACCACATCAGGCGATGGAGCGGGAAGCAACGGTAACGTCACAGCCCTTGGCGCCGGTGGCGTAGACCTAACGACCTTGTTCCAGGGTTCTGTTAATGCAAACGGCGGTACGGGCGGAGGCGGAGCAGTCACCATCGCCACAGTTCAGCCGGTGACAAATGGTCCGGTTACATACAACGCTGACGGTTCCCGTGCTTCCGGAACAATCGTGGGATCAGGCATTTTGTCGAATGCGGCAGTTGATCTCTGGAACGTGAATGCGCGCACCCTTCTGGTTCAAGCAGGCGGGGATGTGTCAGTCAACAACGTCACAGCCGATGGTGACGTCAGTCTCAGCGCCGGTATCGCACCCGGAGGACAGATCGTCAACTCAGGCGCCTCCGCAAGCATTCTCGGCAATATCACAGCCGGCAACGTTTCGATCGCCGCTGCAAATGACGTCAGCCAGTCGAACAATCGGGCGATCAACAGCGCAGATAGCGTATTGATCGATGCCGGCTCGACCAACGGCGCAGCCCCAGGTGGAGCAGACTTCTCCCAGCAGGGTTCGATCAACGCAGTCAACTCGGTAACCATCCGAGTAGGCGACGATTACACTCAAGGTAACGGCAGCGGCGACACGATCACCGCAGGCACCAATGTTCAAATTGCCACTGGCATCATCTCCAATTCCGGCGACTACACCCAGAACGCCGCAATCAACGCAGGCGGCGGCGCGACCGACGGAAGCGTCGATATCGTCGTCAAAGGAGATTACAGTGCCAACTCCTCTAACGCTGATATCAACGCCGGTCAAGGCGGCGCAGCGTACACGGGCGGCGTCTCGATAACGGCAAACGATCTGCACACCGCCAGCGGTGCTAATATCACCGGAAGGAACGTCACTTTGACAGCTGACACCAGCAACGGTGGCACGCTAGATCTTGATGGCGCGGTAATCGCCAATGCAGCAGGTGGCGGCACAGCATCTATCACCCTGCTCGGCTCGAATCAAGAAGACATAACCGACTCGAACGTGGCCGGCGGAATTCAAGCCAACCAAATCAATCTGGACAACCAGACGACAGGCGGTTCGATTTCGATTCTGAACACAGGAACCAACATCGACTTCGTCAACGTCACAGCAAACGCCGATCAGAACATAACTCTGGTCGAATCTGAAGCCGGCGGACGTGATGGCAACATCAATTTCACCGGAATTTCCGACGCCGCAAATGGTAATTTCACAGTTCTTGCCGACCATAACATCACGACCGACGCATCCGCACTGGTCGCTGGTGTGAATGGAACATTCACAAGCAATGGAGCCGCCGGTGGTGCTGGAAATATCGGTGTTGATGAAAATAATCGCTTCAACATTGACTTCGATGGCACCGTCGCTTTCAACGCGCTCGGCACTCCATCGCCGACCACAGGCAATGTTTACGTCGGCAGCCTTGTCGACCTGACACTGGCAGACTCACAGGTGACCGGCACATTCGACGCAAGCGTCGTCGGCAATCTGAATACGGCAAGCGGCAGCACTCTGTCTGCAGCGAACACCGTTCTGACCTCACAGTTCGGCGACATCGGCGCTGACGCCGGCGGCGAATTCGTCATCGCTGGCGGAAATCTGACGGCTAATGCCGGAACCGGCAGCGCCTACATATTCGCCATCGACGACGTGACGGTCGCAGGTGACTCGACAGCTCAAAATGCATTCTCGCTGGGCTCCTTCAACGACGTCACCGTCAATGCGAACATCACCGCCAACGACACATCGCTGGACGCAGTACTGGGCGACCTGACACTGAATTCCGGTGTTACGGTTAATGGCACGAACTCCGTCGACCTGAATGCAGGCAACAACCTGACCGCCGATCCAACTTCTAAAGTTACCGGTGGAGCCCTCAATGTATCCTTCCAGGGCGCGACTACTGCCACATTGCAAACAGCAGTGACCAGCCTCACGTCCGACTTCAATAATGCCGGCTCCCTGACCATTAATGAAGATGACGGTATCGCTCTCGGCTCGCAAGCCGGAGGCAACCTCACCGTAAACGCGGGGCAGGTTTCAGCAGGCGACGTCAGCACGACGTCCGACTTCACGGTCGATGTTCTAAACGTTTCGAATATGAACGGCGACATTCTTCTGAGTAACGCGATCACTGCCAACACCAGCGCCAGTTTCGACACCAGCGCCGGCACCGGAAACATCGAACAGGCAGCAGCCGGAGCAAGCATCAATACGCCACAATTGGCCTTGAACAGCTCAACCGGCGATATCGGTTCGTTCTTCAATCCGATCATCGTTAACGGTATCGCGGGCGGTTCCACCGATGTGACCGCTCAATCAAGCGCCGGAGGCGAAGTTGCCCTCGGTTATGCGGGTACTGGAACAATCACGCTCGGCAGCAGCAGCGGCAACGGAGACTTCACCGTCCTCACCGATAACGGCGGCGATATCGCAATCGACGGCAATATATCCGGCGGCGGCTCGGTGATTCTCAACACCGATACGCTCACCTTCAACGGCGCCTATAACGTCGACTTCGTCGATGCTGTAGTCACCAGCGATACCGGACTGACGGTCAATGGTGCAAACGGTACGTTCACGAGCGACGTCGGCGGAGCAGGCGTTCAACTCATCGCTCAGGACGGAAGCATCACCACTAACGGTCAAACCAATTTCAACGGCGGCGACGTTTTCCTGACCCTCGAAAATAACGATGGCATCAACGCTGTCACGAATAACGGCACGTTGAACGGCGATAACAGCATGAACACACTCACCGTCACGGCACGCGTGTTCACCCCTGGAACCATCACGAATTTCGCGGAAGTGAACGTGATTAATGGCAACACCATTATCAACACCACTGGCGATGTCACATTACCGGCAAACTTGATCTTCCAGGGCGAGAGCCTCGCGATCATCGCCGCAGGTAATATCACCACCACTGGTGCTGTTCTCATCGATCTGTCCTCCGGCACAGTTTCCGGTGGAGACCTGGTGGTACTCGCAGGCGTCGATGCGACACCTGCAAGCATGGGCCAGGAGCAGAGCGACCAGCCCTTCACGATCACCGGATTCAACTCGACCGGCGGTAACGTCAATCTGTCGGGAGTGAACATCGTCACGAGCAGCACCGCTGCAAATGGCGGCGACGTGGGAATCTACGCAAATGGTGGCACGGTTAATGCCGGCACCGTCGTCGTAGGAAACATCGACACAACCGGAGCCATCAATGGCGGAAGTGTCGCCATCGGCGGCGAAGGCGGTGTCACCGTGGGCAATATCACCACCATCGGTACCACCGGTACAGATGGTGACGCCCTCGTAGGTGTAGGTACGGTTCAAATTGCTGGACCGCTGGTAATCACGGACGGCGTGGTCACAAGCGGTACAGTCGTTCCGCAAGATATCACGGCAGGCAATCTGACAGCCGGCACTATCAATGTCGGCACAGGTGCACTCGCCCTGCTCGGCGGATTCGACTCGACCAATACGATATCGACCGGAGCTATTACTGCTGACTCCCTCGAAGTCGACGTCGTAGACGGAACGGCAACCTTCGCCAACACCTCGCTCAATTCGTTCACGGCATTCTCGACCGGCGTAGGCAATACCGCCGCCGTCACCTTGCAGAATGAAGCAGGCGACCTGACCGTCAATCAGATCGCAGCAGCTGGTCTTGATGTCGATATCACCGCCGGCGGTGCAATCACCATTGGAGACACCGTAGACACAGGCACCGGCGATGTCAGTCTGACCTCGAATCAGGCAGGCGGAAGCGGTATCGTCGTCGACAATACAGTGGACGCAAACAACGTCACGCTGACTGCAAATGGTTCAGAGATCGAACTCAACGAAGATGTGACAGCAGCGGCCGACGTGACCCTGAATGCGGCAAGCGTTGATCAGACAGCCGGCACCCTCGGTGGTGCGAATCTGGCGCTCACGGTTCCCGGCTCAGTCAATCTCACGGATACAGCGTTCACGACGCTCGCATCCAGCACGGTTGGAAGCCTCGCACTCACCAACACCGGCGCCCTGACTATCAACGACCTCACGGCAACCGGAAACATCAACATCGTCAACAATGGCAACACCATTATTGCCGGCGCTCTGGACTCGGTCACAGGAACCGCTGTTGACAGCTCCGGAAGTCTGACGGTGAATGCAGCGGTCTCCTCCGACAATGGCGTCAATTTGCTCGCTGATGGCGACATCGCAGTCAATGCGAATGTCACCGCGGTTGATGGCGAACTCAACATCATCTCGACCGCAGGCGACCTGGCAACCGCCGACAACATCACAATCCAGGGTGACGACTTCATCCTCATCCAGACGATTGCAAACGGCAACATCACAATCGGTGCAGCCAACAACATCTTCACAGATGCCAAAGTCGCGGGAGAGGGTAACGTCAGCATTCTTCAAGGCGATGCACCGACCAGAACAAAGAACCTCAAAGGTCGCAACATAGTCGCAGTCACCATCGACGGCGAAGTGCTCACCGGAAGAGGTAGAGGCACCAAGAAGGTCATCTTCGAGGCACCGGACACGACTCTGACAGGTCAGGGCGCTGATGTTCTGATCAAGGCAGCCGTGAAGAACGGAGTCATCATCGGCGGTGGCAGCACCATCACGGCGGATCCGCCGGTAGCTGCCGGAGCACCGATGACCATAACAGCCTGGAGTGCGAAAGACGCCTCAACAGATGCCGGCGCTCCAGCCAGCGTTCTGCCTGCGTCGCTTGCCAGCCTCACAGCACCGGCAGCGGTATCATCGGTCAATCTGGTGTCGACCGCCAACGCTACTGCTACGACCGGCAAAGACGCAATCACCGGCACTCTGTCCAACCTGGCTACCGCCAACAATCTAACAGTCTCAAATGCTCAAGAAGACGACTCGACCATCGTGGGCTACGCTCCGGTCGGTCAGATTGTTGACGGAAAAGTCTGCAGCGATATCGAATTTGGTTTCGCCTCAGGCGCAGCGGGCAAAACAATCTCGACCATCAAACACAGCGACCTCGTCACTCTCGACAATGGCTCCGCTTTGTTCGTGCCGTCGAAGGACATGACCGTTGTGACTCCAAAGGGCAAAGTCAAACTCGGTGCGAATGCTGTTGCGTTCATCAGTGCTGACGAGCATCACCTTTCGGTGTACGACATCAACGACCAACATAAAGGCAGCGTGGTTATCGCCGCCGGCGGTCGTGACCTGTCGCTTTCACCAGGAAGACATATGACCGTCACCAGCGATCGCGCAGCGACCTTCGCCGATGCCAACCCGATCGAGTCGATCATGCACCGCTCGGTAACGAGCCACGAACTCGGCTCCGGCCAACGAGCATTCTCAACAGAATTCTCAATTCCATCAGCCGTTCAAATCGTGAAACCGCTAAGCGCTATGATGCACTCCGAAAATACAGCCGCCAAAAAGGTTGCTCAGAGTGTCATCAAAACCTCGGCAGTTATGATGCACATCGGCAGCACTACTCCATTCGAGTTCCACACAAAACCGAGAACTGTCGCTCTTAACTGGTAGTTCTCAGTTGACCAAATAGGTGCGGGAAGAGGGCGCTTCGAAATGAAGCGCCCTCTTCTTTTACATCAGCCAATATGTTGTTTACGTCTTTTACTATCGACTTTGAAAACGGCCGGAAATCATTCATTCGATAAGCTCCAACGCGTCCGTATGAATCATCCCGTCGCCACCTTCTCCTTGATATTCCGGCAAGCGCGTGGTCAAAACTATTCGATGCTTCCTGCGCAATTCCTGTATTTCTCCGGCGGAAAGCTTTGTCAAATCGCCCTCGTTTAACCAAACAGCAATGGGTGGCTCTTCAGGTTTCCGCGCCAAGTTCAGAAGTCCGTTCATTGACAGATTCCTATTGCCGTCTAGAACAAGTTTTTCCAACCTCCTGTTACCCTTCAACGCCTTCAAATGCTCATCGTCTATCAAACATCCGACCAGCAGCAAAGAAGATAACCTCGGCACGTCGGAGAGCGCCGCCAGATCACGGGGCTCGATATTTGAACACGCGTGAAAGTCCAGTTCTCGGAGCGATGTAATCAGATGCATTTGCTCGAATACGCTTTTATCACTCATATCCAGGTCAAAACATTGAACAGTTCTGGGCTGGACAACTGCAAGGTCTTTCAACAGCGGCACATCAAACGTCAGATTCTTTAGCGTAACCATCTTCTTGCGCTGCTTGGACCGTGCAAATGTTTTGAGCCTCGCCACCCCAGCAGTTCCGGAGATATAAGCGCCAGTCGCGTTATCATCCTTAACCACAACCAGCTCCGCATCCACAGGTTTGGATTTAGTCCGCCTGTCTTCGGTGAGTTCCTTCACGGCATCGGCAGTTTTCAACACATCTGTGCTTGCAGACGGATTGCTCATAATCGACACCACCGCACCCAGCACCAGAAGTGTTAATACTATGGCACCAGATACGATGACAATTCCAAACCTGCTTTTCCCAGGTGGTTGCTTTGTTTCATTACCCGGTTCGACCAGTCTCTCCTCTTCCTTCTTCAAAGAATATGGCTTTTCAAGCGCATCGGCGAGATCCAGCATAGTCTGATAGCGTTCGCTTTTGTCCTTCGCCAGGCATTTGTAAATTATGTACGCGAGTTCCGGCGAGACTTCTACATCTGAAAAAATATCTTCCAAAAGCGGCGGCGTGGCCGTAATGTGCAAATCGAGAACTTCCGCCGTAGACGGCGCATCGAAGGGCGGTTCTCCAACCAGGCATTCAAACATTATGCAGCCGAGCGAATAAACTTCCGAACGAGCATCGAACTCATCGCCACGCACAGGATCAGGACTCATGTATACAGGCGTTCCAACGATAGTTTTTCCCTGGATCAGGCTCCTATTTTGTATGTCCTCCTTTATCGCCGAAACACCAAAGTCGATTACGCGCAACTGCATGGTCTGCGGATCATCGAGATTCACCATGATATTTGATGGTTTCAAATCTCGATGAAAAACTTTATGCTCATGTATGTAGCTGAGCGCGCGGGCTACAGTCACGAAGATCTTGCGGACTAGAGCCTCGTCGATGTGTCCGCCCTGCTCGGCGATCAACTGCTCAAGACTGATCCCCTTGAAATACTCAAAAGCAATGTAGGGTCGGCCACCGTCTGTGGTGCCGAAGTCTAGAGTGCCTACGACGTTAGGATGATGAAGTTTACTGGCAATTTTTGCCTCTCGATGAAATACGACAACCGTTTCCTCATCGACAGCCATAAGACATTTGACAGCAACATTCCGAGCCAATTTCAAATCGCGAGCGAGATATACCTCCCCCAAACCACCTCGACCAAGCAATTGCAGCGGCTCGTACCGCTCTAGAGGGAAGCTATCGGAGTTCAACTTCAGATCGTCGTCAGACTCACTCATTTCTGCTCTTCGTCAAAGTATGTGTAGATATTTCCCTTCCGCGTCATATTGAATTTTTCAAGAGAGAGCTTTAGATTTCGCTTGCCAGAAAGTTCGTTTTTCTGAGCGTCCGTAAGCCTGCGCATCTGATTGTCACTTAGAAACAAATACGTAGGTTTTGTGTTTCCACCTAACATGCGAAATCCTTCAAAGGTCAAATTTGGATTGCGCGCCAGGCTGCAGGTGTTTATTCCCAATCCCCTCAGACTCTTGAGGTCTGGATCTGTGAGCCCCGCACCTATTAGCGAAAGCTGTTCCAGACCTGGAAGTTGATGCCAGACCTTCAGGCTACCGAGTGGAAATTTGTTGCAATCCTCAAGTGTAAACGCCTGCAGACCTTTATTCGTAGCTAACTCTTGCAAAGACCGTTCAGTCAAACCATAGCACCGGACCAGAGCAATCGATTTAGGTTTCAACTTCCCGAGAAGCAAAATATCGCCGTCCGAAATCTGTCGATTTCGAACGCGAACACTGTAACAGTTGGTCTTCCGATTAACATGCTCCTGAATCTCTTTAGTCACAGGACCGCGCCCATCAAAAACCAATCCGGTAGGGAGATCCCCAGACTCGAGGTCTTGCGGATAGTCGGCATAATTAAAGGTACCGCGACCAAATACTGCCGGCGAAGTATTGAGGGCCGTCTGCTCATCACTCTTCTCTAAATACGGTGGTGTGACTAGTTTTGGCGCGGGCACAGAATCTGCATCGCTCTTTCCAATCAGCCAGATCATTCCAGAACCGGCAAATAACGCAGCCAACACAAGGGAAAGAAGTGGGACCCACGAACGCCCGGCTTGAGCCGGAGAAGTCGGTTGTAGCTCAAAAATTGACGGTTCTCGGCGAAGAATGCCTCCCTCTGTTTCCTGAGCAGGTAAACTTGAACCAGCAAGAAGAGACGTCTCGATTTGATTTATTTGCTGAAACCGCTCCTCGCGCCTCTTCTCCAAACACTTATCGACGATTGCCGCTAGCTGCTCAGAAATATTCTCATTCAAATCCAGCACCAGTGGCGGTGGCGCATGTACGTGTTTGTTTAACACCTCCAACGCGGTATCTCCACTGAATGGTTGCTTCCCGGTCAAGGTCTCAAACATCAGGCATCCCAACGAATAAATTTCTGATTGCGCATCATAACGTTTTCCCAGTGCCTGATCAGGACTCATATATTCCGGCGTTCCCACAATCGTATGACCATTGAGGAGCGTTTTAGACTGGTGCTCTTGATTCGTTTTCGACAAGCCAAAATCAATCAGGCGCACGTCAATCTGCCCATCTTTGCATACGGATACAAGCACGTTGGACGGTTTCAAATCGCGATGCATAACGTCATTATCATGTAAGTACTGAAGCGAACGACAGATTGGCAAGAAGATTTCCAGAGCGTCCCGTTCATCAATCCTGCCTGCATTCGAAATTAAGCCGGCAAGACTGGTACCAGGGAAATACTCCATCACCATGAAGGGTCTGCCACCGCTCGTGGTTCCAAAATCAAGGACGCTAATCACATTGGGATGCTTTAATTTGCTGGCAATCTTTGCCTCGTTTTGAAACGCCACCACAGACTCATCAGTTAACGTCACCAGCCGTTTTACCGCGACTTTCTTCCCGAGAAGCGCATCGCGACAAAGGTAAACCTCACCCAAAGCGCCTTTACCGAGAAACTCAATAGGCTTATATCTTTCAACTGGAAACTGTGCCGCATCAACATCAAGATACAACTCGTCAATTATGTCAGCGTTCACGTTCTGCGTAATCGAATCGATATCATCCGGCTCATCTTCTATCGGCATGAACACAGGTTTCTCGCATTTGCAAAAATTCTCTGAGAATATCCACTGTGTTATAGAACCACCTTTTGAGATATTGATTCGCTTCCGGCAAGTCGAGCACAACCGTAATCGCTCCGCCTCTTCAGTTCCCGAAGCTCCCGATGCTAAATCGCATCTGCAAACGGAAACCCATTGAGTGATACTGCCAGCGACACCAGCGTTCTTCGGCTTCCGGCAGACCGTACAGTTCTGTGTGCCCGGGGTCTCAATCATCGTCGAACCCGCCCCGATAGTTCTTAGTTCTCTTCGAGCCTAACTTTTTCAACTCCACCTCGTCTGCAAAATCGGAAACCTTTTTATCCGAAGGCGGCGGCATGTCACCAATTCCAGCGAGATCCATCATATTGGAAAGACTAAATGATTCGGCAGTCACATTGTCCGAGCGGTACAGTTGCACGTTATGCCTGAGAAGAAGCGCTTTCTGTTTTTCAGCCGAGAGTAAGTACAAGTTCGGCTGATCCACGACAATCTTGACCGGTAAAACTTTTCCCCCTAATCGCTCGACACCTTTCAACGTGACCTGATGGTTCCTTTCCATAAACAATTGCAGCAGCGAGGACGTTTGCCCGATCTCCTTCAAGTGTGCGTCGGTTAAATCACAGCCGCGCACAAACAGCGTAGTAAGCCTCGGAAGCGAACTGAGATATCTGAAGCCCTTAGGTGAGATCCCCTTGCACAAGTCGAGATCGATCATCTGAATCGCTTTTGCTTTAGAGACTTCCTGAAGAAACGCATCATTCACACCCACGCACCTGCGCAAGTTCAGCTTAGTCGGATTCAACAGCACTATTTTGGATGCATCCTCGAGCGTTACCTTCGAATTCAAAAGAATTATATGATCCTTCTTTCCTCCGCTTTTCAAAGCATTGTTCAAAGCGAGAGTGCTGTCGCCGGACTGGTCCATCAGCACGCCCATATCGCCTGCAGTCTGATCCCCGAGTTCTAGAAAAGCCAGTGTGCTTTGAGAACGATCAAGCCGTTCCTTCCTGCGAATGTTCTCGATTTTCGCGGGCGCAACTTTTACAATCTCCTGCTCCTTTTTGAGCATGGGATGAACGAAGCCATTCATAACTGCAATCGAAAGACCTACCGCTACCAAGGCCCCTGAAAACAACAACTGAGCGGAGAGCCGATTCCTTTTTCGCAACTCCTCGTCGGTCGCCTGTTTGTTGGCTGAAACCTTTTCCGACAGCCGCTCCTGCTCCAGCCGCTCCTCGAGTACAGTCCGAAC
Organism: Candidatus Obscuribacterales bacterium; assembly: GCA_019637435.1. Classification (GTDB taxonomy): domain Bacteria; phylum Cyanobacteriota; class Vampirovibrionia; order Obscuribacterales; family Obscuribacteraceae; genus JADYXR01. Next base: position 1,924,083 of record JAHBVO010000001.1, on the reverse strand, counting down.
ATCTCGAATGTTCTCGATCACAACGTCCATCGACGCAAATCGCTCGTCTGTACTCTTTGCCACCATATGCGCTACCAGCCGCTCCAGCTCCATCGGATATGACTGGTCTCCTACTTCCCAGAGTCGTGGCGCGGGCTCATTCAAATGTTTGGTAACAAGCTCCATAACCGTTTCGCCCTCGAACATCGTCCGGCCGGTGAGCATCTCAAAGGCAATACATCCGAGCGAGTAAACATCAGCCCGTTGGTCCAGCGATTCTCCCCTGATCTGCTGCGGACTCATATAGTTAGGACTGCCGAAGATCTGACCTGCACGAGTAACTGTGCTCGTTTGCTCCTCTCCCGCAATCGACTTAGCAATTCCAAAATCAAGAATTCGCACAAGCGGAGTCGTTTCCAGATTCACGATCATGATGTTGCTGGTCTTCAAATCACGATGAACTATACCTGACTTGTGAACGGCACTCATCCCCTCTGCGATCTGCTCAAGAATCTGGAGCGTGAATAAAGCGGGTTGCGGCCCTTGTTCCTTCAAAAGTTGAGAAATGGAAACTCCTTTGATGAGTTCCATAACGATAAATGGCTGCCCAGTTTCAAGGACGCCAAAATCAAGCATCTGAATTACGTTCGGATGACGCACAGTGCTCGCCGCCTTGCCCTCCCGGTGGAAACGCACGAGTTCAACGTCGTTAAGGTTATTTCGCGGTACAGTTTTTATCGCGACATCCCGATCGAGAATGTCGTCATGCGCGGTGTAAATGGCTCCCATGCCGCCCTGTCCGAGCCGACCATGGATATGGTATCGCTCGACGAGAGTTTTTCCGGTTAAGTCGTCCAGTTGGGTGGGTGGTTCCATAACTGGTGTCTGGCAGCTCGTGGTCTCTACAATGTTCCCCCCGTGCTCGATTAATCAACGTGCGTGTAAAACTGCCAGCGTGGAACCGATCCAGCGAGCGTGGACGATTCACCTGTCATACGTTCAGGCTCCGTAGAAACAGCACTGGCAGCGGATATTCATGCTATGCCATCTCAATAAGGTTAGTGAACCTCCGTCTGGAGAGGGTTTCGACATGGAAAATGCTGCTTCGACCTCAACCCGTTTTTTGCGTCTGGAAAATTTTATTGAGCCGCTCAGGCGCCGCCCGGCTGAATCAAACGTGGAAGCGATCAAACGAGTGCTCGCAGCCCGAGCAAAGGCGGGTTGGGAGCTCGTAGACGTCTGCCAGGACGAATTGCGAGTGTCTAAACTTGTCTTTCATCGACTGGTGGACGCCATCGAGCCACCCGTTTACGGTGTCGGAGAAATTCCCTTCGACGAATCACTCGGAAGCGTTCGTTCTACCCTCAAATACCTCGACCTCTGTTTGAAACACAACTTCGTCCCTGTCGCAATCATCGAGAATTTTGGACGTAAACCGATAGCGGTTTTGAGAAAGGTAAACCACTCATGCGCCGAATCAAAAGTCGTCGCCGTTCCACTCACACTTACTGCGTTCGGTCGGAAACGCGAACTGGTCAAAGAAGCGCTGTTTGAGCTTCAGACGGTTCGAGGAATGTCGCTCGCCTGCGTTATTCATGGGGGATTGAAACCGGTTCTGATTGCAGTCACAAACGAACACGATCAACCATACGACTACCTTGTCGATCAGGCTTTTGGCGGTTTCTACAAGAATCAGGCTACACGACTTGAAGATCTAATTCAGGCCCGTAGCGAAGAAGGCTGGCATGTCTGCGCCTCGTTCGTCGATCCTATGCAATGGCCGTGCGTGATATTTGAACGGGAAACGATAACCACACCCAGTCTACCGCTGCAAAGCGCTTAGTTAAACCTGAATTGCGGCCGCCAACTGCTTCGCCATGTCGACGTCCATTTCATGACCGCTCTTCATGCCTATGAATCGCGCCTTGACCTTCAAAGGATTCACACCGCAGAGCATCAAATCGCCGACCAGATCGAGCAATTTATGACGCACCGGTTCATCTTCCCAACGAAGATCCATAGTGAAACCATCTTCTGTCATACTCACAACAAGTTCTTCTAAACCGAGCATCTTATGTTCAGCTAGCGATCCGAACGTGCGAGCGTTCAGAATCTCAGCGGTACCATCCGCGGTGGTCCACGTTCTCCAGATTTTTCCAATCTTCGGATGTTTATAATCCATCAAATAGGTGACGGAGAACGTTTCATCCGGAATCGCGATTAGACTGCGATCCTTTCTGTGCACGACAACAGGATGCTTTAATTCGATAGTCGCCGCTGGCAGTTCTTTAACTAAACCGGCACTCTGAAACAGGTCCATCCAGAGGTCACCACTGCCATTCCCGAGCGGAACTTCAGGACCTTCAACTTCGATGTAGAGGTCATCAATGTTAGACAGAGCGACCGCACAAAGAATATGTTCGACTAAACAAAGACGCGATCGTCCCTGTCCAAGCACCACGTTTCTAAGCGTGTTTACGACATAATCGGCTTTTGCCGGAAGCAAAATTTTCTCGTCGGAGTTTGCATCCTTGATTATGAAAACAATGCCTGTGCCCGGCTCTGCCTCGTACAGCGAAACGCCTATGTCCTGGCGCGAAGTGATACCACGTCCTGAGAAGGACTTCAAAGGTTTTCCTAAAGTTGCTGGCAATGACATTAGCTCTTCAACGACTTTTCGAGAATTTGTTTTTCCAATTGAACCAAACGTGCCTTCAGTTCTTTGATTTCATCATTGACCTTAGGCAGACGTTTGATATGAGCGAGTTGTTTGAAATACTCGCGTGCGCCGATAGCCGGGATTCCGACCTGCACTTCTTGTGGTGGCACTTCTCTGATAACGGCAGCACCGCCCTCAATGATCGAATCCTTGCCGACCTTCACGTGATCCTTCATGAGCACGCCGCCCGCGAGGATGGAACGGTCACCGATCACACAAGAGCCGCCTATTGCAGTTTGTCCGACGATGATTGCATCATTGCCAATCTTGCAGTTGTGCGCCACAAGAACAAGATTATCGATCTTGGTTCCAGCTCCGATGACGGTAGCACCAATGGTGGCACGGTCAATTGTTGTGTTTGAACCTATTTCGACATCATCTTCAATAATTACAGTACCGGTTTGCGGTATCTTCAGCAGCGGTTGTCTCACATCAGGCAACTCTTTCACACCGGCAACCAGTAGCTCGGCATTGGCCGGTTTCTCAGTTGTATAACCGAATCCATCGCTGCCGATACTTGCTCCCTGTTGAAGAATCACGCGGTTTCCAATCTTCACGTAGTCGGCAATCAAGCATCCTGGATGAATCAAACACTTCTCGCCAATCACCACCTTACCGCCAATCACGGTATTAGGCATTACGACGGTTCCCGCACCTATTTTGGTCTGCGGTCCAACCACTACATGCGGTCCGATTTGAGCACCTTCCGCGATCTCCGCAGTAGGGTCGATTACTGCAGTCGGGTGAATTCCCTTTTCAGGAAGAAATCTTTTCGGTGCTAACGCGGTGCAAATTTTTTGAATCGCCATCTTCGGTCTTTCGACCAGAATCATGGCGCGGTCAGGATGAACTTTCTCGGTGCCCACTGGCGAAATCACAACGCTTGCCTTGATGTCTTTCATCTTGGCGATCAACTGTTTATCAATCACAAGTGCGATGTCGCCCTCGACCGCCTCGAGCGGATCAACTGCGATGCCGGTGACTTGAGTATCGCCGGCACCATGGGGAGTGCCGCCGACAAAACCAGCGATCTGTGCCATCGTCATGGGAACTGGAAGTTTCATTTCTACCCCTTGCAGCCTGGTCAGGTCTGCATTATCTGTTTAAACGAATCGGCGGACCTGGGAACTTTGCTTAAGCTCAACGCCTGCAAGAATCGCAATGGGCGCCAAAGCAGCAACGGTTCAAGGTCCGCCGAAATTGACTGATTACTTGGTCTGTGTGTCAGCGCTGCCTGTCACCGTCGGCGAAGCAGCGAGTCTCTTCGAGACACCGTCTGTGATATCAGTACCGCCAAGAAGAACTGCGCTCTTATCGAGAACGGTCGTTACGTTTTTCGCTGTTGCTTCAGCTTTGATGGCGTTGTCGAGCTCAGTTTCGAGTGCCTTTTCCATGTTCAGAGCTTTGTTCTGGAAGGTCTTGAACTCGCTGTCGATTTGAGTTTGAAGACGCTTATGCAGAGCGTTGAGTTCTGCTTCCGGTTTCTTCGCTTTCTTCGCTACATCAAATTCTTTGTTGCTGTTTTCGATGAGCTTGTGAATGCGCTCCTCATCTTTTTTGATCTCGTCCGCGGCTGATTTGAGGCGCGGATATGCACTGTATAGCTTTACTTTGTCCACGACACCTACACTCTGCGCTTGAGCGAACGCGGGCGTTGCCAGGGCTTGCGCAAAGAAGAGTCCAGCCAAAAGAATCGTTGGTTTGCTTAACTTAAGCATTCTAATCTCCATAGTGAGCCAATCACGGTGGTCAGCAGACTTGCCAATTGGCTCATCTTACAACATTCAAAAATGTCCAACCACTGATACTGTCTCAGCTTTTTAAAACTTCTCTCCAAAACCGACCGTAAACCGCGGAACGAAACCACGGTTCAAGACCGATTGGATGAGCGGTAAGCCGTAATCGAGGCGAACCAGCCCGACCATGGGAACCTTAACGCGCAGACCAAGACCTACTGACGCGCCAACGTTAGATCTCGATAAAAGTCCGTTGGACAGACCGTTTCCAGTCACCTGACCAACATCGAAGAACGCTGCCGCTTGGACATGTTTGTTTACCAAACGGCCAACAGCAGAGTCTTTCGGGAATGGCAACGAATGGCGAACTTCTGCCGTAGCCATGAGCATCGCGGTTCCAGTTCCCAGGTCGGAAAATTGCCTGTAGCCGCGCAGCCCGTTCCAACCGCCCAGCCTGTACTGGGCAAATTGCGGGATACCGCCGACGGCGGTTCCACCCTGCACGTTGGTCGCAAGCGTGAACCCTTTGCCGAGCTGCATGTATTTGCTTACGCTTCCGCCGAATTTAGCGAAACTTGCGCCGTTCAAACCAACGGAAGGACCAGCCGTAATTCGAGCATTGGTGCCTCTTTTGGTGTCGATGCCACTGTCGCGCGTATCGTATGTCAGAGACGGACTCACAGTGAAGAATGTACCACCGCGCAGCTGATCCTTCCGGACAGAACCGGCAAGAGCATTGGCACCGGCTTGACTGGTCGCGAGACCAGTTTCAAGAGCGCGCTGAGACATAGAATTGATGATGCTGTCGGCCCCCAGCAAATCGCCAAGGTCTTTCAAACCTGTATTCTCACCCATTAAACCGAGATTCGCCGACCAGCCTTTCTTCAAGGGCTTCGAGAATGTGACGTTCGCGCCTAGCGTTCTCTGCGTAGACTGATCGATCATCATGCTGGCAAAGTTCCGCCCAAAGCCAGTGACGGCCATGGATGTGTTGGTGCCTTTAAGATTAGGTTCGATAAAGCTGGCTTCGATTTGATACGTCCGCTGTGTCGGGAGAAAGCTTGTGCCGCCGTTATTTACCGTATTGTTGAAATTGCCGAATACACCTGAGCCGACTTGCGAGTTGAATGACAAAACCTGTCCCCGACCGCGAAAGTTCGAATCGGAGAAGCTCATCGAGCCGAATGGTCCGGCCACCGAATCAACGCCGCCACCCAATCCGACGCTGCCGGTGCGCTTCTCGTCAACCTCGATTTTCAAGGCAAACTTATCGGGGTTTGCTTCTGAGGGCGCCAGACTACGCCGAATGTCCTGGAAGTAACCGTTGGCGTAAAGCTTTTTCAGGTCAGTAGCTAGCTGCTGTTCGTTATAAACTGTTCCTGGCTTCAACTTCAGACCATTGCGAATGAGATAGTCTTTAGTTTTCTTGTTACCACTAATCTCGATTTCGTCGATCGTTCCTTCATTGATTGTCAGACTGACGCTGCCATCCGGGAAGTCCTTCACGTCAGTAACGCGTGCAAGCACAAATCCCTTGTCGTGATACATCTGTTCGACTTTGTCGATAGAACTGGACAATTGCGTCAAATTCTGCGGTTTTCCAAGCTGGTCGGAAAATATCTTCGAAATATCTTCAGTCTTAACGACGTCGTTCCCCTGGAATGAGAACTGCGTCACAGGCGCGTTTTCAACAACTCGAATCTTAAGAAGAACACCGCCGTTTGCGAGTTCAGGAACGACTTGCAGCTGTTTCTCATCGAAATATCCCATTTCGTTGATCGCCTTGAGGTCGTCAAAAACCTGCTCTCTAACGAATGCGTCGCCACGCTTGGTTTTCAAAACACTCGATATATCTTCGGTGGAAACCAAACGGTTGCCTTCGATTTTTATCTCATCAACAGTCAGCTTTTTCTTGCCCGATTCAGAACTGGCAGCAGGAGCGGATTCACCGGAAGCAGGCGCGTCTGTTTCCGGAACGTTTTCATCGTCCTCGACCTCACCCTGCAAAAGATTCGGTGCTGCGTTTTGCGCCCATACAGGCGCAGAGATCACAGGCGTTGCTGCGCTGCTCAGAATAAGTGACACCGCCATTAGTGTCACGAACCGCGAGCGATTCTTATTGGTCTTTTCTATATCGAGTTTAAACACAAATGCCCTACCGTGCAGGCCGTGCGCCATTGTATCATGACACCCCAGCATGCCAAGGTGTTCCCGCGCCAGATGTTGCCGGCTTTGAACTAGAGAAATTTTTGAGGGACAATCGCCATTGTCAAGCGAACAGTGCTGCACCCGCGCCTCTTCGACATATGCAGTGGACAAGAGATAAAATAACGCTCATACAAATAGGCTGATTTGAACAATCTCATTATCGAACCTAATTATAGAGACACCGCGTAACCGATTAGAGTGAAACGAAAATAGCCAATAGCCGAAGCCAAATTTCAGCTACACGATAACGATTTCGCTTCCAAACCTCAGCCACGAACGCATATCCCCAACCTCGCCGGCTCGCCCAGTTGCCACAAGCAGCTTTTCAAAGATATTTAGCAGGAGTTGCGCATCTGGATGATGTGGCGACTCAAGACCAACTCTGTAAGCAACTTCCAGCAGTTTCTCGGAGTTCTCGTACATCTCCCGCTGAAGATACTCATCAGCCAACAAAGAAAGCACGCGCAAATGCGTAGAAGTAAGCAGTGGACGATCGGTCACAATCGCAGTCATGAATCGCTCCAAGTGCTCAGCAGCCTCCTTCAACTGGCCCTTGCGCATTTCGATAAGCGCTAACATCGCGTGACAGTGCATCAATGTTTGTCTTACGTGAATCAACTGGAGCGGCGCAGGCGGTTTTCCACTTTGAAGAACAGTCATTCCAATCGTGATGAGCTCGTATGCGCTGTCTAATTCGCCCAGTTCGAATTTCGAACCACCCATAGAGATGTTTACATAGGCTTTGCATGCAGCTATTAGCGGTTTTTGAGAAGCGTTCAATTTACCTTCAGGAGGAAACGCATTCATCGCTTCCTCAAACTGCATCTCAGCTTCGACGATCCGCTGTGCTCGAACATACGCTACTCCGAGATTCGCATGCAACATAGCAACGAAGGAGGAGTTCTTCAGACCCTTGTCGCGAAGAGCAATCTCAATACCTTGCTCCATGGGCGTCTCGGCTCCATCGAAGAATCCTTGAAACATACGCATACGACCAATTTGAAATAGCATCGCGGCTTTCCAATAATTATCGGCAAAAGGCAAGCGATTCAGAACGCGCAAACCACCCGCATACCGAGCTTCCACACGCGCGTATCGCTCATTTACCAGATCATTTGCGGTGACGCATTCAATCAAATAATACATTCCAGCTGGAAGCCACCTGATGGTCAACAGCGCAAGAAGCGAGCCCAGCACCGCAACTTGCGCGTAGTTGCCGGATAAACCGAAGAGAACAATGGTATATAGACAAACACCGATAAAAAAAAGCATGAAACCGTAAGACATCAACAGCCCATTTCTGACTCTGTCGATGTCACGTTTAACTTCAACGGGTAACTTTCGGTCCATCGCTCCTCATTTCAGCGCATAGAAGCGCTCCCCGCCCGCAGGATAGCAAAAGTTTCGACAGTTAGCAAAGCGTCTTGAGGGGTCAGCCAGCCAGAATCTTGACGGTAAGAAAACGACTCAAATGCAACGTTGTCGCAATGATGGACACATACATTGTAGTCAATCCAACGGAGCGCACCAAGGGCACCGAATTTCTCCATATCCCCGCGATACTAAAACTGAGTAAGTCTCAATTTGGACTAGCACCATATATGGTGCTAGAGAAAGTCTTACATGTGAAGAAATGGGGAAGGGAGCCAGCAAATTTGCTGACTCCCTTCATATGCGCCCTATTGGCGCAGCACAGAACCTAAGTCGTGATTACTTCTGGAACCACTCTACTGCAACTGGCTCCAGGTTGATGTTGACCTGCTTCACTTCGGTGTAGGCGTCTAGACCGAACGTGCCGAGTTCTCTTCCCCAGCCGCTCTGTTTGTAGCCGCCCCATGGGCATTCGTTATAAGTGTTGTGATAACCGTTGACCCAGGTGATACCGGCACGAATTGCCTTGATCACGCGATTCGCACGGGTGATATCGTTGGTGAATACCGCACCGGCAAGACCGTATGCGGAATCGTTAGCGATATCCACAGCTTCCTTTTCATCCGAGAACTTCTGGATAACCGCCACAGGTCCGAAGATTTCTTCTTGAACGATACGCATATCGCGCTTGGTGTCAGAGAAAATCGTCGGATTGATATAGAAGCCTTCGTTCAACTCCTTACCTTCGGACTTTGTGCCACCGCACTGGAGTTTAGCGCCTTCTTTTTTGCCAACTTCAATGTACTCGAGAACGCGTTTGTATTGCGACTCGCTGACCAGAGGTCCCATTTCGGTTTCCGGATCAATTCCAGGTCCTACCTTGATCTTCTTGGCGCGCTCGCTCATTTTCTTGACGAATTCGTCGTGAATTTTGTCTTCGACAACGATGCGGGAACCAGCAGAGCAGACCTGTCCGGCATTGCAGTAAATTGCAAAGAGTGCGTAGTCAACTGCAGTGTCGATATCGAAGTCGCTGAAAACGACCATCGGAGATTTACCGCCAAGTTCCAAAGTTACCTTCTTCAAGTTGGTGAGCGCGGCTTGAGCGATCACCTTTCCGGTTTTCACACTACCGGTAAAGGCGATTTTGTCCACCAGAGTGCTTTCAGCAATTGGCAGTCCGACTTCCGGTCCGAGCCCCAGGACAACGTTTACGACGCCTGGAGGTAGACCACATTCATCAAGAAGCTCGACCAATCTAATTACGGTAAGAGGGGTGAACTCGGATGGTTTCAACACGCAGGTATTACCGGCAGCTAGAGCTGGAGCCAGTTTCCATGCTGCCATCAACATCGGGAAGTTCCACGGAATAATTTGACCGCAAACACCAATCGGTTCACGCACAATAGAAGTCACAGATGGAGCGGGCACTTCTACGGTGAAACCATTAGGCTTCGTCGCCAGACCGGCATAATAGCGGAAGCATTGCGCGGCGTCAGCCATGTCGAAACGTGCTTCTCTAAGCGGCTTTCCGCAGTTAAGAGTTTCAAGCTCTGCCAATTCTTCTGCGTGCTCATCGATTTTATCAGCGAGCTTGAAGAGGAGGGCAGCGCGCTCAGCAGCAGTGCTCTTGCGCCACGGTCCCTCGTCGAATGCCTTGCGAGCCGCCTTGATCGCAGCTTCCGCGTGCTTGGCCGTTCCTTCTTGCACTTTGCAGAGAACCTTGCCGTCAGCCGGGTTGATTAGCTCGCGTGTTGAGCCACCATCGACGAATTTACCGTCGATGTACAGTTGCCACGCTCGGTCTACCTTCACCTTGGGTGCTGCCAATGTCATAGCCATTGCCTCTAACCTCGCTCCAAAAGTCGTTCTACACAGATTCATCGGTCGCGTGTATTGCCACACGCTAAGCTGAGGTTTCCAAACGAGACAGCAGGCGTCCATCAGTCAGTGGACCCGCTCATTGAAACCGTTCAGCCGTCAACGAGATTACAAGTGATGCGACAGCAAATCTTGATTCCCGTTAAGGTCGCTAATGATAGCACGGCGAGTGCATCGCACGAGCCTCGCCATGATGGAAAAATGGCGCAAGAAGATGGACAATATTGCTCGACTGCATCAATTGTCTGCGCATGGCTAGCCGCCTCAAGGATACGAACATGCCTGGAAAGACTTGCTGGAATCAAGATAATAAGCCGTTTTCGACGTCTCATAAACGAGGCGCAACGTTGCTCGCGTTACTCTTCCTACTTACGTTCGCGGCAAGCGATAACGGTTTAGCCAAAGATGAGACGCCAAAAGCTTCAAATGATCAGGAGACCGAATCGCTGCTGAGGCTTGCGCAGACAGAGTTGAGCGCCAAGAGATATTTAAATGTCATGATCTATGTGGACAGGATAATCTCTCGACACCCGGAGAATCAAACCGCCCACTACTATCGGGCACTGGCTATGCACTACCTGAACAACACCGCCGCCGCTCGTGCAGAGTACGTGCTGGCTGCTACCGGACCGAATGCGGAAGTTGCTAAGCGAGCACATGCTGGTTTGGCTGCTCTGGGCGGTTCTAAACCGATCGCCGTTGCCGCGAAACCGTCCCCGGGAGACGCGAAGCAATCTTCGTCAACCAATCGAAATGCGCCTGAGCCAACCAGCTCGAACTCAAAACCGACTCTGGCAGTGGATGCACCTCGAGGCACCATGATCATGGTGCTGAGCGATGATGCCACGAGTAACGAGCTCCAGGCAGTTTATAAAGATTTAGAGCGCGCCTATCAGGGCAGAATCCGCTTCGAAAAATATAGATTTGAAGACAGCAAAAACAAACCGCTGCTGGAGAAGTACAATATCGAGGATGCGCCGATCGCCGTCTTCCTCAACAAAGAGGGGCAAAGCGTCGATCGTATGGAGGATTTTTTAGATTGCCGGCCGACACTAAAAGAAAAGCTGAACGCACTGCTGAATTGAACGACACATATCCGGGCACGTTCATAACGCTGGAAGGTCCGGAGGGAGCCGGCAAAACGACACAGGTCAAGTTGTTGTCGAAGGCGCTCACCAACCTGGATGTGCCTCACGTAGTCACTCGAGACCCGGGTGGCACACCGCTTGGAAAGCAGGTTCGACGCATTTTGCTCACGCCAGGAATGGAAGTCGCGCCCATGGCGGAGCTGCTGCTCTACCAGGCGGACCGCGCGCAGCACGTCGCGGAAGTTATTCGACCCGCCCTCGAAGCTGGCAAACTGGTGCTTTGCGATCGTTTCGTCGATTCGAGCATCGCCTATCAGGGATACGGGCGCAACATCGATATTAAGCTGATCAAGGATTTGAACGAACTCTCGACCGGTGGCTTGAGACCGCTGATGACTATTCTGTTCGACATTCAAAGCGAGGATGGGCTCTCGCGATTGCACCCCGGCGCAGAAGATCGGATTGAGCGCGAAGCCATAGACTTTCACAAAAGAGTTCGCAGCGGATACCTCGCGCTGGCAGAAGCAGAGCCGGAACGCTGGAGAATTCTCGATGCAGCCAAGCCACTAACTACGGTGCAGGAGCAATTCATGAAGATTCTCACGACCAAGTTAGGTTCCAAGCACAAGCTCAATTTGCTTTAGTTGCCGACTCCTTCAGAACATCTGTTCTTAAAACCCAATCAATTTTTTAAACCAAATCAGTTTCTAAACCCATCCAGATTTAGAACCCGACCACATTTAAAACCGAATCAGCTATTTGGAACTCATCTTCTTGATGATCCAATCGGGTGTGTTTTCCTGAAAATAGGGACCGGAGATGCAGATGCCACCGTTATCTTGCCAGTCGAACATCATCCAGGCATACGGCTTGCTTGCCATGTCTGCTGGTAGCGCGGGTAGTGGCTGCACCGAAGCAAATAATGCTTTGACTTTGTCTTCCGCGTCTTTTTGTGACTTCTCACCACCGACGTTCAACTCGCTGACGGTTCCGTCAGCACCAACTTTCAAAGCTATATAGATCTGCTTTCCACTGCCATCATGTTTGAACTTCGACATCAAATAATCACGCAGAGTGTCAGAGTAGTCAGCCTTCTCCGCACCGCCTGCCGGCGAATCACCCGACGAGCCGGCTTCAGTTTTATCGTCTTTCTTATCCGGATCTGTGCCGAACGCCATACGCATATTGCCGTCAGAGTTCTTTGACTCCGCCACCCAATAGTCTTTATAGACTTTCCAAAGACCATCTTCTTTAACTAAAACGGCACTGCCCTTCATGCTGAAGCTCTTGTCTTTAGCCATGTCAGCACAAGCTTTTGGAACGCTGACCGGAGATAGATCATAGAGAACGCGACCACCATCCTCTTTTTTGCTGTCAATTTTGACCTCAGCAGGATGTGTTTCGTGAATCATCGCGGCGAAGAACGGTCCGAGTGCAGCCTCTTCAGGGATGGGCTTCATTTTTTCCTTGACCACTTTAGCCATAAACGGCTCGATGTCTTTCGGTCCGGTCGCCTTGGTCATCGCGGCATAGTAGGTCTTAAGAAACTCATCAGGAGCGCCACCGCCAGCGGTTTGTGCTTCCGCAGAAGCATCGAAGGCAAACGCTACACCCATACCTGAAGAAAGACCACCAACGCAAATCGCAGCAGCCACAAGGGCTCCTCTGACGGGACTCAAGCGCATAACATCCTCCAATTTCAAGCGAACAGTATTGTCTCACAGCTAAGACTCACCGTTTCTGAAATTTAGATGGAGCAGATTTAGGAACTTAAAACCGACAGCAGGTAAGGCGCACGGTCTAAACGTTTAGATCCTACTTCTGGCTTTTGAACGTCTAGCCTTATCTGTTGAGTCTCCAGGTCAATTCGCTCCCGACCTTATCCAGGTCGGCTCGCAATTGCGTTTCATCACCCGGATCGAGAGTTCCACCAGCGGCGATGCGCATAGTGCGCTCCTTGGACTTCAAATCTTTGACGCGCTGCAACATGTTAGTGTAATCACGGTCAGTGATTTTGCCGTCCTTTTTAGAATCACCGAGAAACTTTTCCATATCGGACATCATGGTCGACAGCGGCGGTAGGGCGGGCGCCGGCTGCGTTCTGTTCTCGATCACAAGAACCGGCATCGGATACGCGTAGGCAAAACCTGTGGGACGTGGGCACCACGGGTAGTAGTAGCCTGATGGCGCTTTCCACATCGGCAAGTTCGCGTTTCCACTCGGTACATGATAATAACTGCCACCAGTATTCACCGGTGTGCCGAACGCGGGATAATTGATATTCCCTACATTCGGATTATAGAAGCCCGTCGTTGTTTGATAGGGATTATAACCATAGCCGTACACGCCACCGACTCCTGTATTAACAGGTGGGCTGGCCGGAACCGATGTTCTTACCGGCGCTGCTCCCCCGCCAACTTGTGCCACTGCTGGCGATACCAGAGAGCAGCTAACTACGAGCGTGAAAGCCAATTGCTTTTTCATGCGGCTCACAAATCCTTTGAGAGAAGCGTTCAGATTCTGACGACGGTTTCTGATTCCATTATAGCTAACTAGCGGTTAGCCGGTTCTCGCACCGACTCTGGAAGATGCTCGCGTGCGTCAACTTGTTCCGAAGCTTTTGTGGAAGATTCGGACTTTTCCTTTGCCGCATCAATCGTCGGCATGTTCTCATCCAGAGTCTTTTCGGTAGAGACCTTAGTAGCCGGCGTACGAGCGGGTTCAAACGGTTTCGAACTGCTCTCTACTTCGTTCTCAGCTTCGACCTCGCCTATTTCCTTTGGCGTGTTTCCTTTGTCATACCAGCTGTGATTCATTTCTTCGGCGCACAAATATATTGTCACCATGCTCCACAACACAACGTCGCCTAGAATAAACCAGCTGTAGACGCCGCTTTCCGGAAAGTGTCCTGCTACTAAGAAGTGCACCCAGCCTGGAATGGAAATCGCGGCGCAAACCATAGAAAGGCGTTTGGCTACTGAATAAAGAGGCTTCTCAAATCTGTGTTTCTTTTGTCCGAGTACAAACGCGCATGTGGCGACAATCGCAGCAATTCCCAGTCCGACCATCGCAAAGTCGAACAACATGCGGCAAACGACTGCAATAAGGGCGTGGCCAACGGCATTAACCGTAGCGTGGAAATCAAATTTGAATAGACCTGGTTCCATAGCTCGACCGCTCGACAAAAGGTTGCAAGTTAACTAATTCTAGCTCAGGCGGCAGTCTTCCTTCATGTGCTCCGTCTCAGCTATGAGCCTTAACTATCGGGTCTCGCAGCTGAATCGAAGTCGAGAGGTTTAGCAGAACCGCGCGCGTGCAAGGCTTTGCCGATGTTGATGTAAGCCTGCGCCAGGTCCGGATTGAGTTTAATCGCGCTGCGCCACTCCTCTATAGCCTCGTCAGACTCACCAAGACTCATCAGAGCCAGACCCAGATTGTTGTGAGCCAGCGCGTCGTCGGGATTTACATCAACACAACGCCGAAACGCATCAGCCGCCTGCTGCGTCAACCCGACTCGAAGCATGGCCGTAGCCAGGTTGTAATGCGCCGGCGCATAATCAGGTTTGATTAACAGTGCCTGCCGCCAAACCTCGATAGCCTCGTCGTACCGCTTCAAATCATAGAGAGCTATGCCTAAATTGTTGCGTGCTCGATAGAAGTTAGGCTCGATTTTAAGCGCCTTCTCCAGGACGAAAACAGATTCAGCCAGGTGGTGAGATTTCCACAAAACCACTCCCAGAGCGTTCAAATAGTCGGTATCCCGAGGATGGGCGTCGACTAATTCATTCAGGGTCGTGCGGGCTTCATCCAATCTGTTGAGTGCTTCGAAAGTTTTTGCGACCCGAAATTTCGCCTCAGAGGACTTGTCGCCTTCTCGAATCGCAGTCTCATATTCGACCAACGCCTCTTCATGCCGCGCAAGTGAACGAAGGCTGTCGCCTAAGTCTCGATGATACAGGCTATCACCTGGATTAGCTTTGATGGCACCCTGAAACGCAGTGACCGCATTCTCGTGATCGCCGCGCAAAGCGAGGAGATGCCCGAGATTATATTGAGCCGCTGCAAAAACCGGTCGCAGGTGCAACGCTTTGTAGCTGGCATTGAGCGCATTGTCGAATTGTCCGGCAGCCAGGTATGCCGTCGCCAGATTGTTATAAAGTTCTGCCTGGTCCGGTCGCAGAGCAACAGCCTTCTTCAAATGCTCGATGGCTTGGTCGGTTTCACCCCGCCTTTTATGACAAACAGCAATGTTATTTCTGGCAGACAAGTTGTTAGGGTCGCGCTCCAGCACGACTTTGAACCTCATAATTGCCTCTTCCAAAAATCCGCGCTGCGCAAAATCGAGACCAGAAGCCAGAAGATCTTGGCTACTCATCGAGTCGAACTGTGCGCTAAACCCATACGGACTTGCCGGAGCCTTATTTGATTCAATTGACGCCGGTGCACCGAATTCGAACCCCTGATCAGGTCCTTTCGTAGACCTTGTGCCAGACGCTGCAGAACTCGAGCCCAATCCCTTTGAGAGATTTGAGTCGTTTGCTGAGCCGATTTGATCTGCGCCGAATCCCGCCGGAGCCATTGTCCCTGAACTGGACCAACCGACGTCGGCCGAGGCCGGAAGAGAATGTAGCGAACACGCGACCACAAGCGCGATCGCCCCAACCCGACGCGAACGCGCGACTAGTGCTACCGCCGCAACCCGTAGCGAGCAAGCAACTAGTGCTCCTGCTACAGCCCGAAGCGAGAAAGCAACTGGTGCTCCCGCTTTTGCCCGAAGCGAGCGCGCAACAAGTGCTCCCGCCACAGCCCGACGCGAACGCGCAACAAGTGCTCCCGCCACAGCCCGACGCGAACGCGCAGCAAGTGATACCGCTGTAGACGGTTTCGTACAAGAGTAAGAAGGTCTTGATAAGAGCATTTTAGACGCCGACAGTTTTATGGAAGACATTATCTTGCACGCGGCGAACCTTGTAAATTGTTCATCCGGCAAAAATCGACGCGTAAATTGATAGCATGAGAAGCGCACCCACTCAGGTCAAGGTGCCGGCTTCCAACCATAAAGGTCAATAGGAATGGGCGACAGAAGAATGTTGGGATCAAAATCATTTAAAAGAAACCTCGCAATCGCGCTTGGCATTTGCCTGGCGGCGCCACTCGCTGGACACGCTGGCGGTCCGTCAACTGACCGCGCGGAAAAAATGGTTTTGAATTTACGAGTTGGTCAGGGCAGCACCGGCTTTTATATTCTCGAATCCGCCAGGTATTCAAGAGAAATCGAAAAGGATCTTCGAAAAGCATTGCTGCAACTGCGTGCTGTAGATCAGGCGTACTCAAAGTCCCGTGGCCGCCCCGACGACAAATTTCTTGAGAGAGCCGAGATCAAACTTCAACAATGTCAAGACAAAGCAAAAGCCCTCACTACCGAAGTTGAGGACGCAAGCCAGGTCTTGCGCGAAACAATCACTGACACGCTAGTCAACGCCACCGGTCAAAAGTAAGCTCATCAATCTAACCGACTAGACGAGAAGTTCTTAAACCGATATCGGTTTAGAAACATTAGGTTTGCTCGTCTCGAATCTAACGTGAACATCTCGCTGACCCCTCCTCAGTTCGAGAGACGACTGCTCTCGCTGAACCCGCCTCAGTTCGAGAGACGACTGCTCTAGCTGAACTCTCTGAGACAACTGCTCTCGCAGAGCCATCTCGGTTCGACGCGTAAGACTATCTCGCTGTGCCATCTTAGGTTGGTTCCCTTAATAGGTGATACGTTTTTGTTGGGTTTCGAGGCTTCAGGACGGACTTTCTCGCAACAGAAATCTCCGAAAACGCCGCCTACACTCCATGATCGAGTTACAGCCTGAAGAAACGTTGTGTCCCTTATTGGGGGAACTAAGCTAACGAGACAATTTGAGGGGTCGCTCAACGGTTTGACTATATGGTCAAAGACAATACTTAGGTCATAGACAACACTTGGTCATAGAAAATATTTGGTCATAGACAACATAGACAATATTTGGTCATAAGACAAAAAACTCCTGCGTTCGTCACAACTGACTGGCACGCAAGAGTTCTGATCCCAATTTTGGTTAAAGCTTAGGCTTCGGGCGTAATTTCGACGTAATCGCCGCCAATATCGAATTTATCGTTAATCCACACGGAGAGCGCTGTAGCGACCGCAACGATGAATAAACCTTCTATATAACCCATGACCCTTTCCTTCTGATTTCTGATGTCTAATTCTTTTCTTCTTCTCTTTCGTTGGTACCATCCTCTCCGATCTGAGGTTAAGGTCAGTTTAAAACCACATTTTTTTGCAAAGTTGCCCAAGATGAGGTTGGTACCAGCGATTCCGACCTCTTGACGTATGATTTTAGTGAAGCCTTAAGCATTAAATCGATTCCCAACCAACGAACCAAGTCCATCGAGCGCAATCAGCGCCACCTGGTTACGGCGAAACAAAAGGCGGGAATACAGGAACTTCTGCAACTAAGGAACTCTGCTCGGCACCACATACGATACTAACGCAAGCGCGCCATGCTATTTGGCGAGTTCAAAACTGTTTCTTTTTAAGAATAAACTGCTACATGCTTTGGTATCGAATGTGATGGCATTGAATCAATCACCGCCGCTCGGGATTTGCCAGCGAATCCATCCGCGCTTTCATGCATAGACTGCCCAATCCAAAGAGCAGATACGATCACGATTACCTTCACCACAACTTTTAAACCGATGGCGACGATCCAGAACGTGCGCCACTTCTTCTTATCTTCTTTCGGAGGCAAGAAGCGCCTCCAGTTTATGTTCTTCACGTCTAAGAGATTCCTTTTCCCGTCTATCCTCAAGACCGGACCGCAGTAATAATCGATACACGCCAACATAGAAAAGGTTGCGCGTTTAAACTAGCAGCAAGAGCAGCGGTTTTTCTGGCGATGCGCTAATGCTGTCAGCTATGTAAGTTTTGAAAGAGTGGCTCCAACAGGATTCGAACCTGTAACCTGGCGATTATGAGTCGCTCGCTCCACCATTGAGCTATGGAGCCACATCCGAGACGTTGGTTTCTTTATAACAGGTCTCGGGAAACCGGTAAAGTCTATTTGACCTTAGCCGGGGTCATGTATTTTTCGATGAAGTCGGTACTGACTTCTCCTTGCTGGAAGACGGCGTGATTCAAAACTTTCTGGTGAAACGGAATCGTTGTTTTGACGCCGGTTATTGCATACTCATCGAGCGCTCTCAGCATGCGATCGATGGCTTCGTCACGAGTCTTGCCCCAGACAATCAGCTTGCCCATCAAAGAATCGTAGAACGGCGGAATGCTGTAGCCCGGATAACAGTGGCTGTCAATCCGCACCCCAGGACCGCCAGGAGCGATATAAGCATCGACGCGACCGGGCGACGGCAAGAAATTGCGCTCCGAATCTTCAGCGTTAATGCGGCATTCAATGGCATGACCGTTGAACTTGATATCTTCCTGTTTCAACGTGAGCTTCTCACCGCCGGCAACACGAAGCTGCTCTTTGATCAGATCGACTCCGGTGATCATCTCGGTAACAGGGTGCTCGACCTGAATACGAGTATTCATTTCCATGAAATAGAATTTGTCGCCGGCGAGAATAAACTCGACAGTGCCCACGCCTTCATAGTTGATCGCTTTCGCCGCCAGCACAGCAGCACGTCCCATCTGCTCACGCAGCTCAGGGGTGAGAGCTGGACTCGGCGCCTCTTCGATAAGCTTCTGGTGCCGTCTTTGAACGGAACAATCGCGCTCACCAAGGTGGATGCAGTTACCGTGACTGTCGGCAAGAACTTGAATTTCAACGTGGCGAATCGGTTTCAAATACTTTTCGATATAAACGCCACCATCGCCAAACGCGGCCGCAGCTTCACTTCTAGCCATGGTGATCGCGCTTGCCAGCTGCCCTTGATTAGTGGCGATTCGCATGCCACGTCCGCCGCCACCGGCAGTAGCTTTGATGATGACAGGAAAACCGATTTCTTCAGCCAGTTTAAAGGCTTCAGCTTCGCTTTCGATCAAACCGTCGCTTCCAGGAACGGTCGGAACGCCCGCCTTCTTCATCGTTTCGCGAGCCGACGCTTTGTCGCCCATGGAGGTCATCGCGTAAACGCTAGGACCGATGAATTTGATCCTGTGGTCGGCGCAGATGTCCGCGAAGTTAGCGTTCTCTGAGAGGAAACCATAACCGGGATGCACAGCGTCCGCGCCAGTGACGACAGCGGTGCTGATTAGCGCCGGGATGTGGAGATAGCTGCGCTGCAACGGTGGTGGTCCGATGCAGAAGCTCTCGTCGGCAAGCTTGACGTGGAGAGAATCCGCGTCAGCCTTGGAGTAGACCGCGACCGTTCTGATTCCGAGTTCGCGGCAAGCGCGAATGACGCGGAGGGCGATTTCACCCCGGTTCGCAATCAATACCTTTTCGATGTTCGGTACTTTACTCAAGTTCTAACCCTTGGGATCGACCAGGAATAGCGGCTGTCCGTACTCAATGGTTGTGCCGTTCTCAACCAGGATCTTCACGACTTTGCCGCCGACTTCAGCCGGCATGTCGTTCATCAACTTCATCGCTTCGATGATGCAGACGGTTTGACCGACAGAAACTCTGTCACCGACTTGCACGAACGGAGGCGAGTCCGGCGAAGGCGAACGATAGAATGTTCCAACCATCGGCGAAGTGATTTCGACGTAGTTGCCATTGCCGTTCTCGGTGCTTGCAGGTGGCTGTGGAGGTGCGTCCGCTGTTGGCGCCTCAGGCGGCGGTGCCGGCTGCGAAAGTTTCGGCAGCGGAGCTACCGGCGCGAGGTGTTCAGTTTTTACGACAATCGGTTTGCTCTCAGCAGGTGCCACCACTGCCGGAGCCTTCTTGACCGTGATCTTTTGATCGCCGAACTCGATTGTCAGCTCAGTGACATCGGTCGAACTGACCACAGTTAGAAGTTCGCGAATTTGCTCCAGATCGATTTTCACGTCAGACCTCTAGACTCGGGTTACGTACTTACGGGTGCGGGTGTCAACTTTGACTCTATCGCCGACCTTGATGTGGAACGGCACGGTGATTACCGCTCCGGTTTCCAATGTTGCCGGTTTGCCGCCACCAGAGCTGGTATCACCGCGTTCGTCCGGAGCGCACTCGGTAATTTCGAGTTCGACGGAGTTCGGCAGTTCAACACCGATGATTTTGCCATCCCAGCGGAGAACAGTAATGCCCTCCAGACCCTCTTTCAAGAACTCGCAAACATCGCCGATGGATTTCTCTTCGAGCTCGATTTGCTCGAATGTAGCGGTGTTCATCATGGTGAAGTTTTCGCCGGATTTGAAGAGGTATTGCATGTCCTCTTTCTCAATCATCGCGGACGGCATTTTTTCACCGGCTCTGAAGGTAACTTCGAGCACGCTGCCGGTTTCGACGTTCTTCAATTTGGTTCTAACGAAAGCCGAGCCTTTGCCGGGCTTCACGTGCATGGCGTCAACGACTGCCCATACACCATTGTTGTGTTGAATTGTTACGCCCGGTCTAAGATCATTCGAAGAAATCATGTAACCAAGTTCCTGCAGTGTGCGACTAAACAGATACGCGCGCCGGGTAGTCAAGCACTTTTACCCGACGAGACGAGGCTGATTCTAGCATCAGACACCTTCATTCCTCCTTTATATGTTTAAGAACTTGATATTTCGCAGTGTTCAAACCCCGCGAAGTTGCCGAGGGGCGGCAAGCTTACTATAATTCCACTTCCGCGCCTTTCTACACGAAAGGCAATAATTGCGATGCGTCCGCGGAAAAACCGCAATGCGCTGTCGTTTCACATCCGAACTTCCGGTGAGAACTCACTCATCACTTGAAATCGGTTACAACCAGACATCACAGGCCCACTTCACGAAAGTATCCACCCATGACACAAGCGAGCACACAAAAAGGAATGCAGGAAGAGCTGAAAAGCGGTCCATACGCGCCCAAAGAAATCGAGGCGAAATGGACTCAATACTGGTTCGACAGTTACGTGTTCGAGCTTGAGATGGACCCGGATAAGCCGCGTTTCTCGATTGCGCTGCCCCCGCCCAATATCACTGGCAATTTGCACATGGGTCACGCGCTCAACGGCACCCTGCAAGACATTTTGATAAGGCTGAAACGGATGCAGGGCTATAACGTCCTCTGGCAGCCAGGTACAGACCACGCCGGCATCTCCGCGCAGATGGTAGTAGAGCGCCAGCTGCGCAAAGAGCACGACGAGAAGATGAAAACCGCCGAGGTGAAGAAACCTTTCTCGCGTCACGAGATGGGTCGCGAAGCATTCATCGAGCAGGTCTGGAAATGGCGCAAACAATACGGCGACCAGATCATGGTCCAATACAAACGGCTCGGCGTCAGCTTCACCTGGGGCCGCGTCGCCTTCACGATGGACGAGTCCTACGTCAAAGCGATCTACCGCGCTTTCGTCACTCTCTACAAGGATGGACTGATCTATCGCGGTCACCGCGTCACCAACTGGTGCCCGCGCTGCTTGACGAGTCTGTCGGATCTCGAAGTCGAACACAAAGATACCAAGGGTCATCTTTATCTCATCAAATATTTCCTCGAAGACGGAAGCGACCACATCACCATTGCAACTACGAGACCAGAGTCGCTCTTCGGAGACGTCGCCGTTGCAGTTCATCCTAAAGACGATCGCTATAAGAAGTTCGTCGGCAAAAATGTAAAACTACCGCTCACCGATCGCGTGATTCCTGTAATCGAAGATCAATATGTAGATCGAGAATTTGGTACAGGAGCTTTGAAAATCACTCCGGCTCACGATGCCAACGACTGGGAAGTCGGTCAACGTCACAAACTCGACAGCCCGGTCGCTATCGACGAACACGGCAAGTTGATGAAGAACGAATTCGTCCCCGCACAATTCCAGGGACTCGATCGTTTTAAAGTTCGCGAGGCTGCAGTCGCAGAGCTTACCGAGAAAGAATTACTCGAAGAAACCCGCGACTACACTCACGGCGTAGGGCACTGCGAGCGGTGCGCGACTGTTATCGAACCTTATCTTTCAGAGCAGTGGTATCTGAAGATGAAGGAACTCGCAGAGCCGGCAATCAAGTCAGTTGAGGAAGATCGCATTCAGTTTATCCCCGGTCGTTATGCATCAACTTATCTTGATTGGATGAGAAACATTCGCGACTGGAACATCAGCCGACAACTCTGGTGGGGTCACCGCATCCCGGTCTGGACCTGCGAAGCATGCGGACATGAAGCCGCCTTCGAAGAGCCGCCGACAAAATGCGAGAAGTGCGGAGATGAAAAACTGAAACAAGACGAGGACGTACTCGACACATGGTTCAGTTCGGCACTGTGGCCGTTCGCCACTCTCGGCTGGCCAGACAACACGAAGGAAATGAAATTCTTCTATCCGACAACAGTCCTCTCGACCGCTCGTGAAATTATCAACCTCTGGGTTGCACGCATGATTTTCATGAGTTTGAAATTCGTCGGCACCATTCCGTTCAAACACGTGCTGATTCACCCGGTCATCCAAACCCACGATGGTAAGCGGATGTCCAAGTCA
Organism: Candidatus Obscuribacterales bacterium; assembly: GCA_019637435.1. Lineage (GTDB taxonomy): Bacteria > Cyanobacteriota > Vampirovibrionia > Obscuribacterales > Obscuribacteraceae > JADYXR01. The sequence continues at coordinate 1,901,533 of JAHBVO010000001.1, read as the reverse complement.
AAAGGCAACGCTATCGATCCACTGGATATGATCGATAAGTATGGCGCTGATGCTAACCGATTCTGGTTCTGCTCAATGGGCGTCAAAGGCGATCAAGATGTTCGCTTCCGTGAGGAAAAACTGGAAGAATACAAACGCTTCGTTAATAAACTGTGGAACGCCGGCAAACTGGTTCTCAACCAACTCGACGGCTACGAGCCGCGCGGCATCGATCAAAAATCGCTGACTCTTGCGGATCGCTGGATTCTCTTCAAATACAATTCCATGTTGGAAAAACTGCAAAACAGTTTGAACAACTACGACTTCGACGACGTCGCTCGCGACCTCTACGAATTCATCTGGGATCAGTTCTGCGACTGGTATCTTGAAATAGCAAAGATTCAGATTGCTCAAGAAGGCGAAGCGGGCGGGCAAACGAAAACCGTTCTCTACACAATTTTCGAAGGTCTAATGCGCGCGCTGCATCCAATTATGCCGTTCGTCACTGAAGAACTCTGGTCATACTTGCCGAAATCTCTATCGTTCAAAGAGATCGATTCAATCATGTTTGCGCCCTATCCATCGGGCAATCCAGACTTCACCGACAAAGAAGCAGACGCTCAAATGGAATACCTGATTCGCGTAATCCGTTCGATCAGAAACATCAGACAAACATTCGACGTTGCCGCCAAAGCCGAAGCAGAAGCGGTTATCGTCGTGAAAAACGATAGCGAAAAAGAATTGCTTTCGAAAAACGTCGATGCAATTAAACGTCTGGCAAACGCGAACCCGGTTACAATCAGCGCGGAGAAACCAGCTGGTAAAGCCGCATTCGAGATGATCTCAGACACGACAGTGTACATCCCGCTCGATAAACTGATCGACGTTGAAAAAACTCGAGATAAACTCAATCAGCGTATCGGTGCAAAAGAAAAGGAACGCGAGCGCGTCAAAGGTCAGCTCAGCAACGAAAGCTTCCGCGCACGTGCTCCGAAGGAAAAGGTCGAAGAGCAGGAAGCAGCTCTCGCTGATATCGAGAAGCAAATCGCCAGCATCAACGCTCAACTCGATATTTTAAAGTCGAACTAAACTTCGGTCCGCGAAATGAATACACCGTATACGGTGCGCTAGTTCGGCAAGTGCATTATCAGCTGAACGCCGTCGTCGCCAGAGTCTTTCTTGGCTTTGCCTTTGCTCGCCTTGTTCGCTTTGGCTTCGGCCGCTGCGATTCGCTGTGCGTCTTCGGCAGCGAGCGCTTCCGGCGTGCCCGCGCGAAGGATACAGTTCTTGCTGTCGGAACGCGACGAGTTCACCACGGTCGAGCAACGATACCAGTCAATAATCGCGTTATCGCATGGATTGAGCATCTCCATAAGTTCTTTCGGATCATTCAACGAATGATCGATCCAACGTTTCTCATCCTCAATTTTCAAAATCGCCGGCATACGATCGTGAACAGGCGAAACAGTTTCATTCGCAGCAACCGTGATAATCGAACACGTCCTGCGCGGGTTGCCTTCGAGGTCTTTACCTTCCTCATAGATCCCGGCGAATGCGAACAGTTCACCATTGTTCACTTGAAACCGCACAGGCTGTTTTTTCTTATTCTCGGTGAGCCATTCGTAAAAACCATCGGCTGGTATCAAACAGCGCCGACTCAAAAAGGCACCTTTGAACATGCGCTTCTCCATCAGCGTTTCCGCTCGCGCATTAATCATCGGCTTCAACAGACGCGGGTCCTTCACGAATCCGGGGATCAAACCCCAACTGCTTGCGTCGAGCACGCGAACCGTTTTGTTATCGTCGGTATCTCGTTCGAGAATTATGGGAACGGTCTGCGTCGGCGAAATGTTGTATCGCGGATCCAGATCCATGAACAACGCATCGAGATCGAAACGTTCCATAATCTCTTTGTGAGTGTGAGTTTGCGTGTATCTTCCGCACATTATTGCTACCGCTCAGGGACGACTTAAGTTTACAACTAAAACTTAGCTTACGCCCTTGGTTTTGAACTTTTCAGTCTAGTCCTCGACTTCTAAAGTCGTGTGATCGATGTACTCCGTCTTGACGGACTCGAAAACTGAATCAATCGAAACAGCCGGCACAAAGAATCTGCCGGACATCGGCGTTTTAAATTTGTAATCAAACCGATAGAGCTGCGGCGAAACCGATCTTGAGTAAAGCTCCAATCCAGTATCATTTATTTCAATCTTCTGCGCCCATCGATTATAGAGCTCTCGATAAGCAGCATTCGTTTCTTCCCGCAGAGGAGCCGAGTCATAGGTGATTTCCTCTGATGGAACCTTCGGCTCAAGTCCTGCGCAAGCGGGAATGACTGTGGCAATGAAGTCTCTGCGTTGATCCGGTAGAATGAACAGTCGCATGGTCAGCGTAGCGTTCCGCTTGCAATGCCAGGTTCCATCCGGAGATTGCCAAACCGGCTCTCCAGCCTGCAGATTTGAATTGTCTTTCGGGTCTGCAAAAAAGATCCTTTTTACTCTGTACTTCAGGTTGTACCTGGATTCTTTGGCGGTCTGCTTGCAGAAGACGAGCGAGTTGATGCCATATCGAAGGTCCGGTGAGAGTGTCATCGTAGGAACGTGCCCTTCCGTCGAAGTGAGCACCGCCTGCTTCAATTCATGTTTCCCGGCAGGGAAACTGACAGCGAAATCGTGCTGGCTCTGGTCAAGGTGAGCGGAACCGCCCACAGCTTTCTCCGGTTTGAAACTTCTGAAACGGTACAGTGCTTGGAGCGCTAACCCTGCGCTCATGTTATTCCACGCGCCACCATGACCGGTGCCTTCTAAAAACGTCGCTAACGTTTCCGCAGGTTCGGGATTCCTTTTCGAAAAGTCGCTTGGTTTATCCCCCAGGTAAGCCAGCAGCAACAGACTAGTTGCGGTAATTGAATCGTAGACCGAAGGAATGTCCTGAGGATTACCGTTGGTGTCAAGCGGAAGATTTACTTTCGGGTGCACGAAATTATCCACTCGTTCAGTATAGGTTTTCGGATTTCTAGCGATATCGCCAACAGTGGCGCCATCCAAAAATCCTGAGAGTTTCATTACAACTGAGTCGAGGCGCTCATCGTAAAGTTGGGCTTGGCTTACTCGCCTCTGTAGAATGCGACTGGCGATCGCTAAGTGAGCAATCGATTCATCTCTCAATTCGTCGACCTTGAGCTTCGGCACTACAAAGTCCCAGATACGACTTGCATCGCCGAGAAGAGCATCTCTGTCCGCCTCAGACTTAGAGAGCAGCGCATGAAGACACAGACAAGCAACGGAGAACGCTTGAGCACGAGCGTACTCAGGGACCAGAGAGTCCGTGACGGCGTAAATATCGTCGTACTGCGAATGCTGAACGATGGCGGAATCGGTCAGTCCCTCCAGAGCTGCTGCTTCCAACGCCTGGTTCACCATTCTTATAGGCAAAAAGATCCGGCCTGCATGATTGTCGACATTGGCACCATCCGGAAACCAGGACATCCAGTCATTATTATTCAGACGAGCTTCCAGAAGCTTTTCAACTTCAGACTCAATCATTTTGTCGAATTTTTTCTGAGCATCTCCGACCATTTGCCGGCGTCGTTCACACAGAGCGAGAACTCTCGTTGCCCTCTGAATCACGCTTCGAATGGGCGCAGCGACGAGCTTGCGTTCTTGATTTTCAATGAATGCGGTCAGGTCGTTGGACACTTCCAGTACAGAATTGACCGGTACCTCACTATCAGAACATAACTCGACGTCTTGACCATCGTCATTAAACTTGGTCGGAGAAGTTCCAGTTCTTATCTGCTCCGACTGCCCGGGCAACCCACTCTTCCAATTTAGTTCGAACGACCAATCGCCACCACTATTGCTTCTGTACGTCAGCTGCTTCTTCATCACGGTCAGAACAAGTCTGGAAACAGAGAAGCGCGGGTCAAATTTACTAAAATTGTCGATGAAGACTTCCGTAGTACCGGATTTGATATCAATGTCTTTCGTGTATAGAACTTGACCGCCTTTTTCCCTAATGGAAATCTGAAAGGTTTCATCATTCGTTGGGTTTTCAAATTTTAACGGCAGCGAGAAGATATCTCCTGAGTGAACAACCTTAGGCACGAACAATGTTACTACTGGTCCCTGTTGGGCAGGGTCTAGCAAGTCTGCAGCTTGTTTCTCCACTGTTAGTTGATCGGCCGGTTCTCTAATCAACGGAAAGAGGTCATCGAGCGATGGAGGAGAATTTCCCCATCCACAACTGCTCATATGTAAGTGACTACTCGGTCTCTCAACGCGATGCAATTCCCTAACCTGCCACGATACATTCACCACGGGACAATTTCTCGGCGATGGAATGCCAGCAGTAGAGGTTGAAAAATTATATCCAAACTGCTTTAGCGTCCAATCAGCTTTGGCATCCTTCATCTCGGTCGGAGCAAAAACAAAGGCGGACGTTATGGACAGACCATCTCGCAAAGACCATCCCAAGTCTCTAATTTCTACCTTCGAAGTCTCAATGGCGCCATAAAAGACGGAGCACATCGCGGATTTGGCCAAATGCTTGCGTGATCTGCTCCCCTCGTTAAACACCTTAAGGTAGCAATGACCTATTGGATGCTCAGGAGTCAGTTGGGGAACAAACATGCGCAACTGTTTCCCGTAAGCTTCGACTGGTATCACTCGAACTTCTTGTCCGTTATTGCAGATGAAAACACCCCTCGATTTCTCAAACGGCAAATTGAAAGACAACTGAGTGTTTGAGCTGGAGACAGGCGTTCTGACAAGTGCTGGATGGAGCTCCGTTTCTAGATAGTTTCGACCTGCGGCGATTACAATCTTCTCTTTGTCTTTCTCAACCAAAACACAAGCCAAAGGCGCTTTGTTGCGGGAATTTGAAAATATTGCTATTCCATCCTTGTCAGTGAACGCAGCGCTTGGTTTGTTCGAATCGTCTGTTGATGGTAGTTCAATGGAGTCGCCCTCCGCAGGAGCGTAACCGAAGCTACTGCTGAGAGTCACCTTTGCCCCAACTATGGGTTTTCCAGTTATAGCGTCACTTACAAAAAACATGCTTCTATCTAGCGCCGGTATGCACGTGACTGAGATATCAGAGGCTTGAATTGCAAGAGTGTAGTGTCTTATCGGTGGATAAGCATGCAACTGGGAATAATTTGAATCTGAGCCTTCTGCTTGCTCTGCCACTTGCTCTACAGTTACAAGAAGCTGGCTTTTACCGCCTTCGAAAAACCTCGCTAAGTTAACTCTAGATATTGAAACTTCGTTTTTAGGTGCTCGCGGTGCGATCTCGATAGCTCCTAACAAAGAATCCTCCACAGGAGGCTTCGACGCGAACGGCTGAAGCTTCACCCAAGGGACACGAGATAATGCTGCATCGTAAATTTTTACCCTTATTTTTGGTACGTTTACTGATTGAATCGGAATCGTCTTACCATCAAAAGAATGGCAGAGTTGAAAGGGGTGAGCCGGTGGAATAAGCCTCGGCGCATAAGAACCGACCCGAACACGGAAAACTCTATCTTTTGAGAAGGTGTTTCCATCAGAGGTCTTAAAACCTCTTTTAATCGAAACGGCATATGTTGTTTCTGGAACTGTTTTCCCGGTTATTATCAACTCGCGGGTTGAACGCTGAAGGCCGAATCCTTCTATGCTGGGTTCAACGGTCACATCGTCGGCACTATTGCCCTCTCCCACAAAGTTGTCGAACGCGAGAACCAGAGGTTGTCCTGGCTCAAACACTTGGTCGGTATTAACGACATTGACTTCACTCCTGGGCTGAAAAAATAATCCACTCACGACCGGGCCAGAAGTGCTAGCTTCGCCTTTCCTCGAGCGGATGCCAGCTTCAATAATAATCTCTAAACGCGCTCCATCAGCCAGAGGAATCTTAGGTATTAACGCCACAGAACGATCTTTGATATAGTCGACACCTACGATTCTTCGAGACTCCGACTCCGAGCCTAGTCGCAATTCCACCGTATTCTCGCTTTTCCGATTCAGCAAAACCCCTGTCACCGGATCCTGTTCAAATACTAGCTGCTTAGCTTTAACGCGAGGCAAGATAGTCTCCATTGCAACGTCCTGCTGAAATTGGAGAACAATAGAATTTGGGGCTTTCCCTTCTTTCAAAATGGGATTGTCAAAACTGGTTGAAAACTTCTTTTTGAAAGTTTGACTTAGAACTTTACCGCTCAATGAGCTCACACCAGCCTCAACCATGACACTATATGTGGTGCCACGCTCAAAACCTTTCTCGGATGGCTGAAAGAGAAGCGTTCTCGGGTTCATGCAGGTCCATCGTCCATCCACAGGAGGCGAAATCGTCGCAAGGCTCGATACATCGACAGACGCAACCAGATCAGGTCTAACGACGTCTTCAGAAAAGGTGAGCACAATTCCAGGTAACGGGAGATCGTTTATAACTTGGTTGCTCCATGTTGGATAATCGCACTTGACTGTGAGCGAGCCGGTTCTCTCACTTACGTGGATTTTCATTGAGCCATTTGCTGCACCGTTGTCAGCCGCAGTTCCGGACATGCTGTCTACGCCAGAACGCCATACCCTGATTTTACGGGGGGCTTTCTGCAATTGGCCTTTTCTTGAGCCCAGTTGACCAGAGAAGGGGTCCACGTGAATCGGAGGATTCGAGATGATCGTGGTCCGCGGTTTTACTGGCGCATTCTGCGTGACCGATGTCAGTTGGTCTGTAAGAACATTCCGCGGAGAGGGCCAGTAATAGTCCGCGCAATATTTGTAAAACTCCGCCTCCGTGTTCAGTCCAGAACCCAATATAAAATTCCCGATGGGCTTGGCGAAAGCAGGGTTGGCAGATTTGGTTTCCGACGCAAGGTGAACCTCTGCAAGTGCAAGTCCAACACAAAAATGAGATAGAACAGTCAGGCAACAAACAGTCGCCGCAGCTTTGCGATACCTTGTTCCCATTAGTCCTCCAGACTTCTTCTGTCAGTCTATCTCGAATCGAACTCGCTGTTCAGAAAATCACCCTGGTGATCACACCATCGCAATCCAGTTGCTATAATTTGAGTCAACCCAGCCTGGATCGGCGTTGAATGGCGTCAACCTCCATCGAGCACACTTACCTTTATCCTTTCGCGTCTCAACTGACAGAGTCCGCGGCGGGTCAGAAACTGCTGCTCGCGACCTCGCAAAACGATTCAACCTTCCCGTACTTTTTTGAGGGTCGGCTCATCAAAGCTCGTCTTTCAGCGCAGTTACTCTTAGGCGTAGCAAAGGTCGTCTCGACACGGTATTACATTCCTCCGAACGTTGTAAGCAAGTTAATAAACCGTGATCCGGTCGTTACAGCTGGGGCTGAGATGCTCAGGTTCGAGGGCTTTTCCGCATGTTGCAGTTCTTACATTCGAGCAGATTTTTCGCCGGAATCCTACAATGGTCAGTTTGTCAGCAATGGAACGACCAACGTCGATTTCAATCAACCAATGCAGGCAGCACTCGCTAGAGTTCGCGACACTGATAGACTGGCAGTGAGTGTCGGAACAAACGAAGTTTTGTTGCAACGCGGATTGGAATCTGTTATCGAACGAAAAGTTGATTTACCTCTGCGGTGGCTTAAAGGCTTCGTTGAAGTTCAGTCATATCAGTCCGCTATGGAACTACGATATGACATCGGCAGAATAGAAGCCTTGCAATTTCTCCGTTCGTTACCTAGAAACCCATCCCAGAGGTCTAGCTTCTTTGTGGTGTCTTCTGGCAACGGACTCCGCCTCAGTCAGATCGATTCATCCGAAGCAGTCGCCGTTAGTGGACTTCAGCGTCTGCAATTGCTTACGGACCTATCTCCCTTTGCTGACCGTCTGCGCATTTTCACAGATGCGAATCGGCAGTCTTCCGAGTGGCAGTTACAGTTCGGCGGTACCGCTCTTTGCATCACGCTGACAGCTGATGTTACTCGCGGTTTTTCTGGAGAAGGACAGGTACTAAGTGACTTGAAAGACGCCGATTTTTCGTATCTACCACGGATACGTGCGGCACTGAAGTGGCAATCAAAAATAAACATTGACTCTCTTTCGGAACAGACGAGCCTCAACACTGACAAAGTTCGGATCGGGCTAGCCATCATGGGCAGCACCGGGATGGTCGGCTTTGATGTGTTCAACAAATCATATTTTCACCGCGAACTGCCATTTGACCTCGACAATATAGAGGGAATGCATCCGCGACTCAAAAACGCCAGACGACTATTGGAAGACGGAAAGGTCACGGTTTTATCCTGCACCACCAATGGTGCCGAGCTGAGAATAGTTAGCTCAGATGTTACACATCACGTAAAACTAAACGGTGAGCAAGCACAATGCACTTGTCCCTGGCATGGGAAATACCAGGGCTTACGAGGTCCATGCAAGCATATACTTGCTGCAAGGCTTAAACTTGCCGACCACTCAACCACTTCAAAAAAACATGAAGAACATAGAGAATAAGCGACTCGCCGAAATTATTGAAACAGCGGATTACCAAGGACTGCGCGAATTCTTTGATGGAATGACCGCTTCGGAGCTGAAGTCGTTTGCTAAAACTGCCGTCGCGGCCTACAAGAAAGCCTCGCAGGAATTAACGCTAAGAGCAGCATTCAACGCTATGATCGTGACTTGCGACGATGAGAATCTACCAGAGAAAATCTCCTTCTGGTTCGTTCACAGCAGCACTTTTGATTTGACGCTAATAAAATCACTCAGAAGCACGATCGCTCCTGCAATTATTGAAAAGCTGGTGGAGCAAGAGCGAATTGCTCCTGACACGATATCTATGTTGGCAGAAGAAGGTCTAATTACGACTCCTGACACGGACAGCTTTGTTAAACTGATAATGAAGTCTGGTCCGCAACACAGCGGAGACAATTCCTACCATCCGGAGCGCTTGAGCATTGGCACCACGTTCTTTGACCATTACGTTTGGCGCTTGTTTGAGGTCGAGGGATCCAATGAGAGTAGTCTGGCTGCCCACGACAAGTACTCGGCACCAGACTCTACATGGAGTTCTATGCTGCTGAAGGCGACAGAAGACAAATCTCTGAGCCGAAGTCGTGCACTCGACGCAAGCCTTGACAGTCTAGATCAAGGATTTGCTCAGTTTCGCGCCGGCTGGCATTCGCGCTTTCACGAAGAGCTAAGACCGACTCTGGCGGAGCGCTTTCAACGCAAAGAAAAATACGCGCACCTCTTGGGGAGCCCAACACCTTCCACAGTGACGATGGCGTTGAACGCTCTCATCGTGGTAGCGAAAGAATATTCGCTTCCGGTCGAGCTTATACTGCAAAATATTGAAGCACCTCTTTTTGCGAAGGCAAAGTCGACCGCGCTCTCAGCCCTCAAACTCATAGACGAAACGATTTTAACAAACCCCGCCGCCGTCCGCGAGCTAAGCAGCATCGCATGCTCAGCACTACTCCACCACTCGCCGGAAGTGCAAAAATGCGCGGTGCAACTGATTGCCAAACACAATGAGAGAATCGAAGATAGCTTGCGTATGCAGCTAATCGAATACATTGATGCACTGTCGCCGTCGGTGCGGAGGTTAATAGCGACGCTCCTCAATGATTCGGACGTTCGACCGAAAGACTCCTCTAGCCTATACAAGCTGTCGAAAAACGCACCTCCTAGCCCACTTTTAACATGTTCAAACATCCAGCCGATAGAAACGATTGATGACCTTCTAGCAAGCTGCACATACCTGCTGGAACACCTGGACGATGTCATCGAGCTAGAACGAGTCCTTGACGCGGCGGTGCGACTTAGTGACAAACCTGCAGAGGATTTTGCTCTTCGATCCGCACCAATTTTAAAACGGGCCCACACTCTTCAAAAGACATGCCAAAATCACGATGGCGTTCTTGACACGCTGAATTTCATAGCAAAGTGGCTTGGTGGCGACGAGTTAGAACATAGTTATTCGCGATCGAGTATGAGTAAATTCATGAGTCGCCGATTCCAAACCATCATGAAACAAATCGAAGAAAAAAGTCGTTTGCCACTGCTTTCAATACCAACCCAGACAAACGGATTTATTGACCCAGAAATTTTGCTTAAACGTTGGCAAAAATGGATAGACACGGGAAAGACTCCAGCCGCTGAAGATCAAGCAATAGCATTATTCAGGCTTCCGTTGATGAGATTCGACTTCTCAAACACTGACGTTTACGCAGGGGACTTCTGGGACGCGGTACGTTTTGCTTCCAAACTCAGCGATAATGTCACCTCTCCAAGCCGAACCGAGTCTCTAGTATGGCTAGCCGCTGAGTCAGTTCGAATGCCACCAGCAGTAGCGGCATCGTTCAAACTTGACGATGAGCCACTCTTCGTGAACCTGGGTCTGGATACGACCGCTCGCTGTGCGCTCACCTGGTTTCCTTCGGTCAGGGCGATTTTCGTTGCAACAGGAATCCGAGCGCTGGCGGCCTCGATAGACTATTTCTATTCTACAGACCAGGGACTAGAAGTGTATCTGGAGCCTCTCCTCGACAAATCATTCGAATTCGATAGACGTTCTTATTGCATACTCGCGGCCGCCAATATAAGCCAATCCACCAGCATCTCAGGAGTGGCGAGAGATATCACTATCGAAAAAATTGAGAATCGCAGTTTGGACATCGAATCATTCGCGATCGAGATAAACAAACTGCTTTTTCATCCGCAGGCAAAAATCCAACGCCTGGTCAGCTCTTTATCCGAAGTTGCGCGGGTGAGTTCGCTACATACAAACGCAATCCGTCAGGTCGTCGAAGCCGCCCTTGAAGGAGGCGAGCACATTCCCAATGGCTTTGCCCTGTTGCTCGAATTCTTCAACGAACTTTTGCATTCAGACAACACCAAAATCACGAACGATAAAACCGTTCAATTCCTTCAGTCAATAGCAAAGAGTGGCAAAACCAAGAAATTGGTGAAAGAACTGCTCGCGCAATAAGACGCTAATCTTCGACAACCATGAGCGTTGAAAGCAAATCTCAGCGTACGCCCTATTGGAAAGCTGATTGCATTAGGCACAAGCCTCACAGATACGGACAAAAAACAGATTTCACCGAAAACAGCCAGTAGTCAGGGGGGACTTCTCTGGAACACAATTAAACTTTCCAGGGTTCACAAGACTAGGCTTAGCTGCGAACATTACTGACGGTATTAATTTGTCAGGGAAGAAACGTTTGCGCCGGTTTCCGGAAGTCCTAATCTCCATACTGATGCTCTTGCTGAGTTGCACAGCTTCGCAAGCCGAGACGGTTCCTGCGGCCACGCCAGGAACTGACGTTCGCGATGTCCCGGTCCTCTTGACGATCAACGGCGCCAAACAGACAGCAGAGAAGTCAGCACCTGCCAAGACATTCACCCCGGATCTGACTCCCGATCATGCCGGTCTTTTCTCGAAAGACGCACCATCAGTGACACCAGCAAAGCCGGGGAAGTTGAATCAAATCGCCCAGGGGCTCCCAATAACCAGTGCGGATTATGGACTATCCACATTGACACTCGAAATGGTCAGAGTGTGGAAACTTGCTCCCGAAATCGAGGCCCTCGATGATTCTTTCAAAGCGTTTCAAGAAAACAAATCTTCGGATAACGCCATCGCTTACCTTCTCAGTAAACAAAGGATCACGGAACGACTCGCCGAACTTGGCTTCGATGTTCGACGTTGTACCAATGTGATCGATAGAGAGATTGCCAAAGACTCAAGCAAAACGGCTTACTTGACCGAGCTTCGGGATAAGGCGATCCGTTACAACACATACGCAGACTTTGTCGCAGGCGGTTTAACTGGTATTATCTCTGGTGCACTAGAGATGGCCGATCTGTCACGATTCGCCAGCAACACTGTCGACATCTTTGAGGGCACAGGTCAGTCGGCCTTATCATATTGGGCATATAGAGCAGAGCATGCGGGCGACCGATCGCAAATTCCGTTGCCGAATATGCTCGCAAAAATTTTCGACCCGACGGTCGAACACTCAGGATATCCGGAAAGCGTTTGGGCATTTCTCTCCAGCACTCCACCTGACGGCACTGGAACTAATCGCGCACAGATAATGCTTATGCGCTGGCAAAAACTGAATTTCTGTTTTACACATTCTGGAAAACACAAACAGCACCAGCACTCTCGAATTAGAAAACTTACCGGACATCACCATGAAAAAGACACGACGATGACCATAGACATTCTCGAAGATAGAACCGCGATGCTTCAAGACCTTCGCGCGGAAATTACAACTATGGACGAAAGCCTCGCTGAGTTGTTTGACTTGGTGAGACAGTATTAGTCGCGCACTTGGAATAACAAAGAAAAACGCGCGGATGCGAAAAGAGCAAGCTCTACGCTATCAATTACTTCTAAACTTTGAATTCGCCTTCCAGCATCACCACGGCGGTTCCACCGACAAACACGTCTATTTGTTTTCCGGTGCGCACCGCTCGCGTAAAAATCACAGACGGCATGTGAATAATATTTCCCTGCTCGGCACGAATCGTAAAATCCTTTCGCTCGGTCCAGCAGTATCGTCCAAGATAGGCTGCCAATGCGCCGTTTCCGTTTCCGCAAGCAGGGTCTTCTAAACCCTCGCGCGGACAAATATTGCGTGTATGAATGTTGTACGATTTGTTCAATGTTTCAAAACAGAAAAGTTGCGCCTCGCGAACTCCGGCTTGCTGACACAGTTTTCGCAAGGGCTCGATGTGACGCTTTACCATCATAAGGGCTTCGAGTGTTCGAATTGGCACAATAAGATGACCGAGGCCACAATCGACAGCATGGATCGGAAGCTGCGTATCAATATGTTTTTCTTCAAGACCCAAAACAGAAGCAACGTGCTCGCTGTCAAACTGTCCTTCCAAGAAGCGCGGTGTAGGCTGTTTCATGGTGACCATCGGATGGTCGCTGTTACTCAAGTCAAATTGAATTTCCTGAATTCCGGCTTTGTTAATCTGCGTGTAGTGCGACTTCTTGCTTGTATCGATCAACTTTTTTTGATGCAACGCCATCCACGCGGCAACACTCGGATGTCCCGCAATCGGCACCTCGCCGTTTGGAGTGAAGTACCGCAGGCGGAAGTCCGCCTCTGCGGACCTGGTGACGAAAACAGTTTCAACCAGGTTCAGTTGCTTCGCATACGCTTGCATTGTCACGTCATCGAGACCTTGCGCGTCAGGAAAAACGCCCGCCGGATTTCCACCGAATGGGCCATCGGCAAACGCGTTGACGACCAGGAAGTTTTTGTTCTTGGCGACCACTTTCTGAACCCTCTTTTGAGGAACCGCAACGACTTTACCACGTTTGGACATCACAAGCCGCATGGTATCCTTAACTGCTTAACGTCGAGCAAATCGCTGCGCGAAACCCATCGCCAGCACACTCTTTTCAACCAACAAATGCAACTAAACCTAAACGGCAAAAATGCAATCGTCACCGGCGCAAGCTACGGGCTCGGTTTCGCTTGCGCTCAAGCGCTTGCCGAGGAGGGCGCTAACGTTTCAATCTGCTCGCGGGCGGAAGACAAAGTTGTTGATGCCGTGCAAAAAATCGAGGAAGCCGTAAAAGCAAAATATCAAAGTTACGCATCCACTCCCGGAGACAAGAGAGAGCTCCCAAGATGTTTTGGTCTCGGAGCAGACTTAACCACCGAAAGCGACTTAAATAGAGTTGTTGACGAATCGCAAAAGACCTTCGGAGATATCGATGTACTCGTGCTGAGCACCGGACATCCACCGACTTATCCGTTTAGCGTTGCGACAGATGAACAGTGGCAACGAGGAATCGACTTGCTGCTTCGCCCCGCTATAGTCTTACCGCGTTTACTAATTCCCGCGATGAAGAAAAACAACTACGGTCGAATTATTTTTCTAGGATCAATATTTGGACTGGAAGCGGAAAAATCGTCAGTCATTCAAAGTACTTTGAGAACTGGTTTAAACGCGCTTGCGAAGTGCATCGCAACCGAGTACGCCGCAGACGGCATCACTGCCAATGTGATCTGCCCTGGATATTTCGACACTCCGTTAGTCCAGGGTCTGGCGCAGCAATATGCTGATAGCCAGAAGGTTTCGCGCGAAACCGTATTACAAGACTGGGCAGACTATTCACCGATGAAGAAGTTTGGCAAACCGGAAGATCTGGGAGCGCTCGTGGCATTTCTCGCGTCGCCCCGAGCAGAGTTTATAACAGGAACAACTATCACCATAGACGGTGGCGCCGTTCGCCAATGGTGAAAACCGTTTCTGAAAGGAACGAAACAGGAGACCAATGAACGAAAACATTTACGACAACCATTCCGCACTAGACGTTGCCGGCGAAAAGACCTCGACCCGAAACAATGCATCAGGTTGAAACACTTGCGCTCCTCTTAGCGGCGGTGGGAATCGTAGGGGTTCTTGCTGAGCGGTTTAAGGCACCATTGCCCATGCTGTTGATCTTTGCCGGCGTGTTGCTTTCCTTAATTCCCAATGGTCCGCAAATCGAACTCGACCCGGAGCTAATCTTCTTCGTCATACTTCCTCCACTTCTCTATATCGAAGCGTATCAAACGCCGTGGCGAAAGCTGAAAGACGTTGGCGACTTAGTATCCGCTCAGGCGATTGGTCTGGTGATAGTCACCATATTTGGTGTCGCGGCAGCGTTAAAGATGGTGATTCCGGGAATGCCCTGGGCGATTGCGTTGACGTTTGGAGCGATTGTTTCGCCGACGGATGCGGTTTCAGTCTCTGCCGTCACCAGGGGCGCCACCATCCCAGCAAAAACGATGGACATAATACGCGGAGAGAGCCTGGTAAATGACGCTACTGGTCTCGTTGGCTATCAAGCGGCTGTCGCAGCCGCTGTTACGGGTGTGTTCTCTGTTTGGAACGCGGGCGGTTCGCTTCTCTATGTCGGACTGGGCGGCGTTGGACTCGGTTTAATTTTAGGGTTGTTTTTGCGCCGCATCAGGACAGAAGTTAGCCACCGCCCATCCGAGATAATCGCTTCTTTTTTGTCACCATTCGTGGTGTATCTTGCCGCGGAACACTTCAAAGTCTCCGGAATCATCGCCGTCGTCTCCGCGGGACTGCTCCTGGGCGCGCATGGTCCACGCATGCTGTCATCGTCGGCTCGTGTTCAAGCACGGGCAAACTGGGACTCGATTGCATACATTCTGAACGGATTTACCTTTTTACTAATTGGATTGGAGGTAAAACCCGTTGCACTTAAGGTCTTAAAATATCCGCTAGATCAGCTGGTGGTTTCAGCAATCGTAGTTATCGCCACTTCGTTAGTTCTTCGTCTTGTTTGGACATACGTCACATATCAGTCCAGGCGCCTGATCGGACAACCCGTGCCGAGTTGGAAACGAGTAATTATTTTTTCCTGGTGCGGCATGCGCGGCGTGGTATCACTAGCGGCGGCACTTTCACTTCCGCTCACGATCTCTGGTGGTGAACCTTTCCCTTACAGAAACCTACTCATTTTTCTGACAATTGTAGTAATCGCATTTTCTCTGTTCGTTCAGGGCGGCACCCTACCATTCGTTCTACGGATGTTGAATCTCGACCCAGAGGAGATGAATGCAGAGGAAACAGAACGCATGGTGCGTCTCAAACTTACCAAGGAAGCCATTAGAGCGCTGGATGAAGCCGCTACACGCGAAGGAATGGACAGAACTGACCCCACGTTCCAGCGCGTCGTCAATACTTATGTTCACGTCGCGACACTAAATATGGTGGCGCGCGATGAGACCGAAAATGAGATGGTGACTAAGCTAGAAACAATAGCGGTTGATTCGCAAAGAAGGGTTCTGCTGAATATGCGCGACAGCAACGAGATTGATGAGCATCTATTTCAACAACTGCAAAACGAGCTGGACCTAGCCGACATGCACATCCGCGCCATAGTTCTGCAATCGGATTAGCTTAACGAGTCGGCACCGCGTCGGGAGACGCTGCCGCTACCGCCGCGTAGGGAGACGCTTGCTACCAGCGGTGAGGAGAGGCAGTCGCTACCACCGCGTAGGTCGACGCGGTCGCTACCGCCGCGTAGGGAGACGCTCGCTACCACCGCCTAGGGCGACACAGTCGCTACCACCGCGTAGGGCGACGCGGTCGCTACCACCCCCAGGAGACGCAGACGCAGTCACTGGTCGCCGTTTCCTTACAGAGGCAAATCCGCTCAAGCCTTGCTGGCGACAATTAGCTTCACCAAACTGTCACGCAGAAGTTGCCACTCCCTATCATCTAGAGGTTGCAGAAACTCAGCATTCGCCTTGTCGACGATTTTTACAACACGCGCCAGCAGTTTCTTCCCAGAAGGCGTAAGGTGCAACTCGTTGTAACGCCGATCTGTTTTGCTCTTCAGGCGAATGATAACGCCGCGTTGCTCCAAACCATCAACGATTTCCGTGACGGTTGTCCGGTCAATGGCCCATTTGGCGGCAAAGGCATTCTGAGTAACCGGCCCTTCTATAGATATGATTCGCAAAAGTCCATACTCCTGAACCGTTAAACCGGAAGGTTTAAGAGATGCGGAAACACGCTGTAATAGCAGCTTCCCAGCCGTATTGAGGAGAAACCCAGGGCTCTCCATGAAGGCGGGCGGAATCAAATTTGAGACTTCTTCGTCAGTCATTCTCAGTGGTGCAAATAGTCAGTAAAAGGAACTATCTCAACTACTATATAGGAACAGCTGAGATTTCCAGAGCAACATTAGAGACTGTTAATCTAACGAATTGAACTTTTTGAACCGAAATTACGTACTTGATATTAGAAGGTCACGAACGAGTGATCAAACGAAAGGGAGGAACCTAAAAATGAAAAAGAAGATCAACGCAATGCTGATCGCGGGTTCCCTGCTAGCAGCTGGAGCCCTCACCCAAACAGCGTCTGCCCAATACTACAATAACTACGGTTATGGTAACTACTATAACAACAGTGGTTATTACAACCAGGGCGGCTTGAGCCGTTTCATCAACCGCACAACCAACCGCTTGATCGGCACACCGATCCTCGGCAATGGATGGAACAACGGCGCTTCCTGCGGCAACAACTATTACAACGGTTATTACAACAACCGTCCCGGAGTAGTTTCACGAATCATCAATCGGATTTTCTAAGATTCAAATCGCAAGAATAGCGACTCAACAACTGAATATTCGAAAAACAGAATAAAGCATAACACCATATATAGTGCACCTCTCGAACGTTCCAGAAACTGCAACGACCGATCGGTGTCAGTGAAGCTTGCCATCACAAGCTAGTTCTCCCCCAAAAACAAAAAAACAAAGACAAGGAAGGTCTCAAATGAATAGAAGCAAAATCGCATTTCTTGCAGCTGTAGCAATCTCGGCAGCAGGAGTTTTCAACACTGTAAGCGCTGCAGATAGCACGACAACAGTTGATGCCGGAGCCAAGAAGGGCTGCCCGACAGGGAAATGCGGTCCGAAACGCGGTGGCATGTTTGAAGCACTAGGAATCACAACCGACCAGCTAGAGAAGATGAACACCATGAAACTCGACTTCGAGAAAGCCAACGCTCCGAAGAAAACCGAGCTCATGACGCTATCTAAAGAGTTGCGTGATGACATGACGAAGCCCGGCGTTTCCAAAAGCGAACTGCTCGCGTTGCAGTCGAAGATCAATGATATCAAGTCTCAACTCTCTACAAACAGAGTCGGATTCATGGCTGACCGCATGGCGGTTCTGACCGACGATCAAAAAGCAAAAATCAGAGAGTTCTCGCTGAAACGGAGCTTCGGTCCGCATCATCGCGGCGGACACCACGGTGGTCACTTCAAAAGCAAATTCCATCATGGTGGCAAAGACGGCTTCCGCAAAGGTCCTGGTCCCCGTGGATTTGGTGGACCGAAACCCGGACCGGACGCACCGGCTTCCTCTGAAGCGCCGGCTGCACCGGATCAAGTGTAGTTAGCTCCATCTGAAAACTGACGCGTGAAACCTTTCCTCCACGCCTCACGAGACCAGGCCAAAAGCCTGGTCTCTTTTCTTTCGGCGGCATCAGAAAAAAACGCGTCCGGCGGCTTCGGATGCTCCGGCGCTCGGGCGGCTCGTGCGGCTCCGGCCGCTTCCTCCTGCTCCGACCGCTTCCTCCTGCTCCGTCCGCGCACCGCGCGATTCTCTGCATCTTGGAATCACTCGCTTTCAGAACGGAACTTGACGTAGACAGCTTATATCGGTACGATCTGCACTCTATGCGCCCTTAGCTCAGCTGGATAGAGTGCTTGGCTTCGAACCAAGAGGTCGTAGGTTCGAGTCCTACAGGGCGCGATGGTTTTCAGACTTTCGCGTTTTTCAGTTCTACTTTGGTTCTACCCTAGGAGCAAAGTCAAAGCGAGTTTGTTCAACTTCTCTCACTGGTAAATTGAACCAGGCAATTTTGGCGCGAGTTGACTGGGGATCGAACCGTGTATAAGCTGAGTGATATGACGTATCAGGACATAATCACTATTGAAACGGACAAGCGGAGCGGGCAGCCATGTATCCGAGGTCTGCGAATCACGGTTTCAGATGTGCTTCAATATCTTGCTTCTGGAATGTCGTTAAATCAAATCCTCACTGATTTCCCCGAGCTAACGATTGATGACATTCGAGCATGTTTCGCTTTCGCAGCGGACCGCTGCCGACAGTAATTCCGTTTCAATCTAGAACGTCTCCGATGATCACAAACCCCTGCGCATCTCGCGCGTACCTTGATTTTACTTGTTGAGTTCTAGCGTCCAGATAATCAAGGACAGATGCAATTGCAATTATCAAAGATTCGTATAGCTTTGGAGTGCAGTTCTGGCCGCCAAATGCCTAAAGCAATTGATACGCGAGCTTTTCTGCCGTTCGCGATCTACCGGACCGGACTCTCACTTTGCTTTGTGGCCGATGGTCGCTGAGATTTCTTACTGATTTCGACTGAAACACCATCATAATCAGCTTGTTACCGCCACTTAGCGTGCGTTATATTCTAGATGGTAGCGAGTCGATGCCACCAGCAACGGTATCAATTTTAAAGGACACGTCTTACGCATGTCATTGGTTAGTTGGTTCAGCAGCGTAGTGATTAGGGACAATTAGATTGAGAACTGACAATGATCAGCCTGCTCCGAGTGCTAAATGATGCACAACACAGCCAATGTACTACTCAAAGCGCACCACCGCATCACACGCCCCGGCCGAGTTTAGTCTGGTAAGCACCAGCCGGGTGTAAGTTCTTATTCCGATTGTGCAAATCGCTTAAAAGCTGTTGCGCCTGCTCGGGGATCTCTTAACCTCCACCTACATTACGGAAATAATCCATTATGTTCAGGCGCAACACGGACAATATACCACGAGTTCACCGTCACCCAGCGCCGCTCGTAGTACCAGAAGCGCAAGAAGTGGCTTTATGGAGCAAAAAGGTTCATGTTAAACGAACATTCGTCCTGTTTTGCTATCGTACCGTATCCAGTATCATAGGCTAATAGATTAACGTCGAAGGTGTAGCGGCCGTCATCGAGCTCACAGCTACGAACAGGAAAAGCCTGGTTATCGCCACTACTCAGCTGCGTCAGAATGGCTGCCCTCTGTTCATCAGTCTGATCTGATTTTACTGCCGCTAAGCATGCATCTACGCACTGCCAAAATTTGATTGCGTCGGTCTTTGAGCTATCCAGCTCAAGGGACTCGATTTTGGTGAGCTCTTCATCCGTATACACGTTTAGAATCGTGTCTTTAGTAAAATGGTACTGAAAGTACGTACGACTGGTCGTTTCGTCTCCAGACCCCTCAATGACAAGTGCTTTGTTTAATTTCACTGCTCGCGCATTAAACCTTCTTTTGAATTCTTCAATCGTTTTATTCGGAGGCTGCTTCGTGATCTCATTGGATATTGGTTGTACCAATTCTCTAGCAATTAGCTCTTTTACTTCCGATTGCGTCCTTCTAGTTGAGTCTTGTGGTTCACTTGTATTCAGCTTGGCAGATTTCGTTTCGGGGGATTCGCTCCTTTTACTCAACGAATCGGAGCAAGCACTTAAGAACGCGCAGAAAATAAGCAGTAGCATCGAACGTGGGCCCCAAACTCTCCAAGCGGATGAGAGCAATAGTGCTTCCGCTATTGCGCAACCGCCATTAAATCGTTTCTTGAAACGCTTCAACAATACCTGCTTTCGACTCTGAAGCGAACTACGATTTGCTCAAATGAGCCACAAAGTTATCGTACACACTTTAGACTCCCAGATAAAGAGTGCCACGGAGCAAAACTGTCAACAGCAATCGCAAGATCCATACCTGTACAGTAGGGTCTAACGAAAGTTCCAGCTAATCGATTTCCCAAGGATGGAATCAGCGTTTCCACTGCTTTCTTTGCTTCTTCCGGTGTGTGCACGTGTTTGATCACGGGCCACGTGGCTGTCTGTCTTTAATCCTGTTTTGTGGCTCGATTCTCGAAAGTCGCGAGGTGGTTTTTCGAGAATCGAACAACAAAACATGATTTCTCAATACGTTGCGTACGGTATAGACATGTGCCTAAATTCATTGACGTTATGCAGGCGGGCTTGAACCTTTGCGTTTTCCGTTTCGAGCGCTTTCGATAGCCAAACTAATTGACGTCGTCCACGGATGCTTCGGATTTCGTTTTATCCATGACCGAGCGCGCTTTTGGAAAAATGAATTTTGAGGATCCGCTCTGAGTACACCTAAAAGAATTTCCTTTTCAAAATCGTAGCCTGCACATTGCTCATACACTCGCTCTGCTTCTTTGATCAATTCTGAATCCGGGGCTCGCATTAGAAGCCGTGCCAGAATCCAAAGCAATCCAAGACGGTCATAAGCTTCCTTTGCCCAAGTTATGCTTTCCTCGTCTGCCCACGCACCGATAAGCGAACCCACTAGCCTTGATTTTTGATGCCTGAACAGTTCATCACGCAAAAGAACCTTTGCATTTTCTACTGCAAAAACATCGTTCTTATGCGAGTAAGAGTATGCATACTGTAGTAAGTCGGACAAAACAAACCATGCTGATTTGTTCGACTTGTTCTCCTCATACCAGCTTTTTGCGTTTTTAATATCGGTCTTGGTTTGTGCCGTCAGCACCAAAGCACCATGTACTTGCCCGGAGTTCTCATCGTTAGGATTTGCTTTCAGCCATGCTCTAGCAAACCGGATAACTTTAGGCAGCAGTGTTTTGTGATACTGTGATGTGGACTCCAGCAGACGTGTGAGAAGCAGCGCTGCGTCTTTCGACTCCTTTCCTCCGAAGCGGACCCAGTCGAAGCTTGCCTGCATCACCTCTGGGGATCGGGTTAGTATTACAGTTATGTATACCGGTGCCTCCGGATTTTTCAAGTTGAGCTGAAGCCATCTCACAAGGAGCGTTTCAACTCGTTTAGTCCTTTCTCTTGTTGGAGGTTCCGAAAACAACCAAAACCAATGGCTGGACTTTGGATTTCGCTCAAGGAGTTCTTTCACCTCTTTCAGTAACGTTTGATACTTGGAACTTTTTAGAGTGGCGGAGATAATTTCGGAAAAACGGAAAATATCATCAGGCGACTTGAGCCACATACTTGCTAATCTTGTAACTCGAGGTGATGGTGCAGTCTTCATGAGGACCGCGATTATCTTGGGGGCATCTTCTTCGTTCGGGTACTTTTCGAGCCATGACAAAGCTGTGGATATCAAAGTAGCATTCGACTTAATCTTAAGAACGCTCGCTAATGCTGATCCGGCTGCACGATCAGTCTTGTTTTTCTTCAACCAGGCTTTACCACGCTCAAACAATTCTTGTTCGTCTTTAGCCGAATCACGCAACTGCCACCATTCTTTTTCTAATGGTGATACCTCATGATCGCAATCACAATCGGACTCTTCATTGTGCTCGGAAGTCTGAATCTTTCTCGGTGTTTCTGCGCGAGTTTCTAGAATGATGTCATTGCACGTGTTGAGGCAATGGTGACAAATTTGAAAACCATCTCCATCGACCAGCTTCTTCTTGAGAGTACTTTGTTTTTGATTGCAGAATGAACATTTGCCATCCGACATTGATTCGCCGGAAACGACTTCAGTACATTTTGACAAACCATCAGTAACACAGTCGTGGCAAATGTAGACACCGAGTCCTGCGATCAGAGGATACTCGGCACCCTTTCCGCACCAGCCACATTTCAGACTACTCATTTTTCACCGGTGATGTTGTGAAGCCACAAGTGCGGGAAACGTTCCCGATCATCTCTATCGTCCTGCCCCTGCTAATTCGAAGACAGAGTGTCCAAGCAGGGTCCGATTAGTCAGTTGCAAGGGAGATGGAATCTTCAATCATCCCGTCATCCAAACCCTCAAGCGAGGGAATCTCACGTACCAATTTTCCATCTCGAACGACGACAAACTCTGTCCGCGTTCGCGCGGCAAGTAATCGAGCGCGTTTGGAGGCCCGGGTTAGCGCAGCACCAGCAGCTTCCATCTCAGCATTGATTCTTTCCAGTTCTTCCCGCTTCATTCGTTAAATCCCTTGTCGGTCAATATCCAAGTATCGCCGCTATTATCGTACCATTGCCACACATCAACTTCGTGCTGATACACCTCTTTGAATTGCCTTATCCCCGCATGATACCGTCGATCAAAGAACTTGCCTATCCGACCGCGGGTATCTATAGGGCCAGGGGTCATCCTCGGCTGTAAACACATTCGGCTTTGGTCCACCAGAAACGCGAACGATAACACTTGGGTTGACTCGAAAATGCCAAGCTTTTCTAAGTCGCAGCAATGGGTCATGAGCAACTGCTACAGCTTTATGAATGGCCCCGTGGCGCTAAGAAACGTACCCGACCCTGAGTTCTGTCTAAGTATGAATCTACAAAATCCGATGGAGGGCGGGTCTATCAGAGACTTGTTGATAACGATCCCTTTGGATGCCGATAGTTTGGGTCCTCAGTTTCGCGAGCGAATTCTGGAACTGCGGACCATAATGAATTCAAAGGATTGAAGTTGCAGAAAAATAGACCGAGTAATCGAAGCCACTGGACACATTTATTTTTTTTGTGAGCCCATGAATGTCGTCAACAACTAGGCGCGGGGCTGAAAATAGCGCACCATTACACGGGAGCGTCGTGCGGGAACACAGAAACGGTACAATGAAGCTAGGTGGCCGACTCCCGAAACAGACAAGACCATCCAGCCAGAGGTAGCAAATAATGACCCTACTTGGTGGTGCCAACAGGTTCGAGCTAGAGACTCAAATTCTCTGCGCGGCCTTGCGCCAAAGTTGGGCTGATACCGACGTGACTGGACTGGTGAAAGCATTCCAGTCACTCTATCAATTGTTTCCAGACTTATTGCCTCCGCCGAAGAGCGCACAGGCTGACCTCCCGCCCAATTACTACGATCTACTGGAAATCGCATGCGACGTCAATCCCAGCGTGGTTCTGGCGGCGTATTTTAAGGCGATTAGACGATTTTTGCGCAAGCATCCCAGTCCTAAAGAACTGAAAGAAGACTACTACAAGCTGCTCAATGCTGGGTTTATTCTGAGAGAACCAAGACTGAGGCGCAGTCATGATTTGATCGTGGCGCGTGGCGCGCTGGTTGAAGGGCACGTAATTCCGGAAGACGGAACGCTCGAGATGATTGAAGCACCAGCAGCGGCTGTCCAGGAAGTCGCCGAAGTGGAAGACCGTCAGATCGTGACGAATCCACCACTGGCAGAGTCTGAGCCAATGCTGCTCGATCTACTCAAGCAAGCACAATTCATTGGACTTGCCGAAGTTCGAGCCTTGACGAACCAGATGAATCTTTATCCAGGCATCTCGCTTGTAGACCTGGTTTTGCAAGCTGGCTATGTCACGGATTCTGAAATGAAATCACTTAAACTGGCCGAATATCTTATTTCGTCCGGAAAAATGACAATGCAACAGTTTAGTAATGCCATGTTTGACGAGCGAACCAATAGATTTTTTCCACCGGAGGATCCGCTAGAACCATCCCTGGTACCACGTCGCCCGCGACCCAATGTAGGCGAGGGCGGAATAGCGCTTCCACTGCCGGATCCACCACAACCGCATCCTGATCCATAGTATTGTTTCAACGCGATGAATTCTTTTAGCTATCTTATTCTTAGCAGTGATGAAAACACGATTGTTTTCATTCAAAACCAGATCTAGAATAATAAGACTAGTTCTGGTTTTAGATCATGCGCTATGTAGCTGTCATAATCCTTTTGTCTATTGCAGTCGGTTTCCTCTGGAAAGATTTTTCCCTTAGTTGGGATGAGTGCTTTATGGTGTCGAGACTATTAACCATCTTCTCATTGCCGCTGATTTGGTTCCTGCTCAGGAATAGGCTCAAAATAATTAAAGGTTCTAAGTCTAGATGCCTCACCTATTGCTCACTGTTGGCCGCACCCATTCTTACCCATTTAATCACCACTTATCTTATGAATACTTTTTGTTGCATCTGCGGTTTCCCTCATCAATCACTTTGAGAATTACGATTTGTCTGAAGAGGCACCAGAACTAATGGCAATGAAGTGGACCCGATCCGTTAGACACCCCTACAGGATCACTAAGGTGTAAGCCGTGGTATTACTGGCGGTGTTAGCCTACCGCCTGGTTGAGAAAGCCTTCGTGGTAGACTTCAGTCTCTCAGAGAGTCCAGCGGGATTCTTGTCTGAACGAATGAGCTTCGTGGAGGGAGTATGACATTATCGAACCGACTCAGAGAATTTTCCCTTGTTGCGTAGGGTAGACCGCAAATTATTGGTTCAACCAAGATGAATTCTAATTTGCAGCTACCGACAATAAAGAAACTGCTTTTTGATGGCGACCAAATTTCGTTACCAGTAAAGTCAACTCTCCACCGTCATTCATCGACCTGTCAAAATATAGATCTCCTGATCGCCGAAGCAAGTCACAAAGGAAAAATAAAAAGTCGTGTGGAAGGTTTCGCAGCTGGCTAAAATCAAGCATTTATTCGACGAGGTGAAACGTGGGAATAGCACTAGCGACACTAGCAGCAAAAGTGATTGATGAAGAAGACCTCTGGGATGCACTTAACCTGCGAAGCTCTGGAACTGCTGTGGAGATTGGCGGGCTATGCGGTTTTCGAATGAAGACCGGCTGGTACATAATTTACGACCACCTAAAGCTAGACTTGTTTGTTGACGGTCTTACTGGCCCGGTATACAAAGACAGAACCGACGTGCTTGAAGATGCATCTAAGAGCATCAAGCTGCTCGTCTCAATTATTGATGAACACTGCAATTACTGCGCCACCAGCGAGTGGCACCGCGGTAAGCGGCAATGGTCAGTGTCTCACTTCTGGGATCTAGGTAAGGACAACATAGAAATTTGCGGAAAACCACCGATAGTCTTCGATAGCATAAAAGAGCAAATTATTGTCGAAAGAGATTCAACGCCCCTAAACAAGCAGTGGGATCACTTCTTCTCGATTCCGGTCAACTTGTTCGAACAGCTGACCGGCTTCAACTATGCAAACGAGCCTGAAATCGACGGGGCACCCGTAGTCCTTCAGAAAAGGCGCAAACGAAAATCGTAAGCTAAATGCAATCACTTCAAATCTCATGAAAAATGGCATCACGCGGAAATACATTTCCGGGTGGCGAAGTAAAAGTTATTTGGACTGGGGTCTGCCAGCCATCCTAAGGAATTGTCGAATCGGCGAAGGCGGTTTTCTGCAAATTTAAAGTCGTCCAGGTTCGACCAAAACTCCGGCTCGTTTGATCTATTCGCGACCTTATGAACTCTTGGCTCGCTAGTTCCAACCTTGCAAATCTTCAGTGGTGCTAGAAAATCAAAATGAGTTTATACTGACGCTATGAGAACCACTATTGCTTCCGCCAGTCCAGCTATTCTTCTCGCTTTTATGCTGCTAGGTTGCCCGACTTGGGCGAAGGAAGAGCAGCCCCTAAAGGTGATTTCACCTGATCTGATCGTGGAGTCTTTTGAGTTTGGAAAGTTTCCGGAGGGGAAGGCGCCAATGGATGAAGTGCCAAACAGCAAAATCAAATTTTTCCCAACTACTGTCGTAAAAGGACGTGGCTTCAGTTACGGATATCGGCTCAAGCTCAAGACGTCGCGAAAACAGATCAATTGGACTCACACGGTTGGCTCATTTGCCCGAAAGAAGTCCGACGAAGCAACCAAAGGAAAGGAAAAATTGCATGATGTTGAGAACGGAGTGGTCTATTTCAATTTCCCGATTGTCGATGGATTTAAGAAGGGCAAGTACTGGATAAAAGGTTGGATAGAGGGTCAGGAACTACCAGTACTGTCATACACCGTTAAGTGATCGATCTATTTGGTCATATTTTTGTATCTGTAGATGGCTGTTGGCGCGCCGTAGTTGGTTGGTTCCTTGTCGCCCGTATAGTATTTGATGTCACAATGCCCGCAGCCATTTTTGGCAGTAGCCGAACCAGCGTAGATTACAGTCCGTGCCGCGGTCGCTATAGCAATATGACTTACGTCTGGTGTGTCCCAAATAACAAGATCGCCAGGTCTCATTTCAAACATATTGAAATTTTCCAGGGACAGGTGGTCATCGGAAAAATCAGTCTTCCATACCTGGTCAAAATCTCCACTTTTCTCAAGAAGTCTGTTCATGTCTCCTGAAGTAGGTGGGTGCCCGGGTTTCCAGGGAAGCTTCATACCGGCACTGGAAGCAACGGTGTCGAGATACAAATTGCATTTGGGTGGCGGTGGCTTCCATCTTGTAGGGTGGTCGTGCTCTTTCTCCGCTATTTGCATCATCTTTGCTGTTGATACCGCGGGCAGTGATTTCTCTTTTGAACTTTCCTCTTTGCTTTCCCTAACACTATCTCCGTCTCTGGACGCCAGTCCTTTAGCCGTAAGAATTGCGCCGTCGCCGAAGTCTATGCCGAAAGAATCTATGGCTTTTATGCCTTCGACTTCGGAGGGATGAATATCATTCTTGTGCGAAATTTCGTTAGCAGTGCCCCAGGCGTTTTGATTTGAATTGTTGCCGATTGCACTTTCTTGGCGAGCCTTTTGAGGAGATTCTGTTCTCTCCTTGACCTCAGTCTTTTGCTCATCCGGGCAATCCGTCATAGGATCTAACCAACAAAGTAGATCCTGATATGGAGAATGCTGGGGCCGGCTTGACTCGCGCTGCTAAACGCGCTCGATTGCTTGCAGCTCAGAATGGAACAGAGTTTGTTGTTGTTCGAGACGGAAAGATCGTGCGTGAAATTCCAAAGTTGGAGCAACTTGACGGTGAGAGTCAAAAGAATTCCCTTCCTTTAGTTAATGACTAGGGCCGTCGACGCAGTTGAATACGCATCAGCAACAATTCGAAAGAGGCTGTTCAAAACCTGCTGATGCTTGACCTCGCTTCAAACGATTTGCACTTGCTTGCTTCATTCCGGGTGGCATAGCTACCATCTTTGTGAGCTACCATCTGCGTAGCAAACCAGGCTACGCAGATTGTTGCCGTACTCGTTGCGAAGCGGCTTATGATAACAAACCTTGTGACGGCAGATGCATGGAGCTCTGCAGCAGCTTATGGATTTTGCTTTTTGCTCGCCGCGTCAATCTCGCCTAATTGCAGCAGCCACCATTTAAAAAGTTTGTCGGCGGGACCGAATTTTTTAAAACTCTCGACGCGTTCGCGAACGACTTTCTCGGCGTCGTCAAATTGATTTTCTCTGAGAAACTTGAAGTAGCGCTCCGTGTACCAGTAGTCTACCAGCGACGAGTTACTCTTGTTAGGGTTTTCGCAAATGGAGTTTTCAATTCGCGCTGCGGCGTCTCCTCGACCGCGGTCGCGTAGATGTCTAGTCAGTTCAAATATCGCCGATGTTTGAGACAGAGTCGGATCTTTTAGCTTCGTTCTGAGCAATGTCTCGATAGCGAGGATTGCGTCATCAGCAAAGTCGGTATCTATTTGGGTTTTGTAAATTCTGAAGTCTCTTTGAAGTTGTTCGCAAAGTCCGCTGGCGAGGAGATTCTTGCGCATTCGTAAAAGGTTTTCGACCTTAACTCTATCGTTGAGATTATGATACTTGTAGCAGAGCTGCTCCAAGATTGGATCCAGACTCGGAGAGCGGCTTCCTGCGCGCTTCTCCGCTTCAGTAAGTAAGTGCTCGAAAAGCGTGGTTTGAGTAGAGGAATCATGTACCGATCTTGCGATTGTCTCTCCCTCCGACGCGAAATCCTGGGAACTACTTTTTCGTGACTCAAGGAGTTTGTCGAAGTAGCTGAACAGTTCCATTTCGGTGAAACGCTTGCTCGCGACTCCATAGTACTGTGAAGCAACCTTGAAAATTTGCCTGTCTGCTTTTGCGGAGTCTGACGACAGATACTCATCCAAAAGTCGAACGCAAAGTTCGTGTGCCTTTTCCGAATTGCCCGTTTTCATGTATGTGTCGGAAAGTTGACCAATTCGCTCGAAGTATGAAAGTAGATTGGCGTCTTTATCTGTTCCGTCCAGCGTTTCCAAGGCTGATTTCACAAGCCGTTCGTTTTCGAGCTTCCGAACCTGTACTTCCTCCTCCTTTTGCTTTTCCAGCTGCTTCGCTAGCGGCTCTAATTTCTCTTCCATTGTTTGTAGAGGCGCTGATTCGAATTTCTCTTTCCGTGTTTTGAGCAGTTCGCGCTTGACAGGCGATGAAGCAATCGGAGGATTTGGAAGAAATTTAGCAGGAGACTTTAGTGCATCATAAGCTTTCATTAGTTGACCATCGCATAATAACTCATCGTCGGCGGGTTTGAATTCGGCTCTCAGATTAGGAAGATTGATAGCGTATCTCTCGACCGTATTCACTGGTTGACTTGCAGTCACCTTCGAGCTGCCAAACATATACCAGGGACCGTTGTCAGACCACGGACTACCAATAGATCGGTCCGGGTTGTAATAGTTGAATGAAACGTCGGCGTCGGGTGCCAAACCTTTCCAGTTGAATCGTCGTTGCCGGGTCGGGGAAATCGCAATGCCGGAGGTTACGTGAAGCGTCATGCCCGGAGTGAGTTCGACGTCTTTCTGAACTGTTGCGTTGCCTTCACTAACAGCACCGTATGTAGTGGCGCCATTGTCGCTCAACGCTGCTGCGATGATTTCAGGGGTGCCGGCTGTTCCTCGGTTGATCAAAACTGCAATGCGTTTTGTATATTTCCCTTTCCCGGTTGAGTAGTAGGCCTTCGTGCTGGGTCTGTTGTTGTCGTTGTAGCGAACGATAGAGATACATTGATTTCGTTTCAGGAAAAGATCTGCGACTTTGAGCGCTTCTAAGAAGCTGTATCCATCACAATCTCGGAGGTCAACGATAAGTGAGTTTGTTTTAGACAGTTTGGTGAGCGCTTGCTCGAGTTCCGCGCAGGTGGTTTCGCGCAGAGAGTTTATGCGTACGTATCCGACGTCGGCATTCATGATTGCCGTTTTTGTGATAGTTGGAACCGGAATTCGTGTGCGTGTGAGAGTCACCAACTTCTCTTCGTCAGTGTCCGTCAGAAAGCCGAGCGTGACAGAGGTGCCTTCTGGTCCCCGGATTTTCTCGGCGATTTGCTCAAGTGTGCGTCCAGGTTCCTGACCGTCCACGCTTGTGATCCGCCAATATTTCTTGACGCCGACTTTGGCGGCTGGGGAATTTTCGAGGGGCTCGAAAACGCGACCGAACGGAATGAGCGGTAGACCCACGCCGCAAATTTCGGTCGGCGCGTCGTAGTGCGCGAGTTTGTTTTCGCTACTGCCCGACAGAAACGTAAATCGATCTCCCAAGGATGCGATCAGCGTTTCCACTGCTTTCTTTGCATCTTCCGGTGTGTGCAATTTGTCGTCGTACTTGTGCTGCCACTTCTCCCAGTTTTGTCCGTTGAACGTCTGATCGGCGAAGTCGTGTTTGATCGCTGACCACGCTTCGTAATAGATTTCCTGCGGCGTCAAAGGCGTCGAGAATGTTTTTGTTTGAACGCTGGAAATTGGCGTGCGTTCCGCCTCGATAATCTTAGTGCTATCGCTGCGCTCGTGCTGGAACAAAAAGTCTGGATTGTTGAGTGTGGGATTGTCCTGCGGATACCGGGGGATAACGTCGGTATTAGAGCGAAGCGGCGCTGGCCGACCGCCGATAGACGCGAGGCTCCGGGGCGCGCACAAAATCATAGCTGAAGCGGCTATTGCAAGCGATACTCTCGCGTACGGGTAAATTGATAAATGTGATCTTTTGGGCTTGCTCATGGTCGGAAAGTCTTTCGAACGTTTTCGCCTCGTGAATGGAATCAATCTAATACATTGAACGCGCAAAGGAGCGCCGTGCCGTTTTCGTCAAACAGCATTCTATATTAAAGACACGAAGCGCTAGATTCGCTTCCGCGTTTCAAACTCTTTAAAATTTTCGAGATCTGTTTTGTTCTTCCCAGTTGCTGTCACACCTCGTCGGATTCGAGACCGCAGTTTCTCGTCTAAGAGTTTGTAACCGGATGGAAACTTTGATTCAAAATATTCGCTGGAATAGTAGCGACTCACGCCAACCCATTGAGTCGAAGATAAAGATAACGAATTCACTCTAGTCCATTTAAGCACCTTCGCTTGATCAAGATTAAGTAGCAGCTCGATTGGAAAACTATTGAGAGAAAAGTGATGATTCTCGGTGTGAGTCAACTTTCCTTCCCAATCAAATAAAACTCCAATTTGACTATCCACACTTGGGAATTGCTTGTTCAAAGCTATTTTAGCCAATTCCAACAGCTGTTCCTCAGTAATGTTTTTATACTTCTCTGTTCGAACCTCCTTCAAAATTGTTGGCTCAGTTCGAAAGAACACGCGAAGTGATTTCGGCGCCGTTCTAACAAACTCTTCTAAGCTCGCCTTGACACCTTCATATTCTCGTCGATTATACTCACGTTGTTCCTGTTCTTCCCTGTATAAGCCGGTCACGCCATGATCGGTCAGCCAACGCATAAATCCTCGTGGATTTTGCAAATGGGCGTCATACTTCCAATCATGCCACCTTATTAGCCCGCCATAAAGCCAAAGAAGACGCACGATTCGGCCGTCAGCCAAGGTCAATTCGCACGTTGGAGCACCACCATAAAAACAGCTCGTGTTCTTATCGCTTTCGCGAATTCGAAGGAAATCCGAAAACTCCTTCAGAGTTTTGGAATCGGAAAACTTAAAGAAAACCTTTCCGGTAAGATCACCTCCTGCATACGGCTTTCCATCGATTAAGTCTAATCCACAGTCTATAACCCGAACGCTTTTCAGATTCTTCAGAACATCGTCCAGCATCTTTTGCGACGGCAGGGGCTTCCGCTGCCAAGCTTCATCATCAAATTTTCGCGGTTTATTTTCAACAGACAATTGAACTGTTTTTTTCGGCTGTACGGCTGGCTCCCCGTGCCCAGCATCTTCAGCCAGACAAAACATTTGTATCGAAATTAGCAAAGTCAACGGGAATGAAATTCGCGCACGCACCTGATTTCTAACAACTACCGATTTCAATCTCATCTCCTCCGCGTCTCCTTTAATCATACAAGGCGCTCAGCTTTCGACACCTGCATACGACCTTTCCAATTTCGTCGCGTTGCTCCACCTTCGACTAATTTGCGGATGGCCACCAAATCGTTTCTCCTGAAGGGCTTTGCGCAGACGCCTGATACCAGTCTCGCAGGCTGATGAAATGTTGCGGTGAGAGTTCGGTTCTGACCGCCAGTAAGAAAGCCGGAAAGTGATCAAAATTGAGTTCCTGATTAAGGAAGGCTACCAACGAGTAAGGATTGTCACCCATTGCTTTCTAAATAAATTGATCCCACTCCGTTGTGGGTGTCGTAATCGCGTCGTAAAAGGCCGGGTTGCATAATTCCAAATAAAGCTGTTTAACTAGTTCTCGTATGTGCCAGTCTAACTCCACTGGTTCCGCGTTTCCCTCGATGAAATCCTGGGTGATTGAGTCCAGAATCGCTACAAAAATAAACAGTGGACCTGGAAACGAAATTGTGCGAAGTTTGCAAAGGATGCTTGGAACCATTCTGATCAGAAAGATAGATTTAACGACCCCTTCCTGCAAGGTCCTTCCCCCTCAAGTCTCTATGATCAAATACCGGACTCAAACCTAACTCCTCCCACTCCGTATCAGCCAAGATTCTGAATAAGGTAGAAAATCGAATGACAAAGTTATTTAGCCAAATTTTGTTCGTAAGCATGTCGCTCGTTCTTTTGTTCGATCTTGGTTTAGCAATTTATACGATCCGAGCGAAGTATAAGAGTATAAAAGGCTGGTTTTCCTTTCGCATCATGGGAATGCTATTTATTCCGTTGTCCATTGCGCTCGGCTTTCTATGGTTGCCAGAATTTGAATGGATGGAAGAATTCGAAGGGGTTCCGCTTTTCTGCGCTTTAACACTCGCCTGCCTTGTCCCGCCTGCATTCCTATTACACATCATCCGCGTTAGGAAGCACTCTAATCGAAAGTATTTAGAAGTAAGTCTATTAGCCGTTCTAAGTTCGATAAGCCTATCTATGCTAAGATGGGTTTGCCCGTTGTGAAGAAAAAGGTGGAACCCCAGCAAGGCCATCTCGAAAATTTTCGAAGCGTTTTCAACATGTGGCTAGTTTACAACCGGTGCTCCCCGGGACCTGACCCAATCGTTCAGTTAATCTTCTGTTTGTGAGGCAACGCTGATGCACATCGACAGTGCGTCGCCAGATGTAGCAAGTTGCTGAATGAAGAATTACAAGGCAACGTCTGCACCGCGTGTAGTATCGATCTGTTCAGGGGTGATGACCTGCTCCAACTTCGTGTACCACGTAAGCAGAGACTATCGCGTTAAATAATCGTGCCACTTCCCTTGTACTGCAAAAAGAACTAAACAGGTACAGGACTGTTTGGCTCATCACCAGAACGTTCACCAAAAGCCTAAGGATGTGGGGGCTCTGGTGGTGGAAAATTCGGTAGCCCTTTGACGAAGTCCAATCCATCTTCGTTCAAAACGAGCCGACGATCGTCAATGTCTAAGTATCCTTTTTCTCGAAGGTACCAGAGTGCAAGCTCGATTTCTTCTAGGGAGGTTGGCTTTATGGCTTCGACCAGTGCCACGACCGTTACACTCTCCTTCAAACAGAGCACCTTCAGAACTCCGGCGCAAAATGGAGGCAAGGCTAGTAATGAGCCGGAAAGACAAACATATAGGTGTTCGATGCCATGTGCGGTAATCGAATAAAGCCGTTCGCCTCTATCTATTCGGTTTGCGTCCAACAAAAACGAGAGCGCCTCGTTCACTTGGGCAGGCTCGGCATCAAGTTGGTTTGTGATAAAACTCGCAGAAGCTCCTCCGCTTTTCGGCTTCCTTATTCTCGCATCAAGCAGAATTTGTAAAATCGCCAGTTGCAGGTCGAGTTCTAACCAACGAATCATTCTGTCACCATTAAGATTGTTCTTCAATGTTAGCAGTAATGATAAAGAGACTTTCTAAAAGGCGCCTTTCTGAGTGTCTTCTACTCGCTGAAGTATTCGCCGAATCTAGATCGCAGATGTTTTCACTTCCTATAGGGTAATTGGCTTAGCTTAAACACATTCTGCCTCGTAACGTTCAGTCGGTGAACCAATCTTCGGCATCATCGAGAAGCTTCGGTTCCACAGGAAAAATCATCTTCGTGTTGAAACCAGTATCTCCGCACTCCGAGGCCAGCCGCTCGAAGAGTGGACTCCCTTTTTCCGCCATTCTCAACGCGCCGCCACGAGCACGGAGCTCGTACATTCCTTCTGCAGGGCCGCCTCGCACC
This sequence comes from Candidatus Obscuribacterales bacterium, assembly GCA_019637435.1. GTDB lineage: Bacteria > Cyanobacteriota > Vampirovibrionia > Obscuribacterales > Obscuribacteraceae > JADYXR01. Next base: position 1,867,845 of record JAHBVO010000001.1, on the reverse strand, counting down.
TCCCACATTGTATGGCGGAACTCCTGAACCGTTGGAAATTCATCAACATCGCCGCTGTCCATACGCCGAAGTTCATATGGAAACTGCCACAAAGCGACCGCTCTGAAGTAGTCCGCAATTTCAGGTTTTCCCCAGGTCTCATAGAGTTGAATGAAGGCAGACTTGAACGCTTCATATTGCTCTCGCCTTTTAGGATCCTTGTTGCCGGAGCTAACCTCGTACCAGAGATTGCAGGAGAAGACTAGCTGCTTTTGACATTCTTTGAAACGATGCTTGCTCAGATTGACTTTGGCACTTTGAAAAATATCTTTCCAATCGGGAGTCTCATCGCTCGTCGGCTTCAAGAGCAGCTTCGCGTTTGGCATTAGTTCTCCTGGCATGTTCCAATGCAGTTGCGCCTCCTTAAGCGGTTTGAAGCCTCTATTCGAAAAGCGAAATTTGACAGTGCCCCAATCAAAAGCGGCTTGGAGCTCGTCAAAATATTCGCTTCCATTGAGACCGGTGAGCGGGACATTCGGCTTCACTCGATTCAAATGGTCTCTCACGTCCTTCTCATTTAGACAGCAGGTAAGCAGATTCGGCGCGAGCCAAATTTCGGCAAGATGATAATCATTCGACGGTCTTAAACTGACAGTTCTATAGGTGCCCAACATGGATTGCGACGCGAAATGAGTTTGAACTCCTGAATCCTTCTTGCCGTGGTAACCGGTCACTACTCTAGATTTATCAAGCAGGTTTCTGACCTCTATGGGCGAAGGCGGTTTTTCAGCAGCTATAAAGTCGTCCAGGTTCGACCAAAACTCCGGCTCGTTTGATTTATTCGCGACCGGCAGCTGAGGCGGCTGTTTCGTAAGTGATTCCAATTGGGTTCGTGCCGGTTCAGGATCGACTCCGGAAACGCAACTCAAGTAATAAGCGCGCGTCGCCGCCTCTTTAGCGGCTTGTGGTTGCCCACCTGCGGCAAGTACCCTGCTCAGCGTGAGTGTTGCGCCGGGCTCCTCCAACGCAGTCGACAGAAATTTTCTAAAGCCATACGCGTAGCGCGGCTGGTCGTGCGCAAGACAATATTCAGCGGCCAAGCGCGCTTGTTCTGCACCGATCACCGAGTGCGAAATTGTTCGGTCGAACTCGCGTTTTGCGTCGGACCAGCGATTCATATCCGCATATAAATATGCTCTCACGGGCTGATCTCTGAAAAAGACTGGATTCAATTTGAAAGCTGCTTCGTAAGCCCGCAATGAGTCTTCGAATTTCCCTTGCTTACGGCAGTCTAGTGCAATTCTAAGGAGTCGATTGAGCAAACGGATTTTGCGATCCGCCTCTGCGGCTTTAGAGCGCGGATCCGGCTGTACCCTGTAGTCGTCGACGTCCTCGATCGTGGGTAACTGGACATCGGCAAAAGCCGGGCTTTCAGGAAAAATCAGAGTAAATCCAAGAACGGCGATTCTGGATATCTTAGCGAGCATAGCCACTTGCACCCAATCTGTCTCTCGATACAGCTTATCATTTAGAGTTTCACTGCGCTGCTGCAGTTATGTTTTCGCTCGAAATCGGTAGTCAAATCAGTCGGTTATGAGTTCTGGCTCGCTAGTTGGGACCTTGCAAATCTTCAGTTACTTCATAGCGGCGACGCGCGGTTTGAAGTACTGAATGAAATCGCCGCGATCGGGATTGAGAGTCATGACGACAGATGTTGTCTTCAGTAATCGGTTCGTCAGCTTTCGCGCATCGGGAGCCTTTGAACCGAATAGTTTAGCGAGTGGCTTGACCGCATAACACGCGGATGGAATGGAGAACTCTGATGTGTATACCGTCAGACCGTTCTGAAGCTGACTCCGATTAATCCCACGATACTGAACAAGTTCAACTGCATTCACATCAACGAAATCCGCCTGCGATTGATTGCTGATGGAAACATGTCTTCCTGGCGTGAGATTCAGTTGCGCGTTGCCACTACGAATGGTGACTGCATTCTTGCATTCATCATGAAGGTCATAAACAGACAAGACGCTCTCGGACTGCATAATAAGAGCTACTGAGCCCGCTTTGATACTGACCGTTCCATGCTTCGTTTTTACAGTTATGTCCGAAGTTGGAGCAAAGACGAAGTTGCGATCTTCCTGAGCACTGTCCGAAGCCAAACGGCATAACACTGCATCAACTTTCAAGTCTTCCGGCTCGTGCGGCGCGGTGCGATTCTCTGATAGATTCAAGAGAGAACCGCCAGTCAAGCCAGTCCTGTCCCAGGCATTGTCGGTAAGTTTAGAAGCAGCTCCGGTTCCACTAAGTTGAGTTGAGGTCGAAAGGCGCAGCGACGGATCGAACGTCAAACTACCGATCAACATTGAAGTGTTTTCCGGATTCCCATTCGACGGAATAGAAATGAGCGAAGAATCAGGTGAGCTCTCATGAGATGACACTGTGGTGGACACAGTTGCGACACTTCCGCCCAACCTTGACGGCGGGTCGGCCGTGATAGTCGCGCCACCAGCGACGGTGATCAGTTTTCCACCAGTGGAAAGGTTATTAAAAATCACATCCTTGTTTATGACGTTCACGTCGACAGTTCCGGGTGTCACAACACCGCCTGCTGGTCCAAAGTAAGCGACGCCTTTTGTTCCATGTGGATTGACGGTAAAGCCGGGCTCTGCTTGAGTGTTCGTTCCCTTCTTGGGCGGAGCACCAATCGCTATGACAACGTCGTCCCCCTTGCCTGCTGTTGCTACGGTCACAGCACCAATATTGACGTCACCGTTTACAGTATCGCGGTTAGCCAGGACTATGCCGCCATTATTTGCGGTTATATTTGAGCCGACATCGAGAGTGCCACTACCAGCGGTTAAAGCGATCGAGCCGCTTTGCGTAACTATCGTGTTGTCTACGACGATTGCTCCAGTAGTGGAGATATCGATGTCCCCCATCACATCCATGCTGTCCACTATCAAAACATCGCTCAATGCCGACAGAGTCAACGACTTTCCAGCCTTAGTGACAGGTGCGATGAGCGAGAGAGCACCTCCTGTGTAGGTACTTTGAACATTCACCGAGCCCTGGCTTATCAACGTGAGTTCAGGAGCCGCGACCATAAGCGGTTTCTTCCCGATGGCTCCTGTTTCACTAGCCAGGCTGATGTAGCTAACCGCAGACAAAGACACGCCTTTTCCAGTTGAAATTGAACCCTTTCCTCCGGCTCCCAATATCAAACTTCCTGGGTCATCGACAAAATTGCTTGCGATGGTCACTCCGCCGAATACGTTCTCTACGATTATGGAGCCACTTGCGCCGGCGGATAACTCTCCAGTGGTGCCAAACTTTGGCAGCTTGGTCGCATTGACTGTGAACGCTTTGCTATTGAACGACAGGAGATAAATCTGCCCACCGGTACCAGAACCGACATTGTCGGCGCGGAGGTCGCCCGACACCTGAAGAACCGCACCTTTAGCGGCTCCGCTTCCTAACGCGTAGGATGCACCGTTCCAGTTTCCTGTAGTTGATAGAGGACTTGCGTTGATAAAATCCGTATCGACAGTCAGACTAACGTCCGAAAAAATCGATATGATCCCTCCGTTTCCACCAGACGCACCACTGGTAGCACTAGCTGAGAGTAGAGTGAACGAACCCTTTGGTGCTTTCGCGGGAGTTCCAATGAAAGTGTTTGTCGTTAGGGACCGGACGTTAATAGTGCCGCCATCACCGGTTCCCACACCGTCAGCGCGCAACTCGAAAGGAGCCGTAGTCGCACCTTTAACGCTACCGACCTCAATCCTAATCTCTCCACCATTTCCAGCGGCATCGGGATTGACACTAAGACTGTTTACGGTAGTGAATGCCAACTCATCCGTGTACGCAAATACTTTAATGGCGCTAATGGTGCCATCAATAGTAGTGTTAGCCCCTCTATTGTTCAGAGTGATGAAACCGCTGTCTGCATTGATTTCTTTAACAGATATGGGTCCGACATGATTATTTCCAAGGTCAAAAGTGCCTCCGGTAACCTTTCCATTTTGAATGACCATCGGAATCATTGGGTTATCCGGAACTGGAATTGAGTCTATGCCGCCGATGTATACGTCTCCAGCTCGAGCGCTACCAGTGGACGTAATTTCGTTTGCCGTGACACCGGCTCCAATCAGGTAAATCGTACCGCCCCGACCATCCGTTGCCGACGCGTCAATGTTATTCAGGCTGATAGTCCCAGTTCCAGTTGTGAGGATTGTGACGTCTCCCCCATTGCCACCAAGAGCGGTGCTAGTGGTCGTTATTGTTCCAGTCCCGGAGATGCTTCCTCCACCTACTGTTGGCGCGCCGATGGTGTATGGCAGTGAAGTTTGTTGCTGACCGCCGCCGGTCGGCGTAAGTGTGTAACCAGCAAGAATGATCAGATCGCTTCCGTCGCCCGTGGAACTGCTCAGATCTATATTAAAGTTTCCGAGAATCACATTGTTTTTGGCGGCTAGCACCAGATCCTGACCATCGAACTTGAGATTGCCAGCCAAGACAAGGTCTCCGTCAGGATTCACGATTGAAACACCTCCCGGAAAGAGAATATTTCCGGTGATATTTCCATTTCCTTGCTGCATCCAATTAGCCGTAATCAATACGACGTTGTTAGACCCGGCATAAAGCGAATTGTTTTGTGAAACGGTTGTTCCTCCGCTATTACGGAGAGTCACGTCTCCACCGAAATTCATCGTTCCAACAAGTGTGAGGACTTCACCATTGGCGGTGATGAAATTAATTGCAGTCGGAGTGCTCGGATTGCCGGGTGAGCCTGCTGGCGGAGTCGTGCCCGTGAGAGTCGCTCCGTTTGAATCAACGGTCAGAGAAGCTGTGCTCTGAACCGTTATGCTCGCAGCTGACAAATTGTTGGAACCTGCGACAAAGAGTGGTGTGTTGAAGGTCACTGTGCCAGAAGTAGAAATTGGACCTGCGAGGCTAATTCCCATTGCGTCGTCAGTTGTCGTCGCGTTAAGGCTTTGGGTGGAGCCTAACCCGAGAATCTGCAGAGCGTTTGCTGCATTATCCAGGGTAATGAGACCGCCACCAGATCCGGTGAGGCTATAAACACTGTTACTTCCGGACAGTGTCGCATTTCCAGACGAAACGCCAAGAAGCTTTACGCTAAGCAAACCACCTGAGCCGGTATTGATCGAGCCTGATGCAGTTTCTTGTATTTGACCGCCGTTCGTCGTTTCTAATGTAATAACACCAGCGGAACCGACTGTAAGAGCGTCGCCAAGCTGAACGTCGCTATTTGTTGACGTAAGAGAAATACTATTGCTAGTCGAAATTGGAGCATTGATCGACAACAATCCGCCAGCGCTGATCGTGTAATTCACGATTGAGTTTTGAGCCGCATCGACAGTGATTCCACCGGCGGCAGTGATGTTAACGTCCGAGACATTATTGATGCTCAAAATTGAGAGGTCGTTACTCTCAACTATTGACACGCTGTTGTTCGCTCCGCCAATAGTCACCGAATTGACATTCGTCTCCAGTGTCGTCAGCATGCCAGGCGTAGAAAGATTCAGCTGAAGCGCGTCTGATTTGATCGTCTGAGCCGCAGTCTGAACAACGCGACCTGTATTTATTATGACAGTTCCCTGCGCATCCACAGAGGAGTTGAGACTCAGTTGAGTCAAAGTCGGCAACGAAATGGTTATATCGTTGCCTTTGAGAGAATTTGTTGTGAGGTTAGAGTTTACAGTGAACGATATGTCACCACCCAATCCCACGCCGGATACACTAGCATCAATACTTGGAGCTGATTGAGCCAGACCATCATTGCTGATCGACGTAGCAGACAGCGAAACATCGCCACCGCCTGTGGTGATGCCGCCGTTCATATTAGTGAAATTGACTGAACCTGATGCGTTAACCGAAAGACTTCCGCCAGTAGAAGATATGCTTCCGCCCGGAAGTGCCGAGGAGAAGTCTATGGAACTGCCAGAACCTACTCCGTTATTTGCAATGGTCAGATCTGTAGAGCCAAGATCGAGCATGCCCACTTGACCGAACGATATCGATCCGTTAGCAGTCCCGCCTTTCGCGGATATCGACGAGGTTCCACCTTGAAAAACAACGGAGCCTGTGCCCGTTGAGATCTGAATATTACCGCCGGTCGCAGATGAGTCAGACACCACCGTCGAATTGACACCAAATATGATATCGCCTCCGCTGTTGGAGCTTAAATCCATGTCACCGCCGGAAGCAGAACCAAAGCCTTTCAGCGAAATTGATTTTAAATTGATGCTCGCAGCATTGCTGGTAATGGTCAGGCTGCCACCACCGCCACCAGAAGAGCCCCCATCTGCACTAATGTTGCCCACATTGAAGCTTCCGGTGTCACTAGTCAGACTTATGTTCCCTCCGCTCTGGGAGGCGGTCCCCAAACTTGAAAGATTTCCGATATTGTAGTTACCGATACTGCCATTGATAGTGATTGCACCACCTGCAACAGCTGGACTTCCGCTCGAAGTTATGATGTTTGCTGTCGCCGCATTTAAACCATCCATCGACTGAAGTAAGACACTACCGCCTGTTCCTGACGTCGTAATTGACTGGTTAGTGTTAACGGTTATTGCTGATCCCGAAGACGCAGAGAAGTTGCCCGCTATTGCAATATTGCCGGTAGTCGCAGCGAGTTCGATCACGCCAGTGTGATCGAGCCCATTAACAGCCGTCAGAGACAATGCTCCTGAACTCGTGATTGTGGAGCCGGATAGGAAAATTTGTCCGTTGTTGAAACCGGCATTTCCATTGACGTTAATCGAACTGCCCATGATTGCAATGGGTCCGTCCACCGCGCCGGAAGTCGCGTCTAGAGTGAGCGAGCCTCCAGCCCCACCCGTCAGCAGCGAAATATTACTCGGAGTGAGGCTTATGCCACCAGATCCGGTGTTTCTCACGATAATAGAACCAGCACCGCCAGTAACACCGCCACCGTTAGCGGAGATTTGACCAACTATATACTGGGAAGCGCTATTGATATTGACCTGAACAGAGCCGCCTTGTCCTCCGGAACCTGAAGAGCCACCATCTGCGGTGAACTGGACGGCGGTCAAGGTATTAGCAGAGATGTTGATGTCGCCGCCGTTTCCCGATCCGAAGCCATTTGCGATCAGGTTATCAACGCTCACGGTACCGCCTGTGATACTGATGCTACCACCGTCTTGATTTCCACTAAGTCCTGAAGCAGTTACATTGGTGGCGGTTATGCTGTTTGTCCCAGCGTTCAAACTAATTTGATTGCCCTTCAATTCACCGAGAACCTGGATTGCTCCAGCTCCTTGAGCGGAGCCGGCAAATGAGCCGGAATAGGTAGCGTCGCTCTTGGTTATTGGACTTACTGAACCCACGTTGGGATTCGTCACCGACAAGGTAATGGCACCGCCTGCAGTGCCACCGGTAACGTCGATTGAATCAACTATTATCGAGTTCCCGGTTCCGTCAGCGACTATTGTCACATCGCCATTCAATCCACCTGACCCTTTGGCAGTGATCTCGGTCACCGCTTGTGGCGTCACTCTCCCGGAAGTACTGTTACTTGGTTGTGCGAATGCGACCATGGTGATCGCCCCAGCGCTACCGCCACCCGTGCTGCTCGTTGTTATAGTCTGAAGTGAATCACCGACTATTGAGCCGCCGGTGGCGGACGAGCCACCGATTGTCACCGTTGCACCATTGTCGGTCCAGCTCGCTCCGGCAAACAACGCGATATTGGCGGCATCTCCCGATGTACTTCCGTTTAAATGACTCCATTCTCCGGCGTCTCCAGTAATTGACTGACCTGCAACGGCAAGAAGTCCTTCCCTGGCATTGATAGTGGAATTGCTAAGCACCAGATTCTGATTGGAAAGAAGAGTTACCGAGTCAGCGTTAATCGTTGTTTGATCAAAAGTGATATTACTTCCGCTCTTCAGCTGAACCTGATTGGCATTGAAAGTACCAGCTACATTCTGAATACCACTTGAGTAGGCACTGATACTGTCAGCAGTCAGTATGGCGCCTGTGTTGAAGAACAACCTGCCATTATCAGTTTGAAGAGAGATATCGCCGCTATAACTAGCAACGGTGCCCAACACGATATCGTAGGAGCCAATGATTGAGACATTGCCGCTGGCAAGCACGGGGCCAAGTAAAACCTGCGCATTTAAGTTGCCAGGACTGTTAACAGGCACGAATCTATTTCCGCTGGCGATACTACCATCGGTGGCATAGGTGATCGGCAAACCATCACTTGTTGTCGGCGGAGCGACAGCAACCAATACCGTTCCAGTTCCCGGCGCAGTTCCGTTCCCCTCGTACGAAAATATCTGACCAATTGAAACGGAGCCTTGTCCAATAATGGTGACATTGCCGTTATTACCGCTGCCATGCCCGTGAGCTTCAATAACAATGGAGTTCGGTCCAATCTGTCCTCTGGAATTTCCGTTGGAGTACGCGATTAATGTAACGTCTCCACCATCTTCATTAGTCACGAGGTTACTTTGCGAGCTTATGTAGTTGGAACTACCCAAAACGATATTTCCGCCCGTCGCGGAGGCGCCGGAAACCGTCACGTTTGACAAAGCCTGTTGTGCGCCGCTAGCCAAGTTTGCCGGACCTCCAGCTGGAGGCAATTGTCCTGAACCTGCCGTGATATTCGCCCCGGCGATCAGCGTTATATCTTTTCCAGCGCCGGCGCCATCAACCGCGACAAGGGTGATTCCAAAAACAGAACTAATATCGCGTCCAGCAATAATAGTGAGGTCTTCTGCGACTGAGATACTACCATTTATTAAGATATCGCCAGTGTTGTAATAGGTGGGGTCACCGGTCAAGCATTGTGTTCCAAGCACCAGCGTATCAGTATCAACGCTGACGTGAGCGGCTAAACCTGACGAGTTAACGGTACCGGTGACGTCATTTGCCACGACATCGCCAGTGGCTTGACCAGCGTTAATATTTAGCTGTTTCGATAGCAGGTCGCCACCATATATGATGCTGTTTCCCGTTCCTATGTAATCAGTTTCACGAAGATTTATGCTGCCATTCTGGGCACTTACCGTTCCACCAAAATTGTTTATTGTAAGAGCCTCGGTGGATGGACCCGCGAAGGTGATATCGCTTTGTCCAATTACCATGCCCTGATTGTTTATCGAAGGAGCATTGAAAAGGACGTTTCCATCTGCCCCGATCACTCCTTTAGAGACGTTGGTGATTGCTCGTCCCGCAGCGAGTTCCAGGTCACCGGAGCTATTAATCTCACCAGAATTGGTCAGATCTCGAGCAGCACGTAGAGCAAGGTTTAGGTTTGGATTGGACGGGCTGGAAACAGAAACTATTGAACCGCCTTCGGCGTTAACGATGTCTCTGGCACCAATCACCGCCGTGTTTCTCACACCGCTTGCTGACGACGCAACAATAGATCCGTAATTGACGAGGTCTTTGTTTACTCGTACTCCATCGGCCGTCCGACCAAAGTCACCCTCTACCGTTACATTTTGCGGTACGACTAACTCTGACGCCTTAATAGTTGAGCCATTATCACTAACCAAATTGAGATTCAGGCTGCCACCACTGGCGGCGCCACCAACAGACAAGGTCAGAGACTGATCACCCGTAGCAAGCTTCTGATTGATCGCTGCGAACTCGGCAGGAGTAGCTTTACTCCCGGCTGAAAATTGCCTTTCCTCTCCTGCGATCACAAGCGTGACCGTGCCGTCAAATAGGTTCTCGCCTAGCGTTATGTTCGCCTTTGTCGACGACAAATCGAGCGAAAGTCCCCTGTTAATTAGCTTAGAGTTTCCTCGCTCGGTGTCAAAAGTGCTTCTGCCGGTGGTTGGTCTGGAGGTGCTAAAGGGCGAAATCTGTCCGGGCAGACCAGACAATTCAGCTCGACGGAGCGAAGAACTGACACCAGACATCCCACGCAGCTCGTTATGTTGGCGAGCACCGTTAGGTCGCGCGAACTGAACATTGCTGGGGCGTTGCATCTGAGCGAACGAAGATGAATCTTTGCCCAAGGCTCGCTCGATACGAGACTCGCGCCGCTCCAGGCGAGCTTCATGGCGATCAAGTTTCAGAGCCTCTCTGGCTGAAAGACCAATTGACAGGTCTTCGCCTCTACTCGAATTGGCTTGCGCAGCAGAACCTACGAGGGAAAGTAAACACGCTAAGAGCGAGGCACCAAGCATGTTATGCGTCGGAGTTCCGGAGGACTGCGGATTCATTCAACTAACTCCTTCAATATGATTCTGCGATTTAAATTGTGGAAATCTATTTCGAAACTTTTGCGAACAAACTCAAAGAACGATTTATCGCACCGTCCACTAAGTCTCTTTTATTGCGTTCGTGAGGCACCCTTATTTTCCAGGAACAAAGGCAAGACATAACTTTATCAGAAAGTTACTCGAAACGATCACTTAAGAGATGTCACATCCCTTCAAAGTTAGTTCTAGGAACTGCATGAGATTCAGAGCGAACGACCGACGATTACTGTTTTTTGAGATTACAAAATCAATACACGCGGTAGCAATCGGGCGCTCGTCATGATCTTTCTCGGCGCAGAAGGAAATTGCGCTCCTAAAAAAAGATGAGGACTCGTCTGCGGAAAGTCATTTAGAACTTGTTCAAATCCGTCGTTTTCGACTCTTCCCAATGGCGTCTTATGTCTTCGGCATCAATGCCAGCAATCCCCCGGTCGATATTATCGAAGTTACTCATGAGATAGTTCACCAGGGTCTTGCTGGTAATACTCCCCTTACCGGATGATGCAGCGGTATTAAGCTCCTGCATCGAAAGCCTGTTATCTTTTTGTCCACTATCAATCCAATCGAGATTCGCGGCAAAAACTTCCGGAAGCATTCGTTTAACTTTTAGTTCCTCATGCCGATCGACTACAGCCTGCCGAAGGTTCCGCACACTGGGAACGCTTAATGACTCATCAGGCACCTTCTGTTTTAACGCATCAGCAAAGGTTTCTTCAGCGGCGCCCTCTCGCCCCTGTCTCAATTGAATCGCACCAAGCCTGGCTCGCTCGATAAACGGAGATGCTGCAGCAAGAGAAAAACCAGCGAAGGCAGCATCGAGCGATTTCTGGGCTGCAGTATCAGATACGGTGCCTCTTTGTTTCAAAACCTTCTTCGCCCCATCTGATAACGACTTCAAATCGAGACTATCGGCAAGGCGTATAACCTCATTCTGGGTCCCCTCGGCAAGAGATAGAGAACGAATCTGGAAAAGATCTCTTACAGCCATGCTTTGAGTTTGCATCGATGTCAAAACGTCTCTGTTTCGTTCGTTACCGCTGTGCGCGGAATCTTGAATCGCGGTCTGAACGACCGGCACGTCCGACTTTTCAAACGCAAATTCATACATATGTTCTCGCAGAACTGTTGATGAGTCTGAGTGATTGTTTTGGACTTTCGATTGTTCGCCGTTATCAAGACTACCAGCCATTTCCGTTGCCCCTTATTTTTCTGCATAAACGACACTACTGAAGTTCGCCATGAATTGTTTCAGACTTATTTGCTTGGTTCCTGAGGTTGAATTCTCGCCTCGGCCCCACGGATTCCGGATGGTGACGGTACCGCCGTCTGCTCCGTTGGGATCGAACTTGGTCACACTATACATGTGAGCAACGGCAAACCCGTCACTTGTCTCATCACTGATACCGTTGCTGATACCAGCGATGAATGGTCTGGGCTTGTCACCATTCAGAGCGTCATTCAACCTCTCGCGCACGGCATCCTGACTTGTGAAGGTCAAAGAATCATTATTGCGCCCCTTACCGGTGAGAAGACTCATTGCTCGTCCGTGGAATAGCTCGCCGCCGTCTGCCCCTTCACTCAGAGTGCTGCCGCCGCCAAGATTCATAATGCTCCGGTGAGAGGGATTCTCTTGCACATATTTACCGTAGGCCTTTTCAAGAACATTGGCCCAAACGCCGTAGCGGCGTCCACCATTGTATAGACCACGCTCCGCTTCGGTTGGTGCATCGACAGTTATGGGGTTTTCCGGATCGCCGGGGAACGAGACTGTGTAAGTGCCGTCATGGTTATCCTTTATCATCTGTTGAATCAATTCCGGTTGAGTCGCAGCCATGGAGGCAACAGACGCCTCAAAATAGCAATCGCCGATAATTCCTTGACTTATGGCGTCTGGAGTTATGCTTCTGAGCGGGTCGCCAGCTTCTGCATAAAGCTCGTTGCTCCCGCCTATTTGAGCCAGATTTGTTCGAATCAAACCGGCGGACACTTCGGCGAACGTTTCTTCCCCGACGTAGGAGTCAAGATCTTTGAGGTGAATTCCATTGTTTTCAATTCCCCACTCATCATCATGCGCTCCCATGAGCACTGAGTAGTTATCCCGAAGAAATTCCAGATTTTTTCGGTCCGTGTCCCCGAGATTCTCGGAATGGAGCGCCGCATTGATTTCGTCAAGCGCTAGGAAACCGTCTCCATCAGAGTCCAATTGCTTGAATATTGTGTTGTCCTTTTCCGACAGCCAGGAGGACGCTCTATACGAGGCGGCACTGTGCTGAGCACCTTCCTTTTCGAGTTTCTCAAATGCCTGCAAATCGGCTCTGGTGATGCCATCATTCTCGTCGCCGAACTCATCGTTGCTCAGCTCCTCAAGACGGTCCTGCGCACGATATAGCGCAGCGACCGCCTGTGCATCCTTGCCGGTATACTTCGAATTCATAACTGCATCTGAGAGCTCCGACTTGCTCAAAAAGCCATCTTTGTCTGAGTCCAGATCATCGAACATTTTGGTGGCATGTTCGCCAAATTCAGCCGTCTGAATACGCCCAGGATCAATCGAGGCTGGCTTGTTGGCTTGCTCGGGTCGCCGTAAATGGTCAACGTCGTCAGTCTTCCTCGTTCGGAAGACGTCGGTGCCGTCGCCCTTTCGAGCTTCAACCAAATCGGTCCTCGTGAAACCGTCGTTCTCATCGCCGAGTTCATCATTGCTGAACTCTTCTAACTCGTTTATGTTTTCTCGTAAGAACTTGAGATTAGTTAGATCGACTTTCGATAATCGATCGCTGCTCTCATTGCCAAATGTCGCGATCTCATCTTGAGTCACGAAACCATCAGAATCGATGTCGAGTTCGCCGAAGTGTTTTTCGGCAAATTCCATAGCGTTCATCCGCTGTTCAGCAGCATTGATATCATTGCGCGTAGCACCGTCATTTTCGTCACCAAGTTCATCGTCATGATGTTCTTCAATCTTGGCAATGTTGTCTTTGAATTTTGTCAGCGCTGTTCGTTCCACTTCTGTCAAATTGTCTTTGTTAGCGGAGATGTAGTCCTCTACCTCTCTGCCGGTAATATGGTCGTTGTTATCACCGTCGAGTCGTCTGAAGCTCCTACTTACAAAGTCGAGTTCCGAATCAGACCGTGAAGTGCTCACTGGAAGCGCCTCTTCTGACGGTCTCTTTTCTTCCGACAGCTTAGACACGCTGGATGATGGTGGTGCTTCTTGAGTGTCAGGCTTCTGGTCACCTGTGCTCGGAATGCTTTCCTCTTCAGCGGGCGACGTGTAGCCGGGTGGAAGCGGCAATTGATCTACATCACCAGTACTTTTTGTCCAGAAACCGTTTGTTCCATCGCTTCTTCTAGCTTCGGTGATGTCAGCGCGAGTGATACCATCGTTCTCATCGCCGAACTCATCATTGCTGTACTCTTCAAATTTACTTATGTTAGGCTTTAGATATTCGAGAGCAGCTCGGTCATTTTTAGACAAATAGTCTTTGTTCTTGTCTCCGAATCTGGCGAGTTCGTCTTGCGTCAGAAATCCATCTGCATTTGAATCGATCGCATCAAAGTGTCGATCAGCGAATTCCATAGATTTCATTCGCTGTTCAGCGACCTTGATATCATTTAGCGTCGCACCGGCGCCAGGGCCATCGTCGTTCAGGTCTGCGATTTTATCTATATTGCCTCTGAATCTGGTAAGTGCCGCTTGTTCCGTTTCACTCAGATTATCTTTCTTCGCAGCAAGATAATCCTCGACTTCCTTGCCGGTTACACGTTGATCATTATCGCCATCCAGGTTTTTAAAATTGCCCCTGATGTAATCAAGCTCTGAATCGGCTTGATGCACTTCGACTTGCGGCGACGGATTCACTTCTTCGCTGGGTTTGTCTGCAGGCGCGGAAGGCGGTTTCACTTCACCTTCGCCTGGTTGCTCGCCCGGCGCAGAAGGCTGTTTTACCTCGCCTTCGCGTGGTTGCTCCCGAGAAGCTGGAGGCGGCTTCACTTGCTCTTCTGGTGTATGCTGGCTGTCGCTAGGCGGTCGCACTTCCCCGTCAGGGGATCTAGATGGTCGAACTTCATCAGCAGGCGAGTCGGGCGGTTGTACCTTTGCAGATGGCTCTGGAGGAGACTCCGGGATATTCTCTTCGTGCTTCACAAGAGCATTGCCCGGGAGGTTTTGCTTTGCCCAATCGCCGACATAGTCAACAGCCTTGCGATCCTGTCCAACCTGTTTAGAGACGCTGCCGTCGGCGTTTACAACCCCCCGCAACATCACCTTAGAGCCGCGTCCCTCAGTGGCAAAAATCGCGACCATATCGCGTCCGCCACCGCCCTGGACGCGCAACTCGTATTGCTTGCCATCGGGGCCGGTGACCCTGGTCTGACCTTCTTTCGCAAGATCTCGCGCGAGTTTGACTTTCTCTTCAGGCGCCACGCGCGGATCAAACAACAGTTCCTGAGGGCTTTTCTCCGTCGTCGCTTTAGCAGGTGTCTCGCTGGCAACGGTTGGGGTCCCATCGGCGAACGTAGTTTCAGGGCTAGCAGACTTAATTGGCGAATCCACAACAAGTTCTTCGGAAACAACAGCTCGCCCCGCCACGTCGGTCACTGGCTCAGATTTCGCATTGCCAATATCTATCGTGGTCTTGTAGAGATCGCCGAACTCGAACTCGGGGTTGACGGCAGATGGTTTAGCCTGCGCAGAGCCCGTCTTCTCAATTGCAGAACGCATCTCGTCGACGCTACCCCACGTGCGCTGTGAGAGCTCAACAGCATCGCTGGTTGAGTCAGAGCTCTTATCGTCTTTGGCGACGGAGCGATCCGTAGCTTTTGTTTCAGGCGCCATGCTGGATTCGTGTGGTGGGCGTTTCGCTTAGAAAGTATAAATACCATCTGTTTCTACTTATATACCCAGGTTTTCCGATTACTGCTGTCGCTGGCGGTTTCAAGAGTCGTTTAAGCACGCCAATCCGGTTGTCATTAGACAGTTGGCAAGTCACACAATCGCAAATTTGTTGGTATCGCTCATGGTATCACTAGTCGGACCTATCGAGTTTTTCTCTCTTGAACGTGCTAGAGTTTTTCTCTTGAGGATACAGATAATCGAAGGCAATTTTATCTGCGTCAAGAGTTAACTATGGACAGCGAAAAAACGCCCCCTCCACCAACGTTCAAGAAAGAAGATCGCGTCCGAGTCAAGGGAACCGATCTGACCGGTTGGATCGATGCGACAGTTTTAGATGCGAAGAGAGAAGGAAGATATTTTTACAGACTTGAGCTTCCAGGTTTTACAAGATATGAACGGAGCGGGTGCAGATACGAAGAGTCAGAATTAGAGCCCGCACCAAACGCCGATTCCATCTTTGCTAAATTCGCTCAAAGTGCTGAGGCAAGAGAACGTCTCTCTGCCATAAGCGAGGTTCAGGTAGACGAGAGTATTCGGCTCTGGTTCAGACGAGTCCACACTGGACCAGGCGATCGCACTAAGGCAGAAGCACTACTCGGTGACCTATATGAATCCATTGGACGCCGGCGCCCTGTGGTTATCTGGTGTCCCAGCCCGGTCCAGTGCATCACGTTACCCTGGCTGTATTTCAATTTGATTCGCTCTGGCGCATGGCTGGACTGCTTCGAAAACTTCCTCTCCGAGTCTTCAACAGACGCTCCCTCCTTTGACGAGCGTTGGAATGAACTTTGGCAAAGGTCGGGCGATAGCGCTCTGGCGGAGATGCATGATCGCTGTCGAACCAGAGTTGAACCTGAAATGGAGTCTCTATTAATTGCTCAGCTCCGTGACGAAGTAAAGCTGGCGCTGCTCTCGAAAACCCTTGTTGCTGCTCATGCTCTGCCGGATAAGCTCCGCTTTGGTAATGAAACGTGGAAAACCGAGATGATCAATGAACCATTGCAGTTCCAAGAAGCAGTGCGTCTTCAGTGTAGAGAACTTTTTTCCCTCCTGTTCAGGGCCAATCGAGATTGGAAGGGATGGGACTGGGTGGAGCGAGGCTATGGAATGTTCCAAGGAGACAGCCCACGCGACGCGACGCTAATTCGCTTATGGGTCTGTGGGGTGGCTATGCGGAGACGTCCCCTTACCGATGGCTTGCTCATTTTGAAACGTCAGAGTTGGCCGTCACTGAGGTCATTTTTCAATCAATGTCGAACCGACTTAACGAAGATTTTTGGAAACACTTTCGTCTATGGATGGGTCTGATGCAGTCAGCTTCTGAAGCCTTCTTTCTCTCGAATGCAGTGTTCGTGCGCCCTCAGCCTGTCAAGCTGGAATATCGAGACACTCAAGTCAGCGGGACGCATGAAGTAATCCTGCACAGCGAGACCGGTCCGGCATTGGTTTTCGAAGACGGATACAAGCAATATATCATCAATGGCGTACGCGTCCCACCTGTTGTCGTGGAGAATCCATCGCTCATCTCGCTCCCCATGATAGATGGCGAAAGGAATGTCGAAGTGCGCCGAGTAATGATAGAAAAATATGGTCTGGCCAGGTACATTCAAGACTCAGGCGCAGAGATACTCGACAGTGATGCGTTTGGAACGCTTCACCGTAAAACACAACCAAACGACGACCCAATTCATTTACTGGAGGTGAAAAACTCGACAGTTGAGAGTGACGGATCAAGGAAGACCTATTTCTTGAGAGTTCCACCAGAACTCACGTCTGCGCGTGCAGCGGTTGCCTGGACCTTTGGATTGGAAGCAGACGATTATGGTCCGATTGTAGAAACCTGAACTGGAAACTTTGGAATCATCCTACCGAATTCGAGAAAACAGCCGACAAGACGGGTTTTAAACGCCGGTGAGTAATACAAATCACAGCAATGAATGATTTTTTGTTGGCGAAACTGAACTCGTTGAATCGCTTTGAACAACTTAGACTCCTTTTGTTGAAAGAAACGTTCACACTCAATACCATATCGGTTGCCTGTTAAGGGTCGATGTCCTATTCTCAGGAACTTACGCCTGAACTAGCAGTAGGAATCAAAAATGCCTGAGACGAAAAACGCGAGCACCGCTCTAATAGACAGCCTTAATTGGCGTTACGCCACCAAGAAGTTTGACAGCGAGAAAAGGCTGGATGACGAGACACTGGCAAAGCTGTTGGAAGCACTTCGTCTTAGTGCCTCAAGCTTCGGCTTGCAGCCCTGGAAGTTTGTTGTCGTATCGGACCCGGAAATTAAAAAACAACTGCCGGCAGTTTCGTGGGGGCAAATGCAACCACAGGATTGTTCACATCTCGTTGTGATTTGCAGAATTGCCGAACTCGACGAGGCGTTCGTAGATAAATTCCTCAATGCTTCTGCCACTACACGCGGTGTCACTGTCGATTCACTGGCATCATATTCTTCCATGATCAAAGGTTTTTTGAATAACTCCAGTGACAAAGAAACTTGGGCGGCTAAACAGTGCTACATTGCCCTAGGGACTTTGCTCACAGCTGCTGCGCACCTGGGTGTGGACGCTTGTCCGATGGAAGGATTCGACGCGGCGGCTTATGACAAAATACTAGGGCTTGAGAAACTGGGTTGCCATTCAGTTGTGATTTGCCCGCTAGGATACCGCGCCTCGGATGATAAGTACGCTCAAGCACCAAAGGTGCGATTCGAGTCCGAAGACGTCATCGTTCACATTTAGCGAAATGCCGTGCCGGGTCGGACCGATTTAGGACCATGTAGAATTGGGACGACGAGCACTTTTCCGAAGGTTCTAGATACTCGACGGCGCTCAAATTGGTCTCGTGCATGCCTACGGACTTGCAGAGTTCCGAATGTGACTGCGGGTGTCAAATTGTCATCGCAAAAACTTCCTGCGCAATGACGCCGATGTTGACAAATAAGACTTAGGTGTATATACTCCTATTATGAACAACGCGCAAAAACAGACTCTCGAGATCCAAGCACGACAAATTGCCATGAACTGCGCGTGCTTTAAATTGAGAAAGGCATCGAGAGCGATAACGCAATATTATGATACTGCACTGGAGGAGTGCGGTCTCAAGGTCACACAATTAACACTTCTTGTTTCCTTGTCGATTGCTGGACCGGTTTCTGTAAGCACCTTAGCTGAGGAACTTGTAATGGACAGAACGACCCTTACACGCAATGTAGATGTTCTCGTGAAGAACGGCTTGGCTGAAGTTGAACAAGGCAAAGACAAACGAGTCAAACTATTGAAAGTCACCCAAACCGGAAGAGAGTTACTGCTTAAGGCGTTTCCTTTATGGGAAGAAGCCCAAAATTCCTTGCTAGCGCGACTCGGGAAGCAAAATTGGTCAGAGCTCTCGAAGAAACTCGCTGTCGTCACGACTCTGGCATCAATCCAGTAATTTTCTTTTCCCAATAGGTGCAGATACACGTATCGAAGGCTAATTTATGAGCTTAAATAAAAACACAAAACAACTCCAGCAAACAGTTAAACAGTTTGCTGAGCACCCAACGGTAAAAAACTATCTATCAGATAGCTCAGCAAGCAATAACAAACCAACAAGTCTGAACACCGCGTGGCTTCGTGAGTTGTGCATCGAATTAGGCGCCGACGACGTAGGTTTCATTCCAATCGAGAGCCAGGAGCTCGGGGCTGAAAAAGATAAGATTCTAGAATGTTTTCCACACACAAAGTCACTGGTCAGCATTGTTTGCAAGATGAACCGGGACGATGTCAGAAATCCCGCACGGTCCATAGCTAACAACGAGTTCCATCATGCTGGACACGATGTTGATGACATTGCCAGACGAATCGTCCGACAGTTAGAGGATCACGGCATCAGAGCCATCAATGTCACAATGGGCTTTCCTATGGAAATCCATAAATTTCCAGAGCGGATCTGGCTGATTGCACACAAGATCGTTGCGGAGGCAGCCGGAACCGGCAAGATGGGCATCCACCGAAATGTCATCCATCCCAAGTTCGGCAACTTTATTTTGCTTGGTACTATTTTGCTCGACACGCCACTTACGTCCTATACGAAGCCCATCGATTACAACCCATGCTTAAGCTGCAAGTTGTGTGTTGCTGCGTGTCCTGTCGGGGCAATCGCACCTGATGGCTATTTCAACGGCTCGGCGTGCCTGACGCACAATTATCGAGAATTTCTCGGAGGCTTCCAGAACTGGGTCGACAACGTAATTGAAAGTAAGACTCCAGAAGATTTCCGTGAGAAGGTCTCTCTGGGCGAGAATGTCTCAATGTGGCAGAGCTTATCATTCGGAGCCAATTACAAGGCGGCATACTGCATGGCGACATGTCCGGCAGGGGAAGATGTGATCGCACCATTTCTGGAGCGCCGACAGGATTTTGTCAAAGAAGTTCTTAAACCTCTTCAGGACAAAAGGGAAACAATTTACGTTGTTCCTGGCTCAGACGCCGAATCATACGTGCAGAAACGATTTCCGCACAAGACAGTTAAGCGCGTCCACAATGGCATAACGCCTCAAAGCATTAACGGATTTTTGACGGGCATGCGCAGAATATTCCAACCAGAACAGGCAAAAGGGCTTGACGTCACGTACCAGTTTAAATTCACAGGTAAGGAACGGCGAGAAGCCATCGTCACAATCAAGAATCAACGTGTCAGTGTGACAGATGGTGTCGCAGACAAAGCCAACCTTATTGTCACCGCCGATAGTGCCGCATGGTTGAAGTTCCTGTCAAACCGAACCTACCTGCCGTTGGCTCTGCTCACAGGAAAAATCAAACTGAAAGGGTCTCCCAAACTCCTGCTTATGTTTGGTAAGTGCTTCGTTTCGTAAGCGCATTACCTTCCGGACTTCGGAGCATGCGATCTTATCGCGAGTACCTTCTCGACTTCACCTTGGTTGGCACATATGAGAACCCTGAAAAGAGTAGTTATTACTGGCGTAGGCGCCGTCACACCCATTGGCTCGACAAACGACGATATCGTTGCAAGCCTCCGTGGCGCGAGAAGCGGAATCAAGCCGATTACGCAGATTGACACGAAAGATTTGCCGGTGACCTTTGCAGGAGAGATATCTGACTTTGATGCTACAGATTTTCTGGATAGCAAAGCCATTCGACGAAACGACCGCTTTATTCAACTCGCTTTGGCTGCCAGCCAGCTAGCTGTAGAAGACTCGGTCCTGTCGCCAGAGCTACTCAAGCACGCAGGAATTTCGCTTGGTGTTGGTTTAGGCGGACTGCGAACCATAGAAGAATCTGCGCTCCAGATTCGCGGAAACCGAAAAATCGGACCATTCTTCGTGCCATCTATCCTCTCTAATCTCGCAAGCGGACAGATTAGCATCAAATACGGTATCACCGGTCCTAACTACGCAATCTCTTCTGCGTGCGCTAGCGGTTCCCAAGCCATCGGTCAGGCATTCCGAGAAATACAGACTGGCCGTCGCACAGTTTGGCTGACTGGAGGTGCTGAAGCCCCTATTTCGGTTCTGAGCATATCGGGCTTTGCTGCTGCCAGAACGCTTTCGAAGCGGAACCAGGAGTATAAAGATGCGTCCAGACCATTTGACTCTCAACGAGACGGCTTTGTCCTTGGAGAAGGAGCAGCAATTCTGGTTCTCGAAGAGTTTAATTCCGCAATTGCGCGTGGTGCAAAAATCTACGCGGAAATTCTAGGCTTTGGAACTGCGTCCGACGGCTATCATGTCACTGACCCACAGCCGGAAGGTGTCGGCGCGTTAATGGCAATGCGAGAAGCGTTGGATGAGGCAGAGCTTGACGCGAGCA
Organism: Candidatus Obscuribacterales bacterium; assembly: GCA_019637435.1. Taxonomy (GTDB): domain Bacteria; phylum Cyanobacteriota; class Vampirovibrionia; order Obscuribacterales; family Obscuribacteraceae; genus JADYXR01. The sequence goes on along the minus strand of JAHBVO010000001.1, from coordinate 1,846,879 downwards.
GTATTGACTATATCAATGCGCATGCAACAAGCACACCGCAGGGAGACCGAACTGAAGCCATCGCGATAAAACATGCACTCAAAGAGCACTCTACGAAAACATTTGTTTCGAGCACCAAGAGCCTGACCGGTCATCTTTGCGGCGCAGCCGGTGCTGTTGAGGCGGTGTTTTGTGTTCTCATGATGAAACATCAGTTTATGGCTCCGGCATACAACCTCACTTCCCCATGTCCTGAGTTCGAATTTAGAATACCTTCAGTCAATGACTCGCACTTCGCGCCCAAAGTCGTAATGAATAACAGCTTTGGATTCGGCGGCACAAACACTTCGATGATTTTGGCAGCGTCTCCGGATTGAACCTGCCGGTTCGGGCAAATTCAGAACCATGTTAAAATTGGACGAAGAGAGCTTTCCTGAAGGTCCAAATAATGAACTACAAACTCCTTCAACCCTCAGTGTTAACCGTTGGATTATTTGCGGTACTACTGTCAGTTTCGTCTAGCCTTCCTGCGCATGCCGGCGCAGTGAAGAAAGCCGTCGGAGCCAGCGAACGCGGTGTCAAAAAGGGAGTCAGTGTCACCGTAGGCGGAACCAAGAAAGGTCTTCGAGTAACTGAGGGCGGAGTAAAGAAAGGCGTCAAAGTCACCGAAGGTGGTGTCAAAAAGGGACTCAAAGAAACCGATGGTGGCATCAAAAAGGGCGTGAAAGAGACCAAGAAAGTTTGGAACAAAGTGTTCTAGCAGTTCTTCGCAGAGGACCGCTTGCGTTTCCTTCGACATGCGCGAAGCGCATCAGCCAAGCAATAAGTAAGAATTATCGCGTGACAGGAAGTCTTAATCCTGCGCTGCATGGCTCGAGCAGCGACTGATCCATCATGCGCTGAATCCTCTGAGAAATACTGTCGGACAATTTTTGTCCGGCTCTTCTAAATCCCATCGAACGGGAAACGTCTGAGATGATTTCCTCTTTCGTCCGTCCTTTCGAATCACGAAGAATCATCTCGATGCACTGATCGAGCTCTTCGGGCGGAATAGTTTCTGTCGAGAAAGAATAACCTTCCACACTGCGGCGGCACCTGGGCGCAATCGAGGTCGGCTCATCCTTCCATATGAATTCGCCTCGGCAAAACGCTTGCTTGGCTTTCAACAATCCGATAAGAACTCCGTCTAGACGAGAGCTAATTCTGGTGCCAACACGCGAAATCTGCCAGTGCGCCGCAACGCGCTTCTTGAGTTCATCACCGTGTATTGGAGCTTCATGCTCAAGCACCTTTTGAATTACTGATTCAATTGTCTGATCTGTTGCAGAGTTGAACGCCTGTGCATCGCCCAATATCTCGATAGGAGTAATCGAATAAGAATCGATGGTTTCGCGTTCCACGGTCTGCGGCTGGGGAACCGGAGCTGGACTGTCCTGATTTTGCACAGGCGGTGCTGTACTCTTTGCGGCAGCGGGATCGTTGAATTCGATGTCTTCCGATTGCTTGGAAGAGTCTTCTTTAGTTGGTGCAAAATCAATGAGCGGTAATGCTGGAGGCTCATTCCTCAGATCTTCTTTGACCTTGTTGACGAAATCAACAACTCTGGCAATCTGAACATCCCGATTGTGAAACCAATCTGTTGACCAAATGCGTATCAGGTGCCAACCCAGACCTTCTAAAACCTGTTGTCGCAGTCTATCCCTATCTCTGGCAGTGGCAGCGCTGTGATACGTGGCGCCATCACATTCGATACCAATGACGAAACGACCTTGAAACTCCTCATCAAAAACTGCAAAGTCTACTTTGTACCCGGCTTGACCGACCTTGGGCACCAAACGCAGACCTTTCTTTGTCAGCTCATCGAAAACGGCTCGCTCGAACGGTGTCTCAATGAGATTCTTTTGATCGACGTCCTGAATAATCGAAGTTTCCCGTTCAGCAAAATGGAGAAACTCCCGTAAATACCTGGCACCATCAGTAGAGGCACGCGATAAGTCGATATCTTCCGCTCGCATCGATGAGAAGACGCGCATACGGAGCTTTGAACGCGTCAAAATTACGTTGAGTCTTCTCCAACCATTTTGACCGTTAATTGGACCGAAATTGTATCGCACTTTTCCATCGGCACCGGGTCCATAAGTCACACTCAGGAAGATCACATCTCGATCGTCGCCCTGAATAGTCTCCAGGTTTTTAACGAAGAACTCGCCCTCGCCTCGCTTCGAAAAGAAAGCCTCGAGTGAGGGATCTTCACGGCGGCGACGATCAATTTCGTCTTTGATCAAAATCATTTGTTTAACGTTGAAAGTGCCAACGCCTAACGAAAGATGCGGCGTCGTTCTTGCATGGTGGCAAACCGCGTCCGCTATTGCCGATGCCTCTTTCGGATTGACTCCCGCCCCCTCGTAGGTACCGTCGACAAATTCAAACGTCAGCCCACGCTCTGTGACACCAGTGTCCGGACCTGGGAAAGTAAGAAGTTCACTGTCGTAAAATTTCTTGTTCGAAAACGCAATCAATGATTCGTGCCGACTTCTGTAGTGCCATTTCAACTTGCTTACAGGGAAGGAAGCAGCGATGCACTCATCCAACACACTCTCCAAATCGGTCATTCGGAGGTCTTCGCGTTCATCAGATGTAACTTCGTCGAAGGTTTGACCCAGGAAGAAATCTGTCGGGGGCAACTGTTTCGGATCGCCGACAACAATTAATTGCCGCCCGCGAACAATCGCACCCAGCGCATCCTCAATAGTGATTTGGCTGGCTTCGTCGAAAATCACTACATCAAACGGCGCACTCGTCGCGTTTATAAACTGAGCCGCCGAAATCGGGCTCATCATGAAACATGGCTTAATTGCTTTGATGACGGATGGAACTTGCCTGAACAATTTTCTAAGCGGCAGTTTGCTTCGCGAGCGCATCTGCCGTTGCAGGATACGCAGTTCATCCTCGAAACTCTTTGTTTTAAGTAGTTGGTCTCGTCTCTGACAAACATTATGCCGGAGCCGCTGTTTCGCTAGTTCGAGCGAACGACTATCAAGCCTGCGAAACTCGTTGATAAACTCCTCGTGCCTGATCGGCTGAAATCGTCCAAGAATAGGACGCTCTTCAAAAGCCATATCAAGCCATCTTCTGAAGAAGAACCTTCTAAAGGATGCTTCCAGATGAATTGCGTCCAGGTTTTGTTCACTGAACTTATCAAAAAAGATTCCGGCAAAACCAGATCTGCAAACATCAACCGACAAATTATATGAAATCCACTCATGCACTCGGCGAATGCCCTGATGCATTCCTTCGAGCCGCTGACCAAGCTCAATCAAGTTGCAATTTGGTCCCACAATCTCGTCGCGCACAGTATCGAATTTCGCCAGGTCGCAAACTCTGCTGAGATTTACGCGAAGAGTATCAATAAGATCGCGAATCTCAGATACGCTCTTTTCGATAGAGTCCTTTTGCTTCGTTCCACTTGCGGCAAGCGCGATGCCCTGTGGCTTCAGAGCATCTTCGAGGATGAAGCGGCGGACATTTACAATCCAATTTGCAAACTCACGAAGCTCGTTCCAATCACTATGAAGATCTTTCCATTTATCTCCAAACAGATCATGCCCCAGTCGATCCTGTTCCAGCACATGAAGCATCGACTTCCGGCATGCCAACGCAATCTCGATGTCGGAAAGCAACTGTTCCAGCGAATTGGGTTTGTAATTCTGCTGGTATCTCTTTTGGAAGAAGATTCGCTCCTTCCAGTAACTTAAAACGAAGTGTCGATACCATTTAGAAACCTTCTCTTTGTGAGAGTTGTAGAATGGCTCGAAGTCTAAGTCTAAGAGTTCCTGGCGGAAGCACTCTGTCACAGAAGCCAATGCGTCACTGTAGTGTTTGCCACGCTCGATTAGCGTCGCAACTTCCGGACTGATGGAGTTCCAACTGGCGTTCAACAAAAGCCCTTCGCTGGTGCCCGGTGAACGAACAAGAGATGAGCCGATCTCGCACAAAATCTCGAGCTGAGCAAATGTACCCGGGCATGCCGCTCCCAGTTCGTCTGACAGCTTTTCGCTTTTGCCCTTCAGTTTAGATAAAAGAGAGTGAGCGTTGCCAATCAACTCATAAAGATGATCTCGCTCTTCAGCAGAAAGTTTTTTTAGCTCCGAGCCGCGCCACGGATGAGTTTGCACAGGACCGATTTCAGAAACGAGTTTAGAGTGGTGCTTGAAAGATCTACAAGTCTCTTCAAGTGTTTCCATCTGACAGGTAGAAATCTCATCAAAGACGACATTCACTACTGGAGCCGTTTCCAAAAGGCTGATTTCTCCGATGGCTCTAAAAGGCGTGATGTTTAAAGTGCCGTAAGGCTGGTGCAGGGCTTCGGCATAGTCGTTTAAGAATGAGCGCAACAAACCAAGACGATTAAGATCACCGTCTTCTTTGTGGTCGTGAGGTCTACAGTTATCGAGCGCTCGTTGCAGTTCCTGATAAACCGACTTCTTGCTTGTACCTTTACTGTGCAGCTCCAGGCAAAAGTCTTTCAAACCGGCAGACTCCAGCCGGTTGAAAACAACCTCGAGCGCAGCAATTTTCTCGCTCACGAACAAAACAGTCTTACCATCTGCCAGAAGTTCCGCAATGATGTTGGTGATTGTTTGAGACTTACCCGTACCGGGCGGTCCCTCGATGACCAAATTTTTTCCGCTGCGAACTGCGACAATCGCCTGCTGCTGTGAAGAATCCGCGTCTAGTACCTGGAAAGTTGTTTCCGGCTTCAAGACCTGATCGAGATGTTCAGCTTCACCTTCTGAATTTTCGCCTTGAAACGTCTCTGTCTTTCCCGTGCCTAGCGCTTGAATTATCTCGTGCTGTGTGTAGACATCCTCGGCAACTTCCAGATCTCGATACATCACGAACTTCTGAAATGCAAAGAACGACAAAAAGATGTCTTCGGTTACTCGCCAATTCTGAAGCTGCTCGATCGCGTGTTGAAACATCGCAAAGTACGTCAACGGTTGAAAATCTTCAAAGCTGTCTGGAAGCGGCGGCAACTTCAGGCGATGAGAAGACCGAAGTTTCTGCAAAATCGCCGGGTTCAACACCGGCTCATCTTGCGTGGCTTTCAGCGTAAATTTGCTTCCGGCAGTCTCGCGTTCCAGCTGCACCGGAAGTAGTACCAGAGGAGCCTTGAGAATGGAACTTCCTTCTTTGGCATCAAACCATTCGAGCATACCAAGCGATAAACACAGACTGGTAAATCCTTGCTCCTCGAAGAGACTGGCTGACTTTTGGAAAATACGCAGAAGATGCAAATTTAGGGCATCAGCACTAAGACTGGTTTGAAGGTCGAGATCGAACGCTGCTGAAGAAGTAGGCTTCTGCCCGTGACGCGAAAATTCCACAGATGAGCGCTTTGTGCCAGAACGCCCTTCAATCGCGGGTTTAAACGTCATCGATTTCCCTTGAATCTGAAGCGCCCGAAATACTTCAGAGGGATTTCCATCGACAACGGAAATCGTCGTGAGTTTGCTTGGCTTAAAATTGAGCAACGGATTATGCAATGTCTGATCGATCAGCTTCTGCTTCCAACGATCAAGACGTGTGCTCAGTGGGTCTGTCATATGCTCGTTCGATGATACCATTCATCCAATTTACCGATCAGTCTCCCCGTTGTCCAGAAAAAAATATCTGTTCGTCCGGCGCCCTTTGCTTGACATCAGGCTTTTCGGAAGACTCCACCAGCGTAGAAATCTAGAAAAGGCTGACAGGTGCAGCGTTTAAAGACTGCATGTTTTACTAGGAGGCCAGCCCCTGATAGACAAAACCAATCACTGCCATTACATACAGTGGCATATAAATTTCCTACGATCTAAACAAGATGCTCGAACAACAAAACCGAGATTCGAAACCATGAACAATGTACAATCACCAACCTCAACTTACTCAAAAACCCTCTCCTCAAATTTTGCACCATATACGGTGGCATCACAAACGAGAAGAGAACAAAGCAGCAAAAATGAGTTTTAGAATTGAACCGTCCGCAATGCTAATTGGGTAAGTGGCAATTTGATGACGAGGAGAATGCGCGAACAATATATAAGGACCACCTGCGCAGTCCCCCCGGAAAAAAACTCACGTCCGAGAAGCGTCAAATTCGAGCACGTCACCTACCTGTCACGTTGCTGTAACGATGGGCATATACATTGTAGACGGAACCAACTTACTAACTTATTTAATCCGACCGCAGCGCCGCACGTTGCACCTCTCCGTTACTATTCACTCGCTCACGGAAGTAAGAACATATGGGATCGACCGAACACGTCGGAGCCTTCGAAAAGGCGCCTGAATCAACCCGCCCCACAGATAACACCAGTTCGAATCTCCAAGACTTTTCAAACTTTTCAGCATCCACCCAGACCGGTGCAGACCGAGCAGCCGAGAGCCAAACTGCAACGGCGAAGGAAGTTCAAGCAGGAACAGTACCGGATCTGCAACTGGACATGGGTCCGGAATCTCCTGGTAAACCAGGCACCGATGCCCAGACGGCCGCGAACTCCGGTACCGACCAGCAAGGTCCGACTGGCGATACCAACCCGCCAAGTAACGACAGCACGAATGAGGACGGCACTAAGCCGTCGAGCCCAGAAGCTCCATCAGAACCCAACAAGGGCGAATCTTCCGAGTCCCCAAGCAAGCCATCGCCTGGTGAGGCCCCAGCTGATGGTGCCCCGGAGGCACCAAAGTCAGATACCACTACCGACACTCCCGCAGAGAATCCGGCGAAGCCGCCCGCTTCTCCCGACGCCCCCAAAGATCCATCGGCTACGACCGAAGGGTCTGACAAACCGAATTCCAGCCCGCAACAGAGCAGCCCTGAATCTGCACCATCGATCGGCGACAATTCGCCCAGCGCTCAGCAGTTGGACGGCTCGCAGCCGACAGATGCCCCGCCGGCACCAGGCACGACAACACCATCAGAGTCGACCCAGCAAGGAGCCGAGGGCAGAGGACAGGAAGGCAAAGCCGCTCCTGAAGCACCGACCAAAGCTGGATCGGAAGCACCTGCTCAAAACTCATCGGAACAAAAAGCTCCAGAAGCCGCAGCCACAGCCTCGAATGTAAATCCATCAGGCGAAGCCAAGCCCGAGAGTGAGCAGGAGTCGCCAACTCAGCCATCCTCGCCGGAAGCTAGTCATCCAGAGGCTCACACCGAAACGCCTCAAAACCAGCCTACTCAGCCATCAGACGGCAGCCCAACTGCCGACGCGCCGATAAGCACAAAACCGGATGCGAACAACGCCCCCCAACAACGCCCCGACATCCCGGCACCAGGCGAAACTCAACCGACTCAACCTGGAGCCGCACCAAAAGACTCAACCACCACGGGGTCCGACCGCACAAATGTGCAAAATACCCCACCCACCAGCGCTCCTCAACAAAACACGCCTCCCTTGAGCGCATTTCGCCCTTCAGATACCAAAACCGGCAATTCGGCTGTAGACAACCTGCCGAGATTCGACATCTTCAATCCACCTATCAACTAGAGCACGGATTAAACAGCAAGCGTTCATTCAATCGGCGGAATCAGATCACCACTGAATTCCGCCGATTCAATTTATCTAGTCCTGAAGTCGGCTACCTGCGCGCAGTTCATCAGATCAACTTGTAGCCAGATGCACACTGAGGCAGGCCGACGCACAAAATTCGCATGAGCTAACGTTGTATACTTCCCCTCTGCCAGGTTTTGCCTGGTTGCAAATTTGTCGCGTTCTCGGCTGGTGTTTTTCGGGGGAAAAGCAAGGCGCGCCTGCTGTCTAGCGCAGATGGTGGCGAACGCAGATAATGGCGAGCGCCTGCTCTTGCTGGCTAGCACAACACGATGGCGAGCACGCCTTCTGGTGAGCGCGCATTATCGCCACCGAGACTGGACAGCGAAGGTGTTGCCGAGCAAAACCTTCGCCAATCTTTGCCTTGAGAATTCCAGGCTCACCTGTAGTCTCAAGAATACACCCCGCAAAATCGCGCAAACCATTCCCTATTGGACCTTCTTGCCAGTCATTCAAGATCAGAGAAGATTAAATACTACAATTTGCAAACAATCTGTATTGCATTTTCTACTAGACGTGGTATATTTTCTACATCGAGAGGAGATAAACCAAATGTCCAACGTAATCCAATTGTTTGCCGACAACAACGTAATTGATTTCGCAACCAAGCAACCAATACCGCAAGTGCGTGTAAATAACGTAGACAACTCTTTAGCGGCGCGAAGAGCAAAACGCTCTGGTTCAGCTGACGTAAGCAACAGCAACGTCATCATCTTCTATCCGCAAGACTGCGCGTAGTTCTCATTCTTCTCGCGGTGACAGCCGCGAGTCACAGGGAGCCATTTAGTATGACCAGGACCTCCGCAATAATTTTATACCGGCAGCTTGGCTGGTCTACCGAAGTTTTAGTGACGAAGAACGAAGACGGCAAGTGGGATCTGCCCCACGACAACAGCAATTCGCCCAACGTCGCACACACAGTGAAGTCGATAGCTGCAAAATCAAAACTCACATTACCGACGACGCTCAATTATCTGGGTCAGTCTCGTCAGACTGCAGACAGCAAAATCATGGGCTACATGCGTGACGTTCATGCCTGCGAACTTAGAATCCCGCAAGACGGCTCAGCGAAATTTGTCTCGCTGCGTGAAGCGCTGTTTCTAGTGACACCAGACTTTATTCCATTGCTCGAAACCTTTTACGCCAATCACACGCACGAATATAGACGCCACTGCGCGTAGTGCATAAATTCATTAGCAGCTAGCCGCGTATTCGTCGCCGCGTCGCAGCTTTAGAAAGGCTTCTTTATGGGGTCCATGATAGACTGGCTAATAGAAGTCTGCGTAAGTTTAGTCCCAATGAGCTTTTGGTCCCGATGTATTCTACAAGTACAAATGTCTTCAAATCCGTCTTCAAAGCCATGGTGTCTGCACTTCTTGGCAAAGTGGAAGATCCCCGGATGATGCTTGAGGAAACCTACGACCAACTTCAGGTCGAGTTAATCGAGACCCGCAAAGAATTAGCCGCGACTCGCAGCCTCGAATTGCAACTTTCGCAACAACTTAAAAACGCACAAGCTTCAGGGTCTCAATCAGCGAGTATTCTCGAACAGCTTGCGAAAACTAGAGCCAAAATGAAATTGTTGGAAGACAAACTTGATTCGCTGGAATCAGAGGTCGAACGAGCTTATACAAAGAAGCAAGTACGACTGGCAAGAGACAAAGCAGCTGGGCACTTTTCAAATGACATTTTGGTCGCTGAGGCTGCCACTATAGATGGTGCCACCTGCGAGCGAGAGCTTTCAGAGAAACCGCGCCCGAAAGGAAATAATGGCGCGGCAATAGGCATGGCATGCATAGTCTTTACGGCTGCACTTCTGTGGTTTTACTTCAGTCGGTAAATTTGCGACGGAACCCAGTCGCAAACGTCTGACAGACTTTCGTATCAAGTATATAATTGCATGCATGAAAGTAACAAAGATCATTCTAGCCGTAACTGCACTTACTCTCCTCGCAGTGGTCTGTGCTCAGCCTAGCCGCGCAGCTTCAAAAAAGCTCACAGCGAGAAAAGACATCGATCTCTCAAAGTATTCAGGCAAGTGGTACGAAATAGCAAGGTTCCCTAACTGGTTCGAGAGAAAATGCGAGAGCGATGTGACTGCGGAATACGAAGTCACGAGCGCCAATCAAATCATTGTAAGAAACAGTTGCAAGCAGAAAGATGGAAAGATTGAGGTCGCCACAGGCTTAGCGAACGTCGCCACCGACCCCGAAGTCACGTTACGAGTTACGTTCGCACCTAAGATGCTTCGCTTCATACCATTCGTTTGGGCGAATTATACGGTCATCTCTGTCGATGAAAATTATAGACACGCACTGGTGGGTGAACCATCTCGGAAATATCTGTGGATTCTTTCAAGAGACAAAAGTGTAGATAGCACCACATACGATGCCATGGTGGATAAAGCTAAAGCCGAAGGATTTGATGTGTCAAAGCTCGTAAAGAGCGAGGGCTGAGACGGGTAAGATTGGATCATCACGAGCGCCCTAAGCAGACTCGCAACGCGGCGAAGGGTCGTGACGACTGCAATTTAACAGGCAAACAGAGCGACCATGGGACAAAAATGGGCAAGACATAACTCCCACCAAGTCTGCGGTCTACAGCTTCTCACATTCGGTTTTTGTTACCTTATGTCGGTACGTGAACATTCGTTCGATTTTTGAACGAACAAATCCACCTACAAACATTTGCGTCAGCGGCGCTAATGGAACCTCGTACTCAATGCGGTCCTCCAGTTCACATTCACTATCCGAAAGTTTGTGAAAAATATGTGTGTGCAACCAATATGCAAATGGTCCTCGCAGCTGTTTATCAGCGAACTGACGACCTTCAATGTAATTACAATGTTCTGCCACCCAGTCTAAATGACTAGGTCCCAAGTGCATTCGAAAAATTGCTTGTTGACCGTCCTCCGGGCCTGTTGCAGCTTTAACAACCTCCACGTTCTCCCAGGGAGGGATGAGCTTACCGATTGTTTCTGGCAAGAAATGCCATTTTAAAACCTTCTCGGCCGAAGCCGCGATTCTGCACTTGAACACGAGTGTTTTTCGAGCGCCCATAGTTTAATGATACATCTCGGAAATGAATAAGAAGTGAACGTGTTTTGTTTCGAACGCTCGGTTTTCTGGGAGTCGATACGCACGATCTAAGTCGTCCATATCAATGGGCCATCGCAGGCACTGCTTGATCCAAAGCGAGTACAGCAGCAGTTTCTGAGCGAATTCTATCGCAGAGCGCCGGATCGTCCGCAATAGACTTGCCATAAGACGGAATCATTTCTGCTAGCCTTTTCGACCAGCTGTCATTCATCTGAGTTTTGAAACAAGTCTCCAGAACGCGCAACATAATCCATGCCGCAACTGATGCACCCGGAGAAGCTCCGAGGAGAGAAGCAAGCGTTCCATCAGCGGAACTCACAACCTCTGTTCCGAATTGCAAAATTCCACCGTGCTCAAGATCTCGTTTCACTATTTGAACGCGCTGACCGGCGACCTCGAGTCTCCAGTCTCGCGGTCGGGCATTCGGATAAAATTCTCGCAGCGCAAGAAAGCGCTCGTGGTCGGTTTCAAGAACCTGACCGACAAGATATTCGGTCAGCGTCATATTGTCTCGGCCCACCGCCAGTAGTGGCAGAATATTGTCCGGATCCACGGATGTGAATAGATCCAGATAAGAGCCGTGTTTTAAAAACTTTGTCGAGAAGCCGGCAAATGGTCCGAAGAGAAGAGAAATGTTTCCATCTATGTGTCGACTATCAAGATGAGGCACCGACATTGGTGGCGATCCAATCGAAGCCTTCCCGTAGACTTTCGCATTATGACGCGCAGTATGCACGGGATTATCACAACGAAGCCACAAACCACTCACCGGAAATCCGGCATAGCCTCTTGCTTCCGGGATATCAGATTTATGAAGTAAGGGGATCGCGCCACCACCGGCACCGATGAAAACAAACTTGGCGATTACATCCTGATGCTCCCCGAAAGTTTCATGCCGCAGTTGTACCTTCCACTTGGATCCCTCTCGATCGAGGTCCACCACACGCTGAGACAAGTGAATGGCAAAACCATCCTTCGCCACAAGTGATTCAAACAGTAATTTCGTAAGCGCTCCGTAGTTCACGTCAGTGCCGGTCACCATGCGTGTCGCGGCAACATCCTCGTTATAATTCCGACCTTCCATTACAAGTGGAATCCACTCTTCGATATCAGTCTTATCTTGAGTAAATTCCATACCGCGATACAGGTGGTGCGACGAGAGCGCCTCAAACCGTTTTCTCAGAAATGAAACATCTTCTGCGCCTCGCACAAAGCTCATGTGCGGGACAGGAAAAATAAACGACCTCGGATCTTTGATTTCTCCCTGCGATACCAAATAAGACCAGAACTGCCTGGAGATATCGAACTCCGTATTGACCTCCAGCGCCTTTGAGATGTCGATTTTTCCGTTTCTCTCAGGCGTATAGTTCAGCTCGCATAGCGCAGCGTGACCGGTCCCCGCATTATTCCAGGCGTTGGAACTCTCCTCGGCGACCTTATCAAGCTTTTCGTAAACCTCGATGGTCAACTTAGGATCCAGATGCTTCAGGAACGACGCCAGCGTGGCACTCATGATGCCAGCGCCAATCAAAACAACGTCAACTTCTCTCGCGGTCTTTTTACGATGCTTCTTCATTTTTTTCTCCACTTCCACGGGAGTATATCAAGATTACAGGTCCGTTTAAACCGAATAGATTTAGACAACAGGAAATTCAGATGTGGGAGGTCTAGACGCATCCGAGAAGAAGAAGAAGAAGAAGAAGAAGAAGAAGAAGACGACGACGACGACGACGACAACAACCACGACCACGAAGACGAATCAGGCAAGCTGACCATCCTGTGTTAATCCCTTGTGGTTGTTTGATAGACTATGAGTCGATCAGTCAGGACAGTTCATATGAAGTACACCGAATTCAATAAATTCTGCAAGGCATTACCCGGCACCACTTACGTAATGCAGTGGGGCGGATGCCACGTATGGAAAGTAGCAGAGAAAGTTTTCGCAATCGGCGGTTGGGAGAACGACCATGAGTCCTACACGTTCAAGGTCAGCCCCTGGGCATTTGAAGTTCTTCAGGAACAGCCAGGTCTACGCCCGGCACCATATCTGGCATCACGAGGCTTGAAGTGGATTCAGCATTACGATAAGCCCGGACTCAACGATGCACAACTGAAAAAATACTTGAAAGAATCCTACGACATCGTACTCTCCGGAGTGTCGAAAAAGAAACGTCGAGAACTCGGGCTTTTACAAGATTAGTCTCGGCGTCCTCAAAAAATTGCTATCGTGAAGCTGAGTGTGTTCAGCAAATCTGGGCGACTGCTCACCGACCGTCATCGGAAATAATCGGGCAAAGCCGGAAACCCAAGCCATTCATGAGCATTTCCGATATCGATTGATTCGTTAAGATAGTTTCAAAATCACAAGTAGCCAAGCGCTGAAATTTCGTGTCTCGAAAACCCGCAACGGTGAGCGTTAATGCAGGTCGTGATCGACTTGTGATCATACTTTCCATAAAGATACCACTGCACAAGAACTCCACATCTTGTTATCATGTCCGCGGTCCAAAGCTATTTACTACCGCTGGTCCAAACCTCGAGTTCGGATTGCGGCAAATGAACCGAAAACAGGTGCTACACCAGACTCATGTAGCGATTGCGCAGCAAATTTTTGCTGCCGGTTTTGTTGGTCCGAGGAAACCTAAAATGAGTTCACGCTTACTAAAAACCGCATTCTCTATCGTGGCTCTGGTCGCTGGTCTTGGCGCGCCAGCACATGCAGATTGCCTGTTCGAAGAGCGCGCGCCGATTGGAGAAGAGCTAAATTTGCCTGTTCACCGATGGGTGAAGGAAACTGATTCAAAACCGCAAGGCATAATAGTTGCGGTACCAGGATTGGTTTTCAGCGGCAAAGCCTACGAGGAGTTGGGAAAGCATTTCGCAGAGAAAAATTTCCACGTTTACACCATCGATCTTCGCGGGCTCGGTGAATGGCTCAAGCCGAACGCTAACTTCGGTGCCGATAAGCGCTTTCACTTCACTCAAAGCAAAGATGATCTATCAAAACTGCTTTCGACTCTCAGAGAAAAATATCCGGATGTTCCGATTTTCGGTTTAGGCGAAAGCATGGGCGCAAACTACTGCCTGTGGGAAGCTTCAACCTGCCCAGACCTTCTGGACGGAGCAATGTTGTTCAGCATCTCTTACAAAGTCGCAGTTCATCCTAGACCTCTGTGGGTCAAAACATTCTTCCAGGGTCTGGCGCACCCGAAGACGCCCATGAACATCGTGCCCTACCTGGAGCCAACGCTTTCGGAAGATAAACAGCTAGTAAAAAAATGTCTTGCACACGAAGATACTTGCAAGGAAATGAGCGTAGAAGATCTGATCAAAGCAGCGGTTACCAATCGCCGAACCGTTCAGTACCTTCACCAACTTCCTGAATCCATGCCGATTCTCATAGTCGCCGGAAAAAAGGATAAAATCCAGAAGACAAACCAGTTGCACAAAATGGTATCGAGGATGGCGACGAAGAAAGCAGAACTCGTTGTGCTAAAAAACCGCGGACACCTGCTTGTCGAGCACCAGAAGCCGAGCGACGAGGTTTTCGAAGTGATGAACAACTGGCTTGCAACGTCGGTTCGACCACGCACCACTGTTAAAACTATTGCAGAAGTATCTTCAAAACTCGAGAACGATGAATCGCATTCGCTCCGCCAGGACTAAGCCCGGAGCGAGGTCGTTAAGACTTCGCAAACAGCAGATTATCTAAACCGCGAATTAAACCCTTTACTGTCATCACTTTCTTCACGGCAAGCAGCGTACCTTGAACATAAGGCTCGGCTCCACTGCCCGCATCATGACGAATAGTCAGCCTCTCATTTGGTAAACCGAATATAGTTTCGAAGGCGATGACATAGCTCGGCAGGCGCAACGAGTGCACGGGAGTATTCGCAATCTGTGCTCCTCGCGCCTCTTTCGGACCATGCAAATCGCCAATTGCAACACCCTGTTTGTTCTCGCGCACCTTTCCAAGTTCTTCAGCTAACTCTTGTGTGGTACCACTCGGCACGTCGGGCTTAGTAGACGATGCGTAATCGATTATCTCCCACTGCGGAAGATGCTCCGCTGCCATCAATGCAAACCGCTTTGCAAGAGCCGCGGTGATAGAGAAGTTCCCTGCACTAATGACTCCGACATTATTCGCAATCGCAGCCGTTTCGATCTCGTCATAATCCGTCGCAGTCAATCCAGAACTTCCAATGACTACGTTTACCTTTTTTGCGATTGCCGCTAGAACATTCCCCTTCGCCGATGTCGCGCTAGTGTATTCGACAAAAACGTCCACCGGCTCCGCAAGCGCTTCTTCGACACTCCCCGAAATCAAGCGACCAAGTCGAGCATGACCCAATGCCTCGCCAATATCCTGACCAGCAGTTTTTCTTGCGATCGCTGATACGAGTTCGAATTCGCTCGATTCAATGATCGCACGAGCGACACACTGACCCGTCCAGCCCGTCACACCTGCAACACAAACTTTGATGCCCATTAGTTCTCCCGCAGAGACTGTTTAGAAAACCTCGCTATAATAACTCAGAAACGTCACCAGCATCCAATTTGAGAAAACCATGTCCAGTAAACAGAAAGCGCTAACATCGAAACAGCAAGAAGAACTGCTGGAAGTTCTAAAGGCTCGGTTCGAGAAGAATCAGAAGCGTCACAAGGAAGTCGAATGGAAACATGTCGAGGCCAGACTCTCAGCACATCCGAAACAACTCTGGTCGCTCAATCAAATGCAGGAAACCGGTGGGGAGCCTGATGTAGTCGGTGAAGACAAAGAGAGTGGCGAGATAATCTTCGTCGATTGCTCCCCAGAAAGTCCGATTGGCCGGCGCGGTCTTTGCTACGACAAACAAGGTCTCGATTCAAGGAAGGAGCATAAGCCCGAAGGAAGCGCCGTTGAAACCGCCGTCTCAATGGGAATTGAGCTCCTGACAGAAGACGAATATCGAGACCTGCAAAGTCTCGGTGAGTTCGACAAAAAGACTTCCAGTTGGGTGAAAACTCCTGCCGATATTCGCAAGCTAGGCGGCGCGCTATTCTGCGACTATCGCTATGGCAAAGTATTTGTTTACCACAACGGTGCACAGTCTTATTACGCCGTTCGAGGTTTCCGCGGTCTCCTGAGGGTCTAGTCACCAAGACGCCTTGCCTGAGCCAAGGACACGAAGGGAACGAAGGGGCATTTGTGGTATCATTTCGTTCGCAGCGCAGCATTAATCCACCGTAGATTGATTGCGGTGCGAGCTGGCGCCGAAACCGAAATCGGCGCGGTCTTTTACCTGGAGGTCCCATCTTGAATTTTTGGAAACCAATCGTAGCCTTGAATGTAGTACTAACTTTGACTTCAGCCTGCATCAGCGCCGCCATGGCGGAAGATTTCGCGATCGGAGCAAAAGTAGACGCTCAGCCCTGGGGAACTGAATGGCGCAACGCCACGGTCACAGGTACAGTTCAAGGAGGCTTCGTTGTCAAATTAGACAATGGAGACGACTACGTTGTTCCTATGAACAGAATACGCGGATTTAGCGGAACAGCGATCTCAGATGCTCCAGCCGGAAAAACGCCCACTGGAGGTTCCGCGAGCGCATCGAATGGAAGCACCACCTCCGGTACCACAGGCGGTACCTCTACAGCAGTGAAAAATTCGTCCGCCCGAGGAAACACAACATCGCAGAATTCAGGAAGATCAGGAAGCGCACCTTCTCCAAGTTCCCAGGCAACATACGTGCCGCCAGGACAAAAGGGGCCAATCTCCCAGGGCAAGGGCAAACCTCCGGACGGAACCTACGCTTGCGTTCTCTGGACAGCTGGCATGATGGTGAACATCGGTAAGCTTGAGATAAAAGGAAATCAGTACCGAGGTCTCAACAAGGCGAGCGGATTCCACCCGTACACGATTGACGGCAATGGCAACATGGCTCTCAGCGCAGGCTTGAGTGGAATGCCTGATGGGTTCACGATGAAAAGCGTAGGATACGTCGGAACTGGCAGTAGCGGAAAGGATTTGATTCACATCAAGTACATCGGTCGCAACAATGCCCATGAAAAGATGGACGCAATCAGGGAGAACTAGTCACAGTGAGATTATTCGTGGCACAAATTGTTGTGATGCTCGAGGACAAGTGGTTCGACGAAACAAATAAGCTGAAGAAAAGCGAAAAGAGCTACGCGATTCACAGTCAGTTATTCGCAGCCGATGATGAGGAGACCGCTTACGAGAAGGTCCAAGGCTGGCTAGATAACGAAGGTTTCAGCGATTCAACCCACGACGGTCCAGGAGATCTCACCGAAATGTCGGCGATGGGAATTCACCAGATTGATGAGATTGTTACTCTCGAACAATTTGAAGAGGCATCAAAAGATATCTATGGCGTGAGCCTCCCGGTGTTTCAGAGTGCGACACCGCCGGCGGTGATTCACGACAAGTCAGAACTTGAAATCTTCTTGCTACGCCGGTTTACACAAGGTCCGGAAGGTTTCGCAGACTATTGAATTGATCGTTCGATGGTCACTTTTTGTGCATCGCACCAACTTGCATCTCAACACTTACGGCATCGGGACCATCGTTTGGAAGTGGAGAGAAGGAAGAAGCAATGATTGTTTCAATTGCTGCATAATCCTGGTGCGAATTTCCCGACGAAGCCTTGATTGAAAGTTGTGAAACCGTTCCATTTCTCGATATGGAGAAAGAAACTGTCGTTGCTCGCTTCGCCGCCAAGGAGGCTTGATTCTTCGCCCAATTCTCTAAAACAGTTTCTCTGACGGTATCCACATATTGACTATTCGACAAGGAATCTTCATGGGACACGGATTGGAGAGACCCTCCGCATCGCCCCGAGTCGCAAATTGTTCCGACGGCGATAATCGAAATCGCCACTGCCAGAACCGCTTTTGCCATCCGCACACTCATACCGTTTAAACCACCTGGCGCCCAATAAAAAACCTACGCCGCCCCCTGATAAAATAGGCGGAATCTACTGGCGAATTTTGGAAAAAACAACTTGGATAAGCTCAACGTCGCAATAATCGGATTTGGTCGCTTTGGTCAGCTCTGGTCCTCGATTCTCAAAGATGACTTTACCTTAAAAGTATTCGACCCTTCGCAAGATGCAGTTCAATCCGCTTCTGATCATGGAGCAAACCTCGTATCGCTTGAGGAGGCGCTCAGCTGTGACACAATCTTCTACTGCGTTCCGATTTCTTTATTCGAACAAGTCATCGAAGAGCACAGCCAGATACTCGCTCGTCTAGGAGGTCCCCGTACACTAATTGACGTGCTCTCAGTAAAATTGCATCCCAAGGCTGTCTTTGAAAAACACCTGCCCGAGGGTGTGCACGCTATTCTTACTCACCCAATGTTTGGACCGGACAGCGTCAATTCAAACGGCTTAGCCAACCAGCCGATTGTCATAGACAAACTCAAAGTCAACGATCAGATTTACCAATTCTGGAAAACTTATTTTGCACAAAAACAAATGCGCGTGATCGAAATGGACGCAGACGAACACGATCGACTCGCCGCACAGAGTCAGGGAGTTACACATTTCGTCGGTCGCATCCTCGGCGAATTTGGTTTAGAGCCAACCTCGATTGATACTCTAGGCGCTCAGAAACTGCAAGAAATTAAGACTCAAGTTTGCCATGATACCTGGCAACTCTTCGTCGATTTGCAAACGTACAACCCACACACACGCGCAATGCGACTGAAACTCTCGGAAGCGCAGACAAAGATTTTCGATCAACTTCTACCGAATCGAATATACAAAGATAGGCTCGTTATAGGGATCCAGGGCGGTCGTGGCAGTTTTAACGAAGAAGCAGCACGCTACTATCTGAGCAGGACACCGGAATGCAAATTCGAACTTCATTATTTGCACACAACTGAAAACGTTCTCCGCGCCCTGCACGAAGGCGTGGTGGATCGCGGTCAGTTTGCAATCCACAATTCACTCGGTGGTATCGTTACCGAAACAGTTCAGGCTTCAGCTAAATATCGATTCGACATTATCGAAGAATTCGGCATCAAAATATCGCATGCTCTGATGATTTCGAAGGACGCCGAGTTCAACGAGGTCGATACCATAATGACGCATCCTCAAGTGCTCAGGCAATGTCATACAAATCTGCTTCAAAAGTACAGCAAATTGAAGCAAACTAGTGGAGAAGGAGATCTGGTAGATCACGCAAAAGTAGCGGAACTACTTGCGAGCGGCGAACTGCCAAAAAACATTGCAGTGATGGGTAGCCGCACCCTGGCGGAAATTAACGATTTGAAGATCATCGAAGACAACCTCCAAGACTTGGATTCCAACTTCACGAGCTTTTTGTGGGTTCAGCGACCTTGATCATTACGACTCCAGGAAGTCCAGATCTCGTGCGAATGTTTCTTCCATCAAAAACAATGAGATAAACGCGAGAACATAACTGCAAATTCCGAGCGAAATAACGGCAGTATTGGTTCCATAAGTTTTCACGAGTGCTGCGAACGTCAAGTTTATTGGAATATGACAGGCACGCATGAGATTCGGCACCACTGTCGTCACAGTCGACCTGACATTGGTGCCAAATTGTTCTGCAGTGGTTGTAATGGCTATAGCCCAGTATCCAACAAAGAATCCGAGCGGCAAACAAAGAAAAGCGTAAACATCAGGAGTGCTTCTCACGGTAAAGATGGTTAAAACCAATGCGCAAACTTGAAACAGCAATATCGCCTTTTTGCGGCTGCGCAAAAGTTGGCTAGTCACACCACAAACCGCCTCTCCAAGCGCCTCTCCTATTGAATAGAACGCCGCGATTTTCGCCACCAGATAAGATGCCTCAGCACCATTTGGCATGATCTCAGGCGCAAACGTCACCAGCACACCAAACACAAAAAACAAAGGCAGTGCGACTAGCACGCATCTCAATACTTTCAGCAACTTCTTCGGGCGAGCCAGTTTCATCAATCCGTCGCGACTCAAGCCGCCTTCTGACTTAGCCTTCTCAAATAGGGCTGTTTCATTCATCTTAATTCGTATGCAAAGCAGAGCCAGACCAGCCACACCGGCTATAAAGTAAGCTGTTCTCCACTGGATGGCACTACCCACGATACTAGCCAGCACAGAGCCAAGGACGCCCATCAGTGAAACCGCGGCCGTTCCATACGTGCGATAGCGAGCGGGTGTGACTTCCGCTGCAATGGTCATAGCAGCCCCAACTTCACCAGCCAGACCAAAACCAGTCACGAAGCGCAATACACCGTACATGGAAACATCAGTGATAAAACTGTTCAAAATCGAAGCAATCGAATAACAAAGGATCGAGCCTACAAGAGCAGCCTTCCTTCCTTTCCTGTCCCCAATGGCACCCCATACGATACCACCCAGAATCAAACCAACCATTTGCGCGTTCAACAAACCGACGCCGACTTCAAGTGTATCGGCTGGGCTCACTCCCAGGTCTTTTAGACTGGGAACACGCAAGATCGCAAACAGCAATACATCATAGACGTCGACTAGAAATCCCAGCCCGGCAACAAGAATAATCGGCAGGTATGTTTTCCATGAGAAGGGCACGCCATCGATAAGCTTTATATTGTCATCAGCCAAATCAAATTCGCTCCGAAATCGAATTTGACAGAGTACCACTAATTAGAAGCAACTCCAAACAGAAAGGGGCACCTCGCGGCGCCCCTTTCCACTAGCTTGCTGTCAGTGAACTTAGTTCATGTTCATTGCAACTGTTCTCGGTTTGGTGTGGAACTCGTAAGGAGCAGCACCACCGATGTGCATCATAACGGCAGAAGTCTTGATGACATTCTGAGCAACTTTCTTCGCTGCTGCGTGGTTAGAATGCATCATTGCGCCGAGCGGTTTGACCGTTTGAACTGCCGACGGAATCGAGAATTCTGTGGTGAATGCTCTATGTCCGTTGCCGAGTTCATGACGGCTGACTGCGCGGTGCATGATCGATTCGATCGGGTTAGCTTCCGCGAAGGATGCTGCGCGATCGTTGGTGACGATGAGGTGACGTCCTGGTGAGAGCGACAATTCGCGACCACCGGCGGCGACTACTACGCTGCCTTTGTGGTTGTCGTTGATGTCGTACACCGAGAGTTGATTACCGTCGATGCTGACCACAGCGACCGAGTTAGCGCCAAGTTTGACTTTGCCCTTCGGCGTTACGACCATCATGTCCTTCGACGGTACGAACAGAGCGGTGCCATTGTCGAGAGTGACAATGTCGCTGTGTTTGATTGTCGAAACACCGTTACCAGCCGCACCTGTAGCGAAACCGAATTCGATATCGCTGCAGACCTTACCGTCAACAATTTGACCGACCGGCGCATAACCGGTGATGGTCGAGTCATCTTCCTGCGCTGCGAAGATGCTGAGGTTGTTGGCTGAGGCCAGATTGGAAAGCGTGCCGTTGAGAGCATCTTTGCCAGTCGTTGTGGTCGCGTTGGTTGCAGTCACCATATTGACCGATGATACCGTTGCTGGTGCGGTGATGCTTGCCAGCGATGCGGGCAGTTCGGTTGAAGTGGTAGGAGCCGCTTGCTGAGCTGCATCCGCCTTGCCCCAGGTCGATACTGTGATAGCCGAACCTGCTGCCACCGGTGGGTCAGCTGTAATCGTGGCACCACCTCCGATGATGACACCATTCTTTGCCGATGCAACGATCAAGAGTTGAGCGCCGATTCCGGACAACGTATTGTCTGGAGATTCGAACACAACTTTCTTGGTCCCTTTGCCTCTGCCGGTGAGGACAGTTCCGTCATCTTGCGTGATGGCGATGATGTTCTTACCTTTGAGGTTTTTGGTCTTAGCTGGAAGAGTTGCACCTTGCAGAATGGTGACGTTTCCGATTCCGGGTCCCTTAGTTGTCGCATCAGTGAAGATGTTGTTCGTTGCACCAACCGTGATTGTGCCACCACCGACAGTCTGAATGAGGATTGAATCATTGCCCTGGAGGGTGATGTTGTCAGCCGTGGTGATAGAGCCTGCCTGGGAGACGATGTTGAGATCACCGTCTATAGAGGTGGCGTTAGCACCTACCGTGATGTTGCCATCAGCGAGCAAGTTCACATCCAGGTTAGAGGATACAGCCGCATTCACAGCCAACGTTCCCGACGCATCGATGGAGAGACCAGTTGCTCCGGATAGCGTACCAGCGACAGTAGCGTTGCCGGTGTTGTCGACAGTTATCGCACCCGTAGCCGTGATATCACCGATCGTCAATGCACCAGTATTGGTGACATTCACATCAACAGCGGTAGTCGTACCATTGAAGGTAAGCGTTCCCGTGTTGGTGAGGTTGAGATCCGTGCCGATGGTCAAATCATTTACCGTCAGGTTGCCGGTATTGAACAACGTCAGATTATCAGCGGAGCTATTCAGCAGGGTTGTGACGTTCGTGGTCAACGTAGCATCGTTAACTGCTGTGAGGCTCAGGTTGGAACCAGTGATCGATCCGCCGATACCTTGAACGATATTGGCAGCACTCAAGTTGAGTGTTCCAGTTCCGAAGCTCACATCTCCATCAACAGAGACATCGCCGGACGCATTAACCGTGACGTTGACTTGAGTGCCGGAAACGTCATCGAGGATGATGTCGTCGTTCTCAGTTACCGTCACGCTTCCGCCGGCGGAAGAAGTGCCATCAACAGTTACTCTGTTGAAGTTGCCGGTTGCTGAAGCCGTTCCTGATCCGATCACGAAACCGATTCTGTCGGCTGTGATTGCACCACCAGCGATGCTGCTGCCGTTATTCAGAGCGCCTGCCAGGTCGACGTCGCCGGTTCCTGCATTGATCGTACCGTAAGCGACATCACCGCCGGAGAGTACTCCAGGAACGAAGCTGCCCGTTGTGAGACTACCATTCGTCACGACTACAGGTCCGACCAATGTTGCCGTACCGCTGCCGAGAACAACGGATCCACCCTGACCGTTCGTTCCAATCGTGCTGATGTTTCCGACCGTTGCGTTGCCGAATGCACCGACGACTACCAGTCCACCGTTCAAATCACCTTCAGCTGTGATGTTACCGACAGTCACATCGCCTGCGTTGGTAGCACCGGTGGTGCTTCCTGCAATGATGGTTACACTGCCGGCGCTGCCGCCAGCAAACGAGCTGCTCGTGATGATGTTGACTCCTGTGAAGTCAACACTTCCGCCAGTCGTGCTGACGCCGGTCACGGTGACCGGGTCTTGGGTCTGTTGCTGACCGCCGCCGACACCGGTGGCATCATAACCAGCCAGTACCAGCAAATCTCCACCATCTCCGGTCGAAGACGACAGGTCGATCAACACGGCTCCAGTCGCGGTGATGTTACCAGAGGCGATAATCGCGAGGTCTTGACCTTGGAATACCAGGTTGGTCGGGAGGACTACATCACCGGTGGTGTTGATGATGGTGTTTCCTTGCAGGAAGAACACGTTATTGAAGTTTTGAATCGTTCCTGGAGTGATGAGAGCAGCTGTGATGGTCAACGAATTTGCCGTTGGGTCTCCATCAAATGCGCCATCTCCATTAAGGATTCCGTTGTTCACGAACGCGTTGGTTCCGTTGTTGACCAGCAAGGTTGCGAACACATCGCCACCATTGAAGTTCAACTGGTCGTTGGTGGTGAGGTCGCCGTTGGTGGCGTTGAAGTTGGTAGCAACGGTCGAGTTGAACGTTCCACCGTTGACGCCGCCGCTGACAGTCAAGTCAGTCACGCTGTTGAGCGTGATTTCGTTGAACGTCAGGGAGTACGCACTGTTGTCAGAGAACGAAATATCGTCACTGGTCAAAGTGGCGTCACCTGTTCCATCGATGTCTCCACGAATCACGATGCTGCCACCGATAGCTGAGACGTTGTAATCGACGTTGCCCGTGCTGTTATTCGCGAGAGTCAGAACTCCGGTGCCAACGTAGTCAACGTTGACATTTCCGCCGGTAGCTGCCGCATTGAGGCTTGTATCCCCATCCAGCAATCCGTTAACTGACAGGTCGATGCCGCCCGCACCGGAATTGAGTCCGATGATTGGCGAAGAAACAGATCCCAGACCAGTGATAGCACCAGGTCCACCCGTGGTGTCGAGTGCGACAGCACTCGTGCCAGTAATGTCATTGCTGATGACGATGTCACCACCGGCATTGCTGACGGTGAGGGAGTCGAGGACGAAATCAGCTGATGTGGTCACATCACCGGAGGCAACCTGGCTCGCATTCACGACAAGCGATGCGCCGGATGCCTGCGAACCGAGGTCGATACCATTGTCTTCGTTCACAATGCTGAAACCAGTGCCAGTGGTCGTGGTCAGCGTGTTCACGCTGGTGTTGACCGTAGCATTGTTCAGTACATTGAGATCGAGACTATCAGCGATGACTTTGGAAGCATTCGTGGTGATGTCCTGAGCGCCAAGTTCAACAGCACCGGTTCCAGCGTTGATGCTGCCAATGATGTTGATGGTCGCGAAGGCATTGATGTTTACATCCAGATTTCCATCGATGTGGTCGACGTTAATGCTGCCTGCTTCGTCGATCGTCAGCGTGCCGCCGCCTGCGCCAGCTGTGGCATCGGCCTGAACTTCGTTAGCGTCAACATTCAGCGAAACCGTTCCATCGCCCATGACGACTTCAAGATTGTCAGCTTGAATGAAGCCACCGCTCACGGTATCGCCAGCAGTGAGTGCGCCGGCGAGAGCTACATCACCGTTGCCGGAGTTGATAGCTCCATACGTCAGGTTGCCCGGCGTGAGTGCATCAGGGATGAAACCGCCTCCGCTCAGTACACCATTGGTGATGGTTGGAGTTCCGATGATCGCGACCGTTCCGACTCCTAGAAGTACGTCACCGCCAGCGACTCCACCAGTAGTGGTGATATCACCAACGGTGACACCAGCAGAACCAGCAAGCGAAACCATTCCGCCGAAACCATTTACTGACGTTGCAGTAATGTTGCCGACCGTCACGGCTCCACTGCCGAGGGTGCTACCACCTGCAGCGATGATGGTCACATCGCCGGCGTCACCGGAAGCACCTGTCGCGCTGGTGATGATGTTGACTCCGGTCAGATCTACGCTACCGCCAGTGCCGCTGAATCCTGTGATAACCACAGGGTTAGCAGTGTTTTCGGCTCCAACAGTCGGAGGAGTATTTGAGAAACCAGCCAGGATAATCAAACTTCCGCCGTTGCCGACGTTGGAAGACAGGTCAATCAATGTGGCACCAGTGGCGGTTACATTGCCGGAAGCGATAATCGAGAGGTTCTGTCCAAAGAACACGAGGTTGGTAGGCAGAAGAACGTCGCCATTGCTGTTGTGGATTGTGTTACCCAAAACAGTTACTTGGTTGAAGTTCGTAATCGCAGTACCGATATTCCCTTGAATGTTGGCGGCTCTAATTGTGATGTCGTTACCCGGTGGGAACAGCTGAGCATCGCCGTTCAGGTTCGCACCCACGGCGGTGAGGTCAACTGCGTTGATTCCGTTGTTGTTCGCGAGCGTCACGAAGACATCGCCACCAACAAAGTTGGTTTTGTTCAAAACAGTGAAGTCGCCGTCGGTAGCGGTGAAGCTCACGCCCGCACCGCCACTGGTAGTGACGAAGTTTCCGCCGAGGACCGCATCGCCGCCGTCGAGTGTCAGACCGCTGCCAGCCAAGCTTTGGACGTTAGCGCTGTCGAAAGCCAGAGTGACAGGGTTGACGAACGCCAGTCTGTTGGTCGTGATGTCCAGTACACCCGTTCCATTGATGTCGTCGAAGATTTCGACAGAAGCGGCACCGTCCGTGGTAGCGACGAAGTAGTCACCATTACCGGTGCTGCCATCGAGGGTCAGCGTACCGCTGCCTACGTAGGTCAAGTCGACGTTCCCGCCGGTGCCTGCTTGCGCTGTTACTGTTGTGTCGGCACCTGCGACGCCATTGACCGTTAGAACTATATCGCCGCTGTCGCTAAACAAACCAGCCAGAGGAGTTGACAGGGTGCCCAGCCCTCCGATTCCGCCGGTACCGCCGGTCGTATCGAGCAAGGCAGCAGTGTTAGCAGTGATCTGGTTGTTGATGTTGATGTAGCCACCGTCATTGGTGACGGTGAAAGTATCCATCGTGAAGTCAGCAGTGGTGTCCACATCTCCGCCGGCAACTAGCGATGCATTAACGGTCAGGTCTCCGACCGACTGGGAGCCGATCGTGATGCCATCATATTCATTGATAGTCAAATCACCTGCACCAATATCGGTGCTAATCGAGTTCACGTTGGTGTAGATGTTGCCCAGTCCGGAGAGTTCAACCGTCAGGTTGTCACCTGAGACCAGAGTATCGATGCCACCAGTGATGTTTGTTCCAGCGAGGTTTACGTCACCGCCGGCGCTGACCTCAACATTCGGGGCTAACGTCAAGTCACCACCAGCATTTGCTTGAAGAATCAAGTCGCCAGTAGAAGCAGAAACGTTGTTTCTGACAGCGAGGTTACCGTCAACTACGAAGCTAAACGTTCCTCCTGCTGTAGAGGTAGCAGAGCTTCCATTTGCGATAGCAGCGCCATTGGCGTCATAGAGGAACACATCGCCCGATGCATTCGCAAGAACGCCTTGTCCAACTCCGGTACCGACGTCGATACGGAATGGGCTCAGCAATCCGGTACCGATGTTACCAACCTGAGCTGCCAAATCAGCAGATCCACCGACGCTGACAGTCGAAGTCGCGTCCGTTGTGATATCCCCGGTGAGCGCAACTGCGGCTAGATCAGCCGTAATTTGCGAATTGCCGCCGGCGAAGTTCAAACCGTTCGCGCCGCCGATGTAAGCGTTGCCCGCAGTCGGCGATGGTCCGCCCAGTGCTTGTACGATGATACTTCCGAAATCTGTCTCGAAGAAGTTGCCAGTCGTGCCGATGTTACCGTTGCTGCTGCGCAAGTCACCAGATACACCGCCTACTATTGAGGCGACGTCAGTGGTGAGGTCGCCGTCTACATAAATCGTGAACGCACCACCTGAAACACTCGAACCGGTAAAGTTGATGTCGCCATCTCCATTGAGGACAGTTTCGATCAACGTGATGTCGCCACCAGCGTTAGCAGTGACGTTGTTGAAGTCGAATGAAGTAGCCGTGTTGTTGAGGAACTGAATGTCGCCACCAGTGTTGTTGCTGATCGTGAGTTGGCGTGACTGCAGGCCACCCGAGAAGTTCGTATCAGTCATGTCCGTTGGAACAGTACCGTTTTGCGTCAGGGTCAATACGCCTTGCGCACCGGTTCCATTAGCGTCGACCAGACCGTTGAGATTGAAAGAACCGAAGTTGGTGCTATCCGAAGTCAGCGTGACGTTACGACCTCTGATGGTCGAGCCTGATGCCGTTGAGAAATTCTGAGCGGAAATTGACACAGTGCCGACATAGCCGGGATCACCTTGTCCAGCCAGCACGCTGGCAGCTGCAGATGTCGCAGTGTAGTCTCCACCAATCAGGAGGTTGACGCTACCGTCCAGGCTAACCCCTGCACCAGCCTCTATGACTGCCGATTGAATCAAGTCGCCGTTCACGGCAACCGTTACGCCGGACGCTCCGGCGACAAAATCAAGCAGGTCAGTGCCGAGTGTGTAGTCACCATCAACGGTTCCATTGACGGCGCCGTTTTGAGCAAATACCGCTCCGAGTTGGCTGAAATTGCCGCCAACGACGAAGCCTATATTGCCATCAGCAACTAAGTCAGCACCATCGACGGTGCTGAGGTTGTTTCCGGAAGCAGCAAGGATTTGGCTGCCAGCACCATTCGCGGTTACATCTCCGTTTATGGTCAGGTTCGCCGAGGGGTTTGTAGGCGCAAGCGTAAACTGGTCGACACCTGACAAGAGCACAACGTTAGCGAGAGGTCCGCTTGTAGTGATGTCAGATACATTGACGTCGCCGCCGGAAGCTACTCTGACAATTCCACTTGCGGTGACGCTGGGTACGTTCACAGTGAAATTGGTCAAAGTCGATCCGGCAGTGACTTGACCGGACAGAAGGCTTCCGTCAGCAGCATAAGTGACTGGTCCACCGGTCACTGGTTGAGCTGAAGCGATCCTGACTTCACCTGTTCCTGCTGCAGCTAGACCGCCGTCAGCGTTTATCGAACTACCCGCACCGCCAAGATTTATGCCTCTCGATGCAATGACTGTCACGTTACCGTTTGTGCCAACACCGGCATCTCCAGAAGTTTGAATAGTGGAAACTCCGACACCGAGATCAACTCTTCCAGAACCACCTGTGGTGCCAGCAAACGCAGCGAGTAAAACGTTTCCGCCATTACCACCGCCAGCACCTGTGGTGTTGAGTTGGACTTCGTCAAGGAGAATGCTTCCTCCACCGATGGAACCTTCGTTGAAGGTCACTTGGGCTGGAGCACCTGCTCCGACGGTGTTGTTACCGGGACCACTGGCAGCTGTGATATTCGCACCGGCGATCATCGTGAGGTTGCCGCCGTCACCGGCTCCATTGGCAGTGCTCACTGTAAACGGTCCCACCACAGACTCGGTGATGTTGCCAGTCGCGATAATGGTGAGAGCATTGCCGGCTACGTTAACGTTACCATTGAAGTTGATGTTGCCGATGTTATAGAAGGTGGGATCGATCAAGTTCAAGTCGCCCAGGTTCAAAGTCTCGGATTGCGATGCGAAGTGAACCGCATATCCTGTGCCATTGACTGTGCCGGACACATTGTCCAGATTGGCGGTGATTGTTCCAGCACCAGCATTCAGGTTCAGGTTTTGGCTGAGGTAGTTGCCGCCTGCCAGTGTCGAGTTAGCGTTCACATCGACATTGATATTGTTGGCTGCGGAGATGGAACCGCCTGTGCTATCAACATTCATCGCGCCGGTCGGAGAATTCAAATTGACGTCTTTAGCGGATGAAATGCTACCGCGGTTCGTCACGTTGCTCGAGGTCAGGGTCAAGCTACCGTTCGAAGTGATGTTGCCGAGGTTGGTGAGTTGCCCGTCCGCGCGAAGCGTGAGGTCAACGTCGGACGAAATCAAAGCATTTGCATTATTGTTGATATCAACGGCTCTTATTGTGCCGCCGCGTCCATTACCGGAACCGTCCAGAGCATGAACGGTACCAAAGTTATTCAAGTCACCTTGAAGTTTGAATTCGGAACCTTTTGAGAAGTCACCGAGTGTGGTGACATTGACCGGAACGACGAGGTCGGATGCTCTCATCACGTCGCCGCGAGAGGTGATAGCGGAAAGATCGACTTCACCGCCAGTCGCAACGCCATTAGAGCTGATTGCAACTTTCTGAGCGGTTCCTGCGAGAACTTGTTTTGCAGCGATATACTCGGCTGCCGTGACTTGTGAACCAGCAGTGAGAGTTTTGGTTTCGCCGCCAACTTGAATTTCAATTGATGAAACACCATTGAACAGCTTCTGTCCGAGGGTTATATTGCGAGCTTGTGAAGTGAGGTCGAGATTGACGCCGCCGTTCAGTGTCACCAGCTTGCCGCTGTCATTAGATTGAACGGATTGCTTTATGACGCCATTGTTGCGCTCGAGACGGTTAGCCCACTTGCCGCGCGACTCTGTGATTGTGACGTTACTGGTCGAAGGTACATTCGGCACCGGCATGATGTTGAAGGTGCCGGCGTCAGGAACGTTTGAAGCACCACCTGCGCCACCACGACCAAACTCAGCGCGATACATCTGACGAAGCGTATGACGATCGAAACCGGGATTCGCATCGCGGAAATCTCTGAAGTTTTGATGGTCTTCGGCTTGAGCTGCGGCTCCCGACGCTACGACCATCACCGATCCCCAGATAGCTGCGGTCCAGTTCTTGATGTAGGATTCCCGACTTCGCACCACTTTCTTACTCATTTTCAATCCTCTAAGTTGTCACTTCGATTTCGGCGACTACTACGCCAATACAAATCAGGCTCCCGTCGCCGGGAGCTAATTAAAAGGTTTTTGGGCGGCGGAATCTCGAGAAGACCGCCGTCGAATTCGCTGCAAAACATAACACGCTGTTAAACCGTTTCCTACCACCGGTCGTCAAGCGAAGGATTCAAATTGCCATCTCGAAAAAACTTTCGTCAATTTGTTCTGAGCCCTTGTTGGTTTATCAAAATCGGTTCTGAAAAAATTCTCGTTTACATTTGGCAACAGCGTTTATCTTGACCTCTAAAGCAGTCCGGCCCTGAAGGATTCCAGCAAGCAATATTAACTGCGCGAGAATCCAACAAGCGCGGCAAAAGCCTTACACACCGAGAGTTTCCGGCGTTCTAACGCAATTGCCCTGCCGGCGAATAGGAATGTCATTTTTCACTACCAGGCTTGTTTTTTGTTCCGATCACACGCCGATCGCGAAGGTGCGCATCAGGTCACATCCTTCAGTGTTCATTCACAGAAATAGACTTACGCTCAGAAAACTGTCTTCCTTATATATAAGGTCACGCCGAAAAGTTGGTCAGGCGACTTGTCGGAACATCGCTCGACACATCGCTCGACACATCGCTCGTCGGAACATCGCTCGGCATATGGCTATATGAGGAAGAAAACATTCACGAGCACGAACATCAAACATCCTCATTCACCGCTCACTTATATAATGTCCCAAACGCGAATCAAACCAGTAGGCACACCATGGACAACGAGCAAGAACAAAAGGTTAGCGAAAAGCTCAAGACAAGCCCATCGAGCGAAGAGAGCACGCTTGAGCCTCAACTATATAGTGGGCGTTTGTTCTTCAGTGTCTCCCCATTGAAATTTATTGTGATGTCCATGTGCACATTTGGACTTTACGAACTTTTTTGGCAGTACAAAAACTGGCAGCTTATCAGCGAACGAACAGGTCGCAAATTGCATTCGTTTTGGAGAGCATTTTTTGCGTACATTTTTATATATGAGCTGCTGAAAGAAATCCGACAAGTAGCAAATGACAGGGGTGTCATGAATAATATGCCTGCTGGAATGCTGGCTGCCGCTTGGATCATCGTCACTCTCACGTGGAAAGCACCGGAACCGATTTCAAACCTTTCAACGTTTGCCTTCATCGCTCTGCTTCCTGCGATTCAATTGATTAACCGCATGGCAACGACAACGAGTGAAGGCGAACCCAACTCCAAGTTCTCTGTGATGAATTGGGTTGCCATCGTCATTGGTGGCGGACTGCTCTTCCTGTCATTCCTTGGATCCATAATGCCATAGCCTCAGGTCTACGAGAAACCGCCACCGGATGGTTTAGATTACAACTCGATCATCTCCATTCCGCCAAGAAATGGTCTGAGAGCCCTGGGTACATTTATGCTACCGTCTCTGTTTTGATGATTCTCAAGGAGAGCTATCAAAATTCTCGGTGATGCAATCGCCGTGTTATTCAAAGTGTGAACAAAATGCTTTTTACCATCGGCATCGCGATAGTGAATGTTCAAACGACGAGCCTGAAAGTCATGGAAGGTTGAACATGAATGCGTTTCGCCGTAGCTATTTCGGCTGGGCATCCATGTTTCGATGTCATGCTTGCGCACTTGACCAAGCCCCATGTCACCGGTGCAAACTGCCACCACGCGATAGGGAAGCTCAAGAGCTTGCACAATCTCCTCGGCGTTTTGCAGAAGCGCATCATGCTCCACACGTGATACTTCGGGATCATTTGAACAAAAGACAACCTGCTCCACTTTTTGAAACTGATGCACTCTATAAAAGCCCTTGGTGTCTCGTCCTGCTGCACCTGCCTCGCGGCGAAAACACGGCGAAATTCCAACATATCTCCGTGGCAAATCGACTTGATTGACGGTTTCATTCGCATGTATTGCTACAGCACCAACCTCAGACGTTCCGGTCAAAAATAGATTGTCCTTTTCGAGATGATAGGCACTGTCCTCTCCGAGAGGAAAATATCCGGTACCAAACATTGCGGTTTCGTTCACCAACAACGGCGGAAGGACTGGAGTGAAGCCTTTCTTCACAATGTGGCTCAGAGCAAACTGCAGAACGGCATTTTCAAGCAACGCTCCAATTCCGATCAGCGCATACGCTCTTGAACCTGCAATTTCTCTAGCACCCTCGAAGTTTGCCATCTTATGCAACGCGACCAGCTCAAGATGATCTCGAAACTCGAAATCAAAAATTGTTGGTTTTCCATGCTTTCTGACTTCGACGTTATCCGCATCTGTTTCACCCTCGGGAACCTCTGGAGCCGGAATTCCAGGCAAGAGCGCAGCCAATTTGCGATAGCTTTTTTCCAATTCAAACAGTTGCGCTTCTTCCGCTTTTAGCCGTTCACCGACAGCACGACCTTTCTCAATGTTCTCTGCGCGCGCAGTTCCAGCTGCCACCAGAGCAGTGATCTGATTACGTTCGCGCCTGAGATCATCGACGACTCGGCGGGCGGTCCTCCGATCCTCTGCGACCCGCAAAAGAGTATCGAAATCGAGCGGAATTCGCTTGCTGAGAATCGCCTTTCGATAATTAGCTTGCTGTCGTTTTACTTCTTCAAAATCAATCATAGTTCCTCCAATAATACGCGAGGCACTACAATGCAAAAAGCCTCGCTTTCGTTTAAGCGGGCTTCTTTGTTCAATAAAACAAATTAGATGAACAAACTCCCGCGTCCTATTGGGACGAGGAAGACGAGTTGCGATGTGCTGCTTTGTTCATATTCTCAGTATCTGAGCGAAACTCGCCTTTGTCAACGAAAGGTAAACACGAAATTGAAATGCACAGGAAAAGTTAGTTTGAAGAACTCGATGCAGCGTCGTTTTCAACAAGGATCAAATTCCATTTACCATCCGTACTGATCACGCGAGGAGACCCCGGGATAAATGGTTGCAAAAGAGAATTCGTCTTATCATCAAAAATAAAGTAGTGCGGTCCCTGGGTGGTGTCCACAATTTTCTTGCAATCTAACGGTCCTTCAATCTCGTAAATCTTCTTGCCCGCATAGAAAGCGGCGGTAGCGCTGTCATTCGCGCGAACGGCAATTACTGAATTCTTATCCTTACTGGCTTGCTTTACGAGAGAAACAAACTCTTCGTTAGCACGGCGGTAGGTCTGCTGAATCGCAACCGGCACCAACAATCCGCAGTCGAGCAAACTCCAGGCAAACAAAAGAGCTACGCCAAGCCGCATTTGAGACTTGTAGATAAACGCACCATATGCGGTGTAGCCGACTATAAGCAGAGAGACAAAAACCGAAGCAAGGGTTTGCAACTGCCCCTCGTTTTCAAAAAGGCGAGGGAAAGCGAAAAGGCCACCGACACAAGCAAGCACCATAACCGGTGCCACCCACAGAACAAATCGGCGTCGGCCGAGTTTTAGAACAGCGTCAAAATACAATCCGCTCAAAATTGCGATTGGAGAGGCGATTGGAAGCAAATAGTGGGCGACTTTCGAGGACGAGACAAGCAATAACCCGAGCGTTCCAAACAACCAGCACAGCGACGCTACGGTCATTTGTACTCGCGGGCTGTCCGACAGACGCTTCTCGAATCGAGGGCGGAGAATTACTGGCGCACTGAGCAGCATTGGAAGCCATGGCAGAAAGCCACCAGCCAGATACGGAACGTAAAACCATGCCGGATTATTGTGCGATTGAAACTGCCCGGACAGTCGCCCAAAGTTTTGCTGAATGAAAAAGAATTGCGTGAAAGCACCGTTGGAAGACAAATGCACGGCGGCAAACCAGGGAAGTGCCACCAGAAGCGATACCGCAACAGCGAGAATCGGTTTAAGAGACAGAAGTCTCTGCTTAAAATGATCGAGGGATCGACTGCTTACGAGGAGAAAGCCGCCCACGCACGCACCGACAAACGCGAGCGCCAGCGGTCCTTTGCTCAACATTGCCAGACCAAGGCATGCGTAAGCTGGAATCAAACCCTTGCTGTCGCCACGTATGAGGGCGCCGAGCAAGAGCAAGCTGGAAACCGTCGTGAGAAGAAGTAGCGGTGTATCCGGAATTGAAACATGACCAACCACGGATACTAAGGGCATAGACAGCAGAGCAAGAGCTGCCATCAAAGCGGCTCTGCGTCCAATGAAAGCTTTGGTCAGAGAGAAAATTGCAAGCGAGGTTGCAATGCAGGAGAGGGCCGATGGAAGACGTGAAGCGAAAGTGTTTATGCCAAACGTGAGGTAGGATGCGATTATCACCCAGTAGGTCAAAATCGGTTTGAAATAATACGGTTCGTAGTTTAAGTAGGGCGTGATGAAATCGCCACGATTCAACATCTCCCGCGCAGCTTCCGCATAGTAAGCATCGGTGGTGTTCAAAATCCCGGTCGCACCCAGCGCCGGTAAAAACATCAAACAGCCGACTACAACAATCAAACTCATGAGCTTCAGGTCCGACAGTTTTGAACGGTCGACCTGAGCGGACTGTTGATAGTTGCTACGAGTGGAAGCTTTGGAAGTCGGCAACATATAGATCTGCGAAAACACCAACCTGCAGAGGTTCGACATACTACCAAACTGCGTAGCAGTATTAAAGAGGATCGCGTTCCTTTATCAATAAATTGTGTGGGGTGTGTGATCTGTTAAGCCCGATTGCCAGTTCACAGCGGCATTAAACGACTTATGATTTTGTGCTCATGTTCAAGAAATCCGTAACGCTTCCGGTCCGATTCAAACAACGTTCGATCAGTAGTGATTACACGACGACGCCCATCGTGTAATCACGCGTCAAGGCGCGAATTGACTTCGCAAAACCTCTCTTCCCATGCGGGTTATACGACTAGGCTCGCAGCGGCGGACTTGCGAGACACGCCTCCAGGACTCATAATGCAGACACCCACCTCAAACTTGACGCTTAGAGATTAGCTCTAAGTGCGGCTTTTGCCCGATCTCAAAATGATCGAGCGTTGGCATACTCGCGCCTCGTTTCTCACTCCGATTTGGAGGATATTCAATGACAACCACAATAGACAAGCCATCAGAACCTGACACCCCGTCAGAAGCATCAGAGAATCTAGAAATCACAGAAATCAAGATCAGTGGCTACGAAGGCGGCAAGCAAACTATTTTCAAAGAGCCGTCACTGTACCTTTCAATTATCGCGATATTTTTCGCAACCTCAGTGTGTTTGCTCAAAACACCAGTTATTTTTCTCGCAGCATTTACGATTTTGTCAGCTTTGGCTGTCGCATTTCACGTAATTGCCGAGCGTTTCTTATTCCGGGCGAACAAAGAATTTGACGCATTCGCCGCTCCTTTCGAAGGCGTTTTTGTTCTTACGCTTGGCGTTATTATTCCTGGCATCAGTCTTCTGAGCTATGGCGTTTTCTCTCTAGCAACCTCCCCTCCAGGCAACATGCTTGAACTCGTGGGGAAGTTGCTGCTTCTATTGATTGTTCCGTTCTTCAATTTTGCAGTTTGGAGTTCTGTCCGTAAGCGCTACATTGCTCATCCTCGCGTGGTCGGACTGATGAACGGTCTCGCGCTCGGGCTCTCAGGTTCTTGGACACTTATCTGGCTGGCCTCGATGTTCGTTACGACTGGTGCTCCCTCCTGCAAATTAGGATGGATGCTGCTTCTTTGCGCATCCCCAGCTCTGCTATTTGCCGCCACTTGTTTAAACATCGAGCTCTGGAGAAAAACCGAAACAAATATAAGCCGCATCACAACAACCTTTTCAATTCTTGGTGGACTACTTGCGCTGCTGTTTGTTCTCACGCCGATGGGGCGATCAATTTATGTTCAATCGCTAGTGTCCGACGCGAAAAACGGTTCTACAGAAAAACAAATCGAATCGATCGCAAGCTTACGCAAATTAGCTACGGATGAAGATCTCCGTCCATCATCAAGTCCCACAAGCGGTTTCGCACTGGCCGAGATGCTGCTTCCCAACCGCGGATTCGATGCGGCAACCGAATTAGACCGCAACCTATATTTTAGAGTTACAGGTAAACCATTCGAGCTCTCTCGTTCTCAGAGCGACGAACCGCATTACAATCAAAATGTAGGAACTGAGATCAGCGGCTTAGCACTGGCTAAATCCCAGTTGAACGGCAATATAAGTCCAGCGAGCCTATCGGGAGACTTAAACTGGACATTCGTTCTACACAATTCAACAGGGATGGACCAGGAAGCTCGCGCTGAATTGGAAATTCCTCCGGGTGCCGTGGTATCGCAGGCGACACTATGGGTGGATGGCAACCAGCGCGAAGCAATTTTCGCCTCAGCTGGGCGCGCATCTGCAGCGTACGAGGAGATTGTCAACGCCCGGCGCGATCCGCTTCTAGTAAAGATGACATCGGACGATAAAGTTCTTATTCGGTGTTTTCCAGTTCCTGGAGACGGCCGAGATATGAAGCTAAGGATTGGTTTCAAACTGCCCCTTTCGACAACTGAAACGAAAACAGCGTGCATGCAGTTGCCTCGCATTCTGAGCAGCAATTTCTCTCAACCCAAACGCCACCGTTTCTCCCTGCAATCAGCGGAAGTACTTGCAGAAGAAATTCCAGGCGTTGCGTGTTCCAAGCAATCAAACGGTTATGTATTCAATGGAATTTTGAAGATCAACGATAATTTAAAGGGAATGAAGTCGATCAAAGTACGGCGCCCTGATGCACCACTTATGGTGATAGTCCCAGACGTCACCTCGCCCAATAAAAGATATCTCGTTCAACAACTTCGGAAGGTCTCAGCCGGCGCCGTGCGCAATCTGTCGATCGTTATCGACATGTCGGATGCTCTTAAGTCGGATATCGAGCAGATAAGGCATCTGCTCAGCAGCATCCCAGAGAAGTTGAATCCAATCGTGTACCTGGTTGAAGAACAGCCTTCAAAGGATTTCGACACCAGAGAAATTGTCCCCCAACCGCTACAAGCAGCTTTACCTAAAATCACCAAGGAAGCGTTCATCGGAGGTCAGGACAACCGGAGCTACCTTAGAGAAGCCCTTGAGGTAGCAGCAGAGAGACCCGGCAACGCGGTCTTGTGGATTCATGGTCCGCAGCCTATTTCCTACGCAGGAATGGAGAAACAGGCGCTTGATCTCGTTAACCCCGTCCGATTATATGATTTGCGAATGTCGCCTACTGTGGCGAAAGTCGACAGCAAATCCGATTCAATCAAAGAGCCCAACGAACTCCTTAACTCGATCGACAACGATGATGTTTCCAATCAATTATCGATCGAGTCAGTTGCGATCCACAGCGGCGAAGAACTGAAAGCGTTCATTTCTCGATTAGATAACGGCACCACGACGGTGTTGCAGCGTTCGGTTACGACCGCACAACCTCAGACTCTAACTGCAGATCCTGCGATAGCCAATCAAATTACAGCGTTGTGGGCGCGCGACGAAGTATCAAAACTACTCAATAAGGATGAGGACGCTGCAGCTGTAGCTCTGGGCTCAACCTACCGCGTGGTAACTCCAGCGACAGGAGCCATCGTTTTCGAAAACGACAAACAACAAAGAGAATTCGAGGTGAATCGAAAAAAGGTCTTTAACTCGGTCCGCCCGCAGACAGCCAGAGGAGGAGGATTGGTGGGAGCTCCCGTTGATCCACGCTATGGACAGTCAAACGAAATAGGTCAAATTGCGGATTTCGGATATGATACCGCCCGCGATCTCTCCAGGTTTGCCACCGCTCTGACATTTGTTATTGCGTGCATCGTTGGGTTTCTCTTTGTTAAAGGGAAAAAACCGCTCAGCAACCAGCGACTCGCGAAAGCAGCGATACTAATTCTGGTGGCACCAACCATCGCCCACTTGTTCGGAACATTTATCATAAACAACTATGGAGGTCTCGGAGGAGGACTCTGATTTCGAAGAACACTTCGCACGCGCTGATAAACAATACCCCAGTTATTAAGCGCACAGGTTAAATCGCGACCTTAGCACCACGCGATAATTGAAAGGACGGTCGACGGACTGTCCTTTCAACATTTGGAGGAAACCGGGAACGATCACCAATTCCGTTTGCTATTGGGGTGCAAGAACTGCTGCGGATTCGCTGCGGGGGAAACGACAGGCACATGCGGTTTAATATGCGTCAGCTTAAACCAGCGAGCCGTCAAAATTCTGCCATCCTTGGCCTTTGTCATCCGCAAAAGCCAGGTATCAAAAGAATCAACATCGACAGCACAAATCTTCTCCATGTTCGTCACAAGCAAAATTTTTCGCAGACCTTGCCCCATGTTTGGAAGGACGACATCGAAAGTGTACATGCGGCCATTAACCTTGGCTTTGAACGCGGGATGTCCTGTACCGGAACTATTCATGCCAAACGCTGCTGCTTTACCGTAGACCATGAGCGGCATCCAGCGTTGCGTAGCGTTGGTAACGTTGGAGCCGATTTCAGCGGTTTCCAGACAATTCATGTCAGAAAAGCATTCTTTGACGATAAGCGGTAAAACCGCCTTATCGTTGACGGACAAAACCGGAATATCCCGATTATTGTCTCGAACTTCCAACACCGCATTCGGATCGATCGCGATCTGGGCTCTCTGCGGCATCAAAATCCCGAGCGGTGCTTGCTCAGCGACATTGCCCTGAAGCTTAGTCGGGTGCTTCAAGCGGAAATAGTCATTCCAGGCTTTGCCCTTCAACGGATTGGACGAGTCATATTTCTCGAACAACTCGAATGCCTTGTGATAAGTGTCCATTGCTGCATTCTGGCGACTCAACTTCTGATGGCAGCCGGCTTCGTAATACATGCACTCCGCCTTAAGCGGCTCGTAGCCCTCGCCGAACTGCGCCTGCAGTTGCTGCAAATATCCAATCGCCCTACCGTAATCTTCCTTTTCGATTGAGGCACGAGCTTCTTTGAACAGAGGTTGTTCATCCAAAATTACTTCCATGACCTCGGCGGAGCCTTGCAAAGGCGGTCGTGATGAAGATCCAGCAGCTGCGGTCTCAATCGGGTCAGCCGTCATTACAGGCGGTGATGCCGCCCCTAATTCAGACTCCATGCCAGTTTTGTCAGATGAAACATCTTCCGATTTAGAAGAACTGGACTCGACCGCCTCATCCTTCTTCCGGGAAGAACGCTCAGAATGAGAGTCTTCCGACTTTCGCCGCTTTCCTTTCTTTCCTCGCTTCTCTGAAGGTTTCTCCTCCGGCGCATCAGACAACTCATCAGCCTTTGCACTCTCATTTTCTTCGGTTTTGGTAGGTCTTAAGAAAGAGGGCAAATCCTTATCATCGATTGCGAAAGCGCCCTGGCTGTTTAGAATCGCGCCGCAGAGCGCGACCACCACCACAGTGCTTCGCTTACGAAATACCTTTCCGGAATCCCACGTAATCATTAGCCGTTACGTCTGAACCAACTACCGTCTGCTTCCAGGCAGCTTCTAACTGAAACGCTGCCTACTAATAGATTGAACCATATTTAGGCGATTTCAAAACCATCACCGGTAAAGGTACCGCAATCGAGAACTACATGCTGGACTGGAGCTTGAGCACGTCATTCATCTCACTTTCCAATAACGCAATCAACTCGGACGCCGGGAGCGGGCGCGATAGAGGCGCTCCCTGCCCAGCCCATTGCGCTCCGTATCCACCTTCGCCAGCTTTCTTTGCTGCGGAATTTAGCGCCTTCCCGGCATCATAGGCAATCGGATAGTCCGGTATCACGGAAGAAACCGTTTCCTGCCCTATCGCGGTAAAAACATTCGCAAGACATCGAGCCGGTCGTCCTGAGATAGCACGAGTCATGGTAGTATGCATCGCCGCTTCCGAACAGAGCGCCGCCCTGTAAAAATCATCGGCCGCAGATTCAGGACAAGCTACGAATGCAGTACCAAGTTGCGCAGCGGCGGCGCCAAGGTTTAAACAAGCCACGATGCCGGCACCATCCATGATACCGCCCGCGGAAATCACGGGCACATCCAGATTGGCAACTAGCCATCGAGTTAGTGCAAGCGTACCCATCTGATCATCGATTGCATCCGGATCAAACACACCTCGATGTCCACCAGCTTCGAAGCCTTGAGCAACAACTGCATCAACACCAACTTCCTGCGCTTCAAGCGCCTCCACCAGGTTGGTAACTGTCGCAAGCAGTACAATTCCCTTCTCCTGCAACTTCTCTATTCGGCTTTGCTCAGGCAAGCCAAAGTGAAAGCTAACCACTCTGGGACGCAACTCACACAAGACACTTAGCGTGTCATCATCAACAAGAAAGCTCTTGTAAATCTCGGTCAATCGAGCCGGGGGCTGAGCATTAAACTTCTCGAAAAACGGGGCAAGATAAGCCAACCATGCAGATTCGCGACTAGAATCCGAAGAAGCCGGTTGGTGGCAAAACACGTTCACATTTATTGGGTTGGACGTCAATTTTTGGGTAGCTGCTATGGTGTCATGCGCCTGGGCTGCGGTCTGCGCACCTATTCCAATAGAACCTAAACCGCCCGCGTTTGAAACAGCCGCCGCCATTTCCGGCGTCGAAACCCCAGCCATCGGAGCCTGAATAATCGGCAAGCGAATTGCAAGTTTTTCTAACAGCGCATCCACGAAGTCGCCCTCCGTTCATCTATTAGCGCGAGGGCTAACTTCTATTACTCATAACTTGCGATTGAACTTCCCCTGACCGTGAATATCCAGCGCTTCAATTTGAACTGAACTGGCTTTGCCATCGGCACCCACCGTGAATGTTACACCAGTCCAACCCGAAGCGTTCTCTCCAAAAGTTTCAAAAGAAAAGACGTCGCGATTGAAGTGCTTCAGAGCCCGTTCGCTCTTATTCGGACCAAGCCTAACTACGAGGGCACCGTCCTTAGTAGCAACAGAAACGTCACCGAAAAACTCGTTCGCAAACGTACCAACGTAAGCGTCGTTAGCCATGGGCGCCACCGCATTTGCCGGCGGCTTCGCATAATCAGTCGCGTCCGGATTCAATCCCAGAGTAGTCGGGTCCGCAAATACTTTCCTGTATAGAGCGACCCAATCGCGGCTCGATTTGCCATCCAGTGCCACATCCATAAATGTGCTTCCCACCGCTTCGGCGAAGCCAATTGGGTAGCAATTAGTCAAGACTACAATTCCGACTTGCTGGTCAGGCGCCATGGAAACATTTGTCGCCGCCCCCATCGCGAACGCGCCCGAATGACTTAGACGCAAACGTGCCTTCTCGTCATAGTTGACATTCATGCCCAGCCCGTAGAAGCATGGCAAATTATTCAACGGACTGTACGACGTCAGCATATGAGGCTTATGCGTTTCAGCCAATGCGGCAGCGTCAACAACCTGCACACCATCAACCTTCCCCTTACCCATTTGTAAGCGAACCCACTGCGCCAGATCGTTAACGGACGAACTCACACCACCTGCCGGAGACTGAGCATCAGGTTGGCGTTGAAACTTATGCGCCCAATTTCCGTTAATGGAAACGTGATTCAGCGCTCTATTAGGTCGCCCCTCAAAATCGCTGTACCTGGAGCTCGTCGAGTTCATCTTCAACGGCTTGTATAGGCGCTCCTCAGATGCCTTTTCCCACGTCGTATCATAAGCTTTTGCGGCCGCCACGGCGGCTTCCGTGATACCAAAATTGGTGTAGGCATAATGCGAGCGAAAACTCGCCTCAGGCTCTTGATACCGCATACGGTGCAACACTTGTTCGCGATTGTATCCAATATCTTCCAACAAATCACCCGCATGTTCCGGCCACCCACTACGATGAGCGTACAAATCACGCAGCGTGATCTCCCTTGTCACCCAGGGTTCAGACATCTCAAAACCCGCGTCGAGATCTGAAATCTTAGAGTCCCAGGTAATTTTCCCTTCACCAACTAGCCCCGCAACAACGGTGGAGCTAATCGGTTTTGAAACAGACGCCAGTTGAAAAACAGTATCGCCATCGACTTTTGCATCTTTGCCAGCCTCACGGAGGCCAAACCCTTTGGAATAAACGACCTTATCGTCCTTGACCACCGCGACAGCCATTCCAACGACAGTCTTATCATCGATCGCCTTCTGTGCCATCAACTCGACAGTGTCAATTGCCACCTTTAAATATTCGGAACCGGCATTGACCTTCACGTGCTTTTCGCTGTTCGAGTTCAGTTTTGACTTGCCTTGAACAGATGTTGTTTGGCCAGCGGCAAAACACCCCGTGTTTACGCCCGCGAGTAATCCAGCAGCGAGCAGAATTACAGTAGCCCGCTTTCTTCGTTTATTCATCAATACACTCACGATGGTTCCTTGGGAATACCTGAAACAAAATCATTTGCAGAGTATAAACTACTGGCAAGTTCGTCTCATTGAAGTAATATGGAACCAGGTCTCAGGAGTAGTTAGGGTTCCGTCTGAGCAATGGACGATCAAACCGAAAAGGTTGGCGAACTGACCGATGCAGAAAGTTTTGATGCATTGCACGGAGTGTGCTGGGATGACCCAAGCGGTTCCCTCAAGCTCTACTATAATCGCTCTCGATATAATCGATATCTGCACACGTACTATCCACTGTTGGTGCTAAGCATAATTTTGGCGGCCAATCTGATTACGGGCGCGCTGTGCCTCATCTCTTCTATTCTGTTTGAAAAAACTTTGATGCCCTCCGTCGTTGAATTGGCGACTCAAGTTTCAATTCTCGCGTCTGCAGCTATGATCATGACGTATGGTAAGGCTAAAACACTGGTGGGAAGCGAGACCAATCCGATCATCGAGTTAGGAGATTCTGCTTTGACGGTCAGATTACCCGGAATAACCTTTAACCAAATACCATGGTCTTCGATCATCGAGACGAAAGTCATCAAATCATTTGGATTAAGATTCGTCCAAGTGAAGGTCAATAATAGACAAACACTTCTTGATGCAGCGTTGCCAGACGACCGCCTTGATTTCGGGTTCACACAACATTACAGAGCCACTAGTAAATCGGGGGCTCTGTGGTATCAGCTCATGGGCATTCCAGCCTGCACATTTAATATCTCGGAAGCGATTTTACCGATTGATGCGGAACTACTAGCAGAACAGATGAATATGAGATGCGGAGCGAATACAAAACTGCTTCCAGACGAAGACGGCTCGGGTGTTAGTCAGTTCTGACTTTCGGCAGTAACATCGCCGCCATCACCGGTGACACCAGTTCCAGTTCCAGTTCCAGTTCCAGCAGCAGCACCACCGCTACCGCTAGTCTCTGTATCGACACCGCTTGATTCACCGCGGTCTCTCTGATTCTCGTCATCACAGTTGCCAGTACTGCCATCGCCAACGGTATCACGCGTTTCATCCTTAGGATTTGAAACTGCAACCTCTTCAATTACTGGATAAGCACCGAAATAGATAATCGCGAAAAATACCGCCACGCCGATGAGGTGACAGATCACGTTTACCGGATTCTCAACAGGCTCCATGACGGAATTAGCTGGATTGCCGGGCTCGACATGCACCGGAACCTCAACACCCGGCTTGTGATTCTCCTCGAATCTGCCCATGTCGTATCCCAATTGCGGACTGCGCTTGCTGTACGAGAGGCGGGCACCTGAATATTCCTTATCGCCTATCGTATATTTATACTCGAGCTGACAATCGAAATACGGATCTTTAAGTGATACCGTAATCGGTGCCTCGCATTTCGTGATCAAAGCGTTGACTGTCGGCCACGACTTTGCCTTTTCGTCGAGCATGTAGTCGATTACTTCGGGGACTACCATTCCAACGGACGCTAAGACGAAGACGGCTATCAGCGGTAGTTGCAGATAGTCCTTCAGTGTCGAGGTATCTTTGTTTCTTACAGATGTCGTCACGATATCAGTAGTTGCCGTGTTTTCGCGTCACGCAATTTCCAGATGGCGCCGTCGGTTAAGAAGTGATGGAAATTAACGCATCCCTGC
The DNA here is from genome assembly GCA_019637435.1 of Candidatus Obscuribacterales bacterium. Classification (GTDB taxonomy): domain Bacteria; phylum Cyanobacteriota; class Vampirovibrionia; order Obscuribacterales; family Obscuribacteraceae; genus JADYXR01. The sequence goes on along the minus strand of JAHBVO010000001.1, from coordinate 1,803,493 downwards.
ACAACACTAACGATCGCCATGAAGCTCCATCCAAAGTCCGCCATTATGTGCGGTATCACAACATAGATGAAATTGCCGCCGATAATCGCCCATGCCATCCACTTGATCGCTGGTTTAGTCAACAACGCCTTCGATATATCGGCAGAACTCCAACCGTTCGGTAGTCCCTTTTCTTTCAAATAGTATGAGAGTGAAATCAGGCAATACTGCGCTCCATGAAGGAACGGTGGAGCCCAGAGCCAGGCAATCAAACTACCATAATCCGTTGCCATCCCGAGAAGCGCGACACCGAGCGTCATGGTCAATGTTGGAAACGGCATCATGCGCTTATGTTTAAAGTAGTGAACAATCACCATGCCAGTAAACATCACTGACATCACGATCAGAAAGCCAACGGCCGCAGTGTGTATCTCGCGTGGCAAGCCAAGAAATGGCAGCGGAACGCCCCACATATCGGCGGGTACTGCTTCGCGCATACAAGCAAGTTGCGTGATCACATACCCCGATATGGACGCCAGCAGCAGTTTGTAGATCTGCTTCTCACGAGCGCTCATGACGTAGTTGCGTTTATAGCAGTAAATCAAACCGACGCCATAAGTCTGCGATGTGTAGTGCTGGAAGACCCAACCCATGTGGACATAGACCACCCACCCCTGGAGCGGCGGATAAATCAGCGCCGATACAAACAAAATTAACGGAGCCCAGATCAAATACCGGCCGTAGAACTTGAACCGCTCCCGATCCTCTGTAGAGCCATAGATCCGCATGTAGGTCGCCCAGGTGTGCGTGTTATTGATGAGGACAGGCGTCACCATCGCCATCAGCACCCACCACTGCGAAACGCCCCAATCTACCGGGCCTCCGACATGGTATTTCAAATTCTCAAGATTTGCGGCGTTAAAACCGAACAACATCACGTGCATGACGCACATAAGCCAGAAAACGCCACCATAGATGAACACGAAGTCGAGAACCGGACTGATTACCCACGGATAGGGCGCATCAGCCTTCTCGGCAGGTTTCGCGCTCGAATTATCGCTCGGAATTTCCGGGAAGGCGCGGTTCTCGTTAAAAGCGCTACTGACCATTCGTTTGCCTACAAAAAGCCCACATTTATCATGCCCCAAAAGAGCTTATACGAAAACCTTATCTTGCCAGCGTGAAGTGGACGTGAAAAAAATGGACTTTCAGACAGGCGCAAGGTATCTTTCAAAAACGGGCACAGGAGTTACAACAATCAGCCCTGGGGATCAATGATTGAACCAATAATGCCAGGACAGTCAAATCGACCAGAGAGATGAACCCGTTACCAGGCGACATTTTGACCAACGATCCAGTCACCATTGCGCAATCGACTGAAGCGCCCCCCGAGGGCGTTAAGCCGTCACCTTGGATTTTAAATCCCGTCCTAGATTATCTTTTCGTCGCCGGCGGAGCTGCCTGGCTCGCGGTCCTTGCGAATCAGCTTTTACTCGGAAACGACCTACCTTTCGATAAATCAGACCCACGGAAGATCGGGTTGCTGACCGTGATCATCGTCTCGCAGCACCTCTTCTTCAATGCGCACAACGTGGCGACCTATTTCCGTTTGTGGGGCAGCGAGCCCGACCAGCAGGCCTTCAAGTTTTACAGAACAAAACTTCTATACGCTGCCGTCGCGTTGTATGTGCTTGCGATTTTTATGCAGCAACTCATCGGCGTCCTGGTTACGGTCTACCTCGTAACCACTTTCTGGCACTGGGCGATGCAAACCTTCGGAATTGCGCTGATTTACTGCGAAAAGCGCGGATACACAGTTTCCAAATTCGAAAAAGCGAGCTTTCGAGCCTTGATGACAATGCTTTCCTTGCACGCCGGAGTGCGCTTTTTCACAGATGAAACATTTTCGCCATACACTCTTTACGGCGCAGCCGCGCCGTTTTGGATGGCACCATCCGGCAGCATGGCAGCGCAGGCAGTTTTGCAAGTGAGCATGGTGCTTCTGTGCATCTCGGCTTTTGTGTTCTTTATCGCGATCGCGCGCAAACTGTTTGTCGATAAAAGATTGCTTCCAGCCCCAATCTTCGTGATGCTGGCGACAATCGCCGCACTCGGTTTGACAAAGAAACCGATGAATGTCCTTCTCTGGATCTACATTCCGGCTCTCTATCACGGAAGCCAGTACATGGCGCTGAATCTCTCATACAGCCTTCGGGAGCGCGGTTTGGTCGATCCAAATTCGAGAACAATTACAAAGCAGCTTCGAGACTGGCCGGCAATAAACTGGTTTGGCAAGGCAGTTCTGGTTGGGTGCGCGATTTATGTCATTTTGCCGCATGTGGTATCACTCGTGAATTTAACGGGATACGACGAAGCGCTTGGATTAACGCTTGCCGTCGTAAACTTTCACCAGTTCGCCACTGATGCGGCTATCTGGCACCTGGGCAACGGTCGAATGAGAAAAAATCTAGTCGCTTGAAACCAGATGCTTCCAGTCGTCGCGCAAAACAGTCTTCCGCAAGCTTAATTTTGTTAATATCCAAGCGACGGAAATACGATACTCTTTTGAGACGCGCAGGCATCCCATCGCGACTTCCCTGATTCGCTCCTTGCGGATTGGTCAACCAAGAGTATTGTTCATGAATAAAATGATTTCGCCCGTTCGTCCTTTGATTTCGGTACTCATGCTTGCCGGCAGTGTGTACCTGTCACAGGCAGCGCAGGCCGGCGAGGGAGCCGGTCTGATGCGTCAAATGCAACAAGCAAATCCAGGTTTGAGCAATCGCGAAATTCGCCGGATGATTCATCGCGACGTTATCGCTCGACCGGTCACTGATTCAGTCCCCTCGCTAAGTTTCCCCGTTTCAAAGGACACGACGCCGCAAACCGTTGGGGCAAACAATTCGGTCAATTCCCATATGCAAAACCGACTGCAGAAGTTGAGCGACCAATCGGCATTCATTCGCGACAACGGTCGCGCCAAAGCAGTCGTGAACGGAATTGAACTGGACCTTACCTCCAGCGATCGCACGATCGTTCTTGGCAAGAATCTCTTTATTGACAGCGCAACCCATTCCATCAAGGTTGGGAGCGAGGAAAAAACGCTCTCGAGCGGGGATCGCGTAACGGCCGCTGAGTACATCGCTCTGCAACAAGTACTCAATGAAGGTTCTCAGGGGCTTAACGTTGACGCCAACGGACGTGGTGTCGGAGGAGAATTCAGCCTCAATAGTATTAATGATGGTGGCAAAACCATCCGAGCCAATCAGCTGGTAATTCCTGAGTTTGTCACCGCTAGTGGTGACTTCTCAAAACATTCAGACGGAATTCGAGTCACAAATGACTTGATCAACTTTGGTTCTGTCAACGCCTTTTCAACAGATAAACAATTCGATACGGCAAGAATTGCGGCGAGAGATATCACGAATAACAGTGGAGCAACAATCAGAACCAGTGCCGAACAACTAAACCTGTCGCTGCATGCGGACCGTGATATCAACAATTCAGGCCTGATTTCCGCATCAGGCAATCTGGAAATTACAGCCGGTCGTGCGATAAACAACACGGGCTCGATTATTTCAGACCAGAACATCACGCTAAGCGGCACCGCTGATAGTGACTTGAGCGTGGCAAACGCAGGAGGAACCATTCTCGCTCAGAATGGTGCAATTAATATTCGCTCCGAAGATTACAGCGGGACCGGCAATACTATCGTCTACGGCGGCGATCTGATTTCGCGCGAACTCAATCTTTTCACCGGAATGGGAACGACTGACGTATTCGTCAACCAGCTTACAGGTGTGGTGAATTCTAACGGATCGGCAGCGCACGTAAGTGCCAATACCGATATGTTGACTATCGGCACGCAGTGCCTTATCGGCGATCCAACCTACTACAATACCGGTGACATCTCGTTGACAGGGGATATAACGGTGGGAGAGAAGCTGGCTATCATCGCCAGCGGTGACATAATCCGTGCAGGTCTCAATAACATCCGGGCCGTTGATGCCAACGGCGTCGGGCAGGATATCACGATCATCGCTGGAGCCAACATCGTATCCGGGACAACGCCATCTTCGACTGTTCCAGGCACAGCCGCCACCGGAGCAGTTACGATTGATGGCGCGTCGGCTACGGGTGGCAACATCTCGCTCAGCGGAATCAACTTGCGCATTGAGTCGAACGGAACCAACCAGGACACCGCAGGCGGTGACATCACTATTGCAGCTTATGCAGACAGCAGCGGAAATAAAGGGACCATCAACTTAGGCTCCGGGCGAATCGACAGCAGTGGAGTCGGAGAGAACGGAAGAAACGGCGCCATTAACATTATCGCGGGTGGCAATGGCACTGCCATCACCATCGGTGCCGCGGTTGTCTCCAGTGGAGGCACCAATAACAATGGCGGTGTGACAATCGCCACGGCTCAGCCGGCTTTCAGCAGCGGAACGTCGATGACATTTGATACGACAGGAGCAATTACATCGGGAAACACTATCGTTCCGTCGACTAATATAAATCCCGCCGGCGGAATTCAAATCAACCAGAGCATAACCACCGTCGGCGGCGATGTCCTCATTCACGCAGGCACACAAGTCACACTCTCCTCGACAGTAATCACTGACGGCACCCCGGGTGGTGGCACGATCAACGCAGGAGATATCAGCATCATCTCAGATTCGGGCAGAGTTTTAGCCCAGAACCTTTTGAGAGCCCAAGCATCCCCCACTGCTGACGGCGGTAATATAACGGTTCGCGGTCACGAAGACATCACAAAGTTGACAGTAATCGGTGCCATAACGGCAGGGAAAAATGGCGGCGACATTCTGATCGAAAACAGCGGGACCGGTGGCGTTTTTATAAGCGGTATCGTCTCTGAATTCGGCGATAAGGGAAGCATAACCATCAATTCCGGTGGTCTTTTAGAATTCGGCGGCGGTGGAGTGACACTGTCCTCCGATGGCTCAGGCTTAGCAACTGACACACAAGCAGGGAGAGTCAGTTTGTCTGCCGCCAACCTGATGATTAGCGGCACTACAAACATATCGGCAAATGAATCGACACCATCACTCACTCAGGATGCAGCTGTTTCAATAAGCACCAGTAGTGGTGGTATCTCGACGAACGGAAACACTTTGAACATAACATCCAGTGGCGACTTGAATCTCGACATTGCAACTAATGCGATCAACGCCAATTCCTCGACCACAAACGGTGGGACGGTCTCTCTCAGCGCAAACTCAATCACAAATAATCAGAGCACGCCGCTCACCCCCCTGGTCATAACCGCCAACGGAGCAAACAACGGAAATGGTGGCTCCATAAGCTACACGGACCAGAGCACTAAGCCTACTTACTTGGGCGTTCCTTCGAAAACGCCAAAGGGCGAGGTAGCGTATCTACAGTTGAGCGCTCATGCAGGTCCCAACAACGGCAACGGTGGTTCTGTAACCGTGGATGTTAACGGAGACCTCACAGTCGACGTTAGCGCCATCGATGTTGCATCTTCCGCAGGTGCCGGGGCTCACAACGGCGGTAATATAACGTTGAAAGCTGGAGAAGCACCTTCCAACAAAGTCGGAAAGTTAGTCGTGCTAGGCGACTTGAACGTCGACGGAGTCAATGGCGGTAACAGTGGGACTATCCAATTATCGTCCGCATACACTAAGGCATTCACCGTTGGTGGTACCAAGGCACCGAAAAATGGAGTTCAAGGTTCTCTTTCCGCCGCGGGAAGTTCAATATCTATCGAAAGCGGAAACGGCATCACACTGCTGGCGATGAACAGCATCAACTCGGCAAATGTCTCGCTGGAGGCATCTGGCAAAGGGAAGATTTCAGCATCCAAAGGAGTCGTACTCACAGGCGACAATCTTCACCTCGTCTCCGACACTGGTTCGATCTCACTGAATACTCAGGCTACGACCTTAGATGCATTCACAAATTCGTCACTGACTATCAACAACGATTCTTCCAATCTAGGCATTCCGATAGGACAAAATGTGACTGCGAATGGCGGTGTTGACATCACAAATACCGGAAATATTACCTACCAAACAGTGCGAGTCTTAACCAAAGGCAGCGTTAATCTAGTAAGTGAAAATGGAGGAATCTCTAGCAATAGCGGCTCGCAGATTATAGCTACCAGCGGTGGAATTACACTTCAAGCTAAAAGCACCACCACTGGTTCAATCTGGACAGCTAACGGAGGTTCTATGAGAACCTTCGGAGGCAAGAAAGCCGGAAATATAGTTCTTGCGATCGGCGAGTTGCCGAAGAAACCTTCAACCCCCGTTCCAAGCGAGTTTACTCCTCCTGCCGAGATCATCGTTGTAAACAACGGCAAAGGTCAAACCTATTTCGGTGAAAACCCAACGGCCATTTCAAGCGACGGCTCAGCTGGACCAACGACCTTCACAGCCAATGACAAGAAGATTATCCTCAATAATCAATCGTCGACAGGACAGGGCATCGATTTCTCCGGCAACAATCAGATTGTCACGAATTCGCCCATCTAAAAACTCCTGATTAAACTACATCGCATATATTGAGGATCGAGGTTATATCGGGCCCCGCCCGGTTCGCCGCATAAAATTCTTAAAAAATGATGCAAAAATTTGGACTCAAAACTGAAGTTCGATAAAAATAAAAACGTGACATTTTCAATCGCTGCCACAAGCCAAAGCAACTGCTGTTCACTGGCTTGAGAAAGAGATCGAACTTCAATCATTTAGCGCTCTCTTTCTAAACAGCGATGTTTTTCCAAAGGGAGGACTTATCCATGTTGCTTCAGAGATTGGCTGAACATGACGTTTACCGTTCACTCAGAGACATGAAACAATTGGAGATGCAATTAAATCGCTGGCTAACAAATCACGAGTCATCCTATTCCGAGTTCCCACCTATCAACGTGTGGTCGTCCGAAGATGGAGCCGTGGTTAGAACTGAAATTCCTGGCGTAGAACCAGAGAAGGTAGACATCTCGTTGGTAAACGATACGGTGACAATTCGAGGTTCTCGACACGAAGAGACTTTTGAGGAGGAGCACTCCTGCACCCGCAAAGAACGTCGTTTCGGACACTTCACCCGCAGTCTTCAACTCCCCTTCACGGTGGACGGTGACGGGGTTAAAGCTCGCTTCAATGACGGAATTCTGGAAATTAAGTTGCCCAGAGCAGAAGCTGATAAACCGAGAAAAATCAGCGTCAGTTCTCAGTAACACACCGTTTTTTTTAGAGAGGAAACAGAACTATGTCTTCAGCATTGTTAGAAACCAAGAAATCCGAAACGCCGGCACACGCAGAACTGGAGCGCCCGACCAATTCCGAACGAAGATACTTTGTTCCAAGAGCAGACATTTACGAGTCAACCCAACAAATTGTAGTTCTCGCAGACATGCCAGGCGTAAAGCAGGACAACATCGATATCACCCTGGAACAAAACATTTTGACAATCCATGGACGAGTCGAAGAGTCTGAAGTCAGTGGTTTTTCGCAAACATACACCGAATATGGTGTCGGCGATTACAAGCGCGTTTTCTCGCTCTCCAACGAGATAGATCGTGAGGGAATTCAAGCTACAGTGAAGAACGGCGTGCTCAAGCTGGTCCTTCCGAAAAGCAAACGTGCACTACCCAGAAAAATAGAAGTAAGCGTTGATTAGTCCAGTCACGGGAGGTTCTATGAGTAGAGTTCGGATAAACATAGCCGCCCCAAATTTTCGATGGAAGCTCACGAGGATAGCGGTTTCATTTGGGTTATTTACAGCGGCGTCTTGCCTGTTGACGGCGCCTGCTTCAGCTAAAAGCCTTGAGATAGCACCGTCGAAAATACAAGAGAACAGCAAAAGCGGTCGAGTCCAGACAGAAACGCGCTCACCTGACCGGCAAGATTCAAGTAATCGCTGGACAGGCTGGCTTCTGAGTGACGAGTTCATTCCTACAATTATGATGCGGAAATTCGGGTCACTCTGGGACGATATGCATTCATTTCCGATGTCTCGCGAACTGGCATTCGCCGGTCCAAGAATGGAGACATCTGAGGTGGGCGACCTTCTGAAAGTTCGCGTCGAAGTCCCTGGCTACGAAAAGTCAGAGTTAAACATCGATTTGAATGACAATGGCTTCACGCTTGTTGGGGAGAAGAAATTGGAGTCGCCTGATGCAGGCGATGCTCAGTCCCAAAAGCAGATGGCGGAGCGTTGCACTCAGCGATTCGAGCAGCGAATGGAATTTCCCTATAAAGTTGATCTGGAAAAAGCAGACGCACAGCTGAAAAACGGAGTGCTCACCATCACGGTACCCAAAAGTCAGTTAGCGTCCGCTCCAATCAAAAAACTGGAAATTCAAACCCAATAATTTTGAGTGCATCCGACTCTGGACAGCAAGAGCAACGAGCGAATCGTTGCTCTTATGTTTTTCATGGTAGCGAAACTTCGTTATTTAGAGTATTCATCAGCAGGGACTTTTGCTACGATAAGGATCAAATGCCGAAATTACATACACCAAAAATCGCCGTATGGGGAGGGACATCGTTCTTCTCGGCATTGATCATATTCACGTTGGTTTGGACAAATACGTTCCTACACGATCTTTCGACAGGCGGCTTGCTGAGCGATAGTTTCATCGAATGCGAACGTTCAATTGAAAACCTGGTTGGCAGCATTCCTTGCCGCGTCAGTCCACACTTTCACAGTCCCTTAGTGGAGTCCTCTGCCGAAGACCCTTCGGGCTCGGTTGCAATGCTCCAGACCGTTACCCTATTAATCGTTCATCAAATCTTGACGGCAGCGCTCGCACTTCGTGATCTCATTCCGAAGAGGCTGTTTACCAGCCATCGCAAGATTCTAAGCGCATCACCGCCGCTATATATTTTGAAACGCGCACTATTGATTTAAAAACCAATCGCCCTTCTTCGAAACCGCGAAAGAGCATACCTGGCACAACGGGTTTCAATTTCGACTGTTTCGATTTCCGCCAAAACTTCTATGATTGGAATAAAAATTATGACAAGAACCAGGTTCTTGCTAGCGGCGCTTGCCGTGGTATTTTCCGCCGGTTGTGACAGGCATTCGACCGTCCCGACTTTTGCAGGCGCAAATAAAGCATCGCCGGAATCAGCAACGAAAACATTCAGCTCCGCGGGAGGAGCGTCGAGGAGCGCCGCGACGGTTTCCACCCCAGGGGTACTCCACCTGACCCAACAACAGATTGATTTCGCGCAGATAAAGACGTCTCCCGTGGAGATGAGCCATCTATCGCAAGACCTCGATTTCTCATCAATCGTCCAGGCGCCATCGGACGACATTGGCATCGTTTCGCCGCAAATGAATGGCGTAGTCAGCCGGGTTCTCGTTGACGTAGGCGACACTGTAAGAAAGGGTCAGATTCTCATGTACGTCACTAGCCCTGACGTCGCAGAAGCGCAGGCAAACTACTATCATGCATTATCTAAATTGCAGGAAGTTGAAGCCGCAACACGCTTGATCAAAACCCGGCTCGATTTATCGATTAAAAACCAAAAGCGCCTGGAAGGTCTGGTTGATGAGGGCATTTCCGCAAAGCGCGATGTGGAGATCGCCCAAGAGAAAGTCGCTTCGACAAGTGCAGAACTAGTCGCATCGGAAGCCGCGGGCAACGCAGCCAAGGCGCAGTTGAGCGCAGCCAAAGTGCGACTGGCTGCGCTGGGAATCAGTAGTCCTAGCAAGACACCGGACGAAATTACAACAGAATTGCCGCTTTACAGTCCCAGATCCGGGACTGTCGTCGAACGTAATGTAATAGCCGGTCAGGGTGTCAGCCCCATATCTACTACAATGACGCCACGTACGACCCAGGCACAACATAACTCGCTAATCTGCATTGCCGATCTCAACACAGTCTGGGTCATGCTTGAAGTACCGCAATTGGAAGTCTCGAAGCTCAAAATTGGTACCCCGGTGAAATTTACGTCGGAAGTTGCACCCGGAATGACTTTCGACGGACAGATCACACGCTTGGGTGAAAATTTCGATCCGAACAGTCACTCAGTTTTGGTGCGAACCCAGATTCAAAATCGCAGCGGTCTGCTGAAACCCGGCATGATGGTTATTGCCAAAGTCCACACTCAGAGACCTGGCGAGAGCGGACTAATTGTTGATACGTCCGCTATTCAAAACATTGAAGGCAAAGATTATGTTTTTGTCGCACGTGCCGACAACTACTTCGAGAAAACCGACGTACAAAGGATTTCCACAGTCGGGGAGAGGACATTAGTCAAAGGGGACTTGAAACTCGGCGATCACGTTGTCTCCGGTGGCGCTTTCGTGTTGAAAACAGAAGCAGTCAAAGCGCTTGTCGGAGGCGATAAGTGATGGACGGCATTCTAGAACGCTCGGTGAAATTCGCGCTCGAAAAGCGTGTCTTGGTCCTCTTCGGGACACTCTTCTTCTTTGCCGCTGGGCTCTGGGCATTTAGAGAGTTGAGCGTTGACGCAGTGCCGGACATATCAAATATACAAGTAACCGTGACTGCCACCGCCCGCGGTTTAGCACCATCAGAGGTTGAACAATATATTACCTACCCTATAGAACTGGCATTGCAGGGCATGCCGAGATTGAAGTTGCAGCGGTCAATTTCGAAGTACGCCTTATCGCAAGTGACCGCGGTTTTCGACGACGATACCGATATCTACTGGGCCCGCCAACAAGTGAACGAGCGCCTGAAGAATGCGGAACAACAAATGCCGCAGACGGTCGAAGTAAAATTGATGCTCGGTCCGATTGCTACCGGACTGGGCGAAGTCTATCAATTTGAAGTCAAAGGTCCGGGTTACTCGTTGATGCAACTGCGAGATATCCTGGATTGGCAAATCATTCCAGCATTGAAAACAGTCGCGGGTGCTGACGAGGTTCAATCCATGGGCGGTGAAGCCAAAGAGTTTCAAGTCTGGCTGCACCCGGAAAAATTGCATGGTTACGCTTGTACGATCACGGAGGTGTTTAACGCTCTAACCAGGACTAACTCGAATGCCGGCGGCGGATACATAGTTGAAAATAGCGATCAAATTCTCCTGCGTGCCGACGGTCTCTTGCGCAATACAACCGACATCGAAAACGTCGTCATTCGCCGGTCTACCAATGGAGCTCTTCGTGTTCGTGACGTCGGAAGCGTCGTGATCGGACATTCGCTGCCGCAAAGCATTGTCACAGCTGATGCAAATGGTGAAACCGTCATTGGTATCATCATAATGAGAAAAGGTGAAAACTCGAAACAACTCGTCGATCGAATCAACACCAAAATAAAGTCGTTAGAAAAGACTTTACCGACAAATGTGTCTATTAAAACGTTCTACGATCGCGGCGATCTCATCGAGCTCACGATGGAAACAGTCAAAGATAATCTGCAGCACGGAGCAGTTCTGGTTGTAATTGTTCTCCTCGTCGTATTGGGAAGTCTTCGCGGAGGCCTGATATCGGCCATCTCGATTCCGCTGGCAATGGCGGGTTCTCTATTGTTTCTCAACCTGAGCAAAATTCCAGGTAATTTGCTCTCGCTGGGAGCCATAGACTTCGGAATTTTGATCGACGGTTCCGTGGTTATGGTTGAAAACATAATGCGTCGCCTGGCCCACGCAAAAGCCGGTATACCTGCTCAATCCGACGTAAAGGACGTTAACAAAGTAGAGAGAAACAATGCTCCCGCAAGTGAGTTACCGGACAACCAGCGACTGGCAATTGTCAAAACCGCCGCGGCCGAAATAGCAGCACCGGTACTAACTGCGGTGCTGATCATAACAGTCGTATACTTACCAATTTTGGGCTTACCCGGAGTATCAGGAAAGACCTTCCACCCAATGGCTCTAACTGTCATCTTCGGCTTGATCACCGCGTTATTCGTCGCATTATTCATAACTCCCACACTCTGTTATTTCGTTCTTGAACGCCATGTTCAGGAAAAGGACAGTCTGTTCATGAGCATGCTGAAAAGGCCGTACCACCGGATTCTATTACTGGCAGCAAGCCATCCGTTCCTAACAGCTGGTGCGGCTTTACTCATATTCGCCAGCAGCCTACTAGCAGTTCCGATGCTCGGCACTGAATTCATGCCGGTCTTGAAGGAAGGTTCAATAGTGCTCACGGTCAATCGGCCGGTTTCCGGTTCTCTCATTACGGCAAAAGAGCAAACCACGCTAATAGAGCAGGTCGTTAAAAGAAATAAGAATGTCGAGCGAATAGTATCGAGAACCGGTCATTCAGAGATCGCCTTCGATCCAATGGGTCCGGACGAGACCGATGTGTTTATTGTCTTCAAACCACCGTCACAATGGGAAACTGGAACGACCCAGAAAGATATAGAAGAGCAGCTAGAAAAGGAGCTGACAGACAGCGTTCCAGGCTTGATCTTCTCAATGTCACAACCTATCGAGCAGCGCATGAATGAGCTTATCGCCGGTGCCAAGAGCGATGTAACCATCCGCGTGTTTGGCAGCGATCTGGAACTCCTGCGAAAGATCGGGAATCAGATTGCCGTCTCAGTTCGCAAAGTCACTGGCTGTAGGGACTTAAAATTGGAACAGACATCGGGTCTTCCGATTGTAACAGCAAAACTCAAGGAACCAGCTCTTGCATCCTACGGCATAAGCAGCTTGGATGCACTGAATACGGTATCAGCCGCCATCGAAGGCAAGGTCGTCGGTACCATATACGAAGGCAAGCCGCGTTATCCGCTTGCTGTCCGCTTTGCTCCAGATAGCGTAAAGAGAGCCGAGGATATTGGCTCACTACCTGTCGCAACAGCAAGTGGTGAATTGATACCGCTGAGTCAAATTTCAGATGTTCGCAGAGAAATGGCGCCAGCCCAGATAGCTCATTTTCAGGGAGATCGGACCTTTACCGTGCAGCTCAATGTACGCGGGCGTGACCTCGGAGGTTTCGTGAACGAGGCAATGAAAGCCGTGGGTAGAGATGTTCGCCTTCCAGCCGGCTACCACATCGAATGGGGTGGGCAGTTCGAAAACATGCGCATCGCCCAGGAGCGCCTAGCCTTGTTAGTTCCACTCTCCCTCTTGCTCATCTTTATCTTGCTCTTCGGTTTATACAACGACTGGAAACCCGGATTTCTAATTTTCTTGAATATTCCCCTTGCATTTTCAGGCGGTATAGTCGCACTCTACGTGCGGAACATGGCACTATCGGTAACCGCAGGAGTTGGATTTATCGCTCTATTCGGCGTAGCCGTACTCAATGGGGTTGTGCTGGTTTCCACGATCCGCCATCTCGAACACGATATGAGGATACAACCGCGGGCAGCGGCTATGATCGCGGCAAAACAGCGCCTCAGACCAGTGTTGATGACCGCTCTGGTTGCTTCTCTGGGTTTCGTTCCAATGGCAATCGCGACGTCGGTCGGCGCCGAAGTTCAGCGCCCACTAGCCACAGTGGTGATTGCTGGTCTTGTATCATCAACCCTTCTAACGCTCGTTGTTTTGCCGAGTTTGTATCCGATAGTATGCAACAGAAAGCCCGAACGGCCACTAAATTAACCCAAAGCAAGCTTCCACTATTCACAGCACAACTACCGATAAAAGATGCAGGTTTCCAGATTTCAGGTATGATGAGGATATCGCGGACCAACCGATATCCCAGCACCTAATTTGAATCGGTTTAAGTTTGAACATCTCAAAGGCTAAGATCACATCTGCATTGTGCTGTTTAGTTGCCGCAACGACTATTCCGATTGCTCATAGCGAAGCATCAGCTAAAACACCGAGCACAGTTAAAGCTCTTGTGCTCGAACAAGAACATGTTTATCTCGGAAAAACAAAGTTGATGCTGACACCAACTGCGGTGCGCATGGACGGGCTTGGAAAATTCCATTTTAGCGTCATTTTAAAAGCGCCGACGTGGGATGTTAATACTTTCCGGCTGGACGACCGGCTGATCGCGAGTCAAAGCTTAAAAGAATTCTGTGAGCAAGGTCTTTTTTCAAATATGGTTCTGCTCCAGAAGGAACGAATAATTCCAAAAGGCGGAAAGATTACGACCAGGAAAATAAACAACTTCCCTATAACACAAATTCAACAAGGCACCACCACTTACCAGACTATGGATCGCAAAAATTATGCAGCGCCGCAGGCAGAGCAGTTTTTGTACTACGCCTACAAGCTACCAACGTCCGGCAATATTCCGATTGGCCTCAAAACCTACTTGACCGGGAAAGATTGGATGACACAGCTGAGCGAGGAAGGTCAACGACGAGTGTTTCTATCAACCAGCAAAATTTCTTACGTGCCGGTTCCAACTGCCGAATTTGATGTGCCGTCCGGTTTGACACAGACGAAATCAGTAACACGCATTATTGTCGGCGACGCGAAAAAGATGCGTAAAACTGGTGTCGACGTTCTTTTTGAGTTCGATAAATAAGCAGGCTCAAACGTGATCAGCTTGCCTGCGGTCATGAACATTCCAGGTGAGAGATAGCAACAAGATCGCCAACGCAGCTGCTACGACGATGAATGTAAAGCCCATATCCCAACCGTAATGGTGAACGATCAAACCGATTCCCAGTTCCGCAAGCGTTGCACCAAAATAGCCGAAGAGACCGGTTAAACCGGCTGCAGTTCCGACCGCCTTCTTCGGCACCAAATCCAGTGCCGCGACTCCAATCAACATTACCGGTCCGTAAATTAAAAAACCGATCGCGATCAAAGCAACTGAGTCGACAAGGTAGTTTCCTTTCGGATTGAACCAGTACAAAAATACTGCTGCCACCACCAGCGCCATCGAAATCACCATGATCGGTGAGCGCCTGCCGTGAAAAATTTTATCGCTAGCCCATCCGGAGAAAAGCATTCCGGGAATACCGGCAAACTCGTACAACGTCGACTGCCACGCAGAATCGGTGATGGAATAGCCCTTCACTTCGGTCAAGTACGTCGGAGCCCAATTAACAACTCCGTACCGGACGATGTAGACCATCACATTTGCAAAGGCAAAAATCCATAAGAACTTGTTGTTCAAAACGTAACTGAAGAAAATTTCTTTTGAACTCAGCTCCCGCTCTCGGTCATCCACTGCGGTAGCTGGATAATCGTTTTTGAACTCTTCAATAGGAGGCAATCCAACCGATTGAGGAGTATCGCGCAGAAAAATCAAGACGAGAAAACCTGTAGCAATCGCGAAAATTGCAGGCACAAAAAATGCGCTTTTCCACGATGAGAAACACAGTAGCGAGTAGCTCGCAATGTTGAAGGCGAGCATGCCGCCTACATTGTGAGCCAAGTTCCAGATCGCCATTTTGGTGCCGCGCTCGCGATCGGAAAACCAATGAACCATGGTTCGACCACAGGGAGGCCAACCCATGCCTTGAAACCAACCGTTCAACGACCAGAACACCACCATCAAGAACAGACTCGGCAAGTAACCAAAAAACAAGTTCACCAGTCCCGCAAGAATGAGTCCGGTAGCAAGAAAGTATCTCGGATTGGATCGGTCCGACACATTACCCATCAAAAATTTGCTTAGACCGTAAGCGATTGTCAAAGCAGAAGCCAGTAATCCGACATCCCCTTTGGTCAAGCCCAGCTCACTTATGAGATAAGGCTTCGCGATGTTTATGTTTGAACGAACCAGGTAGTAGCCCGCGTATCCGACGAAAATAGTCGTCAGCATCTGAGCACGATAACGCTTGTAGGCAGAATCAATCTGCCCCTCCGGCAAACGCTCGATAGGCGGCGCCGGTTTAAATATTTGCGTCAAGGAAGTCAACAATCAGCACTCGATCGGTTTCGCCGAACATTATCCCGCGAAATCAATTTCCGTGAGGTCTCATTTTTAGATGTTTAAGCCACCGGAAATTCAAAAACTGTTTCAACTAGCGGTGCATCGAAGATCACATCATAGAATTCATATTTGGTCAGGAGAATCTCATCCTCTAGGTTCTCCGGTTCCGGCAAATCGATCGCCGGGCGGTTTAAAAGCGCAGCCATTTTCCTTTCACGTTGGGCGAGTTCACGCTCACTCCGAGCTATTTCCGCGCCGTTCCGAATGTACAAAACCTCCGCCTGTACGATGGCAAAATTAGACTTCAAGACCCAATAGCGCCTTGTCCATATTCGGTCTTCGTTGCATTCCAGAACGTAGCATTCTCCGGATTCGAGTTCTTCTTCAGCGATTAGAACAGCCCCCAGCAGAGGTACGCTGTTAGGGCTGAAACTCAAACGATAGCTTGGTAGAAGGAATCGACTTATCTCCACTGAATTGATACTGAGAACGTCGCGCGGAGCACATGTTTGCATACCGGTTTTGAGCCGTATGCGAGCAATTTCTCCGTCACTCCAGAAACCGCCCTTCGATCCAATTGCCTTAGAACCGTTATATTGCTGCCACTCGCTGCGCAAATAGGCTGGTCTCAGGAAATAGGTTTCAAACCTGATTTCCGTTTCGTTGTTGCAACGGTTAGTTCGAATACAACCTCGATCAAGGTAGGAGTTGCAATGCCGATACTTAGCCAATGCACGTTCGATTATCTCATCGGTGTCACACATCTCAAAGCCCTCTGACCAAGCCAAGGCATCCACCTCCATCATTGCAAAAATAGCAAAACCCGGCAAGAAATCGATGAACAACCACGCCTGCTATGATGGAGAGAGTGAAACAGGTAGAACCATGACTGCGAATGATTATTTTGAAACAGACTGTTCTCCAGTTGACTTAACTACTCCGGTGAGTTGGGATGACCTTGAGCTGAAGCTAAGCATTCTCGCCATGTTGAATTCACTCAGGCGCAAAGATGCGGCCTTCGGTGGCGCATCACTCTCACGCTTGCACTTTCTTCTATTTTCCTGGTCGGAAGAACATATTAAAGAAGCTGTGGATTGGCTTGGACAGCAAGGATTTGCAGCTTTCAATCAGATCGATGAGACTATACTCCAAATAACGGTAAACGGAGTCGACTTTCTCGCGGATCAGTACAAACTCCATCGACGCTATGTAGAAATACCGAATCAGGCTCGCCCTCCGGGTTCTTCAGGTAAAAGCTGGTGGCAACCGCCACCGCCACCTCCCGACGATAACCCTGGCGTGCGAAAAAAACCGTATCCCAGCGCCGGTGCTGGATCGATCGCACTTCCATTACCAGAGCCACCTCCGGAATGGACTTAAGGTTTTCGATCAGAAAAACGACGTCCACCTGCGCCACCGTATACGATACCAACAACTTTCAAGATCGCAAAGATTCTAGCTTTGACGAGACTTGCTAATCTCCTTCAAAAACCTTGCGTGGTATAGTCTTTCAGCCCTCATCTAGCGGGCTTCTCCAGACTTACACGGAAGAAAGAAGCTAGAAACGAAGTGATAGAAACTCTCACTTTTAAGAAAACAAACTGAAGGAGAATACACATGAAGTCAAGAATTCTTGCACTCGCCCTGTCGTTAATGACGCTTCCGGCTTTTGCCGCCGTTTCTGCGACAGTAGAAGCGCCGGAATCCGCGAAACTCGGTGAACAAGTATCGGTTTCAGTGAAAACCGATGCAAACCTCAAGTGCAAAATCGAAGCTCAAGATGCAGGTTTTACTCAGCTATTGAAGCTCACAGATCAGGATGCTGGAGCGGACGGTAAAGCAACCTGGACCTTCGAAATTCCAAAGGACTACAAAGCTGACGAAATGCCAGTCATCGTTACTGTTGTAAAAGACAAAGAAGAACAGAAAGTTACGAAATCAATCAAGATAGCGAAATAATTCCTCCTATCTCCTTGATTCAGAAAGAGGCACTCAAACGAGTGCCTCTTTCTTCAACCAGAGGTTTCCAGAGGTGATGAGTAAAACATCACCCGGGTGATTTTTACAGGCTAATAATAGTAGCCACCGTAGTTGAGATTTTTATTGAAGTTATGTCTGCGAATCAAGCCGATTCCAGCGCCGACACCAGCCCCGATACCGGCACCGATCCCGATATTGCGCACATAGTGCTTATCACGTCCGCTTAAGAGGCTTACCCCGAGCCCACCAGCGCCACCTATCGCCGCACCCACCAAAGTAGGCTTGATGATGCTGGGGCGACCGTAATAGGCGTTTCCGTTATACGGATTGTAATAAGGGTTAACGTAATTGGTGTTGTAGCCGTAGGGATTATAATTGCGCGCTTCGGCTGGCTGAGTTAAGCCACCTGCGACCGTGGACGCAAGCACCGCCGCGGCTAAAACAGCATTTTTCATAGACCTGATCATTTTTGCCTCCTTGGCGCGATGGTACCATCGGCGGTTCCGTCGATTCCTTCGCATAATTCGTTAGTGTGGATACTTATAGAACCGCTGCCTTACGGCTCCTTGGTTATGTTTGACGACATCATGCAAACGATGTTCCGAGGCTTGCCATATGGTTTCAACAGACTGTTACTCGGACATCCACTACTGTTACGCGAAGCGCACATTGTGGTTTGATAATGAAAGGAGCATGACGGAGAAGCGTCTTGGAGAATTCTTTAGGTAACCATCACCACCGATTTATTTTAGCCGCGCTTTTTATAATGCCGTTCTGTGTATGTTCCGTTAACGGACAAGCGGACACTGTGCCGAATAGCTCGTCTGCGTGGGCGCTTTACACGGCTAATAAGTTCGCAGATTCTGCGGATATGTTCGAAGCCGTCTTGAAGAAAAGCTCGCCCTCTGCACGGCTTTATTACCAGGCAGCAATCGCTAACTATGCTGCGAACAGAAGAGCCCGGGCTCGGCAGCTTTGCACGTATGTTGTGAAGAATTTCAAGTCTACGCAGGAAGCGGCGCACAGCACAAGATTGTTTCCAGAACTCGCAACCGCAGCTAGTACAGCCGACGCAGGGGGAGGACAAGCGCCAAAGTTGCTGGATGAAAACAATTTGCCGCCCAACTTTTTTGACGGTATGGCTCCGGACGTACGGCAACGTTTGAAGACGCCTCAGGGCAAGATCGCCTTGCGAGCAGCGATCGCTGATTACAATAAACGAATGATGGCGGCAGCATCAAAAGTGCCTACGAGCGGCGGTCCATCAGAAAAGGTGATTGTTTCGAAGAAAAGCCACCTTCGCACCAAGACCTCGCCATTCCCACCGGAAGCCACGCTAAAACGCGGAGACCATCCGTTTTCAGCAACACAGGTTGCAAGTGATGGAGCAAAGGGAATCGATCAGGGAGCAAATCCAAACTGTTGGTTCGAGGCATCGATGGCTGCTCTAGCTGAGCTACCCAGAGGTCAAAGATTGCTCGCAAGTATGATCACATATGGTGGCAATGGCATTTACATAGTACGTTTCCCTGGCGACGGAGAAGAGTACAAAATAGACGAAGAAACATTAGACCGCCACGGGATACGTGATACAGCGCAGTGGGCGTCTCTGATCTCGTGCGCACAGGTAATGAAGTTTCCCAATAATCGCGGCGCCGAAGGAGCTACGGGAGACCAGTCCAGACTTGCTGTTGGTTTAGGCTGCATTACAGGATGCAAGGCGCAGACCATGGCCCCAGGCTCAGCCGATCCGCAAGAGCTCTCCAGCTTCATAGGCGGTGCGATCTCGTCGAAAAATCCGATAGTTTGCGGCACATGGGACGACATGCACCTTGGACACCTGCCACCGCTCGTGGTGTCGACTCACGCTTACACGATTATCGGTTTCGATCCGGCAAGCAACATGATCACCATCCGCAATCCGCATGGAAGAGGCTCTCAAGAATTCGATCTAGCGGACGACCCATCTCACAGACAATTCGAGATGAAGGAAGACGGCGTCTTTAGAATGCACCTGTCTTTGTTTCAAAAGTATTTCTACCAGGTCTGCAGGTCGTTTATTTAGCAGCGGGTACGCTTCCTGAAGGCGCAAGCGGATCGGCAGTTGCGGTCGGCGCGCTCTGGTCCGAATTAGAGGATCTCGTTGATTCAGAAGAAGAAGAAGAAGAAGAAGATTCCTGCGTCTTGGTTTCCGCCACCGACGACGAGGGCGTAGATGAAACACTTGATTGATGAGCTTTTTCAAGAATCAGTTTCGCGTCGTCCACGCGACCGAGCTTAGTCAGGAATGCAGCGTACTCTTCTCCCGCTTTTGTATACTCGGAGGCACCGAGAATGCTCGCATCAGCCTCCAGGCACCCCTTGTAAAATTCATCGGTGGTCCTATCCCAGTTCAGCTTGTCGGACTGCCGAGCAAGAAGAAGACGCAGTTTAGCGGCTTCTGAAGATTTACTGCCCCTGGAACGCTCCGTGAGTTCGAGCGCTTGTTTATATTGCTCGAAGCTCTTCTCGAACTCCTTGTTCTCCTGGAAGAGCCGACCTAGCAGCAATAGTGAAGGTATGCGATCGGTTGTTCCCGGACCGTAAATCTTCGAGTAGTAAGACAAAGCTTTCTCGGTCGAGGTGATCGCGTCTGAATATTTCTTCTGCTTAGCTTGAACGGCGGCGATACGTTCAAGCAAGACGGGTACGGCTCTATCTCGCTGCCCCCAATAGTATTCGCGCATGTTTAGCGACTGTTTCAATTTCAATAGCGCGCCGTTTAAATTACCTTTTTTCTCTTCCGCTAAACCCTCTTTCTCATAACGAAGGGCATCGGCTGTCAATTTTTTCAATTGACCAGGTTTTAGAGAAGACAATGCTGCTGCGCCTGGAGCAGCGGTGTTTCGAGAACGAACGTTGTTATTTGCGCCACCGCCACGAGAGGCTCCCTGATTCTGACTTTGACCGTGCCAACTCGCTCCATTACTCGAATACCCATTTGCAGATGGCGCGCTGATTTTGGGACCATCGGCTTTTGCATCGGTTTTGGTCGAGTCTCCAATAACTGAATATCCCGGCAATGGCTTTCTCAACGGTTGTGCACTTGCGGTGGAGGTATAAGTAGTTCCGATTAAGATCGCGGTCGTCGCAACCAACGGAAGCCAAAAGGTATGGTTGTTTTTCATTTACTTGCAAAGCCTCTTAAGCCTTTTACCCAGGTCCAATGTCTTTACCTCAAAGCGATAAACAAACAACCGGGCAGAAACCGGCTAATTTGGTCAAACTGCTTAATTCGACTGTTGCTCAGAAGCGCGGTTTCCGGCACAATGGTAGGTGTCAAACGGAATCCAGGGTAGCTCATGTCACAATTCGATGGAACCGGTGAAAAACGCAGAGATGGAGGCGATTCAGGCGCCTTCAGAGGGCGGCGCCATCCTTTTCTAGACAGACGGGTAGACTGGAAAGCGATTGATAAAGCTCGCCACGGTGGGGAAGTCGGCGCTGATGTCGGCGACCGCATCGGCATGATGAGAGAAGTGCCGTCATTTCAACTGACCAATGGCTCGGAACCATGCGACAAACGGGTTGCAGCATGCGTAGCCGCGGTTCAGCAGCTCTCAACCAACTTCGATAAGTGGAACGTTATTCGCACGTCGATGATTGATGAATATAAAAGTGCAGGTCCTGTGCCTGCAGACTCAGAACGCGCGTTGATAAGCTTTATCAACGCAGTCAACCAGCGGCTAGGTGAAACCGGCGAAATTAATGCCGAACACGCGAGCAAGGAGGAGTCAGAGAACATCGCAGCTGCAGAGAACGTGACTTATCCGGAACTATCAATGAATATTCGGGTCTGGCATTCCGGAGGATTGATGGGACCTATCGGAGTCTGCTTCACAAACCGGTCCTGAACTTTATTTCAATTGACCTTGATAAGATTCCAGAGAGCCAACACTTCAAGGGCCAAAATGATCAAAACAATCGCGAGTCCCTTGAGTTGCACCGAATATGGTGCATCCTCTGCTGGAAGTAGCCACCAGGAAAACCATTTGATACAAAGCGGAATTGAGATAAATGTCGTAAATGAAACACTCAAGGTCAGATTCATAAAAGTCTTGAGAGTCGGATTCCATGATGCTTGAAGTGGTCCGAATAACCAGACCTCAAACATGACACAGGGGAACAAGCCGAGCACAACCATAAAGGCTGTCTTGTATTTTGCCGGACCTTTTCCACTCTTCTTATCGACTGGAAACCAGCCCGGAAAGGCGCTCGATAGTTGCTCCAGCTTCGAGGACTCCATGAATGCGCGCCCCTCGGCGACCAGCCGCTTCCGCTCTTCCGATTCGAACCAGTTGTTGAGCGCGGCAGGCGAATCGAAGCGCAACAGCTTCGTCCAGACGTTTGGTCGCCCGGGAAGCGGTGGCTGAACGAAAATTCCCTCATAGCCGGGAGACCGAGCCTGAGCACTTTGAATTTTTCGCTCCCAATTGAAGTAAGCCTCTTCCGTACCAGGCTTCACTTCCGTGATTATAGAGGTGGCAGCGCTGCCGCCCGCCTGCGGTCCTAAAAACAATTCGTCAGAGATGTCGCTGACATGACTTTGTAGACTTGACAGCAGCTCATGTCGCTCTTTACAGTCCTTCCATGTCAAAGCCTGTTCTTCAAACTCGAAACGCTCGATCAGTCGCCATTCCTTAATGCCGTGCGCACCAGCCGGAGCAATTATTTCACCGCTCCAGAAACCATTCCACCGAGCGCCGGACATCATCAGTTGAACCAGCCCGTCTGCAAGAACCGGCGTGTCCGCGTCCGCCAGCGCATGAAGACGAGTAATAAGCGTCGCAATATGGGTTGAATCGCTCACCATTAACCTAACGTGCCACCAGATACGGCACTACAATCGAAGCTTTATGCAAGCGGGCTTCACTTATAGAACGGTGAAAACCGCAACTACTATGCCGAAATTGCCTGAAGCGAGATTAGCTTATCATGAAGGTGAAAACCTACACCGCTTGGCAAGCACGCAGGTGCTCGAAGGCTAAAGTCCAGGTCCATGACGTCGGCAGAGGCATAGCTGAACGGCGCTGCCACACACAAGAACCAACGACTTTACACGTAGGTTCCGGTCTGAAAGAATATGCACTTCTTAGCCGCTGCATATACGAGGACGTATTGCCATGAGTACCAAAACCAAAGCTACACACCTTTATTCAAGTAGAATCGACCTGCCCGAAACCACCCGCTCAAAAGTGGCCGAACTTTTGAACGAAACTCTAGCAGCTTGCCTCGACCTCTGGACCCAAACCAAGCAAGCTCATTGGAATGTCAAAGGAAAGGATTTCTACCAACTCCACCTGCTATTCGATGACGTTGCCGCAGCAGTGTACGAGCCTATCGACATGATTGCAGAGCGTGCCACCGCACTCGGTAGCATCGCTCATGGTACCGCGCGCAATGCCGCCGAACACTCATTTATAAAAGAATACCCTGACGTATCTAAGATGAGCGAAGAGGACCATCTCAACGCACTCGCAGAGAGACTCGCAGCTTTCGGCAAGCACTTGCGTGAAGGCATCAAAAAGTGTGACGAGTGGGAAGACCAGGACACCAATGACCTTTACGTCGAGATCTCGCGTGAAGTAGATAAAAAACTCTGGTTTATTGAATCGCACATTCAACGCAAACAGTAATAACATCTCAATGTATCTGTTAAGAGCAGCGGTCAATAGCCGCTGCTTTTATTTTGCGTAGGACCTTTAGTAGGGCTGTTGACTGTTGGGAACCGTGTCACCATAAACATCGCGGGGGGCTTTAGCATTGCTCTTAGCCTGATTCGCCGGAAGCTTGGAATCGTGAACTTCATCGTGAGGATCGTCGCCATGTGGATCGTCGCCGTGCGGATCTGCACCTCCGTATTTCTGAGCAACAACTTTGGGTTCGCTCTGATACATCGGTGTAGAACCTCGCTTGAGGTAGTCCCGAACAATGGCTTGGACGCTTAAGGAGCGTTCTTTAGCAAGAAAGTCGCTGACCAGATATCCGGCACACATCAGTAGTGCAACTGATATCGTGATTAGTACCACTCTGCTGAACATACAACCTCCACCTGCGTGAGACTTTGAAAGAAACTCCGGTATCCATCACCGTTTTGAAGTATAGCGAATTAACGCCAGCTCGTTAGAAAGCTCTGCGAAACAGCAGCCAATATCACAAGTTCAAATTCTCAGGTTATCACTCCAAGCCTTGTCGGGGCTTTGGCCTGGCCGAGTTTATGAATTCCCTCCTATTTTTCGATTCCGCGCTGTTAAGCACATAAGGTTGCGGAGTGGAGGATCCCCCAATGGACATATCGTCCAAAGTTAGCGGCTCTACAAGACGTTCGGTTCGTGGCGCCAGCTTCGCCATGTCTTTGCTGATCTGCTGTTCGGTTCAAAGCTCAGCCTTTGCCGGAGAAACGATTGCCCAAATCGAAGAACAGACAGGCGCGATAGACACGACTGCACCGGCGCAAACTCAGAGCGAACAGCAAAAAGTTTTGAATGGTGGGGTTGAGCAAAACGATTCCACTCTTGACACGGAGTTGGTAGAAACTAAAACAGTCAAAATTGAGAAGCAAAGCCTTCGCGAACTGATACGCAACTCACAGGGACTGTTTAAACTGATGGCCGGCGCCAGCACGAATCCCGCGCTTGACCTGGGCAAGCGAAAACCGATGCTCTCCCCGGAAGAGTATAGAAAAATGGAATATGGAATCATCGGACTCGACGCGCTCACTCCGGTTTTCGGCTCCGGTGGTCCGACAGTTACGGGTCTTCTGAAAGATGGACCTGCCGAGCGCGCAGGAATGCGAAAAGGCGATCTGCTTGTCAAAGCAAAGAATCATGTTTTCAAACATGGAGAAGCTCAGCGAGTGCTCTGGCAGATAGTCGGTGGACGGGCAGGAACGCCCGTGGATATAACTGTACTTCGCGATGGCGAACTGATTACATTTCATTTGATCAGAATGAACATTGAAGATATCACCGACCAACCACGCCGTCGCCAATACGAGTTTTTGCTAAACGCTCTTGGCCCGCCACGTTACGAGAGTGACGGAGACCTTGCCGAGAGCACTATCAAGGACAAACAAGACCTGGATAATCTGGCAAAGCATGGCGCACGCTTGGAAATCAAACTGGAAGAAGATGAACCATAGCTTGGGCTTGAGACAATTGAAGGAAGCGCACCGTTGGTGGTGCGACTGCAGAGGTCATTGCGCCTCGTGAACTGCAAGGTACAAAGCCGGCTCACCGCCTTCTCCATCCTGAAACAAGCCTACTGAGTCCAGAATGTGGATGGCTAGCAAATTGAATATTTGCAACTCATCGACGGTCGCATGGGTGCCCGGATTTTCAAACACTTCCCATCCCGTGAGCTCGTACAAACACTTCAATTTTTCCGCGCGCTCGATAGCGTTAGGGGGGAATTCACTGTTCGCCCAAGCCCAGAGCCAAGTACCGGAGCTCGCGCCGAAAGTACCAATCGGCGTCACCTCAAACTTCGTGTCGCCCAGAGTGAGAGTACATTCTTCAAGGTCGTAAAACCACATCCCGCTAGTGGCAATCCACATCTGAAATTTCTCTTGCTTCTCTACAAATTCGCGGTCACAAAGCGACAACAGTTGTGCAAATTCGTGATCGGTCATGCCTGATTCAGTACGCGCCGAACAGTGAGAGCAAATATGTTTCTGGAGATGTGGATGTTTCAATGATCTTGCCGAAAAGGAGTTGCCTGACGCTCTTTAAGCGTCAAGACATTATATGCCCTCTGCGGCTCAGTCGAAATTCTTTGTTTCGACCTTTTCGCGGCCGTCGGCAAAGCGATAATAATAGCAAATTCGCCCAGGCGCTAATTGCGGGTAATAACGTTTGGCGTTCTCAATGACCATATCGTAATCCGGATGGTCTACGTCATAGAGGCGACGCTGCTGACCGTTGACGATTCGCTCAATGCTGCGACTGGCATTGCTTATGCTTATAGTTTCCCAAAACTCAGGGCGTTCCCGTGTCTGGGTTTCACACTCAAAATATGGCTGGCGGTCGTTTTCCATGGTATTTGACGACATGCGAGTCTGGTCACCAATTGCATATTCGCATTTGGGCAATCGATCCACAATCGGACGAAAGGGTGATTTTTTTCCCCTCGTAGTATGATAAGGCTGAATTCCTGACGGCTGAGAACACCAGAATTGAGGCTTGTCATTGCGCTATCGCATGTCAGCCTTTATTGAAGCTTCAAGCTCATCCAACTCTTGCAGTCTTTTCTTAGCAAGTTGGCTCGGATGGGTTCCGGCTTTAAGCTGCTTCTGGCGTGCGATTTCGCCCTGAATGTTGATTCTCAATGTATCGATTATAGAGAACGTCGTTGCCGGCAATCCGACGACCGCAGCTGCGAACAGATCATTGTTGGTGGCGCGGTCGGACCGGAACCCCTTGGTGTTGTAGCGACTGTCATACCCCGGCAAAATGAACAGAATGCCGCTTGCCACCTTGGAGCCACCGACGTACTGGGCAGCACCGATATTCTGTGTTGCCACCAGTTTCGCTCTGGCGTTTGCAGATTCGCTTTTCCGAATTTCGTTTTCAAACTGTTTCTCGCCATTGGCATAAACAGCTGATCTGTTCAACACGACATCAACTTTTTCTGCCGGTATCTTTCCGCTCCTCGTCAGCTGATCCAGGGCCGCGTGATCGCTCTTGAGTTGAGCAAGTGTGGCGTCCTCATCTGTTCGGGTAATGCCTCGCAGGGATCGCCGTTGCTGCTCCACCATCACCTTCCCGAATAGGCGACTGGCGACCGGACCAACCATAGTCAATCCACCCGATACTACGAAAAGCACACCGGCATTGCCGTTGTAGTAACGATGCCGTTTGTGTAAGGACTGATAGGCTTGTTCGCAACCGACCGCATTAGTCACGTTCTTCGCAATGTCGAAGAGGTACTGCATTTGTTGAAACCAATACTGCCTTCGCTTGGCTAGATGGAAGCGCTCGAACTGCTGTAATTTCTGATCGCGCATATCGCGCAAAACCCGTCCTTCGATCTGGTCGATTTCAAAGCGACCAGCCAGAGTCGGATCGGAAGCCTCAACTCTTACAAGGCTGTCGCGCTTCTCCAGCAAACCATTGATCTCGCCGCGCAAAGCCAGAATTTTCTGTTTTGCTTGGTTAGAACCATAACCCCTCTGGTGAGCCTGAAACTCGTGCATCAAGTTGATACCGAATTCGCCACCAGCAGCGCTTGCTGCGATAATGGAACCAACCATCGGCACTATGTTGGCGCCTTCTTGAGTCCTCCGCCTCACCCCGCCGGGCTTGTGCAAATATTTGCCCCGGTTTGCCACTGATGTGATACCACCACCAAGCGCGAGCCCGGAGTTCACTTCATTCCAAAAGCCGTATCGCCAGCCCTTCCAGCGCCCCTGTTTCACAGCCTCCTGGTTGTAGTGGATACTATATCGCTCCAGGTCGACTTGCTTCAAAAGTATCTGCAGCGACAGATTATCGATCTGGGTTTCCAGGTTAGATGGGCTGGTGCTGATGCCTTCCCTGAGAATTGGTGTTTGAGGTATATCGCCCTGTGCCATCAAACCGTCTGATGCGGCATCCAGGATTGGTGTTTCAGCTGCCAAAACTTGATTTTCATCAAGCCTGAAATGCGACGTGGTATCAGATGCGGTTGCACGACCGACGGTTTGAGCATTAGTAAAATGATCGATGTCGGATAAGGACCCGACGGACGAAGCATCATTCTCCTCTTGCGAGATACCCGTCCCGACAGAAGTTCGCGGCATGGACGCCGCCATTGCATCGCTCCCAACCATAAAAACAGTTGAAGCAAGCATTAACGTCCACGATTGAACCCTGGTAATTTTCACTGTGTAAACCTTCGCCGACTGCCATATTCTAAACCGGTTAGACCGGCAGCAAATAACATACCAGGCAATTGTTCAAAGCGCGGTGATTTATCAATAAGGCGCGATCGCACTGCAAATTTTGCGCAAGCTGTCCGCGGACGTCTCAAATTCCTAAAATAGAAATCACGGTTTGGTTGCCCAGCTCCTGCTTCAGCCACGTTTTCAAATCGCCTATCAACGACAAGAGCTTCGCTTTATTTCCCTGGAAGTCGGCAGCGAACTCACCACTTATAGTGGCATCGCGAAAAGAAACGTGACCGTTCAAATCGTCTACACCGCTTGACTTTGCAAGCGCTGCGCCGAGAGCGTCTAAATCATTGATAATGGACTCCCATTGCTCTTTTGAAATCTGAGTATTGGCTCGATTGTCGAAATTGTCCGCATGACGCTTGACTAGCCCCTCCAACAACGAGAAGGCGCGGTCCTCGACATAAACAGACTGCTCATTCCATGATCTTCCCTTATACGGACCTGGAAAAATCTCTAAGAATTCTCCGCCATCAAGCTCCGAGAGTTGCCGAATGAGCTGAATTTTCATAGCTCTCCATCCTTGTGCTAAATGCAGATTAGTACTCTATCATTCATGACAGCTAAAACGCACGTAGCCTATAGACGCCAACGCAAACAGGTTTCCAAGCAATCCCGATGTCCGAGTTCAGAGAGCCTAAGCCAAATCAGTTAGTAATCGGCTTTTTCAGACTCGTCTTTCCTCTCTGGCTGAAATATAGAGAGCGACTTTCGATCGAGGTTCGCGGCAGCAAAGAACTTCTTGACGCCGTAAGGCAACACAAAAGAGCAGTAATTCTTTTAAACCATCCTGATCGCCAGGATCCGTTCGCATTATTCAAACTGGCCGACTATCTCAATCAGCAGTTCTACGTGATCGTCGCCCGAGAATGCTTTGACTGGGACAACGGTTGGCGAGGTTGGCTCTTTCAAAGCCTCGGCTGCTACTCCGTCGCTCGCGGAAAGGCCGACTTTCACTCGATTTCCAGAACAAAAAAAATCCTGATGGAGGCAAAAAAGAAGCTGGTTGTTTTTCCGGAGGCGGAAATAACAGCAGACTATGAAGAACTGCACCATATGCAAAAAGCCATTTTCCATATCGTGCTTGACGTTCAGGATGATCTGAACAAGAAGGACAAAAACTCGATTAAGGGAGAAGCGCCGGTCGTGCTCATCCCTGCGGCAATCAAGTTTTCACTGGAAGATAGTTTGGACATTGCAGTTTCCCCCGCCGTTAAAGAGATTGGTAAGCGACTCGGAATCAAGCACGACAAAAACAAAAAGATAGTCGACCAAATCGATGCGGTCATCGATGCTTACCTGTCAAAGGTATTTAGCTCATACGGTCTCCAACGACCAGAAGGCAGCCTCGAGCATCTCTCGGAATTGGCTGGCAAAGAGATTCTCGAGCGAATTTCTATTAATCAAAATGTTGAGCCGGAAGCATCACTATCGTTGATAGAGAAACTTTATTTCGTTCGCAACCACGTTGAAGGAGATTTAGAAATTGATTCCGTGGCGACTAACCCGAAAGCATTTCACTGTGCCGGTCTTCCCAAGCCGAGCTTGAGAAGCGACTTCGAGCGCATAGAGCGTCTCCTAATTCTTCAACGGATGCTGTTGCACCGCGAAAGACCAATTCAAAACTGCAGAATTTTGGACTTCATCGAGAGCGAAGTTACCGGACTGATTACGCCGAAGGGCCGCCAATCATGCGTCATCTCGCCTGGTGAAGCCATCGACGTCTCACCATTTGTAGAGGAATACACTCAAAATAAGTTGTCCGCGGTTAGAAAATTACGAGAGGTTTTCATGGAAAAGCTGCAGGAAAGACTGGATTCTCTTCTCCAACAGTCCCAGGAATAAATGACCGGCCAACAAACTATCGGGTCTGAAAGGAAGGCACGAAGCGCCGCTGTTGAACGGGATTAGTTGGCTCAAACCTGCTAAGCTGCACAGATAACCTACTTTGGAGATCATCATGCTTCTAGCTCCATTTGCTCGCGCACTAGCCTGCCTGGCAGTCTCAGTTCTTTTGACCACCGGTGCCGCATTCGCTGAGGAGCAAAAGGAATCGGACCCGAAGTATCGCGAATTAGTCAAACAAGCGCTCGCTAGCCACAAAGCCGGCGATGCAAAGAAAGCGCTGGAAGAACTGGATAGCGCCATCGCGATAGACCCGAAATTCTTCGTCGCTTATGCGGCCAAAGCACTGATTTTAACCCAAGACAAAAAGTACAAAGAGGCAGTTGACTCGTTGAACATCGCGATCACCAACAGCCCGGATGAAGACAATCTCTACATAATGAGAGCTGAAGCCTACCTCGGTGACAACCAAAAGGACAAGGCCGTCGCAGACCTGAAAAAGGTGAAACAACTTTGCGTTGACCGGAAAGACGTGGCCGGCGAGATCGTCATGGACACAAAGCTCGAACGTATAACAACAGAGACACCTCCGGATGCAAAGATCACCTGGCGCAAAGATGTCGCGCCCCTTATCGACGGCAAAGAGAAAACCGACAAACTGATCCTGATAGACGTCTACACTGACTGGTGTGGCTGGTGCAAAGTTATGGACCAGAAGACGTTTTCAGACCCATTTGTCGCCAAGTTCATGAATGACCACTTCGTGTGCGTGAAGCTAAATGCTGAGGACAAGGGCGAAGGAACATCGCTTGCCTCAGCACTGAAGGTAACTGGCTTCCCGTGCACTTGTATACTGGACGTCAATAAAAAGGCTAATACCAATATCTCCGGATTCGCGGAGCCCGACACATATTTAACGAAACTGAAACTTGCCATCCGCGCTCTTAGTGAAGACAAAGGCGCGTCAGCAGAAGAATCGACAACCAACAAAACCGCCGACGACACAGCAAAAAAACACGAAGCTGCTGATGCTTCGCCAACAGACAGCAAAAGCAAATCAGATTAATCGAACAAAACAGGCGTTCTAACTAGATGTCGTCGGAATCGACCGATTGTGTTTCCACCTTCGTTTCCGTCGCCGGCTTGTTCTTCGAAGGATTGAACCCCGGCATTGGCTCGCAGCCATCCCGACAGGGACAGCCGTAACGGAACTTTTTGGAACTGGCTCGCCTGGACGTACCACCTTCGTTCTCGGCGGGTTTGCGGTTTGGTGATTTTCCTTGCCTTTTCATGATTGACGTCCGAAGCTGGGGATTCCTATTTACATCCTAGCCTATATCAAT
Source organism: Candidatus Obscuribacterales bacterium (assembly GCA_019637435.1). GTDB lineage: Bacteria > Cyanobacteriota > Vampirovibrionia > Obscuribacterales > Obscuribacteraceae > JADYXR01. The sequence continues at coordinate 1,772,620 of JAHBVO010000001.1, read as the reverse complement.
CCGAATGATGTTGTTAATGTGGTTATACGCACATGCGTCAGATAACCATCCAGTCGACCTTAAATCCAGTCTGGATATACTTTCGCCGTTGACGAATCCAGTTTAAAACCTATTCGAGCTCGAAATTCCGGCAAATTAATTTTTAGCCGTCAGGGCATTTAAGCCTGCACTACATGTGGTGACCGCCAACAGCAGCGCGGCTCAGTATTGTTGAGGAGCATAAATTCGATTGAAACCCCCCTGGCTGTTCCGCAACAGCGAGCCGACCGGATGTTGCATCACAGCAGAACGCAAAGCCGACGGATTTCCATACGCCGTGCTATTTGGTGCGTAGTGATAACTATTTGACATCGGCACGGCATAGTTGCCAGGGAAGGCAGGCGCCGTCGCTTGCTCTGCTCCGAATCCCTGCGCGTAGCCGCCTGCAGGATTGGTAACCCGTGTCTCATACATGGGTGGATACTGACGCATTTGTTGCCCCGGGACTTGCTGCATGGGTGCTGACGACATCGGCATCTGCGGCATCGAACTCGCAGGCAATTGCTGCGGAGTGAGCTGAAAGTGTTGCGGCTGAGTGGCAAGCCCCGGTCTCATGTAGTTAGACCGCAGGGACGCCGCACCACCTGCGGGGCTAAGCTGATTTTGCATTTGGCTCTGCATACGGTTCTGCCAGAACGCCTGACTCTCCGCTTGCCCCTGCCGGAAGTGACGCCCCAAGCCGCTTCCCCCACCGAACCGTCCGCCGCTATCGCCCCAGCGTCCACCGCCTCCGGAATCGTCTTCCGACGGCGGTGCAAATCTATCCAGTCCATTTCTAGCCCTGAATTCCGACGCACGATAACCATCGTGCGGACCGTCATCATCAGGCGTACCGTGATGATAACGGTACATGCTGGCCGCGTAACCGTTGGGTTGATTCGGATTGTCATCACGCCAGTTCGCCCAGGCGCCCTCGCCTTGTAGGAACACAGACGTCATAACCAGGCAGAAAATAGCTCTCATGCAACTGAGCCTAGCCACTACTGGTAGAGGCAACAATGCTCTCTGTTTCAGCTTCGATGACAAACCAGAACGTTATATTTCCAAGCTTGAGCGTGTCGCCATCAACGACTTTGACGGGGCCGGTGACCTTGGTTCCATTCACGAAGGTACCATTGCGACTCTCGGCGTCCTCAACGGAGTATTCATCATTGGTTCGTTTGATGACGGAATGAAATCTCGAAATCGACGTATCATCAGCGAGAACAATGTCGTTTTCGATGTCGCGACCAACACGACACACGGGTATAACAACAGGAATTTTCCGCTGCGATTCGAGGTCAAGCAGAAAGGCCGCGCCAGAGGTGTTGATTTCGTTGTCCATACTAACGCCTATTGAGTTTTCGACATTCTAGCACCGCCCCGCATCATTCCGCCTCTTGGAAATCCCGGCGCTTAGTCTTTATCGTCGTCGACCTTAACTTCGGTGACGGCGCCGGTATTTGCATCAAGGCGAACTTGCTTTTTCGCGACCTTGCCATCAGCTGGTTTAACATCGATATACCAGAAGATACCTGTCTTTTTCTTCTCGATATCAGCGTCTAGTACGGTACCAGGTACTTCCTTCAAAGCGATGGCTTCAGCCTCGGCGCGTTTGATTTTGACGTTTTTGCCGACCTTATTGTCGCCATCGGCATAGGCAGCGTTTACCGAGATTAGCAGCGCGGCAGCAGCTAGCAGTAGCTTTTTCATTGAAACTCTCCTGTACGTCGCAATTTGACAGGGAGAGATTCTAGCACAATCCCCGAAACCGCCATATAACCGGTAAATTCTATTTAGTCGTTCTTCTCGGCAAGCGGAACTTCGACTATTCGAAGCTGAACAACATCTCTGACCCATCGGGTCTTTGCCGAATCCATTTTACAAATCAACTGCGGACCACTTTCAATCTGCTTGCCATCACATTTAGTGGCAAGAATGTACCGATCACCGTCTTTGTTTTTAGCAATTTCAAGCGCAGTTACAAGCCCAGGATAACCGTCATCACCAGTGACCTCAGCAACCAGCTTCCTCTGAGCAAGAGCCTTCCAACCATTGGTCGTATCAAGATCCGCATCCGGCGCTAGCTCCGAAATCAAAACGCGCAGCGGAACGCCCTCATAATTGGTTTTAGAAACGCCATCATCGGCGGTGACTAGAATAGATTGGTACTTTTCCAGTTCTGCAAAACTAATTCGCTTAGTTGCGTGAACATCGGCATTCTCAGCAGCAAACGCAGAGTGCGTAAATCCGTTTAAAAGCTTCTGGGTGTCAAAATTCCGGACGGTCTGATTACGTGTGCCTGAATTGGTCGAGTGCCCCATCAAGTTAATTGGCATAAGGGCTGCTGCTAGTAAGAGGATTAAGCACACGTATCTGGTTCTGAACATAAAACTCCTCGATACTAAAACCGGAAAGCCATTGTACATTTACGTCGAGAATTGTCCAGCTTCACAACCGTATTATGAGCCGGTTTAAACAGGAGTGCAGCCTGAGAAATATTTCTTGCCCCCCATAAGGGATGACTGACAAACAAGCGAAATTCGCTTGCAAGCTTGATGATAATCTCGGGTACAAAGTAATAGGACACCTGTGATGAGAACAATGAGACACCGGAAACTGAGCAAGAACATCATTTTGTCGATCGCCCTTTCGACAAACCTCTTCGCACCGGCGTTCGCTCAGAACCAATCTCAGGATCCCAACCAGTTTCTGCCTGATCCCGTAAGCGAATCTCAATCTCAAGAGTCTGACGTACCGAATTCTGAGTCAAAAGACACTCGCCACCACAAACAAAATCAACGAGTAAAACCACTGCAAGGTGGAATCGAACAAAGTGAAATCACTGGCGGAACAGACGACACAATTTTAGAAGGCGGTGCCGGTGACGCTAACTGGCAGATGGACGCCCAGCAGGGAATGCAAGACCGCGGACAACCACTCCAGGGAAATGCGACTGATACCACATTGTCCGGCAGCGCATCAGACGATCCGGACGACAACAATCAAGAACTGGCAATTGAGTGGGACCGGTGGCGCAACAACCTTATACAGGCTATTCAAGCAAATACGATTAAGAACATCAATGTCCACAACAATATTCATTTCGTCTGGGATCCACGAACTCAAATGATGCAGAGCCGTTATCCAAATGGAACTTCAGTCTGGTACTTTTTGAACGTTCTTCCAAATCGAAAGATTATCAACGTTCGGCTGACGCAAAACTCACAATTCCCTTCTTACGATCAGGCTGTTATACAGGCTATTTACGCGCTCAACGGCAACAAAATCCTAGAGTATCCGCGTGGTTCAAGACGCCAGATTGTCGCGCAGGAAGCTAATGTCAGCACGGCAGCACAAACGACTATTCAGAACTTCAACTTCGGAGATGTCGAAAGACAACAATACTGATACCACCCGAGCAAGTTGATGTAGCGGAGTGGGTGTTTCTTAGACGTGATTTAATAGAAGCATGACATTCACCGCATGCAAGACGACGTCGAATGCAAAAGCAGTCTCTTCACCTGAAACTAGCAATGGCAGTTTTAACAGCGACCTGTTCGATGTTGCACTCACCAGGTGTTGCAGCTGATAAGCCGAAAGCGGCTACTGATAAACTTGTCGACTGCATACTGATCGATCAGGACGACCAAAAAATCGGCAAAATGAAGCTGTACCTGGCACGCGATCACGCCAGACTCGATGCTATGAACGGTCTTTTGCATGTGGTTTCATCAGCACCGGACTGGGACGTTCACTGTTGGAACCACGACAAGCAATCGTTCTCAATCTCACAAAGAGAATGGCATGAATCAGGCATCGAGTCACTCTCGGCCTCGAATCGCAAGCTATTTGATGACCCAAAGAATCCGCCGCAGAAGTTGACATTCATGGGTATGCCGGCATTGAAAAATAGCCGCATCAGCCATACCGGAAGCGGTTATGTGGGCAGTTTCTATCGCTCGTCGAGCGAAAAAAGACAGCCTACGAGAATGACATTCATCGCAACCGCTCATCTTAAGCTTAGCCGAGGTGCCGCCGCGTTCTGCGAGGGATTATATCTGACCACTCCAAACTCGAGCGTTGTTCTCGAAGCTCAATCTAAGGCAGTAGGACAGCCGGCGAAGACCAGTCTGAAGACAAACTCAATCACAAATGTGAAAAAACCGGTCGCATTCTTCTCCGCTCCCTCACAAGGTCTTAGACCAGCTCCCTCGCTGGCGGCCGTCGTGGCAGGCAAAGGAATCGAAGAAATGATGCTCAACTTCTCAGGCTCGAAATAAAGTCCTTATTGAACCGTATGGTACAGCCTGAAAATCCAAGATAGCTCATACAGTAAAGTCACCGCAACAAAGCCAATTTGAAAAGCCTCGCTGCGAATGAACATCGCAGCAACGCACAGTACAACACTGACAACATTTCGCCAGGGAAACTCAAGACCGAGATGAGCTATGTAAGAGGCTCCTTTGACTAGCCCATCAAAAGTATCAAGCACGAAAGTGACTGCGAGAATAGCGAAAAACCATTTGCGCCTGGATTTGAAGTAATCCTCGAAGCCGGCGTATTCGCTCATATCGTCTGGAAACAGCAGCGTGGATAGAAGAAAAAACGATATGACGTAGGAAACTATCAGCAGATAAGTTTCAAATGTCCAATTCTGAATGTCTTCCAGGCGAAACTCCCACCACCAAAAATGCACGAGAAACAGGAGCAGCGTAAAGACCCAGCCGATGTGTACTGGATAAACTTTGACTTTCGTCGGATGTTGAATAAACCGAGCGGAGCCGTTTAGCAAGCGAGCCAGTGCAAGGCTCATAATCATACCGACAATCAAACGAATATGCTGGAATAGATCATGTGATATCACGGGCGGTTCGCTCCTTCATAGAGTAAACCAATAATACACCAGCAAAAAATTCCACGTCCTGGTGTGGTGAGTTTATTGTTTTCAGTCCAGGTTACGAACGCGAAGTCTTTCTCACATCATTGCAGGGAAATGCGGAGCAAAATCGTTTACAGCCAACGAAGTGCTGACTCGTCCCTTCTGGCTCGGCGGACCTTCATTTCCAATTTGGGTCGACACCCCTATTTGAATACGTATTTCTTCGAATTTAGTTGCCACCACATCTCGTACCACCAGCACGGAGCAATTTGCTTTGTCAGCAACCGCCTCCGAAACGCTGCCATGAATCAATTTATCCATGCCTGTTCGACAATTTGAACCAAGCACAATTAGATCAACCGGCCAACTTTTTGAAAGTTCGAGAATTGAAGCACTTGGAAGACCATCGGTAACAACAAATGGTATCTGAGTTTTTTGAAGATGCGAGGCGCACAACTCACTCCAACATTGAGTGAGGTGTGCTAAACGAATTTCTTCCCGCTGCTTACGCAAGAGTGATTCCGAGGCAGATTCCACACTGCTAAACTCCGATTCGAATGATAACGGAAGTTCGTGCATAACAGATAGGAGCGCAAGGTTCTTATGTTTCGCCCAACTTTGATTGGAGAGCCACTCCACGGCCGCAGCAGAGCTATCGCTATCATCAGCCGCGACCAACACATTATTCATTGACGCAGGTTCGCCACGAAGCACCAGCACCGGGCAATCAGAGTTTGTGAGAATTGACCGCGCCACGCTTCCCAATAGAAGCCGCTCTAAACCGCGCTTATCGCTCGTCGCAACAGCAATCAAATCAGCTTCCCATTCGGCGGCATATTCGACTATGCGGGTAGCCGGGTCACCTTCCAGGTAGATGGTTTCCACGGAACTGGCGTTGGTTAGCAACGAAATCGTCTCATTAAGAAGCGGAGAGACATTCTTAGCCAGTTCGCCAACCTTCATTACGTTCACAAAACGCACCCGAGCGCCCATGGAAATTCCACTCAAGCGCAGATGCCTGACCGCTTCTCTACAGCATTCGGAACCGTCCACGGCGACCAGCAGTTTCATTTTTCTCTCCAGTTTCGTCCAAACTTTTGTCCATAAAGTTGTATAGCACAACTTCAGTGGTCGAAACCTTTGAAGATTCTCGAATGATTACTCAACACGAAGGGAAGCAAGTAATTGCTTCCCCTAGCGTAACTTTCAGTAAATTGTCGTAACACCGAAACCGTTCTGCTCACCGCAAAACGTCGTTGCCTAGCGATACCAGTACGGACGCTTGTGGTTTCTATTCCACTTACGATCGGTGTCTGAGAGCTGACGATTAATTTCGACACTGAGCTTCGACAGCTGAGCATTTAGCGAGTTACGTTCTCTGAACGAAAGACCGTGCCGGCGCATACTGCGTTCGATGTCAGCGAAGCGATTTAGTTTGAATTGCAAATCATTTGCCTCGCGCCTGGTCAACGCACCAGTTCGAATCCCCATGTTTACGCGCGCTTGTAATTGCGACTGCGACATATTGATATTGTTGTTCCAGATATTTTGAGCATTGGCTGCCGGCGCGAAGAATCCGCTGGTGACAAGCGCTACAGCTGCGATAGATAGAAGACGTTTCATAATAACTCCTTTGATTAAACGCGATAAGTTCAACGCAATTAACAACCAGTGATTTCAGTACCGAACAAGACACTAGACGCAAGAAGTCCGCCTGTGTTTCCACCAGAAATTTATCCGCAAGATTTTCAATCCGCGCGAGCAATAGGGGCTCAAAACTCTGCCCCTGTCACATTTTCACCCCAATACTCCCTCTTCCTGACTATTCCTTATATAGGAGTGAGACTCACTTCGAGAAACAACCAGCTGCAAAAAAAATTTTTGAAGAAGTGTTCCACTTCCTGCACATAATCGAGACACGCGTATGCAGAAGACAATCGAGCTAAATAATCGGCTTCAGACCTTGACTCAAAGCCGCTAGATTAGCTAATCGGTATAACAAACGCGCACCGACGTTTGCATCCCATTCGTCTTCTCCAGGAGCGACCTCATTAACGTCGAACGAAACAATCTTCTTTCCGCTTTCAACTAAAACCTGCACCATATACAGTGCCTGCTCCAGTTCCAAACCGCCTGGGACAGGAGTGCCTGTATTGGGACACAGCTTCGGATCCAAACCGTCGATATCGAAGCTCACATACACCTTCTCGGGTAACGTTGCAACAGCTTCCTGACAGATAGATTTCCAGGAGTCGCCGCTATAAAGTTTGGCCTTCAAATCGCGATCGTAATAGGTAACGACACGTCCATTTGATTGATCAATCAGATTGCGTTCGTCTTCGCAGTAGTCGCGGATCCCTACTTGAACCAGCTTCTTCAACTGAGGTACTTCCCGCAGCGCGTTAAACATGATGGAGGCATGTGAGTACGTGAAACCCTCATATGCGTCTCGAAGGTCTGCATGAGCATCGAAGTGCAGAACCCCAAAGTCACCATGTTCCTCTCCCACGGCTTGCATAAGCCCAAGCGGGGTCGAGTGATCTCCGCCGACCAGCGCCGCGAACTTGCCCTGATCCAAAACAGCTTGGGCCGTCTCCTTCACCCAGGCGTTCATGACGGCACACGCCTTGTTCACCTCGGCTAGCAGTCTCTGCATTTCAGAATTTGTTTCGGGCGTTTCTCCGTCACATAACAAATTGATGTACTTTTCAGCCTTGGCGCGCATCTCATGGTTGAGAGAAACGAGGGTCTCGGGAATCGCCATCATCGCAAAGCCGATTTTCCAGGCGTCCTTAAGCAGAGGCTCAAACAGATCAACTTGCTTCGATGCTTCCATAATGGCTGCTGGACCACTTGCCGTACCAGCGCGATAGGAGACGGTAACTTCCCATGGCACGGGAATGAGCACCATCTGCGCCTCTTCCGGAGAGAAGGGCAAACCGAATATGTTGGAATCCTTCTGACCGAGGCTGTTCGGGTCAAATGAGACTACTTGAGAAGTTGTCATAACGTTTGTACCTGCGGGCTTTTCATACGGCTCACATTTTACAGGCTTAAAGTACATGCCGTATCTAAACGGTCATAGCCGTTTTCAAGAATTTACCATTGTGTTGAAAGGTTAGGACAGTTCAGTGATTTCGTTCAGTATTAACAGCGTTCCAACGCTATTCATCAAAGCCTTCACATCCGGAGATGTTGAAAGTATTCTGGAGTTCGTGCGCGAGGCTAATGCGATGCGCTCCAGCGCAAGCGATACCGTACTTTTCATAGACACTCCCATCACACTGCGAACCGTAGAGGCAGTTGTGAAACTAAAAGAGGAAGGTTACAGAGTTTTCTTCCGCGATCATCATGGCATTGACGGCGAACCCGTCAATCAACGGGACGTGTTGGTGCAGCAGGGCACAGCCAAGCTGGAAAAATTGCTCGGTGATGATTGCGTAATTACGGTCCGCCGGCTTCACCCCGCGTGCAGCACATTGGTGGAAGCAGGCGAGTTCAAGAACGCCGTGGCAGTTATCGCCGACCCGGATCCGGACGGTCTCACGGCCGCCATGAAAGCAGTAGGCATTTCCTATCCCGAACTTGACGGAGACGCAGCCTTGCTCGATGGCGAACCCTTTCTGCAAGTGACGGGCAGTCCTATTTCACAACTGCTTGCGAAGGGCGCGGCAACACTTCCATCATATGACGCAAAAAATCACGACCTTAGAGAACGATCTACGCAAAAACTTTTCTCAGACTGGGTAGCCGCGGTCCAGGGAGATAAGCCCGCAGAAGAACGTCTAATGAAGGGCGTCGCAGCATATGATGATGCCGTAGTAGTGGCGCAAGACTTATCTAAAACCGCAAAAGAGGTGCTACCAGGGGTGGTGCTCGTCGATTGCACCGATCAGCCTGTATATGACCCCGGCACCCTGATTTCAATTCTGGAAAAGTCTCACGACTGCCGAATTAGCGTTTTGAGAAAATCGCTAGGTCCGATAGCTGCACATCATGGAGTTCAGTATAGCCTCGCTGTTGCGAAGCCTTATCAGGACAAAGTGAATTTGCAAAAGCTAATGCCTCTGGATACTAGAAGTGACCCGCAATACGGCGTCATCACTAATGTGTCGTTTCTGCTGCACGTATCAGAATATTTCTGGCACGAGCAAGTCCTACCTGGCTTGCGCGCCCTGCTGGAACAGAGCGCGTAGAACCTGCTGGAGAAAACTACTTCGCCGCCTTCGGTTCCAACGGTTGAAAGGGATCATCTGGCCATTTGTGTTTAGGGTACCGTCCCTTTAGGTCTTTCCTGACCTGCGGATAGGTATTTTTCCAGAAGGACGCGAGATCTTCGGTCACCTGTTGAACCCGATAGTTAGGAGCAAGCAGATGCATAGTCACTGCTACGCGAGAACGCGCTATTCGAGGAGTTTCCCGCAGTCCAAACAACTCCTGGATTCGTGCTGCGAGAACCGGAGTTTTTCCGACCTCATACTGAAGTTTTACCTTCCTTCCGTTCGGAATAGTTATGAATTCGGGTGCATCGCGCTCAAGGCTCGTCAACTGCTCATATGAAAGCTGCGACTGAACAGCTGAAATCATCGATCTGGACTTAAGTTCACTGATGCTCGTAGCTCCGCTGCACAACGCGGGGAGAAACGCTTCCCAGGGTTTGGCGCCAAACTCAGGCAATTCGAGTTCCGGAATCCAGTTGCTCAAACAAATCAAGCGATTCAAGTATGCCGTCGATTGCTCATCTACAAGCGTTTCGACGTCATAGTTCGCAGCAACAGCTTCGGCAAGAACAGCCCCTGGATCAACCTCCGGAGGAATACTCGTAATGTTTTCGTCCAGCAGAAGGTCGCAAAAGCGGGTGCGTTTGAAAGCTACGACCTTTTGTCGCGTGGTATCGAATACGACATCAACAGTCTCATGAATTTGAGACCTCGGCAACCAGTCCCTTTCTACCAGCGATGCACGCCTGACTACCAGGTCGGACTTGTTTAAATCAATCAGATCAATCGCGGCAAACAGTCCACAGTCGAATAAATTAGACTGCTCCGACAGCGAGACACCTTTCCCACCAACCATGACAGCGCGACGCTCTTTCAGCTGCCGGCGTTTACAGATGCGATCAGGAAAGGCAGTCATTATGGACCGGAGAACGGCTTCATCTGACGAGAGCTGTAATTCAGCACCAACGCCACTCCTCCCAGGCAACAGACGTTTGGTGACGGCATCAGAGCCCAGGTTGGCGTCTTCAACCAGCCTCATCAACTGGTTCTTTGTTCGAAGAATTTGCTTGGCAGCACCAGGAACGATCATTCCCATCATCGAATCCCTGATTCCGTGCGCATCGAAGTTTTCAACTGCGCGCACCTGCTCCAAGACGTCAGAATCGGTCTGATGTGATCCTGGAGTAGCGGAATCAATCGCTCGGAAGGGTGGTTTCTCGGACAGGAGTGCGGCGCACAGGGCAGAACGTTCCGTCTGACCTGCTTTTGCACCGTCGATCAGCAAGCGAGCCATTCTTGGTTGAAGAGGAAATCGCGCCATTGTCCGGCCGAGATCCGTAAGTCTTCCATCGCAAATGGCATCGAGTCGCTCCAGAAGCTGTAGAGCATTCTCAATAGCCAAGGCCGGAGGTTTCTCAAACCAGGGGAAGGCATCGACATTGTTCTCTCCCCAGGCAAGCAGTTGCAAAATACACTCAGACAGATCTACTCGCTCAATTTCCGGCAATTCAAATTCCGGCAAGGCCATGTGCTCACGCTCCGTCCACAGTCGAAGACATGTGCCTGGCGCTGTTCGACCGGCGCGTCCAGCTCTCTGCACAGCAGCTGCTTTGGAGATACGAGAAAGAGCGAGACGGTTGATTCCGACCGTCGGCTCAAATTTATTCAACCTGGCATAGCCGCTATCAACGACGGCAGTGATACCACTAATAGTTAGTGAAGTCTCGGCGACGTTTGTCGAAAGAACAACTTTTCGATTCGGTCCCTTTCGAAGAACAGCCAATTGATCTTGCAATTGCATCTCGCCATAAAGCGGCATGACATTGACATTTTGATGCGCAGAAAATGAGTCCAGGGCGGACTGCGTCTCTCTAATTTCTCCAACGCCAGGCAAAAACACGAGAATATCGCCGGATGTAGCAGAAAAAATTTTTTCGACTCCCTCGCTCGCCAGTTTCTCAATCGGTGCGCGGGAAGGGAATTGCAAATAGTCTATAGCCACGGGAAAAGTCTTTCCAGGACTCTCAATAGCCGGGCAGTTATTCAGAAATGACGCAATCGGTGCACTATCCAGAGTTGCAGACATTACCACTACACGCAGGTCCGGTCGCACATCTCGTCGAACCTGAGCGATCAGAGCCAAAGCCAGATCGCCATCTATACTGCGCTCGTGGAACTCGTCAAAAATAACAACCGCCACATCTTCTATAAGAGGATCATCTTGCAACCGTCGCAAAAATACGCCCTCGGTACAAACCAGAATTCGAGTTAGCCTGGAAGCCTTGCTCTCATGCCTGACGCGATAGCCGACGTCAGCACCGAGTGCGGTGCCTCGTTCCTCAGACATGCGCGCTGCAGCCGCACGAGCAGCAACTCGTCGAGGCTGCAAAACAACGATCTGTCCAGGCTGTTTATTTCCAAGTTCGGCTAAGCCGGCATCAAGGATTGCAGGAGGGATACGCGTTGTCTTGCCGGCGCCAGGCTCCGCCTTTAGAACAACAGCGCCACCTACCGTCAGTTGCTGTATCAACTGCGGAAGAACGTTATCAATCGGAAGAGATTCAAGATTCATTTATAGATTCGACAGGACAGAATAGCAGGTCGTTGGCTCAGTCACATCGATGTCACGTACGAATGATACATCTGTGTTAACCGAGCTGATTCCCCACCTATTTTTAGGTCAGTTACTATGCCCCAATTTTCCTCCGGCGACAACGTCGCCCGAACGTCCGGCGACGGCGCGATCAGTCGCGCAACAGCGCTAGACGCAGGCTCATTCTTGCCACCATCGGCAGAGTCGTTAAACATCCAACGCGAAGTTCAAACTCTCAATCAAGCAGAGGCGAACAGAGCCGCTGCACCTTATTTGAACAACATGCAAATTGACTCTGGAGTCGATAATCAACCGCGCCTCGAGTCTGGCGATCAAAGTAAACGTAACGCAACCGATCGACCCAAGCCAACCGACGAAGTCCCGCCAAAACCCGGCGATGAAACAAAACCGGCTGAGCCGGCAGTGAAACCGGAAGAACAAAAGACTAAGCCCGAACAGCCCGCAAGGCCTGGTGAGCAGCCCACAAGGAAACCTGATACTCCGGAAGAGACTGAGCGTCGCAGGAAGCCAGCGAAGCGCAGCGGTGGTCACCGCAAAGGCGGTGGTCGTAAACGAGGCGGTCGCAAGGGGGGTAAAGGCGGCGGAAGCAAAGGCGGTGGAAAACGCTCAGGCAAACGCCACGCCAAAGGTAGTCCGGAAAGCAAACACAAGCACAACGACAATGAGGATCAAGAGGAAGAAGATGTCGACGAAGCCGAAGGAGACACTGACGCTCCTGCCGCTCCCGAAACGTCCGGATAGCTGACCCCAGAACGGTCGAAACTCTCCGGCACCGAAGTGACAGGAGAGTTCCAAGGTTTAAAACTTTGAACTGCTTACTGAGCAGGAAGCGGATTGATTTGTCGCAATGCCGTGCTCACCATCAAGTGTGTTTCGTGCTGCATAGGTAACAAGTCGGTATCGATAACCTGCTTAACTTCTTCGGGCACAAAACTTCTGGCATTCTCGTATTGAACTAGCCTTTCAGCCTCGAAGAGTTCCAGCTGAGACAAGGCATCATGCGCGGAGCTCTGGGAATTTTGAACGACTTGAGCGAAAGCACCGAATGCGCCACCACTCTCGTCCGGTGTACCACCTGAACCCAATACACAATTGACGAGCTTGTCGACGCGAGCGGAATGAGAATCTCTGCAACGCATAAGCATGTCGACCAGGTCAGCGCTGAAATCGCGCTTCAATGCGAGGTCATATGTTTCGACCGCTGAAATTTCACCTGCCAGGAGTGAATTAAACTCGTGGGAATATTCGGTGCTCATTTTTATCTCCTCGTTAACATTGTTGGTCGGGTTCAAATTCTATTGACTTCACGCCCCCCGGCGCTTTGACAGTGGGTTGAAACCCAACACCTGCCATATAGCAGATTAATCAGGTAACGGCGCCGAAATCGTAAGCCGAGAAAGGCGGAGCCCTCTAGAGCAATACATCAGGGCATGGAGAATGGTCTGATCACAGCTTTTTCGGTCGAAGAGTGAAATAATTGGCGTTCACTCTATAAGATGAATGGAGAATCTATGAAACTGACCGGCAATACTATTTTCATTACCGGCGGCGGTTCCGGTATCGGGCGCGGACTCGCGGAAGCTCTGCACAAGCGCGGCAACGCAATTATCATCTCCGGAAGGCGTAAAGGACACCTTGAAGAAGTGTGCAAAGCGAATCCAGGAATGAGTTATGTAGAGTTGGACGTCGAAGACACCAAAAGCATCGCCTCCGCTGCAGAAAAACTAATCAAAGATCATCCGAAGCTCAACGTTCTAATCAATAACGCGGGCATCATGCAGGCGGATGATGTCGCCGGCGTGGTTGAGGATGCACTAATCGTCTCAACAATCACAACAAATTTGATGGGACCAATGCGCATGACGAGTGCTTTGATTGAGCACCTGAAAGCTCAGGAAAGTTCATACGTAATCAACGTGACATCCGGTTTAGCCTTTATACCTCTGGCCATGGCAGCAGTGTATTCATCGACTAAAGCCGCAATGCACTCATACAGCCAGTCTCTAAGATATAAACTGAGAGGAACCTCGGTGAAGTGTTTAGAACTGGCACCGCCCTGGGTGAAAACAGAATTGATGGGAGATAACGACGATCCTCGCCAGATGCCTCTGGATGAATTCATAGCAGAGACGATGCAGGTTCTCGAAAGCGATAACCACGAAATTCTTACCGAGCGCGCGAAGATGCTCAGAAACAACGCAGGACCGAACGAAGCAGCATTCGTCGATCAATTTAACGACATGCTAGCCGCGCCAGCAAAGGAAGGCGCATTGTCGCACTAATCAGGTATTTTCAAGTAAATACTCGAAATGGCATAGAGGCAGCGTTCCACGGGAACTGCTGCCCCTAGAACTTTCTAAACTGATATCGATTGGTATGCACTCGCCTCGTTGAGAAGCCTCAAGTGGTTGACGCTTAGCTCTAGTTTGGAAGCCGCGATCAAATCAGCAAGTTGCTCCAGATTAGTCGCACTCGCGATAGGCGCTGTAATGCTTGGTCTCGCCATTATCCAGGCAAGAGCTACTTGAGCGGGCTTACTGCCCAACTCTGACGCCACCACATGCAGTGCCTCCACTATTTTGAAGCCGCGCTCGTTCAAATATTTCTTAATCCCTTCACCTCTAGGACTTTGGCTCAAATCATCAGAGGAACGATATTTTCCGGACAAGAAGCCGCGCGCTAATGAGAAGTAGGTGATCACCCCTATACTCTCCGAGACGCAGAGAGGTTCTAGATTTGCCTCGAAATTTTCGCCGTCATACAAATTGTATTCAGGCTGAATCGACTCATACCTCGCGAATCCTTTCGTTCTACTGTTGTCCAACGCTTCTTGCAAACGTTCCGCCTTATAATTCGAGCACCCGATTGCCCGGACCTTACCTAGCTTGATTAATTCGGTAAACGCTTCGAGCGTCTCTTCTACAGGAGTATTTGGATCGTCGGTGTGCGCTTCATACAGATCAATTACGTCCGTTTGAAGGCGTCTCAAAGAGTCTTCAACCGGAACGTCCGGCTTTTAACCGGACGTCCATTGCTGCGAGAATCAGATGAAGAAAACCTTGTTCAACTGTTGAAGAAAACCTCCTTCAGCTGTCGATTAATCCTCGTCCTCGTTCGGTTCACCACAAGAACATCCCTCGTAAGAATCATCATCGCAATCGGTTGTCGCGTTCGGAGACTTCTTCAGCTTGTTGAAAATCAGCGCCGCCTCCTTCGCGCGATTTTGCCGTTTCAGATTATTCGCCAAACTCCGCAAGATCGATTCGCGATCGTTTACTTTGCTCACTCCTAAACCTTCTCGCAAAATCTGCTCCGCAATTTGAGTGCCGATAGCATCATTACGACTCTCATAACACTTCGCCCATGCGACGTATCCCTTCCCCCACCGTTTGTCCTCGGCAAGCCACCCTTTATACAAGCGAGTCGTCGTATCCTCCGCACCGAATTTGAAGCAAGACTGAGCAAGAGATTTCCTCAAGAAACGCATGAATCGCTCGTCTTCGCAATCAAGCAGTTCAAGCATCTCCTCACAAACCTCCACGCGCATTTGATTATATGCGTCATCTTTATCACCGAGTCGTCCAAGCAATATGACGAAACTCTCAGCCCAGTGAATAGTGCAGCGCAATGCTTCAGATGCTTCATCCAACTCAGCTAATGTGCGAATCTTTGTCTTCTTCATCAGTCGAATCATTTCATCGTAAGCCTGCTTCCACAGTGCAGCTCGCAGGACTTGCTCTTCCGGTTTCATCTTAAAATATCCGTCTTCTACTAGACCGACGTACCGAGCAAAAGAGGGCTTCTCAGGGAACCAGCGGTCCCAGAGTTCCATCGTTATTAGCATGATGCTGTCGACATCACTCGTATCATCGAGTGTATCCATAGCTTTCTCCACCCAGGGAGTGACGAACGCGTCAATAGATACGTGCTTCTCGCAAAGTTTTTCAAGCGCGGGACGATCGATTTTTACGCCAAATGCCTTGAGTTTTTCGAGCAGAGCATCATCGCCCATAGACTTGAATTCAGATTCATTTTTCTGAATTTTCTGTGCGAAAACAGCAAGCGCTTCGAGAGCGGAACTCGAAGGCGACCTATCGCTCCCCTGAATACTTTGACCTGCGAGAATCTGAGATAACACATCGATAACCATAATTAGTCAGCTCCATTCGGTGGCAACGAGAACAGCGTGCCACGAAAGGAAAACTGGCGCGACTGGTTTTTGAGCCATTTTTGTCAAGGTTTGCCTGTTTCTATACCGCCATCGTAATTGCTCTCACCAGGCGACTTTGTCCAGAGGGGTTTCGTCCAACTAAAAAACTTATCCCTTACAGGCAGTGCCCTCCTCGAATACATGTGTGTAAACGTATTCGGATGTCAAAGTGGCAGTCACCCCGGTTTCGCATCAAGCTAAATTAAAGACTATGAAAAGGGTGTCGCGCTTGGGTCTTCCATACAATCAGATTTATGAAAGCTCAGACCTGAATTCCTCAATAGTGCTATATTCAACCGCCGAACACAGACTGAAGAGACGCCATGAAAAAACACATTACGCTTTTCCTCGCAACAATTCTCGTCGCAGGCTCTTTGTCGAGCTGCGGCACGCCTCGTGGACAGGAGTCGGTCGAACATTATGTTTCATCGCAGGTAAAAGGCGAATCGGCCAAGATCAACCTGGATGAGGTGAAGGAAGCATTTTGGAACACAAAAGGTAAGGACTTCAATGAGTGGATGGGAGCGTTCGAAAAACGCGTAAATGAGATTTACGAGGGCAATGAAGTCGTTTCCATCGATGCAAGCCGAAAAACTGGTAGCCTGACCGTAACTGGTTACATAGAAAACCAGAAGGAACAAGGGTTTCAAGACGGCGAAGAAAAACTGTTCACAATCGAGCAAACCGGCGACGTTACCAATAACGAACTTCCATATAAGGTGAGCGACCACTCCGGACAGCCGTACTATGCCGGCTCTCACAGTATTCTGGACAGCCCATTTGTACAGATGATGGTTCTTTCGCATCTGATGGGCGGCTGGGGCGGCCGCTACTACACGCCGTACAATCGAACGGTAATCATCCGAGACGATCGCAACACTTTTAGAAATAGCACCGCATATAGTGGTCAGAAGACGTCAAACGAATCTTTTAATTCTCGCTATCAGAAGAAGACCGCGGGCAGCGGATTCACAAGTAAGCGTGGCTTCGGTACCAGCTCCAGCACCAGCACCACGGGTACTACCACGAAAAGATCGTGGGGCGGCTTCGGCAGCAGTTCAAATAATTCGAGTTCTACTAGCTCGCGTTCAATCTGGGGTGGACGCCGCTCTTCCGGAAGTATTTTCGGCGGCGGCAGATCTCGCGGATGGGGCGGTCGGAGACGGTAAGCATGCAGTTTATCCTCCATGTTGCCGACGCCAGTGGGCAGCACATGGCTGTGCTTACTCTCGCACAGCGTGATGTGCAAAAGAGCGCGATCGACCTGGTTTTCGACTATTTGGGCTGCGAACAACCAGCTCGGCTAATTGAGAACGGCATCTTACCGCAGGGGCAACTAAGAGATTTTGAAGCCATCCAACAGATCCTGTTCGATAAAGACGAACAGGGACTGTATATTAGGGACGGCGTCAACTTGAAAGCTAATGGGTTGGACCTGGATCCGGACGACACCATTTATGGTGCGTTCCGTCCCGCATCTCACGACGGCGTCGAGTACCGCCGGTGCGACCTCTCAGTTTCCGGTACCATTTCCGGTATTGCATCCAGTGGCTCAAATGGTACTGGCTACGGTACTAATAACGGTGGCACTGCAAACGTGAGCTCCCAGACAGGCTCTATCGAAGAGCTTTCACGGCTGATGTTTCTTCATCAAGTTGGCGTCGGAAAATTGATCGACGTTACGAAGGAACTTGCCGAGCTTCACGACATTATCAAATGGGCTGAAACCGAAGGTCTTATCGAAATCGACGTAGAGAAGGTCGCTTACAAACTTACGGAGAAGGGCAAACGCCGCCATGATAGCTTTATTGAAGAAGCGCAAAATCTGATCGTTCGTTACGACATTTTTTCTGACGTCGATATAGATTCATCCGAGCACATTTTCTTCGACTCCGGTCATGGAAGGGATCTTCGGGTTCCGATTTATGAGATGGAGGGAATTGACCCATATCGCGCTCGCTTCGTCCTCGGACTGAATGATGGTGAATGGGACAATCTTGACGACTGGTCTGAAAAGTGTGTCAGTGAAAGCTGGTATCGCGAGATATTCGAACCGATCGACAGCGCTCCAGCACTTGAGAACTTCAGAGAAACTTTACTGGTGAAAGTATTGGAACAGGGCAAAGCAAAAATGCGACAAGAGCAGTGAGAGCGCCACTCGCCATCCTCTTGAGAACGGCTTGCAAAGCAGATTCTTAATCCAAGATAACTCACCGTTTTTGCTAAACGGTTTATAATGTCAATCACTTTCAAGGTAAGTAAACCGTGCAAGCCGAATCCAAACGCGGAAAAAGCTTTGTCATTGCGCCGGTGCCACGCAGCCGACGCACGATAGTTTCGCTTCTCAATCGCGTCGCGAGCAAAGAAGCTGGTTTGATGTTTGCCGACGTTGACCTGACTTGGGCTAACAAGCTCCGCAAGGAACTGAAGCGAAGCGGCAAGAATGTGACTATCACGGCGATTCTTCTCAAAGCAATCGCCGTCGCCCAGAGAATACATCCCGAGAGCAGGACAGAATGGCTGCCGTTCGGGCGCCGGGTTACCTACAACAACATTGTTGCGGGGTTCACCGTAGAGAGAATTATTAACGGGCAGCCTACAGTACTCCTGGGCGAAATCGAATCACCAATCGAAAAGCCGCTTGAACAGATGGGTGCAGAATTACAGGAATACGCTCAACTTCCTATTGAAAAAGTTCAACCCTTATTCCAACAAAACCTTTTTTCATACTTTCCGCTATTTATGCGGACGATTATTTTGGAAGTTGCAAAACGTATTCCGTTCCTCAGGCTGGCATTTCAGAAAGCCACATTCGGTCTTACTTCACTCGGCAAATACGGTGCAGATGGATTGACCTGCCCGAGTCTATGCGGCTGTTCGTTCTCCATAGGAACCGCTTCGGAGCAAGCGGTGGTCCGAGACGGCGAGGTCGTATCTCGTCCAATCGTAGCGATAGGACTCAACTATGATCAGCGCTCAATTCACCTTTACCAGGCTGCTCGAATTTTACAAACAGTAAAGGAACTTCTAGAGGGCGATCTTCAAGAGTGGCTTCCAGAATCTTTGATAATGGCACCACGGGTGGAAGCCTTGATACCGCCCCCGCCACTAGCCGATTCCAACGACATCGACAATCACGCCGCAATGCTCTCTTTTGTAGCGGCGATGGAGCGTCAGTTCGTGTCAGCTCCCCCGCTGGCAGATGAAGATAGAAGTGAACGTCAGCGGCAGTTGGCGAACACATAAACTATAATGGCCCGGGGGCGGTTAAACCGGAAGCGCCCCGAAACACGAAGGCACCTATGAACTCCTCAGTCAGAAATCGGACGGTGAGCACTTTTGCAATCGCCGCGCTAGCATTAACATTGCCTGCAACAGCCCACGCTCGCGACACAACCGCTGAAAAAAATCCTGTGAAACAGGTGTCGGCGGGTTCACCCCTGCCAGCTACACCAGCGGCAACAACGGCGCCAAAAGGCAATTCTACTGCAATAGAATTACCAGATACGACAAAAACACAAACGCCGCCAGAGGCCCGCAGACCATCTCCCTCTGAGCTGGTGGAGTCCGCTCAAGCACGCGAAGACAGTCCTGAGTATCAGGCTTATCAGGCAAGGGTTCGCCGTGACGTTTACAAGCATTGGCAGCCGAAAAAGGCGTTTTTCAACTTTCCTGTTCTGGCATTCAACGTATCCGAGAATGGTACCGTCAGTAATGTCACAGTGGTGGCACCATCAGAGTCTAGAGAATTTGATGAAAGCGCCGTTAAAGCAATCGAAACTGCCGGTAAATTCGAAATCCCACCCGCTCCGGTCGGGGCACCGGTCCTTCTTGATTTTGCTTTTGACCCGTGGCTTCCTGACTCCGCCCTGCCATACCCGGAAATTCCGGAGGAGTTTCTCAGTACGCTCGGCTGCGTGTTGGAGTTTACCGGATTCACATATGCCTTCTACTTACTCCTCGTGGCCTTTGCACTGGTGTGCATCAAGAAGTTTTCACGCGCGATTCAGATGGCGTTCGCCTCTATCGTTCTTGCGATTTCATCACTGGCAGTTCCCGGCGTAATCTACATGATCCTTGACAAAATGGGCGTCAACGAGAGCAATGGTTGGCTGCTGGTCCAGGGTGTCACCATATTTGGTGTCATCGCATTGCTGGCAGGAGTGATTCTGCCGATCGTAGTCGCGGCTACCAGAGGTAAGCGCGGCAGTCAGTTGGTCTGGGTTAGCGTTGTAACCTTGCTCGGATCAATAGTTCCTTTTCTTTGGCCGGTCGGTCTGTTTCTTGCCTGTATGGGTCCGCGCGCCAATAAAAAAACAAATGAACAAGTTCCAGCCGCCTCCCTTAGTTAAAGTGGCTCTCAGTTCACAACTGGGAACCAAACCGTTCTAGTGCCAGTCCCGAAAGAAAACCAAATTTCAGGGAGGACATATGAAAGGTAAGCAACAATCGAGATTGCACGAGTTACTCAAGGATGCTCGGGTCGTAATGTTTTCGACAATTGATAATGGGGTAATCCGCAGTCGTCCGATGGCAATTCAGCGGGTTGACGAAGACAACACACTCTGGCTGTTAAGTGAAGATAAAACAGCAAAGATAGACGAGATTCAAAATTACGACGCGGTCAACATCAGCTTCATGGATATGAAAGCGCAAGTATACGTTTCGCTCTCCGGCACCGCTGAAGAATCGCGAAACCTGGACAAGATTCGCGAGTTGTGGAGTCTTCCGCTTAAGGCCTGGTTCCCGGATGGTCCCGAGCAAGGTGTGCGTGTGATTCAAATTACTCCCGAGATCGCAGAATACTGGTCTACACCATCCAGCGCCGTCATGCACGCGATTGGCTTGACCAAAGCATTGCTAAATGGCGAGCAGTACAACGACGAGGCTGCCGAGCACGTGAAGGTCAGTGGTGCCGCCACTCGCATATAAACAATAAAGCCGGCTTCTATCCCTGGAAGCCACCATCGAAAAAAATCGGCTGAATCAACTGTGCATATCGATCCTCGGTAGATTGCATACACAGCGGTTCAATGAAGAAAGAGGTTTGGACAACAATGTCCAAACCTCTATAATTGAGCACGGTGCTTGTCGAATCCAATCAATTGGCATGATGCTCCGAATCGATATTCTTCCTTGCCCCCGCCGAGCCACAGTAGTAGCTGTGCTGTTCGGCGTCTCCTCATTTTTATCTACTCAGATCCTTGGCTGTCAGAATGCGTGTGCAGCAATCAAATTGCCCTTGATACAAAGAAAGAAAAACCAGGCCGATAACAAACATCCGCGTCTTTCAATACCATCGGGCGCTGTTGGAATTGTTGCCGGTCTGGTTCCATCCATGTTTTCGGAATTTGCGATGCGTTCTTCAGGTGGAAAACACCATGAGCGCAAGGCGTATCCTAATATGCTCTGCAAATTCTACGATCAGCCTGTTATCCCGAGAACAGACTTTCCGGACAGCGTATGGAAACATTTGAATCTGTGCCCAACAAATTCATCCGTAACACGAAGAGAGATGCTCCTTTCTTATTGGGAAGGCAACCAGAATATCCATACTCTTCGAGACGGCGTCACGACCGAAAAAATACGCAAAATCACCGGACAGGATCAAAGTGATATAAACATAGATTTGCTCAACGATAGAGCCAGTATGCTTCGAGATCTAAAAGCCGCTGTTCTTCAGATGACTCGACCACTCATGGAGCTGAGCATGTGCTTGCGCGGACAAAAGCAAATTGCTGATACTGTAGAAATTCAATAGGCGGGAAAATGTTTGGCTTGATGAACGTCACCACCTGCCATAAAGATGAGGAGCAGTTGTATCGGCGACGCCTGCTCTACTGCGGAACCTGCAAAGCAATCGGTTCCCTATACGGTCATTCGGCGCGCATGGTTTTGAACAATGATGTCGTGTTTCTAGCGGAATTGCTTTTGGCAATCTCCGGCAGCGAAACTGAACTTTCCAGGTGGTCACCAGAATTTCAATCGCTAAACTGCTTGACGCTTCCGGACGTCTCGAGTGTTCCGCGCGAGCTGAAAATTGCATCCTCTGTATCGATGCTTCTTTTGGAATTGAAGCTCGATGATCACGTCGAAGACTCTGGATCTCCGTTGTTTCTTGGTGCTCAACAATATTTCTATTCGGTTTTCCTGCAATCCTCGGAAGAACTCACCGTGCTTGGGTTTCCATTGGAATCGATCTCACTTTGGTTCAATCAGCAAGTGGCAAGAGAACGCGCGACAGTCAAAAATTTGACGCCGGTCGAACGACTTCGTCATTTTGCGGAGCCGACAGCAACCATTACATCGCTAGTATTCGAACACAGCGCCGCCATCATCGGCGGTACCGATGAAAAAACGGCCGCAATGCGAAGACTCGGATTCAATTTTGGCTCATTGATCTACTTGATTGATGCCCTCGAAGACATTCAACGAGACTTCCGTACAAAGTCATTTAACGCAATCTCCAGCAGTTTTGAATTCAATTCTGCATCAGCACCAGCCGAGGTCATTGCTGAAGTAGAAAATCTCACAATCAAAACTGTCGGCGCTTTGCTTGAAGACCTCGCGCTTCTCAAACTTGATACTAAACTACAGCAAGAGTACGAAAACCGACTAATCTCAAATGTACGAAGAAAGACCGGTTTCGATTTGGAGCTAGTCATACCGATGGTCTCCAGTACGAACTCAGCAGCTGCACCATGCAGTCACACACAAAGGGAGTCGCTGTCTCGATGGAGCATGGCATGCGCACGTGCGGAACAGCTCTCGAATCAGGTGGAGACCCATTGTGCACCAAATGTGGTGCGCTTCTTTTACGTTTCCTTCCGAGCTTTCGTTTACGTATTTGTTCTATCGGCCGCACTTCTTAGCCCTGTACAGGCCAGGTCTATAAAGTCGTACCGAGAATGCTTCGAACTTCCTTTCAATCTCATCTTCTGGGGATCTGCATTTGGTTCGTTAATCGATGCAGCGACCACTTCGATAGTCGGAGTAACCAGGAAGGGGTTCGCCTATGCATACGCGATGGAGGGTAACACCAACGGTGGTGCCAAAGAAACTTTAGCATCCAAAACCACCATCTCAATGAATTCCTCTCAAAATGGCTCTTCACCAGACGAATCGCCGACACAAAAGGGTGTGAATAATCAAGACAGATATCGACGCTCCCGCGACCATACAGCCCGTCCAGCAACTTGCTGGGCGCCTTGTTGCTGTGACTCAGGTTGCGAAATCTTTGGGGACTGCTGCATGCCGACTGACGCGTGCTGCGAAACGTGCGCACATTGCAACGCGGGAGCAGAGTGCTGCGCTGGCGGCGAGTGTTGTGCAGGTGCGGATGCTTGCGCTGGCGCGGGAGAATGCTGCGGTAGCGGGGGAGCGGATTGTTGTGCGAGCGCCGACTGTTGCGGCGCTGCCGGAGATTGCGCTGGCGGATGCTCCTCCTGCTAGCTAAAAACCGAAATCGCATCAACGTCAACCTATATATGTATTCAACGACAACCTTGTTTAATTTCAGATACTTTGGTTTTCGCGCCTGAGTGAGAATGCGAAGACAAAATTGGCGCCAATGACACTTTCCGAAGTATTTGAAATCGGTTCTCGTTAAATAGACCGATAGTTACTGCAACCGAAATTCACCTCTCGGCGATTACAAACACCCACAGAGTCAAGCAGTCGCTACTTCGTAAAGGATTGTAGCGAACGTTATTCAACTACCAGTTGATCTTATTGCGAATGATTTGCATAATATTGGAGGTCAATTTGAAACGAACGAGGTATCCATTCGTGGGCAAGCTTTTTTATGGAACGCAAACCGGTACTACCGAGGGTGTAGCAGCAAGCATCCAAGCAGCGCTACCCGACCTGATTTCAGATGTCAAAAATATTTATGGTGTTAAACCGGAAGACATTCAAGCCTGCGATTTCCTAATTTTTGGCGGGTCGACCTGGGGCGACGGTGAGTTGACGGATGACTTTGCCGACTATCTTCCCAAATTCGACTCAATCGATTTAACAGGCAAAAAGGTTGCTCTGTTCGCACTCGGCGATCAATACGGATACTCTTACAACTTTGTTAGCGCAATGAAGATCGTCTATGACAAAGTGATAGAACGCGGCGGTGAGATAGTTGCGGCCGATGTTTCCACCGAAGGTTTTGAGTACGATCACTCGGAAGCAGTTATCGACGGTTACTTCTGCGGTCTGGTTGTCGACGAAGTAAACCAACCGGATCTGACCGAGGCAAGAATTGCATCGTGGGCCGAAAAGGTTCGACTGGCAGTACGCGGCGCTTTAGTTTAGCGCTTAGATATTTGGAGATCCTATGAGATACACAGGTTCAAAAGCAAAACGTTGCCGCGCGGTCGGAATGAACTTATACGGTAATCAGAAGTTCGACCAGCTCCACAATCCATACCCGCCGGGCCAGCACGGAAATACACGCAAAAAACGTTCCAATTATGCTGAGCACTTGTTGGAAAAACAAAAGATCAAATGGAGCTATGGATGTACAGAGCGTCAGCTTCGAAAGATCTACGATGAGGCCACTCGTGCGAAAGCTGCAACTGGTACAGTTCTCTTGCAGTTACTGGAGATGCGTTTGGACAACATTGTGTATCGCTCCGGACTTTTCGCAAGCCGAGACCAGGCACGACAACTGGTTTCACACGGACATATCTTAGTTAACGGTAAACGCCTCGCCATTGCCTCAGCCCGGTTGCGAGTTGGCGACAAAATCTCATTCCGTGAGCGCAGCAAAAAGTTCGTATTTGAGCTTACCAAAGACCGTGCCGCCATCAGTGGTGCCATCAGCGGTCAATGGCTGACCGTCGACGTCAAAGAAAATACGATTACAGTGGACGCAATCCCAGAGCGTGACCAAATCGATCAGAGCTTTAGGGAACAATTCCTTGTTGAATTCTATTCGCGATAATCGTTTTCACATCAAACCCGCAGGAGAAGCAGTATGTCAGTAACTTTGCATGGTGGACCGCTCGACGGACAAATCAGCAGCGCGCTATCTCATCTGCCACTTTATATGGTGGCAACCAATCTGGAAGACAAGCCTGTCTACAAACGCATTAGCTGTACGAAATGCGCATGCCACCAGGAAAGTGTAAAATACGTTTTTGTGGGCTACGACAATGAAGAAGCGAATGCCACCAAAATAATTCGCCACTAAACTTAGTGCGAATCGAAAACTGCGTATAACGCAAACCTTTTCCCGTCACAAGCACGAAATCACGGATAACCATCGCGCCCCTCGCCTGGCAGCGATGGTTGTCTGCTTTTTCAAGGAGCTCGTTACGGTCAAAAAACTATTGGCTATTAAATGAAATATTATCGCAGTGACGCTTTGCGTCCAATGCAAAGAATGCAGCACACATCGAGGCAAACGAAACGGGCACTGTCGAGATTGCAACGACCAAACGGAATGCATTTTTAAGCACATACAAATGCTCGACACCTGAAAAGCCCATACACGCATCGTGGAGATAGTGATGACCGAGAAGCACGATTGCAGCCGCCGTCCCCAGATACATTCCAGTCATAAACCCAGGCAAAAACAGGAATTTATCAATTGCCCTGACACCGCTTCGGCGATCATGCAAGAATATTTGCGAACAAAACATTATGGGCGCTGATACCAAAACACTGCGCTCGGCATTGATGGCGCAAGAAACACTCTCGGGAATAAATCTGACGTAATTTGGATAACCAAACCGTCCCCAATGCGTATCCGGACAAAATAGAAGTGCCAGAATTGTGCATACAATGAAGGTGAAAACTTGCGCAGGCAAGTTATCCAACAAGTAGCTGAAAGATTTCTTCGTTCGTGCCGCTGCGTATGTGAGAGCCAGCAGAATTGCAGTCGGCAAAATAATTGCAACAGTGGTCGCGTCAAAGACTGGCGACATAAAAGCCGCAGCGATTAGCCCGCAGACCATTCCCACTAATGCAATCATCGCCATTGCGATACTCTCCGGACAGGTTGACTATCTTAAGTCTAGCTCCGTCGAATAAATTTGCCTATGGTGAACTCCGCAGAATTAGCTAAAGATGCAGCTTCTATCATTGAGTTCTATTTCAAGGGCTATCGCCTCACTTCGGAGGCAAAGATTGCGTCCGAGTTTCCGCGAGATTTTGCATTCCCCATTCGACGAGCTGCTTCAAGATGGGAGCAAGACTTTCTCCCTTCGCGGTTGCTGAATATGCCATACGCAAGCGATGATTGCTGTACGGGGCTTTAGAAATCAGTCCGGCGGCTTCTAGCTTATGAAGCCTATCCGTGAGTATGTTCGTGGAGATTTTTTCAGGAGAATCAAGGAATTCATCAAACTTAGATTTCTGGAAAAACAGGATATCCCTGAGCACCAACAAAGTCCACTTGTCACCTATGAGATCAAGCGTGCATGCAATCGGACATGGAGATCGTCTATTCATAGGGATCGCACTCGCTAGAGTTCTCGTCAGAGAGAAACTTGATCGCGTTTTCAATCACGAACTTATCTCTCAAAACCCCTCTGTGATTCAATCCATTAACTCTTAGAAAGATGCTGTTCTTCCAGTAGGCAGCAAGTTGCTCGCCGACAGATATTGGTATTACAGCATCATCTTCAGAATGAACGATCAAGGCGGGCATGTCAAACTTCGGCACGAAGTCAACACTACGAATCTCGACGCGCACATCGAACTCTCTCAAAGCAGCGATGAACTCGAGGATCTGTTCCTTCGAAAATCCCATGTGATTCGCAAATCCGTACGTCTTCGCCTCATAGTCATTTGGCGAAGCCAGCATAACAACGCGACCGACTCTCAATCCAGACGCGATAGCAAGTTGAGTAGCAGCACACCCTACTGAATGTGCAATTACGCCCTCAAGCTGACCATGAGCGTTTCCGACAGCCAACACAGCATCGCCCAGGTGATTCAATCCGGCGACATCAAAACTTGACTCACCATGGGCAGGCAAGTCCATTGCCACCACTTTAAATCCTGCGTCCAACAAATTTGGAACATAGAGAAACATGTCCGTTTGGTTCGCCGCCCATCCGTGAACGAGCAAAACGGTTTTGTTTTCGGACTTTCCCCAAACGCGAGTGGAAAGAAAACCACTTTTAAAGGGAAGCATCTGATGAACCGATTCAACATCAGTTTTCGGACGACGCACAACTTTTCGAATGCCACCAGGGGTGATGTACCTTAATGCAGCATCCCGCACTTCGTCACTAATTCTCTTAGGCTCGGTTCTTTCCATAACCTCATCCGACTCTGCGTATATAGGTGATCCTACACCAACAACAACCGTCCATAAATGCTCATATTATTATTGTAACACGTGACTTGCAATTTACAAGTTAATGCTAGAATGGTCGTACTTGGAAATACGGAATCGGTCCTGATTCAAAAGGTCACAACACCCATTCCGCCGCCAGAACAAATTAAGGAGCACTGTATGAATACCGCAACGAAACCATTTCATGTCGTGAATCTCGGCAAATATTCCGAAATCGACTACAACGACGCGCAACTTCCAAAGAAATTCCTGAAGGAACTTCTGCACCTTACCGGTATGGAGATCTCTGTCACCACCATTCCAGCGGGAGTCTCGTTCCCCTTCTTCCATAGCCACAAAGAAAACGAAGAACTTTATATTGTCGTCCAGGGAAGCGGACAGATTCAAGCTGACAACGAGCTCATAGATATCTCTGAAGGATCAATGGTGAGCATGCGTCCTGAGGTTAAGCGTTCAATTCGTGCAAGCAAGGAAACCGAACTGATCTATCTCTGCATCCAAGCCAAAGCTGACAGCCTGAATCTATGGACAAAAACTGACGGCATAAGAAATCCTGAATCCGAGTGGGTCAAAGAATAGTTTCGTTCGACGACACGCACTGTAGCCGCCACGCTTGCAAAATCGAGCAGGGAGGCTATACTGTGCTCACGTTTCGCCAGGATTGATTCGCGATCGACTTTCCTCAGCTGGTGCCTCATTGGTTGTGTTTCGCCGAAAATTGTTTTTGCTTACAGCAACTTTGCTTCTTGCGATTTCGCACGCAGCCCACGCGGCAAACGAACTCGCCATTGGTCCGAAGGCCAAGGTCCGCACAATCGAGCTCTCAATAAATCCACCTCGAGACCTGAATTTCAAGACGAAATTGGAGTTATCGGATTTACGCTACAGAGCCGCAATGAAATATCCGCAATTGCTCCACAAAAAGTACGTGCCGGATACACCAACCCTGGGACAACTTGAAGACAAGAAACCCTGGTGGGGTGACGTCGGTCGTGCGTACTACGGCGAAGGGCAAAATAGCATTCGAGGAGATTCGGTTCAATCGACCAATCTGCTCAATCCGTTTCTACTTGTGTCCGACGTAACCATCGCACCACTTCCAAAGGACAAAGTATCTGAGCAGGACTTAGCCCACAAGAAGTATCCAACAGCAGTCAAGCCGTCGCATCTTATCTGGTATCCACAAGCGCGCACAGCTGAGGTTACATACGAAAAAACTCTATACGAAAAAGAGATGTGCGAGATATTCAAGTATCCCCGGTACACTCTCTATGGACAAACAGCACTTTCAATAGTTAATGCCCGAGACCTGGGATTCAACTACGTCTATATTCCACCCACGTTCGCAACGAACATACACATCGGCAGCCCGATGAAGACCGCAAAGCTAATACCTCACTTTATGCACTGTGGCACCGCATGTGGTTACCCGGGCGGATGCAATAATCTAAGTCCAGCAACCGATTGGTTGGACAATTTCGTGATAGAACGCGTGCCCGCGAGAATCGGATTCAGTTTCTGGATCGATCCTCCAACGACCGGCAAAGAACCGCCGGACATGACCTTTATCGTCAACTATCGGTAGGTTAGTAAACAGTTTTAAACCTGCACTTATCGATGCCTAACCTTGAGTGCAGCTCAACCAGCCTAATCTTTCATAACTTTGTCACGACATGCATTTTCCGCCCTAATGCTATGGAGAGTTCAGCACGGGATGCTGGCACCCGCCGTGCATTGTGCTCAGAACGCGCAGACCTCACGCGCAACCGACACTAGAGGAGTGGTTATGCAACATGGATTACAGCTAGCCTGGCAAACAGTACTGAAAATGGTCGACGGTTTTTTCGAACTTTTACCTAATCTGCTTATAGCTTGCGCTGTCTTCTTCGTTATTCACATGCTGAGTCGTGTGATCGGAAAAGCGGCTTTCTCGATTTCTTCGAAAGCGCAGATAGACCAGACGCTAGGTCACGCAATAGAAAAATTGATGGCAGTAGCTATCAACGTTTTAGGATTACTAGTTTGTGCGGTAATCGTTGTGCCCGACTTCAGCGCAGACAAACTAATTGCAGGTCTCGGTATCGGTTCCGTCGCAATCGGTTTTGCCTTCCAAAATATTTTGCAAAACTTCTTCGCAGGTATGCTGCTTTTATGGCAAAAACCATTTCGTATTGGCGATGAAATTAAAGCTCGCGATTACGAGGGCACCGTAGAAGATATCACTATAAGAACGACGTTGCTCAAAACGCACACGGGACAACGCGTCTATATCCCGAATGGCGTACTCTTCACAGACCCGGTTACTGTTAACACTGCTTATGCTCACCGCTTGATTCACCTTCAGGTTCCATTTAAGGAAGTGCCCGACGAAAAGGCTGTTCAAGTTGCGAAAATGACTTTAGCCGGTCTGGAAACCGTCGCCAAGGACCCGGAGCCGAAGGTGTATGTATCTGCGGCAAACGGAGCGTTATCACTGGATATCTACTTCTGGGCCAGTTCTAGAAACGCGGATATAATCCGCGCGACGGATGATGCGACCCTAGCATTAGAGAAGGCGCTCCGCAAACAGATTGCTGCAGACAAACCGATCAACAAAGCGGCTTAAGCAATCCCCAACTCGATGCGTTAAGAACAATTAGACGAATGAGCGGTTAGCGATCAATGCAACCGCTCATTTTGTCAAAGATTCGTCGTTGAGTTTCCGCAAGCGAGCATCGGTCTCTGCAAGCGTCGGCACGTTGAAGGCTTTTCTAACTTCGTCGGTCAACAGAGAAGTGTTTTTCGGATTTTTGATCGCATAAGCTTCGCCCTGGTTCGCGAAGTACTGCGTGGAGAAATACTGCGGTTTGTCCATACTTATCATCAAACGATCAAACGAAGCCGCGCTCAACCATCCGCCATCGACAGCACAGCTTCTTCAATCCGTACATTCAATTTCCCCACGCAAATGAAGTTCAAAAACACTGAGAGTTAAACGATTGGTGCCACCACCTATAGCGCCACCAGATTTGGTGCCATTACGCTTCTACAGGTCCAACGGCGAACAACCTTCGCTAGACTGTCTTGCGCCGATTAACATTAAGACAATGTGGAACTTTATTCAACTCTTCCTTGTCTCGGAAACACCTGAAACTAATTGAGGAGAAATTCAAATGACTACTATTGTGAGAGAAGAATCAAGCGGTACTGGCGCGCTCGCTTTCGTCCTGGCAATTTTGATTCTTGCAGCGGTTGGCTTCGGTTTCTATTACTTCAGTGGTACCGCAACTCATACGACCAACAACACGACTATCAACGTGCCAGAACCCAAGGCTCCGACATTACCTGAAGCCCCAGCTATGCCGGCACCGTCTGTTCCCAATCCGACTCCATAACAGACAACGTCCTGTTTAAGAGTCTACAAATCTAAGGTTCAGAGTCTAAGCGACATCTGTACCACATGAAACACCTCTGCGGCTCGGCTCGCCGACAAAGTTTCGCGCACTAAATGAATTCAATAGTTTGCGAAGTTGAGCCGCACACGGGGTTTCAAGCTTTACTAGCTCCTTGAGAGCCGCAATCGCACCGGCTTTGTCGCCGAGTCGAAGTTTCGCATAAGCGCTGCCATAGAGCGCGGAGACGTTTTTGGGATCAAGCGCCAGCGCCTGGTTATAGTCAGACAGAGCGCCCGAATCATCCAGATAATCCAATTCATAGCCACGGGCAGCAAACGATTCGGAATTTGGGTTGAGCCGAATAGCCTCGGTGAAGTCGGCTATAGCACCGGTCTTGTCGCCAACTTCCGCCAGCAAGAGCCCGCGCTCATGATGTGCCGACCAGTCGCTACTGTTTAACTCGATTGCATCGTTCAAGTCTGCGAGCGCGCCATCCAAATCGTTCTGTGATTTGCGCAGTGAACTGCGGTTAAGATGCCCAATCGCCAGAAATTCCGGAGAACCACCAAGATTCAAAGCCCTCTCGTAATCAGAAGCAGCACCGCTCAAGTCTCCCGTGGCTGCTCTGGAAGCTCCACGATTCAACCAGGCTGGCGCATTGAACGGATTTAGCGCAATTGCAATATCATAGTTCTTCAAGGCGTGGACTGGTTCTGCCGCAGCAGTTGCCTTCAAACCGTTTCCGAACATCCAATCAGATGCGCAATAACTACCGAAAAGACCCAACACCAGGGAGGTGAGGGTTGTTATCGCCAGTAGTCGGGTCGAGATTTGCATGTTTGAATTGTAGGTTGACAGGAGCCAAAGGTAAATTCGTGTTTACCGCACCCCTGCCGGGACCCTACTGACTCCGAAATAGTCAAAATCCGGCAATATTCAGCGCTCCAATATTTAATCCGGGTGGACATCTGATCTAAAATGAACTGTACAAGTGAGGTTCAAAATGTCCGAAAAAGTTATCAAGGAAGCCATCGAGAACGAGAAGATGGCATGCCCCAAGTGTAAACAACCGATTCGCAAGTATGAGAAATATGCGGAGACCATCGACGCCGTGCGCGATGGATTCAACATCCAGGAGATTGACTCGCATGCTTCGCGAGTAACTTTGCTTTGCGGTAACGGTGATTGCAACTGGAAGGACCGCACCGAGTATTGGGAAGACATGATCGACTGAGTGCGTCAGAATTTGGAAACCCGGAGACAGCATGCCTTTTGTTCTGTTGCACGTTGACGATTGCAGAGCACCCTTCAACTTCGTTACCTGGCACCCACACAACATTGGAGAGATATCGAATCCGCCCATAATCGCTTTTCTGCATGGGTCAGCCGAGCGCGGAGATAACCGCGGTTTGCCTGTCAAAGGCGTGGAAGAAGTTCTCGACGAATATCAACTGCCGGCGGTAGTTGTTTTTCCTCAATGTGAACGTGAATACCGTGCATTCTACGGAGAGATGGAGGAGCGCGTCGTTCATGCGGTTCGTAAAGGTATCGAGGAGTTCAACGCTGACGCCTCACGCGTATACCTTGCCGGTTTCTCTATGGGAGGGTCGAGCGCGTTATGGCTAATGGCGCGCCATCGCGAACTGTTCGCGGCAGTAGTTTGCATCGCCCCTGGTATCACTTGGATCGGTGCTGAGCCACCACCAAAAATGCCTGATGAGGCGAAGCCGCTCTTTGAATCAATGTTCGTAGCCTACGATCGTCCAAAAGCGATTGCTCGCGAAATCGGTACAACACCTATCTGGTTTCTCCAGGGCACGTACGACGAGCCGTGTCCAATCGACGAGACGCGAGCAGTGATACACGAGATGCATCAACTCGGTCGCTACCCCCGTGTGACAGAGTGGGAGGGCTTAGGACATGAAACGCTTACACTCGCTCTGCGCGAACATGGACTATTTGACTGGATGTTTGAACATCGCAAATAGTTTCAATAAAAATGGGAGACTGATCAACAAACTAATCAGTCACAAGAAGCACATAGCGACCCAGTTTCACAAGCTCTTTCTTGTATAACGGTCGTAGCAAGAATGGAACTGTCAGTTGCTCGATCCATCCGGCGATGTTCTTCTTTGTCTCGTATTTCATTGAGATGGTTACCACGGTGCCGTCCTGATGCGGCTCTAGCAAGAACTCCGTCGCGATATTGCTATTAACTTCGATCTCGCGAAACAAACGGTTCTGCTCTGCCTCTTCTGTACGCACCCGCATGTGGCGCTCAACGCCGCCGACGTTGAGAGTGAAGGAGACAGTTCCGTCCGCCTCCTCGCCATAGCTGACGAATTCCTCCGGCAAGATGTGCTTATGATGCTGAGGATCGGCGAGCACCTTATAAACTTTCGCAGGCGGTGCGCCAACCAACAAGCTCTCTTCTACTTCAACGTATCCCATTCTTCATGCCCCCCGCTCAATCACAGTTTAGCCTGTTTCAACGCTTCGACGGCGCATATAGTTTATATAACTGGGGCGAGAATGCGGTACTAAATAATAGAATTCCTGTATGGACGCTAAACATTTATGTCTAATGAAATGTCGATTCGAGTTTTGTCCATCGGTAGTGACTCTGACAGCAAAATTGCGTTGCAAAAGTTATTTGCACAATTCTCCGACTTATCGCTCGTAGCGCTCGTCAATGATGCAGAAGCCTTGAACTATCTCACGGGCGAAACGGTTGATGTGGCGTTACTGGATTTAGGTTTTTCCGACACAGACGCAATCGAGCTAACGAAACAGATTCGCGCCGCACACAGGAGCGTAAAAATTTTGATTGTCACGGCAAGCGACGCGCCGGAAGATATTTTCGCCGCACTTGATGCGGGAGCCGATGGTTACGTGCTTAAAAGTAGTATTGCGACTGTTTTGGAAACAGCCGTTCGCAGCATGCGACTCGCTGCAGTTTGGCTTGATCCCGGCATTGCCAAACAGGTCCTTCGGGTCATGGAGGTCAAGGCTTCAACACCGTCTAGGGTACTGCCAACAGGCGTAATGAAAATTCCATTGCTCCCCGATGAAAAGTCGTTACTGGTAGAGGTCGCGTCTAGCTCTTGCAAAGATGGCGTCTGCATGGTGGATCCAAGTTTCGTTGCTAAGCTGAGGCGTTTCGCACCGGATTAAGTGACTGCAGCCATGAAGCATCGATAGATCAAATCGCGCTACATAGTTAAAAGACAGGTGAAAGGTCTACTGTTGAGGTAAATGATGCGTACGTATTCCAATGAGAAATTCGTTCTGAAAGTAGTTCCAGTTATCGCGGCATGCGCTTTCATCGCGGCCTGTGGAGGATCGAAAACCACATCTGAAAGCAGCAGCAGCAACATCAACGGTTATGGTGAATCTCGCAAAGTTGAAGTTTCAGAAACCGGCGATTCGCGCGTTACGACGGAGACAATTCGAACGGTGGAACCTAAGACACCAGCAGAATACGCTGGAGACCCAGGTGCCGAGGTTACTTTAGACGATCGCGGCATAGACAACACGGTTCCTTCTCGGACTCATGTGCGCGCCCCCGGCGTAGCCATCGATAGCGACGAGAATACCGGCGAGGTTCATGTCAACGCGCCATTCGTGCGCATCAACAAAGACCCTTACAGCGGTAAGGTGAAAGTCAAAGTTCCTTTTGTCAACATAAACGCTGACGCCAACGACTAAATACGCTCGAACTACCTAGTTTCCATGGGAAGCATTGATACGGTTCAAGAGTTTCTCCTTAATCGACTCCATGTTAAAGGACGCGCCTTTTTGCATAGGGGGAAACTCAATAAATGTCTGTGCTGTTTTTGCGACCTCTTGCTGCACGAAAACAAAGCGCCAGAACTCGTAGGTAAACCAATCACCGTATCCGAGAGATCCGCCGCGGCTGCTTGGATTTCCAGTGCGCTCAAAAGGATCGAGTCGCAGATTGGTCAGAATGGGCCAATCCACTTTTTCAGTGGCACCCAGCCAACCATTCGGCTGGTCGGTAAAGCGATATTTGTAATCGTTTAAACGCACCGCACTCAACGTACCTTCGGTGAAGTAGAAGACTTCGTGACGATTTGAAGGACCGGTTCCGGTAAGCAAAGGTGTTTGATCGTAGCCATCAAGGTGCACTTTAAAGGTGGTATCACCGATTAGTTTGCCCTTCTTTAGTTCATCTTTTATGTTTGGATTTCCTGCCATTGACACAAGCGTTGGGAACCAATCGAGACCGCTAAAGATACCATTCTCGACACGGCCGGCTGGAATCTTTCCGGGCCAGCGCACTATCGCAGGAACACGGAAACCGCCTTCCAGAGCCGTTCCCTTACCACCTGCAAATGGTGTTTGTCCGCCATCCGGCCAGGTGAAGTTCTCCGCGCCATTATCAGTGGTGAACGCAACGATGGTATTGTCATCGATACCATTGTCCTTCAGATATTTCATGACTGAGCCGACAATATCATCAAGTTGAGCCATTCCGGCTTCCTGAACGGACCAACCGTTCTTCGAGTTACGCATCGAATCGTACTTTTCCGATAAATGTGTAACTACATGCATTCTCGTTGGATTCAACCAGACAAAGAAGGGCTTACCGTCTTTACGTGACTTGTCCATAAATGCCAGCGACTTTTCGAGTATTTCATCATCAACTGTTTCCATTCGCTTTGGATAGAGTTGACCGGCGTCCTCAATTTTTTGCTTGCCAACCACTCCCCAGCGGGGTTGCTCCGTTGGATCATTTGTGTCTGTCGCCCAGGAGTGAATCATGTTGCGCGGACCAACAGTTGCGACTAATTCCTGCGGATAGTTTCTGTGAGCAGGATCTTCCATCGCATCGAGGTGATACAAATAACCAAAAAATTCATCAAATCCATGAACGGTGGGTAAAAACCTATTCAAATCGCCCAGGTGGTTTTTGCCGAATTGACCCGTCGTATAACCCATTCCTTTCAAGGCTGCGGCTATCGTAACGGCTTGGGCTGGTATGCCGACGGCAGCGCCCGCCTGACCGACTGTGGTCATGCCGGTTCTGATCGGCAGTTGACCTGTTATGAAGTTGGCTCTACCGGCAGTGCAACTGGCTTCGGCATAGTAGTCGGTAAATCTCAGTCCCTCCGATGCCAACTTATCTATATGCGGAGTCCTACCAGCCATAATGCCCTGGTTGTACGCGCCAACATTGAACCAGCCAATGTCATCGCCCATGATAAACACAATGTTCGGCTTGTCCCCTGAAGCGCAAAGCGCCGCTTGCGGTGAAAGAATCAGCAGCACCATTAGCAGTGCCATTGTTGAAACCAGCATTCGCCTGAACATCTTTTCGTCTCCAAAATAGGTACAGAGCTAAACGATTGAGCAATTGCGTAGCCTATCAGCTACGAGCTCACGGCACTAGCGTATAGGAATGCGAATTGATTGATGTCGATTTGCCAGGATAAATAAGAGCATTTTAAGTTACTCCGCTCCCGATTCGGTCTCCAGACACCCGAGAGCGCGGCATACTAGTAACAGTTTTCTGCCGCCTGCTCAACAGGACAATCGAATTGCATAACAGCTCAACCCAATATCTCGACAAGCTAGCGAGGAGATTTCCCGGCAAGCGCGCCTTCATAACCGGAGCGGGCAGTGGGCTTGGACTCGCATTTGCCACCGATTTGGCAAGGGACAACTGGAAATTGGCACTCACTGATATCGATGAGCAGCGATTGAACGACGCGGTAAAGGCGGTTCGTACTGCCGGCGGCGAGGCAATTTCATATACCTTCGACGTCTCGAATTATGAGCAATTTGCCGAGGCAGTGAATGATTTCCAGAGGCGGCACGGTGGTATCGATATTGGTATCAATAACGCTGGTATCGGATGCGGTGGCTATCTCCACGAGATGAGAATAAGTGATTTCAGAAAAGTAATCGACGTGAATCTAATGGGAGTTGTAAACGGCTGCCATCTCTTCGTTCCGATCATGAAGAACCAGAGAAATGGTTACATTCTCAATGTGGCGAGCGCTGCAGCATTTGTCACTGCTCCCAGAATGTCCGCATATAACACGGCGAAGGCCGGCGTCGTCGCATTGAGCGAAACATTGCGCGCAGAACTCTGCGATGACGCAATCGGTGTCTCGGTGTTGATGCCAACCTATGTTCGGACGAATATCGGGAACGATGCACTTGGCTCTGCAGAAGATAATAAACTCGCACAGTTGTTCGTCAACGACTCAAAACTCTCCGCGGAAGCAGTCGCTTCAGCGACACTGCGAAAAGTGAGCGAGAATCATCTTTACGTGGTCATGCCACGTGACGCCATCATACTCTGGCGGTTTAAACGGCACCTGCCGAATGTATTCTGGAGATTTATTAGCAAAGCAGCGAAAGACCGCAGCGAGCGCCTTATGAAGCGAGCATTACGAGACTAGCGATACTCCGCGTTCACGCCCTTCGATCCGTAGACCGAACCAGGTAGAACGAAATGGCGCTAAATTAGCCGATCAATAATCGGCAGCATCCACATCACCCTGCGCACCTTTTTAATCCGGCGCAGGGCTTCCATAGGGTCGAGAAGATGACTTTTAGGCAAGGGCTGGCGAAGTTTGGTTAGAACTTCGCCGAGGGGATGCGATAGCCGGCGTTGCATCAAAATCAGATCAGCGAGGAGTTCACTCGCAGGAGTCAAAAGCGGTCCGAAGCCGTAACGAGCCTGACCCCATCCAAAAACATACAGCTGCCTGTGACGAGGAGCCACCATCTCCCAATGCGCCTCGACCACCGGTCCCTTTATAGTCACCACATCCGGTGCAAGAAAAGGAATAGAAACATGAAATCCTGTGGCGCAAATAATCAAATCGAAATCGTTCTTTGCACCGTCAACAAATTCAACAGTGTTACCGTTGAACGATTTAACATCAGGATGTGGCTGAATACGCCCATGCTTCAGATAATGAAGAAGTTCGGTATTGATTGTCGGATGATGCTCGAAAATTTTGTGATCGGGCTTCATCAGACCATATTCGCGGTAGTCGCCTACGACGACTTTAACCAAAAGCTCCAGGTGAATGCGCTGCATCCACACCGGCATCCAGGTCGTCAGCAACTCCGCAGTAGGAACACCGTAAAATGTTTTTGGCATAAACCAATATCCACGCCGCAAACTGAGGTGAGAACTCGCTGCCACCCTGGCAGCCTCGGATGCGATGTCACACGCGGAATTTCCTCCGCCAATAACGAGAACCCGTTTTCCTCGCAACTGTTCAGGGCTCTTGTAGTCTTTCGAGTGAATCATCTCTCCGGAGAATTCACCAGGATATACTGGCCAACGCTGATCCCAGTGATGTCCGTTGCAAACTACCACTCCCTCATAAAATCGTGTTTCAAAGGTCTGTGAGCTGTTTGCCGAGAAATCGGATTGCTTTTCGCGGACCTCACTGGCGGTGCGAAGTTTTATTTCCCACAAGTCATTTTCCGAGGGAGCAACCGACATGACTTCAGTATTAAACTCAATGTTTTCATCCAAACCGTAGTGAGCGGAGTAGTCTTCCAAATATGCAAGCATCTGAGAGGCACTGGGGAAATCAGGATAGTCGCTGGGCATTGGATAGTCTGGAAATTCTGTAGTTTTCTTTGACGAGATAATATGCGCACTGTGGTAAACACCGTTCCGCCAATTGCCACCAACTGCGCTACCAGACTCAAACTGATCGTATTCAATACCCTGTATTTTCAATGCACGCGCCAAACTGATCCCAACGGGACCAGCACCTACTATCGCGATTTTCTTTTCCGAGGCGACGCCACTCATGAGCTTATCGTTCGTAAATCCAAAGTTTCACTATCAGCTATTTCTGACGGTAGTTCACTGCTTATAGCATGACTAGTTCAGTTTGTCAGTGTCTACGGTGATCTCGCAATTAGCGAGTTCCGCAGTCAAAGCAGATACTTGCTGATCTTGCAGCGAATTTTTAGAGAGCCTGAGTTCCTTCAAGTTGCGCAAATTGGCCAGCGAGCTTATATCCTTCAAATCGCAATAACTAAGGTCCAGGGACTCGAGATTCTTAAGCACTTCGAGTTCCTTCAGTCCACTGCCGGTGATACCGGTATGTGTCACACTGAGCGAGCGTAATCTCGGAATCTGAGCCAGATTCTTCAAGCCTTCGTCAGTGATTTTGGTTCCATCCAGATAAAGGTCTTCGAGCTGCGGCATCTCAGCCAATTTCACAAGGCCCGAGTCGGATATCCGGGTAAATGCCAAGCCGAGTCCGCGAAGATTTTTAAATTCAGAAACTGTATTCAAGCTCTCATCGTTGATCTTGTTGAAATTGACTGACAGCTCATTCAGCTTCTTCAATCCAATGAGAGTAGCGAGACCTCTCTCGGTGACGCCCGTGTTGCTCAAGTTCAACTTACGCAGATCGACACATTCGGATAGAGCCCTCATGCCCTCATCGGTAATCTTTGTATTGCGATTCAAATTAATCACATCGTATTTAACAAGTTCGCTCACCCGACCGGCAAGCTGCTCGTCAGTCATATCGACGCCGCGAAAAACTTTCAGCCGCTCGTCGTCGTCACCTGTGGCGTTTGCGTTCTTCGGTTTTTCCTCAGTATCGCCTGAACCGATAACACCAGAAATAGGAGTTCCATTCTTTGCATCCTGAGCCCTTAGACAGTAAGTTCCCACGGCAAAAAACAAAATTGAAAACAAAACGCCAATTTCATAAATTTTGATTCGTCGGCTCATGTTGATCACTTACAGCTGCTTACAAAGGCATATTTCTGACCTTATTATACCCAGCGGTGAGACGCGATCAGACTCAGGGACTCTTTGCTTTGTTGCCTGTTTTTGCGTGCAATCTCGCCTGACACTTCTTCTGATAAGTGATGGACAGAGGATATTCGTCGGCACTGACATTCCCGTTCGAACTTACCCAGTTCAAGAGCTTCTGAGAATTAGCATAGTGCCCGAGAGAAAACTCATGCAACCCAAGAATTGCATAGCCTCGAGTCTTTTCGTCATTGGAACGCAATCGATCAATCGCGTTCTGCAACGCAGTACGGTCCCCAATGTACTCGAGAGCAGGAGAAAACGGTCCTTTTCGCCCGCGCATATAGCTCATAACGAGCGGCTTCACCTCGGTCCCCTTTTTGCTCAGGTTCAATCCAATCACCGCAAAACAAACCGCCGCATCGGCTGTTTGCGAGGTCTCTTTGTTCAAGCTCAGTACAGTTTTCAAATCGGAAACAGCCGCAGCATAATCGCCCAACATAAGTTGCAAAAGCCCGCGGTCGTAATACAGAGATTCCGATTTCGGGGCGAGCCTGATCAACTTAGTCTGCTCCGCAATCGTTTCGGTTAGCTGCTGACGTGACGGCGGAGCAATCTCCGTTCGCTTTGAGGTCTCTACCTGCTGCATGGACTTGCTCAAGTCCATCATTCCCTCTTCATATTCGCCGAGGGAAGCGGCCAACTCACCCCGCTCCTTCAAGAGAACCGGAGCATTCGGTGCGATAGAAATAGCCTTATCATACTCCGCAAGCGCCTCCTTCTTGCGACCCAAGTTCTTTAAAAACTTGGCGCGACGCAACGAACAATTTGCCCGCAGTTCATCACTGCAATTTAGACCATCAACCATCTTCAAGTCTTGAAGACCGCGTTCAAACTGTTTGCGCTCACCATAACATTCGGCTCTTAAAACATAGCCTTTTGCCCGCATGTTGTTAGAGAACTTGTAGAGATTTAGAAACTGACTGAAATTTGCAATTGCACCATCGTAGTCTTTCAAGATTTTGAGCGAATTTGCTTTTTGAAAATATGGCAGAGCCACCGAGCCGTCAGTCGCGATAGCCTGATCGTACAATTGCAGGGCCTCTCGATTTTTTCCACGCCAACTCTGCAACCGACCTAAATTGTAAACCGGCAAAAACTTTGCAGGCTTGCACGCCATGCCCTTTTTGTAGTACATCTCAGCCTGATCGAAACGCAAATGATTCCAGTGCAACAATCCAAGAGCAGCGCAGGATGAAGATGTCGGAGGAAGTTTCTCCAGCTCCGCCTGAACAAAGGCCGCCAGATCCATCAGTTCAGGATCGAGACCGTCCTTTTTGTTTTGCAGATTAACTCGGGAAAATTCAGCAGCAGAAGCCTTTGCATCAGCTACTTGATTGCATGCCTTTTCAAGGTCAGATTTTGCTTTCCATGCACTTGTACACCTGGGATTGACAGATATCGCAGTATTGATGCACTCGAACGCTTCCCTCGTTTTATGCAATTTGTGCATGATTACACCAAGATTCGACCACGTGTTCGAATAGCGATTGCAAAAGGTAAGTGCCTTCCGAAAGTCCTTTTCTGCCTGGTTAAACTGTTTCCCATTCGTATCCACCACACCCCGGTAGTTATACAATCGACAATGCTCAAGCCGCATGAGCGTTTTTTGACTGACGGGCGCGAAAATCGCGGAGTAATCACTGAAATCCGTGCGCCAGTCACCTGGCGAAACTCTCGCCTGACCGCTGTCCAGTTGCTGTAAACGCCTATCAATGATGCCGATTCCTGCAGAAGGTCTGTCCCTGACACGAGTCAGTTGGCGCTGGATTATGCTATCACCTCCGATATCACAGGTCTTCGGCATCGCTTCATGTGCCACCACTGGCGGCGCACATAAGTGGTACCAAACTATTGAACCGCCGACTAAAAAAACTTTAGCACTGGATTTCCTGATACTCCAAACTTCAGAATACCTTTGTGGAAAATTGAGGCCGGTCATACACTGGACGCTCGCAAAAGCCTTGTCAATTCTTTATCGAACATGGAAGCGAAAGTGCGTTTTTCCTTATCACCAAATGCTTTCGGTCCACCTGTCAGTTCGCCAGCGTCGCGCACGTCCTGCATCAGATTACGCATAGAGAGACGCTCTCCGATGTTCTCCGGGGTGAATGCTTCACCTCGAGGATTGATTACGGTCACCGAGTTCTGAACAAGGGCATGAGCAAGTGGAATGTCTTGGGTTATGACAAGGTCTCCCTTCACCGCACGAGATTCGATTAGCCGGTCAGCCGCGTCAGGCGACATATCAACCTGGATCGCTGATATCATCGGGGAGTCCGGTACAACTATCAACTTATTCGCTACA
Source organism: Candidatus Obscuribacterales bacterium (assembly GCA_019637435.1). Taxonomy (GTDB): domain Bacteria; phylum Cyanobacteriota; class Vampirovibrionia; order Obscuribacterales; family Obscuribacteraceae; genus JADYXR01. The sequence goes on along the minus strand of JAHBVO010000001.1, from coordinate 1,730,862 downwards.
AAAACAGTTTCGACCTTGCGACGATGAGCCGCAGTGACAATTATGTCTTTGACGGCTCCGGGACAGGCATCAGCATCAACCCAAATTTTCATGGTCAAAAGAAATTCAATTATTGCACAACTTAGATCATCAAAAGTATACTGTCAAACTGCTTTTTCATCCATGACTAGAGGATTGCCTGTGACAAGGATTATGACTTTCGCGATTCTACTGAACCTGCTTTTTTGCCCTGCTGCCGACGCTCAGGATTGGGCTCGGGAAAAACTTGAAAAATCCCCCCGTCATCTCGAATGGGTCGATGTGCAGCGCAATGATCGCAAGATAAAGTGCTTTGTCGCATATCCTGAAATCAAGGGAAAAGCTACTGTTGTATTGGTCATCCACGAGATCTTTGGATTGAGTGATTGGGTTCGCGAAGTCTGCGACGATTTAGCTAAAAACGGCTTCATTGCAATCGCTCCGGATTTTCTTTCCGGAAAACCAGGAGAAGAAACAGCAAAATACAATAGCGTGGATGAGATTCGAAAAGCTGTCTCCGCTCTTCCACGTGAACAGCTATCTGCGGATATGGCAGCAGTTTTAGACTACGGTAAGCATTTGCCATCAGCAAATGGAACGTTCGCAGCCGCCGGATTCTGCTGGGGTGGCACGCAAACATGGCTTGCAATGACCAGTCTCAAGGGTTTAAAAGCGGGATTAGTTTTTTACGGAAATCCGAATGCGAGCCTCGAAGAAGTCGACAAAATTGAAGCGCCGGTTTATGGATTTTACGGGGAGAATGACAATCGCGTCACCAGCACCGTTGACGATACCATCATAAAGATGAAAGATGCATCGAAAACATTTTCCCCCAAGATTTATAAGGGCGCCGGTCATGGTTTCATGCGCAGTGGTGAATCCCCGGATGCGAAGGAACCCGATCGCGCTGCCCGCGACGATGCGTGGAGCAAAATGACAACTATTTTGCATAACTTGAAGTAGCAGAGAGGTTCCGCAAAACCTTACACGACAGAACGGGCAAACGGGCCAGTCAGACCACCTCGAGCTGACCGTCACATCGATTTCCCTGAATTGTGATCGTTGGCTTTCGCGCACGACCTCCATACGGCACATAAAGGTTCATCTCCGATGTTGCGGTTTCGATACTAAAGTCGAAAATGAAGATGGCGATCAATTTCAAAAACACTGTGAAATCAAGCTGCTTGACAGCCTTACAAAAAGATCACCCGCCAGCATCGCTTGAATGAGCAATTGACGAGCCAATTCTCTGATACTATTTTGGCTGGAACGCATGTCACCTGGCACGACATCGGACCGGGCATCCCATGGCACGACTCGCGATCGGCATCGAGAGCGGACGAGTTTTCGTCCGCGCTGTTTTCGCATGGAATCATTCGATACCGCCTCCCTACACTCTGGTGCATTGCATGAACACACAAGACTTGAAACAGAACTGGATTAAGGCTCTCGACGCATCGGTCGTGGCTAGTATTTTGGCAATAGGAACATCAACCGCCGCGCAAGCCAATCCGAATGCAATTCCTGATTTGCACACGTCAGAGGCCAGGGCTAGCATGCGCGCAGAACGCCATGAACTGCGCCAACAACGGCATGATGTTCGCCTTGAGAATCGGGCCACGATGATGGAAAGCCGGGCATTGAGAAGCTCCGCGAATATCCCGACCGCGGCATCAGTAGGCGTCACCCGGAGAGAACCCAACTTTCATCACATCAACAGCAGAGAAAGCACTGCCATACTCTTTCCCGGTCAGGTCTCGACATTTCGCACGGAACGACCGAACCAGGGTCGCAGCACTTATACAAACGATAACGGCAAATCGAAAATCGTCACCCAAGGTTTGTCACTTGACCTCTCATCCACCACAGCAAATATTACGGTCGGCCAGAACCTGCTGACCGGAACCGTTTCAATAAAGGTCGGCAACCAGACAAAGGAAATTTCGGCTGGCAGCAAAGTAACCGCGGCTGAATTTGCGGCTTTGAACCAGAAGCTGGCTACCGGCGATCAGTCCTTGGAACTCAGCAATCGAGGAGCTGCTACCGGCGGCTCTCTCAATCTCAACAACGTCAGCGATGACGGCGCGACAATCCGCGCATCCGAGTTGGTAATTCCTGTAAACGTCTCTGTTACAGGGGACTTTGCTCGCACCGCAGATGGTGTGCGTGTAAAAAGCGATATTCAAAACTATGGATCGCTCACCGCAATATCCACCAACGCAAACAAAAACACCGCGGTGATTGCAGCGCGTGACATCAACAATGAGTCGGGCGCCTCAATCTCATCGGGCTCAACCGCTTCAAATCCGGAACTGAATCTGGCACTTCGCGCTGATCGCGATTTGAATAATTTTGGAAACATTTCCAGCTCCGGCAGCCTGGAGCTGACCGCCGGACGAGCTATCAACAATGCAGGTGGAGCAGCAGCTCAGGCAAACGGCAGCGTTACTCTCAATTCTGCCGCAATTACGAACTATGGCTCGATTGCCTCAGCAAATGGAGACATAACACTTACTGCCACCCCGGATGCGAAGCTGCTGGTCAATAACTTGGCCGGCAACATGAGCGCTTTAAACGGTGCTATCAATCTCAGAGAGTCAGATTACGTCGGCACCGCTGACAGTATTATATACGGTGGCAATCTCTACTCAAAAGATTTGAACATAAACGCAGGTCAGGGCACAGCCACCGTCACCGTCGAAGACCTGACCGGCAAGGTTAATACGACTGGTCTAGCTGCGCACGTGAGCACGAATACCGATACGCTAGTCCTCGGCGAGCAGTGTCTCACAGGAGACCCTACCTATTTCAACACGGGAAATATTGTTCTGGGTGGCAATGTGATCGTAGGTGAGGACCTTGCCATCATAGCCGGTGGCGATATCACTACCACGGTTCCGAACTTGACCATCAGAGCTCGCGATTTAAGCGGCGTTGCATTCGACATAAACATCATCGCCGGAGCAAATATAACTTCTGGTTCCGGTCCAGTCTCCGGCGGCAATCTCCCGAACCAATCGATCGGCAGTATCACTCAGAACGCGTCAACACCGGTAACAATTAACGGTGCCTCCAGCACTGGAGGAAACATAGACTTAACTGGCGCTACCGCAGCGCTCGGGATTGACGCATCCACCTCTGCGGCAGGCGGCAGTGGCGGAGACATCACGCTGGCAGCGTTTGCCAGCGCCGGAGGTGCCAAAGGTCAAATTCTCACCTTAGATGGTACGAATCGGCTCTTCCAGGCAAACGGACAGGGCGTCGGCGCAAATGGAAACATCTCAGTGCTCGCTGGCGCGACCAGCGGAGTTGCGATAAACATACAGGACGTATCCAATTTCAACGGAACAGGCACACCCGGCAACATCGTGGTTTCAAACACACAACCCGTCAGTTCCAACGGATCACCAATTACTTTCGGCACTAATGGCAGTATCACCTCCGGAAACTCTCTCATCCCATCAAGCACTATTGGCGGTGGCACCGTCACGGCGAGGAATCTGACAACCAGAGGCAGCGCCACTGTCGTAGGAGGTGGAGACACGTCGGTCACCCAGGTGCAAGCGGGCATCGGAGGCTTGATCAAACTCCAGTCCAACGGAGACCTACTGACCGGCTCGCTAATTTCGATCCAGAATCCGAATGGCACTTTGAGATCTCAACTGACCGCGCTGGGTGACATCACCATCGGCGGCAGCGTTATTACCAGCGGCGGCATCGTAGTCGTAGCCGGAGGAGATGTTTTATCTGGACCTAACGGTTCTCAGTCGCTGGACGCTAGTTTCGCCGGAAACGCAGGTAATGTCCTCGTTGCTGCAGGAGCAAATTTCAACGTCAATGCAAATGATGTCACCATTAATGGTGCGTCCGCAACCGGTGGAGATGTGAATTTCTTGGCTGGGGCCAAGATTCAGAACCTCAGGGCGATCAGCACCGGCGGCAATGGCAATGGAGGTGATCTCACCGTCCTCGCATACGGCGGAGCTGGAGGCAAAGGCAAGGTAATACTGCCTGGAACCGCATCAGTCGCATTCGATGTCAGCACGGCCGCCAATGGAACCGGTATCAACGGAGACATAGCAATCGTCGCTGGCGCCGGCACCGCCGATGCAATCACCATGGGTGGAGCGATAGCTCGCGGAGGCAACACGAATGGAACCGGAGATATATACATAAGTACGTCGACGCCAGCGGGTGCGCTAACAGTCTCGACAGCAGCAGGTTTCGGCGGCATCACCGCAGGGACCGTCAAAGGAGGTTTAGTAACCTCCGGCGCCGGCATGGTAATTTACAGAAGCCTGGTATCGTCAGCATCCACCATCACTTTGGAAGGCGGGACCGGAGGAGTCCAGTTTGGAGACGTAAGCCTCTTCGGAAACTTCCAGGTAAGCTCGCTCGGTGACATTCTTGTGGCTGGTCAGCAAGCCGTCGTCAGCGGAGATGCAGCCAATCAAAATACAATGCTCTGGACTGCAAATGGCAACATCAGTTTCTCAACCAGAATCATCACTCATGCCACTGGTGGAGGAACCACCTATCACGGTGGAGGTGGAGGCGTTGCCATCGTTGCTGGTGGCACGATTCAGACGATAGACAACCCGATCACCGGTCCCGGCATACATTTTTCAGATGCCTCGATTGAAACGACGAGTGGAGAAGATGGCGGTAATATAACGGTTATTGCCGGAGCAAACTTCCAGCGGGTCGGCAACACCATCAACATTCTTGGGCAATCGACTTCCGGTGGTTCGATTTTATTTGATGCCGGAAGCACTCGGGTCGATGGGTACACTGCCCGCGCCATCACCCACATCGATGCGCACACAGTTGGCGGAACCGATCCGCTCTACCTGGATGGCGGAAGCATCACTCTCGTTGCTTATGGCGACATTCTGAGCAATCCGTCAAACGTCAACAATCTCTTTTCAGCAGCCGGGTCCAGCTTCTTTGTACCGCCGCCGGTCTTCGGATCTAACGGCAATGTTGTAGTTGTATCGCCCGGTCAAATCGTTCTTCCGAAGATTGACATGGCTGCGAATCTGGGCGGCAGCATCTCCATTCGAACTGCAGTTCCAAGTAACACATCTATTGATGTCACACCCAACACGCTCCAATCGTTTGGTCTCCCGACTATCGGAAATTTCCAGACCGGTGCGCTGACCGGTGGCACATACAGTGTCGCTTCTCAAACCACATTTAACGGCTCACTCAGTATTGCGACGGTCGCAGATATCAGCATGGGTAATGTCGACTTGCGCGGCACAACCAGCGGCGCGGCCGGAGGAAATCTTTACCTCCAATCCGGTGGCAATATTTCAGTGGGCACAATCGACGTAAGCAGCAACACGACGATCGGCAACGCCGGAACGGTAACTCTAATCTCCGGAAGCGCCAGCGCATTCAATCTGGGCGGTGGCGGCAGCAATGGAAGCGGAGCAATTACGGCCAACGCCGGCACCACATCTGGTGACGGAGGCGAAATTACGGTAAGGAATACGGGCAGCGGCGGTATCTTCGTATCCGCTCTACCGACGACTCTGGTCGCCGACGGCGACGGAGCGGGCTTGACGCTGGATGCTGGCACCGGAATTCTCAACCTCTCCACGCTTGGCTCTCCAACAATAAATAGGAGCGCAGCAGGAACCGACAATGCCGGTGGAACAATCGCGCTCTACTACAGTGGATTGACGATCCCAGCAGGCAATATATCACTTCAAGCAAATGGAACTGGTTCAGGAAGCGGTGGCACGGTAATTGTCCACAATAACGCCGGTCCATTGACTGTTGGCAGCAACCCTGGAGAATTCAGTATTCAGGTTAACGGAGCTGCTGGCACTGCTACGGTAGACCTGGCATCAACAGGTGCGATGCTCATAAACACCGGATGGAACTTTACTGAAACAACTACTCTGCGAAGCGGCTCAACCTTGACAGTAAACAGTTCGCAGTTTGGTAAAGATGTGCGCATGAGCGCCAATGGAACGCTAATTATCAACGCAGCCATCACAGCCGATCCGGTAACGCTTACATCAACCAGTGATATTCAGCTGAATAACAACGTCACAGCAGACGGTGGAATTCTTATTGTATCGGGCGGTAATATTTCGACCACACTACCGAATCTCCAGATAGACGCCAGCAGTGCAAGCGGTCCGGGAGGAAATGTAGTGATGGCAGCTGGCGCAGCCTTCACGGAAACCGACACCGATGTCACCATCAATGGGGCTTCTTCGACCGGCGGCTCAATTGACTTCACAACAGGAGGCGGCGCGCTCTCACAAATAACATCAGCGAGCACAGCAGTCAACGGCACCGCTGGCGATATCACGCTACTTGCATTTCAGGGCGCGACAGCTAACACAGGACGCATCCAATCCAACGCCGGTTCAATAAATGCTTCTGGAACTCTGACCCATGGAGCTATTTCAGTCCTGGCCAATCACAATACGGGAACTGCGATTTCGTTCCTGGGAGCGATTGGCAGTGCCGGGTCTGGGACTAGCGGTGCAGCGATTACAGTGAATGCAGCCACGCCTGTTGTAGGAACGGCAGGATCGATTCTAAAATCTGACGCGTCTTATTCCGGTACATTCACTGGAGGTTCGCTAACCGGTGGAAGTGTCAGCCTCAACTCCGTTGCTTCTGGACCTGGTTTCATCGACGTCAGCACAAATGGCGACTTGCAAATCGGCAGCGTCCTCGGTGTGGCGCCCTCAAACTTTAACGGACCGACAGTGACCTTGAAATCGGGGGTGACCAGCAATTTCTCGGTGGGTAATGTCGGTCTGTCAGGCTCCGGCACTGGTAGCGGCGGTCATCTCTTGATTGACGCCGGCAGCGGGACTGTGTCAATAGGTCCTATACTCGCCGATAGCGGAAACACTGGTGGTGACGGAGGAACGGTCGATATCACAGTCCGGTCGGCTAGTAGTTTTCTAGCTCCAACCATTAGTGTTCTCGGTCAGGGAACTGCTTCTGGTGGCGGCAGCATTGCCATCCGCAACTTAAGCACGGGTGGTATCACACTTGGAGCTATCTTAAACGCCAGCGGAACTGGTGCTGGCGGCGATATCTTGCTGGATGCTGGTAGCGGTGCTCTCACCGCTACAGCCGGTCTGAGCGCGAGTGCAAATGCGGGCGGCAGTGGGTTTGCGGCAGGAGATATCGAGTTCATCGCCAGCAGCATGACGGGCACATTCATAAGCCTCTTTGCCAACAATGGAGCAGCTGGGACCGGCAACATCATGCTCACCACATCCGGTGGCAATGTCTTGGCCACTTCTGGCAGTGTCTTCCTGGTAGCAGGCAATAACGTCGAACTTGATTTGAGCTCAGGGAACCTGAACACATCGGCGACCAACGCAGGTCCCATCCAGATAACAGCGGGAGGCGCGGTCCTCGGAGCGCAGGCCAACCTCATAGCAAATTCTACAGGAACAAACAATGACGGGGGAATGATCACGGTCTCGGGTAGCAGCGGTATCACTCTGCACGATGTGATGGCGAAGCCGAACGGCACCGGCAATGGTGGCGTAATTACGCTGACATCAGCCAGTGGGGCGATACAACTAAACTCCATCGATAGCCTGCGCTCTAACGTTTCGATGACTGCAGGAAACGGCGTGCACTTAACGAGTAAGCTCGATACCGCCGCTTCACTGACCTTGACCATCAACGGTGGCGATGCCATCTTTGATGCAGCCAACAACAATATCATGTCACTTACCGGATTTGGCTCGGGAACGATATCCCTAAATAACGGTTCTAACCCATTAAACTTAGGACCCATTGGTACGAATCAGAGTGTTGCACTCAGCACCACTAGTGCGACCGGTATCACGTTCCAATCAGGCTTCAACACGACCGGGACTATTCTATTAGATACGCCGACGGTCACCAATTCCGGTTCCACAATCACCGCCGCGAGTATAACCATTGAGAATTTGAGTGGCAATCTGACCGTCAACGGCGGAGCAGGCGCGCAACTGATAGGCACCACGCCGGCGGCCGGCACACCTGGAAATCCAAGTTCGCCAGCGGCAATAACATTTAGCACCGCTCCTGGTGCCAACCTTAATTTGTTTGGAAACCTGACCTTTACGGGCGACGTATTCCTGAATAACCCGTCAGGGACAACTAATTCGAATCCAGGCTCGTTGTATACAGGCAACAACAATATTACGATGAAGACCTTGAACTGGGTCCAAACCGGTGGCGGCAACATCGTGGCGAACAATCTAATCTTCGCTGGTGTTTCGATAATAAACCCCACTGGAGACGTAACACTGCTCGCACCTGTGACATACACCGGACGAGATGTCGTTATTGCAGCATTCGGCAACGTCAATCTCGGAAACTTCAACATCACCACAGCCAGTAGCACTACCAGCGGTGGCGATATAACGATGCTAGCAGGATTCACCTTCAGCCCGAATACTGGCGGTCAGACGACATCTCAAACTCCATACGATATCACCGGCTTCAATCCAGCCGGCGGCAGTATCACAGGCACCGGCATAATAGATTCCACCAGCAGTTTTGCCGGTGGCAATGCCGGGTCTGTCACGGCTATAGCCCATCTGGGAGCAGTATCCCTGGGTCCGATTTTCGCGGCGGCGAGCACGGGAGTTGGCGGTGATGTGTCTCTATATGGCGGCAACGGAGTCAGCGTCGGCAATATCAACGCAGGCGGTGGCGCTGGTTCCGGGAATGTTACGGCAAGCATATCCGAAGTTCAAATCGTTGGGACTCCTGTGATTGACTCCGGCTCCGTGAGCGCAGGGCTCACGCCGACCGGGGTTAAAGCCGCTGGAACCATCACCGTGGGGGCGATCACGGCGGGAGCCAATATCGCGATTGAAGGTTTAGGTCCGGTCAATGTGAATGGTGCGCTCAGCGCCAACTCAATCACAATCGACACGGACAAGACCGGTTTCCTGACCCTCACCGGTGTAAACAACATCACAGCCACACCGGATTCCGGCAATGACGGCGGTTCCATCACCATAGACATCCTCAATTACGTCGTATCGGGCAACCAGGCTCTTACGCTAAATGCGAACAGCAATGTTGGCGGAGACGGTGGACAAATCACATTCACCACAACTGATACCGTAAATCTTGGCGCATTCCTGATATTGAATGCGACCGGCACTAACTCCGGTGGCACAATCAGTGTGGAGACGGATTATATACTGAACGCCAGCGGAGGTATAAACGCTGCTGGTTCCAACGGACGCGGAGCAGTAATTTCCCTCAATGCTAACGGTGCATACATTGATCTGAACAACCAGGCATTCCTCAGTCAGATAAATGGCACCGGCGCAGCCGGTGATGGCGGAGGAATATCGCTGATCGCAAGTTCGATATTCGCAGGAAGTACACCTTCTTCTCCACTCGCGTTAAGCTCTATGGGCAGCGGCACCGGCAACGGTGGCAGCATCACTTACATAACGAACGATACGACGACTACATATGTAGGAAGCAACCCGGCGAAGGAACCTAAAGCACCGGTCAACTACGTGACTTTCGATGCTCGCAGCGGAGTCAGTGGAGGCAACGGCGGTAATATTAACGTTCTGACCGGCGGCAACCTGACTGTAGATCCAACAGCTGTTCAGGTTGGACCTCGAGGCACGAACGGCAATGGCGGCTTCATTGCCTTCGAAGCTGACAATGCGAACGGCAAGACAGGCAATCTCATCGTGCTGGGTAATTTGAGTGCTAATGGAAATGGAATTGGCACCGCCGGCGCCATCACGTTACGCTCAGACAGCAAAAAGGCATTCACCATTGGCGGTACGAAGACACCGAAGAATGGCATCATGGGTAATATCAATGCCGGCACTACAAACGGAAACGTGATAGTGGTGAACAACGCAGGCGGCATCACAGTAAGCGCATCGAATGCGATTGCATCCGGAAACGTTTCTCTGACTGCCGGCGCCAAAGGTTCAATTACGCAGGGCAAAGGTGTGGTGATTAGCGCCGGCAACGCACTAACAATGACGACCGACGCCGGAAACGTAGGCAAGAAGCCGTTGTTGGTTTCGGCACAAAACCTGTTCCTCAACAGCAGCACTGGAAATGTAAATGTCCAAGATCTCGTGACTGGTGCCATCACAGTATCATCGAACGGTGTGGGCGGAGATTTGAGCGTTGAGAGCACAAGCGGCGGCATGACCGTCCTCACAGATTTGATTACCTCTTCTGGAGATATCACGCTCCTTGCAGACACCGGAACTCTTCGAGTCAATGCCGGTCTCAATGTTCAGGCAAACAACGGAGCTTTGACTCTGGCAGCACTGGATACGGTGAACGGAGATATCGACATCCAGACCGGTGCTTCCGTTCAAACGGCAGGCAAGGGCGGTCAAGTAGTGGTTGCCATCGGTCAGCCTCCAAAGAAAGGTACTTTATCAACAACGCCGTCGAACATCGCGATCTCCGAAATCGGCAAAGGAAAAGTCTACTTCGGTCCCGGTGGAGTCGTAGCTCCAACCCCTACCGCCACAGTGGTAGCGATGAACAAGAACGTGATATTCAACAACCTCTCAACAAACGGCAAGTTGATTACGCTTGGAAGCGGCTCCCTCGTCAAGGCTGACCCGCCGGTGAAAAGCGCGGCTATGTCTCGTGGCGCGGTACTCGGCGCAAGCTCCGGACCATCAGTAGAAACGGCTGTATCAGAAATTCTGACCGGTCCGATGAGCACGCAACTATCTAACTTGAACTCAGTAGATCTGCTCGCAACTTCAAATACTCTGACGGCTTCGTCTACAACTTCAGCAGCACTCAACAATCGCAATGCGCTCATCAACATTGCGACTGTCGATGCTCAGGCTTTGTCTGACACATATATCGGAATCGCCAACTCACAAACCGGCGGCACGCTTGGTACCATCGGCGATGCTAAAAACAGCAACGCAAACACCTTCACTGATAGCACAATTGCAGCCGGTGTTCTAACTAACGCAGGCGAATCGCCCCAGGAGTCAGCAACAAACGACTCGGGCAACTTGATAATAGACGCGCTGATTCACACCAATAGCGGTGGTCAGCTGCTGCAACGCGACGAGCACAAAGGCGTGAAGATAAATACGGTCGCCACTGCAGGCGGTTCCAAAGAAGGTGCGATAGATCACCACGTTCTCTCTAGCGGCAACGTTCTCTTCGCAACACAAGCGGAAACGATCGTTGAAACCACGCATGGAACTGTGGAGCTCGCAGCCGGCGCGATCGCCCTCATTATGCAAACGAAGAACGCTTTGTCGGTTTACGACTTACACGACCAGAGCAAGAACGCCGTAGTGATCAACACTGCAGGCAAGCGCATAAGTTTGTCACCAGGGCGTCACGTTCTTATAAGCGACAACGCACAACATGGTTTCGCCCACGCCAACTTGATCGAGTTAGTTCAATATAGAAACATCAAAGAAGCGAAGCACAATAATGCCTCGGTTTTCACAACCGAATTTGCGATCCCGTCAGTATGCTACGCGGTGAAACCTCTGAAGACTTTGATGGCATCGAATCACCGTGAAGCAAATGCAATCGCGAAACGCATAATCAAAACCACCGCGGTGCTAAGCACGATCGCGCCTGACAAAGGTGATTTCGTTCAATTCTTCAAAGCACAACGAACCGCTATGGTGAATTAGAACGTTCTGAGTGAATGGACCTTTCTGAATGAATGGAACGATCTAAACGAATGGAACGTTCTAAACGATTGAAAAACGCTCTCTTCAGCGAGCGCGTTTTTTCTTTCTGCAACTAAACAGCTGCTTCCTTCACCATCTTCACTGCGTCGACGACTTCATCCGGAATGGGCATCGCACAATCCTCAGCCAAGGTCAATAGCGTATGGATGCATGAAACCGCCTGTGAGCCATCACCTACGGCAAAACCGACACGCTTGGTCGAGCCGCTTCGCACGTCGCCCGCGGCAATGATGCCCGGCACTGATGTTTCTAGCGGGCACGGTTCGCGTGACGTCAGCGGCCATTTGTTGGCGTTTATAACCTGCAATCCGGTGAGAACAAAACCTTTTTCATCCTTTGCCATCTCAGCGGGAAGCCAATTCGTGCAAGGCTCAGAACCAATGAATACGAAAACAGCCGCAGCCGGTCGGTCCTTACTGGAGCCATCCTTCTCAACTATCGTAACCCGTTCTATGAGCCCATCCTTACCGTGAATTTCAGTGACGTTAGCTCCCTCGTGAACCCGAATATTGTGGCTCGACCGAATGCGAGCACAGAGATACTCGGACATTGATGGACCAAACTGATTGCGCACCACCATGTGTACAGTCCGCGTCGGACAACACTCAGAGAGATACATGGCCGCTTGTCCCGCGGAGTTACCAGCGCCGACAACAACGACGTCTTCTCCGTCGTGAAGCAGCGCCTCAACGGCAGTACAAGCGTAGTAAACGCCGGCCCGCTCGAAAACATCAGCGTTCTTCGCTTCCAACTTTCGCCACTTCACTCCAGTGGCAACGAGAACTACACGAGCTTTGATGATTGCACCACAATCGAGGTGCAATGAGTGATAACAATTCCCCTTGCTGGGCGGTTCCAACTTTGTCACCACTACCGGTGCAACCATTTTAGCGCCGAACTTCAGCATCTGCAGAATGCCACGGGTAGCCAGATCAGTTCCACTCAGCCCCGATGGAAAGCCGATGAAATTTTCGATCTTTGAAGATGCACCGGCCTGTCCACCAGGTCCTATACTATCGAGGACAACCGTAGAAAGTCCTTCAGAGGCAGAGTAAACAGCAGCGGCTATACCTGCTGGACCAGCTCCGACAATCGCGACATCTACTTTCTGAGATGGACAATGCCGCCAGATACCGGCAGCTTCAGCAACATCACGAGGAGTGGGTTGAACCAAATCGGATTTGTTGAGACACCGAACAACTGGAAAGGTTTCTCCACAGTTGAGGGAACGTAGTTCATCCTCATCCATGGTTTCGACATCAAGAAAATGATGCGGGACAAAGTTGCGGTGTAGAAACTCACGAATAACGGTTGTATGGTGGCATCGCGCATAACCAACGACTGACAGTCCGAGTTTGCCGACTTCAGTCAGTAGTTGCCGACGCTGCTGAAAGGCAACAAGAAGTTTTTCAGATAGCCGGGGAACCTTTGTCAAAACCTCCTGCAGTTTGGACGAAGGAATTCGGCAGCATCGAGTGACACCACGGGCAATGCCGTCTACAAGAACAGGACGGCCGGTCAAGATATCGATATCGCCAGTGAAATTGCCAACGCCGTGAACAACTACTGTTTTGTCATTTTCGTGAGGATTGATGATTTCAATCGCACCTTCACGCACCACAAACAAGTCTGCCTGCGATTCCCCTGCGCGAAAAACATATTCGCCGTCTGCAAATTCCGTACACTGCGCGATCTTCGAGAGGATGTTTATCTCCTGCTGAGTCAGAGTTGGAAACGCGATTGAGTCGATATCAGTGGACATGATTACACGAGCCTCGGCGGCGGATTCAATATGCCTAGTCTAACTCGAAACCAATCAGTTCGGAGCAAGTAGCTTCAAATCATGTCGGCAATTGATGAGGCACCCTTTAACGCGCTCGCAAACCAGCGATCACAAATTCCATCGCTTCATCGAGATGTTGCGATGCCATCTCGGGGCTCAGAAGATCAGTCCCCGGCTCCCAGAGGTGTTTTACGTTCTCTCGAGCACAGAAGTAGAAAACGCACGCACCCATGATATTCACCGCGGCGTGGCGCGGGTCAACCTTTCTGAACACTCCCTCTTTGACGCCCCTTTCGATAATCTGCGACATCGGCGCGTAAAGGGTGGCGATCGCTATATCCTTATAGAAGCGTCCCTTGTTCTGAATTGCTTCGAATATAAGAATCGTCGAAAGGTTGGGATGGCGGGTGACTTCAGAGATGAAACTTTTCCCAATCGCCCGCAAAGCGTCTTCCGGAGGAGTGTTTACGAGGTCAAGCTGCTGAACAGCGGCCACTCTCCGAGCGAATGCGCGCTCTAGAACTGCCAGGTACAGCTTTTCTTTGTCCTCGAAATAATAGTAAATCATCGCCTTTGTGACTTTCGTATTGGCGGCAATGGCTTCAGTTCGGGCACCGAGCAACCCGCCCCTGGCAAATTCATCCTCGGCGGCGTCCAAAATTCGGCTTTTGGTGAGCTCGGCGTCTCGCGAGCCCGCCGCTTCCTTTTTCTTCCGGCTAGTTGGTGAATTCGCCATGGCTTTCTCCTTACTAACTATTTAGTTTAACACCGAATTCGTCGGTTTGCCCAACTGCTGAATGCCATTTATATAAAGGATTAAGGATAACTTGACAGTTATGTAGTTTCGGATCTATGCTATTAACTAACTGGATAGTTAATTATCCAAAAAAAAAGGAAAACACAATGTACGGCTCTACAACATTAACCATAAGCGACGCCGGGACCGCCAATGCCAGCGGATCATCTGCCGTTTCGCTAAACACCTTCACGCCGAAAGCCACATCCCAAGAGACTTTCTCCGATCACAAGCTGGAAAACATGAATATGGCTTTTCCCGCCACCATTGAGCGACCCGACACTGAACCACTTGAATCTCAAATCCCTGTCGATTTCCAGCTCGGCGACCTTGACGCCGACCCATCGACGGATTTGCCTGTCAAGCACGTACGGCGTCACCCCCTCAAAAAGGTTCTACTGACCTCGCTTTTGCTAGGTCTACTCTCACTAGGAGGCGTAGCCGGTTATCACGCTTTCCAAAACTTCATTTCACATCAGGAAACCGACGACGCCTACACCACAGGTCACCAGCACCAGGTGAGCAGCCGGATCAACGACACAGTGGAAACCGTTCTCGTCGACGATAACCAACACGTAAAGAAGGGACAGGTGCTCGCCGTACTCGATCCTAACGATTACGAAGTTAAAGTCGCGCAAGCGAAAGCTGCACTAGAACTAGCTCAACATCAAGCGGAAGCCGCAAAAACAAACATTACCCTGGCAGCAACAACTGCTACAGGCAAGAGCACCGAAGCCGAAGCCGGCGTGGTCGACGCGCAAGCAGAACTTAAACGAAGCGAAGCGATGCTCCTCGAAGCTCAGGCTGCCGTGCCTAAAGCAGAAGCTGAATTGCGGGCAAAAGAAGCGGAAGAGACGCGCGCAAAGGCCGACGGAAAACGTTTTGTAACTCTGGCAAGCCAGGGCGCAGTTTCCTACCAACAACGTGACACGGCGATTCGCGATTTCGAAGTTGCGAAAAGCTCACGAGAAGCAGCTGCCGAAGCCTTGAAACAAACTAGTTTTAAACTTCAACAAGCGCAGCAAGCGGTGAAGGCGGCCCGTGCTCAAGTTACGCAATCACACGGACTGGTGGAACAAGCTCAAGCAACGCACGTTCAAACGACCGTTAACGAAAAACAATTCAGCGTCGCTCAAGCCTCTATCCATCACGCTGAAGCCGCTTTAAAGGACGCACAACTGCAACTGTCATATACAAAAATAGTCTCGCCCGTCGATGGTCGTATCGGCAAGAAAACGGTCGAGGCCGGACAACGCGTCCAACCCGGACAGCAATTGATGACTATCGTCGCAGACGATATCTGGGTGGTCGCCAACTTCAAAGAGACACAGCTGGAGCGCATGCGACCGAATCAAAAGGTAGAAATAAAAGTCGACTCTTTTCCGAATCATGAATTTGCCGGCAACGTAGATAGTGTCTCTCCCGGTAGTGGTGCGAGCTTTGCATTGTTGCCGCCAGATAACGCAACCGGCAATTTCACCAAAATAGTTCAGCGTGTTCCCGTCAAAATCAGGTTTGACAGAAACAGCACGAAAGGCTTCGAAAACCTCCTGGTACCTGGCATGTCAGTGGTTGTCAGCGTGGATGTCAAAGATGGCGCCACGGTAAATCAAAATCATTCTGAAGATAATTCTGCTTTAGCCAGTGGCAAAACAGAAGCAAAACAAATCGAGTTATCGACTCACGCAAAGAGCTAGGTAACCCGCAATCGGGTGTACGTCATGAGTCAGTCAAGCAAAAACAAAAGTACGAAACTCGTTGAAGCAAAAGCGAGCAAAGTAGAAGAAGTAAAAATTCCGTTTAAAAGCTGGGTCGCAGTTCTTGGTGCGGCGCTAGGCGCATTCATGGCGGTTCTCGACATTCAAATCGTCAACTCTTCTCTACAAGATATCCAGGGCGCGATTGGCGCGACACTCGATGAAGGCACGTGGGTCGCGACATCGTATCTGGTGGCGGAGATAATAACCATACCTCTCACCGCGTACCTCTCTCGCGTCTTCACCACACGCTGGTATGTGGTTGTCAACGCCTTTCTCTTCGTAATCTTTTCCATGTGTTGCGCTTTCGCATGGGATTTAAACTCGATGATCGTATTCCGCGCGCTACAAGGTTTTACAGGCGGCACGCTTATCCCGATGTCATTGACTATTATCTTGACCAGCTTGCCTCCGGCAAAGCGGACAATAGGCATGGCGATATTTGCGGTTACAGCCACATTCGCGCCATCAATTGGACCGGCTATCGGCGGCTGGCTGACCGATACCTTCAATTGGCGCTATATATTCTACTTAAATTTGATACCAGGAATGGTGCTCATCGGTTTGATGCTGTACGCGTTGCCTAAGGAAAAACTTGACCTGAAACTCCTGAAGCAGGGCGACTGGCTCGGCATGTTTACCATGGCACTAGGTCTTGGCTGTCTTGAAGTCGTGCTCGAGGAAGGCAACCGCAAAGACTGGTTCGGCTCGCCAATGATCGTCAACCTGGCGATTATCGCAGCTGTTTCGCTAGCGATACTGATTTGGCATGAGTTAAGAACAAAATATCCGCTCCTGCATCTGCGCTTGTTGGCGAATCGCAATTTCGGTTTAGGTAGCGTGGCGAACGTCGCTCTCGGCGTCGGCCTTTACGGGTCAATTTATTTGATGCCCACTTATCTGGCGCAGATACAGGCATACAGCCCTTTGCAGATTGGCGAAGTCCTGGTCTGGCTCGGACTGCCACAGCTTCTTATCATTCCTTTTGTGCCGAAACTCATGCAGCGATTCGACTCTAGAATTTTGCTGGGTTTAGGACTAACTATTTTTGCGCTCAGTTCATTTCTCAGCTCATCAATGACGCATGATACGGCAGGTCCCCAGTTCCTGGTGTCAAATTTGGTGCGAGCAATGGGTCAGCCACTAATCATGGTGCCACTCTCAACCCTCACCACGGGTGATATCAAACCTGAAGAAGCGGCTCCGGCCTCATCACTGTTTAACATGATGAGAAACTTGGGCGGGTCGATAGGTGTTGCCATGGTTTCAACTTTCGTGACGCAACGCGAACAACTGCACTCCTCTCGAATCGGAGAAGCAATTCACATGACCTCTCCTGTCGTGCAAGAGCGCCTGAATCAGTACACTCAAATGTTCATAACACGAGGCGCAGATTCAGTACTCGCAGCACAGGAAGCCACCAAAATGCTCGATCGAATAGTCCGCAGAGAGTCCTACATACAGGCTTACAACGACGCCTTCCTTCTCCTTTCGTTCGTTGTTATAGCCAGCGTAATCGCAGTCATATTCTTGAAGAAAACCAGCGGAGCCGGCAATGCTGCTGCCCATTAACTGGACGCACAAAATAAGGCGCAGACGATTTCAAGATTTAATCTTTGAGATTGAACCATTTGGTCTGTTTTTACGTTCTATATATTAGAGGCTGGTTTGCATGAAGCGACGACCAGCAGCCTTCCACCCAAAAGGAATCGAGCGTCTTGTCAGGCGGAATAGCCCATCGCAAAGCACTAAGCGTCATCCTCGCAACGGGTTCCCTAATTTGTGCGCTTCCGTTCGGCTTGAATGGATCGCATTCGACCTTCACGCAACCGGCTTACGCACGGTCCGAGGAGGTTGAGCCGACAATAGCACCGGCTCCGCATCGTCTAAGAAGACCGGGCTCTCAGGGAACGGAAAGCGCAGATTCGGCGCCATCCCAATATTTAGAAGGAAAACCGTTTCAGCTCAACGCGAAGAAACTGCACATTCAGGCTGAGGAAGACTTAAACAGCGGCTCCAGCGACAAACTGCAACCCCTGGTTCCAAGTGCTGCGGCGGCGTTCCCTCCTGCATTAAACGGACAAGCTTCTCAGAATACTTTACAGGGTCGGGCTACGGCTATGCCACAAACCGCCCCACCGCGGCTGCAATCGCAAACCGCCTCGGGAGATCAGATTCCGTTTCAATTAAATGCCAACCGAAATGGTCTGTTTAACGGTGCGCAGAAAGCGCCACTCCAGGGCAATGTTTCGGTTCAACTTCTCGCACAGTATGATGTGGAGCTCATCATAGACGAATCAAAATCTATGAGACAACGCGATTGTCCCAACGGGCTGTCGCGATGGGAGTGGTGCGGAATGCAAGCCCGAAATCTCTCGAACTTGCTCGCGCCTTTTGTGCCACGAGGTCTGACTCTGAGTACCTTTGCTTCCGGCTACAACGTATACGAGAATTCAAAACCGAGCGATATTGTAGAACTCTTTGACCAGCCGTTCTTCAGCGGTGGAACCAGATTGTCGCGTCCGCTGCGTGATCGGTTGTCTAACTACTTCCGAAACCGAAAGCCAGGTTCCAAGCCAGTCCTTATCGGTGTCATCACGGATGGTGTTCCGGTACCACGGACGGAACCAATGATGGTGGCACAAGCACTGATCCAGGCATCCAAGCAGATGAAAACACCGCACGAGGTGACTGTTGTATTCTTTCAGATCGGCGGAGCCGATTGGCGTGGTCGCAGATTTCTCGACGCAATGGACAATCAACTACTGAATAATGGCGCAAAGTATGACTTTGTGCAAAATGTCACGTTCGAGCAGCTTCAAGAAGATGGACTGGCTTTATCGCTCGTCAAATCTATTCAAAAGTTTGCCCAGAATCAGACCGCCACGAGATAGTTAGGTCTGTAAGTAGACAGAAAAAGCATTGCTCCAATTTGGCTTTTCAAGGTGAGATACTTGAGTCTGGTTTAGATATTAAGGTTGCCGAGTGCACCGGATCTAAACCGGAAGTCTTGTCGCGCGAGATTCTCCTGCAATTTGCATATAGATTTACTTGCGGAAAGCTCCCACAGCATGCGCGTCTTTGTATCATCAGCCTCTAATAG
This sequence comes from Candidatus Obscuribacterales bacterium, assembly GCA_019637435.1. Taxonomy (GTDB): domain Bacteria; phylum Cyanobacteriota; class Vampirovibrionia; order Obscuribacterales; family Obscuribacteraceae; genus JADYXR01. The sequence goes on along the minus strand of JAHBVO010000001.1, from coordinate 1,711,685 downwards.
GAGACTCGAAAAGTCATGATGAAAACCTGGTTGACATCATTTTTGATTGCGTTGCAGGTAGGCACGATGCCGCTTCCTGCAATGGCCGCTACAAAAATCGCTGATCAGCAGTCGAGTTCCGAGCAGCAATCAACTTCGGAGAATCAAAAAATGAACGCATTTGTTTCCGATCTCATGAGCAAGATGACGCTCGAAGAGAAGATCGGACAGATGAACCTGCTTTCCATAGGCTTCGACGTTACTGGTCCAGTCGTGAGCCAGGATGTGGACGCGAAAATCAAGAAGGGTCTGGTCGGCGGCGTCTTTAACATGTTTACGCCGTCTGCGGTTCGGAAGCTGCAGGAAATGGCTGTCAATGAAACACGGTTGAAAATCCCGTTGTTGTTCGGCTATGACGTTATACATGGACACCGCACGATTTTCCCTATTCCCCTGGGCTTGTCGTGCTCATGGGACATGAGTCTTATTCAAAAAACAGCTAGCGCTGCCGCCAGCGAAGCTTCAGCAGATGGACTTAACTGGACCTTCTCGCCGATGGTCGATATCGCAAGAGATCCCAGATGGGGACGTTGCACGGAGGGAGCCGGCGAAGACCCGTTTCTCGGAAGTGAAATCGCAAAGGCAATGGTGCGCGGATATCAAGGTAACGGCTATGAAAACGCAGACAAAGTTCTTGCCTGCGTGAAACACTACGCATTGTATGGTGGGGCTGAAGCCGGTCGCGACTACAACACCGTCGACATGAGCCCCGTGAAGATGTTCAACGACTACATGCCGCCTTACAAAGCCGCGGTCGATGCCGGCGTTGCAACGGCAATGGCATCTTTTAACGAGGTCAATGGTGTTCCGGCAACCGCCAACAAATGGCTGATGACGGACATTCTGAGAGACCAATGGGGCTTCAAGGGATTTATCTGTACCGACTATACAGGCATCCCTGAGATGATTAATCACGGAGTCGGTGACGAGGCTAAAGTTGCAGAACTGGCATTTAAGGCTGGTATCGATCAGGACATGGTTGGTGAGCTCTTCACCAAATATGGTGCTCAGTTGGTAAAAGAAGGCAGAGTAGATGAAAAGCTGATCGACGATGCATGCCGCAGAGTTTTGAATGCTAAATACGAGCTCGGGCTGTTTGATGACCCTTATCGTTTCATGAGCGAAGACCGCAAAAAAGCTGAGACGATGACTCCTCAAAAGAAAGAGCTAAGCAAAGAGGCCGCCATTAAAAGCGCCGTTTTGTTGAAGAACAAAAACCAGCTCTTGCCTCTCAATCCGAAGCAAAAGATAGCCTTCATCGGACCAATGGTGAAGGATCAACGCAGCACAATCGGCAGTTGGAGCGGAGCCGGCGATTGGAAACAGTCGGTCAGCATTTGGGATGCGCTGAGCACCAAGTTCAGTGGCAATACTTTTCTCTATGCCAAAGGCTGCAACATTATGGACGATCCTTTGCTGGCGGAGAAACTTAACCGAGATGGTGGCATGATCACTCCGGACGCGAAGTCGCCATCCGAGTTGATCTCGGAAGCGGTTTCAATAGCCAACAAAGCCGACGTGGTCGTAGCGTGTGTCGGAGAACCATTCATCATGAGTGGTGAAGCGGCAAGTCGCAGCATGATCGGTTTATTCGATAATCAGGTGGCATTGTTGAAGGCGCTAAAGGCAACCGGTAAACCGATTGTTCTGGTTCTGGAAAACGGTCGTCCGCTCACCCTTCCCTGGGAAGACGCAAACATGGATGCAATTCTGGAGACCTGGTTCGGTGGCACCATGGCTGGTGCCGCAACCGTTGACCTTCTTTTCGGAGACGCTAACCCATCAGGCAAACTCACCATGAGCTTCCCGGTGAACGTTGGTCAAATCCCAATCTATTACAACGCGAAAAACACCGGCAGACCTTTTGATGACCGCGAAAAGTACAAATCAAAGTACCTGGACGTTTCCAACTATCCACTTTACCCGTTTGGCTACGGCTTGAGTTACTCGCAGTTCAACTATAGCGATATCACGCTGGGCTCGAACAAGATGGCGCCAGCTGACACTCTGACGGCATCGGTGACTGTCACGAACACAAGTAAGCGCGCAGGCACGGAAGTTGTGCAGCTCTACATCCGAGACATGGTTGGCAGCATCACGCGTCCCGTCAAGGAATTGAAAGGTTTCCAGCCAATCACTCTTGAGCCGGGTGAAACGAAAACAGTCGCGTTCAAGATTACCCTCGACGACTTGAAGTTCTACAACTCTGATCTGAAATACGGGGCCGAACCCGGCGACTTCAAAGTGTTTATCGGGACGAACAGCCGCGATGTGAAGGAAGCGAACTTTACGCTCACGCAGTAGCACTGGGCTGAAGCGCCTTGCGTAAAATTTTTGCAGCTGTCTCGCGATATATCTCTCGAGGATAGTCTTTAAACACAACCACGCCCATAACGACACTGTGCATGATACCGAAGATAAGCGAGGCCAATCCTCGTGGGTCGTAGCTATCGATAATGCCCTTGTCCATTTGGTCTTGCAACATGGAGATCATCTGCCCCTGCAGCTCCCGGCGTTTTTCCTTGGAGTATTCATCTTCTGCCATTTTTGGATTCGGCTTGAGTTGCTCTAGAAGGGCCTTATTTGCAATCGCGAATTCGACGACAGCGTCAATATAATTCTCTACGCCATTAGGCTCGGTCAGCTGTGGCGCATGCTTGCGTGTGAGTGCGGAGGCGAGTTCAAAGAATTCGGAAGCAAGCGCTGCTGCAATAGCTTCCTTAGAATCGAAATAGAGATAGACGGTACCAGCGGCGACACCAGCCTCGGCTGCAATCTGCGCAATCTTCGCAGATTGATAACCATCGCGTTCGATGATCATCTTCGCCGCTTGTAAAATTGCGGCTCGTTTTTCCGGATCGATTGGTCGTGCCATTCTTTAGACTTGCCGTAGTAGCTTCAGTCTTAATTATCCAAGATTGGCCCCGAAACCAGGGAATTTTTTTGCGAATACCCGCCATCGAAACCGCCACAAAGCTTTCAGGAGAATAATTTCACCGCCTGGAGCGGAACATTTTACAGATTTCGATGTCCGTAATATTATAGATGAATGAATTCATTCATTATTGTGACAAATAGTCAAAAGCGCCTGGGAGTCCGGAACAATGATGGTAATCAGTCGAAACCAACCAATGGAGCCTGCTCAGCCTGGTCAACCGACCATCGGCAAGAACGATGCCGACATTGAGTCGGACACCGCCACAAAGCAGCATGAGCCTACACGAAAGCCAGCCTCGAACGGTTTCTCTAAACGGTCCTTATATATAGCGGTCGGGGTTGTCGGAGCCCTGGCGGTTCTGACTGGCGCAACGGCAGCCGGCTCAATGCTGGTCAACGGACGGAGTCACGAAGCTGCCGCCGTGAAGAAGCAAGTACCGGTCGCTACAGTTACAGTTCTTCCCGCCACGCTGAAAGCAGTGCCCGACATCCTCAGTCTCACCGGCTCAATTTCGGCAACCGACCCGCTATCCGTAGGCGCCTCCTCGATGGGACTGGTCATCAAGACAGTCGATGTCGAAGAGGGAGACTATGTGAGAAAAGGGCAAGTTCTCTGCACTCTGGACTCTTCGGTCATTCGAGCGCAGCTGGCTGGAGCGGAAGCTCGCTTGCAAGGCGCGCATGCGTCATTGATCAAGGCTGAGCAACCCAATCGAGTTGAGGATATTGGCTCATTCGAGGCCGCCTATCAGCAAAGTCTTGCCGATATTCAAAACAAAACCGCCCTCTTGGATCAGGCGAAGGCGTCGCAAAAACTTGCGAAAAGCACTGCCGCGCGTTATGCAGCTCTTCTGAAGGAAGGTGCGGTCAGTCAGATGGAAGCCCAAACAAAGGAAACTGAGGCACTCACCACTGGTAGTACCGTCCGAGCTGCTCAGCAGAATCTGGAGGCAGCCCGGTTCGCATCTCGTCAGGCCGCTAACCGACTGACGATGGCGAAAGAAGGCGGTCGCAAAGAAGATGTTCAAATATCGGCGGCTACAGCAAACGAAAACGCTGCAGCGGTTCAACAAATGCGCGCTCAAATCGAACAAACCATAGTCAGAGCTCCTGATGATGGTTTAATCACGAGGCGCTATGCTCACATTGGTGACTTGTCGAATGGCTCCAAACCTTTGTTCGAAATGATCCGCAAAGGCAACATCGAATTAAAGGCAAAAGTTTCCCAGGACGACATTTCTAGACTGGCTGTTGGACAGCTTGCTCGCGTTACCGACAACACGAGATCGGCAGAAGGCAAGGTTTTTCAAATTTCACCGATCGTGGATGAAACAACCAGACTCGGTACCGTGCGCATAGCAATTCCAGCTGATTCCGGATTCAAACCCGGCATGTTCGTCAAAGGACAAATTGAACGGGGCAATCGCAACGCTCTTACGGTGCCGAACAGCGCAATCCTCTCCGACGAGGGAGTTGATTATGTTTTCACTTACGAAAACGGTGTTGCGAAGAAGCATCAAGTTGCAGTCGGCGCACGCGTGAAAGATGTCGCCGAAATTCGGAACGGACTCGAACCCGGCGAACAAATAATTGTTGCTGGAGCAGGTTTTTTGAACGACGAAGATCCCGTTGCCGTGGGGCGATAACGAAACTGAGCACGTGGAAAACGATAGATAAGACACATGTCTTGAGGCGAAAATGAACTGGAATATCTCAGCCTGGTCAATCCGGCAACCGATACCGTCAATACTCTTATTCCTGATACTCTCAATTTCAGGCGTGATTTGTTATTTCAATCTAGGTATCGATGAAAACCCAAACATCGATATGCCAACGATCATGGTAACTGTCTCAGAAAATGGCGCGGCACCATCGGAGTTAGAAACACAGGTCGCTCGTCGGGTCGAGGATGCAGTCGCCGGAATCGGCAACATCAAACACATCACAAGCACACTCAACGAAGGCACGGCACAAACCAAAATCGAGTTTGAACTTGGCACCAATACGGACCGAGCGCTCAATGACGTACGCGACGCGGTAACCCGTATAAGAAGCCAGTTGCCGGCGGCAATCGAAGAACCGACAATTCAGCGATTGGATTTCGTAGGAGGACCTTTTGCTACATATACTGTCTCGTCAAAAACTCAGTCAGTGAAGGATCTGAGCTGGTTGATCGACAATGAAATTTCGAGACGTTTGCTCGCAGTTAAGGGCGTGGGTCAGGTTCAACGTGCGGGTGGCGTCGACAGAGAAATCAACATCGACCTCGATCCAGCAAAACTTGAAGCCCTGGGCGTAACCGCCGATCTGGTAAACACCCAGGTGAGGATAATGAACGCCAACATGCCGGGCGGCAGGGGCTCAGTCGGCTCCCAGGAGCAGTCGATTAGAACCATAGGTAGTGCCACATCGGTCGAGCAATTGAAAGACACTCGTGTCGCTTTGCAAAATGGAACTTGGGCATCACTCGATTCGCTAGGCACCGTAAGTGATGGCATCGCAGAACAGCGCCAGCTAGCAATGATGGATGGCAAACCGGCGGTGGCATTCTCAATCATTCGCTCCACCGGCAGTAACATGGCCGAGGTCGGCACCAACGTGGACAAGGCGCTGGAAAAGATGCGCGCGGAGATGCCGGACGTCGAAATTACAAAAGTGCGCTCGAATCTCGGCTATGTCATGGAGTCGTATCACGCAACCATAGACTCGCTTTTACTTGGCGCCGCGCTGGCAATCGCAGTAATTTGGGTCTTCCTTCGCGACTGGCGTGCTTCCGGCATTGCGGCCCTGGCCATGCCACTGTCAATGATACCGACGTTCGCAGTGATGAGTCTCCTCGGTTTCACCCTCAATAATATGTCGCTGCTTGGACTGGCTCTCGTTATCGGTATCCTGGTGGACGACGCAATTGTTGAAATCGAGAATATCGTGCGCCACATGCAAATGGGCAAAAAACCTCTTGAAGCTGCTCTGGAAGCTGCAGACGAAATCGGTCTGGCTGTAGTCGCCACAACAATGAGTATCATCGTAGTATTTCTGCCGGTCGCCTTCATGGGAGGCATACCCGGTCAGTTCTTTAAACAATTCGGGATAACGGTTGCAGTTGCAGTATTTTTCTCGCTCGTCGTCGCCCGTTTGATTACGCCTATGATGTCGGCTTTCTGGTTAAAAGGCGCCCCGGAGGAGCCGCCGAAGAATGCAGTGCAGAAGTTCTTTGACAAACTACTTGCCTGGGCTCTCGAGCATCGCGGTAAAACCGTACTCATCGCTGGCGCCATATTCGTAGCAAGCGTCGGCATGTTGGCAGCGCTTCCGACCTCGTTGGTAAACTCCGCAGACCGCGGTGAAAGTCTCGTCGCTATCGAATTACCGCCAGGAGCGACGCTTGAAACAACTTCGGATATTTCGCTACGTGTAACCAAACTGCTCATGGCACACAAGGAAGTCGAACACGTTTTCGCCTCGGTTGGTACTCCATCGACCACAGGCGTCAGATCATCCGGTAGCGCCGGTAGCATCAATAAAGCAAACCTCTACGTCATCCTGAAAGAGCGCTCGCACCGAAAAATTTCTCAACAGCAATTCGAAGATATGATTCGTCCGGAGGTTGCTGCAATTCCTGGAATTCGCGCAAACATCTCAGCTACTATGGGTCTGGGCGGCAAGGTTCAAATCCTGCTTGTTGGTCCTGATGCCGGACAGTTGAAAGCTACCACTGAAAAACTCGCCAAGGAGATGCGCACCGTATCCGGTATCTCAGACGTCACTTCCAGTTCTGCATTGCGTCGTCCCGAAATTCAAGTCATACCCGATTTCGAGAAAGCATCAGACCATGGAATTTCCGTTCAGCAGATTGCAAGAACTGCAACCATGGCGACAGTCGGAGACGTAGATTTCAATCTCGCCAAATTCGACCTTCCTGATCGTCAAATCAACATCCGCGTTCAAATAGATCCGCGTTACCGCAGAAATATCGATTCAATCGGCGACCTTAAAGTGTCGAATTTCAGAGGACAGATGGTTCCATTGAGCGAAGTTGCTGAGGTACGCTTCGGTAGCGGTCCGGCGCAAATCGATAGATACGACCGCGACCGTCAGGTCACCATCAGCGCAACGTTAAACAGTAACATGACTTTAGGTCAAGCGCTGAAGGCCATTCACCAGCTACCAACGTTCAAGAACCTGCCCGCATCGATCAAGGAAAACGTGAGCGGCGACGTCGAAATTCAACGAGATGTATTCTCCGGTTTCGGCATGGCGATCGCAGCTGCTGTCGTTCTCATCTACGCAGTTCTAGTGCTGCTCTTCAATGACTTCCTGCATCCACTCACGATCATGATGTCACTCCCGATGGCAATCGGTGGAGCCGCCCTCGGATTGATAGTTGCTCATCAATCCGTAGGTTTATACGCTCTGATCGGCATAGTCATGCTCATGGGTCTTGTAACTAAAAACGCCATTCTCCTCGTTGAGTACGTTCTGATGTCCATGCATCGTGGCGTGCCCAGACATGAGGCAATTCTGGAAGCAACTGAGGCCCGTATGAGGCCGATTTTGATGACAACAGTCGCTATGATCGCAGGCATGGTGCCAATCGCGCTGGGCATTGGAGCGGGCTCTGAAGTGCGCTCACCGATGGCGGTGGCGGTAGTCGGCGGTTTAATAACCTCAACCTTTTTGACACTAATCGTGGTGCCGGTCGTGTTTACATATGTCGACGATTGGAAGCTCAAGATTCAAAACTTTCGGCGACCACGAAACTTAGAAAGCGAAAAGTCTTCCGACAAAACCGAGACGACGGAGACCAGAAAGTTCGCCTCATCGGGTAAACACTAAATCCCGCAAATTTTTCCTCGCTTGCGACGAAGAGCTTCATCTATCGATGAGGCCCTTCGTTTCAAGCATATTGTTTCTAGCGTGTCGATTCTAGCGGGTAGTCGCGAGCGTGTCGTCGCGAACTATCTATTCACGGGCGCCCGGTGTCACGAGTGTACTCAGGAAGCTGGCGCCATGTCAGTCCAGTCCTGTCCGGCGGTCCAGGCGGCAAGTCAATATTCACCTTTTTTGGATCCATTGCGTTCACCTTCAATGCGATCGGCTGTCCGACTTGAAAGTGCTTCGGAGCATTGATGCTGACAGTCTGTGATCCCTCATAGTCCTGGTCTTTGTATGTGTATTTGAAGCTAACGATAACGAAAAGAGGTTGTTTTCTCTTAGTTGCAGCGTTGCCTTCCGGACTAATCCCTTTTATGTCCTTAATAACCCCGGTGGTTGAGACCCAGTCAACGGCTGGTCGACTCTGGCACGATGACAGCGTCAGACCCGCTGCAACAGCAAGAACGAAACTTAGAGTCTGTTTCAGAAACATGGAAATTCTGCTCACCGCTGAGACCGGACTTTAAAAATCCTGACAGCCCGCGCAAAACGAAACATCATCCCGAGGACTTATCCGCGATCATCCTTTCGGATGAGGTCGCACCCAAAAGACCGAACTATATTGAAACTAAGACAGAGCAGCTGCCTTAGCTTTTGAGATTGAGAAAATGAATGAAACATCGAATCCAAAACCTCGATGGTATTCCAAGAGCGGACAGTGGAAGATAATTCCACTCTCACTCCTGTTCATCGGCATCGAAAGATCCTTTACCGGAATGAATTTGATAATTTGCAAAGAAATCGTATTCGGCACACCCATTCTGGTTATAGGCGTTCTGGTCACCATAGGCGGTGCAGTCTTGCTCGCCGGCAAAGATAATCCGACCTAACGCTGTTAGCAATTCTCATTACGCAAGAGCAGAGCATTTCATTGGAGCCGGAGTAGGCGAGCTACTATTCCGGTTTCTTCTTGTTATCGTTCGGCAACGCGCTTACTTTCTCAGTTTCACCTCGAGCAGCCACGTTTAACGTAGCGAGATACTTCGCCAGACTTTTCTGTTCTTCCGAATTTACGGCTAGAGGAGGCATGATTCCAGAATAATTGTTCTTCTTCGGATCTGTTTCTCTCAGGATGCTCAGCAGACTCATTATGGCGTCTTCGTCGCGAGCGCCAAGCAGCTTACGCATACTACGATAGCCTTCTACGGTATGGCACGACATGCACTGATACCGGAAAATGGCTTCACCAGATGCGGTATCGTCCTTGCAACTATCAGTGATGGCACGCGACCATTTACTCTTCGGCAGAAAACCGGTTTGGGCAATTGAGGCCACATCATCCTTATGAAGACCGTTTGAATAAAGATAGTTGTACACCACATACGGTTTCCTCAGCATCTCGCGCATCCACTCGGTACTGGCGGTCGCCCCGAGACCACAGACCAGGAACAGCAAAGCGATTCTGAAAGTAAACGCTCGAGGGTTAAGATACGGTCCGAAGAAGGCGAATATCAGAATTGTTCCGGAAAGCACGAGACTCAAGTAAAGCGCACGAGCGAGAATCGAGAAATTGCCGACTCCTGATGTTTGAATCCCTGTGAAAATTGTCTCGATAGACGCTTGAGGAACCTGGGTTAAAAACCAAATAGTCACAACCGGTCCAAGGAGAAATACCGGCAAGAGCCATTTTGCTGCATATCGCACCATGACTGTCCGGAACTTCGACTCCTTGATCATGGACGACGTAATCAACGCGTACATACCGGCAATGGCGAGCATGATTAAGAGTCTGATGAATAGGGATGGGAAATAGGTTGGATTGAAAACCCCATCCATCCAGTTGTGAGTGGTCAGCCACTTACCTGGCGTCAACATAAATGTGAGGATGCCGTTAATTATCACCAGCGTGAAAACAGAGAAGATCGCATACAGACGCGCCAGGAAAAGATGCTGCTCGCGCGATATCTTGCCCCACGTATAGTAATAAGCGAAGGCGGTCGCGAGTTCAGCAACGAAGAAGAGATATTCTTCAGCCCAAGCAAGAGTGAAACTCTGGATAAGCGAGTGGATACCGTCAGGGCTGACCAAGCTGATCGAGAACCAAATTCCTACACCGGTAACAGCGCCGGCGACAGTGGTGACCAGAAGGAAGAAGCGAGAGTGCTTCTGTAAGAACTCGTACATTCGCTCATCTTTACGTCGATAAGCTAATTCTTCAGCCAGTGCCAGGAAGATGCCACCACCTACAGCGAAGTGAGAAAGATATACGTGGATGATGGAAATAATTCCGACGACCCAAGTGCCGCCTAATACCGGCACCACCCATAACGGATAGTTCATGACAGAGCTCCCCAGATACTGAAACCAATCAAACCAGCCAAAATCAGCCAACCAAAAATAGTGGCAGTTTTAGCATAGGATTTGGATGTGCCGTTATCGAAGAACGGCACTGCGACAAATACAACACCTACGACGGACATGAGAAGAATTCCAAAGAGCTCTCCCTCGATGGGACCCACCATGGGTGGTATCAGTTTTAAAAACTGAAACGGTGCAAGGAAATACCACTCAGGTTTTATCCCGATGGGAGCAGCAGCAAACGGATCGGCTTCCGGTCCCAATCCCCATGGACAGAGGGTTGTTAAACCGAAGAGAACGTTAATCGCAAGCACCCATACAAGTATGTCCTTGAAGAAGAATGTGGGAAAAAATTTCTCGTAGGATTTCTTTTCCGGTGGGAGCTTTTTGAACGACTCAGGTTCTGAGATGCCATGAACTTGAACCAGAAACAGGTGTCCACCGAGAAGACCGACGAGCAGTACCGGTAGAATCGCAACGTGGATAACAAAGAACCTCGATATTGTCGCCTGTGTGATTGAATCTCCGCCTCGCAGCATATAGGACACCATGTGCCCTAAAACCGGCATTTTCTCGGCTATATCCAGTCCTATCTTTGTGGCGAAGAAGGAAACCTCATCCCACGGCAAAAGGTAGCCGGTGAAGCCGAAAGCAAGACAAATGACCATCAGAAGCAGCCCGGACCACCATGTCAACTCACGGGGCTTCCGATATGCCTTCATGAAATACGCGCTGAACATGTGAACAAACAGAGCCAGAATAAGCAAATTCGCGCCCCAGCTGTGCAGCGAACGCACAAACCAACCGAAATTTATCTGAGAGTTGAGCTTCAGTATGCTCGCATGCGCAGAGTTGATCTCCGGCACGTAATAGACCATCAATAGAATTCCAGTTAGAAACTGCACGCCGAGAAGCATCGCAGCTATGCCACCAAGGTAGTACCAGATGGAGTGCTTATGGAGCGGAACCTTTTTCTTCTCGGCTAGCTCACGTAAACCATCTACGGGAAGGCGCTCTTCGATATATTGAATAATGCCTTGCTCTTGAACTTGGCGATGAGAGTGATTTGATACCATTGGGAACTTCCTTTAGGCTTTAGACACGACAATTTTGTCGTCAACAATCGCAACTTTTAGCACCGGTAGCGGTTTAGGCGGAGGTCCGGCGATGTTTTTTCCGGTCGAAGCATCGTATTCTCCACCGTGACATGCACAATAGATACATTGCTTGTCGGCTCGGAACTGCACGGTACAACCAAGATGTGTGCAGATCGCGTTGAACGCGTGAAGCTGACCTTCCATATCGTTTATCACGACTGCAGGAAAGGAGCCGAACCGAAAGTTTTTGCCGGTTCCCTTTGGAAGCTCCGACACTTTGCATACTTCGACGCTGGTCACCTTCGCGGCTTCTTTGTCCTCTCCTGGAGGCGGCGTTAAATACGCAACAATCGGAGCTAAAGCGACTCCACCCCACAGAAGCACAGTGCCACCAAAGGCTTTTCGCATGAAGTCAGAGCGACTGAGAACCTCGTCATAGTCATCATCCAGATAGGCAGCTGGATCTGCATCAGGGTCGACATGCTCTGTGCACGAACTCTTACCACCGCAGCTATTTGATCCGGAGCAGGGCTCGGATTTTCCGCACAATCCGACTGGTGGTGCCGGCTCTGCGACTGGTTTATCTTCGGAACTTTCTTTATCGCTCATAGTTAGATCACTTCTCAGGTAGACGCCACATTTGCAGATGCCGGATTTGATACGGCTGGAGACTCGGTATGGAAAGCCCTATATACGAGACGGCTGAGCCAAACGAGATATAAAATAAGAGCCACAGTCGAAACAAGGAATATTGCCAGCAGATCCCACTGAGTGCTAACTGCCACCGCATCCGGTTGCACATGCGGGTTCAGGTACATCAGTCGGAGTTGATGCCGGTTGATTATCATTGCAAGAATCAAAAGCGCGTTGGAGACGAGACCTGCGATGAACAACCGGCGGTCACCACTCGCAGATGAGATAGCCGTCGCCAGAATTGATACCAGCATCAGTGCCATCGATGCTATGAAAACTCCGGTCACAAGCTGGTCTCCACCCATGAAGGCAGCCATATGACTTTGAGGCAATGATTTCAGGAACCAAAGTCCTACCGGTATTTGAAGAATGGTGGCACCGAGAAATATTCGCGAGCCTAGCTTCAAAAGCCATGTTGAAAATTCGGCGTTACGTTTGGTCAGGTATAGTCCAAAACATCCAAGAGTCATGCCGGTGACAGCGATAGACGAAACGAAGAAGTGCGTGTATCTCGGCAGCAGCTGAGGCTCATGCAAATTCAGGTTTAATCCGTGAGGATTGTTGGAGTAAAGTGGCATCCACTTATCCGGTGTCTGCATCAGTGTCATGTTGTTTGAAAAAATCGACGCGATCGCGGCAAAACCGATACTCATTATCACCATCCAGACAGAGGCCTTGATGGCGGTTTTCGCGCCGAAATCGTTCTTTAGAACTCTATAGATAATGTAATAAGCGATGTAATAACTGACTATCAGAATGGCGAGCAGGCTCAGCCAGGGAGCAGCCATGATAATGGAAGACGAATAGAACGCCGGTCCGTACAACAATTGTAAAAACAGTAGCGGGACAATTCCCTGAGTAATCGCGAACGAAATAAACAGCGGCAAGGAAATCGCCAGCGCTTTAGCACTCTTATATGTGTAGGAAGAGGTATCCTTGCGTCCAAGGAAAAACATCACCGCGCCGATTACAGAGCCGCCCCAAACCACATTCATTGGCAAGGCGTGCAAAAAGAAGCCGGCGATCAAAAGCGTCTGCATCAGCCACACCGGCAACGGAAAGGGAAGTGGCGGATAGGCGGGAATGAAATTGAATGTTTCCATTGTCGAACGATTCCTTGTAAGCGATTCACCAGCGGGTGAACAAGGTTTAGCCTACCGCTTCTCTTTGGACCGTTCATCGACCGTTCGGTCATCCGGCAATAATCGTTTATCCCCGCAAACGCTGAGCGGTGCCCGCATAACGGACACCGCCCTCAAAAATCATCCTTTAGGATGATGATAGCTCTAACGCATATAGATCAGGACACAGGGAAGCCGCGGTCGCGAAATAATGCATTGGTATCGACATCCCGTCCGCGGAAGTTTTTGAACGCCACATCGGGAGCAACGGAGTTACCTACACTGAATATGGTGTCACGGAAACGGTCGCAAGTTTTGCGATCGTAGAAGCTGCCGGCCTCGACAAAAGCTTCCGAGGCGTCCGCAGACATTGTGTCGGCCCAGATGTAAACGTAGTACCCTGAAGAATAACCGTCATCGGCAAATATATGTGAAAACTGCGTCGGTCTATGACGCATCACAATCTCCTTGGGACAACCGATTTCAGCCATCGTTTTCTTCTCGAATTCTCCCGGATCAATAGTTTCATCCGGTGTAGCAGCGAGGTGAATTTTCAAGTCGTACAACGCGGACGCGAGGTACTCAACAGTTGTGAAACCAGAGTTGAACGTCTTGCCCTTCTTTATTTTCTCGACTAACGCGGCGGGAATCGGTTCACCAGTTTTATGATGCAACGCATAGGTTCCAAGCACTTCATTAGTCAACGCCCAACGCTCATTAACTTGCGAAGGAAACTCAACGAAATCGCGCTTTGTGTTTGTTCCTGCAAGCGAGGGATAAGTGACATTCGAAAGCAGACCGTGAAGCGCGTGACCAAATTCATGGAACATGGTTGTCGCGTCATCCCATGAAATCAAAACTGCTTCGCCCGGTTTTCCTTTCACGAAATTCGAATTGTTCGAGACTATAGGCATGATCTCTTTTCGGAAGCGCTCTTGCGTTCTGTACTCACTCATCCACGCGCCCGAATGTTTTCCATCTCGTGCGTAAGGGTCGAAGTACCAGAGTCCGATTTGCTTCGGTCCTTTGCGCACTTCGTAGACAGTGACATCCGGGTGGCAGACCGGTAATCCGTCGACCTTGACCATGTCAATTCCGTAGACTTGCTTGGCGGCGAAGAACATTCCGTCACGCATTTTGTCCAGCTGCAAATACTGTTTAACTTCATTTTGATCGAGATCGTATTTCGCCTTACGGACCTTTTCCGCATAGAAGCGATAATCCCATGGTTCAATCGTAATGTTTGCCTTCTCGTCATCAGCGATCTTCTGCATGTCTGCAACTTCTTCCTTCACCCGTTGCGTTGCAGCTTTCCAAACTCGCATCATCAAGTCGAGAGCATTTGCTGGAGTCTTCGCCATATTGTCAGCGAGAACCCAGTCCGCATGTGTTGCAAAACCAAGAATCTTTGCTCTTTCGGCGCGAAGTTTCAGAATTTCAGACATCGTGGCTTTGTTGTCATTCTCATCGTTGTTATCGCCGCGATTGGTCCACATTCTCCAACCTTTTTCGCGGAGATCGCGCCGAGTAGAGAAGCAAAGGAACGGCTCCATCGACGAACGCGTATTCGTGATTACCCATTTGCCTGGCATCTTGTGAGCTTCCGCCTGTTGGGCGGCCGCTTTGCGAAGGTCCTCCGAAAGCCCGTCGAGATCTTCTTCCTTGTCAATGACGAGCGTGTACTTTTCCTCATCAGCAAGCAAATGATGTCTGAACTTCGTGAACAACTTCGCAAGCTTCTCGTTAATCTCTCTTATACGCTTTTTCTTCGACTCATCAAGACCGGCGCCCTGACGGACAAATATCTGATAGTAAACATCCACCAGTCGCTTCTGTTCGTCTGTCAAATTCGAAGTTTCACGTGCGTCATAAACAGTTTTTATACGTTGAAACAGAGGATCGTTCTGAATAATTTCGTCTTCGAACTTAGCGATTACAGGACGCATTTCGGTTTCAATCTCTTGCATCGTCTTATCGTTCATCGTCGCCGTATAGACGTCGAAGAACCGATTGACGCGGCTGTAAGGGCGACCAATATCTTCAAATACAGCGATAGTATTTTCAAATGTCGGCATGCTTTTCTGCTCGGTCATCCGCTTGATGTCAGCTCTCTTCAAGTCCATCCCCTTCAGAAGTTCTGTTTTAAAGTCACCAACTTTCACAAGGTCGAAGCGCGGGATTCCGCCATGGTCTCCTGTCCATTCCGCCAGAAGCGGTCCCAGTGTCTCCGTCATTGCAATCGACTGACTCGTACTCATGTGCGAAACCCCTCCCAATGCCACAAGCGAAATGGCGCGCTTCAGAAAAGTCCTTCTCTTCATGGATAAACCTCGAAGTATAAATCAGACCTCGACAACCCTCGAAGCCCTTGACTGAAGTGTCATTTTACCATGATGAAGTGCTAAACTCTTGCAAACCGCTCACCACAGTTGCAATGTGGTTGGCTGCTGCGATGCGTCAAGGGAGAGAAAATGACATCAGAAGCCGCAACGATTTCGGCCGCGCAGGAAGAAAAAACATTTGCCGGACATCCTCTCGGTCTGATCAATTTGTTTTGTACCGAGATGTGGGAGCGCTTCAGCTACTACGGTATGCGCGCCATTCTGGTACTGTATATGGTGACCGCCGTAAGTGACGGCGGATTGGGAATGACGAACCAGGAAGCCGGCGGCATCTATGGTTTGTACACTATGAGCGTTTATCTCAGCGCTCTACCGGGCGGCTTGATCGGTGACAGACTTCTTGGAGCCAGAAACGCGGTTTTAATCGGCGGCATAATAATTGCCCTCGGTCACTTCACGATCGCATTCCCGTCTCTTCATACCTTGTACATCGGCATGGGAATGATTGTCCTGGGAACAGGGCTTCTCAAGCCGAACATGAGCACAATGGTCGGAATGTTGTACAAGCCTGGTGATACCAGGCGTGATGCCGGCTTCTCGATCTTCTATATGGGCGTGAACATCGGAGCCATGTTGGCACCTCTGGCATGCGGTTACTTCGCCCAGGCTGACGAGTTCAAGCGATGGCTCACGACCATCGGAATGTCGCCCCATATGAGTTGGCACTGGGGCTTCGGCGCAGCGGGCGTCGGCATGGTATTTGGTCTGCTGTTCTATGTTCTGCAAGGCAAATTACTTGGCGATGCGGGTCTGAGACCGTCGGGTAAGAAAAAACCTCAGCCTGTCGTTGAGCTAGCCGAAGAAGCAGCTCATGAAGCGAAAGACGCTGCGGAGACGACTGAATCGTCAAAACTGACGAAGGAAGAAATCAATCGCATCGGCGCGATCGCAGTACTGTTCGTTTTCAACATTCTGTTCTGGGCTATTTATGAACAAGGCGGCTCGAGTCTCAACATTTTTGCAAGTAAATGCATCGACTGTTCCATCTTCGGTTGGAAGTTTCCCAGCACATGGCTTCAGACTTTCCAGGCGGGCTTCATCATCATGTTCGCGCCTCTATTTTCCATGCTCTGGATTAAACTCGGTGAGAGACAGCCTTCTGCACCCGCAAAGTTTTCCATCGGGATCTTACTACTCGGCTTGGGAATTACATTGATGGTACCAGCAGCGATGCTCGCTAAAAGCGGCCTAGTTAGCCCCTTTTGGCTGATTTCCGTCTTCTTGCTCGAATGCCTTGGAGAACTTTGCCTCAGTCCAGTCGGTCTGAGTACTGTTACGAAACTGGCTCCGGCACGTTTCGTCGCACTCACTATGGGTGCATGGTACACGAGCATCTCTATCGGCAATTTCGTCGCCGGCAAACTCAGCGGTTTCTTCGATGAAAACAATCTCGATGGTATGACTACACTATTCGGCTCCATGGGTGGTGCGGCTATAGTCGCGGCTCTTGTCATGCTATGCATGGTGCCACTAGTGAAGAAACTCATGGGAAGCGTTCGCTAGGCGTATTCGTGGAGAAACGTTTTACACGCTCTTCAAATATTCAATGAGTCGATCTATGAAAACGGCCTGATCGACGTGAATAAGTTCTTTTGCTCTGGCAAGTGAAACGAATTCAGCTTTATCGATCTCCCACGAGGCGCATCGCGGCTGCTGATCGACGGGCGCAATTCCACCCCAGCAGAAAACACGCTTGCGGCTCTTCTTATAATCGATGTAACCAAGCGGCACAAGGTCACCGCTTACGATACCAGCCTCTTCAAGTGTTTCACGTCTCGCGGCAGCTTCAAGTTCCTCTCCTTCGTCCGGCATCCCTTTCGGAATGCTCCAGGGCGCGCGGCGATTGTAATTGCCCGAAGGGTGCACGAGCAATACATGGATTTCACCATCCACCTCTTTATATAACAACGTGCCGGCTGTCATTTTCATTTCATCGCCTTTCAAGTCTGTTTCAAGCGTAGCAAAAGACTAGCTTAATACGGCGATCTATTTCTAACCGTCAATAAAGCTAGTCGCATACGGTTCCATATATAGGTCTTCCACGAATTTTTGAGCACCGGATTCTGGTTCAAAATTGTCATAACTCGAAATTATGATGTTCTCGTTCGGAAGACAGGACGACTTAGTAACCAACCTGAAAGCCAAACTGAGACGGCACTTCGCCACCATTCACTCAACGATTCTATTACCAAGGAGCCGACCATGCCTAACTTTGAAATTGACAATCGCGTTCAAAACCAAGCTCGTGAAACCAGCTCCGATTCCACAAGTCACAGATTACTCGAAGGCGCCATGATTCTTGGACGCGGCGCAGCAGGTGCGGACAACGAAGTTCAGCGTGGCGGTCACGGCGGCGGCGGCGGTCGCGGTCCCAATCATTTAGAACGTCAATTGCCCAAGGAACTGGACTTCTGCGCCGCTCCCATTCAAGGCTTTGACGACAAACTCAATAACCAGCTTGGCGACAAAATGGACGACAAATTAGGCGGCAAGACAGCCGAGAAGATGCGCTCGCTAGACCCCGGAGAGGACCTCCGCAAAGAGGAGCACGGCAAGGATATTAGCCGCAATGACGGAACTAATGACAAAAACAATTCGGACAAATCAGTAGACAGAGTACCGGGAAATCCCAATCCGTGGGAACGCCGGGAGGATGGGCATGGACTGCAGCCAAGACAACAGCATCGCATGCACCAGGTCCCACCCAGCCCCAAGTTCTGGTCGTAAACGCACAAAGTAAGCAGTTGTTCAAAGTTTTTCCAGTGAGTGAATAAGCGAGTGAAGTGCCGTCGATGGAAATCGGCGGCACGGTCACATTTAGTAGACGAATGAACCCATTTATGGCGAAAAGCACGGCACTTTCAGCCACAAACATTCCGTCCTAAATTGTGAAAATCGGGCGTAGTTATGACAACGAAGCCCATTAAATTCGCTAAGATACCCA
Organism: Candidatus Obscuribacterales bacterium; assembly: GCA_019637435.1. Classification (GTDB taxonomy): domain Bacteria; phylum Cyanobacteriota; class Vampirovibrionia; order Obscuribacterales; family Obscuribacteraceae; genus JADYXR01. The sequence continues at coordinate 1,693,219 of JAHBVO010000001.1, read as the reverse complement.
GGTGAACTCTCCTATTCGCGCGTTAACAAGTAAACGGCACATCTGTGTCGTATTTCTGTCGTTTGTCTTCGGTGTGTCCATCACGGCGCCCTCGAACGCGACGTTTTACGCCGAAAATGAAAAGACTGAAGCGTTTAAGCACTGGGAGATCGTTCAAAAAGAGGGCGAAGAGGCGTTTTTCAACAATGAGTACGGTAAAGCCGAGCGCATATTACGCCAGGCTGTCGAAGAAGCGCGAAAAATCGGTCCAGACGAAATTCGCATCGCGAAAAGCATGGGCGATTTAGGTCGCTTGTTGGCTGTGCGTGCGCGTTTTCGCGAGGCGCAGCCACTGTTGGAAGAAGAATTTTATATCAAGGACCGCAACATCAGCGAGGACGTAGGCAAACTAGTTTTCGACATGGAAGAGTTGATTCGGTTTTACCTCACAGTAGGAACACCAGAGAAGGCAAAGCCGTTGACTGAAGACCTGCTCAATTTCGTGCAAGGTAAATTTCGAGAGCAAAGCGACCTAGAAGAGAAGAATGCGAAACTGGCTTACAAAGAAGGAACGCCGCTCGTGGGTTGGGCAGGCACCGCCGCTCCACAAGTAGTCGATCCACTTCTTGAGTGGTCGATCAGCTGCGACAAGCTCGGAGACCTGTACAACGCGCGCCGTGACTATGTTATGGCAGACAAACTCTATAAAACATCCCTTGATGTCAAAGCGACAATTCTCGGAAAGAAACATTTATCGCTGGCCAATAGCTACGACAATCTCGCCGGCATTTGCTTGAAGAAAGGCGAGAAAAAAGACGCCGAATCATATTACAAAGAAGCGCTCGACATCACCGAGAGCGTCTTGAATCCTGATGACCCACAAATTTTCTCGCGAATGAATCGACTTGCCACTTGCTATGTGGCAGAAGGAAAATTCAACGAAGCCGAAGAGATTTACAAGTATGCGGTGAAACGCTGGGCTGGATCGCCATCACTGGAACAGCGCGCCCTCTTTACTCTCGGTTGCTTCTATTCAGACAGGAGACGCTTCGGCTCAGCCGCTCCTCTCCTGGCTCGGGCGCTAAGAACCGCCGAGAAGGTGAATGGGTCTCAATCTATTGCTGTCGTTCCCTATCTAAAGAAATACGGCTATGTGCTGTACTACTGCGGTCAGAAGGGCGCAGGTCAGTCATTGCAGGCGCGAGCAAACAATATTCAGCCCGTTGTTCGCGAACTGAAAGCGGCAGATATCAAGATCGGCACGCTCGAATTGCGCTAATGGTACGATTGTCTGCGTTCTCTTCTTCGGACTAAACAGTGACAGACAAAGCCATCGCAAACTCTCTAGAAGAGCTAATCGGAAATACTCCCATCATAAGACTGTCACGCTTCTGTCAAAGCGAAAATCTAAAACATACAATTTTCGGCAAGTGTGAATTTCTCAATCCAGGCGGCTCGGTAAAAGATCGCATCGCCTTTCACATGGTGCGGAAAGCCGAAGAGACCGGCCGATTGAAACCTGGCGGAACGATTATTGAAGCCACCGCCGGCAATACCGGCATCGGATTGGCTCAGGTGGCGGCCGTCCGCGGATACAAACTGATCACTGTCATGTCAGAGAAGGTCAGTAAGGATAAAGTCAATTTTCTCAGAGCATTAGGCGCAGAAACTGTCGTTCTGCCGGGCGGAAAGCCGATCTCAGATCCGGACAATTTTATGAACCGGGCGCGAAAGATGGCGGAAGATACAGGAGCATGGCTTGCCAACCAGTTCTACAACGAGACAAACGCAGAGGCACATTACCAGTCCACCGGACCCGAGGTTTGGACTCAAACTGGTGGAGAGGTCGACGCACTCGTCGCAGGTGTCGGCACCGGTGGCACCCTCAGCGGGACCGGGCGCTACTTGAAGGAGCAGAAACCTGAGGTACAGGTAGTGCTTGCCGATCCAATCGGTAGTTCCCTTGCCGATCTTGTCCAGGGCAAGGAATCAAAAAGCGGATCCTACCTTGTAGAAGGCATAGGTCAAGATTTTATACCGGGCAACTTCGACATCTCGCTGATAGACGACGTTGTTCGTGTTGCGGACAAGGACGCCGTAGCGATGTCGAAAAAGGTTCTCGCAACAGAAGGTCTATTTCTCGGCAGTTCCTCCGGATGCATTATCGCGGCCGCCGTCGAGTATTCACGACGATTGAGCGGAGAGAACAAGAACATAGTTGCCATTCTGCCGGACGGAGGTCGCGGCTACTTGAGCACCATGTACAACGAAGAATGGTTGAGTTTAAAACTTGGACCGACTCAGTAGCCCTTGAGCATCGCCTGCGTTCCTTTATCCAGACCGACAGCGCGGGCTGCTGCTTCAAAACGCTCGCTCGCAAGCGCGGTACCGGGGAGTTCGGAACCGGCACCGTCCGCGGTGCTATTTTCATGAACTAATCGCAGGTCTTTCAAAATGTCTTTGATTCGAAAGCCTGGTTCGAAGTCATCATTGATTATCCGAGGAGCAAGGTTCGCCAGAGCCCATGACCCACCTGCACCGGTACCCAGGATTTCCGGCACCATGTTCTCATCAAGCCCAAACTGCTTTGCCAGCATTAACGCCTCAGTTATTCCAATCATGTTGATCGCGCATAGAATTTGATTGCACAACTTTAGGGCTTGACCGCTTCCTGTAGGTCCGCAGTATTTGACATTTTTCCCGATAACATTGAGTACAGGTAAGGCTTCGTCAAAATCTGTTTGAGAACCGCCTACCATGATGGTCAGAGTAGCGTTGCGAGCGCCGACATCGCCGCCGGTGACTGGCGCGTCGAGAAAACGAATGTCTTTCCTCGCGAGTGTTTCGGCAAACGTTTTAGCAGCAGCCGGACCAATGGTAGCGGTGTCAATTACCAGAGTCTCCGGCGCGGCGGATGAAAGAATGCCACCTTCGCAAGTGATAATCTCATCGAGGTCTTGAACATCGCTCACGCAAGTAAAGACGATCTTACTACCCTGAACTGTACTCCGAATGGTATCACAATTGGTGCAGCCCGAATCGACTGCGCTTTTAAGCGTCTCTCGGTTTTTACTTCGATTCCAAACTCTCACGTTGTGTCCAGCTCTGGCTAAATTGGCAGCCATAGCAGATCCCATAATTCCCATCCCGATGTAAGCGATATCCATAAGATGCCTCTGTTGTTGCTCGTGGCAATTTTAGCAAACGCCCACCAGTGCCAAGCCTTCAACGCCCAGAGTGTCAACTTTGGTTTCAAGTGGCATATTACTTCTGGGCATGTGAGGGAGCAGGCAATTTCGCCTGCTCAGGAGTTGAAAAATGAGAACCGTAACCGCAATTCTTGCAGTCGTCCTGGCTCTGGGAGGCACATCTATCCAGCCGACCAGCGCTTTCGCCGCCAATAGTGAAAACCCACACACTCGGGCGCTTGCCGATGGCAACGACACTGTCTACATAAATACAAATTCGAAGAAATATCACACATCAAGCTGTATTCACCTGAAGCGCTGTACACATTGCATTGCAGTCAAACGCTCGGAAGCCAAGGCGCAGGGCGGAGTTCCATGCAAGGTCTGCGGCGGAGGCGAATAAAGTCGCGACGTTTTTCACATTTAATTAGCTATTCGAGCGCAACTTCTTGGTCCACATCACATATTGATTTTGACCGCCCCAATAGAAGAGAATGGCTATGAATACAACCATGCTTAAGCAAAAAACCGAAGTCTTTGACCCACTTATAAACGTCTCGCCACAATTGCTGGACGCGCCCTATGGTCGTCTGGCAGAGATGTGCGAGAGTGGTCCAATCATCTGGAGCCCGTCTGGAGACCAGTGGTTGGTCACTCAGTATGAAGTTGCCAGTGCTATCCTGCGAGACAACCGTTTCGGCAAACGTCTCGACAGATGGAAACACCCCAACTTATTGCTGCGCGGCGCACTAAAAATCATCAGACCTACAACAAATATGTTGTTGCAGGATCCACCCGATCACACTCGCGTAAGATCTCTCGTAAACAAAGCATTTACGCCAAAAGTTATTCACGCGTTGGAAGAACATATCACATCGATTGCCGACCGGCTGCTCGATGACTTACTCAAAAAAGAATCGGCAGATCTGGTTTCCGAATACGCGTTTCTGCTCCCAGTAACAGTCATTGCAGAACTCCTTGGCGTGCCCACTTCCGACAGACACCAGTTTAAAGAATGGTCTACAAAAATTACGCTGGGTCTGGACGGTTCAGGCTGTCCAATGAAAATTTTTAATTCAATCGCCGCAACGCAGGGTTTGAAAAAATATCTCAGCGCAGCCATAGACGAGAAGCGCAAAGATCCAAAGAATGACATCATTTCTACGCTCGTGCAGGCGCAGGAAGATAATGATAGATTGTCAAAGAAAGAGCTTTTATCGAATGCAATTTTGATACTGATTGCAGGTCATGAAACCACGGTCAACTTGATCGGCAACGGCACACTAAACTTACTTACTCACCCTGTTCAAAAGCAGCTGTTGATGGATAATCCCGGTCTTATGAACAGTGCGGTTGAAGAAATCCTCAGATATGATCCGCCGGTACAGATAGTCCGTCGCCTCGCCAAAGAAAACATGGAAGTCGGCGGAGTGAAGTTGAAGCCAGACCAGGCTCTGACAATTTTGATAGGCGCTTGCAACAGAGACCCTCGCGCAAATTCCAACCCTGACAAATTCGACGTCCAGCGCGAAAATCCAAAACATATTTCATTTGGCGCAGGCATTCACTATTGTCTCGGCGCAGAACTGGCAAGAACAGAAGCGCGCATTGCGCTTCGCCGTTTATTCGAGCGCGCTCCAAACCTCGCTCTCGCGGACGCTCCTATCCACTACAAGGCGCCGTTTGCCTTGCGCGGTTTGCAACAGCTTATAGTGAAACCAACTGGCTAGGCGCGCAAAACTGTTTCCGCAAGATTGGCGCAGGTATCAGTTTGTGATTGGTCCGGGCTACCAGAACAAATAAGTGTTAGGATGCTTTTCGTGCCCCCACGGATGTTACGCATGCCTGCTTTCGAGAACCGTATTATGCTCGGTCTATCCGCCGCTCTATCCATCCTGGCAAGTTTTACGCAGACTGCAGATGCTGACGACTTCGGGCTAGCAAATTTAAACGGCAAGATACTGCTTCCACCTGTCTATGCCGATATTCGGTGGATGTCGAAAGATTGTTTCAGAGTAACTCCGAAAGGTAATCCGAAAGATGTCGTTCCCTTCTTTGTCAATCAGAATGGAGACAATATTCCGACGCCCGCTGGGGCTAAACTTTATGACGAGCGGTTTCCTCTTCCGCCACCATCCCTGGTGCCTAGCTCGATAGATCCCGCGGTATCATTCAAAGAGCTAGCGCAGGTTCAGGTCCCGGGCGCCAAGATGCGCGAGAACCTGGGTCTGGGATACTATCGGTTCGAAAAAGATGGACACTTCGGTATCTGCGATCAAAATGGACGGATTATCTTTTCTCCCAACGGAGTCGGAAACGGAGGAGATGTTAGACCGGTCTGGACCGACCGTTTCCTGCAGGACACCTTCACGCCTGAAGGCGTCCACGTTTACAAGCTCTACGATGAGAAGGCAAATTTCATCGCAGACCTACCTCAAGAACTAATTGTGCGATCTCGCGAGTATCACGATAACCTTCTTTTAGTAGAGCTGGCACATGGCAATCGATTTGGATACGTAAATAGAAAAGGTCAATACCAGATCAAGCCAAAGTATTATGGCGCGGAGGAATTCAACGAAGGCTTTGCCAGCGTTACTATAAATGATCATGGTACTATCTGTGGTGCCTTGATCGATAAGAACGAAAAGCTTATTGCCGGTCCCTTTCAGGACGGATGGACCGAGCATTTCGAAAACGGTCTGGCAATTGTTACTCTGAGCAGCAAGCTTTGCGGGATGGTCGATCATTCCGGAGAGTTCGTTCTCAAGCCTGAATACGAGAGTCTAAAGCGAGACAAAAATCGCATATTTGGTTTGAAAAACGAAAGACTACATGTGTTTTCGGATCAAGGACAGCTGCTATCTGTTTTACCTTCAGGAGTTCGCATTGAAGACCCAATCGGAGATGATGTTTGGCGGTTCTTCAGGCAAGAAGCCTCAGTGAAAAATGGTGACGGGGACTCAACACAAAGGAGATATGGCGTAGTCGACGCTTACGGACACATCCTTGTTGAAGCAAAATACGATGCCATTTTCGGATATTCCAAGAATCACATAGCCAGTGGAACTCGAAATGTCGCGACTAACGAACTGAAGGTTGGATTGCTCGGACCAGACGGAAGATTTATCATTCCTCAAAAATACGACGGCGTTAGCATTCATGGAGAAAACGCCATCTTATATAACCGAAGAAAAAGATTTGACAAATATGACTGGATGCCGAGCCGCGATGGAATGATCGCTCGGATGGAATTATGGCGAGATTTTTTGCGGGAGCAGGACGTCATCGGAATGAGGAGAACCGAGCTGTACAAATTTTTGGGACAACCTAATTACGACGGCGAAGGGTCAGAATGCAATCAAATAAAGTACTACTTGTCTTTCACCCTGGTCCCACACTGCGGTAATTCTCCGGATCCAATTCTGGCGATAGAGTTCGACGAGCAAGACCGCGTAGCAGGCTGGAGATACGGACAGGGCACGGGCAAACTTCCCTGGTATCGGACAAATGTGGTTCATGTCCGACAAAATGATGAGTGGCGGCTGGTGCCAAAATGACAGCGCGCAGTCATATAAATGATGTTTTTTCAGGTATTCGATCACAACACAATTGTGATCGAACGGTTTCATGAGTGAGAAAAACATCAGGGTGAAAACCTGAAAACAGTCACGTAAGCTGACGTTCCAAACTAAGGTCCAAAAATGTCATGAAACGATCACAAGTGTGATCCGCATGAATAGCCAAACTTCACGCTTGAGTTGATCACATTCGCTTGACAAGCAAAATACCAAAAGCATACACTCAGGGCAACTTACTAAGTCGTTTCTTTCTTTCCACCTACACCTCTTCTAATAGTGGAGTATTTTAACCATGCGTAGCCTCACAAAATTACTAGTTGCAACCGCTCTCCTCGCTGGTATCACATGCGCACCAGCACACGCACAATCTTACGGTGATGCGTTCTCTTCGCAGTCCACAATGGGCGAAGTCCAGGGCGGCAACAACACCTACTACAATACGGGCGCACAGACACAACAAATCAATGCAGGCGCGTCACCGATACTACAAGGCGCAACCAATGGTACTATCGGGCCACAAGGCGGCGATGCCACCTCCATTATGGGTGTCAACACTGCCGGAACGGTTCGCGTCAATAACCTCGCCAACTTAGAAGCATTGCTCAACATTATCGCAAACGGAATGGAGATCCTCGGCATTGCCTGGGGCGGCCCCACAATGATCATGGGCTTCATGCACATGGCTGCCGGCTCGCAAGACGCTATGAAGAAAGTGCTCTTCGGAGCCGCCGGTGTGACAGGCGGACTGGCAACACCTGGTTGCATCAACTGGTTGGTCGCGTCAGCTCGTGACGCAAACTTGTTCAGCTAAACTCAACTTCAGTTCCTGCGGATCGCACGATCCTGCGACGAACACCCAACAATAATCGGAATAAAACATCACGGTAAGTTTCAAGCACAGCTTGCAAGTGGTTTAGACAGGGAGGCCTTCCTCCCTGTCTTATTTTATTGTGCGTGAAATACGCAGACTTTCGCAAAACTTGTCACAAGTGAGTCACAATTCAAAAATAGCATTAAATCCATGAAACCCGCTGCCCGCGCACCTCGCGCGCCTTTGTTTTAGGAGAAATGCTCAATGAGTGACGATCGAATTGACCAGGCTGCAACGTTGATTAATAACGTGATGCACACTGGAGATGGTGGCAATCAGGCGCGACAACTGCTCGCCTTTGATGCAAATACTATGGGGAGAGCCGACTATAACGCCGTTGTTCAACAAGTATCGACAAGTGAGGCTATTCAAATCAACGACTTGATGCGTCAGGGACGACACGATGATGCTCTCTGCCGCTTGAGAGAAGATGCGAACATCTTTCTCAGTCACGATCAATTTATGGGGCTAGCTGGCGAAGTCCGAGCGATGAACAAAGCAACAGGAGCACCGACGCATCTCGAATTCAATCCCATTTATCAGAACGGTGATGTGCTGGGCCGTCCGACTGCGGTTGAGGTCGACATGGCGACCAGATACCGAAGCCCGCAAACCGGACAAGAGTGGGAGAAACGAGACGTAGTTGCCAGAGTGGACAATCATATCGGACCGGAGGTTCAGGCTTTGCCACCACAACAAGTGGTGGTTGTCGAGGCACCACCACCACCACCACCGGTTATAATCGGTGAGAGAAACAATCCGGGCTTCTCGTTCAATCTCGAAATCGAAATCGGTAGAGAAAGAGTTCGCAGGCACGATCCACGCTGGTGTCCAGATAATGACTGGCGTCCGCAGAACGCACCGCCAGGTTTCAGACTGGACATAGAGATAAACAAAACTCGCGATTATTATCGCAGCAGAGGTGACAATGACTGGTCACCAAAACGTCCGACTAATCAAACAATCATCAATCAAATCAACAACACGACGATAATCAATAACACAACGAACAATCGGAACGAAACAACTAACATCGATAAGAGTAGAACGCGCATAAGCAACGAAGCACCGCAGCAGCCGCAACAACAACGGCGCGAATCACCGAGGAGCGAACAGCAACGTCCGCAACAACGTAGCGAAACACAGCAGCGCACAGACGCTCCGCCCCAGCGACACGACAGCTCCAACGATCAACGCAGGGAAGCTGAACATCGCCGCGACGAAGCTCAGCAACGACGCGATGCTGCGCAACAACGGCGCGAGCAGAATCGCGATGATGACGAAAACAAGCGAAGAGAACGTAAGAAGAACTAGTTTATCGACAGAGCAAAGAGCAACTCTGAACCATCACTCGTTTCCGACCTGCCTCGGGAACGAGTGGTCGTATGGAGATCATCCCTCTTTGACGGATGGCGCGGAATGCCATAGGATTAGGTATCCGATTCGGAGTTGGTCATGATTGATGCTTGGTTGTTCGGAATAGCCGTGGTTGGCGGCGCGGTTCTCTTTGCTTCGCTCGGCGTTTTGCTGGTTCGCAACAGCGTCACACAGGGTCGCTTGAAAAGTAATCATGAGGTCGCTGGCTATCTCTTGTCGATTGTCGGGACTTTGTATTCTGTTTTACTCGGTCTCATTGTTGTAGACACACAAGCGAAGTATCAGCAGGCCAAAGAGATGACGCAACAAGAGGCGGATTCGTGCCTCGATCTTTTTCACCTGGCATACACAATGCCAGTAGAAACAAGAAAAAAGCTGCACGGTCACCTGCAGGAATACATGCGATTAGTCGACGAAGATGAGTGGGAAGCAGCTACCGATGACGGTAGCTTCGCTGAGTCGGCTCGCCATGAATTTCGGCAAATTTGGTGGACCATCGTAGATTTTGAGCCACAAACCGGGCGAGAACAGAATTCCTATCAAAATATTCTAGACGAGATGCAAGACCTGTCGGACGGCAGAAGATTTCGCATTCAGAAAGCTAAAGCTGGACTTCCCGAGATTATGTGGGGTGTTCTAATTGCGGGTGGCTCTCTGACCGTTCTGTTTACCTACATGTTCGAAGTAGAAGACGCTAAAGCGCAGGTCTTCATGACAGCTCTAGTTGCGCTCGCACTTTCTTTAAACGTTTTGCTTGTGGCGCTCTTCAGCAATCCCTACAAGGGTTATATGAGAATATCCGCTTATCCCTTCAAATACGATCGAAAAGTAATGGCTGACCTTCTGATTGAAAGACCTGACAAGTAGCCGCCAAACTGTTGTGGCGAATTAGAAACATAAAACGGCGATGGACCAAACTTCCGAAACATGTGTAAAGTGCGGCAAGCCTAAAACTGGCACCAAGGGTGCCACCATTACTCAATGGGTCTCACTTTGCCAATGTGACGCTTTGGTAAAATCTTCCACGACTGAGGAAGAAGCGTTCGAATGGTGCCAGAGTTGCGGTAAGAAAGTAGAGACGAAGCGACAAGGTTCGATGACTCAGTGGATATTTAGGGAGAACTCGTGCCGATGCGACTTTCCTCAGATAGTTCTTACTTCTGCGCCTCCTTCTGCACCACATTCGGTGGTGGTGAGAAAACTTGCAGAGCCTACCGATGAGAAGAAAGCGCTGCTCGATCTCCAGGCAGTAATACAACAGGAGTTCGAGCCCAAAGATGAAAAACGGAATACAACAGTTCTCAAAATCACTTCAGTCATCGCTTTGTTGGTGGCAGTAATTACGATTACATCCATCACTTTTCTGATGTTGAACGAGAAGAAAGCTGAGAAAGCTTCGATTGAGCCTGCCATCACATCTTCGAACGCAGTTGAAGTCGAACTCACACAGCGACCGCCGGCGGATGTAGTCGGAGTAACCGGGCTGGTCACAAGTGGATGCCAAATCACCGACGTGAAAAGATTTACGCCCGCTTCAATTACCGGTATCGCAATTGGTGACGAGATTCTCATGATAGACGGCGTCCCTGTGAAGGGGGAATCAACGGAAAGTATTGCGCAGCGATTATCTGGTTCTCCCGGAACAGAGGTTGCGATTAGCGTCTCTAGAAGTGGAAAGGAACTGAAGTTTACGATCGAGCGTGATGAAAACATTTACGAAAGACTTCCTGAAGCACTTGCCCCAGAGCAGTACCTGAAACTTGGTACGACGGATCGGCTCATCGGTCGCCCCAACCGCAGCAGAATGCTTTTGACATTGGCAAAGGAGCGCGGTGAACGCCGGGTCCAAGAGCAAGCAACTCAAGAGATAGAGACCTTACTTCCAAAAGATTTCGTTCCCTTCGAAGCACGCAAGCTGAATAATGAAGCACACGACCTTCTCGTTGCCGCAGCTTACAAAACGTGTGTTGTGCAGGCAAAGGAGTGCATTGAAAAGTACCCGAGTTTTGAGTGTCCGTATATAACTCTCGCGCAGTTTTATCTTCTGGATGACAAACCGGACAGAGCAGAAGAACTGCTCCATAAACTCATTTCCATTAATCCAAAGTTTGTCGATGGTTGGATTTTGCTTTCGATTGTCCAGGACGTCGCAGGAGATAAATCGGCAGCGACCCGGTCGATGGAAAGGGCAGTCTCCATAAATTCGAGAGCCAAGCGGCGGCGCGAGGAGATCACCGAAATTATGGAAATCTACGAGAATGATTTCCAGAGCTCATCTTACGTCAGTGTTTATAAGCGCCAGGCGCAAAGACACAGTAAACGACCAACGAAACAGAAATAATTTTCAGGGTTTTTCCCATGTATCTCCAACCTGTTCTCCCTGATGATGGAGACTTACTGGACATGATTCTCGACTTGGCTCGGGCGTTTTACTATTCACTCAATTCAGCGCGTCAACGCGCTCACCGAATCTTCCAGGTGCCGTACTTGACGCGAGGTAAATCCTTCGATGCAGCCTAACGGTTTCTTAGTAGCGACCGCTCTCACCGCGGCGTGCCTGGCACTTATGCTGGTGAATCGCTCAGATTTTAAAGCGACGAAAAATTATGACATTGCAACCCATTCAGATGTCGCATCAACTGCCGACTCCGTACCAATAATTATCGTAAATCGCTCGAATCAAGCAATTCCCATGGGCTGCGGCGGCGCGGGATTGGGGGCAGAGGTTTCAAGTGACAGAGAAGACGGTGAAAGGCTTTACAGAACGGGGGACTATCGAAAAGCAATTCAAGCTTTTCGACGGGCTCTCGAACAGGGAGCCAGAGATCCCAGAAGTCTGCTCGGATTGGGAATATCGTACGTCGCTGTTGGTGAATTTCAAAACGCCATTCAACCACTGTGCACGCTTCGAAACGACTGCCACCGCAAACGGTGCACGGCTGAAAAGCAAGATGAGGAGCGCCATCATGATGGCGCTTTCATTCGAGACGAAGAATCGGAGAGGTGGTCATACAGCGACGCCCTGGATGATTTGCCAAAGCAAGCGCGCGACACTCTTGACTACGAAGCTCGCCAGGCGTTAGAAAAGGCAGTGATCTCCGTTGCAAGGCAGCAGGGTTTTCAGAAAGACTCGGCGGGAAGCGAGTACAAAAACGAGCGACACTATCTCGTCCTGAAAGCGTCCTTGCAACTTGCCCGGCATTATCACAGAGCCAAAAGCATTGAAGAAACGGCCGCGCTGTTTCGCCTAGCTCAAGAAAACACTAGAAACATCCCCACAGAACTGATAACGGAACTAAGCGCACCAGGTACAAGAGAAGAGAGGTGGTCTGCCTTAGCTCGCCTTGCACTCAACGCATCCACAAAGGAAGAGAAGGAATGGTACTCCCAGGAACTAAAAGAAGAATCCTCATTCTTCAGCTCCGGTGATATCAGGGCAGTAGCGGCATGTCACTTCGATAATATCAATCATTTAGAGAATTTCCCTACCGAGCTTGAAACGCCGTCCGAAACTGCCGAGACTTCCGAGAACAATACGCCAAAAGTCTTTCGCTTCGAACCTGATGGAAAGCACAAGTTTTATTCAGCGAACGCCGACTACAACAATGGTATAGCCGCGTACGATTCAGAATCTCTGCAACGCGCCAAAGATTGTTTTAAAAAGGCCCTCGGCAAATATGAGGAGCTCGATAGAAAGATTGAAGTGGCAAACACTCGATATAATTTGGGTTGCCTGGCTTACTCTGACGGAGATTTACGCTCCGCCAAAGAACAATTCAAGTTAGCGGCATTAACATATCGTTCGGACGCAAATCATGCAGAAGACGATAGGCAGGCATCATATAACGTCGCAGCCCTGTGCGTCGAAAGTAAATCCTATCCTGAAGACGAAGCATTTTTGCGCGCATACGATGATAAGTATCACTCAATCGAATCTTCAGCTCTCTATGGTCTATTTCTGATGAAGATGAATAGACCAATCGATGCGTTAAAACCACTGAAGAATTCAGCCATCTTATCGCTAGACTCGAAAGCGCAGTTTCCACCGCCGCATTTTTGGGAGGAAGAGAAAGCAGTCGCAGTTCCTGACGATCGCAGTTTTACGGATGATCAGGTCCTCGAAAGGCTGTTTGAGACCTTTGGCCGAGTTGACCATTATGTAAATTCACGATTCGCACCCACAGACCCGGATTCACCGTATATAGTGCGACGAGGAACGCAACTCAGTCATGATTCTCAGCGATATTATCAGGGACTGTCCCGTCAGTTATACCGCCAAGCACTCGTTGCTAGTGGACGCACGAACGAGTTAGCGACGTTCGAAAAACTTCTGACTAAAGATGCCTACCCGAAGCCTGAACTCGTCGGGACCGGTCAATTTTCCGAAAAGGGTTATTTAAACGAGATACAGCAAAGAATTCGAACAAATTGGTATTGTCCAGTCGAAGAATCGGATGAACACACGCTCGTCCGTCTTAAAGTAACCACAGATGGTCAAATCACAATCAATTCGATCGAAAGAAATGCTCCGCTATACAATTCATTGTCTACTCAAGAGCATGAAACTAAACTGCTAGAAAGTATAAGCGGTGAAGCACTCCGATGGTCTTCTCCTTTGCCACCGCCACCGGTGACACTTGCTAATAAGGAGATCATTGTCATTTTCGACACGCACCAGGCCGCATCTGAGTTTTCCCAGCAGATGGTTCCTGTACCTTTACCTGGGCATAACTGGTTTGGTCCTCGGAGCTTTCGCTGGTAGAAGTTCTCACAATTACTTCGGCTGGGTAACCAAAAGATCTAGAATTTGCCTTGATTCAAATAATGGTTTAACCACGTTGACAGGCAGCGGATTGGCGTCGGGAATCATGAACGGAACAGCTTTTCGAGTACCATCAGCAGGAGGATTGAGAGACACTTTCGTATCGTCGATCTTGAGAGGGGAGTAGTTTGACCTTGGTCCTACCATGCCCGCGATACCACGACTGGTACCATGAGTGAAGTGATATATGCCATCACCCGAAGGATCAAGGTTCAACCGATATTTCCCTGATGGAAGACTCTTCATAGCGATTGAGCCGTCCTCTCTGAATGACCAGAGGCGCCCAGACTGATACGACCCCTCCAGAACGGACCTGGTTCCATCAGGAAAAACCGATAGTTCGCTGCCGGAGTCAGTCCTTCGCACGGTATATGCTTTTCCGTCGGTAGTACTCACGGTGTCACCACCTCTGGTGACAACGCTCGTTGATTTATCTACGTGACTCCTGGTGAAAGAACCATGTGAATTTGTCAGTGTGGTGCTTCGTGAATCGTAAGCAAACTTGCCGACGCCCTGTACTTCCCGAGGCATGTGAATCAGACTCGAGGTTTCCTGACGCGCTCCACTAGTGATAAAACCCATTCCATTGGAAAGACGAACCTGCACTGGACTATACGATCCGGACAAATTGTCGATCTTGACCTCCTTTCCAAAGACTTGATAGTTTAATTTCTCAGGTACGTGAGATACCGGACGGGGTCCCAGCGGCTTACCGAGGACTGGCACACGATCTGCCATCGATCCCAACTTGCCGGCCCCGAGGAACAGTCCTGTTTCAAAAGCCATCCGACCAGCCTCGTGAGCTGAGTCATCAGCTCCAGTTATTCGAACAGCCGACATAGCCAGAGGAACACCAATGAACAGAGCCTTGCCAATCTTTGCTGCAGCACCGACTTTGCCGCCAACGTGCTCAGCGTTATTGAGTCCTGTCTGGATTGCAGCACCAATAGCCAGTCCTGACGCAACTGTCGTTGCAGTATCTCCTTTGTTGCTCCAGGCGTCTTTTGCGCTATCAATAAACCCATTCAGTGCTCTCGACTGCCAGTCATCGTCTTCCGGACGCCTCAGAGCATGCGCCGCCATGATAGAGTCGGCAGAATTCAATCCGCCATGAGCTTTGGATTCAAAAAAGTTCTCTTTTGACATTGTCTTGCCTCTATAAAAACGACATGCAGAAGCCGCTGACACGCTCCGGCGGTCCAAACTCTGGTCATTTGCGTTGTAAACCTGCTAACACTATAGGCGATGAGATATCACGAATTTGTGACTAAACCCTCTAAACCATGGTGGAATTACGCCGACGGAGAAGACGGCTCGACAGATTCTAAAGGCTCAACCGATTCAGCAGGCTCAACGGATTCGGAGGATTCAGGCGATCCAACGGATTCAACAAGCTCGCCATCATTCTCGTCGCCAACGTTTTTTGTCGGAAAAACTGAATTAATCAGATCATTCTGCCAGACCACTCCAATCAAATTATTCGAATCATCAGTGACTGGCAGCCAGTTGAACTTGTATCTAGAGAATAAAAATAACAGATCCTCGGCACTGTCGTGAGGCGCCACCGCCAACGGTGGCGTTACCATAGCGCTGTCGACGGCTACCGTTTCCAGGTCGGTGGATGCAGGACGATCGCCACCCACGAAAACACCAATCAATTTGCCATTCTTCACCACAGAAACGCTCAGCGTTTTCGTCTTCTCCAGAAGTTCGAGAGCGGTCTTTTGAGTCATGCCGGACTCCACGACATCGAATTTAGCGGTCATCAAGTCGCGCGCACATACTCCAACGGCTTCTGCCGGCTGATCGGGATTGCGAAGATGCAATCCGTTCCAAACCATCAAGAGATCGTACAGCCCACCCTTGTAGAAACAATCACCAACAAACGAAGAAATTACGCAGGCGATCATTAGTGGTGGCACCAGCGCGAAATCACTAACCATCTCGAAAACGATGACAATAGCCGTTAAGGGCGCGCGCGAGACCCCAGCGAAGAACGCGCCCATACCAACAAGGGAAAACAAATGCAAAGCACCGGTATGCATCCAAAAGCGCTCGGCTTCTCCAACCATGTAGCCGATTGAAGAACCGATTGATAGGGTCGGCGCGAACAAACCGCCGGGAGCGCCGGATCCGTAGCCAAGAAATGTAAGAACGGAAAATGAACTGAATACTATCGGAACCAAGTCGCCTTCCAGTGTTCCGGCATTTATCATCGCTCGCGCACCAGCGTAATCATGCAGCGTTGAAGGGAGCATCGCCACTATGGCACCAGTGAGCAAACCCGCAAAACCGACTTTGAAGGGTTTCGGCACCTTTACCGAGCGAAACAGCCGCAGCAAAAGCAGAATCCCCCGGTTAAAGAGCGCTCCGAAGAATCCGCAAATTATGGCGAGGACGACAAGAAACAATATGTCCGGTGCATTCAAAACACCCTGAAAGGTTTCGCTGCGAAATACAATTTTGTGTGGCGTGCCAAAATGCTGCTCGACGAGACAGGCACTAAAGCATGACACTATGCATAGCGCCACTGCAGCGGGTTTGAACTCCTTCAAAAGTTCCTCAATTACGAAGACAACTCCGGCTATTGGCGCGCTGAAAGCAGCGGCTAAACCAGCAGCAGCGCCTGAGGCTATGAGATATCTGCGACTTTCGACAGTTGTGGGAATCCATCGAGTCAACTGTCCGGCGATCGCTGCACCGACTTGCACAGTGGGTCCCTCTCTTCCCATGAAGAGACCGGAGCCAAGCGCAACCGTGCCACCTATTAGTTTCGCTATAGCTACCCTGAGGTCTAGTGGCAGATTCATTCTGTTCAGAACAGCCCGCACTTGAGGGATGCCACTACCGGAGGTATCAGGTGAAATTAGCAACATGCATCCAGCGATCATGCCACCAACTAATCCGAACAGAGGCAATACGAGCATCGCCGGATAGCTCTGGCAGAGCAACAATCGCAACGAACCCAGCCAATTTATTCCTGCACCTAGCAGCAGGGCACATGCACCGGATGCAGTGCCGATCACGCACGCCTCTATTACGGGAAAATACCCGTACATTCGAATCAGTTTCTGAGTCACGCCTTTCATCGAATGCGCGCTAGACCCTCGGGGCTACCAACTCATTGTCCGGAAGGTGTGCCTTCGCTTGCCGTTTTTTCGGCAGTGGCGGGAAACTCAACATTTGCTTTACTATCTTTTATTGAGCCTAGACGCATGTCTACGATGATCACCGGTGGGTCATTTTTGACATCAGCCCTTCCGCTCCGCATGCGCCTTGCAAACATTGTGGTATGACCATCATGTTGAAACGCGAATAAGTTGTAGGCCTCAGCGCCGCTCTTCGGTTTCACTTCAAAAATCAGTATCGCTTTCATTGCTCGAAGAGCTGATACAGGCATTCCGGTCTCTTTCGCAATCTTCTCGTGGTTATAACTCACTTGAGTGACTTTGTTTTCTTTCAAAAAGTCCTTCGAGATGCGATTGGTCCCCATAGGGCCGATTGGGCCGGAATCATAACATTCGATTTGTATGGATTCAGGCGATTGCGAGATATTCATCTTGCTGAAATCCTCTTCAATCTTTACGCCCGTGAGAAGAGGATACTGAAGAAAGTGGACGGCATCGTCACCGTATTTGGTGGCTTTCACCGGCGCAAATGTCTTGCTATTGTATCGAACGGTCAATTCATTGGTCGGCAGGACAAAAACATCATGCTCTGCGTCATAGAACAATCCCTCTGCTAATGCCGGCGCAGATACGCCGGCAAGGAGATAGATCGATGCGAGTGCGGCAAGGATCGGACGTTTACAAGATTTCTTGATGCTCATGTGACCTCACTT
This sequence comes from Candidatus Obscuribacterales bacterium, assembly GCA_019637435.1. GTDB lineage: Bacteria > Cyanobacteriota > Vampirovibrionia > Obscuribacterales > Obscuribacteraceae > JADYXR01. The sequence goes on along the minus strand of JAHBVO010000001.1, from coordinate 1,675,563 downwards.
TCGAGCGCCTGCGGCCAATAATAATCGCACACAACAGGTCTTTCGCTCCACAACCCTCATTATCAATTCACAATATCGCAGACCGGCTAAAATCGTCGAAAGCCGAAAATGTACGCCCGGCGCTGTTTCGGCAGTCTTCAAGACAAACTGCATGAAAAGGAACAAACATTAATGAGAGGTTGTCTGCTCCTTCACAAGACCGACACAACAATGGTTCACTCTGTTGTAAGTTCGCATTCGCAGTTTGCATTGCGGTCTAATAGAAAGACGAAGGAGACGACATGCAAGGCGAAGCATTCTCGAGAATTTCAATCATTCAAAACCGGGCTGGTACGACTGCTGGTGCAGTTCTCTTGAGTCTGATAGTTTCATCCGCGGTGCCAATGTACGCATCTAATCCGATATCACATCCGGTATCGCAGGATGCTTCGCCGAGAGAAAGCAAAGATGTTGGTACTCAGGTCGCGGCACTCCCTCAGATCGGCGCCATACGGGCTGGAAGAAACGCAAGAAGCGCCTCCGGTCAGGTTCCATTGGCACAGAATCGACAGGTGGCGGAGATTCAAGCAAACTTGTTTACGGGAGCTGTCGTTGCACCAGCCGACACCGAAGAAGGTGCTGCGTTGAATGATGACCACACCCCTGAGCAAAAGTCTAACCTTTTCGAAGGAACTACCCTCTTCGTTCCACAGCATGATATGGACGTCTCGACAATACATGGAGTCGTACACATCGGTGGTAAATCGGTCGCATTAATATCCGCTACCGCAGACGGGCTAGCAGTTTACGATGTCCATGACTCGAAGAAAGGAAACATAAGAGTGACCGCAAATGGCGAAACTCATACCCTTTCTCCGGGTCGTCACATGTTGATTTCTACGGACAAATCCGGAGAGTTCGCATCTGCAAACGCGCTGGAGCTAATTCCTCATTCCAACGTCAAGCAGGTCCAGACGGGCAGGACGAAAACGGTTTACAAGTCGGAATTTTCGATTCCAGCTGCTATAAGTTCAGTGACGGCCTTGAAAGATCTCATGAAATCAGAAGATCCGGAACTGCGCAAGACAGCCGGAAAGATTGCAAAAACAGCCTCGATTCTTCTTTACATGCGGACCGCAAACTACCAACAATACTTCAGACCTAGAGTTACTACATTGTCGGCGCGCTAATTCACTTGGCAACGAATCCAACTGAAGCCTTTGTTAACACAGTATATTTAGGGGCCCTTCGTATCGGATAATAGCTGCACGGTTTGACCGAGCATACATACGACCAGCCGGAGGTAGCAATGACGGCAGTTACATCTTCGAGTGCTCTCGAATACGCGGCTTACGAACTCACGAACTACGATTTGACGGCGATCCAATCTGCCACCAGAGTTTCGCAAGCCCTGGGACCTAGAGATGTTCTGGTGCGGATGAAAACTGCTTCCCTCAACTACCGAGATTTGTTAGTTTGCACTGGTCGTTATCGCAAGATTTCCCTTCCGAGAGTCCCACTTTCGGACGGCGTCGGCGAGGTAATAGAAGTCGGTCAGGCGGTGACTAAAGTCAAGGTAGGCATGCGCGTTTCGCCTAACTTCATGACTGGTTGGACCGGAGGCACGATTACTCCCGAAGTGATTCAAACGGATCTCGGCGCCGGTATCGACGGCGTCTTGAGGCAATATGCGGTTTTCGACGAACGTTCGCTTGTAAAAATCCCTGACTATTTGAGCGACGAAGAAGCGGCAACATTGCCGTGCGCCGCGCTGACAGCCTGGAACGGTTTAATCGAAGAAGGCAATCTAAAAGCCGGTGAAACCGTTCTAGTTATGGGATCCGGCGGAGTCTCCATATTTGCAATGCAGTTCGCGCTTATGAGCGGCGCTGAGGTCATTGCAACATCTAGCAGCGATGAGAAGTTGAAGCGGCTGAAAAAGATGGGAGCGGCACACGTGATCAACTACAAATCCAATCCCGACTGGGACAAGGAAGTAGTGAAATTTACCCGAGGTCGGGGCGTCGATCATGTAATCGAGGTCGGCGGGTCAGGGACCCTGGAAAAGTCCGCGGTTTCTGTCAAGGTCGGTGGACACATAAGCTTGATCGGTGTTCTCGCAAATCCTAATGCGCAAAGCAATCACGCCGTGCATCTTTTGATGAAGGCAGTTAAGCTGCAGGGCATCTTCGTCGGTTCGGTAGAGATGTACGAGCGCATGAACGCTGCACTGACAGTGCACAAAACAAAACCTGTCATCGATAAAGTGTTCGACGCTCACGACGTAGTGGAAGCTCTTCGCTACATGCAGAGCGGAGCACACTTCGGGAAAGTGGTATTGAAGATTTAGTTCCGGCTAGTTGAATTCCACGACACCATTACCGGTATCAACAGGCAGACACCAGATTAAACGAAAGGGCACCAATAACGGTGCCCTTTAATTTGCATCTGTACGAACAGCGCTCCAGCGCTGCCGAAACTATTTGCGTTCGATCGTGACAGACTTAATTATTTCGTCCTTGATCGGCTTATCGTTGGCACCGACAGGGGTCGAGCCAAGCTTTTTAATCACATCCATGCCGCTCACGACTTCACCAAACACTGAGTGTTTGTCGTTGAGGTGAGGCGTAGGAGCCAGAGTGATGAAGAACTGGCTGCCGTTGGTGTTGCGTCCGGCATTCGCCATCGACAGAATTCCAGCCTTAGAGTGACGGAGCTTGGGATCGAATTCGTCTTCGAATTCGTAGCCGGGTCCGCCAGTTCCGTTACCAAGCGGATCTCCGCCCTGAATCATGAAACCATCGATAATGCGATGAAACTTCAATCCATTGTAGAAAGGCTTCTTGACCATTTTGCCCGAACGGGGGTCTTTCCATTCTTTGGTGCCTTCAGCCAAGCCAACAAAGTTGGCGACTGTTTTCGGAGCTTGTTTATCGAACAATTTGACAGTAAAGTCGCCTTCAGTCGTACTAAATTTGGCGAAGGTTCCCGAGTCGGCTGCGAAGCTTGCCGTCGCAATTCCACCGGTCACCGCAAACGCCGTCATCAATGACAGAAGTGCGCGCCGCGAGATATTCATCTATTGATCTCCTTCCTTATGACATCTGACTGCGTCAGCAGAAACGCAATCAGTGGGTCATCTTAGCACGATTTCAGATTCAAACTTCGAATTGCGAATTTCTTGCACAAAGTCTTTTCTTGCACGAAACCGCTAAAATTTGACTCTACGCGTCTGCCGGCCTTTTACAACTTTTTTTGGAGGAAACCGATGCGCGTTTTGCTGACAGGTGGTTGCGGTGATCTGGGCAAAGTTCTAGCGAAAAGATTGACGAATCGGGGTGATGAAGCGGTTCTTCTCGATGTTGCCGACCCGCACCGTGACACGCCCGGAGAATTCATTCGCGGCTCGGTCTTGGATCGACCACAACTTTCAACGTGGTTTTCAAACTGCGATGTAGTCGTTCACATCGCGGCTTGGCATGGCATTCATGAGTTTAAGAAGCAGAAGGATGCTTACGAATTCTTCGACCTGAACATCAGGGGAACTTTCGAAGTTTTCGAAGCATCCGTCCGTGCCCGAGTTGGCGGCGTAATTCTCATCTCGAGCACCAGTATCGATGAACCCGATACGGTATATGGAAATAGCAAAATCATCTCTGAACAATTCGCTTCATTTTACGCAACGCACCACAAGTTGAAGACAATAACATTGCGACCGCGAGCCTTCATTCCACACTGCAACCGGGTTGTTTACAATAACTATGTCGAATGGGCCAAATGGTTTTGGAAAGGAGCGGTGCATATCGACGATGTTGCGCAATCAGTAGGAAGAAGTATCGACTATCTAGACAGTCGACTCGGCAGAGATACAAAACGTGCCGATGAGGAAAGTGAGCACGCAAGACGCAAACCTGCAGAAAGTGAAGATGCGGAACGCGACGTATGCGGAAATTTGATCCTCACCGTAGATGGTGCCTACGAGTACTCAAAAGATGAGTTCTTAAACTGGGATCGAGAAGGTCCGGGCACCACATTTAAATCGCACTTTCCAGAATATTACGATCTGGCTCTGAAGCATGGTCTTCCAGTTGATCAGCGCCCTCGAAAGCTGGACATCTCACGCACCACGAGCAGTATCGGATATGTCCCGCAATATTCGGTCAGAAACCTGCTTGAAGAGCTATCGAAATATGGAGCCTCCGGTCCACCCGTTTGACGACCGTCCGACAAATCGCTTCTACATCCGCCCTGTCAATCCTGGAGCGACGGTTTTCCCGAATTCCGTCGCTCACTCGTTGACAAACCACCCCAGATGCGAGCGAACATCTGCAAATACTAGCGACGATCAGTGACGGCTTCCGAAAAACAATGCACCACTGGTAGTGGCACCGAAACTATCCCGAGAAAAAGGCGTTCTGCGGCCATACCTATCAGAGATCTCATCTACATGATCTTCAGATATTTATCGACTAATTGAAAAACCGAGCGCCGCTTCGCAGTTAATTATCGCCCGCAGTGTTCTCAACAATCTTCAAGTCGTTTGGCAATTCACCAAACTTCTGAACGAGTTCCTGCAGATACTCGTCGCGATCAGTCTTCCACTGGGTCGTAATGTATGGAGGTCTATGCATCGGCACAGAGTAGCGAACAGTCATAGCTGTGTCGGATGGCGGATTTACCAGTTTAAGTGTTCCGTCATCCCAACGCTCGGTCCCTGTGACCCAGCCGTTGTCGGTCAGATGGCGATCAGAATAGACAACCTTTGACATAGCGTCTCCAATATTTACCTTCTTCTATGTTATCTCAATAGCTTGAAATGTGGATCTATAGATCTATAGGCTTTTGATTAAAGTAGGGTCTCTAAAGTTCATGATAAAAGCTCATTGATTTCATGTTCTGATGTGAAACAGAAGATCCTGTGGAAAAAGCGCTAAATCATGAACTACGATCTGATAAGCGATAAGAACGTTTTCCACAGACATCTTATCTATGTTCATTTATTACTCTTCTATTCTTATATGCGGAAAACCGCATGGTAAGCGCAAATCAAAGATTAAAAGTTGAAACTTCCCCGTGTAATTTCCGAAGGTGCATGGTAGGATTGTTAGTGTCGACCGAAAAATCGATTCGATTAAGTATCGAATTCGGCGGCGAATGGAGATACACAAAATGTCGTTTAGATCATATAGACATTTAAGTTGCGAGAATCGCATGTCCGTCGGGAAACCGACCGAGATACTCGGTCGCGAACTGTGGACAGCAGGCGCGACGAATAAATATAGCCCAGGTGTGATCTGACGTAGAGTCGTTTCTCATTCGCAAGCCTGGGTCGAAAAGCCCAGGCTTTTTTGTTATCTGTTCTGGATTTTCGCGAACAAAAAAATAGTCTTGAAGCGCCTTCGCAGTAGTGAACAGGCCTGTTTCTCTGCGCTCTTGTGTGACTCCTCGACGAATCGCACACTGAAAATTGAATCCGCAAAAAAACATTCGAGTGGTTGAGCACGAGTTTTGGTCCGTGATCGAGCAGGCGTCGTGACCCAACACGGAGCCGACGGAATCGTGATAGCAAATGGTTCCAGCAGCTGAAAATCAGTTTCAGTCGCAGTTCACATAACCCAGACCGAAGGTTCGTGCTTAACTCACTCAACCCGTATCCCTGGTGTAACTGCAACATGACGAGCTCCAAACTCGTTCGATCTGGGTTCAAATCCTAGGGGATGCGCCACGCTTCTGTAGCAGAATCGGCACATGCATCCGGCTTAAACCCGGAGGTCTGAAGGTTCGAATCCTTCCAGAAGCAATGTTCAAATTTAGCAGAGTAGTGTAACGGTCAACACGGCAGGCTCATAACCTGTAAATTACCGGTTCGAATCCGGTCTCTGCGACCAGTACCAGGAGCCGATTGTTTCGACGATTTTTTCTCTGCGAACTAAAACAGACCGAGCGCATTGCCGGCGCAGACTCGGAGGGTTTTCATCGCAATCTCGAAACGCCAAGATCGGCTCCACCTGGGGACTTAGCTCAACTGGTAGAGCACCTCGCCTGCAACGAGAAGGTTGTCGGTTCAACTCCGATCGTCTCCATAACTGCGCCGTACTCTCACAGACGTGCATACACACTAACTCAAACGGTAAGAGTATCTGACTATTAATCAGAAGTTGGAGGTTCGATTCCTCCGTGAACTACACTGCACCTCGACTCGTACGGCCACATGCTTCTGTAGCAGAATCGGTACATGCATCTGTTTCAAAAACAGAAGTCTGAAGGTTCGACTCCTTCCAGAAGCACCATGCTTAGGTAGCTCCAAATGGTAGAGCGGCAGGTTGAAGCCCTGCGCGTTGTTGGTTCGACCCCGACCCTAAGCACCATACCCGGTTAGCTCAATGGTAGAGCGTCTCTCTTACAAAGAGCGGGTTGAAGGTTCAAGTCCTTCATCGGGTACCAATGCCGTGTAAATCAACGCAGAGTGTTTGTTGAATAAACCGACACGTGCAGGTGCAAGACCTGCTGCGGCAATATAAAACCGTACTCCAACAGCGATTGCTTACAATCCACAAACAAACAAACAAACAAACAAACAAACGTAACTGTGGGTGTCTTGCCGGAACTGGAATTCACGGCTGCGAAATGTAAAGCCCCACCTGCAAGCGCGACTCGTACGGTTTATGTGCTCGCCTAATTCAATGGCAGAAATCCATCTCGCCGGATGGAGACATCGGTTCGATTCCGATGGTGAGCAAGCGACCGTGCCCCAACCCAAGATACATACAAGCAGTACGAGAGGAGGCTAGTTGGCTGAGCCAACCGTCGTTTCAAATGGCAATGAGATTGTGAGGAGTCGTCAGAAACCCAGGATGTAGGCTTTAGGCAGCCATCATTTAAACAACGCGTAAGTGCGGACTGGACTAGATTTCGAGCAACGGTAAAACGCGATGATCCGTAACTTCAACTTGCACGGTTGACCGCCTACTTGCGGTGTCATAACCATAAGCAGGCATCTGCCCTTGTAGCTTAAAGGAAGAGCGACTGGCTACGAACCAGTAGGCTTCAGGTTCGAATCCTGACAAGGGTTCCAATTAAGAGCACCGCAGGCGCTATCAGGCGCCGGGTGACGTCTAAAACATCGAGCACCGGATGTGGTTCGCGAAAAACGGTTCCAAGGGACTGTTTTATGAACGAAACCATCTGTGGTGCAAGAACAGAAACGAGCTGACTAACTGCACGATGAGGTTTCTATGTGCAACATGAAACCGTTCTCGATGTCGCTCGTCCTGGAGGCATGGCAGAATGGCTATGCACCTGGCTCTTAACCAGAGGTTTCAAAACCAACGTGGGTTCGATTCCTACTGCCTCCACCAGTGCCGCATAACTTAACAGCAGAGTACTCACCCGATAAGTGAGCAAGTGTAGGTGCAAATCCTTCTGCGGCAACCACGCCTATCTAGTATAAAGGCAGAATCCTAGCGAGCCATGCTAGGGGTATCGGTTCGAGTCCGATGATAGGCTCCAAGTCCCTTTGTCCGAATAGCAAGGTGACTGACTGCAAATCAGTTTATGCAGGTGCAATTCCTGCAAGGGACTTCATTGATGACACCAGTCTGGTATCACGGTGATACCACTCTGGTATCGCCTCGATTCAGAACGAAAACAATACCGGCGGGTATGCAAGTGGCCAAAGCAGCGTGGTCGTAACCCACGCGTCTCAGGACTTCGCAGGTTCAAATCCGTGCCCCGCCGACCATGTTTCGTGCTCCGACAGTTGATGCATACACTCTTTGAACGAGCTTAGCTTCGCATCTACGACTTGCACGAACAAATTTCCGCCGTACTCTAACAGAAGATACATACACACGGTAAAACATTTGTCTCCAACACAAATCTAATTGGTTCAACTCCAATCATCCCCGCTACATGGGGATGTAAAAACTCGTATCTCCAACTCGTACGGCCCATGCCCTTGTAGCTCAAATGGAAGAGCAACTGGTTCCGATCCAGTAGCGTTCAGGTTCAAGTCCTGACAAGGGTTGATTTACAACGCGTCAAAGCGACTCTATGGCACTGTCTTCTAATGGTTAGGAAGGTGGACTTTCACTCCGCAAATGCGAGTTCGATTCTCGTCAGTGCTCCCAATTACTTCGGAAACAAGTTTGCGTCTCGGAGCATGGTCGTTTAAAAGCGGCCATGCTCCATCATCGGAGGTTCCAATATGAGTTCAAAACGTATAGCGTCGATGAGAATCAACGCTAGGAGGTATGGCAGAGTGGCTATGCATCTGGCTTTTAACCAGCATTAAGTGGGTTCGATTCCTACTGCCTCCATCTTCGCTACTTAAATTAGTTCGCAAACGAACCAGTGTAGCTCAATGGCAGAGCGGCCGATTTATACTCGGTTGAGCGCCCGATTAGCGCAAGGTTGTAGGTTCGAGCCCTACCACTGGTACCATACCGCATTAGCTCAGCGGAAGAGCGATGGTTTTCTAAACCTTTGCGCCCAGGTTCGAATCCTGGATGCGGTTCCACGCCGTTGTGGCTCAATTGGTAGAGCTGCTGTCTTGTAAACAGCAGGTTGCAGGTTCAAGTCCTGTCAACGGCTTAGTCCGAGTGCGCAATCAAGCACTACTGGCGATACTGAAACCACTTTCGGTATCACAACTGGAAGCAACCCGGCTGGATGAGGACGCTGTCTTGAAAACAGTTGGCCGTCAAGGTTTGGGGGTTCGAGTCCCTCTGCTTCCTTATTGCACAGTAGTTCAGCGGCAGAACAATCGGCTGTTAACCGATTTGTCGCAGGTTCGACCCCTGCCTGTGCAGCCATTTTAGACCGAGTCAGCATTTATATTTGTGGTATCAAACCTGTCGCGGTCAGGCGGACACCTCTTCCGCCTGTGCGCTGGAAATGCTTAGACTCCGTCATATAGGTGACCGCGAGTAGCTCGCATCGTCTGCTCGCCCGCGGCGTCTTCACCGGACGCCGCATGGTCACCATTCCCTGAGAAGCACCATATTCAATACTAGTGGTTGACTGGTGACGATGCGATTTTGGAGCAGGTCCGACACGGTCGAGGAAGCGGTTTGCTACACCGTCTGCCCTGCAAGGGTTACAGGTTCAACTCCTGTCTGCTCCTTAATATTGCGGATTCAGTTTTAGATTTGGCAATTGCATTCATGCTATCCTCAAAAATCAAGGTTTTAGGAAAGTGTGGCTTGATATGAAAAAGGCGCTTCGGCTATTTCTCTTTGGCATGGCTTCTTTCATAGTCATTTTTGCCACCTTTCTCGCTTTAAATTGGAGAAAACTCACAGATCAGATTCCAAATTTTCTGCTGATTGAACCTACTTTCAGAATCCACTTGTGCGAGGGAAGTTCGCCTGAATCGCCGAAAATTTTGTTCGTCGGAAACAGCCTGACATTCATTAACATGATTCCATGGCTGGTAGCTAGTTTTTCCACGAAGCTTAGAAACGACACCCCTGATATCTATCAATTGCTCAAACCAGGAGCCAATCTCGAAGCACATGACAGGCTCGGACACTTCAAGAAGCTTGTTGAAAACCAGAAATTTGACTATGTCGTTGTTCAAGAACAAACCGGTCGCTCTCTAGATGAGCCAGCGGAGGTCGAGAAGTGGCTCAAGAAATCTTCGGAAACTGCAAAGCTTAGCGGTGCCAAAGTTATAGTGTTTGAACCGTGGGTCAATCGAAGATTTTCAGACGAGCAAAACTTGATTCATAAGAATTTCGAACAAGCTAATAGACGTTTGGGACTGACGCTCGCTCCAATCGGTGATGCATTCTTCGACGAAAGGATTCAAAAAACAAACCTGAAAGTATATGCCGAAGACGATCACCACGCCAGCGCTTATGGAAGTTACCTGGCAGCCTGCATTCTGTATGAGACGATCTTTGGCAGCAACTGCGACGGAGCGCCGTCAACAGTTAAGGTCAAGGGAGCATACAATTTAGACGTGCCGCTGGTTCAATTATCGGAAGAGCAGGCGTCCGCATTGCAAGCCATTTCCCATCAGATTGTTGAGGAGCAGAAAAAACGTTCACACATCAACTCTGCAGACGCAGAGGAAAAGTCGCCGGCTAATTCCTCTTCAAGTTCCGCTCAATGACCGGTGTCAGCTCGTTCGCGACAATATTGTGGCCCAATCGAGAGAAATGAAAGCCGACAAATAGTGGGCTCGATTCACCACCGGCAGACTTCGGAAATGCCTCATGCAAATTGACAAAATCGAAGCCTTCTTCCTTTGAGATTTGCTGAAGAGCGTTGACTTCCTTGAAATAGAATATCTGTGAGGTAGGCGCTGGGAGGGTCGCAACGACCAACTTCGAACCATTCTCTTTGCACACCTGATTGAGTTTCCGAATCAGCGCCGCGGTCACACGGAAGTGCAAGCGATGGTTAAGCAATAGCACGTTATAGTCATTCTCGAGAAAACCTGGGGGGCGATCCGGAATTTGTTCTTCAGACGTAGAACCGAAGTTCGATACTGGCTTTTCAAACTCTTTAGCGAGACTGGCTCTCTGAGCCATCGAAACTTCATCCGGCTTATATCGAACAGCAGGAACAAGGTTCGCCAACGATTCGTAAATCGGTAACAGCACCTTCTGCTGATAGAGGTCGTAGTATTTTTGCCCTTTACTCGTTTTATCAATCTGCGCAAGAACACCCAGCACATAACTGTTTCGTCTCAGCCAATCGCAAGCCTTGAAATAAACTGCCCGCTCGGAGCAGAACCAAGCATCAAGAAAGAGCCAATCCGGTTTCAAAACGCCCTGATCGTTAACACTGAAATAAGGACGGGGCGTAAACGTCTCCGGCTGCACCGGGGCAGTATTCTCATCATTATCGAGTACGTGGTAGACAAGGACTGTGACTTCCGGCTTGTATTGCCGTACATCACGCATGTACTGGAGAACTTCCTGCGCCGTCCCATAACCGGACATACCGAAGTTGATGCATTCAACTTTGCCACCCAGGGCGTTCGAAACATTCGAGCCGCCTTCGGCCGTTTCCCGACCACCGCTGGAACTCTTTGCGTTTAAACGACGCTCAATCTCTTTCGGAAAATTATCTTTCAGCGGTACTTGAATAGACTCCGTTTTCGAGTCTCCGAGAAATGCCACGCGATGCACACCCGGTGCCGCAGTGACAGAGTATTCATAATCGCGAATGCCTTTGGAGTTGGCAGGGTCATAAGACCAACCTTCGGATCGAACGACTATCGGCTTATTCTCAAGGTGAGTGAATCCAATCGTAGGGTCCATCTTCAAATATTCTTCGCCGCCTACTCCACATGCTCGCAGAGCAACTTCGAGAACCAGGAGAGAAACGATGAACGTTCCAAAACACCAGACTATATTGCGGATTAAACCGCGAACAAGTCGGGAAATTCGGCTCGGCGCCTTGGCTGGAGTGGGAGACTTTATCGATTTTTCTCTAAGAGTCGTCGTCATGATGTCCCCTTAAAATTGAAAGTATATGAAGGGAACAGCATGTCGCGGAGCCAGACTCGCGATGAACAGTGCCACCGCAGCCAGTGCCACAGCGCGTGCCGTCACGGGCGGTGACGGCAAAAGATTTGCGGATTCAAGTTTAGCTTTCCACTTGAGTTTATCGCCAATGACGAAAGCGGCGTATATCGCCAGCACCGCCGGAAGTGGACCACCGTATACCAGCAGCTCAAGAAGAGACTCGCCGGTGCCCGCCTTAAGCGTAAACATCGATTGGTACATTTGGAACGCTTCCGCTACGGTATTCGCACGGAACAGCACCCAGCCATTCACGACCGTCAGGAATGTAACAACCCAAGCGGTCGCTTTTCCTGCAAATGAGTTTCCGAACGTTGCAAGCGCTGGACGTCCTTCTGCGATGCGTTCCCAAGTTCTGTGAATCGCCAGACAAACACCCTGATAGCCGCCCCACAGAACAAAGTGCCACGAGGCCCCGTGCCAGAGACCTCCGAGCAGCATAGTGATAAACAGGTTCTTCATCGTGGCGAATTTGCCACCACGTGAACCACCGAGCGGAATGTAAAGGTAATCGCGAAGCCAGGTCGACAAGCTCATGTGCCAGCGATGCCAGAATTCCTGAATGCTTCTGGCTATGTAAGGCATGTTGAAGTTCTCAGGCAGTTTATACCCGAGCAAAAGCGCGGACCCACGACCGATGTCCGTGTAGCCGGAAAAGTCAAAATAGATTTGCAGGGTGAAGGCGAGTACTGCAACCCAGGCATCGACAGTGCCTATCGCCGCCGGATTGGCGAAACCGCTTGCAGCCAAAGGTGCGAGGTTATCGCCTAAGGCGACCTTTTTGAACATACCGCGAACGATCAGGTTAATCCCCTCGCCGAATTGAGCGCGACTGAACACACGAGGTTTCTCGAGTTGACCGTCAAAGTCTTCATAACGCTTGATCGGACCCGCAATTTGAGACGGAAAAAATGCCGCGAATAATCCGAATCGCAGCGGGTTTGCAATCGGTTTATTTCCGGCGCGAACATCGACCAGGTAATGAATGAATTCGAAGACAAAAAATGAGATACCCAGCGGTAGTATTATGGGCAGTGCCTCGGGTGCAGGCACCAGATTAAGTGGCAGTATGGAGCTGAGCATCTTCTCCAGACTGTTGTAGGTTTCAAGGAAAAAGTTTGTATATTTGAAAAGCGCCAGGACGCCGACGTTAAATGTGATTCCGGCAATGAGAGCAAGGCGCTTCGATTGCGCAGCCTCGAGCTTCCCGATAGCCAGACCAGCCAGGTAATTGATGGCGGTGAGCCCGAAAAGCAGAAGTCCATAAGACTTCATCCAGCTCATGTAGAAGTAATAACTCGCCGCGAGCAGCAAAACAGTGCGCAATCTGCCCGGCACCAGCCAATAGGCGAGCACCACGAGCGGCAGGAATATAAGATACTGCAGACTGTTGAAGAGCATAAAAGCCACAAACACTCGGCACGCGCCGACTTACAGATCTTGTCAGGAATCACCCGAGGTTTTCATGAGCCAAAACTAAAAGAAGCGACGCCTTTTGCGTCTTTTCGGCACCGCCTCCTGAAATCTATCTAAGCTTGGTCCTTTCGTGGGAAACATAGTCAGGTTTACCTGACGCTCTACCTCGCAGACCAGGAACCAGATTTGTCCTTCACACGCCATATAAAACCGTCCAGAACGTAATGCGTGGATTGTGGCAAAGAAAGCAGAGGCACAAGTATCGAAAGCGTGGTCGCGTCGGTGATAGCGGGCAGGGAGGCAAACGGCGTGAAAAACGTTAAATGCTCTCTCCAGATGAGCCCGTCCCAGAAACCTTCTTCGAAATAAGCGAGAAGCACGAGAAATAGCACAAAAGCCGGTGCAAATGACAGCAGAAAATCTTTGCTGAGAAGCCCAAGCGACTTCGAAGCCCTCGTTTCTGCACTGGAAACATTAGCGTTGGCTCGACTTGCCTTGTTGTGATAAAGCCAGATTAGCGCCATGTATGGAACGCCATGAGAGACGACATTCGTCATGGTGAAGGCAAGATCAGAATTCAACGCGACAATGCCTACCCACCAGCTCAACGCTGTTCCAAACAAAATCAAGTTCTTGGGTATGTTTAAAAACCCCGTTGATTTAAACAGAAGCAGCTCTTTGGCAGTGTAAACAGCAATCACTAAACAGTAAAATGCCAGTGCACACTCATTCACCACATGCGGTACCGCATTAACAAAGTCGCCACTGACAAACCAGTTAAAATTGCGGGGTAAATGAGTATGCCAATACAGAAGCGGGTAGAGCGTCACAGTGTAGACGCACAACTGGTCCAGCCAGCGGACCTTTAAAAACTCTCGCGGATCGTTTCTTGAATAAAGCGCTACAAAACCAAACTGTTGACGAATGAAATGAAAAACCGCGAGGTAAGCCAGTGCCCGCCAGAAGTACATATCATCAGTTCGATACAACAACCAACCAGCGAACCAGCATGCGATCGGAATCACGACCAGCAATAAGTGATGTTCGGCAATCGAGCGACGATCAAAATAGGTCCGAAACAGAGTTGAGTAAACATGAGCAACATCAACGACCAGCACGAACGTTACCCACGCCCAGAGCGGCATGAATTGACTATTATCAAGAATGGGTTTGCAAGCCAGCGCAATTACAGAAGTGACGATTGCAGGACCAATAATCAAGGCGCAATCCCATTTCACTGAAGCAAGCCACGGCTGCTTCGGAAGCGCGGTTGCATCCGTTTTCAAAATCGCCTGCGTCACGACATCACCCTGGCTAAAACCTGCTTAGCCGCTTCAATACCCTGATATTGCGCCTCCTCGAAGTTAGAGATCCCACTCATATCCGAATGAGCAAAGTAAACATTTCCCATGCTATTCTTCATCACTTTGCGAGTCTCGCCCCAGATGTAACCGACCGAAGGACGAATCATTCCATGACCCCACGGCCATAAATCCATCGCTGTAATCTCAGCCGTTATTCCATTATGCATTTTTTCAAGGTCGGCAAGGATCAATTGTGACCAATCCTCCGCCGTGCGCTCTAAGAGTATCCGTCGAGACTCGCTCGGTTCATCCTGAGCCATTGGATAATAGTAGGTAATTACTGTCGGCGCGTCTCTCTGCGTCGTAATGTTCTGGTGAGTAGCTACAACGTAGCCGAGAGAACGACTTGAAAAACTGACATTATCCCAGGCAAGACCAACGCCCTTGCCCTCTGGGACACGTTTCAAACTGATGTTCGCCACCATCCAGGGTGCATATTGTGCGCTCTCGAATTGCTCCTGGAGAGGTTCATTTTGTGAACGTTCAGCATGCGCAGAAATTCCCGGAGAGGAAACGGTTTCGTCTCGACGAGTAGGTGAAACAAGGTGGCGAGCCAAGAATCTCGGAGCCGCAAATATCACGTAATCGCACTCAATGATCTTAGCAGCATTTTCTTTGACGTCGAAAAGCGAAACGGTCGCTCCAGTTTCCGTGCTGGAAACGTTGAACACTGCGCTTCCCGTCTCGATTTTCCCATTCAACATCTCACGCAGTTTGTCAGCGAGAAAACCGTTTCCCGCCGGCCACGTCACCACAGAATTCATCTCCGCGTTAGCCGCCACGCCTTTGCGCCCAGCAAAGTAGTGAATGCCCGCCCAGGCAGAAACATGCTCAGGAAGCGAGCCGTAGTCATCTCGGCAACAGTAGTCGACATACCATCGGATTGGCTTACCCAGAAACTTATTCTGCTTCATCCACTCGGCCATCGAAATTCTATCTAGAGCAATCAACTCTTCATCCTGCGAACTCAGATCGAGGGGAATCGCGAACCCAGGCTTTCCGTCACGACCGACCAGCTCACGATATCGCTTCATCACTTCGAAGAAGCGTCGCATTTCCTGCTTGTCTGATGGTTGTAAGCCTCGACGAGGAACCAACCCCTCTTGAAAGGAACCGTCCTTAAGAAGCCTCTCTTCTGGGTCGTGGCACATATACAGGTCGTTATAGATTGCCAAACCATTTGCATCAACGCCCTGAATTACTCCAAGTTCCTGAAAAAACATGCGAACATATTCAGACTCCGGATTAGCAAGGGGAACATAATGCGCCCCCCAGGGGTAAGCACTGATGCCGTTTTTACCGAAAGATGAATTACCACCGACTTCATTTTCCAGTTCCAAAATCTTGAAGTCGGCGAATCCGTTTCTCTTCAGCCACCAACCAGCAGATAGCCCCGCCATTCCGCCACCGATAATCGTGACTCTTGTTTTTGTGCGCTCTGCATCAGTTGCCGCTTTTGGCATTTTGCCATCGCGAATCATATGTCCACGGTTCATCGAAGGACCAAGCATACGAATCGGAAATTTCACTCGCGCATTCAGTGCGTCAAGAAGGAACTTCCCGGACACCGCAGCAACCGCACAGCCGCCCATCATCGAAAGGAACACAGCTCGAGTGAAGCGTTTCGGCATATTAGGTCGCTCGGCTAAAACGTTTCAACATATTCTCCCCACTCAGACTCGAAAAGGTGAACAAGTTTTTGATTATTCAGCTTATTGACACACTTTTCTGTTGCCACCATATCCGGTGGGAAGTTAAGCATCTGACGAAATGACTCATCCGTCACGTATCTGAGATTAGCCGGATACGCTGCCGGATGCTCGAATTTGTCGATCGACGCCACCACATAGCCCCAGTCACCGAATGAAGGAACGTATGCGTGATACGGTGTCGTGTGAAACCCGACTGATTCGAGAGTGTTTACGACGCACCAGTAAGAGTTCTTCGCAAAATATGGAGAAGTGCTCTGGATAACGCAAACACCACCAGGTTTCAGCGCCCGCTTTACTGTTTTATAAAAAGTATCGCTATAAAGTTTACCGAGCGAAAAATTGCTTGGATCAGGGAAATCAATTATCGCGCAATCGAATTTATCTTTTGACTTTCGCAGCCATACAAAAGCATCCTGATTAATCACGGTGACTCTAGGGTCGCTCAACGCATCATTGTTCAGCTGCGACAATAAACCCTTAGCGCGAAACAGCTTAGTCATCTCCGGATCCAGATCGACCAGCTGAATCGTTTTAACAGAGGGATATTTTAGAAGCTCTCGCACTGCCATTCCATCACCACCGCCAAGAACAAGAATGTTCTCCGGATTTTTCAAGCTGGACATAGCCGGATGGACCAGCGCTTCATGATATCGATACTCGTCTCGTGAATTAAATTGCAGATTGCCGTTTAAAAACAAACGCACTTCTTTGCCTTTGCACGTAATTACAATCCGCTGATAGGGAGTCGATTTCGAAAAAATAATGGGCTCCTGATATGTTGACGACTCAGCCCAGGTCATCAATTGATCGGAGAAAACAAAGCCAGCAGAAAGAGCGATCGCGACAGTAATCGCCGCGGACCTGAGCCCAAACGTTCCCTTAACGTCGTTACGGAACAGATGTACAGTCCAAACAGCGACAAGCGCGTTGAAAATTCCGAAAAGAAATGAGGAGCGAATTAAACCGAGATATGGCACAAGGAGCAGCGGAAAGAGCAAGGATGCCAACAACGCGCCTACATAATCGAAAGTGAAGACCTGCGATACCAGTTCTTTAAACTCCAGCTTGTCCTGCAGTATGCGCATAAGAAGTGGGATTTCTAATCCCACCAAAACACCAATGGCGGTGACCAATGCGTACAGTAGAATGCGAAAATTTTCAACATGTTCAAAGGACATGAAGAGCAGCGCTGCAGAACAGCCACCAACCAAACCCACAAGCATCTCAACCTGTATGAATTTCAGGATGATGTCCTTATCAACATATCGGGAAAGAAATGAGCCGATTCCCATCGAAAACAGATACACGCCAATTACGGTTGAAAACTGCGTAACCGAATCGCCCAGCAAATAGCTGGCGACGGTCCCGGCGATCAGTTCGTATACAAGACCGCATGTCGAGATGACAAAGGCGGTAATCAGAAGCGAGTATGTCAAGTTTCTACCAGAAGGTTAGCCGTGAATCGCAGACGCAATAATCATGCCGACAGCAATGGTCATTGCAGAGAGACAAACCGCAAGAGGCAAATTCTTTTCCTCGACGATTTCCTTCCACATCTTGCTGGGCGTAATCAAGTCAAAGATCACGAAGGTCGTGCAGAGGATGGCAATACCCAATCCAGAGTACACAACTGCCGCGATAATGTGATGCAGCTTTACTACTTGTTCCACAATCTCCCCCTTATTTGTGATGTAGAGCCGCCCCGGTGGGTCGGGTATGCGGCGTAGTGTCGATGGCAAAAATTCTGATACCGGTTTCGGTGGCAAAGAAAAAGAACGCACACAGTGCCGCTCCAAATATTCCGTAGAGTTTTGACATGGCGGCCTCCTAGTCGCTACTTGATTGATATGGTGAGAAATCGCTGTCCGACCAGCGCGCGACCTCAACTTGCCGATATTTGATCCATGCAAAAATCGGATATAGAGATATCAAAAACAGACACCAAAAGTAATTATGAAAGGTCGGAACATCGCGCTTGACTTGAACATTGAAGGATTGACGCATGTTAGCCTGCGAGTTGCCACCATTGTCAAAATCCAGATTCATGTAGTACTTTCCGCCTGGAACCTGAGGCATAAATATCGAAGTCGTTTTGCTCCCTTCGCTCCAGGACTCGCCGTCTTCGTAACCGTGGTAATACTCGATGCTGCGCTCGAACGTAAATAGTTCTTCAGTATCGGCGTTTACCAACTCTCCATAAACATACAGCCAACTGTTGTCGACATCCGCATTGATGTCGATCTCGACGTTTGCATTGTCTTTATCCAAAACAAATTCAGGTGTCGTAAATTCAGGGAGTTTGGCATCACTGGTCGCGAATTGACCGTCCATTTTGGTTACGTATTCAATTGGGGCGCGAAACTCGATGATGTTTTTCGCGAGCATACAATGGAACACCTGAAGCCCTGTCAAAGCAACAAGAAACAGTGCCCACATCGGACCAACTTTTCGCCAGGTGGCCGTTGCTGGAGAAGGCTGGTTAGGGGCAATGCCGATTGTTCGCGGAATGGACTCCCCGGTCAGTTCAAACGCTTGCGAAACCACCTTGGGCTCTAAATACTCGGAAACACTCCAGACACGAGAATCCTTATCATCCTCGACTGATACCATCTGCGGTGGATCGATGTAGTCAGCCATGCTGACCTCTTCACCCATAGCGACTCGCCAATAGAATTCGCCGAGAACATAGTGAACGCGGGCGCGTCCCTGATAGAAAAGTCTGTAGCGCTTGTTCTGGAAATCGGCATAAGCAGCAAAGCGCTCAGGTCGTTCTTTTATCATGGTCACGAAGCTCCAGTGACCATTGTTGCAAGTCAGAAAGCGATATCCGTAATACGGATTGAACAGTAAATACTCTTCCCACTTGAAACTGCTCGCAACATCCTCCCGCACGACAAAACCAATGCACTCCCAGGTCTTACCCATCAATTCGCCGCGGACACCAAGGTCTATGCGTGGCTGAATGCTGGCCTTTTTGAAATAAGTGCTTAGCACCTGAAATGTTTCGTTACTGGTGTCTATAACCGAATAGCAGCTATCGCACACCGCCGACAACGAGTGTCCCGGATAGCGCACCGTCACCGGTGCACCACAGTTTCCGCAGGAGAAAGTCGTTACTCTGGGCTTTTCCTTGCGATGATCACGAGCTTCACCGGAATTACCAGCCATCGATTCTCCTCAGGTTCTCAAACTTGAATTCATCGAAGTCCTGGTACGTGCCAACAAAGGCGCGAACGGTGTCTGCATACTCAATAGTCGCCATTTTCTGGTTCGCGCCGACAAGATCCACACTGTTGGAACGTCGACCTTGAGCGGCGTTTACCGGTAACTCACCTTCGCTAAAAATGCAATGCACCTTGCGTATATCCTCTACCTGGAAGTGACCGTGAGGAGGCATTACGACATCGGAACCCGGTCTGATTACATCTATTTTGGGAATGCTTTTATCGTTGATTTCAAAACACATGGCGAGAAAACCCTGCGCTTCGGCAAGCCAACCAGTTTCACCATCGTCACCGAATATGGTGTACCACTCGTTCCAAAATCCGTCTTCATATGCGACTTTCACCCGCCCGATTATTTGGAACGAACGTTTGTCATACACTCCAGAAGTTCCTATCTGAAATGGTGTCAATTCATACTGGAGTTCAGCCATTTTACCGACGGCTTCCAGGTCCGTGTCGTGACGAACGACTGTCGTTTTGCAGAAACTGCAAACCGCGAACACCGAGGCCTTCGAACGAAACGCTACGGGAGCACCACAAGCTGGACAGCTGAGTTCAATCATCAAATGTTCTTGAGAATCTCAGCCTTTTTCTGTTCAAACTCTTCTTTTGTCAGGATACCTTTTTCCATGAGTCCCGCGAGTTTCTCGAGTTTCTCGTAGGGATCTTCTTTCGCTGCGCTGCCGCCCGCACCAAGCTGCTGCGCCGACTGGGCAAACTGCTGCCCGATCAAGGCACCAGCACCGATACCAGCTCCCAGTCCGGCTACGCCGCCGGAGTTCGCCGCAGCTTCCGGAATACTTTCCGTCACCTGGAAGTTCGCATACTTCTGCAGGTCGCCCACAAGATTCATCTTCGACTGTTTGTCGAGGTATTCTTGCAGCTCTTCAGGTAGTGTGATGCTTTGAACGACAAATGTTTCAAGCTTCAGACCGTATTCGAAAAACTTCGGATCAAGTTCTTTCTTGAGTTCGTCAGAGAAAACTGTTTGATTACCAGCCATGTCAAGGAAGGCAACATCGCCTTTACCGAATTTCGTCGCAATCGACATTGTAATCAGCGATCGCAATTGGCCATCGAGTTCACTCACTGTGTATTGCGCCCGAGAGCCGCTAATCTTCTGGTAGAACGTAGACGGCTCTTCGATTTTGTACGAAAAAGTTCCAAACGCTCTCAATCTGATCACGCCAAATTCTTTGTCTCGAATTTGAATGGGCGTTGGAGTTCCCCAGCGCTGGTCGATTTGCTCGCGGGTCGAGAAGAAGTATACATCGGACTTGAACGGCGACTTGAAGGCCTTATCCCAGTTTAAAAGCGTCGTCAAAATCGGCAAGGTTTTTGTCGAAAGCGTGTAACGGCCGGGCGAGAACACGTCGGCGATATTCCCTTCATTGACGAAAAGCGCCATCTGAGAATCAGTCACGGTGAGTGACGCACCGGATTGAATTTCTCGGTCTTCGGCGGGGAATCGATATGCCAAAACGCCGTTGGTCTTTTCCGTCCATTCGATAACGTCGATAAATTGTTTCTTGAATAGGTCGAACATGCTATTTGCACCACCTGGCTGAGACTGATTTGCGACTTAGGATACCCAACGCTATTGCGTTTTACATAAAAGCCATCATATAACGACGACGTTGTAAGGAAGCGGAAGATCATACATACTTAACAGGATCGCCAATCATATGTCTGGTAATGCCGCAAAACCGCCCGCCGCGCTTGTCTCTTAACCTGGTCTAGACTAAGCTGGTATGAGTCCCTGCGACCCAACAAGCCTCTCGGGATAAACTTATGCTCTTTCTCGCCCTAGCCGTCATGTGTTTCGTCGCTTCAATGAACGCCGATAAGGTGGCCGACTGGTATTGGGATAACAAATACAAGAGCGACAAAGCAGCCGCGCAAGAGCTTCTCCGCCAAGATCTGCTGACGTCCACAGCGACGATAACGTCACGAGGTCCTTACGAGACGGGCGATTTGATCAGTTTCACTATTCAAACACCGGATGGTCCGTTCGTGATAAGTCGCTATCAGCCAAGACCGGTGGAGGAAGGCTACGTTCGACAGGCCTTCGCAGGCCGACATCTAATTGTGAGCTACGCTCGCCGTTTTCCGCAGCAGTGCCTGCTCGCGCCTTCAGTAGAACAAGCTCGACGGCTCGCTTGCCGGACGATAAAGTCTCACGTTTCATTTCACTGGCAGGAAAAGTCGCGGCAGCACTACTCTTCCTGATGGGCTGGTTCTCTTTTAGGAGATAGTTAAACGCGCGATTTCGTGGCGCTTTCGTCCCTGAACCTTGCCAGAATTTGTCCCGGACCAGAATCTGATTGCAGCGCCTCCGGCTCAACAGGCGGCGCATGCGGCGGCTCCTGCTTCGGCATAAATTTCCGAGCGAAAAATGCGATGGTTATGAAACAGTAAATCCCGCACCCCAACACCGTTTTCTGAAATCCATAGTGGTCGGCAATCCATCCGGCTATCATTCCGCCGAAAGGCGCAGTTCCCATAAAGGACATGGCGAACAGACTCATCACGCGCCCGCGCTTATCCTCTTCCACCACCGATTGAAGGATGGTGCTGCAAGCTGCCATCATCAACATCATGGTCGCACCGATTAAAGCGATAACGCAGGCGGCAGGCCAGAAGCTGTTTATCTGGCTGAAACCAATGAGAGCCAGTGAGAACAGAAACGACGCCGCCACGACCCATTTACCTAGACCTTTGACAGTTTTTCGCGAGGCAAGTAATAAAGTACCAGCGAGAGAACCGGCTGCTGACGCGGACATCAGATAGCCAAGCGTTTGTGCTTCCCCGCCAATCTGTTTCACAAACATGGGTAGAAGCAGTATATACGCCGATGCACCAAGACCGAAGGTCAGCACAAGGAGAAGAACGTATCGAAGTGCTTTCGTTTGATACGTGTACGCAAGCCCTTCTTTGAGCTCATCAAACATTCCGCGCTTGGCTTTAGGTTTAGGACGAAAGTCTCCTCGTATAAGGAAAAGCGCAAGAATAACGGCTACATAACTGGCAGCGTTAAGGAGAAAACAGATTCCAGCCCCCCAGGCAGCAACTATGAAACCCGCCATAGCAGGACCGATCAGCCGGGTGACGTTCATCAAAGAAGAGTTCATTGCAACTGCGGCTGGCAGTTCGTCCTTGTCAACTAAATTGATCACGAACGCAGACCGTGCGGGCATATCGAACGAGTTGATAACACCTGCGCATATACCAAGTGCTATCAGATGCGGTACCGCCACCTGATGTGTGAGAGTGAGATATGCAAGAACGCTTGCCTGAATCATCGCGAGCGTCTGAGTCGTGATGATGATCTTGTAACGGTTCATGCGGTCCGCCATGACGCCGGCAAACGGCATCACCAGCAAAGATGGCAGCTGCGCCGATACGCCGACGACGGCAAGCAGGAAGGGCGACTTCGTGAGCTCGTACGTGTACCAGGCAAGTGCCACTTGCTGCATCCACGTCCCGATGAAGGAAACCAACTGACCGCCAAAATAGAGCGAATAGTTTGAATTGGCGAATATTCGAAACGGTCCGAGATTTTCCTTATTCATGATTCGAGGATACTTCGTGTCAGGTCGGGTTGCAACAGTTAATAAACTGTGTAGCGCGTGTGGTCAGTTTTCGAGGCGGCTTAATAAGATGGATTTATCGACGCACCTATGGCGCCCTTGTTTCCGTCCGTCACAAACTCATAACAGGTATATGCTGTGAAGAAACGAACATCCTTTCTAATAGGCTTCAGTGCTGGTTGCCTGGCGACAATATTATTCGGAGCCTCGTTGGTTGTGTGGTTCTGCTGTCCGGCGGCGAATCCGGCACTCGTAAACGTCATCTTGTTCAGACCGCTGAAAGTCTTTGATGAATTCTATGGAAAAGAATTAGCAGGCGTGAGGGCGGAGGAAGTTAACATCACATCCTCCGATGGAGTGAGGCTTTTCGGTCGGTTTTATAAACAGAAAGGCGCGACGAAAGTAGTTCTCTACAACCATGGAAACGGCGGCAATGTCTCCATGCCCTATTGTCTCTACAAAATCAATAGCCTCCTATCTACCGGCGTCTCCGTGCTCGCTTACGACTACAGAGGTTACGGCAAGAGCACGGGCACGCCGTCAATAGACGGTGTCGTCGACGACTCGGCGGCAGCGTTTAACTACCTTCTTAGCCGCGGCATAAAAAACGACCAAATAATCGTTTACGGAGAATCGCTCGGCGCCGGGGTTTCCAGCGCACTATGCAAGAGAATCGATTGCGCCGGCGTGGTGCTGGAGTCTGGTTTTTCCTCCGTAGAAGCTTTAGGCAAGGAGAAATTCGACCTTTTCAAACTTTATCCATCATGGATGTTTCCAAAACAATTCGACAATGACAGCTTTGTAGTCCGGCACCACCCGCCGCTTCTTATAGTGGCAGGAAAACTCGATGAGGTCATTCCGTGGCACCACTCGCAGTATCTATTTGACCACGCTACAAAGCCGGCCCAATTCGCAGTGTATGAAGACTGCCATCATGCCTTCTTCCAGAAGAAGCAATCGGATTTTGATGCGAGACTCAAAACATTCTTCGAACAATGCGGCACCAAGATTGCCTGTGCCAACTGATCACAACAAGGACGCCAGCGAAATAGCTTCGCTGGCGTCGGAACGCGTGAGTTGGAGTGGTGAGCTGAGTGGTGAAAACTTATCTGTACACGTGATAATCTGCGGGCTTGTAGAATTCTTCGGTACGCACCTGTTCGTGCGATTTAATCCAAACTCCGCACTCCTCGCACTTGTTGTGAGGACCGTTCCATTTCTTGAGGTCGAATT
Source organism: Candidatus Obscuribacterales bacterium (assembly GCA_019637435.1). Taxonomy (GTDB): domain Bacteria; phylum Cyanobacteriota; class Vampirovibrionia; order Obscuribacterales; family Obscuribacteraceae; genus JADYXR01. The sequence goes on along the minus strand of JAHBVO010000001.1, from coordinate 1,651,508 downwards.
TGTGTCCCTCTGTTTTGCATAGCGAAGGTTTTTCGAGAGGCGCATTCCAGGTAACGGCTTTCATGACGGCTCCGAAGAGTCTCATGTGCAGCGGCATTACGCCACGAGCAAATCGATTGCGAAGACCAGGGGTTTTTGACGTTTTCATTTGGGTCAGTCCTGTAAGAAAAGCAGCGCGAGTGGACCTTGTGCAAAATATCCTAACCGTCAATAGTGACAAAGTTGTGGAACAACATTAAATCTATAAAGCCCAGCTCTGTCAGCATTTGTATTAGCCCGCGGGTCTATTTCAAGGGCTCAGTGACCCCGAAAAGTCACAAATCGCTTAATTCCGGTCTAATTACCAAAACGAAGGAGCCGTCAGGGATGAAGCGGCTCCTTTGTTCGTGGATTCAGTTTCTATCGATTAGGCTCGCACCACCTCCTGGTGTCGCGATAAGGAATTAGCTAGGTGGTGCCTCCTACACCATAAGTCTGGGTTGCGTACTTGGGTATCGTACTTGGGGGTTCGGGTTGCGTACTCCTGGTTTCAAGAACCCGGATTTGCTCTTTGGCATCGTTCAGATCTCGAATTCAGCCGTTATTGGCTTTCTTGTTTTCGGCTACATGGCGCCGCTCAATCGAAGAGATGTTGACGAATGGCATCGTGCCACCACTCGAGAAAGTCGGCAATTCACCGTCCCACTTCTCGACGGCACGCAGCTGAACGAGGTTGGGATTCTGCGCTAGAGCAGCCGCTTCACGCTGGATAGCCTGCGCTCTGGCTATGCTTTCTTTTTGAATTTGATAGGCGGCCGCATCGGCTGACAGTTCCTTTTCACGAGCTGCAGCTTCAGCCTCGGTGATGCGACGATCCTTTTCGTTTTTCGCTTGCAGAGCTTGCTGTTCAGCCTTAACCTTAGATTCGATCGACAGGTTAAACTCCTTCGAAAAATCGAAGTCTGTTATCGCGACGTTGGCAACGAGCACTGCCCCGCTCAACTGTTTCTCGGCAAGAGTGTGGCTGATGTAGTTTTTAATAGCGTCAGTCACTAATTGCTTAACAGTCTCTCTTCGAGTGACTAGTTCCTCAGCAGTATACTTGGCAGTAATAGCTTTCAAACTTTCCTGCACCGCAGGCGCCACCACGGTGAGGTCAATCTTTTCAAGATCGCCCACCGTTTGATAGCACTGACCCGCCATAGCTGGCGCAATACTGTGTTGGACGGAAATTTTGGTTTCAACTGTTTGCAAGTCTTTCGAAGCAGCAGCAGCGCGAACTTCAAAGGAAGTCAGGCGCGTGTCGATTTGCACGACTTCGTCGATCAACGGTTTCTTGAAGTGAAAACCGGGAGGCAATACAGTAGGGCTAACTGCTCCCATCGTCTTCAAGACCCCGACATGACCGGCATCTACCGTCACCCAGAATCCGAATAAAACCGGAGCGATGAAAATCAGAATTACAAGCACAACTAGAGTTGATCCAAGAAGGCCTGCAGACTTAGCGTTCATTGAAATATCTCCAAAACAAAGCAGGGCTATCGGTGTTCCCGAGAACACCGGACGATTACAGAAACGCAGTCTCTGTCAGGGACTGCGAAAGTTGTTTATTTGAAAACTACTTTGTCGGCATGATACGAGGCGAATCGTTTCTTTGAGATTGGTTTGTGCTCTGACACGGTTCATTGCCTCGTTCGATGTTTTCACATTACCACGCTGCTTGACAGCAACCTTGCAAAATCAGCAATTCATTAACAATCGCCAATGTTGTTCCGGCAAACCAACAAGAATCGTTGCTACAAGCCCCGCTCGAAGGCTAAACTATCAATCGGACTCAGGGAAATTTAGAACTATGGTCGCGAAACCAGCTGCGTCAGACGAATCAAACATCGACCTATTTAAAGGAAAAACATTTGCGTTCTTCGGCGCCTTTTCCTACTGGCCCTCATATCATCCTGGGGCACCATCGACGGTTGCACAAATGAAGGGCGGAATTTTGAAGCATGATGTCGACCACGAGCTAGATTACCTGGTTATAGGCGATAAGAGAGAAGAAGGAAAGAAAGAGGCAATCAAGGAAGCCGAAAGATTGCGAGCAGAATCTGAAGGCACGGTTGCATCAGGCAAGCGAAAGGCTAAACCAGCGACAGGAAAACCGTTTCCTACCATACTAGATGAAAGCGCGTTTCGAGAAATGGTGCGCGCTAACTTGACCGGCAAGACCTTCTGTCTGTTCGGAGGTTTCGACTGCTGCGGCGGAGGCTTCGATGAGTCACTCCTTCGGTCTATGGTTGAAAACGTAGGCGGTATCGTTGTGAACACACTAGACGAGAAATTAGACTACGCCGTTTTCGGTCCCCGCAAAAGCGATGGCAAAATAGCAGCCCACAACAAGGCTAAGAAACTGGCTGCGAGCGGTATTCGTTTAAGAATTTTAGATGAGGAAGGATTTCTTGAGCTGGTTCGAACCGATCATGACACCACATCCGGTGATGACGACATGAACTTTGCGACGTTTATCAGTAGACTGCATGGTACGGTTGATCAGGGAAAACTTGGTCGTGCGCTAAAGATGCTGAAACAAGAGGCGTTCAAACTCTATGTTCGCAAAGACGATGAGCATGTTGTCGGTGTAGTGCGCAGTCAAACGAACACCTCCAAAGTGTACGCCAGCTGGTTGACGCCGGAGGGTAAATATGGCTGCTGCACCCCTGACCTGGACGAGTGCATGGGTTTACAGGGAAACATCTGCAAACATCTGCTCGTTCTCATGGTCGGTCTGACGGGCGCAGGAGAGATGGAAGCGCGCCAAGCCTATGATTGGCTAAAAGCTGCACAGGGGAAACGTCCCCGGGCGAACGGCGCACTGATCGCCGACACCTTCATCCAGTATAAAGGAGCTGAAGTCGGCGAAATTGATTGGCGACCGACGGAGACGATTCCCGAAGATTACTACGCGTTTTGATGCGGCTCGGTTCCGAGCCAAATACGGCACACGCTTTTAAAAGTACGGTCAAACGCCAACAACATGATGTTCGGAAATGGGAAGTTTCAGCAGTCGGGCAGCATTATCGTGAGCGACCAACTGAAAATCTTGCGGTTTAAAAGCTCTGCGGACTTCGCGCAACGCTTGCCATTGCTGAAACAGCGGATAGTCAGATCCGAATATTACTCTCTCCGGTCCCAGCGCTTTAACAGCGCGACGCATTATGCTGGCGTGCTGCCAGCTTGTCTCTACGTAAACGTTTGGGTGCTCCTCGGCAAGTTTGATAACCGCTCGCCACGACTCCCAGCCGAGGTGATTCAACACGAGCTTACAGTTTGGAAAATCACGAACCAAGGCTTCGATAGCTGGAATGCCACAACAGGAGACCTGACTTGTGGTAATTTTTTGAATGGGAATGTCGCCAGTATGCATTGCAAGCGGAACGTCATAAGCTTCTGCAAGTGCGAATATATCGCCGGCTTTTTCATACAAGTTGGATGCGTTGTATCCACCGACCATCGGATGAATCTTCAAACCGCTTGCAGTGCCCGAATCTAGAAATGGTTTCAGGTAGCCTACCTTATCCTTCTCCTCAGCATGCACGGAGGCGAAAACGGAGAAGCGATCGCCGTATTTTTTTACCTGCTCTAGAATGTCCTGCGTTTTCGTCAGAGGCTCAAGTGAATATATTACTGAACGCTCAATGCCAAGCTTGTCCATGTTGAACACGAGACGTTCCAGACCATGACGTTTGAAAAGCCGCAGTGCCTCCATCAAAAAGAGTTCACCGCAATGTGAGTAGATCAAGCGACTCAACTTGTTGTTGTACCGCATGGCCAGATCGCGCAGAAGCCGATCATGTAGCCCTTCTGTCAGGTCCGCGATGGGCTCGACTAAAGGTACGACGTGCTTGAAAAACATTGACTGACGGGCTTCTGGAAAAACCTGCTCAGCGCCGGCTAACGACATCAGGTGAGTGTGGAAGTCAATGACTTTGATCTTGTTTTTTGGGAGCATTCTAGTTACCGGCTGGTCTCAGATCCAAGATAGCAAGAAAACACATCGGGAGTGATTCAAAGGATCGTTCAGCGGTCCTCAAAATCGCGCGGCGGATTTCGCTAAGCTTTCGGGTAAAATGTATTTGCGCGAATAGGGAGACCAAATGGCAGATTCGCTCGACGGTTCCGGTCCAAAGATATCTTCAAAACTGCCGCCGCCGCCAAAACACATTGGTGACAGGTACGATGTGCTCGAAGTTGTTGGAACGGGAGCGGCAGGTGTCGTCTATAAGGTTCTCGACAAAAACCTGAATAAAGTCTTTGCGATAAAAAAACTCCACGGAAGCTCTACGGATTCTCAGTCGGTGCGCTTCCAGCGAGAGGCTAAAATTCTAGCGACGCTGCAACATGCGAACCTACTAACTGCATTCGACTTTGGTCTCACAAGTGAAAGCGAACCGTATCTGGTGCTGGAGTATGTTCCGGGTAAGACATTAGCGGCCTGGTTAAAAGACAATGGTCCTCTGCCCGTTCCGCTTGCGCTGGCAGCCTTTATCGACATTGCGCGCGGATTGATCCACGCGCACAGCAAGAACGTGATTCATCGAGATCTCAAACCGAGTAACATAATGCTCATCGAAGAGGAAGACGGAAAGCGAACTTTCAAGGCTCGCATTCTCGATTTTGGTTTGGCGGTGGAGACTGATTCAAAACAGTTCTTCACCACCAAAGGCGTTGGCTTGGGTACGCCGAAATACATGCCGCCGGAGCAAGCAGCGACTCGCGATACGGACGTGCGCTCCGATGTCTATTCGTTCGGATGTTTGATGTTCGAAGCACTGACCGGTACCCCGCCATTTGAGGCTGAAACGGTCGTACAGATGTTTGAGAAGCATGCGAATGAAAAACCGGCCACGATTGGCGATCGAGCAACTCAGATCGGTCTCCAATTCAGCCCACCCTTGACCCCTGGTCTGGAAGCAATTGTGGATAAATGTTTGAGAAAGAACCAGCAGGAGCGGTTTCAAACGGTCAGCCAGCTTCTCGATGAGCTTTTGAAAGAAGAGGCGATTTTTCAGACCCAGCAAGAGGCAAATAGACGCGCAAAGCGAACAGTGTCAGCGGAGGAGTCCTCCGCAGCCACCGCGACGGCGCCGAAGAAGTCTATCGGCATCTTGATCGGCGTCCCCCTGCTCTTGCTAGTGGTATCGGCGACAGTATCATTCTTTCTGTTCTCCAACGCAAACAAGCAAGAGCAAGCAAACAGCCGGAATGGAGATTTCTCCGATATGAAAATTTCTGCCTCCAATTTGTCAGCGATTCCGGAAGCAGCAGCCAACCTGAGTATCGTGAGCATGCCGGATCGGAATTTGCCGATAGATCCATACAGGGATAAGGACATTGAAAGGATGCTACATCAACATCCGGACTTGACGGAACTCAAACTCGGAGAATCAGACGTTACGTTAAAGGGTGTGGCTCTTCTTAAGGACTTTCAGCATTTGAGAACACTTTCGATTCCGTATCGAAACGAGAATGGTTTCATCGAACTTCTAACGCCTATTAAGTCATTGCGAAGCCTTGAATTTCTCACGCCGGATAACTCTTGCTCTGTAACAAATATAGATCCACTCCAACGCCTGAATATTTTGAGTCTCACATTCAAAGGGTGCAACATTGAATCGGACGTTTTTAAGTCTCTGGCAAAGTTCCCTCAATTGGAAAAACTGTCGTTTACTCGATGCCATGGTCTCACAGGCAGCGTTGTCGCACCGCTAGCGGAGTGCAAGAAACTGCAGTATCTGTCGCTCAATAGGTCAGATATTACAAACGATACTCTAAAAGCACTTTCGAAGGCTCGGTATCACGAATTGAAGCTGACGGCACCGGAACTCGTAACGACGGAAGGAGTATTGTATGCGGCTCAAATGCCACGTCTACAGAAGTTTCGAATGATTGACACGTCAAAAGATTGCCGACCTGCGTTGAAACAGCTTGAAACGCGACGAGCGGAGCTTAAGTTGCCGCCGCTGATAGAACTTCAGACGAATGTACGCTCAAGCAACCTCGACCCGATCGAATTGATAAATTAGCGAAGTCCATGGCCGAGGATGGACCCTGGCGTTACATTTTGGTTACATAGCAATCAATTCCGTGCATAATTATACAGGGCGAATGTATGATTATGCAGATACGTAACCAACGCCTCCGGCTTGCCGCGTTGTTGAATCTATAGGAACGCGCCGGACAAAGGTTAGTTTAAGCAAGGGAGAACGCAATCGTGATGCCAGTCGTCAAAATATCGAACCGTCGACGACGACGACGCCTCCGATGCATGCGTCGCTTGCGAGCGTAAGAAGCTTTGTAAGAACATAAAACGTCAGTAGAACGGTAAAACTGACAGCGACGCAGCAGCTCACGAAGCAGGGCTTCAGGACTTAGATGAGCCGCCCCGCGCGTTGCCAGTTCTCTCCTTTAACACAGCGATACTGAACGTGTGCAACAAACCGTGACTGCGAAGTGTTTTGAAAACGCAGGTCGCTCCGGATTGATTGAATCAAAAATTTTAAAAGAGGACTTATACAATGAAAAAGATTTTGCTCGCCTACAGCGGTGGTCTGGATACATCTTGCATTCTCACCTGGCTCAAAGAAACCTACAATGTGCCGGTCGTCGCATACTGCGCCAACGTCGGGCAAGGCGAGGACTTCGATGCAGTTGTCGAAAAGGCGATGAAAACAGGCGCCGAGAAATGCATAGTAGACGATTTATGCAATGACTTCGTGAATAACTATGTGTTTGAATCCATCAAAGCAAACGGTGTCTATGAACATACCTATCTCATGGGCACATCACTGGCGCGCCCATGCATCGCTCAGGGCATGATTACTGCAGCCCTGAAAGAGGGTTGCGATGCCATCGCCCACGGTGCGACCGGCAAGGGTAACGATCAAGTTCGCTTCGAACTTGCCGTCAAGTCCCTGGCACCGCATCTTCAAATAATCGCTCCCTGGCGCGAATGGAATTATTCCGGAAGAAACGACCTGATCGAATACGCGAAAAAACATGGCATTCCTGTTCCCGTAACCAAAGAGAAACCATACTCAATGGACGCGAACCTGATGCACATCAGTTACGAAGGTGGCATTCTCGAAGATCCCGCTGCCGCTCCCCCAGAAGACATTTATCTCTGGACGACAAATCCGGAGCAAGCCCCCGACAAAGCTGAAGAGATCACCATCGAATTTAAGTGCGGCGTCCCGGTAGCGATCAATGGAGAAGCTCTTGGTCCCGTCGACTTGCTCAATAAGGCAAATGAAATTGGAGCGAAACACGGAGTCGGAAGAGTCGATCTGGTTGAGAATCGTTTCGTTGGAATTAAGTCGAGAGGTGTTTATGAAACTCCTGGCGCCACGCTTCTCATGCAAGCACACGTGGCGGTTGAATCTTTAACACTCGATCGCGAAGTTTCTCACATGAAGCAGGAGTGGGGACTGAAGTTCGCAGAACTCACTTACAACGGTTTCTGGTTCGCACCTGAGGCAGTTTTGTTGAAGAATGCGATCGATGCATCCCAAGCCAATGTCAACGGTTGGGCGAAGTTGAAACTCTACAAAGGAAATTCAATTGTCGTAGGCCGACAATCGCAAAATAGCCTCTACGACGAGAAGCTATCGAGCTTCGAAGCAATGGGAATGTTCGACAAACATGAGTCTGGTGGCTTCATCAACGTCAATGGTTTAAGACTCACAGCCTGGAGTAAGTGCAATGAAAGTGTTAAGAAAAGCCTTCAACCAGCCACTTGATCCGGCGGTGACAAAATTCGTTTCATCAGTCGCGGACGACAAACATCTGATCGCGGCTGATGTAAACGGAAGTCTCGCACACGTAGCGATGCTGGAGAAAGTCGGCTTACTGACGGCCACGCAAGCTACAAATCTCATTGATGGACTCAGCAAAATCAAAGACGAGGCCTACAACGGGACCTTTGAGCTTATCGAAGAGTTTGAGGACGTTCATATGAACGTTGAGAAAAAACTCGAAGAGATCATCGGTCCTGATGCCAAACTGCTCCACACCGCAAGAAGCAGAAACGACCAGGTCGCTCTGGATATGAGACTCTACGTGCTCGAACAGATTGCGACAATCAACTGGCAAATCAAAGCTATCTGCTCGGTTCTTACCGAGCAAGCCAATGCCCATGTTGAAACAATCATGCCCGGCTACACCCACTTGCAGCCGGCGCAGCCAGTCACCCTCGGTCACGTGCTCAACGCTTTCATCGAAATGTTGAAGCGGGACGCCGAAAGATTCGAAGACTGTCAGAAGAGAACCGCTTGCAGCCCTCTGGGAGCAGGAGCCATAGCCGGCTCTTCGCTGCCAATCGCGCCGCAAGTTTCAGCCGAAGTTCTTGGTTTCAACAAAACTTTCGCCAACTCGATTGATGCAGTGATGGACAGAGATTTCGTGGCGGAATTCGTTTTCGCCTGTTCACTGACAGCAGTGCATCTTTCGCAGCTGGCTGAAACAATGATTATCTGGTGCACCAACGAATTCGGTTTCGTAACCTTTTCGGACGCAGTGACAACGACGTCAAGCTTGATGCCTCAGAAGAAAAACCCGGACCCGATCGAAATCGTTCGCGGCAAGGTTGGCACCGTATGCGGTGATCTGCTGAACTTGTTGATTACTCTAAAAGGATTGCCGGTTGGTTACAACCGCGATCTTCAGGAGACGAAACCGCCCGCGATCAATTCGTCCAACACCATCATTGATGCTCTGAAAGTAATGTCTCTGGCTCTATCAGAGATGTCTGTGAACGCTGACAACATGCAGAAAGCGGTTAGCAACCCCGAGCTCTATGCCACCGATGTTCTCGAGTACCTGGTGAACAAAGGCATGGCATTCAGAGCGGCACATGAAACGGTAGCGGAAGTGGTGGCACACGCCAGAGAGAAAAGTCTGAGTCTAACGCAACTTCCGATTGCCGACTATAAAACCTACAGCGGTTTATTTGCCGAAGATGTTTTTGATTTGTTCGATCCCAAGCTTTCGGTGTCAAACAAGAAATCGCCCGGTGGCGCTGGGCAAATGATGAATGCTCGACCTTAGGGATTCGAGCCGCGACGCCCGAATCCCTACATGCAGCAGCCGGAAGCAGCCTTTATAAACCGGCCGAATCGAGAGAGAACAAATGTTTTTAGCGGTCGAGGTTTCGACCGGACGAGGAGAAGAAAGTTATGTTGAACGTATTGATTCCAGTTTTGTCATTCATCAAAGAAGCCGCCGCAAAACTAGGCAACGGTTCCTCCCAGCGGATGGCACCACCGGTAGGGCCTTCGCCACTAGCGAAGGTTTTGGAAACGAACTTGATGCGTGGCAAAGACGTGCTTGGCATTGCCGACCTGTCGTCAGAGGAAATCCACCTCATAATCGATACGGCACAGCAACTCTATCTCAATAAATTCGATGAGACTCAAACCCTCTTCGCCAAGGGGCAGACTTTGGTGATGCTTTTTGAAAAACCGTCACTGAGAACCCGCATCACATTCGAAGCTGGCATGACTCAACTAGGCGGTCACGCAATCTACATGGAGGGTCAGCTAGGCAAGAGAGAACCAGTAAGCGACGTAGCGAAAAACCTGGAGCGCTGGGTCGACGCTGTAATGGCAAGAACGTTCTCTCATGATACCGTCGTGAGTCTGGCTAAGAACTCTAATATTCCAGTCGTAAACGGCCTCAGCGACCTGGAACATCCTTGCCAGGCCCTGGCGGATTTCCAGACAATCGTTCAGCATAAGGGCGACTTCAAAGGTCTGAAAATCGCATTTGTTGGAGACGGCAACAACGTGGCAAATTCGTTGATGCTTCTTGCAGCAAAAGTTGGAACACACTTCACACTAGGCTGCCCGGAAGGTTTTGAACCGGATGCGACTCTATGGGCGATGGCACAAGAGGAAGCGAAGAAAACCGGCGCAATACTCACGATTACGCACGATCCTGTTGAAGCGGTTAAAGACGCGGACGTCGTTTACACCGACGTTTGGGTGTCAATGGGTCAAGAAGCTGAAGCCGACGACAAAACAAAAGCGTTCATTCCATATCAAGTAAACAGTGCGCTCATGAGCAATGCCAAACAGGACGCAATCTTCATGCATTGCTTGCCCGCCCATCGCGGCGAAGAAGTTCAAGACGAGGTCATCGACGGTCCTCAGTCAGTCGTTTACGACCAGGCGGAAAACCGCTTACATGCGCAAAAGGCGATTTTGGCGCTAGTTATGTAGATCTTCGACTTCGAAGCGATCGCTCAGAAGTCACAGTTTTCACACAGTTTTTCTCCGATTGCAAAAGCGCGCACCTCTTCCGAGATGCGCGCTTTTTAATTGGACATAGCGACGAATTAGTTAGGGCACTACGGGGAACACGGTTCCATCGGCTCCGGGAGTTCCGGCGTTTCCGCCCAATCCATCCGGATCTCCGTTACCGCCGATTCCACCTGAACCACCAGCGCCACCAGCGGCGGAAGCCGGCGTGCTCGGAATGACCGAGGTAACTATGTCACCGCCGTTTCCTCCGAATCCACCGTCACCACCATCGCCACCAAATCCTGTCGTACTCGTACCGACATCGCCACTTCCGCCGGTGCCACCGGCACCACCTGTACCACCATTAGCGGAAAGCGAAGTAACGATGTCGATAACTTTCTTTTTGCCCGCGAACAGTGAAACTTGTCCACCGGTTCCACCATCACCGCCTGAACCGCCATCAGCGCCAGACGCACCATCGGCGACTTGCGGAGAAGAGGTAGGGCTGCCTCCCAAACCACCGTTTCCAGCGGCTCCACCATCGGCTCGAATGATGTCGGCGGAAATGTTGCCACCAACTTTAGTGGTGCTGATGGTGCCACCGACTCCGCCAGAACCGCCATTACCTCCGGTCACAGGAAGTTGGTTAACCGAGACCACACCATTTGCACCGGAGCCGCCATTACCACCACTGACGCTCATAAGGTTGATATTAGTATCACCTTTCACATTAGCTATGTTGAACGCTCCGCCCTGACCGCCAGTGCCACCGGAACCGGCTGTACCGCCGTTAGCGTTGAGACCAGTGGAGCCGCCGTTGCCGCCGGCGCCCCCCTGAAGGTTTGCGACGCCATTCAAGCTCAGCGAGGTTCCATCAACGGAGAAGGTCCCCCCGCTGCCACCTGCGCCACCACTACCGCCGGTGGACACGGAAGAGCCTGCTCCGCCGGCACCGCCAGTGCCACCTGAGCCGTTGAGTCCTCCGTTGATGTTTGTAGTACCACCAGTGGTGAGCGATAACGTGCCTCCGGCGCCACCATTACCTCCGTCACCTGAGATCGGTGCCGACGGGGCTGCACCTGCCGGGCCGGCGGCAGAACCAGAACCGCCGTCGAAATCAATATCTGAGAAGGCAAAGTTTCCTTTCTTGGAGGTGATAATGATCACTCCGCCAGCTCCACCGTCTGCAGCACCAGACCCGGTACCGGCTGTGCCACCACTACCGCCGAAGCTACCGAGGTTTCCACTGCCGCCAGTCGCATTGATTGTATTGATATTCACGTCGCCCCCGGCATTTACCGTGATCGAGCCGGCATCAGCAGAGGAGCCAACTTGTCCAGCATTCCCACCAGTTGCAAATACGGAGCCATTAAAGCCACCATCTCCTCCGCCCCCGGCATGCGCCTGCGAACCAGCGTCGACGTTTATCGTAGAGACGTTGATAGTCGGAGGTTTTCCTTTTGCGGTGGAAAGGAAAACGTTACCGCCAGTTCCTTGAGAACCAGCGGCACCACCATTCCCTCCTAATCCTCCAGTCACGGTGCTGAAAGCCCCACTTACACCATCCTGCCCGTCGCCGCCAGCAGAGCCGTGTGCGTCAAGCGTCGCAGCAGTAATGGATGAGCCAGTGATTGTGATGGTACCAGCATTCGTACCGCTTCCACCATCGCCGCCGTCACCACCTCGACCGCCAACGCCTCCGTCCGAGACGCCGCCAAACCCAGCGCTACCGCCGTCGCCAGCCACTCCTCCAGCAACAGAAACGATGTTCACATCGACTGTGCCACCGGTAATGGTGACGTTACCGACTCGACGCGGCGCCTCACCGTTAAAAATCACGTCACCGCCGTTGCCGGCGTTGCCACCGCTACCACCTGGGTTGCCACCTCCATCGCCACCGTTTCCAGCTTTATATGTAGTACCAGAACTGCTTGCAACAATTTGTCCGCCGAAGGTGATTACCCCTGCAGTCAAGTTGACATCTCCACCGGATCCGGAATCAAAGACGTCACCGCCATCGCCACCAGTTACGGCAATACCGACGGCGGAGCCGCCGTTGCCGCCATTTCCGGCGTTACCCAAAATTGAACGAATCGCATTATTGCTTCCGCCCGAGATGGTGCCACCCTTCAATGACCCTGTTATGACGACGTCACCAGATGCGCCACCACTGTTCGCACCACCGCCATCGCCAGCAATCCCTCCGGTAGCTGTAGCATCACCGCCATTACCGGCGGCTCCCCCCGCACCGCTGAGTGAGACGATCTCAGCATTTCCATTGAAGGAAAGTGTTCCCGTGCCGAATACGATCTCGACCCGACCACTAGAGTTACCGCCTGCACCACTTCCACCAGCACCGCCATTGAAGCCGTCACCGCCATTACCAGCAGCACCGTTGCCTCCGCCGAGGGAACCAACTTGCTGAAACACATTCAGATTGCCGCTACCCGACGTCACTATCGAAACGGTTTGCCCATTTCCTCCGATATTGCCATTACCGCCTTCGCCACCAGCTCCGCCGCCATTATTGGCACCGTCCCCGCCATTTCCGCTTGCACCGCCCTGAGACAAAATGTTGCCTACCAGGTTCATGTCGCTACCGTCTGAGGATAGGGACACGTTGCCACCATCACCACCTGCACCAGCGGAGCCGCCTGCATTGCCATTACCAGCGGTGTTATGAGCCCCAGAACCGCCGCTACCGCCCTGACTCAGGACGCCCTGATCGCCTATGTCGATCGTGGTCGCGGAGGTGAGAGTTATGCTGCTACCAGCACCACCGTTGCCACCCGAGCCGGCGATGCCGCCAACCAACGCACCTGCGCCACCATCACCACCTCGCGATACAATGGCATCACCGTCATTAGAGAAGATCCCACCATTAGTCGATGTAAGGATGATAGCACCGCCTGCGCCACCATCAAGTCCATTTCCAGTAACCTCGGTATCACCTGCGCCACCGTTGGCGGTGATGGCGCCATTGATTGTTATGTTTCCAGCATTGATTCTGATTTCACCAGCGTTTCTTCCCGTCAATCCGTTTGCAGAAATACCGCCGTTGTTAATCAACGCGGAGCCAGCAGTCGAATACTGGATTAATCCACCATTTGCCGTCACTTGCTCTGTCCCAATATTTCCTGTACTTAGCTTCTTGGCGAATTGATAAGTTCCCGTATATGAGCCAGTCGAATCAAACACGAAATCTTTGCTGAAAGTAACTGCTGAAACTGTCAGGGAGATGTTTCCGGCCTCGCCAGTTCCCGCCCCAGTAGATAGCGTATTTGTGGTAATCGCCTGAGAGATACTCGAGGATGAGGAGCCACTGATCGAAATGTCGCCGTTATCGCCAGTCCCACTGCCAGACGCATTGACGTGCCCGATATTGACCTGCCCGCCGGCTTTTTTCGAACCGGCTGCAATCAGTAGAACGTCACCGCCGGAACCATTATTTGTCCCATTTGTGTTGATCGTAGTGGAGGCCAGATTTATGTTGCCACCAGTCTTTGAGGTCTTTCCGACCTGGACGGACGTACCGAGTCCAATAGGGGTACCAGGAACAGTTGTGGTCGGCATCGCCAATCCAATCGGTGTCAAAGTCACGCCAGCGATTATCGTCACGTTCTTACCGTCGTCACCGGACGCAGCCGTAATGGTCGTAGGACCGCTATCTGAGATATCACCACTTGCAAGAATTGCAATCGCTTCACCGAAGGAAATCGCACCACTGACGGTGATATTGCCGCTATTGTTGAAGAACGTCGGATCTCCTGAGATCACACATTGACCTAGATTTAAGTTCTCAGTTGATGCACCTATGTGAGCGATTCCAGCATTCACCTTCAATTGACCGGTGACATCACCCACGGCACCATCCGCAGAACCCGATCCCGCATTTACTACCAGGTTGTTAGAATGGTAATCGCCACCATTAAGCAACACAGCCGTCGATGAATCAAAAACATTAGAGCCGATAGTTATGTCGCCTGCAGCATTGAAGGCACCACCCTGCCCATAGACGAAAACGGTTTTGCTGGCCGGCAAACTCACCAGTTGTGTGGCAAGGTTTATATCACCAGACTTCGCACTAATCACACCCTGATTGAAGATGTTTGCACTTTGAAGATTAACGTTTTGCCCTGCAGTAATCGTCGGAATAGAACCAGAGTCGGAAACATTTTGAATCGAACTGCCGGCCGAAAGAGACACATCACCAGCGCCATTGATGCTTCCCTGGTTTACGATGTCCATATTTGCAAACAGACTCAAGTTTAAAACCGAACTACCAGAATCCACTGTCGCAATACTGCCGGTGCGAGAATTGCGGATGTTATCGGCACTAATTGTCGCAGTCGTGACAGAGGCATCATTTGAATGGACGAACAAGTTGCCGGAGTTGTGCAAATCTCCACCAATACCCAATTCCGCTGCATTCGTGAAATCACCGTTAACAGAGACGTTTTTAGGAATCACAAGACTTGTCAGACCACCCGTCGCAGCGGCATCAAGTGTCAAGAAGCCGCCATCAGCATTTCCTTTTTTGCCGAGAGAAAGAGTTTGCCCGGATTCGTTGAGTACCTGATAAACAGCTGCAACCTCGGCGGCCGTAAGTTTTGTGCTGCCATCTACAACCAGGTCCGACCCGGCGCGCGAGATGGTGACATTGCCGCTGAGCCCACCTAAAACGTAATTGTCTCTGCGCGAGTTCAAGTTGAGATCACTCGGCAGTCCGTTGAGATTGATACTGTTAAGTCGAATCAAACGCTGTTCCCGGATAGCATTGACTGTATTAGCAGTATCAATTCCGTGACGGTTTTCCAAGCGCAAGATTCGATTCTCATGACGGGCAGCTCTAGCACCATCAAGGTTTTGAACTTGAATCAACCGGTCACTATGCCGGCTTCCGCTGTTTTGAGCTTCAAACCCGCGCCTTGCGGCGTTCTCGATTGCCTGATGAAAATTCTGACCACTGTTGGCCGACGCAGCCTGCCCGACCAGCGCTAGAGCGGCAACAGCAACAAACGAGAATGCCTTTTTCTTGAACTTTTTCACGCGAATTCTCCCAAACCAAAATACGTGCACCGGATTCCGAGACACCAAAATCCGACATAGAAGCTTACACGGATTTTGCCAGGAGTACCTTAATCACGCAAAACCGGCGCAAACGAAATGCCTGCGCCGGTGGGGGAGTTAAACTTTCGCGAAAACGCCAGATTTCAGACGTCTAGCGCAAGGGGCGCTTCCATCTCCGGGACATCAAAATCGTCTTCTTCAGTCTCGGTACCGCTCGAAGCAACGGGTTCGCTGAATTGGTGAGTCTTCACATCACCTCTTTTAATGTGCATATAGTCACGCAGTTGGCGTCTTGCACTTTCGAACGCCTCTCTAAGAGCTCTATTGATATTCACATCGGTGATCACATCGTGTCCATTCACAACAATCTCGGAGCCGGGAACACAAACGTCCACGCGCACTTGAAAATTCTCTTTTCCTTGATGTTTGCGAGGAACATCGATTGTAACTTTGCAGCTCAAAATTCGGTCACAGAGCGACTCCAACTTCTCAGCATACTTACTGACTAACAGTTCAATCCACTCTGACCGATCCATATTTCGGAAGACGGTCTGCACGGTGAAACTCACAAGCACTTCCTCCACTTCTACTATCTAATCTTCTCGCTTTTGAACGATTCAGTCATGACTAATGAGGATGATTTTGCAATCAACCTAAAGGTTGACATCATAAGCACCTCGGAAATCACCCACTTCGGTAAGGGCTCTTAAGCATGTTGGTTGATGTGCAGACTCACCCGCCGCATCAAGATAGATGTGGGAACCACCGAAATTTCAGATCAGCGTGGACTTAATAATGGAACAGAATTCGCTACAGCGTCGCCAGGAAAGCTTGGCCAGCCAAATACACGACAACGTGGTCAATCACGTGAAACTAACGCGCCTAGACCAAACTGGCCGAGTCTATTGCTCGGGACCGGAACAGGTTCTGGACGTCTTTCTGGAAGCACTGAGTAAATACCCGAACTCTATATTCAAACTGCCGATCTCAATCATTCTAGTAGAGGTTTCGACCGGAACTGAAACTGTCGGCAAGAGGCGGCTCAAAAAAGCATGCGCGAACCTGGACCTTGTCATCGCCCGGGCATTGGAGAACGGAAACATCGTGGTCAGGTACGGAAAAACCAGGTTCGCCGTTTTACTCCTGGACGCAGACGAAAACCTCGCGGGGAAAATCTGCCAGCGTATCAAAGAAACTATTCACAGATACTGGTATATCAACTTAAAACTAAAAGCGCACCTGGTTCTTGAGTTCGCCGTTTCGGAACACGCTACCTTTGGTGGCAATGATTTTGCGGAACTAATTTTCGGAAACGAGCGCGATATCAGAATCGCACGCGCACTCGGAGATGGTGCAATCATAAGACATCATGAAGTCAAAGGACACTTCCAAGAACATGATCCTCTCCATTTTCACGTCGGCGAAGTCATCACCGAACCGTATCTGGAATCAGACAACAATTGATAAAGTGCCCACATCATTTTGATCTGAATACTTTATCCAGCTCGTTCAGCATACTGGTTAATTGGTTCGATAGCTGTTTAATAGCTTCAGACACGGCAGAAGCTCTCGACGATTGGTAGAGATCGTAGAAATCATAGAGCACGATTGGTTCACCGATCATCAATAAAACTGTTTGCTTTCTGGGTCTGACGCGCCTTTTGAACGTAATAAGTCTCAAAATGCGTGTGATGTCCCAGATTTGCTCATCACTGACTGTCTCGAATGGTTTACCGACGAAACTATCTTCGAGCGCTATCAGATCAATAACCGTTAAAAGATCCCGGTACAAACTACGAAGTTCGACTGCAGCCAGCGTGACGGGCACCTTGGAGACACCATGAAAATGAATGTCGCACAACAGAGACTGCAGCATGTGCGCACAATCAACCTGCCGTTCAAATCGCGGGCAACAGACTCCGAGCCTATCCGCAACTCGTTCCAAAATCGCCCACCTCAGATTGACCATCCTGATGTCGAGACTGGTGCTGGGAATAACAGTTATGCCAAATCGAATCTCTAAGCGGCTTACAGCGGACAGCATCGCTCGCTTAGCCCGATCCGCGAGAGAACTACTCCGAATCTCACAAAGTTCAAACTCATTCTCAATCTGACTGAGTGTTTGAGAAATTTGTTTGGAAACATCCGAGCTCAAATAATACTTGACGGCGACCGGTAAAATCTTTACCGAACGACGCTCCACCGCAGATTGCAATTTGTCCATCGCGGAAAAACCCATCTGGATCAATCCTCTTTCAAGCGGCATTACGACATCATTTAAGTGCGAGATTTCTCCTTCCGGAAATCCAACAATCTTGTGATGGTTAGAAATAAGAATATCTCGAGTGGTCTTAAATGCTGCGACGTCTTTGGTTCCTCGCTCCACGGAATAACACCCAAGACGGGGAAGCAACTCGCGGTTCAAACCGCGCGAGCCATGGAAAATTTCGTGGGCCGTCAGGAAGCAAAACTCATCATGCACCATTCTAGAAAGGCCAAACAAAACTTCTGCATCAGTTTCGCTCGGATGATTCGGACAGATCATCAATCGCGAGTCACGAACTTCTTCATACCGTTGCAAACCGGACCCGACGACTTCGACGTCCAGACCTTTGAGTTTCATCCAAAGCGGCCAGCCCATCTTTGCGACATCGATAATCGCCTTTGTATTTTGAGGAGAAATGTACTTTCGAGGCATCTCATTCTCCGATGCGACATCTCGCACTCTCGCGCCGGCTATCTAGTCAGGTACCAATCGAACCACTGTCTCGACAATTCACAAGCACGCTCAAAAGTTCCTTCCTCTAAAAATGTATGAGTTGCTCCAGGAACTTTCTCCGTATGATGTTCACATTTCAATTGTTCAGCAGCGCGTCTGTTTAATTCAACGTTCTCTCTGTCTGAGTTTCCAACAACAAACAGGGTCGGAGCCTGAACATTTGGAAGCGCATCTCCAGCCAAATCTGTTCTGCCGCTATACACCACATTAGCTTTTACTTGCCGTGGCAACTCCGACGCCGCAACCAGAACGGCGGCAGCTCCTGTATTAGCACCTAACAGACCGAGCTTTAATTTCTGCGTGTCAGAATACTCGCGAAGCCACCGAGCAGCCTCCACCACGCGACGAGCAAGGAAATCAATATCGAATCTCCATTTTGAGCCGTTGCTCTCTTCCTCCTCAGGCGTCAACAGGTCGAGGGCAAGGGTCGCAATACCAAATCTATTCAACTCTTCGACCATCATGCGGTGGTGCGCGCTAGCGCCACTAGATGCGGTTGCATTGACAAATAAAACTATGCCGACTGCATCGCGAGGAATCGAGAGGTCACCTTCAAGACCCGCCTCATCAAGCGACAACATAACGTTTTCACGAAGCATGGCGCTAACGCCGTAATCTCCAATCATCCTAATTTCCTCCACTTGCATTTCTATTTTGTAAAATTTTCAGAACGTCCACATTGACTCTCAGAATGAAATTTACTCAGTCGAAAGAATGAGATTTACGCTTTGCATCCAGCGCAGCAAGTAATTACTTTGGGGTCTACCGGCTCCTCTGAATCAGAAAACGTTCGAGCCCACTGTCATCGCAGACTCATCCTCTGAGAATCGATAGATCATCCTTTCAGCAGATGACCTTTTTGAAACGGCTGTCGGAAAATAGTCTTCAGTGGCGACGGTATATCGGTCGCTACGAAAAGTTTACGCATACAAATATTTTTTTGAGGAAGAGAGTTATGAAATCAATGCTACCTACGAAAGAAGAGACGAAGAAGACCCCTGCTCGAAGAGAGCTTTTGGCGCCCTTCGCATCACTGCAGCACGAGATGAACAAATTGTTTGACGAACTTCGTGGCGGATGGAATATTCACCCGTCAGTGTTTGAACAGCTGGGAGACTTTCACGCGAAAGTCGATATGAAAGACAACGACAAAGACATCGTCGTCAGCGCAGAACTCCCCGGCGTTGAGATGAAGGACATTAACATCTCATTGAACGGCGAAACCCTCGTGTTGAAGGGTGAAAAGAAAGTTGAAAAAGAAGAAAAGGAAAAAGGATATTATCGAATGGAACGCAGCTACGGTTCGTTCTACAGAGCAATTCCGCTGCCATGCGAAGTTGAGGAAAGCGCGGTTGACGCAATATACAAAGACGGAGTGCTCACCGTGACTCTGCCAAAATCAAAAGACTCAATTAAGAACGAAAAGCAAATAAATATCAAAGCTGGCTAAGCCTGATAGAACTGGGGCAGGGGAAACTCATGCCCCAGTTCTCTTTTTCGAAACATAATGAGGAAAGGGTTTGGAGTTAAATGTTATGAAAACCACCACAAAAACCAAAAATAACCAAGCCGAAAAAAACAAAGCACCCGACATCGCAAAGGAAAAACCGAAACATCCCCCGCAGCACCAAACTTTTGAAAGAGAACAACTCATATCGATTAGAGCCTTCACCCTATGGGAAAGTCGCGGATGTACTCACGGCTATGATGTGGACGATTGGCTCGCGGCAGAAAGTGAACTCATCAATGGAGAGCTGCTAATGGCTCAGGAGTCCGAGTAAGAACGGCTTAAACCGGCTGGAAATAGCTAATTCAATGTGGACCGGTCCAAATGAACCGGTCCACAATTGCATTTAGAATGCAGTTAGTGACCCGCCTATTTTACGGCAGCCTTTGAATGTGCCTGCTTCTGTGTCTTGGCCGGATGAGCGGGTCTGTAGACCAGAACGCTTTTCTGAGTCTGCCGAATCACTGAAGTCGTTGTGCGCCCCAGAACGTTCTGCGCTGGACTTTTGAAACCGTAGGCACCAAGGACCAGCAAACTGTTGTTAGACTCAGAACGTTCCAACAAAATTTGATGAACATCGCCTTTTTGAATGCTAAAGACATCCTGCGACCAGTATTCACGCAGACACTTTTCCCCCTGCTCCGCTATAGCTCTTGCACCACTCTCGGTATCATCATCACAGACAACAACCGCTTTGAGTTTTAAATTGACATTCTTGGCAAAATTTTCAGCCATTAGCAAGGCCCCCTTGGCCGCCTCGCTGCCATCAAACGCAACCAGGATTTCCTCGATTCTATCGATTGGTTGAACAGCGATCAGAACTGGCAATTGCGAGCCAAGTACAATTCTCTCAGCGACGGAGCCGAGCAGAGCATGTGCCGGAAGCTCTCTGTCTCCTCTTCCTCTGTGCCCAACTACCAAAAGGTCGAACTGTTGTGAGTATCTCAGTATCTCCTCGACTATGTAACCTTCACTGAGATTAACTTTCACATCAAAGTTACGATGCTTTGCTTCAGTTTCAAACCGATCGAGAATCACCTTACCGATCTTCTTCAGCGCCTTACAAACTCGTTCAGAGGTATCCACGGAGACATCCATACCAAGCTCTTCTGCGAACTCTGGCTCGATGAACAGATCGACGAGTCGAGGATCGACAACATGCTGACCGGTAACGGAGGCATCCAGTTTATTAGCGATCCAAAAACCGTATTCGGCGGCAATCTGACTATTCTTCGAGCCATCAATCGCTACCAAAATGTTCTCAAAACTCATGATTCACTCCTCAATTCGTTGAATTTCACTCAGTAATACTGGACTCGGTCCCGACTTGGAAGACCAGCTTTTCAGACAGAAGCGCCTTCCGAAACGGCTAGCTGTTCCTCTTTGTTCGCTTCATGTTCAGGTCTAATGATCAAGACAGAGCAGGGAGAATTGTTGGAGATCGCAGCAGCGACACTTCCTAACATAAACCGCCGTACGCCACGCTTGCCATGCGAACCGGCCACAACAAGATCGGCCTTCCAGCTTACGGCATCTTCTATGATTGCCTCACCTGCATGACCGTTTAAAACAACTTCTTCGACATGCGCATTCGGGAAGAGTCTCCGTAAGTTGCTCGCGATGCTGTCGAGAAGAACCATCGCCTCAGCACGCAATTCCTCGCTAGGCCAGGCCAACAGCGTATCGCTAGGTTCGATGACATGTACCACCCTAAAAACAGTCGAGTCGGACCATTTGATTTGACTTAGTTGCTTCTCTATTGCTTGGGCGAACTTCGTGTCCTCAATAGCGATGATCACTCTGGAAAGCATCTTTCGATCTCCTGAAAGAAGGTGTAGCTATCGGACTATTTTGACTGGCGTTAGACAAGTCGACATCTACCTAACGGATGATTCATGGCCTAAGTCTCTGCTCATCCCGGAAGTCAATTTTTACTTGCCCGCGACAGAACTAGCCCAACAATTTGGTGGGCGGAGAATATCGCTGCTCGATCAATTTTCTGATTCGCTGCCGTGTCTCGAACGCTGACAGCGAGTTATTTGTCTCTAGTTGGCATGTCTCGTTTGCGAGACTAGGGTCGCGTATTATGTCTCTAAACCAGTTTGAAAAATCGCCTCGTCTCAAATGAAAGTTCCAGGTCGAATCATCGAGTCCATCAGATATTTGCAAAAACAGAAACAGATTCTGACATCGAATCTTGAACCTATTCTCAGGACCGGTGAAGTAGAAGCTCCTTTGGCTCCCTACGTCACCAGCGGCATACTTTCGCATATGGCGCTGATGCTCGACCGGTGTTACTCCGATGCTCATCCGCACGGGTAGCATGTGCTCATGTCGAAACCAGGCTACTGCCGTTCCCCATCCAGGAACGTCCTTCGCATCTTCAGGCGCACGCTGTCCAATATGGTCCGCGAAGGATTTGAATGTTTTAGAAGTGTCGCGTCCAACAGCCAGGACCAAATCGATTTCGCTAAGAACTCTTCTGGAAATTTCTGCCGGGTCTACGGTAATTAGAACAATCGACCCAAGCTCGCTCCACTCAGGTTCCAATGTTTCATCCCAATAAGGATGGAGCATGTGATGAGCCTCGTCCACTACAATCCAGTGAGGCCGACCGCGCGTTCTGCGCATATCCTGCAACGCGCAGACTAGCCGGCCCAGGAACGCAGGGCGTTCGTGGAGATCGACACTAAGCAGATTTACAACAACGTTGTCGGCGGGATTATCGAGAGCATGAACTATGTCGCTCACGTCAGGAGCGTAATGCTGATTTCCAATTAAAACCGCTTTGGGAGCTCTATGATACTCGCCCTCAGGATCGATTACGCAGTACTGATATCCGCACGCGGCCATATTCTCAAGCAACGACATTGCGATCGTCGACTTTCCGCTCTTGGACGGACCCGCTATTAGAATGCTGCAATTATATGAGTTAAACTCAAGCACCTTGCCATCATCAGTAGTACCAAGCCCGATTTGGTGCTGACGCACAACTTGCTCGCATTCAATTAGGTCGGTCTCAAGCAGCCTGTTTAAAAGTTCGATCACACCTTCACCATGGTCCGCGCGAGTGGTGATCGACGCATGTGATTTGACGTTTGGCAAAGCATTTGCAACGGCCGCCGAACACTCGCTAGCAGCAAACATGGCAAGATCATTCTCTGCGTCTCCGACACTTAATGTGTTATGCGAGGAAATATTCAATTCGCTAATGGCGGCGCGCAAACCACTTCCCTTGTTGATCTCGGGAGGCAAAATCATCACAGCCCCTTTATTAAAGGTAATGTGCAAATCCAGACCCATCTCTTGTATCACTTCAATGGCAATGGTTTCGTGCGGATGCCACGTCGCCACGACGACTTGTCCGATTTCAAGATTGTCGATCCCTCGCGCTCTCAGATTGTTTATGAACTCGAGAGCTGGAGGTTCAGCCAGCAACTTGACCACTTTTGTCAGCGGGTCGTAGAGGACTGCGCCGTTCTCGCAAATTACGAGGTCAAAGATTGTGACGTGCGAGAATATCTTTAAAAGTTCGTTCAACCTTCGTCCCGTAACGAGTACGAGAACGCGACCAGTCTGCTTTACCTTTGAAAGAGCGAGAAGCACATCTTCAGGGACACGTCCGTCAGAGGCTAACGTTCCATCGTAATCAAAAGCTACACAGGTGTATCTCATGCGCCTCGAACCTCCACCGCCGCAGCGGAACGAGTCAAAACAGCAGATACCATCAGCGGTGCCGGTCTACGGAAGTGGTATCGCCCGTAAGTCTATTTTTTAGAAAATTTCAACGGATAAGACGGAATGAACATCGGTCGATCTGAGAGATCGTGCTCAAGCTGACTGTCGTCCCCAACGCGGTTAAATGTGTCGGAACCGGTCCAGACGCCGGCCCACAATCGGTCGTGCCGACCATTTTCAGGTATAGTGCGCGCCAGGTGCCACATTGTTTCAATATGATCGTGACCGTCGATTTGATTGTGCTGTCCCGTCCACGACGTTAGCGTATCGTACTTTCCAAAATTAACCGTAAATGAAATGAGTCCGCCAGCCACGAAACCTGTCAGTAAATGCACTTCTCCAGGCTCATGCGCTCCAACACCGGTTCTGAATGTTCCGGAAATTTTTCCGTCTTCGAACTTGGTCAAATTCATTTCCGAACCATGCTGGTTGCGCCAGCGACCGAAGAAATTGAAGTTCGTTTTAGAACAGTCTTTTTCGGTTTTCGCAGTTTGCATCTCCTCAACCTCTAATGTGATACCAGTTCCGTGAGTTCGGCTTCATCTGGGAACCGTTCTCAAGCTGCTTTGAAATAGCTATCGCACATTGTCGCGCCGATTCATCGGCTTAACATCAGCATCAAGGAGGATTTTTGAGGTACCACCTAATCCTTTAGATTGAGTAGACCAAGAGATTGACTATATAACTAGTGTTGAGCGGAAGGTTACTGTCCTAGT
Source organism: Candidatus Obscuribacterales bacterium (assembly GCA_019637435.1). GTDB lineage: Bacteria > Cyanobacteriota > Vampirovibrionia > Obscuribacterales > Obscuribacteraceae > JADYXR01. Next base: position 1,627,430 of record JAHBVO010000001.1, on the reverse strand, counting down.
CGCTTAGAAGCGACCTCCTGTGAACCAACCTTGCCCGTATTTAATTCCAAGATGCTTGAGTGCGATCGCATCATCTTCTGTTTCGACCCCTTCTGCAATGAGGAGGGATTCTAGTGAGTCAGCGAATTTTTTCAACTTCGCGAGAATCAACTGATTCCTTCGATTGCTGGCGATTTTATAGGTCAATCGTCCATCGATTTTCATCACGTCCGGCATAATCGAAAAGATGGCTTCTAATGAACTATGACCGTATCCGACGTCATCAAGACCAATTAAAACTCCAAAATCACGTAACTTGGCTAGAGGCTCCACTAAATAATCCGGAAGAGACCTGATATGCCTTTCGCTTATTTCGATGCAGTATTTTCTACCCCGCTCATCGACCACCCCCAGTTGCTCGATGAGACTTTCGACCGGAACTTCGACAAGCGTCGACGGAAACACGTTCAAGTAGCACACGGTATCTGGACGCAGATCTCGTGAGCGCCGCAATGATGCGGAAAAACACTGAAGATCAACAAGTGTCAGCAGATCACTTTCGCGGCAAGCTCTAAAGTATGCTTCAGGCATCTCAAACTCAGTAGTCGGACCTCTCGTCAGAATTTCATAGCCGACCTCTTCCCTTGTTCCTAAATCCACGATTGGCTGAACAACAACCTGGCGGGCAGATTCATCAAGAAGAATGTCGCGAAGAGTTACTTCCGGCACTCTTTGCGATGGTTGCTCCGGTAATGAGCTACCGTCGCCAAAACTGACGCAATTTTTTCCGCGCATTTTGCTATCTTTTAGAGCAGACTTCGTCAGTTCTAGAATCTCCTCGATTGAGCAAACACTCATCGGCAGCTGAATCACGCCAAGACTAGCTGTCTGCCGAATTTCGTCGTCTCCTAAAGGGAACACCTTTGAACTCAAGTCTAGACGAATTCGCTCGGCCACTTTTATTCCACTCATCAAAGTGGTGTCCGGCAGCAAAATAACAAATTCATCGCCTCCTACACGACCAAGCCAGTCAATGGTTCGCACTGATTCTTTAAGGACAGTGGCTACATGCTTTAGCACCAGATCACCTGTAAAATGTCCATGCACATCATTGACGCGCTTGAAGTCATCCAGATCTATCATGATAGCCAGCAGGTCTGTTTTATTTCGTTTCGCATACTCGATTTCGCGAGCGAGAACACTTTCCAAGCCTCTCCGGTTTAGCACGGAAGTGAGGGAGTCCATCTTCACGAGACTCTCAAGCTGTTCCTTGTCGCGTTTCAATTCCTCATACTTCCTTTCAATGTCACGCAACGTGTCAGCAGACTCGTAATCGGTATTTCCTATTGCATTCATAATCGAGATTCCTTTGATTACAGAGACTCGGCCACTCAACTTTATCTTGACTCGGTCGGCTCGCAGCAACATCCGTCTTCCGAATGATAGAAGCATCGACAGCAGGATGCATTTAGCCTTTTGCGAAGCGTAATCTGTCGATCGTTTCATTGACCGGTTTCGCGGCAGCTTCAGCTTTCGCTGGCAAACCAAGCATTATGGTTTTGCACGGGCTCTGCGCCAGAACATCATAAGCAACACTTCCTAAAACTGCGTGACCAACACCATGGCGCCCGTGAGAAGCTAGAACGATAAGATCTGACTCCCACTCACTCGCAACCTTCAGAATTGCCTCAACCGTTCGGCCTTCGGCGACACTAATTGTGACACCACTTTTAGTTCGCGATTCTTGAATTTTGTGGGCAATGTTCTTAACGAGCTCTGCTGCATGACGATGCTCGGCTGAAGCCGCTTCGGAAACCTTGTAGGTACAATGCAGTACGTTTAAAACGTTGAAGCTCGTAGGTTCGGGCCAATGATGACTTAAGACAAAATCCAATTGAACGTTCGCCAGTTCTTCATCTTCGACAGGAATTAATATCTTCATTTGTTGTGCTCCAAGTACGACACCCATAAGTTTTCCACTTAAAAATTAGAAAAGCATCGTCCCGCGGGATGAACCAACATGTTTCCCAATCAACAAAGCTATGGGCCGATTTCAGCGCGTTACGCCGAATGGTCGAGGCGAAGCCATATCGCATACGTCAACATAGAAGTTACCTACAGGAACAGAAAGAATGCAGCTAATGGAGAAAACAGAGAGCGCCGGTTTGACGTCCTCGAACGTTGAAGCCCTTCACCTTCAATTTGGATACAACGAGATTCGCCACGCGCAGAGAATTAACGTCATTCTCCAATTTGCATCGTTCTTCACTAATCCTCTGGTTGTTATCCTTCTTGTGGCGAGCGCAATCTCAGCCTTTGTCGGAGAAGCGACCAATAGTCTTATTATCGCGACGATCGTACTCTTCAGTGTGATACTGGACTTCACACAAAGTCGCAGGGCGCAGCATGCTGAAGAGTTGCTGAAGTCAAAAGTCTCGCAAACTGCCAGCGTCAAGCGTGACGGACAGTGGACTGAAGTGCCGGTGCGGTCAATTGTGCCAGGAGACCTCGTTCGATTGTGTGCGGGAGACCTGGTTCCGGCCGATGCTCGAATAGTCAACGCAATTGACCTTCACGTCAACGAAGCGGCTTTAACCGGCGAATCCTTTCCTGTGGAGAAAATAGTTGAAGACGAAACCAACCATGATGATGATCGAGCGAAAGTTTTTATGGGCAGTTCAATTGTCAGCGGAACAGCAGCTGCTCTGGTGTTCGCCACCGGGTCGAGAACGCAGTTCGGCGCGATTGCCAGTCAATTGTCTGCGAAGTCTCCGGAAACCGAATTCGAACGTGGAACCCGCAAATTTGGAATGTTGATTTGCAAAACCGTTTTCATACTTGTGTTATTCGTGCTGACGACCAATCTGTGTTTTGGGCGAGATCCAATTCAGTCGCTTCTTTTCGCACTGGCACTTGCCGTTGGACTCACGCCGGAATTCCTACCAATGATCATGACAGTGACACTCGGACAGAGCGCGCTGCGAATGGCGGAAAAAAAGGTTATCGTCAAACACCTTTCGGCCATACAAAACTTTGGTAGTATCGATGTCCTTTGTAGCGATAAGACGGGAACGCTAACCTCAGGCGAATTAACACTCAGAATCTTCTGCGACCCGAGCGGTGAGAAGTCTCAAGAGGTCTTGAGGATGGCGTATCTAAACAGTTTTTATGAAACTGGCATCAAGAACTCACTCGATCAGGCAATTCTGAATTACGAGACGCTAGACGTTTCCTCCACTGAAAAACTAGACGAAATTCCATTCGACTTCGAACGCAGAAGGCTATCTGTCGTTGTGAAGGATTCAGAAAACATCCTTATATCGAAAGGTGCACCAGAAGCGGTCCTCAACTGCTGCACTCAAGTCATGATCGCAGGGAGACTGCAAAGTCTGGATCATGAGACCCTGGCGAAGGTCGATGGTCGATGGAGAGATCTGAGCCGCCAGGGATTCCGAGTAATTGCCGTCGCTTTCAAAACAGTCAGCTCGCAGAAGACATTGTGGAGTAAAGCGGATGAAACGGAACTTACGCTGGCAGGTTATCTGGCATTCGAGGATCCTATTCTATCGGATACGGCCGAAACCATTTCTGCGCTGCGCCGAGACGGTATTAAAGTCAAAATTCTTACTGGCGATAACGAGTTGGTGACTGCCCACGTATGCTCGCAGGTCGGAATTAGTACAAAGCGAATAATCCAGGGCAAAGACATAGATCGACTTACACAACCCGCCTTAGCTCAACTAGCGGAAAAACACAGCGTTTTTGTGCGTGTCACGCCCGCGCAGAAATATAGAATAATACTAGCGCTAAAGGCCCGCGGACACGTGGTCGGTTTTCTCGGAGACGGCATAAATGACGCACCTTCCCTGCATGCTTCCGATGTTGGAATCTCAGTAGCAAATGCAACTGCCGTTGCGAAGGAATCCGCAGAAATTATTCTGATGGAGCGAAACTTACAGATACTGCACGAGGGAATTCGGGAAGGCCGAAAAGCGTTTGGAAACGTCGTCAAATACCTCTTGATGGGAACCAGCTCAAACTTCGGAAATATGTTCAGCATGGCCGGGGCATCAGTGGCATTGCCATTTCTACCGATGTTACCGACTCAAATTCTCCTGAACAATTTCCTCTATGATCTCGCCCAAGTGACAATCCCAACGGACAGAATAGACGAGAGCTATGCAAGAAAACCGCATCGCTGGAACGTGGAAGGGATTCGCAATTTCATGCTTACAATCGGACCGATCAGCTCGTTGTATGACTTCCTGACGTTTTATGTGCTTTTAAACGTTTTCCGTGCTGATGAAAAACTCTTTCATACCGGTTGGTTTATCGAATCTCTGGCGACGCAGACCCTCGTAATATTCGTCATTCGCACGACCGGCAATCCGCTTAAAAGTCGACCGAGCGCACCGCTTGTGGTGTCGACTATAATGGTTGTTCTGATCGGAATTATCCTGCCTTTTTCACCATTGGCATCGATGCTTGGATTCTGCCAACTACCTTCAACTTTTTACGCCTTCTTATTCTTTGCGACGACAACTTACCTGTTAATAGTAAACTTTGCAAAGCACAAACTCTTGATGAAGATCTGACAGATCTGAACAAGATTTTCAAAGCGTTTGGCTACAACCTGAGTACAACGAAAGAGAAACGGAGTCCAAGCGGTGAAAGACCAGATGAAAGCGGCCATACTTCCCAACAACAAAAAGGTTTTGGAACTAACCGAGATCCCGAAACCGACGCCCAAGGTCAATCAACTACTGCTGAAAGTCCGAGCTTGCGCAATCTGTCGTACCGACCTGCATGTAATAGATGGCGACCTTAGCAATCCAAAAGAGAATTTGATTCTGGGTCATGAGATCGTTGGTACAGTGGTCGAGACAGGAAGCGGTGTCTCAAATTTCAAAGTTGGCGACCTGGTAGGTGTTCCCTGGCTAGCATCGACCTGTTTATCATGCTCATTTTGTCTCAGAGGGCAAGAAAATCTTTGTCCGGATGCGCTCTTCACTGGATATACCGTAGACGGAGGATTCTCGGAATACACAGTCGCAGACTCCAGGTTTTGTTTTCCGATCCCTGAAAATTATGACGCTCAACACGCCGCGCCACTACTCTGTGCCGGTCTGATTGGCTGGCGGTCTCTTAAGTTTACCGGTGAGGAGAAACATTTAGGAATTTACGGATTTGGCGCAGCAGCGCATATCATAACACCGATTGCCATTCACCAGGGCAAACGTGTTTTCGCATTTACATCTCCCGGTGACGAGCGCAAGCAAAAGTTTGCGCTTAGTCTCGGAGTCGAGTGGTCCGGATCTTCATTAGAGAAGCCGCCGACGCCGTTAGATGCCGCGATAATTTTTGCGCCGGCAGGAAACCTGGTGCCCAAGGCACTCAGTGATACCAGACCTGGTGGCACCGTAGTATGCGGCGGGATCCACATGAGCGATATCCCGAGTTTCCCCTATTCACTTCTCTGGGGCGAGCGAAGCGTCAAGTCTGTTGCTAATCTCTGTCGAAAGGACGGAGAGGAATTTTTCAATGTTGTTAAAAACCTGACGATCCGAACGCACGTTTCCCTTTTTGACCTGGAAGATATTAATGACGCAATTGAAAAACTTCGCCAGGGGGCTATCGAAGGAGCGGCCGTCATCGCTTTCAATCATTAGGCACTGGTTCTCTAGCATTAACGGAATAAATCTTTGGGAGGATGCGGTCAAACGCACCCTCAGCCAAAATAGATAGAACAGGGCCACAGAGGACTAATCGGATGAACGTTTTAATTGCAGTAGATCAGGCTGACTTCGCGAGAGCCATAACCAATTTCGTCGTCAATCACACCTGGAAGCCAGACACCAAGTTCATCATCATGAGTATCGTCAAACCGACAAAGCTCAACAAAACCCTGGCCGTTCTGCCCGGTCCTTTGCTTGATGAGATAGAGGAAAAGCAGTTTGCCGCTGCAAGAGAGCTGGTGCACAAAACAGCAAATTCAATTCAACAGAAGTTAGCCGAACAAGAAATCGAGGAGATCGTCATTGAAGGTTTTCCAAACGAAGATCTGGTAGCCTACGCCAGGGAGAACGCAATAGACATGATAGTCATGGGCTCACATGGACGAACAGAGATCGGACGATTATTTTTAGGTAGCGTTTCGATGGCGGTCATTTCGCATGCACCGTGCTCGGTGGCAATAGTTCACTTGGACAAACTTGAAGAACAGGAAATAGCAACCGACGGCGCGACCGAAAGACCACTCACCAGTAGTCATAAATCATAATCTACTCGAAACGGATATCCTTACTTCAGAGTCAGCAGAAACGCTTTAAGATCGGTCAATTCATCTTTCTCGATGCTCGTTGTTATCGCGCGCATCGTCATGAACTTTGCAGAGCCTGTTAGAACCTGCTCCAGCTCAGATTCAGATAGGCGTGTTCCAATTCCGCGAAGATCGGGACCAGCTCTATTCCCCTCGCCGTCGGTGGAGTGGCAGGAAGCACAGTACAGCTGTACAAACAGTTTCGCACCACGGCTCGAGCTAGCGTCCGCGGTTTTGAAAGTCATATCGGAGCTATTCGATTTAGAATCCGCTGAAGCTGGATGTGATGAAACGACCCAGCCCAACTCAGGCTCTGGAAGAGTCAACAAGTAGTCAGATATTGCCGAGGCATCCTCCTCGGAAACTCCCGGGTGCGGCATAACATTTTTTCGTCGGTCAAAAACATCTGGGAAATCGCGCATTTGTTTCTCCGGATCGAGCAAACGTGCGACTAACCATTCCTTTCCACGATGACCTCCGATGCCATCCAGAGGGGGTCCCAGTTCGCCGCCCTGGCCTTTAATTGCATGACACTGGACGCAATTCTGTTCTTTGTAAAGCTGCTTCCCGTGGCGACTTTGCGCATCCGGTTTTCTCGGCTCAAAACCCGAGGGAGGAAACCGATAATGTCTCATAGTACCAGCGCACTGATCCATATTATCAACGTCGTTTTCAACCGGCTTCTGCTCTTCATTCAACTGATTCTCATTAAAGATCGGTCGCTGCAACATATGCGTGTAAAGGTCCTCAGCACTGCCGGTGCTACAAATCGACAGCACAATACTCCCTGCCACCATAAATGACATTGCGACGGGAAATTTCAAAGGTCTAAAAGAAAGATTCATAGTTAGCCGATAGAGTTGACCGAGCTTTCGCGGACCGCATGATTCTGCACCGGCGGTAATTTTTCTCGCAAAGCCTCAACTACCTCATCATCCAGGGTCTGTTGAAAGTTCACGTAGTAGTAACCTACGGATTCAAACACCTCAGGAACTTCACAGGCAATCAAGCCATTACAGTGTTCGTTGAGTTCGAAGAAACTTTCGCGGCAGATCACCGGAGCCGCCAGGTATACCGCAGCAGCACCTCTTGCTCTAGCAGTTTCAATCGCAGCAATAGCTGTCATTCCTGTAGCGATACCGTCGTCGACAATAATTACGCATTTGCCATCATATTTGGTGCAGCGCTCGCGTCCGGCAAGACGATACAGTCTCTCCTCTTTTGCGAGAGTCTCCTTGCGTAATCGCGTGCGCTCTTCATCAACGTAGTCTTGCCAGTCGGAGGTCTGAGGAATGTTTGGATTCAAAACGACGAAGCCATCAGACGAGACAGCACCGATGGCATATTCAGGCTGACCCGGATATGACAATTTTTTTGAAGTGATGATTTCCAGTGGACAATTCAAACTTTTGGCAACCTCAAACGCTACGGGAACACCTCCACGGGGAAGACCCACGACGATAATTTCACCACTGCCATCCGGCCCACTAGGGAATGTCTTTTTGCGTTCAGATACGACCTTGGCTAGCCGTCGTCCTGCTGTGGCTCTGTCCAGAAATTTCATCTCCGCTCCTTCCCGTTTTCGAGGTTGCGACACTAGCGAGCGCCATAATCTAATTCAAGCAATTTAGGAATAAAACCGAACCACTCTTAAGGATGATCGTTAGATGGATAGTCAGAAACAATAGCTAAATAGACTCATCCTTCCAGCCGATTCGTGAAGTCTACAACGCAGTCATAATCACAAAATCAGAAGGGTTCACAAATGAAATTGCCGAGCGGCCGCAGATTAAGGAACACGATTATTCTATCCGTCGCACTTTGCATTACGTGCACGAGTAGCAGCGTTGCCAGCGTAGGCAAACCGCTCGACAATCAGTGGCTCCACAATTTTTACTCCGCATCCAAGGAGCTCGACCAGAAACTCTACAAAGATGCACATAGAGACCTCATGAAGTGCCTCGATCAAATCGGCAACGACCCAGTGAGGGCTTTAACGACTATCAGCCTTCTGGAAAGACTCTTCGAAGAAACCGGTGACAATGACTCAAAGGAGAAGGTGCTCAAGGTTCACCTCCAGATATTGAAAGGGTATCAGTTTCCGCAAGAAACCTATGCGCAGATTTACGTTCAGCTGGCTGAGATTTACGGAGCCAGAGAGAACTATCAAAAAGCGCTGAGTTATTTAAACCTTGCGCTACCGCTCGTAAAGAAAGCGAATGGAGAGTATAGCGTTGACGCCGGTGTTGCACTCAACAACCTCGCCTATGCGGAGTTGAAACTGGGGAAGTTCGAGGCAGCGGAAATTCACTACAAACAATCGCTAGATGCCTTCAGTAAGAGCCAGGGCGTCAAAAGCCTGTTCTACGCTTTTACAGCTTCAAATTTAGGCGACTACTATGAGCACTTCGATAAGTTGAAGTTAGCTTCCGAGTACTTTCAAAAGGCACTGGAAGCCTTCGAATTTTCTCTTGGCAGTCATCATTCACTGACCCAGGAGATGCAAGACCGGCTTGAAGAAGTACGAGAGCGGCTGCGTCCGGACGATCGTCCCCCGGCTGCTGAAATCAAAGAGCATAAAACACCTGCAAAGCAAAAGAATGTGAAACCGGCAGTACCAGTTCCACGGAAGTATAACGAACCCGGAAGGTTCCCAGATTTTGCCTGCAAGACAAGCCTCACCTAGTGGGTCTCCGCGCTTAATGAGAGGCTTGTTTAAGAGTCGGTGGCTGCAACACCCGTCAGCTTAATTAGAAGTGGAAACGAAAACGAGCAGTACGACCTGTCGAACTGCTCGTCAATTTGTAGCCTGGCACCGTATACGGCACCAGGTTTCCTTCCAAACAGTGACATTAAGTAAGATGATGCAAGAACCAACTTTTCGCAGCCTCTGTGACTTGAGTCAAGGCGCCAGGCTCTTCAAACAGGTGCGTCGCGTTTTCAATCAATGTCATTTGCTTAGGACACGTCAACACATTCATTACCTTTTTGTTCAGCTTCAAAACGTCCCGGTCGTCCATTCCAACCACAAGCAAAATAGGGGTTGTCAGCTCGCTCACCTCCAGGCCAGCCAGGTCTGGTCTGCCGCCCCGAGAGACAATAGCTCTGACCCACTTGCTTCTTCTATTCGCCGCATGTATAGCAGCTGCAGCGCCAGTACTTGCACCGAAGAGTCCGATGTTTAAACCGGACGTGCGCTCGTCGACCGTCAACCAATCGATGACATCCACCAATCTGTCGCCAAGCATAGCGATATCGAACCGAAGATGACCGGTATCCATATCGTCGCGCTCTTCGTCTTCTGTCATTAAATCGAGCAGCAGCGTGGCGACATTTGCCTCTTCAAGCTCTCTGGCAACATATTGGTTTCGCGGACTCAGCCTGCTGCTACCACTGCCATGAGCAAAAACAACTATTCCGCTAGCATGCGGAGGAACGCATAAATCTCCTCGGAGTGTGACACCGCCGGCAGGAATCCATACCGCGTCCATTCGATTTTTCAAGTTTGAATTGACTTGCATTTCAGTTTTTCCTCTTTTGAAAATTAAGATTGGTCTCCCCAATCAGCGACTCGATGCGTTTTTATTAGTATGGAGGCGGCGAAACTGGCTCGCCTCATCCTTCGGAATGGTTTTGTGAGGAAGTCCGGATATCACCCGACTCAGCGTTGCTCAGCTCTTTGCTGAGAGTTATGACTCCGGCGGAACCGCCGTGGCTTTGATACTTCCAGTGAAACTTGCGTAACACTGAGAGCATCTTAGAATTTGTGTTGAGGACAAATGCCACGAGCTGTTTGATACCGGATTTAGAAGCGATGCAGGTTAGTTCGCGAAGCAGGATAGTCGCAATGCCAAGATTCTGAAATTCCTCTTTCACTTCAAAGGCGACTTCTGCGCTCGGTCCTTTTCCATTACCCGCGCAAACAATGTATCGTCCTGTTCCAGCCGCTACAAAAGTGTCGTTCTCCTGGATCAGTGCGATAAGTCCAACATGATTGACAAAATCCAGCTCCGAAAAGTACTTCAATTCCTTTGCCGTTAGCTCAGTTTTCGGTGTAAAGAATCTAAAATACCTTGATTCGGGACTGAGATGCCGGAGTTCATCTTCGAAAATAACTTTATCGTCCGGACGGATCGCTCTAACAATAATTTGTCGACCATCTCTGGCTATCGCCACCGAAGAATAGTCAACGTCAATGCTTCGACTGATTAATGGACTTTCGGTCATTCTAATAAAACGCTCCAGCGAGCCAAAAACGCACTCAAGGTTTCAGCAGTCGTCTGGATATATTGTGAGGGATTTAACGAATCAGCGCCTCATCCATTTGTATGAAGAAACCGATCCTGATGGATAACTCCATGGATTGATGTTTTCGAAGGCCGAACGGGGTAAACTTATAGTAGGCGAAACTATGTTCGAGAGCGTTATGCCTCAAGTCTTTAACAAGGTTGGTACCGAATATGATGCAGAGGTCTAGATGAAGCTAACACTGTATGGTGCTGCAAATGAAGTGACGGGCTCCTGTAACCTTCTCGAGCATGGTCGAAGTAGAATACTGGTGGATTGCGGAATGTTCCAGGGTCGCGATCATCTCGATCGGAAAAACAATATCCCCCCTCACCTTGGAGCAAAGACACTGGATGCGGTGCTCCTCACTCACGGGCACCTGGATCATTGCGGCAGACTACCGCTATTGATGAGGAGCGGTTTCCGCGGTCCCATCTACGCAACCAAAGGCACGATCGAGATAGCAAAAATAATTCTAGCCGATGCAGCAAACATCCAGGAGAATGAAGTAGGAAGACTCAATCGAAAACGAGCAAGAGCCGGTCTCAGAGGCTTAAAACCACTCTTCAACATGCACGATGTCGAGCAGGTTTTTTCTCATTTCCACCCAGTCGAGCTGGGGGCAGATTTTTCGATTAAAGATGAATTGAATGTGCGTTACTACGAGGCCGGTCACATCCTTGGTTCCGCCTCCATCACTGTTACTGCAAACGTTAATGGAACCCAAAAGAAATTGGTTTTCTCCGGCGATTTGGGACAATTCGACGTTCCACTGATGCGCGACCCAGCCGTAATCAATAACGCTGATGCCGTGATCATGGAATCTACATACGGAGATAGAGACCATCGCACAGTATCAGATACGGTATCAGAATTTGAATCGATCATCAAGGAAGCGATTCGAACACGAAGCAAGATCTTGATACCTTCTTTCGCGGTAGGCAGAACCCAGAGCATTCTCTATCACCTTGCAGAGATGTTTCGCAATGGCATTGTGGAACCAATCCCTATCTACCTGGATAGTCCGATGGCTATCGCCGCTACTAAGATCTATCTGGACTTTGCGGAACTAATGGACCCTGAAATATCTGAGCTCCTGAGTAGCGGTCAACTGCGAAAGGACCTATCAACTTTGCAGCTCTGCGAAACGGCGGAGCAATCGCAAGCGTTGAACGCAATCGATGGGCCATGCATAATAATTGCCGGGGCTGGAATGTGTAACGCAGGTCGAATCGTTCACCACTTGAAACATAACCTCTGGAAGCAAAACTGCTACGTAATCATCGTTGGATATCAGGCCAAAGGATCTTTAGGAAGGCTTCTCGTCGAAGGAGCGAAAAAGGTCAAGATTATGGGAGACACAATCTCCGTCGGCGCGAGAATCGCATCTTTGGGTGGCTTCAGCGCGCATGCCGGTCAATCCGACTTGTTGCGATGGCTTGCGCCGATGGCTGATTCAAAACCTCTGGTCATATTGAATCATGGAGAGAGCCATGCGCTTAACCTTTTATCTGAAAAAATTCGAGAGAAATTTGCGCTACACCCGGATGTCCCGAGAATGGCCGATTCGTTGGTTCTGGACGAGAAAGCCTTCGCCAATAGATGATGGACATAAAAACGCGCCACTGACAACAGCCAGTGACGCGATCTAAGAGCATTGCGCCTTTTTGTAAGATTAGCTCGCTGGTTTAGCAATCAACACTGGCACCAGCTTTTTCCTTTGACTTGCTTTTTGCAGATGTTTTAGAGCGCACGATCTCGACTGAACATGGAGCATGGTGAGCGACTGCACGAGAAACGCTTCCCATTAAGTTAGTAGGACATCCTCGCTGCCCGTGAGCACCAAGAATAATCAGTTCTGCCGGCCACTCCACGGCCGCGTTGATTATTTCACCTGCTGGAGTGCCGTGTTTCACTTCATAGTGCACAATCGCTCCCGGAACAGATGCCTCGAGCTGCTCTCGAATCGAACCGCAGAATTTGTCGGCAGCCTTTTCTCGCTGCGTTTTGAAATCAGATCCGGTAACATCCAAGTCGTCAAAATTTTGAATTGGCTCGACGACCGTTAATATTCTGAATTGCGTAAATTCAGGCCACGCGCGCCTGGTAACAGCAGAAATAACATCCCGAGAATGAGGCGAATCATCAAGAGCTACAATAACCTTCATCATTTTCTCTCCTAGTCGTATCTATATCTACTTGCGGGCCGAATGCTCAACTTGAATCTCCATCTCCTCCCTCATGCGCTCGGGTATATCCGCTTCATCGAACTCGAACTGAGCGAACTCCGTTTTCTGCGCTTTAGACAATCGCAACACCACGGTTGAACAAGGAGCGTGTGCGACCACTGCGGTGGCAACACTTCCAAGCATAAGGCGCTCGAATCCAGCCCGTCCATGGGAGCCTAAGCAGATCATATTGGCTGGCAAATCTTTGGCAAACTTCAAAATTTCATGAGCTGCATCACCTCTGACTAAGTGCCTTGCCACGCGGACGTTGCTAAGAGAAGAATAGATCTGACGAGCCATGAAGTTCAAAACATCCATACCCGCTAGCTCTTCTTCTTCCGTAAGGTCATCCAAAACATCCTGCGGCAGAAGAAGCGGTTTCTTCAATGGATTGTCTTCGATCACATGAAGGACATGGAACTGGGTGTTAGCCGGCCATTGATGGCTCTCGATAAACTGAAGTAATGCACGTCCGAACAGCTGATCGTGGGCAGCCACCAGAACCTTATATGCGTGAATTCTTTTCTTCGACTTTTCTTTCATGGCTGAGCACCTGCGAGCGAGTTGAACTGTGACAAGTCTCTCACCTGAGCCGTGTTTCCTGCATCAGCCGCACGGATGAAGTGCAGAGCTGAACTTCAGAGCGTGACGCGGCATCCGGAAATTCGAAAAATTGAGTCGAATTCATCCCAAAGGACGAGCAAGAATCATCATCAGGCATGATTGCTTTTGGGATTAAAACTGTCATTATATAAGCAAAGAGAAACCCAAGGAAAGAAGCCACAGCGGAATTCCAAGGGCAGCAGGCACCAGAGGAAACTCAGAGCCTGAAGACGCCGGTTAAACCGGCGTCTATTTTTTGTTGGTACCGCAGTTAGTACCACTAGCCTCTCGTTTTTACTAACTTCAGAATTTCACAAGCGGCCACCGTTCCGCTAAGGATTTGAAATTATTGTCCTGTGAAGAAACTATTGTCCTGTGAAAACTGAAACCGAGGATGAGTTAGTGAAGTCACCTTTTGCGCGCTTCTAAATAGCCCAACCGGATGATTAGAACTTGCGGAATTTCGGGTACTCTATCAATGGGTCGGCAGGAGGAGCATTCTATGCACGACAGTACAGACGAACATCTTCTAAAGCGCATTCTGGAAGACAACGATCAGCTCGCTCATGCCAACCGGCACAGCTTTGAACACGCAGGCGCATTTGCTGTTAATTTAATGAGCGCACCGGGAGCTGGCAAAACTACTCTTATATCAAAACTCGCGAACGAACTGAGATCGGAAAGATCAATCGGTGTCATTGAAGGTGATATGGTCGGGGACATCGACGCGCAGAGACTTCGAGATGCAGGCATAAACGCAGTGCAGATCAGCACTGGTCGGAGCTGCCATCTTGACGCAAAGATGATTAGCAGGCTAATAGACTCAAACAAATCACCGGCTGGAGATCTCATCATTATAGAGAACGTCGGCAACCTGGTCTGCCCAGCTGAATTTCCACTAGGCGAACATCTCCGGATAGTATTGCTATCCGTTACCGAGGGCGACGACAAACCACTGAAATATCCGGTCATTTTTCGCAACTGCGACGCGGTTGTGATAACAAAAATGGATCTAGCAGAATTGGTGGATTTTGATTTCGATCGCCTACATAAAGCAATTTCAAGTTTAAACAGCAAAGCTGACCTATTCAAAGTCAGTGCGAAATCTGGTGAAGGTATCGAAGGCTTTTGCTCGTGGCTTAATGACAAATGCGCCATGAGTTTAAAAGCAGCAGAAGCGACGGCACATTCTCACAGCCACTGAGGTTAAGATGGAACGGACCGCTACCTTCAAAAAAGATCAATTTGAACAATTCTTTTGTTTGTTAAAAAGCTTTGGAAAGGTTTTCGCGCCCGTTCGTGTATCAGAAAAATCGTTCTCGTTTAAATCGATCGAATCACCCTCTCAGATTGCTTTTGAAGCGCTAAGAACAATTCTGCCACCGAAGAAGTTCTTCTTCCAGCAGCATGAGCCGATTCTCTCATATGATGAAAACGGCATACACGAGGTAAAACCGGAGACACAACAGCAAGTCATCTTCGGAGTTCATCCTTGCGATCTGGCAGGTCTGGGGATAATGGACAAAGTCTATACCGCATCACCACCAGACCCGCATTACATTGCCAGACGCCAGGCTACCATGTTGGTGGGTCTTTCGTGCATGCCCGACAAACACTGCTTCTGCAAATCCATGGGCACCGATTCCCCGACGTCAGACTACGATCTTTTTTTAACCGATATCGGGGACAAGTATTTCGTACAAATACATTCAGCGAATGGTTTAAACCTGATCGAATCGATGCCTGACTTTTTCTCCCGCCCCGAAGCGCAAGAAGATCAAACGTTCAAAGACTTTTGGACAACGCGCGATAAAGCCTTTAGTTCGCACTTCGAGTCCGAAAATTTGCCGGCAATCATGGATATGGAATGGAACAGTCAGGTATGGGATGACTTAGGAAATCGCTGCTTGAGTTGTGGTAATTGCACTCCCGTTTGTCCAACTTGCTATTGCTTCGATATGGTTGATGTCGCAAGCCTTCACGCAAATAGAGGAGAACGTGTTCGAGAATGGGACAGCTGTCAGTTTGTGGGTTTTGCTAAAGTAGCCGGTGATACCAACTTTCGGCCGGGACCGGTCGACAGGTTGAAATTCTGGTATCGCCACAAGCTCCATGGATTCGAGGACCCTCATGGACTGCCGACCTGCGTCGGATGCGGAAGGTGCACGGAATCTTGTCCTGCAGGAATCGACGATATTGTGAATGTAGTCTTACGCTTACAAGGGAAACCGTCAATATTGGTAACTGATAAGAAAAAGACTCAAGCCGGAGGCTGCGGTACTAGCTGTGGTGACTGCCAGTGCGATACCGCAGATGGTGATCAACATGCATAATCACACACCGTGCCAATCTCCGTTTCTTCCTAATCAAGCGAAATTACGCTCGATCACCCCTATGTCTCAGGACAACTATCTGTTCGAGTTCTTACTGGATAAACCTGAGGAGTTTTCCTCATGTATGCCGGGACAGTTTGTCCAGCTATGGCTTCCGGGTGTAGGTGAATCGCCAATCTCAGTTTGTTCCGGTAGAACAGACGGAACCCTAGAACTGTGCGTTCGCAAGGCCGGCAGGGTTACAGGCGCTCTTTTCAATTTAACGGAGGGAGACTGGGTCGGGTTGAGGGGTCCCTACGGAATCGGCTTTCCGATCGATGACTACCTGGGCAAAGATATAGTGCTAATAGCAGGTGGTTTAGGAATTGCGCCAATTCGCTCACTCTGGCAATACCTTCTCGACCGCAGAGAAGATTTTGGAAAGATTGTATTGATTTATGGAATGCGCCATTCTCAGCAATTGCTTTTCCGGCAAGAGCTTAAGCTTCTGCTGCGCCGTTCAGACATGAGAGTTTACATCGCAGCGGAAGAGGTAATCGGTCCCGACCTCCCAACTGTGTCATGGCAACTCGGACGCGTCACGGACATGATCAAACAAGCTGAAATTGACCCTGGTTTTGTTGCGGCAATCTGCGGGCCGCCGGTGATGTACAAATATGTGGTAGAGGAACTTAAACAGAAAGGTCTCTCCCCTTCGCAAATCTGGCTTTCTATCGAGCGGCACATGAAGTGTGCAGTTGGTAAATGCGGACATTGCTTTGTCGGCGGCACGTTTACTTGTCGAGACGGTCCAGTGTTTCGCATGGACTCTCTTCGTTTCTTACCGGAAGTTATTGAATGCTAAGTTCAAACATGAGCAAAGGGCAGGAAAGATCCCAGACCATTCCATCGATTGCCGTTCACGGTTTAACCGGTTGCGCAGGCGAATTACTTGTCATATTGGAAAACCTTGAGCAACTAATTCCATACGTTCGTGTTGCGAGCTTCCCATTTGCGCAGAGTTCAAATGAAGAAGATCGCCCCGTGGATATTGCTTTTGTAGAAGGAAGCGTTAGTCAACCCCACGATCTGGAGCGCCTTCTGAAAATCAGAGCGCAAGCGCGCTGGCTTGTCGCCGTCGGCAACTGCGCGGTTTGGGGGTGTGTTCAAAAAGGAGGATGCCGGAACCAGAGTACAGTTTCATTGCTGCACGAAACTTATGGCGAAGATTCACCGATTGAATGCCTGCCGGCAACGCCACTACAGGACCATGTTAGAGTTGATGTGAAACTGTCCGGGTGTCCGATCAATGCCACTCAACTGCTTGCTGTGACCGCTAGCTTGCTGAGAGATCATCTACCGTACATTACAAGCAAACCTGTATGCCTCGAATGCAAGCTGAGGGAAAACGCATGCGTTCTCATAGAGCAAAATCTTCCGTGTCTTGGTCCGGTCACCGCCGGCGGTTGCGGTGCCCTCTGCCCCACATACGGTGCAGCTTGCTACGGGTGCTGGGGACCGTGCGAGCAACCGCAGATGGAGGCGATGGCGACGATTTTGGAAGAGAAAGGCTACGATATGCAAGAAGTGATGTCGCGTTTGTTCGCATTCGGAGCGCCGGACGAACTGTTTGAGAGAGTAAAAAAGAACCTTACGGCAAAGAGCTAGGGAACGATGGCAGACGAAGAATCCAGGAAGAAGATCGAGATTTCAGAGATATGCCGAGTGGAAGGACACTCAGCGGTGCATGTCGAAATTGAAGGCGACAAAGTCACTCAAGTAAAACTTGATGTATTTGAAGGAACCAGGTTTTTCGAACGTCTGATTGTGGGGCATCATCAAGACGAGATTCCGCACATAACTTCCAGGGTCTGTGCAATTTGCTCCACCGGACACGTTATAGCCGCCATCAGAGCGGTAGAGCGAATTGCAGGCTTTACGCCGAATGCAACTGTTTCTCTCCTTAGAGAGCTGATGCACCTCGGTATGATCATTGAGTCGAACGCTACGCACATCTATGCACTTGCATTGCCTGATTTCCTTGGTTTCGATAACGTACATAAATTTGCTTCGGAACATACGGAAGAATTTAAAGCGTGGACTTCCTTGCGGAACATCGGTGCGTTAATTCAAACAACTATCGGCGGACGCCCATTCCATCCCGTAAACTTGCATGTCGGCGGTTTTTCAAGTTTCCCAAAACTTGAAAGTCTTCTGCAGATCAAATCACTCCTTCAAGAGAACCTGCAATTGACAATTCGGACCTGCGAAGTCTTAATGCGGTTTCCGCCCCGTGTAAGGAGAACTAGTGAACCGATTTTTTTCGCTCTAATACCAGAGGGTGATCACTACGGTTATTTCGGTACAAAAATCCGCGCGACCAGCGGTTTCGAATGTGACGTCAACGACTACAAAAGCTATCTCAAGGAAGAAGCGGTGTCGCATAGCCACGCGAAACGATCATCTGTTAACGGTCAACCGATAATGGTTGGATCGATGGCAAGGTTGGCGCTCTTTGGAAGCCTCCTCACTGGTGAAGCTAAGAGTATCTACGGCTCCAGTGCCATGTCATTAGGCGATAACAACACGATCTGGAATAACTTGGCGCAGGCGATTGAAATTGTGGAAGCATTTCACCGTGCAGTCAGTATCGTGGCTGAACTGGAGAGAACCGCGGATGTGTGGAACACTTTTGACGCCCGCCAACATACACGCGTAAAACTTGACGCCACTGCCGGTAGTGGCTGTGGAACCGTCGAGTGCCCAAGGGGAACACTTTACCATTACTACGAGATCGACAATAAGGGTAAAGTATCGAAAGCTGATATGGTTACTCCCTCAGCACAAAACACGTACAGAATAGAACGTGATATTCAAGAAGTGGTTTCGCAATTACTACCGTCAGAGACAGATGAATCTGCAACGAATCTTCGTGCAAATCTGGAAACTCTTGTTCGCGCATACGATCCATGCAATACATGCGCGACTCACATGGTTTCCCTGCGGATCACCTGATGAGAACACTCATGAATAAGCCGCTGGGATGATGCGCTCATCTCCATGCCTTGCGATGCTATATCCAGGTGTGCGTTCGCCCAGGAAAGAAATCGAATGGACGATGCACGAACAGAAACTCACTGGATTTAGAAAAGAGGCCTTTATGAGAATTGTATTTGCGACCGATGGCTCTGCCTGTTCGCGGGAAGCCCTTAGAGGACTGAAATCTATGGTCTGCCCAGTGGGCACCGAGATCAAGGTAGCGACGGCTGTCGACCTGTGGCACCCATTCACCGCTTTACCTGACGTACAACTTCGAGAGTATCGAAAAGCGAATGAACTGGTTCAGGAAGCTGTGACGGAATTGTCCGCTGCACATCCGGACGCGGAGGTCACAGCGGACATTCTCGACGGTTTCGCCGTAGATGCAATTTTGAAACTATGCAGAAACTGGCTTGCGGACCTGCTCGTAGTAGGATCTCACGGACGCAGCGGGATTAAACGGTTCTTTTTAGGCAGCGTATCCCGTGGTCTACTTCTTCATGCACCGTGCGCGGTGCGAATCGTACGCGCCACGCCGCAACCGACTCCTGACTCAACGCGCAACAACGTTCTTATAGCACTTGAAGAGTCCGAACACTCGAAACATCTACTGGACCATGTGCTTTCTTTTCCATGGGCTGAAAACACCAGATTCACTTGTATTCACGTTGTGCCAAACCTGGGGCCCGGTTTGTTTTTGGATGACGACACGCTAGCCGTTGAGAACATCGTGGACAGCTTCAACGAAGTCGTTCGAAAACATCAAGAATGGATAAACTCAGTGGCAGACGTAATCAATGCGAAGTACGAGCAAAAGGTTGCAAACGGTCAGGTGTTATTAGGAGATCCGAAGGAGCGGATTCTTGAGTATGCCGCTGAGTGGCCGGCAGACCTGATTATGCTCGGTTCACATGGCAAACAAAATTTCGAGAAACTTGTGCTTGGCAGCGTTTCTGAAGGAGTTGCGATGCATACACAGTGCACGACCGAAGTAACAAAATCCAAAAGGCTGAGAAAAAGCGGTCTTTATCTAATCGCGTAAGCGAATTCAGGCGAAGAATCATCCTTTCGACTAATTCCGGCGGAACCGCTGATTTGCGACGATTACAAAATGAGTTTTTGCGAGGTTATATAAATGAGTATGTTCTGTTTCCAGTGTGAGCAAACGGCACAGTGTGTAGCGTGCACCAGCATCGGTGTTTGTGGAAAAACAGCGGAAACGGCGAATCTGCAAGACGTCATCATCTATCTTGTCAAAGGAATTTCCGTCTACGCTCATGAAGCCAGGCTTCTGGGAACCACCGATGAACGTATTAACGAGACCACACTGGCTGCTCTCTTCATGACGCTTACCAACGTCAACTTCGACAAGGATGAGCACGTCAGATACATTGAATACCTCGGTCAGTTACGCGACCGCGCACATGAAATGTATCTTTGTGCCTGTAAAGCCAGAGGAGTCAATCCTCGCGAATTCTCAGGTCCCGCTGTCTGGGTTTTGCCTAAGACAAAACAGGAATTGCTCGATTTCGCCAATACAATTTCAATCCTTGGCAGCATCAGGGATCAGGGACCAGACCTCACTGGTCTGCGTGAAATGGCAATTTACGGAATCAAGGGTATGGCGGCTTATGCGCATCACGCCGCAATGCTCGGCTATGTTGACGAACAAGTCTTCGCTTTTGTGCACGAGTCTCTCGCCTGTCTAGCGGAGCAAGAACCTGATGAATCGCGCTTATTGGATCTTTGCTTGAAAACAGGTGCAATGAATTTGCGGGTCATGGAATTACTGGACCAGGCTCATACGGAGACACTCGGCTCTCCAGTACCGACGCAGGCTCTCACAACCCATAAGAAGGGTAAATGCATCCTCGTTTCAGGACACGATATGAGAAGCTTGCTTGAGCTATTGCGTCAAACAGAAGATAAAGGCATTGACGTTTACACTCACGGAGAAATGCTTCCGGCGCATGGATACCCGGTTCTCAAACGGTTCCCGCATCTTCGAGGAAACTACGGAACAGCCTGGCAAAATCAGGTGAGAGAATTCGAGCTATTCCCGGGTCCTATAGTCATGACGACTAATTGTTTGAAACCACCTGCCGAATCTTACAAAAACAGGCTGTACACCATAGACGTTGTTGGGTGGGAAGGCATACCCAAAGTAGCAGCGTACGACTTCTCTAAAGTGATCGAACAAGCGCTCGAATTGCCGGGCTTCCCTGACGATCAGCCAGAGAAAAGTATCACGGTCGGATTCGGACACCATGCAGTGTTGAGCGTCGCCGATAAAGTCATTGAAGCGGTGAAGGAAGGAAAAATCAAACACTTCTTCTTAATTGGCGGCTGTGACGGAGCCGAATTCGCACGAAATTATTTTACCGAAGTTGCAGAGCAAGTCCCCGAAGACTGCGTCATTTTGACCCTGGGCTGCGGTAAATATCGCTTCAACGATATCGAATTTGGCGACATCGGTGGAATTCCTCGCTTGCTTGATCTGGGTCAGTGTAACGATGCACACTCTGCAGTAGTTATCGCCTCCGCCCTTGCAAACGCATTTGGTTGTTCGGTAAACGACCTCCCGCTGTCGCTCATCATTTCTTGGTTCGAGCAGAAAGCCGTGGCGGTATTACTCTCACTGCTTCACTTAGGAATAAAAGACATTCGCATCGGTCCGAATGCTCCAGCGTTCGTCACACCAACCATGTTGAAGACTCTGTCGGAGGCTTATCAACTGAAGCTCGTGACTGAACCATCAAAAGATCTGGCGGCTATTCTCGCGAAATAGCCCGAAGAAGATAACCAAGGGAGAGAAAAAATGTCGAAATTTATTCGCTGGTTCAATGAGGTGTCAATAGACGACATTCCGCTCGTGGGCGGGAAAAGCGCCTCCCTTGGCGAGATGACTCGGGAAATGGCATCATCGGGAATTTCCGTTCCAAATGGTTTTTGCATAACCGCAGATGCGTATTCGCTGCTGCTGGACGAGGGCGGTATCCGCCAGAAGCTCGTCAAGCTGCTCGGTTCGGTAAACAAAAACGATATTGACGATCTCAATAAGAAAGCCTTAGAAGCGAGGTCGCTTATTAAGGGAGCGGGAATTCCTGATGCGCTTGCCAAAGATATATTGGCAGCGTATCAACAACTTTCGAAAGAGTACGGCGAAACTCCAGACGTCGCGGTGCGTTCGAGCGCGACCGCAGAAGACTTGCCGGATGCCTCCTTTGCCGGTCAGCAAGAGAGTTTTCTCAACATACGCGGCGAAGCTGAACTTCTAAATGCATGTTTAAACTGCTTCGCATCCTTATTCACAGAGAGAGCGATCTCATACAGATTAGACAAAGGTTTCGACCACATGTCCGTCAAGCTGGCAATCGCAGTGCAGAAGATGGTCAGGTCAGACCGTGGCGCAGCTGGCGTCATATTCACACTCGATACTGAAAGTGGTTTTCGCGACGTCGTTCTCATCACATCGGCTTACGGTCTTGGTGAAAATGTTGTCGCCGGCCGCGTCGATCCTGATGAATTCATAGTTTTTAAACCCACACTTGAACAGGGTTTTAAACCGATTTTGCGTCGAAAAGTCGGTACCAAAAGACTGCAAATGATTTACTCCGGACACGGATCTCGCACCACGAAAAACATAGATGTCGCTCCCGAGCGTCAGGAGCGGTTTAGTATCAGCGACGAAGACGTTCTGAAACTGTCAGAATGGGCGGTTCAGATCGAAAAGTATTATTCAGAAAGACTCGGTCGTTCGACAGCGATGGATATCGAGTGGGCGAAAGACGGTGACGATGGCAAACTTTATATAGTTCAAGCCCGTCCCGAAACCGTATACTCCAGTTCAAACAGACGAACAATTGAGTCTTACAGACTGGAAAATAAAGGCAAAGCCATTCTATCCGGTAGATCAATTGGAGAGAAGATCGGCGCTGGCTGCGTTCGCGTGATCCACTCAATGCATGAGCTCGTCGACTTCAAGGACGGAGATGTCTTAGTCGCCGACATGACTGACCCGGATTGGGAACCGATTATGAAACGGGCAGCGGCGATTGTCACCAATCGAGGCGGAAGAACTTGCCACGCGGCCATCGTCAGCCGTGAAATCGGTGTGCCTTGCGTCGTAGGAACCCAGCGCGCCACCGACGTTTTAAAACAGGGTCAAGCGATTACCGTCAGCTGCGCAGAAGGCGATACCGGTATCGTATATGATGGCAAGCTTTCTTTTCAAAAACAAATTTTGGATTTAGAAAATATCCCGTCGACCGCAACACAGGTCATGGTCAACGTGGGCAATCCGGACCAAGCTTTCAATCTGGCGAAACTGCCAGTGGCTGGAGTCGGCTTAGCTCGGGAAGAATTTATAATTGCGAATGAAGTGAAGGTTCATCCACTGGCGCTTACGCGCTTCGACAAACTCACCGACGAACACGCTCGCGAACAAATCGTCGAGCTGACAAAACATTATCCTTCCAAAACAGATTATTTCGTTCAGAAGCTCGCAGAGGGGATTTCAACCATCGCTGCTGCGTTTTATCCGAGACCGGTGATAGTGCGACTCTCTGATTTCAAAACCAACGAGTACGCCAATCTACTCGGCGGTCGACAGTTTGAAAATAGCGAAGACAACCCAATGATTGGCTTCAGGGGCGCATCTCGTTACTACAGTCCCGACTATAAAGACGGGTTCGCCCTGGAATGCAAAGCTCTGAAACAGGTGCGCGAGCAAATGGGTCTGACCAATGTGAAACTGATGGTTCCATTCTGCCGCACAGTTACCGAGGGCAAAAAGGTCATTCGCGAACTTTCAAAAAACGGTTTGGAGCAAGGCGCTAATGGTTTGGAAATCTACGTGATGTGCGAATTACCATCAAATGTCTTGGCAATCGACGAATTTGCGGAGATATTTGACGGCTTTTCAATCGGTTCAAACGATCTGACTCAATTGGTTCTGGGAGTAGATCGAGACAATGAAGGTCTGGCCGAGCTGTTTGATGAACGAAATCCTGCCGTGACGAGAGCGATTGAAATAGCAATTGCCGGCGCACAAAAGCGGGGACGCAAAATTGGTATCTGCGGTCAAGCACCAAGTGACTATCCGGAGTTCACGCGATTTCTCGTGAAACAAAAGATAGACAGCATTTCTCTGAACGAGGATACCGTTATCAAAACGATCTTGTTAATCGCCAGAGAAGAAGCACAAGACAGTCGAATTCCTGTTTCAACTAAGTAACCGTTCGCCAATCGGTATAGAGCGAAACTAGACCAGACCGCGGCGCATCGCCTGCACAGCGGCTTGCGTTCTATCATCGACAGCGAGCTTATTCAGGATGTTTCGAACGTGGGTTTTCGCCGTTGCCAAAGAGATTATCAGCTTGTCCGCTATCTCCTGATTGGATAATCCCTCCACAAGAAGAGAGAGAACTTCCATCTCTCTGGGAGAAAGCGCATCCGGAAGTGGTGGCAGCTGTGGCTGCCCCTTCCCACCAGCACCACCTGCGGTAGCATGCTGAACGGCCGCATCACCTTTTGCGTGTTCGCTGTGACTTGTTTCGGTTTTCATCATTCGCGCTTGCTGGATTTTCATTACCCGGCTGGCGATCGACGAATCGAGCCAGATGTCTCCGCCATTCACCGCTCTGATGGCACTGTATAAACGATGGGGATCAACATCCTTCAGGCAGTAGCCGCTCGCTCCGGCGGACAATGAAGCCAAGATATCTTGCTCGTTATCATGAGAAGTGAGCATGATAGTGTTTACATTTTGATACTGTTGCTGAATGTTGTTGACAGCCTCGATTCCGTCCATGATGGGCATACCAACGTCCATGAGGACAACGTCCGGTTTCAACTCCCCAACCTTCCGAATTGCTTCCTCTCCGTTCTCAGCCTCGCCGATCACCTTGATATCGTCGGTTCGCTCAAGAACAGTTTTCAATCCAATCCGGGTCAGCTGATGGTCTTCGACCAGCAGAACGTTTATTTGATTACTTCCAGGAGATTCGCCCATGAATACTTAGCCTTGCATTATGGAGTAAAAGAGACACCATTTGACCTCATTATATTTCCGAATTGCGATAATAAATAGTCAGGGTCACTTCATGTCAACATCACGACCCGCGGAGTTGAGCACGACATCTTCTTAGGAAAGGGGCAAAACGCCATGGCAGAGCCGACTACGAGATTCTCTGACTATAATTACCCGGCCATTCCTGACATTCACCTGGAGATGTCTGATGAGGAGATCGAAAACAGAAAAGTGTGGCTAGGACTCGGGCCTGATGATGAAGCCAACATAGCTCTTCTCGATCAGCTTGTCGCTCGCAATGTAGACGGGCTCATGGACTTCCTTTACGACCACTTTCTGGCTCACGAGGACACCGCTAGTTTCTTTCCGAATGAAGAAATCTTAAACCGAGCCAAGGCAGGACAGCGCCAATATTTTCTGAAACTGACGTGCGGCAAGTACGATCGTGAGTACGTTGACAACCGCCTGATCGTAGGGAAGACACACTATCGAATTGGTCTGGACACACGCTGGTACTTAGGGGCGTACTACCGAGCACTCAAGTACCTGCGCACACTCATTGTGGAAGAATTCAAAGATGATCCTGAACTCTCAAATCGGCTAGTCGACTCGCTTACCAAGCTCATATTTTTCGACATGGGTCTGGCTATAGACACCTACAACGCGGCGAAAATCCAGGCTATAAGAGAGCACAAGGACATGATCTCGCGGTTGGAGACGGAGCGAACTGTCAGCAAGAGCATTGTGGAAAACGCACCCATCGGCATTGTCAGACTCTCGCCAGACTTCAAGTGCTTAGAGGCAAATTCAGAGTTTCTCAATTTTATTGACTCTGACGAGCAGATTATTGGGCGGTCCATATTTGAATTGTGCGAAGACCTGCCGCGTTCGGACCTGGAAGAAGCCCTCAATTTTGGAGTGGCAAAACGAGCATCAGCCGCTAAATTGACCTTTTTCAATTCCGATCATGAATCGTTTTTCGACTGGGCAATCTGGCCCATCAAGGAGAGGAATGATGTGGTATCGGCACTGGTGGCAACCTTTACGATGGTAACTGATAGCGTTCGCTTACAACAGCAACGCGAAGACTTCGTTGCGACCCTCACGCACGACTTGAAAACGCCGATTCTGGCCGCGAACCGGGCTCTGAAGCTTCTGATGGAAGGTGACTTCGGTCCAATTCAAGATTCTCAAAGAAGCATTATTGAAACTATTCTTCAGAGCAACAACGCTATGTACCAGATGGTGCTCACCTTGCTTGATGTTTATAAATACGACAGCGGCGTTAAACAGCTGACCATGCTTCCGACAGACCTTCCTGCTTCTATTGAAACATTAGTGGCGGAGCTATCTCCTCTGGCGAAACAGAAACAGATTGAATTGACGTTCACATCCTCGGAAAGCAACATTCCGGTTATCTGTGACATAGACGAAATCCGCAGAGTAATGCAAAACCTTATCGACAACTCGCTCAAATACACGCAATCGAAAGGCTCAATCAGTATAGATTTAGCTCAAGACGAACAGGTGACGACAGTTTCCGTAACGGACACGGGCAAGGGCATCTCTGATGCGGACAAACCCAAGTTGTTTCAGAGATTCTGGCAAGCATCATCCGGAGGTCGATACTACGCAAGTACGGGTCTGGGTCTTTATCTCTGTAGCAAAATCGTTGAATCACATGGTGGCAAACTCTGGTGCGACAGCGAAGTCGGCAAGGGAAGCACGTTTTCGTTCACTCTCAATAATGTCGAGATGGCTTAAATAGGTTTGCCCGAAGCAGGTGACAGTCCTTGTTCATACCAGTTTCTGCTACTGTTGACGATGCGAACAACGGCGAGCATAACGGGAACTTCAATCAGGACACCAACTACGGTGGCTAGAGCAGCGCCGGAATGAAAGCCAAAGAGACTGATTGCTGTAGCGACGGCAAGCTCGAAAAAATTGCTTGCTCCGATTAAGGCTGATGGGCACGCAACGGAGTGCGCAACGCCAAGCCTCCTGTTCAACAAGTAAGCGACTGAGGAGTTGAAGAAAACCTGAATCAGAATGGGCACAGCAAGCATCGCGGACATTTACGACATCTCCAGCGTCCTATTTTCTCGAACATCAACTGTTCAATTGGCGCGGGTGAGCTTCTAGAATACTGCCGACAACAGAGCATCTCAGCGCAATTTCGAAAGAACTCGATTGCTTACGAATTCCTTGCTTCAATTACGTCGGGTAGTTTTCTTTTAGCTAGTTCTTCGACCTTTGACTTTATCTCGTCACGCACCCGTCGGAATACCTCTGGCGGCTGCCCTTTAGGATCTTCAATGCTCCAATTGTCTTGCGTGCCAATAAAAGTTGAAGGACAGAAGTCGGCAGTTTTTACGGAGCACATCGAAATAATTGCATCGTAGATGCCGAGCTTTTCGTTGTCGATTGCCTTTGAGTACTGCTTCGAGATGTCGACGCCAATTTCTCCCATGACCTTTACAGCCTCGGGGTTGACGCCGGCGCCGGCTGTTACACCGGCGCTATCAGCCTCAAGTCCCAGAAGTCGACCGAAGCCTTCGGCCATTTGGCTCCGGCAACTATTCTCTACACAGATGAATAAAACCTTCAATTGCAGCCCCCCTCTTCGAGACTCGTTGCTGGTGGAAGACCTGGAGTAGTCTGAATAATTCCGAACGTGATAACTGCACCAGGGCAGAAAGCCGTGCCAGTGTTGTTCGTTTTCATATTTCCAATATTATCGAAATATTAAGAGACTGTCAAGTCGCCCGGAATTTTGCCTGTAAGGATAACAATGCGGCACTCTTATTCATTTCTGGACGAGATTGCACAACAATTGCAAGATGACAGAACATCGACTAACAGACTTTTCGAGATTGAACAGCCGACTAATCATGTCAGGCGCCCCATCGTAATTAGTGCTTCATCAACTGCTGAAGCAAGAGATCGAGGACGACCGGTGCATTCTCTCGACATTCATCGATTTGCTGCGCCGATAGAGTCTCTTCGCGTCTGGTCAGCCAGCCTTTCCAATCCGTCTTGAGGTGCTTGAAGGCGGACCGCGCCAATCGTGAAGCCTCCGGCGGTTGATGCCTTTCTGTCATATAAGCTTCTATGATGCCCTTTGCAGCAGATACGGATTGACAACGTCCCTTACAACAGGCCTCGCCGCTTACCGTTTTCAATGAATCTTCAGAGATAAGTCCCGCATCTACGATGGCGTTGACCAGCACAGAACTACAAGGTTGTCCCTGGAGTATTTTGTCGTAAGCAAATAGTCGCGCCTTCGGAAATCGTAGTTCCATCTTGCTAAAAGGTTTCCAGTTTTAATCGCACACAACTAAGTGGCTCCAGAATGCCACTCATATCAGAGTATTGAAAAACGGACATCGAGGCATCATCCTCTCGGATGATTTGCGATGCCATTTTCCAGGAAAATCTCGTTGAGGTCTTGGGAAGTCATTCCCCAGGATTAGTTCGGAACACACTCATATACTGCTCACAATCAACAATTCTACTGATGCGCAGAAACGTCATCTCTCCAATAATGAAGAGGTAAATGGAGCTTGCTAGCTCGCAATTACTAAGGCACCAGGTATTTAAGTATGTACAGTCGAGTATATGAAATGAGCGGCAACAGAGACGGTTATAACGCATTCATCGATGCCAGCAAGCGAGCGAGTCAAAAGGGAGACTTGAGACAAGCCGAACGTCTCTTGAAGACAAGCCTCAGGAATGTTGAGCAACAAATGATTGTTGTCGAATACGCCATGCGCGAAATCGTCGAAAGCCTTATCGACCTTTATCGGAACCAGGATGGCAAACAAGAAGAGATTCGAGACCTCGAACGCAAGCTTGCCCAACTCAGAATCTACGACTTGAGTTCAGACGGAGTCGATGGAGATCACCAACTTAAGTCGAAGGAGAGCGGACAATGAAGGCGTTCCTCATTCGACTACTTCTAACAGCGTGTGCCTTTTACTTTCTCCTGCCGATGCTTCCTGGTTTTCAATTGCATGGAAACTTCTTTCACGCGATTGGAGCTGGAATATTTTTTTCGCTCATAGCCTGGCTGGTCGAGTTTATGGCAATCGCCATATCGGTGTTCCTAACGATCACCTCACTTGGAACAGCTCTGCTCTTTCTCATTCCGATATGGCTGATTGGATTCTGGTTTCTACCTGCCGTTGTTTTGAAACTGACAGCCATTCTGCTCCCTGACTACCTTACGATTGTAGGTTGGACGCCTGCCATCCTGGGCGGATTTGTCATTCTGATAATTTCGGCGCTCACCAGCGATGGGAAGAAGCTCTGTCGAATCGAATAACTCGAAAATCTAAATCGAACGCCACCAGATTATTGGGAGCATGTCGATGACTGTTTCTAACTCGCTTTGCCAATGGCAATGTCCGAGGATTCTGATTGTCGAGTTGCAAGATAGTAACTCGAGCTGATTGTCCCCTCGCTATCGATTTCATAAACTTTCGGCACACCAGTTGGGATGTTTAATTCGAGTACCTGCTCGCGACTCAATCCATCGAGGAACATGAAGATTGATCTCAAGCTGTTCCCGTGTGCTACGACCAGGACGTTTTTGCCGGACTTAACTGCCGGCATAATTTCTCTCACCATATACGGTATCGTGCGATTGGCGGTGTCACTCAGACTTTCGCCGTTTGGCGGTCGCACGTCATAGGAACGCCGCCACAGCTTCACCTGGTCCTCTCCGAAAAGCTTTGCGGCCTCAGCCTTGTTCATTCCCTGCAGATCACCGTAGCTTCTCTCGTTTAGCGCACTATCCCGTTGCACCGGTAACTGTTCACGACCGCTACGGGCGCGAATAATAAGGTCAGCAGTCTCAATGGCCCGCTTCATGGTAGACGTAAATATCAAATCAATAGGGATGTTTTTGAGAATTTCACCGGCACCGACCGCCTCCTCCAAACCCAGGGGCGAAAGGGACACATCAACGGCGCCTGTGAAGCGGTTTTCCAGATTCCACTGCGATTGGCCATGTCTCAAAAGTATTAACTTCGCCATCTCGTCCACCGTCTGCCTTTTGCAGGACACCATATTCAGTGGCATCCTGCTTGCGCCTGGAAACAACAAACACCACTCCTGGAAAGTGGTGCTTGTTGGGTGCTCTGCGTTGAGCTTCCCGATACGGTGGCTAGCATGCGTAGCGGGCGGGTTTCGTTCTTAAGCAATCGGCGTATCGATTCATTCGAACCATCCCCTCGGCTCATGGCGGCGTCAAGCTCCATCCATTCACCGTGACTATATGATAGCGAGCGCTCAGACGCGTTTCATCGTCCTTTGGGATGATTGGGAAGACATCTGCGGTTGCTATCTTGCCGTTGAGGCTGTTATCTTGCCGCTGCGGCTCGTTCTTCCGGCATTTTCACATCGAATTCAGTGTGCTCTTCCGGCCACATCATTATGGTCGGAAGACCAAGACACCGCACGAATGCATCCGGAGTGGTATCAAAGACGGTGATGCGGTGACCGCCGGTCTTCCTGGTTGGAATTACAAGAAGAGTCTCTGGATCTGGAGTCCATTCAAGGTCTATGGGTTCGTGTCGCCAGGGGCTTGAATGCTTTTCCATCGCAATTCCAGAGACAAATTCGACAGAAATATCCACATCGGTGAGCTCAGAATGGGCAGAACGAAGGTCATTCAAAATCGCTACCGGGGAAGCCTCTCGCTCTCCACTTGCCAGAATCACCAGCTTGGCTTGAAGCCCGAGCGTGTCGGCCATCTTCCGACATGCGCCTATATAGCTAAAGTTGATGTGATCGACCGAGACAAGTATAGACATCGATGACCAACGATAAACTTTGTCTTGTACTACCAATAGCGGACGCGGACAGTCATGAGCCAACCCTTCGGCAACAGCGTACCTGATGAAATTGCAGTGTTCCGCTTCCTTACAGCGAGGATCGCGCGCCTGGTGTCCGATCACGACGAGGTCGAACTCTCCGGCTCGCTCTGACATTCTACTGACCGGGCTTCCCTGAGCCAGAATAGTTTTAGTTGGAACCTCTTGCCCGGCCGCAACAGCCTCAAACTTTTCGATCACAGTTTGCCCGATGCGCTCCAGCGAACTGGACAATTGTTCAAACGCCTCGACGTATACACCACTTCCAACGAATCCAGGGCGATCGTTTCGCAGCAGTTCCCAAGCCATTCTTGTATCGACAACGTGCATCGCAGTCACACGACCATCGTTGTCTTTTGCAATTGACCACGCCACTTCCGCTGCGTATTTAGACTGTTCAGAACCAGTCAGTCCTAAAAGTATGGATAATTTATGCATGTTGAAGACCTCCTCCGCATGCATTCAATCCTGCTACAGCCGAGGAATGTTAGCATCAATCCGTCGGACTATTTGCAGCGCTTATTTTAAAGAGGCCAGATACGCCGTCAGGTCAGCAATTTCTTCATCCGTCAGGTCAAGAGGAGGCATCGTGGTTCCACGAGCGCCATACTCCGTGTCGTTCTCCAGAGTGAGCAGCTGAGCGTTGGTCAGTTGCTTTCTAATTGCATCGACAGTGAGACGACTTCCCACCCCGTCAAATTTGACAGCGAATTTTCCTCCAAGATTTCCGAACGAATGACAGGCCAGACAGCCTTTGCTGCTGAGCAGCGCACGTCCTCGGGCTACCGATTTATCATCATTACTGCCCTGAGCGGGCGGAGAGATCGAACTATTGGATTTCTCCTCGTGACCTATGATCTTGAACCCTCGCTCGGGCTCTTTTAAAGTCAGCAGATATTGAGAAATCGCCTCGGCTGTCGCAGCTGGGACTCTGACGTGAGGCATGAGCTCAGTTTTCCCATAGAGTTCGGCAAATTTAGTCTCTTCTGACGAACCACTGGTAATTCTCATCTTGATGAATTTCTGAGAACGCCGACTGCCGATACCATCGAGCGGCGGCGCAAGGCATCCCCCTTCGGCGGAAATCGTATGGCAAACCGCGCAGTTGTTTTTCTCGAAAAGCTCCTTCCCTTTAGCGGCGAGGGCGCTATGCGGTTTTGGCTTGTACGCTTTTGGCTTTACGACTGTGCCGGAAGTGGATTTGGCCAGAACATCCAGCCCAAGAGATGTCATCAGCAGTCCAGAAAACAGACCGAGAACTAGGATTTTAGCCGTTTTCATGCAGTTGCATCTCCTCAGTAGAACTTTTCGCGATCGCCGCTACACCCTATTTTAAAATGAAAATCAAAAACCACATCAATCGTTCGGTCAATCAAGTTTCAGTATTTTAGTTGATGTCCGAACGATAAGAAGGCTGCAAAAATGTTGATTGTTAACAACAGGGTGCGATAGATGTCTTGCGAAACCATACAAAATGAACGCAGCGATCAGTCAAGCAATATGCGCGCTGCACGGCGCGTATTTGTCCAAACGCTGGGTCTTAATCTAATTGTCGCACTCGCGAAACTAATCTGTGGCACGACCTCAAACATATTGAGCATGACTGCCGACGGCTTCCATTCTTTGCTGGATGCGTCATCAAACATAGTCGGCATTATCGCCCTGAGCGTAGCAATCAAGCCAGCCGATAACGGTCATCCTTATGGACACCGGAAATTCGAAGCGCTCGCTTCAATTTGCATTTCCTTTCTACTCTTCTTTGCCGGTCTTCACATAATCACAACCGCCATTGACCGATGTTTATTCGGAGCGGCAGTGCCTCAGGTCACCACGGTATCGTATGTGGTGATAGGCGTTACCATTCTTATCAACTTCTTTGTCAGCCGGTATGAGAAAGTCAAATCCAAAGAGTTGAATTCACAGATTTTGCATGCCGATTCAGAACATACGATGTCTGACATTTACGTGTCATTTAGCGTTCTGGCAGCGGTGGTTGCGGCTCGCTTCAGCCTCTACTGGATCGACCTTCTAGCTTCGCTTGTGATTGTCGGAGTTATTGTACATGCCGGCTTTACGATTATCAGCCGAAACCTTGGCAGTTTAGTCGACGCTGTCGTCGTCGATTCGGCTGCAATAGAGAAGCTAGTCCTTGCGGTTCCAGGAGTCATATCATGTCACGCGATCAGGAGCAGAGGTGTTTCAGACCATATGTTCATTGACCTCCACGTCGAAGTGTCGCCCTACCTTTCGGTGGCCGCGGGTCATGCTATTGCGTCGGAGGTCGAAAAAGTTTTGATTGAAAAAATTGAAGGAGTTGCGGATGTAACAGTGCACATCGAAGACTTCAAAGAGCACGCTGGTGTCAGCGCAGTCGAATCACAAGGTCTAAACGATCAATAGATACAGCTTCAGTTAATCGGAGACGCACATGAATAGTCAGAAAGAAAATTGCGAAACTTACAGTGACAGTCCAAAGGTTCCTTCGATAGAGCGACAAGTTCGAATTGCCGCCGGCTCATTGGTCTTGATTGGCATTGCCCTGGCTTACGTAGTATTTCCGCCCTTCATCTGGATCTCTATCGTCGCGGCGCTAGGGATGATCCTTTCCGGGTTAACGAATAGCTGCGCCCTCGGAATGCTGATCGGCATTGGTGATGGTCACATATCCCCGGATAGATCATGCAATCGACTTCGACTTCGACTTCATAACCATTCTGCGTCGCACTGATGAATGCAGTATAGAGAAAACTATGGAACCAACTATAGAAGCGGTAGATGTCTGTAGGGTAAGCCAGAGCGTCGGACCATCAAGCGAAACTGTGTTTAGAACGGCTTGAAGCGGCGGCGCATAAATTGCAGCAAAAACCAATCCGTAGGACAGCGCCATCATTGCGTACATGAGTTGGTTGATCGGGGAGAACTGGGAACGTGCATCAGCACTGATATACAACCAGTTCCAGGCTTGATACAACAGCGCTAGCGATACCGTTGCGAAGGCCGCAGTAGAAAGCACATTCGCTGCGGATGTTTTCAAAGCGAGCACTGAAACCAATACCGCCAGCGATACCATAGAAGCACGTCCAACGATTTCTGACAGTTCGAACGAACCAACTAGCTTATCTGCCGGATCTCGGGGAGGACGCTGCATGGTACCGGGAGCAGCCCGTTGCAAAACGATTCCCAATCCCGGAAACACGTGCATGATTAAATTCAACCATAACAACTGGAGGGGATTCAGGGCGAGCGAACCGGTTGTGAACAAAACTAGGCCGATAGTAATGACTGACGCAACAGACGCAGTGAGCAAATAACAGATGGCTTTGCGAATGTTGTCATAAATGATTCTCCCCTGCTCTATGGCTTTGACGATGGTTGAGAAGTTGTCGTCCGTAATGACCATATTAGAAGCTTCCTTCGCCAAGTCCGTACCGGAAAGCCCCATTGCCACTCCAATGTTTGCCTGTTGAAGAGCAGGAGCGTCGTTGACTCCGTCACCGGTCATTGCCACGATTGAGCCTTTCGCTTGGAGAGCCTTCACCACATCGAGTTTAACGTCAGGCGTAACACGGGCCAAAACACCTGTCGCAGCCAGAGCTCCCGCCCACTCAGTCTTCGGTAAGAGTCTCAGGTTATCACCAGTCATCGCCTCTGCACCATGCTCGATACCTAAATCGCGTGCCACACTAATAGCCGTGTCGACTTGATCGCCGGTCAACATAATGACCTTGATACCGGCGTCTTTGCATTCGGAAACGGCTTGTGATACACCTTCTCGCGGCAGGTCTCGCATACAGATAAGACCAAGAAAGATCAGATCCGATTCCAAATCGACGTCTTCAATATCTCCTTTAATTTCTTTCCTGGCGACCCCGAGTACGCGCAATCCTTCGCGCGCATATTCAGTATTTCGCTCCAAATACTGACGTTTTGTTTCCTTGTCGAAGATCGCTACACCACTAGATCTGTTCAAGAACTCTGAATCTTCGATCATTCGCTCCGGAGAACCTTTGACGAAAACCAGGTATCGATCGCCGTCTACCTGATGAACAGTTGACATTTTTTTTCGAACAAGGTCAAAAGGCTTCTCCGAAGTTCGGGGATAGTTTAACCTCAGCTGCTTCTGATCGAGTCCAAACTTAGCGGCAGCTACAAGCAGCGCTCCTTCTGTAGGATCGCCGGCTATACTCCAAACGCCCGAGTCCTCACTTCGCTCCAGTCTCGCGTCATTGCAGAGCGCTGATGCCGTAAGTAAGGAATTCAATAGTTCATCTTCTGAAACCGTGACACCAGATTCGGTGATGAGCCCTTCCGGAGAATAACCGGAGCCGGTAAGTTTGATTTCACGGTTATCGATGAATATGTCTGTAACTAGTAGCTTGTTCTCAGTCAGAGTTCCAGTCTTATCGGTACAGATCACTGTCGTGCAGCCAAGAGTTTCTACAGCCGCAAGCTGTCGAATCAAAACACCGGCTTTGACCATTCGCTGGGTTCCGATCGCAAGCGCAAGAGTTGCCACCACCGGTAATCCTTCCGGAATCGCAGCCACCGCCAGTGCAATGCTTGTTTCCAACATCGACCAGATATCGATGTGAATCAAAAGCCCGGCAATTCCTATAACTACACAGACGACAACCGTTAAGACCGAAAGTTGTTTTCCAAGTTCATCCAGTTTAACCTCAAGCGGAGTCGGAACGGAATGCCCCTCCATTAAAGAACATTGCAACTTGCCGAGACTCGTATCTTTACCAGTCTTCACCACGAGCGCTCTGGCGCGACCATTGAGAACATGGGTTCCGTGAAAACCGAGAGTGCAGGAGTTCGCCTCTCCATCAACATACTCGGCGGACTTTTCAACAGGAAGACTTTCTCCGGTCAAGATCGATTCATCAACTTTAAGAGATGCGGTCTCAACGAAACGCACATCCGCAGGAATTCGCGACCCAGGTTCCAACACAACAATGTCACCGGAGACGAGTTCAGAAGCCGGCACAAGTTTGTGATGTCCGGATCTGACAACTCTGGCTGTTGCAGCGGCTATATCCCTCAAAGCAGCTAAAGAAAATTGCGCTTTTAATTCCGTGGCGAAACCTACAACAGCATTTATCACCACCGCCACCAGAATTCCTACAGCTTGAAGGTGATCTTGAGTGGCAAAGGAGATGCCGGCGGCTACCAGTAAGAGTATGACTACACTGGAGTTGAACTGTCGAATTAGTAAAACCAGCGGATTTTCAGATCGCTTGAAACTAATTTCGTTGGGACCAAACTTTCCAAGCAACTCTTCGGCAGAATCTTGCGACAGGCCCTGCCGCAAGTCAGAGTGAAACAGAAGCAAAACCTCATCTACGGACCGAAGACCAAAGTCTTCAACTGCCGACTCGGAGGTATACTCCGACACCGCCGGATAACTCGGATTCTGTTTCATATCGTCCATGTCGGGTCCTTTCCGTCAATGAGCATATGATCTCTTATATGACCAAATAATGCTTCCTTCTTCATGGGTAGCGTGCTTGATAGTAATAGATGGGCAATCCACCCAAAGGCTGACTACACATGGACTGTCAGGCTGATGCGCAGTCCCCGCTACCACGAGACAATAAGAGGACTGTAACCGTGAGGTCAGAACATTGCCTGAAGTTAAGAAGGATACAAACCCTCAAAAAGAAGCCCCGCTGGACGGCTTTCAATATTTCCTGGTCTGGTGGCTTGTTCTAATAGTTCTGGCTTACATATTTCAAACTGCGCAGTACAAGGATCTTCGCTACAGCGAGTTTTTAGACGCTTTGAAAAACGATAAAGTAATTGAAGTATCCGTGAAGGGGAGAGAGATATCAGGCACGCTGTCAACAACTGCTTCAGGCAAAGAAAAGAGAACCAAGTTTAAAACAGTCGCAATCGACCAACCCATCCTGAAGGTGCTCGAACAATCAAAATCTTTGAAATACTCCGCTGAGCCAGAAGATAACAACTGGTTAGGCATTGCACAATTTGTTCTTCCACTTCTGGTTATCTGGTTTCTCATCTCTAGATTCGTCAAAGGTGTTCGAGAGGAGGGCGGAGCGGGCGGCTTGCTATCTGTAGGGCGAAGTCGGGCAAGGGTCTACATGGAGGAAGATATCAAAGTCACATTCGACGACGTTGCCGGCGTCGATGAAGCAAAGGAAGAACTGCAAGAGATCGTCACATTCCTGCGCGAACCGGATCGATATCGCAGGCTTGGCGGAAAATTACCGAAAGGAGTCCTTCTGGTCGGCCCCCCTGGCACAGGAAAAACACTTCTAGCCAGGGCGATTGCAGGTGAAGCCAAGGTTCCGTTCTTCTCAATTTCCGGCTCGGAATTTGTTGAGCTTTTCGTCGGAGTTGGCGCCGCCCGAGTTCGTGATCTGTTTGAACAGGCCAAAGCGAAAGCTCCCTGCATCATTTTCATTGACGAACTAGATGCACTCGGAAGAGCACGGGGAATCAGCCCGGTAGCTGGAGGTCACGACGAGAAAGAACAGACTTTGAATCAGTTGTTATCCGAGCTGGATGGCTTCGACACCGTGGGCGGTGTCATTCTTCTCGCCGCTACTAATCGTCCAGAAATTCTGGATCCGGCATTATTACGCGCAGGAAGATTTGATCGGCAGGTTTTAGTAGACCGCCCCGACAAAGTGGGTCGAATCGCCATTCTGAAAGTGCATTTGAAGAATGTGAAAACGGCGGACGATATAATGCTTGAGGAAATAGCGGCACTTACAACCGGCTTCAGTGGCGCAGATCTGGCGAATCTGGTAAATGAGTCCACACTGCTGGCAGCGCGCCGCAATGCAGATGCTGTAACCAAAGAGGATGTGGTAGCAGCATTCGAAAGAATAGTGGCCGGTCTGGAAAAGAAGAATCGACTGTTGAATAAGCACGAGCGAGAAGTCGTGGCGTATCACGAAATGGGACACGCACTAGTGGCGCTTCATTTTCCTGATACCGAGCCAGTCCAGAAGGTTTCAATAATTCCCAGAGGCATAGGCGCACTGGGCTACACTTTGCGGCGACCGACAGAAGACCGTTTTCTTATGTCCAAGCAAGAGCTTCTAAATAAGATGAGCGTGCTTATGGGTGGACGAGCTGCCGAGCAGCTAATTTTCCATGATGCATCGACCGGCGCTGCTGATGACTTCGCAAAGGCGACGGAGATCGCACGCAACATGGTAACCCGCTACGGGATGGTCGACGAGACTGGCATGGTTACTTATTCTCAGGAGCAATCGCCACTTTTGAACGGCAATCTGGGGTTCAACATCAACCATGACCTCAGTGAAAAAACAAAAATGGACATTGATGACGCCGTCAAAGAGTTAGTCCACCAAGCATACGAGAGAGCCGAAAGCATTCTTGAGAACAACAAATCTGCTCTGCACGCAGGGGCGGAACTGCTTCTTCAGAAGGAGACCATCACAGAGGAAGAGCTGAACAAAGTTTTCAAAACGTCGCCCCAAACAAAATGTCTGGAACCGGCGCGCTAGTACTCTGAAGACGATACCATATCCGGTGGCAAGGCTAATTCTCTTCTTTGGCGGCTTTTTGCGGCAAGGTCAACAGGAACTCAGTGATGTCGCTAATCTGCTCAGGCGCCAGCTCGGCAGGAGGCATCGAATACTCGCTTGGCTTGTATTCTTTCCCCTCAAAAAATACCGTAGCTCCGCGGCTAATTCGGTTTTCGATCGCTGTTTTATTCAATCTTGCGCCGACTGCATCAAGAGACGGACCACGCCATCCGCCAAAGCCAGCGATGGAGTGACATGCTACGCAACCCGCTTCCTTATAGACGGCCATCCCTTTGCGCGACGACTCCGAAGGTTCTTTGGGCTTGAAGCTAAATCCTTGTGGAATTGAATCCGGTTCGTCCTCACCATGACCCTTTACCTCAAAGGCGTCTTCCTCCGGAATGGTCAGAAGATAAGAGGCTACTGTCTTCGCGTCGTCTTTGCTTAAATGAACGTGCTTCATGAAGTCACTTGAATCGACGATGCCCTTGGGATATGACTCAGGCAACTGCCGGCTTTGCGTCAAAACCGCCACAATATCGTCTTCTGTCCTGTACTTGCGAATTCCTTCCAGCGGTGGCCCGATAAAACCGCCTCTTCCTCGCAGATAATGGCAATGGAGGCATCCTTGCTTCTCCATCAATTTCTCGGCGTCATTGCTCGGCGCATTTGCAGCAGATCTGTCATCAGCGAGTACGAATAGCGCAAGCACGGCAGCACTTACAGCAACAGGCTTAAGTGGTCGTACAAGGTTAAATTTCATAATTGGGAGCTCCTCAGGACCAGGACCAATATAAGTATGCCCTGATTGCATTATCTCAATATTCGACTTATCGTCGAAATACGCATTTAGGATGATTCACGGCGCGATAGACTTTGGCATACTGATAACAGCGTATAAATTACGCACAATTTTGAGAGAGACCAGGGGAAAGGCACCATATTCAAGCCAGTGGCACCGAATATGGTGTTTTTCTTTGCGGCAATCAACTCCTGCGCTAGCAGTCGCGACATTTTCTTTGCAACAATCAACTTCCGCACCAGAAGAAGCAAGTAAACCGAACACGGAATGCTTCTTTCGATGGATGTGTTTATGCGCTTTCGGGCAGTAACCTGAAAACAGTAGACCGTTAGCAAACCTCAGGTGCAGTGCGATGCTTGGATTGAAAAACGATATCAACAATGAACTTCCGCCCTTACCGGAGTCCTGGTTTTCCCTGCCTCACGCATTTTTGCACCAAGTGCGACAAACGCCTGACGCCTCAGCCGTCGTTGACTCTCTCGGAACGCGACTAACCTACCGTGGTCTGCTTTTAGCGGCTGTCGCACTCGCCAATGAACTCGAAAAACGTGCTTTGAGCGATGCTCCAATCGGCATTCTCTTACCGCCATCAGCGGCTGCGGCCGTTGCGAACATTGCCGTCGCGCTTCTCGGCAAAGTTTCTGCAAACTTGAACTACACAACCTCACAGTCTATTTGTAATGCATGCATAAAAGAATGCGAAATCGACGTAGTCATTTCGTCAGAGAAATTTTTAAAGAGAATAACGCTGACGGTCGAGCCTGAACGCATGGTCAATCTAGATAACATGGCGAGCGATCTGGGACTTTTTAAGCGTGTCAAGGCATGGACTGAAGCCGAGGTAGTTCCCGAGCCACTCTTGCAAACAATTTTTCCAGGTCTCGCCACTCAGCAGCATTTACGATTCGACCCGAAGTGGGGGCACCTCTATTCAGACAAAATTCATGCGGAAAACAGTTTGACCGTACCGGCAACGGTGATTTTCACATCGGGTAGTACAGGAGCACCAAAAGGAGTCGTTCTCTCTCATGAGAATATATTGTCTAACATTCACGCAATTCGCTGGCGAGGACACATAAAAAATGGAGAAGTTGTCTTAGGAGTGGTTCCCTACTTTCATTCCTTCGGTCTAACGATGACACTATGGACGCCACTATGCCTTGGAGAGATGGTTGTCTATCATTACAACCCATTCGACGCTCGAAGAATTGCCGACCTTTGCGAAAAGTTCAAAGCCACCACTCTTGTGTGCACGCCAACGATGTTAAGTGCCTATATAAGAAGGTGCTCCGTCGAAAAATTTGCATCGTTGAAAAACTGCATCATCGGCGGAGAAAAGCTGCACGAGCAGCAGCGACAGGAGTTCGAGGATGCACTGGGAGTTCCCCCGCTGGAAGGTTACGGTCTGGCTGAAACCGCTCCAGTGGTAGCGTGCAATGTTTCAAACGACGTACGGATATCTAATGGCAGGACCGTGCCCGGCCGAAAAAATGGATCCGTAGGAATGCCAATTCCGGGAACCAAAATCAAAATCCTAAATTTAGAGAACAGTGAGACAATGGCACGAAATTCGGAAGGCATGATTATGGTAAAAGGACCACAGGTTATGCTCGGATACCTTGGTAAACCGGAAGAGACTAAACGAGTCATCAAGGATGGATGGTTTGAGACGGGGGATATCGGCTACCTTGACGACGAAGGTTTTCTTACAATAACCGGCAGACTGAGCCAGTTCTCTAAAATTGGTGGCGAAATGGTTTCACATCTGGCAGTTGAGGAAGAGATAGTTCGCATTACAGGAGCTGCACAGCACGAGGTTTGCGTGACATCGACAGACGATCGAACGCAAGGAGAAAAGCTCGTTGTGGTTTACGCAGACCTGAATCAGATGCCACCACATACAGTGGTTAGCAGGATGAGGGCGTCTGCGATGCCTCGCATTTGGATACCACAGGAAAACGACTTTATAAGGGTTGAGGAAATTCCAATTTTGGGAAATGGAAAACGCGACCTCGCGTCCATCAAACAAATCGTGCAATCGCGAATGGGTCAGGCTAAATAGTTCACCTGAGAGAACCAGTAACGATAGAAACTCTTGAGTCACTCCACTATCAATCACCCGAAAGGATGACTGAAAATCATCCTGCAGGTCGATTTTCCTGGATACAGTTCTGGCAGAATGAAGAGTGAAGCTACGGACGAGTAAGACTGAACCGCTCATTTGTAGTAACACATACCGCCAGACCTCGATTTGAAGACGCCGTCCACTCGGCGTCTTCATTCCTTTTTGCGACTAATCATCCGGTCGATTACCCATAAAGACTGATGCCTAGCCGCAATGGTGAAACCGATAATGAGAATGTAGTTTCGGGGAGTGCTTACGATGAAAGTGATGTTAGCCGTTGACCAATCTGACTGCTCTAACATGGCAGTTGAATCGGTTTTAAAGCGTAAATGGCCGCAAGATACTAAGTTCGAAGTCATGAGTGTTTTCGAGCCACTTGCGATGACGTGCGTTGGCTGGAACGCAGCATACATGCCAGTCACCATGATCGATACAGAACAAGAGCTGTTGAAACTACGCAAAGAGTTCGTTCATGAAAAAGTTCAGGAACTTGAAAAGGTTTTTGGCAAGGAAAACGTCACCTGCTGCATAAGGGAAGGCGCTGTTTGGCCGGGCATCATCGAACGAGCTAATGAATGGGGAGCGGACCTAATTGTCGTTGGCTCCCACG
Source organism: Candidatus Obscuribacterales bacterium (assembly GCA_019637435.1). Taxonomy (GTDB): domain Bacteria; phylum Cyanobacteriota; class Vampirovibrionia; order Obscuribacterales; family Obscuribacteraceae; genus JADYXR01. The sequence goes on along the minus strand of JAHBVO010000001.1, from coordinate 1,585,696 downwards.
GACGATCGGGAATTTCGAAATTCTTCCTGGGCAGTACAGCGGAGGCAATTGCCGGACATGCCGGCTGTTCAGTGGAAATTGTAAAAGGTCACCAACCGTTTGAATCCAGCATTGCGTAGACACACAAATTTGCTAATTGTGATTGGAGGGAATATGAAAATCTTGATAGCACTTGATAGTTCCAGCTACGCCTGCGAGATTCTGAAAAACATCACGCAACGAAGCTGGTCGGAGGACACCCAATTCAGAGTAATTACAGTTGTCCGCCCCACTGGCAACTACGAAACTGATTTAGAACTTGGTCATCAAGCTAAAACAATTCTCGACGATCGTGTAGCCCGATTGAAAGAGCGTCTGAAAGGCGTGCAAGAAATCGACAGCGAAATCTTCACCGGCGATGCCAGAGCGACAATAGTTCAGGAGGCGCGACGCTGGAAAGCAGATTTGATTGTTCTCGGCTCGCACGGAGATACAGGAGTACGACCGGAAACAATTGGCAGCGTGGCATCCGGGGTGGTGCATGACGCACCTTGCTCGGTCGAAGTTGTTAAACTAGTCAACGTTGAACAGCTACAAACGGCCTGACCACGTTTTGACAGCTTCTCTCAAGCGCGATAAATTGTTCGGTATGCTCGAAGATACCCTCCAGTTAACATCGCACTGTAAGCACCTCGAACAGGGTGTAGAGTCTGTCTCGTCGAAGAAGGTCGACACCGAGCTAGAAGCAATTGCAATCATTGCAATAGGCAATCCTCTTGTCGAAAAGGATTCGAAGGCGGCTAGACTTATAGCCGAAACTCAAAGTGAGTTTAACAAAGATGGAATCTGCGTCTTCTCGATGGACAGCGGCTTTGCATGGTTTAAAACGATCTTGCGTTTACACGATCAGATTGTCGTCGTAGACACAGTTTCTGAGAAGCTGGATGACTTTCAAGGTTGGGTGTTTTCTGCGTTAACACCGGAGTTGCTAGCACGACCGTCTTTAGCAATCTCGGCATCACATGGTTTATCCTGGTTAGATGAACTAAAATTCGATTTGCTTGAGAAAGGACGAATGCCTGCCGCCAGTTTCCTCGGCATAAGCAGCACCATCTCCGAAACCAACTGGGTTCAAATGAAAGACAGTTTCAGAAAGAATTTGAATCTGCTTCGTAAAGGATGCAGCAATGCATGAGGCGACCGTAGCATTTGCAATTTTAAACAAAGCGGCAGAGGCGCTTTCAAACAGGTTCGCCGCAGAATTAGCCTCCATGGGAAACTCAGTTGATGTGAAGGCGGAAGGACACGAGGGGCATCCTCATACATCAGGCAAGCCGCGCGTTGTGAGCATTAAAGTCGAGATCGGCGAGTTTCGAAACATCGATCCGGAAAGCTTAACTTTCGCATTTGAATCGCTAAGGAAAGATTCGCCAGAACTCAAAGATGCGTCATTGAAAATCAATTTGGTAGAGGCTCGCGCAATTTGCGCTCAGAAGCACGAGTATCATCCGCTGCCGGACTCATATTTCGCATGCACCATTTGCGGTGGCAGCCTGGAGACAATGTTGAGAGGCGAGGAGTTGAACATCACTAGTATTGAACTCCAACATGCGGAAGACAACGTCGAAGGACGCTAGATTTGACTATTCATTCAATGGAAACTGAAGGGCTTCATCACTCAATTTTGAGGATTTATGGAGTCGTGCAGGGAGTGGGCTTTCGTCCGTTTATTTACCGTCTGGCAACCGCTTTGGGGCTCAGAGGCATGGTTCTCAATAAAGGAGCATTTGTGGAGGTTGAGATCATCGGCACTTCTGAAGAGATTGCGACGTTTATCTCGCGAATGTCCGAAGAACTTCCGCCTCTCGCGAGAATCGATAGCATTGAACGCACCGAAGGCGCGAGCGGTAAGTCCATCGACCTGAGCACTTTTAAAATTATAGAAAGCCAGGTTCACGCAACTCACGGAGCAAATATCCCACCGGATATAGCGACTTGCGAGGCGTGTTTAGCAGAACTTTTCTCCGATAAAGACAGGAGATTCAACTATCCGTTCCTCAATTGCGTTGACTGCGGGCCGCGTTTTACCGTAATTAAAAATCTGCCTTACGATAGGTCGGAAACAAGCCTTGCATGCTTCCCGATGTGCGAAGACTGTGGCTTAGAATACGAGAACCCTGCCGACAGACGCTTTCATGCGGAACCCACAGCTTGTCCAAGATGCGGTCCTGCCCTTTGGTTCGAGAAGGGTGGATACCCAGAGCTTCAACAGATGCACTCAAGCGCGTTGAAAAACCATAGCTCCGAGGATGAGCTGACCCGGGCTGTTTTGGCGATCCGATCTGGCTCTATAATCGCAGTCAAAGGACTCGGCGGTTTCCAGTTGATTTGCGATGCCACTAATGACGACACCGTTGAAAAGCTGAGGGCGCGTAAAGGAAGAGAAGCAAAGCCCTTCGCTTTGATGGTCTCGGATCTGGAAGCTGCACAGGACTTCTGCTATATCTCTCCGAGAGAATCGGAGCTTCTGACTTGTTCAGCCAGACCAATAGTCTTGCTGAACAAGAAAAGCAATCAAGACCGGATTTCGAATCAAGTTGCTCCGACAACGAATACACTCGGAGTCATGCTGCCTTATACGCCACTGCATCACCTGCTGTTACGCGAGACAAAACTACCTCTCGTAGTCACGAGCGGCAATGTTAGTGAAGAGCCAATTGCAGCGGGAAACAGGGAAGCGCTAGCGAGACTTAAGGCCATTGCCGATGGCTTTTTGCTCAACAACAGAGACATAGTGTCTAGATATGATGACACCGTCTGCAGTATCGTTGCCGAGAAGCCGATGGTCGTGCGACGGGCAAGGGGCTTTGCACCACAAGCTGTTCAATTGCCGTATCGAGCAAAACTGCCAATGCTGGCCGTTGGTGGACACTTGAAAAACACTTTCTGTTTAGTTCACGACGACAAGGCTTACCTGAGTCAGCACATAGGTGATCTCGAAAGCATTGAATCAACGCATTTTTTCAATGAGACGTTGAACGATTACATAAGACTCTTCAAAATCCAACCCCGATTAATTGCACTGGATATGCATCCGGATTATGGCTCGAGCAGAATCGTTTCCAACTGGCTTGCGAGGAAAGACACTCCTCCATTTTCAGTAGACTTGATAGAAAAGGTGATACCGGTACAACACCATTTTGCGCATGTGGTTAGTTGTATGGCAGAGAATCACATCGATGATACTGTTATCGGTGTCGCTTTCGATGGTACCGGCTATGGTACCGACGGAAACATCTGGGGCGGCGAGTTTCTCCTTTGTACTCTGGCAAAATTTACAAGAATAGCAGCACTAAAACCGGTAAAAATGCCTGGAGGTAACTCATCCATCAGGGAGCCATGGCGGATGGCTCTGGGCTTCCTGGTACACGTTAAGAACTCAGCCGGCAGACAACGCGTTCTGGAAGGACTGGTTGAGCGCTTTGGAGAGAAACTGGTTTCGGATGTGACAAGTGTAGCGAACTCATCCATAAGTCCGACAACGACCAGCTGTGGCCGGCTGTTTGACGCGGTAGCCTGCCTCCTGGGAATATGCGATATCAATCAGTATGAGGGTCACGCGGCAGTTTTGCTCCAGCGAGAGGCCGAGCTGTTTCGTAATTCGCAAGAGCTGCCACCGAGTCGTCGCATAGGAAGCGAATATTCTTTGACACTGAAGCGGAGAGATCCTGGTGCATCGACCGCTCCATGGCAGCCGCAGCCGTTCCTCGACATCGACACAATTGAACTCATTTCAGACGTTCTACGTGATCTAGCTGAGGGCAAGAGCACAGGAGAAATTTCGACAAGGTTTCACGACTGGACAGCGACAATGATTCTAGAAGTTTGCAAAGAGATTAGAGACAGACAGAATCTCAATACTGTCTGTCTGTCGGGTGGCGTTTTTCAAAATCGACTGCTGTTGGAGATGTCCATTTTACAGCTGAGGAACGCAGGTTTCAAAGTTTACTGGAACAGCCAGGTTCCAATCAATGACGGAGGCTTGTCCCTCGGTCAAGCGGTCGCGGCTTTAAGTCAACTTGGAATGTTGGAACCGCGAGGCTAATGATAAACTTGTCGACTGAGGATTAAAACAGTGTGCTTAGCGATTCCAGGTTTAGTCAAAGAGCTTTTTGAAAGCGACGGCTTGAAAATGGCGCGCGTCGATTTTTGTGGAATAACCCGATCGACCTGTATCGAGTACACACCCCAAGCCAATATTGGCGATTACGTCCTGGTACACGTCGGATTTGCAATTAATTTGATCAATGAGGAAGAAGCGCAGAAGACATACGAACTTCTAAAACAACTTGGCGAACTCAAGGAAGTTGAGAATTCAGAAGAAGAAGAAGAAGAAGAAGAAGAAGAAGTGAACTAGAGCATTAACGAGGACTTTATGACGGTCGCGAATATCAGAAAGACGTGGTTGGACGAATATAAAAGCAAGGTCGTGTCCGCAGAAGAGGCGGTTCGGCAGATTCACTCAGACCAGAGTATCTACGTCCATTCCAACGCGGCAGCGCCTGTTCCTCTGATTGACGCACTTGTCGCTCGCGCCGGTGAGTTGAAGAACGTCGAAATCTATCATATCCTCACTATGGGTCCGGCAAAGTATACGGAGAAGGAATTTAAAGATTCCTTCCACGTACACGCGCTGTTCATAGGCGCCAATGTCAGACAGGCTGTCAACGAAGGCAGAGCTAGTTACACACCCATGTTTCTGAGCGAAATTCCGACTTTGTTTCTGTCAGGTAAACGACCTCTTGATGTTTGCCTCATCCAAGTTTCACCACCAGATCAGCACGGATACTGCAGTTTCGGCGTCTCAGTCGATTGCACGCTTGCGGCACGGAAGGCTGCAAAAATTGTTATCGCCGAGGTCAACAAACAAATGCCTCGAACGCTCGGACGCTCCTTCGTTCACGTGAGCAGGCTCGACTACATTGTTGAAACAGACCGGCCGATCCCGGAACATATCAGTAAGCCACCAGATGAAGTGTCACTAGCCATCGGAAAAAATGTGGCGTCACTAGTAGATGATGGTGCCACTTTGCAGATGGGTATCGGCGAAATACCTGATGCAGTTTTGCGATGCTTGATGGACAAAAAAGATCTCGGCATCCACAGTGAAATGTTCTCCGATGGTGTACTCGACCTTGTCGAAGCTGGCATCGTAACTAACGATAAGAAAAGCGTTTTGCCGGGAAAAATCGCAGTGTCTTTCGTCATGGGTTCAAAGCGACTGTACGACTTTGTGGACAACAACCCGCTAATTGAATTTCAAACAAGCGATTATATAAACGACCCCGCCATTATCGCGCAGAACAACAAAATGACAGCCATAAACTCCGCTCTTCAGGTCGACCTGAGCGGACAAATTTGCGCAGACTCCGTCGGCGAACAGTTGTACAGCGGTTTCGGAGGTCAGGTAGATTTCATTAGAGGTGCTGCGCGCTCCACACACGGAAGACCGATTATCGCTTTACCATCAACTGCTAAAAACGGTAGCGTATCTCGGCTCGTAACTCATCTCAGCAGAGGAAGCGGTGTTGTTACATCACGTGGCGACGTCCATTACGTTGTAACCGAATATGGTATCGCAGACCTCTGGGGCAAAGATTTGAAAGCGCGAGCAAAGGCGCTTATCAGCATTGCTCACCCGGACTTCAGAGAGACGCTCGAAAAGGAAGCGGCTGGAGTACCATGGCTATGAAATATGTAGATGAGTACCGCGACTTAGAGTTAGCAAAGAAGATCTCGAAAGAAATTGAAGTTGCTTGCACACAACCATGGACAATCATGGAGGTCTGCGGTGGTCAAACACATACAATTCTCAGGTACGGTATTCCAGATTTACTTCCTGACGCTATAAACCTGGTTCACGGTCCGGGCTGCCCGGTATGCGTCACGCCGGTGCAGTTAATCGACAGGGCAATCAGTATTGCCAATAGACCAGAAGTTATATTATGCACTTTTGGTGACATGTTCCGCGTTCCAGGAACGAGCGAAGATTTGCTGACCACGAAGGCAAAAGGAGCCGACGTCCGAATTGTGTATTCGCCGCTCGATGCCGTTAAGCTCGCGAAAAAACATCAAGATCGCAAAGTCGTTTTTTTTGCCGTCGGATTTGAAACTACAGCGCCAGCTAATGCAATGGCGATTAAACATGCCCACAACATGGGCTTAGAAAACTTTTTCGTGCTCTCCGCACAGGTTCTCGTACCACCAGTCTGTTCCATGGTCTTGAGCGAACCAGAATGCAAGGTGCAGGGGCTTATTGGACCGGGTCATGTTTGTACCGTTGCAGGTTTAGAACAATACGAGAAACTATCCAGAGACTTTTCGATACCGATTGTAGTGGCAGGTTTCGAGCCTATAGACCTGCTGCAAGCGCTGTCAACCTGTGTAAAACTGCTGGAGAGTCGGTCTCCAGGCGTTGTGAACGAATACAGCAGAGCTGTCGAAAACGTTGGCAATCACGTAGCGCAAGATGTTGTGAACGAAGTGTTTAGCCCATGCGACCGCGAATGGAGAGCATTGGGGGTGATACCACTGAGCGGGTTGGGATTATCTGAGCAATTTTCTTCTTTCGATGCTGAAAGAGTGTTTCCGGACGTTTCTCCGCACAGCAAACAGCAGCAGCCCCGCCAATGTATAAGCGATCAAATCCTTCTGGGTAATAAGAAACCTACGGATTGCCAGGAGTTCGGCAAATCATGCACACCGGAGACTCCCATCGGAGCGACGATGGTTTCCGTCGAAGGAACCTGTTCCAACTATTTCAGATTCAAAAATCACTGAGGATGTTTAAACCGACATGAAGTCTTGCGGTATCCCATTTCAGCCTGATGATGTTATCCGCCTGGGACACGGCAGTGGTGGACGTTTGTCAGAACAGTTAATCGAGCGAATATTCTTGCCCCACTTGGGAAACAAGATTTTGAACGACTTAGAGGACGCTGCCTTGGTCGAGAACGACAGCAATAGAGTAGCAATTTCCACCGATTCATTCGTAGTTAAACCCATATTTTTTCCGGGCGGCAATATCGGTTCTCTCGCTGTACACGGCACTGTAAACGACCTTGCCATGCGCCTGGCAAGACCGAAATTTTTGACGGCAGCGTTCATCATCGAAGAAGGATTTTTGATTAAAGACCTGGAAAGCATAGTGGAGTCTTTCGCGGAAGCATGTAGACAGGCTCAGGTTGTCACCGTTGCAGCGGACACTAAGGTTGTGAACAAAGGGGCCGGTGACGGCGTATACATCAATACGACCGGCATCGGTTCAATCCTAGTCGAATCACCACCTGCAGTATCACGTGCAAAGCCTGGAGATATCCTCATAGTTAGTGGAGATATCGGACGGCATGGTATCGCAGTCATGTGCGCTCGTGAAAATCTGGAGATCGAATCTGAACTACTCAGCGATAGTACATGCCTGACCTTTGCCGCACTCGAACTAGCGAAACATGCACCAGGCATTCACGTCATGAGGGACGTAACCCGGGGAGGTCTGGCGTCCGTACTTACTGAGATTGCGGTCGCTTCCAAAGTCGGAATCGAAATAGATGATTCTGCTGTTCCGATCTGTCCGGAGGTCCGCGGAGCATGTGAACTGCTCGGACTCGACCCTTTGTATGTAGCCTGCGAAGGTCGCTTTATCTGCATCGTTGAGCCGAGTATAGCGAACGAGGTCGTTCAAACCATAAAAAAACACGACCCCGGCAGGGATGCAGTCGTGATCGGTAAAATCACCGAAACTGACAAGAATAAAGTCATCAGTCGAACGGCAATCGGCGGAAGACGCCTTATCGATAAACTGACGGGAGACCAACTTCCCAGAATTTGTTAGGAATCATCCTTTAGGATGATTCCAGGAAGAAGTTTTCAGCGCTGGTCCCGCCGCTTTACGACATTGCAGTAATGATCAGTCCGACTACTTTTGCTTAAGCGGTTGTTTCTTATCGACAACGGTTTGATTCTTCTGCTCGACAGAAGCCGCTTTCATCGACTTGACGTAAGTATATAGCTCGGTCAACAGACCATCATCTCGGATGAGGTCCTCGTAGTGAGGCATGGTTCCGACGGGCTGATTAAGATAGCTCTTGAACGTAGCGCCGGTAACCAGCACTTGAGAGCCGATTACAGGCTTTTTCGGAACCACTAAATTCCCCCCGCCCGCATGACACGACGCGCAATGGGACTCGAACAACCTTCGCCCCTTGGACGAGGCGGTCTGAGCAGACAAAGTCTTGGAACTGTTTTCCGACTTCTCGGTCTTGACCTTCTTCGGAACGGCGCCACCAGAACCCTGCTTTACCGTCTCATTTTTAGCCGCCGGTTTAGCAAAGGCGCCGCTGGTTAGCACGAAAAGAGTTGTCACCACTCCTAGTGTCACGCGAACTGGCTGAATAATTCTCACTTAGATGCTCCCGTCTTTTCCTTCTTATCTTCGCTCTTGGTCACAGTCTTCGAGGCTTTGCGTTTAATGACCTCGACGGAACAAGTAGATTTTTTCAAAACTTCTTCAGCAACGCTTCCCAAGAAAAAGTGGCTGATTCCTTTGCGACCGTGCGATCCCATTAGTATCAGATCCGCATCAAAAGCAGAGGCAACATTGCAAATGGTTTCAGCTGCCAGGCCAGTCGCTACTTTAACATCAACCTTTAGCTCCGGGAATTTGTCGCGAAGAAGTGCGGCAGCCTTTGCGACCATTTCAGCACTTTCGTCATACAAACGTTGCTCTATTTCACCACTAGGCGGTGGCATATAGCCGACACCGACCTCTACAGGGATCGGCTCGACGACGTTCAGTACCAGAAACTCAGTATCGGTACTCCAAGCACGTTTCAAAATGTAATCAATAGAATATTGAGAACAATCTGAATCATCAACTGCAACCACAATTTTCATAACACGCTCTCCTACGGTTCTGCATCAATTCTTGCATCACCACGGCAAAGCCTCTTCGTTCAAAATGCTTATTGCGATTGAACCAAAAGGATGATCGCCTTGTCCGAAACTAGCCGTCGGCGCAATGAAAAACAGGAAGAAACATGAAACAGAATGGGTGACTCATGCGGGGTAACCCATTTGCAGTATTTTGCCAATCACCGCCGAAAATGACACTTTCGAGGGAGCCTCGTAACCCTGGAGGAGGACGCGACAATTTTGAGTTTCGGTCAAGATGGAAAAGCACGGGACTCAGCCAACCTTGCCGTCATTCTGGTTGAGCCGAGCGAAGCGCCCAGCGCTTGATTCTATAGAGAATGGAGAATCCGTATAATGAATAACTTGAGTTCGAATTTACTTAACAATACGCGAGCCAACGTTGCAAGGCTCGCGCATTACTTTCCCAAACTTCGCCACTCAGTAAGTTGGTTGGAATCACTGAAAGAATTAGACACGCCAGATCAAAACATTCAGTTTTATAGAAGCCAGTGGGCGAAAGCCAGAGCATATAGCAGGCGCCGCTTGCTGGCAGGCTAATTGCGTCGCCGGTTTCGCACTCTTAATCTATCGGTTGCAAAAGCGCTTCGAGATCTTGCTCGGTGAATTTCAAATTGAAATTTCCGTCCTCGTCGTAAACACTGGACGCAATAGAACGCTTACGTTCCTGCATCTCGACCATGCGCTGTTCGATGGTGCCTTTTGCAATCAATTTATATACGAAAACCTTTTTCGTCTGACCGATACGGTGCGCTCGGTCCGTCGCCTGCTCCTCGACCGCTGGATTCCACCAGGGGTCATAGTGAATCACGACGTCTGCCTGCGTGAGGTTCAAACCTGTACCACCAGCTTTTAGACTGATCAAGAATATTGGAGTTGACCCTTCCTGAAATTCTTTTACTGGCTTAGCCCGGTCTTTGGTTTCACCAGTCAACTTTACGTAAGACAGCTTACTCTCCCGCAAACGCGCTTCGATGAGTTCGAGCATACTGGTAAATTGTGAGAACACCAGAACTTTGTGCCCCTCCTCGATTTGCTGTTCTAGCATCTCAATCAGAGCGTCCAGTTTTGCAGTGGACGTAACAGTGGCCGCCGCGCTCAGTTTAACAAGTCTGGGATCGCAGCAGACCTGTCGCATTTTGAGCAATGCATCAAGGATCATAATCTGACTGTGTTTGAAACCTTTTTTAGCAATCTCTTCTCGAACTTGCTTAACTGAAGCAAGGCGGACTGTTTCGTACAGATCTCTTTGATCTCCCTCAAGCTCGATGTTTTGAACTATCACTGTTTTATCCGGGAGTTCTTGAGCAACTTCCTGTTTGGTCCGGCGCATGATAAACGGTTTTACGCGACGCGCCAGCATCTTGCGGCGGTGAACATCACCAATTTTTTCAATAGGATCGCGAAAAACATTTTTAAATGTATTTGAGTCACCCAGAAGACCAGGGAGTAGAAATTGGAATTGCGACCATAATTCACCAAGATGATTTTCGACTGGAGTACCGGTAAGACAGAAGCGGTGATTGGCTTTGAGCGAACGGGCAGCCTGAGCCATTTTTGTCTTATAGTTCTTTATAGCCTGAGCCTCATCAAGAGCCACTCCGTGCCATGTCACATTGGAAAAGGTGGATAGATCACGAGATAAAAGAGGATAAGTCGTGACTACAAGATCCGCACTCTTCATCCTCTCCAGGTTCTCATAGCGCGCCAAGCCATGGAATGAAACCACGTTCAAATGTGGCGCAAACTTTTCGGCTTCAGACAACCAGTTTGGTAGAACGCTCGTGGGGCACAGCACCAGATATGGTGACTTCAACCGTCCGTTTTCCTTCTCCAGACAAATATGCGCGAGCAATTGAATCGTTTTTCCCAGTCCCATATCGTCCGCCAAGATTCCGGCGAATTCTTGCTCGGCGAGGAACTGCAACCAACTGAGACCTTCCAATTGATAAGGTCTCAGAGTAGTTTTAAAATTCTCGGGAGCCGCGACTGTTTGAATCTGTTTCAGCGTCGTTAACATCTGAACCAATCTGAGTATCTTTGCAGAGCCAATGAAACGATTGCGCGAAAGGGTTTCATCAGAAAATACATCTGCAGCATCGACAGCCGGTAACTCACCGTTTGGATCAAGACCTTTTTCGATCAACTCCTTGATCGATATAAGTATTGACCTGATTCGTTCAAACGGAATGCTGATCATGGTGCCATCACTAAGGTGCCCAATAAATCTTCCATTTTGATTCAGAGTATCGATTGAATCACCGATAGATTCGGAACTGCTCAGCTTTCTGATAGCCGAAACCAACACCGGCAAAAGCGAAACGGTCTTACCGTTTACATCGATATCCAGAGCCAGCGAGAACCACCAGTTATCTTCGCCGCTCAGTTCAAAATCAAAAGCCTCATCTTCGATTTCTACCGGCTGACATGCCGTTTCCATCTCCTCAGAAATGTTCCAACCAATCTCGCGAAGCTTATCCAAACCTTCAGATGAAAAATGAGACCAGGACGCCGGGTTTGGCGCCATGAAGGAGAGCTTGTCGGAACGAATTTCACCAAAAACTGCCGGCGGCAGCTCACCGAAACCGAGCTTCGACAGAATCAATCGAGCTCTTTCAGTTTCGAATGCTGCTGTTCGCGACACGATCAATTGGCCGGACTCGTCGCGATAAGGCATACCATTAGAATCTGAATGCGTGGATATCGTGAGAGTTCTAATCTCTTCGCCAGCTGGAATTATACGCTGATCCGGCAGTACGACTGGACGCAAAGATCTCTGAGTTTGAATCTCAAGCGTAGGACCCACGTTTACTACACGCAAGTTCACGCGGTTCGGCACATCCGGCGTTGGAATCAAATTAGAAAGTGCCAGATTATTGAGAAGAAGCGGCAAGCGTTGCGCCTCGTCGAGGGTTAGATTACGCATGTCTAGAAGTGGTTTCAACTTTTTGGGCTCGAAGGGAGCACTTACAGGCCCGCATAGAGACTTCTCTTCATCGATATACCAGGGCAATGCGCTCGAGCGCATACACTTGTAGAGGTTGTCACCATCCCTGGCGACAAGACCAAGACGAAAAAATTGGGGCTGGTGTTCTTCCCACGAAAGTTCGGCTGGGAGTTCAGGGCCAAGTTGCAGAGGATTGGAACCCGCCGCGTTGAAGAAACAGCGATTGGTGGCAAGAATCTTAGTCATCAAAAGCTGCACTAGATTGGAATCGGCATCGATCAATGAATAATTCCCGTTCCAATAATGCATCGACTTCGAAATCGAAAACCAGAAGCGAATAATTTCCAGATCTTCGTCAAGCGCTTGAATGGGCGGATTACTGAGCAGCTTATCAGGGGAAATTTTTGTTCCCTTCGAGAGGGTGCCGGCTTTGGAGATGCTAACGGAACGAATCTCTATCTTGGGCTCTCCCTTTACGGCTTCAAGCCCAATAAGATAGACCAATTTCGATGTCGGCGCCGTCTTCCTTGCTACTCGCGCCTCTCGCTGAGGAGCAATCGACTGAGCAAATTCCTTGAAGCTATTCGATATTTCGGATGGCAACGGCAACATAGCCGGGTCAATTTCAGTTTCGGTTGCCACCGCCGCCGGTGCTTCGAAACTGGACACCTTCGATGTGGGCGAAGAATAAAGGAGATCAGGATTCTCATTCAACGACGCATACAAAGCAAGAAGCGGGACCTGCTCGATGTGTTTAATATAAACAGCGGCAGCGTGCTTGCAGTCAATCCCAACCGGACAACTGCAATCGGTTTCTATCAATTTGCATCCAAAATGGTCGAGGTAAAGTCTGGTGAGGTATTTTTGCCCCATCGAGCCAGAAACTCTGCCTTCGATTTCGTCGTCGCTCCGGTTTCGCATATCCAGGACTTTTTGACCGGCGATATAACTCCGCCCTTTCGATAGCGTCCAATCGTCAAAATAGCCCAGAAAAGCCTTTTTAATATCGCTCAAAGTTACAGGCAAGATTTATACCCATACGGGGAGGTCAGACGGCAAGCCGGACCTCGCCAGACACCGGTCACAATGCATTCAGACATTGTATATAAGAGTTGGCTATTTGAAAGCCAGCAAACCGGGGTGGATGGGTAAAGAAAAGACCCAAAGCCATAGCAGGGCGCGTACTGGACTCAAAACCGGCAGGCAGGCAACTTTCGCGTTACATTTTGGTTACATAGAGCTTCCGGTCGTGCATAATTATTCAGAGGGAATGTATGATTATGCAAACAAGAGAAGAACGGCACCGAAAAATTCTAGACCTCGTCGAAAACCAGGAAATTGGAACTCAGACGGATTTAGAAAAGGCTCTTAAAAGGATAGGGGTTCGCGTAACTCAGGCGACACTATCGAGGGACATTCGGGAGCTGGGTCTAGTAAAGATCGCAAGCGGAGGACGCTATCGCTATGCCAGTCGTCAAAATATCGAACCGTCGACGACGACGAAGCCTGCGATGCATGCGTCGCTTGCGAGCGTAAAACGCTTTGTAAGAAACATCGATTGGTCAGGGAATACAGTTGTAATAATCACTGACAGCGGCGCAGCATCTCATGTGGCAGAGGCAATCGATCGCCTCGAACTGAGCCAGCTGCTAGGGACCGTGGCAGGAGACAACACAATTCTCATGGTCGTCAAACGAGACGTAACAGCCAAGAAGGTAGTTAAGGATCTCGAATCACTTCTAGGTTGATCGCTTCAACCAACGAATAGCCAGAGTTTAGAAAGCCGATGTTCAGGTCTATTTGAGCATACGAGTTTTCATTGAACGTCGTAGACGAAGAGAACGTTCTGCATCAGTTATATGCAGCGGCGGAAACCTCTTCTCTTAAAACGCACTTCAGGAGCACAGCAATGTACACCTTAGAAAAACCGATTTCGCAAAACTGCCAGGATTCGGCGACAAAAACCAAGACCAAAGTAGCCATCGCAGGTGCTACGGGCTACGTCGGTCAGGAGTTGATCAAACTGCTCCTTCAGCATCCCGAAGTGGAAATCACCGCCGTCGCATCCAATAGTAACGAAGGCGAAAACTTCGAAGATATCTTTCCCGGCTTCTCTGGTCTACTGAGTAAAACCTTTTGCGCAGTCGATCTGGAGGCGCTTGCTGAACAATCGGATGTATTGTTCCTGGCGCTGCCGCACGGAATCGCCGCCTCCGTTGTAAGCGAAACGGTTTTGGCGAAAACCAAAGTCATCGACCTGAGCGGCGACTTCAGAATAGAAAATCCGGAGGTCAAATCCGAGTGGTACGGTTCCGCCGCTGGTGCGAATAAAAATACAGCCGTTTACGGAATATGCGAACTCAATAAAGCCGCTATTCAAGGCTCCAAGTTCATTGCCAATCCTGGCTGTTACGCTACCGCGGCAATTCTGGCACTCGCCCCGCTTGTTAAAGCCGGTCTAATCGCTCCGAGCAGCATCATCATCGACGGAAAGTCGGGAGTATCGGGCGCAGGCAGAGCTGCCAGTCTGAAGACGCACTTCAATGAGTGCAATGAATCGATGAAGGCTTATCAACTTCCGACTCATAGACACACACCCGAAATCGAAGAAACTCTCTCGAAGTTTACGAACGATGAAGTGGTCACCACATTCGCAGCTCATCTGGTTCCAATGCACAGAGGAATTCTGCTCACGGCTTATGGAACCCTCACCAAGCCAGTCTCCGACAACGAAGTGATGGCTGCATTTAACGAAGTTTACGAAGGAGAACCGTTTATCCGAATGAAACCGCCGGGCAAAGGCATGCCGGAGACTCGATGGGTCAAAGGCTCCAACTACTGCGATATCGGTTTTGCAGTAGACAGGCGAAGCAACCGAATTGTGGTCGTAAGCGCTATCGACAATCTAATTAAAGGCGCAGCAGGTCAAGCAATTCAGAACATGAACATCATTCTCGGAATAGACGAGACCAAAGGTTTAAATCAAGTCCCAACGTTTTTATAACAGAGCACGAAGCTCATCTGGAGGTAAGGTCGAAATGAAGAAAGTAGTTGGTGGAGTTACTGTTCCCAAAGGGTTCAAAGCTGCCGGCGAACACGTAGGGCTCAAGCGCAAGCGCAAAGACCTGGCAATCCTGATGAGCGAAGTTCCAGCCACCGTAGCTGGTGTCTTCACAACCAACGTCGTGAAAGGTGCTCCCGTAGTCTGGTCGCAAAAAGTGGCGACTGCCGGTACTCCTATTAAGGCGGTAGTCATAAACAGTGGTCATGCAAATTCCTGCACAGGCGAAGAGGGTTATGTAAACTGCGTAGCCATGGCGGAAGCCACAGCTGAAGCGCTCGGCTGTGATCCGGAACACGTCTGCGTCGCATCTACCGGATACATCGGCGTGCAGCTGCCAATCGACAAGATCAAGGCTGGCATCCCTGTAGTAGCTGGTTTGCTCGACAACACCGAGGCGATGGGAACGGCTTGCGCAGAAGCAATCCGGACAACAGACGTTTTCACAAAAGAGATCGCATTCGAACTGGAGATCGGCGGAACAACCGTCATGATAGGCGGTATGGCTAAAGGCTCCGGAATGGTGCACCCCAACATGGCGACCATGCTTGCGTTCGTCACAACCGACCTGAACATCACCCAAGAGCTCCTCTCGAAAGCGATGAAGGAAAGTGTATCCACGACATACAACATGATCTCGGTCGACGGTGACACCAGCACCAACGACATGGCGCTCGTGTTCGCCAACGGACTCGCCGGCAACGAGCTGATCGAAAGCGCGGACGACGAAGGTTACAAAATCTTTGCCCACGCACTACATACGGTGAATACGCATCTGGCGAAACTCGTCGCTAGAGACGGCGAAGGCGCAACCAAGTTCGTTGAAGTTTCCATCGTCGGCAGTGAATCGAGAGAGGATGCACAAAAACTCGCTAAATGCGTCGTGTCGTCCAGCCTCGTTAAAACCGCAATGTTCGGCGAAGACGCCAACTGGGGAAGAATCATCGCAGCCCTCGGTCGCGGCGGCGTTCAATTCGACCCGGCAAAATTGTCGATCTGGTTTGCCAGCGACGGCGGGCAGCTTCCGCTCATGGCAAACGGTCAACCTCTTATCGTTGAACCGGCTGACGCACAAAAGGTTCTCAGCGAGAAAGATATCCGCATCGGAATCGACCTAAAATCCGGCGGACTTTCCGAAGCGACAGCCTGGGGCTGCGACCTTAGCTACGACTACGTCCGA
The DNA here is from genome assembly GCA_019637435.1 of Candidatus Obscuribacterales bacterium. Classification (GTDB taxonomy): domain Bacteria; phylum Cyanobacteriota; class Vampirovibrionia; order Obscuribacterales; family Obscuribacteraceae; genus JADYXR01. The sequence goes on along the minus strand of JAHBVO010000001.1, from coordinate 1,569,541 downwards.
ATCAACGGCGCGTACGGGAAATAATACCGCGCGCGGTGCCGGTTCGCTTCAGCTATCGAACTACCTGAGCACCTGATTTGAACGAGACAGAAAAATTTTCCAGGAGTTTTTATCATGACAAAAGTTAGCCAAGCAAAGATTCAAAACAAAATCGTTTCACAGCCCACTCTCAAGACTCAAGAAATCGTCGTCATCAAAATTGGCGGCAGCACCCTCACGAGCGAACAAGCAATGATGAGCCTCGTCAATGAAGTCGCCGTGATTTCTGAAACCGGTGCAAAAGTCGTTCTCGTTCACGGTGGCGGACCTGCTATCTCCAAAGCGATCGCGGAGACCGGTGACAAGCCGCACTTCATCGAGGGCTTGCGTGTGACTGACGACAACGTTCTTGCTATTGCGCAGAAAGTGCTCGACGAGTTGAATGAAACGCTAGTCGCGAAACTGAACAATCTCGGAATCAACGCAACGGCGATCAATTCAAAAACAGAGGGAATGTTTACCGCGAAAAAGAAAATTATCGCCTGCAGCTCCGGTGCAAAACTGGATATCGGCTGGGTCGGTGAAATCTCCGGCGTCGATAGCGAAAAACTTATGGCAATCCTGGATGATTCGCTTCCAGTAATTGCATCGCTCGCGCATGATGAGAGCGGCCAGCTTTATAATGTAAACGCAGACAATGTCGCGATGGCGGCAGCCGTCGGTCTGCACGCAGACAAGCTGGTATACATCACAGACGTTCCCGGGATCTTAATGGATAAAGATCACGTCATCCCAACTATTTCGCTAGACGAAATCAGCGTCCTGATCGAAAGCGGCATCATCAGCGGTGGCATGATTCCAAAAGTAAGAAACTGCGCGTCTGGAATCAAGAAGGGCATAGGTTCAATCCTTATCGCCAGCGCCGAAAACGAAGGAGACCTTTTGTCTGCAATTCTGAAACCAGGAAGTTCGGGAACAATGATTGTCGCGGAGCAACAAATCGCGGCGTAGAGTTTCTGCTTGATGGTAGAATCAGAAGATGCAGAAACCGTCAGCAAAGATGATCTGGATTTTTGGCAGCGCCATCGCGCTTCTGCTGACGATATTTGCCGTCGGCATTTTCATCGCTGCCAATCTAAAGATAAACGTCAAACTTTCTGCAAAACCGAAGAAGCGAGACGGAAAGAGTATTGTTCTTTTTGACACAAAGGAACCGGAGGATCCTGCCTTCGCGGCATCGACTGATCCGAACTTTATTCCAGCACAGCTTGAAGGTCGCTATGAAATGATTCATCGCCGTTTCGGGCGCTACATGGGAATCTCGAAGATCCCGGATCTCGATGAAACTCTTGAATTACACCAAGACGGAAAGCATTTAAGCGGCACATTAACAGTTGTACGGCTGCGCGATGTAAAACCGGGCATAAGTCCAACCAACTGGAAGCCGGAAACTGTCGAGGGGACTTTCATATCTCCAACAGCGATCGAATTCAAAACGCCGCCCGCTCATAATCCACCTATGCGCTGGCAATCTTATATCGGCAAAGTAGTGAATTCAAAAGACGGCACGGTAAAGATCATTGGAAAGGTCAAGATCATCCAACCTGATCCCAAGAAATTGGAATCTAAAACCGATGGTTCAATAGTTGGCGAATGGGAAGCCACGAGAGTTTCAAATTAGAAGATACATTAAGCCTGCGGCGCTGTACCATCAGTTCACCTGCGTGGTCTGTCCCTACGGAATAGACAATGCGACTGTTCTTCTGGAATGTAATTCGAATAACGATATCCGGTCAAACGTTCCGTCAATTCAACTGGTATGTCGAAAATCGCATCAATGCCGTCTTCCTCCAACCGGTCTTCCAAATCCTGTTCCGCAAATAGATTACGCTTTACCTCTTCAAATATTTCAGGAAGTGAACCAGAATACTCTAAATGTCGAGGTCCATTTGAACAAGCATCGTGAGCGACACTCCAGACCTGTTGTCCCTTATCCCATTTTTCGGCAGAACTGCAATTTACACCCTCGTTAATCTGCACACAGATAATCGGATAGACATGCGAAGCGCGTTGAAGAAGGTCTGATGACAAAAACAATGGATAGATTCCCGGCTCCTCAACGAGACAGAAACCAGAACGCAGCATTGTTCCGCGCAGGTCAAATCCGCCTGCTCGAAGACCTCTGTCCTCCAGTCCGAGCAGCTCGCACAGAGGCAAAAGAGGAGCCTCGACCAAAATGCATTTGAGTTTAAAGCCCATAACCAAATCTTTCCACAGCGGGGTGACAAATTTACTTCTCGAGTTTCTTAATACACGCCTCTTTCTGAGCCATTCTAGAGGGGTCCCCCAGAAAAAATTGTATGATGTCGTTCACCGCATCGTTCGGATTGTCAAATTCACTGACGAAATCAGCCGGTCCCATATCACCGACAGCGTCAACAGAACGGACCTGCCACCGATTGCTTTTTAGAACAAGCTGCAGTATGGGAGCGTTTGTACAATGAACCCTCCGATCTGAAGTCACCCAGCTGATTTTATAGCCACGAATGTGATTCCCACTGGTAGTAGATGGCTTGCAGATCCAATACTTCTCGCCATACGCAGAAACCACCTGGTCAACGATCTCGAGTCCCGACACAACCAGCATTTCGACATATTGAGAATCTAGTGAAGGAGCTCTTATCGCCTTGATACGTGAGTTCCTGGAATTATTCGTCATTGTTCCATTTTATCCTATCAAACCGCCTTATCGACCTCAATGGTATCCTGCTGTAGTAGCGGGAGGTTGCAGCATATGGGAATGACGGCTACTTACGGAGCGTTTAGATGTGTAGAGCAAGAAAAGGTTCAATCATTTCTTGGACTTAAGCAGAGTAATCGGGTCTACGAGCGCGATATATACCCTTCTCCGATCCGACATGCAAATTTGATTTTCACTACCGTGACCGATTGGGTTGTGATCATCGAGGGGTCTTCGGAGCCACGGATTCTCTCTAAGGAGTCTATGGTCAGCGCTTCTAAGCAATGGAACATAGTCACTGCAATCATTGAAGAACGCACGAACTATTTCTCCGCGTCAGAATTCAAGGATGGCAAAGAAATCTGGAATGCAGTGCATGATTTACAACGTGCTCAGAATCACTTAGAAGTGACTGGAGAACCCAGCTCAAAATTGAATACTGTAATTGCAACGCTTTCAGAAGAGTATGCGAATACGCCACGAGAAGAGATGTATGATATTTTCTCATCTCTTCCCGACCAGGTTTTTATTGAATACGGTATTATGAACATTTCTGAGTTGGGTGCATTTAAAACGAAGCCAGTGTTTGTCGATTGAGCGGTCAATAAGTAGTGCAGCCTCACAGGTGTTGTTGAAACTAGACGTCACGGTATAAAACCAAAGAGCCGCATCGAAAACACGACTGGAGCGATCAGATTGCAGACCATCTAAAGTCCGTGCCAATCGGTTAATTACAATGCTCTGTTCTTTCAGATTCAAATTTTCAGTCACATCTCTAGTGCTTTTTGCGGCGCTGGTGAGTGTATTAGCTGTTACATCCTGTGTTTCAAAAGTTCACTCCACATTGAAGAAATCACAACCTGGTTACACACTTCCGGTCGCAAGGGATCTACACGAAAAGACCATTGCATTTTGGAAATGGTTTCAAGATCGTGAGGTTAAATGCGGTTTTAACCCCTCTCGGGATGATGAGCTTTTGGCGGAAACTAAGGCTCACCTTCTCGCAATAGACGACGGTCTCCGATTCAAGATAGGAAAATCGGATAGCACATTTGAGCGTCGAATTCCGAATATGAGGTCAGGTTTGAATGAACTTTCAATAACCTCTAATAGATGCAGACGTCGATCCTGCGTAGCTGCCGTGTACCTAACAAAAAATGCAAGATGTGGAGATTTCGAGCCAGTGTTGTACAACGGAGGGCAAGCGGTTCTTGTTTCGCCAACTCTGCTCGTAACACTTGGAGATCATCCTCCTTGTACAGAGCTAGGAGGTGAACTGTATAATTCCGCCCCAATCGATTGGGATAGCATTTTTTTCAGCGTTTCGAAAAACGCGGAGCGATTCGATGTTACTTTGTTCACTGAAATTGACCCAAAGACTAATTTGAACACCCCTCACTGCGTAATTGGCGTGAGTCCAATAATTGATAGGGTGGTTGAGACTATGTTCGGGGAGTACATCGTCGAGAACTTGCTTGGCGAGGTAAAGGTCAAGCCATTGAGCGACTTAAACAGCGCTCCTTCAACAAAATTCCCTATTCGACGGGCGAGCGAAATAATTATGAAACAGTTGTCTGACAGCCAACGCGCTAAGTCAAATAGAATCGTTAATGACGCAGATGTCTCATGCCAGTCCACCAATTTCAAAATCAGAACAGCACTATCATGGTTTGGCTGTCGAAACAAAAATTAGGTTATGCAAGGTTTGCATTACCAAGGTCAAGTAACGGAAAGCAGAAGACCTCGATTCGAGGAGTGAAGTGGTGCAGCGAGATTAGTTCTATGCCAAACGAAATCGACCTCAATAAACTCATCGAGCGCTACACCATTTTGGAGAAGCTGCATGACACGCGTGAACAGCGACTTCCTTTGCGTGTTCCGGAGCAGTTGACGGCGGACGAGTATTATCGGTTGGCGGAGAAGTACATTCGCTATCGCTGGGTTCATCATGCCAATGAAACTTTGCGGCGCGCAGCAACGCTAAATCCGAAGTTGAAAAATCACATCGAGCATATGCAAAAAACAACGCTACCGCCAGTGATACCATCAATTGAAGCAGTGGAAGCGAATCTCTTGGCGCGGAATGAGTTTCACGCCGCAAGAAGCAGTAACTACAACAATCCGAGGTCCTTTGATTCGGCGTATACGCTAGCAAAATTTTGTGTGGAGCGGTTTCCGAATTTTGATGGTAGTCACTTGACCCTAGGCGAGCTGGAACACTTTCGAAACGAACACCGGGCAGCGATTGCGGCGTACGAGAAAGCGTTAGAACAGAATCCATTCTGCATTGAAGCGATGGTACAGCTTGGCGGAGTATGGCTGCGGCGGGTCAAGATTCTCAAGGCCAAAGCTTGGTTCGAGAAGGCTCTAGAATGCGACCCTGAAAATTCGGCGGCGGAGATTGGGCTCAACAACGTTCAAAACTTTTTGAACAAACCGATGTTGCTTCTGAGCTGCAAATACGCGTGGGTGAGCTCGATTGTGGAGTGGCAGCAACAGAGAGATTTCAGGAAACTTATGCGCGATGCGCAACTTGAGAAAGAGGAGAATCCAAATTTGCTCCACAGAAAGGAGCGTAGTGGGTTTATCGACCGAAGCGGAAATTTTGTCTTTCACCATGATGGTGTCAGAGCTGAATCGAAATTCTCCGATGCGTTTTTCTATTGCATTCAGAAAAGGCAGAGTGCGTCGTTTGTCGACAAGAGCGGTAATGACGCTTTCGGCGGGCGTGAGTTTCGATGGGCGGAGGATTTCTCGGAGAATCTTGCGTCTGTTCTTGTCGGTGAGAAATGGGGATTCATTGAGCGTCACGGACATTTTGCGCTCGAGCCGCAATTTGAGGATGTCGGCAGTTTCAGCGACGGTCTTGCCGCGGCTCGGCACTATGGGCTTTGGGGCTTCATCGATAATAGGGGTGAGTGGGTTGTCGAGCCGAGGTTTGAGAATGTTCTAGCGTTTTCGGAGGAACGGGCGGCTGTCAGCCTCAATGGCAAGATTGCCATTGTCGATTCGCGTGGACAACCGATTACCGATTTCGAGTTTGATGAGGTCGGCCGCTTTGCGGACGGGCTGGCGAGGACGGTTAAGTACGAGACCGAAGTCGAGCGGCACGCGGTCAAATTTCTGGATCGCGACGGCGAGATTGCTTTTGATCTGAATAGCGTGTATCTCGACTTGTTCGGCGAAAATACGATCGGGTATGGTCGTGAGGCGAACGACCGGTATCGAAATACTGATGAATACTTGTTTGCGGGACCGGGTAAGTCGCTGCATACATTGACTTCATCGGTGCGTCGCATGATTTTTGAGAAGCCGACGAACCAATTCTCCAATGGCAGATTGAAAGTGAATCAAGGAAGCAAGTGTGGTTACTTGGATCGCAGCGGTGCGCTTGTGATACCAGTTGAATTTTATATCGGCGCCGCATTTGCTGACGGGTTGGCGCTGGTGTCGCTCGATACGGTGGAGGTTGTTCGCCTTGATGGAACGGTTACATTGGCTTTCATCGACGACAACGGACAAATCGCAATTCGGCTAGAACCGGGGCATCACGCGCGGTCATTTAGCAGTGGGCTCGCTTATGTGTATGATGATTATAAGCACAGGTGGTTTATCGACAAGGCGGGACACAAAGTGTTCGAGCTTGGCAAGAACGTTGGACGTGTGGGCGACTTCCACGGCGGGTTGGCGGCCGTGGAGAGGCCTCGTCGTTTATTCCTCTAGTCAGTGGATGCAGAGACTGCAATTTCATGTGACCACACTTCGGGTGCCGCGAGATTAATTGCATGCCAAACGAAGTCGACTTCAACGAATTGATCAAACTATATTCGGTTCTGGAACAACTGGAGCCTCCTTACGACGGCCAACTGCCGTTACAGATTCCTGATGAACTATTTGCGGAGGAGTACTACTGGCTCGGTTGGAGATATTCGAAAAACAGCTGGATTCATCATGCGTTTGAATGTCTCAAGCGTGCCGAAGCCCTCGACGCAGAGGAAAGAGAACGCGTCGTGCACATGCGAAAGACCAAGCTACCATCCGTGATACCATCGGTTGAGGCAGTGGAACTCAATCTTCTGGCGCGCAATGCGCATCGTCGTTCCCGTGGCGGCGAGAACGCGGACTCGAACTCTCGTGAAATTGCATACTCGCTTGCAAAGCAATGTGTGGAACGACATCCGAAATTTGAGTCGGGTTACATGACCCTCGCCGAACTCTACGAGGACCATGGAGATTTCCGAGCAGCGGTAAAATGCTATGAGAAAGTCTATACGTTCAACCCAAATTACATTGATGCGATTGTGGCAATCGGAAATCTGTGGCTGAATAGAGTTAAGCTGCTGCGGGCTAAATCTTGGTTTGATCAGGCTCTCGCGTTGGAACCAACAAATAGCGACGCCAGAAGTGCTCTGTACAATATTCGGACCACGCTGAGACGCCCATTGCAGCTACTGTATCCAAAGTACCAATGGCTCGAACCAATATTCACCAAGTATTACCAATTGCGGTTCCAGTTGCGGCGCTCGGTGAGAGTCTTGAAAAAGCAGTTCGACGCGAATCCGAATTCGTATGTGCACGGGAGGAGTGGTGTCATCGACAAGACTGGCGAGTTCCTGTTCGAGACCGACGACATAATGATTTCGGCTAAGTTTGCGAGCGGCGTGTTTTGTTCCCAGGGATATTACGATGCGAAGTTCCTAGACAAGTATGGAAAGGATGTTTTCGGAAAATCGTTTCGGTGGGCGGAAACGTTCTCAGAAGATCTTGCGAATGTTCTCATCGACGAGAGATGGGGATACATTGATGTTAATGGAGAGTTTACGATTCAGCCAGCGTTCGAGGATGCGCGGCCATTTAGCAACGGACTTGCCGCGGTGCGATTGGGTGGCGCGTGGGGTTTTATAAACAAGGATGGTGAGTGGGTTGTCTCTCCAAGTTACGAAACTGTTTTGTCGTTTCGAGAAGAGAGAGCCGCAGTCAGCTTGAACGGAAAAATTGCCTTCATCAATCTGCACGGAGAGGCGGTCACAGACTTCGAGTTCGAGCAGGCTGGCGTATTCTCCGACGGGCTCGCAAAAACTGTAACCTATGAGACCGTCGTGAATCGGGAAATGGTCAAATACCTGGACCGAAACGGAAAGGTTGCGATAGACCTCAATCGCGTTTTACGCGAATTGACCGGAACGACAAAGTCAGGTCCCGCCTGGCGACCGTTTAATGAGAAGTACGATGGATACTTGTATGCAGGACCGCCGGAAGAATTTGAACGGACATTGTCGCGCGGTGACCATCGTCACGATTTTGATCCGACGTTGAGTCAGTTCTGTGATGGACTGCTATTGGTTCGTTCGAAGGGGCTATATGGTTACCTGAATCGTTCCGGCGAGTTGGCGATACCATTCCAATTCTACGATGCCTGCGTTTTCAGTGAGGGGTCTGCTTGGGTTCACCAGACACCGCCACCAGCTGATGTCAGCTATGAAGAGATGAGGGCGACATATCTGTGCGGATTTATAGATAAGACAGGAGCCGTGATTATTGAGCCTGCGTTCAGTCATGCGCGAAATTTCAAAGACGGCGTCGCATACGTCGAAGCTGGTGAGAAAAAATACTTCATCGATAAGACCGGTCGCACGGTCTTCGAAATCGGAGGCAAGGTCGGTGAAGTCGGTGACTTTAGTGATGGATTCGCGCCAGTGGCTAGACGGCCACTGGCGATGTAGCGCTCGTTCCTTTGCGGAGCGTTCTTTGGCGGACATTTGCGTTGATTTGTCCCCAGAGAGAGAGCATCTTGGTCTGGACGAATGAATATTCCGATAGCGCTCTGAAAGGGCTTAAGAAGCTCGATAAGCAGCTAGCTAATCATTGCCGACCGGGATGTTGCCTGAATCGATTCGCCCCAAAGACGACCTCTCTACCCAGCGTAGGCAAAAATCCTATATAGTGGTCTTCTCAGGACCTCAAATGAGAGTCGATTATGCACGTTCTTCTGGTCGAAGGCAGCCAAAAGCTTCTAAAAGAACTGAAAACCGGGCTCACCGCTCGTGGGCTCAAGGTTGAAACAGCGACAAACTTGGCGGAAACCTTTGCGAGTCTTGCAGAAGGAACTTTCGATGCCATCTTTCTAGACCTCAGCCTGGCGGACAGTCATGGAATTGAAACGTACAATCGCGTGAGAGAAGTCGCGCCAGGCGTTCCCATAATCGTTTCGACCGATATTGACGAAGAAGAACTTGCCCTTAAAGCCATCGAGGGTGGTGCGCAAGGTCACGTCCTGAAGAGCAGCGCCAGTTGCGAAGCAATACATCGCCGAATCGAGTTTGCAATTGAGGAAACCAAAGTTGGTCAAGCACTCCTGAAGAGCGAAAAACGTCTTCGCATCATTCTGGAAAACTCTTATGACGCATTCATAGCTGCCGACGAGAATTGGAATATTACGGATTGGAACCCCCAAGCCGAAACGACTTTCGGTTGGACGAAACAAGAGATGATGGGAAAACCGCTGTCATCAATCGTCCCGAAACACTTTCGTAAGCAGTACGCTCAGCTGGTAGAAAAACGCTTTGATAAACAATCGAGAAGCGTTTTGCGAGCGAATTACGAACTCCAAGCAGTAGATAAGGATGGCAGACAGTTTCCGATTGAGTTTGTTATCTTCAAGATTCGAGAGGAAGTTGATTACCTCTACTGCGCGTTCGTCCGTGACATTACAGATAGAAAGCGTTTAAACGAGGAGCTGGAACGAAAGGTTGCGGAGCGGACAGAGCGCCTTACTCAAAGCAACGAAGAACTAAAGCAGTTTGCCAAAATTGCGTCGCACGACCTGCAAGAGCCACTGCGGGCGGTGCAAGGGTTCGCCAATCTGTTAAAAGAAAATACTGACGGAAAACTCGATAAAGATGCGAGCGAGTTTGTAGATTTTATTTTGGACGGAACAGCTCGGATGCAGAACCTGATTCAATCGGTTCTGACACACTCGAGTATTCACCGGGACAGCTCCGAAGTACACGTGACCAAGTGCAACGACGTCATAGAAGATGTGCTAACTAATTTAAGCGCGACCATTCGCGAGACCGAAGCCGTCTTTGAAATAGACAATCTTCCGGAAGTCAGGGTGGAACGATCACATCTTGTGCAGCTTTTTCAGAATTTGATCAGTAACGCGCTAAAATATCGAAGTAAGGAAGAACCGCCGCATATTTACATAAAAGTGGATATAAGCGGAGATTTCTGGTTATTCTCGGTACGTGACAACGGCATCGGAATAGATCCCAAGTACACGGACAAGATTTTCGATATGTTCTCTCGGCTTCACGGCAAGACGGAGTATTCCGGGACCGGAATGGGGCTGGCGATCTGCAAAAGAATCGTTAAGTCACACGGAGGAACAATCTCAGTTGAATCAGTCCCGGGAGAAGGTTCAATTTTTCTGTTCACACTACCTGCTGCACACAATCAAGGAGCACATTGATGAAAGAGAAGATTGAGATACTGCTCGTCGAAGATACACCTTCCGACGTCAGGTTGACGGAAGAAGCTTTGAAGCGATCGGAACTCACTTACGAACTCAGCGTGGTCAACGATGGTGAGCAAGCAACTGAATTTCTGGAAAAAGCAAAGTCGGCTTCAAAACTGCCGGACGTAATTTTGCTAGATTTGAACATGCCGAAGAAAAACGGGCACGAGGTTCTCGCCGAAATAAAGGCAGACGACGTGTTGAAAAAAATTCCAGTCGTTTTGCTCACAGTTTCGCAACAAGACGAAGATGTTCAAGAAGCGCTCAAGCTGAAGATGAACTATTACGTGGCAAAACCAGTCACTGCACAAAAACTCTCAGCACTATTGCGCCTGATTCACCAGCTAGAAAACGAGCTGGGAGGTCAATCAGGTGCCGGCGGCGAAGACGCACTCATAAAGCTGGTTCTCGCCGGTAATCCGCACACATCCGAGTCGGTTCTTGTTCAACTTTCTGGGGATGGCGATGAGAAGGTGCGACGCCGCGTCGCGGAAAACGAAAATGCTCCTGCCAGCATTATGAAAAAACTGGCCGAGGACGAAAGCGTTGAAGTCAGACTCGCAGCCGCAGAGAATCCAAACATCCCCGAAGCGGCATTAGAAAATCTGGTATCAGATCCGGATGATGACGTGCGCCTGGGTCTGTCTATGAACAGAAAATTGCCCGTTCATGTTCTCGAAAAACTATCAACCGATGAGAACGTTTACGTCTCCGCCAACGCGACAAAGACCCTCGCCGACATGGGTCGCTAATGAGAACTTCTTTTGGTTTGGCGCTAATCCTCGCTTTATCAAGCCTGGCTTCGGCTTGTCTAGCGTCCGAAAACGTTCAAAAAAACCACCAGAAACTCCTGCCCAAAACGACACGAGCAATTCAGGAAGGCACCAATACCGGTATTGCGGATGGGTGCACTTGCTGTTTGTCTCCATACATTCTCGCTGGAGAAAAATTGTCGTCTCGTACACAAAAGCATTCACCTACTGCCGATGAACATCCCATCGCAGAATCTCGGTAATGCTTGGAGAATGAAGGACTTCGGGCTACACGCAAACGACTCGATTTCGCCAAACGCTACTCATCCACCAGGTGCTGAAAAGCATCTGACAGATCATCATGCTTTACGACGATGTCGCTTTCAGAAACGAGTTTGTAATTCTTGGTGTGAGCCGTGGTGATATCGAGAGGCTTGTTGATCAAAGCAGTCGACACCGTTTCCAAAATTGAAACGATGTCTTCCTTTTTGTTGTAATTCAAACCGAGACCAAAGCTGTTACCCTGGGCATACTTCGCCAACTTGAGCGGAATGCCGTCAGCAGGCGGACAATCATATAGAGCCTGCAAAAAGGACACCACTTCGGCGCGAGCCAACTTGGGGTCCGACAAAATGTACTCCCCGAACTTTCCATGTTTCAAATCCGCCGGATACCCATTCTCATATTTATACGGAAACGCATAAACAAAGGATTTCAGACCATGATAATTCTTAGTTGCGACAAGAGTGCGCGGCCACTTATGCAGCGCGGAGTTGTCCATGATGCTCAAGGCAGTCCTAATGCCTTTCTTGGACCAGTCTGCGCGAGACCGACGTGCTACTAACCTTCTCTTGTCGGAAAACAAAATCATGTCCCATGAAGGCGCACGACAGACGAACGTGTAATCAGTGTTTTCGCCTTTTAAGAGTGCACCGTCCTTGGTGATTTGTACGTTGACCTTTCCATAGATTCGATGAATCTGTTTCAATTCCAGATGAGCTCCGGGTTGAACAATCGCCCTTCCCGGCGGCTGGCTTCGCCCAGTTGCGCCAGCCGCCGGTGCACTGACTAGCGCTGACAAAAACGTCAACGAGCACAGAGCTAGACTGCTAACTAGTTTCAAAACGAGCATTTGGCACCGAGTCGTATCTAAACGAGAGTCAATCGACGAGGTCCTGGGAATCCTTGAAGCATCTTTCTACAATAACCTAAATTCTTACCGGCGGTGACTTGATGGTGTACTATTTGCAAATCGAGTCGAAGAACAACCTCTAAAAGGAGCCTGTATGGAACCTAATCCAATCATGCTTATCACCTTGAGCGTCGCGCCGGAAAAAGAGGGCGAATTCAACGATTTCTACCAGCACAAATTCCTTCCTGGAATTCTGGCATCGGCCCCCGAAGTTCTATCCATTCGCCGATACGAAGAAATGAACTTCGGCAGTTCATTGCGATGGTACAACAAGCAGTACGTCACTATTTACGAACTCGCGAATAAAGATGCGATAGCCAACGCTGATGAGATTTTTCAGCGCAAAGGCATGCAGGATTTGACGCGTGAGTTTCAGTCGTGGAAAACCAATGACTTAAAACACTTCAGCCGAATTTCATATACTCCGCGATGGGAGCATCAGCGCATCCCCGTCGACGGACACTTTGGAAGCAGACCATTTTTGCTCTGGTCACTCGAGATGAAGCCGGAGCTGGATGATCAGTTTCAGTCCTGGTACGAAACAGAATATCTGCCATTGCAAATTGCCGACATTCCCAGCTTTGCAGCCTGTCGCCGTTACTCTAGTGTCGGGCGAGAGAAGGTCCGGCATCTCACTATCTTCGAAGCCGCGGATGAAACTGCCTTGCAGAAGGCACTGGGCGGTCTGCGCTCGCTCCATCGTGTTGCACAAAATCGCGAATGGAAACGCCGGCTGACCCCTGCGGTTGATTGGCACGATGCTACAAGCTTCAGCTGCATCTATCGCAGACCGGGTTGATCTCTTCGAGATCTACATACTGTTCGTTTACTTGCCGCCTCTGCCCACCCATAAAACCGATTCTCGACAACCCAATCAATTATCAAGGTTAATGCGCGGGTGACCCGCATTCGATAAGATATGCATCGCAGAATAGGGGGCGGAGAGCATGTCATCAACGAATTTGAGTACTATCGATAGAACCAGACTTGACGAGCTTCTCAAACAAGAAGAAGAACTGTTCAGAAAAAATAACCCGAAGTCGGCTGAACTCTTTCAGAAGGCGCAAGAGCACTTACTCGGCGGCGTCCCAATGAATTGGATGATCAAGTGGGCATCGCCGTACCCTGTATTCGTAAAAGAAGCGAAGGGTGCACACTTTACTGACGTAGATGGTAATGACTACGTCGACCTTTGCCTCGGCGACACCGGCGCGATGACCGGTCACTCGCCGGAGCAATCTACAGCCTCGATTATCGAACAAATCAACAAAGGCATCACTTACATGCTGCCGACCGAAAACAGTTTGTGGGTTGGTGAAGAACTGCATCGGCGCTTCGGTTTAAAGTACTGGCAATTCACCTTGACGGCGACCGACGCAAACCGTTTCGCATTACGACTGGCCCGCCAGATCACTGGACGGCCTTATGTCCTCGTGTTCAACTGGTGCTACCACGGTACCGTAGATGAATCGTTCATCACGCTTGTGGACGGCAAACCGCATGCTCGCAAGGGAAACTGCGGACCTCAGATTGACCCGGTCAAAACAACGAAAGTTGTCGAATTCAACGACATTGATGCACTAGAGAAGGCACTAGCGACTAAAGACGTCGCTTGCGTGTTAGCAGAGCCCGTCATGACAAACATCGGAATCGTGCATCCCAAGCCCGGCTTCCTCGATGCGCTTCGGGAGCTCACAAGAAAGACTGAAACGATCTTGATTTATGATGAAACCCACACAATTTGTACCGGTCCAGGAGGCTACACGGGAACGCACAAATTGGCACCGGATATGATGACACTGGGCAAACCACTGGGCAGTGGAATACCTGGCGCTGTCTATGGTTGCACTGAAGAAATCGCACAAAGAATATTCGCGAACTCGAAGGTAGAAGACTGCGATACTTCGGGCATCGGCGGGACACTGGCAGGCAACGCGCTCTCCATCGCAGCTATGCGCGCCACACTGGAAAAGGTTTTGACCGAAGACGCCTACCGCAAAACAATTCCGTTGTGCGATCGTTTCGTAAAAGGTGTCGAAGAAAATATCAAAGAGTTCAATTTGCCGTGGGTTGTACAACAATTGGGTTGCCGCGCGGAATATTGGTTCCGCGATAAACCGCCGGCCAACGGCGGAGAAGCTGCGGCATCAGGCGACTATGAACTGGATCGCTACATGCACCTCGCCGCACTAAATCGCGGCATCTTAATGACTCCCTTTCACAACATGGCGTTGATGTGCCCAGCAACAACCGAAGCCGATATCGATCATCACACCAAAGTTTTCAGAGAGTCGGTTCAACAATTACTTAACCTGAAATAGGCAACAATCAGCGAGCGTGGCTTCTCGTAAGGTGCTACCGCATTCGGTAGCACATGCAGTTGGTTCCCTCAAAATAAAAATTCAAACTCGTACGAAAGGGTGATTTTTGCTCGAAGAGATTGTTAGCGATTCATACCGAAAATACTTCGGATTAGAACGGAGGCACCCGAATCATCCGGTTGCATATTAAACTTCCGAATCCTATATTCTGCGACTCTTTGGATAGCTTCGTTTCTTTGATCCATGTTGAAATTGCGAACAATTCTCTCCGCGTTTGGATTTTTAAACTCAACAATCCAGTCAGGAAGTTCGCCCCCTTCGGCACATTCAGTAATCTTCTCAATTCGAGAATGCGCACTTTTTTCTGTTGCCATAATCTGCAGTAACTCTGCAGCATCCATGTCCTTCAAGAACGCCTCGCGCGGTACCAGCTGACCATAAGCGATACCGCCAATGATCGACAGTGCCAGAGCGCCAATAAAAAAGATGTTCAACTTTCTCGTTTTCATCGCTCGCTCTTTCCGCCCTCAGGTTCTAATCGGACTGACTCACTCAAGCTTATCGCAAAATAGGGTATAAGGGAATGTCACCTTCTGTTTGAGATCAACAGTGTATTTAAAAACATACATTCCAATCGCTAGAGCGACAGGCATTATCCTCGTGGTCGGGACAGTGCACGGATGGAGCACTGCCTTCGCTGCGACCGAAAAGTCTGGAACAAAGAGCGACAAAATCTTGAGTTCCAAAACAGCGACGACCAGTCTGAATGCCAGCCGCAAGCAAAGCAACCAAACGATGTCGCGGGCACAAACTTCGGCAGGAGTTAACAGTGACAGCAAGTCGCAGTTAATGATCAAAGGAGCGAATTACTGGAGAAAAGGTCAATACCGAAACGCCATCAAAGCATTTGATTCAGTGATTGAAATAGATCCGAAAAACGCAGAGGCGTATGCCTGGAGAGGTTTATCTTATTACTCGTACAACGACTTGCCCAACGCCCGAAAGGACCTGGTAAGCGCTAACAAGCTTGGTCCTGAAAATCTCAAAACGCTCACCCTGATGTCCGAGCTACAAAGCTACGACGCCCAATACAAATCAGCAATTGCCAGCTGCGACAAAATTTTATCTAAAGATGCAACTGCTAGAACCTACTTTCTGCGCAGCAATGCTCACGCTCGTTTGTTCAACTTTCCTGCAGCACAATCAGACCTGACGCTCGCTGGCAATATGGGATTGAGCGACTTAAAATGGGAACGAGAGCGACTTTCCGATTTTGAGTGGGATCATAAACACGCGGAAAAGGATCCTGCCAAACGTTGGGCGTTAGCCTGCTCCGCACCGATGTTCGAATTCAATAACCGGGGAATAGAATCTCTTGCTGGAGCCGAACCCAACGCGCAGCAAAAAGCCGAGGAGCTGCGGACCCTCGACGAATGGTGGGGAATTACCAGCAAAGCTAAGTTAGTAAATACAATCACCAGGTTGCTGAACGGGGGAATGCATCATCCTCGATGGATGGCAACCTATCGCGCCTATAAAAAAAATCCGGCCGCGTTCGACGGGAAAGAAGGCGACACAAAATTGATGTTAATCAAGGAATATGGAGACAAATTCGGAGAGCATGGCATTCAAGCCTTCGATCTTAGCCGAGTAGTCTCACTCTGCCGATGGGGATACATGGGCGGCTTCCTCACAGAAGGCGAAGCGTTTGAACTTATGCTACCAGCGGCGGTGCGCATCCAAAAGGAGTACACTAACTGGGATGACTTCGTCACTGGTTACTTCGTGGGGCGAAGATTTTGGAACCCTTTCAGCTACACTGACGGACCCGCTCGCGTGGACCGTGTCATTCATTCGCTTAAATCAGATCCGAATATTTTGCGAAAGATTCCCTGGGACACTAAGCTTGTGTACGACGCAAAATAACATCAGTTGAGTGGGAGAACCTTTGGAAAAACATACTTTGCACATGCAAATTGCTATCGCTATCGCATTCGCTCTCTCAGTTGGCGTGCGGTGCGACGGTTTAGCGGCACCGGCTCCAACAGCCAAATCTAGCACCGCCGTCTCGAAGACTAACGTGACTAAGGCGACTGTGACTGGCAGCAATGTCGGTAAGCCAGATCAAAAAACGGCAAGTCCCGTCCAGATGGCGGAGATGAAATTTCCCATTAGCAGCACTGACAAGAAAAAGGACGGAACACCTACAAAAGCCGGCGAACTTTTTATTAAAGGTTGGACTGACTACTCATACAGGCATAATTCGTTCGAAGGCAAAAAGTCATTTAAGGCTGGTCTGGCTATCGACCCGGGCTCCGCCTCGAATAATTTCGCGATGTGGTATGTATGCGTAGGGCCGGATGGTGAAGAGGCAACACTCAAATACCTTAATGCCGCCCTTAAGCGGGATCCTAACTACATAGACGCCCTTCTTCAAAAGGCTTATGTGCTTAGAAACAATGACGAAGACAGCGACGCGATCAAAACTTTTTCACAGATTATTAAACTAGATCCCAAAAACATTGAGGCCAGAGCCCAAAGAGGCGACCTATACTTTGAACTTGATGAAATCGATCTGGCGAAGCAGGATTTGCTGGTACTACATGCGATGGCACCAGAAGATCCAGGAACTCTTCTACTCAAAGCAGAGCTACAGTATTATGACGCGCAGTACCAATGGGCGCGTCACAATTGCAATAAGGTCGTTCTGGCTGGGGCCAACCCAAAAGCGTACTTCATTCGAAGCAAATCGAATGCCAGGTTGTTCGATTTTTACGCGGCTCGCTCTGATATCAAGCTTTCCGAGAGTAAAGGTTGGACAGAGATGGATTGGTGGAAGCAACGAATAGATAATTTCGAATACGACCATCTTCATGCGGAAAAGGATCCGGCCAAGCGTTGGGTTTTGGCATGCTCGGCTCCAATTTCCGAATACAATAACCAGGGCTTCGAGTCTCTGCCGGGTGCCGAACCGACGCCGGAGCGTCGCGAAGAAGAACGAGAGAAGATGGCGATTTCATGGAAGATACACAATGCAGCAGAGCTGAAGGCCGCCGCGATCAAGTGCACTAACGGCCAGATGTGCAATCCATCGTGGATTGCAATGCGAGAAGCTTACAAAAAAAATCCGGCATATTTTAAAGGGCAAAAGAAAAGTTCATCTGAAGTTCAACTCATCCAAAAGTATGGCGACAAATTTGGAGATCGCGGGATATTGGCTTACGAGTTAGGGCGAGTAATATCGAGTTGCCGCTGGGGCTACACTGCGGGCTATTTAACAGAAGAAGAGGCTTTCGCTATTATGCTACCGGCAGCGGTTCGAATTCAAAAACTCTACAAAAGCTGGGACGACTATGTCGAATCTTACTTTGTGGGAAGAAGATTCTGGAATCCGCAAATTTACGATGATGATCCAGGACGCACGATTCGAGTGCAACATTTGCTAACTGTGGATCCAAATGGACTGCATAAAATTCCGTGGAACACCAAGCTCGTATACCAGCCCACAAAGCCAAAGCCTCAGGGCTTCAAATGGCCCTGGGAGAACAGCAACTAATCATCGAAAGCTTTATCACCGACTATAGCGTCCGCCTCGATTTCGACAAGCATGTTCGGTGAAACGAGCTTGCTTACTTCGAGCAGAGCCGTCGCAGGTCTGATATCGCGAAAGAATTCACCGTGCGCTTTGCCGACTTCTTCCCACGTTGAGATGTCGGTAACGTAGATGCGGGTTCTTACAACATCTTTTAAACTTGCACCAGCGCGTAGCAACGCGGTCTCGATGTTACGCAGTATTTGCATCGCCTGCTCATAAGCATCTCCGAGACCGACCAATTCTCCTTTTTCATCGGTAGCGGTCGTTCCCGAAACGAACACATGCTGACCCACCCGCACGGCTCGCGAGTATCCAACGATTGGTTCCCATGGAGTGTTTGTGGAAAAATTCTCGCGCTTCATGTTGATCACTCCTGATTGCTTCTCTCGTTAACACTGACACCAAAAACGTTTTCTTAGACTAAACGCAGCACGACAAACATTTCAACACTGTGTGACGTTAACTCAACTCACTACCACCATCTTTGTTATCAATTTTGTATCTATCAATTTTCTCAAGCGAGAAGCTGACTCTTGGAACCCGAAAGCAAACAGGTTGCGGGCCTCGACCTATCAACTGATCGATGGTACGAGATTGGACGATGCCTTCCAGTGGCTCGCAGCTGCTGAGCGGAATCCCAAGATTGATTTCTTGTTTAGTTATTTGTTGATACCAGGGTTGCCCTGAAATAGCTCGGTCTTGTGGAACACAATACGCGAGAAATGAATCGAAATCGCGAAAACACTCTTTCCAGGCTCCGATTAAAACTGGTTTGCTGCACGGCGATAGCTTCGCCACTATATCTGGTGAGGAGCCAGTGCCAGCGACAAGAGTGACCGTGAATCCACCGTCACTACCGGCGGTGACTGATCCAGCCTCGGCAATATGCATGGGAACTCCGTCTGCAAAGATTCTTCCTCCTAGCGACACAAGTGAACTGGTAACAACCGTCGCAACGAAGAAAATTCCCTCGACACCGGCACGATCACGAACATGAATTCGCCAATTGCTTTGGACCGGAGACGGAAAAAACTTCCGTAGAGAACCGAATATCTGAGGTCCGAAGTTGCCATGTCTGTAGGTCAGGACTGTAAACAACGCGTGGCTCTGCTCCGGTCCCAAACGTTGCAACTCCAAACCGAGTGGTACGAGCGGCTCCAACAGTTTTGCATCCACAAGATAGTTGATGTAGATTACGTCTTCGATGTCGCTGACCATTCTAACGGCAGGGACTATCTCGCCCAGGTATCGAAGAACACGACTGTTTCCGATAGCGGTCAACGCTGAGCCAATCAAACCGGCTCGCGGATGACGCCAGTTAGCCATTCTTCCCCAGTACTCGTCGCTCCTGGATCTGCGCAAGACCGCTTCGAGCACAAGAATAAACCAGAGCGCCATTCCGTTGAAACCAACGGCATTTGCAATGCCCGATACAAGTGCCGGAGGACGATATGGCTCGGGCAGCAGTGGTCCTGCAGCAGCAAATGTGAGCGTGGACCATGTAAAAATTGAAACCCACGTTAGCAAGCGATTCCATGTTCCAGCAGCCGCAAACGCCCAGGTCCAACAAATAGCCATGGCCGCGTAGAGAACTGCCGCTACCGCCGCAACCAGGATGTAGACTTCACTTTCGAAATCAAGGTAAGGCGCAATGTCGTTAGCCTTGATGCATACCTGCGCGATTGAAGCCCCTTCTAGGTTCCAACGCAACTCCGCCGGTTGCTCGACTGTCACAGCCAGCAGCGTAAATACAAAAGTGGCGATCACCGGAATCTTAGGAATCCAGCGGGTTCGAAACATCGAAACGGCTAAAACCAAATCCGACAGCGCACAAAGATGCCAAGGCAACCAGCCAAGGTGCCACAATACCGGATGCTCGGCAATGTACCGGACCCGGTCGACGTCGGAGTTAATTGCGCCCGGCATGGCAGGCAACAGTAGCAATCCCATTGAAACCGTCGCGACGAAGTGGATAACCAGTGCAAAAAACAGGGCACCTTCTAAAAATTTCTCGGAACGGTTTGGAGAGGAAACGGCTTCAGACATCGCCTCATTGTCTCAGACCGAAAGCGCACTGAGCATTCGTAGTCCAAATACACCAGTTGCAAAGATGCGCGAGCCGCGCGATGTCCAGCAGATTCGGACAATCGCCTTTGTACAAAAGCGTCCCATAATAAGACTTGAGCCGCGTTTTCAAGAGCAAGCGAAAGACTGACAACATTTTACATTTACAACTGTGACGTCAGATATGGTGGCGCGCTAAAATTTCCATCGTCTTCATTCCCTTCAATGGTGCATAGTCAGAGGCTTTCGCAATGAGCGCTGGTACCGGGATACTTTTTATTGACCTTTTGCTCCGACCCCTTCTCAGGTTCGGCTTCAAGTTTTACGTCATCGGATTTACGTTGCTGTTTCTAGTCTACGGATACATTGCCTATAAAGCAGTGAAATCCGCATATCTAGCTGACCGCGGTTATTAAGCCGACGCAAAAAAACACTTCAAAATCGACGAAAAACGTCGGACTGCTGCGCCATAGTCGGACTGTCAGCAAGATAGCCAGTGATGCTTTATTTATGACTACATTAGGTTTTACGAGCGTCAGGTTTTACGACATTCAGGTTTTACGAACGCTTCGGCTACGACTGCGCAATGTTTAATGCGGCGAAGGTTCCAAGTCAACCAACGCCTGAGTGATAGCCTCACACAAGGCCTGCGGCTGGTCGGTTCCGATGAACGTTTTGCTTCCATCAAGCAATTCGACTTCTACCGCGTCGAGTCCGTAGATGTTGTAGAGCCATCCATCTCCGACGAAGTGGATGCCCCAGCCGTTGATTGGGCTCATACGTTTCTTGCGAAACGACTTGATGGACACAACATTGATCTTCTTCGCTTCAAGCCACGCACCGAATCGCAGCGCAATCTGTTTCTCGTCGACAGAAACAGTCATAGAACGGAAAGTGCTCATCAGACCTGCAATAAGCGCCCCGCTGAATAACTTGAGCACGCCAGGAGTGAGCAACGCTCCGATCGTCGCCAGAGTACCGACCCCGACCAGGGTTTTCGGCGGCACAACTTGTGTATGCGAGTAGTACATCTCGGTCCCGAACGAACAAAACCTACATCATAAGTATAACGCCGTCTGCAATCTTAGCCATAAGATTTAACGGGCGGACCCGAATTGAGTGCATCTGCGTTCCGTCAGTCAGAAGGCTTCCATGTATCTCTCGAAATGATCAGCGTTCCCATCTGTGCGGCATCCTCGCTATGCATAGCTTTATCTTTCTCGTCACCGCCCCTGATACCATAGCTCTTCCCGTTTTCTAAAGGGCTGTATTCAATCACACCGCGCTTCAAGTCGCTGGGTGGAGCCTGACGCGCCTGGGCGAGATCGGTCACGGTTCCTAGCACCGGAAATTCCGGATTGCCCGTGAATGGATTGATTGGAGGATTGCCTGGCTTCTTCGTCGCCGGATCGCCGCCCTCGAAATAGCTTTTGAAATCGTCATCTATCGCGGTTGGATACATATAGGTGTGGTCTTTGAAATATTTTTCCGCCGCTTTCTGCACTACAAGCAAGTTGGAGCGTACAACCAGTGTCTTTGCCCGTTCATTGATCGTGTCCGGCACATTTGCACCGCCGCCGGCACAACCAGTGGTAGCAAGCGCCATCGTCAAAGCTCCTAGCAGAAGCAGTCTGTCAGACGTACGTTTCATCAAACCTTGTCTCCTCTGTCATCGAACCTAAGGTCACGAATGGCGAACCGTTTCGACGAATTCAACGGTTCAGGACCAACCAATTAATTTCCTGTATGGGGAAACCTATACATCTTTATTCCGCGCTCTATAGTTACTAAGCATTCGGATCAGCTAGCGTGGTAATACGGACCGCTCCCAGCGACCATTCCAATTATATAAGGGTCAAATATGTACGAAAAGCTCAACATCCTCGCTAAAAGCCTTGTTGCAAAATTCGCGCCGCAGCCTGATGAATTGGATGACCCAGGAACTTTATCTCGTCTGAAGCAAGTGACAGACCGGCATGAGCGGAAGTCCGAAAGTGAAACATTGGAATCTGACGGCTATTTCGCAGGGCGGGTCGCGCATCGAGCAAGCGAAAACCTCGATGTTGACGAGGCTAAAGGCTACTGGCGGATTGATTCGGGTCGCCACCAGCGGCTGAGCGCTCGCAGCGGCGAGCAATTGAAGGGTGCCAAGCAGACTTTTGAAATCGACCCAATTAAGAATATGCCGGAGTAGGCGCCTTTAAAAGCGACTCGGTCAACGCTGCTCTTCCTGCGACGGCAGTTGATGCTTGTATGTCGTTGCAAAGTTCGTTAGCATATGCCATCCATATAGCTCTCGAAACTGGAAAATGTCTCAAAAATCATACGGTTACAAAGCGCTGCTTTCGTCAATGGTCAGCTTCGCAGCGCTCTTAAACTCATCCGCAGCCCTTGCCGGTACATTCTCAGGCGCAGCGTCGAAAACATCTTCATCGCAGCTCACAACCCAAACCTCGACATCCACAGTCTCCGGCAACGCCAAAATGTTGACTGCGCCCAGCACGCTGCAACGAGGGCAAGATGCGGCAATCGGCGCGGTCACAGGCGACATTCTGCTCGACGCTATGACCAAAGAATTGCACCGAAGTATGGAAAAGCTGAAGCCGATGGGAACTGCACCGCTGTATTTCCTCAGCTATCGCGTATACGACTCGGAAGACGTCAACCTTACCGCCAGTTATGGAGCAATTGAAGCTGACGGACAAAATCGTCGGCGAATACTGGACGTCGAAGCCCGAGTCGGAAATATGGAAATCGATTCCAGCCATAAACTGCGCGGCAACTTCGACGTACCGATGGAGAGATATTTCCTGGATTCTCGCAGTGCCGTCGAATTCTCGCTGGATGACGATGAACCCGCAATTAGAACGGCTCTATGGCTTGTAACCGATGATGCATTCAAGCGAGCCCAGAGGAATCTCATACAGGTGCAGGCAAATCGCACTGTCAAAGTCATCGAAGAAGACCAATCCGCCGACTTCTCCCCGGCACCGCCCGTGGTATCGCTTGAGACCTCTCTAAAACCGACAGTGGACACGACATCGTGGAAGGAACGGTTGCGAAAACTATCGGCAATTTATAAGGAATATCCGGAAATTACAGACTCCGACGTTCAACTAGATATCGACCTGGACGAACGCTATGTGACGACGAGTGAAGGTACCAAGCTGCGAACTCAAGACCGCCAGGCGAGAGTCTCTACAAGTGTAAGCACGATCGCGCCTGACGGAATGACGCTCTATCTCTACGACAGTATCGACGTGTTTGATCCGAAAGATTTACCGGATGACGCTTTACTCGAGAAGAAGATACGCGCGCTAGCTCAGTCGATTATCGCTCTGAGAAAAGCCCCAGTTGCAGAACCCTATGTTGGACCAGCAATCCTGCGAGGGCGCGCATCCGGAGTGTTTTTTCACGAGGTGCTTGGTCATAGAGTCGAGGGGCACAGACAGAAAGATGAAGACGAAGGTAGAACATTCGCCAAGAAAGTGAATCAGAAAATCATGCCAGACTTCATCAGCGTCTTCGATGATCCGACGCTGTCAAAGATGAACGAACGTCCGCTGGTTGGACACTACAAATTCGACAACGAAGGTGTTGCAGCAGAGCGCGTCACCATTGTCGAGAACGGCACGTTGAGAAACTTTTTGATGGGGCGCAGTCCGATCATCAACTTTAACAGGTCGAACGGTCACAGTCGCTGTCAGCCTGGCAGCAAACCTGTAGCGCGTCAGGGTAACTTGATAGTTCAATCGAACAAAACCGTTCCATTTGAAGAACTAAAACGTATGCTTGTCGAAGAAGCGAAGCGTCAGGGTAAACCATACGGTCTGATCTTTGACGATATCGCGGGCGGTTTTGCATTGACACAAGCGTTTATGCCACAATCATTTCAATTGCTGCCGCTGCGCGTCACCAAGGTATGGGCGGACGGAAAACCTGATGAACTCCTGCGTGGTGTAAATCTGGTGGGAACGCCGCTGGCGTCATTGGAAACTATTCTTTGCGCAGCTGATGACGTCGACACCTTCAGTGGAGTCTGCGGAGCAGAATCGGGCTGGGTTCCGGTATCGGCGTCATCGCCAAGCTTGCTTGTACGCACGGTTGAAACGGCGCGAGAATGGAAAGAGCAAGACAAACCTCCAATTCTGCCACCACCTGCATTCGCGGACCGCGCTCCGCAAAGCGAGGGACAACGCAAATGAAACTGAAACCATATATAGTTGCACTCGCATATACAATAATTTTGAGTTCAGCAGTGGGAGCGCAAACAGAAGCTTCTAAACCGGCATCGGACGAAAGCACTAAAAACGTTATTACGAAACCGGTCGAGCCTCCAAAGCAGGCGATAAAGGACGCATCGCAACACGCAGATGACACGATGTCCCGGGCGATGGAAGATGAACTTCTGCGCTCGGTTAACGAGTTGAAAATTCCCGGAAGACAGTCGCCCTATTTCGTTGCATATTATGGTTCCGATATGCAGGCGTTTACCGTTTACGGAAGTTTTGGTGCGCTTGATCAGGTCAACGATAGTAGATTTCGAAGTGTGACCAGCGATGTGAGAATCGGAGATTACAAGCTGGACAGTTCGGGCCATCGTGGGATTGGCGGAATGATGGGACGTCGAGGCACTTGCAGCCTCGACGATAACTACGACGCGATACGGCACGAATTGTGGCTAAATAGCGATTTCGGTTATAAGCGCGCCATTGAATCACTAGACAATAAGAAAGCAATTCTGCAGCAAAAGAAGGTAGAGGACCTACCGGATTCGATGACGAAAGTCGAAGCAGTGATTTCGATGCAGCCGTCTCAGGACCTCAACATAGATCGAGACGGTTGGCGAAAAACAGTAAAAGAGATTTCGGGCGTATTCCGAGATTACCCTGCGGTAGTCGATTCAACAGTCGCGTTTCTGAGCAGAGCGAAAACTCGATGGTTCGCAAACTCAGAAGGATCTCTAAACAGAGAAGGGCAGCAAGGCATCGTATTCGGTATCAGTGCAAACGGCCAAGCACCGGATGGCATGCGAGTCTCTGATTTTGAAGTCTTCGCGTCGCGTGATGAAAAGGCGCTTCCAAGTCAAAAGGAAATTGAAGAGAAAGCGAGAGACCTGGCTAAAAGAGTCAAGGAGCTGACTGATGCCAAACCGATCGAAGATTATCGCGGTCCGATCTTGTTCGAAAAACAGGCGGCCGCAGAACTCTTCGTTCAAGCCTTAGCGCCCAGGTTGACGAACAAGGCGACAGCAATCAATGCATTTGGTTCTCGATTCGAAACGACTAACGACAAAATCGGCAGGCGAATTTTGCCAACATTTCTTTCAGTCGTCGACGATCCACTGGTGCGCGAATACAAGGGGAAACAGCTGAAAGGCGGATACCTCGTTGACGACGAAGGAGTAAAGGCACAGAAGGTTACGCTCGTCGAAAATGGTTATCTGAAAACATTTTGCTCCGGTCGCACCCCCAGTCGCGAAGTCAAAGCAAGCAACGGACATTGGATCGCCGGCGCCGCTTCGACGTCTCAACTGTTTATAAACTCAAGCAAAACCGAATCACTGGCAAAGCTGAAAGAGCAACTGATCGCACTGGGTAAAGAGGAAGCACTGGACCACGTTTATATCGTCCGGCATATTTCCACTGGTGTTCTAGGCTCGATCACTCCAGGTAGAAATTCGTTTTTCTTCGGCAACGGTAACGAGATTCATATCACCGCGCCAACGCTTCTATACAAGGTTAACGTCAAAGACGGAAAAGAAGAACTCGTTCGCGGCGCCAACTTCACACGATTGTCTCATCGCCTCTTCCGCGATATTCAAGCTGTCGGCGACGACAGCGACGCATATGCGGTGACCTTTCCAAACAGCTATGGAGGCACGGGAAACAGCATAGTCACTCCATCCGTCCTCATATCCGAGGTCGATTTGGAGCGAGAATCACACGAGAATGACATGCCTATGCTCTTGAAGAATTCGTACTTCGGCGAAGGCAAGAAGCCAGAAAAGACTTCCAGCCTGCGCACGCAGAAGAATCAATAGCTCGCTGGTTCAACGGACTCTGTTTGCGTTCCTGTGTTTTCGTAGGAACCTTCCGAATAGAATGCGTCGCCGGAGCTGGCTCCCTCAGAGTAAAAATTATCGTGAAGCGACGAGCTTGGATTATAGAAATTGTTGTAGTCGAAAGTAAATTGTATGTCGACATCCGGTGGTGCGCCTTCAGGCAGCGCATGAAACGGCGCGGCATTTTGAACCGCTTTCAGAGCGGCTTGATCTATCAGAGCAATTCCACTTGACTCGAGCAAGCGTAAGCTAGACATGGTGCCGTTGGCGTGGACTTTGAATATGACGGTAGACCGGCTGGTTTCAACATTTCGAGGCGGAAACCAGGCACGTTTGATCTGGCGCTGCAAATTGGTCATGTATGGACCGAAGTCCACATCGCGATTAGATTCAGGCGGCGGCGCGACCTCTTCGACAGTTACTGGAGTCGGCTCATAAGCTGGTAACGAGCATTCATGCTCATGGCCAGCCACGTCGCAAACTACGCTCTTTCCGAAAACAGATCTTTCGAATGCACCGAATTTTTCCAGAGCCTCTGCATCTCCGGATAATTGAAACGCTTTGACCTGCATCGCAAAAATCGCACAATATAAAAGCGCTGGCAACGCTACAAGAACTCCTCCAACCCGAATTCTCTTCTGCGTCGACACGCTGAGAACGTCGGCGGACGCCCCTGAGAAAAGCTTATTGCCGCGCAGCAAATTAACTACCGAGAGTAAGGCGAGGCAAGTATACAAGCCCGCGCAGAGCGCAGCCGCGACAGGCACTGCAGCAAAAGATCCATAGGTCACCGTGATCCAGATGAGAGCCGACATCGCACCGGTAAAGAAGAGCGAGTATGCGAACGACCTCAAATATTGATTGAAGACATTGTTTTTCATAGTAGTAAACCTAATTTATTTCAGGCGCTGCTCGACCATAGCGTTAGCCGGACGATGGACGAAGTCTATCTGTCCATCCTGAATCAGAACAAGAAAGCTAACAATAGGGTAAACACTAGGCGCCGAAAATCGTGCCGGATAGAAGCGAGCAAATAAGAGACACGTGACCCCACAAAGGCACAAGCGAACCGGGCAAAATCTAGAGACTAGTCGGTAGCGGAGTGTTTATCGAGCCAAGCGATTGTCTGCGTCATCGCTTTGTTATCAACGTTAATGTCTTCGTATACATAATGGTCGCCGTTATCCAAGGCGAGGAACTCTTTGTCTTCGGTAGCGAGGCTGTCGAAGATTTTCTTAGCCCCAGCCGGACGCGATTCGCCATCCTTTTGTCCCTGAACGATCATAATGGGCAAGCTCTTGATTTTTTTAGCAAACTGCCTTGTCTTATACATATAAAACTGACAGGCCATGAGTTCTTTCGGTGCCAGGTTCAATCTTACGTTAGCGTCGTTGATCAATGCATCCTGCAGCTCCTTTTTCGGAGTGGCGATTTTTACTAAATCTTCGCCCTTATTGAAGCGTTTGTTACCGGTTAAGAAGCGGGTCCCAACCGAGGAGTAGTTTTGAAACGTATTGAAATGCTCGCCCCCCGGAGCCGACGAGATGGCACCGGATATAGTATCAGGATATTTGCTCGCGGCTTCCAGAGCCAGCGCGCCGCCCATCGCTTCGCCAAGCAAAAACACTTTACTGCCCGGATGCTTTTTCTTAATCGCTTCCGACGCACTTTTCACATCAGCGAGCGTGTTCTTCAAATTCATCTGACCCTGAGAGCCCTTATCGCTCCAGCCACCGAAGCCGCGAAGATCCATTGAGTAAACGGCATAGCCGCTTTCGCGCAGTTTCTTGGCGAGGTCCTCGAACACTCCGCTATGCATACCGAGTTCATGCAGACAAAGCACCATTCCTTTGGGCGACTCCGCCGTCGAAGACCAGAATAGGAAGGGCGGCATGCCATCGACGAGATCGACCTTGACACCAGTTGTTTCACGAACGGCGCGGGTCGAAGAGGCACCGCCGTTATCCGCTTTGTCTGTCCCGTTGGAGTTCGCCTCCATATCGGAGCTCTTTTTTGCGATTTTAGGTCCGACACTCTGTTCCTTGCCGGACGAAATCTTCGTAGGCTCTTGGTCGAGGTTCAGTCCTTCTGCGTTCGCCTTATCCTGGTGGAATTGGGAAACAGAGATAGCCGTGACAGCCGCCACAGCAAATGTGCATTTCAACACTTTTTTCCTGCCGAACATAAACGCTCCTCTCGAGTCCCCGATATTATAGAGCCCGATGGCACTTAACAAGCTCGATTGTCTAAACTATTTTGATTTTGCTCCGGTTTTACCCGGTAGCGAAGAATGTTGAGCACCATCCACCGCTCTCGGTGCAGCCGGTTTCACAGAGAGGAAAACGTCTCCTCCATGCCATGAATTTTGAACCATAACGGGAGTCTGAATTTCGGCTCGCGTTCTCAGAACTTCTTGTTCGACTCGTCCACGCATCAATCGATAAGCCTGCTGGATCGAAGTGTTTTCCCCATTGGTTCGTAAACTCTCTATCAACTGGCGGGTAAAGACTCCGTTGGCGTATGTTTTCGATTCCCAGGAAACCTGGTCTGATTCACTTGAAGCAAGAATGATTTGTCCGCTACCGATTTTGAGACCGTCGCCACTACCAGCGGTGCTAATCGTCATGTTGGGATTGCGCACGAGGGCTTTGCTGCCTGGATGAAGTTTCTCAAGCTTAGCTTTTTCGGCAGCAGCAATTTCGGCTGATTGTTTAGCTGAACCCGGGCGACTCTCCGCTATCACAGATTCTATTGATTTTTGTCGAAGCGCTCCTCCGTGACAGACATCCATGATGATGACCACACGCTCACAGTCGATCAGGTCTTTGATGCCTGTGGTGAAAAACTGCATCGGAATTCCGCTGAGAACAGCGTTGCTCATATTAGTTTCATACGCGACAATGAAGTTGGCGTCGCCGATTTCTTTGCGTGCCGAGGTTCCATGCGACGAGACGTAAACTACCACGAGATCATCAGGTCGCGAAACTCGCCGCAACCATTTATCGCCGAGGTGAGCAACTATGTTATCGCGCGACGCGTTTTGGTCGGTAAGTAATTTGACATGATCCGGTTTGAAATTTGCTTCGAAAATCAGGTAGTTACGGAAGTCCACTGCGTCTTTCGCCGCGAACCTGAGATTAATTGATGGGTCTTTGAAGTTGCTGATTCCAACGACAAGCGCCCATTTGTCCGCCACCGCCTTTAGTGGCGCATTCCCATCGTGCTTCAAAGAGCCTAATGAGATAGCGTGCCCCTCGCTACCGTCGTTGAAGCCCGGCAATTGAGCTTTGATTTCACGCGCTTTGTCAATAAAAACCTTCGCCTCATCACCACGCGATTGCTCGATCAAACTTCGACTAATATTCTCCAGATCGGCGGCAACAAGAGCTCGATCAGCATCGTCACTAACTTCGTCGTATTTGAGAACAGCTCGATACAAGTCTTCCGCTTCAGAGTACTTCTTGTTTTGATGAAACAGCTCCGCCAGATCTCGCATAGTCGCGATTGTGTCCTGGTGCTTCGTGCCCAGCACGGCTTTCTGGATCTTGAGCGCTTTCTCGAGCAGTTGCTGTGCCTCTTCGAACTTTCGTTCTTCTAACGCGACATTTGCAAGGTTGTGCAAGTTGCGAGCATAGACCGGATGCTCTTCTCCAAGCACCTTCTTTCGAATCGCCAGACCGCGTTCGATCAACGGCCGTGCGTCTGCAAACTTACGCTGATTAACATACAACCAGGCAAGGTTGTTCAAAGCCGCGGCGGTATCATTGTGTTCGGGACCAAAACGTTTTTCAGTAATAGCAAGCGAGCGTTTGTAGACCGGCTCAGCTTCTGCATATTTTCCCTGGTAGATGTAAAACATACCAAGCGCATTCAAGTCCAGAGATACTTCTCCAGACTCTTTTCCGAAAGTTGATTCATCTATGGCAAGCGCCTTCCGCAGCAACGGCTCTGCTTTGGCATACTGAGAGGAGGAAACCAGATCGGCGGAGAGGTCGCGGAGGAATTCGGCATAGCGAGGGCTCTCGTCACCAAAAGCTTTCTCGACCAGCTCACGGCCCTTTTCGAGTTCCTCAACCGCTTCCTTATAGCAGTTCAAATCCCGATAAATCGACGCGCGTAACAACATCGGCTCATAGACGCGCGGATCGTTTTCCGGCAAACTACTTTTACGCATCTGATAGGCTGTTTCGATCATTGCCAGAGCATCTTCAATCTTTCCTTGCGCATCAAACAGCCTCGCGAATAGAAGAAGCGACGTTGAAGTTTCAAGCCGACGGACGGCAGCTTCGTTCACAACTTTCTTTTCCTTGATCGATCGATTTAAAACAGCTTCGGCTTCTTCATAGCGCCCTTGAGCGATATAATTCCGCCCCAGCGCGTCGAGCGAACGACCGATAGAAAGCGGGTCTCTCGCTGCTTCGGAAACTGATAGTGCTTCGCGCAAATACTTCTCGGCGTCAGCGGATTTACCCAATTCGGAGTAGGCCGACGACAGCTGCAGCAAAGCAACGCTCTCGGTTTCTCCTGGCCAGGTCAGACTCTCTTTTCCGCTTTCAGTCGCAGCTGAGCTCTTTTCTGCGCTCCGAAAAAGCTCAACGGCTTTAAGGAACAATGGAATCGAGTCTTCGTACCTTCCCTGACTCTGCAAATTGGAGGCGAGCTTGGTGTTGTCCGCGGCCAAGTTCAGACTGCCGGCGGCTCCGGATTTCTCGTCGCCCTCGAGAATTCGCCGATACAGAGGTTCCGACAAACTGAATTTGCGTTCCTCGTCATATGTTTCGGCAAGCGCTTTGAGCGCCCGCTGCAACCGGACGTCGCCGGCTTGGAATGATTCTGATTCACGCAAAGCCGCTTTCAGTTTCTTCTCAGCCTCAGCGTAATGCCTGTCGAGAAGCGCCTGAGCGCCGGCATCGTACATGGTATCAAACAAACTTTCCTGCCCATAAGCGGTCCCGCCGACAGACAGCAAAAGCGAAGTAAGTAAGAAGATTCCGGGTTTCTTTCTCAATGAAATCAAACTCGCAAGATGTGTAACCAGGGGTGGTGCAGAATAGCGCCGTCTGTTTTTCGCATCAGAAATCACACAAGCGATTACCGACTTAAAGGTCTTGACTGTCGAGGTACGACTTTTTACGAGGGAAATTATTGTGGTTTTCAACTGCGGCATTATGTCGCCCATGCTACAATCTGCCCGATTTGTTCGCGCGTCTCCATAAGAGAGCGCGTCTTTTTCTAACGCAGAAACACTGGAAGTGAAAGTATGAATAGAGAGTATCATAAGTGGCACAGCCCCAGTCTCGGTAGAGATATGGAGTTGCTGACCTTTGGTCATCACGGCGCGCGCGTCATAGTTTTCCCGACCTCGATGGGCAGGTTTTTCGACTGGGAAAATCGTGGCTTGATTAACGTTCTTTCTCGCCACATTGAAAACGGCTGGTTGCAGGTATTCTGCGTCGACAGCGTTGACAACGAGAGCTGGTACAACTACGGCGCCAGCCCGAAGTGGCGCGCGCACAGACACCTCCAGTACCACAGCTATATCATCGACGAGGTAATGCCCTTCACCCGTTCGAGAAACGACAACCCGTTTGCGATTGCTACCGGAGCGAGCTTCGGTGCCTATCATGCCCTCAACATCGCCTTGCGTTATCCGGAGCACTTCGGTAGGGCACTGGGTATGAGCGGTATCTACGACGTCAGCAAATGGTCGGACGGTCAATATGACGATGCCATCCACCAGAGCAACCCCATCGAGCTGGTCCGTTGTATGGGCGACGCGCCGGACCATCTTGCCAAGGTTCGGAATCTGGACCTCATCTTCCCGATCGGCAGAGATGACTCGGCTTACTGGAACAACGCCGCCTTCTCGCAAGTGCTCTGGGACAAAAACATCTGGCACGCCTTTCGAGAATGGGATGGTTTCGCCCACGACTGGCCGTACTGGGAGGACATGCTGCTCCATTACATCGGCGGTCCGGAAACCCGCGGATATTAATTGAAAACCGCATGACTAGCCGGTCATCGCATCTGGCGCAGGCGGTTTAGTGAAACAAGAAAGCTGTCGGCGTTCGGTCTCAAACACAGACCGAGCGCCGTCTCTTAGCGCTCAAAATCTAAAAAAATCATAGTATTTGTGGTCACCAGCCCCCGGCAGTGATCTTTCAAAATGAATTGATAGTAAGATTTTCCAGGCGTCAAGTCACACACACTCAAATGGGTCCAGAAGCATGAAAGTAGGGCTTTTGGTGGGACGTGAA
This sequence comes from Candidatus Obscuribacterales bacterium, assembly GCA_019637435.1. Classification (GTDB taxonomy): domain Bacteria; phylum Cyanobacteriota; class Vampirovibrionia; order Obscuribacterales; family Obscuribacteraceae; genus JADYXR01. The sequence goes on along the minus strand of JAHBVO010000001.1, from coordinate 1,537,061 downwards.
AGTTCGTTCCCCGAAGAATTTATCAAATATGTCAACAGCTCCAAGCTCGGTATCGAAGCGGAGATGCTCAAAGTAGGCGGATTCAAAGCCGACGAGCTTTGCAAGTACAGCGTCATCATCGACCGCATCTCCCATGAAATCCCGTTCTATCGCAGCTTCTTGAAGACGGCAGCTTTGTCGGGTACGACAATCATCAACAATCCTTTCTGGTGGTCGGCGGACGACAAATTCTTCGGAACCGCGCTGCTCGAGCGCCTTGGAATCGCGATTCCAAAAACGATTTTGTTGCCGCAGCGCGACTATATCCCTGCAATCTCGGGAGAATCGCTCCGCAACCTGGAATTCCCGCTTGATTGGAACTCGATTATCGAGTACACGGGACTGCCGGCAATCATGAAGCCTTTCGATGGTGGCGGCTGGAAGAACGTTTACAAGGTCAACTCACTCGACGAGTTGCTCTTCTACTATGACAGAACCGGCACCATCTGCATGATGTTGCAAGAGTTCATCAACTTCGACCGCTACGTGCGCTGCTACACGATTGGCAGAAAGAACGTGCTGATCATGCCTTACGACCCGACCAAGCCGTACTTGCAAGGTCAGTACTTCCTCGATAAGGGCTACCTCGAGCCCAAGCTCGAAAAACGCATCATCGAAGACTGCATCAAGCTCAACGAAGCACTGGGCTACGACATGAACACTGCTGAATTTGCAATTCGCGACGGCATTCCGTACGCTATCGACTTCACCAATCCCGCTCCGGATGCTGATGCTCACTCGGTTGGCGAAGAAAATCAGCGCTGGCTCATCGAACACATGGCTGAGCTCTGCGCCGATTACGCGAAGGGCAAAAAGAAAGGTTCGCAAGACTTGAGATGGAATGAGTTTCTCAACCCGAAACTCGTTGCCGCAAAATAGAAAGACATAGCGAACAGGCGGCTCATGGCGTTTGCCGGTGAGCCGCCTTTTTTTCTCGAAAAACAGCCCGCAATGAAACTAAAAATCGGCTCCTGACCGAGCCGAAATAGGCTAATCTTCTCAAAGAAACAAAGCTAGAGAATTACCGTTCGATTTGCCTCTCCCGAACGTGACTTCTCAAGAACCGACCTCTCCGATAATATCCTCGACGCTCAAAAACTGATACGGCACTCCCTCGCCCAACGGAAACGCCACCAATGCACGAACTCGAAAGAGACGCCATTAGTCATTACAACGAGCTCCTCTCGGCATCCCCCGAGTTATTGGCTCGGACAAAAGATGACGTGTGGAAGCAGCTGAACGATGTTCGCTTCATCTTCGGCGGGCGCATGCTCAGCCCGTATCTACGTCCGCACTTCATCGCACGTCGGGACTGGGACCACGTCACGTCGGTCTGCGAAGAAATCTGGGGAGCAGTTCTGAAAGTTGGCGACCTCGCGATCGCTGATGACAAGCTGCAGGACTATCTCGGTTTGACTGATGAGGAACGGCAGCTAATCAAAACCGATCCTAAGTTCAAAGGCGTGTCGCGCCTATCACGTTTCGACTCCTTTCTAACCGACGACGCCCTCTCGTTCGTAGAGTTGAATGCCGAAACCCCAGCTGGTGTCGCCTACAGTGATGTCGCATCAGAAATATTTCTCTCACTGGAAGTCATGAAAAAGTTCCAGGAGAAGTTCAAGATCTCGCGACTCTACGGACAGAAGCACCTCCTCGACGTTTTGCTCTCGGCATACAGCGAATACTCGGGTAATGGTAAGCGCCCTCAAATTGCAATCGTCGACTACAAGGGACTTCCAACTCAGCGAGAGTTCGAATTGGTTCAAGAGTATTTTGAACGCGAAGGATATAAAACCATCATCGCCGATCCACGCGAACTCGAATACAGCAAAGGTCGGCTCTGCAAGGACGGCTTCGACATCGATCTCGTTTATAAACGAGTGCTTGTTAACGAATTTCTGGAGAAGAAAGACGAGTGCGGCAATTTGCTCAAAGCATACGAAGACCAGGCAATCTGCATGGTCAACTCCTTCCGCGGCAAGCTTATCCATAAAAAACTTTTGTTCGGCATACTCACTGACGAACGCTTCATCGAATACTTCACCCCCAGGGAACACGAGCTCATTCTGAAACACGTACCCTGGACTCGCCGCGTTGAAGAACGCAGCACTGAGCACAACGGCAAAAAAGTCGACCTGCTCAAATTCACGAGAGACTACAAAGATCATCTCGTTTTGAAACCCAACGATGATTATGGCGGCAAAGGCATATTCATCGGCTGGGAGTCGAGCGAGTCCGAATGGGACGATGCTATAAACATCGCCCTCCAGGGAGACTACCTTGTGCAAGAGCGTGTAAAAACCTCGCGTCAGGTATTCCCACACATCAAAGATAACGGCGAAGTCGCTTTCATCGAACAGTTGATCGACCTCGATCCGCTTCTCTACGACGGAAAAGTGGGCAGTGCCTTCACAAGGTTGTCCGGTTCCGCTCTAGCCAATGTCACTGCCGGCGGTGGCATGGTACCGGTGTTCGTTGTCGAAGGCAAAAATTAGACCTTGGGGAGGTCGCATTCCATGAGCCAGAAATTCACAATTGGAATCGAAGAAGAGTATCAAATAATCGATCCGGAAACCCGCGACTTGGTCTCGCGTGCCGAAGACATTTACGAACCGGCTAAAAAAGAGCTGGGCGAGCAAGTCAAAGCGGAAATGCACCAGTGCATGATCGAAGTCGGCACTAACATTTGCGCCGACGTGCACGAAGCGCGGAAAGACCTTTATCATCTTCGCTCGGTAATGGACAGCGTCGCGCGCGAGAAAGATCTGCGCATTGCGGCAGCCTCGACACACCCATTCGGTCACTGGGCAGATCAGAAGATCTCGGAACACGAGCGTTATGTAAAGCTCGTCGAAGACATGCAAGTTCTATCACGCAGCCTGCTCATATTCGGCATGCACGTGCACGTCGCCATGGAAGATAAGGAAATGGCGATTCACATTTCAAACGCTGCTCGCTACTTCTTGCCGCACCTGCTCACGCTCTCGACAAGTTCGCCATTCTGGCGCGGCATTGATACCGGTTTAAAATCTTATCGCTGTGAGATTTTCAAACGCTATCCACGCACGGAACTGCCTGATTATTTCAGCTCATACAGCGAGTACGACAACTTTCTCAAGCTGCTGATTAAAACGAACTGTATCGACGACGGCAAGAAAATCTGGTGGGATCTCAGACTCCATCCTGTTTACCCCACTCTCGAATTTCGCATTTGCGATATTCCCACCAGAGCAGAAGATTCGATTGCGATTGCGGCATTGATTCAAGCCATCGTTGCGAAGCTATACAAGCTCATCAAGCAAAACCTCGGTTTCCGCCTCTATCGCCGAGCATTGTTGCAGGAAAACAAATGGCGCGCCCTTCGCTACGGCATCGACGGTAAGCTGATCGATTTCGGAAAGCAAGAAGAAGTCCCGGTCAAGGAACTCATTGCCGAGCTGGCCGAGTTTGTTGACGACGTGCTCGATGATCTGGGTAGCCGTGAAACGGTCAAACATCTGTTCACCATTTTGGAAACAGGGACAAGCGCCGACCGCCAACTCAAGCTCTATCAGGAAACCAAAGACTTCAAAAAGGTCGTCGACCATTTGATTGAAGAAACGATGGCCGACTGCCGACCAGCAAGTAAAACGGTCGCAGCGGGCGCGGCCAAGTAAATCTTGTTAGGATAAGCTATTCGCAATTTCCATCGGGATCAGGTTTATGAGAACACAGAAACGAATCGCCCTGGTCTTGTCGCTGGCGGTCGCCGTTTGTTTCTCTCATTCAGCTTCAGCCAGAACCATCGAGGGCGGAGTCAGCCTTGATGTATTCAATGAAGCAGATAAAGCCCCGGTAAGACCATCCTGGATTCAGGGGAATGTTTTCAGCAACGACGACATGGTGCTGTATTCCTATTACCGAGTTCCACCGCTTAAGAAAAAATGGCGCTGGGAGATTCCAAAGAAAGGGTATACGAACTTCAAATTGACGCCGACGATTGTTCAACACTGGAAGGGTTGGAAACCGGACGGCGAGTGCGCCGTGACAGTAGAGCCAATCGGCAAAGGTAAATTTCGCTTCCACTCCGTCCGAGAAGATGGTCCCCGAGGCTATCTCGAGCGCATAGGAGAAAACGACAAAGGTTTTCCTCGCTATCGGTTCTGGTTCGAAGACTCTGATAACGCAGAGCCTGAAGAAACCACTAAATCGTCGGAGCCAACGACCGGGTCAGGGACGAGCGAATCCGCCAAAGAAACCCGCGATTAGACGATTCCAAGATGTTATCGTTTTCAACAACTGCAGGCAATCTGATGATTGCATTGCCGGTGGATGATTGCGCCTTAGACCGGCGCGCTTCAGGGAGAACAGAACCATGAGACGTTTCGCAATTTTGATGCTGTCAGTTGCAGCGACATTTTGCTCGCTGATTTTTTCTGAAGCTAGCGCGCAGGTCAAGCAAGACACCTCCCCGCAGAAAATCGAAGCCGAGACTATCGAGCAGCAGGTGGGAGAAACTGAACCGATTCCGCGACAAAGCGCACCAAGCGCAGCGGTCGTGATCAAGGGCAAACGATTGTTTGTTTTTTACGCTGTCGTTGATGGTTTAACACCGACGGAACGCGCGGAACGAACCGGGCAAGTGCTTCGCCAAATAGCAGAGGGTTTGGATTTCAATCCAAACAAAGTGGTCACGGCAGAAACGCCGGCTGGAACTGACCTCTTATATGGTGGCATTCGAATCGCGACCGTCACCACTGAAGACGCACGTATTGCACAGTCCTCGACTTATAAACTGGCACATGATTTTGCTTCAAAAATTCGAGTAGCTCTGGCTCAGAGAATAGAAGAAACAACCGCAAGTGATCTTGCGGCTGGAATCGGGCTATCGGTCTTAGCGACAGTCATACTTCTGTTAACGATAGCTTTGATCAGTAAAATTGCTATTGGCGCATGCGGAAAGCTAGAGAGTTGGCGCGGCACCAAGATCAAAGCGATCAAAATTCAGCAAGCCGAACTGATCGGCGCGAATGTTTTAGTCGACATTCTTTTGACCTCAGTTAAGTTTTCCCAGATCGCTTTGCTCTTGCTGATCACGGCAGTTTACGTCCTCCAGGTATTGAACTTTTTCCCCCGTACCCGAAGCCTATCAACAGCGCTGGCGGCGAATGCGATGGCTCCCATTGTCGTCGCTATAGATGCGACGTTGGAGTATCTGCCATCGATGTTCACTCTAGTGATGATCTGCCTGACCACATACGCGGTCATTTCGTTTGCGCGATTCTTCTTCGATGCGATAAGAGATCGCACGATTCATTTCGCAGATTTTGACCCCGACTGGGCTGAGCCGAGTTATAAATTAGCGCGCTTCGTCATTATTGCATTCGCCCTGATGGTGGCACTTCCGTATCTACCAGGATGGGAATCACCGGCCTTTAAACAAGTAGGTCTGGTGCTCGGCGTTCTTGTCAGTTTGGGCTCCAGCGGTGTGGTGAGTAACGTGATGGCGGGAGCGGTGCTCACCTACACAAACGCTTTCAAAATCGGCGATCGAATAATGATTGGTGAATGCACGGGCGATGTTGTGCAGAAAAATCTGTTTGTGACTAAGATTCGCTCAGTAAAAAATGAAGTTGTCTCCGTTCCCAATGGACAGATTTTGAACAGTAATGTCATCAATTACTCGACAATGGGCGTGCTCGGGCAACTCATTCTCCACACCACAGTGACCATCGGATACGAGGAGCCGTATGAAAAAATCGAGAAACTGCTGGTGTCGGCAGCACTGGAGACGCCCGGTATTCTGCACACACCAGCGCCTTTCATGTTGCAAACCTCTCTCGACGATTATTATGTGAGCTATCAAGTGAATGCATACACGGATCGGGCAAATGAGATGCAGCAGATATACTCGCACCTTCACGCCAAAATTCAGGACAAATTCAATGAGGCGATGGTTGAGATCATGTCACCTCAGTTTATGAGCCTGCGCGACGGCAACGACAGCTCGATTCCGGAATCTTATCGAGGCGAGAGCTACCAACGTCCGACGTTTCAAGTGACGACGAAAGCGGGCAAAGCTAGCTGAGGAACTTAAGCGGGAACGAGTTCCTTCTCGCTTTTCTCAACGGCGTCTCCACCCTCTGCATCTTTCTTGAAGAGCGCTTCCAACTCCAGGCGCTTAAACTCAGAGTTTAATTTGAGAGCGACCACAACCCATATAGATGCGCTGATGATGCCCATTCCAACTATGCCGGGAGTTCCGAGTCCAAAGACCGAGTTGACCAGAAGAATGAGGACTCCGGCAAAACCGCGAGAGAATCGATAGCAGAACATCTCGATAATCGGTTTAATCGAGTAGAGCACATCACGGCTGGTGACAGTGTAGGTAAGCTCTTTTGCCGCTTTGAACCATGAGTGCCTCAAGGCTTCATCAACATGGAAAATCGCGATAATGATCATCGGATTGGCGAAGACGGCAAAGGTCAACAAGCTTCCGGCAATAGCCACTCCTGATGAGGCGAGGCATGGTGCGGAGCCAACCCGTTTTAGAACAATTCCGACACAAAACAGCTCGATTACAAACTCGCAGATTGCGCGCCATCTTTCGAGATTGGCATCCAGAGCCGCGATAGCGTTTGCTCCGCTTGCCATGTTGTGAAGGACTTCATGATAGATGAATTGAATCAAGTCGGGAGTGATCCGCTCGAAGCAGACAACAAGAGTGAGGAGAACCAGCAACCGGCTACTGAAGAGAACCTGGAACGCTTTGCCCAGACCGGAAACTTTTTCCTTTTCGAATTCGCGAGACGGAACGCGCCTCACAGGCTCTGCCTGATCGTTGTTTTTCTCGATGAATAGAAATATTCCTAGCGTCGCGGCTACTAGACCGGCAGCCACGAGAAGCATGTTGGTGGCACCAAGAGAATTAACGAGCGTGGCCGTTAAAGTACTACCAAGAACCGCTCCAAGACCACCGCCAGCAGCAATGATTCCGAATAAGCGCTTTGCGCTCGAGCTATTGAACAAGTCGTTGGCGTACATCCAGAACAGGGTTACGCCCATAATCGAAAAGACGTCGAGCCAGATCCAGAAAAGTCCGGATGTCAGCTTTGACTCGAACTGGAACGCCTGCCACCACATCAACAGGTTGGCAAAGAAGATCCCATAGATGGAACCGATAAGCTTCTTACGAGGCAGATAAGCAAACTTGGAATATATCCAAACGACAATGCCGGTGACGAGCGCGGTGCCCATGTAAACGAACGGCATATACTCGTTTCCGAGACCGTCGAGCACCATACCGCGCCGAATGGGACGAAGCACGTAATAAACGCAGATGAACAGAAAGAGCCAGCTGAACAGCCCGAACGTTTTCAGGCGTTCGCCCTTTTCTACGTTGAAAAAATCTTTGAGAGATGCGTGTGACTTAGACATAACTCACTCAAACCAGCACTAATTAAGGCCAACGCAATAGTTTAGCGTTGATATTGACCTGGACGTCAAGAGTGCATCATATCCGTTTATAATTCCCGAAACCGCCACACTGCCTGGCTTTCGGGAGTAAACATTGGTTCACATATTCATTAGTTCTGTCTGAACTCGCAGAAGATTTCCATCGAGAAGCGCAGAACTACTCAGTCTTCATGCTGTGGGCTATTATCGTGAAACTGCCGATCATTATTCTCATTTATCTCGTTTTCGCCAGAGCCCGCAAGATCATTCAAATCATAGGAAGAGCCGCGCGGCGTCGGGCGAGTCGATACAAGCCATTCGAGAAAACGGATTAACAAGCGTTTAACTAGTTCTATCATTTGCCCAGAGTGAGTTTCATCGCCTTTTCCGCATCAGGCATTCCCCATCCAAAATAACGAGTCCATTCGCGGTTTTTAGGCTTCTGGCATGAGGCTTTCAGAATGCTCTCAACTTCCAGATTTGTCAGTGACGGCTTCGCCCCCCAAATGAGCGCGGCGATAGAAGCGCAGAGGGGTGAGCTGAACGAGGTGCCCGAGACGGAGACGACCTTACCACCCTTTTCAGTACAATATATATTGGTACCCGGTGCAGTGAACCATACGCATCTTCCCCAGGTTGAGAAATAGGCTAGATTGTACGACTCATCAATAGCGGAGACGACGATCAAGTATGGTTGCAATCGACTGCTGTCCTGCGTTCCCGAGTTACCGGCGGAGTTGAAAATCAGACCGCCTTTCTCATCGTGATACCACTGGCAGTACCGGTGGAAAACGCGGTTGAACTTTTTGTGAGCGAATGAAAAGGGCGGATCTCCGTTCGAGCTGAGATTGATAATTTTTACACTGGTGTCCCCGCACTGCTGAATGGCCTTCAAAATTGCCGAAACGGACACATCTCCATTAGCAAATCCGACACGCACGGGATAAATTTGCGCCAGCGTGGCGGGACCGGCGGTACCGACGCCATTATCAGCGGTGGCAGCCGCCGTCGTCGCGACCATGGTGCCATGACCTTCGACGTCAGTTTGGGTCTGCTTGTTATCGACGGCGTCAAAACCGGCGTAGCTCTTTCCTGCCAGGTCACTGATGCTGATGTCCGTTCCGGAATCAACTATCCCGATAAGATTGGTACCACCCTTGCTGATATCCCAGGCAGGCAAAACATTCAGCGCATCCATATACCACTCGGAGGCGAAGTAAGGATCATTCACCGGACTGGACCCTGCCAGATTGTTTCTGTACAAATAATCGCGCTGCAGCGATTTCACGCGAGAGTCATTTACCAGCTTGCGCTCAGCTTGAAGAAAGCGTTCCGTCGACGGAAACCGTACGACCCATGTGGTCATGCGTCCTGTGCCAATCGTGTCCACCACACTGCCGCCCATCGAGCGTATGGTAGTGGATAGCTCTTCCTCCGCCTCCGCAGGACTATCATCTGACCTGGAGGAACCGGCTGCGGCCGAGCGTTCGTCGACATCTGTTTTTTCACGAGCTGAAGAAGAAGAGCTCACGTTCCGCTTGTCCTTCGCGGTGATACCTCTGTCCTCTTCAGCATCTGTGATCTCATCGTCGAGCGACGGCATCACCAAAAGCGTGTTGCGGCATACGCGCGGTGACGAAACTCTGCGCGACTGGCGCTGCAGTCGTTCGACACCCGGAAGCTGCAGTTCAGGCCGACATTTCGCGCTTGCACAAGTGGCCAGAACCGCCTCGTACAGCAGACCAAGACAGAGTATGAATGCAAGTGCGACACACCGACGCTTCAATGCTTACCACCCATAAAGCAAGTCCTTTAGAGGATACGATTGGACCTCCTTCCTTGTCCACTTATTCCTTGATAAGAGTACGTTTTATGAAGCGACCGTTTTGGCGACCAATCACGGTTTCACCGACCACTGAAGCAGCTCCGACACGACTCAAGTTTTTAAGCTCATAAAGTCCCAGAGTGAAACCTGTGACATACACTCAGCGGAGAAACGCAAGGCTGATGAAACCAGCTAAGCTTCTGAGCTCAAGATAGATGCGAACGTGTGCATTTGTGAACGTTACTGGTTCCAAATGCGATACCACTTCAGAAAATTGAGGCATAACTAAAGTAAGGAAACTGGAAAATTCAAACAGCTGTGGACGAGGTGACAAACTATGTTCGTAACGAAACCCGCACAAGCTACCGAGCGAAAGATCGAGTACCAATGCCAGGAATGTTTCACCAATTTTTGTCTGATTAGCTCCCGAATCAATTGTCCGAACTGTGATTCGAGCGACCTGGGACAGATGGTATGCATCTACCAAGATGATGATCCGACCTATTATGAAATGCTAACGCAAGCGGATTTGCGAGCCGGCGACTAGTCGCAACGACTTTCATGACGCTGAGTGCTGAGAGAAAACTCTCGGCTTTTCGTGTTGAACAAACGTTTCTACTCTTCCGGAGAAACGGATTTGCGGCAACAAACGACTCGCGACTATGCTATTTAAACCACCAACAGTTTTAAATCGATTGTTCGCCACCCACCAGACGAATTTCCGAGGGAAGAGTTATGAAAACATTAGTCGCAATCGACGGCTCGGAATGTTCAATGAGAGCCCTTGAGTACGTCGCATCCAGAGACTGGAATGACGACGACCAGTTCATGGTCCTCAATGTAGTTGAACCGCTGCCAGCGGACCTGGGCGTAGGAATTGTCCCGCCGCCCACAATGCCCGGATCTATCGAAGATAGGCTGTACGCGGAGAGCGCAGAGATAAGCGGCATCGGCGGAGCTAAAATTCAGCAAGCACATCCAACAAACCTGGTGGAGGTTAGAGTGGCGTCCGGCATCGTAGCGGAGACGATCTGCGACTCGGCCGCTAGCTGGAACGCAGATCTTATAGTATTAGGATCGCACGGACGCAAGGGTCTGTCACATTTTCTGCTGGGGAGCGTCGCTGAAGAAGTTCTCAAAAGCTCACCCTGCTCGGTTGAAGTTGTTAAAGAGAAAGATGAAATTACAAGAGGCGGTGGAGCAGGGCTATCACAGTAGGGAGTACCCTTACGCGGTAACCGGATAACAACTGTTCTGAGGCGGCTAGATGGTAGCACTGGCGGTGCTTTACCTCAATTGATGGATCAGGAAAGCTTAATGTCTGCACCACTGGCGGTATCAAGTTCCCGTTCCAGCCGAAGGGATGGTCACCAGCCCAGCCCTCTTGGCATTACGTACTACCAGCCAGCCTCCGACAATCCTCTCGAAAAAATTTTTTCGTCCTTTAAAATTGTCGAATCGAAGTCGCCGAGAAGTATTTCGCGAACTTTTCCGCTCGACGTCGCCCACAGTTTGTGATTGAGTTGTGATCGACCGGGTAAACAGGAATAGGGACCTCTGTTAGGCTTATTAATAGGTAGCACTCAGGGATTCTTTCACATGGCCAAAGTTCTTCTAGTTGAAGACGAGCTCGATCTAGCATCACTGATCAATAACTGGCTCGCCCGTGAACACCATCTTGTTGAAGTAGTAACAGACGGACCTACAGCACTCCACCGCTTGAAGGTCGCGAAGTACGACGTAATCATTCTAGATGTTATGCTGCCCGGAATGAGCGGGTTTGACATATGTCGAGAGTTTCGTGCCACCAGAGGTACGACTCCGATTTTGTTCTTGACCGCACGCACATCGCTGCAAGATAAGGAACTGGGATTTCTTGCTGGTGCAGACGACTATCTAACCAAGCCGTTCCATTTGAAAGAACTCGATTTCAGAGTCAAAGCACTTTTGAGACGCGGTGCGGTTTCTGGCTCAAACATATTCCAGCTTGGAGACATTCAGGTAGACTCAGACCAGCATAAAGTTCTGAAAAACGGTTCCGAGGTTCACCTCTTACCGAAGGAGTTTCGCTTACTCGAATTCTTTGTTCGCCATCCACAACGAGTGTTCAGCCCGGAAGAACTCCTTGAAAACGTTTGGGAGTCAGACACTTCGGCACATAACGATAGCGTGAGAGGCCACATCACGAGATTGAGGAAGAAACTTGACACCCCGGGCCAACCATCCATTATCTCTACGGTTTATGGAGTCGGATACAAGTTACAGGGCGACGATGGTTGATAGCATTCGCATCAAGCTCGCTCTCTGGTTTGTTTGTATGGTCATGCTTCTCTACTCGGTAGATAGCATTGCGTCGCTTATGGTTTTCAAAATCAGCTTAATGCGCTCGGTTGACGTCGGTCTGGAAGACCTTATCGCTGAGATAGAACCGTCGGTCAAAACCATAAACGGCAAACCCAGTTTGGAAGAGTGGCACGAAGAAGCCAAGGGCAAGCACCCAATCCTAGCGACAGTGCAAATATATGATGTAAAAGGTAAACCGATCGAAGAGTACGGTCCAGAAGGCGTACCTCAGTTACACAACGGGCATTTGCGAGTTCGAACCGATGACCGTTCCCTCCGATCAATGTTTTCAAAAATTGAGCAAGACGGCAAAACCACCGGCTACATTCAATTGCAGGTTTCGACCAAACCGCAGGATGACGCAATCGAACAGTTTTTCCTGGTAGTAATGGTGGTGGCGCCATTCATCGCAGCTGGTGTCGGAATCTGCGCTTATTTATTCTCAGGTCAGGCGGTGAAACCTATTGAGAGAACACTGCTGATGCTTCGGCGCTTCGTTGCCGATGCCGGTCACGAGCTTAATACTCCCGTGGCGACCATCGAAGCCTGTCTTGAAACATTGAAGGACCCTCACAAACTGGGTGATATGTCCGACGATGTGTTTCGGATGATGGAGCGCGCAAGTGACCGCCTCCGTCACCTGTCCAAAGACTTGATCGTCCTGGCGAGAATCGAAGATCCGGAATCGGAAATGATGCGTAGCAATGTGCCGGTTAAGGAACTTGCCGAAAGTGTGATTGCCGAGCTAGGCACCATAGCCAGAGAGCGAAAAATAGAACTTGTGGTACAGCCCATTCCCGACGTCATGATGTATGGTCACCACGAATCCATACTCGAGATCTTCAATAATTTGATTGAAAACGCCATCAAATACAGCGAAGAAGGTGGCAAAGTTCGCATTGCTGTAGAGCAAAAGGATGCGAACCTTCACATAACCGTCGCCGATAATGGAGTCGGAATCCCGGCTGACAGCATCAATAACATCTTCGACAGATTCTACCGGGTTGATAAATCACGCTCTCGCGATGTGGGCGGCAGTGGACTCGGTTTATCAATCGTAAAAGCAGCGGTGGAAAGGCATTCGGGCAATGTCACGGTGGAAAGCGAACCGGGAAAAGGCACCACATTCAGGGTCACTCTACCGCTAGCCAGAGTCGGAACCTGACCGACCGTGCACCGAAAGCTTCGCAAAACGCAACATTCAAAACCGATGTCATTACAAAAGTAATTAGATTCCATCACAAGTTAATAACAATTGGTCCTTATGCTGGAATTCTAGGGTGTCAGGACTTTAGCGGCAGGCGGGGCGATTCGGGATGAACCAGGTTATCGAAGAAGTAGCAACACAACATCAAGTGATAGCCTGTATCACCCAGTTCAAAAGCGCATGGCGCCTGCTAAGTGAAGCGGTTGAGCAAGCTGAGATGCGTGGTGCAGTTCTCAGGATCATTGTGTGCCATAACCTCATAAGCTCAGGCTCTAGAGAGGACTTCACTCACTTTTTCCGGAAGTTCCGTCACGCCGCCTATCAAAATTGTCGTGAACATGACATCCGACTGATTATTGAGACGTTAGACTGTGGAAGCAGGGAAGCTTCGGAAGTCGAGCGCCTGATGCAAGAACAGAAGACGGATTTGCTTATCCTCAGCGATGCTCCGCCTGACACTGTACTGGCACGCTGGCTGCCGGCACGCACCGAGCGCCTGAAAAAGACGCAAGTTTGTCCCGTTCTATTGGTCCGTTAGGCTTTTTCAGACGCAGCGCACCAGTTTCACCAGTGCTCAAAACGAGCATGGTGTCAAAGACCGGCCTCAGATTATGATGTGGATTTTCTCTTTCGAGCTCTTTCGGTCATGAGCCTGGACAGGCACTACAATGGCTGAACACGGGCTATGGGCGACGACCGTACGAGACACGCTTCCCATCAAGCCGTGCTTGCCGTGCGAGCCCAACAGCACAAGGTCGGCGTTCCAATCGGTTAGCTGGTCGACAATCTCGGATTTCGCCTCGCCTTCGACTATCTGCTCCTCTACCGGAATACCCGGAAAGCTTTCACGAAGCTGTTCCGCCAGCTGTTTTGCCACAGCCTCACCTGCCTTTTTCCGCTGCGCAGCTATATTGTCCGTCAAAGGCGCCGGCAACAGGCTCATATAACTGTTCACCCGCACCGGATGAATGACATGCAACACTCGAAATTCGACAGGAGTCGGCCATGGATATTTACGCATGTAGGCGCCCAACACGTCGACGCACTTCTCATCCTGTATCGCTACTAGCACTTTCATAATTCTTCCATCCTGATTCGTACTCGTCGTTTACTTAGTTGTAACTCCAGCCTATATGGAGCGACTTTCAAGCGCCTTTGATCCGTACAATTTCAACTGCGCAGGGTGATTGCACTAGAATCGATTCAGCTACGCTGCCGAGCAAGAACTTCTGCAGGCCTCTACGACCGTGTGAACCGACGACGATCAAGTCAGAGCCCCACTCTTCGGCATGACTCAGGATGGCATCCTTCGCCCGTCCTTGTAAAACCTTGACCTCGATCTTGGCTGAAGGGTGCAACGTTTCGAGCACTTTCGCTTTTGACTCCACATCGGCTTTCAACTTACCTATCACCGCGGTATCGGAACCATCAAATTCACTCCGGCTGAGTTCTAGAACACTCAGGATTCGGAACTCGGTATCGACCGGCCACGGTCGAGAACCGACGGTTTCAATGGCGAGATCGGAAAACTTCGAATCGTCTACCGCGAAAAGCACTTTCATTGTTTGGCTCCAAGCTCTTGACAGAACTGAATTCTGTCCGTAATTCCTGCATCGAAAGGCTGATTACCTGACCAGCAATAAGAAAGGTCCATCATACTACGTCCGGACATGTCAGCGAAAACCCGGTCGATCTTTCAGCTCTTTTCGAAACGTTCGGCGCGTCCAACTCATTTGCCACCAGATATGGTTCACATAATGAACCCTGTCGGCAGATTTGCAAGCATCGTTCCAAATTGTTAAAACTGCAAATTCGTATGCCCCTTGGAGAAACATTTACAGACCCGGGGGTATCTAGTGATCTCGTGACGAAGCCAAACTGGTGTGGTTTTCTGAACCGCAAAGGGAGTGACGAATCGATTAGTGGTTGCACAGACGGTGCCAAACAGCGGCACCATAAGTGGTAGCAAATATTGAAAATCTCTCCTAATAATTTCGGACGCAACGTTTATACAAACAGACCGGGAAATGGTCTCTAGAATGCGAACTTAAAATGAAAATTCCTGACACGGCATCTTATCAACAACTCCTCGAAGTAGTGGAGGATAGATTATGGGATGAAGACATTCCGGACAATTTCACTTACCTCGTAGACCTTGTCAACGACTTGTACCTGAAATCGATGGAAGCAAAGATTGCCACTTTCAGCGGATGCTGTCCCGCTTATAATCCGGGACAGTAACTGAGAGACTCGGTCCTCATTTAATGGACTAATCTCCCCCGATTCGGTATCCTGACTGCTTAACCGTCCCCGGAGCAGCTGTAGGCTTGAAATTGGAAATCGTCGGGTGCCCCCCGTCGACCACGTCAAGCTCACCGCGCACCGCTAGCGATACCACTGGTGCAATCGAGGAATCCTGATATGGCTGACAGCAACGTGAGCTTTCCGACAGCGGAATACTGCGTTACGTTTCCCCGCAACTTTCTCTGGGGCGCTGCAACGGCAGCATATCAGATCGAAGGAGCCTGGAATGAAGACGGCAAAGGAGAATCAATCTGGGACCGCTTCAGCCACACCGAAGGCACAATAGCGAATGCGGACACCGGCGACACAGCCTGCGACCACTACCATCGGTTTGATGAAGATATCGAACTCATGCGCGAACTCGGGATCAAGGCGTACCGATTTTCCATATCGTGGCCGAGAATTTTTCCTGATGGGAAAGGTCTGGTAAACCTAGCCGGTCTGGACTTTTACAGCAGGCTTGTAGACAAACTTTTGAGCGCCGGTATTCAACCATTCGCGACCCTCTATCATTGGGACTTGCCTCAGAAGCTGCAAGAACTCGGAGGATGGACCAATCGCGAAGTGAGTTCTCACTTTGCCGATTACGCGGCCGTGATATCTAAGCATCTGGGTGACCGCGTCACCAATTGGATAACGATTAATGAACCGTGGGTGGTGGCGAATCTTGGTTTCAAAACGGGCGAACATGCACCTGGAATTAAGGACGAAAAGGTTTCACTGCAAGTCGCCCACCATTTGCTTGTCGCCCACGGCAAAGCGACACAGGCTCTTCGGGCAGATCATGCCCACTCACGAGTCGGCATCGCCCTGGATATGCGACCGACCACACCGGCATCCGACAAGCCGGAGGACATTCAAGCAGCATGGAAGACCTGGACAAGAGAAGCTAGATGGTACATGGATCCACTCTTCAGAGCTTACTATCCACCGGATATCTGGACGGAGTACGGTTCAAAAGTCCCCCACGTCAAGCCACGCGACATGTCTGTCATTTCGCAGAACTTGGATTTTCTCGGCATCAACTACTACACAAGGACGGTCTGCTCCGAGAAGGGTCCAGTCACAAAAGTGGAAGGCTCGACGTATACAGAGATGGGATGGGAAGTGACTCCCGATGCCTTCGGAAAAATGTTGATAGAAATCTCCAAAGAGTACAATCTGCCCCCGATTTTTATTACGGAAAACGGTGCAGCTTTTAAAGACATTGTTGGACCGAATGGAGAAATCGAAGATCAGGAGCGTCTCGTCTACCTTCGCGACCACCTGCTCCAGGTTCGTGTAGCCATCGAAGACGGCGTCGATGTTCAGGGCTACTTCGTGTGGTCATTGCTGGACAACTTCGAGTGGGCGCTCGGCTATGACAAACGCTTTGGCATCATAAGAGTCGACTTCGATACTTTGAAGCGCACCGTCAAAAAGAGTGGTCACTGGTATTCCAGCGTGATCAAAAATTTCGGCTTCGCTACCGAAAAGTCAGAGCATGAACTGATTGCGCTGACCGCTGCCCAGAGAAACGACCGCAGGTAGGAGCAGTTAAAACTAAATCGCGCAAACCGGAATCAAGATGTTTGACGCAGAGTCTCGGTGTGACCGTCGACAAAGAATGTAACTCTCTTGCCTTGCGCGGTTTGATACCACAAATTGCCCTTCTTATCGAAAGAAACAGTGTCAATCCTCTCACTCAGCGCTTTACCGTCTGAGCTGATCAAGCGCCAGTTTCCGTAAAAGCTCTTCTCGATGCGGCGTCCATCGCTGATCGTTACTGATACCAGCATGCCGCAAAGATTGTAAAACGGTTTAAAAGTCAAACCGTTAGCGTGCACAAGCAACTCTACGGTGCCGCGACTGGAACGCACCACACCCGATTGGGGCAGGCGCAGAATGTCGGTTTTCATCGCTCTCGCACCCGTAGCTTGATTGTTTCTAGCGCAATTTGAACTGTAAAACGCCTCACTGAAGGGGCGGTGCACATAACCGCTTTCATTCGTTTCGTAATCAAAACTCTGAACTTGTGCATCGCCGTGGAGTTCAAAATCCTGCGCCTCCGTGTAAGCTAAGTTTAGATCACTAAATTCTTCACGGATTCGCTTGAGTTCATCGGCACGGTCGATCCGGCTCTTTATGTTTAACTCAATCGTGCGCTGCTCCTCAGCGTTATGCTCAACACAAGCTTTGAACAAATCACTGATTTCAAAACCCTCATCGGTCAGCGGCCGGATAGTAGCGTCCACCGGGCTATCTTGTGTCCAAACTAAATTTTGCGACGTGGAGATTTCACCCGCGTCATATGCGGAAACATAACACTCGTTTTCACTGTACTGAAATTCCTCGAAGTAGGGTTCAATGTGCTCGAGCTCTGGGGAATCCTCTTCGTTCGAGAACGAATGTTGCTGTCTGTTTTCGTGAGTTAGAGGTTCTGAACTGAAGCCGTCCTGGTCGACGCCGTACTCAAAATCGTCGAGAGCCTGCCCCGGAGTGTAGGAATACGGACTCGCTGAGGAGCAAGTGGTGTATGCGTTGTAGCCGCTGACTCGCTGAGAACTTTCCAGGTTCTTCAAAATTTTATTGTCGACATATCGTCGCCCCTCGACGCCTTCTACAAGAGTCGGTCTTCCAGGAACCTTACGAACTCCATTGAATTTGATCATAGTCATGGTGCGCTCCTCGCGACTTAAACAACTGAACACTTTCCCTGTGTTGCCTAATCGACGTAACTGCAACCGAACTTTAGGAGTGACCCGGACTATTTAATTTCCCGATGCAAGCAGCTGGACAGCTTTTCGCCGGGCTGTAAAGAGCCGCTGCGACAACACAAAGCTCGATGCGTTTGCAAATTCGGTATAGTAAACGACGCACCAAATGCAAGCGCGAATTCAAAAGTGAGGTAACAATGCTACGGGAATCGTATCGGAAAAGGTCTGCTGGCAGTATAGCTGTCGCTCTGTCCCTACTCTTTCTCGTGGCGGTCTCCTCGCCACCATCAACTCATGCGAAAACGGTTGAAACAGTCACGCACAGCACGAGCGCCGAAACGCACAAAACAAATGAGAAAAACTACTATGTTGGTTACACTGTCCTGGCTGCCGATCATCCTTACAAAGATCAACGGGTCGCGTATAAAGTGGCAGTCTGGTATCCATCCGCACTCAGCTCCGGTAAGCACACGTACAAGCTAGGGCCGTCATCAGTCGAAGCAAATCTAGCGGTCGATTCGCCAGTTGCCGAAGGCAAGTTTCCAATCGTTTTCTACTCTCACGGTGCCACCGGTTCTGGTACCAGTTCATTCTTCATTTGTGAGCTTCTGGCGAAACACGGCTATATTGTAGTGGCTCCGGATTACCTTGATACAGTCAACGCCGCGCGCATAGACGAGCCGGTCGCGTTCGACGGTTTCATGCGCATGAAAACAAACCGGGATATCTACTGGCTGCGCGAATACGGTCTTAACAAAGCGGCCAAAGAAGGACGCACGGCTTTTGACTACCGCCCCTCCCAACTTGCCGACACGATTGAACTGGCGCTCGGTTGGAACAAAACCGAGAACAACCGCTTTCGAGACAAAATCGACGAAGACCGAATCGGTTTGTTCGGACATTCATTCGGCGCCTGGACGAGTTTACTTTTAAGCGGCGCCGACGAAAAACGGCTGGACAAACGTATAAAGGCGGTCGCCGCACTGTCCGGACCGGTGAACGACTTTGTCTACAAGGTCGATTCCGATAACGATTTAAAAGCAGTCACTATACCCGTTCTATTCGAATATGGAGAGTTAGAACCAGCACTAGGACGGGGTGACGATAAGAAGTTGCTGTATGAAAGAGCAAATGCGCCCAAAATTCTTATCTCAATCAAAGGCGCCGATCACCTCTCCTTTTCAGGCGGCATCAAGGGTGAGCACAGACTATCATCGGAATATTTAGACGACGACGATCCGCGAAAGACGATAAGCGAAACGACGCTGGACTTTTTTCAAGGGTTTCTTCGCTCGGATTCTGACGCGCTTGAACGACTTAAGAATCGAACCGCAGGCATCTCGTCTTCGCTAAGTCAGTTTTGATTTCTGCCGAAATCTGGCCCGACACGGGAATAACAGAATGAGCTAGATGCATGGTTCAATAAACGTGGCTGAAGTCGAAACAAAGTTATCCGGTCTCGAAGATCGTTTCTGCATTCTCTCCGAACTCGGAAGTGGTGCAACTGGAGCGGTTTTTAAAGCAAGAGATCTAATTTTGAATCGCATAGTTGCGATCAAAGTTTTGCATGCGGGCTACGAACCAGGCGCAGTGACTAGATTTCAAAGGGAAGCTAAAGCGACGAGCCGATTCGATCATCCAAACCTTGTCAGGGTGCTGGATTTCGGTGTCGACGTCGGCGGCAAACCTTATCTCGTTATGGAGCACCTTGATGGTGAAGACCTCCGCACTCTTATAGAACGAGTCGGCGCGCTTCCGGAAATCGAAACGCTGAGCATAGCACTGCAACTCAGCAGAGCTCTTGCTCACGCGCACGACAAGGGCATTCTGCACCGGGATTTGAAACCAAGTAACGTAATCGTTCAGAAACTTGATGGAGAGGAAGGAGTTAAGTTACTGGATTTCGGATTGGCAAAACTGCTGGATGCAAACCAGTCACTCACCACATCCGGTGCCACGGTCGGGACTGTTCTATACATCAGTCCTGAAGTGGTCGATGGCAAGCCCAGCGATGAACGCTCAGACCTTTACGCTCTGGGCTGCCTTCTCTTCGAATGCCTCACCGGACGCCCTCCATTCTGCGGTGAGACCGCGCATCAAACCATGATGATGCACAGCCAGATTGCTCCAGGAGAAATCAATCGAAAGGGTCAGCCACTTTCCTCGTTCATGGACAATCTTGTACACAAACTTCTCGAGAAAAATCCGAACAATCGCTTTCAAAGCGCGCAAGAGCTTCGAACCGAAATAGAAAGTCATCTCGCCTCCAAAATCGAAGCCGAGATGAACGCGGCTGAGACTACATCCGAAATTCCGACCCAGAGCGACTTCAACTTCAATCACTTGAGAAAATCGTCAAGGGAGTTACCTGATAAGTACTCCGTCAACAAGGTTGAGAACAAACATGCAAAGATTTTGGCCATCATATTAATTGTAGGACTAATTGCAGCAGCTGCCATCGCATTTGGTGACATCTACGCCAAGCGACACCAGCGAGACGACATAAGCGCGAAGGTTGACACATCGACTCTAGACAGCAAGGAGCCGGGACTACCGACCAATTCGACCGAATACGCATTTCGCGACGACAAGTCTCCAAGTTCTGAATCGCCCGACAAGATTTCAGGTTTTACCACGGACGAGTGGGGACATCTTTCAACAGTGCAACGAACACTTCATGCGCCCTCTACCGAAACAGATGCGAAGCTCATCAAAGAAATCGAGAGCGAAAATTTTGCAAAAATTGTAATCAAAAACCGCCCTGTGACCAAGGCGCTTATGAGCGCCATAGTCGCCGATAAAGACCTGTGGTGCCTTCATATAAACGGTTGCACAAACTTTACGCCCGAGCTGGCCGAGCGATTACCTGAAATTGGAGGGCTCAAGGAGCTCAACCTGACGAGCGCCCATGTCAACGACGCGCATATGTCATTTATCGCGAAAGCCGCTCGGCTGGAGACGCTCTGTATCGATGGCAATCCCGGGATAACAGGAGCAGGGCTGAGGAAACTCTATCGACATCCTGAGCTTTGTCGAGTTCAGATGGGCGGGACATCAGTAACATCGAAGAATTTAAAAGAGTTTCTAAAAAACCGCCCGTCCAAGTTACGAAATGTCAGAGCAGCGGCTTTGAAACTAACAGACAACAATATTGCATCACTCGACTTCCACGGAATTCGAACTCTAAGTCTCGCGTCGAATCCGATCACAAAACGATCGGTTGAGTTTGTCGCAAAGTTTCCCTCAATAGCACATCTTCATTTGACCGGCTGCAAGATGCTTGACGATGATTGCATTCTCCCCCTGGCGAATCTACAGCTGGAGACACTTTCCTTATCCGAGACTAAAGTAGCCAGTCTTGCAGGATTAGGAAAGCTTCAAAACTTGTCTTTCCTATATCTGGACAACTGCCCTGGAATATCAGATACATCCGTGCGCCAGATTGAAGGTCTCCACTTGGAAAAGCTTTCGTTGAACGGTTCCGGAATTACCGATCGCGGTTTAAAAATACTTGCGAGAATGAAACCTAAAAAGACAAAGGAAGTAATTGAGATTTCGCTGCGCAATTGTCCGAATTTGACGCAGTCGGGAAGAGATTACCTCAAGAACTTCAAATACCTCAAAACAGAGAAGCTCGAGCTAGAGTAGAACGCAGCGAATTAATTACAAAGTTGCATTAAGGGTACAATAGCTATTCAAAGCAGTCGTTGCGGTCCGTGCGGAAAACCTCGTACTCTATAGGTAAGTATAAAATTTAAAAGCGCGAGAGAAAGGAACCGCAGAATCCCACAAATGAAAGTTGTCGGTAAGTTTCTATCATCACCTGACAAATGCGGGTATCTACCTGACAGGCAATGGCGCCTCGAATATGAGTATGTCAGTGAACTAACTCCTGTCGAGTACATGGATAAAGTGCGAGCGGGCTGGAGGAAGTACGGACATGCCCTGTTCCGTCCCGTCTGCGGTAGTTGTGTCGAGTGCAAAGCCATACGCATCGTAGTCGACAAATTTACGCCAAGCCGCAGCCAGAAACGTTCTTTCAAAACAAACCAGGACATTGAGATTCGCATTGGAGATGCCGCTCTCAACAGAGAAACCCTTGACCTCTATGTAAAACATCACGAACATCACGCCGATGCGGTTGGCTGGCCAAAACCGGACATCCGAAACTCCCTCTCTCACCTAAATTCGCTATCAGACAATCCTTTTCCAATCGAAGAATGGTGCCATTATCTGGACGATCAACTTATCGGGATTGCCTATGTTGACCCGCTGCCGGACGGATTCTCGGCTGTTTACTCCTTCTACTCGCCGGAACTGCCGAAAAGGTCACTTGGGACATGGATGATCCTGTCAATTGTGGAACGCGCTCGACAACTGGGGCTGCCCTATGTTTACCTCGGCTATTTCGTCAAAGACTGCCGCTCGATGAAGTATA
The DNA here is from genome assembly GCA_019637435.1 of Candidatus Obscuribacterales bacterium. Lineage (GTDB taxonomy): Bacteria > Cyanobacteriota > Vampirovibrionia > Obscuribacterales > Obscuribacteraceae > JADYXR01. Next base: position 1,514,775 of record JAHBVO010000001.1, on the reverse strand, counting down.
AGGCGAAGTTCTTACCCCACGAAATAAGAGGAGTGGACGGCGTCTGGCGAGAAGTAACCTCTCTGGAAGGCGACGAGGATTAGCGGTTTGCAGCGTGAATAAACTGCTCCGTTAAAACAAATAAACTGCAAATCGTGACAGAGCTGAGATTTTGACACTGAACGGGTATACTTACCGGTTTGGAATGAGCAATCTGTGTCCGCCAATGAATATCGGTCCCAATACGAAAAACAAAGCGCTTGTTGTCTTCTCCGGCGGACAAGACAGCACGACGTGCTTGTACTGGGCATTGCAAAACTTCGACGAGGTGCATGCACTGACGTTTTCTTACGGTCAGCGCCACATTATCGAATTGGAGAGCGCCAGACTGATCGCCGAAATGGCGGGCGTGACGCAGGACCTGATCGACCTTGGACCTGCGTTCGCGAATCTCAGCTCGCTCACCGATACTGATCAAGCCATTCCGGCCTCGGATTCGGCGGGCGCTTCGAATGCATCTGCGGAACTTCCGAGTACATTCGTGCCGGGTCGAAATATTGTCTTCCTCTCACTGGCAGCCAGTCGTGCTTATGTCAAAGGCTGCGACACTATCGTTATCGGCGTGTCTCAAGAAGATTTTGCAGGCTATCCCGATTGCCGTGAGTCCTTCATCAAAAGCATGGAATCAGCCATAAGCAACGGTTTAGATAAACCGATTCGAATCGCAGCGCCGCTGCAGAATTTGTCAAAGAAGAAAACAGTAGAGTTGGCAGTTTCACTGCCCGGTTGCATGGACGCTCTGGCGTTCAGCACCACTTGCTATAACGGTCAGCGACCACCTTGCGGTAATTGCAATTCATGCGTTCTACGCGCAAAGGGTTTTGCCCAAGCCGGTATTGAAGATCCACTTCTTGAAGGGGTGCCCTCCAATGCGCGGCGATAACCCGATACGCCAGCAGGAATTGAACGATGGCGAGACCCTCTGGGTGCAGGAGATTTTTCACTCGCTTCAGGGTGAAGGTCCGTTCGCTGGACGCCCTGCGGTTTTCGTTCGCTTAGCCGGATGCAACTTGCGATGTTTTTGGTGCGATACCGACTTCGAGTCTTCGCAGTGGAAACCGTCGATAGATGACATTCTATCTCAAGTGAGTGCCTTCACGGACGGTACCACGAAGTTGGTAGTAATCACTGGCGGTGAGCCTTTCAGACAGAACATAAAGCCTCTGGTCGAGCGACTTCTGGATGCCGAACTGCTTGTTCAAATAGAAACAAACGGCACGCTGTGGGTAGATCTTCCAGAAAGCGACAATTTGCATATAGTCGTTAGTCCGAAAACTCCGACAATCCACCAGGAGATTCGCAGGCGCGCGACGGCCTTCAAATACGTGATCACAAGCGACAAAGTAGACGAGAGAGACGGCTTGCCAATTGAATCTACGCAGACCAACGGCATGAAAGCAGCACTGGCAAAACCAGAGAAGAATGTTCCCGTCTATGTAATGCCTCTCGACTCGGGCGACCCTGAAGTCAACGCTCTAAACACTAAACTTTGCGCACAGGTTGCTCAGAAATTCGGACACACCCTTACAATCCAGCTGCACAAACTCGTAGGAATCAGATGATGCAAGAACTCAAACACCTCGGCAACAAAAGCGAAATAAGATACGACAGTCCTGATGCAGCGACTCTTGAAGCAGTGCCGAATCCGTTCCATAACCCATCGGAGAATCGGAACAACGTTACTGGAACTGTGGCAATCAGCGCTAATGAGTTCACCAGCCTTTGCCCGATTACCGGTCAACCGGACTTCGCGACAATCGAAATCGAATACATTCCCAGAGCTCTTTTGGTCGAGAGTAAATCACTCAAGATCTACCTGGGTCAGTTTAGACAGCAAGGTGAGTTCCACGAAGCCTGTATCAACAGGATCGCAAATGACTTGGTCAATTTGCTCGATCCTGAATGGCTGCGCGTCGTAGGGAAATTCACACCCCGCGGTGGCATCGCTATTCATCCTCGCGCAGAATATAAGAGAACCGCGAAATAGTAGTCGTTCAAATGGGTTTTAAAACTAGAACAGCCGCCTGGAGTCCTCTCTGCTGGAGTTCAGCGACACGCCTTTGCGGAAATCCCAGGGGGGAAGTGGATCATCACCGGACCATAAACCGCGTCGCTGCCCACGAGCGAACAACTCACGTGTGGCAAACTGCAGATCTTTCTTTGCGTAATCGCGATACCACCAGGCGGAGCCTTCACAGACGAGTTTATAGTTTAAATTAGACCCATCAGGCAAAATGATGTAAGCCACCAATCGCCCATATCGATCCTTGTGAACGGGTATAACGCTTACAATCTGGTCGGTTGTAAGTTTTGCAGTCAGTAAGCGCGCCTGCAGTCCATATTCTTGAAGTTTTTCAGGGCAGTCAATTCCATACAGTCGAATTTTTTCTTTTCGTTTTCCATGGCGCACTGTAATCGTGTCACCATCAGCAACGAAGAGCACACGAGCTCCATAACCAGGACCATACATAAAGTCGATCTGGCTGAAATTCAGCGTACTAGAGAACATCGCGAGAAGTAACGCGATCAATGTAAGGATACGTTTCATCGCTAAAGATCCCCTTTCCAAGCCTGACTCTAGCGTAGTAAAGAGGAACTGACAAGGAGCAGATCCGTTATCAGTCGTGCAAGGCACCACATAGGGTGCGCACCGCCATTAGTATCGTTCGATTTTTGCTTCGATCATATCCCCGAAGGAGTGCCCATCTTCAGACATGAGCTTCGCCAGGGCGGCGCTATCATTTTTCAAATATCCATCGAGAAATGGAACAGTGTACGACATCAGGAAATTGAAACCACCTTTGTCAGCCCGGTCAGGAAGAAGACTTCCAAGTCCGAGTGATTGAAGGACGCTGGCGCCGACTCGTTCATTCTCTGCGATGTCGCCGACCTTCAAACCGGAAGATGTGTTAGCAACGGACGCGTTGGTATCGCTTCCTCCACGCATCAATGGCTTCCCATCACGACGAAAAGCACCGCGCAGTTTTCTAAAAGGATGAATTGGGAGCAAATCGACATTCGAGTTTTTCACAGCATCACGAATTGTCTTAATTGTGGGCTTGTCAATCTGACCCACGACATCAGCAGTAACGAAGTATTTGTTTCCAGACGGTGCATTTTCCATAGCTCTGTAGAAACGTTGGCGAGATTCCTTCAATGGCTTCCCGTCAATGCTCAAACTGACGATCATCATCGGGAGTCGAATTTGATCCAAGTCATACCGAGAAATCTCAGGCTGCTGCCAGTCTTTTCCGGTTATAGCAACGACTGCCTTTATTCGGCTGTCAAATTGTTTTGCTTTGTTTGCCTTGCCTATTGCACCGCCAGCGGAGGCTTGAACCGCGAACGCACCAGCGTGATGACCGCATAAAGCAATTCGGTCTTGATCCATTTTGCCTGACAGATTCGGTACGACATCGGCTAATCGAGATAATGCATCTATCGTCCTGGAAATGTCCAACTGTCGCTCCTCGATTGAGTTCCTGGAGACTTTGGCAAGCTTCACCAGTTTCAAAACACTGATCTTCTCACCTGGTGTCATATGCAGTGTCACAGCGTCTTCGTGCGTGGGCAGCACACACACGTAGCCGTGACTGGCCCAATAAGCGGCCAGGAGACGATAGTCGCGAGCGGATGCGATTGCCCCATGCGAAAAAATAATGACGGGAAAGCGACCGGAGTTTTTGGGATAGCATGCTTCGATGGCAATGTTCTTTTTTCGCGCATCGTCCCTTATTTGTAATCCTTCTGCGACTTCAACGGCGAACGGACCTGCCCCCTCGTCGGACATCTCCTCGACGCGCGTGACGACGTTGCCCTGAAGGACAATTGGCTCGTTATTCTTCTGGGGTCTCGAAATTTGCGGGTCTTGCGCCCAAGCTGCAGAACAGCTTTGGGTTGCGAAAAAACATAATGCAAAAACCGTAATGTATAAATCTCGGAAAAATCTTCTCTTCATTCAGTTCTATAAGATAACTCTCTTGGCGACAATACGGTGCTTTGAAACCAATACACAGGCGCCGGACAAAAGTTGCGCCACCATTGACAACGCCCTAATACTCAGAACAGGCCCGTTGTGTTTATGTTCCGAATCCGAGGATCACAAAATGGGCTTCAATCACATTCCCAACTGCCACGACATTGAAATCGCCGACCTTGTGACAAGAACCTTCCTCGACGCCCGTGGGCATGGCTTCGAGGTTACATTCGATTCAATCACAGGTTCGGTCATCGAATTGATTTGCACCTCATCGGACAAAACTGTTTTAACTATCGTCAAGCGCCAGCCGGATCTAGAAGATCAGTGGCTCGGAAGAATGGTTAGCAACGAAGCAATCGGGAAACCATTTATTCAAGCGCCGGTCGAAAGCATTCCCAATTTGACACGTTATCTCTCTGATGCCCGCTACGATGACGCACGCGGGGAAATAACGCTGGCAAGCCAGAAGAGAACAAAACGTTGGATAATCCGGCGGAACGGTCCCGGTGACTATTACAACTCCTCCGGACACCAGCGTTTGCAATGAGTTGAGCGGGACGGCCGGTCTGCCCATCGTTTCAATAGTTGAGAATGGATGATTAAGAGCGCAACTGAAGCGTCAATTAAGCTAAACTGGTCTGACTCGAATAAAGTCGTTTCCTTGAAGAGCGGCTTGCTCCCACTCTAATCGCGGTCAGAGAAAATATGATTGTTCCTTTTCCTGGAGCGCTCACAGCGCAATTAAGCAAAGTTGGCGGTAAAGGCCAGTCGCTTATCAGAATGACGCAATTGGGTCTTCCGGTACCTCCAGGATTCGTCCTCACAGTCGATTTTTTCCAGGAATGGCTGGATGCTTTAAAGCTGACCGACGAGTGGAAGCAGTTTGTACACGCCGACAAAGAGAATCTGAAGTCTTGCTGTGACAATCTGAAACAAGTCGCGCGTCAACAATGTTTTTCGCAGCAGCAGCAAACGGCATTTGACGATGCGGTCGCGTCGTTTCCAGATGACACACTCTTCGCCGTACGTTCGTCCTCACCTGCTGAGGATCTGGAGGGGTCGTCATTCGCGGGCGGATACGAAACAGTGCTCGGTGTCGAGCGCGCCAAAATTCTCGATGCCGTCCGCACGGCGTTCTCGTCTAGCATGGACTTCCGCGTGCTGGCTTATAAGAACCAGCATGGGTTCGACATGCACGACCCAAGAATTGCAGTAGTCGTTCAAAAGCAGATCAACAGCACCGCATCCGGTGTCGCATTCTCAATTAACCCGCTTACCAATGATTACGATGAGGCTGTATTCAACGCGAATTTCGGACTAGGCGAATCGGTAGTATCCGGTGTTTGCACTCCCGATACCATCGTCGTAGACAAAGTCTCCATGCGCGTTAGAGAACGCCTTCTAGGCGCAAAGGAAGAGCGCGTTATGCTGAACGCCGGTGGTGGCACAACCTCGATCTCAGATGATTCGGTAGCCAACGAATTTTCCATTGGCGATGGACACGTTTTATCTCTTACGAGATATATCAAAACATTGGAAGAAGTTTTCAGAAAGCCTGTCGACGTTGAATGGGCACTCGAAGGCGATCTCGAATACATTCTTCAAGCTCGGCCGGTAACTTCATACGTTCAACTGCCACCATCACTGGTTACTCCTCCAGGGCATCCTCGCAAACTTTACTGGGATGTGTCATTATCAGTTCAAGCCTTTGACAAGCCGATATCGGTGATGGGCACATCGGTGCTGCGCAAGCTGCTGGCAGAGTGGCCGCGAGCCGTGATCGGTATCGAGTTCGCCGGTGAAGACTTGAACCACTCAATCGTCTCAGTAAGCGACGGCAGAATTTACGCTGTTCTTTCTCACATCATGGGAATCGTCGGAAAACATAAGGTCGCAGATTTGTTAAGCGTGATGGATCCGCTTGCGGCCTGCGCGCTTGAGGAGGTAGACCTCAAGGCATATGTGGACCACCAAGTCTGGCAAAAGCTTGCCCCGGTGAAGGCCGGTCCAAAGCTCCTGAGTATGGTGCCAAAGATTCTATTTGCTCGAACATTTCCGGAGAAAGCTCTTCGCGAGACGAAGATGGAAATTGAACGCTTCAAGGTTCAAGTTCGAAAAGATGCAGCCTCTAAAGGAACAATCTCACAGATTTCTCAGAAAGTCCTGACCCGCGGAATTCATTGCGTGCGTGACCACGTCATGCCGGCAATGGCTGCAGGAAGATGGTCGCTCGAGCGCATGAAGAAATGCGCAGCAGGAGCCGATCCGGAGCAGATCAAGAATCTTGAACTGGCGATGCCCAACAACATAACCATTGAGATGGGTCTTGCTTTATACGACATGGCACAACAACTGCCTCCCGACGCTGGTTCTTCTGACATTCAGGATCAGACGCTTTCACCTGAGTTTATGGAGCGCTGGCACGACTTCATTGACAAATTCGGTCATCGTGGTCCCAAAGAACTGGATATTGCAGCGGCGCGAAATCGTGATGAAGCCACCCTTCTATTCGACCAGGTTCAAACCCTTCTGCGCTCATCCAACCAGGAGAGCAACCCGATAGCTCGTTACGAGAACAACAAGGCTCTACGCGAAAAGGCCTACCAAGAAATCTGCAATTACTTGCAGAAAACCGACGCCAAAAGATATCACCGATTCAAGTTTCTATATCGCTGCTGGGAGGTCTTCGGCGGCTATCGCGAGATGCCGAAGTACTGTTTGATTTACGCGATTGACGCGCTTCGCTCGAGGCTTATAGAGGAAGGAGAGAAACTTGTCTCGAAAAAACGAATCGAAAACATTGAGCAACTATTCGATTTAAAACTTGAAGACTTCGAAAAGAAAGTCGGCAACAAGAAAGTGGATCTCGTTGAGCTCGGAAAAGATAATCGCAGGCATGCAGACAAACTTGCCACGGTTTCGCAACTGCCTGCCCTAATTGACTCAAGGGGCAAAATATTGAGAGCTACGCGGCGCCAGACCTCGGAAGATGGCTCTGTGCTTGGAACTCCGATATCAAACGGCATTGCTCGTGGTCCCATAAAAGTCCTGCACTGGGCAGACGAGAAGCCGCTCGAGTACGGTGATATTCTGGTCGCTCGTGCCACTGATCCCGGCTGGACACCTCTGTTTGTAAACGCAGCAGCTGTGGTGCTGGAAGTAGGCGGATTGCTCCAACACGGAGCCCTGGTCGCCCGCGAGTATGGACTGCCTTGTGTTGGTGGTGTCACCGGCGCCACCAAACTCTGGGAGGACGGCACTATGGTGGAAGTCGATGGAAACAGAGGCACGATTCGCGTCATAGACGACGCGAAAAGCAAGGAAACAGCCGGCGCCTCTACTTCTTCAAAATAGGCGCAGGCAAGTCATACAGGGCGCGCAAGGTTGCGGCATCATTGTTTGTCACGACGTTGGGACCGGTCTGGTCGGTGTTGCGATGCACAAACTTGATCTTGTCTGTTGGATACATCAAGTCACGTTTAAAATCACTGTGTTGCAAACCGAATGCGTGACCAAACTCATGCCCGGCAATTGAGCGAATCACGGTCGGCCATGTGTCCAGCGGCAGTTTATAGAAGTACTCCACGGGGAATTGAACGACGACCGGGTCGTGACGTCCTTCGGGAATAGTACTCATCGAAGGCAAGTTGCCATTTAGAGTAGAGCAGTAGAAAACCAGAATGTCGGCCTTCGACGGGTCGTCAACAATTTGGTATTTCAAAAATCCTTCCGTGTTTGCCCAACCCCAATCGTTTAAACCCGCTTTGACAGCAGAGGCATACTCGGGTCGGAAATGACGAAGAACCTGGAGACGAGAAACAAACTTTGGATCGCGAAACCAGCCGGACAGTTGTTTCATCTTCTGCGGATTCAAATCATTGCCGACAAAGCCCTTCGGCAGCTGGCTTCCGTTAGAAAGATAGACATTGATCGGCATGCGTTCCTTCGCCCACCGCCAGAACTTTCCACCGTTTATCAAACAACTATATGGTCGAGCGCGATCAAACTCCTTGCGACGAGAATCGAAACACTGCAATGCGCTTACCGCGAACTTATCTTTTGGTCCGGACATCACCACCACACGACTGAGAGCCTTCTCAGCCAGCTTATAGTCATCTTTGTACATCGCCGACAATCCCAGGAAATAATTCACTGAAGGATCGAGCGGTTTCAATTTTGCTGCTTCAGTAAACTTCGCGATGGCATCATCGAAACGCTTCTGTTTGAAGGCAGTATGACCTTCTAACGCCAGGTTGTGACCGGCAATTTGGCGAGCGCGCTCTTGCGCGGCTTTCCGCTTATCCGGCTTCGCTTCGGCGGACGGTGCGCAGGCAAACGAAAGTACACCGCTCATCAAAACGAATGCGAGTACGGGCGACAATATTGGTTTAAGCATTCTCCGTCCTTATCAGGTTCTCTAGTGGTATCACGAACGGTGGCGCGCGCGCCAAACTTCAAGGGCTAAATCACGTTTTTTAACGCCGTTATTAACGAGACGTCTGCGATCTTCCTCAGTTAGTATTTTGTCGAAAATTCGATCGCCTACATTCGCGGCAGCCTTTGAACTTTTGTAGCCCAACGCTTGCGCGATCTCGCTCCAACTGCGCTCCTGGCTCAATAGGTCCATCAGTTTAGCTTCCTTTGCCGACACGTCATCACGAAAGAAGACATGCCGAAGCTCTCTGGAAACTATCACGACATCACCGAGCAGAGCCATTTTCAACTCATTAACCATAACCGGCACCTGGTCGGCAGGAGCATGTTTGCATAAATAACCATCGCAACCGTTTCCAAGCGCTTCTTTACCGTCGGCGGAGTCCCGTGAATTAGTAAGGACGATAATCGGCCCGAAAAATCGATGAGTATCACGCAAAGAATTCAAAATCCGCAACCCAATTCGGCTATCGGTCCGCTTGTCTCCGCTTTCGAAGGGCAGGCGCAAATCGAGCACCACAGCGTCAACGCTTTCAAGCTTGCCGGAAGCCAGCCACTCTTGACAGTCGCGCTCAGAGCCGACCCTGTCGACGACCTTAATCTGACCGTCGTCTTCGAGAAACTCTGCGAGGATCTCGACGAAGGCCTCGTCATCATCAATTATCAGGACTTTTGTCGTCATCTTTTACCTGGGAGCCTCAGTATATTTTTCTGTCTCCTCGCTGTCACTACCCGGTTGGTTACTTCCTTTTAGCATCCCGGATGCGTCGCCGTCATCATCTGTCCGGCCTGAATTGACGACCTTATTCTCCAGAGCAGCCATAGATACCTGGTCTAGCCTAATATCAGACGTCTCGTCCAAAGTGGATTTATATCTTTGGAACGTGATGTCAAACCTGGTTCCAACTCCGACTTCGCTTTCAACCACGATTTTGCCGCCAATTTTAGTTGCCAGGTTCATAGCGATACTGAGTCCAAGCCCCTCACCTTCTTGACGCGTCCCACCTGCGCGAAAGCCCGATTGAAAGATGCGTTCCAGGTCGTCTTTTGCTATCCCTTTGCCGTTATCTTTGATTGAAACCATTACAATCTCGTCGTTCCAATCGGAAGTAGGCATCGATATCTCGACGCGCGTCCCAGCCGGATTATGCTTGAGAGCATTACCTACGATGTTGTCGACAATTCGTGCGATTTCGAGTTCTGTCCCAATGACCCAGGTCAACCCATCCCACTCAGGCAGACTCAGAATTACTTCAGAACCTGTTATCTCGGCAAGCGAGCGTTCCAGTTCGGACTGCTCCTTGAGCACGGATGTGACCTCGCAAATCATCACTTTATTGCGTTCCGGTCCACCATCCTCGGCGAGCGACTGCAATATCTCGGTAAGCAAATTCGAAAGATGTTCAGAGCTCTTTTTCAGACGTTGAAAAACCGCATACATCGGGTCATCCGGCGCTCTGTCCTTGAGCACTTTGGCGAGGGTCCAGTTGAACACAGATATTGGCGCCTTCAGATCATGGTTTAACCGCCGTACCATATCATGCCTGCGACTGCGGTCCTCTTCCATGGCGCGCTGCTCGGCAAGACTCGCCTGGTAAGCCAATTGAGCATCATGCTTCTCCTGAGCCAGTATGAGTTTTTCCTGAGATGACTTCACTTGATTGAGCAGCGACATTACTCTGATTCGATCACGCTCCCACAAAATTGTTATGAGAGTAGCTATCGTGATGGCGATTGCCGGCACCACAAGCGGTACTATCATATGGGCATAAGAGAACAAAATGTTGGCAACAAAATATACGCCCAGGAGCGATGAGACAAATAAGCCGACATCGGTCCATACCGCCAGCGAACCACGCCTGTGAAGCAGGTCGTCAGCATTCCGCACTCCGGACAGGTAGCGGAACGCCACAAAGTTTATCCCGCCAGCAATAGCCATGAGGGCGACGAAGATATATTCTTGCGGCACAGTCACGCGTTGCAACCAGCTCTGCCGCACGATTGTATCCAATCCCTGCGCCAAGAGTTCCGCTCCGGATCTCCGATTGGCACCAAGATTTGTCAGCGGTGTGTCGTAGACGTCGCTGATACCATCTCCGATTATAACTATTGCATCCTTAAGCGATACGTCCTTTCCTCCTCTCTGCGCGATCTTCTTCTTCAGTTCAGGGTCGAGCAGGTAAGACAGCGGGCGAACTGGAAAAGTTTCGGAGTTAGGAACGGTGATGAAATCAACATCTATTACTTCAGGGGTGCTTGGAGCTACAGTTTCATTCAAGCTATTGAGTAATTTAGTCACTACCGATTCGTATTCTTTTCCATCAGGCAAGTGAAGCTTTAAAACCATGCGCCTCACTACTTGATCTTCGTCCTGAAGTACACCCGTAAGACCAGTATATTTATCGACAACATCAACCTCAGGCTCAAGCTTTTCCAGCTCGCGAATGACACCACTTCTGGTTACAGGTTGCTGAAGTTGATTGATATTATTCGCGGTGCCAGAGTGCACAGTATTGGCCATGAAGACAGGTAAATTTATGATGCCGGAGCGAGCCTTATAAATCGACTGGGCAAGGTCCTTGTCACCCTCGGCATATTGGGGGAAATCATAGTCGAGCACTATCGCGCGTGCACCTGAGTTCGCGATAAACGCGATCATCTGCGACAAAGTTTCGCGCGGTAACGGATAACTCAACAACGGTTTCATCCAGGGATGCGAAAGGACAGCATCTTGAGGAGGTTCGTCTTCGAGAAGGCGATTGAAAATAACAACCTTCAACTTCGGCTCAGGGTGATTGTCTCCGATAAGCCAGGACAAAGTGTAATCCCAACTCCACCAGGTCTTCGGTATTTCGTTGTTCTCGTGGTAATCGTACAGCGCTAAAGGATTCAAACGAGCAAGGCTAGTCACGTTCCACTTAAACCAGTTGCGTGCTTCAAAGCGGTGATTGATAGTTTGAAGTTCAAACCTTCTGAATAATCCAAGAAACTGAAAAAACAGACCAAAGCATAAAGCCGCGGCGACGAAGATCTGAAACAACTCGCTCAGGGTTATCTGTTTTTGCTTTCGACCAGTCGATTGGACTTCCACTTAAAGCAGGCCTCCGTTTACTGGCTACTTTAGCAGACCTCCGAGTCCACCACCACCGAGAACTCCGCCGAGCGACCCGCCCAGACCACCCACGGTGCTTCCGACTCCACCGATCGCGCCAGAGCCGCCGCCGAGTGTGCTGCCGACCGCACCACGGACGCCACCAAGCGCGCCGTTCACAACACCGCCGACCGCGCCGTTAGTGCCTCCCAGCACATTGGAGGTAGCCACACCGAGGGAACGACTGGCATTCTGCAAATTAGCTCCCATACTATTGAACTGAGTCAATTGCACCACCCCGCCACGGTCGAGAACACCGGTCAGACCGTTTGCTTTTGACGTCACGTCCGAGATCGAACCCCGAAAGAGTTCACCTGCTCGAGGACCACGGGCATCCCTACTCCAGGATACGATGCCGGAAGGAGCCCAGTGTTGGAACGCGACTTCGCGCTCTTTCATGCGAGGCAGAAGATCGGATCCGATACTGTAAGCGGTTAGAATCGGAACTTGCCGAACAGAAACTCCCTTAAGCGTTTCACTTACACCTGTTGCGGGATGGTTGCTCAAATCGACCTTGATGAGCGGCATCTCTGTCTTGATCAAAGACATAGAGGAGAGCGGCGTTTGGAAAACGTCAGTCAATAGCGGGTGTGAAACTACCTGATTAAGCGATGTCAGCGTGGCAATAGTTGTCGACGCCAAAGAATCGAAGAGCACTACGGGGTTGACCTCTGCAATTCCGAGGTCGATGCCTGATCCGCCGGTCAAGTCTATTTTGCCCGCGAATGCCTCGAGCGTGCCCCGCAAACCCAGACGCTCTTCGCTGCTGACTTGATTGGCGATGTACGCACCATCTGTAATACCAGGCTCAAATGAAGTTTTATCAACTTCCGGCTTCGAATCTTTGGCGGTCACCTCATACACTACCCCTGGTGTCAGAGTCACGACACTGTTGTCGAGTCGATTTAGAACATCGACTGTGCCCTCCAGCACCGACACTCTGGAGCCATTTTCCTTTGCCTGCACGAGCAAAGTTGTTCCGCGCACGGTCGCATGAAGATATTTTGTCCAGATAGAGTAGGGGGCTTTATCGGGGCGATGCTTATCCAAGTTAAACAGGAGTTCGCCGCCCACGAGGTAAACAAGCTTTTGTTTTGGCGATACCATGTAAACCGAATTTTCCCAGGCTCTCGCCGTCACGTGCCGCCACGTGCATTGAGTCCAAGATTTTTCACCGGTACCGACTTGCATACCATCGGATACGAGATCGCCTACTTGAGCAGCTACGGGCTCGCTCCAAACTTCCTTCCGTTCGTCTTTGAAGCCACGTTTGAACACATGACCCTGGACTTCGGTAAGCTTGCCATTATCGGGTGAGGTCGATGAAGCTTGGGCGGCAGTCGATGAGACTACTACCATACAGACAGTCATGAACGCTGAGAGAAGAGGTTTCGAGATTCGCATTCGTCGAATTGTCTCACATCGAAGTCGGTATTCGGCTATCTTCAGGTATACCTTACCAGACCGAGATGCAAGTATCGGGCTAGCTGTAAGTTTGTAAATGGTTTCCCATAAATTGCAATAGCATGCATTGAAAACTCGATGCAATCGAGTAACCATGCCCTTTCCAATGGCTTTGTTGGAAAGACATTTGCTAAAGTGACGAAAGGACCTTCGTGCGAAAGCCGGATGCGCTCTGAGGAAAGTGGTAATGAACGTCACCTCGAACCATCTCGCCGCCGGAGAAAAATCGAATCCTGCCGAGCTTGCGAGAGCCCTGTTTGAAGGCCACAGAGATGAAGTCCTGAAATCTGGGCATAATTTATCCAGTGAAAGTCGAGAGCAAGACTTCACAACGGAATCTTATAAATCCTCTCAAGCCCAAGCAGGCTACTGGAAGCACAGGAAGCAAGTTCGCGACGCCTTGAGTCGCCAAAGTTATACCGGTCTGCCCAGTGTAGACCCGGTCCACTTCCAGGCACTGAGTCAATTAGTCGAGAACTACTCGGAAGCTCTACAGGAAACAGCAACATTCAACAGGGCCAAGGCTCAGAGGGCTGCACAGCGGCGTGCAGTTCAAACGGGCTCTAAACCCGAACTCAACGACGAGGAAATATTTGCCATGATCGTAGGAACAGGAGATGCAATGGATGCCTCCGCGCTCAAGCGTAGGCAATTGTTGATCGCGGAGTCTCCGAATGCGACGCCTGAAATACTGGCGGAACTGGCGCTGAGTAATTTTGCTGACGTCAAGGAAGCAGTTGCAGAGCATCCCCTTTGCCCTGTTTCAATACTCGTGAATCTGGCTGACGACGAGAGTCTCGACGTGAGATACGCTCTGGCTGAAAACCACAATATGCCATTTATAGTGCTCGAGAAGCTCAGTAATGATGACAATCCGTTTATCGCGATTCGTGCAGAACGTACAATGAGGCGAGTTCTATTCGACAATGTCGTCTGCCTTGCTGTCCCCGAAAGTGAAGACGAGGGCAATATATCCGCCACAGGATAAGGTTCAAAGCACCGAACCTATCATGAAAGACCGAAGCTTGCATCAGTGAGCTTCGGTCTCGACATTTCGTAGCTAGCAAGGTGTCAGGAAACTTCGCGCTACGGACGCCGTAAGAAAACGCTATCTCAGCAGCGTGTACGGACCGCTGTGATCGGTAATATGCAACAATGCCGCCGTCTTGGTTATTTCATCTAGAACTGAGCGGGCATGAGCATCTGGATGCTCTTTGAGATATAAGAAGTGGCGGCTTTTTAGCATCGCATCCGGTATCGAAAAATCACCGCGAAAAACGGTGAGGTTCTCGACTCCGGTTTTATATTCTGCCAATCCGCGTCTTCGGATGTGGTGGCGAACGGCTTTCTGCCAGGCTTTATCAGGGTCTGTTTCTTTGGTGACAATTAGTTCTGCACCCGGCATAAGGTTGATATCTTTGTCGTTAACGTGAACGACGACGTGACCTTTCCAGCGATCATGGAAGTCGCGAACGTATGTAGTGTCCTCAGTAGCATCGATCGAAACCACGCTCCCTTCCTGAAGTTCGATCCAGCAAGAAGGAGTTGCCACCTTGATTTTATGACTGGGAGAGACGAGAACACTACCGGATTCAAGTTTCATTGAATTCCCTTCCTCGTTCTTAAACTTGGTACCGTCAATGGTGACCATTAACCTGAACGCCTTATCCTCTATCATCTTGGCGGTGGAAGCATGGGGGAAAAGTGAGTTAACCCTGTTTCCGTCGGGATTAGGCACAGTCTCGATAAACTCGGGTTCCGTTTCCGCCGCCTCAGAAGGCTCATCTTCGCTTCCGGAAACGTTTTTAAGCGCACCTACGGGTTTCCTGTTTTTATTTTCGTCGGTTTTGACGGTAGAGGATTTCTTGTGTGTTTGGGAGACAGCTTTCCTGGTTGTTTTCCTGATGCTTCCCCTGAGCGCTTTCGGTCTTTGCGTTGGAGGTTTTAGCGCCGGTGTTTTGATCGCAGGTGACCTGAGACCAGGAGTAGGCATCGAGGACGTTCCAGCCGCGGCGGGTGAAGTGAACAGAGAAAGTGATGCAGCAAAGATGTACGCGGGCAAAAAGCTACCCTTGGCTTTATGACAAAATCCTATTTGCATGAATCTACCACCGCCAGCGGTGCAACCGGAACGTGAAAGGCTTCGTTTTTAACCGAACCGACAGTTCAGGCTAGCCCAAGATCTAAGCCTAGCAAACCCACAAATTGTCGATGCATCTCTTTACTACTGTAGCGCCAGTCCCCGGCCGTTCGCAAGAGAAAAGAAACCAGACTCCCTGCCCTAAATTTCTACCACACTGGAGCGGTGACCCGAATCACTCTCAGGTGCCCCCTCGAAAGGAGGATAGAAGTCGGTTAAAATAAGGCAGATCGGGGATAAAGGACTTCATGAGCTGCAGCGATTACCAGACCATTATTAGACAGTGGTTCGAAGACGTGATGGATAGTCACATTTCGAAGTGTGATTCGTGCGCTGAATTCTTTCGCGGGCTCAACCAGATGACTCTTCATTACCTCGAACAGCGTCGTATTCAGTTGATGGCCGCGACACCGTCGCCGTTCGACCAGGCACCTCCGTATTTGGAACCATTGCACTCCGATCTGGAGGAGCAACTGACTCAGCTTCAACATAATCCTGCAACATCGTCAGCGCTCGCGCCTGGTCAACACATGGCATCGGGTCTCCAGAGTCAACAACCCACTTACGGAGCACCGCCTAACCCATCACAACCAAACATCCAGCCAATTCCACCCAAAGCCGTCGGAGCAACCGGACGTCTGAATCCGAATCCGGAAATAGATCCAAACACGCCAGGCTTAATTTGCAACATCGGCCGATTCATTCTCGACGACCGAGAACTTGAAATGCTTCGCGGCATGACCGCCGCGGCGCCCTCAGAATTGGGTCTTCGGATTCTGACCATAAAGGCGCTGGAAGACCTTCGCGGAATTCTAAACGAGATCACTCGTCACGAAGAAGTCGTAGGATGGGCGATTATCGGCAGTGATGGTCTGATGGTCGCCGGGTCGCTACCTGATGAACTGAATTCGGAAAATCTCGCGGTCCGGGCACTGTCGATTTACATGGGAACCGAAGCAATGCTCGAAGGCATCGGCAACGAGCGCCTGCAGCAAATCATCCTCTACACCGAGATGGGCGCCGTCTTCGTGGCAAACTTTGGCGAAGGGATTTTCATCACGATCTCGAATGCCACCCAGCCTGACAAAATCATCAGAACGCTCAAGAAGATTCGAGACGTTTCATAGATGCATGGTGGACACAGAAGTATGAAGATCAAAGCAACTCGCGGCTTGAAACTGCTGGTAGCGGCAGCCGCAATCGGTTTAATCAGCGCATCTCCGCTCAACGCTTACGTCATCCAGGGAAGCGTCGAACACAAAGAATACCTTCCGCCGGTTTCTCAAAATTTTCGTGCCGGCGCGACCTTCGCCGCCCCCAGTAACACTACCCGGGTAGCGTGGTTTCCGGTTCCTGATTGGCTCGCTGGCGCGTGGATGAAGAATGGCGATATGGAAACCTACGTCAAAGACTTTCGCACAGGTCAGGAGATGCGTAATCCAATGTGGTTGAACAACAAAGTTCGACTTGCATTTGGTCATCAGCGCGATGTGAAAGGAACAATTTGGCACGCTGAAATTCTGCCTTTCCGAGCGGATGGAAACAGAGGCGATAGCACTGACAGGCGTTATGTAATGGACATGAGCTGTTTGCAGTCCAATCCAGGCTCGGTCGTACTGCGATTTCACAGCAATGTCTTCCGCCTCGATCCGGTTTACAGCAAGATTCAAACGACGACGCAGCAAGAGGAGATCGTAACTTTTCGCCCCGATAACGAGGGACTGATTGCCACCACCAGTAGTACTAAGACGTTTGATGAGAATGGAAAACCAATACTCCAATCGTTCTCGAACGCCGAACGAACGAAGCTGTCAGAATTTCAACCAGTGGCGGAGCTCAACGGAGTAAATCTAGTTAGTTCGTTAAACGAGTTTCTAACCGAGAACAAAATGTTCGACCGCCTTCCCAGCACACAGGAAGCCTCTCAAAATTAGTTTCTTCGTTTAACGACGCGAGTGCATTGCAAAACGGTTTTAGTGCAAACCGAACAAGCCCTTGAGCTTCTCTTTAGCGCCGACCTTCGGTCGATAGAATTCGGCCGTCCAACCCGGTTTGCCGTCGATTAACGAATCAGAGGCCTGGCTGCTTGCAGCAATCTCAGCTATCACTTTCAAAACGGACTTGCACTCGTCTGCGGCACTGATTCCGATCAGTTTGAGAGGCTGTGGGTTGTAACCCTTCTTCACGTCTTGCGTCTCGCCTTTAAAGCGAGCGAGTTCTCTACAAGCACTCTCACCGCGCCATTCGACCTGCGGCATGTTATTTATCGCGCAGAGCTCATCCATAATTTCCTGGACCGCCTTCATATCCCAGGCGACAAGCGTTCTCTCGCCGATGCGATCTACGAGTTTGCGCATAACCTCTTCAAAGCTTTTCGCGTTGAAAACAACGGACTGGTCCACACCATGTTGAGCGATCTCCTCGCTCGGCACCACATCCGATGCTTTGATCATCTCCTCGAGGAGTTCGCGTCCATGGTTATCGACCAATGCAATGGTCGCCAGAGAAATACGCCCGTCACGTCGGGTCACTTTGGCTGATAGAAGTGCCCATTCGTTGCTATCAACATGGTAGCGGGCCCAAACAATCGAACGGTTTCGGTCCATCGGATTTGGATGGTTCGGCGCTTCGTACCCGTCTTCTTTCAAACTCATGGAAACAGCTCCCGTGACTCATGACCGCCCCATCTGGACGGGGCCCGTATACAGAACAGCTATTTTAGCCAACCGCAAGCGCAACGAAATTAGCAGCAATTAGGGCTGAACGGTCAAAAGCCCCTTCCGGAGAAGGGGCTTCAAACAAACACAAACCTGTTTATCTTTCCGAAGGTTATTATTTTTTCGGATTTACGACTTCGCCGTGTACTTTCTGGGACGCGCCCGGAATGATGCTAGCCGATGTGGAGGCTTCGCCGGTAAAGTCCTGATGGAACTGAGCGAGGAATTCGTCGCCCGGTTTGATCTCAGCGTCGACACCTCTGATAATGGAATCAGCAATCAGGAAGCCGCCCGGGAGACCCGATACGACACCCATAGCAAAACCTTTGAGTCTTCTGTGCGGTACGTTCTTACCGACCGGATGCAGGAACGCAAACGACGGGTTGATAGCACCGACGATACCATAAGCAGCAGGTACGATACCGAAGCTGAATGCTCCCCCGGCAGATGCAGCCGCGCGGATAGCGAGGTGAGCAGCCTGGTGTTTGAGCTGAGTCGATAGCGGGCTAGCCACTTCCCCATTGTCGTTGACGCCGAGAACACGACCCTCGTTGATGTTTTTCACAATTCTGGCACGCTTGGCCGGCTTGGCTACAAGCGGAAGGTGCTCGCCGCTCTCGGTTACGATCTCATCGAACTGCAAACCGATAGCGCCATTCGCTCTCATCCAACGCTTCGTCGACATTTCGGCATGAAGCATCTTTCTAGCTTTGCTGCAGCTGGACACGTGACCAACAACTCTGTCGCCCTTCTTCGCAATCAGTTTTCCGCCGATTTTGATGTCGGTTTTCAAACGAGCTTCGAGCGGGTCGCCAATTTGATTATGTTTGCTGTTCAGTGAAGAAACGACTACGACAGGAAATTGAGCGCCGGCACTGATTTTAGTCATGCCAGGCTCGTCTTTGAGTTCCTGCCAGACTTCATCAGTTCCGGCGAGTTGAAACTCATCATTGTCTATAACGATAACTTCCTGATCAACGTTATTCGATTCGACACCGCCCATGAGAGGGGGCGACAATTCATTCTTCGATACGATATCTTCAATTTCGAGAACCGCTCCCGGCTCGCTGTCTACCTTCTGAGCAATAGCGCGGGCCTTGGCTGATTCAAGAGCGCCAACCATTTCCGGTTCATCTGTATTATTAGTAGGTGTCACTGCCTGTGGTGCCGCTTGCGGCAATGTTTCAACAGGCGTCGATGGCGACGCCAGCGGCGACGCGAAGGTTGAAGTTGAAGCTTCGGCTGATGCGGTTCTCGTCTCATCGACCAGAAGGACATCGTTAATAGGCAATTCAAATCCATTAGAGGTCATGTCCTCAGATGGAGCTGCCAGTGCTGCCAACGGCAGCGATAGTGCAAGTATTGACTGAGCTACAACCCAGGTCAACGGCTTACGAAACCGGCTCATCATCACGCTCCTCCAAAAAAAGTCGGCAGAAAAACAACGACCGTTTGCAACGATCGTCGGCGCGCTTTGTGCGCTCGACCAGGTCCTAGCGGACCCTCCACTCCCGTATTTCCTATTTACCCGACTCGAAACGGGCTAAACGCTTGGAAACCCTTATCGGCCGCGCCTTTCCTCTTGAAAACCACAGATTCCCCGGACAGAGGCGCGATCACGGCTCGATAATCTATCTATAGCAGATTTCCAATACATGACGTCGAGTCCGGAAGGCGAATGTCCCAATCCCAAACCGTGTCCGAATTCATGAAGAGCCAGCGTATACAGCTGCAAAACGGCATGGTTAGCCATTTTATCTAGATCATAGTCAGCGCAATACATACGCAAATGAACTTTGTCGATTTCCTTCGTAAGTTTTTTGCCGCGCCAAACGAAACTCGCCGAAGCGCCACCACCGGAGCCATACGGGATTGCATCGTAATTGCTGACTCTTTCCAAATAAATATCTGCGTCTTCTCGATCATCGACAAATTTAATTTTGTCTTTCATCCCGGGCGTCTCAGCCCAGTCGTCAACTGCCTTTTTAACAAGCGCAAAAAGCTTTGGTCCGAAGCCACGTTCTCGTGAGTCGTCGATATAGACCTTTAAAGGAAAGCGTTTTTTATCCCAATAACAAGTTGAATATCCTTTCAAATAGTCTGTAGCATCGGGTTTGCATCGCTGTTTCGCTTTCAGCTCCTGCTCGAGGTCAGCAATCATCCAGCCGGTTTGATCAACTGACTCGCTGTCATTTATCTTGTCGAGAGTTTTCATATATTTTTTGTACTCGACAATCGATTTGCGAAAGTCGCTAGCAGCGCGCTCCGGCAATCCGAGTGAATCTAGAACCACCCCCCTGGAATAAAACCATAACGCTCGCCAGCGAGGGTTATCCGTTCCGAACTTGTCGAGTAGCTCCGAGTAATATTTGTCAGCATCCTTGTGGCGATTGGAAACTCCACAGATGTAGGCAAGCTGCCACAAACTTCCAAGAATGTCAGACTGCGATCTGACCTTCGACGACTCCCGTAATTCCAGTAAGCGTTTGGAGATCTCCAAAGCCTCATCATAGTTTTTGTGACGACTGTATGAATCTGCCAGGACTTGCCAGAGGTCGTCGATTTGCGGATAGGTGTCGGGATTGGCACTTGAGCGAGACTTACTAACAGAGTCAATTTGCTCCGGGAGGGGAAGTGCGCTAATTTGCTCGATATAGCGATCTCCTGATGCCACTACCTCTGGTGCAGAGCTCTCTTCTTCGACTTTCGAGGTCCGTCGCAAGTCAGCAACCATTCTCGATACTCTTGTGGACTGAAGTTTCTCGTGGTGAAGCAAGCGGTGCAGCGCCGAATTGACGCAGTCGATAGCCTCAAGAGCATCACCTTTTGCCAAATAAACTCGCCCTAGTGTGTTCAGGGTCAAAATATAATCGAGCGAATCAGGGTCGATTCGCCGCCGGACATCAACACATCTGCGAAAGACTTCGATGGCAAGATCGTAGTGCTCGGACCAAAAATAAGACTCGGCCAGATCGTACAAAGTGCCGCCCAACTGGCGTTTGTACTCAGGAAGATGTGTTTCGATCACGAAGACGTTATCCCAGAAGCAACGCTGAGCTTGGGTCTGGCGATGGCTGGTTTTAAACTGATATCCAACATGATAAAGCGCATCGGCGAGCGCCGCGTAGTTTTCTTCGTATGGACGAACCGCCTTTCGCGCTTTTCCATCAAACATACTCGCTTCGAGACAATTTCTTAAAACCTTCGAGGGCTGCGAATCTGAGTCATTCGCCTCCGACAGTTCGCTTTCGTAAGTCATTCTGACTAAAAGCGTTCTATACATTTCCGTCAACGCGACCTGCGACATTTTTCCGAAGAGCAAGCCTTGCTCGCGACCTTCGACGAGTCGACGTGCGGTTTCAAATACATGATTCAGATCACGATAGGCGGCAACGGGTTCACCATTGTTAAGTAGTGCATTACCCTTGTAAATCTGAAACACCAACGCATCCAGCCGAGGCTCCTGCCCTTTTAACTTCGCTATGGCGGTTTCATAAGATTTCAACGCCTCAGTGTGCTCGCCGTCAAGTTCAGCAACCAAGCCATCAACAAATGCTTTCCGCGCATCCATTGCCCCAGCAGAAGCTTGCGATTCCTTTATATAGGTACGAGTTTTATTCTCTGTGGCTTGACCGTTATGGTCGGATTTCATTGAATTCGAAGAACCTTCTGCCAGCCTTCGCCGTGTGAGTTCAAGAGCACCACGATCGCCCTGCCCAAAGTAAATCAAAGCTTGAAGGAACTTCGTCCTGTCACCATCCACGGTGCCTGTGTCATCTAAAGATAAACTGATTCTCGTTAATCGCAAAGCATCAGCTAAACGGTTTTCCCAAAATAGTAGTTCCGCCCGACGAACAGCCTCAGATGCGGGT
The DNA here is from genome assembly GCA_019637435.1 of Candidatus Obscuribacterales bacterium. Lineage (GTDB taxonomy): Bacteria > Cyanobacteriota > Vampirovibrionia > Obscuribacterales > Obscuribacteraceae > JADYXR01. Next base: position 1,492,979 of record JAHBVO010000001.1, on the reverse strand, counting down.
TGGAATACTGCATTGCTGGCAAGTTTCTTATAGCGCTCCTCAAACTGACTTTCAGTCTCAACGCCGTCCTCCTTTAATTCGCTCGCGGACATGCCTCGGCGAATCTTCAACTCCCTGATCTCATCGGAGTGAAGTTGCTGCAACAATACGGCCCGCAAATGTTTCAAACAGCCGTTTCTGTTTTTCGACTTCAAATACGCCTCGGATAGTAGTAAACGTGCAGACTGAACCCGGGCATCATCCGGCTTCAGGTATTTACGCAAATCCTTGATTACGGTCTGCGAGACCTTAACAGCGTTCTTGTAATATCCCCGAGTTAATTCCATCTCTGCCAATTCACGGTCTACGGCCGAGGAGCAGATGTCTGAAGTCACTTCATTCTTCGCATCAATCTCAATGTCCCTGGCCTTCAAAACGTTTTCTATAGACCATTTGCTTTCAGCGGCGATGGCCGGCGCCAGTAGTTTTAAGGGCGATAGTTCGTCTAGCGACACAACGGTACCTGCCATGCAAAGCGACACAGCAAGCGCAACAGAACGCTGGATTCCTGAAATTTTGACTTCGCCCAACAGGACTTCTCCGTCCGGATCCAGATCGCAGACAAAAACAATGTATCATAGCCGTATTGTGTGTGCACACGGAGCGCGGCAAAAAAATGAGCGACTATCAAAGCAGCTTCCAATCGATAACCGATCTGATTCAAGGGACTGCCCACTCTCTGAAGTCCAAGTTCGATTCCTTCACTTTCAAACTCCTCGTAAATGGTCTCAAACACGAAGACTACGAAGCAGTTGTCACCTCCATTGAGCAACTTGCCAAAGAGAAAAATCCAATGGCAATCCCACCGCTATTTTTCGTCTATAAGGCCCATCCCATCGTCAAGGCAAGAGAAAAGGCATGGAAAGCCATTGAAATAATCGGTGACAAGGCGGAAGTGGAGAAGCTCACCGACGGCAAGGAAACAGAAGATGCGGTAAAGGCTCTGATTCAACATTACGGCAACTTCAAGCAAAACTAGCGCACCGCGCTTGGTGGCAATTATTGATTACCAAACATAAGCTCCGGTCTCCCTGTCGACTGCAAGTATTCGCTAAGCGACATCGGCAGATTGATGCCGTTTCGCTGCTGAAGAGGCTGATACTGTTTTACCTTCCGCATGATGCGCATTGAGTTCGTCGTAAAAATCGGATCGCCCGCCGGATTGTAGAAACGCGCGGTAATTTGCGCCATAGTCATACCCGGCCCTTGAGGCGAAAACTCGGTCACCCGCTCTTCGGTATAAGAATCGTGAATTGCGTTGTTGGGAGTGAGTAAGACGTGTAGGACGCGCTGCCAGAGGGCGACGCCATCTTCTCGAACCTCCAGCGGTTTCATCCCGATAGTCAGCTGCGAGTCTGTAAGCTGATCCAGGGGAAGGTTAGTAATGTACGGTGTGAAATTACAGGACCAGACAGTGCCCTGCCGATCGGTTTGGTCGCCAAAGTGGTCGGCAAACGGCGCAACTGTGGAAGATGGAATGGTTTTCAACGTACCATTGGTGTGGTCGTAAGTTTTCATGATTCGCAGGTCTTTCGATGCCCAGTCGCCCGCAAGCCAGGACGGAATGGACATCCAATCCACATTCTTCCGATAATTATTTGGAAAGCCTGTGTAAGCCTGCCCCGGTCGCATACCGTCAGGCAACTCGTCGACGGAACCTGGAAAAGGCCAGTTGCCGAACTCGCCCTCTGGCGGTCCTTCCGTGCCCTCATCGGCCTGAGCCAACGCATGAGCGGGTATGAATATCGTCAGAGCGACCACTAAAACGATTAATCTAAACACCTGCGCACCCAAACTGTTTACACTGCCATTATGGATCAGAACTCGCAAAATAAAACCGAAGATGAATCGGCTGACAAATTAGAAGACGCCCAAAGCGCACCCGCGGAAACTGTTGCTCAGGAGGCTCCAGAGGAAGACGATGACACGCCCGATGTCGCCTTCGTCTCCCAGCCTGTGCCAGGGCATGCGTTATCGGAAGAGGAAATCAAACGCTTCTCTCCCAGCCGCTGGCCGGTCAATGTGGTTGCCAGTTTCACTCTAGTCAGTGGATTAGTCGCAGCTATCCAGCCTCTCGCGGCTCGCCTGGCCGAGCACCCACGCTTATTCTCCGTGCTGGTCACCGCTGATGACTACCACTTCAGTAAATCGTTGCATGTCGCCTTTGGCTTGTTTCTCATTTACCTCTCGGTAAATCTATTCAAGCGAAAACGCAACGCCTGGTACGCAGCGGTCGCCATGTCTGCGGGTTCAGCAGTTTTGCACATTGCACGAATCGGCGCCGAGCGAATCAAGTTTATCTCAGATCCGGATATAAGCGAAAGCATTCCTCTACTTACGCTGATTGTTCCGATACTAACTGTGGTGCTCCTGTTTATCTACAAAAAACAATTCACGGTCTTGAGCGAGTCGCATCGCATAAGGACTGGAGTGAGAAAGTTCCTGCTAAGTGTCATCCTTGCTGTTGCATATGGCACGATTGGTTTCTTCCTTCTGGAAAAACATGACTTCGGTTTGAACTTCGAACTGCTCGAAGCGCTATCGCGTTCCACTCGAGAATTGTTTTTCATCGGCAATCCCGACCTCGTCGCCCGAAGCGCATCGGCTCGATGGTTTTTAAACTCACTGCACATATTCGGCAGTTTAGCCGCTGCGTTCGCAGTTTACAGCCTATTCCGACCGATCCAATACCAGCTGTCGACTCACCCGAGAGAACGTGAGCGCGCCCAGTCACTTCTGAAGCAATACGGCAAAGATGCGCTCGATCACTACAAGATCTTGTCTGACAAGTCGTACTATTTTTTGCCGGACGGAAACAGCTTTATTGCGTACAAAACTGTTCTCAATGTCGCCATAGGACTGGGAGATCCGGTCGGTCCCGCCGAAGAGCTGGAAAGAATTACAAAAGAGTTTCATACCTTCTGCAAGAACAACGACTGGACCATGGCGTTTCTCCAGGTCAAACCCGACAACGTAGAGCTCTATGAAAAGCTCGGTTTGGATGTCCTGAAGGTGGGCGAAGAGGCGATCGTCGATCTTAACAAGTTCTCTACGGAGACTAGCAAGGGCAAAAATTTCAAGTCAAAAGTCAAGAAATTCGACAAAGAAGGATTTGTCTTAGAGCGGCTTGCACCCCCGCATTCCAAAGAATTAGTTGATACGGTACAGCGCGTCTCTGACGCCTGGCTCTCATTGCCGGGAAGGCGCGAACGCGGTTTCAGCCTTGGATGGTTCGAAAGAGAAGAGGTCGAGAAAGACATTCTCTTCGTCTTGAAGAATCCGCAAAAGGAAGTAATCGCTTTCGTAAATCAGGTACCATCATACGGCGAAGGCGAAGCATCCATCGACATGATGCGCCACAATGAGGATGTCCCGAATGGAACAATGGACTATCTATTCACAAAATTACTGACTGCATTGAAGGAAGACGGATTTCAAACTTTCAGCCTGGGACTGGCGGCTTTGTCCGGGGTCGGCGATCAGCCGGGCGCAAGTATGGAAGAACGCGCTATCCATCAGATTTACGAGCATATGAATCGCTTCTTCTCTTACAAAGGATTGCGGCAGTACAAAAACAAATTCAGTCCGATATGGAAAGCAAGCTATCTGGTCTACGAAAACGGTCCGCCCGGACTAATAAAAACGGCCCTGGCGATAACCAGGGCCGGTGAACTTTCTCTAGATGATGAGGATTAGCTCGCTGTTTTAGGTCGCAAATCTTACCAGTAGTTGCGACGTCCGCCACCCATACTGTAGCCGTAGCCGCCCATCATGCCGTAGCCGCCTGTGCTGTTGAAAGTACCGTCTTGCGGCGGTCTTCCCCAGGTAGCTGCGCCCATTTCGCTTTGCAGTTCATTGAAGTAATTCATCTGCATCATTTGATTGAACTTTTGCGCATCTTTTCTATCTTGAACCGTTTCACGCATTGCGGTTATGTCAGAACCGAGGTTCGACAAAGTTGTTTGCTGTCCACGTTGAAGATTGTTGATGGTCTGCTGAAGCTGGTTGATATAGGCAGTCTGCCTGGCTTTGTAGTCTTGATCGCGCTTTATCCAGTCTTTGAAAAACTGAAGCTGTTGTTGGTCCTCAGATTTCTTTGCACCAGTGGCAGTGGCGACCGATTTGGACAAGTCAGTTACTTTTTTCTGAGCGTAGAGACGATAGGTCTCATTTTTCGCTTCTTCAGAATTCAAATCGCGCTCAGCCTGTGCCATTTGCGATTGATACTGTTGAACCTGAGAATTATTGATTCGCAGCATCTGTTCTTCATCATTGAAAATGCCCTGGTCTGCGCCTGCGACCTGTGCTGACGCTGGCGAAGCGTTTAAAAGAGCAAAACACATGATCAAGGGAATGCCCTGGAAAACATTTTTTGCCGAAAGGTTCATCGTCTTACTCCTTATGATTCTCAGGCATTCTTTATGCCACACTCGAATTCAACAACAAACGGTAGTAAATGAAACGTCAATTTTAAACCGATGATTGTTAATGGTTACACATGATACACGACTGGAGCCCTCAAGCATCCATAACTCCAACTTTGACAAGATGCTTGGCACCCTCCTTGAAACTTAAAGGCGACAAACGATTCTTATTGGCAAGCAAAAATTTCTTGACGGCCGCGGGCTCGGCATAACTATACTCGCGAAGTGCCCAGCCAATAGCTTTTCGAATAAAAAACTCCTTCTCGCCAGCCTGAGCCAGACAATAGGCGAATAAACGTTTGGCGTCGGTAGACTTTTTATGCTTCATCTGGCTCAGGATGGCAGTTCTTCGAATCCAGAAATCGTCATCTACTATCCAACGGTCCATGTGTTGCTCGATTTCATCGCGATATTTGAGGTAAATAGCGCCGACCAGGTGACCTGCAATTACGTCAACGAAGTCCCACCAGCTGCCTTCACGAACCAGCGCCTCGAATAGCACGAGCGTTTTCGGCTCAGCAAGCGAGACAAACTCGCATGCGTAGTTCAGAGCAAGATATTTCTCCTCGCGATAAGGCAGGTCCCAGAGACGACGGATCGTTTGCTCGTACTCAAAACGACTCGCAGGGCGGAAATTCGCCTTCATACCGCGAATAATTGGTAATCGATCTGGTTTTTGAACTCCGTAGAATGGCATATCGGTTTTCATATATGCCTGCATCTCGGGCGCCTTGGATTCGTCGGCGACCTTTGCAAGTTCGGCTTGGACGTAATCGACAATATCCCCGTCGTTTTTTGACTTCGGCACGCGCGGCATTTAATTCTCCTTCACTGGATTCGAAAGACCCTTGCATCACCTGGCGGCTCTTCACTTAGTGCGACCAGAGAGGAGCTTCCAGATCATTGTTCCAGATTGACAGAAGTCTGGAAAATAAGTTTGTTGAAATTAGCAGCCGGGTATTCAAAATTAGAGGCGATGAGGACTATTGTTGTTAAACAGTTTAATTTCGGAAAGATATAAACTAATCGAGGAACTCGGTCGAGGGCACCTTGGGGTTGTCTATAAAGCAATCAAGCTGGACGATGAAAAACCGTTTGCAATCAAAATTCTAAGCAGTCAAGACGAGCGAGATGTCCAACGCTTTCAACGAGAAATGCGCGCCGCCAGTAAACTCAGTCATCCTAATGTCGTTCAAGTGTATGATCTGGGCAGCACCACAGGTGGTGAACACTATCTGGTAATGGAACTCGTCGACGGAGATACCCTGCGAAAAACCATTCGTTCAGAAGGCAATCTCAGCGTCACGCGTAGCATCAACATCTTCCGCCAGGCCTGCGATGCACTAGAACATTTGCATAACCAGGGCATAGTTCACCGCGATCTGAAACCCGCCAACATAATGCTGGTTCCACAGGACAAAAAACCGGAGATGGTCAAACTTGTCGACTTCGGTCTCGCGCTGCCGGCTGACCCGGAAAAAGCTAAAGCCGAGAAGGTCACTTTGGAGGGCTACGTTACTGGAACGCCTGCCTACATGAGCCCAGAGCAATGCATGGCCGCGCATGTGGACTCGCGCTCCGACATCTATTCTCTGGGCTGTGTTATGTTTCGCGCCTTGACAGGTCTGGCACCGATTGCGGGAGCCACACCACGAGACACGATGACAAAGCAAGTAAAGACAGCTCCGACTCCATTTGCACGGGCTGCCAGCGCAACTAACATTCCGCAGGAACTTCAACTTATCATCATGCGATGCTTGGAGAAAAAGCCGGAAGACCGGTATCAGACGGTAACAGACCTTCGTGGAGACTTGAAGCTGTTTGAAATAATCAGTGAATGACTAGTGAATCGTTAATAGCCGCGAAACAACAAGCATCCGATCGTTATAGATAAGACAAAAATACCTAACAATTGCATCATAACCAAGAATCGCAGAGCTACCAGCTCCGACTTCTGGCGATGCCAGAGGGTGTAATACATATCGGCGCCCTCTCCCGGGCTCTCCGAATCAGGCAACTGATCGCCTGTGAAATTAAATATGCTTGGCGGTTCCGATACCCTCTTCAAGGCGTGCGGTCTCCTGGGAAACTTCCGAGAATACTTTCCTACAGCGGCGTGGCTTTTTTGTGACTTCAGATTAAACCGCTCCCAGACCCGACTTCAGCCGACAATGATGGATAAACATGACAAGATCGATCTACGGTGAAATTCAATATCACAAGCAGAATCGACAGTTTCGCGTTTTTCCTGTCCAAAAATAGAAGCGATTGAATAGATGCGTACGATGATTTGCTGACGCTCCTCCCCCTTCGTCAGATAGAGCTTATTGTGCGTATGTCAAAAATCGAAAACACCAACGTCCCTAATTCAGTGGGAAATAACGATGCTTACTCGCCTACCAAAGCCGAGAGCATTACATTTTCGGAAGCGACGGAAGACTTTCGTCCGACTGCAAATAGCGGGTCACTATGGCAGGACATTTCGTCAGAGATTTGGCAAAACCCGATGGACCAGCTCTCGTCAGCGAAAGAGCCAGAAAATCGGAAGATCGAGCAAATCAAAAAGTCCGACGAGCTAAATCACCCAATGCTGCTTGCAGGTTTTCAGCGCGGTGTAGAAGACAAAATCGATTTAGATTTGAATTCGGCACGGGTAGCAGATCGCCAAGACCCACTGTCCAACCTCATCCGCAACGCACAGCAACTACAGGACCATCTCAACTGGGACAAGTATCAGGATTATTTGTCGCCGGCGACCAGTCGGACGAGTTTGGGTCTCGATTTAATTGGCTCGGGCCAAACAAAAGAGATAGCAGCGGGTGAAAAGCTGCTTCTAGAAGCAGTATCACGCCGACCAGAATTGCAATTCAGCCGCGAGTTTCAAACAGGATTGCTCGCGGGCTACGAAAAAATGGCTCGTACGATATCGGCCCCTTACACCGCGGAGCCCGAACTTCCGCCGAAGAGAACAAACGTTTCCGCTGGTGAAAGCAACAATGGTTCAGCAGCTCAACTTTCTATAGGATTTGAAACGGCAAAGAAGCTAGGCATAAAAAATGCAGTTGAACTTTTTGACAAAGCAATTCAAGAAAGCGATAAAACTAATTCGGATGCATTACTAGATCTACGAATGGAAACGTTCCGAGATCGGCTTGTACTGGACCGCACCATTGTTCTAGAAAACGCTGCCGGTCACAACACAACAAAATTGTACGAGAAACGTTCACTAGCAGCAGACAAAGAATGGAACGCTTATCAACGTTATATGGAACCTGCGCAAGTTCGGTCAGAAATTGCTTTTGCTTACATAAAAAGCGGAGATGCTCAACTTCTAGCAAAAGGTCAAACACTTCTCAAGGAGGCTGTAAAGCTGCGTCCAGAACTGGAGTTCACGGAGAACTTCAATCGGCTTAAACAACAAGCATATCGTGAACACTTCCAGAAACGAAACGGAAACAGCCTGGAGGCGAAGGCACCGGATAAGGTGCTCGGCGTCGAAACAAATGTAATTAAATCAAGCGAACCGGAGAAAAAACCCGCCACCGAGCACGCCGTTGCTACTCCCGAATCTAATTCAGAAACAGAAGACGCAACCAAAGGTTTCACTGATAGCGACCTGAAATCTCTCGCCCAAAATGCCTTAATCGGCGTAGTGCTCGCCGGAGCAGGATACAAACTCATTCAGCGCGGAGCAAAATGGGCCTTTGAGCGAATGAACCCGGCAGAAAACTCCAAAGAGGAAACTAATAAACCTGGAGAGAAATCGCCGATTGGTGCGAAACCGGATCAGTCCCAAAAGATCGATGAATTGACCAGAGCGCTTGAGACAGCTCAAAGGGAAAAACTTGGCGCAGACGAAAAACTGACGGCGGAGAAGGTCGCACACGAGCAAAAGGTCGAGGAGTTCAATACTAAGCTAGCTGAGAAACAGGTCGAACTGGACAAAGCCACCGAGCAGAACACCGCTGACAAGGCGAAGCTCGACCAGGAGCTTCGCGACCTCCGCACCACCTTCGACCAATACAAAGAAACTCAGAGACTTTCCGCTGAGAAACGCGCAACTGAAATAACCGCAATGGAAGCTCGCGTTGCGGACCTATCGACGCAGTTGGAGCAAGAGCAAACGGCAAAATCAGAAGCGACCGAAAAACTCACAAAACAACTTGATGCATCAAATTCAAAGGTTACGGAACTGGAGACAGCTCTCAATAAATCTGAAACCGAAGCAGCATCAGCCCGAGAAAGAGTTTCTGATACAGAAACGAAATTAGCTGACACCGAAACGAAGCTAGCTGACACCGAAACGAAGCTTGATGGCAATCAAAAGAAATTAGCTGATGCAGAACGAGCGCGCACCGCTGCCGATACTAGAAACACCGAGCTGACGAAAGCTCTCGAACTAGCAAAGCAGGAAAATCTTTCGATAACAGAAACAGCTAAAGCTTCGTCGGCGGAGCAGACCAAAACAATAGCAGACCTGACCAGCGCGCTTGAAACAGCTCAAAGAGATAAACTTGGAGCAGACGAAAAACTGTCGGCGGAGAAAGTCGCGCACGAACAGAAGGTCGAAGAGTTCAATACAAAACTAGCTGAAAAACAGGCGGAACTGGACAAAGCCACCGAGCAGAACACCGCGGACAAGGCGAAGCTCGACCAGGAAGTTCGCGATCTCCGCACCACCTTCGACCAATACAAAGAAGCACAGCGACTTGCGGCAGAAAAACGCGCAACAGAAATTACCGCGATGGAAACTCGCGTTACTGACTTGTCGACCCAGTTGGAGCAAGCGCAAACAGCCAAAGCGGAGACGACTGAGAAACTTACAACTCAACTTGATGCATCAAATTCAAAAGTCTTGGAACTGGAGACGGCTCTCCAAAAATCTGAAACCGAAGGAGCATCAGCCAAAGAAAAAGTTTCTGAGTTGGAAACTACTCTCGCCGACGCCCAGAGAGAGCGAACCGCTGCAGAACAACGCGAAGCAAAGCTCAAAACAGACCTCGGCGAAACAGCAACGAAACTTACCGATACAGAAACCAAACTGACCGATGCAGGAACGAAGCTAGCTGATACGGAAACGAAATTAACTGAAACTGAAACGAAATTAGCTGACACAGAAACGAAACTAGCTGACACAGAAACGAAACTAGCTGACACAGAAACGAAGCTTGATGGCAATCAAAAGAAATTAGCTGATGCAGAACGAGCGCGCACCGCTGCCGATACTAGAAACACCGAGCTGACGAAAGCTCTCGAACTGGCGAAGCAGGAAAATCTTTCGATAACAGAAGCAGCTAAAGCTTCGACGGCGGAGCAGACCAAAACAATAGCAGACCTGACCAGCGCGCTTGAAACAGCTCAAAGAGATAAACTTGGAGCAGACGAAAAACTGTCGGCGGAGAAAGTCGCGCACGAACAGAAGGTCGAAGAGTTCAATACAAAACTAGCTGAAAAACAGGCCGAACTGGACAAAGCCACAGAGCAGAACACCGCTGACAAGGCGAAGCTCGACCAGGAAGTTCGCGATCTCCGCACCACCTTCGACCAATACAAAGAAGCTCAGCGACTTGCGGCAGAAAAACGCGCAACAGAAATTACCGCGATGGAAACTCGCGTTACTGACCTGTCGACGCAATTGGAGCAAGCGCAAACCGCGAAAACAGAGACTACCGAAAGACTAACCAAACAACTTGAGGCGTCAAATTCAAAAGTCTTGGAACTGGAAACGGCTCTCCAAAAATCTGAAACCGAAGGAGCATCAGCCAAAGGACGAGTTTCTGAGCTGGAAACCACTCTCGCCGACGCCCAGCGAGAAAAAACTGAGTCAAATTCACAACTGGAAGCGGCTCAGAAACGGCAGGCTGAACTGGAGCAACAACTCAGAGAGATGCAGGCGGCAAGAGAAGCAGACGCGATCAAAGCAGCACGGGAACGCGCAGAGTCGCAACAACGCGAGAGCGCTCTCAGGGAACGGTTACAACAAACGGAGACAGAGCGGGATAGCGCAGGCAGCAAAAAGACAGAGGCCGAAACAAGAGAAGCCAAGCTTGAAGAGCGTCTTCGCCTCGCAGAAAGTGAGATCAGAGCATCAGGAAGACGAGTCGAAGATCTGAAGCAACGACTGGCTGAACAGCGCAGTTATGCAAATGAAAACATTAATAGACCCAGAGCAGAAACACGGGTGGTGCCACCGCCCGCGGTGGACGAGATTCCAATCGAAACATCGCCTTTTCAAAACGCTCAAGGTGATTCAAGCCCGCAGCTTCAACGACCCGAAGCCGCTATGGAGCAAGCAAAACGAGTCGAAATTCAACTACCTGGCGGTCTGGTAGCTAGGGTCGCGAAGCGAGACGTACCTAGAATGTTAAACACGATGGAACGTGAGCTCGGAATTGAGGACATTGCAAAAATATTCGAAACAGCTGCGAACGACTCGACTAAAACTTCCGAGGAGAGAGCCAAGTGGCAACAAGTCAGAGACCAGTTCAAATCACTTGACGCAGTGGCGCAGGAAGAGACAAAGATTGAACTCTTCAACCGCCTTCGCGCAGACCTCGGAGTTCCCGTCAAATCCGAAGCCACGACGGCGGGACGCGGCGCTCGTTTCCTCAACGGCGGTGGAGTCACGCTGGGAGTTGGGATCATTGCAGCAGCGATACTTCACAGTACACTTAGCAAAGCCAATACCAGCCCACAATCGGCGCCGGTTCAAGTCCAATTCAGCGGCAGCTGAGCATAAAATGTGCGTAATTTCCGTGTTGTCAGCGGCTAGCGAGTTTAATATACTCATCGCGTAAGCTCGAAAACCATGACCTCTGGAGCAGAGTCGATGTTGGCACACGTCGCCCAGTTTATCAGTGAAGAAGACGGAAGCGGAAGCACCGACCACGGCAACCTCTACCTTGTTGCTGCCATCGCGTTGTTCGCACTGTTCGCAGCGTTTCAAGGCGGAATGCTCTCCACTGTGTCAACAGTCGCAAGCCAGTTCGTGAATCAGTTCGATTCACTGTCAATTGCCGACTCCGGGAAGTCTACGCTTTAAGCCGCATTTTTCGAAAGCTAGATTAGGACTCTTCCGCCGCGCTGAGTTCCTTTTCGAGTTCAGCAGCCTCGGCATCGCGACCAGCTTCGCGAAGAACCTGCGCGCGCAGTTCGATTGCTTCGAATCGTCCCTCGGCACACGGCGTCATCTTGTCGATAACTGCGACCAAGATTTTGTCGGCAGCGTCGAAGTCTTTAGCATCGAAATAAATTTCAGCCAGTTGAACAACCGCCTCGATGGTCTCCGGGTCTTGATCTCCAAGTTCCGCTTCTTTGGTTTCGATCGCGCGCTGGCACCATTTCACTGCATCCTCATGCTGCGAACGCTCGTTCAGAACTAGAGCATACTCGATCTCAAAATCCGCGACTTCAAGGGATTTTTCACCGTATGCACTTTTCCTGACTTCATAAGATCTCTCAAAGAGCGGGTCTGCTTTCTTGTGGCGTTTTCGTGATTCGTAGAAGTATGCGACAGAATCAATAGTTGCGGTGAACGCCTCAGGGTCTTGATCTCCATTGCGCTCAGCAATTGCCAACGCTCGTTTGTATAACAATTCAGCATCATCCATCTTCTGCTGGCTTTCGCGCACGCGAGCGAGACCGAGATAGGCCCCAGCAAGCAGCGGGTGTTCAGGAGAGTAGATCTTCTCACCGAGTCTCAACCAGCGCTTCAAAACAGGCTCAGCTTTGAGGTATTCAGCTTGCTCTAGTTGGGCAATTGACTGATGCTGAAGCGCAGTAAAAATCAGGTCACCTTCCGGCTGATGCTCATCGAGGAGTTCAATCGCTTTCGCAAACTCTTTCTCCGACTCTTCGAACTCCTGCTCTGCAAGCCGATTCTTGCCGTTTGAAATAAATGTGTCTACCTTAGACGCGACTTCCAGATCTAACGGAGGACCTTGCGGAATGGCTCGCTGTGCGGAAGGAGTATTCGGTATGCCACCTGTACCGGGCATACCGGGAAGAGCGCCCATACCGGGCAAACCACCCAATCCAGCCATACCTGGAAGTCCGCCCATACCGCCCATTCCAGGGATGCCACCGCCGCCGAAAAGGGCCTCAGTGACTGCTTTGTTGACTTCTTCTTCGGTAGGATTCTTGCCGTGCTTCACCTGCTGAATCAAGAGCTTAGCCATGGCCTTAGCCATCGGACGCAGCGTTGCGTCGGTTTTAGGAAAAAGCTTCATGCTGTCCATCATTTGCTTCGGCATGCCAGGCATAGCTTTAGCCATCTCGTCCGGATTATCAAGCGCCATTTTTAGCGACTGAAGCATGATCTCAACGACCTCTTCCTCGCTCGAATAGCGGATGATCTGCTTGACCTCCTCGGGGATGTTTTGATTGATCTGATTGAAATTCATGAAAGCACTCCAAGCCCGCATCACGCAGGGATTGACAACATTGCCGACTGTTCCTTGCAAGAAATCAGTCGCTCAGTCTAGATTTTATTACTCTTGGAGGCAAGATTCATCGGATATTAAGCGGTTTGAGATCCAGCCAGGCTTAAATTCTCGGACTTAGATTTAATTTTTTCGACAGCTTCGCTCCAGCCGGACACCACAAATTCGCTGTCGAGCACAAGCTGACAATCCATGCGTTCGAGGCCAGCCTTGATATCACCGTCTAGCCCAAGCACAAGCACTAGACGACCGCTTTTACGGAAGCCTCCAATAAGATCCTCAAGGTAATAGCAGCAACTCTGGTCAATAAAGTGATGGGCATGCTCGAAGTTGAGAATCAACGTTTGTGCATTCTCGGCAGCCTTAAGCGCCTTTGCCAGGTTTTTAGTCTCGCCAAAGAAGATTGGGCCGTCAAACGAGTACATGAATGTTTCTCTCAAGCTGTTGAGCGGAAGCTTGTCGAACAAATGGTTGAGTTCGGACTTGCTTTCCAGTGAACCGAAGTCCGAAAGATGAACATCGGTAATCTTTTTGACAAAGAGAACTGATGCGAGCGCCATTCCGAGCAAAACAGCAGAGATCAAATCAATGAAAACGGTCATGAATAAAACAACTGACATGACTAAAACATCGGATCTGGGCGCCTTTTTCACATGACTCAAAGAACGCCAATCAACGATTCCAAAACCAAGAACAATCAAGATTGCAGCCAGTGAGCTCAACGGTATTTGAGCGGCGACGCCACCAAGAGCAGTGATCACAGTAAGAATAATTGCCGCATAGACAACGCCGGAAAGGGGCGTGCGACCGCCCGCGTCAATATTGGCAAGAGTTCGTGTAGTCGATCCAGCTCCCGCCATTCCTCCCATTAAGCCGGCAAAGATGTTACCAATGCCCTGTCCGACGAGTTCCTTATTGCTATCGTGGTTGGTATGCAAAATTTTGTCAGCAATTAGCGACGTCAATAAAGAATCTATTGAGCCCAAAAGAGCAATAGTGACGCCACCACTTACGATTATGGTTATAGCTTTCAAGTCCACTACTGGAAGCGAAGGCACCGGCAGCTGACCAGGTATCTCTCCGATTCTGGGGATGTCTAGATTCAGCACCACACTGGCAACACTCGCGATAACCAGCGCAATAAGCGATGCCGGCAGTTTCTTAGATATGAGTTTGGTCACGAAAATAATTGCGAATGTCAGCAATCCGATTAACAGAGCTTCTACTTTCATATGAAGGATGATGTTTGGAAAGCTCTGTATGGACTCCATCACCTGCTTGCTACCTTTGATTCCAAACAGAGGATTAATCTGCAGCAAAATAATTATTGCTGCGATGCCGGTCATAAATCCAGAAATCACTGGATACGGGAGATATCGCACGAGTTCTCCCCACTTCAATTTTCCCGCTGCGATTTGCAAAATGCCACCAAGAATAATGGCGGCAAAAACGACAGGAAGATTGCCACCACAATCTATTAGCAACGTCGCGATAATTACGGCTACAGGTCCGGTGGGTCCGGACTGCTGCCCCTTAGTCCCGCCGAAGACCGATGCCAGAAGTCCGCAACACATGGCGCCATATAGGCCCGCAGCGGCACCAAGACCGGATGCAACGCCGAAAGCCATGGCAACTGGAAGTGCCACCACGGCGGTCATCATTCCACCCATAACATCGCCAACAACGTTGCTTGGAAGGGTTTTCAGCATTTTAACTTTCCTTCTTGAGGTGAAAGGAGCATTGAATCGAGCAAAAACCGGCAGAACGCTAAACGGTCTGCAAGCAATACATTCAATAATTCGAATATTATAAACTCACAGTTCTTTCAAAATTCATTCGAAGAAACCGTTTTGACTGCAAATGCTCCAAAACCATGCGCCAGACCAATTAGAGCGCAAGACAGCGCTCCCATGTGTGTGTGTGGGCGGAGAAACCGGCTGCTCTACCAGCGACTCAAATAGCGCAGTCGGGGCTCAATCTCGACGTCCGGCTGTGTTTGAGACATTTTCGTGACTTCAGTCAACAAAACCCGCATTCGATCATAGTCTCTGACGTTTAAACCAGCCCAGTCTCTAACCGCCTCGTCGCACAAATCGTCGATATCACCATATGCTGCGGAACTATTTTTCTTTATTGAACCCGCAGTAGAACCATCGACTATCTGCCCGTTCCTAACACTAACCTCGCGCCGGCTCTTCTTGTAGTTAAACCGAATATTCGAATTAAGAAGACAGGTCAAATCTTTTGAAGCAAGGTAGGTTCTGGCAATGCTTATCAGAAGCGACTCCAATTTTGTGGCAATTTCTTCAGGAGTGAGGTCATCCTCGTCAAAGTCAAAATCGTCATCGTCTTCAGTTAGAGCAGTTTCCTCTATTTCTGGGCTGTTTGGAGCCTCGACATCCTCCAGTCCAGCATCTTTGCGTTGCTGTTCGATCATCAATTCGAGAGCGCGTTGCATCGCCAGTTGGCGCATCAATCGTTTCGTAGATCTAAAAAATCGCAACCCCAGAGCCAGAAGACTACGCGGAGTGGTTCCCTCCTCAAGAGAGATATCATGCCGCTCAACAAAGATCTCAACTCCCTCGGAGAGGTCCTCGATAGGGATCTCCACAAAAAGCAAATGAGGATCGATCACGCCGCTATTGATAGTTTCATTCAATCGCAACAGCGCATCGAGCGCGCGTAAGTTAGGTAGCGGACCGATAACATGATCTTCGTCCTGCTCCTCGCAGAAGGACAAGAAATCCCAGGAGGCAAAAACCAGCTTCCTGTTTCTTTGTTTCAAACTAACATTATATGGCGGGTCGTAGAGTTTTATTTCGTCGGTTTCCAGCAAAGCCGCTTCAAGCGGAGATCCGCACTCCGTCACATCAATAGAGTGGACCTGGGTAAGCAATTCCTTCGACTTTGAAGTCTTTCCTTTCCGCCCCCTGAAGTGACTGT
This sequence comes from Candidatus Obscuribacterales bacterium, assembly GCA_019637435.1. GTDB lineage: Bacteria > Cyanobacteriota > Vampirovibrionia > Obscuribacterales > Obscuribacteraceae > JADYXR01. Next base: position 1,477,132 of record JAHBVO010000001.1, on the reverse strand, counting down.
TTACTCGGCTTTTCAAAGACGTTGCTTTGCCCACATAAAGAATGCGCCCGCTCTGGTTCTTCATGCGATAAACACCGGGGCAGTTCGGCAAGTCCAGACGCTTCAGACGTTCCAACTTGTACTCCGGTGGGCCGGTTCGAGCACCAGCTTTGGTGGCAAGAAACTCTTGCAATTGATCTAGCGTTTCAACCCCGACCTCAGCCAGTCGCTCAACAAGGTGTTGCCAGATCACCCGAGTGGCTGCAACATGACTATTCGACCGCTTCACCTCTTCCATATCCAAGCCGATATAGCCACCCAGCGCGCGAATTCCACGTGACGGCAGATTGGGATACAATCGGCGAGCAATCTCAAAAGTGCAAACATTGAGAAATGGCCAATCCGCACCATCGCCATGTTGTTCCACTAGATGAGTCATAAAGTGCGTTTCAAACCGCGCATAATGGGCGATACAGAGCTGCGGAGTTGAAATCTCGCGCGACTTCTGCAATAGAAAATCGAGTATTTCGCTGGCCTCAACACCGGCCACCATGTCATCATCCGTGATACCAGTCAACATTTGAATACGACCGGGAATCGGAATCTCGTCAGGTTGTTTCACCAGATAAGAATAAACATCAGAGCTCAAGTCGCCCGATGCTCCGTAGCACCATGCCACTTCTAGTAAGTTTCCACCGCTAGTTACACTGGCGCCAGTAGTCTGGCAGTCGAGGAATAGGCAGATGTGATCGGATAGTTTCGCCCCGCGCAAACCCGTAGCCGGACGTTCCTCAACTCCGGTGAGCAGCTCCATTCTCGTTTTCTCAACGTTGCTGGACGAGTTCATCCACACCCTCTCTCGACCAGAATTGCTCGATATCGGACAGAATGCTGCAAGAGACAAGCTCCTGTACCGACTTATCGTACCAATCACCCGGCATGGCAACAACATAATCTTTTTCAATGAATCGGCGTCCGAGCAAAACAATCAACCCGCGCTCGTCCTGCGACCGAATTACCCGTCCTGCACTCTGTACAACTTTCGTCATAGCCGGATAGATGCATGCGTACGCGTTGCCGTCGCCGTATTTGTTTTGATAGTAGCGCATTAAAGTCTCGCGCTCAAAATCGTAGGTTGGAAGAGCCGGTCCGACGATAATCGTGCCTATTAGCATATCACCGGCGTAATCAACCCCCTCGGAGAAGACACCGCCCTGCACCGCAAATAGTATCACCGGATTTGTGTTCGAGCGCAGCGTGTTCAAGTACTGTTCCGTAGTCGCTTGCGGCATCTCGCGCTGCTGCGTGAGGATTTCGAAACCAGGCAGTTTCACGAGAGATTTGACCTTCCAGAGGAAATCAAAGCTCGGGAAAAAGACTATGTAATTACCCTGCCGAAGAGCTGTAATTCGTGAGATGGTCTCTGCGATCTTCCCGTAGTTCCTCTCGCGATCGGAGTACTTCGTAGAAATTTGCGGTATCACGAGCAGTTTCCGATTCTCCTTCGGAAATGGCGATTGGAATTCTTTGGTTGAGACCTTGGCAGAATCGAAACCCATCAAGTCGCTGTAATATTGGAATGGTTTGAGTGTAGCCGAAAAGCCGACCACAGACCGAACTGCGCGATACGAATCTTTCAACATGTCTGACGCATCGCAGCATACCAATTTCAAGGTACCGCCTGCGGTGCCCTGATACAGTGAAACGAACTCGGGGCGCTCCGCATTCGATAATGCAGAGATAAAACTATCGAGCGTGCGGTGAAGCTCAAGAAGAGGGTCATTGAGCGGCGGCACCAAAAGCCCTTCCATGTGCCGCACTGATATATCAGCGACTTTAGCCATCAACATCAGAAACTGAACTTTGTCGATAGTAATTTCGCCGTCGCCGCGATTGTTCAAAGTCTTCATTGGTTTATGCGACTTGATACAATTGATGACATCAGCAATCGCGGCTCGCGCAGAAATTGATATGTACGGCTGCAGATTCTCCATCCGCTTCGCCAGTTCTTCGAGATAGTTGACGGACAGCGCAGCCGAGTAGTAACCGCAAGCGCGACCTGGCAAATTATGAGCCTCATCGATAACCAGATCCGGTTTGTCCATCGAGCCTGTCATCTGGCGACTGAAACGTCCCATGATGTTGAACGGAGAAAAAACATAGTTGTAGTCTCCAACGACGACGTCAACCTGTTTGATGCAATCGAGCGAAAGTTCAAACGGACAAACCTGATATTTTTTAGCGTACTTGATAAAACGGTGCCTATCGAGAATGTCGACCTTGGAGCACTTCTTAACTACATCGTGCCGCTCCATCTTCGCGTAATAATCGCGAGCGAACTCGCAGTACTCGGGATTGCAGATGGTCTCCTCCTTTAGACACATCTTTTTCTTCGCGGTCAAGACAAGCGCTTTCAGTTTGCTGCCTTCATTCTGCATCCTCTGAATGGCGTCGCGCGCGACGGCATGCTGACTGTTCTTCGGCGTGACATAGATCAACTGCGAGCCGCGCGAAAGCGATGAGCGCAAGGCAGGAAACATGACGCCCAGTGTCTTACCTAAACCGGTCGGTGCCTGCACCATTAGCGAGTCGCCCTTCTTTACGCATGTGCTCACTTCCGACATCAATTCCTGCTGACCTTCGCGCGCTTCGCCGAATGGAAAGGCGAGAAAACCTGCCTGATAAATTCGTCTATCGATGACCCGCTCTTCGGCAACGTACTCGGCGATTACTTCCTTAATACGCAGTTTGAGCCAGCTTTCGAACTCCTCAATATTCAACTCAATTAAAACTGTTTCGAACGATTGATCGCGAATTGATACCACAAGTAGTTGCATCGCCGGAATGTAATTGTGCTCCAGCCAGTACATATAGCCATACATTCGGAGCTGCATGCAGTACGGGTGCTGTGGATTTGCGCGCAACGCACGCGCAAGCGCTTCAGCGTTGAAATCGGTTTTAACCTCCTCCAGGCAGACGTTGTCAAAACCTGAGTTCAACCGACTGGCAACACCATCTACACGTCCATTTACAGCGATCTGATAGCCGTCCTGGCTGAATGTGTGCTTTATGCGCAACTCTGTCTGATAGGCAGTCAGCGCCGCCTTGCGTTTACGCAAAAACTCGTCGTGAACCTCCTGCCCCGTGATTGGCAACGGTCCGTAACCGCTATGGGTCTCTATACTGCCGCTCCGCGGAATTGGTAGAGCAAAATCCCTCACCCCGAGGGAAATTGTCTGCACATCCAAGTCGCATTTAACACCATCCATAAATATGTATGGTATCTTCTCAAAAACGCTCGGTCAAGCACTATTTTGGTTTTATCTCACCAGGACTCTTGATGACCGTCCTGCAGTGCACACAGCGGGGAAAGTCACCTTTCCAGGCCTTTGGAAAGACGTGCCCGTTCACGTCGCACGGATTCACGCGCGCCGAGCGCCCGCTGAATAGCCCGCCAATTGCCTGCAGGATTCCGTTGAAGAATCCGCCGACCTGCCGGAACAATCCGACTACCGGAGAGGCCTCCTTCCGCACTGTAACCTTCATCGCCTTAATCTCGTGATGCGTTATGCGAGTCGGTCGGCGCGGCGTCTGCTGCTCCGGCTCCTGCCCCGGTGTCACACCGCGGTGCTCGTGAACCATATCCACAAGCTCCTGCCGTTCAAATTCTTGATTGCCTTCGGGATTGTTTCCGCCGTAACTCATGAGCCGGCATCCTCCAAAAATCGATTCGTTAGTAAAGGTGTTTGAACAAAAAATTCTCGATTTCAAATATCCGTATCTTCACACCCGACCTTCTACACCACATATATCATTCCCCATATTTCAATTTCCATACATAAGGAGAAAGCTATGATTCGGGACCGGAAAAGTAGCTTCTGATACAATGCGACACTACGTTATAGACCGCAAAACCGCTTGTCAGTAAGCAGTCGGGGAGAAAACATGGGTAAAACCGTTGGCATTGATCTTGGCACTACCAACTCCGTTGTCGCCGTAATGGAAGGCGGACGGGCGACAGTCATTCCCAACGCGGAAGGCGGACGCACCACACCGTCAGTGGTGGCGTTTAACAAAACAGGTGAAAGGCTCGTCGGTCTGCTAGCCCGCAGACAAGCAGTCGTCAACCCGCAAAACACAATTTACTCTATCAAACGATTTGTCGGTCGCCGCTACGATGAAGTCGCCGAAGAGCTGCGTATCGTTTCCTATAAAGTCAAAGAAGCGCCCGACGGCGGGTGCCGCGTCGCGATCAAAGGGAAAGATTATTCGCCGGAAGAAATCTCAGCGATGGTACTCCGCAAACTCAAAGAAGATGCCGAGAAGTATCTTGGCGAGTCGGTTGATAGCGCAGTTATTACCGTGCCTGCATACTTTAATGACTCCCAGCGTCAATCTACGAAAAACGCAGGCACCATCGCCGGGCTGGACGTGCTGCGTATCATCAATGAGCCCACCGCAGCTGCGCTGGCGTACGGCATCGAGAAAAAGGGAATTGAAGAAACCATCCTCGTGTTCGACCTCGGCGGTGGAACATTCGACGTTTCGGTTCTAGAAGTGTCGGAAGGCCTGATCGAGGTTCGCTCCACTGCCGGCGACACTCATCTGGGCGGCGATGATTTCGACCATGCCATCGTCGATTGGATGGCGGACGAATTCGTCAAATCGGACACTATCGACTTGAGAAAAGATCCGCAGGCTCTGCAAAGGCTCACCGAAGCGGCGGAAAAGGCCAAGATTGAACTTTCTTCCGTAACTGAGACCACCGTCAACTTGCCCTTTATTACAGCTGATGAAAGCGGACCGAAACACCTCGACATGCGCCTATCTCGCGCGAAGTTTGATGATTTGACGCGCTCGCTTGTACAACGCTGCAAAGGACCGGTAGAACAAGCGATCAAGGACGCCAAACTCGAATTCAAAGACCTGGACGAGATCGTTCTGGTAGGCGGCTCTACAAGAATTCCAGCAATAAAAGAACTTGTGAAATCGCTGACCGGCGGGAAAGAACCTAACCAGAGCGTCAATCCTGACGAAGTTGTGGCAGTTGGAGCAGCGCTTCAGGCTGGCGTTCTTGCCGGCGAAGTCACCGACCTCGTCCTCCTCGACGTCACCCCCCTATCCCTTGGTATTGAAACCATGGGCGGTGTCTTTGCAAAACTGGTCGAGCGGAACACAACCATTCCAACCCATAAAACCCAGATGTGCTCAACGGCGGAAGACAACCAAAACGCCGTCGACATCTATGTATATCAAGGCGAACGTGCGATGGCGAAGGATAACAAATCCCTCGGCAATTTCCGTCTGGACGGAATCCAGCCGGCACCACGGGGAGTACCACGCATCGAGGTTTCCTTCGACATCGACGCCAACGGTATTTTGAACGTCACTGCCAAAGACTTGAATACGGGGAAAGAGCAGAAGATCAAAATCACTGCCAGCACGAACTTGACTAAAGAAGATATCGACAAGATGGTGCGTGAAGCAGAAGCTCACGCTGGCGAAGATAAAGATAGAAAAGCGCTTGTAGAGCTTCGCAATGAGGCTGACTCGATCATCTATTCAATAGAACGAGAAATCAAAGACAACGATGCCGAAGTCACTCAAGCAACTAAGGATCGCGTTAGAGACGTTATAAACAAATTACGGGCGGAACTCCTTGCAGAGGCTTCAGAAGAGACAATTAAGAACACAATGAATGACCTGCGCGGTCTCTTCGTCATCATTGGTCAGGAAGTAAGTGAGGCTAAGCAAAAGGCCGCAGCAGCCAGCGAAGCGACTAAGGCTGACAACGAAAGCTCAGCTGACGCCGAAGGCACCGACAAGTCAGGGGAAAACGCGGATAACGCCGGCGATAGCGCAGGCGTTGCGAACGACGAAAACGGTTCTAACGGCAACGACGTCAAATCTGACGCCGACGAAAGTGAGAAAAAGGAAACATCCGAAGCGAAGAGCACCAAAGGGGAAAAGGGCACAGGCGACGGGGATGCCGTAGAGCCCGAAGTAGTCGATTAACGAATCCTCTCCTAATTTTTCACACGCGGACAGTATCCTACTTAAACTATCGAGCAACCGGGAGGTTGTCGTCTGTGAGGTCAAAAGGAATGAAAAAGTTCGAAGGCGGCAAAAGAGCCGCTGTTCTAGCTGGTCTGGTAGCAGCCCTTGTGGCGAGTTCCGCCGTTGACGCAAGCGCAAAGCGCGTCGTTGAGAACAGCGTAGCTTCTGAAATAACGCTGGATCCTGCGGATATCGACGGCGCAAAGACCATGAGCGCCGCTCCTCAGACCCCGGAAAAAATTCCATGCATGGTCTGGATCGACAAAATGCAACCGAAGGCGGCAATGCTATGCATTCACGGTTTTGGTCTGCACAAAGGAACTTATGATGCGTTCGCCAATGAGATGGCGAAGCAGGGCATAGCGACTTACGCGATTGACGTTCGTGGTTTCGGCGCCTGGGTTCGCAAGGGCAGAAACAAAATCGACTTTGACGGCACCATGACAGACGTCGGTTTAGCACTTAACGAAATTCGCCGTCTACATCCCGATCTAAAGATTATCGTTCTCGGTGAATCGATGGGCGGAGCGATCGCAATGAAGGCTGCCGAAATGTATCCGGACATGGTTTCCGGTCTTATTTCATCAGTACCAGCCGGGGACAGATACGACAAGTCCAACTCCGAAATGGGAGTAGTGAAACACGTCTTGCTTCACGGCTTCGACGCACCTTTAAACGTGGGTCCGGCAATCGTCGGGCGCGCGACTAAGAAAGAATCTCTTCGTCAGACCTGGCTCAATGACCCTCTTACACGAACTGAAGTGACACCGAACGAATTGATCGCGTTCAAAAACTTCATGAACAGCACCTTCGAGATGGCGCCCAGAATAAAGAACACAAAAGTCTTGTTCATTCAAGGAAGCAATGACAAGCTAGTGCGACCGGCAGGCACCTACAAGCTTTTCGGAAGCCTGGCTACGCCGCATAGAGAAATCGTTTTGAGTAAAACAGCAGAGCATTTAATTTTCGAGGATGGACAGTTTAACAACGAAGATTTGAAATTTGTGAGCAGATGGATTTCAAACAACATCTCTCCGCTTGGTTCCGCAACAGTGGCGAAGAAGAAAGATCAGCATGAGAAGCCAGACGAAAGTTCTTCTCAGCAGACAGCAGCAGCATCAAGTGCCGCTTCCACCAACGCTGCCGAATCGACAGCGACAACCACAGGCAGTGGCACATCTTCCGGAGGCGGCAGTTCGACCAGCACCACGGGCGCTACCGTGATTGCCTCGAAGCCGCCGGAAACGAAACCGGTCGCGAATACCACCAGATCGTCTCGTGAAACGGCGCTATCTTACTGGATTGAGCTCAAACGAAAAGGCAAAATCTATCGATGCAACAACAAAACCACTTTCCAGTCCGGTGACGCGATTCGCTTTCACGTGATGGCAGAGGTCGATGGTTTCGCTTATGTCGTACTACAGCAAGGAAGTACCGGCTCCAACGCGGTGCTATTCCCCTCCAAGGAAACAGGCGAAAAGAATTTTCTGCGCAGCCAGCAAGACTATCCGCTGCCGTATGATGATTGGCTCGCCTTCGACGAGCATCCGGGTCTGGAAAAAGTTCGCATCATGTTCTCAAAAACAGAAATCGCGCTCGACAAATTGAAACCCAAAGATCAAACTCAAGTCGCGTATGTTTCACCGGATATGAATGGAGCTAAAGATTTAATCGGAACCCGCATGCAATTATCGTGGGACGAAAGCAATCCGATCATCATGCCTGACGAAGTCGCAAGTTCATCGGCGACAGCGTCGCATGGCGGCGGTTCCAGTCAAGTCAAGCTGGTTTTCGATAACCCGGACGGAACTCTCGCCGTGGACGTAGCTTTGCTCCATCAGTAATGGCTCGTAGGGTCGCAACAATCAATTAAAAGAGGTCTGCCGAGCACCGGCACAACAGAAGGTAAAACCGACACATGCGCTCGAAAAAACTCTTTGCCTTACTAAACATCGGGTTGGGCTTAGCAGTGATACCACCGGCAATGGCAGCCGATAACACGAGTCAGCCGGCTCTACCTGGCGTTAAGTTCACCAAGGTACAGGATCTAGACCCGAATAAAGCTGGTCCAAACCGCCCCATTCGACAGAAGTGGGCGGTTTGCATCGGAATATCCAAGTTCAAAGAGACGCGTCTAGTCTCCAACGATCCGGTAGAGGATTCAGCAGCGAAAGCCTTCAGCGAATATCTCACCAGTCCGAAGGGTGGTCGGTTCGACTCAAAGCATGTCAGAACGCTGACCAATTCAAAAGCTACTAAACAAGCCATTCTCAACAGCCTTGGACCTCAATGGCTGGGCTCACTCGCGCGCCCGGATGACCTGGTTGTAGTCTTCGTCTCGACCAACAGCTTTCCAACAACAGATGGAAGCGCCTATCTCGGAGCCTACGACTGCGCGCTCGACAACATCTATGGGACCTGCATATCGATGCAAGACCTGATGAAAACGATTAAGGATAACGTCAAGGCAGAGCGAATTTTACTTGTCGTTCAAGCCTCGTACAGTGGCGCCACTGACCTCGCCGGCGGTGGCAAGGCAAAACCAGCCAAAGCCGGTAGCGGCAACTCTCTTGTAACGGGCAGCGGTTTTATCGTTATGACGTCTTGCGAACCGGATCAAATGAGCTGGAGCAATATTTTCTCCACGAATTTAATCGCCGCGCTCAAAGAAAAAGAAGGTCTGGTCGCGCTCGGAGAGGCGTTCGAGAAGACCCGAACGAAGACGGAGCAGGAAACTGCCGGCAAGCAATTTACAGCGAAACAAACACCGATGTTGAAGACCGATTGGAAGGGCAAAGATTTGATAATCGGAGCTAAAGCCGTCGAAGAAGCCTCAGACATCCCTGTCAACATCTCCGATTTTCTTGCTGCGGAGTCATATTATTTCAGAGCAAACGACCTGGTCACTCAAGGAAAAGTTGATGAAGCGATAGCACAGTATCAGAAAGCGATTGAGACAGATCCTGCGTATGCAGATGCTTTAGCCGACCTCGGCGCCATTTATTCTCTGCAGAAACAGCCGGACAAGGCAGCCGAGCTTTACCAGCGCGCCATCAAGGAGAAACCCAATGATGCGCTCTTCCGCACAAACTATGCTCGCGTGCTGGCGCAGCTGGGGCGGATTACCGAGAGCAAGAGCGAACTGGAAAGGGCATATCAACTCAATCCCAAAGACAAGGTTGTGCTGACCGCTCTGGCGACATATCACCTTAAGGACAAAGACACGGCGGGCGCCGTCAAAGTCATCAACGAAGCTATTGCACTTTATCCAAACTCTGCTGATTTGTTCGACAAACTTAGTTTTGCCCAGGTGCAATCAGGCAACATTGCGGACGCCGTACAGAGCGCACAGAAGGCAGTTAGCCTCGATCCAAAATCCCTTTCGGCGAAATTGAATTTAGGTTCCACTCTAATGTTGTCCGGCGATTTGAACCAGGCGACAAAAGCTTATTTGGAAGCTACAAAACTGGCACCGCAGGATGCGAACGCGCACTTTCTTCTGAGCAAAACACTGGAGAAGTCTGGCGATTTGACAGGTGCCAAAGATGAATTGCACCTATTCCTACGATGCGCGGACCCGAACGATCCGCGCAAAAAACAAGTGGAAGAGAAGCTCCAGCACATGTAGACGAGATTCTCGTAGTCTCGATGCGCCTGAAAAAAGATGGCTTAGGAAACCGATCGAAACGATTCTTCCTCAAGCATCATGTAAAGCAACCGGCTCCCGGCGTTAAGACCATGATTCGTTGAAATGGCAACGGAAGCCTTGTTAAACGCCCGGCCAGACACCAGTCTGCAAAGTTTCGCAATTGCTAAATAACAACATATAACAACGTTTAATCGGGCTAATACGGACGCTTGACAATAAAGGTATAGTATTAATCTACTGGGAATCCCCCACCAAGACCACATTTGGAGCCGGAAATTCGTCATGTCCGACCTGCATCAAGAAAAAGTTCAACGCGTCTCCGCTGTAGCGCCGCCTTCATCACCGCGCGCCACAATGACACTGCCCAGCATGGAAACAGCTAAGGGCATGAAGAAAACCATGTCGATCTTCGTGCATCCATTCACGCGAATGCACAAGATTCCAGTATTCCGGCGGCTGTGGATCTACATCGCGATGATGGGCGTCTATGACATGTTCGTGAGCTGGGTATCGGAACATGGCATATCCCAACAGATTTTGAAGGAAGCAACCAACGCGGCGTTTATCGGAGCGGTCTTCGGCTTGCTGCTCGTATTCCGCACCAACTCTGCATATGAGCGTTGGTGGGAGGGACGCAGATTATGGGGGCAACTGGTCAACGATTCCCGAAACCTCGCATTGAAAGTGCAGTCCTATGTCAACGTCCCGCAAGCGGACAAGCTCAGAATTGGCGAACAGATCACTTCGTTCGCCTATTCACTGAAACACCATCTGCGCGATTCAAGACCCACAAAGAATCTTCCCGGCGTAAAACCCATCGACCAGATTCCGAAGTCATATCACTTGCCTTCGCAAGTCGCGCTCAGAATCTATGAGACCGTAAGCCTTTGGCAGCAGCGCGGTCATATCAACGAAATGACGATGCTCATACTTGACCCACATTTGAGAGCGTTCATGGATATCTCTGGCGCTTGCGAGCGCATCAAGTCGACACCACTGGCGGTGTCATACCGCGCATTCATGCGTCAGGGGATTGCGTTGAACTTATTGATCCTGCCATGGTACGTAGGTCCTAATCTAGACATCTGGTTCAGTTTGCCGCTGGTCCTGATTGCATCATACTTCCTCATCGGTTTGGAGCTGATTGCTGAAGACATCGAAGATCCGTTCGGTCTAGATGGCGATGATTTGCCGCTCGATCAAATCTGTGCCGGCATCCAGAAGGTCGTTACCGAAATTACGACAACGGACTGCCTGTCGGGGAATATGGAGACCGGCGCTGACATCGACCCTCTCAAATTTACGAAGTCAATCAAGGCGTTGCAAGTCGATCCACTGAAAGATACTTACGTACCGCCGCCAGGCGACTAACAGATCAATAGCGGCGCTAGCTAATAGTCTTCTTGAGTATTAAAACAGTTGAGATCGGCTCAGGTAAGCAATATTGGCTGAGGAAGAGCATGCAACTCAAGTCGGTAGAAACCACTCCGAACCCTAACAGCATGAAGTTGAACCTCAGCGAGACGCTGGAGGTAACAAAGACTTATTCAGCCGAAGACAATGCGAATTGCCCGCCGTTCATAATAGAACTACTTGCCATCACAGGCGTCAAAAGCGTCTTCGCCTGCAATGACTTCGTGACGGTCACACGCGATCCACGCTCAGACTGGAAGACGATTCTGGAGCAGGCGACGCAACTATTCGAAGCTGGAACAACTTCCCCCGAAGTTCCGGCATCAGGCATTCGAGAGGCTTTTGAAAAGGAAGGACAAGTGCACGTTCTTGTTCAAACCTTCCGAGGTGTTCCAATTCAAGTTAAAGCGGTCACCACAGACGGTGAATCAAGGATTAGCCTTGGCGATCGATTCAACGAGGTGGCGCTTGCCATTCAGGACGAGACAGGCGCGGACTTCCTGAAGGAACGATACTGGGCTGACCACGGTGTTCGATACGGAAACCGGGACGAAGTCGCCAACGAAGTTGCCGAAGAATTGAGGGGATTGTTCACGACTGAGTCTCTGGACCAGGCTAAGCAGTCTGCCACAAGCGGCGCTGAGCAGCCGGAGATTGCGACAGAGACACTCGTTGCCTGGCTCGATGACGAAGATTGGAGACGAAGACTGGCAGCGGTGCAAGAGATTAAGGCATCTGAGGAAACGGTTCCGCTTCTCGCTCGCGCCCTCCAAGATGAGAATCAACAAGTTCGCCGGCTGGCGGCCGCAGCGCTTGGCACCACGGGTAGTATCGACGCCATTCCGGTCCTTTGCACGGCGGTATTAACAGATCCGCACGTTGGCGTTCGCCGCACCGCAGGCGATGCCCTCTCGGACATCGGCGATCCGCTGGCGGAACCAGCGATGTGCGAAGCCTTGCAAGACGCGAATAAGCTGGTCCGATGGCGCGCAGCTCGCTTCCTCTTCGACGTCGGCACTAATGAAGCTCTACCGTTTTTGGAACGAGCTATTAACGATAGAGAATTCGAAGTTCGCCTCGAAGTCGAGGCAGCGATTGAGCGCATTCGCGAAGGTCTCCAGGGAATCGGCCCAGCATGGAAACGCATCGTGGAGAATCGGTAGGAGGCTGAGGCTAGCGATTCCGGTCTTGAGCAATTGAAACGCGCTTTTGTTTCAACCGAGCGAAACCATGTTGCCATGCACCATTGAACGCTTCAAAGTTTCGATAGCACGTGCCACGATAACATCCGCTTGCTTATCAGTCTCCAGCAAGCTGGTGCCGCCAACGCTGGCAGTGATCGAGATTCGATCGAGACCGTGCATGATTGTATGCGCTTCCATTTTGGTTCGCAAACGTTCCGCCGCCACCTCGGCACCAGATACGGGTGTTTCCGGCAAGATCACGCCAAAGGTGTCGTCGCGACATCGACCCGCGATGTCGACATCCCTTATCGAACTCAGCAAAATTCTTCCGGAACTTAAGATAACGTTGTTCTCGCACTGCAGTCCATAGCGCTCAGAAATTGCGTGTAAACCGTCTACTGATACTAATAGCAGTGTCAGGTCGCGTTTGTATCTCCGCGCTCGACGCGTTTCATAGTTCAGTCTCTTGTAGAACGTCCAAAAATTGTAAGACGTCAAATCCAACAGGGCACGCCGCTCGACCTCGTCATCAGATAAGCTGGCATCCTCGATTGACCGATCCGCGAACAACTTCGATTCGTCCTTCGGAATATCGAATTCAGCTGAGTCACCACCACCGGTGCTCCAAGGAAACTGATTCTGTTCCAATCGTCTCTCGGCCAAACGCTTTTGAAACAGCGCTTCTCTGCGCAAATCTTCTTCGTCTCTGCTCATTTGTCAGTTTCAGCCTTTCCCTCGTCGCCCCATTTTATAAACTGTTCGCTAAAAGTACCAGGCGTTTTGTCGTCTTCTGAATAGTTGAAAACCATGTCCTGCTCTTTATAATGAGCTAAAACCGCAGCAGAGTTTACCTGCTCCGGATGCAGGCTTTCATAGGCTCTCCAGAATAATTCACCGCCGTCCAACATAGATTCGTAAACCCATTGAACTTTCTTCTTTTTCGTCTCAGCATTGAACGCTTTTGCGTACTCCGAGTTTTTCCAATAGTCTCGAGTAAAATCCGAGCGTTTGCTGTAAGAAACATATGTCGATGTGTCGAGAGCCAGGTTCTCACCGGCAGCCTCAATCATTTTTCGATACTCAAGAGCAAATTTCGCCTTGCCCGATGGAGGAACACGCGCATAGCCAGTTTTCAACACGCGAGCGTTTCGATTGCAAATCCAGCCGTCTTCGAAAGTTCCGTCAGCCTTTTCCGCAACCGATTCAATCTCTTTCAAAAGTCGCTGAATAGATTGCTCTCTCTCCTCAGGAGTCATCTCTGCAACCGGCTTTTCTTTCACACTATTTGCGGTGTCGGCCGATGGGCTTGCAGAAGTCCCGCAGGCAACCGCAGAGAGCGACAGAATGGCAACTAAGCTAACCAAAGATTTGCGAAACACAATAAATTCCAAGATCGTATTGCAGCATTATATGACCGGACAGCCTGCGGATGTAGCAGTTATGAAAAGCAATGAATAGGTTTAGCACCAATGTCAAGATGCTAATATTGCCGTTCGATACTGGTTTGCGTTTGGTTGCCCCGGAGGGGTATGGCTGAAGATTCCAAGGATATTTCGTCCCTAAAAGCCGGACAGAGCGTGGTTTGTCGCGTCGAAGCACCGGAGCCGGGCGGCTACACCGCAACGATCCTCAACTACGATCTTGAAGCATTTCTGCCGAGCCGCGAAGAACTTCAAATAGGGCAGATCGTCCCGGCAACCTTCGTCTGCATGTCTGGAAACCGTGCGCTCATGACTTTTGCCTACATGATAGGCACTACCGAGCGCGTGCAGTTCGGCTTGCCGAGCGAGCAAGAGACGGCATTTGCGGTCTGGGCGGATTCGTATCCAAGAAATTTTAGATTGAGAAGAGCCGTTGACATCATCATGCCCAGCCTCACGGGCAAATTGAACCACGCGGTCAAGAGCGCAGATTTCGATGTAAAACGGCTGTTGGCTGACCTCGCCGCAAGCGAACTTACTGGATGTATCAAAGCCGAATCGTCCGAAGTGCTCTCCAGATCCGCCGCACTGTTGTACAAGGGTCGAGTCGTCGGCTGCATTTATGGTAGAAAACCTCAACCGCAGACTCAAGTGCTGGAAGCCTCTCTGAAGGCGATGATGGATGACTTGATGCTGCAAAGCACAGAGATGCAGGTCTACGAGTTGCCTGACGAAGTTGTTATTGCGATGTCCGCATTATTTCTCGGAGTGCCAATCGGCGCGGGACAGACAGCTGATGCAGGCGATCCGAAGGCATACATCAAAGACTTGATGCCATCACTTGCAGAGAAGAACGATACTGCATGCGTAATGGTGTCCACTACCGATAAACCCTCTCGGATTCTTGGTTTCGTGCATCAGGGAAAACCGTTCGGTTCCTACTCGATAGTCGATCAAAATTTCACTCCAGGTTTTGAACAGTTGCATAAACTTTGCGACGAATCAGACGACGCCGTTGTAAACGCTTACCTGCTGCCCAAAGAGATGCAATCGGAAAAAGTTGTTTACGGCTATGCGCTGACAACTTTTTCGAAAAACTGAACCACGAACTTCAAGTCCACGAAAGACAACCAAAGCCGCGAAACTGCGCAAGACCACAAGGGGAGCCAATTGAGTCAAGCCGTGAAAGAGCAAGATATAGTGCTGGGTGCCTGGGGCGATTTAAAACTGGTACTCCGACCTGATGGCGTCGCCGTTTACTCGCTCGATTGCAGAGCGGGCGTCAACTCACTGTCATCGGAAGTCATTCGAAGCTTCACGGAAGGTCTTGAGTTCATCGCAACGGAGCCGCAGATCAAGGCTCTCATCCTTGCATCCGGCAAGGAAAATATGTTCGTCGCCGGCGCGGACATTCGCGAAATTTTGAAGACCACGGACGAAAACATTGCGCGCATGCTGACCGACAAAGGTCATGTCGGGCTAAACAAACTGCTTGCACTTAAGGTGCCGGTCGTCGCAGCGGTTGATGGCATCTGTTTCGGCGCTGGTTTAGAACTGATACTTTGCTGCGATAAGCGCGTCGCCACAAAAAATCCCAACACACTTATTGGGCTACCGGAAGTGAACATAGGCTTACTGCCAGGTTTGGGCGGCACACAACGGTTGCCCCGCCTGATCGGTTTGAAGCCGGCCCTGGAAATTATCCTCTCAGGTGAGCCGGTTTCTGCTCTGCGAGCCCTGGAACTTGGAATAGTCGATAAACTTGTAAGACAGGAAGAGTTAATCGAGACCGCCGCAAAACTCGCGTTAGAGTTATTGAAGTCAGGCTTTGACAGAGCGAAAGAGCGCGCAGCTCAAGACGCAAAAACCGACGAAGCTGACGGTGGACTCAAGAAACGACTCAGCACCCTCAAGATTACCGATCGAGCCGTGCGCGTCCGCACACGTGGTCAATATCCCGCTCCGAAAAAAGTCATGGAAGTGATCGAAAAAGGCTTGAGCGAAGGGCTGGAGTCCGGACTGAAGCATGAAACCGATGCATTTGCGGAACTGGCGGTTTCACCGATCGCCAAAAACATGATCAACTTCTACATCTCGAAAGAGATGGCAGTGCAATCCGCACGCCGCGCGCTTGAAGCAGGAGGTGTCACCACCCTCGGTGTGATCGGCAGTGGTCGAATGGGCGCCGAGCTGGCTGAGAATGCAGCTTCGAAACACATGAATATCCTGCTCAAGAGTAGTTCGGCAGAGAAGGCCAGCGCGGCCGCAGAATTGCTGACTAAGCGTATCGAAACGCTCTTCACGGAAAATTTAGACTATCAAGGTAAAGCGCAGCCGAGTATTGAATCGGTTGAAAACTATGATGAGTTTTCTCCTGCGCAGCTCATTGTAGAAGCGGTTTACGAAGATCTCGATCTCAAAAACAAGATTATTCAAGAAGTATCACAGGTGGTGCCGGCAACAACACTGATTGCAAGCAACACATCATCATTTGCGATTTCCACGATGTCTCAATTCAGCACTCATCCGGAAAACGTAATCGGACTGCATTTCTTTAGCCCAATCGACCGACTGGAGCTGGTTGAGGTTGTGACGCACGAGAAAACAGACGCCGCGGTTCTGAAGCGAGCCCTCGGGTTTGTAAGTCAACTCGGAAAGGTTCCAGTCCCAGTCAAAGATAGCCCCGGGTTTCTGGTAAACCGCTTGCTCTGCATGTTCCTCAACGACGCCGCTCGCATGGGAAGTGAAAAAATTCCGCTTAACTGGATCGATGACACGGCCATCAACTTCGGTTTACCGATCGGAGCGTTCTGGTTATTCGACGATCTGGGCTGGGACCTTTGCAATAAAGTTTGCCGTTTGCTATACGAAAGTTTTGGTCCGCGTTACACGCCTCCTTTGATGCTCGACAATATTTTGCCATTCGGCTTCGATGGTAAGAGAACGAATGCCGGTCTTTACCTTTGGGATGAGACGGGTAAGCGGCTGGGCTGGAACACAGAATTCATGCCGGAAGCGGGCATCTGCGTGTCCGATGAGAAACCAGACGAGGAAACTTCAATTCTCATTAGAGATCGCCTGTTCCTTCCGATGATAGATGAAGCGGCGCGCTGCCTGGAAGACAAAGTCGTTCGCAAAGCTCGTGAGATCGATCTGGCGCTCGGACTTGGTATCGCCTTCCCTCGATTCCGTGGGGGATTGCTGCGATATGCGGACGACCTCGGAATTGACTACGTCGTCGAGCGACTCGAAATGATTTATTCTAAGTACGAACCACACAGAGAAATAAGTGACTTCCTGCGCAACCTTCATAAAGAAGGTCGAAGATTCTACGGTCTCGGTCAAAGTTAGGGTAACCCAAATGCCATTTGTAGACGACACGCAAAGAGCAGAGCTCCTCGCAAAAGCGAACGAAGCGATCGCGACTTCAGATGCGGCGCGGTCAAACGAACTTTATCGCGACATAGTGCAAACCATCACTATTCTCTGCAATAAAAATCAGAAAGAGATTGCCGGCGAACTTCAGAATCTCGCCAAGGCGATCGAGGAAAAGGGTTTATCAACCGAAGCCTTCGAGTTTAAACAAAGAACATGCGCGGTCATGCTGGAAATCAGCATGGAAGACCGCCGCAGAATGAAGCTTGAAGGAGCAAAACCTGATACAGCTTCTCCAAACTCTTCTCAAGGTCGCCCCGCTGGTGGCACCATTATTGGTGCTCCAAGTACCAGCGGAACAATAAGCGGCGCGCCAGGCTCAGGCGGCACCATAATCGGTGCAAGCTCTTCAAGCCACTCGTCCAGTGGAAATACCGCCGCTACCAATACCGGCAACAACATACCAAGTACATCCAGTGGGCACGAGCGATCTCTGCCAGCCGCGCAAAGTAATTTCGCCCCATCCTCGCCGGCGGCTTCGTCCGCTTCATCAGCGCCGGCAGCTCGTCCTTCTCGGTTAATCGGTGTCGATACTCGCGAGATTGAACCATTTTCGGTCGATGCACATGCAGAACACATCGCAGCAGCGAGTGACCATACGCGGGTTCAAAGCTCTGCCACCGCCATTGACACCGCGCTACCGTTCCTAGCCGTCGAGTATCTGTACATGGGAACATCGGACTATGAACGTGATCTGACATATTACCGCGAAGTGCTTGGTGCGCAAGAAGTGTGGAAATTCGATCGCTTCGGCTCCAAAATCACAGCTTTCAGTCTTTCGGCGGGTCCGCTCATTCTACTCTCGGACTCGCGTCAAGCGCCGAGTTGCCAGCCTGTCTTTCGAGTGTCCGACCTGTCGAGCTGCGCTCGCGACCTGACTGCTCGCGGATGGAAACCCGTAGCTGGTCCCTTCGGTACTCCGAACGGCGAAGCCTACAGCTTCGAGGATCCAAGCGGAAACCGTTTCGCCATTTTTCAAGTCGATGAAACCAGCACGGACCGCGCCTATTTCGATCCAACCGAAGGCGAATAGCCCGTCATCCTATCGCGCACGACGTCTTCTGTTACGGTCAATACGTTCGCTCCGGATGGCGATGCGTTAAGTCCGTAATTATATTTGAACTGCGCCCTGTCCACGGCTGCGCTAACACATGAGTAGATACCACTCACTGCCGTGCCGGCAACTACGAAAACGACCAATAGTCTGCGCATGAAAAACCTCAAATAAGACTCGTCGCGACCTGGAAGTATTCCAACGATTAGCGAGAGACCAAGATAAATCACCGCGGTGCAAACAATCATAGCGATAATTTGGAAGGGCGCTGATTGAGCAAAATAATCGTAGCCCCAGTCGTTTCCACACGGCGCGTGACATTCAACCCGCATGTGATAGCGAGCAAGTACTTGAAGAAATGCCTCACCGTTATTATCTTGCCTGATTGGCGCGTTGAAACGGCTAAGCACATGAGCAGCCCCAAGAATCGAGGCACCAATAGTGATACCATGAACTAGTAATCTAGAAACGACGTCAATGAAAATCGTCATCTTCTGCCATCCTGCACACGAAGAAATCTTCTAGTAGTATGGCGAAACCTCGACAACGTCGCATCTGCGTCACGTCATAACATCATATGACTTAAGTCACCCTGAGGCGAAGCACCCCGAAGCCAAATTCTTGCAAGCACCAGGACCGAGTACTTCAGTCGACTAGTACAACGACCTTACCGAGTTGTTGATTTGATTCCATGTATGTATGCGATTCTCCGAGGTGCTCCAGATCAAAGAGTCTGGAATCGACGACCGGTTTAAACACACCACTCTCCAGACGTTCCGTAATGTACTTTCGCATGCGCGCGTAACGGTCATCGTCATCGGTCACAAGATGCATCGTATAGCCTCGAATAATAAGGCCCTTTTTCAAAGCGAGCTTGAACGGCAACGGAGTTGTTTCCAGGCTCAACGCGCCGTAGATGATTATCTGCGCTTCGAGCTTCGCGCACTTCGCAAGTTCGGTTATGAGTGCTCCGGCGACTGAGTCGAAGATGATGTCGGCACCTTTATTATTGGTGATTTGCATTACACGCTCGGACAGTTTCTCATCATCAGTCACAATCACATGGTCCGCACCGGCATCGAGAAGAGCTTGTTTCTTCTTCGCTGTTCGAGTCGTCAAAATAGAGATGGCACCGGCGTCCTTAATGACTTGAATCGCAGCCAGGCCGACACTGCTACTGCCTGCGGTGACCACCACGAACTGACCATGTTGTAATTTGCCAATCTCAACGAGAGCACCACCTGCGGTGAGATACTGCATCCAGACGCTCGCAGCCTCGGCCGGCGTCAAGCTGGCTGGAACGTGTGACAGAGCTCTTGCTGGGACTACAGCTTCCTCACCATAAACGCCATATTGACTCATTGCAAACGCAGGGATGGTGCTGACATATTCGCCGACCTTGAATTCGTTCACGCCGGAGCCAACCTTGTCGACGTACCCTGACGCCTCGTATCCGATTCGCGACGGCAGCTTAGGCATCTCCAGGTACATCCCCTGGCGGAATAAGACCTCTGCTCGATTTAAACCGATCGCTTTCACCTTGATGCGAACTTCTCCCGGACCAGGCTCTTGAGGTTCCACATCCTCGACTCTTAGTTCTTCAACTCCGCCAAGCGCGTGAAGTTTGATTATCTTTGGCATGGATGTCACCTGAATTGAATCGTAGCGGCAGAGGAAGCAATTATACAGACCAGCGAATCATCGTGCAGAGCGAAGGCTACCAAGCAAAAAGCACTCATTGGTTGCTGAGGTAACAGGGCTCGTAGGTGCGCGCAACTTCTTAAGGAGGTTCCCTCCAGAAGGGAAATGCTGAAAAGCAAGCACCGACATACACTTAGAGCCAAATCTCGTTTTTGCGAAGCTGGAAACGCAACAAATTGATTCACCTATTAGCGGAACGAGCTTAACGAGTTTCCGCAACGCATGTTCGAAACCGGAGGCGGGTACGTCGACCTTGACCTTGACGTTGCCGTTGTAGTTGTAGTTGTCGGTGCCGTTGCGGTTGTTGTTGTCGTTGCCATTGCGGTTGCCGTTGTCGGTTCGATTCGTGTGCCGGTGCGGGTGCAAGGACGAAGCGGACGGCGTAGGAGGCGCCGCCGAAGTCAAGCGAATATAATCGGGCGTGGCACGTTCGCAACCGAACCCGACGGTTCCACCACCGAGGGTTCAGGTTTGCGAACCCAATAAGCTGGCAGAGGTTTCTCGCCTCGCAAGGGCTCTCAGGGTCTCAAAGTCGCAAGGAGTGTCGCATGTCTGAAGGAGTTCTTGTAATTGGTAGTTTGAGTCTCGATATGGTTTTTGGCGTTCCGTATCGACCGGCACGTGGAGAAACAATCAAAGCAGATTCGTATCAAACATTCGTAGGCGGAAAGGGTAACAACCAGGCTTTAGCGGCAGCCAGAGCAGGCGCGAAAACAGCGATGATCGGCCGCGTTGGCAATGATTCCTATGCCGACATGATCATCAGCACATTGCAAGATGCAGGCGCAGACGCATCCTCCGTCATCAAAGATCCTGATGTGGGTACGGGACTCGCTAACATCTATATAGATCCGCAGGGCGACAACAGCATCGTGATCGCTACACGATCAAATGAAAACCTTTGCCCGCAGGACATCGACGATGCCATGGACAAAATTCGCAATAGCAAAATAGTGGTTCTTCAACTGGAAAGTCCCTTGATGACAGTGACGTATGCCGCGCAAGTCTGCAAGGAGGAAGGAAAAATCGTTCTTCTAAACCCAGCGCCAGCCCCTCAAGACGGGAAATTACCTCCGGAACTTTTGCGCAACATCGACATATTCGTTCCAAACGAATCGGAAGCATCATTGCTCACCGGTATAAAAGTAAATAGCAAAGAAACCGCTCTTAAAGCCGCAGAACAATTGCAGGCGACCGGTATTAAAACGGTCCTCATCACGTTAGGGGACAAGGGCGTGATTGGTTTGGATGAACAAAAGAATGAACTTTACGCGCCAGCGTTCCCTGTAAAAGTTCAGGACACAACGGCCGCGGGCGACGCATTCGTCGGTGCTCTGGCAGCAAGGCTCGCTGAAGGCGACGATATCAAAACCGCTTTGCGTTTCGCGTGTGCCGGTGGAGCGCTCGCAACAACAAAAATGGGAGCAGCTGCCTCATTGCCGACAAGAGCCGAGATCGAAGACTTGATGCTTTCCGGCCGAGCGGTTTAGGTTTATTCAAAAAAGAATTTGGTTCTCAAAAAAGTTTTGATATTGAAAAGCCGGTATGGTGCGGTTATTACGAACACAGCGCTTTTTTGGGTACAAATTGTTCACGACCGCCTTCTATTATTGTCGGACAGAGGCATTCCGCCTCTCGATGTAGTAGCTCAAGAGGAAACAGGTCCATGGGTTGAGGTCCGCGTCCATGTCCGACACCGTACTATCCGCAGCCTTATTATCCACAGCCTCAACCGAGGCCTTATCCGGATAATCCGCAGCCAAGACCGAACGATGTCAGACCCGATTCACAGGTTGTGAATCCCAGAGTATTAAATCCAGATCCGTTATCGATCTTAAAAGAAGCCAATAAAATCTACGATCCCAGCAAAAAGCCGGGAATGAGTGATGGCTTCACGATCATTGACGGCGACCGAGCCAAAGGTGTCGGTTGGACTTCTGACGCGGCTTATAACGACTCGATCAAGAAGAACTTCGACTTCACCAGTGGAGACATGGAAGCGGCTAAAGCAAAGGCCGCTCGCGATGGCGTTCCGCTTGTGGTTGTCGTGGGCAACAAAAACAGTGCTGAAACAAAGCAGCTCGTCGATGGTGTTATCCCTGGTGCCAAAGGCGGAGCTCAAAAAGCCGTCTACGTCTACGCAGAGATGTCACAATTGGACCCAAATTCAGAATTAGGAAGAGAAGTCGCAGCAAGTCGGGGAGACGCAAATCACCCGTACACAGCTATCTTTGCACCGAAAGCCGGGGCGGATGGCAAACCTCAACTCGAACATCATATTGCAAATACCTGGGGCTCGCGCGCTGAAATCGGAACTATCATCCAGCAGCAGCTCGGGCACGCGCAAACTACGATGGACTCACGCAAGGGTTCGTATAACGTACCGGATGCCGGCAAAGAGTCCAAACCGGATGGCAGTCGTGGTATCACCCCCGATGC
Organism: Candidatus Obscuribacterales bacterium; assembly: GCA_019637435.1. Classification (GTDB taxonomy): domain Bacteria; phylum Cyanobacteriota; class Vampirovibrionia; order Obscuribacterales; family Obscuribacteraceae; genus JADYXR01. The sequence continues at coordinate 1,454,800 of JAHBVO010000001.1, read as the reverse complement.
GGCCCCACGTGGTTCCGATGCTACTGTGAAACCGGAAGCAAATGAACAAGAACGGCTTCGTCGCCAGGAGTCAGAGGCAGAAGCGCGGGTCGCACCGCATGCGAAAACAATCATAGATTCGTTCAAACAATTAAAAGGCGCGACCTACTCTCAGCGTGAAGGTTTATATGCCCAAGCCGAAGACGCTGCAGCCAAGCTCGATCCTAAAGACGTTGCTCTGGTAAAGCAAAAGACTTCTCGTGAGTTAGAAACAGAAGTCGCAAAAGGCGCAGGCGCCGACAAGCAAAAAATCGATACGCTTAAAGCGCGCCAGAGCGTGCTTGATCTGATGGCGAACGCTCCGGCGTGGACGAAGATGAACCACGGCATAAGTCAGATGCACTTCTCGCAACTCGACCAGGGTGTTGCCAAAATCAAAGAAGGCGCTAAAGACAATCCGGCTTATCTGAACAGCCCGCAATTCATTGAACAGCTGATGCGCACACCTTATGAGCTCAATCAGCTGAAAGAGAAACTGCCGGAAGTCAAATTCGACGATTACCTGAAGGCTAAGAAAGACGGAACCATCGACCAGTTTGTCGCGGCGAATAAACCGCCCGAAGTAAAACCGGAAAACAAGCCGGAAGTAAAACCCGAGGTAAAGCCCGAAAACAAACCGGAGACTAAGCCTGAAAGTAAAACGGAGACGACACCACCGGCGACACCACCGGAAGCGAAACCGGAATTGACGCTCGTGCAGCCGGAGAAGTTGAAATACGATGGCTCTGAATACGAAAAGGCTCTCGAGGACGCATTCAAATCCGGCCGGCGACTGGTAGGAAAAGTTGGGTCACCGGATTGCACAGGCTGTATAGATATGACCGCGAAGGCATGGCCGGACGATCGCGTTCAAAAAAGCTTGAAAGACAAAGCGGTTTTCACCGATATCAACGGCGAACAGCGCATGGACCTTGTAGATGAATTGCAAGCAAACTCCTGGCCAACCGTTGTCGTTGTGGAACCTTACAAAGACGAATCCGGAAAGATTAAGGGTCGCGTAGTCGGTAAACTTGAGCCGCACACAGCCGAAGAACGCGGCGCGGAGAAGTTAAACGGTTTCCTCAATGAAAATTTGACCGAACCTAAGAAACAGTTGGCGAAACCTGCTGCCTCAACGGAGACACCACATACGGTGCAACCGGAAACGAAGCCTCAGCTTCCACAAGCCGAGGTCAAACCGGAATCTAAACCCGAGGGACCGCAGACCGAGGTTAAGCCGGAGGTTACACCGCAACCGGAAGTAAGACCGGAGGTCAAGCCCGAAGCGAAGCCGGAAGATAGCCAGGCGCAAGCCGATCAAGCGACATTCGAGAGACTTACGGAGAACCATCGCAAGATCCTGGAGCCGTTGAAATCACTCAACGAAACATCCGACGCTACCGCGATCGAAGCAGCGTTTAGCTCGGCTATTGAAAACGCCAAACAGGTACGTCCTGAAGATATAGCAAGAGCCAACCAGCTTCTGGAAGCGAAAAAGCAAGCTATCATCGGTAGTATCACGGGCGGTGAACCGGATGATGCCACCAAAACGGAATTGGCTAAAGTAGAGTCGAATCTGAAGATGGTCAAACGCATCGATCAGTCAGAAGCCTACTTGAATATTTCACGTGGCGCAGTCAGACTGAAGATGACACCGGACAGCCCTGAAGCAGGAAAAGCTGACATCAAGACAGGTCTGACTATGCGACCGGAACTGGCAAACGATCAGGCGGTGCTCTCGAAATTGAAGAGCACTGGAGTAGCGGATGCTCAGCTGAAGGCATGGTTCCCGGAACTACCGCTCCAGGGTGATAAGCCCCAGGAAGTTTCCGGAACGCAAGAGGTTCAGCAGGCATTCGAGCGTTTGCGCGAGCAGCATGCTAAAAACTTGCAGCCGTTCGCGGACCTTCCGGAACAGCCAACAGAACAGCAAGTAATGGATGCTTATGCCAAAGCAATCGAGTCCGCCAGCAAAGTAAATCCGGTCGATGTGCAAACGGCACTGTCCTCTCTGGAAACCAGACGCCAGGTGATCGTATCCACAACGAATGCAAATGGTGGTCAGCTTACACCAGAAGCTCAGGCAGAGCTAACTCAGATCAATCAGGATGCCGCGAACTATTCGAAAATCGGTCAAGCGGATGGACTACTCTACGTCTCCATGGGCGTACGAAAAATAGCAGCGAATCAACAAAATCCGGAAGCCGGAATCGCTGATATTCACAAAGGTCTGGAGTTGCGCCCGGCACTCTGTAAAGAGCCGTCCATCATGGCAAAGCTGGCAAGCACTGGCTTTGACAGCGCCAAACTCAATGCCTGGTTCCCGGAATTGTCGCAGACGCAAACACCTGGTCCCCAACCGGGTCCGCAGGGACCACAAGGTCAAAACGTACCGCCAAAACCAGGCAGTCGCAGATAGCAAACCAGAAGTCGGTTGAGTTAAACGAGCGATCGCAGTAAACGCTTGCGCGAAAACAAAGCCCGCGAGTTGCCGATAACAACGCCTGAGCCGTATCGAATTCTCGTGAAACAGGGAATTTAGATAATAACGAGGTCTCAGATCTGAGACTAAGCCATAGCTCACTATCTGAATGACTTATAGAGGCGACAATAAAAGCGGCAGACAGAGCATCCTGCAAAAGGGTCTGCTAATAATCTCGATACCGCTGGTGTTCGAGCTCTTTTTTGTCGCCGTTCTAATTCACCTGTTAGACGAATCAGGTCAGCACATCGCTCGCGAAATTGCCTCGCAAGATAAGATCGTCGCCGTTGAGACAATGGTCAAAGAGATTTCAGACTCGATGACGTCTGCCATACTCTTCAACATCACCCGGCGCAACGAAATGAAGGAGCGCAACGAAAAGTCTCGCGCAAAACTGCTGCGAGCATATTCCAAACTAGTAAAACTGTGCGCCAAAGATCCTGCCGAACTTGAGTCTGCCAGCCGTCTTCGTAACGCAGCCGATGAGTGGATGCGCCAGCAAGACCGCGCCCTCAACAGCGCCCCTCAAGCGAGAGTCAGCTCATTCTTCAATTTAGCCAGCCTCACTTCAGCGAACCAACAGCGACCAGAAACCGCAGCATCTGTGATTCTCGAGAAGGAACAAAAGGTTCTGACGATTCAACCAAAACTGCGACAGCAAACACTTGTTCAGTTGCAGATTTTCTTTCTCTTCGGCTTCATCGCGAACATCGCTATCACCGTATTTCTTGCGACCTTCGTGATGCGTGGGATCACGGCACGAATGGAAAACGTATTGAACAACACATTCAAATTCGGAGCTCGATTGCCGCTCGATCCGCCCCTTCGCGGAACCGACGAAATAGCGGATCTGGACCACGCTCTTCACGAAACAGCAAATGAAATTCTCGAATTCGAGAAGTTCAAACAACAATTAGTTGCTGTAGTCAGCCACGAGCTAAGAACACCATTGACCTCGGTCCAGGGCACGCTGACCTTGCTCGAGGCAGGGGCGATGGGACAGTTTTCCGAGCGAGCCACTCCTGAGATCGCAAAGGCGCAGCAGAGCGTCGATCACCTGATTAAACTCATAAACAATTTGCTCCTGCTGGAGCGTCTGGAAGCAGGAAGCCAGATTCTTAAACAAGCGGAGCTGGACATCGGACACATAATCGTTGACGCACTTGATGTCCATGAGCAATTCATCGAAGAGAAACAAATATCGGTGGACTGTCAGTTTGAAGAACTGCCTCTGGTTGGAGATTGGGACAAACTCAAAGAAACCACTGAGATCCTGATTGAGACCTGCTTACTCAGAATTCCCGCCGGAGGAAGTTTGACAATTACCGGTACTATCGACAGTGCAGGTTTCTTAGACATCAGGTTTCTGGACAATGGTCCGCCACTGTCTCCGGTACAAGCAGCGAATTATTTCGATAGGACCAGAGAAACGGAAGAGAACGAGGTCAAAGGGAGAATATTATTCCTCGCCCTGGCAGCGGCAATCGCACAAGCTCACGGTGGTTCACTGACGGCAGTGTCTGACTCTCAGACAAGTTATTTTACGTTGAAGCTTCCTCAGAGAGGAAAGCAAAATGATTAAGGTCAAATCAAAGATTGCCCAGAAGGGATTGTTTCTAGTGATAGTGCCTCTAGTGTTCGAAGTGATTTTCATGAGCGTCCTGGTTTACCTGCTGGTTGTTGCAGAAGGTGACATTCAGCGCCGGATCGAATCTAAAAAGATTGTCGCAGTGGCGACTACGATCGGTACTAGAGTAATCGACTGCCAGTTTCTTTCCATGTTGTACAACGCTATGAAGATTCCGATGCTCGACGTTCGCTTCGATGAGGATGCTCACTTCATCAGCAACCAACTCATAGAATTGAAAAGGCTTTGCGAAAAGACCGAGCCTCGAAGGAGCTTGAGCCTTGAAGTAGAGTCCACTGTAACTACAACGATGAACAGATTGCGGACTATTTTTACAGGCGAGTTCGAGCCGGATGCAGATCTTCAAAAGGTCGCCGGAACCACAAAAAAATCGGACCGGGTGTATTCTCGAATGACAGGTTCGTTCAAAGTCATCGATAAGCTTCTTACAATGGAGCAAGATACGCAAACCAAAGTTCAAGCCAAAGAGAAGCTTTACCGCGAGTATATTCGCCAATCAATCATTTACGGAGTGGGCGCGCATGTGATACTGACTGTGGTGCTAGCAGTTATCTTTGCATGGACAATTACTAAACCAATCGCAATACTCTCAGAAAATACCCGTCGACTTGTAAAACGAGAGCCGCTAGCGGCACCGATTCGCGGAGATGACGAACTAGCGCATATCGACGAAGTTTTTCACGCTGCGGCCCAGGATCTGATACGAGTGGACAAGCAACGTAAACACCTCGTATCCCTCGTCAAGGATGAACTCAGCGAGCCACTACGTACGGTGCAGTATACGCTGCATAACCTATCACAGGGCGTGCTCGGCGACCTGAGTGAGAAAGCTGAGAATCGCATTCTTCTGGCTGCACGCGACACAGACAGGGTAATGCGTTTGATCGATGACCTGCTCAGCATTGAAACCATGGAAGGCGCACGATTCGACTTGGATTTGAAAGAAACAACGAGTAGCGAAGTCGTTGAAGCAGCTATTGGAAGCGTCAAGGACATGGCAGAACGACATGGAGTAAAGCTAGAAATCAACGACGTTGGCGGTCGATTCATAGCCGACAAAGACCGCTTGGTTCAAGTGCTCATCAACTTCTTGTCGAATGCCATTAAGTTTTCGCCAAAGGAAGGATTAATCACCGTTCAAGTTCTTAAGCATGACGAAGATTACGAATTTCGCGTCACTGATAGAGGACGAGGTGTTCCGCAAAACAAACTGGAGCAAATATTCGAACCGTTCCAACAGGTAGAGAGCAGCGACCAGACATCTAAAGGCGGTACCGGCTTAGGACTCCCTATTTCAAAAACTATTGTCGAGCAACATGGTGGTGAAATCGGCGTGACATCAGTCTTGAACGAAGGAAGCACTTTCTGGTTCAAAATTCCCAGAAGCCATTGATGACAAGGGAGAAGCGTTTAAGAATAGCCATAAGAGCTTTCGTCGGATCTGTAAACGTCAAATGGATCAGGAGGGAATCGCTATCCATCTCCTGCTTCATGCGGTCATACTAAAGCTGTCTCAAAGAGCCGGACAAAGAATCCTTGATCTCAGTCACTGATTGAGGTCGCCACACCGGCTCCTTATGCAGAGCTTTGTAGACAACAAGCTTGATTTCATTCGGTATCTGCAAAGCGTCCGGGAAAGCCGCGGGACGCTCTTTGACGTGCTTAGCAATGGTGTCGGCAGCATTCGCTCCAATTATAGGTGGATTTCCAGTTAGACACTCGAACATGATGCAGCCGAGTGAATAAATGTCGGAGCGATAATCTACTTTCTTGCCCATGCATTGTTCCGGACTCATATAAAGCGGACTTCCAAAGCATTCGCCCGTCTGGGTGATCTTCAGCTCGGGTGACTCATCATCCTCCAGAATTTTGGCAAGGCCGAAATCGACAATCTTCGCGACGATCTGCCCGTTCTCGCCACTAACAAGCATGATGTTACTCGGTTTAAGATCGCGATGAACAATGCCATTATCATGAGCTACTCGCAGCGCATCGCAAAGTTGCTCGGTCAAACCAATCACGTCACTCACACTCATACTGCCGGTGCGGTCCAGGAAGTGAGACAAACTCTCGCCCTCCAAATAGTCCATGACCAGATAAGCTCGACCGTCCTGCGTCAATCCAAAATCCGCCGCCCCGACAATACCAGAGTGCGAAATCGAGCCTGTTGCGCGCGCTTCGCGCTGAAACCGTTTCAGCCCATCACGTGATTCGGCAGTATTTCCTTTCAACACCTTGATCGCGAAGTACTTATCCATGTATTTGTGCTTGGCTTTATACACAGTGCTCATGCCACCTGCACCGAGCCGCTCCGTGATTTCATACTTATCGAGGAAAACAGTTCCGATCATCGACTCGTTCATGACACGACTCAACTTCGATGAGTCGTTTGGACAGAGCTCGATGTCGTCACCGTACTCAGCAGTACAGGTCAGACAGATGCGTTTATAGCGAACTTTATAGTTGATGGAACCGGCCATATCAATCGTGCCCGAACCGCTAGTTCCGGACGTTCTCTCCAACTCGTCTCTCATGTTTGCAAGTTGACCTGCAAGTTCTGTTTCAACCCGATTGAATATGTTGACACCAGATGCGATGACGGCACCGAGTGCCACTAGCAGGAAGAGAACGAATAACGCCCAGGAAAAACCAGTCTCGATCTCGAGCGGCGGACGCGTAATCATTGAGCGTGCCATCATAAGTGGTGGCACAATACAGAGAAAAACAGTCACACGCCTCATCAACGCATAAGCTGGAGATGATCGTGAGAACAATGCCGCAATGCCCAGTTCAGGACGCGAGAAGAATATTCCGACAAGCATGGTCACGCACAATAATGCGAATCCTGGTGATAGCTTTATGCACCCGGTTGCCGCACAAAGTTGCGCGATATTAGTCGACGCAGAAAGGATAATTAGAAAGGGAACCACAAGCGAGACTATCGAAAGTATTTGGAACAGCGGATATTTCTTTGGTTTTCCAAACGGTATCGCAGCAACAGTTAGGCCCACAAGAAGAAGCAAACCGGCCACTTCATACGACAGAGGAGTCGGATAGGTAGCACCCTGAGCAGCACCGTCCGGCCCATGGAAAAGGACGATCTCGTTTTCGAAAACATCTTGCGTACAGATGAAGTAAATCGCAATACCGACTCCGGTCAGCATCAAAGCATTGATAAACTCGCCCACGGCGATAGCAATTTTATTACTCTTGCCGAAGATGAAGGTCAGAGTAGCGATGCCGTATCCGATCAGCGTCACAGCCGCAGCAGACAAAACACGTCCGACCTGGTTTTCTGAGATATCCGGCCACAAATCCATCAACAGCGCAGTGTTGGTTGCCCATCCGAGTAAGACGAGACCGGATAATGCGATGGTGAGACAAACCAGACCGATAGCGAACCAGCTGAAACCCTTCAAAAGATTTGGATTTACACGGACCATTGTTCTCTCACGAGACTATCACTAACCCTGTTTCAAGGCCTTATCAATCATTCTTTTGTAAGTGTCTTTCTTGCTGACGCCGGGGATCGACTTCACCAGCTTGCGTTTCTGGTCGAAAACACCAACAGTCGGAACCCATGCCAGGGCGCCTTCAACAAAAGATTTTACGCCCAATTCGTTAGCTTTTCCGAGCGACTCCTTCAGCACTGATTTCTGCACATCGATCTCGTGAAGTTCGACTTTGTCGCCGTACGCCTTCGTCACACCACTGATTATTGGTCGTACTTCATCACACCAGATGTGACACCCGCCGTCGTAAACCATTACCACAAGCACCTTATCGCTCGCTTTTGGCGATGGGGACTCCGCCGCAATAGAGACTATCGGTACCGACAGAGTCAGCAATAGAGCCCAGCACAAGCCGAGAAAGATTCGCATATCTCTTACACCTCGCCCAAAATCGTGGGACGAAACCAGGCCATTCCCACTATCTCTTATACCGAGTGGGAGCCCAACCTAATCTCAAATATCTTTAAATCGCCCGTTAAGCATTCTGCTCAGATAAGCCGGCAACACCAAGCAGATTCAAAATCCGGCGCGTAGCCTTAAATTTATCGGCAAACCTTTCGTTGGTCTCGCCACGCATTGCTTCTGCATGATTCGCCAAATAGTCGTCCAGATCCTCCCTCGACTCGACGACATATTGAATCGTCCACAAAGTCTTTTCGGGAGGGGCATCGGGCTCATCTTCAGGACGACGAAAGAACCAGTACGCCGTGCGGAAACCCTTGAAGGTCAGCATTTTTTGCAAGTGTTCTTGCAAGTACGCCGCCATTTTGTAGTTGATTTCTTCGTCAACCTCGAGATTGACTTCGTAGATAAGCACTTTTCTTCCTTGCTGTAAGCGCCTTCCATTCTATGAAGCGCGCATCAACTCTTCCTGTGATTCTTTGACAAAATACTCGAACATGAGTAGGCAGTAGCGTTCAAAGCGCTCATCGGTGAGCGGCTTACCCTCTACCTCCCACTCAACTTTTCCATTGAACACCTTCGCGTTATAGACCATAAGCGCACCGTACTGGTCTTCGACTGCGCTCATTCGCATGACTTGATCGACCGGTAAAACGTAGAATTCAACACGGTCGTCAGAGCCACGCAAAACAAGACTCATGTTGTGAAACGAAAAACGTGCCCTGTAAAACGACACCTCTTGAGCTGCACGAAAGGGCCACTCACCTTCGACGGTCTCCAGAATTTCATCCGGTGGAGTCGCAGCGAGGCAGAGCTGCGAAGAATCAACAGCGTTGTTGAAGTGCACTACATACGGTTCTATCAAGTTGAATATACGCTCAACCATCCGGAGTGTCGCATCGCGAAGGATGTCATCGTCGTTGACTATTCCAAAACCTTTTTCGTAGCTCTTGAAGAATGCTTTCGACTTATTGGTCAAATGCTCGACATAGTCCGTGCGCACACCGGAACTATCAATGCCACCAGATGTGAGGTTACGCAGAATCTTGCGCGCCAAATCGGCCCCAGACATTTTGCCTCGCTTGCTTTCCAGCAGAAACGGATCTCTTCCAACAATAGTAACGCTCGTCAAGAATCGATGGTACTTAAATTCTCTTAGACTTATATATGCACAAAATATAGAAACGGATCATCGCAAAATCCAGTAGTTGCCAGCGTTCCCGTTTGCCTTATAATCATGGAAGCGTCGCGTTGAATACGTTATCCAGCAGCGACAAATTGGCACCACTTTCGAGTTCCGCACATGCAACCTGAACTTGCAAAACAGATTGCGCTAGACCTGATGAGCAGTTATGGTCTAAACGGCTGGTCGTTTAAGTTCAATAAAAGCAAACGTATGCTTGGTATCTGCAAAGCAGGCACCAAGCGGATCGAGCTATCCTATGCCTACGTCTTCAAAAATGACGAGGCACATGTGCGTGATACCATTCTCCACGAAATCGCCCATGCGATCGTCGGCGTAGAGCATGGTCACGATGATATTTGGAAAGAGATGTGCATACGGCTAGGATGCAATCCGAAAGCTTGCGACAGCACGGCGGTCCTTCCGCAGGGGGCATGGCAGGCTCGCTGCGCGAACTGCATGACCTTATTCAGTCGTCACCGAAAACCCGAGATGCTCAGCGGCATGTACTGCAAAAAATGTGGTCCCACCAGAGGCAAACTGCTTTTCAAGAAAGTGCGCAAAGCCATCTTCAAAGCCGTATCTCCTGCAAAGGAAGGTCGTATTAAAGCGCCTCGGCAACTTACACTTCCCCTGCCGGACGTGTTTTAGTCGACACCGTTCATTGTCGCTTTAATTTGTTCGTGGCACTGCCAATGGTGCCACGGCGGGCTCAGGGACGTTTCTAAATTCCGCCACCACCAAGCCCACCATAATTATTGAGCATGTAGGTTCCCGCTAGATGTACTAACAGAGGCACGGCTAGCCGTTCGAGAACTGCCAGGACCAGGCGGGTTGAGGTCGCAGAGTGCCTTGCTTTGATTGGAAAGATAAACCACACAAGAATCGCAGACAATGCAGTAACAATGCGAGAGATATCGCGGGCGGTATCATAGCCAAAATCAGCAAGTGCACCGACCTCGACCGCCTGCCCATACCTCTGGTAAACTGGAGCACCTACAAGCCCTTGCCCGCAAGCTTCTTGCGCGCGTAACCAGGCAATGGTCAGCAAAGCAGAGTAGGCGTAGGCGCGGATTTTATCACGCTGTTTTCTTAAAAACTTGGGGCAATTATCGATGATGACACTTCCATCGTTTGCCCGCGCCATAAAAACACAAGTCGGTTGCCGCTCGCGCAGCTCAAGTGTGAAAGCCAACTGTTCGGGATTCATGGCGCTGAGATTGTGAACGTTCTTCTTGCACTGTCCGCAAAATCGAACGGTCTGATCGCCATGCATGTCATCCCAGTTCGCGGCGCAGGGATTTCTAATGACGATCTTATTCACTTCGTCTTGCAAATCGCTAATTTTCATAGACAACACCTCGAGCCGATCTTGAGCGATCGGTTTCAACAGGTAAAGAAACTGAATTTAAACGATAAACGGCCACTGCCGGATGGTAAATCGCAAAAACCTCACTGAGTCTCGAAGTTCACCCGGGTGACTTTCGAAAGCTTAGCAAGCGTCAGGTCTCTAATGCAAAAACGCCTGCGGCGAAGTGAATCAGACCGCAGTTTTTATTGAAGAACCATAGACTGAATCATGCCGGTAGGAATAGCTTCTTCCACGGTCGCAACTGGACGCTGCTTGACTGTTTTCTGCTGACCCAGAAACTTCTGCTCGAAATCTTGAAGAGCGCATTCGAGCTTGTAATCGACGATGGCTTGCTGATCGATATAAAGAACGAGAGTGCAGCCCATGGTTATCGCCAATATAATTACGGCGACGGAGCAGAGCATTCCATAGTCTTTCTCGTCTTTCATAAACTCTCTGCCAGCAGACGTTTCTCCAGGCAACTTACTTCAACTATTCAAAACTTCGACTATTCAAAGCTTTCCCCAGACTAACGAAAGACTCGCGACAATGGAAGTAGGTTACTCCGCGAGAGTTTACTTACCTTCTCGAAAGTTTCATGACCAGCACTCTGACACCGAGCTTTATTAATTGTTGGTCGAGTGGTTTAATCTATCAGAACTCTGATAAACAAAGAAGTTTCCCACCCCCCTCTCGGGTGATGGGGGAGGGTGAGAACCTGAAGTTCCTGATCCTATTGACTTTAGAGGCACACAGCCATATTAATTACCACTGGCCTCCAAGCCGATGCGGACCGGCGGCAGTTTTTGCCCAAGGTTCGCCATCGTCTGATAGGTCAATGCCGCTACCTCAGCGCGAGTGGCAAGATCCGCCGGTCGGATCTGATAGGGATCCGGGTGGTTGACAATGATTCCGGCAGACGCCGCCTTCGCGACACTCGGAGCAGCCCAGGCGGCCACCCCGGCGCCATCCTTATACTTATCGAGCACAGTAGTGTCATTTGAACCTTTGTTTATCGCCTTGGCCAGAATAACCAGCGCCTGGGCTCTAGTTAACTTGTCCTCAGGACGGAAAGAACCATCGGGAAATCCGCCAACAAGACCGGCATCGCTAGCAGAACAAATCGCTTTGTAAGCCCAGTGAGTTTTGGGCAGGTCTCGGAATTCGACTTCTCGTCCTCCCTGCGGTAATCCAAGCGCCTTGACGGCGATTGCCGCAAACTGAGACCGCGTGATGCCCTGATCCGGCTTGAATGAACCATCAGGAAAACCGCCGATGGTACCACGCTTCTGCAAAATCGCAATGTACTTCTGAGCCCAGTGCCCATTAATGTCCGAGGATCCGCCACTCAGATCTACAGCCGTGACCGGTTCTGTTTTCGCAACACGCTCTATGTCCGAAGTCAGTCTGTCCAGATCGCGCTTCAAAGCCATTGTTTCCCACTCGGAAAGTGCCTGGTCGCTTGCGCGGAATGACGCTTCGACAGTGGCTATACGATCGAATTCTTTTTTCATAGCAGCTGCGTTAGTGGCATCAATAGAGCCGTTTGCCTGACCGTCGGCCAGGCGCCGCTCGAGGTCTGCTTGAATGGCATCGATATCCGGCAGCGCAGGAAGCGCGCGATTCAATCGTGCCTGAAGGTTGTTGTACTCTTTGTGAAGCGCGACGGATTCACGCTCATCGAGTACCCCATCGTTGCCCCGAAAAGCGTTGTCTAGAAATGCAATACGCTGAATCTCCTGGCGAAGTTCGTCAGCCTTGGCCGGCTCCAGTCGCCCGGATGCCAGAGCATCATTCATCGTGCGTTCTATGGAATCCTTTTGTTGCGCGGGGCTAGGCAACGCCGTCAACGAGCTCTCGACCTTAGCGCTGAGCGCATCGATATCGTTAGCGATAATTAGAGATTCCGTGCTGTCCAGCGATCCATCTTGTTTGTAGAAATTTTCCTTAGCCTCGAGTCTACTGAATTCGTCTAAGAATTCGGTGGCGCGACTCTCTGGTTTAATTCGGCCAGTGCTTTGCGCATCGACGATTTTTGTTTTAAGAGCAGCCTTACGGTCGGTCAGACTCATCGGCTGAGTTCGGCTTGAAATGTCAGTCACCGCTTTATTCAGGGCTGCGAGATCGCGATTCAAAGTCAACTGTTCGTTGTCCGACAACTTCGCGTCTGCGCGGAACATGGCTTCCAAAGCCTCGATTCGAGCATATTCTTGAAGCAAGTCATTCGAGTCCTGGACGGACAGACGTCCCGAGATCTTCGCATCCTCAATTGCTTTCTTGATTTCGGCTTGTTGTTCATCTATCCCTTTGTTCGAAGTTGAGCTAGACTCTGGTTCAAACCGATCGAGCTGCCCGCGCAAACGCTCGAGTTCAAGCGCCAGCGTCAACTTCTCTTCGTTATCCAGAGCGTTTCCGGATGCTTTGAAGGAAGCTTCGCGAGCGATGATTCGATTCAACTCCTGATTGAAAAGCTCGGCTTGCTGAGCCGGAATTCGTCCGGTAGCAGACAACTGGCTGATGCGATTTTTTATTTCAGTTTGTTTGGAATCGATACCTGGATCTGAGATCACACGCGTTCTCAAACTCTGCTCGATGTTTGCCGAGAGCTTGTCGAGGTCTTGTGACAGCAGCAATAGATCATTGGCAGAAAGCGCCCCATCACCTTTCAAAGTTTGCTCTTTAATCTTGATATCAGAGAGAGATTTTTTAAAACCAAGAGCTTCCAGATTAGTCAAACGCCCGCTGAGAAGGGACTCTTGAATGACTCTCTCAATGTCCGCTTCGTGTCCGGTGATGTCAGTTATGGCAACCTTGCGATCGGTCAGGCTACTCTGAATACTTGCGCTGAGCTTATCGAGATCCATAACGATCTTAACGCGCTCCCACATACTGAGCTTGCCGTCGGCTCTGTATGTTTTATCCTGCAATTTGATTTGCTCAAGAGCATTTTTAAAACCATCCGCCTGAGCAGGTGTTAGCATGCCGGCGGCAAGCGATTCCATGATCGTTTGTTCAACCGTAGTCATTCGCCCCTGCACATCAATGTAGTTGGGGACTTGAGTCCAGTTCATTTGTGCATAGGAAGGAGAAGCAGAGAGCGCACAAGTAATGGCTACTAAACCGAGTTTCCGCATCGCGCGCTTGATATTTTTGTTTTTAGACATTAACAAATCCCCCGATTTAACGACGTAGTAAATTACAAAGACATCAACGTCTTTTAGTCGATAGCACACGTCGAGCACCATCGAGAAGGTTATCAGGCCAGGACCGCCGGTCAGGGTATGTTTACATTTTTGTACGTTTTCGACGACAAATGGCTGATTGCAGCGTATTTCTAATTTATTGACAAACAGGAACGAATATAATTCTCCACTTAATGGTTTCCCGGAGAGGATATTTGTCATGGGACAAGTAGAAGGCACCGTCGGCGTGTCCGTAGAAGACGACAGAACGGGTCGGAGTATTCCAACTCTGCGTCGAGCAATGGCTGACAACCTGTACTATGGACTTGGCAAGTTCCCGGCAATCGCCAGTCGCAACGACTATTACATGGCGCTATCTTTGACCGTCAGAGACCGCCTTTTGCACCGATGGATCAACACGCTGGAAAGCTATCTAGAACACAAAGCCCGCGTCGTCTGCTACCTTTCGGCGGAATTTTTGCTCGGACCACACCTGGCGAATAACATGCTGAATCTCGGTATCACCGATGACATGCGACGGGCATGCGAGGAATCCGGCCTCGATTTCGATGAACTTATAGATCACGAAGAGGAACCCGGTCTGGGCAACGGAGGCTTAGGACGCCTCGCTGCGTGTTACCTCGACTCAATGGCAACAGAAAACATTCCATCTATCGGTTTCGGAATCCGTTACGAATTCGGCATATTCGACCAGTTGATCAAAAACGGTTGGCAAGTAGAAGTCGCCGACCGATGGTTGCACAACGGCAATCCATGGGAATTGGCAAAGCCGGACGAATCGATGATCGTCAAGTTCGGTGGGAAAACGACGAGCTACATGGATGAGAAAGGCGCATACAGAGTGCGTTGGGAAGCTCAGCGCGAAGTCATGGGAATTCCATACGACACACCAATACCAGGCTATGGCACGGAAACTACCAACACACTTCGTCTTTGGAAAGCAGAAGCGCCACGAGCTTTCGACTTCCAGATTTTCAATATGGGCGATTACCTCGGTGCAGTAGGCGACAAGTGCGTTTCAGAGAACATCTCAAAAGTTCTGTATCCCAACGACAACGTATCTCAGGGGCGGCAGCTTCGTCTCGAACAACAATATTTCTTCGTATCCTGCAGTCTTCAAACGATTCTGCGTTTTCATAAAAATGCGGGGTTATCTCCTGAAACGCTCCACGAAAAATTTGTCATTCAATTGAATGATACTCATCCTTCGATTGCGATCGCTGAGATGATGCGACTTCTCGTGGATGAAGAAGATCTCGAATGGGATCACGCCTGGGAAGTGACTAAGAAAACTTTTGCATACACAAACCACACACTCCTGCCGGAGGCGCTAGAACGCTGGCCTGTTTCGCTCTTTGAGCGGCTGCTACCGCGACATCTGGAAATAATCTACGAAATCAATCGACGCTTCTTAGATACTGTCCGCCAGCAGAGACCGAACGATCCAGAGCTACTGAGACGGATGTCTTTGATTGACGATTATGGTGAACGCTACATTCGCATGGCGAACCTGGCGTGTGCAGGAAGCAGTACGATCAACGGTGTGGCTGAACTGCATACTGAACTTTTGCAGAACAGAGTTCTGCACGACTTTTACGAGCTTTATCCGGAAAAGTTCACTAACGTGACAAACGGTGTAACGCCGCGTCGCTGGCTTGCGCTGAGCAACCCCGAACTGTCCAGCTTCATCACCAAGAGAATCGGAAGCGATACCTGGCTCAAACATCTGGACGAACTCGAAAAACTGCAAGCCACTGCGGATGATACCAACGCCCATGATGAATGGCGTCAAATCAAACTGCACCAGAAAGAGCGACTCTCGCGCACTATCCGCTCGGCGACCGGCATAATCGTTAATCCAGAGAGTATTTTTGACATTCAGGTCAAACGGATCCACGAATATAAACGTCAGCATTTGAATGTTCTCCACATCATCAGCCTATACAACTATCTGAAGAACAATAAGCCGACGGACTTCCCGCCGAGAACGTTCATATTCGGCGGCAAGGCGGCTCCCGGTTATTTCATTGCGAAGCTGATTATCAAACTCATCAACTCGGTCGCCGACGTCGTAAATAACGATAAGGATGTAAACGAGCTTTTGAAAGTCGTTTTCCTTCCAGACTTCAACGTCTCTCTCGCGCAAAAAATCTACCCGGCAGCCGACGTGTCCGAACAGATTTCAACTGCAGGGAAAGAAGCATCCGGCACGGGCAACATGAAGTTTGCCATGAATGGTGCGCTCACAATTGGTACCATGGACGGTGCAAATATTGAGATTCGCGAGAAAGTCGGAGCAGAAAACTTCTTCCTGTTTGGTCTCGACGAAGCGGAGGTTGATGCCCTCAAATTCTCCGGATACAACCCGCGACAATATTATGAAAACAATGCAGACTTGAAGATGGTACTTGATCAGTTAGTGTCGGGAATGTGGTCCGAAGGCGATCGCGATCTGTTTAAACCGATTGTCGATTCGTTGCTGAGCCGCGACGACTTTATGCTGCTCGCCGATTATCAGGCTTACGTCGACTGTCAAAGAGATCTCGGTCGGACCTATCTTGATAAAACTAAATGGACGAAGATGTCCATTTTAAATGTCAGCAGAATGGGGTATTTTTCGTCTGATAGATCAATTCGCGAATATCGCGAACGCATCTGGAAGACGCAGCCGGTCGAAGTCAAAGTCTCGGATTACGCTCAGGCTACCGCAGAGCTCACCGTCTCGTGTCGTTTGACCACCGACTAGCGTGGCATATAAAGAAAATCGAGCACGGATTCATCGATCGATGCAAATCGCTGCGATAAAAGATTTAAGGGTGCCGGGAGGGCAAAATTGATGTTTGACAAAAGCTGGAACAAGAAAGTTATAGCAGGGCTCGTCGTGAGCAGCTCTATGCTTGCACTTTCAAGCCTACCGGCCTGGGCCGACGGTGAAACAGCGGGAAGCTATTACGACGCCGGCGTCCAACAGATGAAAGAGAAGAATTACGCCGACGCGATCCAGTCGTTCGATATGTCAATCGGCATGGCAGCGACCGACCCGCGCGCGTTTATGCGCAGAGGTCAGTGTTTTTTCGAAGAGAAAAAATATCAACTAGCCGAAGCGGATTTCACCGCAGCTATTCAGTATGACCCTAACAACGCGGCCGGTTATCTGTCACGTGGTATCACTCGCGCCAAGCTAAACAATCATCCACAAGCAATTGAAGATTTTCAAAAGGCAATAACTCTGGATGCGAAACTGTCCGATGCCTATCGCGGATTAGGTGATTCCTACATGGCGACCGGTAAAAATGATGTCGCTCTGACAAACTACAACCAGGCACTCAAGCACGATCCGAAAAACGTCAACGCACTCATCGGGCGCGGCGACATCATGAAAGTTCTCGGAAAGAACGAAGATGCCTTGAAAGATTACAGCTACGCTATTGAGCTAGCTCCTGATTACAATGTTGGTTACATACATCGTGGCACCGCATTCAGTGGCATATCCAGACCGGAAGATGCCGTCAAAGATTACGATAAGGCGCTTCAATACGACCCGGACAACGCGAGTTTGAAAAAGAGCAGAGGTCGTGAATACTACAAGTTGAAAAACGCCAAGCAAGCTCTCGAGGATTTCGATTCCGCGTTAAAACAAGATCCGACCAATTCTGATCTTTTCTATCACAAAGCAAAAGCCTTAATGCAGCTCGGCAGCAATGGGCTTGCCATGCAAGCTTTAGAGGACGCTATCCGAATCGATCCAAACCAGGCGAACTATTACATGGCGCGCGCCTTTCTCTGGCACAAAGAAGGTAAATCGATTTTGGCACGAGAAGATATAAAACGCGCGCAATTCTTCAATCCATCGCTACCAAAAGACATTCGCTTTGAAGACGATCCGAAAAATCCGGATCGCTGGATGGAAGAGACGTTCCTGACCGATTCCAACGGCTCGGGAGGTCCCGGTGACCAGGATACCTCGGAGAATCTGAAGAACACTGAATCGCTAGGTGGTTCAGACTAAAACCATGAGGCAAACCTCATATGTCGAAAGCGACTATCGTGATTCTCGGCGGCGGATTCGCCGGAGTTAAATGCGCAAAGACGCTGAGGAAACTTCTCCCGAAAGAGCAATACCGTTTGGTTGTGTTCAATCGGGAAAATCATATGGTGTTTCATCCGCTTCTAGCTGAAGTCGCTTCTGCCGCGATTCAGACAAAACACGTCGCGGCACCGCTCCGCCAGCTTCTGCATGGCGTGAAGTGCCGCACGGAAGAAGTCATCAACGTTGATTTAGATAAAAACTTCATCGAGTACGAGGCTTACGATCGCACACGCCGACAAATGTTTTACGACCACCTCGTAATTGCCTGCGGCAACAGAGCAAATTTCGGAATCGTGCCTGGAATGGACGAGCAGGCATTTCCGTTGAAAAATGTGGGAGACGCTCTCAAGCTGCAGGCTCACATCATCGATATGATGGAAAAGGCAGAAGTTTGCGACGATCCGCGCAAGCGCGACTGGTATCTGACATTTACCGTAATTGGTGGCGGATTCAGCGGCGTCGAAGTAGCCGGTGAAATAAATGAGTTTGTGCGAAAGTCGAGCAAGTTCTTCGAAACGCTCACCGGCGACATGATTACCGTAAATCTGATTCACTCCGGACAACAGATTCTACCGGAAGTCAATTCCAGCCTTCGGGATTTCGCGCAGCGCGAGATGGAAAAACACGGAGTGAAATTTCACCTCGGCGTGCGCGCTGTGCAGGCATCGCGTGAAGGAGTGACTCTTGACTCCGGAGCTCTGATACCATCTGCCACCATTGTCTGCACAATTGGCACCACGCCGCACCCTCTGGTCGCGAGACTGCCCGTAGAGAACATAAAAGGACGGATCGCTACAACGAAAGATATGAACGTTCCTGGCTTCAGAAATGTCTGGGCGATTGGCGATTGTGCAGCAGTTCCAAACGAAGCCAGCGGTCAATTGAGCCCGCCGGTAGCCCAGTTCGCAGAGCGCCAGGGAGTGCAACTGGCTCACAACATAGTGAATTCCATCAATGGGAAACCGACCAAGCCATTCTCACATGTTTCACAAGGCAGCCTTTGCGCCATCGGCGGCCACAATGCTGTAGCTGAAATTCAGGGCATGTTATTTTCCGGCTTTATCGCCTGGTTTATGTGGCGCGCGATTTACCTGTTCAAGCTGCCATCACTGGTACAACGCATTAAGGTTGGAATCGAATGGTTCTGCGATCTGGTTTTTCCCCGCGATCTGGTGTATGTAAAAACCGACACATCACGGGCGGTATCACGCGCATTCTATGGCGCGGGTGACTATATATTTAAACAAGGAGATCCGGCCACGGACTTTTTCGTTATCGAGATGGGTGACGTAGAAGTTTTAGCGTACAATCAGGAAACGGGTACTGAGGAAGTAGTAGCAGTTCTAGGACCCGGAGATTTCTTCGGAGAGGCCGCACTCGTCACGAGCCGGAGCAGAAACGCCTCTGTGCGCGCGCGTTCCAACGTCCTTGTGGTCACCATGGGCAGAAGCTTGTTCACAGAGATGTCAGCGAACCTGGGTCCGCTTCGAGACGCGATTGCCAAAGCAGTCAGGCGCCGGCGAAACGTCTGGAAAGATCTACCGGATGTGCGCAAGGTATTGGATACTCTCTCTCTCGAAGATGTGATGGAGCCGGTTCCGGGCGAAGTGTTGAGAACTGATTATTTCCTGGACGGCATCTTAGAACTCTTCTGTCAGCATCGCCTCGACTTCTGCTGCGTCCTTGACGCCTCCGACAAAGTCGTCGGGGTCGTCACCAGAAGTGATTTGCTGAGGACGATTGAAGCGGCCTCCACATTCGAGGTCGGACAGGATGATGTCGTCCGTGTGCATCACATCATGGGACACGAACCGATAGTTATTAAACGAGGCGAGGGAACCGCATGCGCGGTTAACACAATGCGAGAGCACGGATTGAAGAACTTACCGGTTGTTGACGAAAACGACCACCTCGTAGGTTGCGTTCGAATAGAGACTATACTCTCTCATGTGGTGACGGAGCTAAGCCGTCGCCGAGCAATCCGTGTCACGCAAGAACACATCAGACCGACGGTTTAGTTTCAACTGTGTAGTTTAAAGTCACCGGTTTATTTCAACCGCTTAATCGTCGTCGAGGCTGAAAGTCTCTTTGCTGAATGGCTCTTCACCGCTCGCTTTCCAGCTATTCATCACTGAATATTGAGCGCCTTCGAAGAAACCACCTACAAATCCATAGGGAGCGCTCACCACCACGGCCGGTATCAGAAGAAAAGGGTTGCGGGTTTCCCCTACGAAATCACGAGTGCCGTTTTTCGTCTGGTACACGCTTCGTTTTGCCATGGCTACCGGATAACCTAAAACCGCTCCACAGGTAAACGAAGCCATTCGTTTACCGAACGGAACCTTACCCGCTTTAGCAGGCTTATCACCGGATTCGGTGCCTGTAATGCCGTCCAGATCACCCGCCTTTTTCGTATCCTTGCCGTCGGTTGGTTTATCGTCCGCCTTTTTATCCGTGCTGTTATCCGCCTTATTAGAAGAATCATTCTCATCCTTCTTAGACTTCCTAGCGGCTTTCTTCTCGAGCCTTTGCTCAAGGAGCTTTATGTCTTCCGCATCAGGAGTTTGCATTCGGTCGTTTGGTCGCCCCGCCTTACTGGGCTTGGCCGAGGACGATGCGTCTGCGGACGCGTCGCTGTTTTCCTTCGCTTCTTCAGCAGCTTTCTTTGCTGCCGCATCAGCCTTCTTGGCAGCGGCAGCAGCCTTTTTCGCAGCTTTATCAGAGCTCTCTTTCGCTTTTTTCGCCTTTTTCTCATCCTTTGAATTGGACGAGCTATCGCTTTTGGTTTCTTCCTTTTTGACTTCAGGCTCTTCTTTTCTCGGCTCAGTAACTTCCGGTTCGTTTGAAGGAGAAGTGAGCAATTGCGCAGACGCCGCCAGCGGACTGAAACCCATCCCGAGCATAATTAAGAGAGAACAAACGACAAATCGTTTCACTATTTGAATCCTTCTTTCACCTGGCGGTCGAACGAGGTCAGTTAAAACGCTGTTAAACACCAACACACAGCATCTCAGGTTAATTATGACATGCTGACATCTCAAGTTTTTCGGCTAATTTCCACCGAATTCGCGTAGAATCACCTGAAGTGAATGGGGCTCCACAATAGGTACTAAGGGCAGGGTCATGAACAATCAATTTCCGGACAAAACCAAGCATGAATTAGTCGGAACCACACAGACATTAGGGTTGGATTACAACGTAGCTGCGCTTATCTGTTATTTACCGGTGCCGATGTTCAGCCTTATTGCGGGCATCGTCTGGCTAATGACAGAGCCCAAAGCAAACCTATTCGTTCGCTTTCATGCCATTCAATCATTGATGCTATTGGGCGTCCTTGTCGTCGGCAATGTCGCCGTGTACATCGTGGGACTGTTGTCTGCGATTCCTGTGCTTGGAGGGATCTTCGCAATTATCAGTGGTCTGGCCTGGTTCGGTATTTGCGCCGTCTGGTTCATAGTGAGCGTAGTGCTGATGCTCAAGGCAAATCAACGCGAGATGTATAAGCTGCCTATCATCGGAGATCTCGCAGAACAATATGCAAAGTAATTGAATTTGCATCGATCTAAACTTTCAACGTTACTCGCGGCAGTGTTCTTTGCTGGCTGCGTTATGCCTGTTATGGCAGCGAATCCACTCAGTTTGGAGACTAGAACTGCGCCATCCGGAGAGAAGTATCTCTTTGTTCTTTTGAACGGAGCATCGGTAAGTTTTACTGTTGAAAAACCGAAACGCGAAAATCCGGAAATCCTTGTTGCCATTCCCGCTGGTTTTGTGACAGCCGATGAAAAGCCAATCGGTGTGCTGGTCTTTAACGGCGAAGTTCATAACCGGGTCAATCCAAAACTGGGTGGCGCGCTTGAAATTTTGGGAGGGAAGTTCAAGTTAATTGATACCAATGACGGTGCCGTTTTCAACCATCAATATCTCAAGGATATTGCCCGAAAAGGTGGATGTTTGTTTCAACAATTCACGATCGTAAAAGACCGCAGGGCATCAGTATTCAAAGATCAGGGCAAGTATTTACGAAGAGGAATCGGACACCTTTCGAGCGGCACACCGATTTTGGTTGAAAGCAAAAGCTGGATTACTCTGCAAAAATTTGCATCGGATATGGTGGCACTCGGAGTGCAAGACCTCCTCTATACCGACATGGGTCCATGGAAAGAGAGCTGGATTAGAGATCCGAATTCCGGAGCTTTGCTGGACATCGGCAACGAGAAAGCGAAACCGATAAAACAGTTGAACTGGTTAACCATCACCGAACCATCGACGAATGCGCGCGCGGGAGCGGTTGAAGCCTCCGGCAAAGATTAAACCGGAAGGCTGTCAAGGTACTTTTTAGCCACAATACATAAATAGAATCATGGATAAGGTGCTGGCCTCTTTCATATTTCGAACTTACTAATCCTAAACCTCTGTCTTAGTTCCACCCGGCCCAGCACCCGTGTTCGACTCAAGACAGGGTTTGTTACTTTGGCACACGACCATGACCACGGATGTAGATTTATCAACCAATAACGACTCAGATCATGCACTAGCCGGGCGATACGAATTAATCAGATGCCTGGCCAAACACGGTTCTTGCTCAGTTTACAAAGCTAATGACCGAGCCCTGAGAAGACCAGTCGCAATCAAAGTTCTGACTGAGCAGATTGTTTCTGATGAGGAACTGCGCAGGTTTCATCGCGGTGCGCTCGCCGCCTGCGCAGTGAAACATGAGAATTGCGTCCAGATGTACGACTTCGGCATGACGCCCGACGAACGCCCTTACATGGTGATGGAATTCGTCGCCGGTTCGACCCTCCGCAGAGCAGTCCAGGAGCGCGGTCCGCTTACTGCGAGTAAGGCTGTTCAAATCGCAATCCTGATATGTGAAGGGCTGAGAGCAATTCACGCCAATGCTCTTGTACACAGGGACTTGAAGACTGCAAACATCATGGTCGACGAGATCGACAGCGACAAACCGACCGTCAAGATTTTAGACTTCGGACTAGCCAAGCTGGCGATACCGGTTGAACCGGCACGCCCAATTACAAAAACCGGTCACATCGTTGGGAGCCCGGTCTACATGAGTCCTGAGCAAGTGAAAGGACAACATCTCGATTCGCGCAGCGACATCTACTCGACTGGCTGCATTATGTTTGAGTTGTTGACGGGCGAACCACTTTTCTTAGGGAAAACATCTCTTCAGACCATGAGCATGCATGTAATGATGCCACCTCCGACCCTGTCGGAAGCAGCACCACGACGCAGTTTCCTTCCTGTTCTCGAAGAGATCGTCGCCAGAGCGGTAGCGAAAAATCCGGAAGATCGATTTCAAACAGCAGATGAAATGCTCGAGATGCTGAAGGCTGCAGTTGAACAGATAAGGGTCGAAGAACACCTCCGGAACGAACAGACGCCTGCCCGTCCCTTGCCTGCGACCTGCCCGCGACCGAAACTCGCGATTCTATTCGTAATTGCAATCCTGTTATTGACCGCAGGAATTGGGACGCTTGTATTCCTGGCGAAGACAAATCAACTTTTCTAACCGAACTTTAGAAAGTGAGCCGAAAGCGGATTGAAATCCAACAAATGCAGTCCGCGTGGAAGCGGATTGAAAGCTCGAGCAAATATGCTGAAAGGGTTATCTACTGGGGCAAGAGGCTGGTAGAATAATTTATGAGATCGCTTTGGTTTTACCTTGGTCAAAGAGCTTCCGCAGCAAAATATTCCGACGAAACGACCTGAGTATCCATTCAGCTCGCCTCTTTATGCGATCGCGCAGATGGCGGCAGTAGTGCTCAATATAAACCTGGTGCTTCCATCAGTGCTCAACATATCGTGGACAGGGTCACTTACGGATCAGGGTCTGTTCCTCTTTGTTTTCGCGGCGGCATTCATCATCGTAACTCTTCTATTTTTAGCGATAAGCGGCTACTTTGCCATCATGTTCGTGGTTGCCCAGAACCTCAAGAAGCTCTCGATGTCTGACGTTCGTAATCCGGACATCGCCAAAGCGATCGCTATTCGTGTTTTGCTGGGCAACCAACCAAGATGGCTTATCTCGTTGACACCATGCGTGGTGCCGGCAATAACCTTTGCACTGGTTGCCACATTCTTCAAAGACAAGCTTTTATTCTCAGACGAACTGGATCTTCTCGAGGCTTGCCTGATGCAGGGCTTGCTATCGTTTATGGTCTGCCTGCCATTTATCATTAAAACTCAAAAGGTATTTGGAACTAACGTTCTTGAGAACGAACTTGGACAGACGCCGCGAGAGTAGTTGAGCGAAGACATTCCCTGTTTGGAAACGTGCCCGCAGACGCACAGTCATTTTAAATGATTGGATTGGAATGGAAGCCGTCCAATTGCGCGGAGCTTCTAGTGAATGAATTCGGAGCTGTACGGCAGGTTTTCGTCCTTCGCACCGAGTTCGAACACTGCCAAACTGCGTGCTTCCAGCAGAAAATTCGAACTCAATTCCCAGCAACTGGGAGAAAGATTTCCGGAGGTCTCGGCAAGAAGTTTCCAGCATAAATTGTCAGCCAGGAATATGCTGGAACGCGCGTAGGACTCTGTCTCTCTGGGCGGCAGAGTAAACTCGATATCCTTCCAAAATGCGTTCATCAAGATTAACAAGCTGCTGCCAACAAGAAGGTTTCCTTCCTCATCGAAATCGTCGATCTCTTTGCCATCGTATATGACACCAAGATAGCGGCGGTCGCTCTGCTGCCAATCCGCTTGCGTCATCTCGGAACCGTCGGCATTGAGCCAGATTACATCGCGAATATTCTCAGCGACGCTTCCAACGCGCCCCCGGAAAAAACGCCGCCTCTGCAAAACCGGTTGAGATTTTCTGATTGACGCGATCGTTTTGACGAAACGAAGAAACTCTTTGTCATTGTCGTCCATGTCCCAATGCGTCCAGCTCAGTTCGCTATCATGACAGTACGCATTATTATTGCCGGACTGAGTCCGTCCAAGTTCATCACCACCGCTTATCATCGGAACCCCGATCGAAAGCATCAGCGTGGCGATGAAGTTTTTGCGCTGACGTAGTCGAACCGCGATGACATCTTCATCCGAGGTAACGCCCTCGACACCACAGTTCCAGCTGTTGTTATGCTCTTCACCGTCCCTGTTGTTTTCCAAATTAGCGAGGTTATGTTTGTGGTTATAACTAACCAGATCATTCAGAGTGAAGCCATCATGGGCGGTGACAAAATTAATGCTGGCGTGTGGGCTTCTTCCGCTGTGTTCGTACAAATCGCTGCTGCCGGTCAGTCGAGTCGCCATTTCCCCGAGTTCGCCGGCATCCCCACGCCAAAAGCGGCGTATGGTGTCGCGATATTTCCCGTTCCATTCGGTCCAGAGAACAGGGAAATTGCCGACCTGGTAACCACCCATACCGAGGTCCCAAGGTTCCGCAATTAGTTTGACGCGAGAAATTACCGGATCTTGCTGAATGACGTCGAAAAACGCGGACAGTTTATCAACATCGTATAACTCTCGAGCAAGCGCGCTGGCAAGATCAAAACGGAAACCATCAACGTGCATTTCCTCGACCCAGTAACGCAAACTATCCATGATCAACTGCAACACGTTTGGATGAATCATGTTGAGAGTGTTGCCGCAACCGGTATAGTCCATATAGTAGCGCCGCTCATCGAGCTGCGTTCTGTAATAGCAAAGATTGTCGATTCCACGAAATGAAAGAGTAGGTCCGAGTTCGCTGCCTTCAGCCGTATGGTTGTACACCACATCTAGTATCACTTCAATTCCGGCCGCGTGCAGGGTACGAACCATCATTTTGAATTCTTGAACAGCGTTCAAAGAACTTCCGGGACGTGAATAACGAATGTCCGGAGCAAAAAACGAAAGTGTGTTGTAGCCCCAATAATTAGCCATTCCGGCTGAGACCAACCTGTGATCATCGACACGATGATGAATCGGCATCAGTTCGATTGCGGTGACGCCCAGATTTTTTAGATGACGAATCACAGGCTCGGACGCCAGACCCATGTATGTGCCCTGAAGTTCCGCAGGAATCAGCGGGTGTAGCTTGGAAAGCCCTTTTACATGCGCTTCGTAGATAACGGTTTTGTGCCACGGAGTGTTCGGACGAACGTCGTTCGACCAGGTGAAAGCATCGTCGACCACGGCGCACAGTGGCGCATACGGTGCACTGTCCCGTTTGTCAAAACTGAGGTCCTTGTCCTTATGCCCGATAGTGTAGCCGTAGAGACTTTCGTGCCATACAAGAGGTCGTGCAATCAACTTAGCATAGGGGTCAACGAGAATCTTGTATGGATTGAACCGAAAACCTTCTTTAGGGTTATTAGGTCCATAAACTCGGTAGCCGTAAACCTGACCGGGCTGAACATCCTTTAAGTAGACATGCCAGACCTGGTTCGTATACTCGGGCATAATCACGCGATGAGACTCGACCCTACTGCCTGGAGAGTCAAAGAAGCACAGCTCAACACGACTGGCGTTTTCGGAGAAAATCGCAAAATTGACGCCCAAGCCATCCCAGGTCGCGCCGAGGGGATAAGGTTTACCAGGTAGAACTCGCATTAAATGCCTTTCCGCACTCCCTCGGTCTTAGAAACCACGAAGAACGGTAGTAATCTCAAAGAGAAGCCAATTGTAAACAATGAGGGGTCAACTTACAAACCAAAACCAGTTGACCGCTTTGAAGACCCGATCGATTGTTTTTCATTCGAAAGTCGATATCACATTGAAATAACCTGCGATATCCGCATAACATATGAGTTCGGTTGCAGCGGTTTCTGCGAAACTGTTTAAATCATATCCATACTCCGCCGATCGCTCGGCTACACGAGGGAGCGAGCCAGTGAGAATTGCGCTCTTCGTCAACGACATCATGACTCAAGAAGTCGGCTTCACAAACAGCCGCCTTGCCATGACCGCTATCAATCGCGGACACGAAGCCTGGATCATCAACGCTGACGGCTTTAAATACGACAAAGACGATCGCATACGAGCGATTGCTAAGCATGCTCCCAAAAAGTCTTACAAATCGGCAGCTTCCTATCTGGCGGACATACAGAGCAAGAAGGCTCTGACCGAAGAGATTTGCGTCGACGATCTGGACATTCTGCTGCTTCGCAGCGATCCATCACAAGAGACAGCGGCGCGCTCATGGGCAAGAAATGTTGGCATCAACTTCGGACGTGTAGCCATGAGACACGGCGTAATCGTGCTGAACGATCCCAATGGTCTGGCCAAGGCGACAAACAAAATGTACTTTCAGCTCTTCCCCGAAGAAGTTCGTCCGCGAACAATAATTACGCGGAGCAAAGCCGCGGTGAAGCAGTTCGCCAAGGAAGAGGGCGGCAACATCGTATTGAAATCCTTGCAAGCATCGAGTTCGCAGGGTGTTTTTCTGGTGAAGAAAAACGAATTATCTAATTTGAACCAGATTGTCGATGCGCTCTGTGAAGAGGGCTATATTATCGCTCAAGAGTATCTGCCGGAAGCTGCAAAAGGCGACACCAGGCTGTTCTTGATGAATGGACAGCCCCTTCGTTACAAAGGAAAAGTCGCGGCTTTTCGTCGCGAACACATAGAAGAAGAGGGCGGAACCGGACTGCATCAAGCGGCTGGAAACGTTACACAAACGGAAGTTACGGACGACATGCTCGAACTGGCAGAGATGGTGCGGCCCAAACTTGTACAAGACGGAATGTTCTTCGTTCGACTCGATATCGTCGGAAAGAAAATCATGGAGATCAACGTCTTCAGCCCCGGAGGACTCGGCAGCGCACAGAAATTCGCAGGCGTCAATTTCAGTCATGCGGTTATCGATGCACTCGAACGAAAAGTCGATTACATGAAATACTATCGTCGAAATTTCGACAACATCGAAATGGCGACACTCTAGCACTGTTACGGGAATTTGACCAACTGCGGTTTTCCCGACGAGAGTCGAGGCCCGGCTTAACGGGAAGAAGGAGGGGAGGTTTGGAACACGTTGGCAACATAAGCAATCTCCTCTCGCAGCCAGTTATGAAGCTCGGCAATACGGGCTTGACCTGGTGGTCGCTCCTCTATCTTGCGGTGCTGACAATAATCTTGTTGATCCTAACCGGCAAGATGCAGCGGTTTATAGTCAAGCAAGCGAAAACCAGAACCAATCTCGACATCGGCACCACTCATGGTATCAGTACCGTTGTTCGGTATTTGATGATCGGCATCGGCTTCCTGGTCATCCTGCAGAGCGTGGGAGTCGACTTGAGTTCATTGACGATCATCGCTGGTGCTATCGGTCTGGGTCTTACTGTCGGTCTTCAGAGCTTGGTTTCCAATATCGTGAGCGGAGTTACATTATTCACGGAGCGCCCAGTTAAGGTAGGAGATCGAATCGAAGTAGATGGCACCGTGGGTGATATCACTAACATCACCTTTCGCGCGACGACGATTCTGACCGATGAGAATATCGAAATCATAGTTCCAAATTCGCAGTTCATTACGAAGAAGGTGACCAACTGGAGTCACAGCTCGCCCAACATTCGACTGACGATACCGGTGACGGTTTCCTATAAGTCTGACCCGCGCCAGGTAAAAGAGCTGATTGAAGATGTCGCACGCAAACATGACGGCGTGCTTAAAGACCCCAGACCCGAACTAATTTTTAGCGGTTTTGGCGATAGCGCGCTGCGATTCGACTTGTGGGTCTGGACTTGCGACTTTACTCGCCGCCCGCTCGTCCTGAAAAGCAATCTGTATTATGAAATATTCGAAAGATTGAAGGCCGAAGGCATCGAGATTCCCCTCCCACAAAGAGACATCCACATTAGAACCGGGGTTATCGCGACCACTGAAGTGGCTGAACGTCCTGAATCGCCGGACGCGAGCACGGTTTAAACATCTCACATTCGAGTTAACAACCTCTCACAACAACCGGACAGAATGCGCCTTCTGCCATAAAATGATGGTCTGGCTCAATTCAGTGCGGGGTCCCGAGACCTCCAGGAGAATTTGCACGATGAAAAACCGTAAGCTGATGCTCTCATCCCTCTGCCTATCAGTGTTGGCAGCTGTTTTCTACCTCTGCGCTCCGGCAATTTGCCAGACGGCCGGACTGATTCCCATGGGCAATTGCAGTTTGCCTGCCGGACAATACATGGTAACGAACATGAGAACCGGTCAAGCAGTTTACGTGGAAATAGACTCCACTGGACGCTTGATGGCGCAGGACCCTCGCTCTTTGAACTTCAACGTGGCACCGATTGGGACGTCCAGCAGCGGTCTTAGTGGTGGCGGCATTGGTTCGACCTTGTTGAACCAGGCGACAGGCGGTTTCCTCCAAAACAATAACAACACCGGCACCACAGGTGATACCGGCAAAGGCGGAATGTGGGGCGGCATCTTCCGTCAGGGCGTCCAGCAAATGATGAATAACGGCCTTAATGGCGGCAATCAAGCCCCACTCGGTCAGTAATTGCGACCGATAAACGAACTCAATAGCAGGTAATTCGGCTGCTCAAGCCGGTAAACGAAAAAACAGGGAACCCGGATCCATCACCTACAGTTCGACAAAGCCATCGCCAGAGATTATTTGCCGGACCGCTCACCTCAAAAGTGGATAGAATGGGAACAGAACAGACAGTCGAAATTGAAACTGACATCAATGGTTCGTCGAACGCACCTGAGCCGATGACCGACGGAAAAACGGATAGAATGGTCCACGACTCCAAACTGACACAAGAAAGCAACTTTGAGCCGGACCAAGAGCCGGACAATAAGCAGGCCGCAGTGCCGGCGCAACCAACTCAGCCTCAGGTTCAAGCCAATACGGCACAGGGACAGCCTGCCGATGTCGACAAGCATCCTTCGATAGCCCATACATTCGAGCCGATTGCGATCTCGAATGTGTCGTCACTTTCCGACCCAAGACTTTATATCAACAGAGAGCTCAGCCTTCTGGCATTTCAGTGGCGTGTTTTAGAGGAGGCCCAGGACGAGCGAAATCCTCTATTGGAGCGGTTCAAGTTTCTATCGATTTGCGGCTCCAACATGGACGAATTCTTCATGGTCCGCGTCGCCGGGTTGAAGAGACAGGTGGAAGCAGGCAGTCTCACAGCGGGTCCGGACGGTCTGACCCCTTTGGAACAACTCGAGGCCGTTGAAGCCGAGGTTAATCGATTCATCTCGGAAAGTACAAAATGTTTGCAAGAAAAACTTATGCCGGCTCTCGAAGAAAGTGGCATCAAGATCGTCAACTACAACGAGCTGAGCAGCGAACAACGCGACGATATGCGTCAGTACTTCCTGCAGAAAATCTTCCCCGTGCTCACGCCGATGGCATTTGATCCGGGACATCCTTTCCCGCACATCTCGAATTTAAGTTTGAACTTCGCGGTCTCCGTGCGAAAAACCAGCAAAGACGTCCGCTTCGCCAGGTTGAAAATTCCGGATAGCTTGACGCAGCTGATTCCTCTGGCGAGACCTTCGACGAATCAAACTCGACCGGTCAAACAATACATCTGGATCGACGAAGTCATTCAAGCCAATCTCGACGCGCTCTTTCCGGGTATGACCATTATCGAGGCGCATCCTTTCCACATCACACGTGATGCGGAGGTTGAGATTCAGGAGTGGGAAGCGAGCGACTTGCTTGAAACCACTGAAGAGGGTGTTCGCCAGCGGAAGTTCGGTGACGTGGTTCGACTGATGGTCGATCGCGCTATGCCTGCGCACGTTCTTGAAATTTTGATGACTAACCTGCAGATCGAGCCCGGTGACGTTTACCTCGTGGAAGGTCACTTTCCACTTTCGAGCTTAAAACACATCGGCTCGCTTGATCGCCCGGAATTGAAATATCCGCAATTCGTGCCGCATGTCGCAAAAGTTTTAAACCAGGACTCTCACGACGAGGATGAGTTTACAGCGATTTCGCGCCGGGATATTCTTCTCAACCATCCCTATGATTCGTTCCAACCAATCGTCAACCTGCTTAACAGAGCCGCGGACGATCCGAATGTACTTGCAATCAAGATGACACTGTACCGTGTCGGACGCAACTCTCCTGTTGTTCAGGCGCTTTTGCGCGCAATGGAAAAAGGAAAACAGGTTGCGGTCGTTGTAGAACTGAAAGCCAGGTTTGACGAAGAAAGCAACATCGAATGGGCAAGAGCACTGGAAAGTGCAGGTGTTCATGTGGTCTATGGACTGATCGGTCTAAAGATTCACGCCAAAGTTTTGCTCATTGTCAGAAAGTCTGGCGATTCTATCAAACGCTACATACACCTGAGTACAGGCAACTACAACTCGGTGACTGCGCATGCTTATACGGATCTCGGCTTGCTCACCACGGACGAGAATATCGGCTCGGACGTCAGCGACTTGTTCAATTTTTTGACCGGTTATTCGGCGAAAACCGACTATCGCAAATTGCTGGTTGCACCAATCAATTTGAGAGAACGGTTGGAAGGTTTGATTCGCAGAGAAATCGAACACCAGAAGAATGGCAAAATCGGACACATAATTTTCAAAGCAAATGCACTCATTGACGAACGCATCATTCAGCTACTGTATGAAGCGTCGCAAGCGGGTGTAAAAGTTGACCTGATTATCCGAGGAGTTTGCTGCCTGCGCCCCGGAATTCAAGGCATCAGCGAGAACATCCGCGTGGTCAGCATCGTCGGACGCTTCCTCGAACACAGCCGCATCTTTTTCTTTCATAACTCGGGCAATGAGGAAATCTACATCGGCAGCGCCGATACAATGCCGCGCAACCTGGACCGCCGCGTAGAAGTACTCTTCCCGATAGAAGATCCGGGCTTGAATCGCTACATTAGAGAACAGCTTCTAGATTGTTATCTGACTGATTCATTGCGCGCGCGATTTATGCAACCGGACGGCAGCTACGTCCGGCTGCCCGTGCCACCAGATTCAACACCGCTCGATTGCCAGCAAAAGCTGCTGGAAAACATCGCGTCGAGCTGGTCCGTACGCTAAAGTTTCTCAACCGGCTCTACTAGTAACAGTCGAACTTCTTAGCCTGATAATCCGGCTTAATGATGTTTCCGACGCTCAAACCCACAGCAGCATCGACACTCGCAATCGCGCTACCGGTCGGGCGATTAACAGAATTCGACCAAATACTTATCGAATATATTACTATCAAATATCACTGATAAATAAAACGAATATAATAGATGCATTATGATAGTGCGACAGCTCGGATTGTCGCTCCCGGGTTTGATCGCACAGGAAGGATCGGAACAACTTGGTCGAATCGGTTCCTCGCCAATCGGAGATCTATCTCCCCAACGAGCGTGGTATCAGACCACCTCTAAAGTGGGCCGGCGGTAAACGCTGGCTGGTATCGCATGTGAAACCAATGTACGACTCATTCCGCCGCCAGAGGTTGGTAGAACCTTTCTGCGGTGGTCTTGCCGTGACGCTCGGTTTGTTGCCTGATAAAGCGATGGTCAACGACATCAACCCTCACGCCATCAACTTCTATACATGGCTTAAGCGTGGAATGATAATCGGGCTCGAAATGAGCAACGACGAAATTACCTATTACAGACATCGCGAGAGCTTCAACCGACTCATAGATGAGGGGCGTGCAAACTCCCGCATGGCTGCAGAGTTGTTTTACTATTTGAATAGAACCGGTTTCAACGGGCTTTGCCGTTTTAACAAGAAGGGCTTCTTCAACGTTCCCTTCGGAAAGTATAAAAACATCAATTACAAACGCGACTTCAGAGATTACAGATACATCTTTCAAGACTGGCATTTCGCGCTTGGTGATTTTGAACTTCTAGACGTCACATCAAAAGATTTCGTCTATGCCGATCCGCCCTACGATGTCGAATTCACGCAGTATTCGCAAGAAGGTTTCGATTGGGACGATCAATTGAGACTGGCTCGCTGGCTTGCTGCACACCGGGGGCCGGTAGTCGTCTCTAACCAAGCCACCGATCGAATTGTCGAACTCTACAAGAGTTACAACTTCAAAATCGATATTCTCGATGCTCCGCGCATGATCAATTGCACCGGTGATCGAACTAAAGCTCAAGAGATACTTGCGTACAAAAACATCTAGCCGAAGTTTGCAGCGCTAAAGTCCAAGCAGTTCGCGAATGATGCTGTAGCCGGCACACAGTGCAAGCACGACCAAAAACAACGCAGTAAAAACCGTGATAGATTCCATGCTTACGTCTACCGCTTTCTACAACAAGTAATCGACAATGACCGACAAAAGGGAACCGGGGATGGTGGCACTTTCGCTACATCAGCATGCCACTAAATATGATGTCCGTCAAGAAAATTCTGCAACAGGCTCGCAGACGGCCGGCACTATGTCGGCAGCCCTATCAAGCCAGCGTTCGCGAGCCTCGGCATAATGTCGAGCAGAATTCGGAGGGCTCAAAGAGACTATACGATTCCAGACCTCGACATCGCCAAGAATGATCAATCGCTCGGTAAACCGCGAGAACGTTTCATAAACAAAAATCCGAATTTCATCATCGTTCATCACTGCAAATTTCTTGTCCAGGTCGACTAAAACTATGCATTTGCGTTCGAAGCCTTTGAAAGCATGAGAGCGAGACAACAAGGTGTTAGCCGGCATATCCGAATGACTGCGAACCAGCCGGGCTCCGCACCGCAACTTATGGTTCGCCACTGATGAAAAGCGAGCGATTCGGGGAGTCAGAACTGCCACATCACATCCCTGATAGCGACCTTTCTCCACAAGCTCCACGAAGACATGACTCAAAGTAGACTTAACTTCGTCGTCTGTATCACAGCGATAAAATTCAAGCGGCGCATTCAAACTGCGAGCATAGCGCATGGGGCGTTCGGAGGCGTGGCAAACACGGAGCAGCTGCGAAATTATCGCCGGGCTTCTGAGGTTTATCGAGAGGTGAGAATCGAAGTCGATTTCGGGAAATTCATTCTGCATCGGGTTGCAGAGCTTATTATCATCGACAAAGTATAAAAGCCGACCTCGCGGTTTGATCGCGCTTTGCAGAGCAAGCCACCAGTTATCGCGAAAGTCCTGCCCATCATCGACAATGATATTGTCAAACTTCAAAGATGGGTTTGCCTTGATCGCCTTGGAAAGTGTGTCGGGAAACTTCTCGAGCCAAACGCGATTGTTCCACCCTCCCGGAACTTTAATACCGGCTTGTTTAGCAACGCGAAAACACAGAGAATGAAAAGACATTATTTCCAAGTTCTCCTGACCTTGGAGCAACGAACTCAACCAATCAGCGAGTGCTCGACTAAAACAGGTCAGTACTGTTCTCTCCCCGGCGCTGGCATAGCGTCGAGCCAGCGTCAATGCAAGAATTGTTTTGCCACTACCGGCGCAACCAACAATGCGTGCTCGGTTGTAAGAGTCGACAGCGTTTAAAATTGCAGATTGTTCGATTGTCCAGGGTGCCGTGCTCTCGTGCATCATCAGGAGCGCCTCATGACTGCATAGATTTCGTGGCTCCAACTCTCCGACCAGCGCTTCGCTACTTTGCAGTCCAACCGCGCGGCGTGACAGCAACCGCGAGGAGTGCTCCACAATCAGGCGCTCAATTTCTCGTTTCCGGTAGCGCAGAGAAATTAGGGAACGCTCTTTAATTTGTCGAACACGTTCTCTGGAAATGTTGAACCGAGTTGCCAGAGCGGAAAGGCGCGTCGGTCTCATGCCATCAAGACCATAGTAGCGCTCCATAATCTGACAGCGTCGTTCGGTCCCCTCCGCTTCTCCAATCATTGCTTTAATCTCACCAATGATCGAATCAGCCACGTTTGCAATGTTTCGATGCTTCAGGCTATCGAGCACCGTCTGTGATGCGCCGTTTTCAACGAGCAACAGATTGATTCCAACTTCACGTTTATAAACTGCGGTCAGAAGACGTTCCAACCCCTGGCGCTTCATTTCCGAATCGCAGTCTTTAAAAGTTACCGGACCGAATATTGTCGGAGAAAAATCGGAAGAAGAAGAAGAATTGTCCATATTCAACGGACCTCAGGTTAGGGGTAGCTCCCAGATCGTAATTTTGAGGCACGTCGAAGTAACTGTTGAATACAACAGTGGCTCGTCAAGCCCGTCTAGCGCCCGATATAGAACGATCGGACGTTGACATGATCACCGAATTTTTGAAACTGAAGATTACTTCGCAGTAGTCTCGGATCCGGCCGGCGGCTGCGGTGTCGACGCGGGTCCCGAGCCCTTTATCTTCTCAGCCTCGGCTAAAATTTCCTCGGCGTCACGAGTGCGATTTAAACCTCTGAGCGCAGTGGCATAATCGCTCATAAGAGCTAGAAGCTGATCCTGACTCATTTTGGGCTTTTCAGAATTAGACATGGCGATTTCGCACATTTCGCATGCGTCCCTGAATTTATTTACTTCAATTGCTTTCTTTACAGTGTTCAAGCGCAATACCACTGGATTGTATGCGTCCAACTTCGCACGCGTTGCCAACTGATAAGCTTGCTTATATGACTCGTAACTCTTAGCTTTTTCGCCGAGTTTGAACTGACTCTCAGAAAGCAGAAGCAGCGGTTTCAACCGGTGATCAGAACCCGGCCCGTGAAATTTACTGTAAAACGCCAGAGCCTGCTGCAAATCCTCGACCGCCTTTTGATCGTTGCCACGCGTGGCATTAATTTCGCCGAGTTCGACGAAGA
Organism: Candidatus Obscuribacterales bacterium; assembly: GCA_019637435.1. Classification (GTDB taxonomy): domain Bacteria; phylum Cyanobacteriota; class Vampirovibrionia; order Obscuribacterales; family Obscuribacteraceae; genus JADYXR01. The sequence goes on along the minus strand of JAHBVO010000001.1, from coordinate 1,419,262 downwards.
TATCGGGAATTTTGTGGTCTCGCTCAGACCAGTACTGCATGCGTGCATTTACAGATTTGCGGAAGTCCTTTTCGGCCTCATCGAGCTTCCCTTTGCTTTTCGCATCCAGTCCGGCCTTATAGCTCTCATTGGCGACCTTGCTGACTCCAAGCGCGGCTTCACGCTGTGCCTGAATTGCGGATCCGGGTAAGTCACCCGACATGATGATCGCCGGCTTGCCCTTCTTGGCTGGCGCGCCCTGAGCTGTTCGAACCGAAGTAGCCGAGGACGAGGTTTTTCCTGAGGTCGAAACGCTTCGTGCGGCATTGTTCATTTGCTTGGCTGGCGCGCCATAGATACTGTTTAAACCACCTGCGATGCCACTGGTTTTCGGCATGGGCTTCGGAATAGAAGTAACTCCCGCGTACTCAGACATCCCTTGTGCCAGCGAGACACCGCAACAGCAGATGCTGAGCGCCAGGGCAACTCCAACGGGTTTCACAACCATCGAAAAATCATTTTTCATAACCAACCGCCGAAATACGCAAGTATTGGACCCTTTGCAGTGCAATTATAGCCGCCTTGAAGAAAACTGTTAGAAAGGAAAGTCTGATTCCAAACAGCTATAACAGTTCTTTGCCCAGGAGTGGACCGACAATAGCATTTAATTTGTCGATCTGATTGACGAAACTCCAGCATGGGTAGGGTTTCAGTAAGCATCCTGTCATGTCGCAGCGAGGACCAATCGAACGTGCCTTCTTCCGCCAATAAAATCAAGCTTGGTGAGCTTTTAATCGACGCTGGAGTAATTACTTCCGGCGATTTAACCGAGGCGATTCAGGTGTCCAGGCGCCTTGGAGTGCCGATTGGACAGGCGCTTTTGGTTTCTCGCTGTGTAACCGACAATGTACTGGAGGCTTCTCTGGAAGCCCAAGCACTGATAAGAGAGGGCACGGTCGCGCGAGGCGCCGCAGTGGATGCGCTTCGAAAATCGGCCGAGGACGGACGCGCACTGCGAACCTTTCTGGACATCGGCGCTTCCAGCGAAGACACTCAGCAGACTTCAAAACGCTTGGCCGAATTACTTCTCGATTCCGACATAGTCACGCAGGAGCAAATCGATCAGGCACTCATGACCAGCTATTCATCAGGTATGCCGCTGGGCAGCGCTCTGGTACTCGAGGGAGTGCTCTCACCCTCACTATTTCCAAGCATTCTGCGCATTCAGCGAAACATCCGTGAGGGAAGAGTCGGGCGCGAGGAAGGCATCAGCGAGTTGCGTTCTACATTTCTGCACTGGATTAAGGCAGAGGAGTCTCTTGCCAGAGCCGCAGAGATGGAGGACGCCGACGAGATTTACGGTCAGGAGGTTGAAGAGGAATTCTTTCAACAATCGCAGCCCAACCCGCATAGCCTGGACTCTGGAATGTACAGCCGGCAGCACAGCGAAACCAGCAATTTGCCGCAGCAATCGGGCGCTTTTGCACCGCCAAGTTTTGCGCCACCACTCTACACCCAGCCGACGATCAGCGCAGGCGAGGGAGTCTCTCGCCCGCCCGATGCCGCGCCAGTCACGCCGCAACAGACGGACAACGCACCTCGTCGACAAGTTGAATCCGTAAATTTGAATGACAACGCTACGGGCAATGGCACACCAAGACTGCTGGACATACTTAAAAGTTCGGGAGCAACCAACCATCAAGAAGTTCAAGCCGCTTTCGACCGCGTTCTCGACGACCCCGTGGCTTCGAGCAAGTTGTTGAAACTGCTCGGAGTTGCCAGCGATGAAGCGATTAAACAGGCGATCAAAAGCCATCCTCTGGCGGCTCAGATTGAAGAGAATCAGGCGGCTCAGGTCGTTGAAGTTGAAACGGCAAGCCCTGCTGAAACTGATGAACTCGCTACTGACCAGAGCTCGAAAACGAGGCGTCCTCGCGATCGTGCGGTTCTCAAGTCGACAACATCGAAGGTTCTTGGTGGTATCGTCGTAGGTGCGGCCGTGGCAGGTATCTCGTCGCTGTTTAAGCGAGGCAAAGGTCGCTAAAGAACATTCCCACCGAGCACAACCTGCTTAATGGCAAGGGTTTCCTTATCCCAGAGGATAAGGTCGGCAAGCGCTCCCTGACAAATATTTCCTATTTCATTTTCTAAACCGATTGAGCGGGCCGCGTTATAACTGCCCATCAAGATCGCTTCGCGAAAGCCAGCGACACCCCAGTTGACTACGTTTCGAATTGCAGCATCCAGCGTTATGGAGGAACCGACGAGGTCACCACCAGTGGTGCCGATATGAGCGATGTCAGTTACCAGAATAACTTTGTCAGATCCTTTCAAACGGTAAATCAACTCGACCGCTTGAGGCGACAAGTGCAATCCGTCCGCGATCAAGCAACAAGACACACGCCGATCCAGCAAAGCAGCTGAAACAGCACCTGGTTCTCGGTGATGCAACGGTGCCATAGCATTGAAGGTGTGCGTCATCATACGAACCCCGGCGTCGAAAGCGCTTCTGGCCTCCGCGTACGTCGCGTTCGAGTGACCGATGGACACAACAACATTGTGCTGTTCCAACCACTTCGTGCAGGTGCTGCCCGAATCACGCTCGCATGCCATCGTGACAAGACGCACACTATCATTGACAAGCGCGGAGAAAACCTCAATCGACGGAGCGACGATGTACTCAGGCGGATGAACGCCCGGCCGTTTTTCAGACAAACATGGACCTTCCAGGTGAATGCCTACCATCCTCGCCCCAGATGAATCCTGGCTCCACTTGTCGTGCACGCCGGCACCGCGAGCAGTCAGCATGTCGACATTTGCGCGCAGATGCGTGATATCACCGGTTATAAGTGTCGGCAAGAATGAGGTTACACCTGCGCCGGCAAGTGCGGAACGCATCGCACTCAAGTCCGCATCAGTCGGAGATCCCCAGAGATCACAATGAGCGTCGCCGTTTACCTGCAAATCGACCAGCCCGGGCGTCACATAACATCCCGTGGCGTCGAGCACGCGCGAAGCGTCGGATTTCTTTTCACCAACAGAGAGATTATCAGAAGCGGCATCAGAGAGCTCGACTATTCGCCCGCCCCGCACAATGACGTCGGCGAAACGCTCGCCAACGGGGGTCAAAACGTGCCCACCACTAACGACAAGATTGCTCATTTTAAGATTACCTGGCTGTACAATTAGTCCTTCCGCATGTGATAAAAAAACATACGGGACGAACAATATAACCCATTCGATTGACTAATGAAAACTCGTGGCATATTGGTTGAAGGCCAATTCCCACTATTTTTCGAAACGTAGAACAATGACTGCACAGGGTGCACAAGGTCAAACAGCCAAAGCGGAAGATCGAAGTCCTCCAAGCGTTCAGGCGATGGTCACCAAGATCGTCGAACTGCAAGACAAGCTTGTAGAGGCGCAGGAGAGAAACATCGTTCTCTCCACACAACTTCGCGAAATGGAAATGATGGCGCGAGATGGTCAGGATTTGAAGGCTGAACTCTCGAACCAGAGCGCACTTCTGTCGGATAAGAGCCGCGAAAATAAGCAACTTCATCAGGACCTCGCCCGCGTGACCACCCTTCTAGAGCAGAAACTGAAAGAAGTGGATGAGTTGCAAGCTAACTTCAACGACATTCAAGCGCAGTTGAAACAGAGAGAATCTGAACGTGACCTCCTCGCAGTCATGCTGACCGAGCGCGAAAAAGAACAGCACAGTCAGGGGCAAAACCCGAGAACATCGGGAACTTATGACGCCACAAAAGATCAGGGTCAGGGCGGCGGCTGGTTCAAAGGCTTCAAAAAGTAGTGTAAAACCAGAAAGGCGCAAAACGTTAAAGGCGCCCCGATTGCTCGTGCGCCTTTCACCACTCATCACCATATCCCAACATCACGTATTTCGGCGACTGCAAGCAAACACCGGACAGGATAACGGTTCGCGGGGTACAGACAATTCGCTTGTCTACGATACGATGACGCTTTTGCCGAAATCCGTCATCGAGTGATAGACAACCTTCAAACAGAGAAGTCAAATTAGCAGGGACAAAGTACAAGGAGCCGCAAACCAGAAAGGCGCCCCGATTGCTCGTGCGCCTTTCACCACTCCGGGGAAAAATTTTATTCGCGTTCTAGTTACACAGTTCTAGTTCTAGATCCAAAGATCCAGTTCTAGTTCCTGCCGGGACTAGCGCATGGGACTCTGACTGAACGGCACCGTGTCGAGCTCTCCAGCTGGCGGAGCGCTCAAGTCAGGCTGATTGTACTCAGGCATCGCACTCATCGGCGGAGGAAGGTTTTCATCACCACCCATATCGCCTGCCATCCTGGAACCAAAGGTCGACACGTCAGGAGCACCATTGCCGACCGGCAGAGGCGGGAGCATCGGTTTTCTTGTAGCGCGACTGATTGCAGAACCTACCAGTCCGGTCACACCGCTTGCATCAATAGTTGTCGTTCTGCGCCCAAGGAGCCAACTCTTCTTGGTTTTAAAACTGTCACCGAGGAGCGACTTCATCTCGGTCTCGCGAGTTCCCAATATTCCTTTTTTCTTGGAGTACGAGTTGCCTAGCAAGTTTATTTCTGTGTTCGTATTGCCAAAAATGCCGTTGCTGACTTCGTATTTGTCGCCCAGTCGATCCTTGACGACTTTCTTCTTGTTTCCAAAGATTCCCTTCTTAATAGTTATCTCATCTCCAAAGCCAGTCTTGATGCTCACATTGGACGAGTCGATAATTCCGGCATGGGCTGCAGGAGCCAGAGAAAGACCCAAAACTACTAATAAGGACATGCTAATTTCCGACTTCATTTTGGAGGCTCCCTTCGCCGCTACGCTCACATATCCCTCAAGACTCCTCTGTTCAAGACATGTTCCCGGAGTGTTATGACCTCGAAATACCAGGACCAGTAGCCCATTTGCGTTTGCTAAAATTAGCGACTGTTCTTACTTATATATGAGTAGAGTCTTGGAAGACATCGGCAAAAAGCTTTTAGCAGGCGACAAACGCGCACTGGCGCGCGCCATCACAGTTGTAGAGGCAGGCGGCAAGCCGGCTACGGCGCTGGTCAAAGAATTATTCAATCATTCGGGCAAAGCACACATCATTGGCGTCACAGGCTCGCCAGGGGTCGGTAAATCGACGCTTGTGGATGCGCTCGTGACGGAAGCGCGCAAGGAAGGCAAAAAAGTTGCGGTTCTCGCGGTCGATCCTTCCAGCCCGTTTACCGGTGGTGCCATCCTCGGTGACAGAATCAGGATGCAGGATCACACGCTCGACAAAGATGTGTACATCCGCTCGATGGCGAATCGCGGGCACGCAGGCGGGGTTTCGCTCGCCACCTATGATGCAATCAGAATGCTGGAAGCATTCGGCTTCGATGTAGTTATTATTGAAACTGTGGGCGTCGGTCAATCCGAACTTGCAATCGCTCAAACAGCTGATACCACCATTTTGGTTCTCATGCCCGGTTCCGGCGACGACATCCAAGCCATCAAATCCGGTATCATGGAAATCGGTGATATTTTTGTGGTAAACAAAGGCGATTTACCCGGAGCAAATAAATCAGCTACCGAGATCATCGCCAGTTTGGAACTGGCACACCACCCGACAAGCTGGTGCCCGCCCGTGATTGTAGCAATCAGCGAAACGGGAGAGGGCGTCGACAAAATTTGGCAAGCAGTCAAAGATCACGGAAGTTTTCTCAACGAAAATGACCAGCTCAACGAGCGTCGCAAGGGCAAGGTGAAGACAGAACTTGCCGAGATGGTCGCAGAAATTGCACGGACCAATTTAGAACACTCGCTCGAGAGTTCCGACGAAATCAAAGACGCGCTTTCTAGCGTGGTGGCACGGAAGCTAGACCCGCACTCAGCAGCGGAGACGATTATACGGAAACTGTTTGGTGCGGCTATGGAATCGGAGCGCACCACCAATGGTGTTTGAGAATCTAGTCTCGCCTGAGGAAAGCGACTCCCTGTCTTTAGAACAAGAAGTCAACCTCATGAAGTCGCTCAAGATCCTTTTGCATTTCGATCGCGATCATTCACATTCGCTCGGGATCGCCGAAGATTTGGCGGCACACACTGAAGAATGTCACGGGTCCGACAGTCCAATCGCTCTCTCGGTCATGAGCGATCTGGGTTCCTCGTACATGAACGCAAATGAAGTCGCGAAAGCTGAAGAGTTGTTCTCGAGAACGCTGGTAAAGCTGCGGAGAGCGAAATCCGCAAACGTCAAGGAAGTAGCAGACCTTCTAAGACACATCGCTTTGTGCAAACCTCGAACGGAGTTGAGCAAGGCGATGACGTCGGTGGCGCGTGCCCTTGAACAAAAGTTCGGTATCAAGAGCGCCGAGGACGTTGCTATGCAAATGTTATTTACGGTAATGGGTCGGCAGCCAGAACCGGATATGGTGGCAGAAGAGGCAAACAAACACCTCGAAGATTGGTTTACCGAAGAAGAGCAAAAAACAGACGTTCCATTCGTGCAGATCGAGATTAGCCAAGAAGAGCGGTTGAGGAAACTTATGCCGCTGCTCGAACGCGCGCAGATAGCCGCAGACATCGTAGAAGCAACCGATAGTCATCCATTGTGCCGAATATCAATTCTCGCTCAAATGAGTGAGGTGCTGCTTGAGTTAGGTGAGGTTGAGAGGGCGAAAAAACTGCGACAGGAACAAATAGTCATCCTCAGAAAACACTGGGGTGATGAGCACGCCATGACAAAAGAAGCAAACGCTGAGCTTGAAAAACTTGCCTAATTTGTGGTCTCTGCATCATTGCGAAACTTAGCTGCTTCCTTCTCGTTTCCAAGTCGTTCTTCGAAACTCGCCAGCGTTTTAAAATCATCAGAAGTGAATCCACCACCTTCTGATTTCGACTCAGACAACGCCTTCTTGAGATAGGCGGCGGATGTTTCATAATCAGCATGATTAGCGAAAACATCCGCGCGAGTTCTAAGATCGGCCATTCGATCTTCATGGGTCATCGGACTACGCTCCGTCGTGGTGCCATCCGAGTGAACGTCGAAGAGCGGTGTGGCATCAATGTTTTCACGCGCACCTTTAAGGATTGAAATAACCCTCGTTTGCAACTTGGACGCATCGCTCAACTTGTTCAATTTCTTGTACATGTCAATCATCGACTCAAGCTGACTGGCAACAACAGGATGATCGGCACCATAATGTTTTTCATAAGCTACTACGTTGGCGCGCATCACAATTTCTTTGTCGGCCCAACGTTTTTGGTTGTGCATTTCACCCATCATACGTTCGAGCAACTCGATCGACGGGTTACCTTTGAAGCCATTTTTCTTCAATTGCTGAAACTGTTTTTCAATTTCCGCTGAAGAAGACAAGGATGAAGTTCCAGCAATGCTTGCGATCGACTGGTTACTGTTTGCTTGCGTCAAAGATACGGAGTCAACTGAACGAGAAGGCGAAGTTGTAGCGGCAGTGCTTAGCGTATGAGCCGGAGCTTTCGCCGCTGCAGCAGTAATCCGTTTCAAATCGAATTTTTGAGCAGGCTTCGATGCCTGTGGCTTTTTCACGACCGCCGCCTGCGCTGGATTCGCAAAAGACAACACGGACACTATTAAACTGAGACGAACGACTTTTACCGATAAGCCCTTCACGCCTGAAAAAACGCGGGCGGCGCCGTTCGTTGCTCTCATAGACACCTCAATTGGCTAGGAGGATTTGGCTTTATTTTGCCAGACAAAAAACACAGGAAGCCCCAAAAGGATGATGGCCAGACCGAAACCGCAGTAATCGGGTCGACCGATTATTTGCCCCATGGAAACCACCGCAGCACATATTATATACAAGGCAGGCAGCACAGGATACAACGGAACCTTGAAAGGTCTCTCAGCATTCGGATGTTTCTTCCTTAATATAAATATCGCGCCGACCGTCAGGATGTAAAACAGCAAAGCGGCGAAGACAACCATGTCCAGGAGGTCTCCATACCGTCCCGATGTCGCAAGAATGCAAGACCAGACGCCCTGAATAACCAGGCCGAACACTGGGACTCCGGTCCTGGCATGTAAAACGCCCGCGTTCTTAAAAAATAAACCGTCTTTGGCCATCGCGTAGTACAGACGTGGTCCCGAGAGAATCAGCCCATTTAACGCGCCGAAAACAGAAATCATGATCGCGCCTGCCATGATTTTCTGACCTACTTCGCCAAAGATAACTTCGAGGGCTGCCGTTCCAACTCTGTCCTGGGCTGCGTATTGTATGCCACGCTCAATTACAGTTGGAGCGTCCTTAACACCGTCCAGTGGAAGCACGAGAAGGTAAACGATATTGGTCAGAAGATAGAGCAGGCAGACGAGCGCCGTGCCGGTGATCAAGCTTCGCGGCAAAGTCTTCTCAGGGTTTTTCACTTCCTCGCCTGCGAATGTGATGTTGTTCCACGCGTCCATGGAAAACAGCGGTCCGACGAGCGCGATGGAAAACGCGAGAAGAAGCGCGCCAAGTTCAAGAGGATGACCATCAGCGGATTTCGCGAGCCAGAGGTTCTCGAAATTTACCGGCGCACCACTGTGGTGCTGAGTCGCAAAGGCGCCCAGGATAATCAGTGCTGATAGTGCTACTACTTTTATGGTGGTGAAACTTGTTTGAATCTTTTTCGCCAGATGAATGCCACCACAATTCACCGCAGTCAAGAGAGCGATGACCAACAAAGCAATTAGCTTTTGCGTGGAAAAATGCCAACCTCCCACTGCCAGCAAGACATTTTCGTCAGAAACAAACGGAACGAATACGCCGAGGAACTTGGCAAACGCGACGGCAACGGCAGCGTTGGTTCCCGTCTGGATCACCATGAAAAGTGTCCATCCATATAAGAAGCCAACGAGCTTTCCATATCCTTCTCGCAGAAATATATACTGACCACCCGCTGATGGATACATCGACGCGAGTTCACTGTAGGCGGTGGCAGCGGAAACTGTCAGAAAACCGGCAAAAATCCAGGCTGCAAGGAACCAGCCTGCGCAACCGACGCTGCGCGCGGTATCCGCCGCAACGATGAAAATACCGGAGCCAATCATCGAACCTACGACTATGGCAGTCGCATCGACCATCCCCATGGCTCTATGGAATTGACCACCTGTCATAGCACTCCCCTCATTCTCTAAATAGTTTCATCTTCCCGCGATGCAGGACACAGCCGCGCATGGCAAAAATCTTACGGTTATGTCATGCGATCATACGCACCGATCGATATACACCCTGTATGTAGATAGGCTTGACGAGCCGATTTCCAAACAATACGATCCTCCTGTGGCGAATCGTTACATAAGTTCGCCGAGCATACCAGACCCTTCGGACGCCAATGTATTTGCATGTCTAAAATCGCTATTATCAGTCAACCGGACCAGGGAGTGCTCATCGACGTCAGTGGCTGCACGACGTTGAGAGAGGCGCTCGAACATCTCAGTTCAACGCTGCAAGTGTCAAACAACTTTTGGCAGGGCATGCATGTTTCTATCAATCTAGGCGCGCTCTCGGTCACTCCAGACGAGCTCGAACAAATTCTCTCTATAGCTGAAGCCGTCGGCATCGCTCCTACTGGCGTCTACTCGACAAGTGATGTCACGCGCGCTTCACTGAAGAAACGACATATTCCTCTTGGAGCCGGCAAACCTATGACACTGCCGGCAGTGTCTATTGATCCAACCAAAGTAACGAGCACCGAACTCGAGGAAGATGGGAAGAAAGCAGGTCCACTCGCCAGCATCACAATGCGTGTGGTCGATGCGATGTCTCGCAAAAACAAGCATGAGGCGAGCCCTCCTGTGGAGCAAGGTCTGGAAGAGATGAAACACGATGGCTTCGAAGCAGGCAAAGCAGAGAGTCATGATTCACCGTTTCCACACGTAGCACCGAAAAAGAGGAGGGTCTCGCTCGACGGCAGATCAATCTCCGGCGAACCGAGAGTGGAGCAAAGCAAACCAGTAAGTTTCGAGCCTGCGGCTCAGAGCAAAGGCAAGACGGAGAAGCCGCCAGCGGTTTCCAAATCAGCGAACGCACAAAAGTCTCCAGTGGAAAACTTCGAGGTCGCGGCAAATTCAGATTTGCCCAACGACAAACTCTTCGCTCCGACCATGGAAATCACGGTGCCACCGAATGTGGTGGACGTCAGTATCGTCGCCGAAGACGCCTCTCCGGAGAAAAACGTCATCCAGGCAACGCCTGTTGCTCAAAGCTTGCTTGATGAGCCGATTTCGAAAGAGCAGCAATCAATAACCGGCCCTCAGGTCGAAGTAAAAGTTATGAGCTTCCAGCTTTCTGACGGAATGATGGAAGCCCAGCCTGCAGCCCAGGCAATCGCACAGGCTGCCACCGTAATTGGTGACGTTGTCACTCATGTGGACGCGGATTGTACGCCCGACCCTAAAGTCGGCCAGACGATTCTCGACAACGAGATCGATGACGAAGACGATGATGTAGAGCATGCCGAAGAATACGATGGCGAACTGGAAACCGATTCGGTAGACATTCATATGTCGCCTGTCGGTGGACCCACAACGCTGTACCTGAGACAAAACTTGCGATCGGGTCAAACGGTCAGCCATAAAGGTCACCTCGTCATCATCGGCGATATCAACCCAGGCGCAGAAGTAATGGCGGACGGCGACATTACTGTTTGGGGCTGCCTGCGCGGCGTAGCCCATGCCGGTATCGGCGGCAACGTCGACGCTGAAATTCGTGCGTTGAAGTTGCAACCAATTCAGATTCGAATTGCCCACGCAATCGCTAGAGCTCCAGACAGACCTCGAGTCAACTATGCAGCCAGCAACGGACCTGAGACGGCGCGCATGGTGGACGGCAAAATCAAAGTTGTCAGATCAAGACTCGATTAAGCCCGAAAACAAAGTTCTCTCCTCGTAAATAAAGCACCACTATCCCACAGGTAAATGGAATGACCGGTCGAGTAATTGTAATAACTTCTGGAAAGGGCGGAGTCGGTAAAACAACCGCATCCGCCAACCTGGGCGTAGCCCTGGCGAGCACCGGCGCGAGCGTCGCACTCGTCGACATGGACATCGGATTGAGAAACCTCGACATCCTGATGGGTCTCGAAAACCGAGTTGTATACAACCTCGTCGACGTTATCGAAGAGCGGTGCAAACTGCGCCAGGCGCTGGTAAAAGACAAACGTCTTCCCAACCTGAGTCTGTTGCCGGCAGCGCAAACCCGTGATAAATCAGCGGTTTCCGCTGATCAAATGAAAGAACTCTGCAAAGAGTTGAGCAGCATTTTCGAATTCGTACTTGTCGACAGCCCGGCAGGCATCGAGCAAGGTTTCCAAAACGCAGTGGCAGGCGCACACGAAGCAATTGTCATCTGCACACCGGAAATGTCGTCCGTTAGAGACGCCGATCGTATTATCGGTTTACTCGAAGCGCGCAAAGATGAAATCGAGCAGTACAGGCTGGTCGTCAATCGTTACCGCCCGAACATGGTTCAGGCCAACGACATGATGTCGGTCGAGGATGTACTCGAAATTTTGTCAGTTGAACTGCTCGGCGTCGTTCCGGAAGACGAAGAAATCATCGTCTCCACGAACAAAGGCGAACCGGTCAGCGGAACCGACAACTGCAAATCGGGTCTCGCCTACCGCAATATTGCGCGCCGGTTGAGAGGAGAAGACGTTCCGATTATGGACTTTTCAGCCCAGAATCAGACCTGGATCAACAGGATCGTCAACTTCTTTAATCCGGTCCGCGTATAAGGGGGGCCGACAATATGCAGGTTTTATCCAATCTTTTTGCGCGCTTTCGTCCGACTACAGTCAGAACGACCGCAAAAGACCGCATGAGATCAATGTTAACCTATGACCGTCTAGAGCTTCCCGCCGGGCGCCTTGAGTGCCTAGAGGAAGAACTGATGGCCGTGGTGTCAAGATATTTTGAGCTTGACAAGAGCACGACACAGTTTGATCTGCAACAATTAGATCGCAGGGCGCAATTGATTGCCAATTTCCCGCTCCTGCGCTCCAAGTGCTGAGATTCGAAGCTGATTGAACAACGTATTACGTAGGACGACTTTCGACGATGTGTCCAAAATCATCTCGCAAACATTTGCGAGCGTTGATTTGTGGCTACTGGGCGCGACAGGCTTTCTCCTTTTCACGGGACTGACCGTTCTACGCAATTCGGCACAAACATACGGATACTATGAAAAGCAGTTCGACTTCCTGTGCGCAGGCGCCGTGCTGCTTTTCATCTTTAGTCGCATTCCGTATCGTTTCTGGGTGAAACCATGGGTGATACCAGTCATTTACCTGGGAAATCTCGGTTTACTTGCCCTCACCATGGTTCTTGGACACGAGGCTCAGGGAGCTCAACGCTGGCTGCAGCTAGGACCGATCACGCTTCAGCCATCTGAGATATCAAAAATCGTAGTTATATTTACGATGGCTGCCTGGTTCAAGCGCTTTCCAATCCGCAGCTTTTTCGACATCTTCAAAGCACTCGCGATTATTCTGCCTCCGGCATTCCTTGTCTTCAAACAGCCGGACTTAGGCACCTCGCTGACTTTCGGCGCGGTATTCATGGGCATGTCCTTCTGGGCAGGCGCGACTATTGCCGACATCATCCTGCTCGCCAGCCCTGGGGTCAGCCTGGTTCTCAACGCTGTAGACATCACATGGTGGCACTATTTTCTAGGCGGACTAGGAGTTTTTCTGCTCCTTTTTTGGCGACGAAAGGACTGGAATATTTTTGTTCGCTTGATCCTTATCCTTGGCGTCGTGGGTGCTAACTACGGCATAGGCACCATAAGACCGGAACTTTGGGGACACTTGAAGCCGTATCAGCAGAAACGCTTGACCAGCTTCGTAAACCCCTGGAGCGATCCAAGAGGTTCCGGATACCACATCCTCCAGAGTCTGATCGCAATCGGCAGCGGTGGTCCGCAGGGAACCGGTTTAGGAAAAGGCAACCAGAGTCAGGGAGCATTCATTCCAGAAAGGCACACAGACTTCATCTTCGCAGTAGTTGGCGAGGAACTCGGTTTTAAGGTCACTGTTTTAGTAGTCGCGGCGTATGCCATTATTTGTTGCCGCGCAATAAAAATTGCATTCAACTGCCGCGGAGACCCAGCTGGAAGCGGCATGGCCGTGGGACTCATGTGCATGTTCATTTTCCACTCATTCATCAATATGGGAATGACGACAGGAATAATGCCAGTCACAGGGGTTCCTCTGCCGTTCCTCAGCTATGGAGGAACGGCGCTGATTGTGGACCTCGTGTGTATCGGACTTCTGCTTTCAATACACGCGTACAATCCACCACCGAAGAAAGATGTCTGGAGCACCGGCTAAGACCGGTGCTTCTTTCGTTTTGCCGGACCAGAACTGAACAGACCGACAACTAGGCGATCTGTGTAAGAGCAGGCAGTCTAGTAGAAGAACAGCTTGCTGATGTTTTCCTGCGACCAAATCGAGTTAAACGATCTGATTCTGCCCAATACCCTGCCGAAGTCTTTTTGGACCTCTTACCGCCGGGTTTAACGTTCGCGGTCAGCTTTGTTTCAGAAGTTTCCTTGAATTGCGAATTGATCAGATTGTTTACTTCAACAAGAACTTCATCAGAAACCGCATCCAATGCCGTTTCAGTAACAGAATCGATCATTGCGTTTCCGGTATTTTCGACGGACAGCGGATCAAAACTTTCTTGATTCACCCACTCTTCAAATAATATTGATGCATCTATTTTGACTGCCGGTCGCTCGGGAGCCGACGTTTCTTCCTCGTGTGAAACAAGAATAAAAGCCGGTATCGGAGATGGAATCGCATCGGCGATCAACTCCTCGTATGTTTCCTCCACGGAAAAATTCAGATCAAATTCTTCGCAAACAATGGGCACTTCATCCAGGATCTCATGACACTCGGATACAGCTTCGTCATTGCAATGATACATCGGCAACAGTGGTGTGCTGTACTCATCCTCAAAATCATCATTTGGATTTACTAGAAAGAAAACTCCAGACAGAGAGATTTTCTCGCTCTCAAAAAAATCATGTTCGGGTTTGCCGAAGGCCATTAACATGTCTTCTTGCGCGGGAAGAGCTTCCATGAATACCTCTTCCTCGGCGCGCGCCAACTCCTCCATCCGGCGCTGGAACGCCGTGATATCGAATGATCCGCTATCTGTAAGATCGCACTTGTTAAACCACTTATTGATTGACGCCCGATCTTTCTGCCGGGCGTTTAGATCGCTGGTCCTGAGATCTTCATGAACTTTCTGACGAACCGCGTTGATATCAAATGCGTTTGTCGTCGTGAGTTCATTCATGTGATTACGCACGTGGACGAGCTTTTCGCGATGTTCAGCTTGTTCCGTTTCTTTGTTTGATCCTTGCGGTGTTTTGATTCCAGTTTGATCTTTCTGCGTCTTAGGTCGAAAGTGATTTACCAACAGTTTCAGTGTGTTCAACATAGGCAACCCCACTAAAATTTTGTATGCCAAAACAACCAGAGATTGCTCCGGGTTCGCATTCAAAAGCCACGGGACCACCGTACCGCGGATGAAAGTCAGATGAAAGTGGAAAATTACGTAGCTAATAGTAGACAACGCCGGCTCGAAACATTCGGAGGGGCATTGATTAAGACAGAGCAACTGTTTCAAGACACAACGTTTGAACCCGAAACTGAATATTTAATCTGGATAATCCGAAAAATTCCGTTACCCGCCCGTGACACTTGGGCAGCAGGACCGTCAATCCGCAATGACGCGTGACTAAACTGAAACCGGGAGTTATTGCATTGGAGCAAAACTATTTTTGATGTCACTATCATCATCTAAAATTGAACACGAAGGGCGCATCGCACTTACGCGGCGAATCATTTTAGGAGTCAGTTTTTCGCAGCGAAAAACATACAGAGCCTTTAAAGGAAACTTTTTCACCAGCGCTAACAACGTTTCATCCTCAATCGGCAAACCGTTGAGCCCAAGCGCGAATACGACATCCAGAGAAAGCAGCGATTTCAAATCGGCATCGGAGAGGGATGTATCGCCTAGAAATATTTGGTTGAGCGTCTTTATTTTGACGATCTCTTTCATGTGTGCCGATGACAGCTTTGAGGTCTTCAAACTCAGATGTTCGAGCGGAAGTTTAGTTAGATAGCTCAAACCTCTTGCGCTTACAGTAGAGGAGTCAATGTCCAGGTGATCCAGAAACTTCAGCTGACCGACCATAGCCATAAAGTCGTCGGTAGCATTGATATCCGTCAATCGGAGATGGTGGAGATTCTTACACTTTCCAATTTCGTGCCAGTCCTCTGGCTTTGCGCCGGAGACATCGGAGAGACTAAGCATTTTCAGGTCGGGTAGCTGACAGATCATAGAGAACGTTTCATCCGACATGACCGCATTGTCAATTTCCAATTCAATCACCGCATACTTTCTTTTCAACGTGCGCCTGAGAATTTTGTCAGGGCTTTGTTCTCCATCGATAGTGAGGCGCCCCTGCTTCTCTGACCACTGGACGATCAAACCATGTGTTGCCAGGTCGGCAAACGGGTCTTTAGACATGATTTGTTCGGGAGTTTCATCGGGCGCATCTTTATCGAACAAAAGCATCTTGCTGGTCGACGGCACCGCCTTTGGTGCAGGCAAAGCAGAGATTCCTTTGTAAGATAGAAAACCGACTGTGCAAAGAAGCGCAAATACGGCTGCGACAATGAACGGCGTCTTGAATTTTTCATATGGCTTCTTAAATGAAACTGAATCGGAATCTTCATTTATGGGCGGCGGAGGCAGACCTAATATCTCGTTGACGTCGAGTAGATGCTTATGCAGTTCGTCGGTGTTTTTGAAACGACCGGAAGGGTCCTTGGCCAAACACTTGCGGACAATTGCCGAAAGCTCGGTCGGGCAACTCACCGATTCCCCGTATGTGTTTATGAGGTCGGGTATCTCCGCTGATGCATGCAGAGACATAGTGGCCATAACGTTTTCGGCCTCGTAGGGAACAACACCGCAAAGAGTTTCATACATGACACAACCTATGGAGTAAATGTCAGAACGGATCTCGTAGGGATGTCCACGAAATTGATCCGGAGCCATATAATGGGGGCTCCCTGCTATCGACTCGGTTTTAGAAACACCTGATCTAGACACTGTCTCCTCATGATGAGCAAGAGCCGCAATGCCGAAATCAATTACTTTTGCAACCTGATTGCCGGTCCGGTCCCTTGCAATCATTATGTTGCTGGACTTGATGTCGCGATGCAATATTCCGCTGTGATGGGCGTGCCGAACTCCTTCGCATATTTGCAGGAACAGAGGCACCGCATCTTTGCTTTCAATCGAACCTTCACGTTTAATCAGTTCGGACAGAGTGATACCGTCGACGAATTCCATCACCATATATGGTTGCCCGCCTTCGGACGAACCAAAGTCGAGTATCTGCAATACGTTGCGGTGACTTAATCGACTGGATGCGCGAGCTTCTCTCTGGAAGCGAACGAGTTCCTCTGCGCTCCACGCTTTCGAGTAAAGAGTCTTTATCGCAACTCGCTTTCTGAGAATTAGATCCCAGGCTTCGTAAACGATACCGGCGAACCCACGACCCTTCTCATCGATAATTCGATACCGCTCAAATGGAAAACTGTTTTCCGCCAGACCGTGAAAGTTGACCGGTCCATTCTCAAGCGCCTCTTGGAGTTCTACAGGGATGTCGCCTGAGTAAGACGCCGTTTCAATTTCCTTCGCTTCTCGAGCCTGTTCTCCAAGCTCTCCGGAATGGCTCTGTTTAAGCTTCTCGTAATCGCAGCTGCAGCGTTCCGCACCGAAAACCCACTGTGTCAGACTCCCCTGACGCGAATCGCTTCGCAGCTTTCCGCAATGCTCGCACATGCGAGATTCTTCAAAACTGGGCTCGAGCTCCGGCATCTTGAGAGATGGAAGTTTCCCATCGCACTCACAAGTGTCCTCGGTAAACAACCACTGAGTCAGCGAACCGGTGCGTCCGGTCCGAATCTTCTTTCCACACTTCGAGCAAAGTTCTTCTGCTGACATTTTGAGCATATACCCGGTTCAAACACTCTCGGAACTGTTGAAGTCGCGGAACATTTGGCGTGCCTTCAACTACATTAGTAGTGTCGGGTAAGTACCCACAAGGCGGAAAGAAATTTCTGCTCTGAGGCTCTTGCGGGGCGCACTTTGTCGCGCACTTCTAAGAAAGGAAGCAGTCATGGATGGCAAACTCTCAAAATGGATTACCTATCAGAAGGAACGTTTTCCTCTTGTCCGTTATTCGTTGCTGGTTTCAGCCTTCTCCGCGTCTGGTTTATCACTCTCGTTTCTTTTAACCGGAATGCGCACTCCACTCACTCTTCCTATGTTCATCGTCGCTTTCACGGTTACATTGATGTTGTTTTTTCAGCTTCGCGTGGCGGATGAGCACAAGGACTACGAGTACGACTCGGAGCACCACCCGGAACGACCGGTGCCACGCGGTCTCGTTTCTCTTTCCGAACTGCGCATATTGGGAATTGGAGCGGGCGTGTTGCAATTGCTGGCGGTTTCGTCTCTGAGTGCAAAACTGCTGCTGCCCCTTCTTCTTGCATGGATCTATATGTTACTGATGACGAAAGAGTTTTTCATCGGTGAATGGCTTCGCCGGCATCCCATCATTTATATGGTCACTCACATGTGTATTCTGTTTTTCACAGACCTGTTCATCACTTCGTGCCATTTCATGGTCTCAAACATCGAGCCGCCATTAACGCTTCTGTACTTCCTCGCGACCAGCTTTTCACTTGGAACCGTGATTGAACTCGGCAGAAAAATTAGAAGCCCTCTGGACGAAACTACCGGCACCGACACTTACAGTAGCCTGTGGGGAAAGAAAACAGCTGTAAGAGCCTGGCTTGCGGCAATGACTGTCTCGGGCGTCTTAGCGATTGCAACCGCATTCCAGATTCACTCAGGTCCGCTCGCCGTATTGGTACTGTCATTCTCGCTGTTCAGCTGCTGGTTGGCCGGCAGAAGATTTCTGTCGGTTTCCACTCCTGCAGCCGCAAAACGGCTTGATACATTATCCGGAGCCTGGACACTAACGACTTACCTCATGATTGGACTGATACCGCTTTTGGTGACTCAGTTTAGTTAAGACTCACAGGTTTAACAAGCAGCGCTAGAAAAACGAAATTCTAAAGGACCTCAGGGAAGAATCATGGACACGATCAAAGACGCTTTTGAGATATGGACACCAGACCAACCAGCAGACAGAGCCTTACTTGGCGGGAAAGGTTTCAATCTTTCGAGATTGATGTCGAACCCACACATAGAGGTTCCCAGCTTCATCGTGCTCACCCAGAAAGCATTTTTCGCAGCATTAAGTGAATCTGAACGGCTTGCATGGTGGAAGCTGAGCGATAAGGAACGAGCTTCAATTGTTGAACATCTCGCACTACGCCCCTCGACCATACTCAAGCTTCAGAGTGAACTGGCACTGTACAAACTGAATGATGTCCATCTAGCAGTGCGTTCTTCCGCAATCGACGAAGATGGCTCTCACCTATCTTATGCAGGACAATTCACTTCGGTTTTGAACGTGAAAGCAAAGAACGTCGCAACAGCTGTAGAGCAAGTTTGGCGTTCCGCCTTCACAAGTCAACTCAGTGCTTACAAAAACTTGAACGGTTTGAGCGCACCGTCTGAGCCACCATGCGTGATCATTCAACGAATGGTACCGGCAATCGCTTCCGGCGTCGCATTCGGAGCGAATCCGCTCAGTGGCAACAGGGAAGAGAGAGTCGTATCAGCCGTAAACGGACTCGCAGACAAACTAGTCTCAGGCGAGGTCGATGCGGCAACATACATCGTAGCGAATGCAGAGGTGATTGAACGAAACAGCGAGTCTCTTTGTCCACTAACGGATCAACAACTCCAGGAAATCTGCGATGCCGTGGATCTAGCCGGTGAAATCTTCGGTGGTCCCCAGGACGTCGAATGGGCGATAGACAAGTTCAATAAACTATTCTTAGTTCAATCACGTCCGATTACAACATTGAAAACAGCTTCGACGTTTTCTTCATCTCCTGGAGGAAGTGAAGCTGTTGGAGCGAACAATGAGACCCAAGACGCAAGGCTGGATATCTTTGACAACAGCAATATCGGCGAGAGTTATCCAGGAACTACGACACCGCTAACCTTCTCGTTTGCGCGCAAGGCCTACCAGCATGTGTATGAAACATTCTGCCGTCTCATGGGTGTTTCAGAATCTGCAATCGCAAAACACTCTTTTATCTTTCCACAGATGCTTGGTTTCGTGCGTGGGCGAATATACTACAACCTTCTCAACTGGTACCGTTTACTCTCGCTTTTTCCAGGTTTCAAGACCAATCGCGGATTTATGGAACAGATGATGGGGGTGAAATCAGAGCTCCCGCATGAATTTCTCGCCGAATTCAATCGCGAGTTAACGCTAAAAGAGCGCGTTCTGGATGGTCTGAGCCTGAGCGTTTCCATTCCAAAACTTCTCCTGCGCTGGGTCAAGTTGAATTCAGATGTGGAGAACTTTAACGCGCGCGTCGAGAATTCACTTGAAAGAATGCCGCAGAACTTTAGCGAGACTACTACGGTCGAGCTTGGAAAAATATATCGAGCAATGGAGCAAGACCTGCTTCAAAACTGGGACGCACCTATCGTAAATGACTTTTTTGCGATGGTGTCATTTGGACTTCTTCGCGGTGTCTGCGCAAAATGGTTGGGAAATTTTGAGGGTATTCATAACCAATTATTGTGTGGGGAAACAGGCATTGTGAGCACGGAGCCGGTCACCAGAATGCAAGAACTCGCCATGTTAGCAGCCAGCGATGAGACACTGCTAGCGGTTTTGAAAACAGCAACGACACAGCCTTCTAATCCGACCACGAGCGAGTACCAATCGATGGATAAACGCTTGCGGTCGTATCCGGTTTTCTACTCGAAGTATGTTTCTTATCTAAACAAGTTCGGCGACCGGTGCACGGGTGAATTGAAACTAGAGAGCCCTACTCTATCTGATAATCCCATTGCTCTCATTATCGCGATAGCGCGCCTTGCAGAGACAAAGTCGAGCGGCGTCAGGAACTCGGCAGCAACAGACTTTGCTTCTGCAAATCGAGAAGAGGCCGAATACAATGCTTTGAATGCTCTCAGGGCCCACCCTCTAAAACTGACACTGTTTAAACTTGTTCTTTCTGAAACCAGATCGAGAATTAGAGAGCGCGAAAATCTCCGATTCATGCGCACTCGCGTGTTCGGTGCCGTCCGCCGAATATTCGTGGAGCTTGGGCGTCGATTCGCGAGTGAGAACGCTCTAGATGACGCAAACGACATCTTCTGGTTGGAAACTGAAGAAGTACTGCGCTTCATTGAAGGTACGTCCAGTAGCGCCGACCTGAAATCTTTTGTCAGAGCAAGAAGATCCGAGCACGCTCTGTTTGAAACCATGCCACCACCACCGGACAGATTCAGCGTTCGGCGCGGTTTAAACTTGAATCATTCGGAACTCGAAGCTGATGAACCCGCTCTGTCCAATGGTGAGGAAAAGTCTCAAGCGGATAGCGAGCACCGTTCCCTCTCACTCACGGGGATTGGTTGCTGTCCCGGCACCATATCCGGTTACGCTCGCGTTGTTAACGATCCCAACAGAGAACATTTAGCGGATGGTGAACTCCTCGTAGCCAAGCGCACCGACCCAGGCTGGATAACCGTTATCGCACAAGCTCGCGGAATAGTCGTCGAGTACGGGAGCTTGTTATCGCACACGGCGATCGTGGCGAGGGAACTTGGAATTCCTACAGTCGTCTCAGTGAGCAATGTCACAACCAGCGTAAAGTCTGGGGACTGGCTCGATATCAACGGTGCAACCGGTGAGGTACGGGTGACGCCGCGGACTGCGGACGTCACTCTTACCGATGAGCAATGTGAAAAGAAAACAGTAGCTGAACTGCATGCATGCGCAGACTCCAGTGTCAGCCAAAATTCTAAGATTGAACCATCAGAAACTTCGTATGGTCTGGACGAAAAACTCATGAAGAGCGAAATTCAAAACAAAGCCGGTTTCTCATTCGTTCGATACGCGCAATGTTGGGAAGACAGCGACATCGTAGTCGAAGCGATGCAGATAAAACAAGGAGACACCTGCGTTTCCATCGCATCGGCAGGCGACAACAGTTTAGCCTTGTTAACTAGAAATCCCCGCAAGGTTATCGCTCTGGACTTAAACCCGGCGCAGCTCGCCTTGCTCGAACTGAAGGCGATGGCGTTCAAGCATCTTAGCTACGAGGAGATGTTAGTTGTGCTCGGTTACAAGCCAGGCAAAAACCGTTTGGAATTGTTCACAATATTATCGACATTCCTGAGCGCTTCCGCGCTTCAGTACTGGAATCAACACCGCGATGATATCGAATATGGTGTAGCGAGATCCGGAAAATTCGAGCATTACTTCGACGTGTTTCGACGCTTCTCTCTGCCTTTAACCCACTCCAAACGCACAGTTAATAAGCTTTTAAAACCCAAGTGTCGATCGGAGCGTGAGAGTTTTTTCAACCACAGGTGGAACACATTTAGATGGAGAGCGCTCTTCAAAGTATTCTTCTCTGAGTTCGTTATGGGTTCGTTAGGTCGAGACCCTAGCTTCTTCACATATGCGGACGGCGGATTACCAGGCGCCTTGATGCAGTGGACTCGCAAAGCGCTCGTCGAACAAGACCCTTCCCAAAACCCTTATCTGCACTGGATTTTGAAAGGCGAGTTCGGCGACTCTCTGCCGACATTTATTCGCCGAGAGAACTTTGAAACTATCAAAAGAAACATAGACAAGCTCGAATGGCGCCAGCAATCAATCGAGGAATACTTATCAAACGCCAACGAAGCGAGCATCGACTCGCTAAATCTAAGCGACGTCTTTGAATACGTTTCCGAAGAGAATTACCGGTCAATTATGAAACTGATTGCGCGCGCTTCAAAACCAGGAGCTCGGGTGGTTTACTGGAATATGATGGCGCGCAGAACAAGTCGAAGTTCTAACGTTCAGCAAGTGAAAGAGCTGGCGGAAGTCTCAGAAAAATTGTTCGCTGAGAACAAGACGTTCTTCTACAGCCGCTTCATCGTCGAGGAAATAGACCACAATTTCACCGAATGTGAAACATCAGCTCAGCCGGTTATTGAATCGACGGCTGATGAACCAAGAGGCAGAGCCGCATGAATCCCTGGGTTGGCATTGCAAGCGTGATAATTATTCTGATAGGAGTAATTCACGTTCTCAGCCGACTACAAAACTCGCTAATCAAAGACCCGGAAGTCATTCGCAAAACGCTCCACGTGACTATGGGTCTTTTGACTTTGAGCTTTCCATGGGTATTTCAGAGCGCCTGGCCGGTTGTGACGCTGAGCATCGTCTCGAGTGTGATAATCGCAGTATTGAAGGTTTCAAAATTGAAACAGTGGCAGCCGGTTTTATGCGCCCGCGGACGCGCCAGCATAGGAGAGATCATTTTCCCACTAGCAATCGGTCTCACATTCTTGCTGTCCGCAGGTGACAAGATACTGTATCTGGTGCCGATTATAATTCTCACGCTGGCAGATACTGCGTCAGCCCTGATCGGTCAACGGTTTGGAACCAGGAAATACAACTGCGCGGAAGGCAGCAAAAAATCACTTCAAGGCAGCTTCGGCTTCGCATTAGTAGCGTTTTCAGCGACATTCATCTCGCTGAATTTTTTCACAGTTATTGGAACACCTGTTGCACTCTGCATCGCGCTCATTGTTGGACTGGTGGCGATGATGTTCGAAGCGATCGCATGGAACGGGCTCGACAATTTATTTATCCCGCTTGGAGCATTTATAGTTCTAAAGACCCATATGCATCTAGAGTTAAGCATGCTCGAGATACGCTTGAGCTTGTTATTGGCTGTTTCCGTCTTAATCGTTTTGCTGCGTCGCAACAGTACGCTGAACGGCAGCGGCATCATCGGAGCGGCTCTGTTTTGCTACTTCACATTTATAATGAACGGTATCGAATGGGTTGTGATGCCCATTTTGCTCTATCTCTCCTATCGCTTTCTGTTGCCCAATCGCTTTCGCAGCATTAGAAGCGAACACAATGTTTACGCAGTAGTATCAGTTGCGTCCGTAGGAATTATCTGGTCACTGCTTTCGATGCTCAACAAGCGTGAAGAGTTCATATTTCCGTATATGCTCACATTCGCTACACATGCGGCTATTATTGCGACCGCTCACATGCGATTCACCAGTTTTTCAAAACAAAAGATGCTGTTCATTCTCCATGCGGTTCTGAAAGCATGGTGCCTTGTCGCCGTTCCACTTCTCCTCTTGTTACCAAGAACCATAAATTCCATGATTCTGCTCGTCCTGACGCCGTTCTGCATCGGCATCCCGACCTTTCTATTCTACTTATTCAATTCGACGACTATTAAACCATTCAACCGTGCAACGCGCTGGTGGAAACAGGCATCATGCGCGGCGATGGCATCTTTACTAGGGTTGATTCCATTGCTCATGCACTAGCAAAGTCACTCCATAGCCGTTTGAATAAACGACGAGCGAACACCGTTTCTAAACTCGAAACCGCCCTGACTTCGATACAACGGTTTTGAAAGTGTTGAGTCCAAAGTGCACGGGGCGACCAAAGAGTCAGAATGGATTGTAACCGCAATTGCGGTAATCGCTGGAGAAACTGACATGAACTCGCGTACCACGAAAAACTCCACCACTCCCACAAGAGTGACACGAAAAACTGAACTCGTAAGACTCACAGAGTTGAGGGCAGCCGTCACTCATGCGAGTTTTATGAAACAGCATCTGCCCCAGGCAAGCATTGACGCCGACCTGCCGGATGAAACATGGATATTTGTCGAAGACGGAAAAATCGCCGGGCACTTTTCACTCTGGTATTGCGATACGCCAGATTTGAACGGACAAAGCGTAGGCTTCATCGGGCATTACTTCGCAGCAAACCGTCGTGTAGCAACGGACGTACTGGCCTCGGCAACAAAACTGCTAAAGCAATACGGGTGTGAGCTTGCCATCGGTCCGGTCGACGGCAACACCTGGCGGCGCTATCGTTTAGTCTGTGGAACCACAGGCGTGAAGAGCTTCTTGATGGAACCGGAAAATCCGATGGAGTTTCCAGGTCATTTTATCGACTCCGGATTCGAATCGGTCGCAACTTACAGCTCGTCCATTCTGGAAGTGAAACCAGACTTCCTGGATAAAAGCAAACTCTCGTCTAACGATTCGTCAATGCTCGACCAGGTTTCAATTCGTTCAATCGACATGAACAGGTTTGAGCAAGAGCTTCACAGCATTTATGGTATTGCATGCGATGCCTTCTCTGATGCATTTCTCTACGCCGAAATCAGCGAGTTAGAATTCATTACCAG
Source organism: Candidatus Obscuribacterales bacterium (assembly GCA_019637435.1). Lineage (GTDB taxonomy): Bacteria > Cyanobacteriota > Vampirovibrionia > Obscuribacterales > Obscuribacteraceae > JADYXR01. The sequence continues at coordinate 1,394,871 of JAHBVO010000001.1, read as the reverse complement.
ATACCGACATTTGAGAAGTGTCGTAAATCCTGATCTGGTATTAATCGCCGAGTACGACAATCATCCAGTCGGCTTCATGCTCGCCATCCCCGATTTGGCGAACTCGAACTCGGACACGAAAACCGTCGTGGCGAAGACGATTGGTCGAGTAAAGGATGACAGATTAAACGGTCTCGGTCGACGGCTCATGGCTGAATGTCACGCCCGGGCAGACAAAATGGGCTTCACAAACATGATTCACGCTTTATACAAGGACGACAATTCGTCCAGCACGTATAGCACCATGCACGGTGCCCACGTATTCAGAAAGTATGCCGTTTACGGTAAAGGACTATGGCAATGAGCACAGTAACCCAGACGGCATTAGTCAAGAAAACCATTGAGACAAACATCGCCAATAGACTCGATCAAATCGCTCGCTCTCATCCGCAACTGCCCGCTCTTATCGAAGGGTCACGAAGCTCCGGTAGCAAAATAGGTTTTCGGGCGTTGTCAAAAAAGGTTGCGCGCAGAGCGGGCGTTTTAAAAGAACATGGCGTTCACACCGGCGATTGCGTACTCATCATTGAACCAATGAGCATAGAACTCTTTACGTCCATTCTCGCGGTCTTCAAATTAGGAGCGACTGTTCTCATTCTCGATCCCTCTGCGGGAATCGAAAAGCTGACATATGCGATTGAGAGAACGAAACCGCGCGCCGTGATAGCGTCGGCAAAGGGAGTTATGGTCACTGTAGCGATTTCTTCTCTGCGTCGGATTAAGCTGAAATTTTCCGATGGTTTCGCAGCGCCAGGCTGGTTTTCTTTGCGAGAACGCAGTTGGCACAGGTCTGCGCAAACCGAGCCGGTCAGCGGTGACACCCCTGCGCTGATTACTTTGACGAGCGGCACAAGCGGCGCGCCTAAGTTGATTGTTCGCAGTCACGATTTTCTTCGCACACAACTCGAAGTGGTATCATCAAACTGTTGCGTACAGGAAGGCGGCTGCGAACTGACGTCCCTTCCAGTGTTCATTCTGGCGAATCTGGCATCAAGAGTAACTTCCGTGATTCCAAACACAGATCTGAGCAAAGCTGCGAAGGTTAACTCAGCCGCGGTCGTTGAACAGATCCAGGGGCATTATCCCGATAGAATTCTCGCATCGCCGTCGTTCGTAGAAAGTCTAATGGACCACTGCATCACCAACGGTATCAAACTGACGTTTGTGAAGACGGTTATCACAGGCGGGGGACCGGTATTTCCCCGCCTTCTCAAAAAGGCGAATGCCGTCTGTCCGCGCGCGGAGATCATTACTGTATTCGGCAGCACGGAGGCTGAGCCCGTTTCAAAAATCACTTATAGCTCATTGAGCGCGCGCGACATGCATGCCATTGCCAATGGTGCCGGTCTGCCTGTGGGCATTCCTGTTGACGAGGTCAAAATTCGGATTTCTCCGCTTGTGCATGAAGCCAACGAGCTGAATGACGCAGACAGACTGTCAGCATTGAGACACATCTGTGAAGTGGCAAATATTCCACTTAATGCGGTCGGGGAGATCATTGTCACCGGCGACCATGTCGTAAAAGGTTATGCTGAGGGAGTAGGCGATGCGGAAAGCAAAGTCGAAATCGGTGGTGAAATCTGGCATAAAACCGGAGACGTTGGATACATCGACAGAACTGGCAGGCTGTGGCTGACAGGTCGGAAAGCGGCATCGCAAGCGGTTTCCAAACAAAACAAAATAGATACCACTCTAGCGCAATGTGTGGAAGCGGTGGCGCTTTTGGACGACAGTGTATCTCGCGCGGCATGTTTAACGGTCAACAACATCACGACGCTTTTCGTTGAAACAGAAGACAAACGATCCTTTGATATATGGGCAATAAAAGACAGGTTGAACTGGGGCAATTTGAGCACCATCAAAATAGTGCGCAAAATCCCAGTTGATGCGCGACATAACAGCAAAGTGCTGTACAACAAACTTGCGAGATCCGCTTAGCCGCGAGCATGTTTAATCTGAAGTCATACTCTTCAGCGCAACCAACTGTTCAGTTATGAGCTAGCTAAATCGATTCCGAGGGTTGGCGCCCTTCGTAAGGCGCTACAAGGTCCTCTTCATTGGCTTCGAACGCTTCGAGCTGCGAAACAGGAATGCTCATATTGGCGAGCTTAGAAGAGTGACCGAGTGTGACCATTCTATCGAGCACGGCGAAGATGTCCTCGATGTAACGAGCCAGGGCACGACCTTGTGGAACGATGTCTTCGACAGCGACGCCGAGGAAGTAATCAGCGGTGACTCCGCCGACAATTTCAGACTTGCCTTCGCCTTGATTTTTATTCCAGGCACATTGGAAGCGCAGCATCAGAGGCGCTCCAGGCTGCGATATCAAAATCAATTTGCGAACAAACCCTTGACTGTTGAGATCGAGCTCACCCATCAATTTATCGAATGTTTCAGGTCCGTTCGGCAACTGTCCTTGCATCTTGCCGGCAGCCGTACCGAGCTCCTGCGACAACAATTCGACGAGACTGGCGAAAGCCGCTACGCCCTGAAGATTGATTGTTTTACCTGTAAACGCTTGATTTGAGCCACTTGCAGAACCAGCGGGACCCATAGAATTCATTGACGCAAAACCTCTTGTCATCGTTCGATCTATCGAAACTCCCTATATCTAAGGCATTTGATATCAGCTTATCATGGCAGTTACATGACAATTATTCAACTAACCACATTTCATCAAGTTTCCCATGTATTCTGTTCGATAACTCGAAGCCGTATGCGCGCGATGTGCGTCGCATATTCGCACCGGAGCGAACGCTTCTCCATCAATGTAAGATTTCTGTTGTTTTCAAAGCCATGTCCACTGTTTTAGATCCGAGACCCAATCAAACCCACTCGCTAAGTGTTCGCGAATGGGCGGAGATGATCAAGATAGAACACACCGTATTCGCGCTGCCATTTGCGCTCTCGGGTCTCATTCTGGCAATGCCGAAACTGCCCGAGCCTATGACAGTGGTATATACGGTCCTTGCCTTTGCCGGAGCGCGCGCAGCGGCAATGACCCTGAACAGGCTGATCGACAGCGAAATTGACGCGCGAAATCCGCGCACCAGTGAGCGCGCCATTCCTGCTGGACGAATCAAAAAATCTCATGCTCTACTTGGTGCGATCTTGTCATTCGCGGTGATGCTTGGAGCCGCATCACAACTGCCTCTCATTTGCCTGCAACTTTCACCAATCGCAATTTTCTGGTTGAGTTTCTATTCATTCACCAAACGGTTTACCTGGCTCTGCCACATCGTTCTCGGAATAGCGCTTGGCGGAGCGGCACTTGGAGGCTGGGTTGCCGCAGGTGGCAGTTTAGCACTGGCTGCACCCTGGGTGCTGGCGCTGGCAGTCACGACGTGGGTTGCGGGCTTCGATATCATTTATGCTTGCCAGGACGCGGAGTTTGATCGCAACGAAAAGCTGCATAGCATGCCTAGCGCATTCGGAGTTGGAACCGCTCTCATCATCTCGCGCGCACTGCATGTGGTGACAGTCGGTTCCCTGTTCGCCATATCGCAGCTGTTACACCTTGGAGTCGCTTACTGGGTTGGACTGGCGCTTGTAACCGCGATGCTGATTTACGAGCACAGCATCGTGAGCAAAGACGATTTGTCTCGCGTCAATGCCGCATTTTTCACTGTAAACGGAGTCGTCAGCATTCTCGTTTTCATCACAATTCTGACGGACAAAATCATCGCCCAGTTTGGAAGCTGATGATTTTTAATCGGCAAGTTCGTTTTAACTGACTTCTAAAAGTGTCCACAATCGTAAGTGTCTAGACACTCGATACCGTAGTCTCCGCTTGCGCGGTCAATTATAGAATCAAAGCAAAATTGGTCGGGAGCAACAATTCTGAACTCTCGTGAATCATTGAGTTTGACGGATTCGATGCGCTTTCCATTCTTGATAGTGATTTGAGCGACATTCTCTGCGCTCGTTTCGTCAAGAAGGTAAGCGGACAGCTGCTCGACGGTCATGGGCTGCAGAAGTTCGTGCTGCGGCACAAGGTGTCCGTAGACAAACCCGCTAAGAGCCAGAATGCTCATTAAAAACGCTATTCCCAGGAGTTTCCACATATTTCTACCTTACTCCAGATCGGTACATTTTGGAAGGCTAGGCCGATTTTTGCAGTCGGGCACCAAAGGCATAAAATGTCAGCTCGCCTTCAACCGACGCTATCAGCATTCCATCCTTCATTATCAAAGGCTGCGATTCCAGGCGACGACCAAAGTTTTTCTGCCACTTCATGTGCCCATTGCCGGCATCAAATCCCTGCATCCAACCTTCACGAGAAACCGCAATAACCGTCTGCGCGGCGACCGACAAAGTTGATTGAACAGTCCCCTTCACAGCAGCTTTCCAACGCAGCCTCCCATCATACTTTTCGCAACCGTACAACCACTTGTCCTGACTGCAGAAAATCACGGAGGTGAACACAATCGTCGCACCAGATATGATACCGCGACTGCACTGGTGCTCCCAGGTAGACTCGCCGGTTTGAATATCAAGTGAGAAAAACGTACCCGCTTGAGTTCCAACATAAATACTATCTGCGGATACCGCAGGCGCTGAGACTATTGGTCCATCAAGGTTTGCACGCCACAATTCCTTGCCGTTTCGCACCTGAAGCGAATGGATGTTGCCATCGCGAGTTGAAACAAAAGCGGTGTTGTCTCCATAGACTGCGGGATTGCAGACGATCGGCGACTTTAAATCGACGTCCCAGAGCTTACCGGCATCATTTATATCCAGACAGGAAACCTTGCCTGACAAAGTCGGAACAATCAAGGCCTGATTGGCGATAACCGGAACACTTACAATCGGATGATTCAGTTGGGTTTTCCACTGCTGATGTCCGGTTGCAGAATCAAGTTTTATCAGAGCACCATCAGTGGTTCCAACCAGGACATCCTTTGCTCTGACAACGGGACCGGCGATCATCATCGAATTGGAGTCATATCTCCAAATCAGCTCGCCCGAATCGCGGTGCAATTTGTACAGGGTACCGTCCGCTGAGGCAACATAGACTCCTTCATCGTCGAGAGGAGCAACAGGCGTAGAATTCCAGCCGATTGGTCCTCCAGTCTTAAACGTCCAGACTTCAGTGAGCAACGGATTTAACCCTTCGATTACTGGTATCGAATAGGCAGAAATGCGAGGCTCTTCGATCTTGGCAATTTTTTGACTGGGTTCACGAACCGGTCCAACCGGCTCGAACATTTTTATGCCGGCAGCCTCTATTCGTGTGTGCGAAATGTCCGCACGATCATCGAATGGACGTTTGGGTTTAGCACCATATCTGGTATCCGGCGCATTCACTCCACGCATTTGCGATGCATTTGAAGCAGCCCTATCAACCGCAGATTTCGAGGACTGAGCTTTCGCCGTAGAGGAGGAAACGGAATTACTATCTAAAACTTGACCTTTGGGAACCTCAAGGGGATTTGTTTCCAAACGCCCCGGATTCTTCGCAGGCATCGGCGCTGGAGGTTGAGCTTTTGCAGGTGAAGTACCAGCACCAGAGTTCGGCGACGCGACGTTGTTAGAGACCGGTGTTGCAGCAGTCGAAGCCGGAGAACCTTCCTGCGGCTGCACCGTGCCCGGTATCAATACGCCGGTGTCGTGACGAGGCGTTCCTGCCGATTCGCGCTTTGGCGGAGTCGGCGCGGGCGGTTTAGAAACCGCTTCAGCCGCTGCTTTGGCTCGCTCTTGCGAGGATACTTCATTTGCTGTATCAACTCTCTGCGACGTTCGCTTCGTGGTCAGGCCCATTCGAGCCACACGCATATCAAAGATCAAATCGTCGAGAATCTTGAGCACTTCGTTGAGCGATTGATAGCGATCATACGGCGACTTCTCCATCATCCGCCGGATAAGTCGGTCAAGAACATCAGGTACTTCGGGATTCAAACGTCGCACAGAGGGAATCGGTGCAGTCGTGTGCTTCATCGCCATCTCGATCATGCCGTTGGCTCGATACGGAAGCTGTCCAGTGACCATCTCGAAGAACAAAATTCCAAGAGAATACATGTCGGAGCGCTGGTCCTGTTGCTCACCGCGACAGAGTTCCGGCGACATATACGCAGGCGTTCCCATCCCCTTGGTCGACGGGTTGATATAAACCTTGTTCGCCATCAGGCGCGCTAATCCGAAGTCACCAATTTTCAAATCACCTTCTGTGGTGATGAAAATGTTGTCCGCTTTTACATCCTGGTGAACGACACCCTTGCGATGAGCAAAATACAATCCATTTGATAATTGTTTCATCCAGTTGAGTGCATGCTCAACTGCCAGCGCCGCGCCTTGAGTTCGCACCGCCAGATTGCCGCCTGGGAGATATTCCATCGCGACAAAGTGATGCGCTTTACTCTGCCGATTTTCAACACCGATATCATATACGGTGACTATATTGGGGTGATCCATCCGCGCAGCAAGCCGTGCTTCTTCGGTGAATACCTCTACGTTTTTAGGATCAGCCATGAGTTCCGGCAGCAACATTTTGATTGCGACATCACGCTGCAAAAACTCGTCACGACAGTGATAGACCACGCCCATGCCGCCAACGCCGAGCTCCTTCAGAACGGTATAGTGGCCGTCCTCTAGCTTGTCGTTGTGTGCGAATATAGCGGTCATAAAAGTGCCGGGGAAGCATGGGGGTCGCGTTTTCGCGACTTCTTCAGTTTAACTTGAACCTGGTAAAGTTTCTAATCAGGACCGTAAATCCGGTCTGTGCTTACAGAATGCCCAATCTATTACCGAAACTATAAAATACCTAACAGTTTGTCAAGAACAAATCAATGTCAAGAAGATAGAATGTCAAGCAATTCAGAGTTTCGGCACTTTCGCCCCTCAACTTATAAATTCTACTCAGGCGAAATTCAGTCCAGTGCGATAGCTTAGCCGAAGCACTTTCGAAAAGGAAGCATCGTGACATTCAAAGCAGACGGGCAACTTTCCCAGACAGGTCTCAATTTTGACTTCAGTGTTCCAGCAAAAGCCGCAGCCGCTTTTGTGCCGGGCGAATCCGACTTACTCGACAAAGCGAGTGAAGTCTTGACCCTGGAGGCTGAAAGCATACTAGCGGTGCGCGATCGCTTGAGCGAAGAATTCGAAAAGGCAATCATTCTTCTGCTGGAATGCCCTGGAAAGGTCGTAGTGACCGGCATGGGCAAGTCTGGTCACATTGGTACAAAAATTGCAGCGACCCTGGCATCGACCGGGACACCCGCCTTCTTCGTCCACCCGGCCGAGCTCAGGCACGGAGACTTCGGAATGTTGGAAGAGCGCGATATAGTTGTCGCACTCTCGAGTTCCGGCGAAACCCAAGAAATCAAGCAGGTTTTGGACCCGATCAAGCGTTTAGGTTTGAAACTCATATCGCTGACCGGCAATCTGGACTCGTCACTGGCCAAGGCTTCCGACGTTGTGATCGATGTCGGTGTGGAGCGCGAAGCCTGCCCTCTCAACCTCGCGCCTACGTCTTCAACGACAGTAGCACTGGCGATGGGCGATGCAATCGCGCTAGTTTTGATGCAACAAAAAGGGTTTCAAAAAGAAGATTTCGCTCGCAGCCATCCTGGCGGCAATCTTGGGAAACAGTTGATGTCGGTTTCCGACGTGATGCGTTCCGGTATTCAGGTTCCGACAGTAGGTCTGGGCGCGGATCACGGCGCTATTCTCACTGAAATCGACAAGAAGAAATGTGGTTTCACGACCGTCGTTGATGACGAAGGTCGGCTTCACGGCGTCATTACCGATGGTGACTTGCGTCGCTCGTTGCTCAAATTCGGTCAGGACGTCTTTTCAAAGACGGCTCAGGACCTCATGACCAAGAATCCGAAGACGATTTCGTCAGACTGCCTGGCTGTAGCGGCGCTGAAACAGATGGAAAAACACTCGATCGCCGACCTTCTCATTCTTGATGAACAGGGCAGACCTATCGGCTTGATCGACCTCAAAGATCTGCTCAAAGCCGGAATTATCTAAGCCCGCTTTCGCTCTCGCGACCCATTACGAGTGCTCGGCGAGGTGGTCGGCTGGCAAGGACACTCCGTGGAACTGCTTCAGCAGATGAAGGACGGTCTGGAAAAACTGACCGCTGAAGGTACAAACGTAATTATCGATTAACGGACTTATTTATTAGTCCAGCCTTCGGGTGCGTCGACGGGCTCGTTAGCATCCTCTACGACTTCGTTCGGGGGGACAGCCTTTTCGCTGTTTCCAGGCTGAATGTCCAGAGCGCTCTCCTGAGGAGCAGCTAGTCTGGAAGCCGCCGGAGGTTGAATAGCTGGAGGCTGAACAGCCGCAGGTTTAGCTGGAGCAGGAGCGACAGCATCAGCTACCGTTCCAGCAGCCGGCGCCGGCGTGCTTCCGCCCTCACCAAAAATCTTAGCTCCACCGTTTCTCAAAGCTTCTAAACCGCGCATCGCGCCGCGACCGATTGCCTCGACACCCTTTTTGGTCTTCTCGCCTACGACCTCAGCTCCGCGACCAACGGCTTCAGCGCCGCGCTTCGCGCCGACACCTACCGCTTCGGCACCGGCTTTAGTCTTCTCGCCAACTACCTCAGCACCGGTCTTGACTCCGTGACCTACCTTTTCGGCGGCGTTGACCGCACCAGTACCGACCTTTTCCACAGCGCTGACTGTACCGTGCCCGACATTCTCGACGCCCTTAACAGCGCCGCCGCCAACCGCTGCAGCGCCATGTCCCACAGCCTCGACACCGCGAGCTGCTCCGTGTCCGACAGCCTCTACGCCCTGGACAGCGCCGTGCCCGACGTTCTCAACGCCTTTGACCGCGCCGCCGCCTACCGCTCCGACGCCATGCCCGACAGCACCGACGCCCTTACCGACGCCACCGACAGCATCCGTCACGACACCGCCACCGGAATTTGGTGCCGGAGAGTTCGAAACAGGAGGCGCATATTGGTTCGCCGGTGCCTGGGCCGCCGGAGCCTGATGTTTCAACCACTTCGGAGCTTTTCCCGCAGGCTGCGCGGTCGCAGGAGCAGGTGTGGCACCTGATGGATCAAGAACTTTGTCGGTGACCATGTCGATGGTCTGCTGCTCGGCCTCAGCTTGTTGAACTTCTCCGCTGGATTCCGGTAATTCCGGTCTCAGCTCCTGCGCGCACAAAGGTGCTGAACAGCTCAGCGCCAGAGCCACTCCCAAAACGTGCTGTAGTTTCATATCGCAAAAGCCTCCCGGGAATCACCAGATCGACAGTCGTTTGCCGGCCCCGTATGTTCCCAATCCTCGATGTTCTTGGCTAGTATATCGAGGCGCTGAGCGGCGATGCGTGAGATTTTGGATATATGTACCTAAACATTGGCTCAGGTTATCGACTGAACTACGGACCTCCATTACACAGCATCCGCTCACTCGGATTCTCAAAGTTCATCGTCCACTGTCTATGGTGCGTAGACGGAATTTCGGAAATCCGTCTACGTACGATAGACAGCGAAGCACTTTCGCAGCTCCAGCTTCCCGCAAAGCCAGACCAGCAGCCGAAGGCGCTCGTCGGAGTCTCTGGTATACTATAGTAGAAAGTTCGTCGGAGTACTTGGTATACTTCGGTAGAATGCGATTAGCACCGCGGGTGGTGTCAATCGTAATCCTGGTTTTCGTAGAATTCGTTATTATCGATGAGCTCTTGCTCTTCTTCATCGATCTCTTCGGTTTCTTCATTTGAAGGTGCGTGTCCAACCAGTTTGATTAAGCGCTCGAGCTCGTCGACGCTCAATTTCAGTTCATCGGCCACTTCTTCCCGGGTGGGTTCTCGCCCCATGGCCGCCATCAACTTTTGCGAAACCGGTTTTACTGACTCAATTTTTTCGAGCAAATAGTCAGGTATCCTGTTCATGCTGGTCTCGAACGCCACCGCTTCCGATACCGCCTTCTTTATCCAGGCGGCTGCATGCATACGGAATGAAACTCCGGACTCAATGTCGAATGAGGCAACCGAATTAGCAAGGCCGAGCGTGCCGTCATTGATCAAGTCGGAAAGGGACGTTTCGCCATTGGCGTACTCCTTCGCGATCCATGCGACCAGACGAATGTTAGCTTCATTGAGCTTTTTCCGAGTCTTTGCGTCAGGCTTTTCCTGAATTAGTTTGACGAGATTGAGTTCTTCGGACTCGGACAAGACGGGAAATCGTCCGATTTCCTTCAGATAAATCTTCATCTCCCTGGCCTGCGGTACAGATTCCATGACACGCTCGGCAAATTCATTGGGAGGCGGCAAACTCTCCACCAGCGCAACAAGGTCTTCATCCGCAACCGGCACGCCGGAGCCGGCTCCACCGGTTTTCTCGCTCTTTTCTTTGTCCGCCATTAAGAGCCTCCCCAGCCCTGATTTCCGCTTCGAGCAGGACAGATTACCACGGAATGTATGGAGGGGTGTAGTTATGAGGGTTCACGTGGTAATTAATGATAAGGAGAAGAATTCCGGTAACATTCCGAATGAGTGAACCCGTAGACATCTGGCAAAGGCTAAAGCGCCTGTCCCGCGATCGAACCAAGATCTGCGGACGGATTCGGCGTGTGAATCATTCGATTGGCTGGCGCGTAGACAAGCTGGAACTGGTCGGTAAGAAATACAACCTCCTGATGGAGGCTCTGAAAACTCGCCGAGAGGAGTTCACACCCGAGCATATTGACCTGATAATTAAACTGATGGAGCTCCTTGGCGAGAAAGTCGAGAAATTGACCGACGACATCGCAGACCTTGCCGAGCCGAACGCAGAACTATATGCAGAGCTTGAGGATGTTGAACGGCAAATTCGGGCTCTGGAAGCAATCGTCGAAGCAGAAGTCGGGAGCGGCAGCAGCGACGACTAGACAACTAAACAGATTGGGATTGATTGGCCTTGAACATTTTCTGTTCTTGCTCGCGACGCTTCAGGACTTCTTTTGTAGAATCAAGCCGCGACGGATCGCGATAGGGAATGCCGGAGACTGTCTTCAGCCGCTCCACTTCCTCATCGAACATATTGAATATTAGCCCGTCCACTAACTCAGTCGACCCAGTTCGGCACGCGAGTGTGCCACCATTCTTGACACCAACGCCCTTAGTTCTGAAAATTGAAAAACCGGCTTCGATCAATCCGCCGCGCACCGCAGAAGCGGCGCTATAGGTCAGAAGCGCGCCACAATCCGGTCGAAGCAAGTTAAAGTAATCCTTGAATAATTCTACGGTCCAAAACTGCTGCATCATCCTCGGTGAGAAAGGATCGTGGAAAATCAAATCGTAAGACGAGGGCTCCTCCATCGCGAGCATTGGTACGGCTTCACGCAAATCAGCAAATTTCATATTCAGCACGAATGGCGGTCCTTCCCGTGCTTGATAGTTGAACTGAACCGCCTTAGGAGGCACTCCGATGCGAGCAAGAGCCTCCAGATTTTCGGATATAGACTTCCCGCTCTGATCGCGCAGAGCGTCATTGAGCGTTCGAAAACATTCTTGTCGCAGAATGGTTGGCCACAGTTTAAAAAGTTCCACATCCAACTCGATGGCGGTGGCTTCAATCTTGTCAAAAGGCAAATACGGCGCGTTTAACACATGCTGCCAGACCGCAAATGTATTGTATCCAAGCCCGAAACAGACATCGAGAAACCGCAAAGTTGAATCGTCCCTAGCGCGCATGGTACCACCAGTAGTGCCCGTCTCCAAGTCTTCACCGACGGTAGGCGTACAACTCGAATCCGAAGTCTTTGCTCTTCCTCTGCGCTGGAGTAGCCCTTCCAACCTGGCAGGTTTAACATAATTCTCGACAGCCTCGAGCAAAGCACCGCCGGAATTGTGATAAAGCTCATTGGTCTTTCTATCGCGCAACGTCAAAGAACCATCTGCGGTTTGCACCGTATTTAAATCCTTATCGGGCTGTCCGGACATTACCTTTCACCCTCGCGAAAACAGCTCACGTTCAATCTTCCAAGTTCAAAACAACCTTGCCGAAGCTATCATTCTGCTCGACATATCTGTGCGCCTCAACGACATCATCCAGATCAAAAACCTTGTCGATTATCGGCTTCAGTTCACCGTTTTCAAGCAAAGGCGCGATCTGTTTAGATAATAGTTGAGCTGCAACAATCTTCTCTTCAAGTGGCCGGGCGCGCAGAGTCGTTCCCTTGATCATCACACGCTTCGATAAAATTCGTTGCAGACTCAATTCCGCCTTAGCGCCGGCCAGCAAACCGACAAGAATAATGCGCCCCTGATTCGCCACGCACTCCAGATCTTCCACAACATAGTTGCCGCCAATCAATTCCAGCACCACGTCAACGCCCTGGTCGCCAACAATGGTTTTGACTTCATCGGAGAAATCACCTTTCTCGATCACGATACCGCGATGCAAGCCAAGTTCCATCGCACGATCGATTTTGTCTTTGGTCCTGCTTGTGCCGACGGACCGCGCGCCCAGTGCTCTGCAAATTTGCACAGCGGCAGTTCCGACGCCGCTTCCAGCAGCATGGATCAGAACCCATTCTCCCGACTTCAAATTCGCCTGGCTGACCATGGCATCGTATGCAGTTACGAAAGCCTCAGGACAAGCCGCTGCTTGCTCGAAGGAGAGGTTATCCGGAACCTTCGCGATGGTTCGATGGTGCGTTACGATAAATTGCGCATAGGACCCGCCACCAACCAATCCGAACACACGATCGCCGGGCTCGAACCCGGAAACATCCTCGCCGACATCAGTTATGACACCGGCATACTCCAACCCCAGAATGTTCGACGGAACACCTGGAGGAGCCGGATATCCGCCCTTCCGCTGTATCACATCCGCCCGGTTCACCGCAGTTGCCATAACACGCACACGGACTTCGCCTTTTGACGCGCGTGGCTCGGGCACGTCCTGAACCTTGAGAACCTCGGGTCCACCGGAGCCCGTTACAATCGCAGCCTTCATGAATCTTCTCCTTAGTAGTTGCTAAGAGACAGTCGTTTACACAGCCTAGCTAAATGATTTTGGCGGTGATAGCTTAGACTCTGCCCCTGGGCGAATCCAATTTGTACGTACCTCCGCTTGCTCAACAGATTGGGATCAAATCAGGGCAACATGTCCAGGGGCTCTTTTAAGAGGTGTTTGGCTTTTATGGTTTCTGACGTGGACGTCCCATCAGTAATTTCTTACGACAAGCTTCTGGAAGCGATCCAAATGAAGCTTGAGGCCTGCGAAATCGGCAGTGATACAGAGTATCTTGCGGACCTGATCATCACGCTCGAAAGTCGCATTCGGCTCACGCATGCAATGAAACAGGCTTATGATGCGCTCAGCGGCGCCGTCGTCGCAACTGCTTCAGAAGAATAAACCGTCGAAAGCGGCGCTTTAGCCGCTTTTAACAGTTTTACGAACTTATTCTTCAAACGAATCCCAATATTCGGTACGCTCTTTCCAGGCACAGTCGCCGTTGCCGCAAATGAGAGTAACTTTGCTGCCTGCCGATTCCACGCCGGAATCGCCTGCTCCGTCCCAGACACTGCCAACCAGGTCAATGTAGTTGTCGTACTTCTGCACCGGGTCTTTGCACTTTGGACAAATCAATTTTTTGTCCTGAATTGCCTGCTTCAGCTCTTCCTGCGACATAATTCCCCCTCACAATAAATGAGCAAACGCGACTAGCGAATCGCGCCGTAAATCATAAAACATTTGCAGCTCAAAATGAACGCAGGAAGCACAATCCGTTTGCTTCCTGCGTTCAAATTATTGCGATGTTCTGATCTTTAGAACCAGCCGCCTCGTCGCCCATGATGTCGATGATGTGCAAATTGGCGACCGTAGGCATGACCTCTTCCGTTGTTGAAGTATGAGTTGTTTCGCCAGTTTCGGTTCCGCCAACCATTGTTGTATCCGTTGTTACCGTACCAGGCGCTGTTGTTTATCCAACGGTTTCCATAGCTGTTACAACCGCGGTTGCCATACCAGGCACTATTGTTGTTCCACCTATTATTGTTGCAATTGTTATTCCAATTTTTGTGGTGATGTCTTGCCTCACTTGCCTGAGGAAGCATCAGACCGACGATTAAAACGAGCGCAGTGGCGCTCAGTACTTTCCAAAATCTAGTCAACATATAAAATTTCCTCTCACTACGCCACGGCGCGTTCAGGTTCTCACGTTTCCAATTAAAATGATGCTCTGAATGTGGAATATGTTCCGAGGCAATCCGGTCGTCAAGCGCACCAGCTGCCATTCTTGACAGTTTCACATAAGAAACCGTTGTAGCATTTCATGGACGTTCCGATGCCAAGCCTCAATCAAAAGCGATGCTTTGAAGTAAGTAAACCAATCTCTATCGGCACTTACGACATCGACTTCGCTGGACATGTTTCAAACATCGTTTACTTCAGATGGCTGGAAGATATGCGATTGAAAGTTTTTGACGAATATTTTCCTCTCAAGGATTTTATGGATCAGGGCTTGCTGCCTGTTATAGCCGCACACACTATTGAATACAAACGGGCAATTCGATTGTTCGACAAACCTATCGCCACCATGTGGATACAGGAGTTGAGAGCGGCTAGCGTAATCTTCAATGCTGAAATTAAGGTAGACGAACAGATCACAACCTTTGCTACGCACACTGGCGTCTTCATCAACGGAACAACAATGAAACCGGTGCGCACGCCGAAGCTTATCGCGGACCTGTTCAAACAGCAGCTGGGCGAATAAGCAGCATTAATTCATGGCTCGATCACAGCATTTTCGGCTCGCGCATACGATAATAGTGCGGGCTAGCAGCCAGGTATCCGGCAATTAGAGAGCAAGTTCAATGATTAGAGACAGATCGCGGCAGTCGACCATATCTATAGCCATCACCTGCGCGTTCCTGTTTTGCGTTCTTTCAGCCAGTCTTCGAATCACAGCCTCGGAAGCAGCAAACGCCGCTTCTGCAAAGCCCCCGACAGTAGAACGGCTGGACAACACGCTCACCTTAGATAATTTGGTTCGTGGTTGGCTACGAATCCCCACTCTGGAACATTCAAATGTCGGATTGGAAATTATGGAAGTCCCGAGCGGCAGAGTTCTCTACTCTTTTAATGGAAACAGGCGTTATACGCCGGCTTCGACAGTCAAGGCGATAACCTGCGCCTGCGCTTATGACACCTTAGGTGGTGCCTATACTTATAAAACAACTGTGATCGCCGATGGAACATTTAGCGGAACCACTTTAAACGGAAACCTGGTTATCGTGCCTTCACAAAATCCGACTTTCGGTCGTGGACAGCTAGCTGGATTGATAAAAGACGCGATTCAAGCGACCAGCAGACTGACAGGCTCTGGCACCATATCCGATATCACTGGTCAAATCAAGATTGCCCCAACCGGTGCGGGCGATATGGGCTTTCACCAGGCCTGGCTGGTTGAAGACTGGGGACGACACTGGATGCCGGTAGCATCAAATCTGGTGCTGGATCGTAACCTGGGCAGTCCAGGAGAACTCGGTGATTCTTATAGAGTTGTCGACGCAGCCAACACACACGGTTCACTCTTCGATACACTGTTAAACTCGCCAGACGGACCCACATGGGTTAATGTCGATCGCTCGAACCATACGGCGCTCACTTACAGACCGAAACACCCCCAGGCACCAAAGCAACCATCCTTTGCAATGTCAAATCCGGACGAGTACAACCTCGCGCTTGCGGAATTGATGGTCAAAAGAAACGGCGTCCGGATCGGCAACCAAGAGATTCCGCCAAGCGCAAATATCAATCAACTAGCAGCGCACGAGTCTAAACCACTGGCAGAAATCATCAGGACCTGCCTGCACGAAAGCGATAACCTGTATGCGCAACAGTTGCTACGCACGATAGGCGCAACCACGTTGAAAACGGAGACGGCTCCAGCGGGCAAATCAACCGAGCGAAACAGTTCAATGTCGCTGGAAGCACGTGGTCTGATCGCAATGTCTAAGTGGCTGTCTAAGATAGGTGTGAACGGACAAGAGGTGATCTTGTTTGATGGCTGCGGTCTTTGCAGAAAGAACGCAGTCTCCCCACATGCACTAGATACGGTGCTCAAGCACATGGCAGGGGAGAAGGCGGACGGTCCTTACCTCGGGTTACTAAAACAAAACGATGAATCGAGCGCAGGAAAGGGGACCTATCAGTTTAAAACTGGCACCATGGAGAGTGTCAGGTGCATCGCAGGCATTCTGAAGACAGCAGGAAATCAAAAGCTGGCGGTAACGATTATGGTGAACGGTCACACACCGACCATTAGAAATCTTCGTATCGCAGAATCGGCATTAATCAATCAGTTGCGAAGCATCAAGCAAATTGGTCAAGCGGTTCCCAAAGATCCGGTGGGCTCAGCGTCTGACCCTAATATTGTTGAAACCACCCACGAGCCGATCGTAGTCGATCATGCCGCAGCAAAACGCACACCAAAGCCTGTTCTCAAACGACCAAGAGCGACCAGAAAGCATCGTTGAGCGTTAAAGCCGCCGATTAGAGTTGTTTATCTTCGAGAGTCAGTTAGCCTTAGCCTGCGCCTCAAGTCTTCGAAGATAGAGAAGGTCCTTCTTAAGCGGCGCGTTTACTCCTTTGAGATGTTCGATTGAAATTCGCTGATGTTCCACGGCTTCATCAAAATGTCTCTCATGCTCCGCAATGAGAGCTAGTCGAGTTTCCACCGCAGAAGATAGTTTTTGGTGAACTTGATACTCCTCATTATTCTCGACTTGATTATTGGTGTTGTGTCTCTTTAGATATCGAAGTGCGGTCAACGCATACGCCTTAGATTTCTCAAACTCATTTTTCAAATAGTAGATTTCCGCAAAATGCAAATTCAAAGGCGCTAAGACGTGAATGTAGTCTCTATTTGAAAATTTCACCTGCCTCGATTTCAGATTCTTCACGTAGCGCTCAGCGGTTTCTAGCCAATGCTCAGCTTTAGCCATCTCGGATCTGCGCAAATGTGCTTCACCAGCCCTCAACGCGAAGTGCGCAACGTTGGCGGTAATTCCATCTCGTTCAAGTTGCGACGTGACGACTCGCTCGGCATACTGATCGGCGCGGTCATGTTGATTGGTTTCATCATAGGTCTGCATCAAAATCATATACGCATCAGGAAGGTAGACATTGAATTTAGTCTTTAACGCCACATCGATCGAGCGATCAACATACAATCTGCATTCGTCCAGTTTCCGCTCTTGAAGATAAGCGACTGCTGTCCAGTAGCAGTACGCAGAGATCGGCGCGGCCTCTTTTCCTTGAGCTTTTTCAATAATACTAATGGCAAGCTTGGATTGTTGCTCCGCAAGATCAAATTGCCGGGCATTTATGAGATCTCGAATTTGGTCAAGTGGCATAACCTTTTGAACACCGAACTTCATACTACAGGCAGGAAGCCTTTCGCGGAGATAGCTCAAGGTCGAGACGGAATACTCTTCTGCACTGAGATTCAATTTCAATAGAGAGGGAATCTCGGCCAAGTATTTCAAATCATCTTCCTTCAGCGGCGTAAGGCGGACATCTAGCTCAATCAAATTCGGGAGCTGTTTAAGACGTTTGATAGCGTTGCCATCAATCATGCTATTTGACACGTTCAGGTACTGCAGGTTCGGAAGCTTTGAAACATATTCAAGCGTCTTTACAGGCGTATTATTCAGTCTTAAAACCTTGAGGTACTTGCTTTTGATCTGAGAAGTTACGTCGTCACTGTGTATGTTATTTGACAGGTCTAATTCCGTCATGTACCGGTATTGTTCAAGGCCCCTTATTTCTGAGGCTTTGAAAGCGCCATTGAGGCGCACGATTTCTTGATTCTGATCGATCAAACTGTCTAAGGGTCTTACCTGACTGCTATCGCGAAAACTTATATCGAAAGAAGAACCATTAACTCTCTTGAGCTTCGGAGAAGTCTTAGTGGTGTCCAGACCCTGACCGGTCACGAAAAGATAGGTGAATGCGCCGACACAAACGAGAATTGAGAGCCCGGAGATCAGCCACAGGCGCGAGGAACCCGAGTTATCGACCTTCTCGACCGCTTCGGTGTGAAAGTCCTCATTCGCGACGAATTCCGCCTCGTTCAAAGCCTCCAGCACCTCACTAACTGTTTGAAAACGGTCTTCTGGATTTTTCTCAAGACATTTGCGAATTAGCGCCTCCACTGATGTCGGGATAGCGATAGACGCCGGACTTGCGCCTTTATCTAGGAGAACTTGTGCAATTCCGGGCGGCTCCTGCTCCGCATGTAAGCTCAGGAGTTCAAGCGCCGTATCAGCATGAAATGGTGGAGCACCACACAGAGCTTCAAACATAACGCAACCAAGCGAGTAAACTTCAGAGCGAGCATCGAATGGTCGTCCCAAACCCTGGTCGGGGCTCATATATAGCGGAGTGCCAACTATTGTGAGATTCTTTTTTTGACTGGCATCCACCTGATCGCTCAAAATCTTGGCTAAACCGAAATCAATGATTCGAACGGAAAATGAGCCATCGGTCTCGTGCGTCAAAAGGATGTTGCCTGGTTTTAAGTCTCGGTGAAATATTTTGTTGGCATGCGCATACGCAAGCGCCTCGCAGGTCAATCGGAATACGTCAAAAAAGTCTCTCAGTTTAACCGGACCAAATCGATGCACCACCTCTTCCAGAGAGGGACCGAGCACAAACTCCAATACTATATATGGTGCTCCGCTTCTGGTGACGCCAAAATCAAGAAGCCCGACGATATACTTGTGTTTCAGGCGGCTAGTCATTCTTGCTTCATCCTGAAAAGCAATGATGAACTCCGGTGAAAGCGTCCGCAAAATTTTGATGGCGACCTTTTTGCCAAGCACTTTATCGTTCGCAAGATACACCACTCCCGATGCCCCTGACCCCAGCCTGTAGAGGGGCTTGTATCGCTTCAGCGGGAAGGAATCATCGTCAAGCGTCAACTCTTGCGCCGACGAGACGCCGGAATCAGCAGCAACAGCAGAAGCCGCAGCGATGAACTCTGCTGGACGTGCGCGGATCGATGAGCTTAAGGCATCGCTCAAATTCTTCGGAGACCTACAACGACAAGCGTCGTATCGAAACACGAACTGGGTTAGCGAGATGTCGCCGGATTCATCCTCGCGCTTGCCGCAAGTTCGGCAAAGACGAAAATCGTTTTCCGCGTCTTTGCCCTTCACTACAATGTTTGATCCAGAAAGTTGACGATGTTTTTCAAGTAATCACAGAGATAAATTCGACAGGTCTCTGGTTTTATCGAGTGCACGGAACACTTACCGTCAAGTGAGAGAAACTGGCATGGATAGCCCCTTCCCTGGTCAGGCACAATTCGCATGCACGGAAAGTTATCGGGATTTTGCCAACAGCTTTTGTCGGGAAAAATCTGTCGGCCCTCTTCGTAATCGATAAACACATCCTCGTACTTGACCTCTTCACCTAGCTTTTCGGAGAGAGCCGCAAGGAAACGCTCGGTATCGCTTATCGGTCCGATGATGAAGTCGCGCTCGCCAATGCAGCAGCACTGCGAGGATTTGTCTCTGTACCCGTAACACATGCGAGTACAGGTGTAGTGACATGTTGAATCGATGACCTGTTGTTTCGTCGGCGATTCGCCGGCGCTAATAGACTCGTCTTTATCCTCCGGGATGCGCACAAATCCAGGGTCGTCCTTACCCTCAGCAAGCTTCTTCAGCGACGACAGCCAGTTCATTCGAGGTGCTCCGTGGGACATACTATGTATTTAATACCACTCACTGAAGC
Source organism: Candidatus Obscuribacterales bacterium (assembly GCA_019637435.1). GTDB lineage: Bacteria > Cyanobacteriota > Vampirovibrionia > Obscuribacterales > Obscuribacteraceae > JADYXR01. The sequence continues at coordinate 1,375,139 of JAHBVO010000001.1, read as the reverse complement.
CTAATAACCCGAATATGCCTGTAAGAATCAAAGTAGGTATGGATGTCGGCGTGCTTCCAGATGCCATCGTTCCAGTCATTGGTAAAAACCGTTCCATCCGGTCCGATAATTCCACAATGCGCTTTAGGACCGATATTGCCCTTGGGAAGCGGGTCCATGAATGCAACTAGAACGTCGCCTGGCTTAGCAACCTTCGCGAGAGCTCTGTCGTTGATAGGTCCATCGCCTCCCTCTTTGACGACATACTCGGCGGTTTTGACCGGTCCTCCCAGAAGTTTTTGACGCACCACCTTTGTCACTGGCGATCGGGCATACTTCACTCCAGCCTTACCAAGCACGTTGCTGAGCGATGCGGCACATCCAAGTCCACCGTTTGGAAGACCGAAACCTTTCCACATCTCCTTACCAACAGACGCCTTTGCCGCGTTCAGAATCTCTTGCGAATGCGCGCTTTGCAGACGGTCGACTCCAGCGTTAGGAGCAGCGAAAGCAGAGCTGACGCCGAACACGGAGAATAGAGAGCAAACGCTAACCGAGAAAATTAGCTGCTTCCCTGCTGAAACCATCTTCTCAACTTTCAAAACAACAGATTCGGATCTCATCATTCCTGCTGCACTCCAAAGCGACAAAGGTTTCACTTCAGCATACGAGGAAACCGAATGTCTCGCCGAATTTCGCTCCTTCCTGCCACCTTGCGACCGGCGGTTGACAAGGAATAAGAGATGGGCTAGAACTGACTCTAGAATTCAATGTCGAATTCGAATTTCCCAAAAGCAAGCTAGCGGCTTGTCTAATAATGAAAAAACAGTCTCGACGACGTGTCGCAGAGGAGGCGGCATTGTTCATGGCGACCGGCCTTGACGCTGAATATTTGCATGCGAAAGAACGGGCAGTGATGATGCTAGGCATTTCCAGCTCAGCAAGAATGCCGTCAAATAGAGTCATAAAAGAATTCATCGGTCTTTTCACAAAAACAGAATTAGGCGAAGAAGAACATAGAACGCGCCTTCGCGAAATGCGAGAAATAGCCGTAGAAGTAATGGAAGCCACTCAACACTTCGATCCGTATTTGATCGGCAGCACCCTGAGTGGCAAAATTCGATTGACATCAGACATCGACTTCCACGCATACGCCGATCACTTCGAGGAAATCAAAGACGCACTTGAAGACTGGGGATTCGAAGATGTTGAAGAAGAACTGGTTGAAAATGTCAAAGGCAGTTTTGTGCATCTGAAATGGCTGGAGCGAAACTATCCGGTTGAAATAACGGTTTATCCATGGAGCTCACGAGACGCGGTCCCATATTCATCAGTCACTAGAAAACCAATGAAGCGCATGGACCTGCCAGGAGTTCGTGAGCTAATTCGAAATTGCCGCAAATCCTAATGTCCTAACTCATGGAAAAACCTCTTGACTCGGTTTTTCCGCCCAGAACGGAACAATGCATATCAAAACGATATCCAAAACAAACAAAACAGAATGCCACCATATATAGAACCGTCAACAAAACGCTGATTACGCTCTGCGGCTTTATGGTCCCAGCTCTTGTTAATCTACTTTTCAACAAAGAGCAGCATGAACAGCCATAAGTGACAACGCGTAGTAAGCTCAAATTAAATGTCCATTGGGGTACTTTTAGTTATCGAACCATGCGATATACTAATTTGCATAAACGGTGAATGCCTCCCAAGTGAGACATGTTGAGCCGAGGGACCAAGGGGAAACGACAGGCGGCGCCCGCCAGAAACTGTACCTTGTGAGTCCGCAACGTGTGAGCTTCTGATTGTGAGCACGATGAAATACTGAGCCCTCCGCAAGGGGCAAGTCAGACAGTAGCGTTAACACTGCTCGAGAGTAAAATCTGAGCGGTGTTTTCGTTTTACAAACTATTTTCTTCATAGCGACTGTTCCAAGTCGTTATGAGTAGCGAAATCTAGTAGGTGATGTGATGCTTATGAAGTGGTGTCGCAGCTAGTATCGTCTTCTTTTCCAACATAGCGTTATTGCCCACTACCTCCTCAACACGCTTACGCAACGCAAGCAGAGTTTTCGGCAGTTCTTGCTTGACACCGAAGCGCACGATCCATTGCGGCACATAGAAACCTGGATCCAGGTACATGCTGTACACAAGCTCAGTTTTCTTCCCGTGACAGGCCGGATTCATTAACCAGTGACCTTTGAAATCCTTCAACGTTCCACCAATCCGATGGAAGTCAACGCGAGCACCATGCTCGGTGCGCGTATATTCAGACTCCACTGTGTAAGATATGTCCGGAATCGGAAAAGTATCCATGCTAACGGTCATAACCGACTTGTGCAATTTGTCGACAGTAACATCGACAGTTTTCATGCGCGGGGAAATCTTTTGCTGAAACTCAAATGGATTGACCATTACTGGCCAGATCTTTTCCGGAGGCTGATCGATTAGCACGCGACCAGTCACGAAGCGGGTTTTACCGACGGTTTCCAGACCACAAATTACTTCGCCCTTTTCAAGACGCTCCTGCACCACATCTGGTGAATCGGCTGGGTTTTCCGCGAAACATGGCGTGGACTGGAGAAAGAAGAGACACAACATTAGCCCGGCGAATAATTTCACCGGAATGGTCCTGGTTGTAGCAAACATTTTTTCTCCCGAGTCGCCTGGAATCAGATCGCGAAGGCGAGCATCAAAACAGATTCAATATACAGGTTACTTGACAATGAGACGGTTCGTTTCGGTAATCAAGATTGGAAATAGTTTAACACCCCGCCATCCCTCCACAAAGCTTCGACACATAAACTTTTTCGGTCGCCACCACTGGCGCCATCACGCCAGTTGTCATGAGACCAAGCAATCCATTCACAGCCTCATTACATCTTCTCTCATCGAAAAGTTTTGAGTCAAACCTTTTCATGACAACCATACGATCACACAACCGCCGCATATAGATTCAGATAGGATCATCAGAACAGAAATTTGCCGAATGAACCGGGGCATGCCACCATGGGTAATGTCATTCCGAACAGTTGCGAAAGCCGCGGTTGAACAGTTGGACTAGCTTCATTCTGTGAAAACGGCTACTGATTCGCAAGCCGCACTTTACACAGCTATGTTGTATATATGGATTTTCCTAGTATAATCCTTCCATATATGTTATACAAAGCTAAGGTACACCTAAGGGAGAACATGCCGTGCGCGATCAACAAGAACCGTTGATGGGAAGAGAAGGTCTTTTTCGCCAAAAGCTCAACATGCTCAGAAAGACCGGACGCGTTCAACAACAATCCCAGAGCGATACGCAAAATCGCTTGAAAGAGCTCGAGCAGGGCAGTTACCTCACCAACGTACAGAGCACTCTCTCACAGACCGATCCAAAAGAGATGGAGCGAATCACGCTCCTGGACAACGTTACGCAGTTCTATAACCACAACACAATCACTAGAATCATCAGCGACGAACTCAAACGTTCCAAGCGATACAAGCATGACTGCACGCTTTTGATGTTTCTCGTCGATGGACTGTACGGCATCCAACAAAGTCACGGTCATGACGTTGCCGACTCAATTCTTCGTGGCGTCTCAGACTTTGTAATGAGAACCATTCGTGACGTCGACGTCCCGGCACGCTACAGCGCCGAGCAGATGCTCGTGCTTTGCCCGGAAACAGACGCGCAAGGCACATCAATTCTAGCTGAACGTATGCGCTCAAAAATTCAACTTGAACGTGTCTCGGACTTGACGCAAAACTGGCATGTCACGCTCAGCCTCGGGATAGCCTCATTCCCTGCACATTGTGCCAACTACGACGAGATGTTCCAGAAGCTGGAAAAGGCTCTCAACACCGCTGTCGACAAAGGCGGCAACTGTGTAGTTATATCTGATTAGCCTCGAAGAGAGCTGTCCTAAATGGTTTCAAGGCTCACCCACGATAGTGTGGTGAGCCTTTCTGTACGAGCCTAAAGCTTTGACTCTGCAGGTTTCCAGCCCACACCGGATAAGATCTGGTCGATATCTCGACGCGAACCTATCCAGGTCTGCAAGGCGAACACGCATTGCTCCTGACTGATTTGACCTGCCTTTAAAAGCGCCTGACAGCGAGATGCCGCATCCATCGTCACCTGGTCCACAAGATGGCTGTTCATCAGTACCTGCTCGACAGGAACACCAGTAGCAGAGCTCTGGTCTATGGACTTAATCATATCCGTATGGGCGAGCAATCCGGCGGCTCTCAGAAGCTCCGGCATCTCCATAACGTCGAATCCATTTCCGCTAGCTCCGGACCCACTCAGCTCGGCAATGGCTTTCTCGATGGATACACCAGTCTTTCGCACCTTTTTGAGCACCTCGGCAGCATCCAGAGGTCTCAACTGCGCTCTAGTCACGAGATTTTGCAGTTGAAGCGCCTGTTCCAATGTCTGTTCGGTTATCAACCCGACACGCACCAATACCTGTCCTATCGGCTGCTCATCAAGCATTCCGCGTTCGACCGCCGACAACAAATCGATTTCCGACACCAGACTGGCAAGCATCAACAGCTCTCCAAGCCGGATTGTGTGACCGCGTTTGGCAATCAGACCTTGCTGATCGAGCGACTCTTCCATCGTAATCTTGCGCTGGTTTACGATTTTGAGTCCTTCGAGGGCCTGCTCCCGAGTGATGTTCCCTTCGCGGAGCAGGACCTGCGCAGTCAACGCAGCGTAGGTTAGCATCTCATTGCAGACACCGCGCAACACGAGAACGCGCCCAAGAGGAAGTCCCGAGGTAAAACAAGCATCGAGAGCACCCTCGAGATCCGAAGCCTTCATGCAACCGGCATCAACAATCAGGTCGCCAAGCCGATTCGTGGCTTCGTAATACTCAGATCGCCAACCTATCTGCCTGAGCGCCTCATCGAAAGTGAGTCGCTGCTGGCGTGCCAGTCGCAAGGAGTTGATTGCCATCTCCATTGGCAACAAGTTCTCACGGACCAGAGATTGAGCAGTTACCGCGGCCTTGAACTCTGGTTCGGTCAAAAAACCGGACCCAACGAGAACCCGCCCCACCGGCAATCCGGTCTTAAGCGAAATCGGCATAGCATCGGCAAATTGACCGAGCGAAACCAGCTCCGACTTAACAAGCAGATCTCCGATTAAGACCGGGGTCGAACGTTTACTCATTGGCTAGATTTGCCCGAATCATCAACTCGGTTAGTAATAAGACTGACTGCTAAAAGAATCATTCACTAAAAATGATTTGCCTAATCATATCCAATAGGCGATTGCGGGTCTATTAAAACTCTCATGTGCAGAAACAGCGGCACTTCTTTCATACAGCGAAGCGGTGGATACTTTGCAATCGCAGCGTCATCGGGACACGGCTCTATAAGCGCATCCAGATAAAAACCGGTAGTGCGAAGCAGTGTCATCCAACTGCTCAAGGTGCGATGAAAATGAGCAACACGAAATGGTTTAAACGACTTTAGCACTTCCGCCGGTGCTGCGGTGAATGTCCATTCATCGTCTATGCGACCTTCTTGAAAATATCGAGCGGCCTCAACGCCATTTCGATTACCAGAGCTATCGATGAGCCAACGCATTCCTGGAGTTTGAAAACAAGGATGCACAATTGAAAACTGAAAAAATCCATCTCGTTTCATCACGCGATTTATCTCTTTCAGCGTAGCCTCAACGTTTTCGATGTCCATTAAAACCATCGTAGACATAACGAAATCAAAACTCCGGGAGGCAAATGGCAGCAGAGCCCCATCAGTCACGAGGTACTCGATAGGTGAAGACGTTCGCACTGGCATATCATCAATCGGCAATTCATGCGCCTTTCCGGAATCATTTCTCTGTTCGAAACCCTGCGCGTGCTTGATGAAGGTGGGGGAAACATCCACTCCCACCATCGTCGCCCCTAAAGCCGCCACACTTCTGGTATTGGCGCCTTCACCGCATCCAACATCCAGCCCTTTTAAACCCGTTACCGGCGGCAGCATGTTTAGAAAAGCCGGACTGTTACATCCGTCGCGGTATATGTCATAGCCCATGCGAGCCAACTGAGTCCAGGCTTCCGCGTTCTCTTCCCAGAGCATGGTCGCGTCGGGTTTGTCCACGTTGCCTCCATATATGGTGCGCTTGCTCTACTCAGAAACATGACTTTGAATCAATTTGATTCTTGCATCTAAGTGCCGAGCTTCAGTGTCGCGACCATTTTTGCGCAGGAAGTACGCGTAGTCGCCCAGACTTTTTTCAAGCTCCTTGCTGTACTCTCCGAAGCGACGCTCGCGAATTGCGATGGCACTTTTCAATAGAACCTCCGCCTTGTCAGGCTTGCCGTGAGCATTGTACAGCCATGCCAGGTCAGGCAAGTAGTCTGCGAATCTTGCGCTATCACGCCCACCGGACACTCCTTCCAAATACCTCATCGCGTATTCGTAAACGCGCTCGGACTCAGCGTTATTACCTTGCTTGTGATAGAGAAACGCTAGCCCGCAAAACGAATTTATCACGCCGGGTTCGTACATCGCTTTTGCTTCAGCCTTCTGAATGCCTTGCTTGAAAAGGTTTTCCGCGTTCGACAAATTTTCGTCAAGAATGGACTGCCTTGCTTTTTGATCGAGAATAAACCAATCTGATTGAGCCAGCGTCCCAGTCGGAACAACACCGCCAAATGTGCCTTTCGTACCATCGCCTCGCGGAAGGTAGATTATGAACTGTGGTTGTTCATCTGAACTTGGTTCGTAACCGTCAGCCTGGCAGAATGCCGGCGACAGAGTCCCCAATAAAGAACTTATGAGCGTCAAACCAACCACAGTTGACGACACTAATCGCATAGTAAATGATACCGGCGATAGATGACCGACAAGAAAACTTGTTATCGAGCAAACTAGAGAGCGAGTTCCATTCGGTTTCATTCGTCCAGTTTACCAAAGACAAACGCCCCGTCGAAACAGGGCGCTCGCAAATCCATTTGCCTGAGACGATCGACTAATCACTCGCCTCACAGATAGGTTGCTCTGTTCGCTCCATATCTGCTTTCTTTGACGCCAGCCAAAGACTTAAACGCCCCAACCAATTTGCCTTGATTGTAGCTAATTGCTCATTTGCCGAACTAAGCTCGCTAGTTAGAAATTCCAACTTGAGCTTGAGGTCATCCAGTTCCAACTCATACCGGGTCGCGTCTACACTGCGCTTTAAAAGCTCCGGCAAGTACTTTACTTGATCCTCACGAGAAGCCAATTCGTTCTCCAACCATCGCATGCGACGCAGCGACTCTTGAAGTTCATTCGTTCTGTAATCGAGTTGCGACTCTAAAAGTTTTACTCTCAGGAGCCATTGATTCGTGTCCGCGTCGCCTTCAAAAAGGCTCGGACGCTCATCAATCGATTTAGCTGCCGCAGCACTTCTTGCAAACAAACCAGGAAGCGCCGAAACAACATTTCCCCGGTCATTATTTTCGATATCGTCGATGATATCGTTTTCGATCAGAGCCAGTTCTGCTCGACTGGAATTTTCTTGTGGACCTTCGGCTTCGACGTGAAACAGCTCGTCGATGAGACCGCAGAGAAAATCATCAAGCCCCTCCAGACTCAAGAGGTCCGGTGTGTGCGTATACTGCGATGAAACTTGGTGGTTGCTCATTTGATATGCCCGCTCTCTAGTAAGCCAGGCTAATGTTAGCCAAAAACGATCTATATGTACAGAGATATCGTCCTCTTAATTCGAGGACGATATATTCGTCAGGCATCACGGGTGACACTAGTACCACCCGTAATGGCAACTCAGGGAAGCGTTCCGGCAATCATTGCCGTGGCATTTTTGGGCTGGAAGTATTTGCGCATCGCATCGTCGGCTTGAGCCTTAGTGACGGATAAATACTTCTTGCTTATCTTGTCCAGCTCCGCTGTTCCGAGTCCCAGGAATTCCAGCTCAGCAAGCACCCTGGCGATTCCCATCGATGATGCAAGACCCACCTTAAAGGAGCCGACGGCACGCCCAATTTCACGTGAGAGCTCTTCTTCCGAAATGCCGCGCTCCATGTACTCGTCGAGAACTTTGTCTACAAGGAAAAGGGCTTTGTCAATATTCTTCGGATTCACAGTCAGCATTACGGACCATGGCGCGCCACCAAATGCAGTGTCCGAAAATACTGAGTGGATACCGTATGTCAATCCTGCTCGATCACGGACCACTTGTCCAAGGCGCGACGTTATCGTGTCTTGACCAAGGGCAGCATTCGCCATTCTCGCGGCATAGAAGTCTTTAGCCGAGCGTTTCAAACTGGTTGGGTGGGACAAAATAATGTCAGCACTACTCTTGTCAGGCAAGTTGATCTCGAAATACTTTCTGGTATCAGTAATGGTGACATCCGGAATAGCAATTGCGCCCGGTTTTTCACCAGTCCAATCACCAAATTGTTCTTTTACGATCTTCATTGCCTCTTCAACGGTGATATCCCCGACAATCGCCATAACCGCTGACTGTGGACTGACGAGCCGCTTATGCCCGGCAAGCAGCTGTTCTGAGTTTACCGAAGCAAATTCTCCGATTTGCTCGGCAAACGTCTTCTCGAAAAACGGATGTGATTCCGGATACAGGATCCGTTTCAATCCATTCCAAGCAACGCTGCGCGTGTTATTGGTAGCCTCAACCAGTTTTGCAGTCCATTCAACTCGAACTTTTCGAAGTTCTTCTTCTTCCATAAGAGGATTCCGCAAAACATCATCGAGAAGCTTGAGGTAGGTTTTGAAATCGGACGCCACCAGATTGGTCGCTACACTCAAGCGATAATTATCGACGCCAAACTCCAGACCACCGGGGATACCCATATCCTCGAGCATCTCTGCAATCTGAGTTTTGTCGTAATTTTTGGAGCCTCGTGGCAGCATTTCTCCGACAAGTTCAGCAAGGGCACTATTCTCGTCTTTGCAGGTGAAGTAGCGACCAGCCCTGAGGTTGAACGCGAACCCGATAGATTCGGTTCCGGGATTTTCCATGACCATCACGGTTAAACCGTTGGGAAGCGTCTCTTGATAAACGCGGTCCACAAACTTACTGCCTGAAGTGACCGACTTGGGAATTTTGACCTTGACCGATTTTGGTGCTTCAGCCAACAATTTCTCAAGTTCATCAGCCGGATATGAAGCATCTTCTCCGCTCATTTTGCGCGTCTGCACTTCCGGTTCCTTGAATTCGGAAGGGAGCTGTCCGGGCACTTCTTCAGCGTATTCGCCCATCTCATCAACACCATCATATTGAGGTGCCGGAGCCGGAACGTCTTCCATTTGCTGCGGTTTGAAATACCCGATCGTGCGGTTGGTTTTAATGAAATATTTTCCGATCACTCGCATGATATCGTCGGCGGTGACAGCCTCGAACTTGTCGTCATAATTCATGAGCCACATCCAGTCCGCTTTGGACTCGGCCTCACCTAGCATAAACGCCATTGAGCTAGGATCGGATTTCGCCAGAATCGTTCCCTTCAGATTAGCGCTCTTGGCACGTCTCAACTCCTCTTCACCCACTGGCTCACTAGCCATTTTCCGGAGCTCTTCCAGAATTGCTGTCTCGGCTTTTTCGATTGGAACGCCTGGATTCAAAGTACCACCTATTATGAACAAGCCAGGGTCACGAAGCTCGTCATGACGGCAGAATGCCTCAGCTGCAATCTCGGTTTCAATCAAGCACTTATACAAACGACTGGAGCGTTCGAAACTGCTTCCAAGAATGTGACGAGCCGCAGCAAGCGGATAGGTGTCTTCATGGTCAGCTTCGGAGATGTGGAAGCCCATCCAGACCTTAGGCAAGTCACCGGCGCGAACGATTTCAAAACGGCGCTCGCCTTCCTGTGGTGGCTCGACGGTGTAGACATGTGGTATCGGTGCCGGTGACGGTTTGATCGAGCCATAATGCTTATGAATCAATCGCAAAGCTGATTGATGTTCAAAATCGCCGAGCAAAATAACGGTGGCGTTGTTTGGATAATAAAAGGTATCGTAGAACTCACGCAGCCGGTCAAGCGCCACGCCTTCCACGTCACTGCGCCAGCCGATCGTCGGATGGTGATAGGGATGCTCGCGGAATGCCACCGCATATAGTTCCTTCTCCAACGCTTCTTCTGGATAGTTTTCGCCGCGCTCGAGCTCATTTCTAACAACCGACATTTCCGAGTCGCGGTCGCTCTGACGAAGAAGTAAGTTACGCATGCGGTCAGCTTCGAGCTTGACACACATATCTAAAAATTCAGCAGGCACCACCTCGAAATAACTGGTGCGGTCGAACCAGGTGGTGGCATTCCAGTAAGCACCAATTTGAGTCAGCAGATCGTCGATGCCGTTTCCTTTATCAGGATTGTGCTTCTTGGTGCCTTTGAAGAGCATGTGCTCCAGAAAGTGGGTCGCGCCTGTGTATCCGACACCCTCGTTGCGGCTGCCAACCTTGTAAAGAACAAGAAAGGTGATGACGGGAGCGGAGTGGTTCTCCATTAGCAAGACTTTCAAACCGTTATCGAGCACGTACTCGTGCACATTCTTGACTTCCGAAACCTTTCGGATGCCGATGCTTTCCAGGTCTGGCTGCGGTTCTTTAACTGTGTTTACCATTATGAATCTCTGCTTTTTTGGTTTTAAATGACGCTTTCAGGCGAATCGAAGACTTTGAACTCAATAAGATACCGCACAAACGCCCGGCAACTATTCGAATCAGACCAGAAAGAGTAAACTTTTCATCAGGCGCGACTCCTTTTACTACGGCTCCTCTTCAGACCACGGCCAAAACGCGACGAAATGAGAATCGCAATTACAGGCGGCTCCGGCTTTCTGGGCAGGCATCTTGCTCGGACACTGGCCGCGCGCGGTCATTTTCCAACCGTGGTTGCGCGTGGGTTGGGCGCCCGAGGCGAGGCTCTGCGGAAAGAAGCGAACATAAACTTTATGCCGCTCATGATGAGCGACGAGCGCAGGCTGTTTCAAGCTTTCAATAATTGTGATGCGATTGTGCACCTGATTGGGATAAACCGAGAGCAGGAGCCCAATGAGTTTAAAACCGTTCATGTGGAAAACATGATTCGCGTGATGACCGCCGCCCGAAAGGCAGGCATACCGCGGCTGATATACGTTAGCTATCTCAAGGCGCGCCCGGACATATTCTCAAAATACCTGAGCACTAAATTCGAAGCAGAGGAGCTGTTGCGCCATTCCGAGCTTGACTGGACTATTTTCCGGCCGGGAATGATTTTTGGACCCGGCGACCACATGATTTCGAACATTTCGCGAGCATTAGACGCACTGCCGATTTTCTCACCTCCGCTATCCTTCGGTTCAAACAAAATTCGTCCGGTTGCTCTGGAAGATATGACAGAACTGATTATCGCGGCAGCCGTGGACGGGCGCATGATTCACAAAACGGTATCGGTACTTGGACCGGAAGAGATGACTCTCGGCGATGCCGTTCATAGGATAGCTAAGGTCAAGAAGAAAGCGGCTCTGGTTCTGCCGTTACCCGGACTTTTGCACCTGGGGATGGCGGCCGTGATGGAGAAGCTCACAGATAACCCGCTTGTGACCGTCGCCCAGATTCAAATGCTGTCGGACGATATGAGCACGCCGGCAAAGGGAACCGACCTCCCTGACGACGATTTGCAACCGAAAACATATTTAACAGAAGAACTAATACGCGCCGCTCTTGACACCCAGAGCTAACCTCCGCGTGCTTGCCTGAAAATAACGGACGTTGTTCGGCTATTTCGCTTAATTAGTACAAAGACAGAGAGGCGTCTTCCTTGTTAGAATCTTGGTTTATTAGAACTTGAAATCTATCGAATGACCTCACCGCGCAGAATTTTTTTCGCTCTCTCACTAGCCGCACTTCTGCAGTCCCTACCAGGACCGGCACTCGCGGGGGCAGCCGAGTGGGAGAAACATACACAGACAGGCGCTGAAGCATTTCGTGAGAATCGCTTCGGCGAGGCTGAGCGTGCGTTTCAAGCATCTATTACGGAAGCCAAAAGTTTCGGCGACAACGACTTGCGGATGGCAACGAGTTTGACGAATCTCGGCGTGCTCTACAACAGTCGCGGTCAGTTTGAGAAAGCCGAGCCCCTTTTCGAAAAAGCTGTTCACATCAAACAAAAAGCACTTGGCGCATTCAACACAGATGTCGCCGACAGCGCGGCGCGTCTCTGCCAGTTTTATTTGAAACGCAAGAAATACGAGAAAGCGGACCCGATCTGCAACAAGTTAATTCAATTCGGCGATATTCAAATTCGCGAATTCACAGACATGGAGACCTCGTTCAAGCATCTCCAAAACTTTTACGCTCACCACAGAGATCTCGGAAGAGCCAAAGCGCTACTTTCAGAAGTCGAAAAACTCACACACGAGAAATCAACCAACCAGTGCCTGGAACTGGCTGTGATGCTCGATAGTGTCGCAGAGTCGTACATGACCCGCCGAACCGGAGGCGATAAACCTGAGTCGGAAAAGTTGTTCAAACAATCGTTGGCTTTGCGCGAGCACGCCTTGAGCGGAAACCACCTTGCCCTTTCTCAAAGTTACGCGAACCTTGGGAAGCTCTACGCCGAGGGAGGCCGACACGCGCTTGCCGAGCCACTTTTGCTCAAGTCGTTCACCATGGCGAAAGAAACGGTAGGCATGGCGAAGCCACAAACCTTCCAGAGTCTCGATGCATATGCGCACACACTTTCGGCGCTAGGTCGCGCGGGAAAAGCGGAGTCCTTATATCGCGAAGCGCGTGAGGCATTCGCAAGCGCTTATGGCGCAGGCTCTTCAAACGTTGCTGATGTAGACCTCTCACTGGCAACGTTATTAGAGAACCGCGGGCAGTACCAGCAAGCGGCGACGCTCGTTGGCGAAGCGATGAAGATAAAGGAAAAAATCAACGGGCCGAACTCAGCCGCCATGGTTTCAATCCTCGAAAAATACGCGTATCTGATGAACAAAACAGATCGCAAAAAAGAGGCTATGAAACTGCAATCTCGCGCGAATCAAATAAAGGGCTAGACTTTATTCCGCTGGGCTCTAAAACACGCCGGATTGTCCTTGACCGTAGCCGGGCTGGCCACCGTATTGCGGAGGCGGTCCACCGCCGAGATCGACTTGCTGGTCGAGTTGAACCTGAATGTTTGTGCCTGTTGGAATTATCACGTCGCGGCCTTTACGCAAAAGCATATCGGCAACACCGATGCCACCACCTATAGCGGCACCCGACCAGGCGCCCATACCAGCGCCATGGCCACCACCGGCGATGGCGCCGACGGCGGTTCCCAAACCTGCGCCGAGACCGGCACCGAGACCGCCGCGAATGGCTGTTTGACCAACCTTGCCCATCATGCCTTCGCCGCGGTAGACATCATTCCCTCCGGTCCCCTTATCCTTGTACTTTCCGAGGTCTCCGACAAGATGCGCAGTGATTGGAATCTGTTGACCGTTAGGCAATCGTAAACTGTTAAATTGGATGCTTAGCTCACCGGAACGGCTGAGGCGGCGGCCTGCAACCGAGTCGGTCACCGAGCCTACGACCTGAGTGCCCGCCGGGATGTAGCCCCGACCACCGAGAGAAACGTTCTCATTAATTGTTCCCTGAATATAATCACCGTTTTTTGCAACCTGAGTCGAAATTGCAGTCTGCAAACTTACAGGTAAGGTCAAACCAGCCGGAGCGAAAATTGCGCGATCGCTGTACAACTGACCAGGTCCGCCTTGAGGAGCGCCTTGATAATAGGAAGGGGGAACATGATACGACTCCTGCGCATAATTAGCGCCACCATAGGCGCCACCAGGCGGTTGCCCGTATCCTTGCTGTGGTGCTTGCAACGGAGGGTACTGCTCACCATACTGAATACCAGTGTTGTAGTTCGGCTGCCCCTGATAGGAACCGCTGCTGAACGGCGGCACCTGCGTCTGAGCACCATATCCTTGCGGCTGAGCGCCGTATCCTTGAGGCGGTGGACCGCCGTAGGCCGGAGCGCCGTTGTAGCCCTCTTGCGGTGCGCCATAGCCTCCTGGTGCCCGGTATCCTTGCGGAGCGCCATAACCCTGAGGTGCGCTATACTCCTGGGGCGGAGCAGAATTAGGCGCACCACCCGTGAAACCATTTTCTCCGATTGGGGGTGCGACAGCGGGGGCACCACCTGTGCTACCACTTGAAACGGGAGCCGTTGGCGGCGGAGTGGATTCTAAACTCGGCTTCTCAGACTGAAGTTGGTTTGCCGGGTCTGCTGCCACTGCCTCATGGCAAGTTCCGGCAAGCAGTAGCAAAGTGCACGCCAACAAAATTCTCCCATTCCCTTCGCCCATCGCCTAAAATAACCCCTTGATGGATAACCAACGCCTCAACAAGATAACAAAATAGAGTAGATGACAACAATACCTTCCATCGACAACACCTATATTACGATGCTCTGTGACGCTTTCGTGGCGCTCGAGGATGTCATCACCGATGGCGAACTGGGCGGTTTGCTCATCTCCAGCGGCATTCAGGACATCCATCACAACGCATCGAGACACAGACGCCTGAGCAGCGCATTTATCGGCGACCAGGACTACAACAGATGCGCCGATAATCTGGCGTCGTTCCTTCGTCGCACAGGCAATCACATACGAATGAGCCGCGGAGATGCTGCGTTCAAGCGCTTCTCGAAAGAGGTGAATCAGGTCCTGTCCTTCGCTGGATACGAGATCAATCACGAATCGGAGATAAAACTGCTGGACCGTTCGAAAACGACGTATGTCCCACCGGAGGCGGAAGAACGCGCAAAGCAGTTTCGCGAAGTACTCAGGCAAGCCAAGCTCCACCCTGATATCGAGATGATCGCGCGGGCCGAGTTTCTCGTCGATAAAGGCTACCACCGCCCTGTCAAAGAGTCGATGCGATTTCTGGTTGAAAAAATCCGAGCGAAAGCTGCGCTCCCGGCAGACGGGCCAGAACTGGCGGAGCACGCCTTCTCTTTTGCATGGCCTGGCAAGCCCGTTTTAGCCATAAACGCATTCATGACTGACAGGGACATTGCCGAGCAGTTTTCATTCATGGTCATGCTAAAAGCCTGGTTCTTGATGTTTCAGGACGAGCAAACCCGACAATTCAAGCCTGGTTGGGACATGACACTCGAAGACGCCATCAATTTGCTCAATCTCGCATCGTATTTTCACCGCAAAGTCGATAAGTCGCGCCGTCAGCCCAGCTAGGTTCCCGGGCCCGGTCGGAACCGGAACAAGTGCTTTGTTGCGATATTGTCGTTGTCGTGAACGGTTTCAATCAAAAGTCAAGTACGTGGAACTCCCCGCCTTGCGTATTTTCCGGCTGGGCTCACACATGCCATTTTCATACAATTTCTGCAAGATGGTAGCCGTTCCTTCAGACTTTGGTGCTGCAAATGCCTCCACAAGACCGACTGACCCTCGCGGACTTTCACCAGAACGACGGCGGAAACTCGATATACGGACTTGCGATTAGGGAACTTCCTTCAGCGACCGCTGAGATGGCGGCTGAAGCCTGGCAGCATCCGGGTCAAACAATAGCGCATGCGGCGAAAACAGTCGTAGAAGCAGGCGTCATGGGTACTGCCATCGGCTACATTGTTCCAGCCCGTGGTCCGGCCTCGATACTCGTCGGAGCCGCTCTCACCGCACCAGCAGCTATTCACGCCTACAACCGTTTGGAACAAGCGCATGAGCAATCGAAAAATCCTTTTGCCAATCAGCAAGAAATCGCTCATGCACTGGCCCGCGACACTGTCTCCGGTACGGCAAATCTGGGTCTTTCTTTTGCAGGCGGCTATGCCGGCGCGGAGTTAGGTTACGCCATGGCAGGCTCCAAAGGCGCGCTCGGCAGATTCAGCCAGGCAACCCAGCGGGGCATCATGAACGTTGAAAACCGCAGCATGCTGACGATTCGCAATGTGTACGACGGAATTACAGGAGCGAACAGAACGGCGGCAACTCCCAAGATAGACATCTATAGCTCTGCGCCCGGAGCCGGTGGGACCCGGGGCATCGTCAACGCACCCGCAGAAACGACGACTTCGATTGCCCAGGCCATGAAACCGAGCATCGCTCCGGAGCAACTTCCATTTGGTCAAAGAACTCTCGGTATATTGAACCGCCGCGTCAATCAGTTTGTCGAAGCAGATGGAACGGGATATAACCTCTACCGCGGTCCATTGCACGGGCACTCGCGCTATTCCGACGGCATGGGCGAACCAAAGACAATCTACGCCAAAGCCAAGCAAGAAGGTCTGGATTTCGCTGCCATCACAGACCACAACCACCCTGCCGCCAGAGGCGGCGTGAAGCCGGACGACGTGAGAGCCAAAGATCAGGCGGGAACTCCAACCGTTGCTGAAGATCCCACCCTATATACGAAAACATTCGAGCACGCTAAAGCGGCGACGGATGAAAACTTTGTCGGTCTGGTCGGCGTGGAGCTAGGCACGATAGGAAAGGTCGGCGGACAACACAAGCACGATGACTTCTTCGGTCCAGCCCCCGAAGGTCTGGTGAAGCCCGATCTGCCGAGTCCGCCAAGAGCCCTGGAGGCTCCAGGCAAGAACAATGGCGCAATCCCTGAAGGCATTCTTCCAGAAATAAAAGATCCAATCGGCACTGTCGGCAAGGCACCCGGTGACGGCACAACCCCCAGGTTTGATAAAACGCCTGGCAGTCGCACGTCAGAAATCGAAAGCGCTGCAGCCGCAGACGGAAAACACCTCGGCGGAGTCAATCACATCAACGTGCTCGAGGTACCCACTTTCCTAGAATCGGTCAGGGAGCCTCGCGGAGCGCTGGAAACGTTCATACTCAGAATGACCGGACGCGATGCTTCGCCGGTGTTCAAAAAACCGGACGTAGTAAAAATCAACGACGGCGACTACAAGGCTCTCGTCGATCACCTCGATGGTATCAAAGATTCAAGCGGTGGCACTCCGGTAATTCAACTCAACCACCCGCGCTTCAAAGCCGACGAAAGCCCTTCGACGCCTGTCGGAGAGCGTGGTCGAGACTATGGACAGAAATCGTTTAAAAACCAACAAGAGTGGCTCGATCGTTTCGCAACTCCTTATGTTCGTCAGATCGAAGTCATCAAGGGCGGTGCCCTCACGCCGGACCCGGTAGACGTAGTTCCTCCCGGCGCCGTCGACGCGACCAGCTTCGCAGGCTACCTGGACAAAGGCGTACACGCAAGTCCGACATTTGGACGCGATTTCCACTACGGAAATCCTGCTGGAACGCCAGGAACCACAATGATCATGGCGAAGCAACTCGACAAGCCGAGCTTGCTTGAAGGTTTACGAGAACGCAGGACAATTGCCACCACCAACGGTGACAAACTGAACGCCACCATGTGGGGCAACGATAAACATCCGATGGGCAGCATCTTAGACCAGGCTGCCGTGCCTGACTTGAAACTGTCGGCGAACATTGGTGGCGAAGTCGTACCGGGTGCGGAATACAAAATCAAGTTATGGGGCGATAAGAAGCTTGGCGACAAGAAGCTTGCGGAAATCGTAGAGGAGCGAACGATGACGGGTGAGGAACTCCTCGCCGCAAAAAACAAAGTCTCCTTCGATGCTCTGGAACATAAGCTCGGCAACAAGTCTGCTTACTGGATGGAAATTCAGCGCACCGACCCGACATCAGGTCATACGGACAGAATGTTCACTGCTCCAATATGGGTAGAACCATTGACGGGCTCGAAGCACTCATTCTACATGCGCTGGCTGACAGGCAATTCAGGTCAAACATTCGACACCATGGTGCGCGGCAAGTAGAAGCTGTTTAGCCCGAAGGGGGCGCGAAACTTGCTGCCTGGCCGTTTGAGCTATGATGGAATGACACACTGAGAATAGATGATTACAACATCGTCCCCACTTTGTCCGCCTCTATAAAAAGGCATATTGTATCTGTTTAAACCAAGCCTCGAGCCAATAAGCGCGAAAAATACGGAGTTGATTGGCATTGTCTCAATCATCATTTCCATGTGGCTTTTTGCCGGCAGCTTTTGCAACGCAAATGCAGCTCCATCGCCAACCAAAGACCACGAGTTTTTCAGTGAGTTCAAACGCCTGCATTCGAAAAGCCCGCTAATACCCAGGTACGAACAGGCAATCGAGGCGCTGGATCACGGGAAACACAAAACCGCATTGAGGCTTTTCACTCAGTTAGCGAAGGACGACCCAAGCTGGCCGGGCTTCTGGACAAGTCTGGGCACTTGTTATATGTGGACGGAGGACTTCTCGAAAGGGTTGAGTTGCTCGACGAAAGCTCTGGAACTGCGCCCTAAAGACCCGGACATGTACAATCGGCAGGCGATGCTTCTAACGGCTTTAATGAAAAATGCCGAAGCAATTTCGGTTCTCTCTAAAGGTCTGAAAATAGATCAGACCGACGTCGACCTGCTGAAACGGCGAGCCGCTTGCTATAAGGCGATGAAAAAATATCCGGAAGCGCTGGCCGATGTGGACCGATTGTTGAAGATTTCTCCTGCTGAAGAAACAATTTACTACACCAAGGCTGAAGTGCACGAAGCCATGAAAGACTGGAACGGTGCGATCGATTCATACAGCGCGCTTTTGAAGCACTACCCCAATGACGACCATGTGCTCGTTAAGCGAGCGACTGCGCGCATGAAACAGAATGATTTCAAAGGCGCAGTCATAGACTACAGTAATGCTCTTAAGCGTGGAACGGAGGGTCCGGATTTTGTTTACAGCCAGCGCGCAATCGCGTATGAGAAACTGGGAATGATGGATAAAGCCGCACGCGACAGGCAACTGGCAAAGCAGGAGAAGGCATTCTAGTGGCATCGAATAAGGCTACCCGAAAACAACTTCTTGCTGCGATAAACAGCATGAATCGTCGCGTAGCGATACCAGATGTGGTGGCACAAACCGGACTCCCTCTCGGCGTAGTATCAAGCGAACTGAACGACCTGGCGTACGAACTCGGCGCGGATCTCGACGTTACCGAATCCGGGCAAATTTACTACCAGTTTCCGTCCAACCTGCGATACCGCTACTACTCGAACAGATTTTTTGGGTTCACCAATAAAATCTGGGAAACAATCGCTCCCGTGCTTGCGTTCTTATTTCGAATCTCATTCGGTCTGATGCTGCTGTTCTCTATCACACTGGTGTTTTTAGTCATGCTGGTGCTGCAATCGTTGATGTCGGTTTTCTCCGGCAACGCCAATGACGTAATCGGACTGATCAAAGAATTTTTCACACTTTTGAAACGGCTTCAACTGTTTCAAGGTATCAATCCGATGCAGTTCAAACGTGATAAAAATGCCGTCGATTTCAGTCCTGTTCCACTCAATTCAACGAAGAGTAACGATTCCGCCCAGCAGGTTGCGGGCGCTAAGGACGATAAAGGTTTCCTTTTAAACTGCTACGCATTATTATTCGGTCCCGGCAACCCGAACCAGAATTTTGAAAACGAGAAGTCAAAAGCAGTTGCGCAGTTGATTCGCGCAAATCAGGGAATCATCCTGCCCGAACAACTCGCTCCCCTGGTGGGCGCTGCGGCGACCGAGGTAGAAGCGGCATTTCCGGTTCTGGCAAAATTTCACGGAGTGCCCGGCGCCACGCCATCGGGTCATTTGATTTACAAATTTCCGGAGATGCAAGCGGCAGTTTCGAAAAGCGCTCTCAATTTTGCACCGGACGCCAGAGACGAAGGGTCACATGAATCGCTTCATTCACAGCCACCTCGCGCCGTCACGATGCAACCTGTGGTGTTTACCGATATAAGTACCGATTCGCTCAAACCGATTCTGCTGCTCGCTTGTTCGAACTTCTTCGGCACGGTGTTTTTCTGGTACATGCTTTACGCCGTCCAGAGCAGTGACAGTTCGTCGGAGAATTTCTTCCTGGTGCTCGCGATTTACGCTAGCTTCTTTTTGTTCTTTCCGGCATTTCGCTGGATTAATGTTCAGTTTCAGAATGCTCGTATTCGCAAGTATAACGAGCGCATCGAAAGACTGAGCATGACCCTGGATGAAGCCGCTCCGGACCTGACGCTCGCCTTCAACGAAGTGCACAAGATCAGACAGGACGAAGTTGCTCAGCTGACCAATCAGCTCGCTTATACGACCCGGCGGGATTACCTGGAACAGGAAACTGATAGCCTCATAGAAAACGCGTCTCAGACCGACAAACCGGCAGTTTAAGCTCAGCAACAGAGCGTGAGCAAATTATCACGGCGTGGAATAAGATTGAAACTGAGACTTGAGGCTGTTGTGATGAACGAACGCGAATCGACGGCTTGCCCACACTGCAGCGAAACAATCGCTAAGGGCGCCGCGCTTTGCCGCTTTTGTCAACGTGGAATCGACCCGTCACAGTTTTCTCCTTGCCCATCGTGCCGCGAAATGATCAGAACAGGGGCGTCTGTCTGCAGATTCTGCAACTCCCGATTCGAAAGTACTTTTGACGGCTCGCGTATCGAGCCGCCGTTCAGCGTCTTACCAGACTTTGCCGATCCGCCCGGTCGACCTACGGCGTCGGAAGAGAAAGAGACACCGAGAGAACCTGGCAGCAAGGAACCTCCTCGCGAAGGCGGCATACCTAAGTTCAATCTGCCCCAATTCGGTAAGCTGTTTAAACCATCAAAGGATTCGCCGCAGCAGGACGCCAATCGTCAGGGCAAATACGGGGCCGGGGTCAGAGAGCAAGTTTTCGAAGTGATCGTGCGTCAAGCTCTTGCCGGAGCTCCCTGGCGAGAAATCTGTGCAGGTCCGATGCACGTCAACAACATTACAGCACAAGAAGTCGAGGCGGAAGTGCGTCGGCGGATGGCGATAATTCAAGATTTCGATGATACCGACGTTAACACGGTCGAGCACAATGTTCGCAAATGCGAAAAGTTGACCAAGCGGTTACAGCGAATAGCCGATGATGTCGCAAGCGGCAACGCGCACAAAAACACAGCCGTGGATATGCGAGACCTGATTCGTCAGCTAGTCGTAGCAATCGAGGCAATCAAAGAGCAGGCCGAAAATAATGCTCTGACTAATGCAATTCTGCAGAACGAAGTTGATTCTTATGGCACCAAATATGATGCCCTTCTGGACCTCCTCAATGCTCGCAATGAAATCATAAACGAGCTCAAGAAGCGCCTCAGCGAGCTGGGTGCTGAAGATGGTGACGAGAGCTAATCCGCAAGAACAGTTTGAAGTATTTAAAATCAGACAGCGAGAGTTTTAAACTTAGACATCTATAAGATGGATGTGAATTACTATTTTCCTATTGGTCGAAATCATTTCAAACGGACATGGTTAACAATGACGTTACCGCCGGAAAGTTTTGCTTGACTTGGCACATCTTCCGAGTGTAGAGTGGCTAAGGTTAATCGAAGCCGCAGATTAAATGACTGCGGCGCCCGAGAGAGTAAGCATGACCCGCAAGTACTACTACTATCACAACGATGAGGTTCACCAGATGTGAGCTAGCGATGTGATGCGCAGCAAACAGACAGGTGAACCGCAGTTATGACGACTGCGGTTTTTTATTTCCCGAAACGCAAAGTACCTAAGGTTTTTCAACAATGTCTCAACAACGCACTTATTATTACTATCAAAGCCGGACACTTCGGGGAAGTCCTCGCTAGGTTGATCGCGAAATGCGTCTAACAGCCGGACTTCCAGAAGGAGTCCGGCTGTTTCGTTTCACAGAATTTTTCACACACACAAAGATCGAAGGAGATAACAAATCATGGATGCCAGACTAGCACTAGCAGGAACAAGAACCGAGACGACGAAGATCGAAATTACGTCGAACGTATCCGTTGGGGATAAGCAACTCTTGATCGTCGGCGGTCCCTGCACCGTTGAGGACCTGGATATGATGACCCAATCGGCTTCAGCGCTGAAAGGCTCTGTCAACTGCATCAGAGGCGGCGTTTTCAAACCGAGAACCTCGCCATACGCTTTCCAGGGAATGCGCGAAGAAGGTCTGGAAATCCTGGCTGCAGTCTCCCGCGCGTCTGGGCTTCCAACCGTTACGGAAGTAATGTCGGAGCGTCATGTCGAAGTTGCGGATCCAATTGTGGACATGCTGCAGATTGGCAGCCGCAACATGCAAAACTTCGAATTGCTCAAGGCGGTCGGTCGGGCGAGCAAACCGGTTATTTTGAAACGCGGTCTATGCGCCACAATTGAAGAATTTATCATGGCAGCTGAATACATCATGAGCGAAGGAAATCACAACGTAATTCTCTGCGAACGCGGCATCAGGAGCTTCGATTCGTTTACGAGAAACGTCCTTGACCTCGGCGCCGTCGTGGCGCTTAAACAGTTAACGCACCTACCGGTCGTGGTAGACCCCAGTCATGCTGCGGGAAAGCGCGAATTGGTTCCGGACCTCGCCCTCGCAGCCATCGCCTGCGGAGCTGACGGTCTCATGATTGAGTGCCACCCCCGTCCGGAAGAGTCGGTTTCAGATGCCAGACAAGCTCTGTCGCTCCAGGACATGTGCGATCTGGTGAAACGGATCGAGCCAATCGCTCAAGCCGTGGGAAGAACGGTTCCGCTTGCAAAACCGGCACCGGCGAAAGAGCTTGTCGTTTCGCAAACGTTGCAATCCTCGGCACGCAACGTAGGAACGACAGCGGCATAAGGACGCTCCGACTCATTTGAGGAACTCAGGGCATAATACGATTAAGGACCAGATTAATGACACAAGAAGCACGAGTAAATAATACGGACCCGCTGAATCTACTGCGAAACGAAATCGACGGCATCGATGAGACGATCATTGCGCTGCTGGAAAAACGCATGCGCCTTGCCGGACGCATTGGTAAGGTCAAACAATTAAGAGGAATCGCTGTTCAAGACAATTCGCGCGAACAACAAATTCTCGCGCGAATCGAAAACCAGAACCTCGATCCCAAAATCAGCGCCTCAATCGCCGCGATTTATAGCGAAATCTTTAATCAGAGTCGGGCATTACAAGCCGAAAAACCGAGAAAAAGATCGCCGAGAAGAAAGAGTCGAATCGAGAAAATTCAACTTTAAATCGTGCTACTTTGCGCCGCCCACATCCATCAGGATTTTGTACATACGGCGAACGCCATCTTCTATTCCCTTAACAGGAATGCGCTCGTCCACGCCATGCATCGTGGCCATGTGTTGCGGTCCCACCTCAACAGGTTCGAAACCATATGCGGTGAGTCCAAGCTCACGGAACCAGTGAGAGTCCGTAAACCACGGCACCAATACCGGTACCACAGGCATGCCCGGAAACTCATCGGCGGCAACCTTCTTGATTGAGTTAAACAGGTCGGTATCGAGTTTCGACGGCTCGGCTTGCTCCCACTCGATAACGCCGATTTCAATTGTGGGATCGTCGATGGTTTTCTTCACGTAAGAAACCACTTCGTCTTTGGTCACTCCGGGAAGGATTCGGCAATCAAGCTGAGCCGTCGCCTCACCGGGGATCACATTCGTTTTAT
Source organism: Candidatus Obscuribacterales bacterium (assembly GCA_019637435.1). GTDB lineage: Bacteria > Cyanobacteriota > Vampirovibrionia > Obscuribacterales > Obscuribacteraceae > JADYXR01. Next base: position 1,351,710 of record JAHBVO010000001.1, on the reverse strand, counting down.
AACCAGCCTTCAAAACCGTGAGTGAGACTGTGTTGTATAACATCGACGATTTCAAAACATCGCCCATGATCAATTTCACTTTTGCCGGGTCTTTGACAGAATCAGCCACAGTCGCGTATATGTCCTTTAGCTCTCCGCCCTCAAGAGTGCTGACATTTTTAAAATACTCTTCGACCGGCGGAAGAACTTTGAAATTCGGGCCGGCGTCGTTCAACTTCTGAAGCGCTTTCACGAGCTTATTAGTCGCGGAACCTGGAAGTGGCATTGACGCATGACCAGCTTGTCCCTTTGCTGTCAGTTCCAACCACAGAGGGCTCTTCTCCGCAAAGTTCACTCCCCAGTACTTCGCCTTACCGTCTTTATCGGCCTCGATCATGAAGCCCTCGTTGATAAGGAACTCGCAGTCCTTAACAAGTTCCGGCTTATTCTTCTTAATCCAACCGGCACCAAATTCGCCACCAACTTCTTCATCGGGAGTACCGAGGAAAACAATGTCGCGATCAAGAGTGATACCACTCTTTTTAATCATCAACATGGCTTCCAGTTCAATGATGCCCATGCCCTTCATGTCGAGCGCACCACGTCCCCACAACTCTCCGTCAAAAACTTCACCGCAAAACGGCGGGTGTTTCCAATCGGCAGGATTTGCCGGCACAACATCGATGTGGTTCAAAAGAACCACGCCACGTTTTTTGCCATTGCCCTTCAACCGAGCATAAACACATGCCCGCCCCGGTGCGGTATCGAAAATTTGTGCCTCGATGCCGTTTTTCTTCAAAATCTCAGCGAGAAACTCGGCGCCCTTTTTCTCGTTGCCAGGTGGAACGGTAGTGTCGATCTTCAGATAGTCGCCAAGTATTTTCGTGGCTTCCGCGCCCGCGGCTTTGTAGTCAACATCCGCTGCAAGAGCACTGCTGAGACTGGTTGTGAGAGCCAGGCACAAACCGATCCCGACCGACAGACTGAGCCGTCTTCCTACTTGTGACATCGTTTTTCCCTCGGAAGTCGTAAAGAAGTACGCCGCATTGGCGCACCTAAAAATACATCAGGATGCATTCTGTTTAATTGAAGAAACGCTAAAGTAGCCCCTTTTCAAGTGGCGAAAACGGTTTTACTTTGACACAATGACCTTTATCTCTATAAGGGGGGAAATAATGGTAAAACGTTTTCTATCACTCGCATTAGTATTGGCAGTCTCTTCACTCGCGGCTAACGCTCAGGACGCTTCGGACTCGACGACAGTGACGTCGACGACAACGACCGAAACCAAAGCCACCAAGAAGAAAAACAAAGTTGTCAGCGGAGTCGAAAAGGCTGCCGAGGACATCGGCAAAGGCACCAAGAAGGTTGTAACCGGCACCGGTAAAGCAATCAAGACCGGAGCAGAGGACACCATGAAGGGTGCTGAAGCCATCGGCAAAGGCACTGCAAAGGGCGTCAAGAAAGTTGGCGAAAAAACCAAAGAAGGCGCTGAAGCGATCGGTCGCGGCACCAAGAAGGGCGTAGAGAAGCTCGGCAAAGGCACAGAAAAGGGCGTCAAAGACGCAGCCGAAGGTGCTGAAGAAGTCGGCAAAGGCACCGAGAAAGCGGTCGAAGAAGTAGGCAAAGGCGCTAAAAAGGGCGCTGACGAGCTTGGCAAAGGCGCTAAGAAAGCCGTAAAAGGCAAGAAGAGCGATAAAACCAAACAGTCGTCTTCGACCACGGATGCACCGTCCGGCGAAACCTCGACTTCAGACAAACCAGCAGACCAAGACTAGTCTTGCAGCGATAAACTCAGCGGAGCCGGCTCATTCTGTGAGTCGGCTCCTGCACCATATATAGTGCTACTTTCGGCAGACTTTTAAGGAGTCCACGTTTTGTTCAGAGGCAAATCTCACTCACTCTTTGTCCGTACAATGACCGCGCTAGGCGCCGCTTCATTGCTTATCTCGTCATCATCTCCAGCATCGGCGGGCAGCCGACTGGACCCATACTCGGGACTTAGAGTGCTGCCGACGGAAACAGTCAAGGACAAAAACAAAGCGTCGAAGAAAGCAAAAAAATTAAATACGAGGACAACACAAGACATGTCGAAAATCGCAGCAAACGTTTCAACTCCTGTCGAAAAGTCATTCCTCGATGAAGTCGGCATCGAGGCTGTCGGTGAGCCCAGCCAGGGTATCGCCGAATTTAAGGTCAAAGCGAACGGCATGCGCGTCCTTCTTGCCGAGAGGCATGAGACACCGGTTGTCGCCACCACGATCGTTTACCACGTCGGCTCGAGAAACGAGGCTGTTGGATACACAGGATCTACTCACTTCCTAGAACACATGATGTTCAAAGGTACACCAACATTTGATCCGCTGAAGAAAACAGGAATCGACGACGTTCTTAAAAAAGTGGGCGGTATCAATAACGCGACCACCTGGTACGACAGGACAAACTATTACGAGATGGTGCCGGCTGCGCACTTAGACCTCTGCATCAAAATAGAAGCCGACCGCATACGCAACCTGTTACTCCGAGAATCGGATAGACAGGCGGAGATGACGGTTGTAAGAAATGAACTCGAGCGAGGCGAAGACAGTCCTTCCGATCTGCTCGAAAATAATTTGTTCTCGACAGCATTTAAAGAGCACCCGTATCATCATCCGGTAATCGGTTGGCGATCTGACGTTGAAGGCGTGCCAACAGCGCGGCTCAAGCGTTTCTACGACGAATTCTACTACCCGGACAACGCTACTCTAATCATTATCGGAGACTTCGAGTCGAAGGACGCGTTAAAACTCATTGCCGATAACTTCAATTCAATTCAAAAGGCACCTCACGAATATCCAAAGGTCTACACGACGGAACCGCCACAAGAAGGCGAGCGCCGTTTTACAGTTCGTCGAGGCATCGACCTTCCGCGAGTAACGATCGGATTTCATATACCGGAGTGCTTGAGCAAGGAAACTTATGCACTGGATATAGTGCAGACCATCTTGGGCGACAGCTCGAAACGTTCCAGCCGGCTTTATAAACGTCTTGTCGAAAGTGGCTTGGCATCAGAGGTTGGATGTTACTCGTACTCGTTGAAAGATCCGGGTTTGTTCGTCGTCTCGGCGCAAAGCAACGTCGGCGTCGATCCGAAAAAGTTGGAAGCTGCAATTCTCGATGAGTTGAATAAACTCGGAAAAACAGGAGCAACAGACCAGGAATTGTCCAAAGCAAAACAATCAATCATCAAAGGACTGCGCCTGTCTATCGCAGACCCGATGGGGCTCTCCGGACAGTTGACGGAAGCGATTTCAGCCGCTAACTGGCGCTGGTGGGTAGACTATCCCAACAACATCGAGAAGGTAACAAACGATGATGTTAAGTCTGTCATAAATGCGCATTGTTTCGAAGACAATCGCACGGTCGGCTACTATTTCCCCAAAAAAACAGAAGGGAAAGAAACTGCTGATGGCGTCGTCGAGAAAAAAGCCGCCGAGGGCGAAGAACCTGCAAAAGGCGGAAGCGATTCACCGAAGGCACCTTCGCCGGACGAAATCAAGCCCGAAACAAGCGAAGGTAAGACACCGACGGAACAGGCGGCAGAGCCACAAGAAGGCGAAACCACCGGCAAAGGCGATTCACAAGCACCAAGTTCCGCCCCCTCAAATGGCCAGCCTGCCACCGCTAACGGTGGCAGCGAATCGGCCGAGCAAATCAAGCAACTGATCGGTTCAAAACAAAAACACACGATCAACATCGGCAAGCGTGTAAAGCGTTTCAAGCTGGAAAACGGCATGACAGTTCTCGTTCTCCCCCTGGAGGGAACCTCCACCGTTGCTATCTCGGGACGTTTGAACGCCGGCGACCACTTCTGCGATATCACAAAGAGCCAGGTTCCATTCTTTGTAGCTGAGGGTCTCAACAAAGGCTCGAAGAAATACACGAAGGAACAGTTAGCTGACGAACTCGAATTCATGGGAACAAGTCTCGAGTTTTCCTCCGGTTCATTCTGGACGGACTTCGACACTCAAGTCGTGAAAGAAGATCTGGATAAGTTGATTGATATCGTATCCGACACCATTCGCAACCCTAAGTTTCCTGCGGATGAATTGAAGTTGGAAAAAACCATCCGCCTCTCTGATCTGAAAGAGAATCTGGCGGACACAGGAGATATGAGCTGGAATGCCTTTCTCAGAGCGCTGTACAAACCGACCACAGGCTTCTATCAGAAAGACTTCAACGATCAGATTGCTGAATTGAAATCGATTGGTCAAAAAGATCTGAAAGCATTTCACGACAAACATTTCACGCCTGGCAATTTCGTGCTCTCAATGGTGGGCGCGATAACCGAAGACGAAGCAAAGTCACTCTGTGCCAAATACTTTGAAGACTGGGCCGGCGAAAAACGAGAAGAGATTCGAATCTCTACGAAGGATTTGAACACCATCAAAGAGGCTGAACAGATCAATGTCGAAATTCCGGACAAAGCCAATTGCGATGTCGTAATAGGCAAGGCAGTTGATGTCAGTTTATTGTCTAAAGAATATTTTGCGACCATCATCGGCAACGCAGCGCTCGGCTACGACAGCTTCTCATGCCGCCTGGCTCCGGTTCGCGACAAGTATGGTCTCAGCTACGGAATCTCGTCGTCGGTCGATGATCCAACTAAAGATTTTGGTCCCTGGACGATTAAGTTCTCCGTGGCACCGGAAAATCTGAAGCGGGCGCAAGACATCGTATCCGGTATCGTCAAAGACTACCTCAAGGAAGGTATCACAGAGACGGAACTACAAACCGAGAAGTCGCACCTGAGCGGTGTTTTCTCAGTTTACCTGCGTTCACCGCGTCACATTGCCAGCCGCCTATCTTTCTATGAATTGGCTGGAGTGGATATGTCTTACATCGATTTATATCCGGACAACTTGGACAAAGTCACGGTTGAGGACGTCAATAACGCCATTAGAAAGCACTTCAGACTTGATGATGCAATTACATCAGTGTCCGGTACCCTGAAGCCGAAGAAATAATTTCAATAATGAAGAAGAAAATCTGTTTGACCCTGAGTCTCGCGCTGATGCTGACCGCAGCCTCAGGTCCCGCTTTTGCTGAAGAGCGAAAGGACGACGCAAATCAATCCGGTCAAAAACCGCTGGAGCGAAAAGGCACTCGTGCCGAGTCAATAGACACAGCAAAGCCAATCAATATCGGCAAAGTGAAGCGAGTGCAACTGCCGGAGGAGCCGGAATTCTATTTCATAGACAAACAAGGGAAACGAGCTGTTCCTTACATGATCTATGAAGCTAACGAATTTCACGAAGGGCTTGCGGCGATTTTGATCGCGGATCAATGGGGTTATATTGATAAAACCGGAGACGTCGTTATCGGTGCGGATTTCGATTTAGCTGGTGACTTCAGTGATGGTCTTGCTCCAGTAAAAGTGAAGGACAAATGGGGTTACATCGATCACTCCGGCAAGTTCGTGATAGAGCCAAGATTCGTAGGAGCGGAGACCTTCCGGAACGGATATGCGGCGGTTCAGTTAGGCAAGGACTCTCCTGAATTTCCGCAAAAGGCAAGCGATGCGCTCCAGACCATTTTGAAAGATACAGAAATGCCATCCATGAAAAAAGCGTGGCTGGCGATCGCTGGTTCTCGAGCAGCCGGAATCATAGATAAGGACGGAAAATTTTTGTTCGAGCCCTTCTATAGCTCCATCCAGAATTTTTCGGATGATCTATGCCTGGCGAAAGATAGCGGCGCGATTATTTTCCTCAACAAGAACGGCGATGTGGTTCTCAGTCCGGAATGCCAGGACGCCAAGCCATTCTCCGAAGGTCTTGCTGCAATCAAAGTAAAGGACAAATGGGGATTTATAAACAAGAGCGGCACGGTTGTTATAAAACCTATTTTTGATGACGTTGAAGATTTCCAGAAAGGGCTGTGTGCGGCCAGCATCGGTAAGAAATGGGGGTTTATAAACAAGAAAGGGAAGTGGGACATCAAGCCCAAATACGACGTCGTCTGGGAAGGATTTAAAACCGGAGTCGCTGTCGTCGGCAAAGATGTCTGCCCAATTGAAAACACGCATGCCGATATCACGCGCGTCGGCAGTGGGTTTCTCGTTGCTAGAAGAACAGGAAATGTTCAAGATTTCGACGAGTCGACAACCCCGTTAGAACCAGGCTATTTCGCATATCCGGATTATCGCTTCACCATCATCGACAGAGAAGAGAAGCAAACAATCGACAAGCAATTCGATCACATCGGACCACTCAGTGATGGAGTGCGATTGATCCGCCTCGACGGCAAATTTGGTTTCGCCGATAATACCGGGAAAACTTTTATTGAACCAGTCTACAAAGCGGCTGAGCCGTTTTCAGACGGCATGGCGCTTGTCAAAGAAGGTGCCACCAAGCCCCGATCGGTTGAGCGCAATGAAACGCTTTTGCGACACGCGGTACCAGCACTGGTGAACGATCCGGATCTGATACGCAAAGACATTGAAGTCTGCACAGAGGTCATCAGGCTAGATCCAACAAATGCTCAAGCGTTTCGCGATCGCGGTTATCTGCTTTGCGCGCTCACACGTTTCAACGAATCGCTGCCGGACTTCCAGCAAGTGGTGGCACTCTGCTCCAGTTCCTCAGAAGGTTACTACTGGCGAGGAATGGCGAATATGCAACTTGCACGCTATGCCGAAGCAGCAATCGACTTTACTAACGCGGTCGAGATGGAGCCACAAAAGCCGCAGAACTTGATGGGCAAAGCGCTCGCTTTGCGCGCGTTGAAACGACCGGAACTTGCGCTTCACGATATAAACCGCGCGATACTTTTGAACGATCATCCATATTATCATCATGTCCGAGGACTGATTTATGAGGACCTCGGTCAAACGACCGACGCCGTCCGTGATCTACAGATCGGCAGGCGCGCTGCCATTCTCGAGCCCTGGCCGGTCGGTCCGAGATCGCTGGACGAGATAGTTGCGCAGGCTGCTGCCAGTCAGAAGAAACTGCAGACAGCAAGAGAGAAACCGGAAGATCATGAACGCATCGCTCTTCTGGCATCGGAACAAGCAGATGCACTGGAAGATCTGAGACGATTGAAAAATCGGGAAGAGAAAGTCCTTGAGCTGGAAGACTTATGCATACGCACTGTCGAGTTGAGACGCGAAGCGCTGAAGCATGCGGAGGCTGCCACCAGGGATGGTGACGCGGTCGTTCAATACAAATCGGATTTGGCAAACGCGATAGCGCAATTAGCCAGCTATTACGTGAGGAACAAAGAATTTGATAAAGCGAAGCCGCTCTACGATGAGACACTCGCCTTAGCGAGGGCGATTGAATCACCGCTTAAAGAGGCTGACTTCATGGTCGACATCGGCAAGATGGAGACCGACAAGAAAGACTACCAGATGGCCGAAGCTACGTTGAAGACGGCTCTGGCAATGACTGACGGTCAGATCGACACTTCATCACGAGTGGTGCGCGGGCAGGCGTTAAACGCTTACGCCCGACTTCTGAATCAACAGAAACGTACGTTGGATGCAGACATCGCGATGAACAACGCCAGCGACTTATTGAACTTTGGTGCGGAGTTGGCGTTCCTACCTAGCCCTCCGCCGCTTCCAGCCAATGCATCCGGAGCCGAAAGCTATGAGTTGGCACTGCAATGCAAAAGCCTGGGCTTGATAGAAACAAGCCGCTCGTACATGAAAGTTGCCCTGGAGCGAGCAGCTGCAAGCGGTTTTGCTTCAGAAGAAAAAGCAGATGCAAAAACAGAAACGGTAACCGATAACGAGCGAGCGACAACTGATACGCGGCAGAGAGCAGAGCGTTTCCTCAGCGCGTATGTGCCGAAACGTCAGGTAGACCTCGTCGTCACGAAGGAATTTCAAAAGGGCCGGACATCTGAATTGACCGGCGACCTGCTCAATGCCGAGAAATACTATAAGTCGTGCACAGAGAGTGCGCCGGACTTCGAATGGCCTTACGAAGCGCTGGCGCGCATTAAGCGCTTGCAAGGCGACTACGCTCAAGCGACCAAATTCGCAAAGAAAGCCGTTTCAATCAACCCGAACTACGTTGACGGCTGGCTCGAATTGGCCCGGATAAACAAAGAACAGGGCGACGTTTCCAAAGCGAAAGAATCAATCGGCAAAGCCCTGTCGATTGACCCGGACAGCCAGCTTGCCCAGTTCGAGCAAAGACATCTCTAGCCGCCGACAGAACTGGAAAACGGTGACAGGGTTTATCGAGCGACCGATCTTGGTTTAATGTATTCGGAAAGAAGTTTCGAACATTGGAGCAACGAGTATGGCTGGCAAACATGGCGACGGTGCGGTGAGCGCACACACAGATGCAGCAGCAGAGAAGGGGAATGCGGGCGCAGGCTCGACCGACAATCTGGTTCTCGCCGCGAGTTCCCTCGGCGATATCCAGAAGTTGAATCAACCTGCCGGAAGTGCCGCCGTTACTGAGGTGCAGTGGAAAACCACTGTCGAGCAAGCCGACAAAACCCAGCAAGGTGAGCCGAAACAGCTCGATAAAGAAGGCGTAAGCAATAATCTCGCCGAAACCATATCATTCAAGGGTCACGGTCCCGGCGCTGATATGCGCGCGTTACGAGCTTTTGAACCTAAACTCGCAAAGGCGATTGAGGGCGTTGCAACGGATTTAGCAAACCGCCCGGCTGGCGAGCAACAGCAGATCTTGGGCATGATGAAACAAATGTACGACGGCATGAATCCACTGAAAACCGACAACAGGGAGTCCGCTGAGGCGCTCAGGAAGGCGAAGTTGGACCCGGCGATGGTAGACGGCGTCAGGAAGCGCGCGGAGGAAGTTCTCGCTCTACCTGAAAATCAGCGAGCCAAAGAGCTGCAGAAGATTCAAAAACAATTTCGAGAATTCTACTTGGACTAACTTGAAGGGCATTGAGAATTTAGGGGCGGGTCGGAAATTTCCAACCCGCCCAATGTCGTCATGCTGTTTTGCTCAGTACGGATGAACCTGATTAGTGCGTGATGGCCACGCGATAGCGAAGTGAGTCTTCGTCATGGCCGCAGGCACAGAGGCGATCGAGTCCGCGGATATCCACGTTGACCAGACCGGCGCGCTTGCAATCAGCGACGAATGACTTGAGATACACAGTGCTGCTGTGGTCGACAATCTTGACGGAAGGGTCGAAGATCAATCGCACGCTCTTGTGTTTGGCGACCAAACCGTCGAGAGTGTTTCTCACAGACAGATTGTTGAAGCAAGTTACCGGACCGCCGAAGTGAACTTCAGTGATGTCGTTTTCAAGGTCGACGACTTGCGCGATCGGGTTCTTGAAGATAGAAGTAAAACTGTGTACGAGGTGCTTACCGAACGAAGCATAGCGGCGTTTCGCCTCACTGCAACGCAACGAGTAGAACATCAGAATTACGACTTTAGCAAATATACCGCAGAAGATCCCGACCAGAAGGTCTGATGTGACGGTGACGAGAACGACTGTAGAGAAAACAGCCAGTTGCTGCCAGCCAAGGTCGATCTGGCGCTGCCACTTTTCTGGACCGGCGAGCTTGTAGCCGATGTGCACCAGCACCGCGGATAGTGTCGCGATTGGAATCATCGACATCAGTCCGTTGAAGAACAGGAGAAACGCGATCAGGAACAATGCGTTGTAGAAGTTGACCCACGCGGTTCTGCCACCGGCAAGAATATTGGTTGTAGACTTGATCGCTCCGGGGATAATCGTCAATCCACCAATCAAGCTGGAAAAGATGTTAGATACACCCATCGCGAACAGTGTGCGGTGAGGGTTGGACTTTCTATGGAAGGGGTCGATCTGGTCAATCGCATGAATCGTAGCCAGGGACTCGGTACCATCAACAAAGGTCAACGCGAATACGCACAGTACGATAGTGGGAATCATCGTGGGCGACGCAAACAGTCCGGCGAAATCAGGGAAAACAAAACCGTGTTCCAGCGGATTTTGCGGGATCGAGACAAGGAATTTAGGGTCCAGGTGACATAGTTGCCCAAGTCCGATTCCGAGGAGAACCACAGCAAGGTGGGGAGGAATCAGCTTCACAAACTTGTTCTTCACCTTCGGAAGGAAAAGGAGAACGGCAAGACAAACTATCGAGATTGCAAATACCGACAGATTTATATTCGAGATATGCGAAGGTGTTTCTGCGATGTATCCGAAAAATTCATGCGCTTCATATTTATGACCAATGAAGTTCGGAATCTGTTTTGCAATGATCATTAAACCGATTGCAGCAAGCATCCCATGGATAGCCGATTTCGGAATGAGATAGCTAAACTTCGCCGCGTTCAATTTAGTCAATACTATCTGGGTGAATCCGGCAAACATGATGATGCCGAGAACGAGGTGATAGCCCTTCTCCATATCGCCTTGACCGAGCGCTGCGATACTCGAATAAAGCACCGGAGCAAGACCGGCAGCTGGACCGCTGATAGTCACGTACGCGCCGCCGAGGAACGGGAAAATCAAACCCGCAATAATTTCGGAAGTCAGACCGCATATTGGCGGGGCGCCCGAGGCGAGTGCGATACCAAGTGAAAGTGGCACCGACACGAGAGCTACAATCAGACCTGCCATCATGTCGTGGCGCCAGTGTTTGAGCCCTGCGAGACCATTTTGCGGTTTATCCGCATCGCGCTTAAGAGCAGCTTCTCTTATCGATTTCCTTGTCTCCGCATCCATCTCCTTGGATGTTTGAACTGCTGTTCCCTTGGATGTTTCGACGGCTGCTGCCTTGGAATCGACTTCGATCCCAGTGTCTCCGATGGTTTTCATTATAGTGTTCCTGCGTCCACGCACACTCTAAGCCGTTCATTGAAGAATGAACCGCTTCCCCGATAAGTGACTTTTGCATCTTTTGTGTGCTACCGAATCTCGATATGAGTTCCAAACTCTCCGGTAGATTGAAGTGGTCTAGCAGCGAGAGGTTGCCATTTCCACAGTTTCAACGATAACAGCGTAGTGTTATCGTCATGTGATCGCAAGTGGTGGAAATACTCACCTCCAGTACGTAATTGTCGCAAGGTGGGTGAAACACCCACAGGACGGTACTGATCACAGATCTATCCCCCCAGCACAACCCGCTTGGAATGTAACGATCCGGCATAAAATGGCGATTTTCGACATTTTTCGATCACGCTTTGATCACATTCAACCGTTATTTCGTCCCAAACCCGAGGTGCGGCTCTCGCCGCCTCCACCATTTACTTTTAGAACAGGGCTCAAACGGTCGCAGGATCAGCCTTTCGCGCATTCTCAATAAGGGAAAAGTGCGAAGGTGTGGCCCCCTTTGTGGCCCGTCAGAATATTTTTGGGAACTGAAATCACCCGGTTTTGGTAAGGAATTTTGGGTGATGGTCTATCTCATTCCGAGCACGCGCATGTAAATGATTGGTTCAACCGCGAGGCTGTTCAAGTCTTCGAGGCGCTGCCATTCGTCTTCGATGCGGTCAAACTCAATGTCATCCATGGTCATGTTTACAACTATGTTTGCACGACCTGTAATAGCGTTATGAAGGCCGCGAGCTTTTTTCAGCGGTACTTCACCGTGGTAGTACGTCTTTTTCACGTGCATGGTTACGGTCAACTTGCATGGATTCATCCTGCCGTAAATTTCTGCGTCTTTTATGAATACTGGATTGGGAACGATTTCGATGCCATCATGTGATCCCTCCTCAAGCTCAAGATCTCCGCTCCACCAGGACTTGTGCAAGAACTCATCAATGGTTCCGAGTCTCTGGCGATTTTGATCATGCAGAACAACTGCTCTGGGATTCATCAGTGCTTCGGCAGACAGGGAGAAAGGCCCGGGAGACCAAGTTTCGAACTGCACCTGGTACGCGAGCAGTTCCGTCACGTCGCATACTGCTGGCAAAGAAAGTGTTTTCTTCCATTCGTGATCGTCTGTATCAATGATGGTGTATAAATCGATTGCTGATTTTGCTGCAGCAGTTTTGGTTGCCTTTGAAAATCCCCTCGCTGATACCATCCCGGCTTTCTGGGCCCTCACATCCTTGGCGAGTCCCATGAATGCCTCGAGAGTCGGTACATCCACCGGCACGTTATAATCCTTTGCCTCTAAGATCATCAGCATCTCGAATTGACCGATATTGCCGCGAATACTGACGTCGATCTGGCGCATGGTTTCAGTATCCTGACCCAATATTTTGTCATTAGGCGTGACGACAAAACCTTCTGGTGCGAGATCCTTTTGAATGTCCGCGACCAGTTGCTCGAATCGTTTCCATTTCGGAGTCGTTGGTTGTGTGTTAGCCATTGCGGTATATGGAACTGAAAGAGGAAGCAGGCCAATATACCATGCTCGCCTCATTGAACTTAATGAGCCAATTTGCGCCCTGTCAAGGGATCGCTCGTGAACAACTGCTCAAGCCGATCCTCGTTCTCTCTCGACGTGTCTTTGATGAATCTGGCGTAGTGCTTGAACGTTGTTTGTAGAGTTGAGTGTCCAAGAACGTTTGCAAGCCAGCCCGGTGCAACTCCATTTTGAAGACACAGTGAAGCGAATGTATGACGCAGTTGATAGGAAGGACGATGTCGCAGGCCAGCTTTCCGCAGCGCAGATCGCCAGACGTGATCGAGATGCTTGTCGATGGGCTGTCCGCTCTTTGTCGTGAATACGTAACCATCTAGATTTGCGGTGCTTTCCTGTTTTACTCCGGCAAGCGTGACACGCACGATATTGAGCATCGGCACAATTCTTGAACTCGATGCTGTCTTCGGCAGATCTTCGGAGCCGCGCACTCGACCCTTGTTGATTCGAATCTCTCCGCGATTGAAATCGATGTCTTTCCAGCGAAGCGCAAACATTTCATTCGGTCTCGCTCCTGTCCATGCAAGACAAGTAAACAATGGTCGATAGTGAGAAACGACTTTCGACAGAGCGAGATCCAATTCATCTTTTGTGAGCGGATCAATGTCCGGCTGTTTTTCAGTGAGCGGACGAACCCCCACGGTCGGATTTTCCGTAATCAGTTTTCTGCGCAAACACACTTTCATGATGTAGCGCAGCAGACCCATGATGTTGTTTGTTCTCACTGCCGAAACATCCTTCGACACTTCGGCCTGAAATCGGGCAACATCTTCTTCTGTGATGTCGCTCACTTCCATTTTGCCGAATGCGGGAAGCAAGTAGTTCTTGAGCACTTCGCGATAGCCTCGCAAAGTGCTGTACTTCAAGCTCGCTCGTTCAGCGAGGTAATCATCAGCGACTTCTGCGAATGTTTTGCGAGTCTTCGGTTTCGTGAATTCCGCAAGACCAGACCAATCATTGGTGGCATTCGCAACTGCGCGATGCTTCAAGATTTCTGCTAGCGCAAGCTCCGCGGCCTTGCGGTCGCGGCCGAAAGATTTGACTCGGCGCCGGCCATTGACCTTTACCGAGATGTACCAATTGTTACCACGTTTCCAGATACCATCTTTGACGCCTGCCATGGACAGTCCTCCTGGCGTGCAATTCCCTAGGCACTATATACGGTGCTCTAATGATCGCACATTTAACGAGTATTTGCTAGTTAGAAAATCAGCATCAGGACTTGATGCTAGCTAGTGTGAGGTGTGTCAATTCCGTTAGCGGTAGACAAAATTTCGTGCGATGTCTTTCGGATCAAGTTTATTGACTGTGTTTGCTTGAATGAACTCGTTCATTGCGTCTGTTGATATGAGCACACGACGATTGATTTTGATAAATGTTATTTGACGGGAATTGATGAGCCGCCACATTGTCTTCAGTGACACGCCGAGATGGTCAGCTGCTGCGGCTACTGAATGAAGCTTGGGAAGTGTTTCGGACATGATGATCTCCTTGCCCGCGATCAGAATTCGGGGCAGAAAAATGTCGCTTCTCATTGCGACTTTTCGAACAAAAAAGATCGCCGGAACAAAATTCGGCGATCAAAGAAGAGAAATGACTGTCAACGTTCGCGCTTGTGTGTGCGCAGTTGTTATTACAATTGTCATCGATAATTCGGTTTTCTGTCTCTAGGGAAATCACCAGGTTTGCTGTTTGACAAATGCATGTGCGCTCGATCCTGCGCGGACGTCATCTTTCGAAGAGTTGCATGGTCGTCTGAGTATGATCGCGAAGAGGTGCATGGCGATTCGGGCTTATTCGTAGTGGACTGTAGCCGTTTAACAGTTTCTCTTTATCTTGCCTTACCGACTGTTGTGTCACCTTGGCATTGTCTCCGTGTCTCACGCGAAACCTTCGCTGGAGCATCAATTGGATGATTTTGAGTCACATTATGGAATTTCCGTTGCAGCGTGAGGCACTGGACTCGACCGCCAGTTGTGCCATTCGAAGGTTTTGAGTATTCTCTTTATCTGCCTTACCGAACGGTGGGACCGTCGGCTCGGCTTGCTTTGCTGCTCCAGGAAACCGGTAGAATATTAGCTGTGCTTTCGTCAATGGGAGAAACTTGTGGCTGATAGCTGGTGGCAAAAACTGGCTCAGAAACTGCGGTCGATGGGCGGCAGTGATGCTCCACCAGAAGAGAGCCAGCGAAAAAAGCCATCTTTCATGAATGTTCAAATGGTATTCGACTTGACCCGTGAGCCGAAACCGAATCTAGGACTGCCTCCAAATGCAATTCCTGGATTGTCCGTTATAAAGGAGCTAGTCCGCGGATTGCGGTACCGGACAGTTGATGAGTTGGTTGGGCTCAAGTTAGAGCTGTCTTCCATCGAAAAGGCGCCGGATGAACTATGCGCATTAATTCGCCAGCATGGAATTGATCTCTCCGCAGAGGTCCCGGATCTGAGCGCCGGGGCTTTTTTGAAGTATGGTCTGCTGGATTATGATTTCGTTGTGGTCAACTCAGCATTGGCGCCCGAACCTCAGCGTGTTCGGTTTCTGAAGGACTTGGGATTCTTGCCTGATAAGCAAGACGTCAACGACGGTGTATTTCATGATGCGGGGATTGGCTTCCTTGAAGAGATGCTCGATGAAGTCAGAAGGAACGAGTTGCTGTTCAAAATTGTGCTCGACAGCCAAGGAGTATATCGCGGTGCGAAAGGGGTGCCACAGGAGAAGTGGATGAACGCTGATCCAGATCAGTACTTCCCATGCGAATTTATTGTGCGCGATGCTTGTCTTACTAATTGCAGCTTGATTTGGCTAAACAAGCATTTTTACTTATAGACTGTCGATACGCGGTTCGCTTCAGCACTTGCTGGTATCGCTTTCGTCCAGAGCCCGACGTTGGTAGGACCCGGCTTGACCGTTCTGCTAACATTCACCTCGCGACGGCGGCAATGTTTTTTTCACTTGCTGTACATCGAATCGCCGTCGCCCGAAATCGAAAGAGCGGAACGAGTCAATGCCCTACCTTGTCGGTTCTTAAAACACAGTCCCCTTGCATCATTGCGGATAAGAGGAGTGGTTTTTAGAGATTGCGACGCTTAGAGCGGTTCTTAAAACGAAGGCTGGGTACACGATTCGGGATAAGAAGAAATTCTCTTTATCTTGCCTTCCCGAATGGTGTGCCACCATCGGTTCGGCTCCACGCTCCGATTGACGATTCCATCGATCAATCAGGTTAGATTGCGTCGCGCTTCGCTAAATGCATAGCTAGGCTTTCCTGCAAGTGAAGATCATCAATTCCCGCCAGCCGTTCCGCTTGTGGAACTGGAATCTGTAGATCAAGGCAAGCGCTCAGAAGATATTGGTGGGCGGACCACGTTATGAGCGGCTCGTCGTCTAGTATTGGTAGCAAGGATTCAACATGCTGTCGTGCTTCTCGCTTTTTCAATTGCCCAATTGCAGTATATTTAACACTTTCTCGTTGGTCAGTCTTGGCGAGGTCGCAGAGACGCTCATCGATGTCGGCGTCAGAAGAATGGACGACATAACTTTCCAATGTTTCAGTTGCATTTACGCCAGCGATTTTTGCGCCGATAAGCATTTCCCACAAATGTTTTGCTATGCGGTGTTCCGTTGGAACCTCACGAATATAATATGCCGCCATTTTTCTCACGGCGAATACTTCATCGTGCAGGAACCCGAGAAGTGCGTCCGAGGCTCGTAATCTACCAAGTGCCGAACATGAGACCTCTCGTACTGACCAGTCCGCGTGTTGCGAGAAATACTTGATGATCAGCAGTCGTTCTTCGCTAGAGAACGAAGACCAGTCGATTGAACCTATGTAATTCCATCTGTCGGACCACATTCCATCAGCATTGTCAAAACGCTCCATTACTTCGTCAATCGTCGTTGTGAATCTCTCTGGCTTCCTGCTGCGCGCTTTTGCTGATTCGTTTTCCGTCGTCTGTTCTGGCGAAAAATCCGCGTCGGTTAAAGCGAGCGTTTCCCAAACCGGGCTAAGCCATGCCTTGAAAATGGTGGCTGCACTAGCATTAGTGCCTCTAAGTCTTTTAAAAGCGGACAGAAAGTCGTCTCGAACATCCTCAAAGACCTCCGCATATCGCTCGCGGCGCGCTATTGGTCCCGTCTTCAGCATCTCGTGAATTGATATAAGGGCTGATTGGCTGTCATAGTACGCAAGAGCGTCCAGCGCTTCGGCTGCTGCTTCGTCGTCATCTTCTTGGGCGAGCCGCAGCAATCCTGCTTCAGCAGAAATCGGCTGATCCCATAAGATGGCGGATGCAGCACATGCGCGAACATTTGCACGCGAATCAGAAAGCGCTCTTATTTTGAGTAGCTGGAAACGAGGCTCTTCAAATCGAACACCTAGTTTCTCGATAGCGTCCGCATAAAATGGGTGTTGGGGATTGTTCGCTACTTCTTCAATAATGTCCATTTCCGAGCGTTCCGCGACTAGGATGGCGTGACGCATCAAGATTGGATCTTGCGAGTTCCACCAGTTGCGACGTTCATTGGCGCTCTCAGCCGTCGTACAGCCAGATAGGATTTCGCTTGCTCCTTCCCTCAGATTTGGCTTTGCGCTGCGGTCTTCTAGTATGCTCGTAAGCGGTGACAGGATTCGGTAATCGTCCAACACTTGCAGGGTCCCGATGAGGTCCTCGATGTCATCATCTGCGGTGCTCTTCACAAAAGCATGAAGCAGAGGCAGACTCCAGGAGCGGTCCTCTGTTTGGCGGATTGATGTATGGTCGGGTGCAGGGGAAGTCATAGTTCACGAGTTAACCGAAGATGCCGCCGCACAATTGTATCTTTGAGTTCCATTCTCATCTCTGGCGTTGTTAGAGCTGCATGTGTCTTTGGCAGGACACTTTCGCGAGCCATGAACTCAAAATATTGCTTCCATGTTGGTCTTGATTCCGTCATAGCGCTTTTATGTTGAGAGACAGCCAAGGCAACAAGCCGAGAGCTATCGGAATGCAGATCGAGTTGATCTAACAAAAATTCGTCTGGATGCTGGGCAGCAATTGAGTATTGTCTCAATGATGATTCCGGAAAGTCGCGCAAGTTAGCCGTGACAATTACATGGGCGCGGCAGGTGATGGCGGCCGCTAGAACATGGCGGTCGTCTGGATCTGGCAAGGCGAGGCTTTCAATGAGTCCTTCGTAGCCGGTCACAAGGCTGTCTGGAAATTCGGCATCCATACGTTGCCGTCGCCTTTCCAGCTGTGCTCGGTTCAGATCTTGATATCGTTCAAGTCTTCGTTCGATCCATTCGGCATGAATCTGCTCTGTCCATTTGACTCGGAACAATCTGGTCGAAGCGATCCAAAGCAGCAGACTGCTGATGAAGGCAGGAAATAGCACTGATGAGTCCAACAGCGCTGTGTAGCTCGTTGGCCGCTCCACTTTTCACTCCATGAATGTTAGACCGGCCGCATCATCTTCAGCGGTCATTTCTGCTATTGCGTTCAGTTGGCTTTTCTTACTCTTCTCGTAATACTCCATCAAATCTTTGAACAAGATTCGGCGATGACGTCCAACCATCCGATAAGGGATCTTGCCTTGATCCAGCAGCTTTACGAGGAATGGTCGCGAAACGCCAATTATCTCAGCAGCTTCGATAGTTGTGACTTCGGCATTAATCGGGACCAGCTGTATTGCGTTTCCCTTTGAAAGTTCTTCCAGCACCGTGACGAACAGGTTGAAAACCGATTCGGGAATCGGCACTTTGACGCCTGTTTCGCTGCCCATGATGTAATGCGAGCTAGACTTATCCTCACTCAACAATTTGAATGAGCGCTTAGCTTGGGCTATTTCTGGTTCAGTTGGTATAAGTGGTCGGTCGAGAACTGTTGCCATGCCGCACCTCCGTTTCTGTAGCCAGTTTAGCAGATATCTGAAATATATGCAATAAGTGTAATAAGTGAAACGGCGATGCGCAAACTACCCCAAAAATTCTTCGAAAACTGTGGCCCATTTTGTGGCCCCTCGTATGTCCATTCGGGACCATTAGCGCCACTTCGCGCAACTGCCAAAAACCCCGTAACCCGCACCATCAAACAAAATCAATTGACGAGTCTTAATGAGAATGGCTGCCCAGGCGATTCTCGCAGCCTCCACCATTTACAGGCTCAAACGGTTGCGGATATCAGTTTTTCCCGGTCAGCTCGTCGAGCTTCTTCAAGCCCGCTTTAAGTTGCGCATCGGCGGGCGAACCGTATTCCGCTGATTTGGGATTCTCGACTTTGATATCAGGGGCGATACCAGTTCTATGGTCATGACCGTCGCCTATCCACTGACCGTTTGGCGTAAAAAATCTGAAATTAGTGACCTTCAAAATGCTGTCGTCAGGCATGCCATCGAGCACTTGCTGCCCGATGCCCTTGCCGAAAGTGGTATTACCGATGAGGACAGCTTCCTTATTATCGTGTAAAGCTCCGGCGAGAATTTCGGCAGCGGAGGCGGTTCCCTCGTTTGTGAGAACGACAAGCGGTTTATTCACAAGGTCTTTCATGCGAACATCTTCCTGGTCTCCGATTTGCTCATTCGGATTCTCAGTCGTCGCTTTGATACCGGTCGGTGTCACGAAATAACGCTCTACATTATATTGAGGATCGCTCGGGTCCGATTCAACTCGCGAACGGACTTTCAAAATCTCTCCTTTCTCCATAATCAAACTGGCAGCCAGCAAAGCATTTGGAACCAATCCGCCGGGATTATCACGCAAATCTAGCACGAAACCTTTCGCGTCTTGATGCTTCTCTAGCGCGGCTTTCAATTCATCCGCCGAATCATTTTGCCCAAGGTCTTCCAGGCGAATGTAGGCGTAATCGCCAATTTTAGAATCCGTGACGGATGGGAATGAATAGTCGGCACGCTTCATGGTGAAATCCATCGGCTTGCCATCTCGCAACAGATGAATTTTTGCGTCAGTTCCTTCCGCACCGCGGAGAAGTTTTGCAGCGACGTCGTCAGGACTCATTTTGCTCACATCGACTCCGCCAACAGACGTTATCATGTCGCCGCGCTTGAGCCCAGCCGCTTCAGCCGGACTGTTCGGATAAACCCGCTGGATTTGTATAGGACCTGCCTTCAACGGCTCCTTACCGGGAGCTGACTCCTGTCTGCCGATTTGAACACCCACTCCTATGAGATGGCCGTTCATCGCAGTACGCAGATCGTTTGCTTCTTTCGCCGGCAAAATGTCTGTGTAAGGGTCTTTTGCGACTTTCAGGGCATCGTCGGCACGCTTCACTGCTTCGGCTGTCGTGGGTACGCAAGCGTTCTGCTCATACAGTTTGTTGAGGTCGCCTAAATCTTTAGGGTCGTATATCAAGCTGGCAGCGGTGTCTATGAGTGTTTGAAACGCCTCATTGCCGTCACACTTTTCCACTTTAGGGCTCTGTCCGGGTTGCGCCTTCTGTTCAGCACGGGGCTCGGCCGAACCGGGTTTAGGACCGGAGGGGCGGGCGTCTGCGAATGCGAAACCGACATCAGGCCAGACACTGGTGTCCAATTTCGCCGCCACTGGTGCGGTGCTGTCCTTCATCAACGTCTCGGCTTCGGTACGGGCACCGGCACTAGGGTCGGTTGCAGTGTCCTTTTGTGCCACGTCGGTTTTGTCCGACACAGTCGGTTTGTCCGTCATAGAAACCTCAAATCGTGCAGAGCGAGTGAAGAGATTGAGCTTGACTTCATAATAAAGTTCGGCGAAAGCGGAAACAAGTGGGGAAAGTACGCAATATCCAAACTTAATCAGCCCCCAATTGCCCTTTCCATGGGCAAAAACCGTTCTCGCCCACCCCGAAACTTTTGTCGGACAATGCTCCGCCCCATTAACGAAAGCCCTTGCCATGGGTGGTAGACTACCCGGCGAACTTTACCAGGGATAAGGCAATGACAAACGAACACGGCAACCGCATCGCAAGCGAACTTGGAATTCCTCATCGTTCTGTCACCGCAACAATATCCCTACTAGAGGACGGCTGCACGATACCGTTTATCGCCCGCTACCGAAAGGAGGCAACAGGCAGTCTCGACGAAGTGGCAATTCAAAATATTCGAGATATGGCGCAACGCCTCGCTGATTTTGATAAACGCAAAGAGTCGATCTTATCGTCATTGACCGAGCGAAACTTACTGACAGACGAACTGAGCCAAAAAATTGACTCTGTTCAAACGCTCGCAGAACTCGAAGATGTTTACTTCCCGTTCAGAGTGAAACGAAAAACGCGGGCATCTGCAGCCCGAGAGAAAGGGCTGGAACCGCTCGCAAAAATGATTTTCGAATACAAATGCTCTAATACGCAAGAAGCGGCGAAAGAGTTCGTAAACGAGGAAAAGGGAGTTGCCACCACAGACGATGCGCTTGCCGGAGCACGCGACATCATAGCCGAGTGGATCGCCGAAGACGACAGCACGAGAAAATCGCTGCGAAAGTTGTGGATGCAAAAGGCGGTAGTTTACTCGAAGTTGGCAAAAGGAAAAGAAGCCGAGGCGGCAAAGTTCAAAGACTACTTTGCATACTCGGAGGCTGTAACGACGATCCCTTCACACCGAATGCTCGCGATTCTGCGAGGGGAAAACGAGGGGTTGCTAAAGGCTGAAATAGATGTAGATGAAGCCGCAGCGCTGACGATTGTAGAATCAAAGTTTTTACAGCAGCCTCGCAGTCAAAGCGGAATTGAAATGAACAAAGCAATTCTAGACGCTTACAAAAGACTACTGGCTCCGTCGATGGAAACCGAAGTTCGTAATTATTTGAAAGACCGATCTGATGCCGAGGCGATCAAAGTTTTCACCACTAACCTTAGAGAACTATTGATGTCTCCGCCGCTCGGAGAGAAAGTTGTTCTCGCCGTTGACCCTGGATTTCGAACAGGTTGCAAAATAGTTTGCCTCAATCGCCAGGGAGAATTGAAACATCACGATGTAATTTATCCGCATGAGAATAAACGGGTGGCGGAATCAGAGGCAAAGATCTTGGACCTGATTAGACGGTTCGAGGTAGAAGCCATTGCCCTCGGAAACGGCACTGCCAGCAGGGAGTCGGAAACATTTCTCAAAGGAATTGATTACAAGTCGGCCGGCGTTACTGCACCGCCTGTAGTGCTGGTCAATGAAAGTGGAGCGTCGATATATTCAGCTTCAGAAGTGGCAAGAAACGAGTTCCCCGATCATGATGTCACCGTTCGCGGTGCCGTTTCAATTGGACGTCGCTTGCTCGATCCGCTTGCAGAACTCGTCAAAATTGACCCGAAGTCTATCGGCGTCGGACAGTATCAGCACGATGTGGATCAACCAGCGCTCCAAGCCAGCCTGGACGATACCGTCTCCAGTTGCGTAAACTCCGTGGGTGTGGAGTTGAACACAGCGAGCAAAGAATTACTTTCATATGTTTCCGGTCTCGGGCCGCAGCTTGCCGGCAACATAGTCAAGCACAGGGCGGAAAACGGACCATTCAAATCACGAAACGAAATCAAAAAAGTGACCAGACTTGGAGCAAAGGCCTTCGAGCAATGCGCCGGATTTTTGCGTATTCGAAACGCTTCCAATCCGCTGGATTCGAGCGCAGTGCATCCGGAGAGGTACGCGCTCGTGGAGAAAATGGCTAAGGACCTTTCTCAAAATGTCAAAGACCTCATGTCGAATTCCGAAGTTCGCAAACGGATAGACTTGAACAAATATGTTTCCGACACCGTCGGTTTGCCGACGCTGCAGGACATCATGCAAGAACTGGAGAAGCCGGGCAGAGATCCGCGAGAACAGCTGGTCCCGATGCAATTCAAAGAGGGTGTCAATAAGTTAGAAGACTTGCGGGAGGGTATGAAACTTCCGGGAGTGATTACGAACGTCACCGCATTTGGTGCCTTCGTAGACATCGGAGTTCACCAGGACGGTCTCGTTCACGTAAGCGAACTCGCGAATAAATTCGTCAAGAACCCAGCTGATGTCGTTAAGGTTCACCAGCGAGTAGACGTCACAGTCATGCAAGTCGACATTGATCGAAAACGAATTTCTTTGAGCATGAAGCGTTAATCCCTAATACTCTTGTCGCAATCGCCTGCAAACTGCAAGTACAGTGATTCGCCGTTCTTTCGCATGAACATTTAGCAATTACAACAACTCGCAACACCTGATAAACTGCCGTTCAAAGCGAATCGGGGAGTTTTAGAGTGAACAAGAAATCGTGCGCTGCTATCCTGGCGGCTCTCACGTTGGCATCACAAACGACTGCTTTAGCTCAGGCAACTGC
The DNA here is from genome assembly GCA_019637435.1 of Candidatus Obscuribacterales bacterium. GTDB lineage: Bacteria > Cyanobacteriota > Vampirovibrionia > Obscuribacterales > Obscuribacteraceae > JADYXR01. The sequence continues at coordinate 1,329,124 of JAHBVO010000001.1, read as the reverse complement.
TGAAGAACAGCCCGCCATGCAGTCCGCACCGGCAGCAGCAGAGCCGCTCAGAAGCGATTCATCGCCGGAATCGAATCATACAAATAGACGAGATAATTTCATCCCGAATATAAAGAACAAGGAAACAACATCGCTTCCGATTCCATTTGACTCATCGTCCGTCACAGGGCAGGCGTTGAATCTGATTTTAAACAAGAAAAGCGATGAAGCAAGAGACCTGCTTCAGAAAGCATACACTGAGCAGAAGAAAGCAGGCAAAATTGATCCGGATGTCACTTACTTTCTTGGTGCGTATGAGGCTCATAACGAGAAATACAGCAATGCAATCAAGTATTTGAACGAGACGCTGAGCCTGTACGAGAAGTACGGTACGCAAGATCTGCGGACCCAGCTTCTCATCACAAAACGAATCGGCGACTGCCATTACAAGAATCACGATCTGAAGTCTGCGCTGGCCGCATATAACACTGCGCTGTTTCTCTCTCAAAAACAGAGCAACGTACCGCCGGTTCTCATCAGCGAAATCATCGAATCGGTAGTCGGATGTGAGATGTACATGAAGGAGTACAATTCGGCAGAAAAACATTGCCGCACTCTCATTGACTCCACAAAAGCACAGATCTCAGAAGGCGGAATTCCTGCAGTTCTCAACTATTCATGGGCAATGTTGCAGCTGTCGGAAATTCTCAAGCGCTGGGGTACAAAACCGAAAGAGCTCGAAGAGGCGCAGAAAAACGCTTACAATTTGCTCTCCCAGATAATGATGATCAGAGCCACCCTCGAATCAGTCGGGGAAATTCCGGAATACGAGCAACTTGCAGAAATCTTCAGGGTTTCGTACGTTCAAGCGCTCAATCCGAAATCTCCAGCTGAAATAGCCTGGGCAGGCAACGATTTCAGGATTAAAACACTGCCGGTAATCTCGTGGCATCCGAAAACCAAGCCAATAGCTGCTGTCATATGCATTCACGGTTTAGGATTAGAAAACCGAGCCTTTATGCACACGGCTAAAATGCTGACTGCGCGAGGATATTTGGTAGGCGCGCTGGATGTTCGCGGTTTTGGCGCATGGATTCAAACACGAGGAGAAGAGGAACTCGACTATGAGCAGTGCCTCGAGGACATTGAAAACCTGGTCAAAATTGTCAAAAACAAAAATCCAGGCATTCCCGTCTTCATCCTCGGAGAGTCGATGGGCGGAGCAATTGCCGTGCGCGCTGCCGCCAAACTTGGAAATGAAATCAATGGAGTGATCTCATCAGTGCCCTCTGCAGAGCGGTTTCAAGAAAAGAGAATGTCGCTGCAGACAGCGATGCACTTTATCATCGATCCCAAACGACCATTCGACGTCGGTGATTATGTCGCTGAGAGAGCTACTTCCAATGAAGAAGCAAGGGTAAAATGGGCGCATGATCCTAAAGCGAAACTCGATCTTTCGCCAGTAGAACTAATCAAATTCTCGGTTTTCATGCGGACGACCAAAAGGCGCGCGGAACAGATAAAAGATGTTCCTGTTCTCATGCTGCAAGGGCTGAAGGACCGTCTCGTCAAGCCCAGAGGCACTTTCGAGCTGTTCGAAGCAGTAAATTGCGAAGACAAATCGATTATGGTGCTCGGTCTCAGCGAGCATCTCATGTTTGAAAACGCGCAACCGGACGTAGCTGTGATTGATTCGATCGATTCGTGGATGAAGAAACGCTGCCAGCAAACGCCTGCGAACACGACAACCAGTTACGGTTACAAATGATGCAAACCGTGGCCGTTATTGCTTTCTGCAATATCAGAGCGAATTGACTTCACAGTGTCCACCCATTCTTCGCCGACGAAAACGAGCGCCGAGAGCAGCGTGTACGGACTGCGACCGCGTGTGAGCAGTATCGGTTTGTTATGCTCAAACAGATAATGACCGAGAAACTGCAGAAGCCAGCCTAGCGAGAATAGCATGACCGCTTTCTTGCGATCGAAAAGCAGCATGACGAGGGATAGCGCTATCATGGGGACACCAAACAGGTGCGTCACTTTGCACCCCATCGTACGATGCTGGCTCCGGTAGTATGCAAGATGCTCGTCTAAGTTTGGAGGGCGCATAATATTCTATCTTTACAGGCTTTTTCGCCATTGTCCAATTTTATCGGCAGAGAAGCGCCACGGAGCGGCGCTTCTTGCTAAACTTGAGGCGGTTTGAAAACGAAGGATAAGCTGGGAAGCCCAGACAGGCTTTCGTTTTAATGAATTTCTCCCCGGACGAAATTATCCCGAATTTCCGGGGTATATCTCCTATATAAGAGAGGCCTGCCCTCTTAAGACTTTCGGCAGGGCTGTGTGACCTGGACCCACACAAGTTTACTAGGCGTTAGCTGCTAGAAATCGAAGGATACGATGATGGATAGAAACGAAAACGACGCGCGCGAAGGCTGGTCTTATGCCAGAGAGACCAAGTTCACGCAGCTAATGAAGAAGACAAAAGAAGACCGCCAGAAGTTTAAAGAAGAAGTCCAGCAGCGCAGTCTAGACCGTTCGCGTCAGTTCGTAAGCGAAGATAAGCTCGATCACTATGAAAAGGTCACCCTGCTCGACAAAGCCACGGGCATTTACAACCACAAAGCTTTTATGCGCAAGCTCGAGTATGAACTCAAGCGCGCAAAACGGTATAAACGCCCAGTGTCGCTTTTAATCATGGAAATCGACGGACTGGAAAAGTATGGACGTCAGTACGGTTCGATGATCGTAGAGGACATGCTGAAATCAGCGACGGGCATCATTCAGAAAGCCATTCGAGACGTTGATGTTCCTGGTCGTTGCAAGGAGAACCGCCTAGCGATAATCTTCCCGGAAACATACTCGTCGCGCGCGGTTGTGGTCGGTGAGCGCATACGAGAAAGATTGAAAACCCAACCGATCAACGAAGAATTGAAACACCTCCGCGTCACCGCGAGTGTAGGCGTAGTCTCGTTTCCGACCCACGCTCGAGACGAAAACGACCTCATGTTTAAAGCACTCGAGTTTCTTGATGTTGCAAGCCAGGATGGCGGAGACCGGGTCTACAACGGATAAAATTGTCTCTATGGATTTAAGTATTCCTAATACGTAGTACTGAATATGATGCCTCATTGCGCGACTTGCAGAGGAGATAACGTGTCGGTACAAAATTTTTCACCTCGCGTACGTTATTCCCTTTGGATCGCCTACAACCAGACTTGCATTTTCTGTAACTCCTTAATTCCTGACATTGATGACCTTCGCATCGACCACTTGGTGCCAGAAAAATCATCTAAAGATAAGCTCCGACAGGCAATCGCAAATTTCGGTCTGCCGGAAAACTTTGACGTACGCTCATTCGAAAATCTGGTTGCATCTTGCGAGTACTGCAACAAGCTTAAATCAGACCATTTGCCCCACAGACGCGCCGAGACACTCGTTCTCACTCTGCAAAAAGCCTCGATTAGAGCAGACAAGATTCGAGAAAACATCAAAAATTTTAAGAAGCTAACTTCACTCAGTAAGCTGAAGACCAGTCTTCGAGACGCTCTTCGGAACGGTGAAATCAAGCTCGACGATGTGTACGATACTTTTACTTTAGTGGTCAAGGAATTCCAAAACGGTTCAAGTAGTTCGCGACCGCCTTTGGAGCTGAGGATCGTCAAAAAAGACAAGTCGAACGCGAAGGTAAAACCTGATAATCCAGAAGGACATAGCGTTATTTTGTACGACTCGTATTTTAACTCGGCACGTAACGCTTTTGAATCTGCTCACTTTTCGACAGCCGAAAGTTTCTTCGTTAAAGCTCGGGAGGAAGTGAGCGAACGCTTAGGTGACGAACAATTACAGCGGGAATTACTACTTATTGACCAAAAAATCGCGGAGACCTGGCTAAGGAGGAAGAATTACTCGAAGGCTCTGAAGTTATATAAACCGCTGATTAGGTATTTCGAAACCATTTTTGGTGTAAAGTCCGAGCCTAATGGTCATCTCTGTCAGGGATTGGCAACCTGCTATATGGGCATGGATGCATTCGCTGAAGCCGTCGGATATTTCGAACTCGCGAGAAAAATATGGACGGACCTAAACAAAGAAGAAGCCGTTCGAGCATGTGAACTCGGTCTCCTAAACGCGTACGTCGCCACCGGAAACCTTAACAAGGCAGACGTCGAACTGCAAAAATTTATCAGGTTTAGCGTTCTGAGTGGACAGACAGCTCAGCTAACTTCACTACTTGATTATCTAGCTGATACCGCTTGTTTCCGAGGATACTGCAAGTTCGGCGTATATATCTTTGATAAGCTCTACAGCATCGTCTTAAACCTTCCGACACATTCATATTGGGTGTTCGATGCGCTCAGCAAAAAGGCTAGATGTCTAGCGCATTTAGAAGACTTCGAAAACGCCATCCGGATCAATCAGTACCTTGTCGCTAACACACCTGAAACTGCTCCGACGTTTTTGGTAGCAGCGCTGCTCAGCGCCGGAAGAACCTATGTCGAGGCGGACGAAGTTGAGAAGGCAACGGTTGTTTACGAAAGAGCAATGAGGCTGTTAACTAAAACGGAGATCGAGTTTACGTCGAATGCCGAACCTGCCGCTGAGGTGACACAGTTTTTGCTCGACGAGAAAAGGTTATTAGAAGCTGATAGCTGGTCAAAAATCGCTTCTGACGAAGCAAATTTAAAATTTGAATTGATGGGTAAAAATGCAGACTTGGTTAAACTCCACTGCCAGACTCTCCAAGCGGAAGTTCAAATAGCACTCGGCGAAAATAACGAAAGAAACGTACGACTGATCGAATCATCGATAAGGTTTTTTGAGAGGCGAGGAATGTCTCACATTATTCCAAGACGACTCTTAGTGCTTGGTGAATCGTATATGGAACGAGCCGACATGAGAAAATCCATGCGATTCTTTTCAATGGCAGAGGAACACCTAACTGAACGACGGGGTTGTTGGAACCGAACACTGAGGAGGCGACTCTGGAACGACCTCTTGTCACTTCATGAACGCTTAGAAAATTCAGACGAACAAATAATTTACAAGGGGAAACTATTCCGGGAGAGTAATTTTGGCAGGCCCATTGGAAGATCATAACCCTTTTGAAGGGATTACTCTGGCGGGCCGTTACCAGGTTTTGAACCGCTTGGGCTCAGGCGGGACCAGTACAGTCTACAAAGCGCGCGACGAGGTTCTTAAACGATTCGTTGCCGTTAAGTTGTTGCGGTCTGATACCAGATCAAAGGAGCAGTTAGTTCGATTACAGCGAGAAGCGCGCGCCATCTGCCTTCTTAAGCATCCCAATATAATCGACGCCTTCGACTTCATTCTCGACGAAAAGAACATTCCAGTCCTAGCGATGGAATTTGTCGACGGAGTTTCTCTCGACGAATTTGTAAAACAGAACGGACCGCTCGAACTCGATCAAGCGATCGCCGTCTGTGAGCAAATTTGCAGCGCGCTAAACTATGCTCACGAGCACAACATCCTGCACCGAGATTTGAAACCGGCAAATGTGATTGTTCAAAGAACGAACCCGGTCGAAATAAAGATCATAGATTTCGGTATTGCTAAATTGAGCGACGAAGATACCAGCCTCACAAGTGCGGGAGTTATAGTCGGCACACCTAGCTTTATCTCGCCTGAGCAGGCGAACGGCGAGACTGTCGACGTTCGCAGTGATATCTATTCACTCGGATGTTTGATGTACAAAATCCTCACCGGAAGAAATCCATTCCGCGGCGCAACCATGATGGAAACACTACAGGCTCAGATCCATGAAGAAGCGCCCACATTGGAGGAGGGAAACGGCTCTCGTGAATACTCCCAGGACCTGGAAGACATAATTGCGAAAGCCTTGAAAAAAGATCCAGGTGAGCGGTTTCAAACGATGAGCGAGTTTAGCAACGCCTTGAATGCAATCAGACCAGCGAATAACGATTCCCTGTTTGAAACATCTGAGACTGAAACTCCACCATCAGGCTTTACCGCAGAAAGCAAACGCTCCAAATTACTGTTTCCGATGATACTGCTTGCGGTGCTAGCTGCCGTAACTATTACGTCCCTTCAGATAGCCAACATCTTTTCGAACGCCGACGAGCCAGTCGTTGACACCAATTCAGACACTTTTCTAAGAATTCATCAGATCGGCAAAAGACCAGTTGGAAAATGGATATGGCATTTTCTGAGAACGGATACTGTTTCCGACGATCAACTAAAAGCCCTCGGAAAGCTCGGAGTCGACCGTTTAACCCTGGCGAAGACCAACATCGCCGATAGTCAGCTACCGATGATTTCAAAATTGCCACTGAAGCTTCTGGATATCAGAGAGACAAAAATTACCAATGCCGGATTGCGCACCATATGCGACACCATGCCGAAGCTGCAATCAATCCTGATCGAAGATTGCCCAAACATCGATTCGAATGGCTATCAAGAACTTCGCCGACTGAAGAACCTTCGCGTTCTATCTTTGCGCCACACGAACGTGAGCGACAAAGACCTGAAGATTCTCTGCCCGGCTCTACAAAAGTTGAATGTACTGTATGTGGCCAATTCCCCGAACATTACTAACGATTCAATCGACGAAATTTTGAAACTCAAAGATCTATATGCGCTTCGAATTGATGGGACGAGAGTAAGTCCGGATCAAATAAAGAGACTGAGCGTCTTGCCTCGCTTGCTCTTTCTGGGACTTGCTGAACTAAGAATTACAGATAACAACATGCCAGACTTTTCGAGAAACATTTCGATGTTAGACCTTTCCAGTAACGCCTTTTCAATCAAATCGCTGGACAGCAAAGTACTGAAGCTTCCGGAACTCTGGTACATGGATTTGCGAGGCTGCCCTCGCATTAACGACGACTCTGATGCAAAACACACGCTTCAGAGCATGTTTAGACACACTCAGGGCTATGTCGTTCTGCTCGACGATCATGAGGGTATATTGTCACCCGAGGGATATTTGAACGCGGAGACTTACAAAGACAGTACGCTAAAACAATTCACCTTAGAGGACCGCAAAGCAGTAATCAGAGAAGCCATGCACCTGTTTCCTGAACTCGAAAAAGGTTTCTAACGTCTCTTCCTTATAGCGGCTGATTCAACTCTCAGCTCCAGGTCTTAAAAGCCAAGATTCTGAAGAGTCTTCTCTTCGGGCGACACTCCCCCTGGAGTCGTCGTCGGAGCAGTGGTGGGCGTGGATGGTGCCACTCCGGGAGCAGGGGCAGAATCTCCTGACACTATAGGCGGTGCTACAGCAGGCTCCTTCGCTTTAACAGGCTCTTTCGCCGGAGGAGGAGTTGATGCGGTTTCGGTATCATCGCCGCCGCCACGTTTCTCCAGCGTATACGATTTGTATAAACTGCCGTCGATATACATGCGAAACTCCATCGTTCCATCGTATCGACCAGCGGCTCCGGAGGTAAAACTGAAGTTTCTAGAGTCACGAGATCCTAAGCGCCTGTCGTATTCATCGACAATGCGAGTCTCTTTCTGCCAAAGGCTGCGGTCGTTCTTCGTGTCATAAAGTTCAGCGCGCATGGTAAGTTTTCCGATTTCGCTGTCGCTGGGATTCCAGACCTCTCCGGAAATTTTCGGCATCCGGCCTGAATCCATGGTGACATTGACACCGCGTAAGGTGACATCGGGTACTGAATTGGATGAATCCATGCTGCGTGCTTGCTGCATGTAGGCGTAACCGGTATCGCTGTTCCCCTCGTCCATCAATTCCTTACCGCGTTTGGCCAGCAAGCTTGAGAGGCGCTTCTGCAAATCGGCTGACGGACTGAGTTCATTGGCTTTTCGCAATTGCTCGATAGCCAGGTCGAGCTTTTTGTTTCGCTCGTAGATATCGGCCATAGTCAAATAGTGCTTCGGATTTTTGGCAATGCTCGTCAACTTACTTAAATAGCCAATCGCAGCTTCGTCTTTCTTCTCACCGGAAAGTTTAAAGGCGAGCTTCTCATAGATGGTGGTAAGTCGAGCTTCGGCTTCTCCGAGGCGACTTCCGGTTTGCAATGTTTTCACTTCTTCCCAGCATCTGAGAGCGCCTTCGAGGTCGCCCTTACCGAGCAGTGTGTCACCATATGCGGCATCAAGATCGGCGAGTTCCGATTTTTTATCGCCAATGTTTTCCTTTGCAAGAGGTCTCAGCAGATCTATCGCTTTGTCGTACTGCTGTCTCTTCATGTAATAGTTAGCCAGGTCCGAGGCCAGGTCAGGCTCTGCGACTACGCCTTTACCTAGTTGTTGCGCATGACTGATTGCTTGCCACGCTTTGTCCACATCGGAAATTCCGACATAGGCTCTTGCAAGAAGCAAGTAGACGCGAGGATCGTTGGGACTCTTGGTGGCGGCCTTGTTGAGTGTTTCGACAGCAAAAGCATATTGGTTGCGACCAAGTTCTTCTCGACCCTTAGTTAGAAGGCGCTGGTCGTCCGGAGTGCGCGTGAGAAAGAAGAAGGTCGCGCCCGCAAATATTAGAAGGATAAAAATGGCCGTCACGATTCCAGCAGCTGTTGGAATGCCGGCTTTGCTCTTATGTTTCAAGTGAGATGATCGTCTTTTGTGGTGCTCAGGACCAGAGTCGCCATTGGATTCAGGTGAAGAATGGGCATAAGAAGAGGCGGTGTCGCCGTCGTCGGAATGACGATCGACTACATCCGCCTCTTCGACTGCTACATCAGTCGTGCCGTTTAGGCTCATCCCGCAATTGATACAAGAATCGTATTGCGATGGATGGTAGAGATCACAACCTGGACAGCGCATAACTTGTCTCCCGTTTTGTCAGGTTTATACCTTGTTATACGATCAACTTCCAGGTTAGCGCAAAAACTACTTGATCTCGACTTTGCCGCCAGCTTCTTCGACTTTCTTTTTGATGTCTTCTGCTTCTTCTTTTTTGACTTTCTCTTTGATCGGCTTCGGAGCTGCGTCTACGAGCTCTTTAGCTTCTTTCAAGCCGAGACCTGTCAACTCACGAACGACTTTGAGAACGTTGATCTTCTTGTCGCCAGCGGTTGCGAGGATTACGTCAAATTCGGTCTTCTCTTCAGCAGCTTCACCGCCGCCAGCAGCAGCGCCAGGTGCGAAACCAGCCATAGCAACGGGTGCTGCAGCGGTTACGCCGAATTTTTCTTCCATTTTCTTTTTGAGATCTGCTGCTTCAAGAAGCGTCAGATTGCCGATTTGCTCCAACAGATCGTCGGTGCTCAATTTAGTTGTCATTTCCTAACTCCTCGGTTTACGAACGTTTTTACCTAATGAAGCGATACTTACTTAAGCAGCACTTCCGTCTTTGGGTTTGTGTACTTCTTCAACAAGATAGGCGATGTCTCTGATGACTGCGCTCAAGATACCAGCGATACCTCCAGCTCCAGAATCGAGAGAGCCCATGATGGAGGACAGCAATTGCTCCTTCGATGGCATGGTTGCCAGAGCTTTTACATCCTCAGCGTTAAGCGCCTTTCCTTCCAGGACAGCACCACGCACGGAACCCTTCTTGATCTTCTTCAAATAGTCGTTGACGACTTTTGCCGGTTGAGCCGGGTCGTCGTATCCAACGATAAATCCAGAAGGTCCTTTAGCCAAAGTTTCCAAAGTTGCGAATTCGGATTCTCCGATAGCGCGCTTCACCAGTGTGTTTTTAGCCACACGCAGCTTGGCGTTCTGAGCACGGAGATCGCGACGGAAACCTGTGTATTCCGCGACGGTCAGTCCAGTGAGGTCAGCGACGATCACTACTTTGCCGTTGTTGAAGAACTCCTGCAGTTCACCTACGATTTCCTGCTTTCGTTCCTTTGTGGCCATGTGACGTCTCCTCTAAGTTTGGCGGTGCCAACCGCCCTCGACCAGACATTTGACGACTAAACCGCTAAAATAAAAAATCCCAGCAGCTAAACCGCAGGGATCACACAGAGAGCCGTGGCTCTCGGACAATATAATGTCTGTTGTGTGACCTAGGTCGGCGATTCCGTTTGGAATCCTTAGATCTCGCTCACTAAAAAGCCGTCGAGATACCTGACTGTCTGCGGTCAGACGCAAATGCGTAAGGGCGCATTCTCGCAATTTATGACCCGAGCGTCAAGAAAGAGCGCCCGTGAGCATGAAGCGATTCGTTACAAAGCGATGAAAGGAATCAACTGATGACAGTCTTCAAGAAGCATGTATTCGTCTGTGTCAGCGGCAAAACGTGTCCTGCCGAAGGCGCGGAAGCCGTGTGCGGAGAATTTCGCAAACAGATCAATGAGCTCGGTTTGAAAAAGGATATTCGAATAAACAAAGCTGGTTGTTTCGATCAGTGCGGCAACGGTCCGCTGGTCGTCGTATACCCTGACACCGTCTGGTATGCGCACGTTCAACCAGAGGACGTCAAAGAAATCATCAACGAACACCTATTAAATGATCGGCCAGTAGAACGACTGATTTACGACGAGCGCGGACGAATTACCTAGGAATGCCTGGAAAGATGCGCAGCAAAAGAGCCTGGAGCAATAAAAAAGCGCCGGTGGGAGGCGCCCTATAAATAATAATGATTAATAATATAACGGGGCTTGCTTTAAACTCCCACCAGCTACTAACAGAATACCCGTTGATAACGGTTCTAAACTAAGCATAACGCATTTTGCCAACAGAGGCTCGTCCTTCAAAAGGCTTGCAGCGAGAGGTTCTTCAAGACAATCGCTCTCCTAAGATTCAGCTGGAGCTTTTTCAACACCGCAAAAATATCAGAACCCGGCTTGGGGAATTTCAACCGGTGCTCCCGGAGGTAGTGGCGCCCGTAGTATCACTAGCAAATCATCGGCCGCTTTGCGAACCGTCGAAATGTTACTCTCCCTGGAAAACCGCTCCAGGTCCTGCTCCGAAGTACGACGAAACGGTACGGACATTTGCGGATACCGGGCAATCAGTGCGCGAATAAATGCCATCGATTTGATGCGGTCTGAGTGTGAAGGGCGCTTGAGCTGTCGCACAAGAGACATAGCTAGATTACTGAACGGAAAGTTCGCTGGAAATAAATCAAGTCGGGGATAGATGAATTCTTCGGCAGCAGCCCGCACTTCGTAATGACTGTCGTCGAGCGCCGGAATCAGCTGGGCGCAGGTATCAACTGGATCCGGAGCCCAGTTCAGCAATTCGATTGCATCACAGCGCAATCGTTTATCCGGATCTGAGGCGACAACTTCCAACCATTCATCACGCATTGCCGGACCAAACCGTCTTATTTCGGTGGCTATCTGATTGGCTGGTTCGTCAGAAAATACTCTCACTCCACCTGGATAAGAGTCGCTCCACTCCCGTCCTTCGGAATTCAGACGCTCGATGCGAGCACGTAGCTTCTGAAGGAGGAGATCCGGCTTATCGCTTTTCGTAAGAACGTGGTGCGGATTTTTTAGAATGCGAGTCGGTACACCTGTTCCAGGAGCATTCTCGAAATCTACTACGACGAACAACTTGTCCGGAGCCACGCTTGCGATTTGAACATTGGCGCTCAATCGCAACTTCTCGAACTTTTTACGCAAGTTATCGACAACTGATTCAACACTCTTTTCTGAAGCACCTGGTCGCAAATGCACAAGCTTTTCAACTTCGGCGCGCGTCATTTGAGACGAGCCATAGTACTCAAGGCCAGCGTAGGAAAACGAACCATCAGCGCGTGCACCACTGGAAATTTGCACCGCGAACGCCATAGTACAAATCATGGTCAACCGCTTGATTCTAGACACCTTTACCACCCTGACGCAGTTTAACAGCATGCGCATCCAGTTCGTCAGCCACCGAATTCTCTCCTAGTGTCCGCAATAAACGAGAATAGATTGACACCGTATTGATAAAAACATCGCTCGTCTGTGGCACTGTCTTCTCCCTGTAGGCAAGCAGTTTTTCATAGAAGTTGGCGACCTCTGATGTCGACGATCCGAACTCGGCGTTTGTGCACAAATAGTCGATATCCATCAAAAAATCATCTCGTCGCTTCTCGATCGCATCTTGAAAAATTGAGACCATTCGAGCTCTCAATTGTTCTGCTTCAGGACGCTTTCCAATGCGCTCCAGTGATTCGGCACGCCCATTCAAAGCCGTGCATAGCAATGATTCGTCCTTATCGGAAACAGAATCTATTGTCTCGATGGCGCGACGATAAAGAATTTCCGCTTGCTCATGATCTCCGCGCTGGCGCGCGATATGAGCGTCGCTGAGCTGCCTCTGCAATGCAGCCGTATCGATCTTCCGCCTTGAAAACAATAAGAGACAAACTACGACCACCAACACAAGTGCAAGCACGATGACGATGGAGTTGTTACCTTCCACTTCTGCGTACCTCGACGGTCGCTATGTTATTTCGTTTTCGACTCTTTGGTGTCGGACGATTTCTTCGCGTCCGAAGATTTATCAGCCGGCTTTTCATCGGACTTAACGGATTTCGCGGAATCAGTCTTCGACGTTTCCGTTTTTGTCTTCGTTTCGGTCTTGGTTTCTACTTTATCCTCTGACTTTGCCTCGCCTTTGGTTTCAGTTTTACCTTCTGACTTTTCACTCGACGAATCAGCGCTGTCGGACTTGCTTTCGCTCTTTGACTGATCGTCAGTCTTAGCGCCGTCCTCTGATTTACCTTCACCGTCAGACTTAGTCTCGCCATCGGCTTTTGCATCGTCAGGCTTTGCCTCGCCCTCGGCAGGAGCGCCGTCCTCAGATTTGGCCGGCGTGGCAGCGTCCTCTTCCTTCGGCTTGTTCTTCGGAGACAGATCTTCGTTATACTCGGCGAAGAAACGGTCAGGATCGACTTTAACCGCGGCAAGTTGCTCGGAGAAGCCACGAGCATCGTCAAACACCGGCGGCATCACCATTTCTCCAGTTGTATCAACGAAGCCCCGTTTTCCGGTTTTCATCGGCTGCACGACAGCAAGCCCTTCGGAGAAATTATCCGCATAGCGGAATTTCTTTCGGAACGCAGGTTCACCGCTGTGTTTGATGAAGATGAACTTGCCATGACGCTGTTGCAAAGCCAGTCCATCATGGAAGATCGTGATCGAGTCGAGTTTGTTTTTCACAGCAATCGTGCCGATTTTGTCCACCCAGACAAAGTCGTCACCCATAGTGCACTCTGCGACTCGGTTTTTAAACGCCGAAGCTGTATCAAATTTGTAGTCGATGACAAGCGTGCCAGTGTTATTTATATATCCCCATTTACCGTGCTTCGCACTGAACACGGGACACAGACCGTCATTGAAGTACTTGACCTCGTCATACGTGGGCGGAATGTCACCCTTTCCGTGTGGGCCCATGTCATGGAACCCCCATTTCTTCGCCTTGTCGTCAAGATAAGGAACGACGACCGCATGATCCTCTGCATCGGCATCGACTTCATGAGGGAAGCCTAGTTCTGCAACCGTCGGTGTGGAGGGCCAAACAATGCTGCCCTTCTTGTTGATTACGTACCACTTGCCTGCCTGCTGAACACCCGCATAGCCAGCGGAGAACGGCTGAACGTCTTCGTAGTTTCGCTCAATTACCCATTTGCCTTCGCGATCAATGAAACCCCATCGTGCGTGAAGGTCGGCTCCGGCTAAGCCTTCAGTAAACCTCTTGACTCGACGGTAAATAGGTTTGATGACAAATTTTCCGCTGTGGTCAACAAAACCCCACTTCGGACCTTTCTCTTCGGGAACGTCGATATCGACTGAACTTTTCGAAGCGCATGCGCCTAAGAAAGAAATCGAGACGAGAGCGGTTGCGAGTAAACGAGTGAACGAACTTTTTTGCATTTTAGTTACTAAGATTGCGGGCCTACCAATGTAATTAAGTCAATCATAAGCGAATCAAACGATTTCGTCCAAATGTGCCAGAGAATAGGTATGTTTAAACGTCAAGCGGTTATCCAACATCTATCTTTCGTAGCGAACCAACCTAGCCATCTCATCGCACTTCCTTACATCCGGCCACTTACCTGCACGCACGGTGTGCGCCCGATATATAATGTCGTCTTCACGGCGATGCCGCCGTCGGCTTGGGCTCGCGCCTGAAACTTGGGATTGAAATAAATGACGAAATACTTGCTTGAAATCGGAACGGAAGAGCTTCCCGCGAATCAAATAGATGACGCCTTAGGGCGACTCGAAGAATTCTTCACTCGCGAATTAAGCGAGGCCAAGCTCGGGTTCGGTTCCATGGAGACGCTCTCCACACCTCGGCGCCTGACGATAATCATTGACGGTTTAGAGTCGAAACAGCAAACGACTCATAAAAAAGTAAAAGGGCCACCCGTCAAGAGCGCTTTCAAAGAAGACGGTTCGCCGACGCCTCAAGCGGAGGGCTTTGCAGCCAAGCACGGCTTGACAGTCGCGCAATTAGAAAAAGAGGAAGTAGGCAAAGAAGTCTACTTGCACGCGAACTTGACCATTGAAGGTCGGTCTGCGACCGACGTAATTGCTGAAATCGCACCAAGAGTGATTAACGAAATTTCCGGCGAGCGCCTGATGCGCTGGGGAAGTTGCGAACTCAAGTTTGTTCGCCCGATCCGCTGGATTGTTTCACTTCTCGACAATGAAGTGATCCCGTTCTCGCTCGATGGAATCGAAGCCGGCAGAAAGTCATACGGACACAGGATTCTCGCACCGGGTACTCTCGAAATAAATAAAGTGGATGAGTACGTAGAGAAACTGCGTGGAGCCAAAGTAATTGCTTCGCCTCAAGAACGCGAGGAACTAATCAAATCGCAAGTCGAAGAGAAAGCAAAATCAGTAAATGGAAAGGCTCGGCAATTATCAGGATCGCTACTTAGAGAAGTGGTTCACATTACTGAGTGGCCGCATGCTGTGATAGGAACGTTTTCAGACGAATACCTTAGTCTGCCGGATGCGCTTTTGGAAACTGTGATGGTGCATCACCAGCGCTACTTTCCAGTGGAAAAACCGAATGCAACGACTTCGACATCAGGAAATCTGCTGCCGTACTTCATCACAATTTCAAACAATGATACCGCCAGCGCCACCAGTCAAATTACTCAGGGAAACGAGCGCGTTCTTCGCGCAAGATTAGCTGATGGCAAATTCTTCTACTTCGACGACCAGAAAACTAAATTGTCGGCCCGTCGCGACCGGCTTGCTCAGTTGACATATCAACAAGGGCTCGGTAGTTATCTCGATAAAACCGAGAGATTGACGAAACTAGCAGCGGCCGTTTCCAAACAGTTTAAACTGGAAGCAAAGGTTTCAGTCCCACTCGAGCGCACAATGGAACTTTGCAAGCTGGACCTGGTCACAAACCTGGTCGGCGAACTGCCTGAGCTCCAGGGCTTCGTCGGAGCCTGGTATGCCGAGTTGGAGAAGGAGCCACCGGAAGTGGTGCACGCTATCGCCTCGCACTACTCTCCTCGTTCGAATGACGACAGCATCCCGAGTGACGTAGTCGGAATGTTCGTTGCTGTTCTGGATAAACTCGATCATGTAACCGGACTATTCTCTCTCGGCAAGAAACCTAGCGGCTCCAGCGATCCGTTTGCGCTTCGAAGAAATGCTCAGGGTGTGATCGATATCGTCGTGGATGGTTTAGCCGAGTACGCAGTGAACATCGATTGGATCATCGAGCAATTAATAGATACCTTTGAGCCGATGCTTTCCGGAAGGAAAAAGGCTTTGACCCGCGAAGAAATCAAAAATGAGATTTCGGAATTTTTCACCCAGAGACTGCGAACTAAACTTCTCGAAAAAGGTTTCAAAAGAGAAATCGTCGATTCTGTTTTAGCTGCCGGAAATCCGATGGAAAACATGGCCGACACAGTAGCTCGCTGTAAGAGTGTTGAGAAGCTGGTTTCAACCGCCGAAGGTCTGACGGTAGTGAAAGCCGGCGTTCGTATCGGTAACATTTTGAAAGCAGATTCGCCAGAGGCTCTGAACCCCGAGCAATTAAGCGAACCGCTTGAGAAAGAACTTTGGAAGGCGTTCTCCGACAACGTCAAGTCAAAGTGGGAAAAGAACGGCTCTTACTTGAGACCAGGTTCTGAACCGGAATACGACCAGGTACTGAACATGCTGAAGCCTGTGGCACCAGTTGTAGACAAGTTCTTCGAAGACATTATGGTCAACGACCCGGACAAAGCAAAACGAGATAACAGACACGCTTTACTCAAAAATATCGATCGCTATTACAGCACGATTGCTGTTTTTCCAAAGCTGCAACCGCTGCTGCCATAGTGCGCTAACAATGATCTGCTGATTTACACTAGTACAAATCTTCATGCTATAAAAATCACCATGACAAACGAAAACAAGACTCTCTTCCAAGAATTCAAAGCGCCATTGATCGCGATCGTCAGCATGACGGATGTGCTCAAACAAACAGAACTCTCCGATGAGCAGCGAGCTTTCACACGTAACATCGAAGAGTCAGCCAACTCGTTGTTGCGCTTAGTCAACGACGTAATTGAAAACCGGATTCAAGATAATACCCAGCTTCCGCCGGACAGCTTCGCGGAAGTTGTAAATGAGCTAAGAGACCTAGTAGCGAACCAATCAACTGCAGCACCAAAATCTGATAGCCTGAAAGCATCCGACATTAGAGTACTAATCGTGGAAGATAATCCCCTTCTGCAGTTGGTAATAATGAAACAGCTCGCTCACCTTGGTATTCGTGCTGAGGCAGTAAACGACGGCGAAGCTGCATGCAAAGCGGCGAAAAACTTCGACTTGATCTTCATGGACTGCCGACTTCCTGTGCTCGACGGTTTCGAGGCTACCATGGCGATTCGTAAAGACGAAGGAGACACGGAAACACCGAAACGCATTGTCGCGCTCACTGCCGGGTACGAAGACAAAACACGCGAAAAATGTCTGGAGAGCGGCATGGACGACTGCCTGATTAAACCAGTCGGAAGCCAGGCCTTGCGGCAGGTAATTGAGCGCTGGTTCAAATTAAACTAGATCGGCGGTAGTGGAGTGATGTGCCAGGCAAGGCACCAGATACGGTGACTGCTTTAGTTGGTGTTGCTGTTCGGGGGCGCGTCGCTGCAGTATTTTGCGTCACGGTATTCGAAGCAGTGACTACATTGCTCTTTAATATTTGGCGGGATCTTCACATCCAGATTGCGCTGCCAGCTTTCACCAAGGTCGCGAAGCGCCTCGATAACGTACATCAAATCCTGTCCACGAGCTGACAACGAATAATCGACTCGGGGAGGGATTTCCTGGTACGCTTGCCGCGTCACCAATCCCCATTTTTCCAGCTCACGAAGGCGCTGGGTGAGGGTCTTGGGACTGATGCCCGGCAACGATTTCATCAATTCCGATGGACGTTTCTTACCAGCATGTAAGTCTCGAACGATGGGAATCGTCCATCGAGAACCGATTATATGAACTACAAAGTCTATTGGGCACCAAAGATGTTCGTTCTCTATTTCAGGCATTTACAATGGATTCCTGCGCAGTACATACAACTCTGCCACCTAGAGCCAAGAATAACACAAAGGTAAGTCAGGCAAAATGGGTGCAATCCGAAGGATAAACAAAAAACAGGAACATAAGAACTAGGACGACAGCCTCGTTTGCATCCTCGGAGTCGCATTTGTGACAAAACCCAAAACGGTCCGAATATCAGCTCCTTGCCGCGTTCAGCCAACTCATATTCCACCACCGACGGAACTTCGTGACAAGCAACCCGTTTCACCACATCCACTCTTCAAGCTCTCGAAGTCTGTGAGTTGGCGTTCTCATTCAAGCGCTGTTCGACTGCTTCGCGATATAGCGAATTGAATATAGCGAATTTTTGAAGTTTGTCGACTTCCGCCACGTCGTACCTGGACGCTTGATCAATTGACTTGCAAGAACTCACCACTTCTTGTGGGGCTCAACGGTAATTTGATTCGGAATGTACTCCCTTTGTCCGGCTGTGAAACTGCAGAGATTTCTCCCCCATGATTTTCTACTATTTTCTTGCAGAGGGCTAAACCGATGCCATTGCCCTGAAATTTATCAACAGCGTTCAGTCGTTCAAACAAAGTAAAAATTCGCCCAGCATATTCCATATCGAAGCCGATGCCGTTATCTTGAACCATAACAATCCAGTGTTCAGCCTCCCGCACGGCTTCGACATTGATCACCAGACGCCGCTCGGAACAGCGAAATTTTACGGCGTTGCTCAAAAGATTGGTAAATAGTTGACTCATTTGCGCACCGTCGGCAGTGATAGTTGGCAATTTACCAAAGACGATAGTGCCACCACATTCGGTGAGTGCAGGTTGAAAGGTTTCGATCGCGTCATTCAACGCTGCATTCAGCTTCATTTTTTTGAAACAAGACCTTCTAGCACCTAGCGAATGAAAAGTCAGCAAGTCCTGAATTAACGACAAACCCTTTCTTGAAGCAGTAGAGATGAAGTTCAAGTAGGTTTCTCCATCACCAGTTAGCACGTCCTGATACTTCTCGCGCAGAAGATCGCTATAAAGCGCCATCACACGAACCGGTTCCTTCAAATCGTGAGCAGTGACTGCAGCCCATTGTTCAAGTTCCGCATTTTTTTCGGACAGAACCTTGGCATATTCAGCAAGATCTCTTTCCTGCTGAGTTCGCTTAGTTATGTCGCGAAGAGTCCAGCACAGTGACGAGACCTTCGTGCCTTTTCCAGCGTCACTAAACTGCATGACTGACCGAATCGATGCAGCAACAACGACAGGATTCATCTCACGAGATTGTAATCTCAATTCAAAGTGACTCGCGGTCTCGCTCTCAGCTACGCCTTTTAATACGCGGATAAAATTGGGACGTTCACTTTTTTCCACGAATACAGTGAGAGGTTTCATGCGCAAGTTAGCGGCAGTAATTCCTAACAATTCTGAGGCGGCCTCATTTGCCTCCATTATCTTCCCTGAAAAATCGGTCAGAAGATAGGCATCCGGAGAGTACTCAAAAAGATCGTAGTACCTTTGTCGCTCAAACTCAGCCTGCTTCTGCGAAGCCTCGAGAATTTCGTTTTTAACTTGCATCTCTTCCGTAGCAACTTGAAGCTGGTCCACAAGAGAGACAAAATGGTCGAAGTAGTGCTTCAGGTCAGACGAATCCAATCTCCTCTGCTCGATAAAGCGATAGAGCTCGTCCACGTTTCTAATCGGCGAAGAATTCTCGTCCATCGACAAACACTCATTGCCCTTCCATCAAGAAAAAACTAACCTTCCACCTCTTTTAGTATGCCCTACGAGAGGAGTGATTTGAATGTGATTTAACAGCGTTGCTCTCCACTCTGTGGCGTCGCGGTCAATTTCGTCAAGCTTGTTTTTATCACGGTCAAAATTGGATAAGGGTCTCCTGGCATTCGTTCGTTCACGCCTGTGGCAAGCTTGCCAAGCCAAACCAATAGTCCAGGACCCGTAAAATTGCTTCTTGAAACTTCTTCTGACTAACAGGTTTCGTAATGAAGGTATTGGCATGAAGTTCGTACGTCCTGGATACATCCAAATTGCTTTCAGAATTTGTTAGCACAACTACCGGAATATGCTTCAAGCGATCGTCGACTTTGATCTCACGAAGAATCTCATAACCGTTTTTTTTCGGCAGGTGGAGGTCGAGGAGTATCAAATCGGGTAGTTCCGAAGACTTCTCTTTCTGCGCCAAGTAGTCAATCGTATCCCGCCCGTCAGTTAAAACAGTTAAAACGGTTGGGAGTTTAGACGCTTTAAGAGAGCGCTCCACCATATGAATATCAGCGGCACTGTCCTCGGCCAGGAGAATTCGAATGGCAGAATCTGTATACCGAGTTGCCTGACTGGCGTCCTCCACTAGCAGTAGAACCGAGGTACCAAGCGCATCTGCTAGTTTCCCTAGGGTTTCAATCGTAAGATTTTGAGTCCCCCGTTCGACTTCACTTATGTAAGTCCTATGGAGTCCGGCCTGGTTGCTGAGTTCGGATTGAGATAATCCGAGTTCAAGTCTTCTTTCTCTGATGACCTCGGAAAGTCCCTCCGCAAGCCGATTATTTGTTGTCCCCTGCTTCTTAGGCATAAATTTATTTCTTAGTTCGTAAGCTTTTGGCGAGCAAAGGGCCTCCGCTCACATCGCTCAAGTTTTATAATCGCACGTTCGGCGTTGGAATGCCACACATCGAGCCGCTCTAAAGAGAACACTCGGAAATGGACTTCCACAATTAAGGTACGCTAATCACGGGTATACCCTGTCACTCCTATTTCTTCACTGTAGGTAAGCAAAGCGAAAGTCAAGTAAGTTACTTCTCAGCGAGATTCCCGTTTGTTACCTTAGTAAAGGTCAGCGTGCAGTCTATACATCAACAAATAATTTTCGAGCAGTTCAGAAACGTTCTGCCAGTCTGTTATTTCTACAAAACGATACGCGCAGCACATCTCGGCGCATGACAAGCAAATCAAGAAAGGAATAGCAATGACTAATTACGGACATGAACAATTGTGGGATGCCTACACCAAAGACTTTAAAACAGCGTTTATGAAAGACGATTTGGAAACAGCAAAAACTGTTCTCGACGCGGCTTTCGCAGACGCAGAAGATTATCTCGAAATTGATTTCCGTCTGGTTGCATCGACGCACAGCCTCGCGTCATCTTATTGCGTGATGAACAGAGAGACTGAAGCCCGAGCATTGTACGAGAAGTTTATAGAGCTGAGAGAGAAAGTCATGGGTCCCGAAGATCCTGACGTCGCCGAAAGTCTCGAAAGAGTGGCGGTGTTGCAACTGGATGCATTTAAGCGGAAGAAGCTTTCTGTCGCGATCTGATTGCATCAGCAAGTGGCCGATTCACCGCATATGGTATCAACGTTTACGCAGTGTTAAAAATAAAGAGGGGCAAAGGCAGCTGATGATTAACGATAAAAACCTGGTATGTCATGATTGCCGTAAATTGTTTTTGTTTTCCGAGGGAGAACAACAGTTTTTTGCACAAAAGGGTTTGACCAATCTTCCGAAGCGCTGCCCAAACTGCAGACTGTCTGCAAAGTTCAAGCGCAATGGTGAGAATCTTGACGAACTTCACAAAGTCGACTGTGCAACCTGCGGCGCACTGACTATGGTGCCATTCAAGCCAAAAGAGAATAGAGCCGTGTTCTGCCGAGCTTGTTTCATAGCCAACAGGGCAGCCAAGGACGACGTTCCTGCGATGGCAGTTTAGGTTACCTCGGGGACGCCCCAAAGCTTGGCGACAGTTTGGAAACAATGCCATTACATTAGCCGAACATAAGTGGTGAATTAGCGCCAGGAAACCTGATACTTTCCTGGAGGTAATTAAAAACAGGATAGGAAAGTGTCTATGTTCCTCTCTGTTCCGATGTTACTGTTAGACGCAAAGTTTTTCTCGCGCAAACAATGGGCCAACCACGACAAAAAATCGTGGTTGGAACCCATATTTACGAGTCTAACTGAAATTCGATTCCGACCATCCGGCGTCAAGGATACGCTCAACACTCTGTCCGTCATCGCTTAGACGAAAGTGCACAATTTCTGATATAGATTCTATAACTTGTCAGGTTTAATAACTAATTTCTAAGCCTGGCTTCAAAACCCGAAGGCTCGCGGTCTAAGAGTTTGACTCGCCATCGCTCCCTGCCGTTATGGAACGCCGCATAATGCTCCGGGCATTGCTACCTGATAACCTTTCGCTTATAGGTAAACCCAGGCGTAGACTTGTGAAACTGAATTCATCTCGATTTGGAATGCGGGGAGTAAGAACTTCCAATTACTCGGAACGGGCATTTGAAGCCGTTTTAGACAGAAACAGCTTGCTAGCTGTCGCTTTGCTGACGAGCGTACTGTTTGTTACAACCATTGTGCCGAGCTTTGGTCCAGCAAATGCTGCACCACTTCCGCCGGAGAGCGTGAAATCGCTGCCGATGGAAAAGGAAGAGTCGATCTCGGTTTACGTTCCGTCAGACGTGGCCCCCGATGGTGGGCTGGCGGTCAACATCATCTATCCCAAAACGCCCCGGCACAAAGACGGTGCCCCAATTGCCATTGTCGTTCCGGACGGTCACGGTCCCAGCGGATTGCGCTTCACTATGCACGCCGCCCAATCCGGCTTTGCGGAGGTGCGATTCGCCTTTCCAGGTGGTGGATTGAAACAGTTCCACTCCGGTGGCTCCTGGGACGAACGCGGTCCCAATTCTCAGACGGCGCTAAAAGACATCATGCTTTTCGCTCACGGCGAAAAGACCGACTCAAAAGGCAAAAAAATAACAGAGATAATTCCGACACAGCTCGACTTGAACAATGTTGGAGCAGTCGGCTGGGGGAACGGTGGCAACATTCTTCTGGTAACGATGTCGAAGTTTGCTCTGGACCTAGGTTTTTTAAAATGGGTTGCTTTCTATGAAAGTCCGATCGGCCCGCTAATGAGCCCATCGGTGCTTGGAACTACGAATGAACTCGTGCTCAACAAGTATTATCGCCAGGGTAGTGCGGCGACCGGTACGCCCCTGGTTAACTGGAAAAAATTGACATGGCAATCGGACATATTCCGTAATCGTACTGAGCACCTGGGTCTTGGACGGGAGCCGTCGCGTGGCGTTTTATTCTTTGATGAAAACGGCAACAAAATATGGGAAGAATCTCAAGAATTTCCGATCGCACACTACACCGCCCCTGGTGGCGACAAGAAATACTACGCACCAGAAGTTGTAAACGCGATGCTCAAGCAGAAGCTGTTTCCTCATGGAAGATGGCCAAAGAGAATTGCACTCTTAAGTGAATCCGAACAGTTTTATCAAGAGCGTGACGGCTCGCAGTTCATAAAGCAAATCCCGTTGCAGTACCCGGATTTGTTAGTCACCATATTTGGTTCCAGACTCGATCACGAACAGCGACAGCCGGACCATCCGCATATCGCGCTCTCGTACAACCTCTGGCTAGCCAGCAAACCTAAGTGGCTTCGTCTCAATCCGGATCCGAAGTATGTAGGTTTCATTGCGGATATGAACGCGATGAACTTCATTGAGAATAAACCGGACGAATCTATCGACGCCTCCGCCATGGAAGCGCATCTGGAGCCGGAAGGTTTCGTTCCTGATTTTGTTTACATGCAAGCTACTATTGCCGAATTAGCTGACAGAGCTAAAAAAGACAACTTGAAACCGCTGGATGTAGTTATCAACCCGTACATGAACGATACGGTTAAACAGTACAAAAAGGAGCAATTGTTGAAACAAGCTACCCAACGGCAAAGTGCTCAGAAATAGGATCTGTATTAAAATAAGTAAGACAGCGCGGTCAAAATGACCAAGGATGAGGGGCAAAGTCATGTTAAGCAGCCCAGTTGAATGGGGAATCGTAGCAGCAGCAGCACTTTTGCTGTTCGGACCAAAGAAATTCCCGGAAATCGGCAGGTCGCTCGGCCAGGGTATTGGCAACTTCAAGAAAGCGCTCAATGACGCGCAGGATCAGGTTGCCGCAGGAATCGAAGACGCCGAGAAGAAGGATCCACCGAAGTCATCGAAGAAAACCGAAAAGACCCCAGCTGCGGTCGGCGAGAGAAAGGCAGCAGCCGAGGAAGTCGAGACTGAAGAATCGGCGACCACAGGATAACAGCGCTCGAGCACCAGGCTCCGGATAACCGGACGCGAGCATGTTAAGGCTTAAACTTAGTCGCAATTCCAGCTATTTTTGGTTGGCATTGCGATTTTGACTTTATACTCAATTACAGAAGTAAACCGCTTGCTCTTGCCGCAGCTGAGCAGATTTAGCCAATAAGGGTGATATGAAAGAACTGAGTCTCGTTTCGACCTATCCGCCGGCTGGGGACCAACCAAAAGCAATCAAGGCGTTGACCGAAGGCGTGTTGAAAAAACTGCAACACCAGACACTCCTGGGGGTGACGGGTTCCGGTAAAACGATGACGATGGCCAATGTCATCAAGGAGACTCAAAAGCCGGCGCTGATTCTCGCGCATAACAAAACGCTCGCGGCGCAGCTTTGCAACGAGATGCGCGACTTCTTTCCCAAGAATGCAGTCGAATATTTCATCAGTTATTACGACTACTATCAGCCGGAATCGTACATTCCATCAAGCGATACGTTCATCGAGAAAGAAGCAAGCATCAACGATGAAATCGACCGACTGAGACACTCGACCACACGATCGCTGTATGAACGTGATGATGTCGTGGTTGTAGCGTCGGTCAGTTGCATTTACGGTCTTGGTGTTCCGGAACGGTATTTGTCAGCGGCGTTGGAAGTTTCAGTAGGAAGCGAGTTGAACAGGCATGAGTTTCTGAAAGACCTCGTTCACATCTACTATGAACGCAATGACATGGTGGTTGAGCGGTCGCGGTTTCGCGCTCGTGGAGACGTTATCGAGGTCTATCCTTCTTATGAAGAACGAATTATTCGCATCGAACTCTTCGGAGATGAAGTTGAACGCTTGACGCTCATCAATCCGGTCACGGGCGAAATCGAAGAGATGCCGCAGATGATTCGGATCTACCCGGCAAAGCACTATGTCACGGACGAGCTGGCGCTAGAGGCTGCTATCGAACAAATTGAATACGAATTGGAAGAACGTATCGGTGAACTTGTCGGTCAGGGCAAAGCCGTAGAAGCACAACGCCTCAAGCAGCGCACCCGCTTCGACATCGAGATGCTCAAGGAAGTCGGTTACTGCAACGGCATTGAAAACTATTCGAGAGTCCTGGAGGGTCGGTCACCAGGGGAGCCACCACAAACTCTTATTGATTATTTCGTGCGCAGGTTCGGTCGCGATGGTTTCCTCACATTCATCGATGAATCTCACGTAACTGTGCCGCAGTTGCACGGCATGTACAAAGGAGATCGGGCGCGTAAAGACGTTCTGATCGACTATGGTTTCCGACTTCCATGTGCGCGTGACAATCGACCGCTAAAAGCCGATGAGTTTTTCAACAAGGTAGGTCAGATCGTTTTCGTTTCAGCCACACCAGGAGACTGGGAGCTGGAGGTCAGCGAGCAGGTCGTCGAACAAATTATTCGACCGACCGGACTGGTAGATCCTGAGATTGAAGTGCGTCCGATCGAGGGTCAAATTGACGACCTTATCCGCGAAATTAAGGAACGTTCTGCCAAGCAAGAACGAGTATTGATAACGACCTTGACGAAGCGCATGGCGGAAGATTTGACCGACTATCTTCAAGAAATCGATATTCGAGTGCGCTGGCTGCACAGCGATATTAAAGCGCTGGAGCGGATAGAACTTTTGCGAGACCTGCGCCTCGGCGCGTTCGATGTGCTCGTCGGAGTCAACCTCTTGAGAGAGGGTCTCGACCTTCCGGAAGTTTCGCTCGTTGCAATTATGGAAGCAGATAAGGAAGGTTTCCTCCGCGCAGAAAGATCGCTTGTGCAAACTATCGGTCGGGCAGCGAGAAATTCTGCCGGGCAAGTGGTTCTCTATGGAGACCGCATTACTGATTCGATGGCTAAGGCGATGAGCGAAACCAAACGCCGTCGCGATATTCAAACGGCATACAATATCGAACACAACATCACACCCACTACAATCGTCAAAGACACGACCAACAGTATTTTGGAAACGCTGCGTGGTCGCAGAGAAGAACTCGAAGTCGGCGACACCAAACAGAAGTGGGTCGCTACGGTGAAGGACGTTCTAGAATCGCATGGGCTGGACATCCACCAGGTCATAAAGAAACTGGAAAAGGAAATGAAGAATGCCGCTCGCAACCTAGAATTCGAAAGAGCTGCAGAGCTAAGAGATCAGCTTCGAGTGCTTCAAGAAGACCTTCAGAACAAGCGCGTCGAGGGCGCCGCTAAAGAAAAGCAGAAGTCGAGAAAGTAATCACCGTCTTTAATCGCCGTTTTGAACTGAATTAGTGAGAACCGGAGGGAATGACGGTTGAGGTATCGCTCGTGTTCGGTTCCATGGGCGCGACAGGCACAACCGGCACCGCAGGCACAACTGTTTCTGACTGCTGCTCCGGAAGCACGGGCTTCAAATTCACCGGCGCGGTAATCGGCTTCGGTTTTTGACTCGGCTCGATCAAGCGTTCCTTCACAACTTCTTTGGCCGACTTCTTTTTCTTCGGCAGCTTGCCGGGTCGACCGAAAAGCATATGCAGCAATGGAGCGCGCTTATTCATCATCTGATTCATCTGCCGTGCGGCCAGGTCCAGATGTTCGATTGCATCCTGACTCTTCACTAGAGTTTCCTTCAAGTCGGTTCCAAACTTTGGATCAGAAACGATTCTATCGACCTTCGCCATGGTATCTCGTGCGTCAGTCAGCATTTGTTTGATATCACCGCGTAGCTCCTTATCGGAACTCATGCTCTGAAGTATCTCCATCGACCCTTGGACGCTGACAGTGGCTTGATTCAACTTATCCATTGTCTTGATAATGTCCTGGCGAAGCTCACCATCAGTTAACGTTACATTGAGTTCCTTAACCACTTCCTGAACGTGAGCCATCGTAATTCGAATCTGTTGTGCGGTCTCTTTGATGTCCGAGGAGATATTCGGATTGTCGAGAAGCCTCGAGACCTTGTCCGTCACCTTGTTTAGTTTGTCAGACAGGTGAATTGCACGCTCCTCCAGCGGGATAGTTTTTTCTATAAGTGGCATGGATTTTTTCATCAAAGCCGTCAATTGATCGGTCGCAAGAACTACCCGGTCATGGTCTTCCTCGAGATTTTTCCGGACATTTGGAAAGTCGATTTCGCTCAGCGCTATCGTCAAATTATTAATTGCCAGTTCAGGGCGCACTGGATCAACCCCATCAATCACCGCATCGCTTGGGATTTTTGGCCGTCCACCAGCAAGCTTTGGTGGCATAGTAATCTCAACATACTTCGCGCCAACCACGCCATTGGTCAGAATCGAAACGCTAGAGCCGACTGGAATCGAAACTCTATCAGAGTTGATCCGAATTCTGACAATCACTCGATGGCTTTCAACCCATTCGATTTTATCGACAATACCAACTCTGACGCCGTCCACGAAAACGCCGGCGTTAGCATTCAGACCTGCTACTTCGTGGAATGCAACATTGATTATTTGCGGAGGTCTCAACGAAGTGTTGTTTTTGAGCCAGCAAAATCCCCACAAGAGAAGAATGAGCGCAACTGTTGAAAATATACTTAGCGAACTGTCAAAGCGGCTCTCACGCATATGGCTCTGATTTGCTTGCTGCCGGTCTACTGTTGAGGTCATAGGTTAGGCTCTCCTTGCAGGTATGCAGCAACAGTTACAAACAGATTTAGAGCGAAACAAACTAGAAGAGTTGCACTAACAGCACTGGCTGCTACAGGCTGGGGACGACCTTTAGCAGCCATTCCACACACAGTACCGGCGAACACACCGACAGTCGGATTTACAAGCACCAACTTTATAAAGTAAACAGCAATATCCTTATCGTGAATAGCCAAACGCGCGGATTCAAGAAAATCCGCTGTCGAAGTAACTCCGATGAGTGGAGCGAAGAGCGCGCCAGTGAGGAAGCCGAAGAGCAGCCCGTACGCGCCAAGAGGAAGAGACATCCCCAGTGCACAAATCAGTCGGGGAAGAATAAATCCCTGAGAAAAGCTCCTATCCGAGTGGTATTGTGGATAGTGCACTTTAGCTTCCTCGGCGAGCCGAGCTGCGACCATCGCACACCATCCGGCACTGATCGTGAGCGGACCGATCTCGCGGAGCAGCCCAATCGAGATCGCGGCACCGGAGATATCCTGAGCCTGAAATTTCTGCAATTCAACAACGGTTTCGATTGTAAGGGCAATTGCAACGAGCGCGGCCGAGAGACTGACAAAATGGAAGGATTGCAAACCCATCCAGCGGCAGTGTCCGCGCATTTCCGCCCAATCGAGCTCCTTGACGCCCTGGAGACTTAAAAGCCCGAACATCAAGCGAACGGAGGCCCCAACTGGGCTTATCCAATCGAAGATATCCGCGCCTGGAAATCTTTTAATAGATGTGTTCATCGCGACTCTGCCAACAAAAAGCCTCGTCAAAATGCCTTGAGAGGGATTAGTTTCAACTGATTTTCTCGTAGCACATAACGGTCGCATCGCAGCCAATCGACAGCAAAGCGACCGTCACGTCGTCGGAAATTAGTTGCGCCTGCCGGAACTGGATGAACAGCACCGATAGCCTTTAATCGCTAACAGATATTTTCGGATTGCGCCGGTATGAGCTCAACCTTTACCCATCCGGAAAGGCGTTTATCGAAATTCTTATAGCAACTAATCGCGTCAGTCAGTCCATCGGCAACCGTTAGAATAGTGGACGGATGGAAATCACCTTTTTCGACGAGTTCAAGTAATTTAGGAATGTATTTGCGGTGACTGCAATTTGCGCCCCGTACAGTCAGCGATTTATTCATTGCCAAACCAATTGGAAAGAATTTCGCAGTCTGCGGGTAAACACCGACGATTGAAACTACTCCACTATAACGAACAGACTCCACGCACCACTGCAAAACCTGAGACGGCGCATTTCCCTGCTTCCACTGGTCGCCAAACAGCACCGTCCATGGTGCAACCATCTTTTGGTCTACTATATTCGAAACAGCACTGAGAACCCCCTTGCCTGCTGCAGGACCGCTGCTGGGATGTTGGGCGTCCACACCGACAGCATCTATCACGCCATCCGGACCATATCCGTTAGTGAGTTGCTTCAAGACTTTAGTCGGATCATCGTGGTCGTAATTAATTATCACAGCGCCCTGACGGCTGGCCATCTCCAATCGATCCGGAATAACATCGATAGCAAAAACTTTCGATGCGCCCATTAGAAAGGCGCTAGCGATCGCCATCTGACCAACGGGCCCGCACCCGAACACAGCTATCATGTCCCCCTTTTCAACATCACATATTTCAGCTGCCATATAACCGGTTGGGAAGATGTCTGAACATAAGAGTGCATCTTCGTCAGACACCGCATCTGGTAGCTTAACCAGAGTGGTGTCAGCAAAGGGAATGCGCGCGAACTCGGCTTGCAATCCGTCGAATGAGCCAGTCATCGCAGGTCCACCGAAAAATGCCGTTCCCGCGTCTGAACCATTCGGGTTGGCTCTTTCGCAAGATGCAAATTCTCCGGACTTGCAATACACGCAATCTCCGCAAGCGATGGTCGAGCACACTACTACCCGATCGCCTTTTTTGATGTCTCTGACCGCAGAGCCGACCTCTTCAACGACTCCAACGGCTTCATGACCGAGCACCGTCCCACTTTTCATGCCGGGCATAGTTCCTCGCACCATGTGCAAATCAGTTCCACATATAGATGTTGCTGTTATTCTGATTATTGCGTCAGCTGGATTTTCGATAATCGGCTCAGGAACCGATTCGAGTTTCACATCGCCCACGCCTTTAAATACGACTGCCTTCATAATTTATTACCTCGTCCAATTTCGCTGGAAGACGCGACCCGCGATATTCAGTTCCAACTTTCTTCAAGTTAGTATCGAATCTAACGAGATCAACTATGCGGAGCGACAGAGGTGAATAGCTTTATTCGATGAAATTAATGAAACTCACTTTCCATCACTTAATGCTCACAAATCCAATTGTTTAAGGCACCACATATAGTATCGGGAGCAAGGCTCACGAACTCGACTGTAAGTCCGTATAACATTTCGATATGAATTTTTCCGAATAAGCACCATAGGGCGTCCAGGCTCATGAAATCCAATACTAACCTGACAGATAGTGGGCGAATCACCTGTAACTACTTCAACTTCGAATAGTCAGATGCTATCTTTGACATACGGTTTCAAATTACCGAATTGATTGAACGCCGGGCATAGCGTTAGATCAGTTTTGTGATCGAGATCCTCACAAGTGAATACTGTATTGGGTGCGCCGGGGCTGGGATCGATTCAGCCACGGCGTGCCGGATACTAAATCGCCTTTTGTGACTTACCAAGCGAAGAGGTGTAATTCAAATGAAAAAAGATGTGCATGTCCTGCCTTCAGGAAGTCAGTGGATCGTGCGGGCTGCTGAACAAAATGAGGCAATGTTCCAAACTCGCTATGACGCGGAAACTTTTGGAAGGCGCGTCGCTCGCGAAGAGAAGTCAGAACTATTCATCTACGCGACCGACGGCACCATCCAAAAGCGAGATAGTTATGAGAACTACGGACGCCGACACTAGATCAAGATTTCACACAGTTCAATATCAGTTACGAAGCGACGCTGCAAAGCGTCGCTTTTCGTATTTGGCGGCAGATTTGGCGAATCAAGGGCCTCCGCTATTTATCTTATTTCTGGCTAGCTACTCAGGAACTTAGCGAGTTGATCAACAGATACCAGGTTTGCCTTCAATCTCTCCTTCATATGTTTTAAAGCTCGCTCCTTTTCTTCACCAAAATTTGATTCGACACAATCAATTAAGATGACAATTTCAAATCCACGCATGTAAGCGTCATTAGCTGAGTACATGACGCAAATGTCTGCTGCCAATCCCGCCATGATCAAGCGCCTGCTTCCCAGAGCTGAAAGCAATATGTCGAGCGGCGTTCCATAGAATGCAGAATGCATTGGTTTGATCACAAAATAGTCATGCTCATCGGGTTTCAATTTCCTCGCGAGTTCTGCGCCCAAAGATTCGCTGTTCTGAACGTGATCAAAAATCTCCTCCCAGTTGGAGCGCCACTTGTTGAAGTTGTCATTTACGTAGATGATAGGAATGTCCGCGTTTCGAGCGATTTTTTTGGCATCCAAAATTCGATCAGCCAGAGCGGTTGACGCCTCCACGAGATGCTCATTTCCAGGGAAGTTCAGATCGTTTATCACGTCTATAATCAAGAGCGCCCAATCGCTCTTCTCTCGCCCTGTGTTGTGATTTTCAGCGGCTTTAGAATGCATGATTTTTAAAGTCCTTCACGTAGGACCCCGGCATTTATGTCTTTCTGTGGGCGCGCGAAGTTTTTTTCGTTCCCTTGGTCTGACGAATTGTGACTCGCTTGAACTGTTGAAGGTTTGCTGTTCTCATCATGCTTAGGATGCGTATCATTTTGAGGCGACAGGGCTTTCACTGTCGAATGGTCCTCCCTCTCGCAAGCTTTTGCCAGCTCCTTATTTTTAGCGACGCGCTCAGCCATCCACTTTTGAGCAAGAGTATCCTGCTTCCTGATAATGCGAAGAACTTCCTGCGACTTGTTCCACTGGCTTGCCAAATTGACTTGCGCTTTTTCATATTCGACTTTGGCTGTGTCAACATCCTTATCTGCGCCTACGCCCTCCAAGAACATATCAAGAGTTCGGGCATACTTCTCTCGTTTCGACTTTACGTCAAGCGAGCACAGCGCAATCGCTTTTGTTTTTTTATCGCTCAGACGCTTTATGGGCGGAGCTTTGATTTCCATGTCCCGCATTATTTCGGCAATATCATCAGCGTCCCACGCCCACACCGGATTACACGTCACCATTGACAGCACAAGAGCGAGTGAATAAAACCGCTTCATAACTGCACCTTAGAATCCAAATATTTACCTACACAAAGGTGCGTAGCACATCGCGAAAAAACGATAACAGAAACTCTTGTGACAAGAGTCTATGACATTCGCACCGATGGTCCTTCCTTTTTTCGCCGCATATTATCTGGTCTGCTTGTCGTTGAGCTTAGTCGCCATTTGGAAGTGATGCCTGATTGTAGGCAGCGTATTGGAAACCCAATCGCGCAGATCTGCGTCTGCAGTATTCCGATGAGAACTCAGCGAATCCCTGACTTTTCTGTGATCGCGGACCATTGTGCGAGTGTATGCAGTATCGAAATCGTCACCTTTTTTCGCGTTCAGTGAGTCTACGACGGCTTGATGTTGCGCGTCCAATGAATCGGGTAAGGTCACCCCCTTCTTCTTCGCGACCTCCCTGAGTGCGTTATTTGCCTTGGTGTGATCGGCGATCATTTGTTTGGCGAAATCTTTTATTTCGTTATTGGCTGATTTGCTTCCTGCAACGTCTCCCAACCTGACCTCGGTCAATCCAGCCTGAGCAGTGTCAAGCATAAATTGCTTCTCCGACGCTGTTACAGTAGTATCCTCCGCCATTACATATGGTGGCACCGCCAGATAAGAACCCAACAACGCTATTGTTAGTAGTTGTAGTTTCATGACCAATCCTCTTGCGTTCGGTATATGCTGATCTGTTAGCACACACGTCCAGCTGCCTGACACAGTTTAGGATGGCAGCGTGGGTTTCCTGGCAGTAAGTACTGACAATATGGGTGGCGCCATGTTCCGGAGGCTACGAAATGTAATGCGAGTCATTCAGGAAACTTGTTTTAAGGATCTCGGAATCTCGAAAGAGAAAATGGTGCTAGCTCCGTCTTCCGTCTGCCGACAACCTATCGTTCCACGATGCAATTCGATCAGCTGACGACAGAGGTAAAGGCCCAATCCAGTGCCAACGGCATTCTTACGATTTTCACCACGCCAGAATCGACTGAATAGATTATTCAGATCCGTGCGAGAAAGAAGCTGCCCTGGATTGGTAATTTCAACGATCGCATTATCATCGTCTGCAAATACATGAATAGTGATGATACTACCTGCAGTGCTATATTTAATCGCATTGTCGATCAAGTTCTGAAAAACGCGCCGCATACATGTCGCATCAATCATTACTCTGACGGGCTCGTCGTTTATATTTATTAGTTTCACGCCCCGCAGGTTCGCCACTGGTGTCCACTCTTCAATGCACTTCAAGGCAAACTGCACAAGATTGGTGTTCTCGAGGGCGAGCTCAGCAAGGCTTTTGTCGTACTTATAAACATCCAGCAAATTATCGATCATCGTAATTACTGCTCTATTGCTGGTTCTTATATGTTGGATCAGATTGTCCTTCTCCGCAATGTCCCAGTTCAATTTTCCATCTAACAATAACTCCAGCAACTTGTCGCAGCCGAGCAGAGGATTCTTCAGGTCGTGGGTCAGAGTCGCAACAAAATCTTCCCGCTCGCTGATGAACCGACCGCGTTCTACGGCGTATTGAACCGAGCGCAAAAACTGAGACGCATCAAATTCGCCTTTCTGAAGATAATCCTGGGCGCCGCGCTTAACAGCTTCGAACCCTAGCTCTGAGTCCGAGCCAGTTAGCACAACAATCGGTACGCCGGTAGAGTAGCGTTTGACTTCAAGCAGTGTAGACATGCCCTTTGAGTCTGGAAGCGACAGATCAAGGATAATTACGTCCAGCAAGGTTGGAAATTGCTGTAACCTTCGCAGGGCTTCGGCAAGTGTACTGGCATGTTCGAAGTCGACGTTGAATTTCGCTTTCGATTTCAGCAAGGCTTCAATAGACCTGGCGAAAAGCAGATTGTCTTCAATAAGCAACATTTTCAATGAGCACGATCCCCTCTCGTGTCACGCAAAACCAGCGCTTCGAGAGTTTTGCTAATAAGTGTTCCTCCCAAAACATAGCACTCGAAATTGAAACCAAGTAGGGTGATTTTTTGAAAATCACTCCAAAGTCTTATTCGCCCGCGTTCAAAAGACCACTTTTGAAAGTTTGAAATAAGATTGGTGCGTAATTTACCGAAGGAAGTAGAGATAGCACTCGACGCCCCTGACCTTTTTCCAGTCTTCGAGCGACTCCTGGTTAAATCGTGAACGTTCGGGCGGCGATGCTATCTTGATACCGGTGAGTGTGGTGAATAAATTGCGGTAATTCCGTATTAGCGCTTCTTCCTCTACTAGATTGTCAGAAATCGGCTCCGGGAAGTAGACAGCAGCTTTCGCGCGTGTACCGGTTTTTAGCTTTTCCACAATCGATCTTAAATAGGTCTTGTCGTCAGTCATCTGATCGGGCTTTTCCGAAACGACAATTGCCGAGATTTTCAAACCGGCAATGCGAGCCCACTCAGCGCATTCTTTACCTATTAAGACGACTTTATCCCCAGGATTTAGACCCATCTCGTGCAGCGCCACTGCTAGCCTGGCGGGCTGATCTATTCGCCCTCGTGCAACCCTATAGACATCACCGGCAACGCCATACGCAAATAGCGCGCCGGAAATGACACAAGCAGTCATGAAGGACGCCTGCATCGCCTTGCGTCCGCGCTCTGTGTTTAAAAACTTTCGCACAAAGAAATAGGAGAGGTAAACGAGCACGACCGTCGACGCAAAATATCTCGGCGTACTGAAGCCACTGGGCAAACTTATTACCGTACAAATTCCAAAGGCGGTCATTACTGCTGGGAGCCAAATGATGAGCGACTCCTTCCAGCCAGACATGACAATCGATTGTTTTTCAGCGATACTCCGGCCGGCAACACCGATAGCGAGCAGTTGCCACCCGAACAGACAAAACAGGTACACCACATTTAATACCAGTGCAATTGCAGAGCCCGTGGGACTAACTACGACCTTAAGTCCTTGCGCGAAATAACCCGGGTCAAACCACGGGGGAAATGTTGCCGGAAGAACATCCTCGAAGACAACAATGTCGGGCTTATCAGAGAGGCTCACCATCGGGTGAATAAGTTGCTTCTCCACGTCCGGTTTGTTGTTTCCTAACAAACTGTAGCCGGGGTTGACCCATAGCATGTAGTTTAATCCGGCTGAAGAGCCGATGGAGAAACTTCCGGTTTTAACAGAAAGCGCAAGCCAATAGGGTGCTGCAATTAAACCGGCACAGGCAAAAGCCACGATTACATTTAAGATCTTGCCTCTAATGTTAGGCAGCGGCATCATCGATATGAAGATCAGGGTCACCATTGACGGTATCATAGAAGCTTTCGCGAGATATCCTAAACCCAAAACTGCTCCCAGCAGTCCGAACTTGCGTACCGATGGTTTGCTTCGAATATCGATTGCGATACCCGTAGCTAAAAACAAGCTGGCACTGACTAAGTAGTCGGGCGTTGCCTGGTTGACTCCGCCAACGTAAAGCGACGTCCATGCAAAAAGCGAATAAGCCAATATCAACCATTGCCGTTGGGAAAGTCGTGCGTACGTTAAGTCTCCACTGAGTTCGCCTGCGACACCAACGACTTCGGGGAAGCCGCTTATAAATTTTGAGAGGAAAAAATTGAAACAAGAAAGCATCAGAGCGAAGATGCAAACGTTCAGTAGCTTAACCGCCATGAGTTGCTGGGCGAGCGGAGGGCTAAAGATTTTGAGCATCATTCCGACGATAAATGGAAACAGAGGACTCCAGTAGGTATTGACGGCCTGCTTGAAGTCAAACTGCGCGAACAAAACGGCCTGGTCAAGATATGCGCAATCGTCGGTTGAATAAGCAGCTGTGTTGTAGGCGAACGCTTGAATAAGCGCCACTGCAATCATCAACACAAAAAAGATTGTCTTCAGCCGATCGTTGGTCATTTAATTGAGAATTTAATCGCCTCTCCAATAGATGGATGTCCTTAAAGATACCCGAAATCCGAAATCAATAAAGCGCTCTTCTCGTAGCCAGTCAAACTGCTTACAGCTGGCTGTATCAAAATGAGAAAGCGAACAGGACAGGACGTTGATCTCCATTCAAGTTTCACATGATGCTAGTTTGCGAAACCTCCGCCTCTGGCGGCTAACTGACCCGACTGCTTAACATTGCGCATATCTTTCTACGATTTTACCCTCCCGTGCTAAACATCTCTCGTTACCGCAGGGGCGTAGAAAATTGAAGAAGAAGAAGATCAAATCGACTCGCAAGTCCGCAGCTGTAGCAGAGAAGTCAAACGCGAACAGCAAGATCAAGTCGGCCACTAGCAGAAGAAAAACCGCCGGAGGACTGAAACCTTCGGAGGGAAAGCACGCGAGGAAGCCCCAGGCGCGCACAAAACGAAAGAGCAAGACAAGGAATACAACAGCATCACGATATTCAACCCGCAGTGCTGCAAATGCAGAGGGAATGAGAATCTTATCAATTGACGTCGGCGGCACAAAGGCCAAAATGCTTCTAAGTGGCGAATTGGAATCCAGGAAAGTCCGCTCGGGAATTGAATTTACGCCGCTCATGTTGGTCGAGCAGGTAGAATTGCTAACCCAAGATTGGAAGTTCGACGCTATATCAATCGGATTTCCCGGACTGGTCGGGGCGAATGGTCCTCTTTCGGAACCCGGCAACCTCGGATCCGGCTGGGTGGGATTCGACTATGGAGCCGCCTTTGGCAAGCCCGTCAAGTTCGTGAATGATGCTGCGATGCAGGCAGTAGGCAGTTACGAAGGAGGTCGAATGATCTTCCTGGGGTTGGGGACCGGAGTCGGATCGGCAATGATTGTCGATCACGCCATACTACCGATGGAACTCGGCAACATGCGGTGGGATTCTCGCAATACAGTCGGGGATGTTTTATCCAAACGAGCAATAAAAAAAATTGGTCTAAAAAAATGGAGAAGAGCAGTTCACGATTTTGTGATCAGATTGATTCACTCTTTTAATGCAGACTATGTCGTCGTGGGTGGTGGCAACGCGAAACTGGTGAAAACGCTTCCAGCGGGAGCTCGATTGGGTCACAATCAAACCGCATTTCTTGGCGGATTTAGACTATGGGGAATAGATGAATACAATCCGAATCCGGCAAATTCCGAAAGCTTACCCGGTAATTGGTCGCTGATATAAGCGCTATCCATTTCATATACTCAGAAAAGTTGAACAACTGATAATTGAAATTGCAAACGCGGCATCGCCGGTCTGCATTGGTTTAGCAAACATGTGCCATTAAGATACTAAAAGTTTCTATCTCGGAGGCTACACCGATGTCCCGATATCAGCTCAGTGAATTGAAACCGTCGGTCTGGGTCTTTAAACATGATGGCATCACATTTGAATTCGCCACACTAGATTCAGCAATATCCTACATAAAAGGATTCAAGTCTGGGTGGTCAACGGGCAATAAGGTGACACATCTTCTCGATTTTTGCTTCGTCAACGACATCGTAGACGCAACGACTCGCAACAGCTTTTATGGACAAATTGCAAGTAGATCCGAAAAACGGGTTCAAAGTACTATCGCAAACTAAGCGCTCGGAAGTCGCCTCGATGGTGATAAAGCCGGGCGACAAGGAAGGCGGCTACTAACAACCCGCATCGCTTGTTCCAAATTTCATTGCTGGAAATCGCACTGCATTCGCACAGATCCAGCTAGCACCACATATGGTGAACGAAACTTTGCCGAGATTCGTCAATGCCA
This sequence comes from Candidatus Obscuribacterales bacterium, assembly GCA_019637435.1. Lineage (GTDB taxonomy): Bacteria > Cyanobacteriota > Vampirovibrionia > Obscuribacterales > Obscuribacteraceae > JADYXR01. Next base: position 1,292,087 of record JAHBVO010000001.1, on the reverse strand, counting down.
CTATCGATCCGCGAATCTAAAGGCCTGATCTGACATTGACTCTTGGTTGAGCTCATCGCCGTCGCGCCTGGAAGATGCAGCTAGAAATTGAGTTTCAACGCTCACTTCCGAGTTGCGTTGCTCATCAGGCTCAGAATCGTAAGCACGGTTTTGACCATTACTGTTCTCCGGGTTACCTGGAGAAAGATGCGTGTAACAGTGAGCACATTGATCGTTCGGTCTCCATGACGAATATTCAGGCAACGTACGTTGCCAACTCTGCCCCAATTCCTCCAACGCATCCAAGACATACAGTAGGTCGCGACCGCGGGCAGTCAGCTCATAAATAACGCGAGGAGGAATTTCTTGATAAGAAGTGCGTGTCAACACACCCACTTTCTCAAGCTGTCGTAAGCGCTGAGTGAGAGACTTGGCGCTAATACCGGTAAGTTTTTTGGTTAATTCGGATGGTCGCATCGGTCCTAGAGCGAGCGCCTTGATCAACGGGAGCGTCCAGCGCGTGCTCAAGGTGTGTAAGACAAAGTCAGTTGGGCAGCATTTCTGACTCAAGGTATCATTGTTCATTTTTGAAACCTCACAGATCACTTGAGGTTTGCAGAATAAAACCAGAAGCGTGTCGAATATAGACCGTATTCCAACTATAACACAGGGACCTACTTTGGCAAGCGTACGAAGCGCCAGCAGGGGTCTAATCAAAAACTTTCAATTAAGTAACTAACTATCCCAATCTGGCGTAAAGTCGGATAAAGAGTAGAACCCTTCAAAGATCTTGCCGCCGCGCACGCGCCGTAGAATATTGTGAGTAGAAAAAACGGAAACGGCTCTGGAGCACCCAGAAGCCGTTTCGTCACCATATTCCAACTACTGCTCAACTTTCTAACGAATCGTTTGTTGATGTCGATGATTTACGTTCATCTTCATTGGTGAGTTCATCTGCATACTGAAATGAGCGTCCACCGCCGCTGCTGGCCAAGTATTCCTTATCGTCGACAAATGTCGACTGGCGATCGTCTCCTTCGCACTGCCCGGCAAGCTTATCAACGTGTCCCTCAGAATCCGCATTTTTTTCTTTGCAGCAATCTAAATCGGAATGATCACTCTTCTCATAACCTTCCGTGCTGAATTGTTCAGGCTCATGGCCACCAAGGGCGGTGGCTACCACCTTTTCTTCTTCCGCTCTTTTGCAACTCTCTTTTTTGTCGTCCATAAAGAATCCTCCGATATGCTTTCTCTAGCACATCAATGCAAAAGCGACGTTCGCACCGCAAAATCGAAGTTGTGTTTGATACAGCTCGCCTCATGAAGAACCTAGTCATACGATATCAAAGCTAAACCCGAGCCTTTCGACCCGGGTTCAAAACTTGAATTCAATTCAACTGAGTTAGTTCATCTCAGCTAAAGATACTCCCGAAGTCTAGACGAGCGACCTGGCTGTCTCAACTTTCTAAGCGCTTTGAACTCTATTTGACGGACACGCTCACGAGTCACGTTGAACAGTTGTCCAACTTCTTCCAGCGTCCGCTGACGACCATCGTCTAAACCGAAACGCAATCTCAAAACATCTCGCTCACGGGGAGTCAGCTCGTTGAGCATCTTTGCCAGATCTTGACGAAGAAGCTCATGCGTAACTGTCGTTTCCGGACGATCGGTTTCAGCATCTTCAATGAAGTCGCCGAGTCTGGAGTCTTCTTCCTTTCCGATCGGTGTTTCGAGAGAAATTGGTTCTTTAGCTGCTTTGATAATCTCATGCAGTTTAACGATAGACACATCCATCGAGGCTGCAAGTTCTTGTTCCGTAGGTTTACGGTTCAATTCTTGTGCCAGTTGACGCGTGACCTTTTTCAATTTGTTGATGGTTTCGACCATGTGCACCGGAACGCGAATGGTTCTCGATTTGTCAGCCAGGGCGCGTGTGATTGCCTGTCTGATCCACCAGGTAGCATAGGTTGAAAACTTATAACCACGCTCGTGGTCGAACTTTTCAGAGGCACGAATCAGACCGAGGTTTCCTTCCTGAATCAGGTCAAGGAAAGAAAGTCCTCTTCCGATGTACTTTTTAGCGATTGAAACTACCAGTCGAAGGTTGGCTTGAACCAATTTCCGCTTGGCCATCATATCGCCTTGCAGAATTTTACGAGCCAGTTCGATCTCTTCATCCGGCTTCAATAGCTGGATTCTACCGATTTCGCGAAGGTACAGGCGGACCGAGTCTTCCGTCGCGATTTCACGCGATGAAGGCAGTTCAACAACTTCTTCATCGTCGTCAAATTTGTCCTCTTCGTCATCCAGAATCGTGAATTGGTCGTCATCCATGAGATCGAGTTCTTCCATCTCATTTCTCTTCGCGACGTTCTCGTCTTCGACGAGCATTCCACGAACTGTTCTTTCTTCAGTGGACTTTGCTTTAGCCATTAGGGATCCTCTTCTCATTTAAGAGAGCGCAGGGTTAGCCAACAATTTTTTCTGCCAGGAAAAAATCTCAAAAGAAAACTGCCGCTGGACTGTTCGATGAGATAGCTCTAACCCGTTTGTTTAGTGACTTCTGTCCCAGGCGGTAGGGACCTATTTATCGGGGGGAGCGCTCTGTGGCGATTCACCAGCTGTGAAACTATCGTATGTGCGAAGGTCGTCAACAAGGGGTTTCTAAACAGTTCCTTTATATTTGCATTACTCAGATGCAATTTTTGCTTATAGCTTGAACTTCAAAAACTCCAAACGCCCAGGCAAACAACAATACAAGCACGTCGCTTTGCAACGGCTTAAGGCTAGTATAAGTGCGCAATTGGCTCTGTGCGCACCTTGTTAAGACAGTTTAACTGCTACAACCAATCGCTAAAACGCCCGAATGACGGTAATTTCGGGAACATTGCCTGCATGGCAACTTGTTTAATTGGAGCTTAATCTGCAATATTGAATTGTCAAGAAGTTCGTAACATGCTTAGTTCCAGACGACTACATATTCGTCATCGACGCACGACAGTGGAGGGTTCTATGTCCTCTCGAAGGCGCAGAAACACTGGTATACGCAACAACCCGTCGGCCGTCCACTCGGAAAATTTGATCTCTGCCACCAATTTCGGTGTCAGCCAGGTCACGTCCCTTTTCTTACCTGTTTTCAGGCCGAACGGGCTTGTTTTGCGTTCGAGCGGTTTCATAACGCCAAGCAGTTCTCGCATTATCTTGGAGTTGAAGCCTGTACCTACGGAGCCGGCGTAGGTGAGTTCGCCCTGGTCATCATAATATCCCAACAGAAGCGCTCCAAATTGATCGCTGCGAGAGCCTGCGCCCTCGCTATATCCGCAGATCAGTAGCTCCGAGCTTTTGAATGATTTGACCTTTAACCAATCTGCAGTCCGCGTGCCGGGCTTATAAACGCTGTCAAGCTTCTTCGCGACAATACCTTCCAGGTCGATATCTACGCACGCCTGAAAGGCTTTAAGACCATCGGAACCCAGGTCGTTTACTATTTTGACGACGTCCGATTGCTTGAGTTTTTGCCTCAAAATCCGCCGGCGTGTGCTCAAGGTCTGATCGATAAGATTGCGGCCATCAGCATAGAGTATGTCAAAGACATAGAAAACAATTCGCAGTCCCTCTTTATCACTAGTTTGACCCGCTCGTTGCAACAGCTGAAATGATGGTCTTCCCTGTGAATCAATTGCCGTAATTTCTCCATCGAGGATAATGTCGTCCTCGTTTTCTTCGAGCGACTTTTCAATCAAGGGATAGCGCTCCGTCACATTTATTCCGCGACGCGAAATCAATCGAACTTCTGATTCCTTTATATAGGCAATTGCTCTGATGCCGTCGAGTTTCGGCTCGTAGATCCAACCATCTTTGGAGAACGGCTCCTCAGCGGTCTTTGTGAGCATTGGTTCGACGCGAGCCGGCATTTTTTCGTGCCGGCTTGGACGCTTTTTTCTATTAAGGCTCTCCCGCGCCGAGGAATTTTTCGATTTTGTGCTCTTCTCTTCCTTCTCTTTCGCTTTTTCTTTCTTAGATGACTTCTTAGAGGAAGTTTTTGTGGAATGGGTTTTAGCCGTAGCCTTCTTTTTTCCGCTCTCGATCTGCAATTCATCCAGAGTAAAGTCTGACAAGACGGACTTACTATCCACAGCTACATTCGCTTCAGGGTCAGCAAACTCATCATCCTTTTTGATTAGAAGCCAGTTGTTCTTGCCGCGTCCTTTTGTTTCAACGAGAGCAAAAACGCCTTTCAGTTTTTCGCCGTGAAGTTCGATAGACAACTTTCCAGACTTCAAACCGTCTCGCACAATTTTCTGCTGAGTTTCGACATCCTCGTTGCTTCCTTCGACAGGCTCATATGTACCCTTATCCCATACTATCACCTCACCGGCACCATACTGCTTTGCTGGGATGATGCCCTCGAACTTACGATATTCCCAGGGATGATCTTCCACATGAACAGCTAAACGTTTGTCATCAGGATTCAGAGATGGTCCCTTAGGCACCGCCCACGATACTAGTACCCCATCAAGTTCCAAACGGAAATCAAAATGCAGCCGACTAGCGGAATGCTTCTGCACGACGAATTCCAGCGGCTTACGCTGATGACTCCGCGCTTTTGTTCTGGAGCCTTTTGGTTCAGGTGTGTCTTCAAAATGTCTTTTCCGATCATAATCGTTTAGCATTGCGAATTCCTTCCTTACCCTGATTACAGTAACTGAAATTGATTCGGCCGCGATCGTGCTCTCTTCATCGCTACTGCTTCGGGGACGGAAACCCGGACACAATGTTCCGCTACGAAGATACAGTATTACCAAAACGAGATCACAGTTTCTACACATATTTGGAACTCAATAATCGTCGCTCGCGTCTCCCTCGGCGAGAATCGAAATAAGATGGAGGACGAAACCATGGCCAGAGGTGACAAAGCCAAATATTCAGATAAGCAGAAACGAAAAGCGGAGCATATCGAGGAAAGTTACGAAGACAAAGGAGTCAGCGAAGGAGAAGCAGAGCGCCGAGCCTGGGCAACTGTTAACAAGCAATCCGGCGGGGGCGAGAAGGGAGGCTCGGGAAACGAGACTTCGACCAAGAAAAAATCAGAAGCACGCAAGTCGTCGGCAAGAAATGCTGCTGCAACGAGAAAGCGAAACGGCACCAATAATGGTGCAAAAAAATCCAGCACCAGAAAATCTACCAGTTCCAGCAAATCCTCTAGCTCTAAGACCACGCATGAAAAGAAAGTTGCGGCCGGTCGCAAAGGTGGTAAAGCATCAGCAGCGAAAAGAAAAAAGGAATCTGATTAGCTTAAACGGCGACGTACAGATCAGGAGTCAAAATCAAGTAAAGTCAAAGAAACTGAATCAAAAAAAACGGAGAAATAAATCTCCGTTTTTTTGTTGTCGGTCCAAATGACGAAACGCGCATGAAAACAGAGCTTCGACGAAACTCCGAAGAAGGCACCATTTCCGATGCAGCACCATATTGGGTACTACTAAGTGAGCATCTCTTTGAGAACACGCGCGTTCTCAATCGCAAAGCCTTCAGTATCGTTGTTGAAGTAGACGAACACGTCCAGTCCATCGGCAAGGAATGACTCTATCAACTTCGCCTCCTTGCGCAATCGTTTTTTCGAGTAATCCGGATTGGACTTGCTCATTCCATGATATCGGAAGTAGACGAAATCAGCCGTCGCTACGTTGAAGCGCTGGAATTTGTATGAATCTGCGATGCAAAAGGCAGCGTTGTTTTCTCGTAAAAGGTCGAGGATATCATCGCATGCCCACGAACTGTTTCTAAGTTCGAAAACCAGCCGACTATCGCTTGCTTCAGACGTGCGCACAACCTTCAAAAATTCTTCCAGTCGTTCCTTGTTTTTCTTCCACTTCTCAGGAAACTGGAGCAATATAGGTCCACATTTTGATTTCAACTTTCGGGTGCGTTCTAGTATGCGCTCCCAGGGGTCCTTCGCGTCCTTGAGTTTTTTCATATGAGTTAGGAAACGACTGGCCTTTACGGAAAACAAAAAGTCTTTTGGGACCTGATTGCGCCAGGCTGAAAACACATCCTGCTCCGGTAGCTTGTAAAACGTGTAGTTGATTTCGACAGTTGAAAATTCCTCTGAGAAAAAACGTAGTTGCTCCTGTGCCTTCAATTCCGGTGGATAGAACAAGCCTCGCCAACTATCGTAGACCCATCCGGAGGTACCTATCAGAAGGTTAGTCATCTTTCTCGACTATTGGCTTGCCACTCTTTCCATCTTCTAAAGTGCGATATGACTTTCCTGCAGGACGATTGGGTCCCATCTCCTCAATGTTTTGCTTTTCGATCCACTTGCCGGATTTTTCGCCTTCCGGACCTACATCGCCATACTCGTCACACCGATGGGCACCAACCTTTCCAAAGCCCTTTTCAGTCGCGCGAATAGCGCATTCCTCGTCGGTCATTGAATTCTCTTCGTTCTTGTCTTTAACATTTTTCCGGTTAGTCGCGTCTGATTTAGCCATGACATTACTCCAATTATATGCCCAATCCTGGTATCGTCCGTGGTTACAACTCATCCGGCAGGTTAAACAAATTATCTCAAAAGAAACCCGTGCTTTCATCAGCTATCGAAGAAGTAAGCAGCTAGTGATTTTGGAAATATTGACTACAATCCCGGCTAGGCGACAATCAGACGACATTGCAAAATGCAGAGTAAACGAAGAGAGACCAATCTGCATATTGGTCTCTCAAGAAAGTGCGTACGCCGATCGCCGGCGGACGGCTAAGTTTGCGCGTAGGCTGACTTTGAATTCCTACTTGATAGTATCGCCTGTGTTGTGTTCAGAGACATTGTCCTGGGCAGGACCGCACTGACGGTACCGCTTGTGTTGATGGGGTTATTCAATAAAATATTGTTGGACGTGCTGGGATCAGGTTTCATCGACGGCGCAATAATGGGCTCTTGCTTAAAGTGAGTGGCCTCCCGAGCCTCCTGCGTAGCGCGCTCGTCCATCGTAGGTCTCGACAGACCGATGTACGCCAGACCAGCAATAATCACCAGGAACATAACGATGTTCAAGATGATTAGTCCTGGCATCGTACCTCTTTTAGCTTCTCCCACAGCCATAGGAACCTCCTCAATCAGTTCTTCATGTTTGTATCACTCAATTACTTAGCACTCTCAATCGCACTCAAAGCCACCTGTCGCAGAATGATCACATTTCCGCTTATACTTTCACATCAGTGCAAGTTTGACGGACTGCTTCCTGCGCTAGCAGTCTTAACAGGCTCGTCCCTATCAGGTGTCACTTTATCGGCGATATACTTGCCCGTGGAGCAGACCACTTGCGCAACACCCGTAATGCCGAGTTTGTGCGCAGCGGCCTTCGATAAGTCAATTATGCGCTTGCCGTGATACGGACCACGGTCGGTCACAGTGACGGTACACGCCTTCCCTGTAGCCGGGTTCATCACCAAAATTTCCGTGCCGAACGGCAGCGTGCGATGAGCGCAAGTGAGTTTATCCTCATCGAAGCGTACTCCGGAAGCTGTTTTACGCCCGTGAAACTTTTTGCCGTACCATGAAGCAAGGCCTTTGAAAACTTTCCCTTTTAGACTCGACTTTTTGTCCGCTGCCTTTTTCGCATCCTCGGCGTCTTTTTTGGCTTCGTCGGCAGCCTTTTCAGCTTGATCTTCAGCTTTTCTTACCTGGTCCTCGGCCTTCTGAGCCTGGTCATCCGCTTTCTTAACTTCATCCTGCGCCTTCTTCGCCTCTTCAGCTGCTGCTTTACTTTCGTCGGCAGCATCAGCAGCAAACGCAGCACCATTAGCAAATGTCGGCACCAGGAAAAGAGCCAGTATCAGAACACGAAAGTAGTTCAAGATTTCTCTTTTAGATCTTTCGTACTGCATGAGTCACTCCAGTCCGCTATCAAGCCGACGGCAAGGGTTCCAGGAAAACTCTTGCTGCGCTTTCGTTGGCGGCACCTTTCTATTTCACTTTTCCGAGCTTGACGTAGTTTCTGGACTTGATTTCAATTTCTGCGAGGTAAGATTTAATTCCTTCCATATGGAACTTACTTGTCCCAATGATTGAAACTCTTGTCCTGTAGCCACTTTCCAACGAGGACATCTCTCCACTGTTCTGCACACAAAACTACGATGCGGGAATCGTCATCGAATCATGCGTTTCTGTAAGTGGTTCAACAACAATTCGAACCTTTGCGAGGGTCTCGTTTACGTCAACATTCGATTAATCGCACATTTGTACGAGATCGATGCCATAAAGCCTGATCCCCATTGGCTTGAAGTGAACAGTAGAGAAACAACTCTGCACATATCCTTTTTAGTGAGATAGCCAAGAAACCATCTGGACGCGATTCTTTGGCTGTCCCTGCCATCATATATGGTGCCTATCTATCGAAATGGCAGAATTCATGAACGCTAGCTAATATTCAACTGGTCCTAGAAACTCTTTTGTTTCGCTAAATGTAAGCGAGCAGAACCTGCCAAACGGCGCCGGACAGAAGCGTTTAGCAGGATCAAAAGTGCTCCTTAGCCCTCATCCTCAGTCATTTTTCAGGACAAATCAAGAGTCTGGTTGTACACTGTATATCCTGGACCTATATATGAGTTGACATTAATCGGTTCGCAAACTCGTGAGTTAAGAGGAAACAACAGTGACCTACTCTGAAGATTACCCCGCATTTGCAGGCGATCAAACCGGACAATTACTCGCAGAGCCAGACTTGGTCGCACTGTCACCAGTCACCAGTGCTCGAGTCGTCGAAACCCAGTCTGGTTATCTGGTCGTGCTCAAGAAAGTCGACGATCGCATTTCGCTATCAGTAAAACGAAGAATCGGCACTCCTCCCTCCAGTCAGGTAATTCTTACGCAAGATGAGTCTGTTCAACTGTCGCGCGTACTCAGCGATTCGGTTGAAACAATCGGAGCTGTTCGCGGCGACTACTTCGTACGAGATGTTGTCGAGCGTCAACAGCAGAACATTCCGCAACCATCGGATGTGCCAACAATGACACCCGCTCAAGCGGCCTTGAGCACCATATATGGTGAGTCACCCGACGGCGGCGCTGAGGATGGTCCACTCGACTGGGACGAAGTAAAACAGCCATGGCGCAAACGTAAGGCCAAGGCGACGTCGCAAGAGATAGCTTCTCCGATAGCCGAGTCAATCTTTGAAGAACCAAAGAAAGAACTGCCTGTCAAACTAATCATGATTGGCGGCGGAAGCGTCCTAGCACTCATTGCAGTGATTGCGGTTGTCTTCGCTCTGGCATCCGGAATGTCCAATCAACAGGCTGCCGGCGATTCGAAAGAAGCTGCCCAGCGAGCAGCAGCCAAAATGGAACCAATGGCAGCTGACAAGGTTGACAAATTTGTCCGCAACTTCGTCGCTAACATGCTCGACTTCAACCCGAAAACATACCGCTCTTCACAGATCCACGCAATGGCAGTAATGAACTCGAAGACGATGGAAAAATTCTGGGAAGAAACTGGTTTTCCGCTTTCGCGAAGCAAACTCATGCAATTGCGGAAAGATCAAACATTGATGATCAATAAAATTGTTCAACAGCCAATAAGCAGTGAGAGAACAGACATCGAACTCTCGGCAGACCTGGTGACACCCGGAGAAGAAGCAATCAAGATTCGTTTGCAATTGGACCTTGGTCTCGATTCGGAGAATCAGTTGGTTATTACCAACATGAAGGACGCATCTCACAAAATTGCGGAAGAGGAAGCGCAGAAAAACGCAGAATCGAAAAACGGTCAAAGAGAGCGCCGCAAAGTTTCCAAGCGTGATTCGAATCCCTCTGCATCGCCAGAAGAATCACAACGGGAAGCATTCGAAGAAACTGAACTCCAGGGTTCAGATGACTAAATAGCCTTCACGAGGCAAGCCCTCACAAAACTAACTATCAAAACGCGCGGCCACAACCGCGCGTTTTCGTTCAAATCCAATGCTTTTGTTCGACACCATACTCAGTATCACACCAACTAGAACAACGCTCATCCCGGAGTAAGCGCTCATCGTCAACATGAACTCATGCTCGAACATGCTATCAGTGAGCAAGGCAATTACCGGATGAACGAAGGCCAACGTCGACGCAAACGTCAATGACGAATGCCGCAGGACATAGAAGAATGCCGGGAATGCAACTGCGGAACCAGCAATTCCAAGATACAGCAGAGCGTAAGTTGGCGCGGCAGGCGGCGGCCATGGCATAGCGGGTCCATCACAAGGGGATGCGAGCCAGAATATCAAGCTCATGGATACGAAAAAGAAAACCGAACTCTGCATCGGTTTTACATCCTTAGCTTTTACTTTCACAGTAAAATTCGTAAGGGCGAAGAAAAGTGCGGCACCGAGAATTGAGACCATAGAGACAACGTGATTCGGCGAAATAACAAGTCGCTCGCCGAAGATCATGGCGATGCCGGTCAAAGCAAGACAAAAGCCTGCTATGGTACCAGATGTGATGCGCTCCGTTTTAGTGAAGAATGCAAGGACTGCCACCATAATTGGTGATGCAGCGGTTAGCACTGAAGCTAGCCCACCAGAAATACTCTTCTCACCCCAGTACAAAAGAGCAATGGCGGCCGCGTTAAAGGTTCCCGCCAGCAGAAGCCATAGTACTTGATTGCGCTTAAGTCCCCCAAAAGCTTTCGGAAATAGAGGAACCATCAATCCGAGAGCCAAGGCCGCAACAGTGTATCGTAACGCAGCACCACCGAAAACAGGATACCCACCGTCACTTACGCAAAGCCTGATGGCGTACCAGCCGGTTCCCCAAACGAACGCGCAAACCGCATACATAAAGTAAACGGTCAGCTTCGCGGGGCTTTTGGGCGGCGAATCCGAGTCCATTCCAACGTCCTGCCAGAGACTAACTAATGGTAGTTATGCCCTTTCCAGAAAATACTTGGCGCCTAACAATTTCGAATTAATCTGAATCCGAACCTGAATTTGAACCAGGACCAGAAGCAGAAATTGGAGCAGTTCAGGGTCTGAAACTCCGGACTCTCGGATTCTGCCCCACCCAGATGGAATTTTCAATGTTGAGAAGCGTCCAGTTCGGCGGGCACCGCACTGTCGCCCAACTCGGCTGGCACCGCACTGTCGCCAGGTTCGTCGAGAGACTGCTGCTCACTTGCCGGCGCACTCGGAGAGTTTGCAGATCCCGACTGAATCTCGATCTGCTCACGAAGACTTTTCAGGTCCGCCTCAATAATATTTCTGAACTTTGAATCGCTCTGATTCTTTTGCAAATCAAACGACGCCAATGCCTTCTCTAAGTAAAATTCACTCAGGGCGAGATTGCCCTGATGTCTCAGATCCTGAGCTTTGATGTAAAACTGGAGCGCCTGCGTTTCGACCTTATCATTGTCGGCAGGTGTATTGAACGGAGTCGTCGGAACGTGTTCAGAATTTGCAAGCGGACGCCCGTCGGAAGTTCGAACCCAGATTACGTTTCCGCCGCGTGACGGCACCACGAGCGTCACACGGCGACCGTCGGGTAATGTCACAACACGCGTAAGTAGCGTCGCTTGAATGTCCGATGTCACAGGCAGAGTTGTTGAAGGCGTCTGCGTAAGAGTCCCCGGCTGCTGGGGGCGTATGATGAACGGTCCGCCCGCGGCAGAGAGGTGTCGAATTTGCTGCTCCGTCAGCTGAGTTTGTCGAGCAGGCTTACCTAACAAGACAGCCTGAGAACGATTCTGTGCAAAGGCTGCCGGAACCGCCAACATCAGTGCCACAACCCCTGCGACCGCGCGCACAGCGATCCGGTATTGTTCGCGTATTTTTCGCAGGGCGCGCGGACAATTGTCAGTCATGATCGTGCCGTCAGCCCTTCTGTAGAAGCGCATGCACTCTGACGTACCGCGTGCTTTTAGAAATCGCTCAGCCTCTGCCTTCGTCATGTCCGAAATGTTGTAAACGGTTTTGGCGCAGCCAGCGCAGTCGCGCTGCCGGTCATTACCCTTCATTGCATCCCACGGGATCGAACAGGGCGCGGCAATTACCAGGTTGTCCAGAATGTTCTCTTCTGAGTTTTTCACAGCAAAAAATCCGGTTGCTAACTATTTCAACTTAGACCCTGGCAGTCTGAAAACACACCGGATTTTCCCTGCATACAACCTGCCGTTAGAACCGGAACCAGTTTTCCAGCTGATCTGAACTGAACTGAATTGAATTGAACTGAGCTGAGCTGAGCTGAGCTGAAAAATGTAGTTCTTGCCTGGACCTAGTGAAGGAAGCTAAGAGATAAAACGAACGGATGAAAGAATTTGAGAAGGTAAATTTACACTCAAACTCTTCAAGAAACGCACATGCATATCTCGAATAACTTCACGTCGTTTGTGCACCACATCCATATACAAAACACCTCATTACAGAATACAACAGATGTATTAGCGTCACAAAATCATCACCGACCAAAAACCGCTCTCCGTGCGCCGATCGTTAAAACCACTCATGCGAAGTGCCTCCACATCTGGTATCCTCGCGCGCAACCGCTTACAGTGCCTGAGGAAAAAACATGAAGTCGCAAGATTCCCAATCACAATGGTCATCGAGACTGGGAGTATCGCTCTCAGCTACTCTGCTCGCATCGCTGACGGCCGGTGCCGCGCAAGCGAACGATGGTGGCAATCATTTGAACGTCCCCACCCTCGAGTCTAATAATCGAAACACTGTGAGAGCGGAGCGCCATCAGCAACGAATCGACCGGCAGGACGTTCGTATTCAAAGCCGCCCGGAGAGCAATGCCGCCGCGGTGAACAGCCTGCAGAATAGTGCTAATAGCTTTGCAACCGCAGGTACTATCAGCATCTCAACTCAGCGGCGCGAAGCACGTATGAACACCGCGATTATCTATCCCGGTCAGGTTTCCGAGTTTCGCACGACAAGACCGGGCGCGCGGTCAACATATACTAATGATGCCGGCAACGAAAAAATTCTTCGAAAAGGAGTTTCGCTGGATCTTTCGTCGACGGCTTCAAAGATTACTGTTGGCAGAAATTTGTTTGATGGAAGCGTGACAATTTCTGTAGGCGGAGAACAGAAAACGATTTCCGCAGGAGACAAAGTCACAGCAGCTGAGTATGCAGCTCTGACTCAGAAGTTATCGACAGGCGATCAAGGTTTGATTCTCAGCGATAAGGGTGCCGCTACGGGCGGTGCGCTGAACTTAAACTCGGTAAATGATGATGGGAAGACAATCAGAGCATCGGCTTTAGTGATCCCTGAGAATGTAGCGGTGTCAGGAGATTTTGCGAGAAACGCTGACGGTGTTCGTGTGACAGGTGACCTGAGCAACGCCGGTTCGATATATGCGGTCTCATCGGATGCATCTAAAACCACCGCAGTTATCGGAGCCCGAGATATCAACAACCTGCAATCAGGCTTGATTACCACCGACGTTCCCGGTTCCGTGTCCGCGCAGTACGGATCCACTAACGATACGCTTAATCTCTCGCTGCACGCAAACCGCGATTTCAGCAACGACGGTGCAATCACAAGTTCCGGAGACCTCGAACTCAGTGCAGGAAGAAATTTCAACAACTCCGGGTTGGCCCAGGCTAACGGAAATCTAAACCTCAATTCTTCGAGCATAACTAACTCCGGCACAATTACATCTATTAATCAGAACGTCTCAATAAGTGCGCCGGCAGACACAGGCATAAATTTAAATGGCACTGGTGGTAGTATCAACGCTCTCAATGGCGATATCAACATTGCAACGGTTTCGAACCTGAATCAAAAGCTCGATACGACATTAATCGGCGGTGACTGGCACTCCAATAATCTGAACATCAATTCGAGCGATGGTCATGTTCTAGGAAATGTGGGAGAGGTCTCAGGGCTGGTCAATATTTCAGGGGGTATCGGGCATTTCAATGCAGACACTAGCAACCTCCGTCTCGGTCAAATGAATTTCACCGGAGACCCGCTATTCTCTAGCAGCGGCGACCTGGATATCAGTGCCTCTTCGCTAACGACAAACGGAGCACCGCTAGCGCTGGTTGCTGGCGGTAATGTCTATTCAAGCGCGGTGACATCTATCAGTACGTCTGGAGTAGTTGGTGGCGGGAATTTGACGATTGTCGCCGGAGCTAGTTTCACGACGGATATGTCTGGCGCAATCACAATCACAGGTGCATCAGCAACTGGAGGCTCGGTCGATCTAACAAACGTTTCCACGACTATCACAACGTCCGGTTTAAATTTCGCCGGGAATGTTTTCATGTCCGCGTGGGCCGGCGCTAACGTTGGGTCTGGTTCGATCCTCGTTCCGGTTGCAATCGATACCGGTTCCGCAGGTGTCAACGGCAACATCAACATAATTGCACCTACAAGTATTCAGCTCATCGGCGGTATATCGCCGACTTATGGTAGCGTGACCATCTCAGGCGCAACCCCCTCGCTTCCGGGTGGACCGTTCGTAATCAACGCCGACGGTTCAAATGCGACAGCATTTCCTGTCGCAGGAACGCTTTCCCCTGCCCCTATATGGCTCGGCACATCGTCACTGCTTGGTCAAACATCCATTCAAACAACTGGCGACATTGCTCTTGGGAATCTAACTACAGGCGCGAGCGCGGTCGTTATTGAAGGAAACGGAATCACCACAAGCACCATTAATGCTACAGCGGCGGTGTCATTGTTAGCGCGTGGCAACCTAACCATTCAGGGCAACATGACGGTGCCGGGTGGTCTGCTCGCCATGGCAAGCGGCAATATCAACCTGAGCGGCAACTTCGGCATCACATCGGCGAGCAGCACCACTAATGGTGGCAACATAGCCCTTATTGCCGGAGTGGACTTCACAAACAACATCACGAGTGTCACCGCCAATGGTGCGTCTACCACCGGCGGCAATATTGACCTCAACTCTCTCGGAACACTCCAGCAACTAACGACAGCAACTTCCGCGAACAACTCGAAGGGCGGTGGGCTCACTCTGGTGGCCTACGCCGGGAGCGGCGGCGGGCAAGTGCTGTTGCCGACGGCAGTGACACTCACTACTGGTTCGTCCGGTACGAATGGTACTCCAGGTAGTATCACACTCGTCGGAGGAGCAAATGCAGGTACCGCCATAAATGTCGGGAATATTAGCATGGCCAGTACCGCAACTTCCTCCGGAGGCACACTGGATGTCGCCGTAGGTAATCCACTAAATGTGGTAACAATCAGCACAAACACAGTTTCTCCGAACAATCCGTTTAGCACAGTGACGGCGACAAACGGCAATATTGTGCTTGGCACTATAACCATGCTTGCAAATTCGCAAACATCTATAAGGGCACAAAATGGTTCCGTTACCACCGGTCAGATCTCCACAGGGAATAGCGTTGGAAACGGCACAGGAAGCGCTGGAGACGTGGAAATCGTTATCGGAGGAACAGGCAACCTCACTACTCTTAACATCTTAACGACTGGTTCAGGTGCCACCAGTGGCGGTGATGTGCATATTAGTCTGGGTGGCGGCTCCTACGGAGTTGGAAATATATTCGCCGACTCCGGTACCTCCGGACAGGGTGGCGATGTCACAGTAGAAGTAGTAAGCAACAGCCAGTTCTTCACCAATCAAATTACAGCAGCTTCGACTAGCGGTTCCGGCGGATCCATCACTGTGCGAAACTACGGTTCTGGCGGAATCGGTTTGCTCAATGGTCTGTACAATGCGAATGGCTCAACAGACGGTGGAACAATCACCATTGATGCGGCGGCAGGCGCCATCGACGGAGCGATATCGAGCGCATCAGGTCTGACTCTCACAGTTCAATCAGGAGTGGGCTTCCAGGCTGGTTCCGTCAACTTGTCCGCTAGTAACATTCAGATTGCCGGCAATTTCGGAATTCAGACAACCGGTGGAACCGGAGGTGGCGTATCTCTCGTTACGACAACTGGAAATATAGCGGTCGATGGAGCAGTGCTAATTAACAGTGGAGGCACAGTCGACATTGACACACCTAACGGTACTCTAAGAACAAATGCCGCATCTGCCGTGCACACAGCTACCATCAATGCTGTCGGCAACATCACGACTGATGGAGTAAATACTAACGGTCTGTCGGGCGGGCAGAACGGCGGCGCTGTTCAAATCACCTCTACATCGGGCTCGATCACCACTGGTGCCGTCAACACAAGCGGAAACGGAACCGGCACCGCAGGTAGCATAACCTTATCGGCTGGAAGCAACATCACAACCGCATCTCTGACTGCGGTCGGCTCAAATTCCAGCTCCGTCGTTTTACAGACAACCAACGCTGGAGCGATTTCTGTCCCCGACGTGATTACTGCTACCAACCTGCAAGTAAACATAACTGGAGGCGGCAGCGCATCACTTATTGCAAATAACCAGGTCAACACAATCAGTACGACTGGCGCCGGCGATGTGTTCTTTGATAACGGAATCGCCCTGAGTATCGGCACAATTCAATCCGATAGCTTCGCGGCATCTAGCCCTGTTTCGATCACCTTCCAAAACAGCTTCACCTCAACCGGCAGCGTCACTGTTGAATCCCCGGTCGTGACCTTTAATACTGTCACCCTGGACGTTCAAACTTTCATAGCTAAAAACACTACCGGCGGTCTCACAGTAAATGGAGGAAGCAGCACAATCACGGCCTCGGAGCCGCCGGCTGGCGCTCCTGGATTTCCTAGTAACCCGGCGGCAATTTCGTTCCTCACCGCAGATGGTGCGAACCTGGATCTGTTTGGGACATTAGCGTTCAACGGAGACGTCCTCCTAAACAACCCGGATGGAACCACGACCTCTCACACAAACTCTCAATTCATCGGAGCGAATAACGTCACGCTGACAACCAACACATGGGTTCAACAAACCAATGGAAATATCGTGGGCAACAAGTTTATTTTCACCGGTTACACCATTGCAAACAACCAGGGTGACGTCAACTTGTCGAGTAATATCTCGTTCGTAGGCCGAAGCGTCGCGATTCTCTCGTCTGGAAATATCAACCTGGGAGCGTTCACGATAAACCTATCCAATCCGACCGGAGACTCCGGCAACCTCGTGATGCTGGCTGGGGTAGATTTCGACTATCCACCGCCGGGCACACAAATTGGCCAAATTCAAAGCCAGGGGCTGTTCGACAATATTACCTTGAACGCCACCGGCGGTAATATCACCGGTACGGGTACAATCACACTCACAGGTGGTGGCTCCGACGGACTGGGCGGAGGCCTGACCGCTCTGGCAAATCTGGGGTCAATCAGCCTTACTGGCGCAATTAATACCACTTCCGCCGGCGCTCGCGGTGGAGACGTCTTTATGATCGCTCCAAATGGAATATCAACCGGAAATATCACCACAACCGGTGGTTTGACTGGCGGCGATGTCAACCTTCAAGTTGCAAACGTCGAATTGATTGAAACACCTGGTCCGATACAAGTTCAAGCAGGCATCATCAGCGGTGGCATTGCATTCCCAGGCGCCATCCCGCAGCAGAATGCAGTCAACGTAAACGGCAGCATCCTGACCAATAATGGCGCAATCGCTATCGGCACCGCTGGTGGCATCAGAATCGCAGGAAACGTCAGTGCTCACTCAATCTTTCTGAATTCATCTACAATCCAGGCAATTACCTTCGATACAATAAACAATTTGTCGACTTCAGTAGATGCTTCAGGAAATGGCGGAAGCATCGAGATTATTACGGCAGACATCGTAAATCCGACCGGCACCTTTACTTTCAACGTTAATGGAACCACAGGCGATGCCGGCAGCTTCGTTTACGAAACACGCACAGACCTTACAGTCGCCACCGGTGGCGATATCACAGTATCCGCAACAGGTTCTGGTGACGGCGCACTGATTGATATAAAAACAAATGGTGATCTCACAATCGGAACCGGCGGTCTGAATGTCGCACACACGAGAGGAGATGGTGCGAGACTGCTTCTCACTGCTGCGGCCGATGGGACAGGCACATTAACCCTAAACGAAACAAGTTTTCTGGCGGAGGCGAATGCGAAAGGAATTCCAGGC
The DNA here is from genome assembly GCA_019637435.1 of Candidatus Obscuribacterales bacterium. Taxonomy (GTDB): domain Bacteria; phylum Cyanobacteriota; class Vampirovibrionia; order Obscuribacterales; family Obscuribacteraceae; genus JADYXR01. The sequence goes on along the minus strand of JAHBVO010000001.1, from coordinate 1,274,099 downwards.
GACAACTTCTTCGGCGGCGAAATCAGGCTCAAAACTCAATTAATTGATTTTACGAGCTCACCCACGAGCCCGCTTCAATTGTCTGCAAACGGTCTCGGTTTGGGGGGCGGCGGTACCATTGAATATGTCACAGAAGACGCCACTCCGACCTTCTTCGGCATAATCAAGAAGACTCCTAAACCGCCGGCAGACTTCCTGCGCATTTCTGCTACTAGCGGAATTCTCGGTGGCGATGGAGGTTCCATCACCGTAAGAACTGGCGGCAACATCACAGTTAACGATACATCTCTCATTGATGCGCACACTAACTCCTCGACGCTCGCAGCGGGTGCAAACTACACGCTTGAGGCGGGAAATCTCGATGGCAAACAAGGCTACCTGATTATCGCCGGAAGCCTGGATGCCAGCAGTGTCGGTGGTGGCATTGGCGGTACCATCACACTCATCTCCGATAATAAGAAAGACTTCGTTCTCAACAACGGAAAGAAAGCACCGAAAAACGGTGTTCAAGGTACGCTGTCCACTGGAGGTTCCGGCGGACGTATCACTATAACGAATCTCGGAGGCGGAGTAGAAGTAGCGACTCAGCAAGCGGTTGATACTCCGGCTTTAGAGCTAAACGTTAACGGAAAGGGAACAATCAAGGTCGGCAAGAATGTTGTCATCACAGCAGACTCTCTGACTCTTACTTCGGAGGAGGGCTCCATCGGGAAGAAGGCTCTCAACATCGACACGACTTCACTGACGTTGGATAGCGGTAGTTCAATTAATCTGAACAATATTAATACCAACCTTCTCACCATTGAACGCACTATCGCAGGTGGAAATGTTTCGATCGTCACCGCCGGCAGTTTGAGTGTGTTCGACACAGCCACAAATGATGGTGACCTGGAATTCACCGCCAACGGTGCGTCATTAACCTTTACCGGAAACATCCATGCTGTAAATGGTGGCATAGTTGCTTCCAATCTTAATGTGGCTACCGGTGAAGTCATAATCACAGACAATACGAGAGTGGAAACGTCCGGCAAGAAAGGCGATGACATCGTAATCTCCATCGGAGCTCCGCCGAAGAAAGGCACGAATCCTACACCACCGAATACGGCGCCCGCAGGCATCAGCGTAGATCCTGAAGGTACCCGCGGACGTGCTTATTTTGGACCGAACAACGGAGTTGTCGCCAGCGGACCGGCAACAGTAGAAGTGGTCAACAAAGATGTGATCTTCAACAATCTGTCCAGCGGTATGAACAAGATTATCCTTGGCACAAACTCGGTTGTTAGAGCCGATCCACCAACCGTAACTACTTCGCATGCGTCATCGACAATGCCTGGCGTCTCGATGGTTGGCGATGTGACATCTGCGGTTTCACAATTCAGTAGCCAAACTGATGCTATAGCTCCTGCGCAACCGGGAGTAAATATTCCGATCAATCAGGACGTCTCCCTGAACTTGGCGACATTAAACAACGCCAACGCACTGACGGTTTCGAGCGCAGCGCAGCCGATGAGCCTGAATTTGTTCGGAGAAAACGGAACTTCAAATGCTTCAAGTGGAAACGGTACGTTAACAGGCGCCACCATTGGTAGTGAAGCACTGAATCTGGTGTCGTTCGATCGTGGCACCGCTGACAGTGACAAGGCAGCTGGCGGTTCAACCTCAGACAATCTGATTGTTGATGCCGCAATGCACCACGCGACGGCTGAGTCGGTACATCGTTTGGAAAATGGCAAAGCGATCTTCGCTCCGAAACACGATACGATTGTAGAAACAGCCCAGGGCTCTGTGAAACTCGCAGCCGGCGCTGTCGCTCTGGTTGCAAAATCGAACAATGGTCTGGCCGTTTATAACTTGCACGACAACCATAAAAACTCAGTCGTAATCAATATCAACGGGAGAGCCATCAGCCTACCGCCAGGTAGACACGCGCACATCAGCACGCAACAACGAGGCGTTTATGCCGATGTAAACCCGATCGAGTTGATCCAACACAGAGCGCTCCAACAGTCGCAACTGGAGAACGGATTGCGTGTATACACTTCGGAATTCGCGATTCCATCGGCATGCTACGCAGTGAAATCGCTAAATCAATTGATGAAATCGAATGATGCAGCGTCAAAGCGCCTCGCTAAGCAAATCATGAAGACCTCATCCGTCATCATGACGCTCTGCCCGGATCGCGGTGATTATGTTCAACACTTCAATCCGCGAGTGACGGCGAGCAGATAGCGCTGCCGGCGATAACTTCAAGCCAAAGAGGTTAGTCCAAACAAGGGCTAACCTTTTTCATGTGCGGAAGCCGAACGAAACGCACAGAGTCTCTAAACCGCATATAAAAGGAACGCCCCTCTTGAAAACCAAAAGAAAAGCGAATATTTGCAGGAATTGGAGCTTTCTAATTCATAGTGGTGGCTGGGATTGCTTCACGAGCGAGCCGTTACTATGAAAAATCAACGCGTTACTCAACACTCTTACGGCACTCGCCATCCAGTCTCCAAGCTTCGAACTGTAACTAATGAGTCGATAAGCCCCTTCGGGACGCTCGTAGGTGGTATAGCGGTCTTTCTGGTCTTTGGAGTACTCTGCTATTCGACGGTGTTTAGCTTGCCCTGGGAATCTAATATGGGTTTCACGCAAGGTAAAGTAACGGAAGTGCGGGCGGGCAGTAAGCTCAAGCGAAATGTCGTTTACGACTACACCGTCGGCAGCGAGACGTATACAGCGAAAGAGACATTCGACTTTCACGGTTGGTTTCTGAAGCCCGGCGACTCCGTAGACGTCCGCTTCCAGCAACACAGACCGACCATTTCCCACATACAAAGCGGTTTTACACTGGCGACTATCTTTTACTTTTTAGGGTCTCTAGCTGGATTTATTTTTACGTTTGTTGGGCTTGGAGAGTTAATCACGGGTAGAACTCGTTAAAATAGCTGATGAAACAAGAGCGTCCGGTTCTCGCGGTTTTCTTCCGGGAACGCGGAACGCAATAAAGGAACAGTCAGCTTATGATTACATCAAAAGTTCAAACCATTCTCGATGTACTCGGGACCAAAACCTATTCGCCAGAATGGTTCAAACTTGTAAAACTGATCGGCGCAGAACCTAAAGACACTACATGCGGTATCGCCCTGGTCGAGCACAGTTTTGAAAAGAACGGATTCAGCATAAGTGAAAATGACGGAACGTACACCGAAGTAAACTTCTTCTACGAGCGCCAAAACTTCGAGAGCTTTGAAGAGGAGGTTCTGAAGGACGTCGAGTTGGGAATTTCGCGCGATGATGTTCATCGAGAAATCGGCAAACCTGTATCCACAAGAGAGCGAGGGAAACACAAACCCGCTCCCGAAACCGACTCCAAGGACGAACTGCGCAAGTGGGAATTGCAGAAAGTAGAGCCTATCGAAATCTTCGATACCTACACAATCAATGATTACTTTTTCACGCTAGAATTCGATGCCGAAGATGATTATCTCTCGCGCGTGACGGTCATCAGATTAGCTGATGTGCCGAAGGAACGGCTCATGGAAGCTGGACTCTACGAGGATGCAATCCGCCACTGGCAAAACGTCGCGAGCGAAGAAAAAAACGATCTCGAATACATCGCGCACTTGAACCTCGCTCACTGCTACGAAAAACTTGGCGACGCGGAGTCGGCTGAAATCGAGTACAAACTCGCTTTGGAAACTAGTAAATGCATGACCGGCGATGATACTCCATTTGGTATCACACGAATTGAGTACGCCAAGTTTTTGTTTGCTCTCGGGCGAAAGGGCGAAGCGTCACTCCAACTGAGATCTCATCTGAAGGAACATTCGGATGAAGAAAGTCCCAGTCTTCTGGAAATCGGCAGGGAGTACGCGACATATCTGGATCTGAACCCAGCAGAACTTGACGCCTTGTAAAAGCGTAATCCAAGATCAATCAGACGGAACGAGAGCCCCTGTTATTTGCTGCCAACTCAACACTGTGTAGTGTAGGGGCTTGGGAACACCCGCTGACTCTGTGTTCCCGGGAGTACTGGAGTTCGACTGCTTGGTCAAACTCTTCGCAGCTTCGCTGTCCAACTGTACTGTTCCATCGTGGGTCATATTAATATTTTTTCCGACCAAAGCGCCAGTGAAGTCACCCTTTCCGGAGAACGAAATATCAGCGTTAGGAGCATAGATTGAGATGCTTATTTTTGCGTTACCGCTACCGCCCGAATCGAGTTGAATACTGATCGGTTTAGAGCCAGCGTAGTACAGCTGAAGATCAGAAGCACTGCCATTATTTGTAATCCACCGACTGCTGAGATTGACCGCAGTCGAGGAAGTCGAGTTTGGATCATCGAGAACGAAGACCTTCGTCGGCGAGCCAGAAGCATCATCAAATATCAAGGGGCCTGTGGCTCCGTCAGAGTCTAAGTTCGATGTCGCGTATGATACTCCCGATTGAACAGTTGTCGATGTCGCATCAGGATTCGTCGGAAAACTTGGCAGAGTCGTTATATTGCTCGGTACAGTCATTGGATACGGGGTCTGCGGTGCACCCAAGTCGGAGCCCTGAGCTGCCGGCTGAACTGGATTCATGTTGTCTCCAGTCCGGCCCGCACCTGAGATTGAAGGCAGAAGATCCGCTATGGCGCGGATGCTGTCCGTAGGATAAGCAACATAACCCGGATTCCACGGAGTCGAATCCTGCGACACTGCACTGGTTGGCGCGGTAACACGCCCATAGACTCTCGACGATGGACTGCCTGTGAGCGATCCGGTGTCGCTCGAGATAACAACATCTCCAAAGATTGAGGTTGTATCGCCAAGGGTCAACTTGCCATTTGTCCGAATCGCCGAATTGAACGACTTTGGTGTTCCATTCTCGCTGTCGGCAATTTGATCATCAGGATCGAGTTCGTTCCCAGGGGACTTAATCTTCAAAGCGCTTTGCGAATTTAGTGAAATTGCCTTATCGCCTACGAGCCCGGTATTATCCCTGGAAGAATAAGAAAGGCCACCGGACGAATTTGAATTCTCTGCTATGAGAAAGCTTCTAATTGTGGTTGCAAAAATTCCGCAATAAGACGTGACTTCAACTTTCCAGGCGTAGCCTCCATTCGGGGCCTGCTCCCAATCGGAGATCGCGTTTCGGCTCCAATCATCGCTGTTAGCCTCATTGAGAAAGAGATTACTTCCTGGCGGTATTGCTGTAAACCCCTGCTCTGCGAGCGAGCCTAATTCATCCTGAGTAATTCGAGTAAGACGCAACATGACTTTGCAGCGATTACCTACCTGAGGCAAGTACTCGACAGGTACACCGTAATCCTTGGATTTCTCACCAGCCTGCGGAGCAATATCGGTGTCGATGCCATCGGCTAAGGATTTGTTGAGCTGGAGCCGAGCGAAATCCAAACCAGCTTCAGCTCCCGCGAGAGCATAATTTCGTTGCCTGGCCGCGCCCTCTGTCTGGAGAAGACCGGTGGAAAGGCCAGCAAGGCTAAAGAGGAACATTGTTGCAAAAACAGATACAGTCATGACCGCAACCAGAGCCCACCCTCGAGGACTTCTAGCTCTGCGCAATCGATATAGGACTCTTTTAGATTTCATTCCTGCTGCTCAAATAGTGTTGAATCATAGGGACCAGAGAGGGTTTTCAAATTCCTAAGATGAACTTCTGTGTGCATTCCAAGAATATTGTCGGAACCCGAAACTGGTTGAACGTCCGTTCCTTCTGTTCCTCTCTTGACCTCGAGGTCGACTCCAACCATTGAGACACCAGATGCTACGGATTGGTTGTACAGAATCTGCTCCCGTAAAACATCCAATCTGTTGCCCCTCGATGGATTCTTTGCGATAAAACTGAAAACCTTCGGAGCACTGCCTGTAGTGTCAGCTGGGTCAGTCGGACCAACAATTCCTTTTGCTATGACCTGTGAGTCTACGTTTCCATGGAAAGAGCAGTTGTCCGCAAACCATGGATGCAGCGCCTTGTACTGATCGTCCCGTGGCATTCTTCTTGAGGAGGTCACTAGTTTATATTCGCCAGGGTTCTCTGCATCTTTGATGACTTCGTAAATGACGACGTAGTAGCCAGGAACTGTGAATCCGCTTTGTGGGTCAATTGTCGCCGCAGGATCATAAGAACTGCTACTGGAGTCATTAACCTTCGACAAGAACGGGATGGGCAAACGCAGAATGAGGACAGTAGACGCCAAGTTTTTTGTTATCCCAAACTCGCTGACCTCATCAGTCGAGAGCGTTGACCGCACCTCTTGAGCCATTCGCACGTCTCGTTTTATTCTATCTAAAGCGACAGTCGCTCCTCGCTGAGCATCAAATTGGCGAAATAGTTTAGTATTTGCGACGACGCACAACGACATCAGTTCTGCGACGACAGCCAAGGAGGAACCAAGAAGTACTGACCCAACGAGAAGTTCCGTGAGCGAAACTCCGGCACAGTTTCTATGACGCACAGATCTCCGCCTCGGTATCATCCTGCCTCCTGCTCAGAAACATCACACACTACGACGACCCGTCCCAAGCTGCGCTGAGAGGTGCCACTCCGATCGTTCCAAAGCAAATCTATGGCCACATTCAGTGTATGTGGCTGTGGCCCATCGAAAACGTAGTACGAGAGCGTGCCATCGAAGCGATTATTACTTGTTTTATCTTGCCACTTCCTTCGAACAAAATCTAATAGTAGTGGTCGGTCGTGAAATGCTGTAAATTCCAGGCTGGTATCGGCAGTTCGATTGAGCGTCAGCGTCATAGGCTGATCCTTAAACTGAACAAGCCTGTCATAACCGTTACTGCGCGTATACTCCGTCAGTTCTTCAATTAGTTCATATGCTTGAGCATCACCGCTGGCACGATTCATAGTCCGCATTGATGCGCACAACATGTCCAATAGCGAGAAAGCAATAATCCCGCTGATCACCATCGCCACAAGCGCCTCGACGATGTACATCCCGCGCGCGTCGCGACCCGACCGCCTCTTCCGAGGCGCCTTGCGCTGCGACACTGTTAGCCGTTTTATCAAAGCAAAGTCCACTCAATCTGCCTAGTAGATAAATGCCCTTAAAGAGAGCACCTGGTAACAGATCAAATTTAAAGACTCATCTTTCGCGCTACATCGTCGACGCAAAACCGAAGGCATTGCCGCCGCGCCCGAGGATGCTTTCGCACGCCAGGTCGGCTCTCGCAAGTATTTCTTTCCACTCGTGACCGTGGTTCGGGAAGCAAGCGATTCCAATCGACGCGCGAAGGAAGAAGGCGTGTTGCCCAAATTTTATCGGCACAGTTTCAAAATATTGCCGGGTCGTCTCCGCGAACATCGTCGAACTCGGACCGGTGCACTCCGGCAGCAACACCATGAAGCGGTCGTTGCTGTACTTGCCTACGGTATCGATGTCGGTATCGACAACATTGCACAGAACAGCCTCAATTTGCTGAAGCGCGAGCTCATACGCCTCTACACCAAAGGTATTCGGCACGTTCTGAATGTCACCGAAGCCGATTATGGCTAGCGAAAATGGGCGACCGAATTTATTCGCGCGTTTGGTTTCTCTTTCGAGGCGCTGCATGCACTCGTGAAAATTGACGACCGGCGACTGCACGCGCACAGCAATAGTCTGCTCGGGATCTCGAGCTTGAGCCGCTGGAACGCCGGGGTCCTTAAGTGCCGGCAGGCGATATAGCGTCGCTAGATGGCGGTTAGACTGCTGCATCTGCTCGCGCCGCATCAACTCGATGTCCGGATGATTCTGCTCAACGTCGCGGTTTCGCACGTTGCTCAGCGACTGGTGAAATTTATTGTCCATGATGACCGTCTCGGAAAATCTTCCTTCGCGGCCGCGGTTATTGTTGCCATTGTTAGCGTTTTGGCGATTTCCAAATGGGCTATTCATACTCAGTTCCTACTTATCCCTGGTCTCCTATACCCGAAAAGAGCTTTTGCAAATCTATTGAAAGATTCGGCAAAAACACCTCGGTCAGCGTTCTGCAATTAGCTTGTGGACGATGTCTTGTGGATCTTGTTCCACAAAGAAAACCGTTTTTAGTCGTTCAGGCCCAGATTAAATCAAGGTCTTACTCACATCTCGATCACAACCGATGCCGCGTTTCCACTCGTCAACGGTAAGCCTGTAGAGCACATGACGTTTTAGATGATGCCCATCAGTGACATTCGGATGGTCGAAATCCTCAGCTGGATTGTGTTTCATTCCAATCTTCTCCATCACGCGCATCGAGTTGACGTTCGAAGTCGCCGTGAAAGAGACAATCTCTAGAAGTTTCACACGCTCAAAACCATCGCGCAAAACCTCTCTCGCCGCTTCCGGAGCGTATCCTTGCCCCCAATATTTATGAGCCAAACGCCAACCGATTTCGACGCAAGGCATAAACGGCGCCGAGAATCTCGGAATGCTCAGACCGACAAATCCTATAAAGTCTCCCCCATCCTTCAATTCGGTAGCCCACAATCCAAAGTTCTCGAACTCGAAATGAGCCTCAACGCCACCGATAAAGCTTTTGGTTTGATCCAGGCTCAGCGGCGACGGAAAGTTTTTCATCACAATAGGGTCAGCATTCAGCGCGGCGAAGGGCTCGACATCCGATGCCTTCCAGCGTCGCAGTCGCAGTCGGTTTGTTTCAAGAATGAGATTCGAAGCGCCCACAGTGTTTACCCTACGTACAGTCTGGCTGATTTCGCGTGTCATTTTATGCTTAAATCGGGGAACATTCTAGGGTAGAAACTTCACGCGTCTATGGTGACACGATGATTCGCAGTCAGGAGCTCAAGTCGGCGCTGTCCATTGGCGCCGCCTGTGCGTGCCTGCTCGGATGTGCGCCGCGGGCGGTGGCAGTGAGCGCATTTGAACTTGGGCGCGAGGAGTTTAAACTGAAGCGCTATCACGCGGCGAAACAGCAGTTCATGACAGCGGTTCAGCAAAATCCGGGTGACCAGGCAGCTTATCTGTTTCTTGGTAAAACGCTTGAATTTTTGAAAGAGCCAGAAGATGCGCAGATGACTTATCGCGCCTGTTACTCGATAAATCCGTTCTCCGCGGACGGCAAGCGCGCAAAGCAGTTTTCGATGGATGTCGCCGGGCGATTGGAAGGCAATGAGCATAGGGCTGTCGACACGCCGGAGGACGTGATCAGCAGCGGTCTTTTGATACAGCGCCAATCACTGGATTTGCAGGCGCGCAAAATTCGCGAACAAAACGCTTACGCCAGAAATCGACGCAACGTCAGTCGTCGTCATGGTTATTTCTACACGCCGGCAGAGCTGATGAACAGCCGCGACGGCACCGAAGTGAGCGACCGAGATTTTATTCAAAACTCGGGTTTGATATACGATACGTCGATTGAATCGACTCGCGCAAAGGCGCATGGACAGCACCTCGCGCAGACTGTCCAGGACACGGCAAATGCTTTAATAGAACGACTTGGACGAAAAACAAACAGCTCAGCGCCACCGCTTAGAGCACTTGGTTCGAATTTATACGTGCAATATTATCGAAGCAAAACGCAGGAGGAAGACATTCCCCCGCCGCCAGATCCCCCGATCGAACTTCGTGCGAAGCAGCTACAATTCTCTGATTTACCGCGCGCGTTGCATGCGCAATCAAAGTTTTTCAAATTTCCTACTGTAACGCCTGAGGAGATTCAAGCGGCTAAAAAACCGAATGCACCAAAGTAGCAAAGGAGAAAGCTATGAAGGCAACAAACCAGCTTCGATACATGATGGCGCTGATGGCGGCTTCGTCGGTAATCGTCTCTCTTCAAACGCCAACCTTTGCTGACACCGTTGACGGTGCATCACTGAGTCGAAACGACTCGATTTCGCGGACACCATCAAGTGGCAGTGTCAACAATTTAGCTAGCGATAGTAACAGCGGCAGCTGCTGCTCGGCGAAAGCGGTGGACAAAAACGAAGACTTCACGTTTGACGTTCCGGAACCGGGGTGCGACCCGAAGCGGTTTCTGCAGGCGAGATATTTGATAGAGGAGAATCGAGATTTTATCCGCGCAGGAAAAGCGCTGCACGAAAAAATGCAAAATCAACTTCTGATTGCGAAAACGCTGAAGGGCTCCGCGAACATGATGCAAAACGGCATGCCGGCTGTTGCCCCGCCGAAGCTTTCGGGCGCTGCATTGCAATCGGCCGTTCGCGACTACACAAAAGACCTCCAGACCTTTGTTAATCACGCTGACAGATACAAGTATAATTTGAATGTCTTCCGCACCACCATCGGTGAGTGCCAACGTGCTCAAGCGACCTACGATCAACAACGTCAGTTATACGATCTGCATTGCAATCAATTTCACGTCAATGGGCTAAACACAATCGAACCGCCGCACATTTGCGGAGCGCTTCAAGCCACCGCCGGTGAAGCAAGTCACATAGCGAATATGCTCCGAGCCGACGAACAAAAATTGGCCGCAAGCATGCAAGAGTTGCGCAACAACAATGCATTGGTTCAAGAAAGTCGCAATATGGTGGCAGCAAACTTAGCGGCCACCGCAAACGAATCCGTGCGGCAACGTGAAGAGGAAAAACTCGCGCGTGAATTCGGTCGACTTCGCGAAGAATACGAGATGTTGAAAATCCAGAGCAAAATGCTTGGCGGAGAAAAACAAAAAGAAGCCGGCAAATTAATTCGTCGCTCGGTTCAAGGGAATGTGGTCAAATGATCGCATCGAAGGGAACAACCTTGTTGTGAACTTTCAGCGAGGCACGAACCATGTGGGAGCGATATAACGTAGCCGGTCAACAGGCGATGTCCCAGGGCAAGCAAGCCGAGGCGGAAAAGCACTTTTTGTTGGCCGTCACTGAAGCCGAAAAAATGGGCGAAAAAGATCCGAAACTGGCGACGAGTTTAAACAACCTCGCGAACTGTTTACGCGCTCAAGGTCGATATGATGACGCGGATCCTGTATATAAGCGCGCAATCATGGCTAAGGAAAAGTCAGATGGTCCCTTCAGCGACGGATTGGTTTCAATTCTCGAAAACTATGCGACGATGCTTCGCGCCTGCAATCGAGAGAGCGAGGCTGAAAAACACGCCAAGCGTGCGCGCGGCATTTTCATGATGAAAAAGTAAGCTACAGCGCTGGCTGATTCTGAATGTGACACCACTCGAGTGCGATAAACTCCTCGCGTTCAAGGTCAGAAAAGATGATCGCAATCCATTCGGTGGTGCCGTTATCGCCTTCCATACAGGCGGTTCCGGGGCCGAAACCAAAACGCGCACCGGCCAATCGTAACCTCTCATTTACTTGTGCAATTGCCTGGTCAACCTGAGACAAGCCGCCTTTGCGATAGGCTTCGCGATAGAGCGTGGATACAACATCCAGGACTTCCCGGTGCTTGTTCAAATATTGCCTGCGGTAAACACCAGCGACGTACTCACGAATCGCTTCAATTTGCTTGTTCATGCGCGGAGAAACATTCCCCTTTTGAAACCGCTCGATCAGAAATGCACCATTATCGGTGCCAAATTCCACCATCATCTGATGAGCGAATATCTGCATGAAGTCAGGCGTTGTCGATGCGTTTGAACTGAGCGGATCCAAAAAATCAAATTGCCCGGTAACGGATAGCGCGAGTACACTGTTAGTAAGATGGTCGAAAGGATCGAAGCTCAGGTCGTTATCAATATCGACCTTATCCGCGTCGCCTTCAGTTCGCTCGAAGTCATTTCGACCTGCACTACGAATACGAGCAGCAAGAGCTTTAGTGCCCTTCACTTTCATTGGTGTCTGGCTTTGAACCGAAATCGACAAATCTATATCCTCCGATCATCTGTCAAAAAATAGATTCCTGATGGCACTTTGATCCCAGAGTTAGCGCCACCGCCCCCTCATGCGGACGTGCCCGGGCTGCGGATAGTAACCCGGTTGCGGGTAACTCGGTTGCGGATAGCCTGGCTGTGGATAGACACCCTGATTCTGACTTGGATAGTAGCTACCGTTGGAAGCGGAGTTATATCTTTGATTATTAGAGGTGTCATCAGATGTGGGCTTGACGATACCGCGAATGGTACTATCCGTCTCCAGCTTGTACTTGCGTTGATTTACCGCCTCATTGACCTGCTGCTCAGCGTTTCTATCGCCGCGCGCCCAAGCTTGAATGTCAGTAATTTTGGCGATGATACGGTCGTCATTTTCGCCGTGCTGGTTATCTTGCACGATGCACCAGGTGCCCTCAATATTCTTCAATGCGATCGACTTCGCGTGTCCGGGACTGTAATTAAGAACGGTTCCTTTCTCCAAAAGCGTTTTTCTAAAGTCATTATTGATAAGCGTTCCTTCTCCATGGTCGCCCATTTTGATGTCACAAGGTTTGTCGCCCGTAACCATTTGCATAATCTCCGCGTTGCCGACGTACCAGCGACCGCCGGTAGTGGTGAACGAATTGTGCGTGCCACCATCCATGGCGCGAGGATCTTGCGAACGGTTTCCTATTACAGGCATCGTATAATCAAATATTTTGCCGACCGGGCTTCGATCTCCGTCGCATTGACGCATGAAACCCGGCTGCCGATCCCAGGTATCGGTAGCTTTACTGATCGACCAATTCGTTTCCTGGAATCCATCGGGAAACTTCAAATAGTCTTTAGAGAACGTAACCGTTTTAGGTTGTTCTCCTGCGGCACCGCTATTTTTAGTTGTGTACGAACCGGTTAGCGAAACTTGTTTCAACAAGTCTGCCATGTGATCGGTTCGCTGGGTCATGCCCCAAATATGTGCGGATTGAATCCAGCACGTGCCGTGCCCTTGCCAGTCTCTATTGTCTGCCGCACCCTGATCCATCGTAGTAGGATCTTGTGCATGGAACATGAAGTTCTCAGCAAGAAACGCTCGCTGCTCCTTACTGTAGAAACTATTGGGGTCATCGTTGTTGACCATCTGCGCGATGTTGTCGTAGGTTCGCGAGACCGTTTTAGAAACATCATCGTCTATCGCATCAGGCGCGGTGACACCAGCTAACTTACGAGCGACAGCACGGTCGGTCATTCGCTGTTCGTAAGCCTTCATCATCTCTTCCATGCGCTTCAGGCGTGGTTCATCAAGACCCTTCTCCATCGACTCAAGCAAGTTCTGACGTGACTCGTCGACAGAATCAGAGAAACCACCATCGCCACCACCCAGAGACTGAATGCGCGGTTTGTCACCAGGCTTCGAATCCTTGGTCACATATTCGTACTTCCCATCGGGAAGAACGTTGCCGATTTTACGACTTGGTCTCTCTTTTCCTTTGTCGTCTTTGCTGTGGAAATCTTCGCTGAAGCTGCCGTCGGCTTGAGCCTGACGCGCCCAAACAGTAGACTTAGCACCATCCTTGGTTACACGCGTATCTGTGACTGAGATTAGTTGCTTCTTCTCACCGTTGCCCGCGTATTCAAAACTCCTTGATACTCCATTTGGTTTGCTCGCTCTAATTAAGGCGTTGTCCTTATCATGTTCAAGCGTCATACCATTTGAACGCTCGTTGACCTTTTTGACGGTATTACCACTGGTGTCTTTAACTAGGTAGGTTAGGTCCCCGTCTTCGCTCAATTTCGCATCTTCGAATTTTTCACCAGGCTTCAAAGCTGGAGGGAAGATGGTCTTCGATTCACCCTTCGCATTAACCTCTTGAACAGCCTTGACTGAGCCCTTCTCGTCTTTCTGGAATGTCCTGGTTACATCTCCGTAGATGACTTTCGACAGCTTACCTTGTCGGTCATAAACCAATTTCGATCCATCTTTTTTGCCGACAATCTCCTCACCGGCAAGCGTCCGAGTACGCGTGCTGCCATCCTTGTCGACATAACTGAGTTCTCCCTTATCATTGAAGCTAAGGTCTTTTCGAGCCTCGGGTTCGTACGGGGAGTCAGATTTCCACAAACCATCCGCGCCTTGCGTCCAGTTGGTGCGCGTTTTGGTGGATGCGTCGTAAACCGAAATTTGCTTGTTGTCGTAAGAGGTGTAGGAGACCGTGCTACCATCCGCTCGTTTCACGTATCGCGAGGTCGAACCATCGGCTGCGGTCAAACCATTCCCGTCGGTGGCCTTGATACCGACTTTGGTGCCGTTACCAAGAAACGCATAATTGTCCTTTCCTTCACCCCAGCTGCACGAGAGTCGCTGAACGACATGAACTCCGTCATCGGTAACGGCAAACTCGCCCTGCAGGGTAGCGGTACGACCGTCACCTGTTTGAGCAGTCCAATTCGCGGATTCTGGTGCGGAGCGTGACCAGGTTGCACTTTGACCCGATTGTTTATCAACTACGTGATAAGACTTGATCTTGGTTGTGCCTTCAAAATATTGATACTCACGCTTGAAACGTTCGTTCTCAATCGATGAAAAACGTCCTTTCTCATCGCGCTTCACATCAGCTTTCCAGGGAGTCTCGGGCTTCGCGTCTCCTTGCATGGAAACTTGCGAGGTTTTGCGTTCGCCTTTAGCGTCGGAATACTCGTAGCTCCCGTCGGGCAGTTGCTTCACCTTGTCGCGAACTTCGTTAGACCCTGCGGGCTGCGTTCTACTAAATTTCTCTCCAAACTTTCCAGTCGTGGGATCAGCCTGTCTCGTCCACTCCTCTACCCGCTCACCAGCCGGAGATTTGATGCGGTCGGTAATTTGTAAAATCTCCTTGCCCGACTCATCAAATTTATATGTGCGCGAAGATCCGTCGGGTAATTTTACAGTAGCGACGTTACCATGCTTGTCCGAAGTAATCTCCTGCTTCCGCGTCACGACACCGCTGTTGTCACCAGGGGCAGGCGGACGAACAGTGCCACCGTCTCTGGGAGCTGCCGGTGTGGCTTCGGGAACAGATGGCTTTGGTGAGGCTTCGGGAACTGAGGGCTTCGGTGAAACCTCGGGAACTGAGGGCTTCGGCGAAACGTCGGGAACTGTGGGTCTCGGTTCCGCGCCTGGCACTGTGGTTCTCGGCGAGACATCACCTTTGACAGGTGACACGGCGCCAGGAATGGTGCCTTTGTCTAGTACATCCCAACTCATGTCGGGCAGAAAAACATCTGTGCCCTCCGATAGTTTTAGGCTTGGAACGCCGCCCGGGCGGGGAGCCTTGCTGGTATCAGGTATAGTCGAGGTAGAACTATCCCTGGTGTCCTTTTCATTTGAGGTCGCTGGCGTCTGTTCTGGACGACGAAGATCTGATACGGATGGTATCAGTTCGTTGAAATTTGGCCGGTATGGATTCTCCGGCGTGAATTGCGTCTTGGTACTTTCTATTTGATCCATGAACTCAGATTCCTATTTCACTCCAGACCCGGATGTTCGACTTCCGCAAGTCGAAGAGAGCCCCAGTCTTTCCCATTGTGAGAGCGGAGTCCGGTGTGTTTCCACCCAAACTCAACTTCTTATGCAGCACTATTGGTGATGGCAGAACCTGTGTTGATAGTAAAGGATTTTAAGGGGCCTTACGTTTGCTTTCTCCAACAAACGAGAGACATCGGGGGTTCTATCAACGAATTTCAGCTGTCCATCGGATTGAACGCTTCACCCGCTTGCATAGCGACATCTGTGTGCGTGAGTTTCAGTATGCCATCCGGCAAATTACTTTGACAAGTTAATTGGACGGCTTTTCATGCCGTTTTCGGTCAATATCAAAATCGAACTACGTAGTTACCACAATTAAAAATTGAAAGCTTTTGATATTTTAAAAACTCAAAAGTTGCGTGTGCGGTAGCAAAATTTCTTGAATCAAGAGTAAATAGCAGATCAGTTATCTTCCAAGAGTACGGCAGGAAGGTTTGTGTTTTTGATGAACTCATGCAAGTCCGAGGCGTTGGTAAACACAAATCCGTGCCATCCCAGCTCCTTCGCCGCTTCGATATTCGGAAGACGATCATCGATAAACAGGACGTTCTCTGGTGCTACACCTAAGCCCTTAATGGCGTGATGATAAATATCATGCGCTGGTTTCACGGCCTTCAATTCACAAGAGAAAGTGGAGTGATGAAACTCAGGCAGCCAAGTACAAGTGGAAAAGAAATCTCGAAAATCTTGCGGCATGTTTGAGAGGATGGCAATTTTGGTTCCATGCGCACGCAGTCTGTGCGCCCAATCTACCATCGGTTGATTCGGTCTGCTCCAGCCGGCGTTATCAAAATCAATGCATTGTTTGATCTGCTCAGCGGTGATTGAAGCGGCACACATCTCTGCCACCATTTGATAATAGTGAGAGTCAAAACTCTTTCCAGCATCATAATCAAGCCTGTAATGCCAGTAAGCTTCTTTAAAGGCCTGCCAATCCACGCCGATACACTTTGCCATTTCCTGCAAATCGGAGTCGAGGTGCTCATGGCACAGAACGTTACCATAATCGAATATTACTGCTTTAATTTCAGTCATTATTTTGAGGATCCCTTTTTATTCAACAAAACGCCTTTGAGCGTTGTTACATCGACGTCAGTTACACTTGGCTTTGAGGAGTAAGTTGCCGTGACTCGAACTATGCGCTCCTTTGACGCTTTTGGAAATTGTCCCGGAGACTTTTCCAGTTCAAAAACCTGAGTTAGGACCGCCTGATCGAACACGGGATCTTTGCTTGGTTCAATGATTTTTGCATCTTTGACTCTACGGTCTCTCGTCATGCAAAAGGTGAACTTACAAGCTAATTCTTTTCCTTTGAACGACTCCATGGGCGCTCCATTCAGAAGCCGTACCAATGAGAGAGTCACCAATCGACTCCACGAATTCCAGTCATTTTGAACCTTAGCAAGTTTACTTCGATGGGCTCGAGCATCGGGATGAAATGTTGGATCCGTCGCGTAGAAGTCCCCAACCGTTTTACTTCTCTCCAACGGCGGCTCATCAACGTTTTCCGCCGCCGCACACGACGGCAGCAGGAGCCACAAAGAAAGAACTGCAGAGCTAGTTAAATACGCGAATGCTTTCATCAGGCAACCGGTCGTTCCCCGGAACGATATCATTGTGTCACATTATCCGGAAAGTTGCTCATCCCTCGTCGTTACCATCTTCAAACGGATTTGCCGTGTTCTTGCGTAGTCTTAATGCAATCACCAGAAGAATCGCACCTACAGACACTCCGCTAGCATCAACAGCAACATCAGTCCAGTTCGAGCTTCTGCCTGGAACGAAACTTTGATGCCATTCATCGGTCGCCGCATATGAGATCGCAAAGACAAAAGCGATAACTGATGGCGACAAGAATACTTTTGTGGGTGAAACAGTCGCACCGCGCTGCGCGGTATTGATTGCGGTACCGCCAATGATACCGCGATCTTCTCTACTCAGTTTTGGAACAGCTAGTGCCCATCGCACTAAAAGAAACAAAATCATGAATTCTGTAACGTGTCCCATTTTTCGGACTGGCACGTTCATGCCACCAAGATATTTTTCCGTTACTTTTCCAGAATATGCCTGATGCGAGAAAGCAAAGATGACTACCATCCAGGCGACGACGCACAGCCATCGGACCAGCCTACCTGGCATTGCGCTTCACTCTCTTGACTGGACGGCGCAATTTTTCTGCTTTAGGTTTCGAAGATATACGCGCGGCGCGGGGTCCGGAAACACTCGGGTGATCCTTCGCGGCAAACCTCCACATCTGGTCTTGTGCCACAGACAATCCTATTCGTTGCGTCACGATTATCTCTTCGTCGGCTAGCGACACCCCCTTCGCAAGCCAGATTTCTGACTCCGGATCCATCAAGTTCAACCCATTATGAGATCGATCGATACTCCACTGTCGACAAAGTTTCCCGGGACCATTAGTGCCTTCGGCAGCAACTCCCCGAATAAGAACGGCACCAGCGACGCCATCAACTTCGGTGACAACATTTAAACAGTTATACATACCGTAGATAAAATAGACATAGCTGAAACCGCCCGGTCCAAACATCACCTCGCAGCGTGGTGTCTTGCCTTTAAACGCATGGCAGGCAGGATCATCGTGAGTGTAGGCTTCCACCTCAACAACTTGTCCTTGCAAAATCGACCCGTCAGGGAGACGCCGGCATAACACCGTGCCCAGCAGATGACGCGCAACCTCAACGGTATTCCGCTCAAAGAACTCCTGCGGTAAGGTCACCCTTAAGTCATCTTCGCTCCATTGTAGAAATGGTTTAAAACCCACTCGCCCTTCCTTTATATAGCTATGTCAGCGCTTTTAAAATCTGCATCAGTATATCCTTTAGGGGCATTACTGTTGCCACCAATGGTAGTGCGGGAAGCGCCGATGCGACTGCAAATGTCATTACAAATTTGTGATTGAAAATGAACGGACGCATACTGCTCATTGTTACATAGCTCGAGTTCAAGTCGGCAAGGGCGGACGAATCTGCACTATCGAGAATTTTTGGGTCGCCTTCGGCGCGTGGAACCAACCACTTAGCAGCGAATAGCGTGCTCATTTCGTGACACAACGCGCCAAAAGAGAAAACCGATTTCAGTTTCGTTCGTAACAGAGTTGGAGTAAAAACAACTAGAGGTCCAACAAAAATCAAGAGCATCAGAGCGAGAAAAACAATACCGAGATTGGTAAACGATTGCAGTTTCATATGTGTATAAAGCACCGCATGTGCCACCACACTGCTGATCGCAGCAGACAACGCAAATGCGGATACACAAAATGGCGTCTGCGCAACACTCACAAAAGCCAGTCCACCAGCCCCGTCAGGATGAGTTGCAATTACCTTAAGTTTGAATCGCGACACTTTGAACAGGAAGTAAACCCACAACAAATAATCGAAACTCCAGCTCAAAATAACAAAACGAAACAGAGGCTGCGAGATCGCCGCATTCCACCAACCCGGTATCGACAGCACCGGATGAGAGTGTATGCCTACGAGCTGCCAGCTCGAAATATCCAGCGCAACAACCATGCTAGCTTGAAAAATCGACGAAACAAACGCCAATACGAACAAGCAGCCATCGATCAAGACAGAATTGCGAATCATAAAGACGCCCTTGAACATTGACTTGTAGTCATCAACGTCTTCAGCCTCGATGAAGGTGCCTAAGAAGTGCTCGGCAACTTTGATAAGCCAGGGACGCGTCAGAAGATCCGACAACATCAAGATGGGCGCGACCAGAAGCAGGCGAGAAAGCGTGATGGCGTCAGCCAGCAGCGGCACCTTTACCGAGCCTGGAAGAGCAGTTCCCTGAAAAATACAAAGTACCAGCAGTGGCAAGAACGCTATCAAAACGAAGAACAGAGCGCTTTTGATCACTACGGACGCGCCGTTCTGCGCGATATTCAGCTTCACGAGAACTCGACCAAGCATGCCGTGCGGCAGGTCAGGTTCATCGAGAGTGGGGACCGGTCGCGCATCGAGTTGAGCACCTTCGATGACGTTTATCTCTTTTGAAACGAGCGACTCTGGTGTTTTGTTATCGTCGACCATCTGCCAGTTCTCGGCTCCTGCTCTTACATGATAATGCCCGGAAAAATAGATCTCGCCCCTTCACAACCGAACAGCGCAAAAGGTTTTTCACAAAATATATGCACTGGTAATACCCTGTAGGGTCCAGCAGGGTGGCGCATTCCGGTGGCTCCAAAGGTTAATTTTGAAAAGCGCGTGAAAAACGCATTTGAATTGAATAAGCTTAAGTAATAGGGGGTATATTAAGCTGTCCGCCGTAGCAAGAATGGCAGCTAATAAGCTAGAACGAAAATCCAGTGTCCGATTTAGACGAAAATTTACCGATGACAGACGACGACCAATCGCAATCCAAGGGAGAATTCCTTGATGCGATTCGCCGACACATATGCCAGATTTTGGGTTTCGACTTCGGTTTCATCGACGTGTCCGCAGGTCATGAAATCAAGAATGTCGCGTCATTTTGCTTCGAAGATGAGGCGGATGTGGCGGGTGAATTTGTTGAAGCGCTGCTTGACGAGAATAAGCAACCAATTACAACGGCAAACACACTAGTCGCACAGAAGGTCAAAGAAACCAGGCGTTCTTGGATCGGCAAAGCATATTCGGTTGAAGATATCGAACAGGGTCTTGATGAAGAGACCGAGGGTTTTCCGTACATGATTGTTCCGGTACTGAGCAACCCGAGCGCCGGAGAAGGCGAAGTGACGGGGCTCATACGGGTTATATCTTTTGACGCGTCGCGCGACATCACATCGCAGGACATGATGACGCTCAAACTCATGGGAGAGCACTTGGCCAGCAGAACTGGCTTGTTCGGCGAGTTTACAGCTTCATCGAAGTCGTTGAAATCAACGGACAGCAAGGGCGATGCTGACAATGTTTTGATCGTTCATTCCAATCGACTGGTAAGGCGTCGCTTCAATCGCATTCTCGGTAGTTCGTATCACGTTCTCGAAGCTGAAACCAGTGAGAAAGCGCTGGAAACTTTTGAAAGTGCGAGAGTGGATGTAATCCTCGTCGACAGCGACTTGCAAGGAGCATCCGGCTTCGGCTTCTGCAAAGTACTAAAGGAAAGTACAAAGTGGAAACACATTCCGGTCATTCTCGTTGTTACGGAGAACTCGACCACGGCCCGTGTAGAAGGGCTGAACGTTGGAGCGGACGACTGCATCCCGGACTCCTGCTTCGATGCTGAGTTGCTAGCGCGTGTCAGCTCATCACTGCGACATCGCAAGTCGGAACGCGAACTGGCCGTGCAATTGCAGCTGCTCGAAGACTATGCGCAGCGATTGGAGAAGGCGCACGAACAGCTTTCAATCGATAGGCAAGATACTATCCAACGCAATTCGCAGTTGGAACAGTTGCGTCGAGAAGGTGAAGTTCAGCGTCACCAGGATAACTTGTTACACCGAATCAGTAACATCATCCGGAAATCATTTCACATTCGTGAAAACCTGGAAGAGATGCTGGAAGCGCTTTCCGGGTGGTTCTCGCTCGACAGCACATTCATCGTTATGCCGAATGAAGCGGAACCAGAAGACACGATTCGAGTTGAGTGTGTATCGGACAAAGCTTACAAAGTGGTGGCATACGATCGAGACCTCGATATCTACGAAATCTTCAAGAAGAACTTCCAGGCAGATCAAGCGATTATTTCGAATGACGCAGCCAGTGACAGGCGCCTAGATCCATTTCACAAGATTTTGAAATCCGGATTTGCGATCCAATCTTTGTTCTTAATTCCGATTACCTACGAGCAAAAGCTTCAAGGGCTCCTTGTCGGTTACAAATGCGAGGCAAAGGCGAATTGGAGCCGTATCAACGAAACTTTTATGAAGTCTGTCGTAGACCAGGTTGCAGTAGGCGTTGTTAACGCGCGGCTGTATGCGACGGTTCAACGTCAAGCCACCACAGACGGTCTCACGGGTCTGTTTAACCACAGAACCGGCCAGGAAAAACTCGCCGATCAAATGAAGCAAGCGGAGCGCTATCAAAGACGCATCTCCGTGATCATGCTGGACGTGGACCATTTCAAATCTATCAATGACACGCACGGTCACCCGGCAGGGGACACGGTTCTGAAATCAGTTGCAAAACTAATTCGCAACAGCTGCCGTGACGTAGATATTCCAGTCAGATACGGCGGTGAAGAATTCCTGCTCGTACTGCCTGAAGTCACTCAAGACGGTGCTACCGTGGTGGCAGAACGTATCCGTGTTGCCCTCAAGAGTGAGCCGATTAAGCATGAAGATGTCGAAATAAGCATTACCGGAAGTTTCGGCGTTGCCAGTTTTCCGGATGATGCGGACAGTCAGCAAGCAATGCTCGACCTCGCTGACAAAGCATTGTATCTCTCGAAGCGGATGGGTCGCGACCAGGTGCACACAGCTGCTGATCTGATGTTTGAGCCGGCACCGGAACAAGACAAGAAAACTGAAGATGTGGCAAAAGATCTGCGCGATGGACCTTTCACACCGCCGGTGATATCAGAAGAAGCGCGTCAGCACGAAGAGCTCGTTCCTGAAGTAGTGGACATGGTCAAGTCGCTGGCAGCTTCTCTGTACGCGAAGTCAGATTACAACAAGCAACACCATTTGGAAGTCGCACGCATGAGCGAACTTCTGGCGAAGGTCATGGGTTTGTCCGCGCAACAGGTGGAACAGATTCGCGTAGCTGGATTGCTTCACGACGTAGGCGTGCTTCAGCTACCACAAGAACTTTTACACAAAGAAGGACAGCTGACTCGAGAGGAGAGGGAGCAGGTCAATCAGCACGCTACGCTCGGTGCGCAGATGCTGCGACCAGTGCGAGCCTTGAAGGACATTTGCGAGATCCTGGAAAATCATCATGAACGCTGGGACGGTACTGGATACCCGAAGGGTCTGAAGGGCGAGAATATTCCATTACCGGCTCGTATAGTCGCAATTGTCGATTCGTATCACGCGATGATCAGTGAGCGTCCATATCGTCCCGCAATGACGCATGACGAGGCGTTGCGCGTATTGAAGGATGGTGCGGGGAAACAATGGGATCCATTTCTCATTGAGATTTTCAGCGCGGTGATGAAGAGTATGCGCGAAACAACTCAAGAGGTTCAAGCGAAAGTTGCTCTCGCGGCCACACTCGCAAGAGCAGGGGCTGAGCAGAGCGGCGCACCTGGTGCAAAATCAGGAGAGCCGTCAGCACCGAAGCCAGTTCAAGCGCAACCGGTTCAAGCTCAGCCAGTTCAAGCGCAGCCGGTTCAAGCTCAGCCAGTTCAAGCTCAGCCAGTTCAAGCTCAGCCGGTTCAAGCTCAGCCAGTTCAAGCTCAGCCAGTTCAAGCTCAGCCGGTTCAAGCTCAGCCAGTTCAAGCTCAGCCAGTTCAAGCTCAGCCGGTTCAAGCTCAGCCAGTTCAAGCTCAGCCAGTTCAAGCTCAGCCAGTTCAAGCTCAGCCAGTTCAAGCTCAGCCAGTTCAAGCTCAGCCAGTTCAAGCTCAGCCAGTTCAAGCTCAGCCAGTTCAAGCTCAGCCAGTTCAAGCTCAGCCAGTTCAAGCTCAGCCAGTTCAAGCTCAGCCAGTTCAAGCTCAGCCAGTTCAAGCTCAGCCAGTTCAAGCGCAGCCGTCATCACCTCTCGATAAATCACAGGAACCTCATGATGGTGGTGTAGAGTTCGAGCAGAGAACGGAGCCTTCCAAAATTTCCTCCGTAATAGGTCCAGTGATTAAGCCTGTGAGTCCGCCCACCTCTGCGGCATCGCCAGCGGTGGCACCTGGCGGTTTCGATGGCGAACGCACTGGCACGCAGTCCTTGCTCAAATTTGTGGAAGAAGCCACCGTGGCAACTGCGCGTTCAGACGAACATACCATCTCGCAAGAGAGCGCACCAGTCTCGATACCAGCCCCTGTGCGCGTTCCGCTTCCGATTCCGGACGAGCCGCCCATGCAAGCGCCAAATCAAGCGCCTCCTACCAGAGCTACGCAGACGAATGCGCCTGGGGAAGAAAAAGCAGATTACGTTCCAGGGCTTCCCGAGAAGAGAGGCTTCGGAATTCCGGGACCAAGTTCTTCACAGCCTGGTAGCTCTCAGTCGGCTCCTGCCCACGTCGGTCCACCTCTAACTGCCTCACAGGGGACTGGCTCACAGTCAAACCCTCCATTGACGAACTCTGCACAACCGCTGCCAGGGACCACGGCGATGCCCCCCTCCCAGCAGTCAGGCTCTCAAGGTCTCAGTCCAGCGGCAGGACTGAATCAGACAGGGGCACCAAACTCACCGACAACTACCGGACAGCTGTCGGGATTAGTCAAGCCGACCTCGCAGAATCTTGCAATCCCATCAGGTCAACATCCAAACATATCCGCGATCCAATCTACGCAAAATCCAATGGCACCGGCTCCAGTGGCACCACCGGCGACACAACCGGGCACCGCATCCGGCACCGGATATACAGCAGTCCCACAACACCCTGGAGCTCCGGGTGTACCAACACAGCCGGGCACCGCATCCGGTACTGGCTACGCAGCAGTCCCACAGCACCCAGGTGCCGCAGGCATGCCACCACAACCAGGCACCGCATCAGGTACTGGATACGCAGCAGTGCCTCAGCACCCTGGTGCCGCAGGCATGCCAACACAACCAGGCACCGCATCCGGTACTGGATACGCAGCAGTGCCTCAGCAATCAGGTTTGCCTCAACAGAACTCGCACCGGACGCCTACTGGTCAGCATCAGGCTGTGCAACAGGGCATGCAAACTCCCGCTGGAGCGTCGCAGAACTTGCCACAAGCCCAAGTCGCAACTGGTCCCCTGCCACCGCAGAATCCCAATGGTCCCCCGGGAATGCCTGCAGGAGTTCAGCTCGGACAGCCTGGCACACCTGACAGTCAGGGTTATCCACGCCCATACGCCGCGGGACAGCCGGTGCCCGTCGGTGGGAATCAGGTCTCTGCTCCGACGCCCACGCAACCTCAACCGCAGATTCAGCAATCGCAGATGCCACCGAATATGGTGCAAGGACAGATGCCACAACATTTTGGAACCAACCAGAGCGGCAGCATCTCGCAGGCTCAGCAGCCAGTGCAATCTACACAAGTTTCAAATCAAGTGCAAACTCCTCACCCAACGGCTCAGCAAACGACTGCCGCTCCTTCAGCAGCGCAGGCAGTTCCGCCCACAGCGCAGCAAGCAGCGCCTGCGGCAGCACAAGCAGGAGCGCAAGCTGTTCAGCATTCAGTCCCGCCAACTTCACAGCAGGCGCCGCAGCAGCGCCTCTCGCAGGGAGCGACAGCGACCAGCAAACAGCCCGATACGTGGGACCCTTACTCGGACTACGATGACGAGGACGAAATCGAAGGCGGACTCTAAAAGAGGCGGTTTGCTTGAATGATGAGTTTTCTAAAAACCAAAGGTTTTTGGAAGCGAGTAATTATAGCTCTCGCTTCGGTTCAAGTTCTGGTGATCATCGGGCTCTATTTCTACCTGTCGCCTCGCCTGAATGAGCCGTTGGTAAATGCGATTCTGTTTCATCCGAATCATATAGAGAAGCACAACGACAACATGAAAGTTCTGTCCGGTGTGCAAGCAGAAGAGGTTTCGGTTCCAGTTGAAGGTGCGACTGTCAACGGAATGTTTTATAGAAAACCGGGAACGCCCGATGTAATTCTGATGAGTCACGGCAACGCTTCCGACCTTGATAATCGAATTGAAAAACTACGAGCTATGCTTGACTGCGGTATCAGCGTCCTTGCGTACGATTATCGAGGCTATGGCAAAAGCACGGGAGAGCCCTCGATCCGCGGCGTGATCAACGACGGAGTTGCCGCTTTTGATTATCTTGTGAATGAGAAAAACTATTCGCCGGAAAACATTGTGCTTTACGGAGAATCGGTCGGCACTGGTGTTTCCACCGAGATCGCCCGTCGACGAAAAAGCAAAGCCATCATTTTAGAATCGGGTTTCACATCTCCGGAACAAAGAGCGAAGGAAAAAATTCAGGCGTTAAATATCTATCCATCGATTTTGATGATGGAGCCGACGCTGGACAATCTAGATTACGTTAGAGGGAAACATCCACCTCTTCTCTTGTTTGCCGGCAAATTGGACGACATGATCCCGGTCCACCACAGTGAAAAAATGTTCGCAGAGGGCAGCGAATCCAAGCAACTTATCATTGGTCCAAACAGCACGCACAATGATTTCTCGAAAGACTGGACCCTGTACGTCGCAGGGTTGAAGGGCTTTCTCGAGAAAAACGCAAAGCTCGCTGAAGGCAATTTGCAAGGCGCGGCGCCAGTTAAGTGAGTTTCGGAAAGATTAAGTCTTATTCAGTTACGTCAACTTTCCTCAAAAACACCTTCTAAAGGACATCTTTTATATAGAATACGCAGAGTAAAACGCATGTACCGACTGGGTTGAACCCGGTCAAAGCTACTTTGCAGGTGAATGGAAAAAATGAACATCAAAACCTTTATCGATCATCACTACAGACATTTCAATGCCGCTGTGGTGAAAGACGCTTCCCAGGCTTATGTTGCGCACCTAGAGAAGGGCGGCAAGATGCTGCTCACAATGGCTGGAGCAATGAGTACTGCGGAACTCGGCGTCTCGCTCGCTGAGATGATCCGGCAGGACAAAGTTCACGCCATCACTTGCACAGGCGCCAACCTGGAAGAAGATATATTCAATCTCGTCGCTCACGATGAATATGTCCGCATTCCAAACTATCGCGAGCTGACAGCCGAACAGGAAGTCGAGCTACGCGACAAAGGCATGAACCGAGTAACCGACACTTGCATTCCGGAAGAGAGCGCATTCAGAAAAGTTGAAAAACCTCTTCTGGACCTCTACAAGAAAGCCGAGAAGGAAAACGCTCGCTACTTCCCTTACGAGTACATGTATCAGCTGCTTCTGAGCGGAGTGCTCAAGGACAGCTATCAAATTGATCCGAAAGACTCATGGCTCCTGGCTGCAGCGGAGAAGAACCTGCCAATCTGGACTCCCGGCTGGGAAGATTCGACGATGGGTAACATCTTCGTGTCGCACATCTACAAGAAAGACATCAAAGGCTACGGCATTATGAAGTCCGGTCTGGAAGCCATGGAGAAGTTGATTCATTGGTACATCGACGAGAGCGAAAAGAACTCGCTCGGTTTCTTCCAGATTGGCGGTGGTATCGCCGGCGATTTCACCATTTGCGTTGTTCCGCTTATCGAGCAGGACATCAAAGGTCATGTTAAGTGCTGGGATTACTTCTGCCAGATCTCGGACAGCACCACATCTTATGGTAGTTATAGCGGAGCTGTGCCGAACGAGAAAATCACCTGGGGCAAGATCACTCCCGAAACTCCTCGCTTCGTGATTGAATCAGACGCGAGTATAGTGGCACCGCTGGTGTTCCAATACGTGCTCGATTCTGGTGCGCACGTTCAAGAGCGCGAGCTTGTCTCGGGCAAATCAAAGACAACGTAAGCCAAATGACGATCGATTGAAACTCTAATGTTTCAGTCAGAAAAACTCAAGCAATTAAACGACGCCGGATGGATTAACCTGGCGTCGTTTTGCAATGCGTAATGTGGAACCGCTTACAGTCCCAGCCTTGAAGTTCCAGCCGCTACAGTCTTAGCCGCTACAGTTCCAGCCGCTACAGTCTTAGCCGCTACAGTTCTAGCCGCTACAGTTCTTAGCCGCTACAGTTCTTAGCCGCTACAGTTCTTAGACGCTACAGTCCTAGCCGCTCGCAGTTGCAGTGGGCTGCCCCTGAAACAACGGCGTCGAAAGATAACGTTCCCCGGTGCTGGCAACAATGGTGACAATCAGCTTCCCTTCGTTCTCAGGGCGCTTCGCAATTTCAAGAGCAGCATGAACAGTGGCACCACTACTGATACCAGCCAAAATTCCTTCCACGCGCGGAAGTTTGCGCCCCATCTCGAAGGCTTCGTCATTTGATACAAGAAACACTTCGTCGATAACCGACAAATCGAGAACGCCCGGAATAAAACCGGCACCAATACCCTGAATCTTGTGGCCCGACGGTTTCAGCGGTTGCCCAGCCAAACTCTGCGTGATGATCGGACTATCCTTCGGTTCGACGGCGACGATTTTTACCGATGGCTTTTTCTGTTTCAAAACCTGACCGACACCAGTTATGGTACCACCCGTCCCAACACCGGCAACGAATATGTCAACTTTGCCTTCGGTGTCTTTCCAAATTTCCTCTGCCGTCGTTTCGCGATGGATTTTTGGATTAGCTTTGTTGTTAAACTGCTGGAGCATAAACGCATCGCTATTTTCAGAGACCAGACTTTCAGCCTTAGCCAGAGCGCCTTTCATGCCTTCCGTTCCAGGGGTCAGCACTAGCTCAGCCCCAAGAGCCGATAAGAGATTTCTGCGTTCCACCGACATGGTTTCCGGCATCGTAAGAATCAGACGATAGCCTCGCGCGGACGCGACAAAAGCCAACGCGATGCCGGTGTTACCAGAGGTTGGCTCAACGAGCAGCGTCGATCCAGGATGAATCAATTTATCCTTCTCCGCCTCGCGAACCATCGAAATTCCGATCCGATCTTTGACAGAACCAAGCGGATTCATCGACTCCAGTTTCACGGCTACGGTCGCTTTCAAGCCCTCGGTGAGCTTGTTGAGCTTAACTAGCGGTGTGTTGCCTATTGCGTCAGTAATATCAAGTCGCATTCTTTTTCTTCTTTCAAAACCTAGTAAAACGACTACGTTAACCGTAGTCGTAAAAATCAAACTCTGGTTTCACCGATGAGTCATGCAAAGCTCGTTATCTCAGCCAACCAGATTACTGAGTTGAACCGGAGCCAGAGTCGGCAGTTTTCTTTTTATCGGCGCCTTTGTCATCAAGTATGTCAGCAAGCGGGTTATTGGCGGCGAGTTCAGCAAGCTGCTTTTCACCAATCTCCTTCAGTATCTTCCCTTTCTTGAATTCTTTGTCGTTTTTACCACGCTGACCGGCTTCCATCATTTTGGTGCCTTTAGCGATTAAACCTTTGCAGTGCGTGATACTCGCTTTGTACTTCTTTTGCATGCGCTTTTCGTCAGCAGTGAAGTCGCCCTGCGGCACTGTCGGGTCTGCGTAAGGATTGGAGGTCTGTTTCGGTGTGTTCACCGGCGACGACTCGGGCACCTGAGAACCGAAGAAATCATTGCTGCCTGCGAAAGCTGGCAGTCCAGCGCAAAGCGCCGCGATAACCATGGCTGTAAGTGCAAGTTTACGGTTTTGCATCACACGTCTCCTGAATAGGCCGGTTCATAGTCTAGAGGATTATTGACAATGTCAGTAGCTCCAAAGTGCCCAATATTTCTAAGAAAAACCCAATCTACCTGACTGGACGCGGCTCTGCAACTTGGCGATGTCTTATATAGCTCTCATTGTTTCGCAAGGCTGTCGCGCCGGCACACTGATAAGAGCCTTCGAGGAAACGGGAATGCGATGGCTCTGCTCCGGACCTCTTAGGATTCCATCTACCAGGAGTAGATTTTTTCTGGCAAGAGACGAACAATGCAAATCAAGCACTTCAGAGCTTTCGCGACGATTCTCAAGACTTCTCCGACTGGAGAACAGCTAATTGCCGAATCTACTATTTCTAGAACAACTATAAGATGGTTGTGACTGATGTGGCTACCACCCATGTGCATGCTCGGACCTATCCGGATGCACCACCCATGTGCAGGCTCGGACCTATCGGGATGCACCACCCATGTGCATGCTCGTGACCTATCTGGATGCACCAGAATTATGACCGTGTGGATTGCAGCGCGTTATACGCGCTGGTGACGGGCTTCAACTATTGGCGAGCGTTTCGATGAAAAGTCAGTGGCTTTCTCGAAAGCGTGCGCTACGGTCAGCAACTGTGCATCCGACAACTGTTGTCCAATCAACTGCAATCCAACCGGCAGACCTTCGCGACCGAAACCAGCCGGCAGTGAGATTCCAGGCAGTCCGGCGAGGTTGATAGGAACCGTCGCGATGTCGCCCAGATACATAGTTAAAGGATCGTCAGTTTTTTCACCCATACCGAACGCCACCGTTGGCGATACCGGGCAAACCAGAACGTCGTACTTTTCAAATGCTCGATCGAAGGATTCTTTCAGCAGGCGTCGCACTTGCTGAGCCTTCTTATAATAGGCATCATAATAGCCGGAGCTTAAGGCGTAAGTTCCAAGCATGATGCGCCGTTTCACCTCGTCGCCGAAACCATCATGTCGGGATGATGTGTACATTGACATCAAATCTTTGGCATCTTTGTTTCGAACACCGTATCTGACACCATCGTAGCGAGAGAGGTTGGCGCTGGCTTCTGCAGTGGCGATAATGTAATAAACAGGCAGTGCGATGTCGATGTGGTCTACTGAAACTTCGCCGATTTCAGCGCCCAGTTGCCGCAGAACATTGATACCGTTTTCGGTGGCAGCCCTGACTTCAGGCTCAAGACCTTCCCCCACCAATTCCTTCAAGATTCCGACTTTGATTCCCTTTAATGAACCATCGTGTTTCGCCAGTCCCTGAGCGAATGCCAGGTCCAGAGTTGGAAACTTTCTGGGATTCATTCTGCTGCCGAACGGATCTTCTATCGACGTCGAATCCTTCGGATCTTTTCCAAACAAAGTGGCAAGCGTTAGCGCGCAATCTTCTACAGAGTACGAAAATGGTCCGATCTGATCCAGACTGGAAGCATAGGCCACGAGCCCGTATCGGGAGACCAGCCCATACGTTGGTTTCATTCCGACGATGCCGCAGAAGGACGCCGGCAATCTAATCGAGCCACCTGTATCCGATCCAAGTCCAACAGCAGAATATCCGGAAGCCACAGCCACTGCCGGTCCACCGGATGACCCTCCTGGTACTTTGCTCAAGTTCCAGGGATTGTGCGGTTTGGCGTATGCGGTGTTTTCGTTGGACGACCCCATTGCGAACTCGTCGAGGTTGCCTTTGCCGATCAGCACGGCCCCTGCCTCGAAGAGCTTATCGGCCGCGGTGGCTTGATACGGAGGTACAAACCCCTCGAGTATTTTGCTTCCGCAAGTGGTGGGATATCCCGGCACACAAATATTGTCTTTAAGACAAACAGGTACTCCGGCGAAGGCTGGAAGCTCTTCTCCGGATGCTACTTTTTTGTCGACAGCATCTGCTTGTTTCAACGCAAGCTCTTCAGTCAGACAAAGAAACGCGTTTGTTTCCTTATCATTCCGCTTGGTATGCTCAAGGTAACTGACCGCGACTTCGCGGGCAGACACTTGTTTGTCGCCGATTAACTTTCGAATCTCCGACGCTGTTTTTCCGATCAAATCAAAATCTGCCATGATCGCTATTCGTATTTCTTGAACAGCAGGCAACCGTTATGTCCACCAAAGCCGAAGCTGTTGGACATCGCGTAAGTCAGATCGTGACCGACAAGCGGTTTATTCGGAACATAATTCAAATCGCATTTCGGATCCGGGTTCGTTAAATTGATCGTCGCCGGAACGATTGAATGTTTGATTGCAAGAACCGTAGCCGCCGCTTCGATAGCGCCTGCGGCGCCGAGCAAGTGACCGGTCATCGACTTGGTCGAGCTCACGAGCAGTTTTTGCGAGGTGGCGTGTTCGCCAAATACGGTTTTAATAGCGACGGTTTCAGCGATGTCACCGACTGGCGTCGAGGTCCCGTGCGCATTGATGTAGTCAACTTGCTCGGGCTTGATACCAGCCTGCGACAGAGCCATTTTCATTGCGCGCCCTGCACCATCACCATCTGCGCAAGGTGCGACGATATCGTAAGCATCGCCGGTCATTCCATAACCAACGATCTCAGCGTAGATGTTTGCGCCGCGCGCTTTTGCGTGTTCCAGTTCTTCAAGAATAAGAACCGCACCGCCTTCGCCCATAACGAATCCATCGCGCTCCGAGTCGAATGGTCGGCTCGCTTTCTCGGGTTCGTCATTGCGCGTCGACAGCGTTCTAGCTGATGAGAAGCCAGCCATCACAAGCGAAACGATAGGCGCTTCACTTCCACCGGCGAACATCACATCAGCTTCGTTTCGCTCAATCAATCCGGCAGCGTCGCCGATTGAGTGGGTCGAAGTCGCACAGGCTGTCACTTGACAGAGGTTTGGTCCCTTGGCGTTGTGAAGCATGGACACCCAACCGGCGGCCATATTCACAATGATCATTGGCACCGTAAATGGTGAACAACGATCAGGACCTTTTTCAGTCAAGGTTCTGAACTGAGTTTCGATTGAACCGAAACCGCCTGCAGCGCTGCCGATTACAACACCGACGCGCTCAGGCTTGTCTTTCGATAGATCAATTGCAGCGTCCTCGACAGCAAGTTTCGCAGCAGCAATCGCAAAGTGTATAAAACGATCGGATCGTTTCACCGCTTTGAAATCCATGTACTCTTTTGCGTCGAATTCGGTTATCTCACCTGCGATTCGGCACGCTGAGCGATATTTTTCTTCGATCAGAGTGACCGGCCGAATACCGGAACGACAGTTAACGATCCCATCCCAGAATTGGTTTTTGCCAATTCCGAGGGACGTGACTGTTCCGATACCAGTTACAACAACGCGACGTTTAGACATCTGCCAGGTCTATTCCTTGATTCCAGGGCAAACAAGACTACCACTAAGGCGCGGTCGGCGCGCCCCGATAGGTGATCATCTGCCAGTCGAATTTTTTCGTTTGGTTAACGAATTAAAGATGGCCGGAGATGTATTTAACAGCTTCGCCAACGGTCGTGATCTTCTCGGCTTCTTCATCCGGAATTTCCATTCCGAATTCTTCTTCCAGAGCCATCACCAATTCGACCTGGTCGAGTGAATCTGCGCCGAGGTCTTTGGTGAAGCTGGCTTCCATTGTAACTTCGTCACCATTGACGTTAAGTTGGGCAACGGCCACCTTCTTTACTCGTTCGAAGGCATCCTTCTCTTCCATGTACTTTAAACCCCCTAAAATTACGAACCAATAGGCACGTTAAATCATGCTGGCTACTAAGGCGTGCCAAGGGCAACTAGAATATCACGTCAGCTAAGAACTATCATTCTAGAGACCCTTGGTTTTCTTACGCTACTTTACGTATAGAGTCCGCCATTGACTTCCAGCACTTGACCTGTAACATAAGCGCCGGGACCGGCAAAGAAGAGCACCGCATTGGCGATGTCATCAGGTGTGCCCATACGACCCAGCGGAACTCTTGAGAGGATTCCGTTAATAATTTCCTCTTTTAATTTTTTGGTCATGTCCGTGTCGATAAAACCAGGAGCGACCGCGTTGCAGGTGATATTGCGCGAGGCATATTCGAGCGCTACGGTTTTGGTTAAACCAATCAAGCCGGATTTTGCGGCTGCATAGTTGACCTGACCGAAGTTTCCGTGAACACCGGTAGTCGATGCGATGTTGATAATGCGACCGCTTCTTTGCTTCGACATCACCTTGAGAACAGCCTTACTTACTTTGAAGGCCGACGTCAGGTTGGTGTCGATGACAGCTTGCCACTCATCGTCGCCCATACGCATAATCAGGTTGTCGCGCGTGATACCTGCGTTGTTTACGAGAATATCGATGCGTCCCCACTCTTTTGTCACGGCCGCAACAAGCGCGTCCACGCTTTCGGATTTGGTTACGTCGCAAACGACTCCAAGCGTTTCACCGCCCTGGTCCTTGAGTTCTTTGGCGGTCTGATTGCAAGTGTCCTGGTTAATGTCGGAAATAACCACTTTGGCGCCGGCTCTGAGGAACGCTTCGGCGATCGAGCGACCAATACCTCTTCCGGAACCAGTGATAATGGCAACCTGATCTTTGAGTTTGAGCTGTTCGTCTTCGCGAACCGGCATCGTGTTGGTGGTCATACTTCACTATCCTTTGAATTTTGTACGGATAAAAACAAATCGAGAACCAGTAGGTAAACACCGCCAGTTCTGCGTGGGTTTCAACAGCACATCGAATGCGTCAACGTCACATTGAACATTCCAATCGCGTTGAATCCCAATCAAGCTAGGAATCATAAACCAGTAGTCAGGATTTGCGATTAATTAATCCCACAAATCTATCAAACCGTTAACTACGGCTTCGATTCGATCTCGTTCCTTCAGTTGCTCCATCCAGCGGGCCGGAATCTTTTTGGCGCCATGATAGGCACCTGAAAGCGCGCCCACAATGCACGCAGCGGTGTCGGTGTCGCCGCCCACGCGGGCCGCGGCGCAAATCGCCTCTTCCAGGTCGTGGCGGAAGATGAGAAAAATGCCGACAGAAGTGGGGACGCATTCGTTTACGCTGGATTGCACGTTAACAAGCGAATACGGAAGGTCGTCAGCCGGCTTCGTGTAATCGAGGTCAGGGGCGATATCGTCCCAGAAGTCGGCGAACCGCTCATCGATACCCTTTGCAAGCGCGAATTCCTTAGATACGAATTCACGCACTTCATCTACCGAATCCAGTCGCTGCCCGCGGATGAAGTGGTGAATGATATCGGCTATGACGGCTGCCGCGGCCGAAACCGCATGGTGCCTGTGTGACATCCCCGCTTGCGTCATGGCAATTTCTTTGCGAGCATCGTCGTCAATCGGCAGGCAGCCAATCGGAAAGGCTCGCGCAGCACCGCTTACGTGGGTGCTTTCCGGTTCGTCGTCGACAAGCGGGCTGTCGTCCGCCATACGCCGAAGCGCAGCCAGACAGAGCGGACCAGGTCCCCCTTCCAGAAAATCATTGCACTCGAGCAGCTGAGTGTATCGCCCTTTGAGACTTTCGGGCGGCAGCTTCCCACCTGAAGCTATGAGTGTTTCCGCCAGAGCGAGCCCCAGTTCAGCGTCGGCGTGAATATCGCCTGGCTTATGGTCGGGCATCTGGCTCTTCGAAAGCCCAGGAACGAAGTCCCGAAGCACCGAAATTCCCGCGGTTGCAAGAATTTCTTTGTGGTTGAGCCCGACACAGCTCCCGCCCAGCGAGCTACCCACGCAAGCCCCCCAGATGGCGCCTCGCAGGCGATCCTTCATTTCTTCCGTAAGCTTCTTATCCGTCAATTCACTCACCCTCAATCCTATGTATTGAAAGACTTTTGCCGGTCGACCCGAACAGACTCAGCCGTCCGCAAAAATCCCGTCGCCGCAGAATCTCCAGAAGTCGTTTTTCAACAGGAAAACGATGCAACCCCTGAAGAAATCCCAAAACCCTTGTCAACGACCCGGGTTGGCGAGATTACAAATGAGAATTATGCCAGCTTCTTTGTATAACGTGATTAATCGGGCGCGATCGTTTCCAGTACTGAATTTCCATATCGCTAATTAATTCGTGCGGGTTCTACGACTTCATTCGTAGTTCCCCCCCTTTCCAACAGGGGGCGCTTCAATTAACTTATAAGTATGAACGGCGGGGAGACCGCTGACAGAGGACGGGTGCGCCGTCCGTGTTCGCATGCTTTTATGGAATCGCCAAGGAGTGCTTATAGATGGGTGACACTGGAGACACGGCAACCACGAGCAAGAGCCGATCGCAGGAAGTATTGATGGGCGGCAACGACGCGAAGGACGCGCAGCCCAACGCCCTGCAGGCACAAGCAAACGATCTGCTGCTGAATGTGCGCCCTGAAGGCGACCGCGTTCAAAACATTTTGCGCGCCAACGGGCTCGATGGCAACGTCGCCCCCGTCGACCCAAAGACAACCGCTCTAGATCACATTGTTGAAAACAACCGCTTAGCCCGCCTCGGACTCCTCACAGTCGAAGGCGCAGGTTATGCGGTTCCCGGTGTCGTCAACACCGCTCTGCATGACATTACGCATCCGGTCCAGGCAATAGAAAAAGGCAGCACCGCCCTCGCCCTCGGCGTGGCCATGAGAATCGCACTTCCGAAAGCAGGCGCAGCAAGAGCCGCCGCGGCAACAGCATTCACGTACTTTATGGTTCGCGATGCAGCAGTTCCGGTCGCAAAAGGTTTTTCTGAAGCGTGGGATGCTAAAGACCACGCACAGGTCAACGCCGCCGCTCAAAAGATGGGCGACGGACTCGGCATGTTTGCCTGGGATTCATACTGGGGCATGAAGATCGCCATGCACGGCGAACGCCTCGGCGAGAAGGGCATGAAGGGCATTCTCGGCGAACAGAAGTTCAACGCTTTCGAAACCGCAAAAGGCGATTATCTCGGCAGCGACAAATATTTCTTCGGCAGACAGATCAATCGCCTGGGCAACGCAGTCGACAAAGGCACGCAAACGCTCGCCGACAAACTATCCGGCAGATTGAATTCGGCAAAGGAAAATCCTTTGACCTTCGAACAAAAAATGGCGAAGGCCCAGGAAGCGCATGGTGAGTACGAAGGCATCCTTCACAGTCACAACATGCACAAGCATGGAATAAGAACAACCGACGGCAAAGAAATCGGTTTCGACCAGACCATCGGCATCTTCCTCGCCGGAAAAGATCCGCGTAAGATGACGTCCGAGCAAATTTCAGAATTCGTGAAAGCGGAAGGCGAGGCCGCAGCGGCTAAACCGAAACCGGCAGACGCTACCGCGAAACCCACGGACAACACTCCGGTTCCCGGAAGCACACCGGAACTGGCAGCGCGCATCGCGGCCGAGATCAACCCGAAAAATATCGAATTGCTCGCGAAGATGGCGAAAGATGAGATGAACAAGCTCACCGACGAGCAGCAGCAAGTCATCGATCTGGTTGAAGGTTCGGTCGGACCTGTTCATGCCGCGCTCAATCCGAACCACAAAGCGCTTGACCCGGGCTACCGTGAATGGCTCACTCAGATGGTCGGACTCGCCAACGAAGTTGGTGGCGATACGCAAAAACTTCAGCAAGTAGCGCCGCTGTTTTTCCGCGGAAGAGATGCGGCTATTGGACAGATGTCTGCGGATCTCGGTCCTACGGGCGCGAATGTTCACAGTATGAACTTGTTCAGTTTGGAACTCTACACCGGTTCCAAGACAAGAATGAACCAGAAAAATATCCCGGCAGACGAAGTGTTGTCTGCCAAAAACCCGCCGCTCAATCTGGTCGCGCGCGACAACGGCGCAGGTCCGCACACGATTCCGGAAATCCAGGGCGTCTGGGACGTCGACCTCGTGCAGTGGCCGCGTAACATGCAAAGCTTGCGTATGCTGCGCGCCGGTATCAACGGGCACGAAAATAATCACAACCAATATGGTGGCATTATGCGATTCCCCGATTCAATTCGGGAGCAAGTCATCAACGGAACCGTTCGAAAAGCGCTTGGAGAGAAGGCTAACGAGATGGTCGACGTGCCCGGTCATGGCAAAATGTCGAAGCTCGATCTGGTCATCGGCATTCTCAAAGCGCAAGCCAACGAGAATACGGCAGATATCGGAGGCGCAGCCTATACAGGTCCCAATGGCGCCACCACCCTCGGTGTCTTGCTCCAGGCTCTGCGTCAAGACGGCAAACTTGAGACGAGAAACGTGTTCGGCAAAGAAATGGCTAATGCCGAGAACCCGATGGGAATTGAGGTCCACTCAATCGACACGTTCAGACCGAAACTGATCGCCGAGGTCCTGCGTCAACGCGGCGAGGGCGATCCGCTGATCATGGAATACGCCAAGCAACTTGACGCTTATGCCGAAGTCGGCTCCCGTGGCGAAAAAGACTACGTCTGGGCGAGCATCGACAATCCCGGTCAGAAGATTACAATCTCCCGCGCCGAACTCGACGCGGTCATTCCTCACCTCGTAAGCGCTCAGTTGAATACACCTCTAGATGCGCTCAAAGGCAAAACCTTCGCAGATATCCTGCCGCATTTGCCGACTGAAATGAAGAAAATGGATCAGTTGTCGAATCTCATGGTCGATGCGATCGTGAACAAGAAACCGCTCGAGTCCATTCCGTTCAACACGCAAGACTACACCATGATTCAGTTGCAGAACTCGGCAATGCCGACGGCGCTAAGGCTCATGGACAAGGGCATGACGGCGGAACAAGTAAACGCCGAAGTCAACCGCGTTTCAGATTTCCTCGAAATGCAATTCCACACCAAAGGCGACCCGCACATCGCACCAATCAATGCGAAACCATCAATCGCTCAACTGGCTCTTAATCCTTCGCTAGCCGCCCGCCAGACAGGAAAGAGCTTGAGCAACGCGATTTCGGGAGTACGCGACTGGTCCGGACGCGACCGCTTTATCTACGGCTACGGCGGAATGGCGATGGGCAGAGACATGTTCTCAACCTACGTTCCAGGCTCTCAAGTTCAATCGCTTATAAACGAAGGGCGCAAACAAGCCGGCGCGACGCCAGTCGCAGCTGATGCTACAGGTGGTGGCATCGCTCCTGTAGAGGCGCAAGATCCAAATCGAGACACCAAGGGTCGTCCGGTTGATCTCCCTGCCGACAAAGTCGTAGTCCCGAACGGCGACGGCAAAAACGCAGGCAGCCCGCGCGACATTCCAAAACCAGTAGATCCATGGATGAAAGGCCTCAGCGACCGCAAACCATCGACCATCGACTACAACGAACTCCGCCGCATGCAACAACAAGGCGAAGGTCTCCGCAAATAATCACGGACTGGAACAGGCGTTAGCGCCCTATTCGACGCTAGTGCTAGTGCTCTAGGGCGAGTTCGAGAACTGCTTTGTGGGCTCGGCGTCGAGCTTTTTAAGCAGTTGCTTTTCCTCTTCTTCCGGAAAGGCGAACGACTCCGTATCGGTCGGAAACGCGCTGCTCATCACATCCTGCGCATATGAGCGAATTGCTTCGGTGCAGACTTCATCGAGACTTGCATAACGCCGAACGAAACGCGGTTTGAAGTCAACGTACTTGCCCAGCAAGTCGTCTGTCACAAGAATTTGTCCGTCGCAGTCTACTCCAGCACCAATTCCGATGACGGGAATCGTTAAGCGCTTAGCAATTGCGCGCGCCACCGCAGTTGGTACCATCTCCAAAACGACTGCAAAGACACCCGCTTTTTCCAGAGCCTTTGCTTCAGCAAGAAGCTTAAGTGCGTCATCAGCATTGCGCGCCTGGACTCGCGTTCCACCCAGTCCATGAATTGACTGAGGAGTAAAGCCCAGGTGTCCCATCACAGGAATGCCCATGCTAACTAGACGTTCAATAATTTGAATATTATGCTCGCTGGCACCCTCAAGCTTAACAGCCTGTGCCTGAGCCTCTTTGACGAAGCGACCCGCGTTCGTAATCGCTTGAGTGATGTCGACTTGATAGCTCATGAACGGCAGATCAGCCACCACAAGCGCGAATTCAGCGCCTCTGGTAACGGCCTTCGTGTGGTGCAACATTTCTTCGACGGTGACGGCGTGAGTGGTTTTATGCCCAAGAGCCACCATGGCAAGACTGTCGCCGACGAGGATTACATCGACGCCCGCGCGATCCAAAATCTTCGCGGTCGAATAATCGTAGGCGGTCAGGCAAACTATTTTGCGACCATCCTCTTTGTACTTCTGCAGCGTCAGCGTTGAGACGGCTTTGCCCATGTAGCGAAATCTCCGGATGAGGATTCGAGCGTTCCGCCGAATCTAACTGTGTCAGACCGAACAACCGATGTCATGAGAAATCATGATCTTCGCAAATGATAGCAGGCGAACCATTAAAGTGGCGATGGATGCAGCGATTTATTTCGAGCGCTCACGCATTTGCTGGCGGACATCTTCCAGTTGAAGCTGCGTGATGTGCTTCGGATCGTAAGGATAACGACCGTCACACTCGTGATAACGCTTGTACATCCGTCCCGCTTCCACAGGCAGGCGCATCTTTTCCAGCACATAACCCATGTTGTAATAAAGCCCGCAACAAGCCGGTTCGAGTTCCATCGCCTTCTGATAACTCTGGGAAGCGCGAGTCAGATCGCCCTCCTGCTCCAAAATGCCGCCCAGATGCTGATACGCCTCCCAGCAATTAGGATTGATCTCAAGGGCGCGGTTAAAGGTCGCCTTGGCGCCCTGATAATTTCCCTCGTCGACTTCCTCGGTGCCGCGGATAATGAGCGAATTGACCTCATCCTCGTCGAAAACCGGCGCGTTTTTCTTGCCACTAGCCTTCTGCTTGCGCTGCTCTAGGCGCTGAAGTTCTTTGATGTGAGACAAGATTTCATTGTTTGATCTAGTCTGAGATGCGACTTCGGTCCAATCGCGAATCGCCGCCGGATAATAGTGTTTCAGCTCCTTACACTTGGCGAGATACGTCTTCGTTTCCTTGCGATTAATGTTTGGATACTGCTTAGATTCAGTGTACGTCGGGTTTACCTTGAGAGCCGCGCCCATTTCATCCATACAACGATCGATGTCGCCACGCAAGTAACGCAGCTTCCCGAGCTCATAATGCCCGGCGCCATGCTGCGGATCGTTCATCAGCGTAACTCGAAATTCCTTCTCAGCCTCATCAAGATTTCCCTGCGCACACCAGATAGTACCCAGGTAGTAGTGAATCATAGGGCTGCGCGGAACCAGCTTCGCGGCACTTCGCAACTGTTCGACCGACTCACTGATGTCCTTCAGCGCACCACTGTTGTACTTCTCATAAACGCATAAACCTAAATCGCGCCTCGCCTCGTAATACTGAGGGCGCAAACGAATCGCCGTACGAAATTCTTCAATCGCACCATCGAGATCACCCTGATCTTTGAGGATGGAACCCCGCCCATAATGAGCGTTTGCATAGTTTGGGTTTATCTGAATACAGGTCTCGAATTCTTTTTTAGCTTCCTTCTGCTTTCCGGTTTTGTTCAGAAAGATGCCGTAATTGTTGCGAGCCTCGAGGAAGTTGTAATCAAGACTGAGAGCCGATCTAAACCAGAGCATCGCATTGTAATTGTCGCCCTGCTCAGCGTATGCGAGCGCGAGCATATGTATGATGTTTTTATCGGAATGATTGTAATTTTTGGCGAGTTCCAGCAAATTCACAGACGCCGCGTAATCGCCGGCAGCAAAAGCCTGTTTTGCTTTCTGAAAAATTTCCTGCGCCTTCCCCGGATTCTGCCCGCCCGCATTGGGATTGTTGTATTGCTGAGCGAACGCGCTTGAATTCACCATCATTATTAGAGCAAAAACAAAAACGCCTGCCGTTTTCAACGCGCACCTCGATACATCGGAAAAGTTGATGGTATGCGGGTTCCGCTCAAACCGGAAAAGGTTCATTGCATTCCTCTTTATCGAAAATCACCCGAGCGCCTGGTTGCCAATATAAACCATACGACAACGTTCATGATATCGCGCC
This sequence comes from Candidatus Obscuribacterales bacterium, assembly GCA_019637435.1. Classification (GTDB taxonomy): domain Bacteria; phylum Cyanobacteriota; class Vampirovibrionia; order Obscuribacterales; family Obscuribacteraceae; genus JADYXR01. Next base: position 1,233,597 of record JAHBVO010000001.1, on the reverse strand, counting down.
TTGGAAAACGTTGCCTGAGCAACACTGTCCGCAGATAGACGCTTACCTATTCGATTTACGGGGAAGGATCTCTATGTCCAGAATTCAAAGTTGAAATAAATGTCCAAAAATACCAGGAATCCTAAACCCCTACCAAATTACAAGCCAGGGCAGTCCATCACCGGAACGGTGAAGGCCACCGACATTGGCGGATACAGGCTTTCGTTGCCGGAGGATCCGCGCCACGGCTTTTTGCCATCCGACCACGTTTTTCAACGAGGCGAACAGGTCGAGGTAAATATTATCGGCTCAGACGAAGACGGGCTCTTGCTTACAACTTCGCCGACCGTGGACCTGCGCACAAGACCGCGCCTATTGCGGGCAATTGCGCCGGTAAAACTGCTTTACGACGCCTACAATGCTTACGAAAAGGGACAATACAACGAAGCCTACAAGCTCGCGCTCTCCATGTCTTCAGACCCTGGCGCTCAGTGCTTGCTTGGAAAATTATTCGAAGATGGTTCAGGAGTCGAAAGAGACTTACACGAAGCCTTCGACTGGTACAAACTCTCTGCAGAGCAGGGCGTAATTGAAGCGCAAGATAAGATTGCAAAATTCTATGAGGCGGGAACCGGCACCGTCAAAGATCTCAAAGAATCGGCTCGTTGGCGAGTGCTAGTAAACGAAGCACGCCAGGGCTAGACAGGCGAGTAAATATCGCGTCCGGCGTCTACCAAGCACGGCCGGCAGCGCTATTAGAATAGCGCGCGTCAAAACTCATCGGGCGAATCGGCGACACCATATCCGGTGCCGCCTTTTTCAACGAATCTGAACCGAGCACGCGAAAACCGGGAGTGGTTATCGCACTCCCGATTTGTCGTGTTTTTTTGAAGTAGTTAACTACTTCGCTTTTTTACTGTCCTTGCCATCAGTGCAGCAAGACGCACCTGTGCTGCTGGTGCAGGATTTCTCGCATTCGTTGCAGGCCGTGACGCAATCCTTCAACTTCGGATCGTTGAGAGCTTCACAGCTTGCAGCGCACTTTTTGCACGCCTCAGCACAAGCTTCTCTGATCTTCGGAAGCAAACTCGAGTTGCGAGAACCGAGGTCAGCAGAGACTTTGCACATCGCGATGCAATCTTTCAAGGCGTCGATATGCGCTTTCTCAGCATGCTTACCGCCTTTCGAGAGGCAATATTTCAATGCATCTTCGCAACTTTTTTGACAGCTCTTGCATGTGTCACTGTGACTGCATGCAGCGCCGGTCTTAGCTTTGTCAGCTGCGGTCGCGGCATTCAACATCGGATTGAAGGCGAGAAAGGACAAAATAACGAGCAACGAAAAGATAATACGTTTCATATAGGTATACTCCTGAAATTAAATAATGGGTACGACGATCTCGCTAAAGCTCACTGGCTCAGCGATTTAGACCCATGATTTAACTCAGGAACGCACAGTTCAATATATAAAGACGTGGTGGTGGCGCACGTAACCGGCAATCCAGCGCAAGCCACTGTGAGTTGAGCGGCTCCTGACGAAACGCGACAAACGATTTTGGTGCCGGCGCTTCGACTGCGGGAAGATGCGCATCAACGCTTTGCGTGGTGCTTATGGTCTGCGGAGCACTGGCGGGCGCCTGCTTCATGCTGCAATGACAAACATTATTCATGCCTGTCGTTTTATGTTCCGTGCAGCAGGCCATCGTCATCTTCTCAGAGACAACCGCAACACTGGACACGGAGCAGGCGGAAGCGCTTCCAACGGCAATCGAACTCAGCGCAAATGCAGCGCTGAGTAGCATATTGATTGCTTGTTTGATTATCCGCTTCATGACCGTCTTGACAAAGCAGTTTCCACAATTGAGCCGTTACGACGCTGTTCGTTTAAGGAAGTTCCCGGACTTCAAAAAACATCCCAGCGACATAATCACTCTAACAAAGTTCAAGGCAAAACTTAAGAGCAAACCACTTTTTCTTTGACGCTCACGCCAAAAAATTTTGCCACATCCGACCATCCAATCATGCGGGGATTGTAATCGACATATCTATTGTGCGGTGCATCGAAAAGCAAGCCGGTGCCTTTGAAACGCTTGAAGTGACGGACATTATCGTCGATCAAGTAATCCGCCTGCACGATCGATTTGTCGCCGCAAAAAACAAAATTCATGGGATCGATGAATGGTGTGTGCTTCAAGAGCCACTCGTATTTTGCGCGAAATGAGTAAGGAACTTCCATGGCCGCAGTTGTGATGAACAGCTCGTTTTCATGAGAGAGAGCTTCCAAAGTTTCAAGCGCACCTGGCAAAACGTCCATCTCAGCGAAGAACATTTCATCATCGACAAATTCGCGCACTTTAAGGCGTTCATGCTCTTCGGCGAATTCTCGAAGCGATAGCCCAACCAGGTGTTCATCGATGATCACCTGCTTATTGAAGTGTTCGTTGTAGAGACGAACATGCTTGGAAAGAGCGTCCGTAATGACCTCATCCATATCTACAGCTATTCTTCTCATAATTGCCTCCCGTTCGTGCACACTTCGTGTATAATCATGCACAAATCGGCACAAAAACGCAAGAGTATGTGAAGGCGCATGTTCACTGAAGAACGCAGACAGTGGATTCTCAACCACTTAAATATGAAGGGCAAAGCCTCATCGTTCGAACTCGCCTCCGAATTGAACGTGTCGGAAGATACCATCCGCCGAGACCTCAAGGACCTGTCGGAGAGCGGGAAACTGAAAAAGGTTCACGGCGGCGCAATGGCGATCAGCCCTGTACCATTCGAATATTCGGCGCGCATCGAATTAAATCTCGAAGGGAAACGAAAAATGGCGGCCGAAGCAGCAAAGCTAATTCAGCCAGGCATGCTCGTTTTCATCGATGGCGGAACTACTACTCAACTAATCGCCGAGTTTTTACCAGCAGGCTTAAACGCCACATTCGTGACACACAGCGCCGCAAACGCAATCGCCTTTGCGAACTGCCGCACGTCCAAAGTTATTCTCCTGGGCGGCACTCTTGTTCCCGAGCTTCTAATCAACGAAGGACCCGAAGTTCTCACCGCCATAGAACGATTTACCGCCGACCTGGCGATAATCAGCGTGCAAGGACTCAATAGGGAAAATGGCGCTACTGTGAGCCACTATCAGGATTCAATGGTCAAAACCGCGTTCATCAAAAGAGCATCTGAGCTGGCAATCGTATCCGGCAAAGAGAAACTTGGATTCTCGCTACACTACACGCTCTGCGCAATCTCGGATCTCGACTATTTGATCACGGACGAAAAGAATGTCGCAAAACGGTTGGGCGCCGTCGACTTTCAGGTCATGAAAGTCTAGCGCACGCTCATCTGTGAGATTTGATGCGTGTGAAACTTGGTGCGCTCGCGAATGCGTGAAACTTGGTGCGCTAGCGAATATTATTAAGCGCAAGGTCAGCTGATTAGCAGCAGCCGCCACCACCGCAGCAGGAACCGCACCCACCGCCCGACGATGGAGCCGGAGCCGAACTGCGACCTTGCCCGACGTCTTGAGTGATACCACTCGAACGGATGAACATATTCCAAATGCGGGAAACATTCGCGCTTCCGCAGTGCTCACAATGGGTTTCGGTACTATCCTTCATAGAGCGTTCTACGGTAAACGGCTCACGGCAATCGGTACAACGGTAGTCATAACTAGGCATGGCTATTTTGCTCCTTTTGGCGCGTCGGTAGAGGTCTTATCCGTGTTTTCAGATGAGTCGGTCGCATTAGCGGGGTCTTTCGTCTCACCGGCGGGAACAGCAACTGGCGTTTTCGTTTCCTCAGAGGGAACTGCCGAGCCCTCAGCCGGTGCCTTCGTTTCATCTGCGGGAACTGTCGCGCCATCAGCCGGCGCCTTCGTTTCTTCGGAAGGAACTGCAGTGCCGTCAGGCGCCTTCGTTTCATCCCCGGCAGGAGTCTTGCCTTTGGCTTCTTCCTTGGCTTTCTCCTGAGCACCTTGCTTCGCCTTTGCCTTGTAATCGAGCTTGCCAGTGACGAGTGCGCTTACGTCGTTGACCATAATCACGACCATCAACAGCAGAAGACTCAGCAATCCCCATCTGAAGATTTCGCCTTGAGCTCGCTCACCCATTGGCTTTCCGCGCACGAGTTCTATAAACATGAACGCCAGGTGTCCGCCATCAAGTGCAGGCCAGGGCACCAGGTTTACGATTGCAAGGTCCATACTGATCAAAATCGTGAAGACGAAAAGCTGGTTCCAGTCTTGCTCTTTGGCAATGTCAGCGCCCAGTTTCATCACAGCAAGAATGCCATGCATGTTCTCCGGTCCGACGGAATTTTCAGCCTTTTTCGCGGCGGGCTGTCCAATGTGAGTAGCCCAGTTGTACATGCCCTGCCCCATCATACCTAGAGCTTGCAGCATGCCGCCGGTTAGTTTGCCCAGCTTATCACCTGCCATGACCGCTATTTCCGGCGGACTCTTCTCAATTTGCTTGAAGCCCAGCGGTTTAACATCCAGCATCATGCCGACTTTGCCGCTTTCGTTGGGCGTGAGAGTGATATCAATCGGTTTATCTGCTCTCAATAGATGCAGCGTAACCGGCTCAGATTTGTGCTTTCCAAGGATGCTTACAACATCATTCGAGTCGTTGACCTTCTCGTCATTGATGCTGACGATCACGTCGTTAGCCTTTACACCAGCGTTCTTAGCGATTGGATTCGAATCGATGGTGCCGGGGGTGAATGTTTGATACGTGGGTTCGCCTTGAATCATGAGCATCATGAACATAATCAAGTATGCGAACAAGATGTTGAAACCTACGCCGGCGAAGGCTACAAGCGCTCTTTGCCAGATCGGAAACTTCTTGAACGGTTTAAGCGGAACACCGTAAGCTTCAGCGTCAACCTGCGATTCGTCGCCCAGCTCAGGAATTGCGACGTAGCCACCGAGCAGCGCATAGTGGATCCGGAACTGGGTTCCCCACCCGTGACCGACGACAATGTGCGGTCCAACCGGCAATCCGATGCCAAATACCGGCGTCTGGAAACCAAAAAATCGAGCGACTAAAAAGTGCCCGCACTCATGGACAATCACGAGCAGGCTGATGATGCCTATCATCAAGAGCCAGGCGAGTACCCACATCACAAAATCCAGATTCATCTACAAGGAGTCCTGAAGGGAAAAAAGTCATAGCAGCTCGAGCAACTACGAGTGCCTTTATAGAGTATCTCTGATTAAAGCGCAGGTGTCTCGACTATTTGCTCAAAGGTTACGTCTTTATAGTAATACGTCAAAATCTGGGCCGCATTATAGCCGTGATCCGCAAGACCCCGAGCGCCATACTGAGACATTCCAAGACCATGCCCAAAGCCCTGGCCCTTAAACAGATACGAGTCCTGGTAAGCCAGTACATTAAAATTCGTGCTGGGAAGCGCGAACATCTGGCGCACAGCAGTGCCTGAAACAAATGTGCTTCCTTTAGTGCCAATCACCAGCAGGTTTTTCACGCGACCAGCCGGGCTGCGATGCACAGGGAAAAGCCCCAGCACCGTTCCCACATCCTTGCCGAGGGAGCCGTCGATTTGCGTCATCGGGAACTTCCGCTCCCAGAGCACGTACTTTGACTTGTGGTCTACATCCGGCACGGACTTCAAATAAGGTACTTCCTTGGTCCAGACGTGCTCGGCGACGTCCGTGTGACCCGCAGATGAACTGTGAAAGAAGCCCGGCACGACTTTGCCCGCATGCTTCATGACAATCCCGTTCGTCTCAGAGACCGCGCGGTTACTCGCTATCGTCTCCGCGCTAGCTCCTCGATACGCCTGATCCATGACAGTCGCTTGAACATCGTATCCTTTTGAGCGATATTTGCCGAGGTTCGCGATCGCGTAGGAGCGGGCCGCGATGGCTTGCGCTTTCAGAGCCTCACGCGGCCAGGAGCTTGGCATTTCAGAAGGCAGAACGGACATCAGATAGTCTTCGAGGTCGATGACGTTGATCGCCGTAAGCCTGGTCACAGAGGCGCCGTTCTTGTCTTTCACGGTCTCCGGTTTAACCCAGAGCGAACCACGATACAAGCGCCCATTCAGGTTGAAAACCGATTGCGACCCACTCGCGCCAGTAACATTGGGAGTGATTATGACACCGTTAGTGATACCACCGAATTGCGATGTCCCAGAAGATGTTGCTCCGTCTGTTTGAGTCGGAGGTGAACCGCTAACACGCTCGTCGTCCTCATCGATGTCTATGTCATCGACTTCAACCTCGTCCAAAGCCGGACCGGACCGCGGTGCAGTTGCAGTTCGAGGTGGTGCAAACGGCAGGGTGCCGGCGGCTGATGCAGAGTTAGCAACAGTCGATGATACCGCTCCTGGTGCAAGAAGATTTTGCGCTTGCGTTCCTGGTGATACCACAACTGGTGCCTGGGGCCCACAACTTACGACAATAGAAGCAGTCGCCGGTTTCTTCACGACTGTTCCGTTCTGCTGAGCGGCTTGGAAGGCTTTGAGCGCCGGCGGTCCCAAAAACTGAGATGGGAAGAAGGCTACATTTCTCTCGGTAGCGGGTTTCAACTGATCGCCTGTGGCAACCAGGTACTGGTCGACATCGCGACGTCCTGTGAAGGCAATTGCCGGTGCACCATTTATGGTGCGTGAGCCGACCCGCCATTGGCTTAACGGCTGCAATTGCGCAATTTGCCGGCCGGATGACATATCGAGGACCTGGGCACCGTCGATGGCATCAACTGCGATGTCACCGACTCCGACAGCCAGAGCTACTTTTATGACGGGCGAAGATTTGAAACTGTTTGGAACGACAGGTGGCGACACCGGTCGCCAACCGGCTCGTGACGGAACCTGCGCCGTATAGGTGACATCGTCGTTGAAACTCTGTTCGGGGTTCAAGTCGATAGGGTCGGCATAAACAGCTTGCGCGCCGAATCCGGTTAGCAACCCGGTAAGACTCAATGCGCCCCAGAAAATTGCCGGAAAATTACGCCATAAAGATAGGTTCTTATTCTTCGAATTGGACCTTGAGACGTCTACAGCAGCCTGACTCGCAGCCGAATGCTGAACACCTTCTAACAAAGCAACCTGCCCCCAGGGCGACAACTGCTCCTTCTTATGGCTATTAACCGCCGCTGCCAGTTCCTCTTCCTCGGCCTTGATGTACGCCGTCACGGCTGCAATGCAGGCGACGATGTCCGACTCGTCTGCGTCAGCTGGGGCTTTTACTACTTTGTGGGATGAGAGACTTTCGACCATCTCTTGATTATATCTTCACCCGCGTCCATTAAGAAGAGGTTGCCAACGTTATGAAAACCCAAGGAGCGAGCCGCACGGGAAGATATACATCAGACATCACGCGATTGAAAGAAACCTTGCTCCGCAATTATTGGACGCCAACGTACTCAGGGCGTCATCGCGGTGTTCCACAGCGCCACTACGCGTGGTGAACGGCTCAAGTCAGCCACGGTCATACGGCTTCTTAAGGCGATGACAGCGTTTTCCCAGAAACCAACTGAGCAATCTTGGGTTGCGTTGGCGTGTTCGGATTCTGGCTCAATCGGTACTGTTGTTTGCCTATATGCCAGGAACAGCCTATCAGGAAATTAAACGGCTGCAAGAAACGAGTCCCTTGGAACGGACTTCCCAGGTTTGTCGGAAGACGATTGTTGAACAGGTTTTCCAAACGCACATCGATGGTGTCCGGCATCCAACGATGTTTTGCGGTGAACGCCTCAGGCGCCCTATAACCACCGCTGATACCAAAAATGTTCAGGTACGGAGTGCGCTTAGGATGAGGTCCATAAAGTTCAGGATCGCGACCATCCTGTAGACCAGTCATGAACTTATAGTCAGCTAATACCCACCACCCTCTTCGAGAGGTGAAGCCACCAGCGGCGGTGAGAGTTTCTCGCCTGTCGTGATCCGGATATTTATCCTCGATGAGCGCTTCTGCCTGATCGTAAATGCCACCGTTAACGCCTTTTTGACCACGTAGAAGGGCAATCTGCCAAGTGTTGGAAATAAAACCGTTGAAGCCATAGCCGTCGCGGGTTGGTTTCAACTCAACGCGCGTTTCAACGCCATAAGCTTCCTGGCCGGTTATTGTTTGACGGTTGTATAGAGGACTGTTTCCGATGACTCCTGAGTCACCGTAGTTCTTCAGCTTCTTGTAGAACAAGTTTGTACGCGTCATAAACCGCGGCCCAATCTGCTGCTCAATACTGGTATCAGCAAGACAGCCGCGAGTTGCTTGCATCGGACGCAACGTGCCGGTAAATACACCGTTCACAATCGAATTCACATCCGGAGGAACAGCGAACACATCTACGGGTGGTGGCATAAAAAGGTTCGAGAACGATCCACGCAGCACCGTATTTGGTGTCAGCACGAACGACCCGCCATAGCGACCGCTTGCCTGAGCATTGGTAACTTTTTGGGTTTGGAATGGGAACGAAGAAAATGCAGGAATATCGGGAATTGTCAGCAAAGTCTGCGCGACTCGGTTCGTGTTGCCGAACACCCCATGATAGACGTCCGCACGAACACCCGCATCAAGAGTTAGTCTCTTTAGAATTCCGGTCGTCGGTCGCCAGGTATCCTGGAAATACGCACTCTGCAAATAGCGGAAACCCTTTACCTTGCCGGTCCCGGGACTGAATTGCGGACCAGCGGTCGTTCCTGTAAAGGGACTGATGATTGCTCCGTATGGAACGTCAGGATTGAAAGGGTCTGCGTTGTAATAGGTTGCGCTGAAGTTTGTTCTCACAGGACGTGCCTCTGAGAGGAAACCCGCCTCCAAACGATGTGTGTTCCGATACGTTTTGATGATGTTTCCCTGTGCGCTAAACGCATAGTTAAACCGACTCGCATCCGGCGCGATTGACCATAGCGGCTGACCTCCGTTTATCACAGGATCGGGGTCGAAGACGTTTCGGCTTTTGTAGCCTTCGTAGTAGAAAGCGTTAACCAAATGAAGATTGGCTTCGTCAAACCATTTTTCGAAGGTGTGTTTGTAACTTGCGATCAAATAGTCTTGCGCGTCGTACTGGTTGGCTCGAACTCCAGCGCGATACGACAGCCTGGAAGTCGGCACCTGCAGCCAGGAATGGTTCAGTCCTAATGTCAGACGAAACCTATCGCGCTCCGATAATTGATATTCGAGCTTCGATAGAACGTTGATATCGGCGCGAGCATCATGCTTGAAATTTCTAGTGGGAGGCGGCAGTCCAAGCGCCGCTCCGCGAAACGAGCCGGAAGTTTCAAATCGCAGTTTGTTCAGTTTCGAAGTTTCATCTTGGCTAAAAGCACCACTGGCATTGTAGTAAATGTTGCCCTGCATCGGTCCACCAAGTTGCTGACCAATGGTCAGGCTCGGCTTTGCACTTACGGGCAGAGACTTCATGCGAGCGACCGCTCCAAGCGGTCCGCCACCATCCGATGCCTTGTAACCGCCAATGTCCATCGCGAATGATTGCAGCGAGCGCGGCGTGACAAAACTGGTCTGCTGTAGAACGCCTGCAGCCTCAGGCAGAATCACATCATCAAGGACGTAGTTGACGGCGTTGTGCTCACCACGAACGATGATATTGCCGAAGCTATCGTTCACAACTCCAGGTGTAGTTTCAATCAAATCTTTGAGACTGTTTCCGGATTTGTATTGATAAATAATGTCATGCGTGACGTTTGTCCTACTCCCAATTTGTTCAGGATGAACAAGCGAGCGCTTCCCTGTAATCCGCATGACGTCTTCAGCTTCAAGTTCTTCGAGCGCGACATCCATGCTGCGAATTTCGCCGGAAGACAGATCGATTGTATTTGTATGCGAAAGCATATTTGGCGCAGAGATCGTAACTTCCCAACGCCCTGCTTCTAAATCGTCGGCGCGAAAAGTGCCATCATTGGCGACATCAACTTCCTTGCGAACATGCTCAGCACCTTCCTTGATCAGAAGCAGCCTGGCGCCGGGCACGGGGGAGACTTTAGTAAGGTCGGTAATTTTACCCGTAATTGATGCGGGCTTCGGTTTTGTCTGCTCACCTGCCACCGAAGCTGGTGCCAGTGTCGATCCGGATGTTGAGTTTAAAATCGAATTGAACTTGCCGTCGTCCTGAGCCAAAGCAGGTTGTTGAATCAACAAACTGGTTGCAAACAGAACTGCTACTGCTCGACTATTCATAAGTACTTCGGATTCCAGGTTGGTTGCGAATTTAAATAATCCGCGTGTGAGATTCGACTCGCGTTCTGAAAACGGTTGCTTCAGCTTTAGCCAAGGTCAAGGTTTTACCGCCTGTTTTAAAATGGTAATCGTTTTCATTTTCAAAATGATATTACACAAAACCAGGCAAATCAACCCTTCGCATCCTGGATCTGCACTTGTAAACCGTCCAGTAGAATATTGATGTCTTACCGACTTGCAGGACAGCCTATGACCACGGGAAGAATCGAAATTGCCACTGCTCAGATCGCTGACGCATGCATCAAGGAGAACATCACGTTCCACATGGCGCCGGCAGGGATTCATGCTGTAAACGAGGACCAGAATTCGGAAAACGCTCTCATCGGTCGCGTCGTACCGGTTCGGCACTACGGTAGCGTCGATGTTTTTCTCGAAGTGATTGAAAAAACAGACGTAAAGGACGCGATTCTCGTCATAGACAACCGCGGCCGAACCGACGAGGCGTGCATAGGCGATCTGGTAGCTTTAGAAGCTAAACATGCGGGTCTTCAAGCAATTGTGGTCTGGGGTTTGCATCGTGATACCAGAGATTTGAGAAAGATTGGTTTGCCGGTTTTCTCTTATGGCGCATTTCCTAGTGGTCCTAGTCGCCTTGATGAGCGTGAGCCGGAAGCCTTTGAAAATGCGCGTTTCGGCGATGCGGTATTAACAGCTAACCATACGGCGATAGTCGATCAAGACGGAGTTGTTTTTGTTGAAACAAAGTTCTTAGATCGCATTATTGAAACGGCCATGGCTATAAGACAACGCGAGATCAAGCAAGCCAGGAGCGCAGTGGAAGGAAATTCGCTTCGAAAACAATTCGAGTTCGCCGAGTTCCTGAACCGCAGAAACATAGACGCTACCTACACGTTCAGACAACACTTGCGTGGCGTCATGAGCTCAATCGAAGAGTAGTCTGAACTAACTACTCAATTTCAAATTCAATCTTGATCTTGCGGCTCGACTTTACGGCTTTTCCGTTCAATTGAGCTGGCTTGAACTTCCATCGCCTGAGCGTAGCCAGCGCCAAGTCATCAACTTCCTGGGAGCCGGTTGATGAAACCAGTCGAACGGAGAACTTGCCGTCTTCCTCGATTGTGAATCGCGCGCAGCAGCTGGTTTTAATCCCCTGCTCGTTGTGTTCGGCAGGGAGTTCCGGCTGCGGAGCTTCAATAGCGAGAGCGTCTTCATAATTCGACGAATCGGTGGTCCCGCCCTTCAAAACCAGCGTTTTTCCCTTGGGCTCAGGCGGGGTCTCCCTGGATTCTGCGTGGTTTTCAGCAAGGGGAGTTTTGGTTTCCGAAACCGTAGTTGCGGCTGTTCCGAAAGTGACCGTTCGACCGGACGTTTCTATCCTATCTGCAGTCGCAGAACTAGCTTCCTGTGCAAATGCGGCGCCTGAATAGCCCATCGAAAGTGCGAAGACGGCGGCTAAAGCGGCTAAAGCGGCTCCCAGATTACGACATAGCGAAAGACGTGAAGACATCGAAAATACCAACACCAGGCAAGAATGATAATCGTTTTCATTATCATAACAGCATATCTATTCGATCTCACATTAATCTCATCGCCCAATACCTAAAATCTTAAAAGCGAAACGGGCGCCCAATCTTGGAGCGCCCGCCTTACATGGTTCTGTCAACTTCGAGGCTACTTCAGAGCCTCGGCACCGCCGACAATTTCGAGAAGCTGTTGCGTAATATCGCCCTGACGCGCCTTGTTATAAACAAGGGTCAGCTCCTGAATCAGCTCAGAAGCTTTCGAAGTTGCGTTACTCATGGCATTCATACGTGCAGCGAGCTCAGAAGCCGAAGCTTCGAGCATTGCTTGATAAATTACATTGTCGACGTACTTGGGAATCAATTCCTCTTCCATCAACTCGGTAAGAGTAGGTTCGAAGATTGTTTCGGCGCTCATCGGGAAGTGATCGATGCCCTCGGGAAGTTGCACAGGCAGAAATTGGACTTCGGCAGTTTCTTGTTTGCCGAGGTTCAAGAAACGAGTTCCAATGATTTCGACTTGATCTACGCGCTGGCTCATATCAGCTGGAGCGTCGTAGTTCGGCTTGTGATCGGATTCCGGAGGCTTACCGTGAACGTAGAGGTGGTTGGCATAATCTGCCACCATCTTCGCAGTTTCAAAAGTAGGAATCGCTGGCAAGTTCGTGTATGTCTTAATTCTCTCTACTTCTTTAATGCGCTTGAAGAATCCAGTCGCCTTTAAACCAATCGTTATCAAAACAACTTCTTTGCTTTCAGCTCTGAGCTGATGAATGCGTCTGATGGTTGCTTTGAAAACGTTGGTGTTATAAGAGCCGCACAGTCCGCGGTCTGACGAGATAACGATCAACGCTACTCGTTTGATATGCTCGCGCTTATGCAACAACGGAATGTCTTGCAAGTCGACAGCATTCGCTTCATGAACGACTTGCTGAAGCATCTGAATGATTTTCTTCGTAAACGGGCGTGTCGCGAGGGTTCTCGCCTGCGCTCTTCTCACTCGAGCAGCTGCCACCATTTGCATTGCTTTCGTAATTTTCTGCGTCGACTTGACGCTTTTAATCCGTCCACGAATAGCTTTCAGGTTTGCCATTTGATTCTTGAGTACCTCAGGAAACCCGGCTCAGAGAGCCGGGCCGAACGAATCGTTCTTTAACTACTTGACGAAGAAATTGGTTTTGAACTTCGAGACGTGCTCTTTGAGTTCTTTCTCTGTTTCGTCGCTGAGCTTGTCGCCAGTGAGGATCTTCGCCGACAGATCTTTCGCTTGAGCAGCGAGATACTTGAACCACTCTTCTTTGAACTTCTGAAGGCTGCTGGTTTCAACATCATCGAGAAGTCCGTTGTTAGCGGCGTAGATAATGGAAACTTGTTCCGCGAGGTTGAGCGGCTGGAACTGAGGCTGTTTCAAAACTTCCATCAGTTTTTGACCGCGGCGTATTTGATCTTGTGTCGCTTTATCGAGGTCGGAAGCGAACTGAGCGAACGATTCCAATTCTCTGAATTGCGCCAAGTCGAGACGGAGCTTACCGGCTACGGCTTTCATAGCTTTGGTTTGAGCGGCGCCTCCTACACGGGATACCGAGATACCTGCGTTGATAGCAGGACGGATACCGGCGTAGAACAAGTCTGTTTCAAGGAAGATCTGTCCGTCTGTGATTGAGATTACGTTGGTCGGAATGTATGCGGATACGTCGCCGGCTTGTGTTTCAACAATCGGAAGAGCAGTCATGGAGCCAGCGCCGAGAGCATCGGACAATTTTGCAGAACGCTCGAGAAGACGGCTGTGCAAATAGAATACGTCTCCAGGGAACGCTTCACGACCTGGCGGACGACGGAGCAGGAGCGACATTGCGCGGTAAGCTTGCGCGTGCTTCGACAAGTCGTCGAAGATAACGACAGCGTGCTGTCCTTTGTTCATGAAGTACTCGCCGATTGCGCATCCTGCGTACGGTGCGAGGAATTGCAGCGCCGGTGCGTCAGTTGCAGCAGCGGTGATGATTACGGTGTATTCCATCGCGCCTTGCTCTTCAAGGATCTTGTGGATACGACCGACGTTCGACGATTTTTGTCCGATTGCGACGTAGATGCAGATCGGTCTGTCGGGCTGATTCTTCTGGTTGATGATGGTATCGATGGCGATGGCAGTTTTACCAGTCTGACGGTCGCCGATGATAAGTTCGCGCTGACCACGTCCAATCGGAATCATAGCGTCGATAGCGGTAAGACCGGTCATCAGAGGCTCGTGAACCGATTTACGTTTTACGATACCGGGAGCGATGATTTCCATCGGTGAGAATTCGGTCGATGCAATCGGTCCTTTGCCATCGAGAGGCGTTCCGATTGAGTTGATAACGCGACCGAGCATGGCTTCACCAACGGGGATCGAAGCGATACGACCCGTTGTTTTTACTTCCATGCCTTCATGAATTTTGCGCCCCTCACCAAGGATAACGACACCGACGTTATCTTCTTCAAGGTTAAGAACCATGCCCATGGTTTTGTCCGGATCAGCGAACTCAACGAGTTCCATCGACATCGCTTTTTCCATGCCATAGACACGAGCGATACCATCGCCTACCTGGAGAACGCTGCCGACGTTGCTGACGTTGAGCTGCGACTTGTACTGCTCCAGTTGTGACTTCAAAACCGAGGTAATCTCGTCGGGTCTGATTGCCATTTTGTTTTCCTAACCTCTGTTATTCGGTGTCCTTACTCTTTAACCTGCACCATATATGATGCGTTTGAAAAACTGTTTCGGTTTAAACCGCTGTCAATTGTTTTTCTATGACTGCGAGTTTGCCCTTCAAGCTTCCGTCAATAACCTGGTCTCCGAGACGAAGAACGACTCCGCCCAAAAGACTTTTGTCGACTTCGACTTCAAGTTCCAACTTCTTACCGAGGTGTTCGGTGAGTCTTGCTTTGATATCGGCGACTTCCGATTGGCTCAACTCTTTTGAACTTGTGAGTTTTGCGCTCACGATATTTTTGCGAGCTCTCAAAAGTTCCGCATACTTCTCTTCGAGCGGTTTCAGCGTGTCCAGGCGGCGGCGGTCTGCGAGCAGACGGAGCAAACGTTGCGTGGTATCACTGATTTTGCCTTCGAACGATTTGAGAAGCAGTTGGGATTTCTGCTCTCCGTCAATCGCCGGATGATTCAAGATCACCACAAGATCCGGAGTTTGTTCCAGCACTGTATTGATAGCTTTGAGATCGTCGAGAACCTTATCGTCAGTTCCCGGACCAGCTTGTTCCGCAAGCTCCAGTACTGCTTCTGCGTACTGTGTTGCGACTGCTGCCAACTCGCCCTTCATTTAGTTCCAGTGCCTCCGACTAAATTATTCGCTTCTTCCGGTCGCACCAACTGCGGTGCCCGGAGGATATGACTTTCCGCTATCCAAACTGTCTAGCTCTTGCATAAATTGCGTGAGCAAGCGCTTGTTGTCCGCTTCCGAGACGCTCTTTTCTAGATGATGCCTGGAAAGTTCCATCGCGGCTTTGACCGCGGCAGTGCGAACTTCAGTAATGATCAGTTGCCGCTCGTTGGCAATCGCCGATTCCATTTTCTTCTCGAGATCCGCTACTTCACGCTTGGTCTGAGATTCGATGTCCGCTTGCAGCTGTTTTGCAACAGCCTTGGCTTCATCAACGATTTTTTCTCTTTCTTTCTCAGCGTCAGCGAGTTTCGCTTTCTGCTCAGCAAGAAGAGCGTCCGCTTCTTGTTTGGAACGCTCGGCTACAGTCAGAGCTTCATTGATTGATTGCTCTCTCTGAGCCAGTTTCGGCGGAACCAATTTGTTCCATCCATAAACAAGAAATGCAACCAACAATAACCAGTTGATTACATTGAGTTTCCAATCCAGGATGACATCTATGAGACCCATCTGGTGGTGAGCTGTTTCTGTGGCAAAGAAGAACATCAGACTGCTCCCTCCAGTGCTTGCTTAACCGATTCCGAATTGACTTCGACCGATTTGCTCGGGTCGTTTAAAACCTTGCCGACGATTTGCGACACCAGCTGCGCTTCTTCACTTACAAGGTTATCGATGAGAACGGTCTTCTCAGACTGCAGTTGTTCTCGTGACTCATCGAGACGTTTACGAGCACGATCTTTCATAGCTCCAAGCTCTTTGTTGCGAACAGTCTGCGCGGACGTCACAGCAGTGCTGATGACGGTTTGCGCTTCTTCGCGAGTAGCAGCAAGACGTTTTTCGTATTCCTCGGTGAGAGCTCGAATCTCATCGCGAGATCCTTTGCTTGCTTCGAGACCAGCCGCGATCTTACGATTGCGAGCCTCGATTGCTTCTCCAACTGGTTTCAAGAAGATCTCGTTCAAGAGCATCATGAAAATCAAGAAGCTGATTATGAACACTATGATTGTTGCGTTTGGAAAAAGCATTTCTTCTTACGGATTCCGTCAGTATTTTTCTCGCAAGTTGTGCTCGCGATCCTGTCTAACTCCCTGCATGAGCAATGCAAAATCGCTCATGCAGGTCTTCGGTTTGATTTTTAGAAACCGAGCGGGAACAAGTAAAGAAGAACTGCTACGACGAAAGCGAACAGACCGAGAGCTTCCATCAAAGCGGCGAAGATGATGCCGTTTGCAAGGAGCTTACCAGTCATTTCAGGTTGGCGTGCCATACCTTCGAGTGCTTTCGATGCTGCGATTCCGATTCCGATTCCAGGACCGAAAACGCCAACTGCGGCGATACCTGCGCCGATTCTCGAAGCGACTTTGATCATCACTTCCATTTGAGCTGGATCAGCTGCAACTGTACCTGCTTGGGCAATTAATTGGTGGTCCACTTTTTTCTCCCTCGACTAACTAGCTAACCTACGAACTTTTCTTTGTACCGATTCGAATAATTAGCGTGTGCTGCCACATGAAACTGTACTAACCGAACCTTCGAAATTCGAGAATTCAAGCCAGTTCGCTTCAAAGAACGCCTTAGATTATATCAGTACGTTAGTGGTGGTCTGCGACCGCCAAGCCAATGTAAATCGAAGTCAACAACGAAAATACGAAGGCTTGCAACAACGCGATGAAAATCTCGAATCCCATGACAGCGACTGGCGCGACGATCCATGGCAAGAGGAGCAATGCCACCATTCTGGTCAACTCGTCTGCGGTGATAACGAGCAGAAGACGCAGTGTCAGTGTGGCTGGACGAATAATCAAGTCCATCCATTCGATGATGCCCAGCGGCGTGAAATACATCTGTCCATAATGCATTCCGTGTTTTTGGAAGCCGGCCCAGACGTACGTGATGACCGCAATCACTGCCAAGCCGAGCGTTACGTTGATGTCAGTGGTTGGTGATGCAACTTCGAAATGCTCATGGCCATTGGGTAAATGCGGCCATCCAGGAATATGCACGAAAGCTCCCCATGGAAAGATTCCGAACAAATTGCCCATTAACACAAAAATAAATATCGCCGCAATCAACGGTAAGAATTTCTTGTAGTCATGACCGATCTGATTGCGACAGAGGTCGTCGATAAAGTTGTAGAGACCCTCTGCGATAGCCTGTCCAGCGCCACCAGGTCCGTCACTTTTCAAGGTGGGGCGTATTGCTGCTGCTGCGACAAGAATGATGCCCATGCAGAGCCAACTGCTCGCGAGGGTATCAACGTGGAGAGTCGAGAAATTTCCTAGCCCGCCAAGTGCCGGGATGTTAATCTCCCCAATTGGCTTGAGCGCCTCAAACTGCCCCGGATTTAAGTGCTTGTCTAACATTTTGCCCCCACAGCGACTCGAGGTTCTAAAGCGCTAAGAGCTGCTTATAGAACACGACATGAAATGATATCAGACAACAATTAATGCGTTGCAGCGCCTTCGCGCCGCGAAACCGAACAGTAATGAATCTTGAGAATCGGCATTAGACGAGCGTTCCCAAGATGCAACCGAAAAGCGAAAACGGTTTTACTTCGCCCAGGGATCTTCTTTGGGCTCGTCCGGTAAAGGCTTTCCACGATTTGGCGTCGAGCGGTCGATCGCCATGGATTGACGAAAGATTTGAAAGATAGCGGCACTGAAGCCACCCACGAGACCAAACATCATCAACCCCAACGCCCAGAGACGGCTGTTCATGAAGTGATCGCCGATATAATATCCGCCGAAACCGAAGATGCATGTGTAGGCCACCAGTGCCATTCCCCACTGCGCCGCCACCGCCCACATCGGAGGTCCACCACTTTGAGTCACTTTCACCTCGGCTAGATCTTTCATCTTCTTTTAACCCTGTCCATTCAAGATACTTTGAAGTGTGCTCGTCAAGCGTTTCATTAGGTTCTCAGACACTTCATAGCATCCTCTACATTTAATGTACCTTCACTTATGACCTTATCTATGCGGTTGACCAATTAAAGTTTGGGAATAACAATTTTGAGTATTTGATACACTTAATTATCTGGTAGTGAAAAGTTGCGGCCAAGGACTCTGAGCCCGAAGCCAAAAGGAGTTGTTCTAGAATGTTCGATCGCATCGCGATGGTTTTCAAGGCAATGGTAAATGCCTTACTGGGCAAGGTCGAAGACCCCCAGATGATGCTTGAACAGACTTATCAGGAGCTGCAGTCCAACCTGATTCAGGTTCGACAAGCAGTTGCTCAGGCCATTGCCACTGAAAAACAGCTCGAACAGCAGCTTCAGAAGAACAAAGACCAGGCAGCTACCTGGCAAAACCGAGCAGCAATGGCTGTTCAACAAAATAATGACGACCTTGCTCGCCAGGCATTGCAGCGCAAAACACAGTATGCACAGGCTGCGGCGGATTTAGAAGTTCAGCTCAAGTCGCAGAAAGAGGCAACATCGAATCTGCGTCAGCGTCTTACCGAACTTGAGAACGAAGTTCAGAAGGCTTACACGAAGAAGCAAGTCCTTATCGCAAGAGACAAAGCCGCTCAAGCGACATCGAAAGCAAACGAGATTCTCTCAAAATCATCCGCGTCGGGTGCGCTATCAACCTTTGAAAGAATGGAAACAAAGGTCGCTGAGAAGGAAGCACGCGCTGCTGCGCTGGCAGAGCTCGGCACTGACTCCCTGGAGAAGAAATTCAAGAGCTTCGAGGGTCAGGCTGACATCGAGATGGAATTGCTCGCGCTCAAGGGCAATATGGGCAAAGATGGCGGCGCAAAATTGATTACGCAGGAGCGCAAGGACGAGCACGACGCTGTTCTTCTCGAAATCAAAGAAGACGAAGAAATCCGATAACAACAGGCGTCGCTATTCTGGAGCACGCTCGTCGTGCGACAGCAGGACCCTGGACAAGTGTTCGTAGTACTCGCGGAAGTTACCATCGAGAATGGCTTGTCGAGAGTTTTTTGCTTCCCTAATTAAAAAACGAACGTTGTGAATTGACAGCAGAATTGCGCCGGTCATTTCCTTTTGACGGATGAGGTGCTGGAGGTATGCGCGCGAATGCGTCATGCACGTGAAGCAATCACAATTTGGGTCGAGAGGACCGAAATCCGTTCTATTGGCGGAGACTCGAATGTTCAGTCTCCCCTGCGATGTGAAAACAGAGCCATGTCTCGCCAAACGAGTTGGTGATACGCAGTCGAACATATCGATACCACATCTGATGGCATATAAGATATCCCACGGAGTACCAACGCCCATGAGGTACCGAGGTTTATTCTCCGGCATCAACGGCGTGGTGAACTTTACGATGCGCTCAATCTCACTGCGCGCCTCACCAACTGCGACACCACCAATTGCAAAGCCTGGCAAGTCATAAGACGTGACTTCCTCGACTGACTTTCGTCGCAAGTCCTCATACATACTTCCCTGAATAATACCGAAAAGGGCTTGTTCATCAGGTCGTGCATGTGTCTCGACGCATACCTTGAGCCAGCGATGAGTGCGCTCCATCGCCGCTTCAGCTTCCGCATATGTCGCCGGATTTTTTACGCATTCGTCGAAAGCCATAATGATGTCGGCACCGATGGCGTTCTGAATTTCCATTGATTTACCGGGACCGATGAAATGTTTTGCTCCACCTCTGTGATCCTGGAAGTGAACTCCATCGTCAGCAATACGGCGCAAGCTATCAAGACTGAAAACCTGGAATCCGCCTGAATCCGTGAGAATAGGTTTGTCCCAGGCCATAAACTTATGCAAACCACCCGCGGTGGCTATCAGTTCATGACCCGGACGGAGATACAGGTGATAAGCATTCGAAAGGACTATCTCCGCACCACAATTCCGAACGTCGGTAAATGTCATCGACCGCAGGGCGGCATTGGTGCCAACAGGCATGAATACAGGCGTTTCAACGACACCATGTGGGGTCGTGAAACGGCCGGCTCTCGCCCCGGACCAGGGACAGATTTTTTCGGTTTCGAAACTTATGGAATGTTTTGACGACGATTCAGTCGATTGATTAACTTCCGGCGACAAGCTTGACATCAGAGATACCTGGACACTCCTTCGAGCGCGCTCGGAATGAACCCGAGAAAAAATTGATTATGCAAACGTACCTTATTTATATAGAGATGTCCAAGGTTCAAATGCTAATCGCTAAAAGATTCTGTTAATCTCCGGAGTACCAACCTGATTGAGAGGAACTCAAGACAGACGAAGGGAGTCGTTGTTTGATAGTACTCGTCTCACTTTCCCTAAAGTAACTGAAATCTCAGTGGGAATTATCGGATTTCAGGCTCTTCGTCTTCCAGCGCGTTAGAATCGGTTGTGATGCGTAACAATCAAAATTTGAAAATGAATTGTTCGTTTGCCGTTGCCGTTCTGGCGATGGTGATGTTATTGAGTGGGTCAATTTATCCGGTCGCAGCCGAAACCGGCTCAGCACAACCTGATACCGCTAAAGGCAAGACGGATTCAGGTTCCACACAACCTGAATCTGCTGCAAGCAAGCCGGATTCAAGTTCCGCACAATCTGAACCTGCTGCAAGCAAAACCGATTCGGCGGCCGCTCAGACTGAACCTACTGCAAGCAAAACCGAGTCGGCAGCTGCGCAGTCTGAACCTGCTGCGGCAAAAACAGAACAGCGAGATTCGGCAACAAAGAAGCAACCTGATTTGAAGACGTTGGTGGCAATCTGTCCGTCTGTTCGAATCCGCATAGATAAAGATCACCGCGTTAGATTGTCCGAGGAGAAATATAAAGGTCAAAAGCGCATTCATATATACGCGTATCTGTCGGAACAACCGCTTCCTTACATGATCTCACTTGGGTGGTTCAACACCAGAGAAGAGGTAGGCCCCAATTTGTCGCCTGACAAAAAAGGCGGAGTCGGACTTGGAATAAGCGCTGTCTCCGTCTTCAAAGTGCCGGTACTGGTGCCGCTCAAGGTGAAAGACGCACCCGCCCCCCAACAAGTCACCTCCGGAAAAATTTCCGTTGCAGTGGACGAACTTGGATTCGTATTACCACTCTACGCCACCGAACCGACCGAGAAAAACTACGACAAAGCCGCTTGGAATGGCGTTCTTGGTTTCGACAAAGTTGGAACTAACGACATGAATGCGGCAGAAAAATATTTTTCCGAAGCTGTCAAGATCGCTCCGATTAATCCAAAACTGAACAACAATCTCGGCGCGGTTCTAGCTGGAAAAGGCGATTATGAGGCGGCCTCGGCGTTTTTTGACCGGGCGATTAGAGAAAATAATGCGTACACTGCGGCGTATGTGAATCGCGCATTTTTGTTTATCGCACTTGGAAAACCTGATAAGGCGTTAGCAGATGCGACCAAAGCGATCTCGTTAGAACCCACTCTAATACCGGCGCGCGTTGCTTACGGTCGAGCGCTCATGGAAGCCAAACAACCCGAGGAAGCACTCAAAGTCGCACAGAATCTGAAGCAAGATGCTCCGGCAGAGTGGCAGTCGATGTTGCTGCTTGCTGACGCGTTGCTCGAAAACAAGGAGTACAAGGAGTCGAAGAGCACACTGGCGCGCTTGTCTGTTTTGAGTCCAGGCAATGCGAACCTTGCGTTAAAACTC
Source organism: Candidatus Obscuribacterales bacterium (assembly GCA_019637435.1). Taxonomy (GTDB): domain Bacteria; phylum Cyanobacteriota; class Vampirovibrionia; order Obscuribacterales; family Obscuribacteraceae; genus JADYXR01. The sequence goes on along the minus strand of JAHBVO010000001.1, from coordinate 1,211,947 downwards.
GCGCACGCAAATGAAAAAACCGGAGACCTGGATGAAGCGATTAAGCAGGCAAGAAAGGCTACCCAACTAGCTCCCAACGAACCAGCGACCCACATGACGCTTGGAAAATATTTGGACGCAAACCGCGACGCTAATGGCGCGCGTTTGCAGTTTGAACGCACAATGGATTTGAAGCCGAACCGCAGCATCCGAAAGTCCGCGATGGGAGCCATTCTTCGCATCCTCATCTCACAGCAGAAATTGCCGCTTGCCGATGACGCATCAAAGAAATGGGTCAAGCAGTATGCCGATGACTCGGAGTGTCACTACAATCGAGCATGGATACTCTCCCAGCTGGAGGGCGATCACGCACAAGAGTGCATCGACGAGTATCGGAAGGCGTTAGAACAACAACCCGATCTCATATCAGTTCACTACAACCTTGCCTTGATTTTGCTGAAAGCCGGTAAGAATCAAGAAGCTCTTCAGGAGCTAAAAACCTTCGTTTCGGCCGCACCCAACGACAGTGATTGCGCCTCCGCTCAAGAATTGATCAAGAAGCTGGAGCCGAACGGATAGTCGGTTTATAGACCTTTCTGACCGCTCAGGACCGTTGATTCGCCGGCAGCCACCCAACATTAATGAGTACGTCATCGAACGCTCCACCACTCCAGAGCCAGATGTGAACCGCGAAAATCGCCTGCTCGATCGTTAGAGCACCTTTATCGACCAATTCGCGACAGCGCATTGCCGTCTTGATTTTCGAATCATCGACACGCGTACACCTGGTCAGATAGTCCACGACCGATACATTTCCCCCGATGACCTCCTTGCAAATCTCAGCCAATTCGGTTTCGGACACGAAACCGAGACCGTGAACAGTTTCAAGCAAACGAGCGTCATTCTGGGCGAGTCCGGACGTAGGTGGTTTAATTTTCTTCTTGGCGATGCGTTCGACAATCTGCTCGAAATTGCCGCTGCCAGCCTGGTGGGAAGCGTATTCTTTTAAAACGTCAACCGCCTTGAGCGGCTCTATCTTTTGTTCTCTAATTAGATCTTGAAGGCGAAGAGCCGCATCAATAGCCTCTTGCCGGATAAGATTATGTTGAACGAGGATATGTCCGATTGGCTGTGCTTCCATCAATCCTGTTTCGACCGCTGAGAGAAGATCAAGTTCTGAAACCAATCCGGACAAGACGAACATCTCACCAAGACGCAAGACATGATCTGGTCGAATCTTGCGCAAACCGCCGAACTCAAGGTAATCCTCGATTGTATCGCCGTGCATTGACGTAAGCCGCAAGCTTCCCACAGCCTGGTCTCTGGCAATTTTCTTGTCGCGCAAAAGTGCCTGAGCCGTAAGGGCAGCGTATGCGACGAATTCCGAAATTGCTCCCTGCAAGACAAGTACGCGACCGAGCGGCAGACCGGACGAATGACAGGCTGCCAGAGCGCTTTTGAGCTTATCCGGAGTGACGGCGTTTGCATCAATTAAGAGTTGCCCGAGATTTTTTGTGAAAGTCAGGTATTCGGAGCGCCAGTTCTGCTCATCGAGTGCGTCCTCAATGGACTTCTTCTGCTCTCGCACCACGGTCAGTGCATCAATTCCCTGTTGCTCGGCAAGGAGCTTATCCCTGACCAGTGCCTGGACCCGGAGCGCAGCATTGAGCTCCTCATCCGTGACGAAACCATTAACCGTTAGTATATGCCCGATAGGTAGCGACATCTGTCTAGCGATAGTCAAAGCGTTAGTCAGATCGTGACGGCTGATGAGCTCGGCTCGGACCAGAAGGTCGCCAATCAAAGCCTGCTTCTCTTTCCGAGGTGTTTGCAAATCGCCACCCGCTGGTAAAAATTCAGTGATTTTGACAAAAAGATCGGATTTCCAGAAAGCTAGCGTAGCATGTCTTTTATATCAATTCCAGAGGGAAGAAGGGATCCGATCACAGCGATCGATCGATAGCCGATCGTCAACAAAATTCGGTTATATCCAGCCAAAACAAACTGCTATCAGACGAACCAAATGTGGTGACAAACCACCAGTGGTGCCAGTAAAATTTGTTTCGATGTCGTTGTGAAAAGCGCATATTATGGACATTCCGTGTATATACTCAAAGTTGGGACGAACAACTTAGGCACCAAACGTGAAACCACTAAGGCTTGACACTACTGCAAGTGTATAGTGTAATGCGGCTGGGAAACTGGAGCGAGAAAGACTCTTGCGAATCAAGGAAATCGAGTTAGACAACTTCAAGTCATTCGGCAAGTCGACGCTCGTGCCTCTCCTGGACGGGTTTACGACGATCTCAGGTCCGAATGGATCGGGTAAGTCGAACATCATCGACAGTCTGCTTTTTGCACTCGGTTTGTCGTCAACTCGATCGATGCGGGCGGAAAGATTACCTGATCTTCTAAATAATTTAAGTGGGCGGAAGGAAGCGAAGGTCCGCGTCAAATTCGTCAGCCCTGATAACGTCGAGATCGAAGTGACTCGGCGTATCAAAGTAAAAGACGACAATTCATACACCAGTTCATATCTACTCAACGGCAAAGGCGCTACGCTGAGTGAGATCCATGATCGCCTGATGAAATATAACGTTAGTCCGACTGGATTCAACGTCATCATGCAGGGCGACGTGACCGGCATCGTAACTATGAGCGCAACTGAGCGCCGCAAGATTATCGACGAGCTCGCCGGTGTCGCTGATTTCGATCGCAGAATCGATCAGGCTCAGACCGAACTGGGTTCGGTCGGCGAGAAGATTGATCATCAGCGCATAGTTTTGAGCGAAATCATCGCGCGTCTCGAAGTACTTCGGGCAGACCGTGACCAGGCGCTCAAATATCTCGATTTGAAGACCAAGAAGGAAGCAATCGAAAAGGATTTGATTTTCGTTCGCGCGATCGAGCTTGAGGAGCGGGCTAGAAAAGAGCTTGCTGAGATTGAAAGGCTTGAAGGAAAAGAGTCCGAGCTAGCCGACAAACTTCACACGACCGAAATCAATCTCCTCGAATTGCGCGCGGAGATGGGTCGGATCGACGAGGAAATCAAAGACAAAGGCGGCAACGAACAGCTTCTCATTCGCCAGGAACTCGACAACAAACGAGGCGAATTGACACGTGAAGAAAACAAACTTTCCAACTTACAGGGTGTCGTCGGGGAAAAAGAGAAGCTCCTGAAAAATATTCAGGAGCAGGTCAAAACTATCGAAAAACACCTCAATAAGCTAGCAAAACAGAAGAAGCAGCATATCGAAGACCGCAAGGCAGTCGAGCTGGTTTTGATGGAAAGACAGGGCGCCTATAGTGCCGTCATGGCGGAGATTGAAATTCACCGCCAGGAGAAGGATAAGTCGTCTGAGAAGGTTTCGGGTCTGCATACTGACCTGCAAAAGCTGCGAGAACAGAATCACCTTCTATCGTTGAAGAAGACAGAATTGGAAACCAGACGTCGCGGTTTGGAGAAAGAACTCGAAAGTCTTCGCGGTCAAGCCACCGAAAAGATTACGAAATCGGCTGCTTTGAAGAATTCTTTAGGTTTCGTCGAGAGAAAATACGTCGACCAGGAAGCGCTTGTTCTCGGCATTGACAGATCGATCCAGCAGCTAGAGGCTGAACTTGATTCGACCAACGAAGAAATCGAGTCGAAGACTCATGCCCTGCAGATGGTCAATCGCAGAGTCATCGAGTTGGAAACGCAGAAGGATATTTCGGGCGAGACCGGTTACGGCAAAGCTGTTGAAGTCATTCTCGGCAGCGGCATAAAAGGTGTTCACGGCACAATCGGACAGCTCGGCTCAGTCGATGAGGACTATCAAGTCGCACTGGAAACTTGTATTGGTCCTCGTTTGACACACATCGTCGTTGAAGACGATCATGTTGCTCGCGAATGCATTCAATATCTGAAAGATAACAATGCTGGTCGCGCGACATTCGTGCCTCTCAATAAAATCGTTTCTCAACCACCAGGATTGCTTCCAAACAGACCTGGCGTAATCGACTTCGCGTACAACCTGGTCGATTTCGATCAGCGCTTCACCAAAGCGTTTCAATACGCCTGCGGCGGAACAATCGTCGTCGATCACATCGATAACGCCAGAAAGATGATCAACCAGGCAAGAATGGTTACATCCGAAGGCGAACTATTCGAAAAATCAGGCAGTATCACAGGTGGTAAGGACAACAAATCGAGGTTCCACTTCTCCAATAAAGGTGAAACCGATCTTGGCGTTCTCAAACAGTCAGCGAAAAATATCGCCGACCAGGTTAAGTGGCTCAAGGACTCAATCAAAGAATTGACCCAGAGCTTAGCCGAAGAGCGCAAGAAACAGAGCGAATCAAAGGCTGATCTGGCTAAACGCAAAGTTGAAATCGATAACCAACGCCAACAAACAATTGATCTGGACGAAGCGATCGAAAACATCAAGCCGCAGCTGCGCGCTAAGGGCGACGAAATCGATGAAATCGATCAAGAGATGGCGAACGTTGAAGAGTCAGTCAAAGAGCTGGCTGGACGCATCAGCGTTCTAGAACAATCCCTTGACGGAATCAGAGATAAGGGCAAACAATCCGCGCTCGAAAAACTGATTACCGAGTCGGAAGAAGTGCGCTCTGATTTGAATGCAGTTGAAAGCGAATTCAACGAGATTCAGAGACTTGTCGATCGAATCGAAACGGAAGAAACTGTTGAAAACAACAATCGTGAAGGTTTAGTCAAGCAACTTGATTCGGTTACGCAAGAGATTCAAGACGTTATAGTCCAAGAGCCTGTTTTTAAAGAAAATATCCAGGCGATGAATGAAGCGATTGCCGAGATGGAGCGGAAAACACGCGCAATTTCGGCAGAGCTGGAGTCATTGCGTGAGACCAAAGACAAAATTCACGATCAGGTCACCGCGCAGGAAGTTTCAAAAACGAAACTCGACCAGGAAGTTATTCGGATTATCGAACAACGCAAGAGCCATCAAATGGCTCACTTTGATGTGACGAGAGAACTTGCGACGGTTAAACAAGACATCGAGGTTCTCCTCCAGGAGAATCCGAACTACGAGCCACCAAATACGAAGACGGTGGAAGAACTCAAGCGTGAAGTAGACCGTTTGGAAAAACGCATGCGCTCGCTCGAGCCGGTCAACATGAAAGCGCTGGAAGACTACAATACGACAGAGCAGCGTCAGCAAGAACTCGACGAGAATCTCGCCACACTCGAACAAGAGAAGGAAGAAATCATTCAGCGTATCGAAGGATACGGTGAGTTGAAGAAGCGAACGTTCATGGAAGCCTATGACGCTATTAACGCTAACTTCCAGGCGATTTTTGCCGAACTCAGTCACGGTCATGGAAAGCTCGAACTCGAACATCCGGACAGACCGTTCGAGGGCGGACTGGTTATTCGCGCTCAACCACGCGACAAGAAGATGCAACGCATCGAGGCGCTCTCCGGCGGAGAGAAGTCGCTTACGGCACTCTCATTCGTATTCGCCTTCCAACGGTACGCGCCGGCTCCGTTCTACGCATTCGACGAAGTCGACATGATGCTCGATGGTGCAAACGCAGATCGTCTCGCGCGCATGATCAAGAGACAATCCGCAGAGGCGCAATTCGTAGCGGTGTCCTTGCGTCGTCCGATGATCGAGAACTCCGACCATGCGATTGGCGTTTCGCTTAGAGCCGATGGTTACTCTCGTGTTGTTGGAATGCAAGAGATCAAGATTCCTGAGACGCCTGAACCGGCCCACGCTGTGGGGGCATAAGTGCCGTGGATCTTCCAGACGTACCTTTAATGAATAATATGCCGGATGTCGGCGGATCGGTGCCACCTGTGGTGGTGACGGAAGGTGAGGCGCTTTCTGACTCGAAGAAGGTAGAGCCGTCCAGCGGTGGCAGTGAGCAACCGCCGGCGGTGTCGGAGGGAGCTGAGACCAAAACTGACTCTCAGACTGTCAGCGAAATCGACCTTGACGGAGTTATAGACGTAACGCCGCCAGACGACTCAACAACTCTGACATCAAACAACATCGCGGAGATAATGCCACTTGTCGGAACGCAGATCGCGAACGACTCAGTAGTAGAAATTCCGTCGGCAGAACAAAGCGTGGAAGTTCCTCTCGTGGAAGTTCCTCTCGTAACAACGCCAATCGTTGAACTTCCAATCGTCGAGGTTCCAGGCATTGAAACTTCAGTCGTTGGCACGCCCATCGTCGAAGTTCCAGGCACTGAAACTCCGGTCGTTGGCACGCCCATCGTCGAGGTTCCAGGCATTGAAACTTCAGTCGTTGACACGCCCATCGTGGAAGTTCCAGGCATTGAAACTCCGGTCGTTGGCACGCCCATCGTCGAGGTTCCAGGCATTGAAACTTCAGTCGTTGACACGCCCATCGTAGAAGTTCCAAAAATCGAAGCGCCAGAGGTCGGAACGGTTTTCCAAACGGAAGAGCCAACGATTGAAGTTCCGATTCAACAAGTTCTGCCGCTGCCCTTGCCGCTTCCGCTTCCGAAAGGCACTCCCGAAGACCGGCAAGCGGGCACCGCTAAGCGCAAAACCAAGAAGTCGCCAAAAGGCATTGCTATTGAGCCCGTCACAGAAGAACCAATCATTATCTGTGAGGCTGCAGTTGAGAAACCGCCTTTTGTAGATCCTACGCCTGCTGTGATCGCGAAAATCGTAAGCATGACGCAGAGATCGACCACGATGTCGATTGAAGCGTTGAAAGAACCATCGACGGTATCAAACGAAATTGCTGTCGGTGAAACCACCGAAGACCTTTCCGGCGATGTCGGCACTGACGAGATGCTTGAGGGCGCAAGTTCGGACGAGGACATTACTCTGTCGGTCAACGCTGAGCAGTTGATAGAGAATGCCAGCGGTCGCGAAGTCGCACCATCTGATGGTATTGAAATTCTTGTTCAACTCGCGTTGAAGGGCGAGATTGATCCAAAGAACGTCGACATTATTGATGTTACCGACAAATTTTTGAAACTCATCGCAGCGGCGCCGAAAGAGAACCTTCGTCAGAGCGGAAAGATTCTGTTCCACGCCTGCGTTCTTCTCCGGATGAAAGCGGAAGCGCTGCTTAACCAGTCTGCAGACGAAGATCCGTCAGGAGATGACTTCCTGGATTTCGATGAAAACGGAGACATCATAGACTCCGATTCGTATGTCAGACAAATCACTTTGAAGGATCTCGAAAAAGCGATTGTTCGAAGATCGCAAAGAAGACAGGTTAGAAAACGCCAAGTAACACTAGAAGAACTAATCGATGCTCTGCGAGAAGCGGAGCGAATCGAGAAAACTCGGGCGGAGAAAAAACCGGCTCGGGCAGTCATCGAACTCGCCGGTCAGCATGAAGTAGACGGCGTAGATGACCTGCTGGACCTGGCTCACGATGAAGACGTCGAATCGACCATTGAGAAAGTGGAACTCCTCCTTGCGAAGATTTTGAAGCTTGGAGAGAAAATTGAACTCCTGCAAATGGTTGTGTTGATGGACGATCACAATGACTGGGTAGACGCCTTCCTTGCATCGCTATTTCTTTCAAATGCCGGTAAAATAGATCTATATCAAGATGAGTTTTATGGACCTCTGTTCATTGGTTTGGGAGGCTCGTCGGTGGTGTCAGATACGGTGGTAGCACAATGACCAACGAATTGCTAAAAGCACAAGTCGAAGCAGCTTTGTTCTTGACGGAGAAACCCCTGAAAGCCCAGGCTGTCGCTGTTATCGTCAATGCTGAAGTAAATCTCGTCAGACAGACAATCCTCGAGTTGATAAATGACTACGAGGCTCGCAATGGCGGGCTGGAAGTTGCTGACGACGACGGATATATCATTCAAGTCAAAGACGAATATACAAACCTGGTCGACGAGTTCGTTCCAATCGACATGCCCACCGCTTTGATCAGGACTCTCTCGGCAATAGCCATCAAGCAACCCGTGATGCAATCGGAAGTAATCAAAATCCGAGGCGCTGGTGCCTATGATCATATAAAGGAACTCGTCGAGCGTGAGCTGATCATGAAACGCGAAGATGGTGGTCGCTCGCCGGTTCTTACAACAACCAAGAAGTTTCAAGAGTATTTCAGACTTTCGAAGGATGGAAAGACCTTTCGTCAGCAAATGTCAGGGTTAGCAAAAGAGGTCAATCTGTCCGCAGGGGACGCCGGGGATGCGAACACCGTTTCTGACTCTACCGGTGCAGATGCAGCAGGTGATTCGTCCAACTCGATAGTCGAGGCTGCAAATACCTTCGATGCGTCACCCGACCCATCCACACCTCCCATTGGAATGGCTGTGGAGGGCACCACAGATGATGAAAACTTGGATTTGAATAAAGTTATTCTGGAAGACACTGATACGGAAGCAATCAGCAAACTCGGCGAAACTGTAGAACAGACCGCCGCAACAAGCAAGCCGGAAGCGGAAGAGTCGACGGGCACCAAATCCGATGTCAATACCACCGATGATGTCATTGCATCCCAAACAAACTCAGCCACCGAGACCAGTACCAGCTAATCACAGGTCGAAGTTTTGACTACCGAACCAAATATCGCGGTTGTTATTGCAGCTGGCGGCATCGGAAGCCGTTTTGCGACAGGCGGGAGTATCAAGCATAAGCAATGCTTGTTTCTCAACGGCCGTCCTTTATATATGTGGAGCATCTTGTCGTTTCTCAGAAACGAGCATGTTTCCAGAATTATTGTGGTCTCTCACAAAGATGTGCTCGACGACATTCGTGGCGAAATCAAAAAATACATTCGTCCAGAAAACATCGCCGGCGTTAACAGACTTGTTGCCAGCATTGAAGTAATTTCCGGCGGTGCAACTCGCCAAGAATCAGTATTTTGCGGTCTGAAGCATTTGAAGGAACAAACGCCTGCTCCTGACTACGTGCTGATTCACGACGCGGCACGTCCGTTTATCAGCGCAAAAATAATCGATGCCACCATCGAGGCTGTCATCAAATACGGTGCCTGTACGGTGGCACTGCCGGTCTCAGATACGATTAAACGGGTAGATAGCAGCGAAGTCGTGGAGACTGTTGACAGAGTTAACCTGGTAGCCGTGCATACCCCTCAGGCAGGACGGTTCGACTGGCTGCTAAGCGCACATGAGGACGCCGCTCGCAATGGTATTGCCGCCACGGATGATGCCTTTATTCTCGAGCAGGCCAAGCATCGCGTGAGGATTGTTGATAGCGATCGATATAACATCAAAGTCACTGTGCCGGAAGACATGCTTATTTGCGAAGCTATCTCAAATATGTTTGTTAGTCAGATAATGGATGCCTAAATCCAGACAAGCAATGTTAAATTCGTGGGAAATTAGTTAAGTACAAAGTCTCGAAAGGCACCGTCTACGGTGATTGATCGAAACACTGAATATCATGGACATCTGTTGCAGTACTTGCAGAATGGTACGAATTGTCTAGAATTGGTTTATTGCCGTGCACCATCTGGAATGGCACCTTCAAAAATTTAAAACGAGTCGAGCGGATCGTATAGTGAATACGCTATGCGTTGTTGATTGGCAGGGGCAAAAATGGACGAACATAAAGAAGTAGCCGAAAAGACGATAATTGCCAACAGAGCAAAGTCTGTGCAGCCTGTTGTTGATTTGTTCCCAGCACTCGCCGATCGGCGAATGATGCAAATGTCGTCAATGCGTCAACCGCAACAGACGCCAGGAAGAATCGGAACACAAATTTCAATTTTCTCTCCACACTCTTTCGAGGAGGCAATTGACATAGTAGAGTGCCTGCGCGGACGCGCTGCCACCACTATTTCTCTGGAGAATATGAAAAAGATTGACGCAAGTCGCTTGGTTGATTTTGTCGCTGGAGCCTCAGCCGCTCTGGACGGCGATTTCCACAAGTTGAGCGAACAAGTCTATATCTTCTGCCCGAGCAACATCAAAATCACTGCAGAAAAAGGTGACACCGCGCTTCATGCGGAAGTTGGTTTCAGTGGTGATACCACAGCGGATTTCGGAGCGCTCGATTTCCTCTATCCGGGCGGTTCGCTTCTCGACAATAAAGCCGGTTCGTCAGTTTGGACAAAGAGTCCGACAACCCACTAAAGTTCAACGAACATTCAAAAGTTCAAAGCCCGTTCGCAAGAGCGGGCTTTTTTCATGTTCTGTTTCGAGCCCTGAGGAGAACGGAAGCCGTAATAGGAACTGCCTGGGTTAAATTACCTCTTCGGTCTCCGCTAAATCTTCGGTCTGCACTAAAAACAGCTCCGCGGGTGAAAGCCTGTCAATAGAACCATTTTATGAACTGGCGCTCATCAGCCAGATCAAGTCTGACACCAATATTAATCAAGTCTTAGTTGACGGTAGTTGGCGTTCGAGTCACCACCTCTTCAAGTTTTTTAACGGCAGAGGGATGTCAGCGCTGCTATTATTTGATCACTGAATGGCAGCAGGCGGTATCTCCCGCCAGTTGCCGTGTTTCCTCATTACCTAATCCACCACAAATAATTCTTCCTCCTTGCATCTGCAGGGGGGAAGTTTTACTTTGGGGCTTTGATTAGACCGTGACAAGCCGACAAATTAGTACGCGCTAATTTTTACAAGCAAAAGATATCCGATACTGCTCCAAAAGCTATGCGAGCAACCGACGTACGCCTCGAAGCTTAGAGTCGCTTTATAATAAACACCAGATCGCATCCTTCTCTAGTTGGTTTGCTCGCTAATCACGCTTCTCGGTTCCAAGCGATCGCGTCTGACTGAGTGGTGACTTACTTGCGCCCTCATCTCCAACAAAATTGCAGTGAATCAGCACGAGCGGCTCGCTGTTCATTTCATTCTCGAAGTAGCATGACAACGCGCCGTGCAGGAAGTCGGTCAAGTCCTGACCGTTCATCTTTTCAATCACCTTGGTATTAGAAAGAATCCGTTTCGCTTCTTCTTGCACTTTTATGATGAACTCCTCGGCCGGCAAACCTCGAGGCAGAATAACGCCACGCATATACACGTCAGGTCCGGCAACAATCTTGTGAGCATCGTCGAGAAGTACCACTACCGTTATCAAACCATCGTCAGCGATGTGTCTTCGCTGCTCGATGATATCTTCGTCCAGCTGCCATTCTCTGTTTTGATCGATGAGAATTACGCCCGCTTTGATGCGCTCCGTTTGGGACGCCTTATCCTTCGTAACCTCGAGGACGTCGCCGTTCTCCATGACAAAAACATTGTCGGGTTCGATACCACATTCGACACCAAGCTCGGCATGCCTTACAAGCATTCTGTATTCACCGTGAATCGGCATGAAATACTTCGGCTTGCAAATGTTCAACATAAGCTTTTGCTCTTCGCGACAAGCGTGTCCGGAAACGTGAACACCTGACTCTCTGCCGTAAACAACATTGGCGCCTCTCAAGAATAAAGCGTTGATGGTGTTTGCAACTGAACGTTCGTTACCAGGAATCGGAGTAGCCGAAATAATGACAGTATCGCCAGGCACTATTTTTATGCGCTTGTGTTCATCATTCGCTATTCGCGTGAGCGCAGACATGGGTTCGCCCTGGCTGCCTGTTGTGAGAATTACAACCCAGTCGGGTGGATAGTCATTCACCTGGTCTACCGAGATGAGCAGCCCATCCGGGAAACTCATGTAGCCGAGCTCTCGCGAAATGTTTGCGAAGTTGAGCATCGACCTACCAAGAATTGCAACTTTGCGATTGTATTTCATCGCAGCAGTCAAAACCTGCCGCACCCGATGAACATTACTGGCGAACGTTGTGACGATTATGCGCTGCCGCGCGTTTGCGAATACCTCATTCAGTTTATTCCAGACCGTTTTTTCGGATGGAGTAAAACCAGGTCGCTCAGTATTCGTGCTGTCGCTCATAAGCAGGAGAACGCCTTCCTCTGCAGCGTTCGCCAAACTGGCAATATCGAACTGTTCGCCATCAACAGGAGTGAAATCGAATTTGAAGTCGCCTGTATGAATAATGACACCTACAGGGGTCCTGATAATAAGACTAAACGAATCGGCGATCGAATGTGTGCAGCGGACGAACTCGACTTCGAAGCAGCCAATTTTTACTCGCTGACGAGGTTTGACGCTACGCAGTGTGGTGCGATCTTGTAAGCCGGCTTCTTTGAACTTTCCTTCCAGCAGTCCAAGGGCCAGCGCCGGACCATAGATTACCGGAATCGGCATTTCCTTCAGAATGTATGGAATGCCACCGATGTGGTCTTCGTGACCGTGGGTGATGGCCAGACCCTTGAGCTTATCTCGATTCTCGAGAAGAAAGTTGATGTCGGGCAATACGATATCAACACCGAGCATGTCTTCAGAAGGAAATGCTAAACCGGCGTCGACCAACATCATGTCGTCACCATATGCGATGACCATGGTGTTCTTTCCGATCTCACCAAGTCCGCCGAGTGGTATTACTTTTAGTGCTGTCATGATGGTCACTTCTAATAACTAAACATAGGATAAATTCTCAAGAACTCCGGTGTCCTTGAGGATTTGTTTGAGAACGTTTTTCTCGTCCTCCGACATCGGAACCAGAGGAAGGCGCACATTTTCCTTGCACAAATTGAGCTTGCTCAAGGCGTATTTAACCGGCACCGGATTCGGTGCTGCAAACAGACCTCTAAACAACGGCAAATATTTGTATTGAATGGTGCGCGGTCCGTCGACATCTCCGGAGAAGAACTTCGCCATCATTCCGGAAATTGCTTCACCCGCAACATGACTGGCGACGCTGATCACGCCGCATGCGCCGATGGAGAGAAACGGCAAAGTCAAATAATCATCGCCTGAATATATACGGAAGTTGTTCGGCGCACGACCTGCGATTTCGGCAGACTGATCGGTGCTTCCGGTTGAATCCTTCAGAGCGTGGACGGTCGGACATTGCTCCGCGATTCGCACGATTGTTTCCGGCAAAATGTTGATGCCAGTGCGCCCCGGAATGTTATATATGATCAGCGGCAGCGTGGAGGATTGCGCAATCTTCTTGATGTGCGCCTCTATCCCGGCTTGATTCGGTTTGTTGTAATAGGGCGCGACAATCAGCAGTCCCTCCGCACCTTCTTTTTGTGCAAGTGCAGCAAATTTCGCTGACTTTTCAGTGTCATTGCTTCCGGCGCCAAAGATAACTTTTCCACGTCCTTTGGCAACGGCTTTCACGCACTTCAAAAGGTCGATCTTCTCTTCGTCGCTCAAGGTCGGAGACTCGCCTGTGGTTCCACAGACGAGAATCGCGCTGGATCCAGTTTTAAACAGATGGTTTGCGATAGCTTCAGTCGCTTTATAGTCAATTTTGCCATCGTCTCCGAATGGTGTCACCATCGCCGTAATCAAACGACCGTATAACGATCCATCTGTTCCAATCACTATCTTTACCCCTTAAGTCATTTAAACGATTTGATCCCGACGCTCCATAGCAGGAACGGCTCGTCGAGAGCCGTTGCCTGATCAAACTAATTTGCGACCTTTTGACCGACGAGATCGTGCTTCACCATATACTCAGCGATACGCACCGCATTCAGTGCCGCACCGATTCGCAGATTGTCGGCGACTACCCAGAGGTTGATTCCGTTTTCCGAAGAAGTGTCAGGTCTGATTCTACCGACGTATACGGGATCTTCGCCTGCGCAATCAAGCGGCGTAGGATAGATGTTTTCTTCCGGTTGGTCCCAGACTTCGACAATCGGCGAATTGGAAAGCGATTCGCGGACTTGTGCAACGCTCACCTTCTTCTCCAGGTCGACGAGAACAGACTCGCTGTGACCTACGCGAACAGGCACTCTGACTGCAGTGCATACGACCGGCAGATTTGGAATTTCAAGAATTTTTCTGCTCTCGTTAACGACCTTCAATTCTTCCTTGGTGTAACCATCATCGGCGAATGAATCGATATGAGGAATGAGATTGAACGCAATTTGCTTTTGAAACTTCTTGGGAGCATGTTGTTCATCTTTGCAGAGCGCCTTGGTCTGGAGGTCGAGCTCGTCCATTCCTTCCTTTCCGGCGCCGCTTACGGACTGATAGGTTGAAACGATGACACGCTTCAATCCGCCGAGTTCGTGCAATATTTTCAAAACCACCACAAGTTGAGCCGTTGAACAGTTCGGATTCGCGATTAGACCTTTGTGGTCTTTGAGGACATGACCATTAACTTCAGGCACCACAAGCGGCACGCCCTCTTCCATTCGGAACGCGCTCGAGTTATCGATAAACACGCATCCGGCTTTGACCGCGACCGGCGCCCACTGTTTACTGATTGCACCACCGGCAGAGGCGAGGACGATATCGACGCCCTCGAATGCTTTTTCGCTTACTTCGATGACTTCGACTTTCTTTCCGCGAAACTCCATAGTCGAACCAGCCGAGCGAGCGCTCGCCAGCAGTCGGAGTTCGCCGATTTCCATCTCATTGCGCTGTTCGAGAATGCGAAGAAACTCGCGTCCGACTTGACCGGTCGCTCCGAGTATCGCAACACGCATCGCTCTGCCTTTCATTTCCATTCCTCCGGGATAATCCCTGCACCAATCAGATTCGTACTAGATTTGTACTATAAAAACTCTCTGCAAATACTGATGAACTCAGATTCTTACAGCTAACTATCGATCTCACAACAAACTTTCCAAACCGACAACAAAAGAATCCATGCCCATGACAGACTTGATGCTCAAAATAATTCCCTTGACGAAGCAATTCGTGTTAAAACTCTCATGCCTGATGGAAAGAAGCTCTCCATCAGCGCCAAAGATTACATCTTGATGCGAGATGAGACCGGGTAAGCGCACAGAGTGAACGCGAACGCCTGCATCGGTTACTGCGCCGCGCGCGCCTTGCAGCAATTCTCTATCTGCAACTTCTTTCGGATTAAACTGTTTATCGTTCTCCGCCAGCTTCCGCGTGGTGTACATCGCGGTTCCTGACGGCGCGTCCAGCTTCTTAGTGCCGTGCATCTCGACAATTTCAACGTTGCCGAAGTGCTTTCCGGCGGTCTTGGCGAACTCCATCATGAGAACGGCTCCGATGGAAAAGTTCGGAACAATCATGGCGCCGACTTTCTTGTCGCCGGCCAGCGCCCGCAGTTTTTCCACATCAGATGGATCGACACCTGAAACGCCGATGACAGGACGAACTCCGTTCTGGAGCGCATAGGTCGCGTGCTTGACGGCCGGTTCGGCGATGGAAAAATCAAGCAGGACATCCGGTTTCGACGCCTCGAAACAGGCTTCGATACTGTCGGATACCATAACTGCCATGCTGTTTTCGGTTGAGAAACCGGCAACCATGCTCTTACCGGCGTACGACGAGCCCGATCGACCGAAAGCCCCGACAAGCTCCAGACCGGAGTCGCCAAGTACGGCATTGGCACTCGCGCGCCCCATTTTGCCGTTAATACCGGCGATTGCGACCTTCACCCTGCCTGCCAAGACTGGATTCCTCTCGTTGATTTTCGCCAAAGACGGCGCTAAACAACGATCCTATACTCAAACGGCGACTAGTTCAACGTTTTGTATCGCTCGTGGTTAAGCGCCGCTGGCGGCAAGAGCGGTTTTGCCGGTGGAACCGAAACCGCCTTCGCCCCGCTCAGTGTCTGCGACTTGGTCAACCTGGACAAGTTCGATTACCGGAACCGGCACAATCACCATCTGGGCAATACGCTCTCCAGGACTGAATGTGTAAGGTTCTTCGCCATGATTGATGATCAAAACCATTACTTCGCCGCGGTAGTCGCTATCGATGGTGCCAACGCAATTTGTGAGGCTGATGCCCGCCTTTGCGGCAAGACCGGAGCGCGGACGAATCTGCGCTTCATAGCCGAACGGGATTTCAAGCTTGATGCCAGTGGCGAGTTTGGCGCGTTTTCCCGGCTCTACAGTGATTGGCTCGTCTGAGGCAAAGGTCAAGTCCATGCCGGCAGAGCCAGGAGTGGCGTAGCGAGGGAGTTCTTTGCAGTGCGCGAGTCGCTCGACTTTCACTTGAAGTTTGTCCGTCATGTATTTACCCTCAACGAATATAGAAAACAGATATACAAAGTCGCCACTGATTAGAGACTCGAACCGGCTTGTTGCGCGGATCTTAGCACTCTCCAAAGTTTGGAAATCGAAGCGAATTTCATGAGCTCGTACATGGTCGACTGGAGGAAAAACGATTGGATCGTCTTCCTATATATAAGTACTCAGAAACGAAGCTCGCTGCAAACATAATCCTTGCTAACACGAAAACTCCGCAGCCAAGAACAATGTCGCGGACACGAACCCGCCGACACTAACAATGTCGCGAACGCGAACTCCGCAGCCACGAACAATATCGCGATACGAAAACTCCGCCGAACAAAAGATCTGACAAAACAAAAACACCACTCAACTTGCGTTGCCGTGGTGCTTAAGCTACCGTCTAGCTGCCTGTTGCACAGGCTCAGTATTTCGAAGCGCTTCAGCTAGTCCTTCACGCTAAGCGGGCTGCTTGCTGTCGTATCCGGTTGGGCGCCAACCTGCTGTTTCCGCATTGCCCCTCGGCTCAAAGCGACCTCGTTTCAAGTCGCTCACCGTCTTCATTTATAACTATATCAACGAATCATGCATGTGGGAAGACCCCCTTTTTTGTTTTCAGAAATATTTTTAGAGCCTTGCTTCACAGCTATTCATAAGCGTTTCCGACACTCGGACTTCTAAACATCCATTGAACCACCAACTAGTATTGCTGCTCGAACTTTTTCGCTCGCAACCAACCAGCCTGCAAAGAAGCGCTCCGCAAGCCAAACGGCGCAACCCATCACACCTGGCAGCACGCACCGTCAGCGGTGACTTGTAAACACTCTCAATAAAACTTCCAAAACAAAAACACCACCCAACTTGCGTTGCAGCGGTGCTTTAGCTACTGTCTAGCTGCCTGTTGCACAGGCTCAGTATTTCAAAACGCTTCAGCTAGTCCTTCACGTTTAGCGGGCTGCTTGCTGTCGTATCCGGTTGGGCGCCAACCTGCCGTTTCCGCATTGCCCCTCGGCTCAACGTGACCTCGTTTCAGGTCACTCACCGTCTTCATTTATAACTATATCAACGAATCATGCACATGGGAAGACCCCCTTTTTTTGTTTTTGAAAAACTTTTTCTACCTAGTGAGATGCAGCTACTCATGCGCCTCTACGATTCCACCAGGTCCTTCAATCGCTTGAACTACAGCACAGTACTGACACAATAAACACGCACCGCATTCAACACCACAGATCTTCGAGAGCCGCATAGAAAGCCAGACAACACAAAGCCGACAACCCGTCATAGTGGTACTAAATGCGCCACTATCGACAGAGATTGCCGTGCAAACTCCGCTCAATTTCTACCTATTTCAACGGGATTTAGAATGCCCGTTCCAGACAATTGTTTTGGACCGCCGCAGGCAGTCCGGTGCATCTGTTATTGGTATCAATAACTATCATACCCAACAACAAGCCGCTGGTAAACGACTTTTGCACATCTTGGCACCATATTTTTTGAGAAAGATCCGCAAACAAAAACACCACCCAACTTGCGTTGCAGTGGTGTTCAAGCTACCGTCTAGCTGCCTGTTGCACAGGCTCAGTATTTCAAAGCGCTTCAGCTAGTCCTTCACGCTTAGCGGGCTGCTTGCTGTCGTATCCGGTTGGGCGCCAACCTGCCGTTTCCGCATTGCCCCTCGGCTCAAAGTGGCTTCGTTTCAAGTCACTCACCGTCTTCATTTACTAATATACCAACAGAGTTCACCGCGCGGAAGTACCCCTTTTTTGTTTTAAGAAACTTTTTTTGCGGACAACAAGAGCAGCTATTCATCAGCATAAACACATCATTGACAAGCGACAGAAAGCCGGAACTACAAGCCAATTGTGAGCCAGAACAGTCACAGCACCGCCACACCCAATTCGGCGAAGAACCGCATGGATAGCCGCTCAAGCCAAAGCCGACAACCCGTTGCAGTGGTACTAAATGCGCCACCATCAACGGAGGTTGCCGTGCAATCTCCGCTCAATTTCTACCTATTAACGAGGGTCTAAACGCCTCGTCCCAGACAATTGTTGTGGACCACCGCCGGTAGTCCTGTGCATCTGTTATTGGTATCAATATCAATCATATCTAAGTTTTCGACGGTCGTCCAGAGTTTTTAGGGGTTTCGTCGCCCAAACTACAAAACACTGAAAGCGCCGTGCCAGTCAGCGAATTCAACTCCAAACGCCGAGCCAAGACAACTCCAAACGTCGAGCAAATTCACCGGACCGAGAATCACTCGACAACTGTTTGCCTAATCCTCTTTATTGACGGTTTCGACACACACACTCCACCACTCATTCTTCGCTCTCCACTATTCCGCTGGCAGCATTAGACAGCGCCGCGGAGTAGGTACAGGCGACAGCGGAGGCACAGACGACAGAGGAGATCGCTGATTTATGCCGATTTAATATTGAACGACTAAACAAAAATCGTTCAATCGTTTACTATAGTAAAAGTCAGAAAACCGCCTGGGAGCTACGCGCTCCCAGCGCAGCGCGTTTGCCTCCGGAGGAAAACAATGGTCCCAGCCGAAACAAAGACCGATTCCAAAGCCGAAGCAAAAATCGAAAAGATTGTCGATGCAGCACGCAAACTGTTTCACGAAAACGGTTTCGAGAAAACCACAATGGAAGAGATTGCTCGTGCCGTTCCTATGAGTAAGGCGACACTATATACGGTGTTTCCAAACAAAGAAGATATCCTTCTCACGATATGCGAAAGCCACTGCGCTAGCATGGTTAAAATGATGCGCAGCATTCTGGAAAAAACAGATTCTGATTTTCTTCCGGCGCTTCAAACCACATTGAAAAAGTTCGTCGGCTCGGTATACGAAGAGTCCAGCAGTGTCCGAACGCCTGACACTCTGGTTTATGTGAGCGCGCGAATTCGAAGCCGCGCCCATCACAAGTTCGCCGAAATGAAAAACGTAATTCAATCCTTCCTTGACGCAGCACTTGGCGAAGGCGAAATTTCAAAGGACACCGATACCACTCTTCAAACGGAAGTGATCGCCACGATGCTCGGAGCCTATCTGCCACCATACGACAGAACTCTAGCTGTCCCCCAGGAAGGGCGACCAGACCGAAAGGTATTCGACACTGAGGTTGACACATTTTTGCATCTAATTTTGAACGGACTTAGAGGTCCTAAGAGAAAGTAGCCCCAACACAAGAGCAACATCTTTGGAAAGACCGCGCCTAAGAGGCGTTGCTTTCGCTCGCCCACTCGACCAGGAATCATCATAAATGACGGCTGACAGCGATGAAGAAATTTCGAACTCCGGGGCGGGCGCTCCATTAGATGCCACTACGAATGGTGCAGGCATCGGAGCTGAGTTGCGCGAACAACAACAACAACAACAACAACAACAACAACAACAACAACAACAACAACAACAACACAACGGAGAACCACCGGTCAGCCAGAGAGACTGGATAATAGTTCTCGGTGCCTGCCTCGGCGCCTTCATGGCGATCTTGGATATTCAAATTACAAACTCGTCCCTGGCAGACATACAGGGAACACTAGGTGCCACCATCGATGAAGGCTCCTGGATCTCAAACTCATACCTTATTGCCGAAATCATTGTCATACCGCTCAGCGCCTGGCTCGCTCGCGCCTTCGGTCAAAAACAGTTTCTGCTAGCAAGCACGATTCTCTTCGTCATTTCCTCATGCCTATGTGGTCTGGCAAAAGACCTGACGGCAATGATTATTTTCCGAGCCGCACAAGGTTTCACTGGAGGCGTGCTAATCCCGCTTGCCATGCACATTATTTTGCAAAAACTACCTCCATCAAAACAACCGATCGGCATGGCACTTTTCGGCATCTCGGCAACCTTTGCGCCGGCAATCGGACCAAGCCTCGGCGGCTGGATAACAGATAACTACGGATGGCCGTTCGTTTTCTATCTCAACATAATTCCCGGCACTTTCTTGATCGCAATTTTGGGAACATTTTTAGAAAAAACAAAATCGCAGCTTCACCTTTTACGAAACGGCGACTGGGCAGGAATCATCTGCATGGCCGTCGGACTCGGTTGCCTGGAAACTGTTCTGGAAGAGGGAAACAGAAAAGACTGGTTCGGTTCCGATTTCATTTTGCGACTGGCTGTGATCGCTGTCGTTTGTCTGACCGCTGCAGTGATAATTGAGTTGAAAGTCAAAAATCCTTTTGTCGATCTGCGTGTGTTCACGAAAAGAAACTTCTTCTTCGCAAGCATCGCGAATTTGACTGTTGGAGCGGGTTTATACGGACCAACATATGTGCTTCCAGTTTATTTATCCCAGGTTCATGGATACAACGCCGCCCAAATCGGACAAGTGATGATCTGGTTCGGCATACCACAACTCTTCGTCAATCCGCTGGTGCCGATACTCTTGAAGAAGTTTGACCCTCGCATCTTAATTTTCTTTGGAACGTCGTTGTTTGTGATCGGTTTCGCGCTAAACGTGCCGTTAAATCCAAACTTTAGCGGTCCGCAGTTCATAATACCGCAGGTGGTGCGCGCCATCGGACTGCCGTTCATATTCATACCCCTATCCGGGTTAGCAACCGCTGGAATCGAACCAGCCAAACTCGGCTCGGCATCAGCCCTGTATAACATGACGCGCAACCTGGGCGGCTCGTTTGGAATCGCCGGCATCGGAACCTTGCTTACAATTCGCGAAAAATTTCACTCACATCACATTGGCGAATTCGTGAACATCTATTCACTAGCGTTTCAGGAACGCCTCGACTACATAGTGCATGGACTGCGAGCAAGAGGCATCAGCTCGCACGCTGCCGAGCAACAAGCTCTCGCAATCATAGACGGCACCATTCGCAAGCAGGCAAACTTTATGGCCTTTAGCGACTGCTACTTCGTATTTGCCTTCGTACTCGGAATTGGATGTCTGGCGGTTTTATGTTTAGAGAAAAGCAAGTCAGCACCGAGCGCCGAGATGCACTAGTGAGTCTCGTGCTCGCGATCCCAGGGCTCCGATTTGCACTCATTCTGTTCGACCTGCAAAGTCGAATGCGGTAGATTGAATTCAGAGAGAGCGATGGAAGTAACCTCACGCAAGACATCGTCCGGTGGTCGTGTTTCATCAATAAGAACATGAGCAGAAATTGCATCACGGCCAGATGTGATTGTCCACACGTGAAGGTCATGAACATTTTTCACGCCGCTCACCGAACTCAACTTATCTCGCAACTTTTCCAAATCGACGTGCGCCGGAGTGCCTTCCATTAATATGTGAATGCACTCTCGAATCAAGGTCCACGTCCGAGGCAAAATCATTATGCCGATCAGTCCGGAAACAATCGGATCTGCCAGCTTCCAATCAGTAAACATTATGATCAAACTGGCGATAATCACAGCGACCGAGCCGAGCAGATCGCCAAGGACTTCAAGATAAGCCGCTTTCGCGTTCAAAGAATTCTCGGATGAACCGGTCAGAACTTTAACCGCTATCAAATTGACCACAAGCCCACCGACAGCGACGGCAAGCATTGGCCCACCAAGAACCTCCGGCGGCTGCGACAAACGCTCATACGCCTCAAACAGAATGTAGAAGGAGAGCCCCACGAGCACCACGCCGTTCAATAGAGCAGCAAGAATTTCAGTTCTGTAGTAGCCATAGGTCTTCTGCACGCTGGGAGTTTTTCCAGCGAACCAAACAGCAATCACAGCCAATAACAGAGCAGCGATGTCGCCGAGCATATGACCGGCGTCTGCAATCAACGCCAGACTTCCGGTAAAGAATCCTGCCACCACTTCTACCACCATATAGGCGGTGGTGAGTATAAGCACCATCACTAGTGACGACTTGCTTTTCTTGCGCAACTCATTGAAGTCGCCATGGCTATGAGAATGTTCGCCGGACATGAAGCCCTCCAATAAACCTGCGCCCCCGCCTCCAACAATATCAAAAGTTTGTGCCGCGCTCCTTGTAAGTTTCAAAGAAAAGCAGAAAAACCGGGAAGCTGTGTGTCTCAAAAGTTTCGGGCAAAAACACCAGCAATTTCAGGCTACTCAAGCAACCTCAAAACGCTAAGGGAAGTTTAAAACGGGAATGTTGTCAAGAAGCGTTAAGGTATCATGGTTGAAATTGCACTGTGCTTGAGTTTACACAAAAATCGAAAGAGCGAACGCCTCATCGCCGAGGGCGCTTTTTTGCAGCAGGTAAATCCTGAAAGTTGAGAGTCTATCGTGCTGAAATCAATATTTCTTCCCCTGATGTTTTGCCTCTTGGTGTACGGCGTCTGGCTCATTCTTGCAGCAGGCTCGTACAATGAGAAATTCGAAAAGGCTAAAGATTGGAACACCGTCGAAGGTCGCATCGTAAAACGCGATGAGGGCGTCGATTTCCAAGTATTGAATCCGTTTTCTTATCCAAAAATTTTGCTATGCGATCCTTCGATCACATTCGCGTACACGGTCAACGGCAAGCGCTACGTCAAGCAAGACAAACTGCCGCTTTGTCTCATGTTCGTCCGTCTCGCAACTCGAGGCGACTACGATCCCAACGCGATCAACGAAGAGGAAGAAGTTTCCTTCGACACAATGATGAAGGAGAGCATCGAGTTGCAGCGCAAATCACCGCAAAAAACGCCGGACGATATCACAAAGCACATCTATTACGGTGAAGACAACAAGGTCAAATTCAAAAGCCTTGGCACCATGATCAAAAATGCGACGCCCAGCGAAGAGCAAATGGACATCGTCAGACCGCGCGTGATGGTCAAATATCGCGCCGGCGACGTTGAAGACGCCGTCACAGAAAAGGACATGATCAAGGGCTACGAATGCATGAGACAATCAGGCATCTGGTCAATCATCATCGCAATCGCGGCAGCCGGTGGTTTGTTCTTCCATCAGTGGGTAACGAAACCGACAGAAGAAGACCTTCAACCTTATGGTGGCAGACGCGCCGTAAAATATTAGGTTGGTCGTTTCGCAAGGAGGTCAAAGACAACGATGAATTCCGCATTAATGCTCATTGGCGCAATCCTCCTGGCGAGCGGCCTCGGCGGCGGATGGTTCTGTTATTCGCGAGTCTCCTCGGACAATGTACACGAAGCTTCTTACGCTTTGTCTAATGGAACCATCCCCGATGGCAGCCTTTGGCTTATCGGGGCAATCGTTGGACTAATCCTGATGGTATCAGGAATGGTGCTTCTATTTGTCGCTATGGTCGGCATAGACAAGATAATGCCCTGGGTCGAGGGATTCAAAGAAGTGTTCGGGTAGGTAGGTTCAACGCTAAAGAATACTGTATCTCGCGTTCACAAGTTTGGAATTATAGCCATCCGCAATCTGTAGGTGTTTGATGAAACATTTGCGCTCGACTCTTCTGGTTACGCTCTCAGTCGCGACAGTGCTTAGCACTTCGGGCTGCACAAGGGCGTTTCGAAACGTACTCGGCATGCAGGCTCCCGCAGGCGGAACCCCTCAACTGGAGACCTTCAAGCCGAAACACGCAGGGTTCCAAGTCAACATGCCCGGGCCGCGAGACGAGGTCGCGACCGATGACATAATGAAACGCAAGTACCTGTATAAACACGAGAGCGGAACGTACGAGTTGATTTTCGGACTCGCTCACGGCACGCTCATGACGCCCGAACAGAGCAAAACCGGATTGGATGAAATCACTGCGAGCATCGTCAAATCAATCGACGGAAAGGTTTCGACCACCAAACCTATCGAATATTACGGCTCCAGCGACCGAGCGACAACTCGTATCGGCAACGAAGTCGAAGGCACCATCGGCAACGATCAGTCGGTCTTTAGACTGCGTACCTATTTAATAGGAACCACTTCCGGAAAAACCTCTTACGCTCTTGTCGTCACCGGAAAACCAGCCTTCGTAAAATCGAACGAGGCAGATCGTTTCATATCCTCGCTCACTCTTCTGGACTGACTTTTCGCTAAAACTCCAAACGGTTTCAGCGCATTTACCTGATGTTCACCGTGCTTCGTTAGGATTATCTTCAACGGAAGATCTAACGATATGCACAACGCACTGAAATTTCTTGACGCTGACTATTTTTCCGAAGGAGCACAAAATGTGCTTGAGAAAGAGGCCGCGGTCAATCCAAGTCGCGCAGTGCCATTTGTACTCCTACATCTCGCGAGCTTATCCGTACTGTGGACGGGCGCAAGCGCATTCTCAGTCTGGCTTGCCGTCTTTCTGTATGTCTCACGAATGTTCTTCGTAACGGCCTTCTATCATCGCTATTTTTCACACAGGACATACAAAACCTCACGGCTAATGCAATTTATCTTCGGAGCACTTGCCACGACGTCCGTGCAGCGAGGTCCCCTGTGGTGGGCCGCGCACCACAGAAGACACCATAAGTATTCCGACGAGGAAAACGATGTCCATTCGCCGGTTCAAGAAGGCTTCTTCTGGTCGCATATCGGCTGGATTCTCAGTGACAATAATATGCCGACCGACTACAGCCGCGTTTCGGATCTGAACAAATTCGCCGAACTCAGGTTTTTGAATAGATTCGACTGGCTCTGTCCAATTCTCCTGGGTATTCTCACCTACGCTGTTGGTGAAATGGTCGGCAGTCTCTATCCATCGACGCGCACATCAGGTTGGCAGTGTGTGAGCTGGGGACTCCTCAGCACGATAGTCCTCTTTCATGCGACAGCTGCGATAAACTCACTTGCGCACATCTTCGGCTATAAAGAATTCGAGCTATCAGACAATAGTAAAAACAACTTCGTCCTCGCGATCGTGACGATGGGGGAAGGGTGGCACAACAATCACCACCGCTTTCCGAATCTGGTGCGCCAGGGTCTAAAGTGGTGGCAGATTGATACCACTTATTACATCCTCCTGCTCATGGAAAAGCTGGGCATCATCTGGGATTTGCGAAAAGCTCCGGTTATCAGAGAAAGACAATTGGCTCTTCACCAAGAACAATGAGCAACGAGAAGAAACGACTGGCAATAATTGGCTCCGGCATCGCCGGACTGGGAGCACTGTATAGACTCAGCGATCTATACGAGATCACGGTCTTCGAACGAGACAGCTACTGCGGCGGTCATACAAACACGTTGTATGTAGAAGAGGATGGAAAGCGCATCCCAATAGATTCCGGTTTCATGGTTTTCAATGAGACCACCTATCCGCTACTAACCGCCTTGCTGAAACACCTTCTAGTGCAGACCGTTGATACGGACATGTCTTTCAGCGTTCAAAACCGCGAGCGCCGCGTAGAATGGTCGGGAACAGGCTTCAAGCGCTTCTTCGCAAGAACCGAGAATCTGTTTAAACCTGACTTCTATCGAATGCTGCTAAACATCGACAAGTTTAACAAGGTTGGTCTTCGCGATGTGGACAACGAGATGTTCGAGGATGTGAGCGTGGAGGAGTACGTACGCTCGAACCAGATACACGCAAAAGCGCTTGAAGACTATATATTGCCTATGATGTCGTCGCTCTGGTCTGCCACCACAGATGATATGAGGAAGTTTCCCATTCGCATGTTACTCAAATTTATGCAGACACACGGTTTGTTGCACACGTACGGGCAGTATCAGTGGAAGACAATCTCAGGAGGAGCATCAACTTACGTAAGAGAGCTCAAACAAAAAATAGTTCCAGACTTACAACTTCGGACCGCAGCAGAACAGGTCTCAATCCGAGACAACATGGTTCTGATTCGTACCTCCACAGGTGAAACACATAAATTTGACAAGTGCATTATCGCTGCGCACGCAGACCAGGCCGCCGCGATGCTGGACGAAACTTCCTCGGATTTGAAACTGCAACTTCAAAACTTTAGATACCAAAAGAATTTAGTCAGCCTTCACACCGATAGTTCCGTCATGCCGGCTACACGCGGCAACTGGGCGTCATGGAACTACAGACTGAGCGAATCAGGGAAAACTTCTTCCGTCCATTACTGGATGAACAACCTGCAGCCTCTCGACACGAAAACCAATTACTTAATATCACTGAACTCTGACCATGAAATAGACCCAGCGACTATCAAACAAAAACTCGTCTACCATCATCCACTCTTCACTGTTGCGACAAACAAAGCGAAGCGGCAGCTTGAGCGGAGCAATCTGTCATCGAAACACGTCTTTCTCTGCGGCAGCTATTTCGGATTTGGCTTTCACGAAGATGCTCTGCGGTCCGCCTATTCGGTCGCGGATATATTGAGTCAGCCATCGCATTTTGAAAAACATTCGCGCCTCACCACATTAGATACCACCTTGAGGGACGTCGCGCGATGAAGCTTTCCTCCTGTCTCTACGACTGCAGTATCTGGCACCTTCGTCGCGAACCGAGGAGAAACAGCTTTGGTGTTTCAACATTCATGTTTCTAATCGATTTGAATGAGATTAACGGAGAATCGTCACTCAGCAAAACAGTCGACTCGCCATTGGCACCGCTCTACTCATTGCGCAACGAAGATCATATCGACTCATCGGCTCGCGACCTGCGAGAGAAGCTTTTGACCTTCATCGCCGCAGCTTCACCGGACCTCTCCTCGCGGATTGTTGGTATAAAACTTCTGACGCACCTGCGATTTCTGAATTTCGTTTTCAATCCGATTTCGGTTTATTACTGCTTCGACCGGCACGAGAAAATGATAGCAGCAGTCGTTGAAGTGGAAAACACCTTTCGCGAACGCAAACTCTATCTTCTTGGCGGAGAAGAGGGTTTCAAACAAACGTTCGAGAAAGAATTTTATGTTTCGCCCTACAGTTCGGTCGATGGACTCTTTGAATTTGCGCTCAACGAACCGAATGACTCGCTGGAAGTTTCCGTGAACCACCGAGAACGCGGAGCTGTCACTTTCGAAGCCGGAATGCGCGCGAAACGTGTCGAGCTCACAAGCAAATCGCTGGCAGCAAGAACCTTACGACACCCATGCAGCAGCCTGGTCGCATGGATCGGAATACACCTCCATGCGCTGATTTTGTTTATCAAACGTTTTCCACATCACGAAAAACACGAAGATCAATATCTACAAAAACCGCACTACATCAAAACCAAAAGCAGCTAAACATGACAAATTACGCACCCGAGTATTCCAAACTTGAAAAACGGAAGCAGACAGGAATTCAACAGATCTGCAGAACGATTTTGCTCGGTCAGTTCAAGAAGATGTCGGAGAGCCAGCTTCGGATGACCCTCGAAGACGGAAACACGATGAGCTTCGGAGATACACGAAAGCAATCAGCTCACGCACATATAACCGTGCTTGACCCGAAATTTTACGAACGAAGTGTTCTCTACGGAGCAATTGGATTTGCTGAATCCTATATCGATGGCGAGTGGACAACAGATAATCTCACTAATGTGATCGAGTGGTTTATCTACAACAATACGAACTCTACCGTTCTCGAGGAGTCAAAAAACAAATCCATTTTCATTAACCCGCTTCTCATGCTGAATCGCGTCGGGCACATTCTCCGAGACAACACGCTCAAGATGAGCAAAAAGAATATAGAAGAACACTACGATCTCGGTAATGACTTTTTCAATCTAATTCTGGACGAGACGATGACTTACTCCAGTGCAATTTTTGAAAATCGACACGAATCGCTTGCCGAAGCCCAGAGGCGAAAAGTAGAGCGACTCTGCCAGAAACTGCAATTGACCGCAAAAGATGAGGTGCTTGAGATCGGTTGCGGGTGGGGTTTCTTCGCAGTTCATGCAGCGAAGAACTATGGTTGCAAAATGCGATGCGTGACGCTATCGGATCAACAGTTCGCCTTTGTTACAGATCTGGTACGTCGAGAGAAACTCGAACATTTAATTACAGTCGAGATTTGCGACTTCAGGAATGTAAAAGGGAAATACTCCAAGATTGTTTCCATCGAAATGGTAGAGGCGCTCGGAGACTCAAAAGTAGACATCTTCTTTGACTGCTGCAATCGTCTGCTAGAACCGAACGGGATTCTGGCTATTCAAATGATTACCACGCCGGATTGCCGATACGACGTTTTGAAGAACGGAGTTGATTTCATACAAAAGCATATCTTTCCTGGTTCGCAGCTGCTATCAGTAGAGCGCGTTTTAAAGGCTCTAAACAAATGCTCAACTCTTCACCTCGTTGACCTGCACGATTTCGCCGCCTCATATGCTTGGACGCTTAGCTCATGGAGAGAGAACTTCTTGGCCAACCTTGATGCTATAAGAGACCTTGGGTTCGACGCCAGATTCATTCGCAAATGGATCTATTACTTCTGCTACTGCGAGGCCGCATTCGCAACCAGACAGATAAGCGTTGTCCAGGTTGTATTCGCCAGACCAAACAACGAGGTCCTCGCAGGGAAGCTCTAATATGTTGATACTCAAAATTACCTTTGCTCTGATACTACTTGCGATGTTGACTGTCACCATCTTCGCCCAATCTCAATGCAACATCTTTGCGATACCGCCAGAGGTGACAAGTCATCCCTGGTTCACTGCGACGCTCGCGGATGCGTATTGCGGTTTCATCACATTCTATTGTTGGGTGTACTACAAAGAGTCGAGTGTGCTCGCGCGAATTGCATGGTTCGTCCTCATAATGCTGCTCGGGAACATCGCTATGTCGATCTACGTTCTGAAACAGCTTCTATCGCTCAAGTCTGGAGATACGGTGCGAGATTTACTCTTGAGGAGTAACGCATGACACCACTTCTGGAATATCTAATTGCGGCACCAATCATCGAACTAATCGTGATGGTGATTGCATTTGGATTTTTCCAGAAAACGAAGATGATTGGCGTCATAGACATCTTCTGGTCGCTTAGCTTCTTCATTCAAACGATCGTCGCGATAATTGTTCTGAAACCACCCATGGAGCGCGCAGTCATCATTCTAGCGATGGTCGGTATCTGGAGTCTGCGCCTCACAATACATTTGGCAGCTAGATTTATAAAATCGAAGAAGGACGATCCGCGATACCAGCAGCTTCTAGCTGCTTGGCAAAATGACTTCGACATCAAAATATTCCTCATGTATTTGCTTCAAGGTGTTTCAGTCCTGATACTGATGGGACCAGTGGTATGCTTCACTTCAGACGGAAACGCAATTTCGCTGCCGTTTACGATAGCAGCTGTGGTGCTTTTCTCCGTAGCCCTCATCGGAGAATCCATCGCTGATGCGCAGCTCGAACAGTTTAAGAAGAGAAAAACAGATTGCGTGTGTAAAACTGGTTTGTGGAAATACAGCCGCCACCCAAATTATTTTTTCGAATGGTTGATCTGGTGCGCGTTGTTTATCCTCTGCATCCCGAGCAATATGGGCATTTTCATGGTCTACGCCCCGGTCATAATGTACGTGCTCCTGACCAGAGTGACCGGTGTTCCACAAGCGGAAAAACTTTCGCTTGAACATCGAGGAGCAGCTTTCGCGCGGTATCAAAAAACTACCAGCGAGTTTTTCCCGTGGTTTCCCAAAGAGAACGCTTGATAGAACATGCAAACAATCTACAAAATACTCGAAACAGACTACGTGCCCGAAACTCTTATCAGAGTGGGCATTCAGAAGATGCTTTCCGACAAATTGAGCGAGCTTCACGTTGAAAATCCGGTAGAGCGTCAACAAAGAGAAGACGAGTTTTGCCAGGATCTGAGAACTCGCCCAGTCGCGATAAAAACCGACGCCGCCAACGAGCAACACTATGAGGTGCCTACTGAGTTCTTCCGATTCGTTCTCGGTCCTAACATGAAGTACAGTTGCGCATTATGGGAAGATGGCGACGACAGTCTGAAAGTCGCGGAAGAACGCATGCTCAAATTGACTTGCGATCGAGCGCGCATAAAGAATGGCGACTCGATACTGGAACTTGGTTGCGGTTGGGGCTCACTCTCACTCTGGATGGCGGAAAACTACCCGCAGTCAAAGATAACAGCAGTATCGAATTCCGCAACGCAGAAGCAATATATCGATAATGAGGCGCAGAAACGGTCTCTCTCAAACCTGACAGTAGTGACTGCCAACATGATTGATTTTCATTTTGAGGAAAAAGTCGATCGAGTTGTATCCGTTGAAATGTTCGAGCATTTGAAAAATTATGCGGAGATGTTTAAGCGAATAGATACATGGCTTAAACCAGGCGGATTGTTCTTCATGCATATTTTCACGCATCGGTTTTATCCATATCATTATGAAAACCTGGATGGCAATGACTGGCTCACAGAGCACTTCTTCGAGGGTGGCATGATGCCATCCAATAATTTGCCGATGCACTTCCAGGACGATTTGATGTGCGAGGAGAAATGGGAAGTTTCCGGTGTCCATTATCAAAAGACTGCAGAACACTGGCTGACGAACATGAAAAACAATCGCGAAGAGATTGAGCCAATCCTAGCAAGCACCTACGGACAAGGTGAGGTTCGGAAGTGGTGGGTTTACTGGAAACTCTTCTTCCTTGCCTGCGCCGAACTCTGGGGCTACAAGGACGGCAAAGAATGGATGGTTTGCCACTATCTCTTTAGGAAGCGGCAGACACTCTGATTTCATAATGCTATCGTCCGTCCGCTTTCTAACTTTGAGATATATAACGCAAGAAAGTGCTTCGGTTCTCGTTTCATGCGGTTGACTAGACTGGACAACACAATTGGCTAAACTGATATCACCGGCGGTGCACTATCACTCACCTCTGCGCGCCTTCTCAATCGCTGCGATATCAATTTTCCGCATCGTCATCATTGCGTCCATCGCACGCTTAGCAGCTGCACGGTCCGGATCGGTGGTTGCATCAAGCAAAGCGCGAGGCGTAATCTGCCAGGCAAATCCCCAGCGGTCCAGGCACCAGCCACAGTTACTTTCTTCACCACCGTTGTCGATGATGGCGTTCCAGTAGCGGTCGGTTTCTTCCTGATTTTCGGTGACGACCATAAAGCTGACAGCCATATTGGGTTTAAAGTGCGGACCGCCGTTTAAGCCGACGAAAGACTGACCTAGAACGGTAAACTCAACTGTCAGTTCTTCGCCCTCTTTAGTAGAAGGGTTGTCGTTGGCGGAAGCGTGCGATTTGCCCACATGACTGTCCGGAAAAACGCTCGCGTAAAATTCCGCGGCTTCACGAGCCTTTCCATGATCGAACCAAAGACACGTTGTAAGCTTATTCATCTCGCTCCTCGCTGTTGACGACTATTTACGCGCACCGAAACGCGCCCAAGATTTTACGCGCACGGACACGAATTTTCAACATCTCGGGCCATTCTCCACTTACATCACGAATGAGTGCTCGCCGATTAACATATGCGCCCGTCTGGTAAAACAGAATCATGTCGAGTAAGGGCAAATTTAGCCTCCATCCCCAAGACTCCCCCAGACGAGGCTTGGATCTCGCACTCCTGACCGTTTCGGGTCTAGTCGTGATCACACTACTTTCAGCACTAACGATCAATTTGCTCGATCAATCGCAAAGGCATGTTGAAAAAGTCAGGCAGACTCACGTACCGGGTCCATCAGGTAGCAAGGTTTTGGAGCGAGAAAATGAAGCGGATATCTTGGTTCAAGAACAAGTCAACAAAAATCTTCAAACTACCGAAATCGCCTTTGAGCATTACGAATTGACCGATGCTGGACTGAAGTACGTAGGAAAACTAACAAATTTAAAAAACCTCAGCCTCGGCTTCACACGAATCTCGGATAGCGGTATCAAATACCTGGTGAAGCTTCCACTAGAAAGTCTGAGCCTCTGCAGTACTGATATCACAGACGGTGCACTCGATCATATCGCAAGAATCAAAACTCTTCGCTATCTAAACCTTTCAGAAACCAACATCACGGACGAAGGCATACAAAAGCTTCGATCGCTCCGAGACTTGAACGACTTGCACCTGATGGCAACAAACGTTTCCGGGGCGACGTTGAGGGAACTCGTCGAATTTCATCAACCGCTTTGGAAGCTGGTTCTGACGAACACGAATATCTCAGATGATGACATGGCAACGCTTGTGCAACTGGAGCATCTCGAATGGTTAACGCTTGACGGTACGCGAATCACCGGACAAGAACTTCAAAACCTCGGGCAATGCAAGAAGCTTCGAACACTGGGATTGGTTAACTGTGACATAACAGACTCCGATGTAAAACGGCTCGTCGCATCGTGCCCGACTCTCGAAACTCTCGACCTCTCACGAACCAATGTTACAGGCGATTGCCTGGTGTCGCTCGCAAACTTGAAACGACTTAAACGATTGGTTCTCAACCGGGACCATAATATCTCGCCAGGCAATTTGAAGAAATTTCGCGAGCGAAGACCGGACGTCAATGTTCAAACTACCGTGCTGTAGCAGCGGTCTACCATGAACCAGTTCCATACATTGTATGCCAAAATCGCAACTCGGCGGATTTAGACCGTCACTGGTAAGATCGATCGTGTCCATGAATAGATCGCAATTTACTAATAGCAGGCCTGAACACAACGAAAATTAATCTGTGTTGATGTGACACCAAAAGCGGTGCAAACGAAGACCCGGATCTCAACGCGAACAGCAATGATCTCGATAGATTGGTGGTCGATTTCCTGTTGTTCAAGAAGCACTTCTTGGATAATGACCCCGAGTATCGTGATGCCGCACGTAAACGACTCGTCGATGCTGCTGGTGAGAAAGCAGTCGGCCACCTAGAGACTTCAATGCGCGCAAAACGAATCTGAATTCAAATAACTTACTAAATAGTGATTTAGACGGCATGATCTCCGAGGGATTTAATCCACTAGCGGAGCCTCTCAAATGATTCGGTGATCACGAACTTTCAACTTGCCGGACTTGGCTTATCATCGACTATGACCCAGTCTCCATCGATGAATCTTTTGAAAATCTGACTGGTATCTCCATTCTTTTTTAAACCATACTTTTCACAGAGTTTCGCATAATGAGCTTCATCTGGCTTCACTTGATCCCAGCCATCCGCGACAACATAGTCTTTTTGAGACCAATATCTAAGTACCAACATTCCGTTTTCGTCCAAATATGCGGACTCCTTCCAAGTTCCTTCGAGTGGATCGGTCGTATCATTGTCCGGTAGTCGAGCCTCTTCAGGAACTCCGCTCAGCAACTTATCCATCATTCTTTGACCTTCGCTTTTGGGTTCTTTATCGTCAGAATGACTCATTCCTATTGTCCTCCGCAAATTTCAAAGCATTTCTGAAATACTGTCTGAACACCACTCAAAACATCAGCCCTCCAAAGGAAACTGCACCTGACGGTTATATGATTGAGCAAAAAACAGGCGCGCCGAAAGACGAAACACTGAAGAGAATTGCACTCAGAAGCAGATGTGGTTGAATTACCAATATGTATATCTCGGAACGACACTTGGATTAGCTTACCAGCAACTGAGTTATGGCGCTTGGCTCTAATCCGAGGAAGAACAGCTGCAACGCCGGTTGAACAGATGTCTGAATACGCGGCAATTGTTTTCGAGGTGCCAGATTGGATACATGAAATGGCAGGTTGCTTCGATCGAAGATAGCCGTAATAATAACCTGCGGAGCAAATATGGAAAACTCAGAGAATCCTCAATTTCCTTACAAAATTGGCGACATCATTGAGATCGACGTGCCCAGTTTTTTGCAGCGGAGGTCGGCGAAGATTGAGCACAAGCTCCACGTGGCAGGGATCAACTATTTTGATGCGTTAGTTTCGTCGGATGAGTATAAAGGCAAAAGATTTGCGTTGATAGTCGACACGACGAAGGGACATTGGGCCGATAAAATTGTCGTTGCCTATCCGTTATCACCTTCCGCGGTTAAAAGAGGTTGGGGTACATTTCCGTTGCCTCCAGTTGTCAGTCCCAAGAATCAGAGTACATGCGGTCTAGACGGCGATTACGTCGTAGCACTAATGCAGTTCAACGTTTGGACTCACTGGATTAAGAAAAAACTTGGTTCTGTAGACGCTGAATTTCTCAGCGCTCTTCCGTACAAACGGCAGACCGAGTAAGAGATGGCGCATCTCGTCACTGGCGGTACAAGGCATCCACCTTTTTGTACAGAGATTCAAACAGAGGTTCTGAGCCTTTGTCGAGCCAACGTCGCGCCTCTTCACAGACAAAGTCATCTGGGGCAGAAACCAATAGCGCCGCAATAATCTCACCTCTGTACTCGTGCAATGAACTCCAGCGCCACTCAAGACGACGTTCAACAAGCCAGTTCTTCCCCGTCTGAATGGACAGTGGTTCTTTCCTAGCAATCTGATTTACCAGCGAAAACTCGCTCATCGGCTCCTCTAGCAATTCAGCTGTTTCAATTTGTTGTTTAAAGATCTCTTGGAGTTCGGGACAAAGTGCGACCGCGATGCTGCTGCCATCCATGTTGGCGCGGACGACAACTTTGACAATCACAGCAGTCATACTTGCTTTCTGGCGCGCAGAAAGCCGATGATGCCATCTGTTCAGTATCGCGACTTGTTTCTCGACCTGGTTTTGTTCTACAACTTTCATGAGGACAGCAATCCAAAGCGAGTGCTTCTCATTCGCCTCCAACCAGCTTTCAGCATACTCGACAGCATCCGCTGGTGCTGGAAAGCCAGTCGAGAAGATGGCCACCACATCGAGAATGTCTGATTTAGGATTAGTTGCTTTACTCCAGGTCCAAAGGAGATCCGTTAACTCTTGCGAGGGTAGGTGGCAAAGTAAATCGGTTAACATCCTCTGTCCGTCCTTCGATTTTGGATGTGTGGACATCCATTCGGCAAGCAAGACGGCTGCCAGCTCGGGGGCTTCGTAAGTGAAGCCGTCGATTATGCGAATGTAATTTTTGGATTTGCGGTTTTTCTTCAAAAAATCGCGTACGGCTTCGGCGCCACGTTCTCCGCTGGTTGCAAGCGCCGGTGCTACCATGCCACCAATAACTGGATCTTGAGCGATCAAAATTTGAATTCCACAGTCAATTGCGTAGTCATCGGGCGCTCGATTTATCAAAGCCCTTGCGAGCATAAAATCGTCCGGATTCCGCTCAAGCAACTCGCGAGATAACTTGATTAGATCATGCGTCGAAGATTCTCTAAGAAGCCGTGCTGCGACGGCGCTTGCATAAGTATCATCTGCACCATATCGTAGCAGCCAATCCGAGGCGCCGTGCACTATCTCTCGATTAGTGTATGAAGATAGAAGACCATCCCAGAGCGCTCCTGCGTCTCTATGTTTTGGGTTTTCCTTTAGCAAGGTAAGAATCCAATCAAGATGTTCAAGTGAACAAAGGCGCTTGAATGCGAGGTTTCGCCACCTCGCAGTCTTCATCCAGGTCGACAGAGCAGAAAGATGCGGGGCCGCTCGGGGAATATCCATCAGCGTCTCGACAAGGGTCATTGCTGACTTGCTGGAAGACTTTTTGAGTTTTATAGAGTCGATTGCTAGTTTGATGTTTTCATCCGACGGATTTGAACTTAGAACGTAAATCAACTGTTCGGGCGTTGGCATGTAGTCGATGTTCCGTCAGTCTCGAGATGATTCACGTATTATAAGCTTCGGCGTTGACGACATACACTGTCCGTCAGTGAACTTACGAAAAATAATTTGAACTATGGAAGACGAAAAATGCAGATTCATGCGACTTCATCAATCGTCGATCGTTAGGCACACGGTTCAGCCAAAACATCATAAACTTCGGACTCCCCGCCTCAGCTGTGGAAACACAGATGCAAAATCTGGTCGCTCATCTTTCGCAACCTGCTCCAGCCAACGATTCCGATCGGTCTCCTTGATTTTGCCCCCCAAATTTTCGATGAAACGAACAATCGATTCGCGCTCCCCCAGCTCAAACAATTCGCTCGCCAAACAAAAGGCAACCGGCTGCGCCTCGTAACCAGGCTTCATCACCAGCAGCGATCCAATCGCACAATCTCTTTTATTTTCTCTCAGCGCAACCAAGCCCTCATAAACGTTCGCAAGCTGGTCGCATTGAGGATGGGTTTCCTTACGCAGATAATCGATGCAAGTGCGAACATCATCCAGGCGCCCAAAACAGAGAGCCGCATTCGACACGTACTGACACGTCATCGACGGCGCGCCTCCGGATTCCGTTCGGAGAGAGCGCAGTCCAACATCGATAATGTACTCCCGAATTCTGTTCTTGTAGAGTTCAGGAGACGTCCAAAGTTCCAGAGCAATTATGCTAATAAAGAATCCCAGCCAGTTTTCCGCCGGCTGCAGTTCGTACGCTCGCTCAATGAGTGCCGAACCTGTCTCGAAGTCGTTCCACCCAATGAACATTCCGGCATTACCCAAAACGTGCCGTCCATCGAAAACTCCTCGACCTGTTCAAGCCACGCTTGACGCAATGCGCCGAAGGTTTTCGGTTTAAGCGAGCGACCGCTCCCCATCAGGCGAGTCCCGAGAAAACCAGTCGTCGCAGGCTTATTTTCTATAAACCACAAAACGATCTCATACAATTTTCGGTCTGCGTCGTTGCGCTTCAGCTTGTTTCCTTCATAACGACTGAAGTAGCCAAACAACCGGACTCTTGCATCCATGTTGAGTGGGTCGTCGCGAAGCTGTTGTTCCAGTGCTTCGACTTCTGCCTCGGAGAGCGCATCGGCGCCACGCCACAGCTCAAACCATCGCCAGTCTTCCTCGCTCATCGATGGATTGCGACTCATGCGGTACCTGTAGCAACTTTTCATATCTTACTGCATCTAAACCATCTGCGAAGTTGGAAGATGTGCGTCCTAACTTAGGCTCTCACAAAGCGTAGGAACACAACCTGATGCGGCGGTAAAGCTGTCGCGGCTTTCCCAATTTCTCCCGAATATTTAGAGGTAAAGAAAATCATGTGGCGCTTTCAATTGATCGTGAAACCAGCGAAGGCCAGTAAAACATCAAAAGAATGTCTCGCGGAACACGCAACTGCTACAATTATCAAAAAATGTCACGTTCTGAGAGCGCCTAGTATGTCTGCAAATGACGTGGTAGAAACATACCTGAAGTTTCACAGAGAGCAACTTGACTCTGACTTTTGGGCTTGGGAAGAGGTTGATGAATTGGTCCGAGTGGATCCAGATTCCTCATGGGATCTAATCCTCGCGTTACTAAGTCAAACGGAAACCATGGAGCAAATTGCCTATGTGGCCGCAGGCCCCGTGGAAGATTGGATTAACCATTACGGAGACTCTCATCTCCAATTGCTCAAGAACGAGCTATTGAGTAATTCAAAACTGCAGACTGCAATCACAGTAGTCAACTTGCCACGTAATTTGCAGTCGTCAACAGAATTAATAGCGCTTCGTGAATTATATCGCCAAACGAGATAATCGGAATGTGCACCGCCTATGGTGACACGCTAGAGTTAACGGTTCGCTCAAAGAAGGTGAGACCTTCGAAAGCGGGCTCGCCAAGCAATCTCGATAATATTACTCTCGCCCCTCAAAAACAAGACACGCCGATTGATGCACAACCCTAGCAGAAAAAAATCATCCCTGTTTCGCGTTAGGGTTTGAATAGGCCGTGGTATGGTCTATCTGGAGTCTTTTGGCAGAGAAGTAATTCGAGCTGGGTCGTGTTCATGCACCGATTCTTGGCATTCCTGTTGGTCTTCGTCCTTTGCACCCAGATTGTTTGTGCTCAAGACGCGACAAAAGACCTGAGCCTCAATCTTAAAAGTCCGCGCGTAGACAGGCATCTCGACGCGGCTGTTGCTCCGTACATGGTCTCGCTTCGACAGGCAATCGAGGCTGAGTGGGATATGCGAAAGCCGAACTACGAATACACGTGCAAGTTTAAGGTCATATTAAAGGGTGATGGGCAGCTAGACTCGGTAGTTGTTGCGCCGGATTATCAACCGCCGCCCGATTTGGTTGATGCTTTTAGCAACAGCGTCGAGGTTGCCACCATCGCGAATCCTATTCCGTTTCCTGTACCGATTGGTGACAGGCCTGTCGAGTTTATAGCGACAACCCGGTGTCGAAAACCACCTGAGCTGAGACCACCCGGAACGCCATCAACAGCTGCGAGAGTCGGGATGGGAATTCTCGGTGCCGCCGCGATTGGTGGTATCGCTACTGGTCTGACCTTTGCCGCAATTCATGACAGTAAGCACAATTCAAACTCAGGATACTACGCACCGTCAGCGACGCCATTAGCTTTTGTCGCACCGCATGTCTGCTCGTTCCCCAGCTGTATCTGCAACCCGTACTGCATCGGTCCCAATCCAAACAATCACATCGTATCTGGTGGCTCCTCCACATGGCATCAGACAAACGCGAACGGTAGCAAACTCGACAATTATTCATCGCCAGGCGCGTACAACCCTTTCACGGGAAAGCGCACCCACTGTCAGTATTGTGGGTGTCCCACGCAGTATTTCTAGACACCGGGCGGGACTGAGAAATGGAGGAGCCATACTAACCGAACGGGAGCCTGTCGATAGTGCCGTTTCTTTTGATCGCTTGCCTCATCAACTGCATTACTTTGTCAGCCTTACCAGAAACAAAAACACCATCTCTTAACGCTTTGATTCTATAATGTGCGTAATTGTCTTCCGTCTTGTTCGCTGGATGAATGACGCGAATTTGAATTTTTCACTTTATTTCAAACAGTGGTGAAGCAGCGGTCAGCACGGCGAACAGAAAAACAATGCTTAAGTTCGTCCGCTGAATGACCTAACAATTCAATCACGAACGATTTGTAGCCTTGTGTCCGGGCCGGACATTGAAAAACATAAGCCGATGATGGGATTCGAACCCGCGACCTACGGTTTACGAAACCGTTGCTCTACCCCTGAGCTACATCGGCAAGGGTTTCTTATTATATGGAATCTCGGGCGATATTGCACCCCGGTCAACCGCTTGATAATGGAAAGTTACAGAGCCCACGCAGCTTGATTCCAAGAGATCCCACCAAAGCCACATCTATATCTTGGTGGTCAGCGCGCTCGTAATTGCATACTTTGCCGCGAGCTGCTTGAACTCAGCGACCTGCTCGTCGACCCAGGCGTCGTCGCGTTTCAGTTCCGCCGCCATGAGTTTCGCCACGGCAGGCGCCATGGCAACCGACGCCTCGGCATTTAAAAACAGCGCCCGCACGCGCCGCGAAAGGAAATCGTCGACCGTTCGCGCCATTTCCTGGCGAACAGCAT
The DNA here is from genome assembly GCA_019637435.1 of Candidatus Obscuribacterales bacterium. Classification (GTDB taxonomy): domain Bacteria; phylum Cyanobacteriota; class Vampirovibrionia; order Obscuribacterales; family Obscuribacteraceae; genus JADYXR01. The sequence continues at coordinate 1,172,935 of JAHBVO010000001.1, read as the reverse complement.
AAACAACCTCCGCACCTATATATGGAAGCGCCGGGTGCAACCTTTCGGCAAGCGACTTGTCATCATGGGCTATTTCTTGAATCTCAAGTGCGTCTGAGCCATAAACCGCCAGGTCTCCAAGCAAATCAGGATTCTCGTGATACCCATGAATTCTCAGGTTTCGCGTGATGCACGGTTTGTCGTCCAGTCTGGCGAGCGTGACGGCATGGTCGACGCAATCTTCTGCCATGTGCCGGTATGTTGTCCATTTGCCACCGCATATGGTGAGCAACCCGGAGTTGTCGATATGGATCACGTGGTCGCGCGAAAGCGCAGCGGTAGTGCCGGCACCACCTTTGACCAGTGGTCTGATACCAACGAAAACACTCAAAACATCCTCGCGGCTTGGCGGGTTGTTGAGGTACTCGCCGGCGGTTTCCAATATAAATTCGATCTCTTGTTCGAAAGGCACCGGGTCCAAACTCGCGCTTTCAATGGGCGTATCGGTCGTTCCTACGACGACATGGTCGTGCCACGGAATCGCAAACATCACGCGCCCATCGCTCGTATGCGGCACCATGATTGCGCTGTCACCAGGCATAATCGACTTATCGAAAACCAGATGGATACCCTGACTCGGCGATATCATCGGCTGCACGCTCTGATCAGCCATGCGCCTGACATTGTCGGTGAAGGCGCCCGTCGCGTTGATGACGACTCTCGCGGAGAGTTTGAGTTCATGCCCCGTTTCGAGGTCGGTCGCCACAGCACCGGTCACGTATCCATCGCCGTCTCGGGTCAGGGCGGTCACTTGCACGTAGTTCAGCAACTTCGCACCATATTCGGCAGCAGTGGCGGCGAGGTTGATGAGCAGCCGAGAATCATCGAACTGACCATCGTAATAGACCACGCCACCGCGCAGACCATCAGTCTTCAGAGTTGGAATCTCTTCCAGAATCTCGTTTCTGTTTAAAAGCTTAGATTGACCGAAACCGAACTTACCGGCAAGCATATCGTAGACCTTAAGCCCCATTCCATAAAATGGAGCTTCCCACCAGTCATAGTTCGGGACGATGAATGCCAGGTCGTGAACCAGATGCGGTGCGTTTTGCCGGAGCAAGCCGCGCTCCTTGAGCGCCTCCATCACAAGCGAGATGTTGCCTTGCTCTAAATATCGAACACCGCCATGCACCAGCTTGGTGCTGCGGCTCGAAGTGCCCTTGCCGAAATCGCTCTGCTCAAGCAGCAAAACATCGTAGCCGCGGGAGGCAGCGTCGACCGCGATACCGACACCGGTGGCGCCGCCGCCGATGATGAGCATGTCCCACGGCTTCTCGTGCCTGGAGACCTTTTCGAGCATGTGCGTTCTATTCATATGTTTTTCCGCCGAATGGGCTATCAAGGGCGTTTCAGCGCCGATCTCAGTTGCGGTTTATATGATACTCAATCGAAAGGAAGCTAATGGCATGAATGATTAGCGCGAGCACATTTTAACTTTCGGTCCCATTAGACCGACCGTTCGTATTCTTTCGCCAAAGCTGTCAAGAGCCGCAAGTTTTGAGAAGTGTGTAAAACAGTTTATGTCGAACAACTACGCACAAACCCTTACCAGGCTAACGTTTCCAGCCCTTTAAGCCTCCAAGATTAGAAAACAGTCAAAAAACACACCGCCCAAATCACCCAAAAGTCCCTCCGATGTGCGATGATCGCCCAGTAATTTGTCCTATTTTTGGTAACTGGTAATGAATAACAAACTGTTTGTTGGAAACCTCTCTTTTAAACTCAATGAAACGGACCTTGAGGAACTGTTCGGGGAGCACGGAACTGTAGTTTCCTGCTCGATTCCAACAGACCGGGACACAGGAAGAAAACGCGGTTTCGCGTTTATCGAAATGTCGACACAGGCCGAAGCTGAAGCTGCAATCAAAGGCCTCAACGGTAAAGAAGTTGAAGGTCGTGCACTTGCTGTAAGCATCTCGCAACCAAAAGCGAAAGGCGGCGGCGGTGGCGGCGGTCGCAGATATTAATCTGTAGCCAGCGCTAGATTTGAGAGAACGCATGGAAGGGCAACCAACCATGCGTTTTTGTTTGTCCAGAATTTTGTCTGTCCAAAATTCTCGCTCCAGCTAGAGGTTTAGACAGCCGCGGCGAAACAGCCGCGCTAAAATATGACTTCCATCTGGGAGTAGAAGAGAAATCAGCGGAGTTCCTTTGGATTCGGAACTTGTCATTGTTTTAGCGTTCGTCGGAGTAATGTGCACAGTCTTCTTGTACTTTGTGCGCACTGTTGTTTTGATGTGGGAAAAGCGCGGGTCGTTCAAGCCCACGCCGCTTCATGTGACGGTCTTGTTGATTGGCGCGTTTGGCATCGGCTGCGTCATTTACGGAATTTTCGAGCCCCTTCAACTAATCACAACTCGCCTCACCATCTCTTCTGCGAAACTCAAATCGCCAATTCGCATTGTTCATCTCACCGATTTGCACTGCGACGGTACAGTCCGCACGGAGAAAAAACTGCCTGGCGTTGTTCGCGAATTGCACCCCGACCTGATTCTCTTTACCGGCGATGCGGCAAATAACTTGCGTGGTCAGAAGGATTTCCAGGCGTGCATGTCGGAAATTTCCAAAATCGCTCCGACTTTCGGCGTGTATGGCAACCATGATTCGCGCAGCAAAAGAAAAATCGAGACCTTTCAGAACACCGGGGTCACGAATTTGGATAGCGCGTCAACGCAGCTTGATATCAAGGGAAACAAAGTCTGGATAGGCGGAGCGGCAATCGACAGTGAGGCTTTTCTTGCAGACATCATGTCGGAGGCACCGGATGATGCGTACAAAATTTTCCTTTACCACTATCCGGATGGTATCCGCGCCGCGTCCGCGCACCACATGGATCTCTTTCTCTGCGGTCACACGCATGGCGGGCAAATTCGCCTTCCTATATATGGCGCTCTGGTGACGTCATCGTCGCTTGGAAAACAGTTTGAACACGGTCACTACGTCGTAGGCACCACACATATGAATGTTTCAAGCGGAATAGGAATGACCGGATTGCCGGTTCGATTCCTGACACCACCTGAAGTGGCAGTCATCGATGTGGAACCTGGGCAGACCGGAAAATTCCCACCGGAAGATGCAGCGGAGTCAAAATAATGGATTTACACCACAACGCACTCAGCGACGCAATCAACACGGACGACCACACAACAGAGGTGGTTCCGCTGTCGGAGCGCCGCGGGCCGGTTACTCTTGGGCTGTTGTGGATAACGATGGTTACAGGATTTCCATCGGTGCTTGCAGGCTTCGCATGGTATCAGTACGGACTCACGCTCTCACAAGTTCTTCTCTGCTCCGTCATCAGCCTCGTGATTTTAATGGCGTATTGCATCCCCGCATGTCACATCGGCACCGTCAGCGGTCAAACATACGCGCTCATGAGTCGAATGCTTTTCGGTAGGCTGGGCTCTCTGTTCGTCTCGATCAATGTCTCATGGATCTCGCTCGCGTGGTACGGGCTGGCAGCGGTTTTACTCGCCAACGGATTGAAAGGCTGCTTCGCTATTCCAATCGATACTGCGTGGCTCTCAGTTATTCTCGCCATTGTTATGTCCGTAAACAACCTCTTTGGTTTCTCGGGCGTGGCGAACTTTGCTGGCTATCTCGCGGCACCAGTTTTGATCGGTTGGATAGGTTTGACGTTTTTCAAAGCTGCTGCGGCCACGCCGGCATCAGTTTTCTCGGTGCCTGAAACCGTCGGCTTTTCGCACTCTCTGTCAATTGTTTCAATCCTGATCATCGGCAACTGCGCCTGGGGGAATGAAGCGGATTATTGGCGTTATGCGAAGCCTAAACTGCTTTATACGATCGCACCGCTTGTGGTGTCAGTCGCCATCGGGCAAATCATCTTTCCGGTGACCGGATGGATGCTTGCCCGTGAGACAGGTGTCACGGATTTCGAGGCCGCAAGCGGGCTTGCGACGCGCTACGCATTTGGTGGAATGGAAGGCGTGGCGATTCTAGCGGCGCTTGTGCTAGTAGTCACATACTGGGGTTTGAACGACGCCAATCTATACGCATCTATCAACGGCGTAGCGAACTTAAAGAAGTTTTCGCGCAAGAAACTCACCCTATTCCTGACTGCTCTTGGCGCATTGGCAGCGGCTTTGCTCGCCAAAGATCCAAAGTCGCTGGAAACAGTTTGCGCGGTCTCATCAAACGTCCTCCCGTGCGCGACGGTAATCGCATGCGTCGAATGGTTTGCAGCAATAAGAAGCAAGAAGGCACCATTTTTTGCGAAAGTGCCATCATTTGCGGAACTACCTGCGGTGCGCTGGTCAGCGCTAGTGTCTTTCATCGTCGGCGGTGCAGTGGGAATCGTCACCGCTGGGATCATAAACGAGCAGTGGCAATTTGGCGTATCATCCCTGCAAGCCTGGGTCACGACACTGATTGTGTACTCGATTCTTCGAAACTTCGAAAAGCTGCCGGATGTGGAGATTGGCAATACAACAGATTCTGTGCTGGTTAAAGCGCCTTAAACATTTATACTGGGACAGGCGCGTCCGGCTTGCTATCATCATTTGTGAGTAAACAAAGGGAGTCGCCCGATGCAACAACTGAGCTTCAACCACGGAAGAATGACATTCTGCATGGACTCGTTCGAGATGGTTGCGAATCTCCCGGACCAGGTTGAGCCGCGCGTACAGATTCACAGCGTCGGCTCATTCGGTTTAAATAAATTCGGGTTTCAAGATTTTGAAACGCTGAAGGCGATGACGAAAGACGAGACTTGCGTGTGGATCCACCTGTCGGGACTGCATAGCGACGAGTTTTGGAAAGAGATCTCTGCACTTGCCGATATGTCCGATGAGCACATGAAGTACATGAAGAATCCTCACCCTCGGTCATTCGTTGAAGAGGTGCAGGATGCAATCTTCTGGACGGTACAAAAACCATTTGTCTCGGACCAGCTTGATGGTCTGGAGTCGGTTAACTTCTATCTCGGTCCTGGAATTTTGATTACTCGGCAATTCAGTCATGACGATTGTTTCGGCAATGTGGTTCACAATCTCTTCGCTCAGGGAGACAGGATAATCGGTTTCGGAGCGGATCGACTTGCAGCCGATTTATTGGCCAGCATTATTCGAAGCTACTACGATGTCCTCACCATTGGCGGTGCCAAGCTTGAAAAGCTGCAAACGCGAATTATCAAATCACCAGGGAAGGTGGAACTCGATCTAATTAACCGAGCACAGCAGATGGTATGGATTTTCCTGAAGGCAGTATGGCCGATAGATACAATCACGCACGTACTCTCGCGCTGTAAAAATCCGAGTATCTCCGACGAAGGAAAGCTCGAGCTGTCCTACTGTAATGATGAAGCATCATCAGTATTGCGGTTGTTTGAAACCTATCGTGATATGTCTTACGACATCATGGATGTGTACGTGTCTGGAATCGGCTTGCGAACAAATGAAACAACCAAAATTCTTACCATTATTGCAACTTTGTTCCTCCCACCGACACTGATCGCTGGTATTTATGGAATGAACTTCCAGATTCCCGAAGTACATCTTCCGCTCGGATACTACGCCTGCCTGACGTCAATGTTCGGGGTTTCCTTCGGACTGCTGGCGTGGCTCAAAGTCAAAGGCTTCATCGATTTCAACTAACGGAGAGTTTATGAAAATTGCGGTGATGGGTACAGGTGGCGTCGGTGGCGTATTCGGTGCGAGACTGGCTGACGCCGGTTGCGACGTGAGCTTCATTGCAAGAGGCGCGCATCTTGCCGCGATACGAAAAAACGGATTGAAGATTGTCAGCGCAGAGGTCAAAGACAGCCTGATTCATCCTTGTAAAGCCAGCGATGACCCAAAAGAGATTGGCCCCGTAGATGTTGTTTTGTTCTGTGTAAAACTCTGGGACACCGAATCGGCGGCAAAGCAAATTGAACCACTAGTGGGCGAATCGACTGCGATCATTTCCTTGCAAAACGGAATCCTCAAGGATGATGTACTTCGCAAACATTTTGGAAGCGAGAAGGTTGTCGGCGGCGTAAGCTATGTTGCAGCCACCATATCGGCACCGGGCGTGGTGACACAGAAAGGTGTAGTGCAAAAGCTGGTATTTGGAGAATATGGTAGCAAACCAGAGTCTCCCCGCTTAAAGGAACTGCAAGACGCTTGCATCAAGGGCGGCATCGATGCCGAAATTCCAGACAATATCGAGAAGGCAATCTGGGAAAAGTTTGTGTTTCTGGTGGCAATGAGCGCAGTCACTGCGGCAACCAGGCAAACCATCGGACCGGTTCGTTCTCATGAAAGCACCCGACGCCTGCTCGTGGACGTGATGACTGAAGCCATTGCCGTGGCGAAGGCGCGAGGCATCGTCCTCGACGACGGTCTTATCGACAGGCGCCTCGCATACTGGGACGGCTTATCACCAGACGTCACCTCTTCCATGCAACATGACTTGCAACACGGAAACAGACTTGAGTTGCCGTGGTTGAGTGGTACGGTTGTCGACCTTGGAAGAGAGCTCAACGTGCCGACACCGGTAAATCGCGTTCTCGTAGATTTGCTGATGCCATTTATCGACGGTGCCAAAAACGGGCGGTGAATCAGGTGGTTGCAAACGAGAGCCACAATGAGAAACTGTTGAACGCGATTGTGAAGCGCATGGTTGAAAAACACGGATGCCACACCGTCTTTTTGTACGGCTCGCGTGCTACAGACAAGTTCGAACCTGACAGCGATTTCGACATCTGCGGCTTTCGCGATGAGGAAACGGCAATTTGCGACTGCGTAGTTTTAACCGCGGATGAAATAAATAGCGCTGGCGAAGTCTCAATCACTGACAACACAGGCCGCGCTCAAGAAGTTTCAGTCATTGACAAGACGAGCACCGCTCCTCCAAAATCTTCAGTCACTGACAAGACAGGCGGGGCTTTGCTCGACGCCTGGATTTATCCGGTTTCCCTGGCGTTACAACCGGACGAATCGCTGTTGCGCCTGCGAAACTCCAGAATCTTGATTCAGAAAGATGATCTGGGCGAACGCTGCTTAGAAAACGTTGAAAAACTATTTCTTCGCGGACCTTTACCGCTACCCGACTGGGAGAAACAGAAACGACAGCTCTGGATGAAGAAAACCCTTGGCAGAATTCGTAGGAACGATTTAGAAGGTCGGTATCGGGCGCTCTGGCTTCTTCACTCCGCGCTCGAATATTATTTTGAACTGCGGGGAAAGTGGTATTGTGGCTCGAAAGCAAGTTTCAAATGGCTAGAGGAACACGATAGAGAATTTCTCGGACAACTCGAGACTGCACTTGCCAATCCGCTTGACCATGACGCTTTAGCCTCTGTAATTGAAGGGGTCACACCGTGAATCCGACTACAGCGACAATCCTGCTAGCGTTCTTAATTTTGGTATCCGCGCAGCTCATCAAGTCGCGCTTCGACTATTGGGCACCGCATGTGGTGAAGGTACAACAAGGTGGTTACGTGCCTCCGGCACCATATTTTTTGACAGCACTTTTCATGCGTTTCCTCTGCATTATCCTTGGCTTTCTTGAAGTGGGACCGATCAAAATTCTGGGCAAGCACAGGCTTCCAAAGAAGGGACCTACGATTATTGCGCCTTTTCACATCGATGCAGGTGATGGCTCGATCGTTTCGGCTCTCCTGGGAGTCAAACCTATGTACTACATGATTCGCACTACAGAGGTCGAGGGCGTGCGAGGTTGGCTTGGCACACTCACTGGTGCAATCGCAGTAGACGAGGAATCACAGGAAGGCAGATCGAAAGCGTTTAAAGCAGCGATTTCCGCCTTGACTAATGGTGGACCCAACGTCTGCATGGTCATTTTCCCTCAGGGACAGTTGGTGCCGGACCAGGAAGTACGAAGAGAAGACTTCAAGTCAGGAACAATGGCAATCGCAAAGCTAGCCGCTCGGAAGCGAAAGGAGCCAATCTGGATCGTTCCCATCGGTATGCACTACCGGAAAGACAAGTCGCAATCGACTTTGTTTCAATCACTGATTCAGAGCCTTGGTTTCAAGTACTTTCGCAATCATTTCGGAACACAGAACTACGGAGCCTACGCTGTAGTTGGCAGACCGTTCAAAGTAACTCCGAAGTCTGCGGATCTGGAAGAACTCGCGCGCGGTTTATCACTCGATGATGATGCTGATAAAGCGACGGACGCATATGTTCAGCGCCTTTTGATTTTGCAAAAGGCTGCGAAGAACCGCTCACAGTCTCGGAAGTAGATTCAAAGCGCTCACAGCGACTTCCTCGCTCGGTTTCCCATGCACTGGTGCGGGGTATAGTTTTTTCTATGCCCCCAGTACACCTACATTGGATACCGATCATCGAGGCGCTCCTAATCGGGATTCTCGTCGGCGCTCAGCGTGAAGCTGTAAAACCGTCGGGACACATAGGAGTTCGCGAGTTCGTCACTATTGCGATAATCGGCTCACTCTGCGGCATGCTCGAAAACAATTATCTGACGGCATCAGCGGTAGTATCAATTCTAGTTTATCTGACAACGTTTCGCTTCCGCGAAAAAAATCTGGAAGGCTCCGGCTTCACTACAGATCTCGCGATTCTAGCCGTTTTCTGTTTATCATTCGCAGGCTCATCCGACGACTTCGAGCATGGACAAACGACCGCAATCGGTTTGTCAATTATCCTGACCCTCTTCCTGGAGGCGAAGGACAAGCTGCAACACTTCTTCAGGGAAACTATTACAACGGTCGAATTCAGCGACACGCTGCGATTTCTCGCGCTGATTTTCATCATTTATCCATTGCTCCCTTCCGGAGATATGGGTCCGTTCGATGCTTTCAACTTTCAAAGAATCTGGATGTTTGTAATACTCGTATCTTCGGTTTCGTTCGTCGGCTATTTCTTCGAAAAATTTCTCGGACAATCGATTGGGATAAAACTAACTGCAATTCTCGGCGGACTGGCATCAACTACCGCGACGACACAGGCGTTTTCCCGTGACGTGAAAGACGATCCAGCTCAAGAAACGGCGTACTGGCAGGCAACCGTTCTGGCAAACGCTGTTCAATTTCCAAGAATTCTCGCGTTTCTCTCGGTGGTGGCACCGAAACTAGCAGTGGTGGCAGCGTGGCCGTTAATCGCAGCAGGAGGAACCGGTTTTGCAATCGCCGCATTGATCCGTCCACCAAAATCGGAGAAGAAGTTTGATTCCACTGGCAGAATCGAATTAGGAAACCCATTCACGCTCGGGCCTGCGCTGAAATTCGGAGCGGTGTTGGCTGTAATTATTTTCCTGACGAAAGCAGCAACCGTTGTATTCGGCACGCACAGCTTGATATGGACTAGTTGTATCGGCGGTATGATGGACGTCGACGCCATCGCAGTTACCGTTGCCGATCTATTTCACTGGGGTAAAGTTGACGATCGCCTCGCGATTACATCCATGCTTTTAGCAACGCTGATGAACGCTATATTTAAAACCGCAACAGCTTTCACTTCGGGCACGCAAAAGTTTGGGCTGAAAGTTGGCTTCTCATTCGTAGCCATGTTCGCGGCGGCGTTTCTAACGCTATTGCTCCACACACCACAATAGCATCGCTCCAGCCCTGCCTAAGAACGCATTTTTGGGGAATGCAGCCGCTATTGCTTATCCATAAATTCGGTAATGTCCTTCAGCGAACCTTGCGACTCCATAGTTTGAATAGGACAGGTGATGCGCACCTTCGAGTCCAGTTGCGCTTTCTTCAACATCGGAGCAGAAATTTCATCGCATTGTGTTAGGTCAAGTTTGGATAAAGTAGGACAAAGTTGCAAACGTTGAAGAGTAAGGTCGGTAATATCATTGGCGCTTATGTTGAGAATCCTCATCTTGGGCAGCTTGAGAAGCGGCAGAACGTCCTCATCAGAAAGACCTAAAGAAGCAACTCCGAGTTCTTCCAAGTACTTCATCGAGCTTATGCTCTTGATACTACTTTTGGTGGCACTAGTATCATTAATGATTAGAAGGGTCATCTTAGGCCATGTCTTAGCGATGTAGCCGACGCACTCATCATCGATCTGAGCAGAACCGCTTAAGGTGAGGTCCTCCAGCGGGGCGCCCTTAATTGCCCTAAGTCCATCGATTGTGACACCACATTGTCCAAGATAGATACGCTGGAGGGTCGACTGCCTGAGCTTCGTCTTTGGATCAATGACATCGATGCCGGGCATATTTCGCATGCCTTCGTCAGTGATACCACAAGCCTCTATGTGCAATTTTTTGATCGGCAAATGCTGAATATGTTTCAGACCGGAATTGGTGATGTTGGTTCCACTTACCAGAAGTCGATAGAGATTTTTCAATTTGCCGATAGACTTTAATCCCTCATCAGTCAAACTTACACGCTCCAGACTCAAATCGTTGATATTGGTCGAAGCCAGGGCAGCAATGCCGACGTCAGTGACGCCGGTTCCATCGATTTGAAGCCTCTCCAAATTCTTAGACTTGGCAAGGGCGCGCAGTCCGTCATCGTCCAAACTGGCCTCACTCATAAGCAGAACTTTCAGCTTCGGCATACGCGCTATGTACTCGCAGCCTTTGGCGGTAATTCTATCTTGAGACCCCAGCCTTAACTCGTCGATGGGAAGCGAGACGAGCTGTGCAAGCGCGCTATCATCGATCTTTTCTTTCGCTTCCCAAACCGTTCCGCCGTACTTCCGCTCAAAGAAGTCAGTGACTCGCGATGTTTGTTTCAACTCGTTATCTTTGAAAACGGTTTGAGGGCGCGCGACGACCGGCAAAACGTTCTCTTCGCGTGGCTCCTCCGCGGGACGAAAAACCAGAAAAGCAAAGATTGCGATAAACGTCGCCACTGAGGCGACAATCGCTCCGGCCTTGAGAGGAAACCTTGATTGAGCACCATCATCAACACTTGACTCTGTAACGTGGGCCGCATCTTGAAGGGCATCCTTAAACTCAATCATCGAAGAGAAACGCTTACGCGTATCGATTTCCAAACTACGCGCAATCACACTCTCCACCGCGGGCGGAACCGCATCATGCGTTCCCCTCTGATTAACAAGTGGTGCCGGCTGAGTACGCTTCGCTTGCATTAGTGCGAGCAACGAATCGCTTTCAAACGGATGCGCACCACTCAGCATGTGAAACAAAATACACCCGGTCGAATAAACATCACTGCCTCGGTCGATCGTTTCAGCAGACATCTGCTCTGGACTCATATACTGTGGACTTCCGAGGAAACCTCCTTCCGGAGTTACGCTGTTCGGATCGTTTTCAACTGTTTCAACCTTCGCAATTCCAAAATCAAGAATGCGAATTGAGGCAGTGGTATAGTCGTCTCCAAGCACGATTATGTTAGCCGGTTTCAAATCGCGATGGATGACGCCAACCTTGTGCGCATGCTCCATTCCATCACATATTTGACTTGTGATATTAAGCGCTTCGGCAAGAGACAAACACTTTCGTTCCTCCAGAATAGTTGAAAGCGGTTTTCCATCAACAAATTCCATCACCAGATATGGTTCGCCTTCATCGGTGATACCAAAATCCATCACAGTCAAAATATTTTTGTGCTGAAGTTTACTAACCGCCTTAGCTTCCTGCTGGAATCGCACGGCAGAATCCGAGCGCACATGCCTGGTTGCCAACAAAACCTTGATTGCAACGTCTATTAGCAAAATGCTGTCTGTCGCCTTAAAGACCCGCCCCATTGCACCGGAGCCAATCAGCTTGAAGTCCCTGTACCGGGACTTCAGTTGCTCAGGGACTTCGAGGTCGGACGTCATATTGAAATTGCGCCGTGATTTGCATTAAACTGCAGAGCCAGAACAATTTTACAGCATTATCGTGAGAAAACCGGCAGAGCCGATATCTGGTCCTTGCGAACACTGACGGAGACACAAACGAGGTCTGGCGATGTCCCAACAACTCCGAGCGCGACTGAAGAGCAGCACGGCGACCGCACTTTTTACTGTCGCATCGGCGATAGCCCCCTTGTCCAGAGTCGCTTTGGCAAGAGCCACATCGGCGATTGTTTTGTTGTCTGCGACGCTCTTAATCTCGGTCAATCCAGTTGCAGCGCAGGGTGCCAAGCCGTCCCATAATTTAGCGGAAGGGGATAATCCCGCGCTAGACGAGAAAGCTCTGCAAGACGAAAATTCAGGTGCTGCCACTTCATCTGATGGCACCGCTTCTAATGGCACCACTTCCAGTAACACTACTTCCAATGGCACCGCTTCTGGTGTCGCCGCTTCTGATAGAGCAGTTGCGAACTGGACATCGTTGGACTCGATTGTGGAAAAACTCATTCGCGAGTACTATCCCAAGGCCAAGATCAAACCAGGAGCGGACAAGATCTATGTGGAGTACAAAGCAAAACCATACATTTTGCCATCCACGAACAAGCAAGAACAGGGTCCTGATTGGGGAGGCGTGGTCATAGACATGCAACTTCAAAAGGGTCCCTATGCCGGAGTTCATCAGGTTCCCAAGAAATTCAACGAATACTCGTTTTACAGCGTTGAGCTGTACGCACCATATTCTCAGAAATATGATTGCCACTTGCTCACGCGAATTTGTTACCCATTCGATGTGCCTCAGGAGTTTTTAAAACGATTCAAGAAGGTAGTTGAAGACTTTGAACAATACCTCTAGTGGTGTGAGATGACGACTAAAACTGTTTTGACCTTTTCCAACATTCACAAAGCCGAACTTCCCGAGGAGTTTCGGAAAGACGATGTTCGTTACTCGGAGGATTTCGCGAAGCATTTTATAGAGATGTTCTCGGCGAAAGGCGATGTGGTATTCGATCCATTCGCAGGTTTCGGAACGACGTTGAAAGTCGCCGAGCAGCTAGACCGCGAGGCTTACGGGATTGAGTTCGACGAAAAACGCGCCAATTACATTCGCTCGCAAATCGAACATCAGGATCGCCTGATTCACGGCGACTCACTGAATCTGCTCGACTACGATCTGCCTGATTTTGATTTCGTTATTACCTCGCCACCGTATATGGAGCGCCATCATAAAGAAAATCCGTTCACCGCATATAGTACCGAAGGTCACGGCTACCAGCATTATCTCGCAGACCTCGGCACTGTCTTCGAACAAATCTCGATGAAGATGAAACCGGGCAGCCATGCGCTTGTAGAGGTGTCGAACCTCAAACACGAGGATGCGAGGCCTACCCCACTCGCATGGGATATAGCAACCGAATTGTCGGAGATTCTGACGTTCGTCGGCGAGACGATCATAAACTGGGAGCCGACTTATTCTTTCGGCTACGACCATAGTTATGCTCTACTCTTCAAAAAGACGGAACGCTAGGCGCAAACAAGTCGACTACCGGCAATCTGCTTTAAGTCCTAAATCTCATTGTTTTTGGCTGAAACTGAATCAGCAGGCTCCGTAAGCACGGAAGGACTGACCTTGCTTTGGCTCTGCCATCCCGGCACGTTAGTATCACCAGCGTCGCCCTCGGCTGTTTCATTTGTCGGGAGAAAATTGCAAACACCTTGCATTATGTTGGTCGTCAACTCTGGAAAAATACCATTGAGCTTGCTGAGCGCTTGCGCCTGAAGGGTAATGATCAGTTCAGCATCGCCTCTTCTACAAGCCTCGACAATCTGCTTGCCAGCACAGTCTCCGTCTATACTGAGAATCGGCAGTGCATTGCTGATTGAGAATAATGCATACTCTTTCTTGTTTTGCCCCTTGAACAGAGCATTGATGTGACTGCCAGTGCGCATCAAACCGGGACAAACTGTCGTGACAAAAATGTTTTCCTTGCGTAACTCGCTCGAAATCCCTTCAGAAAAGCCGCGTAATGCGAATTTGCTTACGCAGTAGGGCAACAGATGAGGAACAGAAATATTTGCACCGATTGAGGCGATGTTCACAATACGACCGGACTTGTTCTCGCGCATTATCGGCAAAACGGCATTGGTCAAATAGATTACACCCCACAAATGCGTGTTAAGAGCGACTTCGTAATCCTCTTTAGTCATCGAATCCATCGGACCGACCTGGATGACACCAGCATTGTTAATGAGAACGTCAATCGTTCCGAAATAATCACGAGCGAACGCAACTGCGTCTTTGACCTGCTGCTCGTCGGTTATATCACAGACCCTCGAAACAGCATTCACACCGTCATCAGTAAGCTCCTGAATCGCGCGATTCAACTCGGTTTCATCACGAGCAAGAAGAACCAGTTTCGCCCCCTCACTGCCGAGGCGACGCGCCATGATCAGTCCCAATCCGCGCGAGCCGCCACTGATAATAACTACTTTGTCTTTGAAACTAAATTCGTTTATTTTCGAGATTACTTTGACGGCGCCAAGCGCCAACAATCCAAGTGCAACCCTGGCCGCAGTGCCGGCCACATTCGCTTTTGACATGACAATATCCTTCTATAGCTGCTTCGGTGACAGCCTGGGGTTGCCATTTGTTCCAGAAATTTTGCAGGTGCCTAAGTGGCTTCGCCGTAAGCCGCGATGCATTCGCGGAACTTTTCACCAAAGTTGCGGAGCTTTGCGTCACCAACTCCGGATATCCCACGCATCTGCTCGAGCGTCGCGGGTCGACTGCGCGCGAACTCGCGCAGCGTTGCGTCATGAAACACTATATATGGTGGCATACCAATTTCATCCGCGATCGACTTACGAAGCGAACGTAGCTCCTCGAACAACTCGCGATCGACTCCATCCCATCCATCGTCATCCTTGCGAGAAGCACCAGAAGACGCGCCACCCCTTGCTCCTTTCTTTGGCTTCACCGGCGCCAGCAATCGCAATTTCTTCTCGCCGCGCAAGACTTCCATCGACTGTTTGTTCAATTGAACAACTGAAATCGGTTTTCCAAAACCGCTCTCAATCTCAACGTGACGCAACACACCGTGACCGATTAGTTGATAAACCCAATCGCGGATGTTTTGCGCGTCATGCTCTTTGAGCAATCCGAAAGTGCTTATCGACTCGTGCCCTCTCTCCTTGATTTTCGCGATCTTCTCACCGCGCAAAACAGAGACGTAGTAGCCGATTCCATATGCCCCTTTCACACGCGCGACACACGAGATTATCTTCTGCGCGATAATGTCTGCATCATCGACCATGACAGTCTCGCCGAGACAGTGGTCGCACGCGCCGCAAGATGGTTTATCGTATTCTTGACCGAAGTAATTCACCAGTGACCGATGGCGGCAAACGGAACTTCTGCAGTACCGCCACATTTCATTGAGGTGTTCGATGGAGCTGTCGAGGTGCGCTTGCTCTGACTGGTTCTCCCGAGCGGCACGTTCCATCAAACCTTTCCAGGTGAAAAAGTCTTGACCGGAACTCAACAGCACGCACTCCGCTTCGAGACCGTCCCGACCAGCGCGACCAGTTTCTTGCTGATAAGCCTCAAGCGATTTTGGCATTCCCGTGTGTAAAACAAATCGCACGTTGCTTCTGTCGATTCCCATACCAAACGCGACCGTCGCGACGACGACATCGCAGGATTCCTCAAGGAAGGCATCCTGCGTCTTCGTGCGCTCTTGAGGCGTTAAGCCGGCATGGTAAGCCATGGCTTTGACACCAGCCTTGTTAAGTTGCGCGGAGAGCGTGTTCACATCGTTGCGGCTGATGCAATAAATTACACCGCCTTCGCCCTTATGACGCGCAAGTACATCGAGAACCTGGGACAGAAGGTCTCCCCGTCGAGGCAAAATTCGGTAAGTCAGATTCGGGCGGTCAAAGTTTCCGACCAAAATTTCTGGGTTTACCAAACCTAACTGCTCGAGAATATCTTTGCGAACTCGCTCGGTAGCGGTGGCTGTGTAGGCATGAAGAGACGCACGAGGGAAAAGCTCTCGAAGGCGCTTCAACTGCCGATATTCCGGGCGGAAATCATGACCCCATTGGCTTATGCAGTGCGCCTCGTCGATGGCAATCGAGTTGACGCCAATCTCTTGAAGCAACGCCATAAAATCGTACATCATCAAGCGTTCTGGTGACACGAACAGCAGCGATACCTTACCTTCACGCAACTGTTTCTCAACCTTAAAACGCTCGTCAGCGGATAGCGAACTGTCGAGCCGAATCGCATCCACTCCAGACTCGCGAAGTCCATCGACCTGATCCTTCATCAGCGATATCAAAGGTGATACCACGACAGTCACGCCGTCGCGCACCACTGCTGGTGCTTGATAGCAAAGCGATTTACCACCGCCGGTCGGGAGGACAACAAGCGAGTCGCGCCCTTCCAACACCGCCTGTATGGCCGGCTGCTGCAGCGGACGCAGCGAGTGAATGCCCCAGTGCTTGGCGAGCGAACCCGCAAGTTCCGCGCCCAGTGCCGCAGCAGGCAAAGTAGGTGTGACTAAATCCATGAGGTCAGACTATCGAACGGCAAAGGATTTGTCGAGAGGACCGATTTATATACAGTGGATAGAGTCGAGATCCGATTGTTTTTTACAAGGTGCTAGATAGTGAAATAAGCGGAGCTGAACGGCAAAAGATTCTCCAACAGACCGTTCGCAAGCTTCGGAGGTTATTCGGAAATTGCACCGAATTAACCTCGCTAGCAGCTCAACGGCAAGGTTAAACCGTTCAAACAATTGCCAGGCGGCAGTGAATGCGTTGTCGCCGATTTCGAGACCAGCCAACTAACCAAGCAAGCAACCAGCCAGCCAACCAACCAACCAACCAACCAACCAGCCAACAGTTGATAAACCGATTGGCGCCCCGGATTTATTCGTTTAATGGCTGTTATGTTGATGTCAAAACCCAGGTCCAGTCGGTTTATATGGCAAAACTTCAAGGACAACCACAGAACACGCTCGTCTCAAAGCGACTCGGCATGCCGCCGCTCGCAAGAGCATTTTCGGTTCTCCTCACACTGAAAGGACTATTGATTGCCTATCTTCTCTGTTGGGCGGTCGTTTATCGCCTACCTCACAGCCCACCCGCGCTTGTGGATATTCGCTCATCGATACACGAACGTCCTTATTACGTCGCTATATGCGCGAGTCTTGCAAGTAATATTCATGGTTTTCCAGGTCATGGCTACGTTGTATGGGGCGAATCACTTCCGTTAAAATTTAGCGACTGCGATTCACGCGGGTTCGTTCCTGCAAAATTCACCGACCAAATTCCGTCGCTGTTTCACAGCGTTCCCGGTCTGCTGGTGCAAAACGCCAGCGACGGCAATCTGCGAAATCTCGACGCCGTTGTTGTTATCGTTGATAGAAAAACCTTTTTGAAGTCGAAACAAATAAGCGGACTGTGGAATTCAGACAACTTCAAAGTTGGTTCAAGTGATTGCGTTGCCTACGCCAACTCCATTGCAGCGAGCGTCGGTTTGCGACTGCCAGATACCAGTTTCAAATATCCGCAAGACTATATAGGTCAACTTAAGCAGTTAAACAGTCGCAGAAAGGCATCGTCGATTGTTTGCTTCGCGGAACGGTAGGCATTCACCTTAAAACGTTCGCCATCTCCCTAAAACCGACACATTGCATGTCGAATAGGAATGCTATACGATTCTAAAAATAGATTTGAAACGGCTCGCAATGAAATGCCTCGCATCGACACGTCTTGCATCGTAACGTCTTGCATCGAAACTTCTCGCGCTCAACAAGCTTGCTCTAAAATGGCTTTGCTTTCAATCGGTCTAACCCTGACTGTTCTTTGCGCGCTTCAATCGACTCAGCCAGCGAAGGCTTACATTGAAGAATACATCCCTGTTTCAACCCAGGACAAGAAGCAAAAGGTTTCGCTAAAGACAGTCAGTGACG
This sequence comes from Candidatus Obscuribacterales bacterium, assembly GCA_019637435.1. Taxonomy (GTDB): domain Bacteria; phylum Cyanobacteriota; class Vampirovibrionia; order Obscuribacterales; family Obscuribacteraceae; genus JADYXR01. The sequence continues at coordinate 1,155,174 of JAHBVO010000001.1, read as the reverse complement.
CAGGCTTGAGGGATGGCAAAGTCGTCAAACTCGCAAAAGCGGAAATGAGTTTGCCTGATAACAGCGACGATCTTGTATTCACCGGCAGAGACTCGAGTGGCAAAAAGTGGACGCTTGCAAAAACATATTATGGGTTAGGCAGTGCATTCTTCACAGCCGATCTGGACCAAAACGGTGAACTGGACATTGTAATTTTGCAAGCCACTGGTGGTTGCGGAATTGCACCGAATGCGGTACTGACCACCATTATGTTCGATAAGTCAGGGAGACCCTTTCCCACGGAAACATCGGGATATTTTTCGTGTCCCGATCCCAACTGGGGAGAGAAATCCAAAACGACAGTGATCGACGACCTTGTCTCGTTCGGAACCGACAAACGCGCCGTGCTCATCTGTCAGCAACTGGATAATGCTGAGATCAGGGGACGCTCTCACAGCTATTGGCGCATTCCAGTTTACCGGGCAAATAATTGCCGGTGGGAAAGAGTCTTGAAGTACAGAGCTAAGTCAGTCCCGATGATGGTTCGGTATACGAATAAGGGTAATATAAAAGTGATACCGCCACCGGTGCCAGAGCTAAGAGAATACGAAGATCTGTCCTTCACTCTGGCCGACGAAGCTAAGTGCAGGGTCGGAGTAATCAAAGATGTTCAACTGGAAGAGAAGCGCATCAAGCGGCTGCAGATTAACAGCGATGTTTACGATCAGCCCAATCGGAACTACCTGCAACCATTCCTGATAAAAGATACAAAAGATTCCCTCGAACTGATGGCACTGGACTCTGAAAAAGCAATCAAGCTTTTGCAACAAGCTGTCGAGACAAAAACTAAGGTTCGATTTTCAAAACCATCAAAGCAAGGGGTTGCCCCAACTTATCTCTGGATCTTGAACTGAACTGGCCACAGCTTGACGAGAATGTTGCTAGACGAAATGTCACCGTCAGTGAGATAATATGCGGTTTGAGTGCATGAGACAGCCACCAATAAATTCAGGCACAGCCTTTGCTATCAGAACTCTGAATGTGGTGGAGCATTCTCGACAACACAGTCCTGGAGATGACATATGCAGTTTCTAGTTTTGGGTTACGATGGCAAAGACGAGCAAGCGCCAGAGCGCCGCGCCGCTGCGAGACCCGAGCACTTGGCATTAGCCGAGAAGATGAAAGGCGAAGGCAAATTGCTATACGCCGCGGCAATTCTCGATGATTCTGGAGCAATGAGCGGTTCTATGATGGTCTGCGAGTTCGCTGATCGCAAGCAAGTCGATGAATGGTTTGCGCACGAACCCTACGTTGTAGGAAAAGTGTGGCAGAAGATCGAAGTTACCGAGTGCAAAGTTGCACCGATCTTTGCAGCAGTCAAAGCCTAAACGCAGAATTTCCGGTGCTCTCTAGATAAGTTGCGAGGGCTTTTGCCAGTGTCGTCACTGAGCGGTGTCGATTATTTGTGCCCACCAGTTGAATCAGCACCTGTTTTTGCGCTGCTATCTTTACCGGCAACAGGCTTCGTGCCACCAGATTTAACACCGGATTTGGAACCAGCAGGTTTCGTGCCACCAGCATTAGTACCGGATTTGGAACTAGAGGAGTTGGCGGCACCAGATTTACTACCGGATTTGGAACCAGAAGAGTTGGCGGCACCAGACTTACTACCGGATTTGGCACCAGCCGAGCCTGCGGCACCAGATTTACTACCGGATTTGGAACCAGCCGGGCTAGCAGACTTAGCACCACCATTCTTGCCACCAGTAGTTTTCGAACTGGTAGGTTTCGCACCCGGCAGTTCTGCAGCAGACTTTGCGCCTCCTGCTTTCGGGTTCTGTGATCCAGCCTTGCTCGAAGCCCCCGTAACCGGAGCTTCGGTCTCAGACTTTTTGACCTCGACTACCGGCGCTGGAATCTTCGGATCGCCAATTAAAGCATGGCGACTGTTGAATCCAAGAGCGAATCCGGCAAAATACGCGTCGACCGCAGCGAAAACTGTAATGAAGAAAAACTTGGCTTTCACCTTCTACTCCTTAGATTCGAAAGTCTTTTCTTCGTTGAAATCTTGAGTTTCAGAGGCGTTTCGCTTAACCGTAAACAAAACAGCCGATTGCGGGTAGTCGTCACGCACTGAAGGACCCGACACTAATTGGACGGTCAAAACTGCTTTGCTGGCGTTTTGGTCATCTTTGTGATTGTTGTAATCGTCACCGAGATTCTTACACTCGAGTTCAAGCTTGTTCGAGCCTTTTTTGACGTGCTTGGAGATATCAATCGTCTTGCCTGCGGAGAAGAAGTTGTCCACCGCGACTCCATTGATTTTGGCAGTTATAGAATAGCCGACATAATCATCGGCACCAGTAGAGCAGAGCCAAAACTTTGTTTTACGTTTCGCATTTTGTGCGGCAGTCGCCGCGGCCGTCGCAGGTTTCGCAGCAACAGCAGGAGTCGCGGTTGATGGGGCTGGAGTAGCGCCTGGTGTTGCCGCCGAAGCCTTGCTATCGCCTCCACCAACTGTCGCTGTCGCAGCTTGAGGCCCGAGAATTTGATCTATAGGCACCGCCCCTGGTGTCCCAGGCCAAACATATTGAACGGGCGCGAGTCGTTGGTTTAAGCCAATGTAATAGCCACCAAATCCTGCCCCCGCGATCAAAAGGACAAGAATAGTGAAATCACCAAGCGCACCCAGGATGTTAAGGCGTTTCGGTTTGTCAGTCATCTGTTTGGAGCGTCCTACAAAAACGTACGAATACTATCGTACCCCTAGCGTAGCAAGTTTCAACCGGATCAACCCGGATATTCAACTTCCCTACACAATCGGACTTCGCGACAGCATTCCAAACGCCGCACACGACCGCCGACACTGACTCCAGAAAATTTAGCTCCGCCAATGAAAAATCCGGCCCTGAGAGCCAGTTCCACCGGTGAATTAAAATCCGGTTCTGCAATGGCGATCTCAGCCGATGAATGAAAATCCGGGCAGCTTCGTTGCAAACCGGGTCGATTTTTTCATTCATGGGGACCCGGATGATTATGAATTGATTGAGATTGGCTATTTCAGGGTTTTCGCCAGTGCCGAAAGGTTCCATCTTGGGCACAATAACGGAATGAACACGGACCGTCTCGAAACGATCAAACTCTGCATAGTGTGTCCAATGTTGATGTTGGCACTAGTTGCCGTCGTTTTCTGTCTGGCGTTTCCAGATAGACGAGTGGCTGTTTTTCCCATGCTCAAAGAACATCGGGTCAAAATAGATTTCAACGAACTCGCACGCATTAGAGAGATCGCGACGAGAAACTGGCTTGCACAACACGGTCAGCCGCAAGAGAAAATTGCGATGATTAGCGGGCCAGCAGACACGCACCCGGAGATCGAATACAACATCGGCGAAGGCAACGAAGAATCACAAAAGGAGGAAACAGATTCAGCCACTCCGCAGGGAACCAGAGTAAGCGCGCAAGACAATAAAACGCCCGACGAATCTAGCACAGAGAGTCCGAGCGAAAACCCGGAAAACAAAGCGGTTCCAACACTTCCCCACGAGACAGCCCTCTCGTCACCAGTCGAAGAACCGGACTTGATCGACAAATCACCTAATTCACCGCTTCTTATAAGCGCGCTTCCTCCGACAAACCCGCGGCTCGAACCACCGGTGTTCGTCCCGGCAGAGTTACCGCCTCGCAAAGGCAAACCGCTAAAGTTTGTCAAAGCCACGCTGAAGGGAGTGCCATTTTATCAAGCGACGGTGGATTTAAAGGATCCGGAAACTTTTTTGTCGATCGAAATTGCAAACAACGCAGCTGAAGCTAATAGCGCATCGAGTACACATGGAGACGAGTCGTTCTCTTCTTTTGTCAAACGTAGTCGTGGAGCGGTTGTCCAGAACGGAACCTTTTTCAGTAAGGACAATCAAAAGCGAGTGATGGGAAACATGGTGGCGAGAGGTCGTTACCTCAAGTACAGTCCGTGGGAAAATTATGGAACCACATTCGGTTTAAAACGAAACAACGAACCGGAGATGGTTACGGCTCGCACAGAGGGACGCCAGCCTGATTGGAGTCAACATTGGTTTTCGATCACGTGTGGTCCGAGACTGTTGAGGAATGGCGAAGTCGAGTTGAGAGCGACCGACGAAGGGTTTGCGGATCCGCATGTTCTAGGCGTCGGCGCAAGATGCGCGATGGGATATCCGGCAAGCAAAGACAAAGTCTACATCGTCACTTTTTTGCGAGGACTATCTCTTCAAAAAGAAGCTGAGGTCATGAAAGCGATGGGATGCAGTGAAGCGATGAATCTCGACGGAGGAGCATCGCGCTCAATCGCGCATAACAATCAAATTATCGTTCCCGCAAGTCGTGCCCTGACGAATGTGATCGTGGTCTATGACACCAATTACAAAGCTCCGAAAAATGTTATCGCGTCCTGGAAAGACTTTCAGCGAAGACCAGATCAGATCGGCTTTCAGCGGTAGTTACATCCCGGGCGATAGCTCAGTTCTCACCGTTAGCGCGGGTCTCACCGATAGCTCCGTTCTCTCCGGTAGCTCACTTTCGGGGGAAACCCTAGCGAATTTTCGCGAGCGCTTTCCTACAATATGCTAGCCGAGACTTCTACTCGGAATTAGCAATTTACCAAACACAATTCTTGACACGCGGAGGCACCACCTTCGCACGACCGCGCTTCGCTCGTTCAATCGAGCGGGCAATCGTTTTGCATTCATTTAGAGGAAGGGACACGCCATGTCTAGCAGCGATACACCACAGCCTCCGGGAGGCGACAACGGAAACGCCACCGCAGGCGGAGACAACCTGGCATCGATTCATAATGAGATCGCCACTCATCAGCAGCATGCCGCAGGATGTTGCAATACCTCCACCAGCTACATTCATGTTTACCATCACAACTCCGAATGCACTGCTGGGCAAGGCGCAGTCTCGAGTTCCTGCACAACCCCGAGCAGTAGCAACAACAAAGATGATGATGAGCGCGACTCCGGGTCCGGTCCATTTAGCTTAGTGAAACAGCTTTTCGAAAATTTTAAACCATTCGCCTCGCCTCACTCAGGCAAAGAGAAGAGCAGAGGTCAGGGCTCGAATTCCAGGCATGATAGGGATTCCAGGCATGATGGGGATTCCGATACTGACTTTACTCCGGACGACGACGACGAGGACAACGAGGACGGCGGCCACCATAAGGACGAGAACAACGGCCACGGCAAAGGCGGAGGTAAGACCAGCCGACGCAGAAATTCAGAAACGGATGAAACTGCTACCGCCAATGGTGACGATGGAACTATGGACTGGGAGGACGACCTCGTCCCACCGCCGCCACCCACGAAGAAACTATGGAGCGGAGTAGACGGTATTGCAGTAATGGCGTTTGGAGTCGCAACGCCACTGATTCTTACTGCATTGAGCATGGCATCATGCCCGAAAAGAATAACGCTCGTTTTACTAAACCACCCTGTGGAAACAATCATCGAGCTCCTCCTACTTTTCGCGATACCACTCGCGAACTACAGACTGTGGACATCGATATGTAAAAACGAAATGCGTTTCTCGATGTTTCGCGGGCTTCTAGTCGGAGCGGCAATCGCCACATCATTCATCGTTGCCGCACTTTCATTTGCGGCGATTCCCGCTGGATATCAGGAATTACAGTCGTCAATCGGCACGGATTTTTCAACTGGCTTCTTCTTCATCGGAATGCAGGGGTTAGTGACAGCCGCGATTGGTTTATATCTCATGAACCGCAGTCGTTTAAACCGAGAATTTTCAAGCAGCAAGACCCGAATAATCGCTTACACAGTAATCGGGTTCATATTCGGACTGGCAGCATTTGCAGGCGCCGAAGTCCGCTCATGGTGCGTTCGCCTGGCGGAGCAGCAAGCCATGTCCTCGGAGGAAACCGAAAGAATGAAGGGGCTCGCAACACTGCGCTCAATGGATACGGAGCGCGAGCTGCGAATGGAAACATCAGACGCAAGAGCTGCAGGCATAGCCGGTTTATTTATTCCGGTAAAACACAGCGAGATGTCAAAATTATACTTCACTGTATGCGGAAAACCGCTCGGAGACGAAAACAGCGCAGACTTCAGCTCCATGTCTGATGACTACCTTCAACGTCACGTTGTGGGCTCGCAAGTGAAAGGTTTGGCGCTGGCACGCTCCGCATTCAACGGCTTGATCAGCCCCGATGCCCTCACGTCAACTATTAACTGGACATACGTTTTCCGCAACGACACGGAATCACCACAGGAAGCCAGGGCCGAAATAGCCCTGCCACCAGGCGCAGTGATAAATGGATTGACTGTTTGGAAAAACGGAGATCCGCTTGATGCCGCATTCGCAGCTGCCGGCAAAGCAGAAGGAGCAGAGCAAATCAACTGGGTCAATGTCGGGCATGACAATCCGGCAATCGTAACTGACCTTGGAAGAGGACGATATCTGTTTCACTGCTACCCGATTCCGCATGATGAGCAGTTGAAGGTCAACATGAGTATTGTCGTTCCACTTAAGTTGGAGACTCTGGAATCTACAAGCTTGACCTTCCCGCGTTTTATAGCAAGCAACTTCAATCTGGACGGAGAACATTCGCTCACACTCGAATCTCCAGATGGGCTGAGCAGCAGACAAAAGAATATCTCATTCTCTAAGGGACTGCAGGGTCGCTCTGTTTTGAGTGGAACATTGGAACGCTCGCAACTGGAACACACACCGCTGGTAGTGACAGCCAGACGCGCACCGAGTATGACACCAGTTGCAACTCTGGATAAACTTGCAACGGAACAGGAAATCAAACGTTGGAAAGCGGAAGAGGAGCGAAAACGCCTGGAGGAAGAAGCGAAGAAAAAAGAAGACGAGCATCAGGTCGTTCTGATGATAGACGGAGCTCGTGGAGTTCAACAGCAACTGGAGGATGTGAAAACGATATTCAATCGCGAGAAGAAGGCGAAAAAAGCCGCGAAGAAACTGCCACCACTCCCGCGATTCGCGGTTCGAACAATAACAGAAGTGGTGACTAAAGCGCCAAAACGCCTTCTCGTCGTCATCGACGGCTCCGGCTCAATTAAAGATCACATCAAAGAGATCAAGGGAGCCCTTGAAGCAGTACCGGATTCAGTGCCGGTATGGGTGAGGCTCGCATCGCGAGAAACGGATGTGCTTAGCAAGCCGACGCCATTGAAAGTAGCGCTGAAGGAGCTTGAAAACGCAACATTCGCCGGTGGACAAGACAACCTCAGAGCTGTCGTAGGTGCCGCGGAGATGGCAGGTGAGACAGAGGGTGGTGCTGTTCTCTGGATTCACGGACCACAGCCCGGTCTGAATAAAGACATCTATATCATGTCGCCATTCAGAGCACATCCTTCATTCTTCGAACTAGCACTTGACACCGGATGCACCGATACCATCGAATACTTCAAAAACCATGCAGAGGTCGGTCCATTCTCACCGATTCCACGCACGGAAAATCTGACTGAAGATCTCAACGATTTCTTCCTGAAGTGGCAGGCTGGTCGCAGAGAATTTGTAGTCAACTATTCTCTAACCGACAAACCAGCAAAAGAATGCAAACTTCTCGAGGGTCGCGACAAGAATGAAGTGTTGCAACTCAACGCACGCAGCATGGTAGAGAAAGCCATTCGCGAGAAGCAGGCTAGCAAAGCAGCTCGCATCGCGGTTGCCTACCAATTCGTCTCACCGGTTAGCTGTGTAGCCGTTATCGGCTCCGCCGAACAATCCGCACCGGCGTGTGACGCCAGCGGTGGAGAAGGTCAAAGTGAAGAGGCATCATCAACAGTAGACGCGTTTAGCTCGGATGGCTCCGCGCCAACTTTGCAAGGCGCTACCAATGGAACCATTGGCGCTCAAGGAAAGGATGCCACCATGATCATGGGCGTGAACACCGCAGGAACTGTTAGAGTGAATAATCTGGCGAACCTCGAAGCCTTGCTCAACATGATTAGCAATCTGATAGAGCTGGCAGCGATGATGTTCGGTTCAGTAATTATCTTGCACGGTCTCGTAATCCGAAAGACTGTAAAACACTTCCTCGGAATGCATGCAAGATTCACTCCCGGAATGCGCCTCGCAATAGGAGCGTTCGTCGTAATCGGCGGATGCATGGTACCAGGTTTGGTGAATTGGTTCGTTGCGTCCGCGAGAGATGCAAATCTGTTTTCATAGACAGAACAAACCACAGAAGAACCGGCAGCGAAGAGACCGTCGCTGCCGGTTTTTCTTTGCTATAATCGAACCGCTAAAGCGCAGCGAAAACAGTCAAACAGTTTGTGTAAGTACCACCGCATAGCCAGCACAGGAAATTCGTAGTGGGCATTGATAAGTTTTTCAAAATCACGGAACGCGGCTCGACAGTCAAAACCGAGTTGCTTGGCGGCTTAACAACATTTCTGACAATGGCGTATATCATTGTTGTTAATCCCGCGATTCTCGCGTTCGCAGGATTTCCTGAAGGACCAACAACTGTTGCTACGATACTAGCTGCGGTGCTTGGCTGTTTGCTCATGGGCCTTTACGCGAACAGACCCATCGCGGTAGCTCCGTACATGGGAGAGAATGCATTCATTGCTTTTGGATTAGCGGCTATGGGAATTGGCTGGCAGCAGCGACTTGGTGCGGTGTTCATCAGCGGACTGGCGTTTCTTGCTCTTTCTGTTTTCAGACTACGACCCTGGCTAGCAAATTCAATATCGCCAAGTTTGAAATACAGCTTTGCAGCAGGCATCGGCTTGTTTCTCACATTCATAGGTCTCTACCAGGTCGGTATCGTCACAAGTGCAGCTAAGGGAATGCCGGTTGACGCGTTACAGGTTCACGGCAGCAGCTTACTCGGGGCACCACCTGTGCCACTAAAAATCGGCGACTGGCATGACCCTAAAGTGCTTCTAGCGATATTCGGTTTCATTGTTACATGCGCGTTGCTCGATCGCAAAGTAAAAGGAGCAGTGCTGATAGGCATCGTGCTTACTTCAGTCATCGGGGTGGCAATGGGTTACGGCGAGGCACCAACCGGAGTGTTCGCCATGCCATTCACCGGTGAATATACGCTTGAGCCGATTTTCTTGAAACTAGATGTAGTGAGCGCGCTGCAAGTAAGCTTCCTTCCAATTTTGGTTACCTTGTTTTTGATGAGCTTCCTTGACACTCTGGCGACTCTCATCGGGGTTGGCGCAGCCGGTGATATGCTCGATGAGAAGGGAAATTTCGAAGATATAGAGAAGCCAATGGTCGTCGACGCGATCTCATGCGTATCCAGCTCACTGATTGGAACCTCAACAAGCGGTGCATTTATCGAGTCGGCAGCAGGCATAAGAGAAGGCGCGAGAACCGGCTTTGCGACCGTTATAACAGCGCTTCTGTTTTTCGCCTCGCTCTTTTTCCTGCCGCTTGTAACGCCTTTCCAAAAATTGAGCTATGCATACGCACCGGCTTTGATGGCAGTCGGTATCTTGATGCTGCACTCCCTCAAGAAGATTGATATGGACGATCTGACCGAGGCTGTTCCTGCCATATCGACTATCGCGCTCATGATTTTCACGTACAACACCGCCAACGGTTTGACAGCCGGCCTGGTTCTTTTCGTTCTGATGAAAATTGCGTCGGGGCGCTGGAAAGAGCTGAATTCCGGGTCGTATGTATTAGCAGCCATGTGTCTCGTATATTTTTTCTTCGGACTGCCGCATTAGTTCAGTCCAGTTTGTTCGCTCAGGTTCAACGGCTCAGTTCAACGGCTCAGTTCAACGGCGCAGTTCAACGGCGCAGTTCCACAGCTCAGCTCAACGGCTCACGTCCGCTTGTTTGCTCAGATCGGATTATCTGTTCCGATCGCTCACATCAGTTTCGACAAGACCGAAACCAGATTTTCTGACATTTGTGACGAGCGCTTCGTAGAATTATCAATCTGCACGATTATAGACTCAGCAGTCGAACAGCAAATGCCATCTTTGAAAACCGCCTGTTCAACAGTGAAAGATGACTTCCCAAGCTTAGAAATACGCGAACCTACTTCAACAATCCCTGGAAAATTTATTTCTTCCAGATAGTCGAGAGTCAACTTCACAATTACAAAGTTTTTGTCATCACCGGCAACGTTGTTTCCATTATCGTCGAAAAGAAACGCGCACCGCCCGGACTCGAAGAAAGTGCAGTACGCAACATTGTTCACATGCCCCTGCCGATCGGTATCACCGTATCGCAGATTAACCTCGGTCCAGTGTTTATACACTTCGCGTCGCGTGTCGGCTACTGTTTTCTTTTCTACCATTACGATCTTCCTTTAGGAGAGGTAATCGCGATAATAATCGCTATGACCGACGCCACCGCCAGTGCTATCAGAGCATCGTTGAATCCGTGCGAATACTGTTTGATCAATCCCACTATCGACGGACCGGCGAACCCGCCAAGATTACCTACTGAATTGACGATCGCAATTCCGGTTGCTTGAGAACGTTTCGTCAAGTTGTTCGTGGTAAGCGCCCAGAACGGTCCAACAGATCCCCAAATTCCAAAAGCTGCCAAACACAATCCAGCTAGTTTCACCCACGCCAACGGTGCTATGCAGGTTATCGCCAGACCGCTGCACGTGCAGATTGCAGCGAGTACGACGTGAAATCGTCGCTCCTGCGTTTTGTCGGAATGACCTGCGATGATCAGCATGCCGAGCGCCTGAAACAGCGCTGGAATAGCGGAGACAAGCGCGGTCGTCTGATCGCTCAGGTCTCCGAACGCTTTGATAATCTGCGGTAACCAAAGTTGAAAACCATACATACTTGTCGTCAGCGAGAAGTAGAGAAGAGCGAATCGCCAGACCGTCACATCCAGAAGAGTGGCGACAAATCTAGACCCGGCAGAATCGGTTTTAGCGCTTCTATAGCCTTCAGATCCGGCGGAGTCAGCTCTATCCTTTTGACTCGTTTCGCTTGCAGTATTACCTGGCTCGCCAACAGCTTCTTCGCGTTCCGTTTCATCGCAGATGTTGGCGGTTGCCTCGCGTTCAAGCGATTCAATCTCAGCAGCATTCAACCACTTGGCGTTACGCGGTTTATCATCAAGAACAAACCAAACGATGAATCCGAGCAGCACCGCGGGTAATCCAGTCGCGATAAAGAGCCACTTCCATCCAGCCAAACCATACGCTGTCATCCCCAGCGCCCAGCTGGCCACGCCACTTCCAAGCAGACCCGCAAGCGGTATCGCCGACATAAATCGAGCTACGGCGGCACCGTAATATTTCGGCGAAAACCAATAAGTCAGGTACAGGATCATGCCCGGGAAAAATCCAGCCTCAGCAATCCCAAGAATGAATCGCAGAACATAAAATTCAGTTTGATTCCTCAACAAACACATTGCCAGTGTGATGAGTCCCCAGACAACCATGATGATCGAGATCCACCGCCTGGGTCCAAGTTTTTCGATAAGAAGATTGCTGGGAATACCGAACAGGCAATAGCCAAAAAAGAAAATACCGGATCCAAATCCATACTCTTCGGCTGAAATTTGTAAAGCCGCGTTCATCTGCAGCGATGCGAATGAAATGTTTATTCGATCAAGATATGACACCACATACAATACCAACATAAATGGTATCAAGCGCAGTGACACCTTGCTGGCAACTTTGCTGTATTCGACCGGTATGACTTCCGTCACCATTGAGTTATAACCCGCTCTACGAATTGACTAATCTTACCCGCGAAACGCTAGAATAGATACTGCAGATATTGAAAATTGAACCTGACAGAAAATTGAAGAACCGATTTCGAATTACGCTCGCAGCCGCGCTTATTGTCAACATGACGTCAGGCGCGCACGATGGCGCGACTTCGGTTTTTGCCCAGACGAAACCGAAGAATTCATCAGACACTGAAAGTATCAAGGACTTGCTTAAGCAGTCTCCTGAGGCGAGGACACTCTGGGATGAGATCGAGACGCTCACCAGAAGAGGCGACTTGTCTGGCGCTCTGACGAAAGCGAATATACTGGTAAAAAAATATCCGACTAAAGGCGCCGTCTATTTCAAACGGGCGCAGGTTTTTATAAGCATGTCAAAGCCGGAGCTTGGCATGAAGGATATAAAAAAATCCATGGAACTCGGTCCGGTAACAGCGGCGTCTTATGCGGTTCGCTCGCGATTGAACTACGACTTGAAGAACTTCAAAGAGGCGCTTTCTGACATAGATACTGCGCTCCGGCTCAACCCTCAAAAGAAAAATGCCCTCGCCTGGAGAGCTTCGGTGCTCACCGCGATGGGGCGGTCGCAAGAGGCTCAAACAGCGGCGAACGGCGCAGCGAACGACAATCCCGAATCTTTAAAGCTACTGATGAAAGCAGCTCGTCTAAACAGAAAAAGTAATCCGAAACTGGCTATCGAATACCTTAATCGGGCAATCAAAATTGCTCCAAAAAATTCCGAACCGTGGAGCATGTTGGCGGAGATGCGCCTGAAAAGCAAGGACTACACGCAAGCCGCAGTAGCCTTCGACAAAGCGATTAAACTTGCTCCAACCAATGATGAGCTCTACTACGGCAGAGCTCGTCTGAAAAAAGCAACACTGATGGCGCAGGATGCAATCAAAGATTGTGACAGAGCCATTCTCATCAATAAAACAAAGGCTAGTTACTACAGATTGCGCAGCGAGTTGCTTGCGCAAATCGGCAAGTTCGAAGAGGCGCTTTCCGATGCGAATAAGGCAGTTGGAATCGACCCACACAACCTTGAAAATCGAAGTGCCAAAGCAGAAGTCTTGATGCAAACCGGAAACCTCAACGAGTGCATCAAAGAGTGTTCGCTCGGACTTGCACAATCGCCAGACTTCGTACCACTGCTAATAAACCGCGCGGACGCTTACGAGAAGCTCAACAAAAAAGCGCTCGCGCTGAAAGACTTCAAACGCGCAAGCGAGCTCTCAAAAATTTCGTTCCGAAACCTCGTGAGAAAAGGGACTTTAGAGTCTGAGCTCGGTTTCAACCAGGAAGCAATTAAAACCTACACCATCGCAATTTCTACTGCAGAATCAACTGCGAAATCGCGAGCCTACATCGAACGCGCCGCCATCTACGACAAACTTGGAAAAACAGATGAAGCCAAAGCCGACAGACGCCAGGCCAAAGAACTAAGCTCGGGTTTCATGGACGATGTCCTGCCGGCAAAATAGTTTGATTGCCCAAACAGTTTAAAATCAAACGGGCTGCCTCTTTTATCACGCCAGAAAGATTGCAGAAAGCATATAGCGACTCAACAAAGCGTTTAATTACGAAAGCGCCTAGCCACAAGGAAGCTGGTTTTAACTGTCAAAGCTTTGAAAGCCTCCCCAAGGGCGCGAGACGCCATTTTAATCAGAATTTTTGGACGTCACTCGAATTAGCCCTAGCGGTTACCCGAAAGAAGCTGTCTGGATGCCTCGATACACTTCAATACGTCCAGAAATTAGGTTTTAAGACCTTTGCATCTACTAGGAGAATATACTAAGCACTGGGTAAGAGAGATTTATGTACAAAATTCCTGGAATTGCAGGTTGAATGACTCTTAACAACACGGCGGGACAAACGCCGGATGGCGAATCAGCGAACAAACCAGCAGGAGGTGGACACGGTCCGCCCCCTAGCCGTGCGCAACTTGCCTCGCTGATGGCGCAAGCCGAGGAGTCATCGCCGCATTCTGAGTCCGTGAAATTCGAGTTGAGTGATGGTTCCGAGTATCTGCTCACGGTCACTTACCTGATTCCAGGAATTGAACCGACCTGGGTTCTGAGCACGGAAGGGGAGGATCCGCCAGTCGTCTTCTGGAGCGTCACGACGGAAAATCCTGAACAAATCTACAATTTGGTCCAAAAACGAGCTCGAAATCCCTCCATAAGACCAGCACCGCAACGACATCTCGGCGATACGGATGAGGACCACAATAAGCAGGCCAAAAAAGAAGAGCAGCCGGAGCTGATCTCAAAATCACCGGAAAATCTTTTCCTTGATCGATATGAGGTGATTGAGGAAATCGGTTGTGGCGGGATGAGCCGCGTTTACAAAGCCAAGGACAGAAAGCAAGACCGGATGGTGGCAGTTAAGGTGCTGCATCCACATCTTCTGTCCGAGAATAAAACACGCAAGAAGAAGCCTGAAAAGCGTTTCCAGCAAGAATTCAAAGCGACTATGGCACTCGCGCATTTGAATATTGTCGCGGTCATTGACCATGGCGAAACCAGTGAAGGTCTGCCTTTCATGGTTATGGAATACATCGACGGTCCTAGCCTGGAGCAAATTTTCAAAGACCATGGGCGGCTCAAGCTCAGTCACTTCCTGACCATTTTTTATCAAGTTTGTTCAGCTCTAAGTCACGCGCACATCAGAGGCGTCATTCACCGCGATGTGAAACCGAGCAACATCATGCTCGTTAAAACCCCTCAGAATGTCGAGCTTGTGAAGTTGCTCGACTTTGGTATCGCAAAAATCGAACCACAGGGCGAGGAAACATCGCAGAAGTTGACGCAGACGGGAGACGTCTTCGGCAGCCCGTACTACATGAGCCCGGAGCAGTGCAAAGGTGCACCACTAGACGCGAGATCCGACATTTATTCACTGGGTTGCGTGATGTACCAGGCTCTCACAGGCAAACGTCCCTTTGAAGGCGAGAATGCGTACAAAACAATATACATGCACGTAAACATCAAAGCGGCGCCGTTCTCGATGAGCCGCCCGGAATCGACAATTCCGTCAGAACTCGAAACAATCATCATGAAGTGCCTGGAGAAAGAGCCCCACATGCGGTATCAAACCGCTCAGGCTCTAAGTCTCGATTTGCAGAAGGTCGCTCGCGGCGATCGCGACGAAGAAGACTACATCACCAAACAAACAAGATCGGGAACCTTTTACGCGGTTCATCCAGACACCGGACGAGAACAGCCCGCCAACTTCCTATCGGTGATTAAGCTACTGAAACAAGCAGGTCTAATCACTGATGCGGAGCTTCAGAAAGCTGTTGGTCTGGACGAGCGTGGGCGAAGCGAACTCGGCAACTACCTGGTCTCTAGCGGCATAATCGACGGAAAGACACTCCACTCAGCGGTCGAATTGCAGGGTCTGCTTGAACGCGGCGGAATGAAAGTGGAGAAGGCGATAATCGCATTGCACTATTGCCAGCGAAGCCGAATTAGCCTTGATGAGGCGCTCGAAGAACTCGGCTGGAAAACCGGCGCGACATAGAAGTGAAACATCTGTAAACAGACCCGTGAAATCGACTGGTCGGTCAGATAATTCAACAACCGGTTCGGGTAAATAAAATACGACGCTCGCGATGAGTGCCCAAGCAGAATCCCCAGAGATGCCCCTACAGGACGCGTTCCCAGACAAGGAAGATCGCAGGAAAGACACACCTGTGCATGCAAACACGCCATCAAAAGCCGAGGTGTCCTCGCTGATGGAACGCGCGGCGCAGTCCTCTCCTATTCCTCAATACCTGCGCTGGAAACAGCCTGGATTACCGAAGACTTTTTTGCTCGCGGTTTCCTACGTCGATGGTATCAATGGCGAACCTACCTGGGAGATGGGTCCTGGCGACGAAGAATCAACCGAAGTCTTTTTCACCGTAACTACGGAAAATCCCGGCGAAGTGCACCGCTTGATGCTCAAGAAGGTGACACCATCCGTAGAGTCACGCAATAACAAGCAAATCTCAGATAATGGAAGTAATGGTACTGCCGTGCGCGATGCTCACGGATACCGAAAACTGGGCGATAATGAGCTTTTCGCCGGACACTACCGAGTTATTTCTCAAATCGGTCACGGCGGAATGGGACGCATCTATCAGGCAGTCGATATTCTCAATAATCGAATAGTCGCGCTGAAAGTTTTACATCCACATCTCGTCGAAGATGAGCACGCAAGAAAGCGTTTCGAACATGAAGCCAAAGCTACCATCCATTTACGTCATCCCAACTTAGTCACTCTTTTCGATTACGGATTTTCAGAAGAAGGTCTCCCATTTATCGCCATGGAGTATTTGAACGGAGAGGTGCTTCAAAAGTTGCTGGCCGTTGACGGACCACTGGAGATTCGAAGATTTCTTACGATTTTTTTGCAAGCCTGCTCAGCACTAAATCATGCGCATACTAACAGGGTGATCCATCGAGATGTGAAGCCCGCGAACATCATGCTCATACCGGTCGACAAATCATCGGATCTGGTCAAACTAGTGGACTTCGGAATTGCAAAAATTGTTCGTCCCGAGGGTCCGAAATCTCAGCGTCTTACCCAAACAGGAGACGTGTTCGGGAGTCCATTCTATATGAGCCCCGAGCAGTGCATGGGAACTGAGATGGATGCGAGGTCGGACATCTATTCACTTGGATGTGTAATGTATGAATCAATCAGCGGCAGACGTCCTTTCGAGGGCTCAAACGCACTTGCCACCATGCAACTTCAAGTCGGGACGCGCCCGCGAAAGTTCAACGATGTTGCGCCGAAGCTCGGCATCCCGCCCCAGATAGAATCGGTCATCCTGCGTTGCCTGGAGAAAGAACCGCAAGATCGATACCAATCGGCGAAGACCCTCGGTCAAGAATTGGAACGCTTGCTCACCGTAGATCAGATTAACCTCGACAATGAGTGGCTGACGAATCAAACGCAGTCAGGAACGTTCTACACGGTAAACCCATCGAGCGGAACGCAAGAGCGTATGGATCTGCAGCATGTTCTGAATCTGCTAAAGGAGAGCGAACTGATAAACGGTAACGAATATCGGCATGCCATGCAGCTCCTCGATGGTCAACGTGCAGCAGTCAGTCGATATCTGGTCGCCAGTGGCATTTTGTCAGAGCAGACAATGCATGCCGCCGTTCAAGCTCAAAAACTTTTGGATCGAAAGGAATGCAAAGTAGAAATGGCCGTAATCGCATTGCACTATTGCCACCGAAGCGGTTGCACCCTGCGCGAAGCATTCGATCAGCTGGGTTGGAGAATGTCTCCTAATGCGGAAAGTTAACTAGACGGCGTGGTCGCTTGGCGAGGCGGCGAGCATGTGAGAGGGCGCGTTATTAACTCGCGAATCGTGGCTGCGCAGACTCCACGAATCGTGGCTGCGCAGACTCCACGAGTCGGTTTGTCGGACACTAGCCTATTATGCGCCACGCTTACTCGCAGACTCAAACAACTCCTGCTCCATCAAGTTCAGATGATCACTGTTTGAACCAACATAATCACCATCGGGATTTAAACAAGCCTGGACGCGCCGGGCGGACTCGAAGTCGACCTTTTCGAGCACTCTTGCAATACCTTCCAATTCAACTCTGAATTTCACGCGTCGATCCTCTGTGCCATCATCGGCGATGCTATTCACGATCGCATCGGCGACTCTATTACAAAGTTCTGCACCCAGGAGTTCTCGACCAAGAAACGATATGAGATCGTATCGAATCTCAAGAAGCATGCGCCGCGGCACATGTCCAGTCAGGACCTTACTTAAGGTTCCGATTAAATGGTCTTCGCGCGCGGCGGCAACATGAGATTCAAAATCAACAACGGCGGCTTTGTAACACGAAATAATTTTTTCGAGTTCTCTGGTTTTGATGTGTCTTCGAGCGAGCTTCGAAACGAGTTCTTTAACCTTTTCATCATCGCCGCCATCGGTAGAGACATATAAACGAAGCACCGACGAAGCACTCCTGTACTTCCCGATCGCATCAAGACAGTAGATAACATCAAGTCGCCTCGAAAGATTCTCGATACCGAATATGGTGAGAATCGCACGATAAATTTTCGCAGACGTTAACGACGTTCTCTCTCCCTTCTCTGCGCGCTCCAGCAATTCTCCGGCGAGAACTTCAGTCAAATCATCGCTCTCGTTCAAAGTCCGTCCAACCACTTTCGTCGCGATTTTAACGACGTTACGAGCCTCCAAAGTAGGATCAATCAGTTGACGAAGGTAGCGCTGTTTGTCGCGATTGCGCATAAAAATCAGATAAACACAGAGCGTTGCCTTGGTAAAGCGAAACCTATCAGAGCCGCGCACCACTCTCACCGCTTGCTTAAACGAGCGCTCCGCCTGAGAATCATCCTGTAGCAGCGAATAACAATATCCACGCAGAACCAGAGCATCACTGGCTAAGTTATTATCATCCGACTCCGCACGCAGCTTATCGAGAGCCTCAATGGCGGCGGAGTACTCTTCACGCTCAATCATAAAGAAGATTTTGTTGATTGCACGCCAACTTTCCGCTCCGGATTCATCCGCTTGTTTCCCACCTCCGTCACTACTTTCGACGGTTGGCGAGACAATCTGAAACTCAAGGTTTCCATCGGCGATTGAAAGAACCATATCCTCATTACCTTTGATGTTTAAACGGTTTTCGATTGCCGACCTTGAATCAGGTTTCAAACTATCTCGTAAACTCAAGACTGAATGCTCGAAGCCACGACCGGACTCACAAAAAATCGAGTACACGTCTTCGACGTAGCGCTGAGTACCTGAGGTTGTTCTTGCACTTCGAATCAACTCAGACACTTTCAAGGCAAATTGAGGAGTAAGCACGTGGCGCTCGCGCATCGTCGACATCAACTGGATTGCACATCCGAAGGCATAGCCGTCGGCAACCGTAACATATCCGCGATCGCGGTCTATCAAAGCAGCGGATAAGTACTTAAGCACCCAGAGTTCCTGAACCAGAATTACATTCGGTCCGGACGCTCCCTCGTGCTTTTCAAACAGCTCAAGAGCCGTTCCGAATTTACCCTGCTCGACCAGGCTATGGGCGAATGCCATCTCACGATTTTCCAGCCACCGCTGCGCCTTATCGCGCGTCTCCTTCGCGAGTCCCTCTTCGTCGCCGGCGCACCAATCGAGAAGCGAGATAGTCGTCTTGATCTCTTCCTCGGTTACAGACGCGGGAGGTCTGGACATCTGTGTATCCGCAACCTTGACCAGCAACTCGCAGATCGATGCGCGATCGTATTGCTTTTGCTGAACCATTACGTTGACCATCAAACGAACCATCTCTTCCAATCGGCCGCCGTCCAGCAACAACCCGGCAGCGACCTCGGGATCGCCCATGGCTAGTAAACATTCCATAACCGACGCGCCATAGCTCTCGTCGAGATTTCCTCGCTTGAATGCCTTGAACGCCGCAGCATAAAAGCACTTTGCCACTCGACTGCGGTTCGCGGATTTCAGGTCGCGGGCGAGTTCAAGCATCAACTCGGCAAAGGCAAGTTTTGAACCAATGTCGGTGAGTTCGATGCCGGCAATTGCTCGACCGGCTTGTTCTGCGGCTGGGCAGGTACGCACCAGGGACTCCAGACATTTGTAGCGGTTCTTGTGAGTATTATCGTCGAATACGACGGTGCTCACTATTAGGGCGTGGCTGAAGTCATCTATGGAGTCAATATGCTCAGATAGCTGGGCCGAAAAGTCTTTCGACCACTCCGAATAATCGCGAATCACAGCGACAGCTTCCAAAGATTTTCCCAATCCTAGAAGACAGTCTACAATCTTGAGCTGATACTCTTCAGGATTGTCGGCGAGGCGCAATGCCATAAGAGCAGCTCGGTAAGCCAATTCTGCATGTTCAACTTGCCCGCGAGCAGCCAGATTATGAGCAAGCGCTCGCATCAGTTCTGCAAATTTCCAGTCGGATTTCAGCGGTCCCTTCAACTCAGTTCTTATCAACTGCCGAAGAATAGTGGTATCACTTTCGACGTCCATTAGATCGCAAAACTGTTTGACGGCATCATCGATTTCGGATTCCCCGACGCGCGTAGCGGAAAAACCGCACGCAGCGCGCGCAACTATCAAGTTTGTCTTAATCGCGTGCTTCTCATCCTTCACCCAGTGACAGGCTTCCATCGCCGCTTTGTACGCAGCCTGAGCATTAGGAAAATCACCGGCAGACAAATAACCATGACCAAGCTCTGTCAACATTGCCGGAAATGTCAGCATGTTTCCGTATGGACCATCACGTTCAGCGCGCACCGCCCCTATCAGAACCTCGGCTGTATCGATCTGCCCTTTCAAAACATTCAGTTCCGTTGCCAGCGGATTCAGCGCATTGCCGATGTGGCTATCGCCTTTTTTATCGAGATCGAATAAGGTTGCCGCAAGCAAGAGCTGCGCTTGCAAGCGTGCCTGACCAAACTCCAACGGAGACGCCGCGCTTTTAGCTTCTCGAAAATAGTGTGCCGCCGTTCCCGGCTGTTCTTTCCGAACGTAACAGTAACCCAGATTAATCAGAACCTCGCATAGAAGTTGCATAGTCACTGGGGTGCCGCGACCTGTGCGCTTGCTGTGATCTGCACGGAGTACGGCTGCGGCATCCGAATAAAGCTTGACCGCTTCGGTCAAATTGCCCTCGTCGTATTCACGATTCCCTTCGTCTGCTGCGGCTCGAGCCCACGCATACGGTGCCAGATGTGATACCACGTGACGCCAGCCTTTTTTTACGAAACCAGCACCTGCGGTTCGCACCCTCTCGAAAAATCTGGCTGTGTTTTTCCCTGGTTGCTGTTTACGCTGTTCGACGCTGGCAAGCCACCGATCGTAATCCACGAACGAAAGTTCAGTCGCAGTGAAGGCAGGCTCGTGAACGTCACGATCATCTCCAAACGCATCCTTTTCCGATTCGCTGATTACCTCAATACTCTCAAGGTGTACAAGCTGCCTGACTGTCGCCGAGTCACTCTGATAGTCAGGCGTTTTGGTCGGACGCAAACCCAAAACATCCGCGAACAATCTAGCAGAATCTCGCAACTCAGCTTCTTCGTGATTCAGCAAATATTTGAAAATTGGGGACTCATCTGCGTCTTTAAAATCTCTATGACGAAACAGCAAACAATCATCGCCACAATCAAAATCTCGCCAGATATCCGGCTCGACGACCAGCGCCTTGAGCGAGAGGTCGATAACCCACTCGGCAAAGTTATCTAAATCGGCGTTGAAATGGTCATTACTGCGCCCGGGATGCTGAAAATTACGATGCCCAAGCTCGTGACTCACTTTGCCAGCCAGTCCCTCAACGAACATATCGTCATAGTCGATGAGACGCAGTCCATTGTCCGTGACCAAAATATTACCGTGCTGAAGATCACCATGGGCGATACCAGCCTTCTTCAGTTTCAAAGCCAATTCCCGAAATTGCTTGTGAAGACTTACGACCTTGGCGCGCGTCTTCACGTGGCGGTCGAGATAGCGGTCAAGACTATCGCCATCAACCCATTCCATTTTTAAAATCGGAAACCATTCATTGCGAACTCTAATGCCCCGTTCGATGTACTCGAATGAAGCAAACAAATCTTGCGCAGGTCCAGCTACAGCAGTTTTAATCGCGTTGTAGCGCTCCTTCATATCCTCGCGATGTTCGAGAAAACAGCGCACGGCCCAGGATATGCCCGCAACATTCGACAGGCGGTAGACGCTCGCAAAGGCGCCCGTCATGGGACGCGGCAAACCCAGGTGATTCAGTTCGACCCGGCACCTCCGCAGCTCCGAATCGGAGAAGCACGCCTGCGGCTGCTGCACGGCTTCGTTATAGTCCTGGGGGGTTGGCCACACTCGGAAAAGCTCCTGGGTTCTGGTTCCGTAAGCTCTAACTCTTTATTCCACTTCTAGAGATCAATAAAAGCAAAAAGCCACATTTACCGCCACGATATACCGGGTATATGACGTTAAACCCTGTCGAGTGCGCTCTTTTGGAAACAAAATCTTTTTTGGCTCAATACCACAAGCCTGGACCGATCTGGAAACCGTTCACGACACCGGCGATGCTGCTTGGCACGACCTTAATGCTCTCCCTCCAAGTCTTTCCGGCGATTGCGATGTCGGATGAGGTGCGTGGAATGTGCGAGCAGGCTGAGCAACTCATCAACTCGCGCCGGACGAAGGAGGCTATTAATCTTTTGCACAAAGCCCAGAGCCTGGATCCGAGCTGCGGAGAAGTACACGGCTATCTGGGGATGGCTTTTCAAAACAGCGGCAGCCCGCAGCAGGCAATTCCTGAATACCAACAAGCTTTACAATTAAATCCGCAGATGACGTTTATAAACGTGAATCTCGGGACCTGTTTGATGAATATGAATCAGTTCGACCAGGCAGTTCCGTACTTTCAGCAGTATCTGCAGACCAATCCGAATGCGCCGGATGCGGCACAAGTCAGAGGTTATATTCAACGTGCCGGCACATCGAAACAGACAGGTAATCTTCGCTCTCTAGTCGAACAGGGTCAGTCGCTGCTCAATCAAAAGCGTTATCCACAAGCACAGGCAGCGTTTCAGCAGGCAATCAGCGTCGATCCGAATTTTGCACCAGCCCACTTTTTTCTTGGCTACGCTTACGCGAACGCCGGACAGTGCCAGCAAGCAATTGGCGAATTCCAATCGGCGCTCCGAATAGATCCGAATATGAAGGAAGCGGTCTTAAACATCGGCTCGAATTATCAAAGTCTTGGAGATATACCAAATGCCATCACCTGGTACGAACGCTTTCTCAACGAAAATCCCGGGTCCAACAAAGCAGGTGATATCCGGCAGCGAATTCAGGGACTGCGCCAGCAGATGCAGAGCTCCGGGGGAAGAGGAATTCAGCAGCAGCAGCAAACGATGCAAAATGACTATTTCGCTAGCGCCGCATCTGGTGGCAAATATTTTCGATGGATGAAGATGCCTATTCGAGTTTGCATCATGAATGGTGGCGGCGTTCCGGGTTACCAGAGCTCCTACTACCAGGATTTGATGGATTCATTTTCGCAATGGGCGGTTGCTTCGGGAAATCGAATCACCTTTGAGCTGTCAAATAATCCGGCGCAAAGTGACATCACATGCGAATGGACAGGCGATGCCAATAAAGTCATGGACCACGGTCGCCTTCTAGAGGGTGGTCTGACAAAATTAAATGGTCAACCGATCAATGCCACCGATATTAGTATCACTAACGCGCATATGACGATACTCACCAATCGCGGTGGCATGCCACTTAACGATGCTGACATGACGAAAGTCTGCTTGCATGAAGTGGGTCATGCGCTCGGCATCAATGGTCACTCTAACAACAACAATGATGTGATGTTTTTCTCCGAGTCTCCCACCATTTTGCCCATTCTGTCGAACCGCGATATGGCGACGATTCGCCGCTTGTATGGCGGACCTTGAAGAGAGCGTGAGAAACTAATTACAGCGTACACATTTCAACGTTGCAAAAATTCCGCTTGTAAAACCGCATGTAATCGACTTTACTCTCAAGCGAATCTATTACCGCGTGCGAAAAATTCACACCTTCAAAACGTTGAGCGTTAACAAGCCCACCCGGACTGAACACGTTGATCTCCATCAGTTTATCGCCGACGATATCCAAACCGACAAGAAACATTCCATCCTGTACGAGTTTAGGTCTGACAATTTTGCAGAGCTCAAGAGCTTCATCAGTGATGACCGCCTGCTCGACACTTCCGCCGGCGTGGACGTTGCTTCGAATGTCACCTTCTGCTCCCATTCTTCTAAACGCAGCATACTTTCCTTTGTAGCGAAGAGCATGACCATTCATCATGAACAGCCGGACATCACCCTTCGCAGCAGCCGGCAAATACTCCTGCGCGATAATGTAACCGTCTTTACTCAGCGACTCGATAATTTGATTGAGATTAGACATATCCTCGGGCTTGACGAGGAAAACGCCTTTGCCGCCTGAACCTTGAAGCGGTTTCAAAACCATCCAGTTGCCCATTTCTTTCGCAAACTCGCGGATTTTTTCTCGGCTGCGCGTGATAACCGTGCGCGGTCGAACCTGTTCGGGAAACGTTTGGAAGTACATCTTGTTACGCGCACGAGCAAGACCATCAGGATCGTTGACCACGATCACGCCGTGCCGCATCGCCTCTCTGCCAAAATCGACTCCTACCGACTGCGCCCAATGCCGCGTTCCACTCTCCTCCGACGGATCGCTCCGCAGCATCAAAACATCAAATTGATCGAGGCAGATTTCCTCAATTCTTGCCTTGTTACTTTGAAGATCTGATAAATAGGCTTGTGCGCTCTTGTAGTTGGATTTCGGAGCATGGCGCGCACGCGCCTTGATGCGCTCGTCACGGTCATAAATGAAATCCTCGGCGCTGATGACCCAGGCCTCATGACCGCGGTTTATCGCAGTTATGGCGAAAAGGTTGGTCGTGTAGGTGACCTTTTCTGTTTGAATGTCGTTAACAAAAAGTGCGAGGCGCATTTTCCCCTTATAGCAAACTATGCAGAAGGCGTCACATTATTCTTCCCTGCACAAAGATATTCTATCTATAAAGCGGAAATCTAGTCCGAGCTTGTGTTTACTGAACCGGAGGTCACCGGGTCTGGTACCGGGTTCGGTGACCGTCTTAGCTTCTCCTTAACCCCGATGTGACTATCCAACCACCCAGCCAGCATGCGCACAATATCATCGGGAGCCTGACCTTCCTCGAAGATCAAATGTTCGGAATCACCGACCAGGACCAAGTCTTTCTGAGGAGTCCCCAGCGCGCCATATAGCGCGATAGTGCCTTCAGGTTTAACGAGATGATCTCGGAAGCCTTGAAAAATTATCGCGGGTATAGCCTTAACATCTTTTGCAACTTTCTCGGTTTCCTTCATAAAGTTTTGAAACCGCACGAGCTCCTCAGCCGATAACTGTAGTCGGTTTCCAGGATCGTTCATCCACACCGCTCGCACACTTTCATCGGCTGTTGATTGTTCGATAACACGCTTTCCAATTTCAATTGGTTTCTTTTTGCCTTCAATCAACTTTAATCCGACCAGCAAATTGGTCTGGGTCGATTTGAAACGCTTGCTCGACGGAACAGCGCTTATCAGGGCATTCACAAGCTCAGGATGTTTCGCCGCGAGTTGTACCGCCAGAGCGCCCCCCATGGACTCACCGAGCACGATAATCGGAAGACCCGGACTATGCGCCTTAATCAAACTAACGCTGGCTGCAAGATCTTCGAGCCCGGTGTCGAGGTCGAGCTTGTCCAATCCCTTCTCCATCGCAAAGGAACCAAAACCGCGCACATCGAGTGCGATTACGCCGTAGCCGAATGGCGTAATCTTCGCGGAGAAGTCATTGAAACTCTTCGAGTTCAAACCGAGACCATGCAGGCAAACGAGAATGCCCTTCTGGTTTACGGTAGGGTCGATGGAAATGAAGAGCGACTCTTCAACGTTGCGACGTGCCACCCGCCAGTTTTCAAAATTCTTTGGACGCATCTCAAACTGTATCTGCTGGCCATCAAAATCATCAGACTTCAGCAAACTCAAAGTTTCCTTGGCGATATCCGGTAAGTTGTTGGTGCCGAGAACAACATCATTGATGCGCTTCCGCATGGTAGAAGCATCGGTGTCAGCTGTTCTTACGGAAACAGTTTCGACTTGCCTGAGCAAACGATCCGCGTTGTGCTTCTTAAAAATCCAGAACGCCTGCTCGAACATCTTGCGGGAATTTTCGCAATCGTTTAACTGATAGTAGATCTCGGCCAAGCTGTTTAGAGACAAACCGGTTCGTAAATTAGTAGGCCCTTTTTCAGCGAGATCTATTCGCGCCACATGCTCATATAACGGAAGCGCAGATTTGAAATCACCCTCAATGTAGTAACTTCCGGCGAGTCCCTCAACGGCTGGAACCACGTCTGGATGCATCAACCCAAGAGTCTTCTGGTAAGACTCGACAGCACCACTATAATCTTTGAGCGACTGCTTCCCGCGCCCCTGCATATAGTGGCACTCTGCTAAGCCTAATTTGCAGTCCGCGATAGCGAGCGCGTCGGTAGAGTTCGTCTTGTCGAGAATCTTTTCGGCGTGCTCGAACCATTTTTCGGCACGTGCGTATTGTTTCATTCCGAGAAAACACGAACCGAGATTTATAAAGATTCGGACGTCGGAAGCGGAGCTATCCTCGACCATCTCTTCGGACGGGTCTGCGGATGCGGACTTCGCGCCTTTGCCATGTTTCGCCCCCAAAAGATGTAAACAATATTCGCTGGCTGCTTCGAAATTGCCGTTGAAGAATGCTGCATTTGCAGCGTTCAACGCAGCATCCGTAGAGTCACTCGAAGGAGACAGAACAGTTGTAGCGAGTTTCAATGTGCCGTTGGCTCTGCTCTCCGTCGGCGTGGAGGAAGCCGCACCATCTGCGGTGCGGAGCAAAGCGGGCGCGCAGGTCAGTGCTATCGTCAACGTAAATGCTTTGAATATCGTTGTCGCGGTCGGTTTAATCGCAGGCTTTAACATCATGCCAACAGCATAACAAACAACGATGTCAAAGGTTCGTTCATGAGCCTAACTGCGCAATTTGCTAGAATCGGTTTGGTTTCTCTATAAATAGATGAAGGTTTTACGCCGATGCCTGGAAAGAAAGCTGATTCAAGCAAGAAGAAGTCAAGCTCCGCCCCCAAAGAGCCTGCGAAGAAGGAGACGAAGAAGTCCAGTTCCTCCAAGTCCAGCCCGAAAGCGGCGCCTGCTGCAAAGGTAAAGGAGGCAAAACCAAAATCTGCGGTGAAGAGTCAAGCGCCAGAGGCTAAGACCTCGGAATTTCAAGCGTCTGCGTCGGAATTCCCAACTTCAACCATGGAGAAACCAGCGGTGGAACTCGATCCAGCGCTTAGAAACGAATTTCCGGAGCTATTCAAGAAGATTGACCCGAAGTATCACGAATATCTCACCTCTGTCATAAACAACCCGTGGCGCCAGTTTCAGAAATCTACCGTGGACGAGTATCTTGCATCGGTCGAGGAGAAAGGCTTGCCGGTAGCGGTTGCGAAGGCAATTGACGCTCGCGACTACTCACGAGGCAATTCGTGGGAGCAGGCAAATATGAACATCCTGAACAATTTGCTTCCACGCGCGAGCCTGTTGAACGACCTTTTGAAACAGGCTGTCGCAGATGGTTGCCGGCAAGCGGTTAAGTGGTATCCGGAAGCGAGCGGTAATCCCAAAGAGATTATCGAAGTTCTGAAGCCGGTTCTAAAAAGTGACGAGCCGAAGAATCGCTGGTGGGCGGCAATTCACCTGAGCAGACATGCGCCGGATGCGGAAAACCTGGTCGATATTCTGCTCGAAGCGGTTCAAGCTGATTGGGTGGCGCTAAAGTTGGATAACTCATCGAGCGGTTCCACAGGAAAAGGTGAAGCGGCGAAAGCACTCGGTCGACTCGGAAAGAATGCCTCGAAAGCAGTCCCGACGATGTACAAAATGCTCGACGAGAAGAAACTGGAATCTGCTGATGCTGCACACATTGCGAGTGCTCTCCTTCCAATCTCCGGCGACGTGGATGAGATCATGAAACACGTCGCGACTATCGCCGAGCGCGTTCTCACCGAGAAGCGTGGCTTGCTGATTCACGGTGGAGACCGCGAACTTCTAACTACAGTTCGCAGCTTAATCGCGAAGTGGCATCAGAGCGAAGGCGCAAAAACGCCTGAGCTCAAAGAGAAGATCGATTTGCTGGAAAACGAAATCAAGTATCACATCAGCCTGTAAATGTATTGGGTCCAGCCACATGAGCACTAGAAAATTCGGATACACAGACGAGTCGGTATCAATAATCGGACAGGGAACCTGGCAAGTACCTGAGTCCGGCAATGCGCGAAAAGAGGCTATTGACTCATTGCGCAGAGGAGCAGAGCTAGGTTTAACGCACATCGATACTGCTGAAATGTACGGACGTGCCGAGGAAGTAATTCAAGAAGCACTAATCGGAATTGATCGTTCAAAGCTGTACATAGTAAGTAAAGTTCTTCCTTCGAATGCCACCTATACCGGTACCATTTCAGCACTTGAGAAATCGCTGAAACGGTTGAAGTTAGACTATCTCGATTGCTATCTGCTGCACTGGCGCGGAAGCTTTCCCCTTTGCGATACTTTAGCGGCGATGGAGAAACTTCAAAAAGATGGAAAAATCAAGTCGTTTGGCGTTAGCAACTTTGACGTTGATGATTTGAAAGAGGCCATTGATTGCCTTAGCACGGGTAGATTGGCTTGTAATCAGGTTCTCTACAACCTGGATAATCGTGGAATCGAACGAAAGCTGATTCCATTCTGTCAGAAAAATGAAATTGCACTGGTAGGCTACACGCCGTATGGCACCATTCCTGGTGCGAAGAGCAGCGAATATAAGGAATTGGAAACAATCGCACAAGCCCATGACGCGACAGTTCGCCAGGTGGTTCTAGCCTTCCTGACTAGACTGGATGGAACGTTCACAATTCCAAAAGCATCTAAGATGAAGCACGTTGAAGAAAATGCCGGCGCGTTGAAGCTGAAACTGTCGGATGCGGACATAGCCAAAATCGACGAGCTTTACCCGGCACCCAAGCGCGATGTTCCACTCGGAATGATCTAATCGGAACACTCTGGACAAGGTGAACAACAGTGTCAGACAAAATTAAACGACTGTCTGCAATTATAAAGGTGATCGCCAACAATCCTGGCATTACGCTGACCGGTCTGAAGAATGAGCTGCCAGCGCTCGGTATCACGGTCACCGAGAGAACACTTGCGAAAGACATCCTGGTGTTGAAACATGACTATCAATTGCTGCCCGACAAAGATCGATTGCGCAGCGGATACGTCCTCGAAGACATTTGCACTCTTTCCGACTCCGAGATGAGTTTGGTTCTTGACGCGCTCCACATGCTGAGTGTGAGGATGGATGATCCGGAAGCGCACGAAGTGTTAAACAGATTGACAGAACTGAGTCATCAGCGAGGTCAGAACATCGCGAGTGGTCAGCGCATCAGTACGGTCAGACAGCGCAACATCATGAAGGGCAAAGATCGACCTGAAACGATCAGCATCTTGAAAGAAGCGATTCGAACGCGGCAAGCCGTTCGATATGTGTACAATACGCCTCGAGTCGGTAAAGATGAAACAGCAACCGGTTTCCCCCTGCTGATGGTGTTTCATGAGCGAGGTTGGTATTGCATAACCCGAGATTTAAAGGACAAAGTGTACTTCCCTCGCAGAATCGATCGCATCAAGGATTTGAAGATCGTCGATAGTCACGGTATCAACGAGGATTCGGAGGAAAACTTCAGAGAGGCTAACTACCTGATGAACTGCGGCTGGGGAATGACGTTCCCCCGTAGTATGAAGCTACTCGAAGAGGCTGAAAAGCAACCGCCGATAGTGGCGCGGTTTGAAAGGACAATTGCACCGTACATTTTGGAGGCAGTTGAGAGACATCCTAAAGGAAAGGTTCTGCCACTGAAGGATGGAACAGGCGACGTCGAGTTTAGTATCAAGCTTGCTGAAGCGAGGGAATTTATCCACTGGATTCGTTCATTTGGAGCGCGCGCGAAGATAATATCGCCACCGTCCCTGGTGGAACAGGAGCGAACTGAAATCCGAAGAATGTACGAAGCATACCAGGCGGTGATAAAGTGAGTGACAAACGCAAGACCGTCAAATTTGTGCGCGTAGGACTTATAGTGCTCGCTACGCTATGCGTGCTCGGAATATTAGTCTACGCCTGGTATATGCACACCCCTTATTACGCGATTCAACAAGTTGGAACTTCGATAGCACATAGAGACTCGAAAACGTTTTATCGATACTGCGATTCGGACGCGGTAGTGAACTCGCTTACAGACCAACTATTCTTCCAACCGGCGATGCACACCCATGGAATGTCAGACTTCCAAAATTATGTTGCATGCGGCGCAATCGTGATGACAAAGCAGCGTATGGATCGGGCATTGATGACGGCTGTTGAGCGCATGTTCACGCCAGTGCCGAACCTGTCCTTCGACGAAAAACAATTTCCGAAGCTGAGCGCGGAAAGCCTGAATGCAAACCCATTAGTGTTACGGGACCCGTTTGCGAAAAACGAAATTGCAGTTCACTCATTCGAGACAAATTCTCCTGTGGTTCTGATAAGCAATCCCGCTGCTCGCTTCAAGGACACCACCGGCGATGGCAAGCATGATGACGATAAAATCGATTTTAACGCAGTTGCTAAATCGATCGGACAAGAATTGAAGAATGAGCAGAACGACTTAAAACGTTTAGCCGCTCAGCGTATGCAGGAATATGCAGCAAGCCACCAGGACCAACTGGTCGGCAGGATGTTAGCCGGTCCGACTCAAGGCGCAAGCATGAAAGACCTGTTCACCGCGTATGGTTTTCAGAAAGAAAATATTAGACGAATGTATTTCCGAAAAGACGGGGAGAGGGAACTATTCACCGTTGAATTTTTCTCTCCCAAGGTGAACGCGGATGTTCCGATTTCAGTAGAACTCATTCCAATGTCACCATCCGATTTGATCAGTCAGTACAAAGTCGAACGACTGTATGACTTGAAGGATACTATGAGGAGACTTGGCGAGGACACTGACGCACAAGTGCAAGAACTTGTCCGCTACAGCCTTCAAGACATCGCACCTCAAGCAGCCGCCGATAGAACTCGCAGCTTGATCAATCGCCTGACGAAGAGCGAGGGGGCAAAGAAGTTGCTGGAGAAACTCAAAGGCCGACTCTAGAAACTTGAGAAACCTTCTTCTGCGGTTGATTCAATTCGTTTTTGATCGCTGTCGACACAGCAGTAAAATCCGGACATGCCGCCTTCACTGGTCGCCACAAAGATTGCTGATGGCACGCCCATTTGACTGTTCCGTTTTTATCGATCAGATAAGTCCCTGGGATCCAATCAGACGTGTTGTCGAACCAGTACCTTTTGACAGTGTTTCCTTTCTCATCGATGGCAATCGGGAAATCGACTCCCCAATTTTTAACCAGAGAGTCGTCATGTTTGCGAATGCCGATAACTACAAGTCCCATCGAAGAATAGTTCCTCTGAAGAAGTCTAATCGCGTCGACTGATTCGTGGCAGCAATTGCAATCGCCCCTCCAGAAGTGCAGCAGAACTGTTTTGCCCTTCAAGCTAGCTAAAGTGATAGGCGGTGAATTGACCCAGGTTAAGCCTGTGAATTCCGGCGCCTTGGTTCCAACTTTCGCCACGCATTCATCATACTGAGAGCGTGCTCTTGTTTGTTTATAAGAAGAATTCCCAAAAACATGAGTCTGAGCACCGACGTCACCGAAGCAAAACATCAGGCATGAAACTGCCACTATGGCTAACTGGCATTTTGTGAGCGTTGTCACAGAGCTAACCTCTACCTGGCTGTAATTCCATTCTAGACCACGATTAGCGATTCGGTAAGGGTGATTTTTCGCGATTGCCGCCATCACGGCTCCTGCGATACGTCCATCAAAGACTCTATAAACGAGCCGGCGGCTCGCTACAAGAGCGACACCGCCGGCAATGGCACATATGTTTCCAGCTTCCGAGGAAGCGTTTTGGGTTTTAGGTTAGCGGGGGCAAATTTGAAACGTGAGGGAGACTTGCGATCACAGGCGGGATAGCTGCGGCGATGGTAGGCGACAGCTTGTGATTTGCTCTGCGAGGTGCAACCTTGTACTTTTCAAGCAAAGCCTGTTTTACTTTGGTGTGTTCTTCTTTTTTCTGTTTTTCCATCATTTTTTCGTGCGTCATTTCGTTGACTCTAGAAACCAGCCCGAGCGACTTCATCAACTTGATAGTCTGCCACGATGCATCGAATTCCCAAGGTCTCATGCCGGTTCTCGCTGAGCCAGGTGCGGCATGGTGATTATTATGCCAACCTTCACCCATTGCAAGAAGACCGATCCACCAGACATTCACGCTGTCATCCTTCGAGTTGTAGTTCTTGTATCCAAGCTTGGGAATATGACAGAGTACGTTCAAGGCAAGAGGAATTTGCAACACAACCAGACCCGCCAGCAAACTTGCCAGAGCAGCTTGCCATCCGAAGACAACCAGGATCGTTGCTCGCACGATCAGGTTGAGTGCCAGACACAGAGAATGGTTCTTGCGCCAGCTTCCGCCCTGGTCGAGAAAACGATAAACCGGATCTGAAATCAAATCTTTTGCGTTTCTTTCCGGGCTGAATTCTGCTGGATATTTGTCTTTCAACATCCAGCCGGTGTGCGAATTGAACAAGCCATTCTTCGGTGAATGTGGGTCGAGTGGCGTGTCCGAGTATTTATGGTGCGCCCTGTGAATAGTTGCCCACCAGATCGGCGAACCTTCGAAGGCGAGGTAACCGCCGAGCACCCAGAAGTGCTCGACGAACTTGGGACACTTGAATGATCTATGCGAAATCAGTCTGTGATACCCAATCGTGACGCCCATGGCATGCCAAACATAGCTCAGCGCAAATACAATCAAAAATTCCAGCATAGTGTTTCTCCTCGGTTCAAACACGCGCGAAGCAAGACCACCAGCGCGTTCATGCATCAAGACGAGCACGCATAGCAACATGCGGCATGCTGAATCACGAACACAGCAGGCTAGAGCTTGGCTCCGGCTGTGCCATCTATCTATTTAGAAATGACTGCTCAAAAAGCAATCACGAAGCTCAGCGATATAATGCGGCTTCCTGTCTTCCTCTGCGAAGGTCCTGGCTCTTTTCGTCTTGTGAGACAAATTTGTCGGACCATTTCTCAGTCATCAAAAGGTCAAAAAACTCTTCTAAAGTCTCGGGAACTTCCGAAACTTGCAAAACCCTTCGTCCATCATTATCCGGACCCGGATATTGATTCCAAACCAATCGATCGATTTCCATTCCGACGCGATTGTAATAGGCTAGCAGAGCCAATCCCACCTCTTTCGAGACGGTGGCTTTATCTTTCACATTCCAGTCGCGGAGAATCGTTCGACCGATACCGATCAGGTAATAGGCGCGTTCCTTCTCGTATTTCGGCTCATCGATGAAAAACGCCCATGTCGTCTCATCGATATTGTCGAGATAAGGTTCGCAGCGAATTTGAAATAAGCGGCCTGATGGAGACGTCAGTGACGTCGGACCGAAGCCGGAGTTCATCAAATGAATTTCCAGAACGCGCAGCAGGTGGGCGTTTAAGCTGACGCCTTTTTTGTCTGCCTGCATCTGGAGCCGTTTCCTGTATTCGTCAGGAATTCGAATGCTTATATTGGTTGTCTTTTCGCCCATAATTACGATTTGTAGTTACGTGATTACAAAGTGTACTCACTCAATATAACACCGAACCCAAATTGCCGCTAGTGCCAGTTTCAGACCGTTAACACTTAGACATCAGAATCACAAACACTTGCCCCACGGGCTTTTGACATCCAGAGGTAGTCAGGAGGAGATTCATGAACGACTCCGAACCAGCGACCAATATTCGCCGGAAAGCGCCCCAGCCGACCAAAACGGTTTCTGCACGGGGACAGATAAATGAGTTTATGCAATTCATAGAGGGTACATATATTATAGGGAACCCTGGCCACGCTTTTGTGTTTCGCAAAGCGCTCACACACTTTCATGCAGAAAAACCAAACGAATTTTTTGACCTTGGACACATATCTCGCGAGTAGAGGGACGATCTCACTCGATGAGGCTGCTGAGATGTGTCTGCGAATTCTGAACGTTCTCATGTACTGCCACGAGCGCAATATGACACACTCGCATTTACGGCCGGATCAGATTGTCATGTCCGATGGCCGCCCGGTCTTGATTGATTTTAGTTTTCCGATTTCGATCAACGGATACGCAAACGGTAATGGCAACGGCAACGGAAACGGCAAATCAAACCCGTTTCTGGAGCTTCCGGAATATCAAGTAAACATCCGTGTTGCTGAGCGCAACGATCGAGTGAGCGACATCACAGCTGTCGCCGGACTTTTCTTTTATACTTTGACTCGCGAAGAACCAGGCACACTGAAAGACCGCGAAGGTCGCATGCCACATCAAAGGCCGTCAGTGCGAAATAAACTGCTGGAGGTTTCGCAAAACAGACTGTTTCTCGTCAATCAAATTTTTGATCGTGCGTTTCAATGGTCGCACGCTGAGCGCTATCAAACCTCGCAAGACCTGATCGAAGACCTCGAAAGACTCAAGGCGTACAGCAAGCAAGAGCTGTCTGCATCCAGTCTTGATGAGCTTCTCAAAGGTCTGCGTTCTTCCACTCAATCTCAAACAGTTACACCGCATGAGATGCGGTTGCAAACCGCCTTCAACGGACTGCAGATGGTTTTCTCAGAACTGGCGACTGCACTCGAACCTGATTTTCGCGAGATGGAAGCCGGCTATCGCAAAGAAGTTTTGCGTCCGGTGTACACCGCTTTCGTCAAGTTCAATTATCGCTTAGTCCCTGACGCCAGGCTAACCATGCGCTTCCGATTAGAAATCGTCGGCAGCGAATTAGTGGTATCAGTACAGGTGGCACGTGGTGCGGAGGAAACAGTAGAAGAGCTGTTTCGCACCGAGCACAATGCATTTTATGACAGCTCGCCACTGGAGAAGATTGTGCGCAATTTTCTTGCGTTCAATCTGGCGACGCTTCTCACGGCCAAAGTCTAAAGAGCGAAGGCTGATTCGCTGCTTACAGGGTTCTAGCGAACCCCAATTAACTTGAATGCGATTCGCATTCCGAACGGAGCTGGGAATCCCGTTCTTCGCGGATCTGAGGAATCCGCCCGGACAACGTAGATTAACCTAGTTGTCTATCTGCCTGAACGACCAGCGTCTTGGTGCGCAACGCGGCGTTCTCTCTACTCAACGAAGAGCGTTGCGGTGTCTCCAACGAACTTCGTTTTCTCTACTCCACGAACATCGCCTGGTGTGGTTGACGAAGTCCGTTTCTCTCTCTTTCTGATCTAATTAAGCGTTTGCTACAAGTTCTTGACTCTCGGTCAGACTGTTGAGTACGCCGCGGATCTCTTTGATATCCGCGAAGTCTTCGCCATGTTCTTTGAGCAAGATTGCAATCACCTTACCGAGGTTTCTGTACGCATCGGTTGTTTTATCAAGCGCTGCTTGAACCATGCCGAGGTTATAGAGATAAGGTACGAGTTCGGAACTCATCGGATCTACGGTTTTTGATTTGAGGTCGAGAGCTTTTTTATACAGTCTCTCTGCCTTGTAATACTTTCCGTTTTCTTCGAATTGTTCACCAAGGGACAGATAATCTGTTTCGCGTGTCATTGTTACCTCCTATGCGACAGCTTACAGCAGCATGATACCGCTGGTGGTGTCACCATCGCACTCATTTTGTATGTATCCATGTTTGCGGAAGTTGCGTCCAGAAGCCTCAGGGCATTGAGCTTTCTTTCGGCGATGGTTCCAGTCTTCTTAGCTGGAGGCGCCGGTATTGCGCGCCTTTTGCATCAGAGAGACTCTTGTATGAACCATGTGTAACTTCTATGCCAACATCATAAGTCTCGTCTAACCATTAATGCAAGACGATCTAAGCGATAAAGATGCGATAGAAATTCAATATATCGCGTCCCGAAAGGCAGTGCTGTAGCATGTTTTCAAAATCTACGAGAATTTGCAGTAGAAGAGATAAAATCTAAAAGTCGCGAATTTCACGCACTCTTCACTTTTGATTCACGCTGTTTTCACGTTCGATTCACTTACGCTTCACGAACTGAACTTATAGTGGTCATACAGCCAAAAGATTCACAGCAATACCCCGATCGCATATTTACTAAACATATCCTCCTTTCAGAGCGCAGCATGGACGCCCTGTTAGATTCCACTTGTAAATCCTCCGCCGTTTTCAAGATTTCAACATATGCAAAACGTTCATCTACATGAGAAAAGAAGAGCCCATGGAAACGCAATCGCGGAAATGCCAGGGGTGTTGATGGTCCTGTTCTTTATGTTCGTCTTCCCTATTATCAATTTAGGCACGACTGGATTGCGCTGGGCGATGCTCGCGGAAGCGGCTCGCGATGGCGCTCACGCAGCAGCAACTTCGTATACGTTTCAAACAGGCAGCACCGGCAAGCCAAGCGCCACAGCCGCTGCACCTGTGGCAGTAAATCAATTCGTAAGTAAGTACAGCGGTATCACGGTCAACAATATCGATGTCGATATCCTCGCCACCGATATCAATACTCAAGCGGTTTCTCGCTTTGAAAATAAACTGACTACGCCGGCAAACACCCAACAATACATCTATGCGGTGGAAACGACTGTTACAGGCAGTCTCGAGCCATTGATCACATACAACGCACCTTTCATTTTAAATGTGCCAGGTCTCACGGGTCCCTGGACAACAACTATTACTGCACGCGAGTTTGCAGAAAGCCCGCAAGGTTTAAACGAGTAATACATATATATATATGTAGAACGGGATTTGGACGTTTCTGTCCGCAAGTAGTCCGAGATCGAGTCACTGAGCAGCTTTCATTCCAATGTATCATCGGAGTTTCTATACAATGAGATCGAAGATAAGAAGAAATCAGCGTGGCGCACTAATCATATTGATGTGTTTCGTGCTGGGACTGGTCGCACTGCCAATGATTGGTCTCCTGACATTCGAAGTATCAAGAGCGATGGCAATTCGCGAGCAATTGCGATCCGACTGTCAAGCAGCGGCTCTTGCGGGAGCCGCACGATTAGCCAGTTCCGACAACACCGACACATTACAGACGCACCAAGATGTGGTGGCAGCAGCGGTGCAAGCTTTTCGCGCCAATTCAATCAACGAATATACTTTGACCGGCGCTCATCAAGTACAAACAACCAGCGATAATCCAGCAAAAAATGAAGCGTCTATATATGTTCGCTTACTTGACCCGAACAGCTCGCCGCCTAATCAGCCCGTGGAGCTGGGCAATCCCAACGGACGCATCGTTCAAGTCGTTGGCGCATTCGGTTTGACACCAGCATTTGGAACGTTTCTTGGAATAACCGGTCCGTACACCTTGCGCTCGGAAGGATTGGGTCGCGTGCCGCAGCTGGACATAGTACTGTGCTTCGATGTTTCAGCGTCAATTGATGATCAATCCCCCGTGACGTTTGTTAGAAGATACTGGAACTCCGCACAGGGACGCATTCGTCACTTAATCATCAATGCAAGACCAGGCGCTCCGACGACTGGCGGTTTAGCAAGCGGAAAATTGTATGACATCATCGGTCCCCAACCAACGGGCTCATCACTAAACGCTCACTATCCACAATCGCTGGAGCAAGCGAACACAAGCGGACACTCGCGTCCTCTCAGTTTCAACGCAGCCCTTCGCGGCACGCCGAACACAGGCAGCCCGCCCGGCAACTATCCCAGCGGCAACTCTGGTTCAACATACGATTTCACAGATCTCGTAATCAATATCGGCGAAGGACCGAATGGTGCAGCGCAGTATCCATATACCAGTCCGGCCGGATATGTTTATCCCAATATTGAAACCGTGGTCGAGGCCGCAAGAGGCAATCTCGAAGATGCCTTGACCTTCAACAACGCACGCCTCAATACTGTCAGCGAACTCTCAGGAGTCTCACCGAGACCAGGATATCAAGCCGATTACAATTCAAACGCCAAGAAGAAACGCAGACCACTGGTCGATGCACAAGATGCGGCCAAAGATTTCTTCACGATTATGAATAACAATACGGAAGCACATTTCGGTTTCGTAAGTTTTTCTACCGATGCCGGCACCACCGCTGGTGAAACAATCGGCGCTCCGATCATCTCCAGCAGCTACGCAGGCGGAAACGCAAACTATTCAAGACCCGGCATTACGTTAAACGAAACAGCCACCAAGTACACAGAAATACTGGGAGTGATACCGACTACGGTGGCATACGGAAGTACGAATATCGGAGACGCCTTGCTCAAGGCAAAAGATATGTTGGTGGCACACAAACGTCCCGGCGCCAAACGCGCCATAGTCCTCTTCACTGATGGACAGCCAACCGCACCAGGTTCCGGCAACACGCCGTGGTCCCATGCGCGTTCGATTGCCCAACAGATAAAAAACGAAGGTATGCCGATCTACACAATTGGACTTGCTCAAACTAGCGCAATCATTCCTGGCGAGTGCAATATTTTGAATGACGATCCTTCCAAGTCCGTATCTTATACAGACCAGAACGGTATCACTCAAAGTTACACACCAGGCGGAGGCAATCCCGGCGTTTCCTACATAGCAGGAAATGGTGGCAAATTCTTCCTCGTCACGAGCACAGCAAACCTGCGATATACGTTTGAGAACATTGCACGACAATTAGTTCAGCTAGTCGCAATCGAAAACTAGGAAGCAGCAAATCGGAAATCCCGCGCACCATACACAGAGTTAACTCAGGCACAATCGTATCTCCACAAAATTTGCATCGAGGACGCAACAATGTCACTGAAGAAACACAAAAGCATAAAGCGCAGAGCGAACGGAATGGCCGCTGTCGAATTAGCTTGCGGTTCTCTTTTCCTACTGGTCCTTACCTTTCTTGCGATCGACGTCACGATTTTGATGTTGGGATACGAACTTAACGATCGCGCTTGTCGCGACGCTTGCAGGGCGGCGGCACAACAATCAACGCCAACTGCTGCGCAAAACGCGGCGACCACAATTTTGAAAACTCACAAAGCTGATGGAAACTTTGTTTCTGATCCGACTTTGATTCTCGGTGCCGGCAATTTTCAATACCAGGATTTTGGAGGCAACCCAACTGCAGGAAACCCAACGGTGACTATAACGACTGAATGCCGAGTTAAGACCCCGGTGCCTCTTACCTTCGTCGGAAGTGTTTTCGGACAGGACGCGTCAGGCAACAATGTCGCCTGGACATTTCGCAAACGGTATACGTTTCCGATCGTAACTTTCAATCTCGTCCTTCCTTAATTCGCTACTTCACGCAGATTTCACATTGAGTTCACTCTTACTTCACGGTCGAAATTTATAGTGAAACTACGAGCTGCAAATGCAAATCGAGAGATTTCCGTAAACAGCAAACAGCCCTGGTACTCGTTTTCAGAGGAGAAAGACAAAACAAATTCGATGACGATGTAGCTAGACGTCGGCCACAACTGCGAAGCCGTCAGCGAATCTGCAAAATCCAATCCGAAGAAATCGAGTCTCAAGATTAGAGCCGCCATGTGCGGCTCTATCCTTTTTTGGCGCTTTTATGATGGTCTGATTGTTTGACTGGGTAGTATTAATAGATAGAACTTAGAGTGACCGGCAGAATCCGTAGAAACCCGGCAGGTGGAGGTGGCAATTGGCGACAGACGACTCGAAGAAGCAATCCGCGATGCTGCACGATGCGACGATAACGCCTCGTGACAATCGCAAAGACAGGGGTAAAACCCTTCGCGCTTCCATAACGAGATCCAGTCATGCCGGCTGGATCGTGCCGGCCTCGCGCAGGGATCCGCTGGAGTTGCTCGAGGAGTCAAATATCGGTCGCATAGCAGAACTGACGCCGCTGCGCTGGGGACGCATGAAAGCATCGCCGTTTACCTTCTTCCGCGGTGCGGCAGCGCTGATGGCTGCAGATCTGGAGCACACTCCCTCGACCAAGGTTTATGTCCAGGCTTGCGGTGACTGCCATCTGCTGAACTTCGGCGCATTTGCGACACCGGAAAGGAATCTGTCATTTGATATCAACGATTTTGACGAAACCCTACCAGCCCCCTGGGAATGGGATTTGAAGCGCCTTACAGTGAGTTTCATTTTAGCGGCGAGAGAAAACGGTTTAAAACCCAAAGCAGCTGCAGCCGCATCCAAAGCCGTCCTCCGAGCGTATCGAGAGAAGATGGCAGAATACGCACGAATGAGTATTCTCGATATCTGGTATGACCGCATCGATTGGCAGCACGTCATAGCCGCGACAACGAGCGCAGACCTCCGAGCCAGGCGCGAACAGGTTGCGCGCAAAGCAAAAATGAGAAACAGCGAATACTATTTCCCGAAGCTTGTCGAGAAGCAGAGCGGAAGCCATTACACAATCAAAGACAGCCCTCCGACCATCTATCACGTCGAGGATAAGAAGGGCAGCTCCTTCAAAGACTCTGTCGAACAGGCGCTTGAAGTTTATAAAACCACACTCCAGGAAGACAAACGAAGATTGTTCAGTCGCTATCGCTTTGTCGATTGCGCCATCAAAGTCGTGGGAATCGGCAGCGTTGGCACAACATGCATGGTTCTTCTCATGCTTGCGCCGGATGATGAACCCCTCTTTCTACAAATGAAAGAGGCTCGAGAATCCGTACTCGAAAGATATGCAGGCAAAAGCACTTTTGAAAACCGCGGTCAGCGCGTTGTAGAAGGTCAGCGTATCATCCAATCCGCCAGTGACATTTTTCTAGGTTGGACAGATTTTGGCGGTGACGACAAGCACTTCTACATACGTCAGATGAAGGATTCGAAGATCAAACTAGAGCCCGAACTATGGGACGCTAAAATAATGGCCGAGATGGCTCTAGTAATGGGCGCGACGCTCGCTCGCGCGCATGCGCGCTCCGGAGATTCAGCAGTTATTTCAGGTTATCTCGGAAACAACGAAGAATTTGATGAGGCTGTCACAGACTTTGCTCTGGCATACGCGGATCAGGTGGAGCGCGATCACGCGCTGCTAGTTCAAGCCGCCAACTCCGGCAGAATAAAAGTTCTGGAAGAATAAACGAAATCTCTCATGGTGCAATCAGCCTGAGCATCATGTAGGAACCCTCTGCCACTACTTTCGATACCACCGCCCGCTGGACGGTTTTACGCTCTTATGGAGAGGCTGCTTCAAGAACAGACTTCAGCGCCGGGCAAACGCCCGGTCTCAATTAGTGGCGCATTTAGGATTGTGAACCTCGCAATTGCCGGCATAATTTGCGCAGCCCTGATGCCCGAGATTGCGGCAGGAGCGAACAAAAAAACGCCGGTCACGCCGACTGAAAAGGTCTGGAAAATAGATTACTTTCCCGGGCAGACTTCAGCAGCTTCGACCGTCTATCTAGGCAAAGACTGCATAAAAATAGTGACACAAGGCTCTTTTGAAATCGTCGCCCGCGCGCCTGACTGGTCGGCTACGGTGACTAATAAGAGCAAAAAATACTCGTGCGAACTACCAGCCACTCGTTGGATGAAAGAGGGATTCTTCCTGGATCCTCCCGAGAAGAATTACATGCACCCAAAACATGCAGCATCCGAACAGCGCATGAACTTTCGCGGATTACCGGCTATACACCGAAAGTGGAACACGCTCGAGTCGGACGGGTTTTACAGATATCGGTCGCAACCAAAGAAGTGCGTAATTGAACTTGTCACCACTGACGGTGCCATTCCAGCGAGCAAAATGCAACTCGAGCTGATATCAGTTTGGTACGGAATTCCCCACCTCTCGGGGATACCGTTATTCTGGCAGAATGTTATGCCGAACGAAAAATCACTCAGATTGAAAACGTCCAATATCTCAGTAGTTGCAGGCAATTCAATCTCGTTCAAACCGATGGACGGCTGCATAAAGCAAAACTCTATGATGTCGCTGGTAGACAACAAATACTCGAAAGCGGTTACCGATTTCATCGAGTTCGAACCGGAAATCGGCTCGCCGAAAAAACCGGCAAAGCCAGCGCCGGTTAAAACGCCAAAGACCGGTTCGCAACCTAAAAACGGAACTAGCAAATCGCCCTAAGAGCCATTGTCAAAGCAATAACCCACGCCGTGAACATTCTTGATAAAGGAGCGCCGACCTTCCACGTCTAGTTTCTTACGAAGAGACTTTATGTGGCTGCGCACCACTGCCGGTGTC
Source organism: Candidatus Obscuribacterales bacterium (assembly GCA_019637435.1). Lineage (GTDB taxonomy): Bacteria > Cyanobacteriota > Vampirovibrionia > Obscuribacterales > Obscuribacteraceae > JADYXR01. The sequence continues at coordinate 1,113,661 of JAHBVO010000001.1, read as the reverse complement.
GAGTCCGACGTGGACTTCCATACTCGATCTAGTATCGCCTCCGGTGCAAACACTTGACCTTGATGTCTCACCAAAAACTCCAGAAGCGCAAACTCCTGCTGCGAAACATTGATAGGTTCACCGTCTCGAATAACTCGATGAGATGAGACATCAATGCTTAAGCCTTCCAGTTCTAAAACGTCACCGACGATTGAGTTTGGTCTGCGCAAAATCGCCTTGCAACGTGCGGACAATTCGCGCATGTCGAACGGCTTGGTTAGATAGTCATCGGCTCCGGTATTGAAGCCCATCTCCTTATCTTCAACTGCTCCCTTTCCGGTAAGGAATAAAACCGGAGAGTTGCCCCCGGACTTCCGAAACTCTCGAAGCACGTCGATGCCACTTGCCTCCGGCAACCCCCAGTCGAGAATTATGAGGTCGTATTTGTAGAACCGTAGCATCTCAGACGCTTGCTTGCCGTCGTGAGCGGTTTCCACTACATGCTTGTCAAATTCCAGCCAACGCTGCACATTAGCTGCTAATTCTCGATCGTCCTCGACAACTAAGACCTTCGCCAAAAGCTCTCCATCCTCTCACCACACCGTATTCCTTCAACCAATATGCCACTTCCGGACCAACCGTATCGACTAAAATTCGTGTTGGTTGCCAAATGGCGACTGTAATATCACCCGAAAAGGGGGGTTTTGAAACACTGAAATAAGTGCAAATAGGCACTGAATGCCTTGTCGCAATCGGCTTCACCCATGTCCTCGGAAGACCCGGAAAAATTAAACGTCGACGCCCGACCGAGGTCGGATAGCCAGCATCGCGATGCGGATCCTCACGCATCGCTAGCTTTTGAAAGAACGGGTGAGCGAACCGGTTCGGCGACTGCAGCGGGGCCGACACTCCAGATTACCGGCTCATGGGCGGGTCTGATTCCCAAGGACATGGCGGAAGTTCAGCGTTACTGGACCAGCACGCACATTGTCCCCGGCACCGTCGCGGCGACCAATAAAGACGACGGCTCGGTAGCCGCAACGAATCAAGGGGCTGAAGATCCACTGATCGGTTCGATCGTGGAGGACAGCTACGAAATACTGAATATCCTGGGCAAAGGCGGGATGGCGGTAGTTTATCTGGCTAAACATTTGCCGACCGACCGGCTAGTTGCGATGAAGTCGATGAAGATCAACTCGGCCGAGGACATCATGCGATTTGGTCGTGAAGTGCGAAGTCATTCGAGACTGAAGCATAGAAACATTGTTGAATACATGGAATTCATTGCGACGAGTACGGGTGATTTTTTCCTCGTGATGGAGCGGATCAAAGGTTTGAACCTGCTCGACATCATCCGCTCAATCGGACGGATAGATGGAACCGAAAATATCGCGAGCATCATGATTCAGGCTTGTGACGCGCTCAACTACGCGCACATGAGCGGCGTTATTCACCGTGATTTAAAAACAAGCAACATTGTTCTTGTCAAAGAAGATGATAGCGACGACATTATCGTCAAAATTCTGGACTTCGGAATTGCCAGAGTGGAGGGCGAAGAGCGTATCACATTCACCGGTAAAGCTATCGGCTCACCAATGTACATGAGTCCGGAGCAGTGCAGTGCCAAACAACTGGGCCCGCGTTCAGACATCTACTCGCTCGGCATTGTGGCATACGAGATGTTTACCGGTAAACCGCCGTACTGCAAAGGCACCGTCCGTGATATCATGACCGCGCATTGCACGCCGACGGTTTCGCCGCAGCCAATGATTGAAACAGTTCCGCATATCGCCGGAATTAAGATTCTTGACCAGATCGTTCTCAAAGCGCTTGAAACCGATCCTGCCAGGCGCTGGCTAAGCGCAGCGCAAATGAAGGCTGCCTTCGAGTACTGGCTGGAGGCCGTGCGCAGTGGCATGCAAATCGACAGTCTACCACCTGAGATGCTGGAAGAAAAATCCGTAGCTACGGTTGAGCTGGAAGATAAGGACTTTATGCTTTCAGTAAAAGAGAGGGATCAGATTCGTCATATCAAGCGCACATCGTCAATGCAAAACTCCTTTGGTCCAGGCAAACTGGACGGTATTGACCAGGAGCGGCTTCAGCAGAGAGAAGAGGAAGGTAGCAAGCTGATGCTGCAGGGAGAACTCAAACGCGAACAGCGGACAGCTGTTCGCATGACGGTTCTAACCATAGTGCTGGCGATTTCCATTATCGCGTGCTTCGTGATAAATATCGGCACCATTCGAAGTATGCTTGCTCCAAAAGCGGACAAAGCTGCGACACCGAAGGCGGTGACTCCAGCAGCTTCATCGAAATCGCAGCCGAAAGAGCCAACGAAGAAACCGAAGAAGAAAAATCGACAGCGGAAAAGGTTGAGCCAGAAGTGAGGCGAGAAGTAGTTGCTTTCCAATTGAGGAGCCCGCACAAATACGCGTTACTCTCCCTCATCGTATGTGCTTTTGTCTCAAGCACGACCGTTTCCGCGAACGCGGGCAGTCCTGCAAAGAGTCGCTCGCCTGGTGACAACCAGTCCAGAACGCAGGCAGACTTCGTAAGCGTGAAAACGAAGAAAGCACTTTTGCGAGCGGAGGAGCTCGAAGCACTCGGTGAGTACCGCCAGGCAATAGTACTGTTCAACAGCGCCGTTCAGGAAAATCCGAACAATGCGAATCTGTACGAAAGACGCGGAAAGTGCTACATAAATCTGAATGAGTTCGATAAAGCTATTGCAGATTTGAACAGGGTTATAAAGCTAACTCCGGAATCGCCCGGCAATCCATATCTACACCGGGGAAGGTGTTATCAAAAACTCAACGAACATAGCAAGGCAATTGCTGATTTCACATCAGGAATCGACTCGGAAGAGCACGGCAGAAAGAAGCAAACCAAATTCTTCAGCCTGTACATGGCTAGAGGACGCAGTTACGAACTGCTGGGTCAATATGCTAAGGCCATGAAAGACTACAACCGTTGCCTCGAGTACAAGGGTGGAACCACTGATAGTGGCACCGTTAAAATGTGGAGAAACAAACTCTACAAGAAGATGGAACAGTCTCAAAACTAGTGATATTGAGCCGTGCTCGCGATTTCGTAACCCCGATTTCAGAACTCGGTAAACTGTAGGTTAATCGAAAATGGGTTTGTTCCTCTAGAATCCTTACCAGGACTGCCTTCGCCAGGAACAGCACAAGCGATCTACTCCTATTGACATCCGTCTGCATTATTGCGATGCTCACATGCAGTGTTCCAGCACATTCTTACTACCGGATTTAAACCTATGCAGACAAAACAAATGAACAAATTCCGCGTCGTTGAGACGCGAATTTGCCCGACCTGCAATAACACTTTCGATGCGGATAAAAACCTGACTCATTGCCCAGTTGATTCATCCCTTCTTTGTCCAGTCAACGCAGGCTATACCGGACAAACTGTCGCCGGATGGAACATTCTAGACCTCATTGGTGAAGGTTCGAGTGGACGTGTTTACAAAGCGCAGCATGGCAGCAGCGCCGCGGTCGCGGCTATCAAATTTCTCAAGCTCAATCTGCAATCAGATCCGACTGCAGTAAAACGGTTTCAACAAGAGGCTCTGGCAATAAAGGAACTGAGCAACGCCAGCATCACAGCGCTGTTCGACTTCGGTATCATGGACGATGGCACGCCCTATTTAATCATGGAGTTTGTAGAGGGACAGACACTCCAGACGATCCTTGAACAGCAAGGCGCGCTCAGCGATGATTCGATAAGAACAATGTTTATTCAAGCGGCAGAGGCCATGGACGATGCGCATTCCAGAGGCATCCTGCACCGCGATTTGAAACCCGGAAATATAATCGTTGACTCTAAGAAGAATGTGAAGATCCTCGACTTCGGTCTGGCAAAGTTCTGTGATACCGAAATCGCCGCGTCAGTTACCAGAACCGGATTGCATTTGGGGACGCCTGCATACATGAGCCCGGAGCAATGCACTGGCGGTGACTTAGATAATCGATCAGACATTTATTCTTTAGGCTGTGTCATATATGAATGCCTCACCGGCAAGCAGATTTTTGACACGGACAAGGCAGTCGCGTTTTATCACAAACATGCCTTCGAGGATCCAATTGCACCTTCAAAGCACTTTGGAAAGAGCTCTCATGTTTCCACAAAGTCGTTCAAACAGCTTGAAGAGCTCATCATGGCGTGTTTGCAGAAACACCCCGATGACCGTGTTCAATCAATGGGAGAACTCGCGGACGGTTTAAAAGGAAAGCAAATTCGGGTTCGACATAAACGGCAGCTGATGAAGCTGGGCCCGCGGAGATTGACATTAGCAGCGCTTATTGCTGGTGTCCTTATAGGTGCCTGTTTCCTCCTTATACAAAACAATCCTCCACTTCAGTCATCTAAACCTTTGGCATTTACGCCACCGCATGCGGTTACGACATCAAAGACACAAAGACAATTCTTTGCCCCCAGGGGACTGTTCCTCCTCATTAATATGGAAGAGAGCGCACAAACCGGGTTCAAAGACGGCTCCAGCATTTATCGGGAGTCAGACGAAAACAACCTGCGTGAAGCGATGAACAGCGCGGCAGCGCGGGAATGTTTTACCGCATGGCACGACTGGTATGCAAACATATTCGCTTACCTTCGAGCTAATCATGGAACAGCGGCGCCGCAAAACGTGCGCATGAAAATAAACGTCGTCGTTGATCGCGGCGGTCAAGTGTCGGCAAACACCGAATGGAGTGATCCTGTTTCTGATGCAGCATCACAAGCGTTTATCGACGAATTTCTCGCCTCCGTGCAAAAGCTGGACGGGAGCGCGCTCATGAGATTCCCAAGCAGCGCGACAGACTCAGTAAGTTTTGAAATTTTCCTGGGACCAAACAGCGAATTAAAAGTCGAGCAAAGCAATCAGGCGCTTCGGTAGAGAGCAAATGTCCAACACCGTCAAAATTGGCGGCAGGCATCAATGTGACAAACCTTTGCTACTAAACCCATGTTGAGTCGGCAAGCGAGCCGCTCTCGAAGGAAAAGGAGTTTAGAATCATGGGTAAAGCTTTTATACTTTGGATGCTCGGAGTTCCCGGTGGTGTCATTCTCGCCCTCTGGATGTTCGGCTTCCTTAACTAGTTCTGAATCTGAACATGCAGTTGTTTTTGTTCAGATGATAAATTTTAGTCGTTGAAACGTCGAGGAGAAAGCACATGGCGTGGGGCAGGCGAGGCGGTTATGACGGTGACGGAGCGAGTGTCCGAACCGGATCGCGGGTTGTAATTCAACTGATCATCGCAGCTGTGGTGGCACTGTTTTCAATCATCACGTACTTCAGCCAAACGCAATTCAACGACATTACTAATGAGAAACAGCACATCGCGATTTCTCCGAAACAAGAAATCGCTCTGGGCATGCAGTCCGCGCCCCAGATGTCGCGAGAGTTTGGCGGTCCGGCGAATGATCCGGCTGCGCAAGCTCTGGTCAATGAGATCGGAAACGAACTAGTACAAAACAGCGACGCGAACCGATCGCCGTATCGATTTCGCTTCCAGGTACTGGACGATAACCGGACTGTAAACGCATTTGCGCTGCCGGGAGGACCTGTATTCATCACCGAAGCTCTCCTGAAGCGCCTGAAAACAAAGGGGCAAATTGCCGGAGTTCTCGGTCACGAGATCGGGCACGTTGTCGCTCGTCACTCAGCCGAGCACATCGCCAAGCAGCAGCTCACGCAGGGTCTCACCGGTGCCGCGGTTCTCGCCACCTACGACCCGGATGATCCGAACAGCAGGAATAGTGCGATGATGGCATCGCTGATTGGACAAGTGGTGACCATGAAATTTGGTAGGCAGGATGAACTGGAAAGCGACCGCCTGGGCGTCAAATTCATGACACAAGCTGGTTATGATCCGCACGCCATGCTCGATGTGATGGACGTTCTAAAAGCGGCATCGGGCTCCAGGCAAATCGAATTCTTCAGCACTCACCCGAATCCTGAAAACCGCAGCGCGCGAATAAAGGAAGCTATCGAGAAAGAGTTCCCGAACGGTGTTCCATCCGGACTGAAACGCTAGCTGCGCGGTACTCAAGAGGACAATGTTAGAATGTCCTCAGTGGCTAAATGGAACAAACTCGCTCTTGGAAAGCTCTATGAGTTAGTCCGACTTCCCAGAAACTATCGATTTGGGTATCAAACAACAAGGTGAGCAAAAGCTGGGTGCTTTAACAGCACTGCGTTTTTTTGCGGCATTTTTGGTTGTAATCGGACATGTGCGCAACGATTTTCTCCCGCTCAATGATTTTCCGGAGAATTTGATTTTCAATCAGGCAGTCACATTCTTCTTTGTGTTGTCCGGATTTATTCTCACGTACGTCTATCCTCAGCTACCCGATTTCAAAAGTACTAAAGAATTTCTGGTAAAACGAGTGGCGCGATTATGGCCGCTGCATGTGTCCGCGTTCTTCCTCGACAAAGCGCTAGTAATGCCTGCTCTCGTCACGGTTTCAGGAACAGCACCGAAATTTCTGGTCGCGCTTACCAACATACTCATGCTGCATGCGTGGGTTCCATTTGCACAATTTTTCTTTTCATACAACGCACCATCCTGGTCAATCTCAGCAGAGTTTTTCTTTTACCTCTGTTTTCCAACATTGCTTATTCTCTTAAGGAAAAACTTCTGGCTGCCGCTTGGATTGTCGTTTCTCATCATCTGCTGTTTTATCGCTGTCTGCAACTACTTCCACCTGACCGAAGATGCAGCAGGATGGAACATGGAAGGTTTGCTGTATATAAACCCAGCTGTACGCATTTTTGAGTTCATCACAGGAATGATGACAGCGACGCTATTTACGCGCATAAAAACCGGCGTTCAGAGTGCGATGACATCGAATCTAAAAACTGTTTTGACAGGTACAGCCCTTGAGCTTATGGCTTTTGCATTTGCAATCGATTGTATGTTCTCTACGGTACCAGTATCTGATGCGGCGGTGCCCTACGTCGGAGAAGCAGGAGCTTTCTGGCTCAAGAATTCGATTGTTCCGCTCCTATCTTTCAATATTTTGATAATGGTGACGGCATTTGGTCGAGGTTTGGTATCAAAACTCTTAGCGCTACCACCAATGGTGCTTCTCGGTGACATAAGCTACGCCGTTTATCTGATTCATTATCCGCTCTTGATGTACAGGCGATGCTACTTACCGCAGGAAAACACAATCTACTCGCTGGCAGCGTTTATCGTCCTCCTGCTGATAGTCAGTCACTTGCTGTTTGTAATTGTCGAACGGCCAATAAGACATTTGATTACAACAGCAATTCTGGTTCCCGATTTAAGTTTACCAACGAGAACAAACGATGCGAGTTCAGCGGTATCGCCACCGAATGTGGTTGATGATGCGGTCGACGTTTTAGCGAAACCAGTCACTGTCACCGCCGCTCCGGAGCAGTCGAACTCGAGAAAGGATAAATTGAAAAGGTTTGCTCATCAGTTGTATGCAAACTCGAAGGTCGTGTACTTCGGTCTTCAAAAGCAAGTGTTCGCATTTTTTAAAACACCACACAAGCGCGCCTTTCTCATAGCTGAACTCCTGTGTTTGGTTAGCATGGTTCTCGTCCTTCACCCTATGATCGATAGATTGAATCACAACCAAGTTTTGAAACTTCTGAGCATCGACAAATATCTCGCCAAAGAAATTACCATCGGAGATGATCTTGTTATTTCACGCGTCGTAAGCCATCGAAAGGAAAACTCTGAAGAAGTCGAATTGCTGCTGCGCGCAAAGAAGAAACAGCGCCTTGATTATTACTTGTTCGTCCAACTGTTAGACAAGCAAGGCAACAAGATATACGAACAGCAAGTCAACTTTTCGCCTCTGCCCACGAAGGTCCGCCCTGGTGACTATTGGCTGCAGTCCGTTAGCATCCCGGTCCAGGAACTGAGAAAGGCTGAAAGCATCGGCATGATCGTGCTCAAAGAAAAACACGGATTCATGCCACTTGCTGGAGGCAAGACCGATATGGATGACTACCGCTTCCTCATGTCGGCAAAGGCTCTGCGGAAACGCAGAACCGGCGAGCCGATGTTGTAATACTCCAATCTAAGCTGCTCAAAAGGCAATCACTTTCTAAACAGAACTGCCAGCGTCCGGCACATTTCTTACGCGATACCAGAATGTGCTACCGTGACCAACTTCGCTATCCACACCGATCTCGCCGCCATGCCCTTCTATTATTGCCTGACATATCGATAAACCCAATCCAAGGCCCTTGAGCTTGCGCGAATCATCTTCCTCGACCTGCTCAAATCGACTAAATATCTTCGCCTGTTGCTCCTCTGGTATCCCTCTTCCGAAGTCCTGGACTCGCACTTCGATCCAATCCTTGTCTTTCTCGACCGCGTATAAAACGACCTTCGCGCCCGTATCCGAGAACTTGATAGCGTTCGACAAAAGGTTCGTCGTCACTTGAATCAAACGGTCAATATCGCCGAGGATCTCAAAATCAGAATGTTTCACATCAACAGTCACGCCCTGCTCTAGAGCCAATCCAGCAACACTGTCCGCTGAGTTTTCGAGAATGTCCATTAGCAGAACTTCCGAGGGTTGCACGTCGAATTTACCAGATTCGATGCGAGCAAGATCAAGCAGGTTTGAAACCAATTCGCGCAAACGCTCGATTTGAATTTCCGCTTTACCAGAGATTTTCGCCGCTTCCGGAGGCAACTCACCAAGTGCGCCTTCGTTCAACAACGAAAGCGAAGCCTGCACCGTCATAAGCGGAGTGCGCAGGTCATGGCTGACCATCGCAACGAACTCTCGCTTTAATCGTTCCATCTCGTGACGCTCTGTGATATCGAGAACTGTAGCGAGGAAGCGCTTGCCTTTCTTTGTTTCGAACGCCTTGAATGACAGCTCTACCGGAATGCTGCCACCACTTTTGGTGCAAGCTGTCATCTCGATTGGTCGAGTTTCTGTTTTGCTTACAAACTCTTTGACGAAAGAGTCCTGAGAAATCGGGGGAGCAATTTCGAAAAGGTCACCGACATTCATATTCCAAAATTCATCGGTTCGATAAGCGAACATCGAGGCGCCTGTCGGATTAATGCTCTCAATAGCGCCCTTTTCATCGACAGTAATTAGAGCTACCGGCACATTATCTGTAATCGTTCTCAACCCCTGTTCGCTCAGCTTGAGGAACTCAGTGGCAAGTCGCTCCTTTTCAGCTGACTCACGTAAGGCTTTCGCCATGTCGTGAAACACCCTGTCTAACGAGCTTATCTCATCGGCGCCACCCATGGGCGGCTTCAATTCTTCGCCACTTTCAATCCGCTTCGCGTTTTCCGACAAGATGCCTAGACGACCAGTGATTTTCGACATAAACCAGCCAATAGCAATCACAGCCAGCAAAATATTCATGGGAACGCCGACCCACCACATCAGGAAATAGGCTTGCTCACGACTTCTTCGAGTCTGCTCGGGATTGAATGACTTTGCATACTTTTCCTGCGCCGCGATAAACGGTTCTGTCTCAGCCATAATCTTTGAGAGAATCGGCATAATCTTTTTGCGCAGCCGCGTGAAGTTAACGAACTCTCCTTCGTCCATTTCTCTCTTCGCCGCAGAGAATTGCTCGGAAGCCTCCATAGCAAGCTTGGAAATTCTAGCTACTTTCTTTTCAATCTCCGGCTGTCGTTTAGCCAGTTTTTGCAAGGCGCGCAAATCAGGCTCGATGTTTTTAACAGCATCGTCATACTGCTTACCTTGCTCTTCGTTTCGCGATATCGCATACATTGCCAGATTATGAGTGCTGTCGACAAAGATCTTAAGCACACCCTGCGTGCGAGTTACGACTTCCATTCCATATTCGTATTGCTCATTGGCAGCTTCGGTCTCGTCCAGTTTCAACTTCAAATAGCCAAGGAAGCACACTTCCACGACTAAAATTAGTCCGACGATAAGAAAGCCTTGCTTGGTAAGCTTCATGCCTCTTCTTATACCCAGGCGAAAAACAGAATCTACAGAGCAGCACCAAAAGACAAACGCCGACTTTCGCCGACGTTGCCTGCTCGCTCTTTGGAAAAAACGTTTATGCCATGCCGCGGGAACGCACGCGCGGGTCGCCTTTGTCGTCGTCTTTGAGCAATTCATAACCCTTATCGACTGACTTGTGCGCGCTGATGATTGCTTTGATGCTTTTGACGAGCGTATCGATAGCCTGATCGTTGTCACCGTTCTGAACCTTACTGAGCGCATCGATTATGCCTTTCCGTGTATCGGAGGCGTCTCTGCCGCTGCGGTCGAAGTAGTTGCCGGCTTCGACATTGCCGTCAGGAATACCGTGTTCGTTGCCACCATTGGCACCATATTTGAGGTCACCAATTCCCTCGGTGACTTCTCTAAGACTCGATCCAAGCTTCTTGATTGCGCCGTTATTATCGCCGCGTGCCAGAAGCACCAGAGCATCATCAAGGCCTTCTTTGGTATGACCAAAATGTCTTCCGCTATCACGCAACTCTTTCATATGCGCATCAACCGGGTACTTAGGGTCAGGTTTCTCAGGCACCTCCGGTGTAACCGGCACATCCGGCTTCGATGGCGTTTCTGGCGTGGATGGCGTTTCAGGTTTGGAAGGCGAATCAGGAGTCGATGGAGATTCTGGCTTCGATGGCGTTTCAGGTTTATCCGGCGCTGGTGAATCGACTTTTGGTGCCGGTTTATAATTCACGATGTCGCTAACGCCGAAACCTATTTGCTCTTTCCCATCGCTCAGATTAAGAAGAGCTGCCTGAATAGCCTCCTTAGCCTCGGCAGTATTTCCACTCTTCAGAGAATCGATGGCATTTTGCATTTCGTTTTTTCCATAACCTACATCTCGCAGGCCATCCTTGATATCGCCTTTAGCGGCGGTCTGACCACGTACCGCTTCGATGCCTTCCTTCATTGAGTCGACTCCCCGGTCAGAATTTTGCATTGCACGAGTGATATCACGAATGGCACCATCTACGTTGCCACCATTAATGGAGCAGAGGGCGTCCTGCAAATTTCCACCGGAGCGGTCGAGCGCATTGGTTCCGGAATTGAATTCGCGTATATGTTTTGGTTGAGCGGCATCACCGAGAGGAGAGGTTCCAAAGGCTTTCGCAAGGAAAGCATTGGCTGCGTCATCGTTTCCCTGAAAAGCCCTTTCGGTGTTTGACGCGTCCGGAGGATTGAACACATTTTTATGACTCTCTGGTGTCCAGGCGTTTGCAGCAGCATCGCGAATGGGCTGCGGAGCTTCGATACCATGTTGATGAGAAAGTGAACTTTCAAGGTTTTGTGCGGGATTGTTTGACATTGTAATTCCTCCGGGCGAACGGCGGGAGCAAGCCAGAGCCGCAGAAACCAGATTCTGGTTGGAATGAAACAGTTATGCGGTCAGGCGGCTAGCGAGTAGTAAGGGTGATCGATAGTAAGGCGTGAGTTCGGCGAATCGTGTGTGGGGTTCGTCGGCTCACAATCAACAATTTACGCTCAACTTGGGGGCAATTGGTGAAACCGGAATGCACAAATCGTGCACAATTGAGGTGACAGGTTTAAGATGATCAGTGCACAATTGCAGGTACCGGATCAAGCCTGACCGTACCCAGCACTAGAAAGAACGTCTCCCCCTGGCACAACCTGCGCTGATGCAGACTGCTACGCTCTCACGCAGACAACTTCAATTCGAGCGGCAACTCGAACCAGAACATCGAACCTTTGCCATCCCCGTTCTGAAGTTCGACTCCGATGTCACCACCGTGCTGCTCAACGATTGCCTTTGCGATCGCCAAGCCCAGCCCGGTACCTCCACGAGAACGGTCATCGCGCGAGGAGACTTGCTGAAATCGGCCGAATAACTTATCAATTTCGTCTTCGGGAATTCCTGGTCCCTCATCCATCACTTCGAACCGGCAACGCTGGTCGATTTCTTTTATAGTTATTTTCACAACACCATCAACAGGCGACCATTTGATCGCATTGGACAGAAGATTGGTCAGGACCTGCTGAAGCCTGTCCTCGTCAGCGAGAATGCGTCTCGTCTCAGGCAACTCCTTCTCCAGTTTTATACCAGCCTCATCAGCAAGAGTGTTGACTCCGTCGATTGCTCTATTAATAATTTCGCGGGGGTCAAGTTTCTTCAGTTTCAAATCAAGCTTGCCAGCTTCGATCTTTCTGATGTCCAGAATGTCGTTGATAAGCCGAATCAGACGATCGGTTTCCTTACTCGCGACTTGAACAACCGGGCGAGCCTGTTCAGTCAACTCGCCCATGAACGAATGCTCCATGATACCGAGAGCGGTGCGTATTGCCGTAAGTGGCGTTCTCAATTCATGAGAAACTGTCGAATAAAAATCCTTTACTCGCTGTTCAGCTTCCTTTCTCTCCGTAATATCGCGGACGATACCAGTCAAAATTTGCTGATTTCCCAGATTGATCACACTGAGCGAAACTTCCACCGGAACCTTTTCGCCGTCCTTCTTCACTCCGAAGAACTCCCGTCCGACGCCAAAGATACGGCGCTCACCCGTCCGCAGTGGACTACTTTCCCCTTCATCACCGCCGGACAACAAGTGTGGAAGTATTGCGTTAACATCGTGACCAATCAGATCTTCAGATTTATATCCCAACAGTCGCTCCAGCGACCGGTTCAAAGACTCAAGCGTCCCATCAGAATTCACGGTTACAATTCCATCAGGCGCTGTGTCTACTATAGCGCGCATTCGCGCTTCACGCTCGGCCAGGGCTTCTTCAGCTCTAACTCGCTCTGTTATATCTCTTGCCTCGGCGATCAAGAAAGAAACATCTCCGTTCTCTTCTTTGATTGGCTTGACTGAAAAGTCTACAGTGGCACGATCACCACTCGAACCTTCTACCGCAGATTCAAAGCGCACCATCTCGCCCTTAGCGGCTCTCCGAATCGCGTCTTTGAGCTGGTTCTGCACATCTGCTGAATAAGACCACCAGGGCGTGTCCCAAAAATATTTCTCTTGAACAGTTTGCAGGTTTCCACCAGCGAAATCTACGGCAGACTGATTTGCCTCAAGCACAATACCATCCGGTGACAGCAAGCCGCTAAACTGGAATGTCTGATTGAAAACCGCTCGGAATCTGCGTTCCGCATCGCGAAGAGACAGCTCTGCATTCTTTCGCTCGTTGACGTAACGATTAACGATTGCGATAACGACAACTAAAATAACAAGCGCAACAATCATCAAAAGGAAGATACCGTATATTGCCGTTCGACTTCCGTTATCGAGGTCTCTTCCCTGTAGTTGAAACTCGAGGTCGGCGCGGTTAGCTAGATCGTCGACCATGACCTCGAGGTGCTTCGTTACAGTTGCCTCGCCAAGGCGTTCTCCATGGGCAACCGCAGCCTCTAATCCTTCTTTTTGTCGCAGCGCGATAACCTCTTCGGCGCATTCACGTCGCACACGAATGTACTCACGAATCTCGTCGGAAATCATTCTATGCTTGCCGTGAAGACGCATATCAAGCTCTGCGACGTGTTGGTCTACCGTCGCAAAGTTAGCATTATATTGGTCAAGATATTTTTTCTGGTTCGACCAGATGTACGCAATCTCCGAGGCTTCTGCCTTCGATAGATAGTATTTGATTTGGTCGAGCGTCGTCAGAATAGATAATCGTTGTTGCGAGATACCTGTGTCTTCGAGCCTCTTGAAGCACTCCCTGACGGAAATCTGACCGATGTGCATCAGCAAAATAACAGTCAAGAAAATAGCTATCGTGGTTATGGTCGGTGTGTCAAACACCGAAATCCACTTCTTAATTTGCTGAGATAGCTTTGACATCGGTTTCTTCGCATGCTCAATGGTCGACTATGCGATACCCCTGTCCGCGCTTGGTTCGAATGATGCCGTCGGCTTCATTGTTGTCGCCGATTTTCTTTCTCAAGGTTTTCATGTGAGTTCGAACAGTATCAATCGACGCTGCCGAGTCGCTGTCCCAAACTCTGTCGAGAATGGCTTCCAGAGAGAAGCTCTGACCCGGATAACGCATCAATAGTTCCAGTAGACTAAACTCTTTCGCAGTCAACTCGACTTCGTTGCCGCCACGCATTACGGTACCAGAAGCGGTATCTAATTCGATATCACGTATCGACAGCTTCTTGCCTGCATAGGTTGCTGGACGCCTCAATAGCGCATTGACACGGGCGTCAAGTTCCGTCGGGTGAAAAGGTTTCACAAGATAATCGTCGGCACCAGCGTTTAAACCAGTCGCCTTATCCTCGACAGTTCCCTTCGCCGTCAGCATCAGGACCGGAGTGCGTCCACCGGACGATCGGTACTGTTTGCAAACATCGACGCCCGCAATATCCGGCAGCATCCAGTCGAGAATAACCAGTTCGTAAGACGAATTTCCCCGAAGCTGAGAAAGTGCATCTAGCCCTCTGCGCGCCACATCAATCAGGTGTCGCGATTGCTCCAACTGCATTTTCAACAAAAATGCAAGACTGTCATCGTCTTCCACGAGCAGAATTTTAGCCATAGTCTAAATCCAGGTCCTTCCCCTAAAGAAACTATTCGAGCTTTCCTCTATGGAAGCAATTCCACATCTATATATGTCTCAAACGGCTGAAACTCAATCCGGCTTGATAAATTAATGGGCTACAAATTTAAACAGTGGTACGAAACGTCGCTTAGTTACTGCTTTGGGAACCGCCATGCTGTTTCAGATGGTGAATCAAACCCCCAGGATCGTCCGTCACGATGCCGTCAACCTTAATCTCAAGCATGTCGTTCCAATGTTTCGTTCCGTCCACGGTCCAGACGTTGACTGCCAGACCAGCCTTATGCGCGCGTTCGACGGCGTCGGCACGCATCTCTGAATACCCTGCATTCCAGGCTTTCGCTCCGATCGAGTTGGCATATTTGCCCACGTCGGCAACGATTCCTGCGTCTAAAAATGCGGCTTCTATGTTCGGCATTTTTTTGTGGACACGTCTGATAAGTTCGTGGTCAAAGGAGCTGATGAGGATTTTCTCCGGATACTTGTAGTCCTTCAGAACCTTTGCGAGATCATCCTCGATGCCCGGATATTCAATCGGCGAATTCTTGATCTCAATGTTGACGATCATTTTTCCGTCGGCAAGTTTTAAAACATCGGTGAGCAGCGGCAGTTTCTCTTCTGCAAATTCGTCGCTGTACCATTTACCTGCGCTCAGAGTTTTCAACTCGTCCCAGGTCTTATCTTTGATGAAGCCCTTGCCATCAGTAGTCCTATCGAGAGTTTCATCGTGAATTACAACCAGCTCTCCAGATTTGCATCGGTGGATATCCAGCTCTACACCATCGGCTCCAGCCTTTAAACTCTTGGCAAATCCGGCCATTGTGTTTTCGGGAGCCCATTTTTTTCCACCCCGATGTGCAATGACAAGCGGTCGTTTTGATTCCGCAGCAAACGCTGGAAACACCGATGAGGACAGAAGAATCGAAGCTGCGGCAAAAACCGAAAAAGCTCGACCACATCCAGGCAGTTGCATAACACACCTCTTTTGCACATACAGAAGACCGCATCATTCTAAACGAAGTTGCCTGGATCAATCTGTGAAATTTTCAGATGATTAAAGGATGGCGAGTAGAGCAAAATCAGTGCGATTTGCGCGGCATATGATTGCTGGTCTCTTATTATTGACAGGCGCTCTAGCTTTTGGAAATGTCTGGGCGGAAACATCAGAATGCTGGCGTTGGCCCAGAGCAAACGAATTTGCGCCGACTTGCGCTAAACCCTTTGGATACTGGATAGCCAGGGATTACCAGAGTTCGACTTCGGCGCCGGACATCTTTGTTTTCGGTGATTCGCAACTCGGTGGTCTGAGATCTGCTGATGCGAAAGTTGCTGGAACAAAACTTGATTTTGCTCTCGACCATCGCAGCTATGCGATTGAATCACAACTGAACCATGACGGCGGCGAGCTGAGAACATTCATCGTCAGCCAGCCCGGAAGCCTGGTATCGGATTACCTCGTAATTGCAGAGAGTTTGTTTTCTGATTTGCGGAAACCAAAACGTGTGATACTGACAGTGACACCACGATCTTTTCTCAGCAACGGTCTACCTTTTCCCGGACGCTCTGATTATTACCGTTACTTTTCATCGAGCGTTCCACTTGGAGCAATGTACGATCTGGCGTTTCCAACCGTTGGAAGTAAGCTATATGCGGTTTTTCAAAGCATGGTCCGAGCGCCTATTTCGACAATGGCTCCGGGTCGATTTGTTTTTCTTCCAGACGACAAACAAGTTTTTAACGACAAGATCAAGATGTACCCGGACAATTTTGTGTACTCAAGCAAAGACTGTGAGCACCAGATGCGGTTTCTAGATGAAACCCTGCGGTTTCTACAAATGCAAAAAATCGAAGCAAGTGTAATTTCCATGCCTATGCTGAAAAGCGAGGATGTTGCCGAGTTTCGGAAACTGCAACCACAGTTATCAAATGAAATTCAAGATTTGTGCAAACAATACGATGCGGAATATCTAGACCTCACTGAAGAGGATAGTTTTACAAAAACGGATTTTCTAGATCCGATTCACCTCAGCCAGTCGGGTGGTGAGAAAATTGCGAGCATTTTGTCATCCTACTTAACGGAGACAGCCAGCAGGAAGACGCCGCGCAGCGCGACTCTTAACGATTAAGCAAAAACGTTTGCGATAATGCGATAATGGCAGCCCAGGAAACACGTTGTGAAACAGTTCCGGAGAAGGACATGACCATCAAAAATACTTTCCTTGCGCTAATCAGCGCGCTCGTCCTCACAGCACCAACCGCTCTTGCCAAGGAGCAGGGTGAGCCGCCTGCACCCGGAAGTGGCGGAGCCGGCGCCAATGCCAAAGCCAATCTGGCAAGCGACCTCTATGCTGACGGCAAACGTCGCTACGAGTCCAAAGATTTCAAAGTTGCATTGGAACGTTTCAACACCGTTGTCGAATTAGATCCGAAATGCATCGGTGGATTCTACTACCGAGGCCTTACCAATCGACAACTCGGAAAAAAAGAAGCGGCGAAAGTGGATTTCAAAAAGGCTGCCGCGATGACCGCGAATTCGGCCGAAGAGTATGACCTGCGCGGCAAATCCAAACAGGAGTGCGGTCAAACTGGAGCTGCAGAAGCGGACTTCTCAAAAGCAAGAGAGCTGACCAAGAAAGCCGGCTAGTAGCAATAACTCAAAGCTAGTTCTCACAAACATGCAAACGATCTGAAGAATAACAAACCCAGGAGGCAATAGCGCCTCGGGTAACGTCAAGATTTTATCTGCGGCAGGCCTCAGCCGGTGGTACCATGAAACTACCATAAGATTGAAAAGGTAGCCGTGCGAGTTTCGCAACAGTCGAATCTTCCTGTGTTGGAGAATTAGATTTTGAAATTACCGAGTCACGGCGTGGCTTCATTTCGAAGTCGAACCGCTCACGAATTGTTTCCTAAAAGAGGAACAATACAGACCCTCTATTTGTTTTCGTTCTTCATTCTCCTGTCGGTATTTCCTCAAATCGCTCAGGCCAAGCGAATTCCGGCGGGACAGAGCGTACTCATAATGAGTCGCCCGAATGTAGATATAGACAAATTCAAAACCCGTTTGCAAAAGCGCGGACTGATGGTCGTCAACGAGATCAGGTCAAAGACCGAACATTATGTGATCTTAGAAGTGCAGCCGAGATCAGGGTCTGTAAAATCAGCTTTGTATAGCGTTAAGAACTCGGCAGACCCGGATCTCAGCACAGCAGAGATCAAATTCGCCAGCAAGTTGAACCAATGCGTCCCCTCAATCAACGATCCAGAGTTTGCCAACCAACTCAACCTTCAACAGATCAATTTCAGCGAAATGCGCTGCTTGCTCGAGGCGAAGAACGTATCACAGGTTGCACAGCCCAGACTGACTATAATTGACTCGGGATGCACTCCCGTATCGAACGAGTGGACGAATATCACTCAGTTCAATTTCGTCGGCGGACTGGATGGCGTACCAGAAGCAGCTGGAGACCCACAGGTTCACGGCACCGCGGTTGCCGCGATTGCGGCCGCCACCACTAATAATGGCATATTGCTTGCCGGCGTAGCATCGCATACAGCCCCGTCGGTCGCGCTGACGTGTTGCCGGGTATCAAACGCTGCAGGACAAATCGATACTATCGACGTCATCCGAGCGCTTAACTGGTGTGTAGACCATCAAGCGGAGAGGGGCGGTCCATCTGCTATCAACCTCAGCCTTCAGTCATTCGGTTTGCCAACCTACAATGGTTCGGAGTTGATACAAGACATTGCCAAAATGCTTTCAAAGCATAAGGATATCCTGATCAACGCGGCTGGCAATGACCCGATTGAAGATCCAAGCAAGTCAAAAAAGACAATTCGCAGAGTCGGAGGAATTGATGAAAATGACATGTACTGGACTCAGTCTACGTACGGGCCATTCAAAGCCGTTGCTCCGTCCGTAAATGTTCGAACGTACAGTAATGCGATATCGACTGCAGCTTCCGGCTCCGGGACTTCTTATGCCGCTCCTCACTGGTCTGGAGCAATTGCACTGCTCATGAGCCTCGAACCCAAATTGACTCCGGCGAAAGCCGACCAACTCCTATACAAAACCGGCAAGGAAACCTCTCAAGGATACATTGTGCCGGATCTGAGGGCGGCGGTCATCAAAGCGCTAAAACTGAAGCCCTGAGGTGATTGCCGCACATTATTTTTCCAGCAGCAACCAGTAGAAACCATAAGGTGCGAATGTCACCACATATGGTTGCTCAGTTATCTCGTGAAACGCTTCCATGCCGAACATCTCAACCGGCGTTTTGCCTGCGTATTTCTCAAGATGAAGATCCGCTGATTGAGGAGAGTATGAGAGGTTGGCGAGACACAAAACCGTTTCATTTTCATAGCGCCGTATATAAGCAAGAACTTTTCTGTTAGCTGGTTCGATGAACTCGATTGTGCCCCGACCAAACACTTTGTACTGTTTGCGCAAGCGAATAATTCTGCGCATCCAGTGCAACAATGAGGACTTGTCGAGTTGCTGAGCTTCGACGTTAATCACCTGGTAGCCGCTCACAGGATCCATCAAGGGCGGCGAATAGAGCTGCGCAAAGGAAGCGCGTGAAAACCCGCCGTTGCGATCGCCGTTCCACTGCATCGGCGTGCGAACGCCGTTTCTATCTCCGAGGTAAACGTTATCGCCCATTCCGATTTCGTCGCCGTAATAAACAATCGGCGTACCCGGCATTGAAAACAACAGGCTGTTCGCCAATTCAACACGCGGACGACTGTTCTCCAGCAACGGCGCCAAGCGCCTACGAATACCGACGTTGCAGCGCATAATCGGATGTTCCGCATAAGCTGCGTACATATAGTCACGTTCTTCATCCGTCACCATCTCTAGTGTCAGTTCGTCGTGGTTGCGCAAGAATATCGCCCATTGACAGGATTCCGGGATGTCCGGTGTTTGCCGCATGATTTCAACAATCGGTGTTCGCGTTTGCTGGTGCAAAGCCATGAAGATCCGCGGCATGAGGGGGAAGTGATAGGCCATGTGGCATTCGTCTGTTCCACTGCCGAAGTATTGAATCACGTCAGCAGGCCATTGGTTAGCCTCCGCAAGAAACAGTTTATTCTTATAGTCCTTATCTAATGCGGCGCGAAATTGTTTGAGAATCGCGTGCGTTTCCGGCAAGTTTTCGCAGTTGGTGCCTTCTCGTTCGATAAGGTACGGAATCGCATCCAGACGAAAACCATCGACACCGATGTCGAGCCAGAAGCGCATCACATCTAAAACGGCGTTGGTGACTTCGGGATTATCAAAGTTCAAATCCGGCTGATGGCTGAAGAAGCGGTGCCAATAGTAAGCCTTTGCGGTTGAATCCCAGGTCCAATTGGACGCCTCGGTATCAATAAAGATGATGCGAGCATCATCGAATTTTGTGTCGGTGTCGCTCCATACATAATAGTTGCGTTCGTTACTGTCAGGAGGCGCAGCCTTCGCGCGTTTAAACCACTCGTGTTGATCGGAAGTGTGATTGATAACAAGCTCGGTGATCACTCGGATGTTGCGACGATGCGCTTCCTTGATGAAATTTTTCGCGTCCTGCATCGTACCGTAAAGCGGGTTGATACTGACGTAATCAGCGATGTCATAACCATCGTCGCGCAACGGCGAAGGATAAAATGGCAAGATCCAGATGCAATTTACGCCTAACTGCTCGATGTAATCGAGCTTTTCAATCAGACCAGCAAAGTCACCATAGCCATCGCCGTTGCTGTCGAAGAATGTTTTGACGTGAAGCTGATAGACGATAACATCCTTGTACCAAAGAGGATCATCCATTATCTCGCCGGGCTGTGTCATTTATCTCTCCTTCTGCGGTTTCCAAAATCACTTTACGTTTTAAAACTATCCTTTAACCACTCCAATTGGTTTCAATCTCGCGACTGGTCGCGCAAGACCGGCGTCCTTGACGGCGCGCACCACGTCGTCGATCGGCTTATATGCTTCCGGCACTTCTTCGGTCAATCCTTCGCGCGTCGATGCTTTGGCAATCACGCCACGCGCTTTTAATGCCGCAATCACATCTTTGGATTGCCTGTTCTTCCTTGCTTGCGTTCTGCTCATCAATCGTCCGGCACCATGACAGACGCTACCGAACGTTTCCTTAAGCGCCTGCTCTGTCCCCACCAGAACATACGATGCTCGTCCCATATCGCCAGGAATAATCACTGGTTGTCCGGTCTTCCGGAACATCTCGGCAAGCTCCGGGCGTCCAGCAGGAAAAGCTCTGGTAGCACCTTTCCGATGAACCAGAACGCGCATATCTTTGCCGTCGACTGTATGATTTTCGAACTTAGCCATATTGTGAGCAACGTCGTAGACCAACGACAGATTCGTTGAACCGCCGTAGAGTTTGCGCACCACTTTCCGAATCCATTCGGTTATGCACTGGCGATTAGCGAACGCAAAATTGGCAGCCGCAGCCATCGCGCCAAGATAACTCTGACCCTCTGGTGAATTAATCGGACAGCATGCCAGTTCTCTATCAGCCAGTGTTATGTCGTAGCGCTTCATCACCGGCTGCATGTTTGCAACAAAATCAGTGCAGACTTGATGCCCGAGACCGCGCGACCCACAATGCACCATGAAACATATTTGCTGGTCGAATAAACCAAATGCTTCGGCCGCTTCCCTGTCGAAAATCTGGTCGACAACATCTACTTCCAAGAAGTGATTGCCGGAACCTAGCGTTCCAAGCTGACTGCCGCCCCTCTTTCGCGCCCGCTCAGTCACAGCCGTTTCAACAGCGTGAGGTAAACAGCCACCATCCTCGGTGCGCTCTAAATCAGCATTGATTCCATAACCTTCTTTGACAGCCCACTTTGATCCGCCCTTCAGCACGGCATCAAGCTCTCGCGAACTGAGATGAATGCGACCGTCTTTTCCAGCCCCGGTTGGAACAGCTTTAAACAAAGCCGTGACCAGCTCGTCCAGATTAGACTCTACGTCTTTAAAACTTAGAGGACTGGAAATTAAGCGCACTCCACAATTGATATCGAATCCAACACCACCAGGCGAGACCACACCCGTTTCCGGATCCATGCCGGCAACACCACCGATCGGGAAGCCGTACCCCTGGTGCATATCCGGCATAGCGAGCGACTTTCCCACGATTCCAGGGAGCGTGGCGACATTGGCGGCTTGCTCGAGGGACAGATCGGTCAGTACATGCTTAATTAGTTCAGGACTGCTGAAGATCATGGCATCGACATTCATCCCGTACTTGTAGTGGCGCGGAATCATGTAGCGATTCTGATCGATTACCTCGATGATGTTATCCCACTTCGTATTCGATCTCAGCTTCGTCATTCGAACCGTCTTACTCCTGAACGCGACCGTCTGCTATTGCTTCAACTTCAAGCCGCTTCTGATCTATAGCGCGTTTAAATGTCGAGGTAAACC
This sequence comes from Candidatus Obscuribacterales bacterium, assembly GCA_019637435.1. Taxonomy (GTDB): domain Bacteria; phylum Cyanobacteriota; class Vampirovibrionia; order Obscuribacterales; family Obscuribacteraceae; genus JADYXR01. The sequence continues at coordinate 1,091,727 of JAHBVO010000001.1, read as the reverse complement.
TGTGCTTCAAAATTTTCCTCCTTGCGCATAATTTGCAGTTGGTGAAGTGTTATTGCCTTAACGTAGGTTTTGATTTCATGTTTTTCACTGGAGTACCTTTGCCCCACAGCTTTTGAGACGACCGTCAATTTGTCTCCCGATGTCATGAACTCTTTAATTTCGAATCTTTTCAACAATACGCCCTCAGCATCGAACAAAAACAATACTTCGGAAAGCCAATTGTAGAGAAGCAAATCTTCATCTTCCGCCTCAACTGAGATTTCAACAGTGGTCGATTCGTCGATATCATCGAGATCTACAAGAATGGAAGTAACGGCAGTTGCTGCCGTTTCAAACAGTTCCTCTTTGGACGGAGCCCAGGCGCGAAAGCCCATATCAGCGGGATGATCGAGAATTTCAAAACTCGCGTTTTTCATCTCAACATTCTATCCAATTGGCCACTAGAACGTCGCCACTTCATGCGATAGAGATACTTAAAATGATAAACTGCTAGAACTCATCGCCTGGGGAATTTAGCCGTGTTTTCAAGTAGTCCGGCGAACTTTTAATGACTGTCAGCGAAACCACCTTGCCGTTGGCAGACCACGAAAAAACGTTTGCCGGTCATCCCGTTGGCCTGGTGAATCTGTTTTTCACCGAGATGTGGGAGCGCTTCAGCTATTACGGAATGCGCGCCATTCTGGTGCTATATATGGTGGCAGCCGTCAGCGAAGGCGGTCTCGGCATGTCAAACAAAAATGCCGGTGAGATTTACGGCTGGTATACGATGCTCGTCTACTTGAGCTCCCTGCCGGGCGGACTGATCGCGGATAAAATTCTCGGGGCGCGCTGGGCAGTTTTAATCGGCGGAATAATTATTGCACTTGGTCACTTTACGATCGCGTTTCCATCGCTGGCGACGTTTTATGGTGGCATGGGTTTGATCGTGGTAGGAACAGGTCTGCTCAAGCCAAACATTAGCGGAATGCTGGGGATGCTCTACAAAGAGGGAGACCCTCGACGCGATGGCGGTTTCTCAATCTTTTACATGGGCATCAATATCGGCGCGATGCTTTCGCCCCTGGTGTGCGGATATCTTGCACAGGGAACCGAGTTCAAAGCCTGGCTCACGTCCGTCGGCTTGTCAGAACACCACAGCTGGCACTGGGGATTCGGTGCAGCCGGCGTTGGCATGATGATCGGTCTAATTCATTATGTGATTCAGTGGAAACAGCTAGGAACAGCGGGTTTACGCCCGCAGAGAAAGAAATCTGAGAACGACGGCAAGAACGCTAAAGAAGCGCTAACGCCTGATGAAGTGAAACGTCTCGGCGCCATCGCTGTTCTGTTCGTCTTCAACATTCTGTTTTGGGCGATATATGAACAGGGCGGGAGCAGTTTAAACATATTCGCAGACAAATGCACTGACACTACCATTGGTGGCTGGGCATTTCCTTCGAGCTGGCTTCAGACGTTCCAAGCCACCTTCGTTATTATTTTCGCGCCACTCTTCTCGATACTCTGGCTGAAGCTCGGCGATAAACAGCCATCAGCGCCTGCCAAGTTCGCAATCGGTCTGCTGTTGCTTGGACTTGGAATCGCTCTTATGGTGCCGGCTTCAGTATTGGCGTCCCAAGGGAAAGTCAGCCCGCTCTGGCTGATCTGTGTTTTCTTGCTGCAAGATATGGGCGAACTCTGTTTAAGCCCGGTAGGTCTGAGTACGGTGACGAAACTCGCGCCGGCGAGGCTAGTGGGTATCACAATGGGCGCCTGGTTTATCGGGATGGCGCTCGGAAACGGACTGGCGGGCTACGTCGGTGGATTTTTCGACGAAAAGAATCTCAGCGGCATGTCGACATTGTTCGGCTCAATGGCCGCAGCAACATTTGTAGGCACCATTGTGCTGTTCCTTTTGGTACCTACTGTTCGGAAGCTAATGGGCAGCGCTCGGTGAGGTAGGTTTCGATTTGCATTTAAACACGCACGTTCTGTTAGTTCTGACCCTTGTAGCCGCATGCGTTGCCATTGCGGTGAAGTGGATTCGTCTGCCCTACTCCATTGCGCTTGTGGTTGCCGGTCTAATGATCGGCGTGTTTCATTTACTTCCGGAAGTTCATATGACGCCGGAAATTATTCTTATGGTATTTCTTCCGGCATTGCTGTTTGAAGCGTCATGGAATCTCAACCTTCACGTTCTAAAAAAGTGCTACAAGCCGGTGCTTGCATTCGCGACGATCGGCGTGTTTATCTCCACAATAGTGGTAGGTTATGTAATCCATTTCCTGGCACAGGTAGATTTGCTCATCGCACTAATGTTCGGCGCCATGATTAGCGCAACAGACCCGATATCGGTCCTCGCGTTTTTCAAGAAGATGGGTATAGAAAAGCGCCTGGTCACAATCCTCGAAGGCGAGAGCCTGCTGAATGACGGTACTGCGGTGGTGCTCTTCCGGATTCTCATGGCTTCAGCCATCGCAGGCGGTGCTTTATCCCCGACAGACATCCTCGTTCAGTTTACCCTCGTCACCTTTGGTGGGGTCGGTCTTGGTATCGCTGTCGGTGCATTTGCTTCATGGCTCACGCGATTTTTCGACGACCATTTGCTTGAAATTACGTTGACAATCGTCTCCGCATACGGAGCCTTCGTAGGTGCTGAGCACTTTCACGTTTCAGGGGTTATGGCTGTGCTGGTCGCCGGCATCATTATGGGCAACTACGGCAGCCGAACTCATATGTCACCGACCACGCGGTTGGCGGTTGATTCATTCTGGGAATATGCTGCTTTTATTGCCGAGTCGCTGGTGTTTCTACTGATTGGCTTACAGATTGAGATTAATCTTCTAGTCAAGTATGCACCTCAAATCGGCGTCGCCATCATAGCAATTCTGGCCGGACGCTTTGTGGTCATTTACGGTCTGGCACCATTCGTATCAACCGCAAAATATCCTATTCCAGGAAGTTGGCGGCACTTGCTCTTCTGGGGCGGGCTGCGGGGCTCTTTATGTATGGCGATGGCGCTTAGCTTACCCAGCAATTTCCCAATGCGTGAATCGCTCATGGTCACCACATTCGGTGTTGCGTTATTCACCCTTTTTGTACAAGGTTTATCCTTCGAGCCGCTGGTGAACCTCCTCAAAGTAAGTAAGGCGAAGACCAGCGACTTGAAGTACCTCGCTCTCAACGAGGAGTTGAAACAATATCGCCTGCAACTCGAAAGACTACAGAGCGCAAAAATGCGAAAAGAAGACTACTTACAGGAAAAGCAGTCGCTTGAGCACAAAATCGCCGAAGCCGAGATGCTGGTATTCAAACTCCGAGAAGAAGACATAAGCGTCGCCGATATCGAGCGCATCCAAATCGAGAGAGCCTTGATTCAAGCGCAGCGCGACTGTTTAAATCTTCTAGCCCGACAAGACAAGGTGAGCAAAGCTTCGCTGGAAGACTTCAGGCATAGGATCGATGAAAAATACGAAGCCTTAAAAAGGGATACGATGGCTCGCTCCACCGACTCGGCGGACGCCAAGGCTGTGGAAGACTTGCTGGTCGCACCAGATGACGAGGCGTCAGCGAATATCGAGACCGTGCAAGGTTCAGCAACCGACGGGGCAATCGAGGACGGTCCAGCCGTAAACGTGGCGCTCGACCCGTCTAAACCCAGCGAGAAAAGCTGACGGACATCAGTTTACCGAAAACAGGTTTTAGCTCCGCCGAGCCCGCTCATTTTTGTATACGCACTTTTGCGGATACAGTACTGCGGATTTACGCCCTGCGGGATTTTGGCTAGGATTGAATTGTGAGGCAGGCAAATCGAGCAATCTCATTCAGAAGAGCGACCGAGCTAATCCAGTCTCACCTTGGATAATTTGTTTGTTGACCGTTTGAATATGGCAAGCAGCCCTGGACCGGCTGTTGGAGGTTTTGCATGTTGAAAAATTCCAATGAGCTAACGGAAGTTACTAATCGTCAGAAGTTTCCCAAGAACAATTACTTTTGCTATCGCTGGAGAATACTGGACTACTTCAGCACCTCCGCAGACCGCCAGAAGCACCAACAGGAACTCCTGGTTGGCGGCAAAGATCGAAGTTTGCTCTCCGACAAGATTCTTCAATTGCATAAAGCTCGTTATCAGGGGTCGCGCCAGGACTTAATCGCGGACTTGGCTCAAGATGCGATGCAGTTTTTAGACCGCCGCCGCAAGGAAACCCAAAAGACTTCGGAAGAAAACAGACTATTCTCGAAGGCTATTCGCGACCTCATGCAACGCACGTTTAAAACGCTTCTGGCATTCTCCACCGAATTGAACACGCTACTCGGCTTGAGCGAACTCTTCATCACGGCGAGCGAGCCCGAAGTCGTCGGACGCGTCAATAATGATGAAACGATGCCGTATGTTCAATGCAGCCTTTCGACCAAGCTGTTCAGACTTCTCGTCGACGGAAGACACGACACCATCGCATTCTATCTTCTTCCCACAGACAATATCGGAGCACTGACTGATTTGGAACCATACACGCCTGTAGTCGAATGGAAGGCGCAGGTGAACTCACAAAAAGGCGTCTTCTGGATTTCAGAAACCGGCGCGCTCACCGGTGAGATGCTCGAAGTAGCATCCGCGGAGTTGCTGCGCTTGCTGCTAGGAGCCACACAAGAGATGCTGTCTCCGAATAAATCGGTCGATGAACGAAACGCGAATTTCGATCTTCTGGAAGTGGATCCATGGCTCAACGAAGGTCGGACCAGCGACAGCCTTTCAAGCGACTTTGATGCGAAGTCAGGTTTCAATCTTGCCGAACCGATTCAAAGCAAATTTGAGATCAAAAAGAAAAGAGACGGCTGGAAAACGGTCAACGATTCTCCAGTTTCACAATTCTCCCAACCTGCAGCAGCGCCCGTTTCCAAACCGCTCATGCCTGAAACCCAATCGTACTCAATCACGATTTCTACCAACTATCACTCGGCGCCGGTTGCGGTTCCCATGCAAATGCCAAATCATGAATCAGCACCCGCGAATTCTACGGAAGAGACCCGCACTGACAGCGTTCCCAGCCTCCAATCGTTGATGAATCAATCCGGAGAGTATTCGACAGCTTTGAAAAACGCCCCCATTGCAGTTGAGCCGGTTATTCTCGCGGCAGAGCAAGAATTGAAAACTGTTACGTCCTTCAAAACGATCGATGACTCGATACCGCCTGCGGTGCAAAACAGTCAAACCGCACAAGTCGAAGCACCACCTGCAAACATCTTTGCAAATGAAACTTTGATATACAACGCAAAGAAAGCGGCAGCTCCAAAACCGACATTCGACTTGAAAGGCGAATATTTTGCTGACAAACCGCAGAAGAATTCGAGCAAAGGACTTGCGAACAAACGGTCCACCCGCAAGACCAACTCCAAGAAAAACAAAAAGAAGAAATAACAAGTTTTCCTCCTCAACAAACAAACAAAATAATTGGTCCGGGTCCACGCAACCCGGACCGATTGTTTGTTGGGAACAGATTTAAACCGTCACTCTTGAAGGCAACTGTCCGGACTTGAGCATCGCGCAGCGCGCTGCACCAAGCAGAGCTGTTTTGTTATTCAAAATAATCTTCACCGGCATCTTCTCGAGGATGGCTCGCATTCTGCCTTTATTCAAGAACGATTCGATGAATCGCGGTCCTTTCATCCTTTCCCGAATCTTGGGAGCGATGCCACCACCGATGAAGACACCGCCGAATGCCATGAATTTAAGTGCGGCATTGCCACACTCGCTTCCATAAATGTCGATAAACATATCGAGCGCTTTGACGCAAATCTCAGCCTTCTCCTGCATTCCGAACATCGAAATTGCAGCAGCGGGATCGTCTACAGCAGCCAGTTCATCAGCCACCCACTCCGGTTCCGGATAGCGATTGGTATCGCGGAGGAACGAGTAGATAGCATAGAGTCCCATGCCGGATAAAACGCGTTCATAACTCACGTGCTGGTGATCGCGGCGCAAGTATTTGAATAACTCGATTTCTTCATCGCTGCGCGGCGCGAAGTCGGTATGACCGCCCTCGCATGCAAATGGTATGTAGCCATCACCGTTCCAAAACAGACCGGCTTCACCGAGTCCGGTACCGGCAGAGACCACGCAAGCATTTCCATGAACAGGAGTCTCCGGCGCATGCAGCACTTCGAATTCTTCATCACGAAGATGCGTGATACCATGCGCATTACCTTCGAGGTCATTAATCAACCAGACCTTTTCAAAACTGTGACGGCGGCACATTTCATCGGCATCCACAGTCCAGGGAAGATTAGTTGTTTTGCAACGATTGTCGATAACCGGACCTGCAATACTGAGGCATGCATATTGAATGTTGACCTCATGCTTGTCCAGAAAAGTCTGAACAAGCATCTCAAGCTCCGGAAACTCCTGACTGGCAAAATGCTCTTCCAGAACGGGACGCAGCTGATGATCTTTCACAACGAATAAACCTAGATTGGTTTTCGTGCCACCAATATCGCCGGCAAGAATCATCGTTTTATGTTCTTCGTGAAGTTTCACTCGCTTTCGTCTCCTTCGATCTATTTATCCGCTTGAACCGACTGCGCCTATTGAATTTGCTGTCCGAAAGATCTTCGCTTACGTCAGAGCCTCACCGACGGCACGGGTAAGAAGTTTCAACGCTTCGCCGACGTTGCCTGTCAGGTGAACGCGAAGCAGTCGGCGCTCCCTCTCTGATAGCACAGTGAGATCGCCACGTGCCTGAGCATCACATACGACACCAAAGGTATACTCGTGACCAGGAACTGCAACGTCTTCTTCGTGATCGCTGGTTATCTGGAGGAACACTCCAGTATTTGGTCCACCTTTGTAAGCCTGACCGGTCGAGTGGAGAAAGCGCGGACCGAATCCGAGACAGGTTGCTACCTTGCGCGAATCGCGAACGGCATGGCGGATGTTTTGCAACATGCGCTCGTGCTCTTCGTTCATCTGAATGTAACCTAGGACGGCGAAGTAATCGTTCTCCCGGATCCGCGCGAAGTGAGCTTTCAAGATCTCGCTCAATTTCTGTTCCGCTTTGGAGAGGTCTTCCAGGTTCCGCGAGTCGGTAAAAAGTTTTACGCTCGCATCGGTGAAGAAAGGCTCTTCAGCAGGCAGTGAACCGTTTTTTTCATACTCATCAGTCAGTTCACGCGTGGCAACTTTACTGGCTTCCACATCCGGTTGGTTGAAGGGATTAATACCAATGATGCTACCTGCGACAGCCGTGGCTATCTCCCAGCGGAAAAATTCTTCGCCGAGCGCCATTTTGTCGTCGAGCATGATTCGTATGACGGGATGACCAATTTCTTCCAATGCGTTGAGAGCTTCTTCTTGCACCTTATCGTTCTCCCCGTCTACCTTCAGGTAAACAAAGACTCGGTCATCACCGTATGCGGTGGGCGTGCCAAGCAGTTCTCTATCTAGAGGAATGATCGCTTTTCCGTCCTTGCCGGTAGACTCCGCGATCAGCTGTTCGAGCCATGCGCCCAGATCATGAATACCCTTAGAGGTAAAGATGGTCAGCTTGTCGCGTCCAGCCAAAGCCGCCACACCGAGAATGATACCGAGCATCACGCCCGGGTTTTCCCTGACTGATTCGGTCTTCTTACAAGCTTCCACCATCTCGCTCGCCCGACTTAAGAACTCCCGGACGTCGAGACCCATCACCGCCGACGGTATCATTCCGAAATCGGACAGAGCCGAATAACGACCGCCGATGGCAGGCTTGCCGTAATAGATTTCTCTGAATCCTTCCTGCTTCGCAAATGATTCCAGTTTTGAATCAGGATCGGTGACTGCAATAAAGTGGTATCCGGCCTTATCTTCCCCTACTTTCTCTTTGACACGATGCAGGAAGTACTCCATAAAAATGTTGGGCTCAAGAGTCGTTCCGGACTTGCTTGAGACGATGAACAAGGTTTCTTCCAGATTGAGCGAATGGTCTTTGGCCAGAACCTGTTCCGGATTGGTTGAATCCAGAATCGACAACTCCGGAAATCCTTCGCTGCGGTCGAACGTCAAACTCATGACCTCAGGACAGAGGCTCGAACCGCCCATACCCAAGACGACTGCTTGCTCGAAGGCGCTCTCCTTCACTTCGGAAGCCAGATGCTCGAACTTATCGGCGTCCTTGAGTTGCTCGTCGACAATGTCGAGCCACTCCATCCAATTCGCTTCATCGGCGCCGGTCCATAGTCCCTTGTCCTTGTTCCAGAGCTTTTGAATGCGGCCGGCTTCTTGCCACTCATCGACCATTGCATCAACGTCTTTTGCCAGGCCTTCCGGCAGGCGGAAACTCATCGTATCGATCTTGGGCGAATGGTGAGCTCTACGCTGTTTATTGACGGCGGCCAGCAGTTTTTTGAACGCAACCGCAAAGAGCTCGACACCCTCAGAAAGTAGCCGGTCGGTCACTTCGGTGAGGGAAATTCCGTATCTCTCGATTTGTTCCAAAACATTTTGAGCTTCATCGAGGCGCTTCTCGAGCGTCTCTTCAGGTTTACCATGGTCGCGAAACGCCTCAAGGGTATTCATCGGAAGCGTGTTAACGGTTTCATTTCCAATTAACTCATCGACGTACAAGCAATCCGGGTATGCTGGATCCTTGGTGCTGGTGCTGGCCCACAACAGACGTTGTGGTCTAGCACCGGCGCCGGCAAGCGCTTTCCACCGATCGGAAGTGTAGAGTTGCCGGTAAATTTGATATGCCATCTTGGCATTAGCAACTGCCGTTTTACCGAGAAGGGCTTCGTATCTAGCTTTCTCCTTATCATCCTCAGCGACCTTAATTTTATCTTTGAGGAGAGAATCAACCAGGGAGTCGATTCTGCTAACGAAGAAACTGGCGACCGATGCGACCATATTAACGTCGCCGCCCTTCTCATGAAGCTTTTCGAGACCAGAGATATAAGCCTCGGCAACATCGCTATAGGCGTCGACCGAGAAGAGAAGCGTCACATTGATGTTAATCCCTTCTGAAATCAGTTCCTTAATCGCCGGAATTCCCTCAGGCGTGGCCGGAACCTTAACCATCAAATTGGGTCGCTGAACGGCTTTCCAGATTTTCTGAGCTTCGGAGATTGTCGCTTTGGTGTCGGAAGCCAGCAATGGCGAAACTTCCATGGAAACATAGCCGTCGCGCCCGGCGGTTTCCTCGTAAACGGTTTTCAAAACATCGCAAGCTTCCTGAATATCTTGAATCGCGAGCTTCTCATAAATTGCGTTAGCGTCGAGAGAGCGGTCTTGAAGCAATTCTTCCATCTGCTCCTTGTAGTCATCACTTCCCGCGATCGCCTTTTCAAATATCGAAGGGTTGGACGTCACACCGCGCAAACCATCGTCATCCACAAGTTTTTTTAAATTTCCATTTCTCACGAAACTGCGCCGAATAAAATCCAGCCATATCGACTGACCCTGCTTGGTTAGCTGTTTCAAACGATTGGTTACTTCTTTGTTTGCGGTCGTCATGATGGTCCAAACTCCGAATTAAAGTTACGAACTTACCCTGGCAAGCTCTGGGACAGAATGCGCGGTCTGGCACCTGGCACTGCTAGGATAGAGATAAGCTACAGCTACAAAAGATATCAGATCTTATTATCCTGGAGGTGGAAAATTTGTTTCGCCATTCTGGCTTCACTTGACGACCCATTTGCTATTATCTCTAAGAACGCGTCACAACGAGGTTAACGCCGTGCGAATACTACTAGCAGAAGACGACCAAATGCTTTCCAAGGGAATTCATCTGGCGCTTTCGCAAAATGGGTACCTAGTCGACCAGGTCAAAACAGGTCCTGACGCAGACAACGCTCTTACCGTCACACCATACGATTTGGTGATTTTGGACCTTGGGCTGCCTGATCTTGATGGGCTGGAAGTGCTGACGCGCCTCCGCCAGAGAGGTCAGCCAACGCCAGTCGTAATCTTAACGGCTCGCGATGGAGTGAAGGACCGTATAACCGGTCTCGATCTCGGAGCTAACGACTACATGACCAAACCTTTCCATCTTGATGAGTTGGAAGCCAGAATCCGCGCTCTTCTCCGCAAAGGAAATTGGAGCAATCAAACAGAAATCAAATACAACGGTTTTTGCTACGACACAGTAGGCAGACGTCTTAATGTAAACGGACAAGCTGTCGACCTGTCGGCAAGAGAAGTTGCAGTTCTAGAGCTCCTGTTGCAAAAGGCAGGCAAAGTGGTTAACAAACAACAAATCACCGAGCATCTGTCGAACTGGGAATCTTCAATTAGCTTCAATGCAATTGAAATTATTGTGCATCGTCTGCGCAAGAAGCTGGAGGGTTCCGGCATCAACGTGCGGACTATTCGCGGTCTCGGTTACATTCTCGAGCCGCCTGCGCAACAGCAACAGCCGTCGCAGCTACAGCAGCAGCATCAGCCGCAGCCAATGCAACAGCAGCAGCAGCAGCAACAACAGCAGCAACAACAACCTCAACAACATCAACAACATCAACCGCTTCATCAACAATGAAAAACTCAATTCGTCGCCAGATGCAAGTCTGGTTGATGACCCCACTGCTGATACTACTCATAGTATCAGCAGTGGTTTCGTACGTTCTTTCGATGTATCTATCCAGAGAAGCGTACGATAGGACCTTGATAAACTCGATGGACTCTCTCACCAGCCGCCTTGTTTTCAATGGCGATCGGGTTTCGATTGAACAACTGCCCAAACGAACAATTACGATTTTGACGCACGAAAACAAGGACGACTTCGTCTATGAATTGTTTTCATCAGAGGGAGAACTGCTTACCAAAGACATGGGACTTCCCAATCCACCGTTAGCCGTACCCACTGGGGAGATGGCTGGATTGCGCTATGAGGTCATTGACAATAAAGTCTTCAGAGTTGCGTCAACACGAATTTCTGTGCCCGAACTCAAGTCCGGTTATCTGATAATCGAAGTGGGCGAGACTCTGAACTCTCGAAAAGAATATCGACGAAAACTGCTCCTCGGTATCGTGATACCGCAGATGATACTACTGTCACTCGCGGTATTGGCTGTTTGGATTTCAATTGAGAAAGGTATTAAACCGCTGAGAACAATCGGCGAACTGGTTCAAAGACGCGCGCCCACGGATTTGTCGCCGATCCACGAAGAGAATGCACCATACGAAGTAAAGTCATTCTTGACCGCTCTCAACGGTTTGTTTCTGCGTATTTCGGCTGACGTTGAAAAACAACATCGATTTGCAGCGAATGCAGCTCATCAATTGAGAACGCCTCTGGCTGGTTTAAAAACCTACATCGAGCTGCTCGAGAAAAGCTCAGTCGATCAGGAAACGCTCAAGATGCTGAATCAAATGGGCGATGGCGTGGACAGAATTATTAGAACAGTGCAGCAACTTTTAAGTCTTTCCAGAGCTGAACAGAACGATTCGTTACTACAGTCGTATGATGTTATCGACTTAAATTGTGTTGCGGAAAACGCGCTCACTGACGCAGTCTTAGAATCAATTCGTTTAAACATCGAAGTCGATCTGGATCATCCGGAAACACCCACGTATATAAGAGGTGACGCGATCAGTTTAAAAGAATTGACCAGCAATCTTATCGAAAACGCCATCAAATACAACAGTCCCGGTGGTCACGTGAGTGTCGTCGTAACCAACAATGAAAACGCTACCCTAATAGTGGAGGACGATGGTTTGGGAATACCGCCCGAAGAGCGTCCGAAAGTTTTTGAGCGCTTCTACAGGATGGAAAAAGCGATCAATCTGGACGTAAGCGGAAGTGGTCTGGGACTTTCGATCGTCTCAGAAATAGCGAGAATACACAGAGCTACTGTCCGTATAGATTCCGGCAAGAACAACAAGGGCACAAAGTTCACAGTGATTTTTCCAAAACTGCAGCAAACGCCTTCAGGAGGAGCGGACAGTTCCGACACAACACGCGGCGGTTCTGCGGTCAAACAGAAAAATGGCACCAAGCCGGGCTCTCAATCAGGCGCGAAAACGCCAAAAGTCCAGGAGATGCAATCGAAGTCTTGAACGCTTTTGAACGCTCAAACCGGTGCTTCGACTTCTCTTCCTTCCGGCTCCAGACCGAGAACGCGAAGCAACGGTTCCATAGAGAGCCCCGGCACGAGCAGAGTGAATAAAACCACTCCAAAAGTCATATTGATAATCACTTCACGCTCAGGAAAAGACATCGGCAGAGAGAGGGCCAACGCCATCACCAGGGCTCCTCGCAAACCGCCCCAAAACATCACATGCCGCCAAGCAACTGGAATCGGTTTCCTACCGGTAGAGACGAAAGGACACAGACCATAGACTACAAGAGCTCTCGCAACGAAAACAGCAAGGACACCCAACCCGATAACATGAGAATGCTTCAACAGCAGCTGCCAGTTCACTTGCAATCCGATCAATAGAAAGAGCAGAGAATTGACAAGAAATGCCGCATATTCCCAGAACGAATTCACCGCCATGCGAGTGCTTTCGCTCATACCGGAACGACTTCCATAATTGCCCACTACAACTCCGGCAGAGACAACACTCATAATCGCCGACACGTGCAAATGTTCCGCAAGTAAATAAGCACCATATGCGGTGACCATCGTCAAAGTAATTTCGAGCAAATGGTCTTCGAATGCTCGAGTAATTTTGGAAGCGAGAAGCCCAAGACCGGCACCAAGAGCAATACCACCAAAAACGACAAATGCGAAGGCGCCAATAGTGTTGCCAAAAGAGAAAACCTGCTTTGTCAGCACGACTCCAAGGACGATTTTGAAAAGAACAACTGCCGTACCATCGTTAAAAAGACTTTCGCCCTCAAGAATCATGGTGAGCCGCTCGTCCACGCCCATCTGCCGAAACAGCGCAATCACCGACACCGGGTCGGTAGCCGCGACCATTGCACCGAATAGCAGAGCGGTCTGCAAATTGAAGCCACCGGAAATATAGAGCACGGCGGCCACAGCGAGCATGCACACAACAACGCCGACAGTAGCTAAAGCGCTGATGGAACGCCAGTCGCGGCGCAGCGCCTTAATGTCAAGATTCCAGGAGGCTTCGAACAATAGAGCCGGCAGGAAAATCAAGAGGACTAATTCCGGCGTCATCGAGATAGGCGGAATCACGCCGGACAAGCCAATCAGAAGTCCCGCTATCACAAGCGCGACTGAGTAGGGGATCGGCACCCACTTGGTTATTACTGCGGTACCGGAGGCAACGAGCAGTAATGCCAACAAGGTGTCGATATGAATGGCGTTTCCATGAGCATCCATAACCGAGCTAACATAAAGCCCGTGGCTTTCAAAATGCTTTCATTTCTACTAATGCTTTTAGTAAAAATGTGATCGCAGTCCTAAAATTACGCTTAGAGTAGCGTTTTACAGCGATAACATCTCGATAAAAGCACTAAAACATTTGTGACTTTTAGCTACACTGTCTCTGTCGATTAACACCTTCGGCAGAGTCAGTAACAAAAGAATCCAAAATGTCCTCTTCGCAGAACAACGATATGTTGGGCGCGGCCGAGACCTCGGCTATGACCGGTCCAATAGAAATCGATACATCCTCGTCGCCGAAATCACCAAACCACCACGACAAAGACGCTCTTCTTAACTGGTGGATGGCAGCCGGCATTGTCGGTGCAGACATAGGTACATCCGTGTTTTACAGCACGGGCGTAATCATGCCGTATGTCGGATTTGCGGCGCCGCTTGTCATTCTGTTCGTCTGCCTGATGATGTGGTTCTTCAAAATCACATACGAAGAAGGCTGCTCAGTCAGCCCTTTCAACGGCGGCGCCTACATCATGGTTTTGCAAACCGTCGGAAGACGGCTTGCCATGTTCGTCGGCGCCTTGACCATTCTCTCTTACCTGGCAACTGCCGCCGTGAGCGCCTTGTCTGGAGCCTATTACCTCGATTCGTTCGACAACATGATGGACTGGTCGACTGGCAATATCCTTATTGTGGCTCTAGTTCCGGTCATCATCTTCGGCATTGCAAACATCAAAGGCATGAAAGAACCGGCGTTCGCCGTGTTTTTCATCGCTCTTGGGCACTTCCTACTTTTGATTTGCCTCGATGTTTACGGACTATACCTCGCGTTTCAGCGTCAGGTCGACTTCACAATCGTTTTCCGAGACTTGCCGAGTATCAGCCCGGCAAACATGTTGCACGGATGCGCTGCAGCATTCCTCGGCATCACCGGCTTTGAATCAGCCGCACAGATCGTTGAGCAGCTGAAGACTCCGACCTGGCGAACGCTGAAAAAGGTTTATCTCTCAATAGTTCTGCTCGTGGGATTCACCGCTCCGGTTACATCTTATCTTTGCCTTGTGTTGCTAAACCAAGAGCAGCTCACCCTTTACAAAGACAATCTCCTTTCCGGTCTGGCTTATATCGAAGGTGGGCAAACACTCCTGCAAATCCTGGTATTTGATGCATGCCTGACACTATTTGCCGCCGTCAACACCGCGTATGTCGGCTGTATCGGTCTGTGCACCACGATGGCTAAACAAGGAAATCTCCCTGCATTCCTGCTCAGGCGCTGGGAGCACAAACTTCCGTACATGCACGGATACCCTTACATCGTTCTGCTCTTTATGGCAGTCACCTGTTTGATGATTATGGTTTTGCCCGGCAAAGTCGAAGACCTGGGTCAGGTCTACGGCATGGCGTTCCTCGCTGTTATGGCATCATTCTGTGTGGGCGTGATTATGATGCGCTTCCGAATGCCGGTCAAAGTGGCACGCTCTCCGTATCGCACCAAACTGACGGTACCTTTCCGGGGCGTCGACTTCCCGCTCCCGCCATTGATAGGCACTCTGGTGCTCCTTGGCGCGGAGGTCGTGCTGATCTTTTCGGCGCACGATGCCCGCCCTCTGGGAATACAGGTACTGCTGGCCATTCTTCTGGTCATGTGTTTCTATCGGCTGGGTCTCCTCGAGAGCCGGTTGCGACACCTTCCGGACCTGCGTCTTGGCTTGGGCAAATTTACAAGCGTCCCCGAATTGCCTGATGACCTGCCCACCTACGTGCTTTGCACCGCCGGAGCTAAGGCACGTAACCTGGCGAATTCGCTGATCCGCCTGCTTGAAAGAGAGGAGCCCGGTCCCAAGGAAGTGATTCTGTATCACGCCGAGGAAGAGTCAGCGCGGCGCGGAATTATGTACGAGCTTTTGCAGCGTGTTGTTTCGCAACAGATAGCGCCAAGTTTCAAACATCACGACATGGTTCTCACCGTGAAGATTTTGCCGGAAACACTGGTCGATGGTTTGATTTATATGAAGCGAGCCCATCCTTTCAAGAAGGTTTTTATCGGAACAGGAACTGACCCGGAACTTGCCGATCGTTATGCGCAGGATTTGGAAAATAACCTGGGTGTTCCTGTAGTAAATATTGGGCATATCCTTATGGAACAGACCATCCCGAAGTTTGCAAAACCGGAAGGATAGTCCGTTACTGTCGGGCGTGCCGCCCGGAAGAGTATTGGCAAAACGAAGCAGAGAAACCATGACAGGACTGGAGAGGACGATTGTTTTTCCGACCGACACATCGCTTGGCGGTCTTTATCTAATCTATCAAGAGAACGACCAGAGCAAATGGTGGGAACGCCAGATTGGCGATGCCTACGGCGAAGTTAGTGTCCCTCTGGCGGGCTATCTGCACTTGCTGGTCTCACCGACCTGCGATCTGGCTAATTTTTCCATTTTGAATCCGAGCGACCTCGCATCTCTCGATTTCCGCCAGCGTCCGATTAAAGACCATGAACTATCCTTTGTCCAGGGTCTAAGCGGTCTGCGCTATCTGACGTTGCCGAAGAGCCCGATTTCCGACCGCGGCTTGATGTATCTCTACAATTTGAAAAACCTTCATACGCTTGACCTTGGCGGAACTGCAATCACAGACGAAGGTCTGGAGTATTTGAAGGGGCTTCGGGGACTGCGCAATCTATATCTTGATGGCACCAATGTCACCGAATATGGTATCAACGAACTGGTTCGTGCGTTGCCGCGCTGCCATATAATCTCTCGAAAAGTCCGCACTATTCGTTTTCCGGAAGAGTACTCGATTGGAACCGTATGGATAGCCGAAAGTGGCGATGGTGGACAGAGAACCTGGCGCAATATCGGTGAAGCGCAGGGCATGATTCAGGTTTCTCGTCGCGATTTCGTACGCCTTGAACTAAATGATGCAACTGAGCCGTTCAACCACCTGGCCGCGCTTAAACCTGACGATATTCAATCACTCGATTTCATCGGAGATCAACTTACCGACGCAAATTGGTCGGCTCTCAGTCATCTGAGCGGTTTACGAGAGCTGCGTCTTGGAGGATTGGACCTACCGCAATACTCGTTGAAAGAACTATTCCGCTTTCCACATTTACGCAATCTGCAGCTCACGGCATGTGATATCGGGGATGGTGCCCTGGACGATCTGGCCACTCTGGTCACGTTACGCGATGTTCGACTTTCGCATTGTAAAATTTCCGGCACAGGAGCAGGACTGAGCGCACTCGGACGCATTTCCAGCCTGCGCAGTTTACTGCTGGAAGGTGATGGTATCACAGACGATGCGCTTCTCGAGTTCAATATCGAAAGCGGTCTACAGGAACTCTATATCGTCTATGCCGACATCACCGACAAAGGTCTCGGCTGTTTACGCTACTTCCCGGAACTGACCAGCCTCGTGTTACGTGTCGATGGTATCACTGAGATCGGTTTGTCGCATCTGAGACAATTGCACAATTTGGAACGTCTTGTTATTCGTGCAGAAGAAGTCGGCGACGATTGCATGATATATGTTTCGAAACTCGAAAACCTTCGAGATTTGACGCTGAGAAACATGCTGATTCGCGGAGACAGCACCACCTTGTTCAGTGACCTGCAAAAACTGGAGAGACTGAATGTTGGCGCTGTCTCAATGGAGCCGGATCCGGAATTCGAAGACCACAAAAGTCGCCTGAAGTTTATCGTTCGCGATCTTCCTCTACTAAAGGAACTGACGATTAGATATGAAGGCGAAACAATTGTTCTTGATAATTTGCCGGCATTGACGAAGCTGGATTTGTCAAACATCACCTGCAAGGATGACGGAATTCACGGCATTGATAAGCTCACGAACCTGGAGTCAATCAGCATCAAGTGCAGCGAAGACGTGGGTAATGAAACTCTCAAGTCGATGAAAAACTTGAAGCGCCTGGTTGAACTTGACGTTTCGATGAGCGGTGTCACCGATGATGGTATCGCTCACATTCAGCACCTACCTTATGTCAGCTTCTTAGGCATGGCGGGCGGTAAGTTGACCAACAAATCGCTGAAGCATGTAAGCGCCTTGAAGGAACTTCGCTATATCGACTTTCCTCAAAGCCTCAAAGACGAGGATCTTCGTCACCTTCAGGACCTTGTAAAACTGAGAAATTTGCGATTAGGGAACGTCACCGATGAAGGAATGTCCTGGGTTGCGCGCCTCAATTCCGTTCGCTCGCTCGATTTCTCGCGGTCCAAAATTACAGATAAAACGCTGGCGATTCTCTCGAATTATGCGAAATTGAAAGAGCTTAATTTGAGCGGAACCGATATCACCGATCTTGGTTTAACTCACATCGGCAAGCTCACGAAGCTACAGATGATCAACCTATCGAACACAGAGGTGTCGGATATCGGACTCGCGTCCATCAGCAATTTGATAAATCTAAAATCTATTGATTTGGAAAACTGCGTGCAATTTCAGGATGCCGGTCTTGTTTGCTTGAGGTTATTATCGTCGCTTCGATGGCTGAATTTAAACAACAGTAGAGTTGGCGATGCTGGTCTAGCCCATATCAGAGGACTGCGCGCCATGCGAGCTCTCAGGCTCGGCTCCACTCTGATTACGGACGAAGGAGCCGCACACTTATCAGGTCTGACTAGCCTGGAAGTGCTGGATCTCTCTTGCACGGATATCACCAGCGATGGTGTCAGCCATTTATCTGAACTATCACAATTGCATGAACTCAATCTTGAGGGCACGTTGATCGATAATCGCGCGATTATGCATTTGAACAAACTCACGCGCCTGCGACATTTGAATTTGAATGGAACGCAAATCGGCTCTGAGATTCTTCCATTAATCGCGACGCTCCCGCTTTTAGAACATCTGAATATGGTAGGAACGAACATTTCATACCTGGATCTGACAGTTTTGAAAGACATGCCGAATCTTTCTCGGATAGCCATTTCCGAGTGCCCTTACACTGAAGAGGAAATGGACCTCGTTCTAAACTCGCTGCCATATTGTGAGATTGATATGATCTCTGTTGGTGGCGATGATGGTGGGACGGATACAGGCGCAGATCACAGCGAAGGTTACGAAGCCGCCGAAGTAAACGAAGTTCAGGAAGTTCAAGAACCACAAGAAGTCTGATAGATGAAACTGGAAAACATCGGCGCGATCAAACAGTTCACCCTGCCCGACGACTGGCAAGAACGCCGGAGTGGGGCGGCTCTCGGCGTGAGATGGGAACGGATATTTCAACCGGCAGGCGCGCATAATGTAGAGATAAACATCTCTTATCGCGGCGTACCACTGGACGAAGCATCGAGAAAAGTTTTTTCATATGTTCTCAAACAGGGAGAGAAAAACGACTTCGACCTCGAAGAAGTTTTGGCACTGCGGACGGTGATGGGAATGGCCACCACCGGCGATAACCAATACACCAACACCAATCCTCTAGATAGTTTAGAAGGTCCGAATTTCGAGCTAACTGCGCTGGCAGTGCGCACTGTAGCAGGACGGCTCGTGTTACGGGTCGAGGGTAAGTTTAAAAACAACCGCGTCTACTCGGGTATGTTTTACCAGGCTGGGTCTGAAGGAAAAATGGTCGAGGAGTTCTTCCTGCAGGCCACCACCAGAGATGAATTCGAGCATTACAAGCCAACATTCAATGATGCACTTGACTCAATCGTCTGGCGTTAGCGACGGGCATTCCCAATCCTATCCTACGCACTTTCTAACACTTCCGGTTCCGACTCCGGGTCGAAGTAATCATCCGCATCAGGAATATTAAAGGCCAAGTAAAGAACAGCAGTCGCTTCGAAAACGTTGCCATCGGCGACATGGGCATGAGCCAACCGTGTCAGCAGCAGCGTAACATTCTCTCGCGTCTGTCGAGGTTGAGCCAACAGAGTTCGAAGAATATCGATCGCCTCAGCTGGTCGTTTTGCAGAGATAAAGCACTCGCTAAGCTGTTCTCCCAACTCATTGCCAAATTGCAAACTAGCTTGAGAAAGAGGCCGGTTCGGGGAAAAGATGTTGAGAAATTCAAGCTCGGCCGCTTCAAGCTCATCCTTGCTAGATGTTGGAGTCACATACTGCTTGCGATCCTTAACGGCGAAGTGCAGAAATTGCTCGTACACCAAGGTCGCAAATGACGGAGATATAGATCGACAGTCCTCCCAGATAAATCTCAGAGTTGCATCGACTTTGTCTTTCGCTCGTTGAAGATAGACCAGTCTCTTAACGTGAGCATAAAGCCTGATTCGCCGATGCCGGTTGATTGCTCTCCTCATGCTCAACTCGATCAAACCTTCTCGAAAACTTTTGCTCTCACGCAAATCGGTTTCCATCAAGGCCCAGAGCATTTCTCCAACTCGTCGAGCATCCTCGCCCTCGCATTCCGCATAATAGGCAAGAAGTTCTTGCAACACCTGATCGGATTGTTGCTCCCGCTGATTGTACTTGTGGTCCAGTGCAACAAGCGCCATCATAGAGATAAACTCATCTGTTTCCTTCCACTCATCATCGGGCTCCACAACTGGTTCCACAACGGACTCTTTCACGGAAGCCAAACTCATTGAGCCCTCGCCGACAGTTTCATTGTCGCTAACTTGCTGTCGAGGAAGTTCTACCTCTGCGGCGGTAATACTTCGCATTTGCAGCTGTTTGACGAAACTGGCAGCAGATTCAATTTTTCTGAAGATAAGGTCGTCAGCTGGAAGTGATATACGGGCCCACTCTTGAAGGGACTTGCACAGGTCGGAGCCGTCTTTTAACCGGTTCGTAGTACTCCAGATCCGAACCAGCCGAGCTAGAGGAATAGCCATCCCCATGTCCCGCCCAAAGTCCGCAATCCGGCGCTCAAATACGAGCGTCTGCAGCTTCCTCGATAAATCGAGAAGTCCAGGTTCAGCCTGGATATCACGACTCAAGTAGTAAACTCGGCGAAGGTCGAATGCGGAAACAAAGATTTCGTGGTTTTCCAAAATACCGACGAGCTCGTAAAGGTAGATGTTGACACCAAATATTCTCGTCCGCCCGACAAAGCTTGCCAGTGAAACTAGCGCATGAGTCGCTTGGTCCGAGTTGATACCGTATCTGGTAGTGCATTCATCAAGTTTCGAATTTAGAGATTCAAATTGTCGAGAATGTCCTGCCGTAATAA
Source organism: Candidatus Obscuribacterales bacterium (assembly GCA_019637435.1). Classification (GTDB taxonomy): domain Bacteria; phylum Cyanobacteriota; class Vampirovibrionia; order Obscuribacterales; family Obscuribacteraceae; genus JADYXR01. The sequence goes on along the minus strand of JAHBVO010000001.1, from coordinate 1,071,341 downwards.
GCTCATGGCGCCTATTTGAATCCGCTCTCTTGTGTTGGCGCATGGACGAAGTTTTCTTCAGGCTGACGCGATAAGATTTGATCTCATTGTTGCGTTTGATTTTTACTGCCACCACTTCCCCAGGCAGCAGATTGGAATACGACGTTCTCAACTCGTCAATTGACGTTATAGGAAAACTGTTAACCGATAAGATCACGTCCCCGACGCGCCATCCGCTTCGATGAGCCTCACCGTCCTCGTGGATTTTTACGATTCTCAGACGCCAACTTTCGTGATGTTTCAAACGAGCGTCAGTTTCGAAGACAAATTTGTCTCCGAAAACTTCGACGTAAATTCCGAGCTCCGGAATAAACTCATAACAGGGCATTGGCACATTGGGAGGACTTTCAATTCTAGCCTGTCGAGTTCTTTCCGCCTTTTCCAGCTCCAGGTCGGGGAGTTCAAACTTCTTTGTCTCTGTGACCTTTATACAAACAGGCAGCTCCTCGTTTAAGAACTGCTCGCGCCACGATTCGCATGCGTACAATCGCTGCAGAAGGAGTGCCTGCTCCAACTGATCCGATTTCGGGCGGCTCTCCTGAACAAAGACCTCATGCATGAAATGCAAAATACAAGAGACAGGAGCGTTGTGAAAAGTCGCGTCTGTTTCCGCAAGTAGCGTCAATGCAAGATGACTCAGACGAAAATAGCTGTGCTGCTCTTCCATGGACAACTTGCCCAGGACAGTATCCATGTACTCGATAGTTCCGAGCGCATCTTCTTCCAGACGACTCCGACGATGAGCGCTGAATGTCGGGGTCGCAGATTGTTGAAGATAGACGAAGGTGAGACTGAGGGTCATAGCGGCAACGTGCGACCAATTCTCCCGTTCTGCATTGGAGATCAGCCGACGCCAGAGTCTAAGCGCATCCCATCCCACGGTCTGGACGAAGATTCGCTCCATTTCAGTTTTAGGAACGAAATCCGACATCGGTGCGTAGAGCCTCGTAAATACCCCACAGGCGGAAATACCATCCTAACAAGTTTGCGCCGACAAAGCGACACCACCCCGGGGTGATTTTTTTCCAGGCTGCGCGATAACCCCCCCTTGCGCTTCAACTGTTTCGACCCAAACAAACAACGTTAGTACTTCAGCTCGGTCGGCAAACTATTGAGCCAATTCGTACAGAACTCCTCAATTCCAGGAGCTAAACTGCCAACGTGGAAGCCATTCTTAACGATGAACAGTTCTTTCGGACCGACTGCCAGGTCGTAAATTTTTTGCGCCTGCCAAAGCGGAATAATTGGGTCGTTGTCGCCATGGACAATCATGATTGGAACATTCTTCGTCACAAGATCAGCAGCACCAAAGTCCGGCTGGGGAAATGCGAAGCGTGGATACAAGCGGGAGATCGGGACGAAGCTATTCGCGATTGCCGTGGTGGACCAGTAAGGACTGCAGAGGAAAACTCCAGCGCACTTCTGTCGAGCGGCCACATCGCAAGCAGCCCCCGTCCCCATTGAAATACCACAGTGAACAATTTGGTTCTCCGGAACTTTTTTCACATCCCGGATAAATTTGTGCGCAGCCTCCGAGTCGCGGCGAAGCGCTTCATGAGCCGTGGGTCCATCACTCCGACCGTAACCCTCATAATCGTAGGAAAGTACCGATGCACCGCAATTGTGGAACAACTGAGCCACAGGAAAGAAAAACGCAATGTTGTGCGCTTGACCATGGTGGACGATTATCGTGTGTTTAGAATCAGGAACTGGGAAATACCACGCATGGATTTTCTTTCCATTAGAAACAGGAATGTAGACATCCTCATGCGGAATTTTGTCAGCCACAGCGTATTTCGTGGCATTGTATTCCTCAGGCAGAAATTCGAATCGAGAATAAAAACCAAGTGGATTCAGCCCTATATACAAAGCGACAAGAAAGAAAATGCCCAACTTAATGCGCTTTCTGGTTATGTTTTTCATCTGTAATTTTCCAACGTCGAACAGACGGAGATGGAGATTCCGCTAGACCGTTTCAATTGCCTGCGCAGCCGGAGATGCCGTTTGAGACTGCTGCTTCGATGACGAGACGACTCTCTCTATTCTGCACGTGCAACAGCGAAACCGGAAGTCTGAGGACGAACAGTTAATTAACTGTTCGCAATGAATTATTGTGAAGAGCACCATATACGGTGACTCAATGTTGAACAAAACGGATAGCGCACCGGTACTATATACGGTGCGATCCGACTGCAACTGTTTTGAAACAAAACAGACTCTGGAAGGACCGAGTGCGCGAAGTTGTAAATTGATCATCGCATGACATCACCCTCCTGGATATCGATCTGACGGCCTCACTTCGAGGGTTCTAAATGTTTCATCTTTCAACTCGAAAAGATTCTTTATGAGAGCTGTTCCCAGCCTTTCGGCAACTGGATAAGCATTCCATCGCTTTTCAACTATCCGCGGGCTTCGGTACAAACCTGATGAATCACTCAATTGGTGGGGGTCTGATTTACAATATGAGGGAAGGAGAAAAGCTTTTGGTCTCAACCAATCTGGACGATACGACCCCGAAGAAAAAGGTCTGCATAGCTTGCAAGCAGGAGTTTGCCGGCGACGAGTTGACGTGCCCCAACGACGGCACCACTCTGACGCCGCTGACGATGGAAGCATCTATTGGCAGTACGATTGGCGAGAAATATGAGATTCTAGCTGTAATTGGCGGCGGCGCGATGGGTCTGGTCTACAAAGCCAGACACACTCTGATGAAGCGGATCGTCGCGGTCAAAATGCTGCACCCCAATATGCTTCCGGACGCGGGAACCGTAATGCGGTTTAAAAAGGAAGCTGAGGCGCTGAGCTGCCTCAATCACCCGAACATCCTTACTGTCTTCGACTTCGGGATTTCGACTCAAGGGCAACCTTACCTTGTAACAGACTATCTGGAAGGTCAGACGCTGGGCGAGGTTCTGGAACAGAATCAAAGTGTGCCATGGCAGCGAGCAGCAGCGATCTTCATGCAAGTTTGCTCGGCGCTCGCGCACGCTCATAAAAACGGTGTGATTCACCGTGACATCAAGCCCAGCAACATCATGCTCACCGAGTTCGAAGATCAGGCGGACTTCGTGAAGATTCTCGACTTCGGAATCGCCAAGGTCGTTTCCGAAGAAAATGAGAACGCGAATCAACTCACTCGCACCGGAGAGGTTTTCGGTAGCCCGCTCTACATGAGTCCGGAGCAGTGTCGCGGAAAAACTCTGGATGCGAGGTCGGACATTTATTCTCTCGGCTGTGTTTTGTTCAGAACACTCACGGGTCAACCGGCATTCTTCGGTCAGGATCTTGTCGAATGCTTGTACAAGCACGTGAATGAACCGGCTCCACGATTGAACGATATCGCTCCGGAGGCAGGTATTCCTGAGGAATTCGAGGTAATCGTTCAAAAGAGTTTGAATAAAGATCCCAACGAACGCTACCAATCGATGGTTGAAATGAAGGAAGCGCTCGCTGCTACAATCGGAGCCTCCGTCACGACGACGACTGTTGAATCGGTCATGAAGACTGCCAGTCTCACTGGCTCTCTGCCGACGCAGCAAGACGTGTCATCAGGCTCGCTGCCGCAGACACCCGACACCACAGGTGGTACCGTCCCTAATCCAGCGCTGGAAACTACAAATCCAGACCCGATTGCTCGCGAAACAATCGCGTCGGTCAGCGAGCAGACGCCGTCAACTTCGGAATCAACAAACGGAGCAACTTCCGGCGGTTTGATGAAAGACAAACGGGCTCTAGTTGCTGGGGCGATACTGCTTGCGCTCGTGGTTCTCGTTCCAGTGCTCTCAAATATGACGAAGGGCGGCGGGGATAAGAATGACACTGAAACAAGAACAACCACTACTCCTGACACGACGAGCCCGAGCCAGCCGCCGGAAAGCACGGATCCTTATCAAGCCAAACTAGACCAGGGTATTGACGAGTATGAGCTCGGAGATTATGACGAAGCGCAAGACATTTTGACAGCAGCGATTCGCATCGGAGAGAAAAACAAAGTTGCCCCCGAAAAGCTTGCAAATGCACTTCACTACATGGTCAACGCCTGCATTGGAGCCGGCGAAGACACCGAAGCGGAGGCATTCATCCGGCAGCTCGAGGCTCTAGCGAAAGTCGATGGCAAAGGCGGTCCGGTAACATCAACCATGCAGGGCAAAGCCTATCTCGATAGAGCGGCGCTTTTGATGCAAAACAATGATTCCGCTGACAATGAGAAGGCGCGCAAGCTACTGAACGCAGCGCTGACGTACTTCCAGTCGGCCAAAGACTCCGGCAACGAATTGATGCGGGCGCTATCGCGTCTGGGCTTACTGGAATTGAGCGATGGCAACCTTGCTGCAGCTCAGGCCAAAATGAAGCAAGCCGTTCAAATTGCTGAAACAGATACCAGCGTTCGCCAACTGGATCTCGCGCTCCGCATGGACCAACTTGGAGACGCATACATTATGCTTGCCGGCAGCATGAAGGGCGGCGAAAAGAATTATGCGCAAGCCGAGCAAAGTTATTTCCGCGCGATGCAGCTTCGTATCACAAACGTAAAAAGCAAAACGCACCCAGCGCTCGCTCAGAGTTATCAGCGAATCGGAATCCTCTACTATCTGAAAGACGATTACGACAAGGCACTGGCGGAACTCGAAAAAGCGCTCACCATCCGGCAACAGCAAGGCAAGCCTTTGCAAATCGCTCAAGTCGAAAGGAACATGGCTTATGTTTACCTCAATCAGAAAAACTTTGCCAAAGCCGACGCGACGTTTAAACAAGCTATCGCTACTGCGAAAAAATCCGATGTCGACGTAGCATTGAAATTGCGCGAATGGCAGAGCGGTTACGATGGGTTAAAAGCGCGCGTCAAAAAACGCCGCTAACAGTCAACGTATAGACTTGTCCGACTTTTCAAGCTTCCGCAGCCGGCGCAAATTGTCGGAAGCTAATTTATACTTTGGATCAATCTCGAGAGCGTGATTGAAGTCTTTGCGCGCATCCTCGAACTTACCGAGATCCATTTGCACAAAACCGCGATCGTTATAGTACTCTTTGCGATCGGGGCTCAAGCGAATCGCTTCGTTGTAGTCCTCAAGCGCCGAATCTTTTCGACCTGATTGATAGCGCGACAGCGCGCGAGAAAAGTAGAGATCAGCATCGGCGCCACACGAGTTCATCGCCGCGGTAATTGTGGACTCTGCTTTGTCTGATTGATTGAGAGCGAGGTAGGCCGTGCACATCTGGCGGTATGCTTTATCGTAGCGAGGTTTGAGCTTAATCACGTCCTCGAAGTCAGCTATCGCCTCTTTGCTCTTCCCCATACCCGCGTAGCTAATACCGCGCCCATAAAGCGCATCTGCATCTTTAGGATGCTCGGCCAAGATCTTCTCGTAGTCTTTCGCAGAATCAGAATAATCGCCGAGCAAATATTTCACGGCAGCGAGATCTATCAATATGTTGATATTGTGTGGATCAAGTTTATCCGCGCTCTCGAGGTCATCCAGCGCCCGATCGTACAGCCGCAGTTTCGTCAACACTCGTCCGCGCCCGTGCAAAGATTTTGGATTTTTGCCTTTGTCTCGCTCGATAACTTTATCGAACGTGTTCATCGAATCGATATAGTTAAGCTGTTGCTCTAATTTAAACGCCTTCGCTAGTTCGGCTTCCAGAGCAGGCTCTTTCGCGGCAGGCTCCGGAGCATCGTCAAACTTGGCTGTCGTCTTTCCAGTCGGTGCCGGAATTTCCGATCGAGTTTGATTTTCGACATCCGGCGATGGCGTTTCCGATTTCTCGACCGCGGTCTCCGTCTGCTTACGATTCGAATTGATCGTGTCGTACATCAGTGCGGCGCTGGCAAGGCATAAAACAACAACAGAGCCGATTGTGATCGCCTGCCTTTTCAAATCATCCTTTTTTACAAAACCTAATAGGGGAACCTTGATCATGCCATCACGTGTGGTGCGTTGGTCAGTCTTGCGCTGATCGGTTTTGTGTTGATCGGTCGTTCGCAGTCGTCGCTCGGAAGTCGTCGACTGCTCGCGTGCATGCTCAGCAGTTGTGCCCTGATCACGAACACGCTCAGAGGTGATGGCTTGGTCACGAATTCGGTCTGCCGTTTCGGTCTGATTGCGAGCGCGCTCAGCGTGGGCGTTCTGCAGATACACGCCATCTGCCGTTATCGCCTGCTCATGTTGTGGTTCCGGCATCGCGATCTGTTCAAACTTACGCTCCTCTGGAGGAGAGGGAGCTGAAACTGGCGCGGCTGGAACTGATTTTGCTGGAGCTGATGTCACTGGCGATGGCGCAACCGGTTCTGCTGGAGCCGATGACGCTGAGGCTGGCGCTGGCGGAACGGATGCTGCTGCGGCAGAAGCAGCTGTTTGATTCTGCGGCGAAACATTTGTCGGTGATTGTGCGTGGGTTTGAGACTCGGATTGCAGATCCCAGGCATCCTCCGGAAATCTGATGGTGGGGGACTCGTCTCTGTTGACCAGATAATCGGCCGAACCCGCTATGTGTGGAACCGCTCGAAGTTTTGCAGGCGGCGCTTCATTGCGAACTGCCTCGAGTGAGTTCTGGGTTAGCAGCCTCTGAGACGGCTTAGGAACAGGCGGAGAGTCTGGTCCTTTTGCCAGTGCTCCGGGAACGGGCGGAGCAAAATCGGACTGGACAGCATTATCTCGCGGCACCGCCGGCGATGCCAGCTCACGAGAGTTTTTGGGCGGCTGATGTGCCGAGGCAAGATTATTTGCAGTAATGTTTGGTTTCTCACGAGAGCCAGCGGCATTAGCCTCTGCGTATGAAGGTCCTCGAGGAGTTTCATAGTCGGAAAATACTCCATGAGTTACGAGACGGGCTTCTTTTACGACCCAATAAAGAGAGCTTCTAATTTGTGCAGATCGATTTTTGCGAGCCAAACCAATTTCATCGACGAATGGAGTTTGCATCTCGGCGAAATACTGCGCTTGAGCAAGTTGATGGTCAGGCCGAAACGAACCGGAGGCACGCCCGCTCGCGGGCGGCGTTCTGCCACTCGCCGCAGCGTCATCCGGCAAATTTAGCAATTCTTGCTTCGGAGAAAGCGGCGACATGCTGGATGCGTCATAACCGTGAGGTGAAAAATGCATCCCCGAATCGGTGCCACCATCCACGGTGCTGGACCCATGACGACCGGATTGGTTTGTATTCGAAGGCTGATCCGATCTATTCCGAGATTCCCCCGTTCCAGCTTGCCCCGACCGATCGTGAACCTCCCAGATTGAGTCCAAGTTCTCCGACTGGGAGATCAACGAATCGACTTTACTGGTACTGGGATCCATAAGATGGTTCTGATACTGAGTCACTGCCTTTGGGGGAGGCGGAAGTTGAGCAGGAGGCTGCCGCGGTCCGTCCTTGGGTTCAGACACATTGTGATAACCAAACTCTGGGTTCAAGTGACTGGAAGAGACTTCTGGTCGGGATTCCGGAATGGAAATATCCCCAAAACCCTTGGCGTTTTCACCTACTTCAGTGACCGGCAGAGCGTCAAAGCTGCTGGCCGCGGTCATTTCAATTGCAAGCGCCGCCGCTGAAAGAACAGATGCTGACGTTTCCGATTGAGTTCCGATGTTCGGTTGTTCGCTCGGCAAAATTTTTGTTTGCTCGTCATCATCGCCGGAGCCGTGGCGACTGCGAACCTCGGAGAACCTGGGTACGAAATCTATATCTTCGATTCGGCGCCGCGCGCCAGCTTCTGCAGCCGGCTGGGACGGTTTTTGTACAGAATTGGGTCCGGCAGACGCAGACGTGTCGCCACGAGCCGCTAGGGTTTCTTCGTGGTCTTCACCTTCATCTGGTTTCGTGTTGTCCGGCGAACTCATCAGCCTCTAACGGTTTTACGGCTCTTTTTACTCAAGCTTGAGCCACATGACTATATACGTCAACTTTCCTTTTCAGGACGACCTTAAATCCAATCTCGGTCGTCAATTCGTGTTATATCAGCTTTGGGAGGACACGCTTCCCAATGACAACGCGGTCGGTTTTACCTCAAATTACCTCTCGGATTCTCATTATGCCCTCAGGATGCGAAGTCAAAGAGCTTTCATGGAATGGATTTCCAGCCATTCAAATCGGAAATTCCCGCGTCAGGGCGACTGTAGTGCCCACCTTAGGTGCCAGGATTGTCAGCCTGATGCACCGGAACGACGCCGGTCAGGAGCGCGAGTGGCTCTGGTCGAACCCGTACCTGGAACCGCAACTACCTGATTTTGGCGCACCATACTGGCAAGACTTCGACCTGGGCGGGTGGAACGAGTGCTTCCCGTCCGTCGCGTCGACGCATTTTCCAAGTGGACCCTGGGAGGGAAGCCAAGTACCGGAGTGCGGTGAACTCTGGTGCCAACCGTGGAAAGCAAAAGTCACCGCTTCCGATGCAGAAGCTGAACTTCGAACCGTTACTTACGGCGTTCGCTTTCCCTACCGTTTCGAGCGAATTATCCATATCCGTAAAGATGATCCATCGCTGAGTATTTCTTACACAGTCAATAACTTGACCATTTTTCCGTTCAATTTCCTCTGGAGCGCACAACCTGTTTTCGACGTCCGCCCTGGCATGAGTCTGTCCCTCGGCGTGCAAGAGACCACCGTCTACTACTCGGAAGGCGGTCGATTCGGGCATCTCGGCAGTATGCAAATGTGGCCGACCCTGCAAGCAATTGATGACGATTTTATTGATCTGAGCGAATTTCCACCACGCGAAACAAATATGGCGGTCAAACTTTTCGCGAAGGCTCCGAAGTCAATCTCTCTCAGAGATCCGCAAATAAATTCGGAACTCACTTTCGATTTTTCTGCCGGAGACATCTCGCATCTGTGCTTGTGGCTTAACTTTGGCGGATGGAGCGGCACCGCGAAACGAGCGAAATACTATAACGTTATAGTCGCTCCATGCATCGGAGCCTTTGATGATCTGCAGCTCGCCGTTAATCACTTTAAAGAGTACGGGATTATTCAGCCGAAGAATCTCAAGGCTTGGAAGATAAACATTTCGTTCAAATGAGCCATCAAATTTTTTGTTTATTTAGGGGACCAGGCGAGCAAAATTTGCGTCGGTTATAGATAATTGATCTTGGGACCATCTTTTGGAGACGGGCTAATCTAGTGAAAAGTGAAAAAAATATGAAAGGACAAACCAGATCTGAACTCGGAAAAATGCATGCACCATCTGTGGTGCTCGGCGTTGTCGCAGCAAGCATAATTGGCGCGGCGGGTTTTTATTTCGGAACAGTGTCAAAAGGAAGTGTCAGTCTCCCCGGCAGCACCGCGGATGTGTCAAAAATCCAGTCAGGTTCCACTATTTCCCCATCGAAAATGATGTCCCTGGCGGAAAACACCATTGCAGACATTGCCAGCGACGCCAGCTTGAGCGTCGTTAACATCGACATATCGAAAACAATCATGCGTTCTCCCTACACGATATTGATGCCTGGCTTTGGAATTGTTCAGCCGCGCGACATGGGAGAAGGAGAGCCCAAAGCCATTCAAACGGGTTCCGGCTCCGGTTTGATAATCAAATCGGATGGCTATATTTTGACGAACAATCACGTTATTCAGAATGCCGACGATATCACAGTAACACTTTCGGATAAACGAAAATTCAAAGCGAAAGTGCTTGGGCGCGATACCTTCACGGATCTCGCCTTGATAAAGATCGATGCAAAAGACCTTCCGGCAGCAAAGCTCGGCAGCAGCAAGTCTATCCGTCCTGGTGACTGGGCTATCGCCATCGGAAGTCCGCTCGGTCTGGATCATACCGTCACACTCGGCATTGTGAGCGCGTTGGGAAGGTCCCTGAGCGAGATCAGCAGTTTGAACAATGTAGAGTTGATTCAAACGGATGCGGCGATTAATCCTGGCAATTCAGGTGGTCCACTTCTCAACATTCACGGCGAGGTCATCGGTATTAACACCGCAATTCGCCAGGACGGGCAGAACATCGGTTTCGCCATTCCAGTAGATGTTTTCAGAGGTGTTGCCGATGAATTGGTTGCCAGTGGCAAAGTTGCCAGAGCGTACGTTGGGGTCTACATGCAACCGATGGATAAGCGACTGGCGAAATCGCTGGGTCTAGAAGAGACAACCACCGGTGTACTTGTTGCAGGAGTCGCACCGGGAAGTCCAGCACAAAAAGCCGGTCTTCAGCGCGGTGATGTGATTCAGAAAGTAGACGGAACATCCGTCGACGCAAGTCAAATAGTCCAACAAATGGTTAGAAAGCATAAGCCCGGAGATCAGGTGAACTTTCTCGTTCTGCGCGGCGATAAGCTCGAACCGGTGGAAGTAAAAGTCGATGATTATCCGGATATCGCTGCCGAACCGGAGTGATCGTTGAGAAGGTCAGCGAGCGCTTACTTATAGCTGATCAAAAAAAAACGGTTTGCGAAAAACGCGTTCTCTTTGTGAGAACGCGTTTCGCTTTTGTTTCCGTTTTGATAGATCAATGATCAGGAAGGCACCATGAGGACCAGAAGTAGCTTTCTAGCCGGCTTTACTCTTTTGTTCCTTCTGTGCCATTTCCGCGGATTTCTCCTTTAACTTCGCAATGTTTTTGCGATAGTTTTCAGCGTCCTTGGCCGGCAAGTCGGTTTTCAGAGCGAGATAGTTCTCATACTGCGAGGCGGACTCAGCGAGATTTGCTGACGAAGGTTTCTTTTTCTTCTCCAGCGATCTTGCCAAACCGAGCCTGGCTTCAGGATTCTTTGGATTGGTACCTGAGGCTTGACGATAACGGTCAAGTGCACCATCCCACTGATTCTTTTTCGCCAATTCGTCGGCGACTTTCACATCATCGCTGGAAGATTTTCTCAGCCGACTAACTTCAGCCAATCCGCGGGTGACGCGATCGGGGCTTCCAGAGAGGCTCTGCGCCTTTTTATAAGCCGCCTCGGCATCATCAAGATCTTTGATCATCAGAGCGACATCTGCAACGGCAAAACTCTGCTTAGGATCATTCAAACGAGTGATGATGTCTTGCATGTACTGTGAGCACTGCTGGAAGTTGCCTTGCGCCATCAGCGCTTCGGCAGCAGCCAGTCTTTCTCCGTCGTTGGATGGTGTTCCGATCTTTGCGAGGTCAGGTTTCGTGCCGCTCAACGACATCAGTTTCGCCTGAGAGAGACGCAACTCCATATCATCTTGGTTCAGCTTGATTGCCTCATCCAAAGTTTTCATAGCGGACTCATAATCGTTGGAAGCAAGAAGCGCTCCGACCGCGGCTTTCTGAGCCTTGAGGTACAACGCCTGACTTAATCCCTTGACTGCGCGATTATCATTCGGACTCATCTGCAAAATGGTTCTGTAGCCCTTAATGGCATCGTCAGCTTTTTCGAGTTTCAAGCAAGTGTCGGCAATGCGCTGGCGAAGCTCAACGTTGTAGGGCATTTGAGTGAGACCGGAGCGCAGGTCTGCGATTGCCATTTCAAGATCGCCGCGATTTTCTCTGATATCGGCGATTCGGAGATAAGGGTCGGCATTCTCAGGTTTAATAGCAATCGAAGCTTGATACTCTTTTACCGCCGCGACTTCGTTCCCCTGCTTTTGATAAGCTTCTCCGAGCGCCATGTGTGTCGGCCACGCATTCGGGAACTGATAAAGGGCAGTATTTAATTCCTTAACCGCATCATCAGTCTGATTGTTTTTCAAATAAGTAGCGCCCAGACCATAGTGAGCACTTGAATTGCCGGAGTTCAGATCGATTGAACGTTTAAAATCTTCCGCCGCTTCCTCCAAACTGTTCTGGGCAAGCTTGATATGACCGAGTTGGCAGTATGCGTTGGAGTGCTGAGGATCAAGTGAGGTTGCGGTGCGAAACTCGCTGGCAGCCTCGTTATCTCGCCCCTGCTCCTTGTATGTTTGGCCCAGAGTGAAATGCGCTTCTGCAGAAGCTGGAGCCAGCGTGACTGCTCGTTGTGCGTATTCCTCGGCTTGCTTCAGAAAAGAGTCACGGTTGGAGCGAATCGTTCCGGACGATGACTGCAAGCGGTTTAGCAAAATGGTGGCCTTACCGGCATACGCGGCTGCGTTGTTTGGGTCTTGTCTCAAAACGCGCTCGAACATTTCATCGGCGCCATCAAGCTTGAACTGCTTGGCGAGTGCGATTCCAAGCCCCGCAGTAGCATTTATATCGGCGGGATTGTTGACCAGTGTGTCTCGGAAAGCATCTTCGGCTTGCGAATATTTGCCCTGGGACAACAACTTGTCTGCTGTCGAAACATTGTGTGCGACGTTACCCGAGTAGTCGATGTCTGATGCAGGACGGATGGCGGGCGATTGTGTGCCGCTTCCGGGCATCGGAACCTGCGCCGAGGCGATTTGGGACGAACTCGCGAGCAAGCACGACAGTGCTAGCGCTGAATTGACCGCGTTTCTAGCTATTTTCTTGTTAGACACAATTGCCTCCCGGCGATACCTTTGGTTTCTTTCGGTCCCGGCTGAGCCCGCGGACGAAAGGATCTTACAAAAGACCGCCTGAGGCTACCAGAAAACGGGCATCCCGGCGTAATCTTTCGGAACAAATCGACGACTCAGTTTCGCCTGTTTCGAAACCCCTGCGACGATCTCAAAGCTCGATGATTCCGAGGGAGACGGAAATACCCGAGAAGTTACAGCTTTCAAAACTTGTAGCCGAACGGCGACGAAACCATACGCAATTTCGCGTACAACTAAGTGGTGATTTACAGTTTGTCCGGGTCGGGGATAGACTGGGATTAGCTGGTCTCATAATGTCTAAATAGCCGGCTGGCGCCCCCCGAAGCCTAACACTTAACAGAACCGCTAACAGCACTACCGCTGCTTCATTTTTAGCTACTGCCGATGCCGAAATCGCGGCATCCAGTCGCCGCACCGTTAGTTTTTACCGAGTATTTGGGCATGCTACAAGTGTGCCGGCACTACTTATGGTGCTTGCACAGAAGGACTTGAAAGCGTCGTGATAATGGATCAGAAGGATTCAAAATCAAAAACAGCTCCCGGGTTGAATCAACCCGAGGAGAAGTCCGCCCAGAAGGCGATCAAGTCAGGCTTTCCAAAAGGCAATGCGGGCACATTTGCAGACCGCTACGAGATCGTCGACAAGATTGGAATTGGCGGCATGGCGGCGATCTACAAAGTTCGCGATGTGGTCGCGGGCGAGCTACTTGCGATCAAAATAATTCGCCCTGAAATTGCAACAAACGATATCAGTCATAAGCGTTTCCGCCAGGAGGCTCGTGCGGCACGCGACTTGAATCATCCCAATATCGTCTCCGTACGCAGCTATGACATCTCGCCCGAAGGTGTTCCATACCTGATTATGGATTATGTGGACGGAATCGATCTATCAAAAGTTCTGCGAAAGTCCGGGCCTGTTGCACTCTCCATTTTCTTTCCCACATTTATTCAAGTGAGTGGTGCCCTCGTTCATGCTCATTCTCGCGGCGTCGTTCATCGCGATGTAAAACCAAGCAACATATTGCTTACCACCACAGGTGATGGCGAGGTTTGGGCAAAACTCGTAGACTTCGGAATCGCCAAATTGCTTTATCCAACGGATAATGACGATCAGACTCACGTTCTGACCAAGCAAGGACAAACTGTCGGCAGCCCATCTTACATGAGCCCCGAGCAAGTACAGGGCAAACAGATTGATGCGCGCTCGGACATTTACTCACTGGGTTGCGTGATGTTCGAAGCGCTGGCTGGAAGATTGCCATTCAAAGCTGACAACGCCTTACAGCTCGCCATGCATCATGTCTACTCACAGCCGATCAATTTGAAGAAAGTCGCGAAAAATTGCCCGCTATATCTCGACAGAGTGGTGGCACATTGCCTCGAGAAAAAACCGGACGATCGATACCAAAATATGTTCGATCTCAGATCCGATTTGCAGCTTGTGGAACAGGGCAAGGAACCGCTTTGCCGGACGAGCAAATCCACTTCTTCGGTTCAATCCAATGAAGAATGGTTCGATCAGCTGATTAAAAGAGACACTCAAAAAGAGTTTGTGGTTGTTTCGCAGGGACATCTTTCGTACGAACAACGCTTGAACAGTGTCCTCGAACAAATCAACGAACTCGGTTATCCGGGCGATTCTATTTTAAAACTACAATCACAAGAACCTCCGTTTACCGGCGTTATCGTAATTAGAGATGGGCGGCAGGTCATCGGTGCGCGTTTACAAGGACTGAAACAGAAGGTGGGTTACGAAGCGCTGAGACGGCTGATTTCAATGGCGGACGGCGAATTTCAATACTTCACGATTAAGCGCGAAGACTACAGTCTTCCCGACACATTGTTTCGATTGAATTTGAATTACATACTATCGCTGTATCCGAACCTTCCGGAATCTCCGGCCGATCTGGAGGACGAAAACGCAATTCACGAGCTCGTTTTCGCCGTAGAATCAACAACACGGACTGACTGGGGGCAGGTGACACCAGTCGATAACCTGTTGAATAAACTCGATCAAAAAGACACGGATTGGCGACCAATGTCGTCACACACACCGGAATCCACGCCGTCCGCTGATTTCGTAAGCAGGGACGAACTCCTGGACGCTCTGGCGAAAGAGGCTGCAAATCGCGGCAACACCACGGCTCAACAAACAGTGCTACAACGCCTCGCCAAAAGACTTTTCAGAAGCACGGCGAGCACGATGATGGTAGTTGTTTTTCTTGCAGCGATGATGACGATGGGTTATGAAATCGTGAAAACAACGATCAAGAATCTTTCGGGAAACCGAATCCATCAGCGAAAGCGAAGACTCTTAAAGAAAAGTCCGAAACATCAAACATCGCAACCGGTTGAATCATCAAACAAAGTTTCGGTAGACAGCGTCGACGCCTGCATCTTAATAAGCAGGCTCGAGACCTGACGTGCTTCGTTCTCGACTTCCGCTGCATGGCGCTTCTCTGCTTCCAGAGCCTTCTTGTTTCGTTTCAGTTCACTGTAAACGTATACTAGAAGCGCACACGCAGTGGCAATCGCCAGTAGCGCCATAACAAACAGAAAAGCAGTAAGCAGCGGATTCATTTAACCATCATACAAGTTTCATCGCTCCTGCGAGTAACTTGTGACAGACCAGGGAGGCAGAATGAAGCGTCATGGAGTGCGCTTGTCGTGAACAGCGGGCGACTATCGCTTCATCAAAAGTTGCTCTGTGTATCGAAGTTCCAAATATTGGGTAATTACTAGATGAGCGCTCAGGTGCTCCTTTCGCTGAAAACCATGGCAAGGCGGGGCGAAAGAACAAACAAAATGCCCGACACGGGGGGAACAGTGTCGACAAAAGGGCAGACAACTTACCAGGTCAAACGCCTCTCTTTCCTCGATTCGCGAGGAATTTATAAGACGGGTGCGCGTTCGCATTTCGCGTTTCTTTTGTGTGCGGTGACATGCGCTTCCTGCTCGAGTTCGCCTAGATACGAATCGAAGTACGCAGGTACAGTAGAGGGGCCGAGACCGAACGCAGTCAATGGCTCTGCCATGGCTGATGTTCCACATCGAAACGAGTTCCAGAAGTCGGATGATGAGTGGCGGAAACAACTCACTCCCGAGCAATTTCACGTGACCAGGGAAAAGGGAACGGAGATTGCATTTACCGGAAAGTACTGGAATACGCACGACGTTGGCATCTACAAGTGTGTTGGCTGCGGCAATGAGCTGTTTAGTTCAAAAGAAAAATTCGATTCCGGGACAGGCTGGCCAAGTTTCTGGGCCGCCATTCGAAACGATGCCGTCGAGGAAATACCGGACCATTATCGCCAGGAGGTTGTTTGCAGCAAATGTGACAGTCACCTTGGACACGTTTTTCTAGACGGACCGGAACCCACACATCTCCGCTATTGCATAAACTCGTGCGCTATCGATTTTGAAAAATCAAAAGCTGAAACATCGACGGCTGTCAAAGCCGCTGGGAAACCGCAAAAGGACCATCAATGACCAAAACTGTCATACAAATCGACGCGGATGCAACAGTTGGTCAGCTGGTGACTTCAATTCTCGGTCCTAAAGGATACGAGTTAGAGATGCTTTCCAGCGGCAGAACCGCTATCGACCGCATCAAGGAGAAGACATTCGATATCTGCATGGTGGGAGATCAGCTCGATGACATTGATGGCATCGGATTTCTCGTTCAACTTCGCAAAGCCAACAACAAGATCAAAGTCGTGATGGTCACGAAGACTTGGCCTGCAGCCGAACTCTACGAGCGACTCACCAAAGATTTGAAAGTGGATCTGGTGGCGATTCGACCATTGAAGGCAAGCATCTTCGGTGCGCAAGTGGATTCGCTTTTAGAAACCGGAGCGCAGCCGAAGAAGGCTCAGCTCTCTGCCGAAGAGTTGCACTTCGAGGCGATCCAGGCACTCAAGTCGAAATACATAATTGTGCTTCCTGAGCGAATTAAGAAACTGACAGAAGCATACGACGCAGCCCGCGCCGAGCGAACTGAATCGCGATATATGGAAGAGGCGATCAGGCTCGCGCATAATCTGAAGGGCACATCCGGCTCGTGCGGATTGATTGAACTGAGTGAAGCATCGGCACATTTGGAATCGGCACTCAAGGCAATGAACGCTTCAGGGCTGTTCGACAACGAAACATCCTGGGATGAAGTTCAAAATTTTCTCGACTATGTCGTTCAAGTAGCAAACGTGATCTCTTCTTCTAAAGACAGCGAAGCTGTAGAAATAGGCACAAAGCTGAAGGAACTCAGCGCAGGAATTAAGGCTCCTGTGCAGAAAGACGAAGGCGCCATGTACCCTGGAGGGGTCTATGTAGAACCGGGTCAAAGTGCGGTCAAAAAACCGGTCAACCCATTTTTGCTGGACGGTGTAAGCATCGATGAAGCCGCAGCTAAGGCGCTAGGCAAGCCAGTCAACAAAGCCATTATTGCCGATGACCAGCCTATCGGTGCAGCAGCTCGTCCTGCAGTCGCGGCAACGGGAACGCCACCGCATATGGTGACGACACCACAAACGACCGGTTTGATCATGGAAGAAGACATGAACGAGCGATTGCTTCCGCTCACCGAAGATCCAACTTCTATCCGTGTTCTCATAATGTCCGCCGAAGGAGTTCCTTCGATGGAGCGCCAGGCTGATGGATTACCGGTGAAAATAATTCCCACATCCAACTTTGAAGACGCGCTGACCACCGCTAAGACATTGGCTCTAGATGCCGTACTCATTGACATAGACCAGGGCACTCCGGCTCCAGGTATTAGTCTGGCGAGAACTATTCGCGGCTTGCCAGGCAATGAGAATCTGCCGGTCGCATTTGTTTCAACTCAAACAGAACCGACTAATCCTGTTGATTCAGCACACGCAGGCGCATCGCTGTATCTGGAAAAGCCGGTCAAACAGCAAATGTTAACCAACGCAGTCGATTATTTGCTGAGCGTGAGAACCGGCGGTCGACCTCGAATTCTGATCATCGACGATGACGAAGACTTCGTGCGCCTGGTCGGAGCCATCCTCGGTAAAGAGGGAATGATTGTGAAAGGGCTCACCGTTCCGGAAAACATAGCCGAGCATATTCTCAGCTTTGCACCGGATATAGTACTACTTGATGTGATGATGCCGGGCATAAGCGGTTACCAGGTTTGTCAACAAATGCGAGAACAGCCGCAATGGCAGGACCTGCCCGTACTTTTCTTGACCGCGCAAACAGGATTGAGCGCGCGACTTGCCGCATTCGAAGCCGGCGGTGATGATTACCTGCCTAAACCCGTCGCTCCGGCGGAGTTGCTTATGCGCGTGAAGGTTCGATTGGAACGCGCGCGTATGTTGAAAGAGCGGGCGGACAAGGATGTTTTAACAGGCTTGATGATTCGTCGTGCTTTTATGGAGCAGGTTCAAGCGCTATTTTCGGAATCGCGCAACAACAATTTGAAGTTCAGTATTTGTCTTCTGGACATTGACCACTTCAAGAACGTCAACGATACTTACGGACACCTTGCCGGTGACCGCGTGCTGACCTACTTCGGCGCGCTCATTCGGCGCCGTTTTCGCGTAGAAGATTTACGAGGGCGCTGGGGCGGAGAGGAGTTCATCGTCGCATTCAGGCACATAGAAAAAACAACGGCGCAAGGAGCGCTCGAGCGCTGCCTCGAAGAGTTGAAACAACACGTGTTCGAAGGTGACAACGGACAAAAGTTTTCCGTTTCATTTAGCGCGGGGCTGGTTTCATATCCGGAAGATGGTGACAATCCGCAAACCCTAATAAAGTTCGCCGACGAGTGCCTTTATGAGGCCAAGAGGAACGGCAGAAGTCAGGTGGTCGCGCGCGACCCGAACGCTCCCCGGAAGGCGGAAGAAGCCTCCGGGCAGGAGAAAGCGCATTAGTTTTACTCGTTCAAAAATAGATTACTAAACTTGCCGTCGATCACCGCCCGGATTCTTGCCGTGAGTCTATAATGGAAGCAGCTCACTGAAAACTCCCCTCAATTACCTGATTTCGATCAGGCACCGCGCAGCGGTTGAGGTTTGCAAAAGCGTATTGGCGGCGGGAATCACTTTAGAGATGGCAAAAATCCTACTGGTTGAAGACGACGAGAATCTCTCGGAGACTGTATCGGACTGGCTAACGTACCAGGAACATGTGGTCGAAACCGCTCACTCCGGCTTCGAGGCGGTAGAGCAGCTTGAATGCGATGCTTTCGATTTGATTATCCTGGACTGGAATCTGCCCGGGATAGAAGGCCCGGACATTTGCAGGAAATTTCGGGCGGGCGGCGGCACAACTCCAATTATTATGCTGACGGGCATGGATTCGTCGACGGAAAAACGCGCATGCCTTGATGCCGGCGCCAACGACTATTTGAAGAAACCATTCAAGCTTAAAGATCTGTCCGTGAAATTGGACCAATATCTGTCCCAGCAGTAAGCGACCATTTTCGCTGTTTGAGCGCGAGGAATATCATTCCCAGCCCGGTCAATACGCCGACGGTGAAAAACGGCAGGCCGGCTTCAGGACCGAATACGCCCCCGGAGATGTACTGATTTCCGGTCATGTGTGCCGTAAATATTGCCGGTCCGGCATCAGTGCCGGAGACGGCGACACCAAATACGGTGCCCTCCAAGAAGTTCCAGGCCCAGTGAAATCCCACTGCCAACCACAAGCTGCGCGTAAGTAGAAACGCCCCGGAAAGCGGCAAACCTGCTTCAAAGGATAAAATCAAACACGCGTATGTTTTATACCCCAGAGAGGCGTCTTCAGGCATATTGAAAAAATGGGCGAAGCCAAAACAAAGAGAAGAGAAGATAATTGCATAAATGGTCCCCCCGGATTTCTCAAACGTGCGGAAGATGTATCCACGGAAAAGAAATTCTTCGGTTAGACCGGCAAAGAAGTAGAGCACAAGAGCAGGAACAAAGTCTATCGGCCAGTTGACTTTCGTGACGGAGTAACCGCCACAAAGGTACATGACACCAAACATGGTGCCAACGATAATCATACCGATCGAAAAACCGACAATAACTTCCGGTATTGCACGATTACGAAATAGTCCGATGTCCTCGACAAAACTCTTCAGTTCATTCCTCGTGAATATCGCAGCGAGTACCGCCCCAATCGTCAGCATGACGATTTCCGAAACACACTGCCCGTAAAGCCCCATGGAGGTTACGAGTTCGGGGAAATTCTGGCTGATAACATTGCCTGAGCCCAGCATGCCGACCACTACAAGGAATATGTAGATAATCACACGAACGAACGCCCAGATGGGCTCGACAAGCTTCGGTTCACTCTGAACAGGTTCGTTCACTATTGAACTTAACCTCTACTTCCCAGTTCAGGGAAAAACAATTACAGTTAGATTCTGCCCAAAATCCATGGCAGGCGTGCTTAACCAAACCAAACAGCAGCATTGATGCATATCATAGCTGACCAAGCAACAAGGAGTCCGGCGATCGATTCGATCGAGTTATGAGTAATCTCATCCATCTAATTTGTGATTATGGACCTGGAGACATGGCGTGGTCTGAAGTTTTGTCAGCATTTCGCCGCTGCCTGCCTCCTCAGACGCATACCCACCTAACTTCTGTCAGACCATTCGACACGATTGCGACGGGGTTTATTCTTGCGCAACTATCAATGGCGGATGAAAACCTGAGACCAAAAGATTTGATGGTGTTTGCGAACACGGCGCCCAGAAAAGACAATCTAAAAGCTCGGGTCAACAATGCCGGCGAGGGGCTGCTCTTCCTGACGCTGAAAAACGGCGTGCAATGCGTGGTTGTAAACTCTGGATTCTCCCTCTCTTTCGTCAAAGACCACATACAAGAACTCTGGAGCACAAAATGCGAGGATGCAGGAAGTCAGTTCCGCTCGCGCGATTTCTTCCCGCCCATTGTCGGAATGGCTGTCGCCGGAGACTACAGCTTTCTGGATCAAAAGCTCGATCCGCTTACTGCCATTGAAGATCCGCCATCGCATGTGATTGGTTATATAGATTCATTTGGAAACATTAAAACCACTATCCGTCAAAACGACCCGAAGATTTCCGACCTCCGCCCGGGAGACCGCGTCAGAGTCCGCATCGGCGGATTTGTGAGAACTGCGACGGTCGCGACCGGAAGTTTCAACATCATGGAGGGCGACCTGGCATTTGCACCGGGAAGTTCGGGACAAAATAATCGCTTTTGGGAAATATTCCAGCGCGGTGGTTCAGCTGCAACGGAGTTCGGACAGCCGACTACCGGTAGCTCAATCCACATCCAGGCGACCTGATGGAACCAAACAGGTTCCAAAACAGGTTCCAAAACGGGTTCCGAAACGGGTTCCGAAGCGGGTTCCGAAGCGGGTTTCAAAACGGGTTTCAAAACAATCGAGAGCGAACTAATTCGCCACTTTGTCTTCACGCAGGACGATAGTTTCTCCATCGAAGCTATCTATGACGGCAAGTGACTCAACAGGAACATCAATTTTTCCAATCGCTTCTCTGCCGCCCTGAAAACTTTTCTCGATAACCGCGCCAATCCCGACCAGCTCAGCACCGCTATCGGCAACCATCTTCACGAGCGCATTTATCGTTCTTGCAGTAGACAGAAAGTCATCGATAATTAGAACTTTGTCCGATGCTTCGAGGTATTCGTTAGAAACCAAAAGCTCGACTTCACCTCCGTGAGTGTGCGATGGCGCCGTCTGCCGAAGCGGCTCACCACCCATTGTTTTCGGCTTGTGTTTGCGAGCGAAAACCACTGGGATTCGCATAGCCATGCCTGCCGACAAAGCAGGCGCAATGCCGCTTGTTTCAGCAGTTAGAATGCGAGTCGCACCAGTTTTTGCAAATCGTGCAGCGAACTCCTCGCCGACTTCTTTCATCAACACCGGATCGATCTGGTGGTTCATGAAGCCGTCAACTTTGAGTATTCCGTTACCGAGATGCTTTCCGTCTCTCAAAATACGATCTTTTAACGCCTTCATCTACTTACCTCTTTTCCGTGTTTTCGTCTTCGATGCAGCCTTGCCAGGCTTCGATTTGCTGAGTAACAGCTGTTCAGGAATCGGGAGACTGGGTCTTATCGAAAAGTCCGGGAGCTTTACAGGCTTCTTCTTCATCTGATCGAGCACCAGACTCAGTGCCTTCGCCATCTGCGGATCTTCACCGGCGTTATATTCATGCGGAGCAATGTCGACGTCGTAATCAGGATCTGTTCCATGGTTCTCGACACCCCATCCGGCGTCAACAAACCAGAAACTGAACTCCGGTTGAGTTGTAACACTTCCATCGACCAGTCGATGTCGAGGCCAAATTCCAATGACACCACCCCAGGTGCGCTTCCCAACCAGCGGACCGAGTTTATAAAGCTTGAAACAGTGGCTAAAAATGTCACCGTCCGAACCGGCAAACTGATTCGTCATCGCAACCATCGGTCCCATAACCGATTCCGGCGGATAGGGCTGTGGAGGTCCCCATCTGCTAACGTCGTAGCCCACGCGTTTGCGCAAGAGTTTCTCAAGCAGCAAAGGCGAAACGTGACCGCCGCGATTGTATCGAACGTCAACTATCAACCCATGGCGATTGACCTCCGACAGATAGCCTCGATGAAATTCGGCAAATCCAAACGGTCCCATATCAGGGATATGGATGTAACCGATCTTTCCGTTCGTCGCTTTGTGCACGTGCCGACGGTTGGCTTCAACCCAATCACGGTAACGCAGATTGCGCTCCGTACGCAGCGTTTGAACGACCAGGGTGCGCTCTTTTTTATCCGAAAGAATTTTCAGGCGAACTTCCTTGTTCGATTGGTTGACCAGCAACTGATGAACCGAGGTTTGCTGATCGACGGCGGTACCGTTTACCGCAAGAATGACATCGCCGACCTTGACGTTCAAACCTGGCTGAGCCAGAGGCGATGCCACTTCACGATCCCAACTGTCACCCTGCAAAATGCGGTCGATACGATAACCCTTTTTGGTTTTGTCGAAGCTCAAATCACATCCGAGAAATCCGATCCCGTACCAGGAAGAGCGACGGTAATCACCGCCGAGTTCATAGGCGTGCGAGGTACCAAGCTCGCCTTGCATCTCCCAGATAAGATCGGAGACTTCCGCTCTAGTTCTCACTCGTGGCAGAAGCTTGAGATAGCGATCGCGAACTAGATCCCAGTCGATGTCGGACATTTTTTCGTCCCAGAACTGCTCTTTCTGCAGTCGCCAGGATTCCTCATACATCTGCTTCCACTCGTCCTGCGGTGTCACCAGCACTTGAGCACGAGACAAATCAAGGAAGCCGGACTTTCTTCCGGTACCGCTGGCAGCGCCAGCCTCACGACCATCCGCGGGCAGTTTTTCTCCGGCATCCATCGCACGAATGCGCCGTCCAGCTCGGTAGTACAGAGTCTGATTGTCGAAGGCAAGCGCCATGTAGCCTATATCTTTTTGAATCGTTCCGGCTCGCGCTTCCTCGAAATCGTAAGCCATCAGTGAACCATTAGCACTATCGCCGTCATACCAGCTGAAGTTTGGTTTGATGCCCTCTACTGCGTAGACGGTGAAGAGGGCGCGATTCTCCGCACCAAGGATTTGATAATACCGACCTTCGGCAACCGGAAACGCCAGAATTCTGTGAGCGATGCCGTCAAAGTCAATTTGAACATTGGAGCCGGATGGAGATTGTTTTTCATCCTTCGTTTGTTGAGAGCCCTTTTTCGCAGTTGCACCATTTACGGTGCCACCGCTTTCGACTGTTTTTAGAATTTCTTTGTATGCAGCCGTCAGGGCGTCCTTATACAATTTTTTCAACGCCGTTTTATTTTTGGCGGTGGCGAGCGCCGGACCACTCGCGGCTGTTTTGGAGGCAGTTTTTTCACGGGCGTTTTTAACCGAATTGCCATTTTTTCCATCAGGCTTAGCCTGAGGTTCTGCGCCCGCTTTCTTTTTCTTTCCGGCTACAACAGGTTTTGGTTGTAAAACAAATGGTGAAGGAACGTCCTTGCGCAGTGTCACCAGATACGGTTTCATCGCCTTTGGAAAACCATAATCGAAACGCACCGAATCATAGACTGGGTAAAACTCGCGAGCGCCGAGAAAATACAGGAATCGACCATCCGGGTCCCATGCCGGCGATGTGTCGAAGCGAACCTCATCGGTCACGTTGTGAATCGAGTTCTTATCGATATCAGCGATTCTGATTATGGACGACTGCGGATGTGGCGCATAAGCGTAAGCAATCCAGCGACCATCGGGCGACCAGCTGAATTCGCTGATTCTATCAGCGGGACTGCGGTCCACGAGTTTGAGCTTCTTCGTTTTCAAATCGAGAACAAATAAATCGTGACGATGATTTGAGATTGCGACACGGTCTCCTTTTGGAGAAACCAACAGATTGATTGCTCTGCCGAACTCAGTCGCACTTACCACCTCAGGTGCCTTGCTCTGGTCGGCTTGATGCAACTCGACGCGCTCAAAACCTTCCTTATCGTTTATAACGACGAACTGTTTGCCGTCGGGCAGCCACTCTGCCAGTCGGTAGCGAACAGCGGAGCCTACCCCGTGTTGAGTGGGAGGACCTTCCCAATTTCCCATCGTTATCGGCTGTCCGCGTGCGATGAGAGCAACTGAGTGCCCCTCCGGATGTGGAGAGAAGTGCTCCAGGTACTCGCGTCCATCGCTGAACTTTCGGCGAACCTGGTGTGTAGACGTAGGAATTTTCACATCCATTCGTTTGTCTTCACCCGTCTTCGGATCAAGCACATAGATGTTTGCACCAGCTGTGTAAACAATTCGAGTTCCATCGGTGGAAGGAAAACGGACGTAGTATTGCTCATGGTGCGTGTGTTGCTTCAAATCTTTGCCGTCAGGACGGCAAGAATAAATGTTGCCCATCCCTTCGTGATCGGAGAGAAAGAAGACTCGGGAACCAATGATCATGGGACAGACCAAATTACCCTTCAGGTCTATGAGGCGTTTGAATTTGCCTTTGCCGTTGGGATCGATCCAGAGGTCACCGGCGGTTCCACCGCGATAGCGTTTCCATCTTGCCGGATCGATTGCATTGCGTCCGATCACTACCTCGCCAGTCTTTCCGATCATGAATGAATTGACATGACCCCAGCGCCAACAAACCGGCTCACCACCTTCGCTTGAGATCTTGAAGGCATCACCCTCGCGGAAGAACGCCGAGCGAGCGTCTGACGCGAAGTATATATCTTTTCCGTCCTCGGACCAACCGGAGATGTTCAAAATATCGGAGCCCAAATAGGTTAGACGAACAGGATTTCCACCGCTGGAAGGCATGACGAATACTTCCGGATGCCCCTCCTCTCTGGCGATTAACGCAATCTTTTTTCCATCCGGCGAAAATCGCGGCATCGAAAATTCCGATCTACCGGCAGACAAACGTTTAGCGTGACCGCCTTCGACCCCCACCTCCCAGAGATCATCTTCGCAAACGAAAACTATGCGATCTTTGTGGATGGTGGCATAACGATAGTATCCATTTTCGTGCAGGGACTCTTTCATGCTTTCCTCTTTTGCTACCGGATATGGTGACGAAGGGGGCGGATCAAGTCTCCGCCCCCTCTCAGCTATTTAGCTCCAGCTGCTGCTGTTTGCTTGAAGAACTCTTCTTTGCGCTTGTTGATCTCGGTTTGATCTAGATCTTCGACTCGTGAAGCGAGCGCCCATTGATGGCCGAATGGATCTTTGAGGCTGGCAAAACGATCACCCCAGAACATATCCGTGGCCGGCATCTCAATCTCACAACCGGCATCAACAGCTTGTTTCAATGATTTGTCGACATCGTCGACGTATAGATACAAGCTCACCGGTGTGCCACCATAGTTCTTTGGAGATTTCGTACCCATCTGAGGAAACTCATCAGCCAGATGCAAAAATGAATCACCGATTTTAAGCTCGGCATGCATGATTTTGTTGGTTTGTGGGCAGAAGCAAATGGATTCATCGTTAAATTGAGCACCAAATGCAGTGGCATAGAACTTTAATGCCCGAGCGCCGTCATCGACAATTAAATTGGCGGTGATTGTGTGATATCCATTCGGAATTGGTCTGGCGGCTTTAGCCATAGTTTTTCCTCTCAAAAAACAGTAAACAACAGGGTTTCTGTCCAGAGCGAACAAGCGAACGCAATGGTTCGTCGCCCTCGAAAGCTTGACAAATAGCTTCGTCCTGACCGAAAGGCGACAGACCCAGATTTTACCAATTACGAAGCAACGGAAAAAACCGGTCAAGCCACAATTAACCTGATCGCGGAAATTGATGGATTTGTTGACTACTTGGGGTTTCAGGTGCAGTTTCTCTTGGTACACTACACATAGGCAGAAAGGAAATGCCGCAATCTGAACATGTGCAGAACGACAATTGAAAAAAGGCGCCAATGTTAGGGAAAGAAACAATCGACTCGATGGGAACGCTGGTTCTCGGCACAGGACTGGTAAGCCCGCAGCAGTTGGATGAAGCAAAGAAGACGGCGAAAAACCTCAACGTTTCGCTGGAACGGGCACTGATCATGCTGAAGATGATGCCGGATTCGGCACTAGGCGTCGTGCTCGAGGCGCATCAACTTGTTCAAAGCAACACCGTTTCCATAGATCTCGCGGTGAGAGCCATTCGACTGGCGCGCCAGCACAACATGGGCTTGCAAGACGCAATCGGTGTCTTGGGTTCGGTGCATAAGAAAACGGGTCGCGTTGCAACCATCACCACACCGCTCACTGACCTGCTGCTGTCATGCTCGATGGTATCGATGGAACAGGTCGGTAGAGCAGTCACCCAAGCGCAAGATACAGGAATGCAAACCGGAAGGATCCTGGTCTTGAACCGCGACGTCTCCAGCTGGATGATGCAGGCGGCGCTGAACGCTCTGATTCTAGCTCGTGATGGAAAGATCACCCAGGAGCAAGCCAAGGATGCGCTCAATGCCGTTGGTCACAGAAGAATCAGCGTAGAGCAGGCGCTTTTCGAGCTTGGACTTTACGTGGAAAAGAGCGGACAGACAGCCAAGATCGGCGAGTTGATCGCGATGGCGGGCTTTGTTTCCGAATCTGATCTGCTTGAATGTCTCGAAGTCGAGCTTGTCAAAGAAAAGCAATTCGGTCAGATCCTGCTTGAACAGGGTCTCGTCACACACGACTTGCTCGAGACGGCAATCGTCCTTCAAGACATGGTAGCCAACGGGACGCTCAGAGCTTATCAGGCTGCCGAAGCCCTTCGTCAGGTGAAGGACAGGCAAGTATCTGTTTATCAGGCAGTCGCAGAGTTGGATCCGCCGGCTCAAGCGCCGCAGAAAACAGTGAGCCCGTACGAATTGCTCGTGCGTTCCGGTGTCGCCGACGAATCGAAGATGTCCGGCATTGTCGACCCGAGCGAAAACAGTTCTATCAAGGTCGGCAAAAAGGTTCTGGGCGCCGGCATCATCAGCGAGTCGTTCCTCTATCTGGCGTTGAGAACATACTCGCTGTACAAACAGGGATTTTTGTCAGCCGATCAAGCTGTCAAAGCGCTCGCATTCTGCAAAGAAAAGAATGTGAGCCTCGATGAGGCGCTTTCGAAGCTGGGCTGGTTTGTTCCAGCGCGTATGCAATGGATCTGGACGTAAAGTAAGAAACGATGTTCTGGTCGAAATCACTCATTGCCGGGACCATGTTTGCGTTGTGGTTGTCTGGCACGAATGCGGGATCTGTTTTCGCCCAGGAGACTGACGACATCAAACATAAACTATCCGCTTCCAATGAGCCAAAGCTCGGTCTCGTGCTTGGCGGCGGCGGCGCGCGCGGAGCAGCACATGTAGGCGTTCTGAAGATTCTGGAACAGAACGGCATTCACCCGGATTATATTGTCGGGACTAACGTCGGAGCAATCGTTGGTGGACTTTACAGCGCTGGAATTTCTATTCAATCTCTAGAAGAGATGTTCACGAAGAAATCGCTTATGAACTCGTATTTGACTGTCCCGCTCAAAGTTCGATTGTTCGCGGCGTCTGCATTCTCAATACCGAGGATGTTCGGAAAGCGAGGATATGACGGCTTATATACAGGCAACAAGCTCGGCAAATTTTTAAACAAATACGTCCCCGAATCAGAGCGAGACATCAGCGATCTGAAGATCCCGTTTGGCGCGGTCGCTCTCAATTTGTTGGATGGTAAGACGGTTACGCTCAGAAGCGGCAATCTGGGAAGCGCGCTGCAAGCCAGTTGCGCACTACCTATTCTCAGAAAGCCGGTACGATTGAATGACGGTCTTTTCGTCGACGGCGGAGTGGTCAACAACTTGCCTGTATCCGAGGCGAAAAACATGGGTGCCGACGTTGTTATAGCGATCAATCTGGACGACTCTGACCGAAAAATTGCGGAGAAGGAATTTTCCAAGATCGGGACTGTGAGTCATCGGGTTGTCACCTTGCACCTGAAGAATGTTGATAAGGAGCAGCAGAAGCTGGCCGATATTGTTCTTCATCCGGACGTAGAACAAATCGGTTTGATGTCCACCAGCAGCAAGGATGCGGTTAACGCCGTTGAAGCAGGAGAACGCGCCGCGCTTGACTCAATTGATAAAATCAGAAGCCTTTTGAAGGAAGCCGGCATCGACAACTAGTCTTCAACGCGCCACCATATGCGGTGACGCGTGAATGCTTGCAAAATCGCAGGCAATCGAACGATTTCGTTACTGCGCGGCAGCCGGCATCGTCTCCTGCGCCTTCACGGAAAACGAACCAAGTTCGTTCTTGAGGTAATCCTCGAGACCGCCTTCCATCAAGTTGCGGATGTCAGACATGAAGCGAGCGGCAGGTGCGCCGTCGATAACTGTGTGGTCGAAGTTGAGAGCAAGGGTCATCATCGGACGAATTTCAATCTTGCCATCTCGCACCACGGCGCGATCTTCAACAGCACCAACCCCGAATGTCGAAGTGGTCACGTTCGGCGGGACCAGCATCCGGACACCGAATTTTCCGAGCGTGCTCAATCCGAAAGTCGCGTTCATGTATTTCAGACGAATAGCAGGATAGCGTCTGCCGAGAAACAAAATAAATCTTCTGAACAGCCAGGGCATGTTGTTAAAACGATTCTGCACGTCAAGGTGGTCGACATTGGCGACGTCAGATGAGGCGTAGGCGCTCAGCTCTTTGGCAATGTCAGTGACCGGCTTCGTGTCGGCGTTTTCAATTGCTCCAAAAAATACGGCTGGCTGCGAACCGATGAAACGCTCGACGGTGAAACCCGCGACGATGTCTCTGAAGGTTACGAGCCTGCCCCAGGGCAGTCTGGCGGTTCGAGTTTCAGGGTGAGAACGTTGTGCAACCGCGATCGCCTTCAACAAAATCGCAGTAACCGTTGTTTTATAGCCGTTCTTCTTCAGTTCCGAGCGCAGGTTCTCCGCCCAGGTCATGTCAATCTCGCACGTCACCAGCGTGGGCACAGTGCCCTTGTTGATGACATTGATCATGTCCAGTACGTTCCAGCGCGGTCTAGGGATGTCGTGAGTAGTGAAATTGAACAGTTTCTTGAAATCCGGCATTTGACGCACAATCCTCTACATTGATGTTGGTCGGCAGTTAACCGACATTGACCGTCCACGAAATTAGGATGAAAGGTACTTCCTAATTATTATAAGGTGAGATACTGAAAACTGGAATTACCCTATTTCGAGCATGCCCCTTAACAAGCCTCTGATATCGAAAACATGGCACCTTATTTAGCTCTCAGGTAGGTTCAACTATTGAAACCTTTTTTCGGTTTCAAGAACGTTCCAATCCACTGTCTCATTAATCCTGCGGATGCCGTTTTTCTTCTTCGCAAACTGTTTGGAAATGACGGCAAATTCAGCATCTTGTTCCGCTCTCCTTAATAAGAACAATCATCGGGAGCGCCTACCACGCCCTATCCGCTCGTATACTCATTCTTAGCACCTTTTGCCAAGCCGGTGCTACGTTTTTTCTTGTAAACCGGGCATATTGCCCGGTTTCGCTCCCTGCGCGTTTTCTACAACTATGCTGTATCCAAATGGATAAAAGAACGGGAGGATGGGGCTCCCGTTCTTTTACGCTTTCTAGTCGTTCGTAACCCGCAAGGTTCGACTTCGTCTCGACCTCAACTTCAGACTCTGTCTAGCTTCCGTAGTTACTGTCATCAACATTCCTGCTGGCTAGGCATCGATGTCTAAACATTGGACTCCCAGAAGGCGCCCTGCCTGCCCTGGACTTGCAATATGGCAGCCTCGGCTTCCACCATCGCGTCGACGAAACCGTCATGGAATCGACTGCGCGATTTGAAGATAGCCGATGCCGTCACATCAGAAGCCTGAAGTGCAGCCACATAATCAATTGCCGAAGACCGCAAAAACTTATTGAGTAGCGGTACCTCGAACCCAACCGGATGATCGGAAAGTGCCTCGACCAGCTCTTTGCGAATCCGTTCAATTTCGTCGGCATCAGGCAAAATGCCCTTGCCGAGTTCAAGCCAGGAAGCAACCCAGCCTTCTCTGAATGCGATTAGCGCGTTTATCACACGATTAACCGGTGCACCATTCGGCGTATTCGCTTTCTGGTCGGAACTCTTGAACAGCTTCTTCATCGTGGACCAAACAGACGACAGCGCATCATTTTGAGAAACCGGCTTCTGCGGCGACGAAGGTGGGACGGAGCGTTCGGAATCCGGCGAAGACCAACTCGCATCGGCTGACTCAGTGATGTTCTGTGAATTGGCAATCTGTTCGCGAATGCTATCGGCCAAACTCTTACCATGAGCATCGCCATTGGGGTTCACACCGGAGTAGCCGAAACTGTCAGAGGAGGATTTTGAGCGCATCCGCGTAGGGGAGCCGGCTTCGTCCATCGGCGCGCCCCAGGTTTCCATCGAGTCGTTCCAAGCACCAGCCGAAGAGCCCCAGCCCTGTTGCATATCGGCTCTTTTACTCAACTTGCGAACAGCGCTCGAATCTGCCCCGGAAAAACCGAAGAGACCACCGGAAGATGCACCCGGAGCACCATATGCGATACTGGGAGGAGGTGCGGCACAACCAAAAGAACTGCCCCAAAAACCAGTAGCCGATTGCACTTCCCATTGATCTGGATAATGCACGGGCTGAACGACCTGACGTAGCTCGCCGGATTTATTGACGATCTCTGCTTCATCCACAGCGACGAATGCCGTAAACTTTGTAAGCACGGAAAACTTTAACGAGAGTTCAATGATTTCGCTTTTAATGGACTCATGACGCGCAGGTTTAATTCGAAAATCGTCTTCCAATTCCTTTATGTACTCGCGAGCCCAAAGCCGGGCAATCGATTCGTCATCAACAAGCTGGGCGTCAACCTCTTGGCTGAACCTTCTACCATTGGACATTTTCCCGGTGACCTTAAACTTCGGGGTACCGCATTTATCCTTATCGATTTTAATTTTGAATAAACCGTCAGATGTCCTACCGGCAAACAGATCACGCAAACGCCCCGGCGCTAAACTCTCGATGTTGATACCGCCTGTGAGGCACTCCACTTTGAGATCAGTAACAAGTGGAGCGCCGATCTCTCGACCGACATTGATCAACGCATCTTCCAATTGCGCACCTGGTCCGACAAATGTGGACGTTCCCCCAGCAAGGCTGGCCAGGCGTTTCAGCAATGGACTGTTGATTGCCGTGTCGATTCCAATCGTAAATATTCGCGTGTCTCTTCCGGCATGTTGAGCCATCTTGTAAATGTGAGATTCATTTGCAACTTGACCATCGGTCAAAATGACAATCACGGGCATGCGGCCCTTCGATTTATTCGCATTGATCAAATTTAGGGCTTCGCCAAGGGCTTTTGCCAACTCGGTACCGCCGCGTGCGCCGATGCCGCGCAGATAATCAGAGCCAGCTTCGATGCCATCGAGATTCGCATTTACGTAGTCCCACACCGCAGGGCTTTTGCCTTTTGAAAACCAATCGCAGCGATCGTCGAATGCATTGATAGCAAATCTGTCATCCGGACCCAGCGTCGAAAGAAGCATCGAGCAAGCCCTTGTAGCATAAGCCATTTTGTCGCCCATCATCGAACCGGAGCGGTCGACGAGGAAGACCACATCACGCGGAGCAGGCCGCGCGCCCGTGAAGGCAGGAGGAACGAGAGACAGCATGCCATAAGCTTCTTCAAAGCTAGCGCCGTTCGCTCCTGCCTTTTTGTAGAGCACCACTGATGATGCCATCCTCTCGCCGACAAGTTTCCACTTAAGAACGAAATCTCTGTTCAAAAGTTCATTAGCTTTCGCGAGAGTTACCAGTATGGCACCATCATCGGTGCTGGATTTTACCGCGTGCTGCGAGCAGGACAGATTGGAAATCCTGCTCAACAGCCGATCCCGGCTAGCTGACTGATCAGGAATTAGCTCCACGGCGATGGATAATTGCACATCAGGGTTTACTCCCTCCGCCAATCTTGGCGGTGATACCCGGGAGGCGTCGGGCACCATGTCAGTGTCAAAATTCACTCCGTCTCCAACCTGTTCCCTCGCAATTTGCTCGCCGGGAACATAACGCGGTGCGACTACCAGAGGCAGTCTCAATTCAGTGGTTCCGTCTTCAAAAAATTCCAGCTTCTCAGTGTACTTAATTTCCACCGTGATCTTTTCATTCGGGGGTATGTTTCCGACTTGCATAGTGAAAACATCGTCCCGCTCTTGTTCCAGAAGAGAGGCGCGCTTTCCGTCAGAGAGTGCTCGTTGATACTCTTCACGGGCGGCGCGTCTCTCTTGAATCGTACCTGTAACAGTGCGTCCTGCTACGTGCATCTTGAACGCATTGACTGAGGAACAGCCGGCAAGCGGGAAGATATACTCCGCTTCAAGGTGTTCGCTATATGGGTTTTTAAAAACTTGTGTGATCGTTACTTCGGTGACGCGTCCAACGACGCTTGCTTTTATGTCCACTGAATCGAGAGGTAACGTTATCGTTTTGGCTCCCTGTCCGGCTCTCAAGGAACCCAATTTTCGCTCGAACTCGTTTCTCATTTTCTCGAGAAATTCTACATACGCAAACTCATTCGTCATCTCTCTCATCAACGGATCCTCCGTCGGAACCAGCTTTTTTAAGTAAATCCAGAGCAGCCTTCAACCGGTCGAACAGGAGAGATTCATCCATTTCAGATTGCCAGTCATCCTCGACTACCAGCTTCAATCCTGGCTCTATGACTAGCTCTCTCCATCTGGTTGTTTTAAATGTTTCCTTTTTGAACAGTTTTTGTTTAACGCGGATAGACTCAGCAACGTTATCAATGACGTGGTCAAGCTCGTCTTCGGTGAGCCCGTACAACATCGATTGAATTTCGGAAAGCGGCAGCGCTACGCTCTGCAAGGCTTTGATAGCCACCAGCTGCATAACATGCCTGTCACCATATTTGGCTTGCCGCCCCTCAATGTTCGGGCGATCGAGCAAACCTAAGGTGGTGTAATACCTGATTGTTCGCTTATCGGGAGCCGCTGAAACGCGCTGATCGTGTTGGATGTTCATCAATCCACGATCCTTCAGAAGGCGGGCGACTTCATCACTTAACTCGTTCAGGGAATATGATTTGCGTTCAGCAACCATAACAGCATTGTCCAACAAAACTGTCATGCTGTCAAGATCCAAGGACAGCTGCTCCCGAAACACCGTAAATACTTTCTCTGATTGCGTTTCGGACGCCATCCCTTGAAATCAGAGATGTTAAACCGTTACAGTTTGACATTAAATTGACAGTACATACAATTACTGTCACGGTTTAAGCGA
Organism: Candidatus Obscuribacterales bacterium; assembly: GCA_019637435.1. Classification (GTDB taxonomy): domain Bacteria; phylum Cyanobacteriota; class Vampirovibrionia; order Obscuribacterales; family Obscuribacteraceae; genus JADYXR01. The sequence goes on along the minus strand of JAHBVO010000001.1, from coordinate 1,038,110 downwards.
ACACCACAGACAGCCCAAACATAGTCAAGCTAGAGGCTTTGCGGTCGCATCCATATTGAAATAATGATTCGCGAGCCATGTGACAGTTACAGAATCCACTCTCAGGATTACTGCAACAAAATGCTCAATTGCATATAAAGATGAAATACTGAGGTTAATTGGCGTGACAGAGCCAAGATTAACACCCTGGTCATAACTACCACTACAGTATATGCAAAACATACTGTCAAATCGAATATTCGAGCGATGAGGGCTCAGAAATAAAAAACTAATCACCGCCTGTAGTGGCAGCAAATTAAGGAGCATCATCTTTTGCCGCGTACAAATTGGCAACGGTTAACAACCTGCGTGCATCCTTCTCGCTCGTTTCCAGTTCAACACGGAACACTGGGACCAAAATCCTTTGATATGCGGGTCCTTCGAAGTCATCGACATGCTGCCAACCTGCAGGAAGGGCGAGAGACTTCAGAAGCTTGACCTTGTGAACAGGACCGCCTGATTGTGGACGGAAAGCGGGATAACCGAGAGTCGCGCCCCATCCTGTTTGTTGCAAGTTGCCTTCGATAATTCCCTCAGACCAATCTCCCCCGAGCGGTTCCACGATATGGTAGTTCTGCCGACCGGGAGCCAGAGTTCCGTAGACCGCAAGAAGATTATTTGTCCCGAACGCTTCGTTCAACTCCTGTTCCGCGGTTGCTGCTTCTTCCGGATGCGAACCAGCACAACTACCCGTCCGCTTATTGTTAACCACATCAATCAGACGAATCACGTCTGCAAGCGACCATTCGTTTTTCATATCGTTCGAAAACTCCAGCACTTCGCCACTATTCTAAAGTAGTCGAACGCGGTTTAATCACCAGGTGAAAGTGGCGACAACAAAACAGTACAGGCCGACACACAAGCCCACTTTCCAGAGTTCAAATCGATAGTTTACCGAATCTGACTTTACTCTTCTAATTTGTAGCCGACACCATGAACGTTTTTGATCAGGGATTGCTGACCTTTGGTGTCGATTTTGCTGCGCAGCTTTTTCACCGAGGTTCGGATTGTCTCTGGCGATTTCTCTGAATCAGCGGTCCAGACGCGGTCCAGAAGAGCTTCTGCACTGAACACTTGACCTTTATGACGCATTAGAAACTCTAGAAGCGCGAATTCCATTCGTGGCAAGTGAATTTCCTCACCACCCTTGGTGACTCGGTGCGAGACGATATCGAGCGCCAGATCACCGGCTTCGAGAACTTCTCCGGACATTGTCGACGGACGTCTGAGCAAAGCGCGAATCCGCGCCGACAGTTCCTTTAAATGAAAGGGTTTCGTCAAATAGTCGTCGGCACCGGCATCGAATCCAACCTCTTTATCGGGAACGGTTCCACGACCAGTCAATATAAGAATGGGCGATTGACCGCCCTGAGCACGATAATGCTTACAAACCTCTATGCCATCCATCTTTGGAATAGTAAGGTCAAGAACGACAACGTCATACTTATATGACTTCATCATATCTAGGGCGTCGATGCCGGTTTCCACCCATTCGACCAAATAATGCTCGAACTCAAGCCACTCCTGAACAGTACCTGCCAGGTTCTTATCGTCTTCAACAAGCAGAATTTTTGCCATCGAATGTAGAGGTCCGTTGTCCCTTGAAGAGAATAATCTACTATAGATTTAGCGAGCATCAATCATATTGGGCTCAAACCTATAGTTATTCTTCCCTGCAAGCGATATTGTGCCACTAGGTGCCAACGTTTCGGGACACTTTATCAGGCGCAGGGTCGAGATTGTTTCGTGCATATCTCCTCCGGGTCTTTGGGCGCCATTTTCGAGGAGCGAAGGTTTACTCAAGGGTTAAACAGACCAGGCATAGATCGGCCGCGCACCTCTTAGGATCGGTTCCCTCAATAGGTGATTTGTCGCAAGAGCCGTCCAGGATAAGGTTTCGGGACTTTTGCGCTCGTTTCGAGCCCGGAAAGCCAACAAAACGTTTCCCCCAATAGGGGATGCGGCCCTAAGAGGTGCGCCTTACTTCTCTTATGTCACGTTCCGCTGACGTCGACTGGGCTAAACTGTAGTCATCGGGAGCGATTTAATGTTGACCCCCGATCTGGGTACCAAAAAGGTACAAATTCCCCGTAAATTAGAGCCATCTTGATTCTTGGCAACAACCCCTTACCAAACAGCCAGAAATCCCCCTCGGTCCTTACCGCCGTTCTTATTTCCGAAAGAGGGAAGCTATCTATGCAACTCAAGACTTTCTTACATGCAGCTTTAGTCGCCGTTTCCAGCCTGATTCTTACTAACGCAGCACAAGCTCAAGAAATTCCAGCAGCGAACGCTGCGCCGCAAGTGAGCGAAGAGCAACAAATGCTCAATAACTTGCCCGAAAGTGTCCGCAACCAGATGCGACCTGGCATCCGTTACACCATCGGCGCTAAAACCAACGCCGGCTGGGAAACGGGTCTGGTCAAAGGCAACGCCGGACTCAAACATTTTTACTGGTCGCCTGTCACCTCCATGGTGCAAGCTACTCCTTCTCAAAGAACGAAAGTGCAAGCTACCTCAGCCGCCCCTGTACAAAGAAAAGAGTTTCACTATCTGAAACCACAAAGAGCCGCTTTGCCGCACAATCCGGCATGCGACATCTTACCCCGAACCGCGGTCGCTAAGTCACTTTCGCCTTCGAGAAGCTCCCGCGACGTCTCAGCAAAAATTGCATACAAGAGACCAGGCGCATCGGAAAACGTGAACGGTCAGCTCATGTCCAGAGAGACGCAAGCCAAGATCTACGCTGACTATCCGACGGCGACCCAGACAGCATCCGGAAATCTTACCCATCAAGATGCATACGGAAAACTTCTCAACTAGAAGTTATTTGACTGATTTTTTTAGTGAGCAGCGAGTGGGTGCGGGATCGTGTGAGCGGTCCCGTACGTCTTTGTAGAGAAATTTACCGCCGAAGAGCGTGAACGGACGACGATCGGATGAACGATCGGATGAACGCTCGGAGGAACGAACGAACGAACGAACGAACGGACTGACGGACTGAACGGATGAATGCTGAAAAACCTTTCGCGCTTGTTGCAGTGACCGAGCGATAGGCTGAAACTGCGCTATTTATAGGATGTAGAGATCCCAAGGAGTTTGATACAAGCGCCCATCGGGAAGGTGAATAGTGAGCGGCAATTCGGCACGCGAACTATCAAGGAGCTCTGTTATGACGAGTCTTCCAGTCACGTATCGCACGGTATGGATAACGGTTTTGCTTGGCATACTTATTGCCACGTCGCCAAACTGGATCAATAATCATCCGAAAGCCAACTATGATGCGCCTTGGGTGCATCCGTCTCAGTTGTCTCACTAACAGCTTTATATGAAAATCAGTTTTGCAGCAGGCGTAACTTTGCTCCTGTTAGGCTCGCAGTCACTCGCCGTTCTCGCCGCGCCGGCGAAGAAACCGCTTCACAAGCCAGTTTCAGCAGGCGCAAAGAAACCAGCAGCCGGCAGCGCCGGAGGCAATTGGAACTCGGGTTTGTCCAACATGATGGACCAGCTGCAAAAGGAGGTCGGACCAAGCGGCAGCGGCTTGGATACCTCGGATACACCGGATGGCCCACCCGAATCGGAGATTGCACCTTCAACTTCAGGCACCACACCACCGAATTCGAATTCGGCTCCGGACTCGTCTCAGAACAGCACTGCTGGTAGTGCCTCTAACGCCGACAGGCCGCCAGAGCGTTCAAGCACAGCACGACCGGACACTGCTGGCAGTACCACATTTAAACTTATGGATCCGTCCGCAGGTGAATCTTTCACACCAGGGATCACAATCGAAAAGTCGGTTCCGACTACAGCACCAGGTTCCACTCAAAATCAAAATTTCAGTTCCCAAAACACGCAAACTGCGGCGGCAGTCGGTGACAATTTTTACGCAGAAATCCGAAACAGGTCGAGATGGGGCGACGTTAGTGCTCAACCTGTGACTGTATACGTGGAGAAAACCTCCTCTGCCAATGGCTTTCAACCCACTTTCCCGAATACGGTGGTGAACGCCTTCAAGGACTGGTCGGCTAACGTTCCCAAGATTCAGTTTCGATTTGTAGACTCGCCGGCAAACGCACAGATAAGCTGCACGTTTACGGACAAAGTTTCCGATCTCGCGAGCAACAAAGAGGGCGGGAACACCATCATCCAGCAGGATATAAACAGCAACGAAGTTCATGCGGATGTGAAAATTCTCGTTTCGCCGAGAGGCGACATGAAGGTTCTCGGTTTAAATTATCTGCGCAGGGTCGCACTACATGAAGCCGGTCACGCTCTCGGTTTGGGTGGGCATAGCGATAATCCGAATGATGTTATGTACCATACGGTTTTTCTAGAAGATAAAAAAACAGACCTTACAGCTCGCGACATAAATACGTTGAAGGCGCTCTATGATCAGGAGAGTCTAGGTCAGCTTGATACCTCGCAAGTAGTGATTCAAGGTGACCCGAATAATCCGAAGGTCCGCGCCTTGAAACTGAATTTGGAAGCAGCAAAGGCGCTCCAAGAGCAACAGCTGAAAGTTGCAGAGGCAAAATGGATCGAGGCTCTGAAGCTGGATCCGGCGAACAAGGCAGTAGCATCAAACCTCGGTAGCTTTTATGCGAATCTCGGTTCAATTGCTGCGATGACCTACAACTTCCCATTGGCCTCGTTGAACTTCAAGAAAGCATTACCTCTGGTCGAGAAAGGCGAGAATCGTACGGTCTTGCGACAGGTACTGACCAACTACGCAACTGTGCTACGCACATCAAATAACGCAACGGAACTGAAATCTATCGAAGCGAAATTGAAAGCCCTGGGCCCGTAAGATGCACCGCTTGCGGTGGCACAGGTTTGTCGGCATCCCTGCAAAACCTCTGTGCAGAAATCTTCACGCTCTCTGAGGTATGAAACTGTCGAGCGAGTCATGCCTCCTGCGGAATAGACAGACGGCTATTCCTGCCGCGGTATCACATTGCAAGAATTCTGATGCCACGATGAGAATGACTCCATGCGGAGAATGAAACGGCGGACCCGATTGGATCCGCCGCTAGATTTTATTCCTCGGACTTGTCGGCGTTTTCGTCGTCGTCCTCGTCTCCTTCACTCGCCTGGGGAGAGTTGGCCCTTCCAAGTGCGTTGAGGAAACTATTGCCTTTCTGGCCCTTCTTTTTCTTCTTCTTGCCGCGATCCAGTCCGCCTCTTTGAGGCTCTAGATCTTGGGTCGATTTGCGTTCCGGCGGTTTGGCTTGCTGAGCCTGCACTATAACAGTCTTCTCATCCTGTGCCTTCTTCGCGAGGTCCGCTAGAGGTGGTTGAGATGGCGTGTCTTTCTGAACAACTGGAGAATTCGTGTTGTTGACCTGGACGTATCCAGGCGCGACACCAGGAGTTCTTGGTTGGGCATCATGAACATCACGACTCATAGTTTCGAGATCAGCTCGATTCTTCGCCTCAGCATCGTGCGCTTTGTCCTGCATGAACGCGACCGTTTCATTACGGAGAGTCATTTCCTGACTATCACCATAAGTCGCCTGGCGATCAGCGGACAGGTGTCCGGGTGGTGCTGGCGTGTCATGAGATGACATACCGCCGCTGCCCGGATGAGCGTTTTGCGGAGAAGAGGACGGCTGCGGCATCAAATCTGATGAGCCATTGAAGTTAGGCTGGGCACCAGATTCGGTGACACCGCGGTCGAATCGCTGGGCAGGTTCGGAACCATACGGTCGGTCAGCGCCTGCCGCACTCGGATCATTGCTGGTGTACTGCTGAGTCGACTGCAGATACTCTTGCGTCGCTGAGTGACTAAACAGATTCTCGCTGTACTGCGTACTTCCTGGCTGAGCTGGTATGCCACCGGATGGTGACGAGCTTACAGACGGAGAGCCGGAGCTGCCGGAGTGAGAAGCACCGCCAGATGGTGACGATGATGGAGCGCTGCCTGTTTGACCACTTCCAGGACCGCCACTGTAGCCGGTGCCAGGATGTGAACCAGCAGAAGGCGATGCGGTGTGACCGCCGACCTGCGGAGTGACTGAGCCACCGCCGGGTGCAGTTCCACCAACCTCATAACCGGTCACGGAATCACGGTGAGCCGTTGGGCTTTGACCAGGCTCAACTCTGGGAGCAGATGTCGAATCGGCTGGAGTAGCTGGATGTGAAAATCCGCTCGTGTACGAGTGCGCACTCTGACTCGGCTGAGGTGAAACACCCGGCGTCGATGCAGATGGAGCGATGCCACCATGACCGCTGGCGACTTCATAACCACCTGATGAATCGCGCGACGCTACTGGATTGTAGGACGGATCCGATGGTGAGATGTGGGTCGGTGCGGGCACGTCACCGCCAGAGCCACCAGTGGAGTGAGGATGTCCGCCCGAAGGTGCAGACACTTGGCTGACTCCAGGCTGGCCTCCAGATGGAGGGCTCACGGAAGAGGTTCCACCAGCCGACTGAGTAGCACCGCTGCCGGTACCACCCTGCTCGACGTGACCTGGTGTCACGCTATGGGCAGGTCCTCCCGACGAATCTCGAGAAACCACTGGGTTCGTTCCGTGGCTCGGACTATGGCTCGCTGTCGGAGATGCTGAGGTCTGCGATGGAGCTGGAGCTGTGAAGCCCTGGCTTCCATATGCTGAGTAGCTTCCGCCACCACCAGCGACGATTTCATCACTTCCACCTGACTCGCGCGAATGTGACGGAGTCGGCGTATATGAAGGATCAGAATGCGACGCGGTGGTCGGTTTAGGCATAGAATCCGCAGGTCCATCACCAGCAGTCCTGGAATGAGCCGGTCCTACTGTCGGAGCAGGTCCAACAGAATGTCCCGCTGCACTCGGCATCGCATGTGAAGAGCCTGCAACAGGCGTACTCGAAGGATGCGAAGTTGACTGATGACTATCACCCGGCGCGCTGGCATGCGGAGCACCGTGTCCAGGAGTGGCGACATGTCCGTCCGCAGCCGCACGTTTGTGTGACTGACTTCCACTTGTATGGATTGGTCCCGAAGTCGGCATCGGCGTTGGAGCTGCTGGAGAGGCGCTGCTGACACCACCACCCGGCACGTAGCCAGCATCATGAGGAGCGGCAGCCGATGGCTGCGGCAATGAGCCGACAGTCGGAGACGAACCGTCGTGTGCCGACCGTTGATGCGTCTGGCCAGAAGCAGCCTGATGGCTACTTGCTGTCGGATGAGCACCTGGGGCTGCATGTGTGGAACCGGGTCCAGGCACGGACGAATGTGGTGCTGCAGCGATCGGTCCAGGAGCAGTGGGACTGGATATGGGTTCAGTTCCAGGAACACTACCGACCTGACCCTCTGCGGCTTCGCGCTTATGGGCACCTCCGGGTTGATGCGGAGCAGGCTTACCATGCGTCACAGGGGACGAGGCTGATGCCGGACTCGAACTCGGAATCGGCTGGGATGGAGGTGTGGTTGCACCCGTCGGATGGGATGCAACTGGTCCTTCCGGAGCACCGCTCCGAGCATGGCTTCCGCCGGAAATATGGGTTCCACCAGAACCTTCCGGAGCGCTTGCTCGCGGATGGCTTCCGCCGGTAGGAGGAGTGACTACAGGACCCTCGGCGCTGCTTCTCGGATGACTACTGCCCGGAGCAGGTCTGCTACCGACAGGGATTGTAGTCGAACCCGAAGCATGAGGGGGTGCAGAAGCACTCGGATGCTCATCAGGTGCTGGAGACACCGGTCCGGCCGCACCGAGCGGTCTGACGGCACCGCCACCATGGGTGTCGCGCCTGTGTTCTCCGCCAGTGAGCGGGGCTGCTGGAGGCGTGACACTCGCAGGATGTGCGCTGTCTGCTGCATGGGCAGGAGCGACGGGTCCAACGGTTCCACCTTGGGCGTCACGTTTGTGAACTGGCGAACCTGGAGGATGAGCGCCGCCCGGCGTTTCAGTAGCGCCGGCAGGTGCCGTACCGACAGGAGGTGTGCCAGCAGGAACGCTGCCGACGACTCCGCCGTGTGAATCTCGCTGATGAACCGGTGAACCTGGAGGGTGTGCCGCGGCAGGTTTATCAGTAGTTCCGGCTGGCGGTGTGCCTGCCGGCGGCGTGCCGGTATGCACAGGTCCAACCACACCACCGGTGGTGTCACGACTGTGAGCGACCGGTCCGGCCGGTGGCGTTCCAATTGGAGTGCCATGACCGGCTGGCGGCGTCGGAGCACCGGTACCGAGCGCCACAACCTGTTGACCTTCAGCCACGTCTCTACTATGAGCTTGCGGCTGAGAAGCGAGCGACGCTTGCAATCCTGGACTTTGCGGCGTGTGACCACCAGCAGAAATAACGAGCGGACCAGCTTCTGCAGGAGCGGCGCTACGCGCAAGGCTTATTCTCGATCCAGGCTCCGCCGGCGGAGTCGCTGGAGGAGTAGATTCGCCAGGCGGCGACGATGTAATTACAGTTTGACTTGGTGCCGGAGATGCAGGCACGCGGGCTTCAGGAACGCTGTCCGGCGGATTCACCGGTACGTCGCTGGGAGGTGCCTCTGTAGCAGAAGCCAGGGCACGCGTTTTCGCGTCTTTCTTCTTGCTTCCTTCCGCTGCAGCTGTAACGTCTAGCTCCGCCTTCTTCTTGGCGGCTTCCTTAATAGCATCCTCACCGCCCTCGCCAGGATTTGCTCCCGGCTTGGCGCCAGGTTTTGCTCCGGCGTCGGCTTTGGCTGCTGCGGCGATCACTACGGGGGCGTCACTCGCAGTCAACTTGGCCTGTCCTTCTGCGGCTGCCGATCTCACATCGCCGGTAGCCTTATCCGCACCAGGTTGAGAGGGCTGCTCTCCTGGTGGAAGGGTTGTACCAGTCGGAGCTTGGTTGGCCATCGGAGGCGAACTTGTGACTTCAGATGGTGGTTTGGGTGGCTGGCCTTCTGGTCCAACACCACGATCGGTCGGATTCTGGCCGCCAAGAGGCGCGCCTACAACTGTGTTATTCCTTGTTTCGCCAGGAGTCGCAGCGGGTGCCGCAGCAGGGGTCGCTGCTGCATTCAGAGCCGGAGGAGAAGGTGCGGGTGCAGGTGCTGGTGGAGTTCCCGGATTGTTTCCCGGTCCTTGATTGTTACCAGGACCGTTGTTCTGGTCACCGCCGCCGCCGCCGCCGCCACCGCCGCCGCCACCACCTTTACCGCCGCCGCCGGCTTTCTGGACGGCTTGCGCCATCTTCTCACCGAGCTTCATGGCTTCACCACCGGCTGCACGGACGAGTCCGGCGAAGTCGAAGGCAAATTTGACAGTAAGGTTGGCGAGCGTGTTCAGCGCCAACATAATAATGGTACCGGTTTCATCGACGCCTCTAAAGCAGGCGATCAGGAGCACGATTGTGTTCCAGAAAAGCGCCCAGAAGCATACGGTTAAAACGCCCTCAACCCAGTTGGGCAGGGCATCGCGAAGATGCTTCATCGGCCAGACCCAGAGACCTGCAACGACCGGACCGACACACCACAGATAATAGAGATAGGCTAACTGAAATGCACAGAGGATACTCCAGGAAGTGGTCAGCGAAGCATTGGAGCTATTTGCCATCAGACGCGCAGCCATAACAGCAGCGGGAACCGCTTCGTTAGCGCGATCCGGAGGGACGATGTAAATTCCTGCGCACGGATCGTAGATTTTAACAGCAATAAGGTCAGCTTCAAGCTGAGCAAACGGCGTATAGTTGCCGAGCAAAATCACACCCATTGAGGAAACAGGTATGTCGATCGTATTTCTGTTTTCCTCAGGCAGACGCCAGGGCATCGCTTTGATTTCATGGCAAATCGCGTCTCGATACATATCAGATCCAAACAATCGCGTGTATTCATCAGCGATTGAGTGGGTTATCGAGTTCGACAAATCAATACCGTAGTTGCATACTAAATAGGTTCCAGGAATGAGAAAAACAGCGACGATCGATCGCAGTATTCCGTCGAAAGGATTGACTTGACCGAGAACAGGGTTTCCTGCTGCCATGATTGCGCGGACCTGGGAGAGCACCGCCCCTGGTAGCAGAAGTAAAACACCCATCGGAACAAAGATGTTGTCACGGATTTGATTCCAGCGGTTTCCGCCTTCAACAGTGAAGTTGTGCAAGAAAGTCGATGTGTAGGAGATGGCAGTCACTGCCATTTCGTGCCCGATCTCACCGGCGACATCGGCAGCTTCAGTCGCGGCACCTGCAGCCTGAGCCTGACCAGCTTGCGCGTTTTGCAACGTACGTCCGGCAAGAGCAGCTGCTTGACCGACTTGTTCAGAAAGAGCGACTCCGTTTGCAGCTCCTGTGAGTTCACCGGAAACGGCATCGCCGCGGTGTCTGGTCGTTGCCTGTTTCTCAGCGTCGACGATCTGTTTCGGCATCGCTTGCAGCGATTTGTTGGCATCGCCTTGAGCTGCGGCGTTTCCGACGAAGCCAGCCTTGCCCAGAGTTCCGGGGAAAGGACCGCTCACAGGCTGACTGTTAGCATCAAACGATCCACCGAGTGACGGATCAAGATAAGGAGCGCTGACGTTGTCCGGTCCTTGAGGTCCGTTGCCGCGAAGAGCTCCCTGCTGCATGTTCCACATATTCGGTCCGTATGGAGCCGCCAGCGACGGAGCGCTGGATATCAACAGAGAGACCAGGACGGTCAGGGAAGCCGCGCCGATTCTAATGAATTTTTTGAGGTTACTCATTTTTTGACCGACTCCCATCTTCTAATCAAAAGCATTTTCAAATCTCGCAACAGAGTAGTGGTTACTTAGAAGTGGCCTGGTTAACGGCCTGGTCAGACTTGGACATAATTTGCGAAACCATTTCGCCCGCCTTGTAATCGAAGGGATTGAATGGAACATACATCAGAATGATCAGGAAGGCGAGGAACATCAACATCTCCCAAACGGTGTACATGTCGAAACCTGCTAGCCATCCCAATCGCACATCGATACAGAGCAGAACGATGCACCACCAGAAACGCCAAAGTGCCAGGTTGATCATCGCGTCAACCCAGTTGGCAAAAACCCGTGTAAACAACGAACCGGTAGATCCTGGCCACGCATAAAGCGCCGCCGCCACTGGTCCCATCAGAAGCAGGTAGCAAGCCATCGCTATCTGGAATGCGCATAGAATCACCAGTCCGAACGCCGCGGCATCAGCAGTGGAGTTGACCAGTGTCTGCAACATAATGGTCGCCGGACTTTGAGATTCCAAGCCGGATTCCTTTTCAGGTCCTTCAGTCAATTTACCTAATACAGGGAAGCTCGCTCCCGGTCTCAATGTATGAATGGCGTTTTCAATCGGAGCTCTAAACACCTGCTCATCGCCCCACATATAAATGTTGAGGTAGTTGATGTGCCTGGAAACTTCGTATTGCATAGAATTTCCAACATCAATAGTCCAGCTGACGATAAGCTGGCTTGCAGGAATCAAGAAGATCGCGATGATACTGCGCAGGATGCCGGTGAATGGGCTGACCGCATCTTCATCATTTTGATTGCTCAGAATCCCACCGCTGACGAGACCTTTCGTCTGGGTCAAAACAGCTCCAGGCAGCAACAGCAGAACAGCCATCGGCAGGTAGATGTTTTTGTAAGCCTGCATGACCAGGTAGATAGAATTGTTGTAGGTTTTGATCGGCTGGCTCGCACTGCAGGCGGAGCCTGTCGCTTCATTCGCGACGTTGGGTAGGGGCGTCGCGGACAAGACCAGCATCTGCAGCCAGGTCGGATTGAAAGCATCAGCCATGGCTTCCGATGCACCTTGAGCAGCACCGGCACCACCGGCAGCTGCATTTTTCGCTTGCTGGTGCGCACCTTTTGCAAGGTCAGCACCAGCTACGGTGGCAATCGTGCGTTGCAAGGCGTGAACGCTCTGGTCCATACCATTACTCGCATTAATTTTAGACATTAACGCTAGAACCGCCCCCGCTTCCGGGTTCGGCATTCGAGCTTGCGATTTCACGACCGGAGAACTGGTCAAATGTTTATCAGTTGGCGGAACCGGTGCAGTGGATGACAGAGCCGGAGGTTCGCACTGCCAGTGAGGAAAGCAGGGTCCGTTACTGCCAGGCCCGATGTTCTGCCCGTTCGGAACACCACCTGTGACGTTGTACGGGACCGGATCCTGAGGCGCGTAAGCCTGGTCCTGCGGCGTGCTGTTCATGGTCGGAGCTTTACCGCTTCCTCCGTCGGCACCGGCGAAACCGCCTTCGCCGAATTGAGGCGTTGACGATTGAGTTGGGTTCGGCTGAACCCGACTCTTCCGGTCCATGATGTCATAACCTTTATGGTCGAACTGCATGTGTTCCAGCTTGTTGAGGAACGACTCCCGCTGGCTCTGAAGCTGAGCCTCAGCAGGCGACTGTAGCCAGATCATGGAGATCATCAACAAAAAAAGAGAGGTGAGAACAGTTTTTCGATTCATGCGCATGCAAAAAGCCCTCAAGTCGAACCGTCGTTCGACTAGTCTCCGAGTGGAGTCGCAATATGGTAGTAAGTGGGATTCAGCTCTTGAACAAGGGGCGGGCTGGAGGGAGAGCCAAAACCCAGTTAGATGGCGACTCACTATTTATACGCTCCATTTGTGAACAATTGGTACCCCCTTGATATCACCCGTTTAATCTTCTCGCTGGGCGAGCGTGGACGCGTCGATTCAGGAGGACCCAAGGGACCAAGTACTCTTATTCCACAAATGCAATAAAAAACCGCATTTTTCAATGCGGTCCAAGAGATTGCTGCAATTTTGGTTTAAAACAGTTCCAATCGGCTCGGGCAGCCGCAAGCTATCGATCACAACTGAGCAGTTTTATTTCGTAGGTGAGTGTCACGTTCGGGGGAATTTTCTTGCCGTGTCCCTCAACACCGTAACCCAATTCCGGCGGAATAATGACCTTCCTGGAGCCACCCACTTTCATACCCATCAAACCTTCTTCGAAGCCTTTGATGACTTTACCGGAGCCGATTTTGAACTGAAACGGAATACCGCGATCGAGCGAGCTCTCAATCTTATTTCCATCAAGGTACGCCGTATAGTGAACCATGACGTTGCGATCCGGAGACGGACTGAGACCCCACCCCTCCGTCAAATCCTGGTATTGCAGACCATCAGGCATCATTTGCATCTTGCCTGGAGGTTTGGGCTTGTAGTTCGGGTCGAGTTGATGCGGATAATTATCGCCGTACTTTTGACGAACCTCTACGAGAGTATTGCTACGGACAGAACTTGTCGGAAGAAATCCAATCGGCCGCTCACCAATCGACGACTGCTCGCCTTTCTGCTGCTGATCCGGAGGCGAAGAGCATCCGGCAAGTGTTAAAACGGAGACAAACAGAGGGGCGACCCAAACGCTAGTTCGTTTCATCACGGCAGAATTCATGAGACTTTTCCTCGCTCACTAGCAGTCACGTACTGTGACACACGACGTATGTGGTGCCGGCGATTGCATCAAATTCGCAAACGCCTTTGCGGCGGTCCGTTCTCAGTGTAGCAAAACACAAGACGGGAAGTGAGTCAACATGGTCCTTGCAAAAGTATCGCACTGATGGGCAAAATATTGCTGTCAACTTGTGAGGCAAATCGTGACAGACGACAACTTCCAAAACTCATGGTTCAACGACTACAAGCGAGAAGATCTCGGAGAACATTTCGGTGAGATCAAAACCTATGCATACCTGATTTTCGATCAACTCGACGCTAACGGAAATGGTTTCATCGAGCGTGAAGAGCTGCTCAACGCACTTAACTCACCCACAATCAGCGAAAGAGAGAAGTCCTTTATTACTTTCCTGTTGAACAATCACGAGCAGATAGTCGAAGCCGCAGAGGACAGCTCTCAGGATGGAATTTCGAGAAACGATATTGGCGCATACTTCGATCTGATCGCATCGCTACTTTAGCCGGTCAGTTTGTCGCCACTTTCTTCTCGGAAACTGGGTTGAACGCATAAAGATTCGAGTCTTGCCCGACCGCGTAAATTACGTTGTTCTGAAAGACGGGCTCGCTGTCCATTTTGAATTTTTGCGGTTTAAACTGCCAGACGATTTTGCCGGTGCTCGGTTCGATTGCCAGCAAAGAACCAGCATTCACGTAAATCAAACCGTTTGCTAGAATCGCGCCAGACAGAGTATTTTCTAGAGCAACTTTCTTTTCTACTTCCCCGGTTTTTCGATCGAGGGTGTACAGGAAATTGTCGCCATCACCGGCGGTGCCGACAAAAACCTTGTCAGAGAGAATCAAGGCTTTCGCCTTTATCACCGCATCAACTCTTGTTTTCCACAGATATTTTCCGGTGTTCAAATCAAGGGCGCAGAAGTGGAAAATGTCATTTTGCGGTGAGATTTGCTGCGAAGCCGCAGGCTTGCCGTTGCAATTACAGAAGTAAGCAACGCTGTCTTCGATATGAACTTTCGAACTTATCCACTCGGTTTCAACTGGACCGATCAACTTTTGACTGCTGATATTGACTATAGTAGAAGTGCCATCGGAACCCGCCACCATCAGCAAGTCGCCGTCGATTATAAGCGCCCTTGCCTGATCTGCGCGGATCTGATTTAAAACAAGCTTGTCTTCAGTCTTTCCAGTTTTGCGATTTATAAATCCAATCGTGCGGTCTTGCAATTCCGCGATGATGTATTTATCAGTAATCAACAGATTGGGCGCGATAGAAGGATACACGCCCGAATCAGCTACCCATGCTTCTTTTCCATTCGTTTTATCAAGCGCGTACAGCTGATTGTCCGAAGTGCAAAACACATACTCGCCGACAGCGACTACTTTCACTCCGTCGATTCCGGCCATGACGAAGCGGTTCCACTGCAGCTTACCGGTAGGCAAGTCATAGGCCCGCACCCAAACTTTCGTTGCACGGCCAGGCTCACGTTTGAAAAGATCTTGCCGGGCAGTGGCGAACACCTGTGTGTCCGTCAGTTTGAACTGTTTTATCTCGTCGTCACTGGACCAGACTTTTTTGCCGGTCGCTCGATCGATGCAGTTCAAAAATATCTGATTGTTCCACGGATAGCCTCCCAGATAAAAAATGCGATCGCCTTGTATCTGCGGAGTTTCAGCGGCCCCTTCGGCGGACCAAATAGACTTTTGGGGCGCAGTATATTTCCACAATAAGTTTGCGGTCTGCAATTTCTCGACGAAACCGCATGAGGTGAGTGGAACGGTTAAGCCGCCAATTATGAGCGACAACAAAAGACTTCTAAGCAAAAAAGATTGGGCGCGCTTTAGCAAGATGAAAGCCTCGTCGTATTTCAGTCGTATGCCCCTGTCGACATAGTACAACGGAAACAATAGCTTGTCTCGAAAAAACTTATGCTCCCCCAGATTAGAAGTCAGGCGTGACAGCCAGACTGAGAGAGTCGTCGTTTTGACTGCTGGATGTAAAACCCTTAGTAGATAGAAGTTGTCTGAGTGTACCGGGTCCGTTTTGGACAGACACTTCAATCTGTTCAAACAGCATGCGCGGCGCGAAGCGAACGATCACATCGATCATCTCGTTAGCGATACCTTCATGGTCTTCAGCACCATCCGCCACCATTAACCGTTTAAATTCCAAAATCTTCTCCGTTTTTTTTCTAGCTCCTGCAATGCCAATTATTTTGTCATTGTCCTCGGCAACCAGAAACAAACCCTCTTTGCCGAAGTAATTTGCTTCCATATTTCGCAGGTCGGAATCCTGCTCTTCGATATTTAAAGACGATCCGGACTTTTGATAGATCGTGTCTACAAAAGTCCGGATCTCAGGTTCATCTTGCCGATTGGCAATTCTGATCTGCACAATTACTCCAGAGAGAAGTGCTTGACTCTGCAATTACTTAAATGGCGAGGTATGACACCAGTAGCAATGCCACGATGTTCAAGATTTTGATCATCGGGTTGATTGCCGGACCGGCAGTATCTTTGTATGGGTCACCAACGGTATCGCCGGTGACGGCAGCTTTGTGAGCGTCCGATCCTTTGCCACCATGATGTCCATCTTCGATGTACTTCTTAGCGTTGTCCCATGCGCCACCACCAGAGGTCATCGAGATGGCAACGAAGATACCGGTAACGATACTTCCGACGAGGACGCCGCCGAGAATTTTCGCAGCAGCATATTCGCCCGGGAGCGCTTTCGACAGCCAGAACGTACCGAGCATCGCGATGACAACCGGTGTCAGTACTGGAAGAAGCGCCGGCACGATCATCTGCTTCAACGCAGAGGTCGTAACGATGTCTACGCATTTTGCATAGTCAGGCTTTGCAGTTCCTTCCATGATGCCTGGGATGGCTTTGAATTGACGACGAACTTCTTCGACGACGAGACCGCCGGCTTTACCTACAGCTTCCATAGCCATTGCGGAGAACAAGAACGGGATCAAGCCGCCGAGGAACAAACCGGCAAGAACATATGGGCTAGAGAGATCAAATGTAATTGTCGTGGTGGAACCGGCTTTCGCTAGGGCCATTTTCAACTCTTCTGTGTAGGAGCTGAACAGTACGATAGCAGCCAGACCCGCCGAGCCGATAGCGTAGCCTTTGGTCACGGCTTTAGTGGTGTTACCAACAGCATCGAGCGGGTCGGTGACGGCGCGAACTTCTTTCGGAAGCTCAGCCATTTCAGCGATACCACCAGCGTTGTCGGTAATTGGACCGTAAGAGTCGATTGCAACGATGATGCCTGCCATCGAAAGCATGGCCATCGCCGCTAGTGCCACACCGAACACTCCGCAGAGACCGTAAGATACGAGGATACCGGCGACGATAACGAGCGTCGGCCAGCCGGTTGCTTCCATCGAGATTGCAAGACCAGCGATAATGTTGGTTGCGTGACCGGTTTCCGAAGCCTGGGCGATGTGCTTAACAGGACGGAAGCTTGTTGATGTGTAGTATTCAGTGATGAATACGATCAGTCCGGTTACAACCAGACCAACGAGAGAAGCAACGTAGAACTTCCAGGTTTCAACAGGAGCGCCGTTAAGTTCTAAACCGCTCATCATTTGATTGGTCGCGAAGTAGAAACCAACGGCGGCGAGAACGCCAGCCACGATGAGACCACGGTACAGGGCCGCCATGATGTTTTTGCTGGCGTCGAGTTTAACGAACATCGCACCGACAACAGAGCTGACGATGGAGATAGCACCCAGTACGAGGGGGAACAGAAGTACAGTCGACATGCCACCATCGGCGGTTTGTGCTTCTACTGTTTTTGCGAACACTTGGTGCGCGAGAAGCATCGTTGCGATAGCGGTCACTGCGTATGTTTCGAACAAGTCAGCAGCCATGCCTGCGCAGTCACCTACGTTGTCGCCGACGTTGTCGGCGATAACGGCCGGGTTGCGCGGATCATCTTCAGGAATTCCTGCTTCAACTTTACCTACCAGGTCAGCGCCGACGTCAGCAGCTTTGGTGTAGATTCCACCACCAAGTCTTGCAAAAACAGAGATCAAGCTTGCGCCGAAACCGAGTCCGACGAGAGCGGCAACGTCTCTGGTTGCAGCGTAGAAACCGGTAACTCCGAGAAGACCCAAACCAACTACGAGAAGACCGGTAACGCTGCCACCTTTGAAGGCAACTGCCAGAGCTTTATCAAGTCCGCTTCGCGCAGCTTCTGCGGTTCTAACGTTAGCTCTAACCGAAACATACATTCCGATAAATCCGGCAAGTGAACTCAAAACAGCGCCGACGACAAATCCGGCTGCTGTCGTTGCACCCAGCGTGACGCCGATAACAATGGCAAGCAATACACCGACACCGGCAATCGTCATGTATTGACGGCGCATGTAGGCATTAGCGCCCTCTTGAATCGCGGTGGCGATCGAGATCATTTTCTCGTTACCGTCCGACAACTTAAGAACGCTTTGGCCCGCATAAGCACCATACAGGAGTGCAGCCACGCCGCCCCCTAAGCACCCGTACATTAGACTCGTAGGATCCATTCCGTAAACTCCCCTTCTAGTAACCAGCCTGAGTCCGCCGCTTGCAAAGCAGCAAGCCGGTCAGCTTCCGGTAATTTATCAGGATCTATTACTGGTCTTCTCAAAGCGTATTTAATATACGCTTCGCCGGTGGTGGCAAATTCGAGGCGCGCAAGTTTTCAAGCAGCGCTCGGAAACCTTTGGAGCGCCTTGGCGTCAGTGTTAGAATTGCTCCGCACTAGAAAGTTAAGGTACATTCATGTTGCAATGTTTACCTGTTAAAAAGAATATCGTGCGGATTGCTCAGCTCTCATTTTTAATCGCCTTAATATCTTGCAGCCCGTGCGCCGTTATGGCGCAATCAAATGCGGGACTTAATACGATCGTCGATGTCAAAGAAGATCGCGCGCGCGGCTCAGCGGTGATCACAACAGCGATCAAGAAACCACTACCGCGTCCGATAATACAATTTCTTCAGGGAGAAAGCGGAAACACAGTTCTCGTCGCCGACTTCAATAATGTGGTCTTCCCTGGTTCTACAAAGGTAATTAACGTTCACAACTTTCCGGGAGCCACCACGGGCAGTGCAGCGGAAGATGGCATCAAGCTTGTCCGCATTGGGCGTTTTCAAGAAAATCCACCTGTATTCAGAATTGCCATCGTCTCGAGCGACGCGGACAAACTGAAGAACGTAAATTTCGTCTCCGGTGCAGGAAGTCTGGTAGTGAAGTGGCCAAAACCTGGCGCTTCGTCCGTCCCCCTGGCATCCAGCAACATGCCTCCAGCGGCACCAGGTTTCGCGCGCAGGCGTGCTTACCAAACAAACTATAAACAGCCGGCGAGTTCGCCCGGCGCACTTACCGCTCAACCGCGAGATATAACGAGAAACCCGGATGGTCGAACGGAGCCGGAAGGACCGTCCTCCAACTACCTTGGCTTACGTCCTGCATTGCCGGAGCCAACTATCGACTCACAAGAAGAGCATGGTCTCAAAATCATACGAGACCAATCAGTTGAGCTTTCCGCAAAACCGGCAAGCTTGGACATCGGCACCACTGGTGGTTCGAAACCGATTGAGGTGAAAGGGGTTTCACAACTAAATTCTGAAAAAACAGTCGCAAAGAAAACCGACCCCATAGCCGAAAACCTTCCCAAGATAAATGGCATCAAACAAACCGACTCTAGAACATTCGACAAAACCCCACCAAGGGCGCCACAGCGCATACCGCTAGTGAAGGCGGCGCCGGTGGTCGCGGCTATGAATCCAAAGCAGATCAATCAAAAGTCTTCTGAAACTGAAATCGCTCAAGGCGGTGCTGAAGTTCAAGCAACCACAGCTGGTGGCGCCGGTTTCAACACCTGGTTCAATAAAGTAAAAGATAAAACCAAGGCCTTGCTCGCTCCCGAAAACGATCAGATTAACGGGAACCTCAACGAAGCAGCGAAAGCAAAGGGAACAGCATCCAATATTGAGGACGTCTCACAAAGAAACCAAAACCCGTCTTCGGCAGAAGACACATCCAAGAGCGCTCAGGACAGCCAACCTTCTACTGAAGAGTCAAAGCAGCCTCCATCAGTCGTTCTCACTCAGAATTCAACAAAAGGGTACACAATCAAAATTGTTTCGCCGGACAAGGGCGATTTGAATTACACGAGCTTTAGACTGCACAATCCGGAGCGCTTCGTGATCGACTTGCAAGATCAACGCGGCGTGAGTGACGCGGTAGTTCCACAACCGGACCATTTAGATCATTTAAAAGCGATTCGTGTCGGCGCACCAGATCCGACGAAAAACACAGGGCGTCTGGTTCTCGACCTTGCTGGCGAAAACGTCGCAGTCATCCCCGGCGAAGCAGGCAGCGTGAACGAACTCTCATTCGTAATCGGAGAAGCTGCCGATCCGGTGGCTGGTCTAACTGCCCCTCCTGGAACCGTTCTCGTTCTCGATGCTGGTCATGGCGGATCTGATCCGGGAGCGCAACGCGGTTTCGTCAAAGAAAAAGAGTTGACACTTGCTATCGCCCAAAAGACCAGAGCTAAACTGGCGGCAAGCGGAATCAAGGTGATAATGACCAGGTCAGACGACACATTCGTCACGTTGCAAGATCGAGTCACCATCACCAATACGACGAAGCCTGATATGTTTCTCAGCGTGCACATCAATTCGCTGGAAAGCACAAATGATATTCACGGTATCGAAACTTACTACCAGACAGACATGAGTAGAGCGCTTGCCCAGAGCATCCACGAGAGTCTGGTGAGTGAATTGGACGCGCCTAATCGCAACATTAGAAAAGCGAAGTTTTACGTTGTAAACCGAGCCGAGGTACCAGCCGTACTCGCTGAAGTGGGCTTCATTTCAAACAAAGGTGAGCGTGACAAATTAGTATCAGAGGATTATCAAGAAAAAATAGCAGGGGCGCTAACCAAAGGTGCTATTCTCTACTTGAAACAGCATTCCGCTGTCGCCGCCGGTAAAGTGAACAGGGCTTCAGATTCGCCCAGCGACAACAACGACTCCCTCGGTACGGAAGTCGGCAGCACCATTCCGCGTGCTAAATCGCTGGTACACAAAGGGCTCGGAATCAAGAGCAATTAGCGGTCCGAAGCTATATCGAAAAGGGGGACCTTGGTAGTTGCGCAAGCAACAATTTACCAAGGATTAACCGCTTGAGAATCAGAATTAACAGGCAATGAGGCGAGTCTCTCCTAAGATAAGACTGTGGCGGCGTTAACAGAACGTCCGGTCGTCGGAAACGAATCTCATTACCACCCAGCAGGGAGTCCATCACCTACATGATTCAGTGCTCAGGGTTGACCTGGAGAAATATAAAGCGGATCGGACTTTTCGATTCGGGCGTGGGCGGGCTTTCAGTGCTTCGCAGCCTGGTCTCCAGACTCGATTATAGTGGCGAGAAAGAATTCGTTTATATAGGTGACACATTGCGTTGTCCCTACGGTAACCGGCCGGACCGTCAGATCACCTCTTATGTGAAACAACTTACTAGTTGGCTCTTGCAGCACAATATCGACGCGATCATCATGGCTTGCAACACCAGTACGGCAGCCGGTAAAGAACAGCTGGTCAGCTACGCACCAGTTCCGGTTCTCGATTTGATCGATCCGACCGCAGCTTTGATTGCCCAGCGCGGTATCAAAAAGGTTGGGGTACTGGCGACTGCTGCCACGGCACGTAAAAAAGCGTTTTCCAACATAATCAAATCCATAGATACATCGATTCAAGTAACTGAGATCGGATGCCCGCTCTTAGTACCGGTTGTGGAAGCCGGACTTGGCGATGCGCATGAAGCGCAAGAAGCGTTAAAGCCTTATGTGAAGGAGTTAATCGATCAAGAAGTCGAAGCCATTGTTTATGGCTGCACTCACTATCCATTTTTGGACGCAGCGCTGAAAAATGTTCTTGCCGGCATGGGCAATTATCCGGCTCTCATAATCGACCCCGCTGATTGCCTGGCTACGTCTATCTCCGGCAAGTCGACCGGCGCCTTGAGCGTGCAGCCCGACGCGTATCTGTCCACAAAGTTTGCGACCACCGGCGATGCGGAAACGTTTGGTAGAGTCGCGAGCCGTTGCTTGAAGCAAAACGTCGGACAGGTTCAAAGTGTTTCACTAAACGAACTGACCGCAGCATTCGTTTTGCGCAGATTGCAAAAACCAGCTATGTCAGCGCCGCTTCAACTGATCGCTCCGGAAGCTGTCGGCTAGAACATACAGATTCGATATCGACTGGATCCGGGTCGAGAAGATTCGACTAAGGTATCGTTGCTCGCGATCGACTAAATAGATCGTTGAAGTTTTGCCGCCAATATATATCCCAACGAAAGTTGGATGTGACTTTGAAATGCGACGGCAAATAAACCGGCGATTATCGGATCGATCAGAAATGTTGCGAGCAAAAAAGTTATGACGAATGCAACCGAACAATTAAGTCTCAATGGACTATCGGGTTATGAAAACCTTGATGCCATGTACGAAGTAGCGCGTTCGTGCCGCGCCTGCGATCTGTGCAAAACGCGAAATTCCGTAGTACTTTTCCGGGGCAATCCCCAAGCTAAATTAATGATCATCGGTGAGGGACCTGGTCAAAACGAGGATGAACAGGGCGTTCCGTTCGTTGGACGCGCAGGAAAGTTGCTCGACAAAATTCTAGAATCCGGCGGCATTGATAAGGACAAAGACGTTTATATCTGCAACGTCGTGAAATGCAGACCTCCGGGCAATCGCGTCCCGACTCCTGCGGAAGCCGCAGCCTGCAAAGGTTTTCTTGAAGCGCAAATTGAATTTGTAAATCCAAAACTAATTTTGCTGGCTGGCTCGACAGCGATGCAACACGTGCTTCAAGTTAAAAACCCAATAAGCAAGGTCCGCGGCACATGGTCTGATTTCAAGAACGGTGCTAAAGTAATGACCATATTCCATCCGTCTTATTTGCTGCGTAATGACTCACGTGAAGTCGGCAGCCCGAAGTGGCTCATGTGGCAAGATATTAAAGAAGTTAGAAAACAACTTGATGCTCTGGAAGGGTTATCAACGTAAGCCCACTCTTACGAAGGAACTGTGAGCTAAACATGGCAATGAAAGCAGAAAATTTTTACTCGGATTTACTGACGGCCGAACTGGCTGACGCATTCACCAACGAATTCGGACGCGCCGTACTGCGTTTGCCCAACCAGGGTCGCGGCGAAGTGCATGATGATGTTCTAGTTTATTTTTCAGCTGTTGCAATGGATCAAGTGAACACCATTGCGACCAAGCACGGCATAAACGATCAAGAGACATTGCATGAACTCTATCAGATGATGCGCCACAATCTGATTCAGGGTTTCCGCATCGGACAGAACATGAAGGGCGTCTATCGCCCGAGCTGAGTTTGCGAGCCGGAAGAGCACGAGCCAGCTCGCCACCGCATATGGTGGCAATCAGACTTACTTCATCGCGGTCTTCATCATCTTCTGAATGTTCTTGGTAAAATTCTTGTCGGTGTACGCTTTGTAGCCGCCATAGCCGAGCGCACAAATCAAGATGAACGTCAGCATCTTTTGAAACGCCGAAGCGCCTGGGCTAGAGCTGCGCATCTTCGCCCGACGGCTAAAGCCTTTGGGCTCTTCTTGTTTCATATTCTTCTGCATCGCAAAGCGGCCGTTCTGCAAGCGCAGTTTCGAGAATTCTTGAACCGATGGAAGCTGCCTCTGACAGTTGACGCAAAAACGCAGCCGCGCTTTCACCGGAGCGGAGCAAAACGGGCAATTGCTGTAGCCGAATTGCGGCTCGACCTCATCTTCGTCGTCCTCTTCTTCTTCGCGCTTGAAGAGTGACATAAGTTTCTGTAAAAAGCTTTGCTTCTCGTCTTCCATCTCTGCGTCGTCGTGATGCTGCTGCTGAACTACCTGCTGCGGTCTGTACGGTTGGGTCTCCTGACTCCTGTGCACGGCGGTCTCGGTGCGCATCTCGTTGATCACGTCTTGAACCGCATTGGCACCCACTGACGCAAAATCAAGCGCCGGATGTTCGCCGGTCTCCAGTGCCTGAGCTTCGCTCTCTAAATCCTGGAAAGTCACATCTTCAAGCCGGTAGCGATATGATCTGACTTTAGGCCAGTCACGACGCAAGGCATCTCTTAATTCTTTAGCGAACTCTGCACAAGTCTGGTAGCGGTTTTCCGGCTCCTTGTGCAGTGCTTTTTTCAAAACGTAAGTAGTCTCGTTGCACCCTTTCAGCTCCGACGCAACATCACAGAATGGAATCGGTTGCGCGTAAAGATGACAGTCCATCATCTCAATAGCGGACTTCGCTTTGTATGGAAGCTTCGCAGAAAGCACCTCGTAAACAACAATTCCCATCGAGTAGATGTCGCTGCGTGGGTCTATAACCGACGTGGCGTAGCACTGCTCCGGACTCATGTAAGGCGGACTTCCGCAGACGTCACCAGCCTTGGTGATTATATGGTTTTCTTCCTGATTCTCATCTCGCAATTTCGACAATCCGAAGTCGACTATTTTCACCCAGTCTTCTTCGTCACCGTGCTTACTCAGCAAAATGTTTTCCGGCTTCAAGTCGCGGTGAACAACCTTTTGCTCGTGGGCGCATTCGAGAGCTTCAAATACTTGAGTAAAAATCTTAGATGCGCGGTCGAATGGAAATGGACCGATGCGCTGCAACTCGTCCTTGAGACTGCGGCCCTGTAAAAAATCCATGACGATAAACGGCTGCGCTTTGTACATGCCGAAATCGAACAGAGTGACAATGTGGTGATGTTTGACCTGAGCAACTGTTTTCGCTTCGCGCGTGAACCGCTTCAGCGCTTCGGAATCAGCGACTTTATGAGAGTGAAGCATTTTGATCGCGACTATCCGGTCGGTCTGTTCGTCGTAGGCTCGATAGACGACTCCCATTCCTCCTCGTCCCAGCACTGCTTTTACTTCATAGCGTTGATTATTGCCAAGCTTCTGTCCAACCAGAGCATCACGCTCTGATTTCAGAGTGGTCTTATCGTTGGGACACTCTGTTTCATTGTCGTCGAACTCGTCTTGGCACTTAGGACAGACTTTCAAAGTAAACCTCGCGACGGTCACCACGGCATCTAAAAAGAAGGTCTTCTTGAGCTTTAACTTTTATATGCCGAGATCTCCATACCCCTACCTTATCGCCACTAAACGACCATATTATTTGACGCAGGCAGTCGCTATGCGGCAGCCAGTCGGAGATTGCGATTTCAATGTAACGAGAGCGGCTGAAACTGTTTACATGAATTCCGACAGAATCGCATTGCTCATAAACACGCCGGCGTCAGATATTCGGAGCTGTTTCCCATCAAATTCGACGAATCCACCGGACTCGAGCTTGGCAATTTGACGACCGAAGTCTTTCGCCAAGTTAACGCCGTATTCCTGCTCGAACTCCACCACATCTATCCCCCGCCGCATCCGCAGCCCGAGCATGATGGCTTCTTTGACACGGGTACTGTCATCGATCACTTCGTGCATTTCGTCGCCCATATATTCGCGCATGTAGCGAGCGAGACTCTTGTAGTTGGCGCTCCGCACACCACCCACGTAGCGGTGCGCTCCAACTCCGAAAGCGAGATATGGGATGTTGCGCCAGTAAACCATATTGTGTTCGCAGGCAAAACCAGGAAGAGCAAAGTTTGAAACTTCGTAGTGGTCGAAACCCGCATTGGTAAGCGTTTTCAATAAGGCTTCGAAAAACTCGACCATGTTATCGTCCGCTGGATACGCCTGGGAACTACGCGGGAAACGAGACAGCAAGGGCGAATTGATAGCGAGTTCGAGGCAGTAGGATGAAACGTGGGTGACTGCAGAATTTTCTTGAGTGATGGAAACCAGCTCGTCAAGAGTATTCTGCCAACTTTCAATCGTCTGAGTGGGAAGACCGTACATAAAATCGACATTGATGTTGTCGAACACAGAACTCGCTAACTCAAGTCCTTGCAAGGCTTGTGCGCGTGTATGGTCACGTCCGATCGCCCTGAGCTCAGAATCGTTGAGCGACTCAATTCCTATGGAGACGCGGTTGATACCCATGTCTTTCCAGGCCTGCAATTTCTCCCTGGTAATCGCGTGAGGGGTAGTTTCAATCGAGAACTCAAGAGAACTGTCAATCTCGGCGGTCTTCGACAACGTCTTGATCATCTTTTCGAGATTATGCGGGTTCGCCAAACCTGGAGTGCCACCACCGAAGAACAGCGTAGACAGCTTAATTGGTGTAGCGGTCTGATCGATCTTTGCAGTCCGCTCGGCTATTTCTTTGCAAATGATTTCTGTGTATTCGTCTTCCAGATGTGACAATCCCGCCACCGCAGCAAAATCGCAAAACTCACATTTGTGCGAGCAAAACGGGATATGGATGTATGCAGAAGTGATATAGGTTTGCCTTGCGGCCGTATTAATCATGCCGTTTCTCAAACGCGCTTCAGGAAGTTCATCTCAGCTAGTGCAAGAATAACATGCTAAGCTCCTCATTTCGCCATCTGCGGCAACAGCCGAGGTTTTCCGAATGAAATCACAATGGATGAAGTCGACATTCAGCGGACTGATCGTTGTAATTGCTTACAGCGTTTCGGTTTCAACAGAGCCTGCCTGGGCGACTCCGATGCTGCAGAATGCGACTTTCGGAAACTTGAACGCACTTGTATTCGGTAAAGGAAAGCGGCTCGGCAAGTCAAAAACCACGAGTACTGAAGACGAAAAGACTGCAGAGGGTGAAGAATCCGGAGACTTGCAAACTCAGAGCCAGGCGCAGGAACAGGCGAAACGGCGAGCCCAACAGGTCGAAGAGCAATCAAGCCAGGACAAAGAGGCGCAAGAGCAAATCGAGCCGTCAGCGACGACTCAGTCCCAGACCCCGGTCAGCAGCAGCGCAAAGCCTGCAAGAGAGACGCCGGCTGCGGACAAGAGCGTTGAAACAACTGCCGGCGGCAACGAAACAAAATTACAGACCAAACCTCAATCGGGGAAATCCAAAACCCCCTCGAAGGCGGCGACTTCTGCAAAGAAGCAACCAAAAGAGGTAACGCTTGTTGATCTGTTCAGAACGGATTTGACGCACACGGACTTACGCACTGTTGGTGATCTGATGGTGAAACTGCGCCGAATGGTGACAGACAAGCCACAAGACCCTTCGCTTCGCATTCGCCTCGGATGCCATCTATACCTGGCCGGCGATTACGAGGGAGCCGCAACCGAGATGAAGCGCGCAATCGCACTCAGACCGGATGATGTTATCGGTCACACATTGCTCGCCCGCCTGCTCGACGAGGCTGGAGATCAGTCGGCTGCTCAGGTTGAATTTCAGCGAGCAATCGAGATCGATCCGAATTTCGCCGATGCTCGAGTGTTCTTCGGCGAAAGCCTCATGAGACATGGCGGCATATCGGAAGCAATCGACGAGTTCCGCCGAGCCAACGAGGCAAAACCGACACCTGATGGACTTTCCGGTCTGTCCGAAGCTCTGGTTGTCGTTCAAGACTACGATGGCGCTGTGAAAGCTGCACGCCAGGGTGTTTCAGTGATGCCGAATTCCGCAAAAGCTCACGTGGCATTGACGAGAGCATTGCTCGCCAAGAAAGAAAATCAAAGCGCTCTGAGAACGGCTCGCCAGGCGACATTGTTAGATCCAACCTCGGCGGACAGTCATATAGCGCTAGGGCGCGCCCTGCACGCCAACAGCGATCTTTCCGGAGCTGTTCAAGAATTTCAGCAAGCGGTCAACCTCGATCCGCTCAATCCGCATGCACGCAACGACCTGGGCTGGGCGCTGTACGGCATGGGTGATGTCGCTTCGGCAGTGACCCAATTGCAGCTGGCGCTTCGCTTAAATCCGCATTTAAGCGAAGCACGCAACAATCTTGAAATCGCTATTTTTGGTTTAGCCGGAAAGAAATAGCCGGAGAGGGTTTCCAGCATCTAACATCTGCAGCGAATGCTGTCGGTGAACTTATTTGCATAAAACAGTTTTGAACCACCCTCACTTTCAAAGCGAACGATTCACACCCATTCGCCTCCGTTTAAGACCCAAACAAATATGCACCACATATAGTTCCGATCATAAGTGGTGCCACACAAGGCGATTCAATTGCAAATTGCATTTATCGCGCTACAATGAAAATGTCAAAAATCCAGGAAACATCATGCTTCGCCGAAGTTTCTCACCTCGAGCGAAATCTTTAAAAAGAATGCTGGCACCATTATTGGTGTCACTAGCCGATGCTCGCAATACTTGTGAAACGAAATCGATCTCGTTATCGTCAAAAACCGTAATCGCCGCCCTCGCGATCACCGCATCGACAATCCCTCCTGCCATTGCTCAGGTGACGCCGAGTTTGCCGGAAGCAACGTCGGCAGACGGAAAGCAATTAGCCCAATCGCTTCCAGCCGTTAAGCCAACCAGTCAATTGAAGCGGACGCCATCAGTAACCGGCACGGTTCAAATTCGCAAACCGTTCAAACTGTTTGTGCAATCCAACTTAATTCACCATTTGAGCTTCAGAGATACCCCGGTGCGCGAGGTGATTTCAGAGATCGCGCGACGCGGCAATCTTAATATCATCGTCGACAAATCGGTCACCGGAAAAATTACCGGTGAACTTACCGATGTAACGTTGAACGAGGCAATGGACAGCGTGCTCGCCGCAGCAGGGCTAGAAAGCCGAACGCTGGACAGCAGCACTGTAATCGTGGGCACGCTGCAAGCGATGGTGCAACTTGGCTTAAACCGACCTGTTGCACGCGCGTTTAAACTTAGTTACGCCCATCCCTTCGATGTCGCTCAGATTTTGCAAGCCTCAATCTTCAATCGAGGTTACGTCCCCGACTTTAAAGAGCGCTCGAAAACTGCCACCAAAGGTGATGGTAGCGCCGGCGGTGGCGGCGGAGATGGCGACGACGTCACGGTAGAGTCGGAATTCGAAACGCAAGTAAGCCGCGATCAGCAGCCAAAGACCATGCGCGGCTCTTCCCGCGAACAGGTTCAAGAGGGCGTTGGATTCAACAACGCCGCCGTCGACCCGGGCACCCAACAAGTTAGACAGCTGCAAGAGATAAGCGCGGATTACATTGTGCAACCGAATGATGGTGGCACGATTATCATTCCTGATTCTAAAGGACGACAAGTGATTGTGGTCGGTACGGAGCAGGACGTGCTTATTGCCGAAGAAGCGATTCGCATGATCGATCGCCGGCCCAAACAGGTTCACATTCAAGCATCGCTGGTTGAATTGAACAACCAGGGAGTGCGTCTCCTGGGCAGCACCTTCAATGTCCAGGGTCAGGGCGTGTCGGCATCGATCATGGGCAACTCTGCCGCGCCCCTGCTGTCGTTTCTGCCCGGTCTTGGAAGTCCGGTCAACGGTTCGGGAATACCAAACCCTACGAATCCGAGTATCCCCTTTACAGGCAATAGTACGACACCTACTAACGCGGGCACAGCCTTCACAGGTTTAGTCGGCTCACTTCTTCCGACAGTCTTCCCCAGTATTGCAGGCGTGCAGCCAGTTCCTAGCTCAGCCAGCGGCTTCGATTTCCTTACCCTTGGTGGCAGCGGCGGTGGCGCCGCCAACATTGCAACCATGCCGACCGCTGTGAACTTGAACTTGCAATTATTGCTTCAGACAAACAAAGCGAAAGTAATTGCAAATCCAAGTTTGGTTGTCGTAGACAATACCGAAGCGTTAATTACGATCGCGAATGAAGTTGTTCATAAAGTCACATCCACAGTCAGTTTGGGCGTAGTAACGACAAACGTTGAACTGGCCAAAGCAGGAATCTTTTTGAACGTGCTTCCGAAAGTGACTGAAGACGGTTTCGTCAGAGTACGCATCCGTCCGCAAGTTTCCACCCCACTGGGAGCGCCGCAAACCTTCGGTCAGGGCGCCAACCAGACGACAGTTACTTTGCTGAACGTGCGCGACATCATAACGCAAGAAATTCGAATCAAGGACGGCCAGACGATAACGATTGGCGGTTTATTCACCGAACAAGAAGCGGCGATTCTTTCCAAAGTTCCTTACTTCGCCGAGATGCCTGTTCTTGGCGCATTCTTCCGAACCACATTTAAAGGCCGAAACCGAACCGAGTTGATGCTGCTCATCACTCCAAAAGTAGTGGAAGAAGATCCGACCCAGATTTCGGAAACAGGCAGCTCGCCAACACTTTAGTTAGTTAATAAACTAGTGATGGCGGCGGGTTCTCTGCCGTCTTGCAATTTTCGGTTTCGCGTCTTGCGGTTTAGAAGCAATCTTGGGGTTGACGTTGATACGATGAAACGCGGGCCCAATCACCGCATCGAATCGATTCTCTACTTTCTTCCAGTCCTTCTCGCCCACATAAGCACGCAAGCCGTAGACGGTTGGCACCATAACTAGTGCCGCCACGAAAAACGTTACCACGACATTTCGGATAAACACTTTCCAGCCAAAGTTGCCGCGCGAGCTCTTGAAGTCACGAGTTTTTCCTTCATCGAAGAAAACTTGCGCCATCTTCCGGTAACTATCTTTCGCCGTGGGTAAATTGGTCCAACTCTGACGACACTTTTCCACTGGTATCAAGTGGTTGCAACCACCGCAAACCTGACGCTTTCTGCGGGGCTGGACATGACCGCACCTCGGACAGGCAAGTTCCGGCGCCTCACGATCGGTGTGATGTATGTCGTACGGGAACGACTCAATCTGTACATCATTCTTGTCGAAAAGGTTCGCCAAAGTCGATCTCCGAGTGCCAAAGGAAGACACATTAAGGGAGCTATGCCGGAAAAGCGGGTCTGAGTAACAACTATCCAGTGGTAAGCGCGTTAAATGTGATCAAAATATACTGGCGGCAAAACGGCATTGTCAAGTAGCGAAATCGCGTATATTTTCGCCCGCTCTTACTCCAGAACTTTTTCACCGCGAGGTCGAGTCGCGAGAAGTCGCTGCCAATCTCGCTGAAGTTCCTCAAGAGATTTGTTTTCAAAATCCGGTTCACCGAAAAACTCGTCGCGAAGATCAGTGTTCGGCTTGCTGACATCACCTTCAGTAGGCGGCGCGAAGTATGGCTCGGGTACCCGATCAGCCTTACCCATAGGGTCTTCAGAACCGAATATTTCGGTCTGGTCTGCATAGTAGGGTTCTAAAATTCTGCCGCCCTTACCGGTCAAATCTTCGGTGGCAAGCACGTCGCTCTGGCCTGCAAAATACGGCTCGAGAATTCTGCCGTCCTTGCCGGGCCCCATATCGATGAGTTCAAGGTTCGGCAGAGCAAGCGTTCCAGCGTCCGGCTTCGATGTTTCAGGAACTGCATCAGTGGACGCACCCGGTTTGTTCGAGGACGAACTGGGCTTATTTCTCATATCGTCATAGACTTCCGTGAGTGCGCGAAAGCTGGCATCAGATGCCGCGCTCGGTTTGCTCGATGAATCGTCAACTTTGTTCAATTGTTCGTGAGCATTAGGCATAGTAACGTCTCCTGGATTTGGGAGTCAAAATCGCTGAAGCAACGCCTTCAACGACTGCATTAGACGAAAAGTAACGTGAGGATTTCGTGAGGCGAATTAGAGGTTAGAATTCGCCACAAGCAGAAAGGCACCGGACATCAAATCCGGCGCCTCTTTCAAGCTCAATTTTACGCTAGCTATTCTACTGTGACCGACTTCGCCAGGTTACGCGGCTGATCGACGTCTTTGCCCAGATAGTCTGCAACGAAATAAGACATCAACTGCATCGGGACGACAGTGACGATGGGGCTGAGAAGCTCCTCGACAGCAGGGATTCGGAAGAAGTAGTCGAAAGTCTTAGGTGCCGTTTCATCTCCGTCGACGCAAATCGCTACCATGCGAGCGTTTCTCGCACGCGACTCTTGCGCGTTCGACAACGTTTTCTCATAGACCTTGCCGGGAACAAGCACGGTGATTACGGGAACGGAAGAGTCGAGAACGGCGATTGGTCCGTGTTTCAACTCTCCAGCTGCGTAACCGGAGGCGTGAATATAACTCAGCTCTTTGAGTTTCAACGCACCTTCCAGAGCAGTCGGGTAGTTGAAGCCGCGACCGATGAAAACAACGTCTTGAGCATCGGCAAGTTTAAGAGACTCGCGGCGATACTCTTCTTCGCGTCCAAGAATTTGTTCGACAACGCCTGGAAGTTGATTCAAACCGACTTTCAGTTGTCTCGCGCGCTCCGGCGTGATTGATCCGCGTTTCTCCGCCAGGTAGATGGCGAGTAGATAGAAGCAAATCAACTGAGCCGCATATGTTTTCGTTGCGGCGACGGAAACTTCGATACCGCATTCGGTGACGATCAAATTTTGCGTCAATTGAGCGAGGTGAGAATCCGGTCGGTTTGTAATTCCGAGAGTGAATGAGCCATTCGAGATGGCGTCCTTAACCGCAGCGAGAGTATCTGCTGTTTCACCCGATTGGGAAACGGCAATTGAAAGAGTGCGCTCATTGCCGAGAAGTTTCCGTCCGCGAACTTCGGATGCGATATCGACTTCAACCGGAATTCCGCAAAGTTCTTCGATTACGTATTTGCCGACCATACCCGCATGGTATGCAGTTCCGCAAGCTACGATTTGAACGCGATCGATGGAACGAATTTCTTCGTCCGTCATTTTCACGCCATACATTCCTTCGATGTCGGGTGAGAAACTGTCGACGTTGAAGTTCACTTGCTTGTCTGCGCCACTCAAATATTTGCTGAGCGTCTGGCGCAGCACGAGCGGCTGTTCATTGATCTCTTTGAGCAAGAAGTGTTTATAACCTTCTTTATCGATCTTGTAAGCGCTCGCCTCAACAGCAACTGGTTCTCGTGATGACTCGGCGCCGTCAAATGAGAACAAACGCACTCCATCAGCTCTGATTTCAGCGATTTCCGACTGGGCCAGACGCAAAATCTTATTTGTGTACTGGCGCACCGCCGCGGAATCAGACGCGAGGAAGCTTTCGTTTTCACCCAGACCGACGGTCAATGAGTAGTGGTGGTTAACAGCGTAGATTCTGTCGGGGCTGTTTTGAGAAACGATGCCTAACGCATAGGCACCGGACATTTGCGAAACCGTTCTCAAAATCGCAGCAAGTACATCTCCGTCCTTTTCGACTTCGTGAGAAAGCAGATGAGCTGCCACTTCCGTGTCAGTATCGGAGCGGAAAACGTAACCTTTGGCGATCAAATCCGCTTTCAGCTCCGAATAATTTTCGATGATGCCGTTGTGGACAATCGCTAAAGTTCCGCTTGCGTTGATGTGCGGGTGAGCGTTCTCATCAGTCGGACTGCCGTGCGTAGCCCAGCGCGTATGCCCGATTCCGACAGTCGCGCTCGGTCTTTCCTTTTGCAAAAGCGTCTCGAGATTCGAGAGTTTGCCGACCGCCTTCAGTACGTTCAAGCGGCCACTTTCTATCACGGCGACGCCGGCAGAATCATAACCTCGGTACTCGAGCACCCTGAGCTTCGATAGAAGAACAGGAGCAGCGTGGTTCGAACCTAAATATCCTACGATTCCGCACATGCAAAACAGACCTCCGTTAGATCTCCATGATTTCGGCTTCTTTATCCTTTATAGCCTTATCTACTTCAGAAATGTATTTGTCTGTCATTTTCTGAAGCGCGTCACCTTTTCGTTTCAACTCATCCTCAGAAACCCCTTTATCCTTGAATTTCTTTAGTTCTTGGTCGCAATCGCGACGAACATTTCGGACAGAAACTTTGGCGTCTTCACC
Organism: Candidatus Obscuribacterales bacterium; assembly: GCA_019637435.1. Lineage (GTDB taxonomy): Bacteria > Cyanobacteriota > Vampirovibrionia > Obscuribacterales > Obscuribacteraceae > JADYXR01. The sequence goes on along the minus strand of JAHBVO010000001.1, from coordinate 1,005,000 downwards.
AACTTTTTTCACCTGCTTATTCAAGTCCTTACGTCTGTCTTCAGTAAGAGCCGGAATTGTGATGCGAATTACGTTGCCGTCGCTGTTAGGTGTTAAACCGAGTTCGGCTTTGTTAATCGCCTTTTCGATCTCTTTAATCGTAGTCTTGTCGTAAGGCTGTATGAGCAGCGAGCGACCATCAGGTGTGGAGATGTTTGCCATGCCCTTGAGCGGAGTCGGTGTGCCGTAGTAATCGACTTCGACTCTATCGAGAAGTTGAGGGTTGGCTCTACCAGTGCGGATCGATTTGAAATCAGTTTTCAAAGAATCGATCGACTTTTTCATTCTGTCCTCACCAGAGGATAGAACTTCATCTGCTGTTTCTACTGTCATGCTCGTCCTCCAAGACGCGAACCAACCAGTGTACCCACTTTTCCTCCACAAACAATCTCTTCGATGCGGCCGGGTTGATTGAAATCAAACACAATGATTGGAATGCTGTTCTGTTTGCATAAATCAACAGCTGACGCATCCATCACTTTCAAATCCTGCTTGATTAAATCATCAAATCCGATTCTGCCAATCTTCTTGGCATCCGGGTTTTTCTTCGGGTCATCGCTAAAAACACCATCCACGCCATTTTTAGCCATCAAGATAACATCTGCCTTAATTTCAGCGGCGCGAAGCGCTGCAGCAGTGTCTGTCGTGACGTGTGGATTTCCAGTACCACCACCGAAGACTACCACTCGACCCTTATCCAGATGTCTGATGGCACGCTTCCGGATAAACGGTTCAGCAACACTCGGCATGGCGATAGCTGTTTGTACCCTTGTGTCTATACCTTTAGATGTGAGCACTTCGCCCATGATCAAACAGTTCATGATTGTGGCGAGCATTCCGACGTAGTCCGCCGCGGCTTTATCCATGCCGTTGGCGGCGCCCTGTATGCCGCGGAATATATTTCCGCCACCAATTACGATGGCGATCTGAACACCGAGATTATGCGCTTTGGCTATCTCATCGGCAATTCCGTTTATAACCTTCAGGTCAATGCCGAAACCTTTCTCGCCTTGTAAGGCTTCGCCACTGAGTTTTAAAAGAATACGTTTGTACTGTGTTTCGGCTTCTTGCATTTTGAATGACCCTGGAGTGCACGTCTCCAGCTGGGTGCAGTACCGCAGGAGATCATAGCGCCTCTTGCTACCCTCTTCCAGACAGACATTCTAATAGATTGTCAGCATTTGCTTCCATGCAAAAATCCAAGGGTAAAGCAAAAACCGGGCGCCTTCGGCACCCGGTTCTTCATGGTTGTTAAGAATAGAAAGAACTATTCTTCGTTGCCTGCGTCATCGCTGGCGCCGAGGATGAAGATCGCAAAGCGCTTGGGCTTCAACTCGCCGCCGAGTTCTTTGCCTTTTGCTTTGAGAACGGCATCAACGGTCTGACCCGGATCTTTGACGAACGGTTGAAGTGTCAAACAACGCTCGGCAAGATTCTTCTCGACACGACCGCTGACGATCTTTTCGCGAATTTCTTCTTTCTTGCCTGCGAGGTCGGCTTTACCGGACTCGATGCGGGTTTCGTTATCGATGATTTCTTGTGGGATTTCTTCCTTGCTGAGGTATTCAGGTTTGGAAGAAACGATGTGCATTGCCAGTTCGCGTGCGAAGGCTTGTGCATCGTCTGCTTTCAGTTCCTTATCGGAAACGATTTCGACGAGCGCGCCCATCTTTCCGCCGAGCGTATGGACGTAGAGTCCGATCACGCCAGGGGTTTTGAGCTCGAAGCTTTCGACGCGTTTGATTACCATGTTTTCGCCAGTTTTAGCGATCCCTTCGGTAACCAGCTCCTGAACTGATTTGCCGTCAGCCTGAGCCTTGAGCAAATCGTCAGCGGAATTGGATCCGCTGGCGAGCGCAGCGTCGGCAATCTTGTTGGCGATGCCTACGAACTCTTCGTTGCGAGCAACGAAGTCGGTTTCGCAGTTGATTTCGACGAGGCATGCTTTCTTGCCGTCGGCAGAAACGCGACCAACGACAACTCCTTCAGAAGTCGCTCTGGAAGCCTTTTTGCTAGCGGTGGCAGCGCCTTTTTGGCGAAGCCATTCGAATGCTTTGTCGAAATCGCCAGATGTTTCAACGAGTGCTTTTTTGCAATCCATCATCGCGGCGCCGGACTTTTCTCTCAGTTCCTTCACCATCGAAGCGGTAATTTCAGCCATTTTGACCATATCTCCCTCAATCATTGTGGAAGCCGTTGTGGCATCCGATTAGCTATTTCCTTCACCTTCGGTTTCTTCACCGGCTGCGTCAGGCGCATCAGCCAACTCTTCTTCAGAGATAGGCGTTTCGAGAGCGTGGTGTTTTCTTTCCACTTTCTCTTCTTGCGGTTCTTCAGCGCCACCGGAGCGTGCTTGCTGACCTTCGATGATCGAGTCGGCGATGCGGCTCGTGATGAGACGGATCGAACGAATTGAGTCGTCGTTGCCAGGGATGACGTAGGAGATGCCTTCCGGATCGCAGTTGGTGTCAACAATTGCGACTGTCGAGATGCCGCTCTTAACAGCTTCCGCGACGGCAATCAATTCTCTCTTTTGATCGATGATGAAGAGAACATCAGGACGTCCTCTCATGGTTTTGATACCACCGAGAGATTTTTCGAGTTTGTAGAGTTCACGGTTGAGAACAGCTTGTTCTTTCTTACCGCGTCTGAAGAAATCACCGGATTCGCGCATCTCTTCGAGCTCTTTCAATCTGTTGACACGCAGTCTGATGGTTTCGAAATTGGTGAGCATACCGCCCAACCAACGACGATTGACATAGTGCGAGTTGCAACGTTTTGCTTCTTCCTCGACGATGTCTGCTGCTTGTTTCTTGGTGCCAACGAAGACGATGTTCTTTCTTTGCTGTGCAGCCTGGCGGATGAAATCACAAGCTTTATCGAGCGCTCGACTGGTTTGTTCCAAGTCGATGATGTAAATGCCGTTGCGCTCTCCATAGATGTACTTGCGCATCTTCGGATTCCAGCGTCTGGTTTGGTGACCGAAGTGCACGCCGGCTTCTAGCAATTGTCTCATTGATGCTACTGGCAAGGCTCGGTTCTTTTCCTCTTTAAGTTGAATCATTCTGGGTTCGACCTTAGTCCACTCTAGTTGTAGTTCGGGGTAGTGATAAACATAAGAAATTAGATTAGATCACACTAAGATGGTGACCGCTGGAGAAGAACGCAAAGCATTCTTCCCTCAGACCTAATCTGAGAGATTATATCCTCAAGAGCCATTTCGCACATGCGAATAGCAACAAATGTAAGCCGATTTAGTATCGACAAGCATCTCCGCGGACGAGACGAACTCGTTCCGCCTTGAAGACAATCCCGTCATTTTAGCATAAGCCGCCTGGGAGCGGTTTTTATGGACACGTGAACGACTGATCGTTATAATAAATCTACGTGAATCCTCGCTAATCAGTGTTCTAAGGTGAGCTTTTGTCGAAGGTTTTGGTACTCAATGCTTCATACGAGCCGCTTAACATATGTACATGGCGGCGCGCAGTCGTGCTTCTTCTCAAGGGTAAAGCCGAGCAGATCGAGCACAACGGAAAGGTAATTTACATGGATACGCCCTTGCCGACGGTCATTCGGCTCAGGCATTACGTGAAAATTCCGTACAAGGAAATCAGCTTATCGAGACGAAACATTCTGCACCGCGATAACTACACTTGCCAGTATTGCGGCGTCAGAAGACCGGATCTGACGATCGACCATATCATTCCGCGCTCCAGAGGTGGAATAGACTCTTGGGACAACGTCGCAGCAGCTTGCCTGAAATGTAATGTGAAAAAGGGCGATCGGACGCCAAAAGAAGCCGGAATGCTTCTTCGCATCGTGCCCAGACGCCCGATATCGCACGTGCACTTTGAAATCTCGAAACATACGGCCGTCGGAGAATCAGGCTGGCAAAAATACGTTATTGGCTAGAATAATAGATGTGAACGCCACTAACTATTTGCAACCAGCTTAGAAACCGACGACCATCTTGAAATTCAATATCCCGGCAATTTATGACGCGTTGAAGACGCCGTTGAGGCAATCAGGCTTGCTACCTTGTGCCATCGGCGTTTTGCTCTGTTTATCCGCCTGCACTACTTCGGCAAACATAGACGAGATCTGGATCCGCGGTCACTTCCGAATCCCGGAGGGCACGAAGCTTTTAAAGCGAGAAAGCAACCCTGAGCATGGCGGAACCTTCGGGCGAGAGAGCCTGCTTGTGCAGGCGGAGTTCCAATTTACCGACGAACAATACAAGGACTTTTTGCAGCGCCAGTTGGTTGAAACAGCCTGGAACAAACTTCCCATCGCAGAAACGCTCTATTTGCAGCTTGACGAGATCGACCGCTTCCATCGAGTCGATTTCAAAAGATTCGACGCTATACCAAACGGCTATTACGTCTGCGAGACAACTTCTCAGAAGGGAATCTTTTCCGACAAGAAAGAAGCGCCAACCACATTCTTTCGTTTTCCGATGAACAACCCGGATAAGGACTTCATCCTGGGTGTGCTTGATAGCGATAAGAAAATTTTGTACGTCATCCTCGAACAAGATTACTGATGTCCACGAAGATTCTGTTCGTTTGCCTGGGTAACATCTGCCGCTCTCCGCTGGCAGCCGGTATCATGACTTATATGTTTGAAAAGTACGGTCTGGAAGGCACAGCACATTCGGCCGGCACATCGGACTGGAACACCGGAAGCCAGGCGGACAGACGCTCTATAAAGGTCGCACTGGACAAGGGTATCGATATTCGAGTGCATCGAGCACGCCAGTTGCGTAACGAAGATTTCGAACAATACGATGCCATCATCGTTATGGACGGCGCTAACGAACGTGCCGTGCGCTCCGTGGCACCACCTGCGGTGCATAATAAAATCAAGCGGGTGGTTTTGCACGGTGAGGTTCCTGACCCTTATTACGGAACGGAAGCGGCTTTTCGCGAAGTGTTCGAAACACTGTGGACAAACTGCGACAGGTTGGCGCGCGAGCTCGCCGGAGAACTGAAGCAGCCTTGACAAAACCCTACTCTATATACAGATCTGGACACGTTGGAAAAAACCTGCAAGAGCGTTCTCAAGCGCAAATGCCCGGAGATGCTGTTTTTTCGGCAAAGTAGATTTTTCGCTGATTGAACTTTTTGAGGCGGATATACGTATTAACAGATATAGGGACTGGAGTGTGGATTGCACGCCGGTTGCCTGAACTCGTCAACAAAGAGGACAACCAGATGATTAGCACTCTATACTTTGATGATAGGAGTCCGTCCGTATCCCGGTGGAATTGGAAGTTGCTTTCGCCACTGTACGCTGAAATCGTAGTAGACCTGCAAGCGCGCGATCTCAAAGATCGTTTGTTTACTTATAAGGTGCCGGAATTTTTGCTAGACGAAGTTTTTGTCGGAGCGCAGGTTCTCGTCCCTTTTGGACATCAAGAAACAGTAGGCGGCTACGTTGTTTCACTGAAAGGCGAATGCGATGCCAACTTCAAAATAAAAGAAATAGCTGAGGTCCTGGAACCTGACCCGCTCTTTGACAAAGAGTACATCGACTTTCTTGGCTGGCTCGCCTTTAAATCCTGCGCTCGTTTAAGTGATGTGGTCCAGGCTGCAATCCCAGCCAGCCTCGCGCCAAGAATAAAACGTGTGGCTCGCATCAAAGACAAACTGAAACAGGATGAAGTTGAGAAGATGAAAGCGGCGCTGGCGGAGAAAAATCCGAATGCAGCTACCGTTTTAAACGTGCTTGGAGCCTCGAGCGCGAAAGGTGTTTCGGTCACTACACTACGCCAGCGTTTCGGCAGAGTAGCAAGAAAGGGTCAAGCCCAATTCTTTCAGGCGCTTACGTATCTCAAACACGAGGGCGTGATTGAAGTGGTCGCAGAGACGAGCGCTAAAACAGGTCCCAAGACCGTTTTGACGGTGGTGCGCGGAGCAGAAGAGCCTAAAACGGCAAGACAAAAAGAGATAACCGCGCTGCTGGAACGGCACAACGGTACGATGAATCTCGCCGATTTGTTGAAAGGCGCCCGCACCACATACAGTACCGTTCACAAACTGGAAGCGGAAGGCGTGATCCAGCTTCAGGAGACCGAAGTATTCAGAAATCCTATGGATGGATACACGTCTGCTAAAAGAACGGTGCCACCAAAACCGTCACTGACCAGAGCTCAGGATCAAGTGGTCAATACTCTGTCAGAGCAATTGAGAACGACTCTGGCCCGCGAAGTTAAACCCGAAGATAAACCAGAGGCCCCCTGGTTGCTTCACGGGGTCACAGGCTCTGGCAAAACCGAGGTTTATCTTCGCCTCATAGAGGAGGCGCTTGAAGCGAAGCGAACGGCTCTGCTTCTCGTTCCGGAAATCAGTTTGACTCCCCAACTCGCATCGCGCCTAAAAGACCGCTTTGGTGACAAAGTTTCAATCTGGCACAGCGCAATCAGCCCAGGGGAGCGCTACGACACCTGGCGAAGATTGCGAAGCGGAGACGTCTCCGTTCTTCTCGGAGCACGTTCGGCAATCCTCGCCCATTTGCCTGATCTTGGACTGATTATTCTGGATGAAGAACATGACAGCAGTTATAAACAAAGCACGCCGAGCCCGCGCTACAACGCCAAGGAAGTAGCCATCGAAAAGGCGCGCAGAACCGGGGCCCTCGTGCTTTTCGGCAGCGCCACGCCGGATGTCGCCACATACCACAGAGCAAGTCAGGCCGGCAGAATTCTGGAACTACCGGAGCGCGTCCACAGCCAGGCCATGCCTGAGGTGCAAATCGTTGACATGCGCCAGCAACTGAGCCTGGGCAATAGATCTATCCTTTCGACCGCGCTCAGTCAGGCTATCGAGAAACGCCTGGACGTCGGTGAGCAAATCATCTTGCTTATGAACAGACGCGGCTACGCCAGCCACGTTTTCTGCAGAGCATGCGGTTATGTGATCCGCTGCAACAACTGCAGCGTGTCTCTGGTTTACCACAAGAACGCCAGAACGGCGCATATGATGGCTGGACGAGTTCGCCCGGAAGGCTCGATCGAGGGCTATCTTTCCTGCCACCATTGCGGCTACGAACGACACAATATAGTCAAATGTCCATCTTGCGAAAGTCCATTCATCAAGGAGTACGGATTGGGCACTCAGCAAGTAGAAGAGACCGTTCGCAATAAATTCCCAGGCGCTCGAACTTTGAGATTGGACAGTGACGTCACTCAGAGAAAAGGCGCCTATCGAGAAATTTTTGAGGATTTCGCCGCCGGCGAAGCCGACGTCCTCATAGGCACGCAAATGGTCGCGAAGGGGCTGGACATCGCCAACGTGACGCTGGTCGGCGTTCTTGTTGCGGACGCCTCGCTGAATATGCCTGACTATCGTTCGATGGAGCGAGGGTTTCAGCTTCTTTGCCAGGTATCCGGTCGGGCCGGACGCGGATTGAAGCCGGGGAAAGTCATCTTACAAACATATAATCCTGAACTGAAAGTTTTCAAATACGCCCGTCACCATGACTTTGCAAACTTCTTCAAGACGGAGCTGGAAGCGCGCGAGGCCTTCTCCTACCCGCCATATAGCCGAATCATCCGCGTCGTTCTTCAGGGACCCGACCCTCAAGAGGTCGAATTAGGTCTGGAAAAACTAGCTGAAGAACTTAGCGTCTTTCTTGAAGACAAGGCTAGCGAGCCCGCTTTGCAGATCCTGGGACCATCGCCGTGCGTCATTGAAAAGGTGAAAAATCGATTTCGATTCCACTTGCTCATGAAGGTAAAAGATGATGAAACCGTCATGGATGCGATACTGCAATTTCTGCGGAATAAGAAAGTTCCTAAAGAACTTTCACTTGCAGTCGACGTCGACGCGCTCGACTTGCTATAGAATAGCTTCTTGCGCGCTTTCCGAGCACAACTATCGCTCTTGAACAAAGCGCATGCGAAAGATATCCATCGGATTCTTTCTCTGCCGATCGGCACAGGCACATTTATTGAAGTGATTGTTGTTTATTATCTTGTTTTAGCCCTGGTCCTCGTCATCGCAGGACCGTTCCTGCTGCTGCAGAAAAAAGCACGAGCCGGGCTATCTCAAAAGTTCGGCAACATTCCCAGCACAATCGCCCTCGATGCCGATAAGTTGAAATTCGGTATCTGGATTCACGCGGTTTCAGTAGGTGAGTTCAATGCAGTGAAACCACTGATCGAGAGAATTCACGAAGAGATCCCGGAATTACCAATTGTAGTTTCGACCACGACTCTCACCGGTCAGACTCTGGCCCAAGAGCGTGTCGGTCGATTCGCTCGCGTCTTCTACTTTCCGTTCGACCTCCCGTTCGCCACAGGCAGATGGCTTGATGCACTTAAGCCGCAAATGGTAGTGATTGCAGAGACAGAACTCTGGCCGGGTTTCTTAACCCAGTGCCGCCAGCGCGGAATCAAAACGTTACTGGCCAACGGCAGAATGTCACCAAAGTCATTCAAGTCATACAACCGTTTCAGATTTTTCTTCGGAACTGCCTTGCGCAAATATACCCAAATCGCCGCACAGTCGGAGAGCGAGGCAAAGCGTTATCGAGCCGTTGCGGGCCCGAACATACCCGTGGTAGTTACCGGCAATATGAAACTGGATGGACTGCGCACCGAGGGTGATACCATCGTCGGTCACCTGCGAGAACGAGTTAACGTTTCCGAAAAAGACTTCGTAATCGTCGCCGGGTCAACTCATGATGGCGAAGAAACCGCATTGCTGGCGGCATACAGGCAGCTGCTGGAGAACTACGCTTCCGGACGGAACGAGCAGAGCTCCAGTTTAGAAACGAGAGAAACAGAATCTCGTACTGCTCTGCCTCGCCCACGTTTGATTATCGCGCCGCGCCATCCGGAGCGCTTCGAAAAGGTTGTGGAACTCGTTGCGGCAAACGGTTTTCAACCGAAGAGATTCAGCAAAGACGAGAAGTTTGTTGACGATAAAGATGTGTATGTTCTCGACGGTCTGGGTCAACTTGCACGCTATTATTCGCTTGCGACTGTTGGTTTCGTAGGCGGCACAATCAAAAACGTCGGCGGACACAACCTCCTTGAGCCCTATGCCTACTCGGTTCCCACCATCTGCGGACCTCACGTTCATAAAACCCGAGACATCGCCAATGCATTGATGGATTTAGAGTGCCTGGTCATGGTGCATACGCCTCAAGAACTCACAGCAAAACTCTGCGAGTTTCATAGAGACCAGGAACCCGCACGTATACTTGGAAAGAAAGGATTAGACTGGATAAATCAAAATCAAGGCGCGGTCGATAGAACCATGAAGTTGATAGTCGAAACACTCGGGACTCAACAATCACGCTCAGAATTCGTGGCTAAACATGGCTGAAGATCTATACTCGAAAATTATCGCGAATCCAGTGGCCAAGACGCTATTGTTGCCGCCCTCTTTTGTGTACGGTGGAATCGGTTTCGTCCGAATGAAAGCTTATGCCGAAGGTCTCATGACTCGGGTGCGTCCGCGCGTTCCCGTGATCAGTGTTGGCAATCTGTCGGTGGGCGGAACCGGCAAAACGCCGGTGACAATTGATATCACGAGGCGTCTCACAGCCGACGGCAAGAAAATCGCGATACTGTCGAGGGGATATAAACGGAAATCGACAGACGAATACACCGTCGTCAGTAATGGCGAACAAATTCTTTCCTCATGCGCTGAAGCAGGCGATGAACCATTCATGATGGCTCAAGCTCTACCGCAGACAGTCGTGATTTCGGGTAAGGATAGAAGTTCCACATCTGCCATCGCATCTGATACCTTCAACTGCGACTTGATAGTACTCGACGATGGCTTTCAACACTTAAAACTCAGACGCGACTTCGATGTCGTTCTCCTCGACTACAGCGAAACACTAGACGACGCGCTCGTCCCCGCTGGTCGCTTGCGCGAACCATTTAGCGCTCTGGGAAGAGCGACGCATATAGTAATCAGCAAAGTTCCACCTTACCCAGACCCGCAGAGAATGCGCCGGTTTCAAGAACTAGCAGAGAAGTACGCCCCGCGAGCGCAGGTCTCGATGTGCCGCTTCAGACCAGCTTCTTTACGGAGAATGGATGGCAGAGACGATATGAGTTTTTCCCAGATTTCCGGTCAAAAAGTAGTCGCACTTTGCGGCATCGCCAGACCGAGCGCTTTCGCTGACTCTCTATCTCAACTCGGCGTCGAAGTTGTTTCACTCCACGCATTTCCCGACCACCACTGGTTCTCGGAAGGAGAGCTGAATAATCTCAAGTCCGTTTTGCAGAAGAGCGGCGCAACTCATATCGTCACAACCGAAAAGGATCTGGTACGTCTCGATCTGCCAGTCGAGTTAAAAGAAAAAGTGGTGGCACTCGCGATGGAAACTGAGTGGATTGGCTCTCCGCCTGAATTCAAATTTCCTGTGATATCGACGGGGAATGAATGATGTTCAACGCCAAACGAATTTTGATTATTCGTTATCGCTTTCTCGGCGACACGATTTTAGCCGTTCCGTTTTTGCGCAATCTTCGACGAGCCTGTCCGGATGCCAAAATTGATATGCTGGTTGGTCCAGTGAGCGGGAAGGTAATCGAGAATTGCCCTTACGTCGACGAGTTTATCAATTTCGATACCACGCGATTTCACAAATACGACCGCGGTGAAGGCAAAAAGAAAAGTTACTGGTCGTATGTTTTTGAGATGCGAAAGCGGAAATATGATGCGGTTTTCGTTCTCAAACGCTCGCTTTCATCAGCGTTTCTGGCATTCGCAACGGGCGCGAAGGTGCGAGCCGGCTACGCAACGGAAGGTCGCTCCTTCCTTCTCACCCACAAAGTGCCCTGGAATACCGACATTCATGAAGTCGATTCAGTGCTCAATGTGCTCGAAGCCGTGGGCGTCAAGCCTCAGGACAAACATCTGGAAGCCTGGATCAGCAAGGAGGAGACAGCTTCAGTAATAGCGAAGATCCCGGACTTGCATTCACACGGAAAACGCATGCTCATTCACGCGGCAGCCGCTCACCCGGACAAGACTTACCCGCTTGAGTTATGGGCTGATGTGATACGAGGTCTCAGCGCCGAGTTCGGCATGACGCCATTTTTCACCGGCGACAAAAGCGACAGGCAGACCTACGAAAAGCTTGAAACCGCAGCAGGCGTGAAAAGTGTTAATATGGCAGGAGAGCTGACGGTAAGAGAGAGCATGGCTCTCTATAAAGAGATGGATCTCGCCGTTTGCGTAGACTCCGGCCCAGCCCACCTGGCGTGCGCTGCAGGAGTTCCAACGGTCACTCTGTTCGGTCCGACCGACCCGAATCGCTGGAGACCACTGGGCGAACTAACCCAAGCGGTTTTTGATGAAACGCTTGAATGCCGCCCCTGCCATTATAAGAAAACTTGCGACGATCAGCGGCAATGTCTGACTGCTCTAGCACCATCAAAAGTGATCGACGCCGCAAGGCAACTTCTAAGCAAACAGAAAAACAGCCAGGTCCTGACAGTGGAGTAAAGAAAATGAAAGGGAAAGCCATCACCTTCCTCGCAGTCGCAGCCACTCTACTGCTACAGGCATCACCTGGTTCGGCCGCAAATCCCTACGGCTCAGGAGAAAGGCAGACCTGGCCGAAGTGGTACTACTTCGACCAGGTCGGACTGCGGATGTGGCACAAGGGAGACAAAAACGGCGCCCTGAATATGTTCGACCAGTCCTACAAATTGGCCGAAAGCCAACTACAGGGGAAACGCGCGCTCGATACGAGAACCAAGTCCATGGTGCGGGATGTCGTCAACCACCAGCTCTTCCACATGAACGTCTGGCGTCAACCGAATGAAACCCAGTCGAGAACGGCGACTTTGCAGGAGCTTGTGACAAAGACAGCCCAGGTAAGCAAGTCGGAAAGAGAGCGCGAGCTGCGCTGGCTCGAGCGCCTGGAAGCGTTTGCAAAGAGAAATCTCGGACCCAAACACCTGGATGTACAGGCTCTTGAAAAACATCGCCAATTCCTGGCACCACCTGACCCCAATCCAGGTGAGGACGATCTCGTGAACACGCAGGGCAAGGCAAACCACGGTACGGTGATCAGACCGAAGTGGTATCAGACAAACGAGCGCGATTTCACGCCGGAGTTGTTTACCCGCAATCCTCGAAAAATGCACCAGGAAGGCACAGAGGATCAGAAGCGTATGGATGTGACCAAGCGTCCGACCGAACAAGTTCAGAAAGGCTTCTCGTATGTCGCCGGCAAGAAGATTGATATGAGCAAGCCCAAGCAACCATCCGACTCGAGAAGCTGGGCCGGCAGTTCCACGGTCGGTTCAATCGAAGTCAACAATCCGAATCAGAAGCCTTCCGGATGGGGAGCCGATCAAAAAGACACCAATTACGGTGCCGGTAAAACCAGAGATCAAACCCAGTGGGGTATTGGCGGTCAAGCCATGTCTCAGGGCGGAAAGAAGGTCAACAGTTCATCCTGGGGCAGCAGCGCCGAGGACCAGGACAACATCTTCAACAAGCCCTGGGGTGGTGCCGGACAATCGAACCAAACAGACCAGCAACACACTGGCGACAACAAGCAATAGAGCACCAGCTACGGTGGCAACCCCGTGCCACTAGGTGCGGTGCTGAAAAACTGACTTGGATTCGAGGATTACTGGCAGTCCTCTAATAACGCAAAAGACCGCGGAAAAATAAACGAAAAACATCGCTATAGGTTCCAGCGACCATTGCTGCCCTAATTGCGTATGCGCCCCCACGACTAAACAAAATGCGACTGCCTTTACGACCGCATAGGTGAAACGGCTGAAATTGGAGGCAACTAAAAATTTACCAACTGGACTTTGCATCATCGTATTCTGACCGAATGCGGTGAACCCTTGCTCCGACGCGTGAGCGCGAATGGCATCTACAAATGTCCCTCGCACTAGAAACAAAAGTGGGATCCAGACAGGAATCCAGTTTAAAACAGAAAAGCAGATCCAGTAAGCCATCTCGACGACACGATCGCCGGCTATGTCGAGAATGCCGCCAAGTTTAGATGTCTGCTTGAGCTTTCGCGCGAGATATCCATCGATGCCGTCCATCCAGATCACAATAATGGTCAGGATGAATGCGGTCCACTTCATAGAATCGGCCGGCTGCCATAACAAACACAACGTGCCGATCGCGAGAAACACGCGACCGACAGTTACTGTGTTTGGAACGTTCAAAGTCGCGCCGGAGTTCGCTTGCGCTTGCATTTGCTCCGGTTGTGCAGTCGTAGAAGTTGGCTCTTCCTTAGACATCCAATTTCGCGAAGTGTGCGTTTTTCTCGATGAACTCCCGTCTTGGAGCAACCGCTTCACCCATCAGCAAGTCGAAGATGTGTTCCGCTTCGGACGCGTCCTCTACGGTGACCTTCTTCAAGATGCGTGTCTCAGGATTCATGGTCGTGTCCCAGAGCTGCTGGGGCATCATCTCACCAAGACCTTTGAATCGCTGGATAACGGCCTTGTCGCCCATCTCCGCAAGTATCGCTTCGAGCTTGTGCTCGTTGTAGCAGTACTCAACACGCTTGCCTTTTTCGACCTTGAACAGCGGCGGCTGCGCGATGTAGACATAACCTTTTTCCACCAGCTGCCTTGCATAGCGGAAGAAGAATGTCAGAATGAGCGTTCTGATGTGCGAACCGTCGACGTCTGCGTCAGTCATGATGATGACTTTGTGATAGCGGAGTTTGTCGAGGTCAAGATTCTCAGCATTCGGTCTGAGAATTCCTCCCTTCTTGCCACCACCTTCATCGTCCTCTTCCTTGACGATCAAACCAAGTGCGCTGATCATTGCTTGAACTTCAGCGTTCTCGTAAATGCGTGAGGGCTGAACTCTTTCAACGTTCAAAATCTTACCGCGCAATGGCAGGATTGCCTGGAATGTTCGATCACGGCCTTGCTTGGCGCTACCACCCGCGGAGTCACCTTCAACCAGATATACTTCGCATTTTGTCGGATCTTTGTCCGAGCAATCCGAGAGTTTATCCGGAAGAGAAGAACCTTCAAGGTTCGACGCGCGACGCACGAGGTTCCTCGCCTTCGCAGCATCTTCACGAGCTTTTTTCGCAAGTTGTGCCTTTGTTACGATCTGCTTTGCGGCTTGAGGATTCAGTTCGAGCCAGTCGTTAAGCGCTTCAGTAACGATTGATTGAACTATACCTTGCACTTCTCTGTTGCCGAGACGTTCTTTGGTCTGACCTTCGAATTGCGGTTCCGGCACTTTTACCGAAACGACCGCAGTCATACCTTCGCGAACATCTTCGCCAGTGAAGTTCTGGTCGCCTTCCTTAACGAGGTTGGTCCGTTTCGCATAATCATTGATAACACGAGTGAGAGCAATTTTGAAACCGGCAAGGTGAGTTCCGCCGTCATGCGTGTTGATGTTGTTGACGTACGAAAACACCGATTCCATGTAGACCGTCGTCCACTGAGCCGAGCACTCTACAACAATGTTGTCGCGGCTGGCTTCGATATAAATCGGCGGTTTGTGAATGGCATCACGAGTGTCGTTGATGTATTCGACATAACTGGCAATACCACCTTCATAGTGATACTCAGCCGTCTTCGGCTCTTCTCCTGCTTTGACGCGATTGTCTTTGACAATCATCCTCAATCCTTTGTTGAGAAACGCCATTTCTCTCAAACGGTGATTGAGCGTATCCCAGTCAAAGTCGATCTGAATTCGCTCGTTCTCTTCATTGTAATCATGGAAGATTTCAGGGTCGGGCCAGAAAGTAACTTGCGTTCCACGTCGATCGGTAGTGCCAACCACATCCAAGCCACCATCTGCGGTTCCGCGATTGTACGCTTGCTTGTGGATCTTGCTGTTTTGATACACTTCTACTTCGAGGCGCGTGGATAGCGCGTTTACAACTGACGCGCCCACACCGTGAAGACCGCCGGACACCTTGTATCCACCTTCGCCGCCGAACTTACCACCGGCGTGGAGAATGGTGAATACGGTTTCAACTCCGCTCTTTCCACTCTTCGCAACAATGCCGACCGGGATTCCACGACCGTTATCGCGAACGGTGACGGAACTGTCTTCGTTGACGGTCACTTCAATCGTATTGCAGTGTCCAGCCAGTGCTTCGTCCACGGAGTTGTCGACGATTTCCCACACCAGGTGGTGCAAACCGCGCGGTCCAGTACTTCCGATGTACATGCCCGGTCTTTTGCGAACCGCTTCGAGACCCTCGAGAACATCGATACTGGAGGCTGAGTATTCAGCTTCGGACGGTGCCGCTTTCTCGTCTTTGTTTTCGTCGTTGTTTGAATTTGAATTAGTCACAGCAGTCAGGAACCCCTGGTATTACATAACGAATACGCAGAGCATAGAAGACACGTTTCGACATCTCACCCGATCGACGCGATAGCGAACTACCAATGGACGACAATCGGCTTCGAAAGCCTGTTCTTCCACGCTTTCCACGTATCATAATTCTACCATAATCAAGGCGCGTAAGCCGCTTGATATGGGGATTTATGCGGATTTAAGCGGGATAACACATGAGAGTTCTCTAGACTTTCTGCAAGGCCCAGTCTGGTTTACAATACACTGATTGTTTTGTATGTTTTAGCTCTTGCGCGCGTTATAGTAAAAGCATATCCAACAGGCAAAAACCGCGAAGCAAGACTATTTGCCAAAATCTGTCAAATCCGACAACCGCTTTTGCGATGCACCTAAATAAAGGAAGAGTCCTTGGAAACCTACTACGAAGCCTTACCTGGACTGTGCAAGCAATCGGCTATCGCGCTCGGATTTTTTGACGGCGTGCACCCGGGTCACCAGGTTGTGATTGGCAAGGCAAAAGAAGAGGCTCTGAGGCTCGGGGTGCCCTGCGGAGTCGTGACCTTTAAGGATCACCCTCGCACACTCACTAAAGGACGCTCTCCGCTTTTGCTAACGGTGATTGAACAGCGCCTGAAGTTGTTTGAGAAGATGGGTGTTGATTTTGCACTCGTGCTTACATTTTCTGAAGAACTCTGCCGGCTCAGTCCAGTCGAATATGTTGAACATATGCTCGTGGGCAGCCTGGGCGCTCGCTCGATCTCCGTTGGACCGAACCACCATTTCGGAAAGGACGCCGAGGGGGATACGAGCCTGCTGAATAAATTGGGCAAGAAAAACAGTTTCAGCGTTCACGTTGCTGACATGATCAATGTCGAAGGGCACGAGGTATCGAGTTCAGCAATTCGCGAATTGATTATGAACAACGAACTCGAACAGGCTGCCCTCCTTTTGTCCCGCCCGTACACTCTTTACGGGACGGTAGTACGAGGAGATCAACGCGGTCGTCTGCTCGGTTTCCCGACAGCCAACCTTGCCTTCAATGAAATCCAGGTTGTACCGCAGAGAGGCGTATACGTAGGTCTGGCAAAGATGGGAGAGAAAGTGGTCCCGAGCGTCATCAACATCGGCTTGCGTCCCACGTTCCAACAAGAGCAAGGCGCGCCGAACGCAGACCCCGGCGCTCCGGTCAATCTCGCGCTTACCGTCGAGGCACACCTTCTCGACTACAAGGGCGACCTTTACGGTCAGACAATGGAAATAGAATTTCTGTCCTTCCTTCGCGCAGAGCAAAAATTCAATGGCGCAGAAGAACTCAAGGAGCAGATTAACAAAGACATTCTCAAAGCTCGGCTTTATCTGTCAGACCATAAAATACAAACAACCGAACGCAAAGAGACGGACAAACTTCACGCCTGAATTCTACAGAACCTGGTGGGAAGCGGCTCGGCACAACACGGAAATAAACAATTCATGCTCGTTAAAAAGCTCACCGTCACGAACTTCCGAAATTATCGACAGGAAGTTCTCTCGTTCTGCCCCGAGCGGAATGTCATCATCGGCGAGAATGCGCAAGGCAAAACAAATTTGCTGGAAGCGATCGAATTCGCGTCGGCAGGTAAGTCTTATCGCACTTCTATAGATTCCGAACTGATTAATCGCGGACAGGACCACGCCATTGTAGAAGTCGAATTTTTCGCGCGCGATTACGACCATAAAATTTCAATTGTCATCAAGAGAAAGAGTGACGCGAGCACCGCTCCAGGAGCGGCTCCCAAAAGTGAAAAATTGATCAAGGTCAACGGAGTTCCAAAAGGAAATACGCGCGGACTGAAGGGACACCTGGTAACAGTAAGCTTTAAAAGCCAGGACATGAGCTTGATTCGCGGTGGTCCCAAAGACCGTCGCGACTGGGTGGACGACCTCGCTACGATTTTATCGAGCGGTTTCAAAACAGTTTTAAGCAGATACGAAAAAGCAGTTACGCAGCGAAATCGGCTGTTAAAGAACATCTTCGAGAATGGGAAACTGAGCGGCACAGACATCGACCAGCTCAAAGTTTGGGATCAGCAACTTGCCACCATGGGCGCCACTATCATCAAGCATCGGGTGAAATGCCTGGACCTGGCCCTCCCGATCGCGACTTCTTATCACGAGAAGATCTCGGGGCAAAGAGAGACCCTTGCAGCCACGTATTACTTCCACTCCACCGGTTCGGAGAATCAATACGATGAGGATTTCGAAGCCGGAGCATCAACACCAGTTCCCAACACCGACCTTCTAAATATGGAGGAACGCGAAATTGCCTCTCGCCTCATGCAGTTGTATAAGACGAGGAGAAGCGACGAGATCACACGACGTCAAACACTTTCGGGACCACACCGCGACGATGTGCGATTCACAATAGACGAAAGCGATGCAACGGCCTTCGGCAGCCAGGGTCAACAACGCAGTCTGGTTTTAGCCTTAAAATTATCGGAACTAAAATTGGTTTCCGATCACCTTGGCGAGCCGCCCGTCCTGCTCCTCGACGACGTGATGGCGGAGCTCGACCTGCGCCGCCAGGGCTTTCTAATGGAGTCCGTGCACCGAGGAATGCAGACCATAATCACCACGACTCATCTCGACGGCTTTGAAGAGGAATGGTTATCCGGTGCGACCCTAATATCAGTCGTCGGCGGCAAAGTGGAAAAACATGAAAGTTTAGTGGCGACGTCTTAGACGGTAGGGCTAAACCTTTGCCAGCCCTTCATTTTCGAGCATCGATCATAAATGTGTTCAATGAAGTACCGCATCCGCGTCAAGTTTTTAGGTTACGTCCGGGTTTAGACGGGTACATTAATAATGCTTAATCAGCTATGCTGAAGGTAAGTACGCTGTCTTACCAACCCCGACAAAAGCTCACTCAACTAGTCGCTTCTACTCATGCATCCTACAGAGAACGTCCTAGACCGCAAGGTTTGTTTAGAGTGCCACAGGCAATTCACCGGAATTGTGGCGGCCTGTCCGCACGACAACAGCATGCTCGTGCCAGTCGCTCAAGACCCACTGATCGGCACCAAACTGGCCGGCAAGTACGAAATCTTGTCAGTGCTCGGCACGGGCGGCATGGGCGTGGTCTACAAAGGACGCCAGGACGTGATGGACCGAATCGTCGCAATCAAGATGTTGCAATCGCATCACTTGAACGACTCGATGAGCGTCAAGCGCTTCCAGCAGGAAGGTCGCGCCACATGCAAACTCAATCACCCACATATAATCACGGTCTACGACTTCGGAATTTCGCAACAGACCGGACAGCCTTTTATCGTAATGGATTATCTCCAGGGCGTTCCTCTCTCCGACATAATCAAGCAAGAGGGCCAAGTCAGCGTCGATCGCGCTCTTAAAATCTTTCAGCAATCATCCGATGCGCTGGGTCACGCTCACAAGCAAGGCATTATCCATCGCGACTTGAAGCCTTCCAACATCGTATTGATCAGCTATGACGGTGACAAAGATTTCGTAAAGGTCGTGGATTTCGGCGTTGCCCAGATCATGGAAGACGCTCAAGGCTCGACTGAAAACCATCAGCGCCTGACGCAGATGGGCGAAGTCTGCGGCAGCCCTGTCTACATGTCGCCCGAACAGTGCCAGGGTCACAAGCTCGATCAACGCTCGGACATTTATTCGATGGGTATCGTCATGTACGAAACCCTCACCAATCGGCTTCCACTCCTGGGTCGCACGATGGTGGAAACGATGCGAAAACACATTGAAGATCCACCGCCGAAATTTTCCGAAGTGCGTCCGGACCTCTACATCCCGGAGCGTGTCGAGCAAGTCATTCTTAAAGCTCTGGCAAAGGACCCTGCCGATCGCCATCAGTCGATGGAGCATCTGGTTAATGAACTCGAGCTAGCGATCCCAAGACCTGGACGCAGTCAGGTTCTTCGGACCACACCCACCGAGTCCGAAGGCGAAACAAAAGCGATTACAGCCGATCAAGTTTCCGCATTATTGTTCAAACTGACATGGGCGCAGTGGGCAGCGGTTCTCGTTGGCGTCGTAATTCTTGGCGCATTGACCATTGTAGGTTTAAACACCATGCTGACCGGGGGCAACAAGCCAGCACCGCCTGTAGTGACAAAGAAAAAACCTGAGGTTAAGGAACCGGCACCTGCTGTGAAGGAACCGACTCCGCCGGCAACCGCATCGACTGAGTCTCCTGCCGAGAAGCCGGATAAAGTAACAACTTCAAAAACAGCTGAGGAAACCAAAGTCTCAACGGCAACGCCGGACAAAGCCACTACCGATGGTGCAACGACAGTGACGACACCGGCGGTGACACCTGCGCCGGTCGTAGCGAAGAAACCGGTTGCTCCAAAACCTAAGAAAGTGAAGAAACCCACCGCGCCCGTTGCCCAAACAGCTGCGGCTCCACGACCCAAAGCGAGCGGCGGCGGAGACGTATGGCGCGACCTGGTCAAGAAACGCAACTACAGAACAGGTTATTCTCTCGAGCAATAGCTAACTACTGATCGGCAACTATCACCACACCCCCGCCCAACGAAATGTTGTTTGATTTAATGGGGTTGTTGATAGTCAAGTTTGCGCCGTTTGTAGCGAAAAGAGTGTTAGACGGAGACTTCGCCTTAAGACCGGCGGCGCCGAAGAATATCGTACCTCCAGTTGTTGTGGCAGCCGAAACATTCTTTGGTTTGACGCCAAGGACAGGGGCTCCTGGATCTCCGATGGAAATCGTCACATCGCCAGTTATGTTCGACGAAGTTATGATTGTCGCATTCTTGCCGACAATAATCTTCGATTTAGACGCCTGCGCAGTAGGTGCCGTCACTGCTAGCAACAAATCTCTCTGAGACAGCAAATTCACGCCACTACCTACGGTGAGCGTACCTGTTCCGGTTCGCAAGAACAAGCCATCCCCTGCTACGAGAGCCTGGGCGGTTATATCCTTAGATACTGTTGTCGAGCCTGTCCCGAGGTAGTCGAAACGGTTCTGCGCAAAACCACCGGCGAGCGTAAATGTCTTCAATGCCGGAGCAGCAAGGAAAACGCTATCAGTGAGCGATATGGCCTCGACAGCCTTCACACCTATCCCCGCATTAAATCGGGTCGCAGCGTCGGTTCCAATAGATTGGCTCAAACTGGTCACGGTTAGTGACGGAGTGGTTAGAGTGCCGGAAATTGTAGCGTTGTTTATAATCCCATCGCTGGTAATCGACATACTCTCTGTCGCCGAGTAAGAACCGACAAGATTCAGATTACCGCTGGAATTCAACACCACTCGCTTGCCTGATATTTCAGCGCCAGCAAAAGCTGAAAGATTTGAGCCTACGACCAGGCTGTATGTTCCTCCTGCGATATTCTGCGTGCCACCTCGAAAAGTTGTTCCGCCTGCACTCTGCACGAACACGTTACCCTTGGGAGCTTGGAGTTCAATAATGTTAGACGCAAAGATTAGCGGGCTGTTTGCAGCCAAGCCGATACTTCCCTCGGCAGAAATCAGGGTCAGCCTGGATGGAGCAGTGACTGGATTAATTGAATCGGAAACAACAGATCCAACAAAATTGGCGTCAATAAAATCGCCGGCAGATCCTGAAAACACTACCGGTTCAGGATTCACGCTTATGAAGTTTGAAATTGCGCCCACAGCCTGAGCACTGATAAACGTGGCGTTTGTCCTGATAGACGCGATGTTGTCGGCCGAGTTCAGTAGCAAGCTTTCAGTGAACGCTGTAGAGCCCAAAGCAAATTCGATCGTGTCGCGAGAGGTGGATGTATCGAGCCCTTCAATCGAAATGCTTCCGAACGGGTTCACTGTTCGGAGATTACCACTCACAACACCTACAATGTCTCCGCGCAAGTCGATCTGCGCACCAGCAGTCAAATCACTGGAGACAATTACGCCTGTGCTCGCAGCGAAGCTGCCGGCCGAGAGGGACCCGGCAGTCAATTGCCCGTCTGCCGCCCAGCTTACCACTCCGTTCGCCGGTTGAGCACCCTGCAGAGAAATAGCTCCCGTCAGTGTGTTAGTACTGCCTGTGGTATCAATGAGGTTAGCGAAAATTGTGTTGGCGATAAATGTCACATCGCCGTTTGAACCAGTTCCAACCCCTCCGGTAAATATGGAACTACCGTCGAGATCAATAGCCCCTGGAGTCGAGCCCTCGAATGCGGCAAGTATTACGTCACCTCCGTCACGATTCCCCGTAAGAGAAGTGCTTCTGGTGCTGATTGTCACCGAACCGCTATTATCAAAATCAATACGACCGCCTGTTGCCGATGCTCCGTTAATCGAAGTGGCCACACCAGCACCAACAGGAGGAATTGATGGCGTGTCTGCACCACCAGTAGTGATATTTGCACCGGCTACGATTGTGAGAGGAAAACCTGACGTATTATCGCCAACGATAATACTCAGATCGCCTATGCTAGAGATGGAGCCACTGGAGATGATCGTGAGAGCTTCCCCGACAACCAGATCGCCTGTCAGAGTAATGTCACCCACGTTCTTAATGGTGGGATCGCCGGTAAGACAGATCTGCCCTATCACCAGTTCATCAGTGATAGCAGAGACATGGGAAGCAAGACCCGTTTGATTCAACTTGCCAGTAAGTTCTCGAACATCGATGTTGGCTGTCCCGTGCCCGGCGTTCACGTTGAACTCTCGGCTTAACAGGTCACCGCCTACCAGGTTCGTGTCAAAGGAACCTCTGTAATCCTGCCCACGAAGTGCGATCGCCCCTTGAGCGGCGGCAATCACACCATCACGATTATCAACGTTAAGCGTACCGACAGAGTCAATCTGTACTGAGCTGTTCTGGGACTCAATGAGTCCGGCATTCACCAAACTTGGAGCTTCCATCGAAACGCCCGCGCTGGATGACACCGTCCCTCCCGAATGATTGACCACGATATTACCTGCGGATATCGTCAGGTCACCAGAGCTGGAGATGGTTCCGTAGTTTTCGACGTTGTTACGTGCCAACAGTGTCAAATCGATAGTAGCATCCGTCATCGCGCCAGAATCAACAGGACTCGTTGAAATGATCGCGCCGGAATTGTTCAAAATGGACCTAGCACCAAATACGATACCAGTATGTCGCCTTGTCTCAGAGGGGAGCGCGATCAAAGAGCCGGAGTTGGTCAAATCACCCTCAACCTGAAATGTCGACTTCCGACCAAGGTCCGCATAGCCGATGACGTTCTCGGGAATTACAAAATCATCGGCCCGCACCTGGTCGTTTTTTGAACTAATCTGAGATAAATCGAACTGACCACCTACGGCAGCCCCTTTCGTATTCATCTGAATGTCTTGATGCCCTGTTGCGAGAACTTGCTTCACCGCAACATATTCAGAAGCAGTGACGTGATCGCCCGCGTTCACTTCTTTAACCATGTCCCCAACGGTGATTTTTATGCTCGAACCTGGACCTAGCAACTTCGAACCGATAACAACATTCGCCTCACTTGAGGAAAGGTCAAAATCAACTCCCGCACGCAGACCGACTTCCCCTCTGTCAGTCAACTGCGTGGTGCGGCGTTGAAGATTCAAATCATGCCTTTGCAAAACTTGAATGTCACTTGAGCGGATTTGGATCGAACTCACTCGATTCTCGATCCGATCCTCGAGTTTCGCAGATAGTCGGTCTGCCCTGGAAAGCCTGTTATCGCCATTAAGCGAATGATACAACTGACGCGCTTCCCGCCCACTCAGGTCGGCATGAGATGCACGAAATTGAGCAAACTGCCCTTGCTCTGCAAATACCGGAGCACAGAAGATTGTTAAACTCCCAGCAAGCAGCAGCAATGAGGCAAGTGGACGAACGAAACCGATTGAACGACCATTCATGCGGAAAAACTCCAATTTTAGAAGCGATAGATTGAAACACCAGAATCGAAATCAAGACAGATCAAGCTGGAATTCTTCAAATTCCCGCGACTTGGAGCTGAATTTTAGAAATCGACCTATTCGTAGCCGATGGGATACAAGAGTTGCGATAGTTGTCGGTCTGAGTTTTTGGCCCCGCCTTTCTCAGACCTTGCCAGGTCGAGTCAGTTTACCACACAGCTATTTCGCAGAACACATAAGGAAAAAGGTGTCAAAAGATCAGTTTGCAGCAGCTACTATTCGCTTACAGCGTTCACGGTCGAGTTTGTTCTGCCACTGTCCGTCTACCTTCACGCTGGAGCCGATAATCAGAGCATCGGAGCATGCGGCATATGAGGCGAGATTATCCCAAGTCACACCAGAGCCTATGAGTACCGGAAGAGATGTCGCTTCCTTGACAGAACGCACTTCGTCTAAATCAGCCTCAACACCAGTTCTCATGCCAGTGACAATAACGCCATCAGCTCTAAAGTATTCAGCCATGTTGGCGGTTTCAGCAATCGAAATGTCACTAGTAATAGCATTTGACGAGTGCTTCTTTTTGATGTCAGCAAAGATTTTCACCCTGTCTGCTTTTATGTTGAATCGATGGCGAATAAGTTTCCCAGCGCACGCATCGTGCAATCCTTCATCGCCGATATGCGCGAAGACAAAACCCTCGACTCGAATAAATTCAAAATCGCATGCGGCCGCGATCGCAAGAGCTTCTATATTAGCCCCAGCCAGAACCTGCACACCAAGCGGCTTTTTAAATTCCTGCCTCAAACGATGACAAATTACCGTCATGCTCGCCGTAGTTTCAGCACCAACCTCGCCTTTCAGATAAGGCGTATCATGCGTGTTCTCGACTATGATCGCGTCAAAACCTGTTTCATCATAAAGCGCAGCTTCGCTCAAAGCTTGCTCGACAAGCCTGCTTAAATTGCCGTCCCAGCCAGCTGCGCCTGGGAGCGGCGGCAGGTGAATAACTCCGATTAGCGAGCACGGTTTGCCGAACATATTTTCTCCGTCTTGTTGAAGCTGAAATCGTTTGTATTAGAAACGAACATATAGTTCTGAAGATGAAACTTGGAACGGTCGAAACCTAGGCAAGAAGAACCGCTCGAACGGGCGAAGCCTCAAGTTCCACAAACTTAAGCGGTGGCGCCACCAGAAAATAGTTTCCCTCGTCGACTTTCGTGAGATCCAAATTTTCCAACCAGACAAAATTGAATTCGTCGAGTTTATGATGCGTTTCCAAATTTTTGGATTCGGTGTGGTCAACCGATGGAGTGTCGATACCGACTAGCTTAACGTCTTTCGACTGAAGGGCTTCTACAAGCTCGACCGTGAGAAATGCGTATTTCTCTTCCCAAACCTGGTACCGAATCTGGTGGCAGGTTTTAAACAAAATGCGCGGCGGCAATGTTTCCAGTTTCGCAACCTTGGAAAGAAATTGCTCTGCTGTGATTCCGCCTTCGTAGGGAGCGAGGTCAATGACGCGCACCGGACCAATAAAAGCGTCAAGGGGCAGTTGCGACGCCATACCCTCGTTCTCGCTCATATCGCCCTTGATATGCACCGGCGAGTCCGCGTGCGTTCCCACATGCGGACTCATAGTCAAAGAAGTCAAGTTTAAAACCCCACTGTCTTTGTATGAAACCGTTATGTTGCGCGAAAACGGCACATCGCCAGGGAAACATGCACTCGTAGAATCAACCGGCTGGGAGATATCAATGATTCTAGAATAGTTCGAAATAACCGCGTCTGACATGGCTGGCTCCGCGTTTGATGGACTTGCTTGCTAACATTACAACGTGAATCGAAAGATTTTCCTATAACCGAGATTTTCGTAATAAACTTTGAGGCTCAAGCGACCAATTCAGGTGCATCGTGTCAGATTCTAGCGACAAAACCAAGGCGAAAATCGGGTTCAACATCACGGGCAAAGCGCCCCGCCCGCTGGGCTCCTACTCACACGCGGTGAAAGCCGGCGGCTTTCTATTCGTGTCCGGTCAAGGCGCACGTCACCCAGACACCGGCGAGGAAGAAGGCGTAGAGGTTGACACTGACGGCAACATCGTGTCCTACGACATCGAAGTACAAACAGAAGCTGTGATTAAGAATCTGCGGGTAACATTGGAGGAAGCCGGACTGACGATGAACGATCTCGTCGACGTGACGGTTTTCCTGTCAAACATGAAAGACTTTCCGAAATACAATAAGGTATACGAAAAACATTTCTCGTTTCCAGATCCGCCGGCACGCACGACCGTTGAAGTCTCGAAGCTGCCAGGCAAAAATCACATCGAAATAAAAGCCACTGCAATTTACCCAAACGGTTAGCGCTATTTGAACTCAAGCGTTTGCCAGGAATCAAACCGACCGCTGCAAACAAAGCCAATGGAGGCGCAATTCTGTGACTGCTACAACACCAACGAAGACGGTTCAAATCGACAATTTTATTGGAGGCGAATACGTCAAAGGGAAGTCCGGCAAAACGTTTGAAACGATCAATCCGGCTACGGGACAGGTTCATGGTCACGTCGCACTCGGCACCGCAGATGATATCAACGATGCAGTCATGGCAGCGACCGAAGCGTTCGAGCGGGGACCATGGGCGCGGATGTCGGTTCAAGAACGAGCTGCGGTGGTGCATCGCATCGGCGACCTGATTCTGGAACGCAAAGACGAGTTAGCCCGAGCAGAAACTCTGGACACCGGTAAACCAATAAGCGAAAGTTCAACAGGTGACATTCCGCGCGCAGCGCAAAACTTTCACTTCTTCGCGCAGTTCGCAAGTTCCTATGTGGAAGAAGCGTTTGTACCATCGCCAATGGAAATGCACGTTGCGGTCCGCGAGCCGGTTGGCGTCTGCGGTTTGATAACACCTTGGAACCTGCCGTTATATCTTGCTACGTGGAAAATTGCTCCGGCTCTGATGATGGGCAACTCCATAGTTTTAAAGCCGGCGGAATGGACTCCGTACACCGCATACCTTCTCGCCGATATTTGTGCGAAAGCAGGCGTGCCGAAAGGTGTCTTTAATATCGTCAACGGCTTCGGCGCGGATGCGGCTGGCGAAGCACTCACAGTGCACCCAGGCGTGCGTTCCATATCGTTTACCGGAGAGACTTCGACCGGTCGCGCCATTATGAAGAATGCAGCGGCGACTCTCAAAAAGTTATCATTCGAGCTTGGCGGCAAAGGCGCTAACATCATTTTCGATGATGCAAACCTGGACGAAGCGATTGAGACATCAGTCCGGGCTGCGTACCGAAACCAGGGTCAAATCTGCCTGGCTGGCTCACGACTGTTCGTTCATAAAGACGCATATAAAAAAGTCGTTGATGCGCTGGTCGAAAGAGTAAAGAACATCAAGGTGGGCGATCCGCTTGATCCTAAAACTCAAATGGGCGCGATGATTTCAAAAGAACATATGGAAAAGGTTCTGACCTACATCGAGCACGGAAAGAAAGAGGGCAAACTCCTCTGCGGTGGAGAACGGCTCACAAACCTGGGAGACGGCTACTTCATCGCTCCTACGATGTTCGAAGGATTGGGAATCGATTCAAAACTGCTTAAAGAGGAGATTTTTGGACCGGTATTGCCAGTGGTGCCTTTCGATTCGGAAGAACAAGCGATTGAATATGCGAATTCAACCCCCTATGGATTGTCTTGCTCAATCTGGAGTGAGAACGTTAATCGCTGCCATCGAGTCTCGAAGGGCATCCGCAGCGGTCTCGTGTGGGTAAACTGCTGGTTCGCCCGCGATTTGAGAACACCGTTCGGAGGACAGAAATCTTCCGGCGTAGGACGAGAGGGCGGACGATACAGTTTGGAATTCTTCTCCGAAGCAAAGACAATCTCGTACAAATATTCAAAATAGTTTACTGCAAATCGCAGTTGACTTGCAGCCAGCGAAGCCACCGAAGAACGCAGTCCGCACGACGTTTTAACGTGCTTACCGAATAATTGTCTCTGATTCGATGTCTTAATATCATGGGAACGATCATGTCTTCGGAAAGCTCGTTTTTGTCGAAGTTCAAAGATTTAAACGCGAGCATAGCTTCACGCAGCACGGGTCTGGAAAACATACAGTCAAGAATTAGTTTCGAGCGTACAATTTGCTGAGGAGCCGAGACCAAGCGCTCGCCTATCGGAGTAAGTTCGGTGGATGACTTGAGGAAGCCCAGGTATTTGGCCGCCGTGAGATAGTAGTGAGCCTGCCTCTCAGAGAAGCCTAACACATCAACGAGCGATGGCTTATCGACAATTCCGGCTTCAATCAAACTCACAACGTCAACAATTTTGTCTACATCATTAGCCTGTGGGAACGCGACTTTGCTCTCCTCAGCCTCCGCGCTCGTCGCTAGCATTGCTTCAATATCGCCAGGCGCAACGGCATATTTGCCGATGAAGAAATACTCCTGTCGCACGAGCTTCATATCACCAAATGCGGTGCCGATATCAAACTGGTTAAGTTGAAACTTGCCATTTGAATAGCACAGAAAAATCGGAATGATTTTCTTCTTGGTTTTCGCTGCCAGCCATTGATACGGATAATAGAGCTGACGGGTATGAAACTCTTCATGAAAACCGCGCTTTGCCTCGATGAGGACAACGGCATCATCAGATTCGTATACAGAATCGACTTCAATCTGCGCACCGTCCACGGAAATTTCAATGCCACATCCTGGCAGGCGAACGTTGAATTGACCGGAACCAAAACGCCCTCGCTTAGTCAAGATAAGCGCGTTGGTACCACAGAAACTCTGCAAAAGACCGGAGGCGTGCGCCAGGTCGACAGCATCACATTCAGTGGCACAAAGCTCACGTTCCAACGTATCGTAAATTTCAACATCCGTAGTTGGCGCGTGCGAGATCGGTCGGCCGGCTTCGACCGATTTTGGGAACGCAAAATAGCAGATGTTTTTCGGATCGCGAAACACCACATAATTGCCGCGCTTCAAGGGCAAAATGTTGAGCTTGTGCGTGCGAAACAACGCCGGGCGCTGAAAGTTAAAATCGAACTTGACCATTAGACGGGGCTGGCGTTCGTCACTGGCAGTCTGCATTTCTTTAGCAGAAATCAAGAAATATCCGTGCTCTTCAATCTCGCGAAGTATAGGCGTCCGTTCAAAAACTTTTTGCCACGCGAGATCGTTCTTCAGGTCTGATTCCTGAACGTCTTCTTCAACAAAAATGTCACTGTCGCTCGGAGTTGTAAGCACCATGTCAGGACGATGGAACTCGCTGTCGTGATACGACAGAAATAATACACCTGCAGACAAATGTGCAAAAGGTCAGACGCTTAAAGTTGGTCTGCAAGCGCTCGGATCCGCGCCTCTTCTGAGGTCTGTTGAGACTCAGCCAAAAATTCGGCAAATGTTAGCAATGCCGCGCGAGCGCGACTCTTAGCCTCGTCTAGACTCTGAGGTCTGGCATTCTGCACGCTAAGTGCTTGCGAAAACTCAGCCAGGAAGCTGTCCTCCGTATGGCTCAGAAACGCCTTTTTTACCTTGAGCAGTTTGGACTTCGCCCCATCCACGGACTCCAGGTAGTCCTTCCATTTCTTCGAAACGTATGTTCTTGCAGTCTGCTCTTTCCAGCCAGTTGCCTCACACAGTTCAGCAATCTCGAAGGATTGTTCCTTACGAGCGTATTCGGTCAGCAGCTTGAAAGCGCCCAGGGCCGGCGCGCTCCGCTTAGACGGAGAAGATGGAGAAGAAGAAACTGGCTTCGATTCAGATTCAGAAGTGACATGAGCAGATTCAGCTACATCCGGACTGGCGCACTCTGGCGTCTTTGTCTCGCTAGACTTGTCCGCCTCGACCTTCGAATTCTTTGATGCAACCTTCACATCGGTAAGCGCCACAAAGTTGACTTCGGTGGCGGCAGAAGTCGTCAGAGTGAGCTGAGTAACTTCAGGACTCGGTTCCGACTGGTCCTTATCCGTGGCATAATTAGTGATAATCAGCTCGCTAATCTTGCCACGCTTATCGGCTTTGCAATTGACCATCCGGCTAGCGTAGGCACGATTAATGGTATAGCCAGGATAAAGTTCCTGAAAGTACGAATCATCAGATCCGACATTCTCCGGATCGGAATTGCTTATCATCAGTTTCGCACCATCACTGGTGGCACTTTGACAGAAGTCTGCAAGTCTCGTCTGGTCTTCGTCAGTAAAGGAATTTGACGAATAGCCCGTAAAATTAGATGTTTCCGACAGTGGACGATACGGAGGATCGAGGTAAACGAACGACTTCGAATCAACCAAAGAAAGTACGCTAGAAAAATCGCCAAGCAAGATCTGCGTGCGTGCGAGAATCTGCGAAACTGCTTGCAAATTACCTGGATCGCAGATTTTCGGATTGACATACTTTCCGAATGCAACGTTGAAGAGGCCGGCTGCATTGACTCTAAACAGTCCGTTGAAGCAAGTCTTATTCAAAAATATAAGCTGAGCAGCGCGCTCGACCCAAGCGTCTGAAGAGTTTTCAAAATCGAAAGCCAACTTAGTTTCGTTAAAGACTTTTCGGGTTGCGTAATAAAAATCTTCTCTTTGCGCCTCAGCCAAACTCAGATATTTCGATTGCATATCTTCCAGGGTCTGAATTAGCGATAAGACCCGGTCTCGAATCGTCCAGTACGCAAGTATCAAATCTTGATTACTGTCGGCAATTATGAGTTTCTCGACGTTATATCGTTGCGCGACGTGAAAGAAGAACGAGCCGCCACCGACGAAAGGCTCTACGTAGGTTTTAATCGACCCGCTCTTGAGTTCCGCAGGAGAATTACTATCTAACTGTTGAATCAGCTGCGTTTTTCCACCAACCCACTTTAAAAATGGTTTGGCGGAACGCTGGAAAACGCCATCGGCGAGCGATTCAGATGCAAGCTGAATGGTGCTCTGCGAAGTGTGTGATTCTAGGAACATCTTCCGACCTTTGTACAAGTAAGTATTATGCATGGATCCGTGCTTTGGAGAAACGACGCCGGAGTGATATGGTTCGCATATACACTCAAAACAGCGTCTATTTTTAGGATGATTCCACCATCAGGCGTGCAGGCTGCTTGCGCAGCCTCGGTGTCATATTCGGTGGCTCATTTAAAATCCTACCGAGTCAAGGTGCGAAATATCCGCAGTCCAAAAAGTTTTTGAAAAAGTCCCTGGCTAATTTTAAAAGACTCATCAATAACATCCGAGAAAGCCCAACCAAGGTCCGTGCAAACAAAACGGTGAACAGCTACAGCCATCCACCGCTCTGCCATGTCGGTCTTCGCGTGTTAAACCGTATGCTCTACCTTAGCTGCATCAACTTCAATCACGTTCTGCACACTCGCCGCACCATTCTGAACGCTAATATTGAAATCATCTATCAAGGCTCCAATTGGGTCGTCGCTAGCCTCACTCCCGTTTTCATCTTCGCCGTCAGCGTATCCGCTGCCGTCATCAGCGGAATCGACCTGGGTGAACCGCGCGTATAGATAGGATGAAGCGAGGAAAACCACGCCGGCTGCGATGAAGGACAGGATCCGTTCCAACGTATTGTGGTTCGCAAGATCGACGAACAACAACTTGAACGTCAGCATTGCCAGAATGCTCAATCCAGAATAGCGGAAGAATGATTCTTTCAGAAGGAAACCAGCTGTTACGAATACGGCTCCTTCAATTCCGAGACCGAGCGAAACGTAGTCCGCAGGCGCTTTGAGAAGGATCAAGGCGGTCAGCAAAGCGATGCCTGCGGTAGGACTCACCCAATGCGCGATTTCAACGTTTTCAGCGCGCTCACTCCCGGAGAAGATTCTGCTAACTCCGTGATGAACGAACAGCAACACGGTAGCGAGAGTTAATGGAAGTGCGGACCAACTTGGTATCGAGACGCACGCCAAGCCTACTCCCAGAACGAGCGGAACAAGTCCGACAAAGGAGAAGTAGTTCGAATTCCGCTTAACACCGACAATCAAATTGGCTGTAGCAAGCGCAGCCAGTCCGAAGACTTGCCAACTCGGCTCGATTATTCTAGCAACGATAACTCCTGCAACCATGACGTTCGCAACAAGATGATAGAAGTAGGTGTAAGAATTCTCTGGTTCGTTCGCGAGCAATTCATCGAGCGAATCACGTTCCGAATCAACAGGTTTCACTTCCTTCTCTCCGAACTTCTCGTAGAGGAAAGCAAGCGCAGCCATGGTTGCAGCAGCGGACAGTCCGATGCGCGCATACTCCCAGGCATTGAAACCAAATGCAATCTCACTTATTTTGGTTTCGGCCCCAAACAACCATAGCGGTATGAAAACCACAGTCAAAGCGACAGCGACCCAGTTGAATGATTTGATTTTGTATTTCAAACCGACAACGGCAAGAAGCCCGATTTGAAGCACATCTACGCTCAGCATAGTCAATCCGGAGAAGTGCATGCACTTGGATATGTTTATGAAGAACAAACCGAGCAGTGAATGCACGAGTTTATGTTGCTCCTGATTGTGCTGGGAGAGAAATTTATACATGCCGAGGTACAACACACCGGCGAAGACAAAGAGAATCTGGTGCAATGAGTTTACACGCGCAGTATCACTCACGGCAAAACCAGTAGCGAAAATCATGGCGTTGACACACGCGAGCACCGTCATCGAGTTGCGCGCGGTCTCCGGAATTCGCAAGGAGAAACCAATTCCGATACTGAATATCGTCCACATCGCGAACAAGAATCCAGTTGCCACAAACGGATCTGCTTTAGGGTCGAAACTGCAGTAGAAAAGCCCAATGTAGCAGGACGCAAGAGCGAATGAGAATAACCTTCTCCACGATTGGGTGTTACCGAGAATCGATGCGACAATCGCGATGATTAAGAATGAAATCGCGCCGAAAAATGCCGGACCATTCATCAAAATCGTCAGCGCGGCCAGAGTTACAGAATAGATCGCCATCAGTTCAGAACGCGCTCGCAATGAGCTAAACAGAGAACCGACTGCGACGGTCGACAACAAAATCGTCTCCAGCGGCAACGAAGAAATAATTCTAGTTTCCGGTATATAGTGCGCTGCATAAGTAGTGAAATACGCTAGAGACCAGCCCCCAGCGGTCAGACCATGCCCGAACCATTTTTGATTATCGTTCTTAGCCATATGCCTGCCAAAGAAAATCAAAATGATCGAAACGGCAATTCCCGAGCCGAGTTTCAAACACGTCTCGAGAAATGGATTTCCAAATAATTGAATGGAATAAGTGATCAAAAACATGACGCCGAAAACGAGACTGACTACCCCAAGGCGGTGAAGCCAGTACAAGCCGATCTTCGTTTCGAGCGAAGTCTGTTTTTTTGATTGAGGATTTTTTAGAGTCTTATCTCTACCGAACATTTCTAGCTGTTTTTTGTTCATCATCTTTGCCCCCTGACCTTTTCAGGTTACGGGCCGGCAAGCCTCGCTGAACGACGCACAAAACAGTTTCGTCACTGTTAGGTCAGGGCTCTATTTCCACTTTATGCGCAGGAATGCGGCTTTTGCGGACAACCATGTTTTCCTATAATCAAATTCGGTGCCCTCGAAGTGCACCGATTCGACGCCACGACCTGTCGCATCGGAGGGGAAAAACAAACCGGTCGCTTTCAAATCCTGATTCCACCATTTTGTTTCCATCACCAGACAGTTCATTCCACCAAAAGTTTCAGTGCGCAAACTCAGCAAATCGTAGTCGGTGCTGTAACCATAGAGGTCCAGTGGTATCAATTCTTCTGCCACAGCGATTTCATCGTCGCTCAGGTCATGAGGACTCGTAGCCAGCAGCGCCATAAATTCCGCGCCAATATCCTCGCCGACTCTCGAATTCTCGTTATTCCAGTCCCAATAACCGATTCGCATGGAATCATAATTTGGAATCATGTAGTCAAACCGTCTATAGCGGTCGGTTTCACTCGAATCGCGTAATTCGAATTTATTCGGCAACATCAGGTATGCGATTCGTCCCTGATCGCGAACAATCGTTCTGCCTTGATACTGCAAAAGCGGTTTGGGTTTTGGCGTAAATCTTTTTTGCGATCCGGCGCTCTGCAATTCGGGCGGCACGAAGGGTTTGGGCGGCGGTCCACCGTCCTCGAAGTCCGGTTCCGAAGGGAAACCGAGATCGTCACCGCCCATCACACACCTCGAACAAACAGCACGCACATATGTAATATATCAAGACGGAAAAACGGAGATGTCAGGATGGATTTCGGCATAAAAGGCAAGAAGGCACTGGTGTGCGGCGCTTCTAAGGGTATCGGCAAGGCGATCGCGCTGGAATTGGCGCGAGAGGGTGCGGAACCGATTCTCTGCGCACGTCAGGAAAAGGTTCTGGAGGAAGTGGCCAGCGAAATTCGAAAGGAAACCAGAGCGACTGTTCACCATCACGCGTGCGACTTGACCAGCTCCACCGAGCGCGACCAGTTGATCAAATCGGTCAAAGAGAAGTACGGCGGAGTCGACATTCTGGTTCTCAACACCGGTGGACCGAAACCGTCAAGTGCCATGGAGACCACCCTTGACGATTGGGAGAGCGGATTTTCGCGGCTGTTTCAAATGACCGCGCAGCTTAATGAGGCGTTTTTGCCGCATATGAAGGAACAGAATTGGGGGCGGGTAATTTGCGTTACGTCCCTGAGCGTGCTGGAGCCGATTGCCAATTTAGCGGTTTCCAATGCCATGAGATCTGGCGTTACTTCGATGCTCAAGACGTTATCGGACGAGCTGGCCAGCTCGAATGTCAC
Source organism: Candidatus Obscuribacterales bacterium (assembly GCA_019637435.1). Lineage (GTDB taxonomy): Bacteria > Cyanobacteriota > Vampirovibrionia > Obscuribacterales > Obscuribacteraceae > JADYXR01. Next base: position 971,056 of record JAHBVO010000001.1, on the reverse strand, counting down.
GATAAACTGCCTGGCACCAGGCGCCATCGCCACCGAACGCCTCGAAGAGCTTATGGAGGCGAGAATAGCGAAAACCGGACAAAGCAAAGAAGAATATCTCAAGAGCTATCTGGCAGCGATTCCTATGGGCAGGATGGGCACGCCGGAAGAGTTTGCGGCAGTGGCAGCCTTTCTGTGTTCGGACCGGGCGTCCTATGTGACCGGCTCGACAATCTGTATAGATGGCGGCAAGAGAAGATCGACCTACTGACATACCGCGAGATGGTATCATTCCATGATTCTGACCGAGTAGTTAATTGGGGGTCGACGTGAAATTTTTGGTTCTCGGTGCTGGTCGCGTAGGGTATGCGGTTGCGTACGATTTAATTAGAAGCCCGCGCGTCGAAAAGGTAATCGTCGCCGATCGCGACGTCAAAAGAGTCGAGATGGTGCAGCAGCGCCTTACCGATGAGAAAGTCGTGCCGATCGAACTCGATGTCGACAACGAGGAATATGTCGCCGAGCTGATGAATAGCGCCGATGTGACCATAAGTTGCGTGACGTTCAACCACAACTACGATCTAGCAAAAATTGCGTTGCAAGCAAAATCCCATTTTGTCGATCTCGGCGGCGATGAAATTACGTTGAAGAAACAGTTCAACCTCGATGAAGTCGCCAGAGAACAGGGCGTGACTATAATTCCGAACCTGGGCTTGGCGCCTGGCATGGCAGCAATTCTCGCGCATTGCGCAGCGGAGTCGTTTGACGAACTTTATGAGATTCGAATTCGTGTAGGCAGTTTGCCGATTGAGCCGGACGGTCTGTTCATGAACTACGCTCTGACAGGCTCCATCGATGGTTTGTTAAACGAATATCTGGGCGATTGTGCCATCATCCGTGATGGCAAGGTATACAAAGTGCCTGCTCTAACGGATCTGGAATCACTTGAATTTCCTAAACCAATCGGCAAGCTCGAAGCCTTCAATACTTCGGGTGGCATAGGGACTTTACACCAGACATACAAAGACAAAGTTCAACACCTAGACTATAAAACCATTCGCTATCCCGGACATTGCGAACAGATGAAAGTGATCAAGGCACTCGATCTGTTTAGCACAGAGCCTTTAAAACTGGCGTCGGGAGCCGAAGTAGTTCCGTGTGATATCATCAAAGAGAAGTTAACGGAAAAACTTTCGACCGAAGAACCGGATATGGTGCTCTTACGAGTCACCGTCACTGGTGTCAAAGAGAGAAAACCGATTCAGCACGTTTGGGAATGTATCGACTACGGCGACGAAGCGAATTGCTTGTCGGCCATGGCAAAAATGACGGCGTTCCCTGCATCGATCATCGCTCAGATGATCGCGCGCGGAGACATTACCGAGCGCGGCGTTTTGCGGCAGGAATTGGCGGTTCCGGTCAAGCTGTTCCTCGCCGAGATGGCCGGCCGGGGCGTTTCGCTAACAATGGTCGAACGTAGCCCTGTTCACGAAAGCAACTAACTTTCGGGGAAATAGCGGATAATATATACATCAGGCTCCCTGATTCTCTAAAAGAATTCATCGAGCAAAGATCGTGCAGTGGTGGCATTCTGCAAGCTTGCGGTGCGAATAATTAGGCGATAGTCAGGGTTTTCCAGGAACAAAAGATCGAAAATGGAAGACTTAGAGCCAAAGAGCCAGAATAAGGATTCCTTGCACATGACGACGTCCCCGGAAATTCCGACTTCCGCGCATGTGGCAAACGACGAGATTCTGAGCGTCTCGATTCTGGAAGGAGCCACGGTGAGCAACAATGGAGCAGTCTTGACCAACAGCGACCAGGTTAAGTCCGGCGCCCCGGTCACGGAGGTTGCCCCGGCAGGCAAGGGAGAAATTGTAGCCTGGGCTTCGTACGATATCGCAAACGCTACGTACGGTACGGTCGTCGCCACAGCGATTTACAATGCTTACTTTGTTAATACGATCTGCGCCCCGTCCGCGGCGTCTAGCTGGTTCACCAATCTCCACCTTTCGGGCACGGTCCTACTCACAATCGTAATCTGCTTATCCGCATTCAGCATCGTTTTGACCGCGCCTATCGTCGGAACCATTGCTGACGCCACTGCCGCCAAGAAAAAACTGTTATTCATTTCAACCGCACTTTGCATCGCTTGTACTGCCAGTCTCGGTTTTATCGAACCGGGACAAATCTGGTTCGGCATGCTCGCTCTTTATCTGGCCAACACATTTTTCGGCACTGGGGAAGATCTGATCGCCTCGTTCTTGCCAGAACTTGCCACGCGAGAAAACATGGGCAAAATCTCGGCTATCGGCTGGGCGGCAGGCTATGTAGGAAGTTTAATTGCCCTGGGATTGGCGTTCGCGTTTATTCAATGGGCAAAATCGATAAATCAGGTTGAAACTCAATACGTCCCGGAAACCATGTTGATTTGTGCCGGAATGTTCGCGCTCTTCTCGGTGCCGACATTCGCATTTCTAAAAGAACGCGCTAAACCTGACCCAGCAGCAAGTGCTAAAGGATATTTCAAAACAGGCTTTCAACGACTCGCGCACACAGTCAGGCATGCCCGTCACTATCGGGACCTGTTCAACTTCTTGCTGACGCTATTCATTTACAGTTGTGGAACAACCACAGTCATTCACCTGGCTTCAGTCTACGCGCAGGCGGTTTTGAAATTCACCTCGCAAGAATCGATTCTCATGGTTCTCCTGGTTTCAGTGACCGCCGCGATCGGAGCCGGTATTTTCGGTTACATTCAAGACCGAATCGGGTCGATTAAAACCATCGGGACGGCTCTGGGTATCTGGACAATAGCCACGATTATCGCCGTTCTCGCACAGGAGAAGTGGCATCTCTGGGTGGCAGCCAACGGAGTCGGCATCGCCATGGGGGCGACAGGATCGGCTGGACGTGCTCTTGTCGGGCAGTTTTCTCCGAAAGGACGCTCCGGAGAATTTCTAGGTCTCTGGGGTGTCGCACATAAATTAGCCACCGCCATTGGTGCGCTCACTTTTGGCGGTGTAGCGATGGTAAGTGGTGACAATTTCAGAGTTGCGCTTACTTCGTGCGTGGTCTTTTTTATAATCGGCTTTCTGCTGTTATTGAGAGTCAATGAAGATCGCGGTCGCAAAGCCGCCGAGTTGGACGCGGACATACCTGTTTAAACAATCAGGAAAAACGACGCGAGCCGGCGCAACCTTGCTTACTTCCGAAACGCGCGGCCACAGACAGAATATCCACTTGTCAAACATTGAAATTACAGCTTCGATCGCGGACCATTGAGAGGTGTTTCGTGTTCAACGCGCTCGTGCATTCCGGCGTCGGTGACAGGTCGTCGCCGCAGCAAGGGAGGACGACTTTCGCGACACTCCAGATTTGTGAGGTTCAAAAATGACAGTAGAAGTGCAATTGGATCGTCTGACCGATTACATCAGCGCGACCAGAAAGACTTACGAAGCCAAGCTTCAGGAGTGGGTGGACATTCCTAGTGTCAGCATGGATCCAGCGCATGAAACGGACATCACAGCCATGGCAGAGAAAGCGACGGAGCTTTTGAAGAGCATGGGAGCGAGCGCCGAAATTATTCAAACCAAGGGTAAACCTGTTGTAATCGGCGAATTCAAAGCCGGCGATAAAGACCCGACTGTTATGGTTTACAACCACATCGACGTACAACCAGCGGATCATATGGAATGGCACTCACATCCGTTTCACATGAAAATAGATGGCGACAAGTATCTAGGACGCGGAACCACAGACGATAAAGGTCCCGCCCTCTCTGTTCTATACGCCGCGAAATATGCGTTCGACAACAAATTTCCAATCAACATCAAATTCTGTTGGGAGCTCGAGGAAGAAATCGGAAGTCCGTCATTCCACGAATTCGTAGAGAAGAACAAAGACAAATTAAAATCGGACTCTGTTGTCGTTTCCGACACCATCTGGATTTCAGCGGATCGACCGGCTATTTCTTACGGACTGCGCGGTCTACAAGCCTTTCTTGTCACCCTGAAAGTGGCGGCTAAGGATGTTCACTCCGGCGAAGTCGGCGGACTGGCACGCAACCCTCTGGCCGAGTTGGCGTGGCTCATCAATGAATGCGTTGACGCAAAAACCGGCAAGGTAAAAATTCCAGGATTCTATGATGATGTGAGAAAAACATCTGAAGCTGAACTCGATGACTTCATCAAGTCCGGATTCGAACTCGAAGATTTTGCGGCAAAGAGAGAGCTGCATTCGCTGAGAACAGACGATGTACGCGACGGTGTTGCCCGAGTATGGACCCAGCCGACCTTTGAAGTGCACGGTATCACGGGCGGTTACTCTGGTCCTGGTGTGAAAACAATCGTGCCGCATAAAGGCGAAGCAAAAATCAGTATGCGACTGGTCCCCGATCAAGATCCTGAAAAGATAACCAAACTCTTCATCGACTTCGTGAAGGAGAAATTGCCGGATGCGGTCGTTGAAACGAAAGGCGCATTAAAACCTTATCTCGGCGAGCGAGAAGGCAAGTTCCCCGATGCAGCGAAGAAAGCTTTCCAACTAGCATTCGACAAAGAAGCGGCATTCGTGCGTGAAGGCGGAAGCATCGGAGCAGTCGTGACTATGCAAGAGCTCCTGCAGGTTCCGATTATGTTCCTCGGACTCTCTCTGCCGGAACACGGCTACCACGCTATAAATGAAAATTTTGACTGGGGTCAAGCGTCAGCAGGCATGAAGCTTTTCGTGCACTACTTCAAACTTCTATCAGAAATTAAGTAGGTTAGACTCAATCGCGCAGTAACGCCTCTGCTTCGTTTAATGACACTGCTTTCCACGAGCCGGTTATCATCTGAGCTGAGCGCGCCATTTTCGCTTGCTTATTCGTGCTCATCAACACATGACCGTAACTCCGAAGTAGGCGAACAGTGTCAGGGTGATCCTCACCGAATGCTTTCGTTTTAATCAACAACGCACGTTTATACAGAGGCTCTGCTTCGTTGAATTTGCGCTGCACGTGATACAGCGTAGCCAAGTTGTGCAAAGCACATCCGGCTTCGATGCTATTCGACTCGCCCATCTGTTCGTAGTAATCGAGACACTTTTTGGCATAGGGTTCTGCTTGCTCATAATCACTTATAAGGTAAAACAGCCGCGCCAACTGGTCCGCGCACTTTGCCACAACTGGATTGCGCTCGCCCAAGATTTTCAATTTCAGTTCGTAAGAACGTTTGCAATAATCGACAGCGGCAACATAATCATGTCGCAAATGCGCAAGTTGAGAAAGAAGATCGAGTGTGTATGTTAGTTCAACGCTCTTATCCGCAACTGTTTCCAGAACCTTCAAAGTCAACAACCAGTGCCGCTCAGCCAGCTCGTAATTGCCCTCGTTTTGAGCCTTCTCCGCAGCCTGCTTATTCGCATCCCAGAGTAGAACAGCCTCATCGCGGGAGAATGAGACCGACTTGCGCTCGTTGATATCGCGATCGCCGGAAATTCGAATTCTCACTTCCTGGGACTGCGTAAACTTGGATTCTTCCCCCTTGCCCTTTTTCCAGGTCTTCGAGACCGTGCTCGACTGCCAGTCTCGCACTGTAACGACCCGCGAGCTGGCACTCATCTGCTGAGCTTCGTCGACGCGACCACGAACACGCAAAAGGTCGGCGTAATTACTTTTGATTCGCAGCACTTCTGGATGCGAAGCACCAAGCACGTTCTCCTTTCCTTTGAGTGCGCGCTTATAATACTTTTCGGCCTCGTCGAAGTGCTTGCCTGCGTGCTTGATCAGAGCCAGATTATTGAAGAAAGTCGGGATGTTCAGCGGGTCCGCATCAAGGACACTCTCGTGAATTCTCAATAGCTGTTTGCAATAATTTTCAGCTTCATCAAGTTGACCACCATACCAGAGACATTCGGCGAGTTTGTCGAGCGTGTAGACAGAACGAATGTCTGCCTCACCGAACTTCAGCGACAATTCCATCGCCGTGTACAAGGTCGCCTCCGCCGATTGGTATTGCTCGTTGGCAATTGCTTTTTCGGCAACGGCGATCAGTTCTTCCCACTGAATATTAGTCCAGTCATCCGAGCCCGGCGTGGCATTGCTAAGCATATTTAGTCCTTGAGAAACGGCTGGTCGCTAGAGGCGCCGGCCACAGAAGTTGATAAGGGAAAAGGCTTCTAAATCGATTATACCCATCGATCTTCAGGTATCTCAGCGGTCCGCGTGAAACCTTCCGGCTACTTTCTTAATAGCCTTTCCAGCTACCTTTTCAACATAAACGATTTGCTCACAAGCCGTATGCAGCGGCAAAACCGGAGGTTCACTTCGCCTGAGGCAGTGCGCTATTCAGGTGAACAAAAAGCAACGAAAAAAGGATCCAGGCTAAAGTAGCGGAACAGGGTATGGTGAGAAACCAGGCGCGGACCATTTCGCGAGCAATAATCCAATGAACGCCCTTTTTTCGTTCCGCAGTACCGGCGCCAATCACGGTGGAAGCGATCACTTGAGAGGCCGCCAGCGGTCCGCCTGTAGCAGACGCACCGAGGACGATAAGCGCTGACGAACCCTCTACGACCAAACCATGCAATGGTCTCAACTTATAAATCCCACCTACACGACGGACAATACGTGGAACGAGCGACACCACTCCTAGTGTCAGAGCGACTGCGGTAATTAATCGAACCCAGAGTGGAACCTCATGTTTCAAACCGAGGCCGGCGGCGTAAAGAGATAGAGCGATAATACCCATAGTTTTTTGACTGTCATTAGCCCCGTGACCGAATGCAAGCATTGGCACAGCAACAAACTGCCAGCGCTTCAACGTTTCATTCAACTCCGCGCTTGCTCTTCGCAGAATCGCGACAGCAAAAAGCAAAACGGCGTAACCGACTGCAAATCCAAATATCGGAGAGATGACCAGGCTCATTATGATACGCCAGAAGCCGTGCGAGTTGACGATGAAACCAGGACTTCCCCAGATAATGTATCTGAAATCTCCTGCTCCCGCCAACACGGCACCAAGGACGCCACCAACAAGAGCGTGGGTTGAACTTGAGGGCACGGCCAGAACCTTCGTTATAAGGTTCCACAATATAGCTCCGGCAAGCGCGCTAGCGAGAACCGGAAGAAGGCTCGGATCAGCCGGCCAATTAGTGATTCCTGAAATCGTGCCTGCAACTGCGGAACCTCCCAGCATGGCACCGAGAAACTCGAATGTCGCGACAAGTAAAACGGCCTGGGGACGCGTGAATGCGCGAGACGCTATCGCGCCGGCCGCCACAGAACTGCCGTCCTGAAAACCATTCGTGTAGGTGAAGCAAAGTCCAAGAGCCACCACCAGCGCTACCATCAAATAGATAGTCACCGATGCCTCCTAGCGCATTTTTACGATCACGTGCGACAGTTTTTCTCCAACATATTCAATTTTTTGACCGCTAGCAAGCATGGTGCGATAAACTTCGCCGGTCTTCATAATTCGCTTTACATCGTCGATTTCAAACAACTCAGGCATCGCCTTTCGATATAGCTTGTCCAACTTATTATCCGTTTTCCTTGCCAGGCTCGCCTGATTAGCGGCTTCACTCAAATCAGCATTCAAATTCGTGAATGAAACCAACAAGGCTCTCGAACCATCTACTAACGAAGCAGCCATCTTGCTTAAAGCGGTGCCCTCGGCAGTTACTTGCAGGGCCTCCATCTCACGCACTGTCCTCTTCGCGGAATTGATCACTTCGTCAAGGCGATGAGATAGGTCGTAAATGTCTTCTCGATCGATAGGCGTTATAAGCGATTCTACAAGCATTTTTTCGAGACGCAATTTGTGAGCGTCAGCTTTGTGTTCGAGGTCACGAACGGTCTGGCAGCGATCGAGAGAACCAGCATTAATCCATATTTCAAGGGCTTCGACGCCTTCAAGAGTAATTTTTGCTTGCTCTGTCAGCATGCTGTAAAAGTCGTTTTCCGGACCAACTAAACGAGAGAACCAGCTGCTCTTCACTTTGTCAGGCATTGCTATACTCCTTTGCCTGCGGCGGTGGGCGAGCACAATGCGCTTTTCAGCAAATCGACGAATTGCAATGGTGAAATTTTGCTGTCAGTCCTTTCACTCATGCTTAAACGTCCGATGATGTCGTCTACTCCACTAAATTTCCAACGCGTGCCACCACGCTCCAGTTCGTTCAATCGAGCAGCAAAGTCGGTCAGATCCACCCGTGGCAAAATTGGCTGAGATTGATAGTCAACCCAACTTTCATAGCGATAATAAAATTGATATTTGCGCTGTTGAACGACAAGGACGCGGTGGCAGCTGATTCGATTGTGAATGACCATCGGGTGACACAGCGTGCTGATCCAGCTTTTAGAGTGACTGGGCGGGCGCCCCTGCCCGTGAATGCCACCATCCGGAATTACGACAATTGCCAGATCGTTTTCCTTGTCCTCTTCGATTTCGATAAGCCCTTTGTCGCACGAATCTTCGGTGAGGTCCATAAACGCATCATCAGCTTTCCAGAATTCTTCGAAGCTACCCAGGCGATTAATGATGTTTGGCAGTCTAACCAGGAGTTCCTCATAAAGCGTGGCATCGAGTTGCTCATGTGTGCCACTAAACATAGTTCTATTCAATGGTGAACGATCGGGATCAGTCCAGGCGTTTACAACAAAAGAAACACGTGCAGCATCACGGTCATCGCACTTGCCAAAGTCGCCGGCTCGGGCAACATCGATGAGAAACTCGCGCATCTCCTGAGCATCCTCAGGATTGATAAGCGAGTACATTGAAATCAGCCCGTCCTCATCAAAGTGATTGTTGGAGACAGCATTTACGCCATCAGGAATTTCGCCGGAATCTAGAAAGTTGAAAACTATTTCCGCGGACAGATCTGCCTTGAATTGGCTCGGAGTCTCATTGCCAGGCCAGTGAGACAGAGTCAGTCGCGTGTACTCGTTGCCGCTGCCATCGACAATTATGTTCGGTTTATCATTAAGCAAATGATAAGGGACATAGGCAAGCGACTCGGAAGATTGGCTTGCCATCTTAATTTACGTTGAATACTTTGTTCAACCAATCTTTCCACTTCCAGGCAATATCCGCATTACGATTATGCAGTCGATCCTGTAATCGCATGTAGGAAACGGTCACTTCCTCGTCCCATGGACGGAGGTTGTAGGCGTGTTGATAATTTTCCAGCGCGGCATCATAGTCGCGCAAATAGATTTCCTGGTCGACTGCCATCCGGTAATAGGCGCGAGCAAGTTGAGGATTCAGGTTCACGCTTCGCTGGTATGAGCGCATAGCCGCGTTCGGCATATCTAGCTGGTCATAGGCCTTTCCAAGCACGTAATAAAGTTCGGGACGAGCCAGTTGTTTATAAATCAACTCAGCGTCGATCTTGGTCATCAATTCAGGAAGCTTGGCTCTCGGAACTTTACGCATAACCTTCACGAGCAACGGAAGAGAGCCGCTCTTATCATCTTCGAAAGCAGTAGCGGCGCTCAAAAATACCGCAGGTTTGAGCGCCTTTTCGTATTCTCCCAGCCAGTAGTAACAGTTGGCGAGCGCCCCGCTCACGTTAGGCAACATGGGCTGTTTATCAAAGACGATTTGCAGGTCTTTAGCAGCATCCAGTTGTCGTCCCAGGGCTCTGTACGCAAAACCGCGCACATATCTGCCACGATCGAAGTCCGGTCTCTTCTCCAAGTCCTTGGTTGCGAGTTGAACCGCCCGCATCGGATTAGTCTCGATCAAAGCGTTCGCATAAGCCGTTGGCAAGCCAAAAATATTTGGATCTGTTCGATAAGCTCGTTCAAGCACCATCCGAGCGTCGCCAACGCTCTTGCTGTGAAATAAATAGTCACCGACGAGATAAAGCATTTCGGCGTTGTTTGGAAACTTTTTCAGCCCCTCGTTCAACAAAGCAATCGCAGGCTGAATACGACCGGCCTTGATTTCGGTCTTACACAAATTAACGAGAGCCTGTTGATCGTTGGCACCGTATTTGACGGCTAACGCAAACTGTTCTGCTGCAGGATCGGTCAAGCCGAGCTGGTCGAGAATCAGTCCCAGTGTCAGATGCCCCCTGGAGTTTGTTGGATCCGTCTGCACTGCTGCTTGCAACTCATTCATGGTCTTTTCGGACACTTTATCGGTCGCGAGTTCAACCTGAGCTTTGTCGACAATCGCCGATATATCCGCAGCCAGAGCGGAATTCGCACCCACAGCACCAATCAATACTGCTGCAACAAAAGCGGATAGTTTCAAACTTTTTGGTTTCTTCATTGATAACCCTGCGCCACCACCATGTAATATTAAACAGAGATTCCTGGCAGACGTTGTCTATCTACTACACAGAAACAGAAGATTAGACACGTTTTATGTTAAACCACTTGGCAAGCTTATGCAAAAGTATACATAACTGGGCACATCTGAAATGGCGGAATAGTTGCTCGCGGTAATCTTTGACCAATGTTTACAGCACCGTTCCGGGTTGTGGACACGCGATCGACCGGTTAGAGGATGGGGAGTAAATGACAAGACTTCGACGCAACAGAAAAGGCAATCAGATAGCTGAATTCGGTCCGGCGATCTTCATTCTGATTATCGCCATCTTGATTCCAATGCTCGTGATGATTTACGTCGGTTTCGGTTTCTGTTGCGGCTGGTATCTGAATTTCATGTCGGTTCGCGCCGCCGCGGTGGCTCAGAAAGCCAATCTCCAACAAGCTCTCGACGCGCAGCTAGCCGCCTGGAACGCTTCCGGTCTACCGCAATTCGCCGGCGCTACGATGATCGCTAATGGCGGTCCACCAGATGGTTCGAGCATCTCGACAATCCGCTACAACGTCGATACAGACCTCGACCTCACTCCCGGTCCCAACGGCGGACCGAGACAACCGGTCGAACTGGACGACTTCGTCTGCGTAGTCACCAAGGTGAGAATTTCGCCGTTACTGCAAATTCCGCTGATTCCCATTCAGCCCTGGGAGTTCACATATCGTTCGGAACGGCCCATTGAAGAAGCTGATGTGGAGCAATAAAATCGAAATAGAACGGAATCCCCTTTCCCCCGATCGGCTAAGCCGACCCTGAATTTAGAGACCTGTGAGGTTGGGCAAATGTACATGACCAGAAACCGACGTAATCGACGCAACACAATAGGCGGAGCGCTGATTGAAACAGTTGTCGGTCTATTCATTTTGATACCGGTAGTACTTTTTCTCGTGGATGTAGTTGCGATGGTGTTGGCACAAATGTCTCACGATGCCCTCGCTAAAGACTGCGCGAGAGCGGCTGCCGAAGTAGATGAGACGCGATTTCCCGGCAAGACTCAAACGGACATCAACGGAGTCATTGCCAGATTCAACAATCCGTTGTTGCACGTAGACAGCAACTCATGGTCCAATCCGTCACCAGGAGTGGTGCGGGTCGAAACCAGATCGACTTTCACATTCCCAGTTTACATCCCCTTTGTTGGCGCGGCTTCGCAGCAGTTTGTCGCAGAAGCAAGTGAGCCGTTAGTAGGAGTTCTTTCACCTTAAGAAGGCTGATTGACCGAGCAATTTTAAAGCGCGACCGTTTATAAACAGCCGCGCTTTTTGTTTCCCGCCGTGATTAATTAAGCCATCGACTCGAAGGGAAACAGCTGCTAATCACGTTTTAGACTGGAGTAAACCGGCACTAGAATCAGCGGAGGAGATTCAATTTTTCCATCTTTCATGTCATGAAACTCAATCTCGAGCTTCTCGTCCTTCTTTGCCGCGTCCAGCAGTTTGTCCATATTGGTTTTAGTGCTGTCATAAATGACAGCGACCCCGTATGGCGGTTTAATTGCCACGGCCACTTCGTAAACGCCCTTTACTTTGTCTATGCGCTTGCGAATTCGTCCCAGGCACGCGGCGCAGCTACTACCTGTCACGCGGAAGTCGAGACGGTGAAGTTGATTCATGTTGAGAGCTTTTTTGCGCTCCTCTTTGGTCTCCGTGCGAAACACCATGGATTCGCTAGCGGGCGCCTGAGTTTGTGAGGGAGCGCTGCCGGACGCACCAGTTTCTTGCGCAGAAAATGCTTTTTGACCGGTTCCGCAGCTGGTAAGAAAAGTGAACAGCATGGCGCCCGCTATCAAGGTCAAAGATCGCTTCTGTTTAGTTGACTGAACAGATTTACGCATCAGAACAAACTCCTTAGCTACTAGGGTCCATCTACAAATTTACCCTGGTGCGCATGACGAGACAACTACCGGGAGGTTCCAAGTCCATATATAGAGATTTGGATTTTTCGAGGTTTTGCGCTTTTACGCAAAGGACTTTACGCAAAAGTCCATCGCTTGCAAAGGACTTGAATTCTATTATGTATGCATAGGGTGCCGACACAGGGGAGCGGAAAACGGAAGAACAAGACTAGCCCCTTTAGCCAACGTACTAAACATCAAAGTCTTCCACTCCGCTCCCTCGAGGTCAACTTTCAGATAGTGTCAAAAGGATCCCTAACAACTCCCCGGCCCACAGCACAACTGGCTTACCCCAGTTGTGTTGTCCATTTCGGACTTCTCGGACGCACGTTTCGACTCCCGATCCAATGTTGTATAGTACTTCTGTCGTCGATCTTTTGGTGTTTAAATGTACAAAGTTTTGATTGTGGACGACTTACCAGCTTTGCGAAAACACGCCAGTGAATTGCTTCGCGGCATAGATCCCGATGTTCAAATCACGGAAGCAGCCAATGGGAAAGAGGCGCTTGCGGTCTGGCCGCAACTTAAACCGGACATGATCATCATGGATATCGTGATGCCGGACGTCAATGGTATCAAGGCAGCCAAAGAAATCTGGTCTCAAGTATCCACTACGAAAATCCTTTTCTGGTCACAATTCCATCGCGAATCTTTCGTTCGCGAACTCGGAAAAATCGTTCCTGATGAGGCTATCCACGGTTATGCCCTCAAGAGCGAAGCCGACGATAAATTGAAATATGCTCTCGAATCAATTCTGGTGCACGACAATCCTTACATCGATCCAATAGTACGCGGTGTACAAAAAACTATTGAAAAAACCTGGGGCGACATCACCGACAGTGAGTACTTCATCTTGCTGGATCTGGCTCTAGGACTCACTGATCGAGCGATCGCAACCCGACATCATATTAGCGTGCGTGGTGCGCAAAACCGAATCTATTCTCTTTCGGTCAAACTGGTCAAAGGTGTCGATGCGCATCTGAAGGAAACCGCCGGGCTTGAAGTTTACAACACTCGAGTGCGAATCGTTCTCGAGGCATTTCGGCTAGGCATCATTGCACCCGAAGATATTCTCGAGCTAGACAGCAACCTCGATCAGTGGCTGGAAAAACAGTATTCGTTTAAAAAACATTCTGCATAACTTGAAGATTCAGTCTACGCTTCGGCACCAACCACTTTTGCAAGTGTAGACTCTACAACTTCAAGGTCGATTTGACGCTCGACGACAATCGTAACCAGATTTTCGGCAGTCCAATTTTTCTTTCTGTTTTGATTGAACTTTTGAATATCTTGCCAGACAGGAAGTTCGATTTCTAGTCGGCTTTGCAATTCTACAATTCGCTTGTTGTCGATATATGTTTCACGGACGAGTGCACGGTTCAAATCAGCAATCAGCCAGCCCAGATCCGCGTTTGCGAAGAAGCGCTCCGCAAGACCATCCAGGGTCTCTCCAGCCTGAATAACCCATTTCGGGCGGCGAAGGACTTGAGACAGCGCATTGCCATTGGTATCATCTTTTTCAATGATGTTTTCGGCTTTGTCATCTTCTTTTGTTTCATCGTACAATTCGTCGACACCAAACGACAGCCTTCTATTGATGATCGCCGCTTCGTCTTCGGTTTCCTCTTTCTTCCTGGAAAAACCATCCAGGCGATTCAAGAAATCTTGATAGTCGTCGAGAACGGAAAGCGAATTGTCTTGCTGCTCGTCTTTGCCTTCTTTCTCGCGGATATCTCGCCCGTTTGCAGACGAGCTCAGAGCCGCATCAAGATTGAATTTTCCAAACTGAGTCAGCAAACTTTGATTTTGCATTCTGATTCTGTCGGCAGGCCCCATCGTGACGGGATTGAGCCTTTCCATACCCTGTACAGTTTCCATTCCGCCGGCCGGACGAGTCATACCGGAAGCTGCCATCACAAATGCTAATCCCATGCTTCCGGTGTAGCTGGTGGAACGGAATTGTCCGTAATAATTCATAGACGGCATGTTCTTGCCGAAGTAATTGAGGTAATGATACTTGCCCAGGAGGCCGAGATTGAGGGCATTTTTGCCGGCGGCATCCGCAGTCTTAGTCTGAGCGATATCAGTGGTTCGCATGGTGCGAGTCGAAAGTTTCGCAGCTTGATCGCCTGTGGTCGAGACCATAATCCGGAAGGAACCATCACCTTTACCGAAAGCCCGCTGTGGTTGCAGAGGGTTCTGGCGACCATCGATATAAATGAGCGGACGACCGTTCTGCCGAGTTATGGACCAGGTCCGTCCTTCCATTCTGGCGGCACCACTGCGAGCATCATGTCGGATCTTCGCGATGCCAGCGATAGAAAGAATCAGAGCCAATTCCAAGCCGGTTATGTAACGATGGGATTCGCCGCGCGGCGCTCTGATTTCGCCGTGCGAAACAAAGCTCTTGCCGTCACCGACCGCGCCGAAACCTCGAACACCTGGAAGTTTGCCGACATCACCAACGACTCTACCGTCTACTGACTGTGCCGTACTGCCAGGCTGGAAATCGGCAACTTTTACGCTACCTGAGAGTGGAATGCGACCAATTCCGGCAGTCGGATTTGCCGCATCGACGCGACCTTGAGGATCGCGAACATCAGCGACGCGATTGCCGGACGGATCGAACTTGCTGGAGATGTTTTTGCCTTGCGGCTCGAAAGAAGTAAGCTGAGGCTCTCTGCCGGATACCACTGTTTCCGCAGACCGGCGAGTTGCCGGACCATCGGCGGTGATACCACGACTGGTGCTGGAATTTCTTGCGCTCTCTGCGCGTACGTCGAAATCGAGCCGAGCGCCATTTGCATTCTTCGCACCATCGATGGCGCTGAGCCGTCCGGCGCCATCGGCTCCAAGGTCTCTCACTTGGGTAACACGGCCATTCAAAACAGATTCAAGCGGTCCACTTCGCATGCCTGCATCGAAGCGAGCATCGCTGAGTTGGCGCACGCGCTGTGTTGACTGTTCAAAAGCGGTGACAGGATCAACCGCATTAGTCCGACCAGAGGGCTTGCCTGTCAGATCGGAAATGGTCGTTGCATCGGCCACCTTAATTGCAGTTTTCGGGACGCTGGCATCACCTGCAGTGACCGGTGTTTTAGCGCCATCCTTCACAGTCGCCGGAGTCTTGCCAGAATCAAAGCCTGCAGGAACTTTTGACGAATCGATGGCAGTCGCCGGAGCTTTGATAGTATCGCCCACGGTGACGGGTCCCTTAGGAGCTGGTGTGTCGAGCTTCGGAGTTACCTGAGCCTGTTTCACATCTACTGGAGGAGTTGCCGTCCGAGGAAGATCCGTGTTGATATCAGTTTTCGGTACTTCGACATTCGGGGCGGACACCTTGGGTTCAGGGAACTTTGTTTCCGGCGCATTGGCTCCGGGGTTTAACGGATTCACGGGGCTGACCGGCTTGATACTTCCGTCGATAGGACTAACTACTACACCTGGTTTAACACTTGAACCATCAGCCGGCGTAGATGGTTTAAAGGACGAACCATCAGAAGGAGTGGCAGGTTTTGACCCGATATCGGTAGTTCCAGGTAACTGTCTGTTCAAGTTGTCCGCCGGCACCGTTCCTGGTGGCGTTCGGCTTACAGAATCCGTGACAGGAGGCTTAGCGGTGACGTCTCCACCAGACGTGCCCGGCTGATTCGGTCTGGTTTGTACCAATTTCTCCCCGCCATCTCCGACGTGTCCACCAGGGTTCTTACCTATTTCAAGGTTCGGCAGCGGCTTGAGCGAGCCAGCGTCGATCTGTCCGATTGGCGCGGTAGGCTTACCGATGATGCTACCGCCATCGGCGGGTTGTTTGATTTCATTACCACTTATAACTTTGTCGAACTTGCCCGGTCCGGAAGGCACAAGCTGGCTGCCATCGACTATTTTGCCTGCGCCGTTCGATCCGAAATCCTGTGCCGTAGTAAATGGTTTGATATTGTCCGGTTTCGATCCGATCTGAGGATCCTTGAAGTTTACCGGACCGCCTTCGATGGGCTTCGGATAGATTATCGAAGGCTTACCGCTTCCGCTATCAATGAAACCACGCGGTGGTTCTTGCAGATTGTTGGCGAGCGACTTCGACGTCGGCATGACGTCCAGGCCGAACTTCTTGCCAAAATCGCCTTCAGACACATTCTGCTTCAAGTTGACGCCTAGTGCAGCAGCGGATTTGCTGCCGTCATAGATTTTTAGACTTTCGGCCTGCGGATTGTATGATTTACCCGGCTCGAAACGTTGCGTCTGAATGTTATTGATGGAACCGACGTCCGCAGAACCGCCTTTAATCAAATCTTTGAGAGCGCTCTGTTCAACGGAGATTCCGCTCTTCACTATATTTGGCTCGATTTGTTTCGCATAAGAAGCGCCATCACCAATTTGCGATTTTGGCTCGAATCCCGAAGACTTCAGTTCATTGACCGGGGCTTTGACAAAATTTTCAGTTCCGACGTTTTGTTTAATAGCCGGAGCGAGCGCTTCTGCTCCGCGGCTTACAAAAATTGGCTCTGAGCGGTTGGTCACGATGTCGGCTTTGCTCGTTCCATAATCAGCAACTTTGCCTAGTGAAACATTTTGAGCGACTCCGCCACCGTCGCTCACTTCCCTGACAGCATTGATTTCTTGTTTGCTGGTAATGGATTGAACAATTGCCGGTTTATCAACTTGCAAACGCGGCGGCATGTCATAGGAAGTGGGAACCAGGTTCTTTTGTGCGCTGACGGTAACATCGCCGGAGACGGACGGTTGAGCTTGAAGTCCGTATGCGGGTTTGCCTATTTCGACAGCGGATTTGCTTACTTCAACAGTTGACTTATTAGTATCTCCGAGAGGTTTTCCAAGCTCTACAACGCCCTTACCAAGCTCGACAGCTGGTTTACCCTTTGCATCAGGGATCTCGAAGAAGCCACCGCCAGCGGTGACAATCTTATCCGGAGGTTGGAAGACTTGAGTAGTTTTGATAACAGGATTTGCTTCGACTCGCACAGGCGGAGTCGCATCCAGCGAGAACGTTCGCTGCGCACGCGACGCGGCCTCACCGGCATCGATTTTCTGATTCAATACCTGATTCGGCACCGAATCAGTTTTTATAAGCGGTCTGACGTCGTTTCGCGGGGTGGAGTTGAACTCGGCAGACTTCGCCAGTCCCTGCGCCCCTGCTTTCAAAAACTCATTTGTGTTTGCCTTAAGCTGACCTGAGCTTCCGGCTGTGGCGTCTCTGGTTATGGAGTCAGCCACAGCGCCGAGCGTGGTTGCTGGTCCGATGTCCTTTTTGCCACCGTCAACCGGGACCTTTTCAAAAGCTTGAGAGACGACCTTCTCACCACCATTGGTGGCAATTACTTTATTGCTCGCTTGCTTATCACCAGTCTCGACAGCAATTACTTTATTAATGCCTTGCTCGTTATCGCCAAGACCGCTTCTAAAAAGCGCCCCTGTTGACTTCGAGACATCAACCTGAGCTTTCACCTCAGCTCGTGCGGTCTCTGTCGCGGCGATTCCGAAAGCTTGCGGGCTTGGCAGTTCGTCTTTGTCTTTATCCTTTTCCGCAGTGTTTAAGGGTTTCCAAACAGATTCTGCGAATTTACTGGCAGCTGCGGTCTCTTCTTGTTTCAGCGTGGTTTGGAACAGAGGCGTGTCGCTGATCGATGGGGTCGCCTTGACCTCATTCTGAGCGAAAACATTATTTGCGGTTGAAGATGCTTCGGTAACAGGGTCTTTCGAACCCGTTGCCGATACATCTTTTTTCCCGCTGTTTCCTTCTAACTGCGCCATAACGCGGCATCCCGTGGACCGGAGAGAAACGTGAGTTGGAGTGGACTAGGAAGGTTTTTAAATGTCTACTTGACAATCGAGATCATAGTTTATACAAGCCGGATTATAAAGGAGAATTAATGTGGGCGTTTTTCCTAGCCTTCGTGGCTTCTAGGGCATATATACCTTCTGTAGGCATTTTGGACACGTCAGCAGAAACTTTCGAAAATTGGGCAAAAGGTCAACAGGCGCTCGCATTTAGAGGATTTACCGGACATTCAGGGAAAATTTTTTCCAAAAAAACCTGCAAATTCTCTCGCAATCCTAGAAGACCATACTTTGACATCGGCAAAAACATCCCAGAATCCACTGGTTGATCCGGTTACCCTGCCAAAGGGCGTCCAGATTTTCGGGATTGCTGCCGCCATTTCGTTCTTAACCCTGGCCCTGGCGCAGCAAACTGCAGGTCTTGAGCTCGAGGTCGTTAAACAGCTCGCACCCGCAATGAGCGACTTCGGGCATGGTTTTGACCCAGTAGCTCTGGCGGAACACGCAAGCGCGCAGTCCGGTTTAATTCAACTCGCCGTGACATTGGCGTTGAGCGGACTGGTTTTGGGGCTGGCAAGCAATCGCGGTTCCATGCCAACCGCGAACCGTATAGTCGTGAGTAACGGCATATTCCTCGTCTGCTCAGCGCTTCAACTCGCGATTTTGCCAGGGCTGGGAGTAATGCCGCTCTTAATTACGACCTTACTAACGAGCGTTCTTTCCTGCGCGGCTGGTTTGATAATGCGTCAACGAGCCAAGAGCAATAAAGTTCTGGAAAGTCAGTATTACGAGCTCAAGATTCGCAATCGAGAGTTAAGCGATGCCAGACGAGCACTTGTAGAACGAGACGAGATGGAAAGGCGCATCCTGGCAGCAGATTTGCACGACCAGGTTTTAAACGATTTGAAAAAAATCGTCGAAGACTTCAACAAGTTCGAAAAAGATCCGGAAGACAAAGCAATTGGAAACACCATCCGCAGTGATTTTACGAAGACAATGA
Source organism: Candidatus Obscuribacterales bacterium (assembly GCA_019637435.1). Taxonomy (GTDB): domain Bacteria; phylum Cyanobacteriota; class Vampirovibrionia; order Obscuribacterales; family Obscuribacteraceae; genus JADYXR01. The sequence goes on along the minus strand of JAHBVO010000001.1, from coordinate 952,074 downwards.
ATCAGATTCGCGAAATCATGGATGACCTAAGTCCGATCATGCTTCAAAACTTCGGACTCCGAGCGGCTCTTGAAGATTGTCTTGAGAAGGGGAAAGAACGGTCGGGTTATAGTACCGAGTTCGAATGCGAGGTTGACGACGACGTGTTGGAAAAACTAAGTCTCGTGCAGCAGTCATTGCTTTTCCGCCTGGTACAAGAGTCGCTGACAAACATTTCCAAACATGCCAACGCCTCGAAAGTCTCGATTGAGATCACAGAAAAGGGCGGTCTGCTCTGCATTACCATTGAAGACAACGGTAAAGGCATCGACTACGACAACATCTCGCACCAGTCCCGTGGGTTGCGTTATATGAAACTGAGAGCAGATCTGATCAACGCCCTGGTCGAGTGGAAACCCGGTCGTGAAGGCAAGGGAACCAGAGTAGTTATCACCCGACCGATGGATCCGATGGAGTAAGATTCAACTACTTCAGCGCAGTCTTCATTGCTTCGGCTATCGACTTTTTATAGTCCGGTCGCAGAGCACCAGCCTCGGTAATAATAGCTGTGATGAGCTTCGCCGGTGTTACATCGAAGGCAGGATTATATGCGCGAGCACCATCTACGGTGATGGTCCGATCCGACATCATCAAAACTTCCGACTCATGACGATGTTCGATCGGAATGCCTTTGCCGTTCTTAAGAGCCGCATCAACAGTGGATAGCGGTGCTGCGATGTAGAACGGAATCTTGTGATACTTCGCCAGAACTGCAAGGTTGTACGTCCCAATCTTGTTAGCAGTGTCACCATTCATAGCAATACGATCAGCGCCTGTAATGACAAGATCGACCTTTCCATCAGCCATCAGATGCCCCGCCATCGATTCGCAAACCAATGTCGATGGTATGCCGTCTTCCTTGAGTTCCCACATTGTGAGCCGCGCTCCTTGATGGCGCGGTCTGGTTTCATCAACGTAAACTTCCGGTTCCAAACCGAAAGCGTGCGCACTGCGAATCACTCCCAGAGCCGTTCCCCAGCCGCATGTGGCAAGAGATCCGGCATTGCAGTGAGTCAGCGCACGAGCATTCTTCTTGAAAAACTGGGCGCCGATATCACTCAGGGAGCGATTGACTGAGATGTGGTGATTCATCACCTGCTGCGCTTCTATCTTCAAATAGTCCGCTATTTGTGTCGTGGTAATGTCGGGATTGTTTCCCATAGCCATTTTTGCGCGGTCGATTATCAAATCGACAGCCCAAGCCAGATTAACAGCCGTCGGTCGGGTCGCTTTCAGTTTATCGCCCTGCGCAATCAACTGTTTTAGAAAAGCATTTTTGTCAGTTTCAACCTGCGCAAGTCTCGCCGCTTCCCAGGCTAGAGAGAAACCGGCAGCTACTCCAATCGATGGAGCGCCGCGCACGACCATGGTTTCAATTGCTACCAACATATCATCGAAGAGCGTGGCATCAAAGTATTCGACGGTCTCCGGAAGCTTTCGCTGGTCAATAAGCTGAATGCGACCGTTTTCATCAATGAAGACTGGAAGCGTTCCAAGACCGAGATCCGTTAAAACCGTTGAACTCATTTTGCCTCACTTGAATTTGCGTTTGTTTCAACCTGCAAAAGACGAAGAGACGGCGTATCGTCGGCCGTCTCCTCAAATTATCTCAGGTTATCGTCGAAAGGATGATTTACTTTCTTTCCGACGGCGTACCTCTTGCTCTCAGAAATTCCGGAATATCGAGAATGTCGGAGGCAATTTTCTTCATCTCTTCATTGGTCTGTCTGACTGGCTCTGCTTGCGCCATCGCATGTTGCACTTGCTGAGCCGGATGTTGATAGACGCCCGACTGAGTTTGATGTTCGACCTGGCGTTGTTGTCTGACCTGCGGTTGCTGGGCTTGATGGATTCCTTCATTGCCCTGAACCGCCATATCAAAACCCGTGGCAATCACCGTGATCAACACTTCGCCGTGGAGACGGTCGTCGAGTACTGCACCGAAGATGATGTTGGCGTCTTCGTTTACCGATTGATAGACGACATTCGCCGCTTCTTGAACTTCATGCAAGGTGAGGTCCGGTCCGCCGGTGACGGTGAAGATAACGCCGGACGCACCAGTGATGGTGGTTTCGAGCAGAGGGCTGTTGATAGCGCTTCTAGCGGCTTCCACAGCTCGTCCTTCGCCGGATGCGCGTCCTACGCCCATCAATGCGGAACCAGCGGTCTGCATGATCGCTTTGACGTCTGCAAAGTCGACGTTGATCAAACCGGGGACGGTGATGATATCGGAGATACCTTGCACACCTTGCATGAGCACTTTGTCTGCTTCGACAAACGCTTCTTGCATGGATGCTCTGTGATCGACGATCTCAATCAAGCGTTGGTTAGGGATGACAATCAATGTGTCTACTTTAGCGCGGATCTCGTTGATGCCAGCTTCTGCTTGGTTAGCGCGTCTACGTCCTTCGAAGAAGAAGGGTCTAGATACGACGCCTACCGTGAGAGCTCCAAGTTCTTTAGCTACTTCAGCTACGATCGGCGCAGCACCAGTTCCGGTACCACCGCCCATACCTGCAGCAATGAAAACCATGTCCGAGCCCTGGATTGCTGCTGCTATTTCTTCACGGCTCTCTTCGGCTGCTTTTGTTCCAACTTGTGGGTTACCGCCGGCACCAAGACCGCGTGTCAGTTTGGCTCCGATTTGCAGTCTATTTTTAGCTGCCGCCAACTCCAGAGCTTGAGCATCGGTATTGCAAGCCCAGAACTCTACTCCATTCAAACCGGTGGCGATCATTCGATTAACCGCGTTGGAACCGGCTCCGCCGACGCCAATGACCTTAATCTTCGCCTTCAGTTCAACATCTCTCGCTTTAATATCAGCTTGCTCAGGCACTGTTTGAACCTCTTGAATCAGTCGCAATTTTTTGTGGGACATGACTGACGTGGGCACCTCGCTTTCGCGTTTGGGCACTCGTGTATATGTCCTGATTCCGAAAATGGTAAGGCCTACGCCCTCTATTAGCAAGCCAGAACGCTGGTTATATAGTTAACCTTTCCGAAATCAAATAAGCGTTCAAAACGGTTGCCAGTAGGTCTACTGGACAGTTCCAGGCACCCCCAAAAATGTGCTGAGGTCCTTGCCATTTGTAAATTAAACTCTTATTTGATTTGTCCGGCTTTACTCTTGATTTTGGCAAGAGTTTGCTGGTACTGCTTGTTCTCAGGCATGATGTCCACTGCCTTTTGAGCATATGTGATAGCCTGCTTATAATCTCCGCTGGCAGCTTTCATTGCGGCGAGCAGTCTGAAAGCATCAGCGTTCTTCGGGTCCAGCTTTACGCACTTTTCCAGCAGAGGCAGAGCTTCCGGAACGTTGTTAAGCCCGATCTGGGCCGTAGCCAGATAATAAAGCGCGTTGGCGTCATCACCATTGATTTCCAAACATTTCTTCTCTTCGTCGACTTGAGCTTTCAAGTCGCCTTTGGTGCCCAGCGCTGCGCCTAGCTCTCTATGGGCTTCCGAGTGTTTGGGTTTTAACTTCAGTGCCGTTCTATATTCGGCGATCGCCTTATCGAAGTTCTTGCCGCGCATGAACAGATTGCCGATTTTGAAGTGAAGATCGGCATCGTTGGGGTTGCGAACGGCGCCATCCTCAAGAGCCTTGAGCGCACCTTTCTCGTCACCCATTCTGATGAGACCGCGGGATAAACCTATATAGGAATCTGTTGAATCGGGAGCCAGCTTTCCAGCCTCTCGGAAGCTCGCGATTGCAGCCTCGTTGTTACCATCGAGCAGGTAGGCATTGCCGAGAGCCACATGGTTTTTGGCATTCTTCGGATTCATACCGATCGCCGCTTTATATCGAACGATAGTATCTTGAATATCTTGTTTATCCTGCGAACTGATATCACCAGCGATGCCAGCCTGCGAAAAACCGAGCACTCCAAGAGCTACTGCCAGAGCGAGTGAAGCAGTCTTCGCATGATTTTTTCCGGTCCGCAGATTCATTTGTATATTCCTCATCAATCTCAACAGTCGTCTGACAAAGTTTCGTCGCTAGTATATCGACGCGATAGCAAAAAGTAATCTTACTGTGAAGCGTGTAGTTGTCCTGTATTGGCTACCTGCTTCGAAGACTGAAGTAATTTCGCCATTGCGGCACGTGAAGCATTGTCGCGCGGATTGATCTGAATTGCGCGTTTATACGCTTCAACTGCTTTACCTTTCTGATCTAATCTTTCATAAACATCGCCAAGCGCGAGAAACGCATAGTGATTTTCCGGACCGAGTTTGACTGCGACCTGGCAGTATTTGAGCGCTTCTTGGTTGTTGCCCTGAAGCATCAGCGAATTTGCAATTCCGAGATAGCCGAGTAAATGTTTATCGTCTATGGAAACAACTCGATCAAAATACTTCTTTGCTATATCCCCCTGCCCTTTACGCAAGTAGGCTGTGCCCAGGTTATAGAGCGCGACAACGTCAAATGAGTTTGCTTTGACGATCTGCTTTAGTTGTTCGATCGACGCATCTACATAACCTAAATGTTCTAAGCAGAGTGCATAATTGCCACGCACGACAAGATCGTTGGGAGACAGGTCCAGAACCTGTTTTAACTGTCCGCCAGCCTCGTCATAATTTCCCTGCTTCATCAAAATCGCTGCTATCTCAGAGCGGGCACTTAGATTGGTTTCAGGATGCTCAGCATTCAGCATCAATGATTGAAAGAGCTCCTTGAGAGCCTCGTCATTAGAATTAAGGCGAGCCAGGGCGGTTCCAAGCTTCAGGTGGGCCTCGAAGCTTGATGGTTCCGCTGCAACAGCCTGTTGATAGAAAGTCAATGAACCGTGATACGCATTGGAAGCGAAAAGCTGATCGCCACGGGCGAGAAATTTTTTGCATTCCCTTTCCGAAGCTTTCGGAATTACAGAAGCAAACCCGGGCGGGGAGGCATAAAGCGCACTGACGCCAACCAAGGCCGCGGAGCAGAGGACTGTCTTGAAGAAATCGGTCATGTAATTAGAATTTTTCACGTGTTCATTATAAGAAAGTGGACGTCAAACTCACCGGCCCTCGCACACAGATGAACGTCAAGTAATGGAGCCGATATGCGCTTCTCGTAGAAACGAGGTACTTTTCGTCTTGAAAACGCAAACATGCTAAGCATGGTTTAAACTTACTTAAAAGGACAACAACTGGTAGCTACGTGGACTTCTTTTTCGGACTGGGCTTCGACTGGTCTTTCCTAAATCCAACCACCTCCTTCCCGGCATTCTTTGTGAAGGCAATCCTTCCGCCTCTTGTTTATGCCGTGCACGGCTATATAGCCACCTGGCTCGCAGTGCGGATGTTGTTCCGCCCATACGAAGCCTGGTACGTTCCGTTCACTAACTATCAAATACCGCTGACACCGGGAATTTTTCCGAAACGTCAGCCGAAGTTGGCTCAAGCCGTCGCATCGACAATCACGGAGACTTTATTGACTCCGGAAGATATTCGTCGAAGAGCTGAGGAATTAGTTACTGAAGAGAATATTTACAAAACGGTCGACCTGTTCGTAGACACTGTATTTCTCAAAGAATTTCGTGACACCACGAAGCTGCACAGATTAGCGAGCGACATTGCAACACTCTCGCCCACTATTGTCCGGCAATTTGTGGACTCTACTATATCCGCACTGGAACATGGCACCGAGACTCGAGTTTCAGCAATCACTGAAAAATTATTCGATCAGGTTTTAATGACCACACGCATCAATCTCGATCAAGCAAACGAGATCGCCGCGCGTCTGATGGAAAACTTTTTGACACCAGAGAAGGTGCGCAACGGTTTAATCACCTTGCTGAGTCCGACCAACATAAACGCTCTCGAGGAGTCAATCAACGTACACGCCAGCGGTCCCTATAGAATACTGGCTCGCATCATCGGCGTAAAACGAGTTTGCAACGAGTGGCGCACATTTCTTGAAAAGGAACCGAACGAAGCGCACAAACTAATTGGAGATCTGACCAAGCGTTTCGGCATAAAACACCAATTGGCAGTACAGATTGCAAACTTCGACCTGCGGTCGATGCCGCTGGATAACATCGCAAACTTGAAGAAAAACGTCGTGCGATTTGTCGAAGGATTTTTGATCGAGCATAAAGACGATATTCTCGAAGCCTGTAAACGACTTGAGGACGAAGCTATCGTCACCGTTCGCAACGCCGTGCTCCGTTTCAATCCTGAAGCAGTACCCGGCGACTGGCTGACGGGAATGAAGCGCAACATCTCAGGTTTTGCCTATTCATATTTGAACAGAGAACTCGGGCACATGGTTGAACAAGCGATTCCGGCTCTGGGAGTGCACGACCTCATCGCAACGAAGATAACCCAATTCGCTCCTCAGCAATTGGAAAAGTTGGTTTATCGCATTTGTCAAAACGAATTGCATGCGCTTGAGCTCTTCGGTTTGATGATTGGTTTCTTCATGGGTGCTTTTCAAATCTTCTTGAACGGCATCACCTATCCGACACATTAACGAATTTGTCTACTCCGCTTCAGTTTGTCGGAATTCGCAGAAGGAGCGGATTTATCAGGCGGTTAGGTGCCTGGAGCGGCTCATTGGACTTCATCTTAGATTGATCCAGATCATGAGGGGGAACATGGAGGATGGACACTTAGCGGGCATTGTCAAGAGCTTGCTGTGGTAAATCCGGCTCGACCTCTTCCACAAAGTTCTGATAGAAACGGCTGATGCTGACAAAAGACACATTACGGAAGCTTCCAAAGAGATTCAAACGGTCTCTTTCGTCGAAGCGCGTGATTGATCCGAAAATAGGATTCAAAGTCAGAATCCCGCAAGACAAGCTGGATTTGCTCGTCGGCATGCGGCTGGAAGACCGGTATTATGTAATGTCGCTGCTCGGAAAGGGCGGAATGAGTCTCGTCTACAAGGCAAAGGACCTGAAGACGGGCGAAGTGGTCGCAGTCAAATGTCTGCGAACGCAGGTTCTAGGCGACGAGATGGTCGTAAAGAGATTTCAAAGAGAAGCGGATGTTTTAAACCGTCTCAACCATCCGCGCATCGTGAGCTTCTATGGATACGGTACGAATCGGCGCGGTCAGCCCTATTTCGTTATGGACTATCTGGTCGGAACCAGCCTCGGAGAGATTCTCCGCAAGCAGGGTCACCTGGACCTCGGCAGGTTTCAAGATATCTTCGTCCAAGTGGCAGCAGCGATTGGTCACGCACACAAGCATGATGCGGTGCACCGCGATTTGAAACCGGGCAACATAATGCTTGTGGAAAAGGGCACCACATCTGACTATGTAAAAATCGTGGACTTTGGAATTGCGAAAGTTACCGAAGGAACGCAGAAGCTGACGAGATTGGGAGAAGTCTGGGGAAGCCCGATTTACATGAGTCCCGAGCAATGTATGGGCACCACCATTGATGCCAGAACGGACATCTATTCACTTGGAATTGTGATGTACGAGGCTTTGACAGGCGAAGTGCCGTTCCTCGGTCGCAATTACGCAGACACGATGATGAAACAGATCTCCGAGGAGCCGCCCACATTTAAACAATCCAATCCCAATCTCGACATACCGAGCCAGCTTGAACAAATCGTCTTTCGTGCCATTAAGAAGAAACCGGACGAGCGTTATCAATCGATGAATGACCTCCGACACGATTTGGAACGCGCTCTAAATCAAAGTCTTGGACAGATTCCCAAGCAAAGCGGACCGATGCTGACACTATCCGGGCGGCAAAAAACGGTTGAGCAACCACAGCCTAAAATGCCGGAAAAAAATCGAGCGGAAAACCCGATGTCTGATGTGCAGCAGAAAGTCACCTCAGAAGACATTCCGAGATTTGCTACGAATGAGCGTCTCAGCCAGACCGACTTATCGAATCCCGTGGCGAAGCAGCAACCCGTAGCACCATCTGTAACACCACCGCAAAATCGCTTACCGCAGCCTCAAGGGTTGAACGTATCGCTGCAAAATCAAAAAGGTTTGGAGCCTCAACTTCCAACAAACTTACCTCAGAACAGTCAATTTTCCGCCGAAGCAACAATGCCACCTCAGCAAAGCGTGCCGGCTCAACGAATCTCACAGGGACCAGGCGTCTCTAACCAGCAAATACCGGCTTCTCAACAACAACCATCACCACCGCAGACACCGCTGCCTCAGCCGGCGGCCACTTCACCGTCACCGGCAGATGGAAATATGAATTTCGCGCCACCAGACGACCAGCGCGTGAAGTTCGAACTGACAGGTCCGCAAGTCATTTCAGCGAGCACCGATGGCAGTACCAGAGGACCCACCATTGATAATGGTCCGCCACCAGGTTCACATCCGGACAATCCTCGAATGCCGATGAACCGCATCAACACTCAAGAGCCGCGATGGGATACGAGCCTGGAACATCAATTACCACCCAAACGCGCTCAAAACCAATCAAAATTCGATCCGGATGAAACGCGCGCTCCATCTCCTCGCAACTCGAGAACAGATCTTGAGAGTTCCAGAACTTCGGGCACACGAAGAGGGCGAGAGCGAAGCGCTCAAGGGCGCACCGTGGATAACGCCTCCGGACCGCGAAGAGCGCGTACCAGTAGAAATAGACTGCCGGCCAGCATGCGAGACACCCTCACGACGACTCATGCTGCCTCAAAATCTTCTGGAAACAGTTTAAACCAAATCCTGTTGGTCATCGTTGTAATCGTCATGGCCGCGACAGTGGGCTTTTTAAATCGAGACTATCTAAGCACAATGGTCAAAGAAGTCTTCTTCTTCCCCTCCGAGGAAAAAGCTTCGGTAAAGGATGAAGAGAAAAAATCTCAAGAGGCCGACGTCATTCCCGGCCAGGAGAGTTTGAAGCCGGCGGAAATGGATCAGGCACTCGAAGAGACCATCGAGAAGTCTCGTCCTTAGTTTCTAATGAAAGAAACGATTAGAAAACGGATGCGTCTAGCTCTCATCCTCTTCCGACAGCACTTGCATAATTTCGGAAGCTTCAGTTTTAAACAACGTGAGCCTCTCTGAGAGCTTGATTATCGCTTCGGCGCGCCCGTAATCTTTCGAGTCGAAAGCGTGAGCCTTTTGCTGGGTGAGCAAGCTGATTTGAGCATCAATCGTAGACAAAACGACAGTTATCGCATCAATAAAATCGTCTTCGCTGGAGAAGACGAATCCAGCCTCGCGAGCCCGCTCGAAGCGCTGCACAGTCTCCTTCGACATAACGGGAAGTTCGGTGAATGACTCTTGAGGAAAAGACGAGGCCTCTTCCATCGGCGGATCGAGCATTTCCTCTTTCTCCGCCACCATAGAGAACTCAGTCACAACGGTAGGCTGCTCCCAACCCGCCTCAGAAGCGTCGCCTGATTCCGAGGAACTTGTCTCAATGGTGTGCCAGTCTCCAGATTCGGCAACAGATTCTTGATTTTCTGAAACTTCGATTTCATCATCCTGGGCGGATTCGAATTGCTCGTGTGCCTCAGCCTCGACGCCTTCATCTACCGGAGCCTCAAAAATCGCTTCGCCATCACTTGACTCGGCGAGTTCGCCATCAAAGTGTTCGCTATCAAAGTCCTCGCTTTCTTCGTTCGCGACCTCTTCTTCGGTTACGTCCTCTTCATCAGCGGTTTCTAATTCAATGCCGTCATCACTACTCTCTTCATGCAAGAGATCGTCGCCCTCAGGCTCGGAGGCGTCGTAATCAGTCGCCTCTTCAGCATCATCATCCTCTTGCAACGCTTCCGAGTGTTGTGGAGGAGGCGGCGGCTCCGGTGCATGAAATCCTTGCATGTGCTGATGAGCTAGCCCTGGAGCGTTGTTGAACGGGTTGGAGAAACCCATCGGCACGGAATTGAAGGTAGGCGGCGGTGGTGGCACGGGTTGAGCTGGTTGACCACCCGTGTTGTATTGCTGTTGCATAGGCGGAGTCAGTTGACGATGACCGCCGGTATTGTGTTGATTTTGCAAGTCTGGAGGGGCACCGGGCACCATATGGGAAGGCATCGCTTGTGGTGGCACACCAGGTGGCATCGCCTGCGGTGGCATGCCAGGGGGAGACATTCCGGCGGGTATGGCTGGAGCGGACATGCCCGGCGGGTACAGCGGCGGTGGCACCATCGGCTGTTGGTGTGCTCCCGATTGCGTAATCCCCGGTTGAATCATCCCAGGAAAGCTCGGCATCCCTGGGGGCGGAGCCATTAGATGAGGGGGTGCCGGTGGCACATGGCCCGGCGGCGGCATTTGCGTCGGTGGCACTGGTGGCTGCATGGCGTAGCCTGGCGCCATCGCATTCGGTGGCATTGGATTGGGCGCTTGTGTAGAGAATATACCGCTTGGATTAATTTGAGATGCTTGCTGCTGAGTTGAAAACGCCCCGCTTTGATTGACCGGAGACGCCTGTTGCTGCGTCGAATACGCCCCACTTTGATTTACCGGAGACGCTTGTTGCTGCGTTGAATACGCCCCACTTTGATTGACACGCTGTTGCACACCATAGACGCCGCTCTGACTTATTTGAGAAGGAGGAATATGTATTCCTTCGGGTTTCAGCAGCTCGGGCGGATCAGAGGCGTTTCCATAGCTCGGATAATTTTGAGGAGGTGGCGGCGCCATCATGTTGTCGAATGACGGTCGGGGAGCATCGGGGCGTGCAAGCTGTTGCGTGCCTGGTACGGTGTTCCACTTATCGTTTTCGCGCTGAGGCTGAGACGGAGGTTGGTTCTGGATTGAATCACGCGTGTTCTGCATAAACTGCTGCCAATCGTTTTGCATGGAGCGCGGCGATGAAACTGACTTCCACTCGCCTTCGCTTTGTGCAGTTCCGCCTTGAGCAGACATAATGCCACTCTGATTGAAGTCGTCCACAGGTTTGAACGGATTGGAATCGACTCGTCGATAAGGACCGGAGTTTTGCTGCTGGTCCACACGATGAACAGCCGAGTCTGAAGATCTAAATGCACCGGACTCAGATGAACTGTCGGGTCTTGCGCCCTGGGTTGTGCCGAAAGGTGGAGCGTGCATCGACTGCCTGAATCTGTCGGTTTCCGACTGGGCGGCTTGCGCAACCTGGTTGCTGATGTCATCTATGAATCTATCGGCTCGAGGTGGAGCAACATCCGAAATTCGGGGGGAGGATTCAGAAGCTGGTCTTCCATTGCGCTGCCCAAGCAATTCAGGACTTTCCGAGTAGTCCTTCTCCTGATAGCCTAATGCGCCAGGCGCAGCAGGAGCCTCAGGCACTATGCCGATATCTTCGAGCCGGAAAAGTTCGCCCGGCTGTGCTTCGTCGCTTGCAAATCTGATTAGACCGTCAAGAAGAGCCCGGTACACGCTTGGAAACAAATCCGGCTCAATCGCCTTATTTACAATCGTCCAACTAACCGTCATTCCGTCGCTCTCGGGCGTTATGGTCAGATAGCTGCCGAAAGAAGTTGGCGAGGTCGAGAAGCCCAACAGTTTATCGCTGGGCAAAATATAGGTTTCAATGCTTGAGACAGTGCCGCGAACAGCCAGGGTCCAGTATCTTGTCGAAATTCGGCCCGCAAAGACCTCGATAGTTCCTCTGGCCGTCTCGTGCCAGCTGGAAAGGTCCTCCGTGACCAGAGACGGGCGAATCCAGGCCAATTCAAGGTCGGATCCACCTGTGACGCGATTAAACTCGTATGCAGTGTTCTGAAAGTTGTCGAACATACGGTCAACGATGCGAATCATCGCCTCTTTGATCGCCTCGTTCTTCTGACGTTCACCGGCTTCGAAGGCTGCTTTTCCGGTAGGAATGCGCGCAAGTAAGTTGTGAGAATCCTTGGGATTCTGTTTGTAGTTACTCAGGACCTTTGATTTCCAAACGCCGGAAATCATTTCCTCTTCTTTGCTGCGCGGGTTCACAGGCGCTGCTGCCGGCTCCGGCGCAACTTCTTGAGAACCGATATCATCAGTCAGGTCGTCATTGTTAGGCTGTAAAGCCTTCAATTTCACCTTCGTCGCGCGAGCTTTGCCCTTCTTGCGTTTCGGCCACATGGACGCCTTGCCCTCGTTTACTAAACAGAGCGGTTATATACATTAGAGGATGTACCCTACAAAAGACGGGTTCAAAACCTCCGCGTCCCCCTGCCCGAAAAAGGCTGAAAGCTTCTAAATTCTTGATTTTTACAAGACACTTTTTCGAAGAAAAACAGTTACTATTTACTTGTCGCCCCGGCTCGATTGCGTATGACGCTGGAGGCGACTTGGAACCCGTGGAGGGCAGTAATTGATGCCTGGCTCTAACAACGGGAGCCGCGATTTCGTGGAAGCCGATGTCATCACGGTTCGAGGCGCCCGACAACACAATTTAAAAAACATCAGTTTGAAAATCCCGCGCAACAAGCTGGTGGTCATAACCGGCGTGAGCGGCTCGGGAAAGTCATCTCTTGCTTTCGACACTATCTTTGCCGAAGGTCAAAGGCGCTATGTCGAGTCTCTGTCAGCTTACGCTCGACAGTTTCTTGGACAGCTGGACAAGCCCGACGTAGATGCCATCGAAGGCTTGAGCCCTGCGATTTCGATCGATCAAAAAGCGACCAGTCACAACCCGCGTTCTACAGTCGGAACCGTGACGGAAATCTATGATTACATGCGGCTTTTGTACGCACGCATCGGCATACCACACTGCCCAAACTGCAAACGAAAAATCAATCCGCAAACAATCGACCAGATCGTCGATCAGGTCCTCTCCCTTCCTTCCGGAACTAAACTGCAGGTGCTGGCACCACTTGTCTCCGGCAGAAAGGGCGAGTATCAAACGCTTTTCTCGGATCTCCGAAAAGAGGGATTCGCGCGCGTTAGAGTCGATGGAAAGGTCCACCATCTCGACGATGATATCGAGCTTGATAAACAGAAGAAACACGATATCGAACTCGTCGTTGACCGGATCGTGATGAAGGGCGGTATCCAATCACGCCTGGCCGACAGTATTTCCGTCGGCTTGAAGTGGGGAAAGTCCAACGTCTTAATCGACATTCTTTCAAGCGACGATGACGACGCAAAAGGCGAGAAAGAGCCTTTGCTGTTCTCTGAAAATTTCGCCTGCGCCAACTGCAACATCAGCTTTGCCGAAATCTCGCCTCGCGTATTCAGCTTCAATAGCCCTTATGGAGCTTGTGCCGATTGCGACGGACTGGGAGCAACTTTCGAAGTCGACCCATCGTTGGTCGTTCCCGATCCATCGAAAACGCTTGCCGAAGGAGCGATCTATCCCTGGGCAAAAACAGGCAACAACTATTACGACCAGATTATCGCTTCGGTAGCGAAGCACTACAAGTTTAAAACCGACGTTCCATTTTCGTCTCTGACGAAGAAACAGCAAGGCTACATTTTGTTCGGCTCCGGCGATGAGAAGATCAAGCTCGGACACGATTCGTTCGACGGTTCGGAGTTCTGGACTTACAAGAAAGCATTCGAGGGCGTAGTGCCGAACCTGGCAAGACGGCACTCCGAGACGAATTCGGACAAGGTGCGCAACGACATTGAAGAATACATGACTCAAATGTTGTGCACCAAATGCGATGGCTCAAGGCTGAAAGCTGAAAGTCTGGCAGTCACCGTTGGAAAAAGTTCGATTGCAGAAGTAAGTCGATTGCCGATTTTGAAAGCGGCTCAGTTTTTCAACGACTTGCCGGAGCAGTTAAACGAAAGACATAGCAAAATCGCGCATCAGGTCTTGCTCGAGATTCAAGCACGACTGAAATTCCTCACCGACGTCGGACTCGGATATCTAACTTTGGAACGTCAAGCCGGCACCTTATCCGGTGGCGAGGCTCAACGCATACGATTGGCCACGCAGATCGGTTCCGGTCTTTCCGGAGTTCTCTACGTGTTGGACGAACCATCTATCGGGCTTCACCAGCGCGACAACAATCGATTGATCGCGACGCTGAAACATCTCAAAGATCTGGGCAACACCTTGCTCGTGGTCGAACACGACGAAGATACCATTCGCGCTGCTGATTGGATCATTGATATCGGTCCTGGTGCCGGTGTTCATGGTGGCGAAGTGGTGGCAGAAGGAAAAATCAAAGCGATTGAATCTCAAAAGAGATCATCGACCGGTGCATACCTTTCCGGAAGAAAACGCATAGAGGTTCCAGCCAGAAGGCGCACAGGCAGCGGTAAGAAGCTGAAAGTGTTTGGTGCGAAGCTCAACAATCTCAAAGACATCGATCTAGAAATTCCACTTGGAAAATTTGTCGCTGTCACCGGGGTTAGTGGCTCAGGTAAATCAACTCTGGTTAACGATCTGATCTACCAATACTTACGGCACTTTCTCCACGGCACAGTGCCCATGCCCAAAGGATTGAAAAAGGTCGAAGGCGCGGAGCAGCTGGACAAGGTAATCGACATAGATCAATCACCAATCGGTCGAACCCCCAGATCAAACCCTGCCACATACACCGGTCTGTTCGACGCTATTCGCGAAATCTTTTCGATGACGACGGAAGCGAAAGCACGCGGATATCTTCCCGGTCGATTTTCGTTCAACGTCAAAGGCGGTCGCTGTGAAGCGTGCCACGGCGAAGGGATGAACGAAATCGAGATGAACTTCCTGCCGTCGGTTTTCGTAACCTGTGAAGTATGCAAGGGTGCACGCTACAACCGCGAAACTCTCGAAGTAAAATTCAAGGGCAAGTCTATCGGCGACATCCTCGACATGACCGTCGAGGACGCATGCGCCTTCTTCAAAGACATTCCGAAAGCCCACGCAAAACTGGAGACATTGATGGAAGTCGGACTCGAGTATGTCAAACTCGGTCAACCGGCAACTACGCTGTCCGGAGGCGAAGCTCAGCGGGTTAAACTGGCGGAGCAACTCTCCAAACGTTCCACAGGAAAAACGATTTACATACTGGACGAGCCGACTACCGGCTTATCATTCGCCGATGTGGACAAATTGTTGCACGTCCTCAATCGGCTTGTGGACAGCGGAAACACGGTACTGATTATTGAGCACAATCTGGATGTGATTAAACAAGCAGATTGGGTCATCGACCTGGGACCGGACGGAGGCGAGGACGGCGGAACGATTGTGGCGAAGGGCGAGCCTGAAGACCTACTCAAGGTCAAAGCCTCCTTCACCGGTCAATTCCTCAAAGGTCCGCTGAGCGTTCCTGTTTAAAACCCGGTCAGAACGGCGATTTGACAGCCTCGAGCTCTCGCGCATTTGGTACCAACTGCATGAAAGTCCATTCCATCGGGATCGGGTATCATATGCACAGCGCACCGAGGTAATTGCAATTGCATTCCCACAATCACGAGAAAGAGCAGCAGCAAGCGGATTCCCCAGCAGATCCGGTGTTCGATAGTCTGCGCAAACGCGGGCACCGTGTGACCGCGCAACGCGAATTGATCCTGCAAATTTTTCGAGACCTGCCTCACGGACAACATCTTTCGGCCGAAGAATTACATGGCGCACTGGTTGAGCGAGGCTCCAGCGTCAGCCTGGCGACCGCTTATCGCACCTTGAAGTTGCTGACCTCCATGGGCTTACTTCGCGAACTTGATTTTGCCGAAGGTCACAAGCATTATGAGCTGAAGCAGGACGATCTGCCGCATCAACACATCATTTGTACACGCTGCAACTCCACGCTGGAGTTCGAAGATCACTTTCTGGAAGAAGCCGGCCAAAAGATTGGCGCCCGCTACAACTTCGATGTGGTGGACGCGCAGTTCAAAATATTCGGTTTATGCCCCGACTGTCGGAAGCTGAGCCGGTAGGCGCAAACGGTTTTTCAACCGAAACAATTGGAGCGGGTTTTGAACGATAAAGTGAGAACACTGGCTGAAGCAAAGGACGGAGATTGGCTCATAGTCACGGGCACGTCTGACAATGACGTAAAGTGGCAGGCCTTGAGATTTGGAATTGGCGAAGGCTCGCTGATTCAAGTGCAGAAAAATATTCCGAAAGGACCTGTAATTATCAGCAAGAAGCATGTTGAAATAGCCATAGGACGCGAATTGGCAAAGAGCGTCACTGTCGATCCCGCTCAGCCGCCCAGTGCGAAGCAGAAATCCGATGGATAAGAAGACCGGACCGAACTGCACGAAGTGCCAGATGCCGCTCACGATCACATCGGCGACATCCATATCGGTGCGCTGCCCCCGGTGCAGCACCTGGCAAGATATCGACCCTTCGTGCGCCGGAAGCTGCCTGAGCTGCCACAAAACGCATCAGTCACAGCCCTCGCCCTGCACCTCAGAAGTGTCCGATCACGAATTTACTATAAGTAATTCTTCAGGACAAGGTAATAATTCTTGCTCAAATGTGGTACGAACAAAACGAGAGGCTAATCTCGGGCCACTCCTACTGCTCAAGCAGGCCTGGCAAGTTCTAACGAACCGCCTGTTCATGTAAGATAAGCTATGGGGGCTTATTAACAAGATATGAAGGCTTTTGATCGGTTCCTGCACATCAATCTCGGTTCCTCAGCTCGGTTGTTAGGGATTCAATGGTGAGTAAAATCAATCCCTGGAAAATTCAAGGCTACAAGCCCGGCCAAATCGTACAGTGCAAGATTCAGAAGGCTGAACCCGGCGGCTACGCTGTGGTGCTAGTTAAGGATAATATTCCAGGGTATCTTCCTTCAAATGCCAGACATAACTTCGGTGACGAAGTCCTCGCCACGTTCGTTTGCATTGACAAGAGCCGTGTTCTTCTGTCTGAGCGCTTCACGGCAGGCAGCTCAGCCAAAGGCGGAGCGCCGGTCAAGAAGAGCTACGGACCGGACTGGACACAGCACTTAGACGAGCTCGACTCGAACTACACGACGGGCGCTCAGCAAGCCGCTCCCGATAATTCCAATCAGTATCTCACTGGTCCCCTACCCGCCCAGGCGCCGGTCGACCCGTATTCGAACGAAGGCTATCAGCAACAGCAGTTTGCTACCGGACCGCTCCCGCAGCAATTCAATCCACCGCAACAACAATATGCCACCGGTCCCTTGCCGTCCCAGCAAACGCCCGAGCAATATATGGGCGGCGATCAGGGAAATCAATATTTAACCGGAGCGCAACCTGCCCAGCGGTACGCAGATGGCGTTCCCAGTCGCAGATTCCAGTTGCGTCGCGCCATCGACTTGATCATGCCTCCAATCGACGGCGAGACAATCAGCACGATGCGTATCGGCGATTATGACGTTGAGTGGCTTATAACTCAGCTGGAAGGCGGAATGTTCACCGGCTGCGTCAAAGCCGCATGTGAAAGTCGCCTGTCTCGTGCGGCGATGTTGTTATACAAAGGACGCGCCGTGGGCTGCATATATGGATGCAAAGCCGACCCGACGACCAAGCCGACCGAAGAGTCGCTTCAAGCGATGCTCAGCGATCTGGAGTCACCAGATACGGTGGTATCGCAGTACGACCTGCCGGAAGAAATTACTTTAGCGATGTCCTCCCTTTTCCTTGGTTATCCTGTGGAACGGCATGACGACTACAGCGCCAAAGAGTATCTCGATTATATTTGCAATTGGTTAGGCCAGAAGAATGGAACGGCAACTCTTGCGATTTCACTGACACAGGACCGGGGAACTTGCCTGGGCTATATCTACAAAGGACAATTCTCCGGTGCATTCTATGTTGAGGATCAGGCTTACCGAGCCGATCGAGCATTTGTAGACGAGATGTTGGAGAACGATCCGCAAGCGGCGCTGGAAGTTTCTATCTTGCCCCCGGAAATGCACGCGAGTGCTGTCCGTTTTGGATTCAGTCTGAGCATGGCGAGAAACAGAAACAACCCCACTTAGGTTGAGCCATCCGTTTGAAACGTTAAACTGTAAAAAAGGGGATGCGTCCAAAAACGCATCCCCTCTCTGTAAGTTTGTACAGGAGACTAGTCTTCGCTGCCTTCTGAATCTGAGTTCGTGAATGCGGCGATCTTGAGCTGCTCCGCGTCTTCGTCACCATGGGTGGTGCCGTGACCGGAGTCCTGAGTGGAAACTTCACGACTTACAAGCTGAAAGTTAGGTCTGATCGTCGACAAATCCGGCGAAGGATGAGTGACGTTGCCGTGACTTTCTACCGCGGCATCGCCGCTGCCGTGAACGTCGATGTGTGGAACTTCTTCATGCGCGATTGAAACCGATTGAGCCGTTCCGGCTGTTTCAGTGCTCCAATGAGCTTCGGTACCAGAGGCGGTGTCAACAACGGAGGAAACTTCTTCAATTTCCGGTTTCTTGTTCAGCGTGAACACACCGGAAAAGGAGCTGGGGATAGCTTCATAAGGGCTAGCTTCCGGCTCGTAGCTAGTTTCATCTTCTTCATCGTCGTCATCATCTTCGGAGTCTTCAGAAATTTGAACTTGAACCTGGACTTCGGTTTGCTCATCGTCGTCCTCGTCCTCTTCATCGACTTCGTCCGACTCTTCATCGACTTCTTCGATTACAGCTTCTTTATAGCGATTGGGTTCGCCGACTCCTATTTCCTGGAAAACTTCCTCAACGGCGGAGATGCTGCTGGAAAGTTCACGAGAATGCTCTTCGCTCTCGTCATCTTCGATCATCGATTCTTCATACAACGAAGATTTCGAGGTGACGGCGCCGTTGAGCACTTCCACTTCGGTCTCGTCATCACCGTCGGATTCTTCGTCCTCGTCCGAGAAGCCGGGAGCCCCTGGTCTCATTCGACCACTAGCTCTGTCCCTGGGATCGAGAAGTTCTTCAGGCATCTGAGCAAGAATTTCTTCCGGCACGTCTAGGCCTTCATCACCATTGGTCACGGTCGAGACTATCCGTCCGCCGCTTGCGCTGGCAGATTTAAGAACAGAATTGGCTCGTGACCGATTCGGCTTTTTTCCGTACGCCTCTTCGTCTTGAGCTTTCATGCCGACGACTTTTCTCGCCTCTTGCGGGCCGACTTCGATGAAAGCGACAACACCCTGACCCGTGCAATGCGAGCACTGATGAGTGAAGAGCTCTCTCAAAGACTGCCCCTGTCTGCGACGGGTTAATTCGACCAGACCGAGGTCTGAAAGTTGTCCGATTTGCGGCTTGGCGCGATCATCTTCCAATGCACGCTGGAACTGTTCCAAAACCTGCTGCTGGTCTTTGCGGCTTTCCATGTCGATGAAGTCGACAATAACCATGCCGCCGATATTGCGCAGTCTGAGCTGGCGAGGAATTTCCTGCGCCGCTTCGAGGTTGGTGCGACGGACGGTTTCAGCTTGAGTTCTCGAGCTGGTGAAGCGTCCCGAGTTGACGTCTATGACTGTGAGCGCTTCGGTCGGTTGAATGTTCAAGTGGCCACCGCTCGGCAGCTCAGCTCTGTCCGTCAGAGCTGCTTCGATTTCTGAGTCAATGCCCTTTGCCACCAGAAGTGGTTCTTCGGCTGTGTGGAAAGAGACCTTCGTGTTTTTGCTGGCCCAACCGGAGAGGTATTCTTGAGCGCGTTTTTGACCGTCCGGGCTATCAACGATGATATCGGTGACTTCGTGCGAATAAGCGTCGCGGATGACGCGATACAAGAGATCTTGATCGCGATAAATCAGAAGCGGTCCGATAGAAGCTTCAGCTTCGGAAACCACGGTCTGCCAGGTATCCCACAATTGTTGGAAGTCTTCGAAGAGTTCATCTTCGCCCTGACCTTTTGCTTCCGTTCTAATAATGATTCCGACGCCAGGTGGTTTCATCAAGTTCACAACGGCTTTCAGTCTGGCGCGCTCACGCGATTCGGAAATTCGGCGCGAGATTGAAACACCGCGCTCTTCCGGCACGAGCACCAGAAAGCGGCCCGGCAAGCTGATTGCTGTAGATACACGCGGACCTTTATGTCCGGTAGGTTCTTTTGTGATTTGAACCAACAACTTTTGTTTAGGTACCAGACGCTCTTTCAACGGACCTTGACCAGGTACGTCATTGGCGTGCAGGAAACCCATTTTGTCTTTCCCAAGATTGACGAACGCGGCGTCGATACCAGGAAGAATGTTTTCAACCGTACAGGTGTAGATATCACCGAGCAGCAACTCTCCGCGGTTGACGAAGAATTCGCAAACTCTGTCATTCTCAAGCAGAGCCGCGATGTTGTCCTGTTCTGAAATTACTAGTGACTTTCTCATAAGTTCCTCAAACTAGTTACTTAAATCTTTTGGAGTCGAGTTGCCGGAGGTAGCAGCTGTCAGGACTTTGGAGTCCCGCATCGCACCCGGCTTGTCATAAGTGAGCAATTCGGTTTTATCGGCTGCGAAAAGTGCGAGCCGCGTAAACCTCCATCGGAAATTCGTATCAATGCAATCCAAAACCTCGGAAGGTTTTACGTGAAGTTGCGGTCCACAAGCCAGCTCCATTTCAAGAACGACTTGCGAATCGCTATTTTTGACAGCAAGAGACTTGATACCGCCCCTGATGTCGCGTTGCGCCGGCTTCTCGGTTTGGTTGCGCTTATTTTTGCCCTTCCGCTTCGAGTTGTCCTTTGCGTCAATCAAAATACTTTCTTGATTGAGAAGCTCTTGAACTTTAGTCTTGAGCATCTCGGTTTGTTCAGGACTGGGTGCGTCTCCTCCAATGGAGTTAAACAACACCGCCCTGTAAGTGGCTGTATCGAGAACCGCAGACAGAGACTGCGACGGTTTTTCAAACAGCTCTACGACCTCCAGAACTTGAATTTCCGGGGGCAGTTGCCGATTCATTCTGTTTTGGAAATCTTCGGCGCTAATCACTTCCGCAAGATCTATCTCAGCAACTTCACCTTCACCCTCAAAATAGAGAGGAAGAGGACTTGCAAGCGAGAGCTTGGGTTGCGGATTGAAACCCTTTGAATACGCCAGTTTCAGGCTGGCGCGTCTGGCTGCTCTGACGAACAGCGATTGGACATCGAGGTGACCGACGAAACGAAGGTCACCACGCTTGGTGAAAAGAAAACGCAAGCGCGTAACCGTGTCGGTAGAAGGCGCTTCGCCAGGTTGTTGTACAAACAAGGAGGGATGCGAATCTTCGTCTTCGACGTTAGCGTTCAGCTCTTTGACGAACGGATTCTTTTTCATCACTTCTTTACTGGGAGCAGCGAGCACGTGAACGGTATCGAGTTCGGTGCACACGCCGCAAGCGTGGCAGGTGTTCTCGGTGCAGTTCGCGGTCTCTTTGACTGCAAGAGCCTTTTCCCATTCTTTGAGGAGCCACCAGTTGTTCAAACCGATGTGCACCACGTTCCAAGGTTGGTCTGAGCCCGGCTCGCGATCGGTACATGCGATAGTTTCAAGTGTCGTTCCCATTTCGGTCGCGACTTCATGCCAGAGATGCGGCTGGAATCTGTCATCCCAGGCGTCAAACTTCGCGCCTTTCTTCCATGCGCGTTGAATCATCTCAGCCATCTCACGACCTCCGCGCGAGATTACGCACTCGAGAAGACTGATTTCAGGTTCTGTCTTGTTCAATTGAACGTTGCCCAGACCGGAGTCTCTGAGAGCTTGATGAAGAACTTCGTGTTTGCGCTTCGTCTCTTCGCGAGTGACCTGACCAAACCATTGAAACGGTGTAAACGGTTTAGGACAGAAGTTCGAGATGGTGCAAGTAAACTCCATGCCGCGCTTGAATTGTTCAGGATTGCTCTTACGAATTTTGCGGCAAGCAATCGTCGCTTCTTTCAATATGTTGATGATACCGACGAGGTCTTCGTCCTCTTCAGTCGGCATGCAGCACATGAAGTAAAGTTTCACTGATGTCCAGCCGGATTTATACGCCGACTCGACCGCAGAAATAATTTGCTCGTGCGAAAGACCCTTATTGATTACAGCACGCATGCGCTCAGTTCCGGCTTCCGGTGCTAGAGTGATACCACTGCGACGAACCGTCTTCAATTCCTCGGCGATATCCATGTTCATTCGGTCAGCGCGCTGACTCGGGAACGACAGGTTCGCGCGTGTCGAACTGTGCTCTCGGTTCAAAGCGCGAGTGGTTTCGTACAAACTCGTGTAGTCGGAAACGCATAGCGACAACATCGAATACTCGTCATGCCCGCTATTGGCGAGAGCTTGTTTCGACAAATCAACAATGTCTTTGCTCGATCGTTCTCTTACCGGAAGGAATGTGTAACCCGGCTGGCAAAAACGACAACCACGATCGCAGCCTCGTCTTACTTCGAGAACTTCACGGTCGTGCACCAGGTTTAAATAGGACACCAGTGAGGCAGTCGGCTGGTTATCGGCATTGAGCGGTGCAACCTGACGGAAAACACGCACAGGAATACCGGTATTTTCCTCATCGAACTGAAGGTTCAAAACAGATTCGACACGCTCTAATAGCTCATTACCTGCGGTATCACCAAGATACTCACGCAATTGTTTTGCATCGATAGCGGAAACACAATTAGCTCCATCCTTCAACTCGTAGAGGGCTGGAACATATACGCCGGGGACATTTTTGGCAAGCCCGAATAAGAGACGCTTACGAAGTTTGCTTGCGGTCTGCTGATCAAAAGTTTCGCCGGCGATTGCATCTTTGAACTGCTCGATAACGCGCATGCCCTGCGGCACCATTTCCTCGCCGTCGCCAATCATGTACAGATCCGTGAAGCGAGCCATGGGTTCAGGATTTACTGCAGACGGACCGCCCCCGAAAATCAACGGGAAGATTTCGGTCCTGTCCTTTGCTTCGACTGGAATATGCGCGAGTTCCAGCATGTTGAGAACATTAGTGTAAGTCAACTCATACTGAAGCGAGAAGCCAATCAAATCGAAATCTTTGAGCGGACGGCGCGATTCCCAGGCCCAGAGCGGAATGTTGCGCTCGCGCAAAAGGTCTTCCATGTCGGTCGCCGGCGCATAGCTGCGATCGGTCATCAATCCATCTTTCGAATTGACGATTTTGTAGAGAATTTTCAGTCCGAAGTTGGACATGCCCAATTCGTAGATGTCTGGGAAAGCCAGCACCATTCGAACTTTGGCTTCGTCAAACGGCTTGCGAAGGGCGCCCCATTCGTTGCCCAGATACTGACCGGGCTTAACGACCCGCTCGAGGAGTTCTTCAATTAAGGTTGTGGAAAATTGTGTTGAGTTCACTTTAGTCGACTGGCTCAACGCACGCTAAGAACGGCTTGAGTCGCAGAATGAAGAGGAGGAATTTGCTTCGGTGGCTTGCGCCCCTCCGCTGACCCGATAAGCAAAATCGCTGTCTTAGTGATTCGCATAAGCGGGTCACTTAGCCAATGCTGGCTCCAGCCGTTTAGGCCTGCAATCACCCTGGATGATCCTGGGATTCTCGCCTCCCGGGAGCTTCGCTCGCGGAGGGCACGTGGGAGAACTAAGTTGACTACAGCTTTCTTGAGCCTAGCTGGTACTCAAGTGACCTAATTATAACGCTAATGCGCTACAGGTATATAAGGCAGAGGCAGCTTGAGAAAGTTTAATATGCTCAAAACGCTGATTTGCTCACCTGTGCAGTTATTCCCAGTTTTTCAATTCGTTATTTATGTAAACATATCGGACTCTTCCGACTCAAAAGAGTTTCCTGGAGAAAATGTTCGGGTCTTTGCGTCGGCAGCTTGACTACCGTGATATAGTCGCAATTGAGGGTTCCTCACGAAAGGATTTATCGGTGATTCTGGAGGCGTTTTCCAAATATTTGCATGAAGCAGACCCGTCGCTCACATCCACCGAGGTGTTGGCACGCTGGCTGTGGGAAAGGCTTAACACGCCTCCACTCTCTAACGTCGATTCGGTAATCCATTGCGAGATTTCTATGTGTCGCCAGGATACGTCAGAAGACGATCTCGACCCCGACGAGCTATTTATCATCAAGAAGAACGATGAGAACCAGGACGAGGACGCCGCCTATGTTTTTCGCGGCAAGTCGATCTCCGGCGACCGCTTGCTGAATAGCCTGAAAACCTATGGACACAGCTACGAACAACAAAAGTGGTCACGTTGGGTTCACAAGATAAAAGCAAGCGATTTCGATTTCAAGACTAGCGAGCCTAAACCGTCAGACGATAAGATTGACTAGCCAATCGGCAAGTCGACACTCACCGTTGCCGATTGAGACGAGGGAACTAAATCTTCGGATTTGTGTCCTTTAGACTATCGAGCGCAGAGTGAAACGCGCAACAGGCGGTTCATTCGGAAATCGACAAATTTCTCACCGGAAAAACTGGATCATGAACTTCGATAGCAAGGAAAAGCACACGTTCACCCTCAGGAAACTGCTCGTGTCGGCGCTCATAGTCAATGCGTTTCTAGCCCCGCTATCCGCTTTAGCGGCCGAGAATCTGACACTGCGGAAGGGCGTTTCGTTCACCGAAGACAAGGATAACGGTTTTCCAATTCTGGCAGACAAGATGGATGATGCCACCATCGAGAGTGGCAAGCCGGCTCTCATCTTTTTTGGCGCATCGGGAGATTTGAATACTAATCGTCAGGCCAAACGTTTAGTCAGCTTGTACAACAAGTTTAAATCGAAGAATCTCAAATTCATCCTCATTGACGTAGACCACGCGTCCAATGCCAACGCCACTGAACTGTTGAAGAAACACTATAAGGGTTATATACCCTGCCAGGTCCTGCTGGACGACGGTGGAAACTCAGTGTGGTCGAAGTCTGGCGAAATTCAAGAAGGGGACGTGGCCAAACAGATAGAGACGGTGGTTAAGTAGAAGCAGGCGCGAAGTCCGCGTGGGCAAGCTTCAATCGTGCCACCACATCTGATGGCACAGCAACCGTACCCATCAACGATTCGTATTCTTCAAATGGACCGTGACAGTCGGAACCACCAGTGACTAGCAGATTGAGTCTATCGGCGAGGGCGAGCAATTTTGAAACGGACTCGTCGCTGTGTGCGCTGTGATACGCTTCAATGCCGTTCAAACCGCAAAGGGTAAGCTGTTTTATGAGATCGCTGTGGTCTTGAGCTGAGGACATCCCCGGATGAGCTATCGAAGTTAAACCTCCTGCTGCCCTTATTGCGTCGATGGCCTCGATGGGCGTCACGCTCTGCCGCGCGACAAAATATTTTGAATTGCGGTCATAGAATCGAGCATAGGCGGTAGAAACGTCCGGCGCGCCTCCTGCTGCGACGATGGCATTGGTGACATGAACCTTCCCAATCGGTCCGCCCTTCGCAAAACTGCGCACGAGATCCATACTGATAGGAATTTCGTCTTCGTTCAAAATTGCAACCAGTCGCTCGACCTGTTGAAGTCGAGCAGCGCGCTGACGCTGCAATAACTCGGACAACTTCGCATTTGTTTTATCAATAAAATAACCGAGAATGTGAATGTCTTGACCGGAGCCATCCTCATCAATCCAAATTGTGTTTATTTCGACGGCAGGAATAATTTCAAGCTTGTTACCGGCAGCAAGTACTCCTTCATCGATACCACTGACGGTGTCATGGTCGGTAATTGCGATTACGTCCATCTTCAACTTAATCGCATGGGCGACCAATTCGGTCGGCGACCAGTTGCCGTCGGAATGCGTCGTATGCAAATGCAAATCGATTTTCATCACTTCGTATCCGTGGTTTCCAGCAATGAGACACGTTCGATAGATTTGCTCAGCCCGCTAGCTTTTTCGATTGTAAAACGCACACCATTCAATTGAGCAGGTCCGTCTGCTATTTCCAGACGAGTTGGCAATTGCTTGACCATGCGGCGGAAGACAGCTTTCTTGTCCATACCGATCACACCGTTAGCGGGACCACAGCAGCCGGCATCCGTTATGTATGCGGTACCCTCCGGCAAAATTCGTTCATCCGCAGTTTGAACATGAGTGTGAGTTCCGAGAACAGCAGAGACGCGACCGTCGAGATAAAGTCCCATAGCCACTTTCTCGGCGGTCGCTTCGGCATGAACATCGACGATGATCGCATCTGTTTCAGATTTTAGTTTGGCAATGTAATCATCAGCCGCATAAAACGGCGACTGAAGCGGTTCCATATAAACACGCCCCATGAGATTCAAAACACCAACACGAAAACCACTCAAATCGACTACGCAAGAACCGTTTCCAGGTGTACCTGGCGGGTAATTTGCAGGACGCAAAAGGTTTGGATAACGATCGATAAACTCGAAAATATCTTTCTTATCGAATGTATGATTCCCGCCGGAGAAGACCTGCACACCAGCCGAACCCAGCTCACGAAGCACCTTTTCGGTGACGCCGTATCCGTGCGCGGCATTCTCAACATTTGCTATGACTAAGTCGGGAGGATTGGCTGAAGCCAGCTGCTCTGTGACATACTTAACTACAAGGTCTCGTCCCGGCTTACCGATGACGTCACCGAGGAAGAGAACGCTAATGCTGTTGCCATTATCCATGAGCTAAGAGGATACCTGAAATACAGCGGCAAGGGTCAATAAATGTCAAAAAGCGAAAGACAACGGAAACAATCGATACGAATCGCAATCGCGGCGATGATGTTTGCGACCTGCACAACCACGGCCGAGGCGGTGGAAGAGAAAGCGAAACCGGCGCCGGTGAGAGTAGAACTGACCGCCGCCGCACAATCCATCGGCGGAAGTCCGAGTTCCACAAAAGCGAAATCGGTAACTCCGGCGCAGACGGCAGCGCCGAAGCCGAAATCGAAGGATGCGGCCAGTCAGCGCTACGCCGATCTGAATACGGATAAAAAACCGGAGAAAAAAACAGCTTCAGCACCCGTTAAAAAGAATGTCAAAAAGGCGGGTACTACCATGCTCGTGCCACCACCGCCTCCCACGATACCCACTTATTTGAACGTTCCCCCTAATTCTCCATTTGATCTCGGGCTTGGATTCAGCGTTCCGGCCATGTCACTCGATGACCTGAAGTTTCAACAAAAGAATGTAGAGAAGAAACTCGAATCTGCAAAAATCGACGAAGACGATCAAAAGAGACTTATGGAGCGCGAGCAAGAACGCGCGAAGCAGTTTGACGGATTATTTGCCGATGGTATCGTCAGCCGGCGCGAGCTCGAAACCGCTAAAGAGGATGCGGAACGCTCGGTTCGAAAACTGGAACAGACTCATATATCGGTAGCAGAAAAAGAGCGATTGCTTTCACAAATAAAGGAACGCATTCAATCGCTTGAAGCAGCGAAGAAACCGATGAAGATTTCGAGAAAAAAATACTCGAAGCACAAATAGATGGCTGTTTTGAGCCAGCGGGCTCAAGGCAGTGTCCACATGAGTTGAATTTAATAAATTAAGTGCAGATCGGAATCTATCAAAGCCGCTCAGACAGCGCTTTGATCTCCACCGTTCCGAAGCTACCCCTAATTTCAAGTCCGGCTTCTGATGAGAGAAATCACAGAATTCGAAAAAGCGTTTTCTCTCGAATCGAAACCTCCCACAGCAGTCCCGGGTTGAAAAGCGGAAAGAGGAACGCATGATGAAACTCAGGTTCTGAAGCCACTTTTGCGATAGTATTTGAAACATCGAATCCCACAAGTCGCAGTGAAACCCGCACCAGAAGTCATTTTGGTCGCAAGTTTCGCGCGAGCTTGTGAGAGCAAACTTTTCAAAGGAGGAGAAATCCTATGCTGCATCACAGAACCCATAGAGAGTACAACTCGAGAAGAGAAGGACTCCACCGTGGTTTCAGATTAGATCGTGACTACGATCGCTACGAGTCCCTCGACAGAATGATGGGCTATGAGTGGGATCAACACACGACCTACAGCGCCCCAGAAACGGACGTACTCGAACTCGACGATCGCTTCATCCTCGAAGTGTCACTTCCAGGAGTAGTGCTAGATGATGTGGAGCTCAAAGTAGAAGAGAACTACATGATGCTCATCGCCAAGCGCACTCCGAACATGTTCGAAGAAAGAGCAATTTACCTCAGAAGAGAGCTTCCTTCGCACTACCTCGTCCGTGAATTCGAATTCTCGGAAGATATCGAAGCTGAAGAAATCGAAGCTCGCCTCGACCGCGGCATCCTGTTCATCAGCATTCCGAAAGTCGAAGCAGCAGTTCGCATTCCAGTTTCGGCTGGCAGCATCGAACAGCACATGCTCGAAAGCACCACCCGTATGCACAAGAACGAGCGCAAAGTCTCGATCAAGTAAATCCATTTTACTGAAGACTGGGAAGGGAGCGGCGAAAGTCGCTCCCTTTTCTCTTTAACCGCGCCCCACGGCTTCTAGCGAAAAAGAAGAAGAAGAGAAGAAGAAGAACGTTCGCATTCGAATGTTCCTGGCGGAATTACCGGTCGCTATTCGGACTCAAAGTTCAGACGCGACTTACGATAACCGTACATGAAATAAACAGCCGCGCCCAATCCCATCCAGACGACAAATCGAATCCATGTGACAACGGGAAGACTCATCATCAAGATGAAGCAGAAGATTATTCCCAGGGCAGGAACGACTGGAACGAAGGGGCATTTAAACGCGCGCTCGTGATCCGGTTCGGTTTTTCTAAGCAATATGACGCCACCACATACGATGATGAATGCAGCAAGAGTTCCAATATTGGTCAATTCCGCCGCCTGACCGATGTCGATGAACATCGATGCGAGACCGACCAGAACGCCGGTCATAATCGTTGGAATCAAAGGCGTTTTGTACTTCGGATGCAATATCGCAAAAACTTTCGGCAATAAACCGTCACGCGCCATCGCCATAAAAATCCTTGGCTGACCGAGCTGAAAAACCAGAAGAACTGAAGTCATTCCGGCAAGAGCACCGATGCTGACCAACCCGTGAGCCCAGGCCTGACCGGTAGATGCAAGTGCGGTCGCCACTGGTGCAGCGTCGTTGACATATTTTGTGTACGGCATGATCCCGGTCAAGACGAGGGAAACGCCGGCGTATAGAATGGTGCAAACTATCAAACTGCCAATCATTCCGATCGGCATGTCTCGCTGCGGGTTCTTCGTCTCTTCTGCTGTAGAACTGACCGCGTCGAATCCGATGAAACTGAAAAACACGATTGCGGCACCGCCCATAATACCGGTCAAACCGCTTGGTGCAAATGGGACCCAGTTTTCAGGTTTTACGAAACCGGCACCGTAGCCGATCACGAATAGTACGACTGCCACTTTGATAAAAACAGCGATTGTGTTCGCCATTGCGCTCTCCTGAATGCCTATCACAAGCACCCAGGTTACAAGAGCAACTATAACGAACGCGGGCACATTCATTGCGAACTGGTGACCAAATAAGAGTGGCAAATCCGTACTCGAGTAGAACGTCCATTGCGGACTGTCCGCCGGCAAAGTCTGTAGCCTGGTGAGCGCAGTACCGGTGTCCGCCGTCAACCATAAGGGCAGCTTGATGCCAAAAATACCGTGAGCGAAATGCAAAAAGTGGTCGGACCAACTTACAGCGACAGCAATGTTCCCTACTGCATATTCCAGCATCAGATCCCAGCCGATAATCCAGGCAATCAGCTCACCCAGAGAGGCATAAGCGAAGGTATAGGCGGACCCTGATACTGGTATCATCGCTGCCAGTTCCGCATAACACAGCGCGGCGAAACCGCAGGCAATTGCCGCGATGATGAAGGATATAACGATAGCTGGACCAGCTCCTTCGCGCCCCATATCGGCGCCCAGGATGAAGTTGACTACGGGCGTCTCCAACCATCCGCGCGCTGCAGCGACGCCACTGCCTGCGGCGGCAGTTCCTGTAAGCGCAAAGATTCCAGATCCTATGGTCGCGCCCACACCGAATGCAATCAAGTCTTTGGCAGAAAGCGT
Organism: Candidatus Obscuribacterales bacterium; assembly: GCA_019637435.1. Classification (GTDB taxonomy): domain Bacteria; phylum Cyanobacteriota; class Vampirovibrionia; order Obscuribacterales; family Obscuribacteraceae; genus JADYXR01. The sequence continues at coordinate 922,460 of JAHBVO010000001.1, read as the reverse complement.
TTTTTTCATCTGCCGGTCAGGTTCATAAGCCTCATCTATTAAGAGTCTTGGAGGTTTAGTCCTGAACAGCTTGGCGGTGAAATCTTTCATTTACTCCTCGGGTCACATCAGTGAGAGGGAAGTCTCAGCGTTTTGGTTACCTTGTTTCCTGCGCGGTCAGAGATTTCAATCTCGACTTTATGAGCGCCTTTTTTCACGGGGACACCACTAGCCAGACAGTGGACATCACGCTTGTCTGCCAGACCATCTACTATTTCAAACGCCCGGGGCTCCTCGGAATCAACCTGGAATGTGGCATTTGCAATAGGAGAGGTGTTGTCTTTCGCCATCACGTCCAGTGTCAATTTCAAATCAGGCGAAACCGCGGCTTTCGCCTGCGCAATTACCGGTTTCTCGGTATCTATAACTACGTAGCGATAACACTGAATTTCCTCTGGCTGCACCATATTCGATGGCGCATCCGAAAGGGTGAATCTGAAAATATAGTGACCGTCTTTAAAAGACCCGGCGGCGAGCGGCCAAACAAACTTATCGGGTTGCTCAGCTTCACTGGCTTTTCTCGTCTTACTTTGACCGCGTACCACTGAGCCTGGCACAAGCTTTCTGGCAGCTCGTACTTCCGGCTTCTTAGGCTCAGTTTTTTTCAAAGCGCCGGTTCCCGGTCTAGCAGGAGCATTTTTTTCGACAGGTTTTCTCTTTTCGTCAAGACGTTGAAACTCAGGAGGCACCGTATCCGGTGCGCTCTCGTTTCGCTTAAGGCGCATGAAACGCTCATGACTGGACGCAGGCTCTTCACCTGGAACGGGATCAGGGTTAGGATTGGGTATCGGAGTCGAGGATGAGTTCGAGTCATCACCGGTCACGCCGTCGTCGGAATCCTTCGACTCATCATCTGAATCGGACTGGGCATCGCCCGAATCTTTTGCAGGAGCTACCGTTTTATCACTTCCACTGCCGTTCTCGCCAGGACTCGTCCCTGCGGGCGGACTATTTCGCTCGCCGGCTTCACCGCGTTTCTCGCCACCATCGCCAGCAGTAGAATTCGTCTTCTGCTTGTCGTCCTTTTTATCGTTGTCCTTCTTCTCCCCAAGCGAGTCCGTTTTCGAGTCTTTTTTCAGAGTGCGTTCGGCCCGCAAATCGCTCTTAAGCGATTTCCAGTTTTCACCATTGTCGCTTGAGACATCGATCGAGAGGCTCAAGCTGTCGCCGTCCGGGTCGGCCCCCACGATGGCTACCTCCTCCGTGTCGTTGATGTATGAACCGGCACGAAGTGAAACTGTGGAGAAACGCGGTCGAAGGTTGGTCGGCAAATATGTAACTGTCACACGCCCAAGCACGGACTCCCTGCCCTCAGGAAAGACCTTGCGGTCAGAAACTTTTGGTGGTGCTGCAACCCACTTCAATCGATACTGGAAGTATCTACCGTTAGCAGATTTGACCTGGTAACCTTCGGTGGTTAGGGGAGCCGAGGCCCATCCGCTCCAGGTCGAGTCAGGGCGAACGGTCTCGCCGGTTCGTGTCTCAACCGCAACGCATCTCTCAAGGTCGGCACTTATCTCGTTGAACGAACCGTAAACTCTGAGCAGTGACCAGCGAGCCTCGCGTCCAGCGTCTTTCACAGGAGAGGTGTAGGCGGCCGCGTCAGGTCTGACACTGAAGCTGAAAACAGACGGCAGGTTGCTCGTCACCGCAAATAAATGGTTGTTGTTATCGGAACACAAAGCAACGACAGCTTCCTGGTCAGTGTGTTTGACAGGAACGAAGAACGACTGCCTGGTCAGTGGTTCCTCTTGAATTTGAGTGATATCACCCTCGGCATCACCGGCAAAGATCGAGTCTGTTTCCGGATGATAGTAGAGGGTGAAGAAAGCCTCACTGGTAGCCAGTTCAAACGTCTCGCCTGAAGGAGAAATTCGAATCAAACGTCCAGGACCGGCTGTCGTTATAAAAGTATCGCCGCTCTTCGAACGGCACACACCAGTTACGAGATGGTCATCACTGTGAAATTCGGCTCTCAGCTTACCGTCTTTACCGACGCTATAAACATTCCCCTGCTCGCCGCTTCCAATGTAAAGGCGGTCGTTCCTGTTGTCGAAGAACAGGGAAAGAACATGAGCGTCGCCCGTATCGACTAGCAGGCTGGCAGCACCACCAGCAGTGAGTTTGTAAACCTTGCCGGAATCAGCGACACCGGCATACAAATTGTCTTGAGAGTCCACTGTCAGGCATGTGACCAGGGGTTCATTCAAGCTAGCGAGCGTCGTCAACTTAGAATCAGTTGAGTTTGGATCGAAAGAAACGATTCTGCCACCAGGCGCCACTGCCGCGTACAGACGTCCTTTCGAGTCTGCTGCGATTGCCGGAATAGCTGCGCTGCCTTCGACTTTTACAAGTTCTTCGACTTGTGTCGCCCCCGGATTCCAACGATAAATCTTGTTGGTAGAACCGATATATACAGCGCCCTTGGACCAGACCGCGGACCAGGCTCTAAGCGTAGGAAGCGCCGTTACGGAGTCTTCTTTAAATCCCGGAAACATGCGGCCCCAACTGTCAATGATGATACCGTCTTTGGTGCCACCCTTATAGGATATGTCGTCGGTTTGGCTCCATACTTGCACAGGTCTTATGTGGGTATCATCGCTGCTCGATGACCAGAGAGAAAGGCTTGCAGACTGTTTAGACGCGTCGGAACTCGAGGCGGCGCTAGCATCGGTTTTCGCTTTCGCGTCGCCTTTATGCAAGGCGTCGATCGCCTTCTGAGCTTGCAAGGTGACGTAGGCACCCATCGACGCTTTACCTGAGCCACCAGGCGAGGCCGTGTAGCTGGGCGCGACCTCGAGGAAGGGATCCGGTCGCTTCACTGTGACGGCGAGGATGTGGGTTCCTTCAACTAAAGATGCCAACTCTTTACTGATGCGACGTTCTCCATTTACCAGAGACGGACCGTGCGTGTATCGATTGGAGAAAAACAATTTCGTCCAGTGTCCCGGTGGACTCTCGATCACCTCACCATCGACGTGTATCGCCTGATCCGGCAACGCAAGAACGGCGAACAAACGGTCTCCGCGCGGACGGTCCTGTATCCGTTTTATAATTTGTTCAAGACTGGTCGTCGGCGGGTCGATGAGATTCATTCGTTTGCGCAAATCATCAAGTTGGGAGCCGCCGCTGACACCAATTACGATATCACCGTCTGGCACACTGCGCGGGATGGTCACGTCAATCGACTCTGTATAAGGCTCTCCGTCATACGGCTCCAACAAACAGTTGAGTTTGACCTTTTCGCCGGGTCGCACGACCGAGCGGTCCGTGGAGACACGAACTATTCGAGTGAGATCGCGACCCGCTTCCAGATTGATTTTTAGTTTTACAGACTTCAGATGGACCTTCTTGTAGCGGTTACCGAGGATACGCGATGCAATAGAATGGACGCTTCCTGAAACCGGGTCTGCGAAGAATGGGCGAAATAACGATGCTGAAATTCCTGACCCTGAGCCATTTGTCAAACAGTCTGTCCTGTTAATGACCGAACCGGTGTCGATCTCGACGTTAGTCTCGACACGTGCGACGTAGGGAGCGTTAGACTGATAAGTGGCGTCAACAGCCGACATTGCACATGCTGCGACGAGTTCCGGAGTGAGGTCCTCGTGGTCTATCACTTTAGAGGAGAAAGTTTTCCTCACGTGCCTCTCGTTGTCGGTGACCTCGATGGAGACGGGCAACATTTTCGCGGTGTTGCCAATCTGGCCTCCCACTGACCAGGGGCGGTCGGAATACAGAGTTCCCAAAACTTGTATCGGCGCGGATAATTTAAACGAAATAGAAAGACTGGGAAGCACCTCGAGGATGTAGGCGGAGGTCATGGGAAAATCGACGAGACCGGCCTCCACAAAAGGATGCCCGAACCCGACCACTCGTCCGCCGAAGTTAGCGGTCACAGTTCCCGTGGATGCCGACTCGAAGTCCCCGGTCGTCAGCATCACGCCCATAGCACTGCCGGGTTTGAGTGCATTTGCCTCCTTGATTTCATCGGCTGGGATATTCGAGTCCAATGCACCACCAGCGCCATCACTCACGGATAAACCAACCGGTTCAAACCGCTTGCGCAGGAATTCCTGTGCTCGGCTCGAGAATCCACTCAAGGAAACGGGAGACATCAATGGCACCATTCGCGGTGCATTTGCACCGGCAAGCATTCGTCTGAACCTGCTCAACTCAGGCGTCGGCGCCGATACCGCGGACGGTGTCAGGGCGATGGCACGTTTCGTCGGCAAATGTGAACCTATTTTTGGCAACTGATGTGGTTTTGCCATGGCATCCAGCATGTCCACGATCGGAGTGACGCCGGCGATAGGTTCCGTAGAAAAATCAAATCCGTAAGAAACAGCACCAATCAATTTGTCATTTATGTAAACAGGACTGCCGGACATTCCGCGAATGACGTTGTTTTTCCCCATCGCAGGTCCCGAGAGGCGCACGAGAATTGCGTCTTTCCCATTATTGACGCGCTTCATGACACCGATCACACGCACATCGAATCGTTCGATTTTGGTGCCTTTGAAAACACTCAATCCGTAGCCTTCCATGCCCGGTCGAACTTCGGAAACCCGCATAAAGCTACCTGGTTTCAAAAACTGTTTAACGAATTGATTGTCGTCAGTATTGTAGTAATCGCTATCAGATGACTGCGAAGAATCGCTTGCGGCCAGCATTGGATTGACGGATGCGCCAAACAGCAACAAAGCTAAGACAAGGATTAGAATCCGCACAACCAGCAGATACCCGATGAAAAAAGATTTCCGAAAACTACTCTCGTTGCGCAAAAACAGGCAAGAGCAAGCGCGAGCGGTTTTCAACCGTAGTAGGGTACACATCCTATCAGAGATGCCTTTCAAGGGAAAGCGCCCTATATTTGATAAAATCATCGACGATTCTCAGTTCAATGGTGATTGGTTTATGCAATTCAAGAGACGAAAATTGTTGCCAGCTTCAGCGATCGCTACAGTGATTGCAGCGCTCGCATTACCACAGCAAGCGTTGGCGCAAGGCTCGCCTCTTCCCGGCTCTCCGATGCCCGGAGAAAACAGTGGTTACGGTTCGCCGGCCAGTTACGACGCAGCGCCCGTTCCCGGCGGCTACAGACCGGCAACTGGCCCTGGAAGTCAGACGGCAGGCGGTATCAACCAGGTATCCGGCGGTCTGTCAAACCAGGCTGGCGGTCAACAGCACCAGGGTTCCGCAGCCGCGTCGAGTATTTACCACAGCCTGCCGTTAAATGCTGAAGAAGCGCGCATAAGGCTGGAAGACTTGAGTAATCGTCTGGCTGTTTCAAGACCGGACGATGTCAAAGACAGCATATATGCTCTCTCAGAGTGGCTTCAGGATGTTGCCGACGCCCACTGGAGAATGTACAAAGCTTTTGAAAAGGTTGATAGCGCGAAGGCTCAAGCCAACAAAGAGAAAGAAATCGGACTGCGTTTTTCCTCATTGAAAAACCGCGCGAAGCTGCTAAAAGCAGACCTCTTGATTAAACAAAATCGCTATCCAGAGGCGCTCGGTCCGCTCGTCGAAATCGTCACAGCGGAGCCGACGAGCGCGACCGGACAAGATGCGTACAAACGCCTCGTCGATATGGGCTTTTCCGAGCAGGTAGCTCATGTCGAATTGGCCGACAAGGCCACCGGCAAGAAATAGAAAGCGCCCCAGCGCAAAAATAATCTCAATTTCAGTCCCATTCTTTGATCTCCGGGTTAAACATGGTTGTGTCTCTGCCAAAAAGGGGCTTAAATAATTAGAACGGTTTAAAATGACTTCTAACCGTCCTGAACATCCAGCCATGCGGCTCTTTCAGCAGAGCGCGAACAGGAGAGAACTGATAATGAATAATCCACGCGGACGTCGCGCCCTTTCGATGCTCGTAGCGCTGACCTGTCTGACGTTTACGCAATCGGCAAATGCGCAGGAGAAGAAACCGTTCCAGCTCGGCGTCGAAGAGCGGGGCTACATTCAAGAACCCAGCGGAAATATGAGCGAGCAATATCCCTCTCCGCAGATGGTTCAAACTCCAACGTACAGCGGCAACGTCCAAAAGAAGAAAGAAAAACCCGCGCCGAAGAAAAAGCCACCCGCACTGCAGAGCGGCGTGACAGACAACGCTCCGCCGCGTCAAGTCATCCAGGCAGGCGTCCGGCAGGATCAAGTCCTGCCGCAAGGTTTCATGGGCGCATGGCTGGTAAGTGGACTTAGAAAAGGTATCAAGGCGCAACCACAGTTCCAAGCAGCAATTCCAACGATTTTCCAGGAACAGACACAAGACGTCTGGACAATCACAGGCAGCCCGGGTGGGTACGCTTTCTCCAACAACCAGGGCGTCAAGAGCGCGATTTACGTAGACAAAGTCGAGAATGGAACGGCATTCATTCGCTACCAGCATCCAATTAAGAACACCATGGCGAAAGAGGCGATCGTCATGCAAATGGTGCCGGGCGGCATGCAATTCAATGGACTCGAACGCATATCTATCGTAAAACAGGGCGAACCCGGACCAAGAGCTGAAGTCACATACGAACTCATGGGTCGGCGACGATAGAAGTTTCCATCCAAGCAAACCGAGCGCAGGGCGCAGAGCGCATGGCGCAGGGCGCCGAGCACAGGGCGCAGGGCATAAGGCGTGAGACGAATGCGCGACTCGGGCCATCCTGGTGTCTTTCTCACCCCTTAGGGTCGTTTCCCCTATTAGGTGAAACATTTTGCTGGCTTTTCAGGCTCGGAAAGTGACTAAAAACCCCGAAAGCCTTACTGGAAGACATCTTTCGGCATATCACCTATTAGGGGAACCGACCGTAAGAGGTGCGGGAGAGATCTGGCAGGGGAAACCTCCGCGGCATAGGTTCCGAAATCGTCGTTGACGGACAGCTCGTTGGTCGCCATTGGACACCGCGTTCGCCAACGGACAGCTCGTTGGTCGCCATTGGACACCGCGTTCGCTGACCTCATTCATTTCTCATTAACCAAACATGCTCTGTGACTCGAATTCGGCTATCATCTAGCTCGGTAACCTAATTTTTGCGAGACAGGGCATGCGGCAACGTCATAAGGGTCGTTTTTCAAAGCGATTATTCACCTCAGCTTTACTGATTCCGGCTTTGGCACTGGGAGCTGTTTTAATTGAAACATCCGCAGCAAGTGCGAAAGATGAGGAATTGAATAACGATAATAGAGCTGGCGATCAATATTCAGATCCGGCGCTGAGACCGGCAATCTTGCCACCTCCGGAGCGAAAACTGCCTGACTCGGCAGAGGAGGTGCAGCTGCGCAACAATGACGGCATCAATGCAGATAGCACGCCAGTTTTGAAGGGAAACGCGGATGCATCGGCGATTTCAGCATCAGCCCAACTCATGACAATCAATCCTCTGAGCCGTTACAAAGGTGACAGCCTGGTTTTCTATCGCGTTCAAATCAAGAATAGTGGACCGACTCCGGTCGTGGTTTTAGGACGCGACGCTCAAGTTACGGGCAGTGCTGATTCCGGAAGGACAGTAGCTGCAGGTGTGTTAGAAAAGCACGACAATACACTGTTGACGAAGAAGCAGACTGCCGCTGTATACGGCGTCGGCATCGGTAGTGCGGGTCTTGCAAGCATACTGTTTTACGAACATATGACACCAACCGAGCATAAGAAACGCGATTTGGGCTTGGCACTTGGTCGCGACCGCGGTCGTCACGAAGTAGAATCGGAGAACCTCGGTACGAGATTGATCATGCCCGGCGATGAAACGCTTGGCTGGTTGGCTTTCGACAGCACCGTTGCCACTCCTGATCGAAACTCGCTCGGCGTTCCAATCATGTTTCCACCTTATAGCGCCGTGGCTGCAACTCTTCGCATTCCGGTCACGGGCACGACGACAGATTGCGCCGCTCCATCTAGTGACAACTCTCCTGCGAAGCAATAGGTAGTTCGGAGTTATATTTTCAACTGTCGCAATACGAGTTTGCTACAATTTGGAGCCGTTTAGTTTCTACTGCAATTATGTTCGGCTGCAAACTAAAATCAAATAACAGGCAGAGCCAGGGGGACAAAGGTCCTCGCATTGTCTGTGGTGCTCTGTATTCACTCGTGCTCTTAACTTTGCTCCTGGCTGTGCCAAGTTTGATTCAGTCGGCAGACGCTCTACCATCGCTAAAGTCGTCCGCGGAAAAACCGGCGAAAGAAGAAGCTAATCCGGTGGTCGTCGTCGACACGAATAAGGGCCAGTTCAAAATGGTCGTTTACAAAAACGAAGTTCCGGTCACAGCCGGCAACTTCATCGACCTGGTCAATCGCAAAGTTTATAACGGCACCACATTTCACAGATACGAGCCCAAGTTTTGCATTCAAGGAGGCGACCCTACCGGCACCACTCGTGGTGGCAGCGGGAAATCAATTCCGCTTGAAATAAACAAACAATTGAGACATAGCGAATCCGGCATGGTCGGCATGGCTCGCGGGAAAGATAGGAACTCTGCAAGCTCACAGTTTTACATAATTCTCAGTCCTCAGAGCGGACTCGATAACGACTACGCAGTGTTCGCAAAAGTGATTGAAGGTTTGGACACCGTTTTTGCGATCCGCAAAGGCGACACTATGACGAACCTGGCTGTGGACGGCACAATCAAAGACTTTAAGCCGAAGAAAGAACCAAAACCGGAGAAGCCGGACAAGGAAGAAAAGGAAGCAAAAAAGGAAGCCAAAGCCGCCAAGCAGGAAGCCCAGAAAGGGGCCAAGGCAGAAGCCAAAGCCGCCGAAATGGAAGCAAAGACAGGAGCAAAAACCGCTGGACCGGAAGCTGAAAAGGCAGCCAGGGCAAAAGGCAAAGCGGCTAACAACGAGCCGACAAAGGGCTCCGCAAAGGAATCAAAATAACGTAAGTAAGATGTTCGGATAACAAAGAGAGGATAGAAATGTCAGACCCAGTAGTATTGATGAAAACAAACAAAGGCGATATCAAAATCAATATCGCTCTCAAAGATGCCCCCATCACCAGCCAGAACTTTATCGACCTGGTAAATAAGGGCTTTTACAACGGCTTGACCTTCCATCGTCATGAACCGGGATTCTGCCTCCAGGGCGGTTGCCCACAAGGAACGGGCATGGGCGGTTCGGGCAAAAACATCAAGCTCGAAATTGCTCCGAATTTGAAGCATGACAAAGAAGGCGTTATCGCCATGGCGCGCGCCAATGATCCAAATTCAGCAAGCTCGCAGTTTTACTTCACCCTCGGAAACGCCAGCTTCCTCGATGGTAACTATGCGGTCTTCGGTCGCATCGCCGATGAAGACGGTCTGGCGGTTCTGAAGAAACTGGGCAAAGGCGACAAAATGGTCGACGTCTCAGTTCAAAAATAATCGACCGCCGACAAAAGAATTGAGAGAGAGCGCTCGTATCGGGCGCTCTCTTTCTTTGCAGACTTTCGAAGATGTGGAGTTTAGATTCGACCTTGCGTGCACACAGGCGCAGCCGGAAGGTTTCTAGACGTCACGCGCTCGCCTAGATTTTGATGTAGCGTCCAGATGTCCAGGCACCGCCACCAGCGCCGACGGCAACGCCTAGAACAAGCATGACGGTAAACGTTTGCAGTATGTTGTAGCCCCAATTTTTCGGAAACAGTGGAGCAATACTAGCAAGTTCTTGAGACAGATACGGCTGAATCACATACATGTGCATAGTGAGCAAGACCAGCATGGCAAGCGTCGCAGCGACGGCACCATAAAACGCACCCTGCAAAACAAACGGACATTTTATGTAGAAATGCCCCACGCCCATGAGAGACAAAATCTCAATTTCTTTCTGTCGCGCCTGGATGACCAGGTGAATAGTATTCCCGATAACGGTCAGCGTCGCGGCTGTCAGAGCGCCAGTTACAACAACACCGGCAATTTCAATGAAGTGTCGAAATTCGTTGATTCGTTTCACAACCATCATTGGATAGCGAACCGCCTCAATAGCAGGAAGCAGTTTCAACTTCGGTGCCAATGCTTCAACTTGATCGGCGCGGTTTACAGTAACGTGAAGCGTGTTCGGAAGCGGGTTCGAGATAGACGCAGCATTCAGCGTCTTCTTCATGTCTTCCCAGGCAACGTCTTTCGTAATTACTTCAACCAGACGAACTTCTTTATATTGGCTGACATCGCGAGCAACTTCACGAGGTTCATACTTATCGCTGAGAAAAGCAGAGATGACCAGCTGCGACCCCCACATGTTGACGAGATTCTTCAGCGACATGGTCAACTGCAGAACGCTACCGAATATGGTGAGCGCAATCGCAAGGATGCTTATGACCAGCCAGTTTGACCAGCCACTACGCTTGATACCAAGAAAGGTTTCAACGACGACTCTCGCCAATATTCTCAATTGCCGCATCGGTTTATCGACTCCAATTAAACTGCAGTGAGATCCATGTCGTAGACACCACTGTCCACATCGGAGAAGAGCTCGCCGTTCTTCAAAGCTATAACTCTGCGGCGCATGGCGTCTACGATGGTGTGGTCGTGTGTGGAGATAAGAACAGTAGTTCCGCGTTCTGAAATTCTGGAAAGCAGTTGGACAATTTCCAGCGAAGTAGCGGGGTCAAGGTTACCTGTCGGTTCATCCGCAAGAAGAACCGGCGGTCCGTTAACAATAGCTCTGGCGATGCCGACGCGTTGCTGTTCTCCACCAGACAACTCATCAGGGAATGCGTCTGCCTTGTCTTCGAGGTTCACCACATTCAGTGCACTGGTTACACGTTTGCGCACGTCTTTCTCGTCGACGCCGAGCGCGCGAAGAATGTAAGCGACATTATCGAATGCGGTTTGTCTCGTGAGCAGTTTATAGTCCTGGAAGATAATGCCCAGGCGTCTGCGCAAAAGCGGAATCTGACGCGGGCTCAAACGGTTCAAATTGACACCGCCGATGAAGACGCTACCAGAGGTCGGCACTTCTTCGCGATATAGAAGTCGCATCATCGTTGACTTGCCGGCACCCGAAGGTCCGACGAGAAACGCGAACTCGCCCAGAGCGACGTGAAGGTTGATATCCTTCAGTGCCGGACGTCCGCCATAACTTTTCGATACATGCTGCAGTCGTATCATTTGATAATTGCCAATTCAGTTGGGGATTCCCAAAAGTAACGCCTTCGATGGCAAATGCAGTTTCTCTTGACGATTTCGAATGCCTTCACCCGACTTGGTCGAAAGAGTTTTGCACAATAGGCCGGAATCATAACACAGTAGTCACGAGGAAGCCTTGAATAAGTTGAATCTTGTTCTTTGTTAACTGTTTATATGTGCATCAGATTTGCCGCGCGCCAGCAAATCCACGACGTGACACATGCGGCAAAGGTTCGTAACGCCGTACATACGCGAGTCTACATAACCGCATTTGCTGCAAGGGTCATAGCCCCTCGTCTCTCTCCACGCTTTCCGTCTTAACTCTCGCTCATACATTCGGATGATTCGATCGGTCGTCGAAGCGTCGTGCTCTCCGTGTGCAGCGCCTACATCGAGGTTCGCCTTCAATTTCGCAAGCTCGTTCAAATTCTCGTCAGTCAACTCGACTTGCGCCAATTCTTCTTCGGTTGGCGTTCTCGCCAGCCGAGCCTCCGCCTGCGAACGGCTCAGCGTAAAGATTTCCTGGTCCTCGGCTTCGGTAAAATGTTTTAAATCGAAACGGATACCGTTGATTTGCAAACCAACACCACGCGCAAACGGCGCCAACTTTTTCATAAGTTGTCCGCGATGGAAAGTAAGCTCCTGAGCCACTGTCGAATCTTTGACCGAAACCACCAGGCTGCCCTCGTGGTCTATAAACAAAGGTCTAGAGACTTTCTTGAACGGTTCGTCAACGACGTCGTTCCACATCGCCATGAAAGCCTGTTCCTTCATGCGCTGCTCAAGCCCATACTTACTGAGCACTTTGCTCAGAACCGTGCCAACCGAAGTGATCGAGCTTCGACTTCGTCTGCGCTGAAACGGTTTATTCTTGCTGCCCGACGAGGAATCGTCCGTCATAAAGTCACCTGAGGTCGCCTATTGGAGCCGAACTTCGTTGATTACACATTATAGAATCTTACTGAGAATCTGGACCCATCAGGGAAATTTTCCTCATATTTTTGCCGGCGACCGTTCAACCGCGGCAGAACCTGAGATATAATCTGCCGTACTCGTCCTTTTTCGACGAGACCAACACAGGGTTAAGGCTGCTGGAGGTTCAATGACGTCACCCGTGCGCTCTCACAATACTATTGAAGAACTTCAACGCAGATTCAAGCCAGAAAACGCTCGCAATCTTTCCGCAACGTATTTGATTACGATCCACGGAGAAGAAGGTGGTTCCTGGCTTACGAAAATCGCCGATGGCAACTGCGAATTTATCAAACAAGAAACACCGGACAATTCCAAGGCTGACTGCTGCATCTCGATTGCAGCCGAAGACCTCGAGTTCATCATGTCGGGTCAGATGACCGCCATGACCGCGGCTCTCTCCGGCGTTCTGGCAATCGATGGAGAACTCGGTCTGGCGATGCAACTCGTCCCGATCTTCTTTGAAGGGCAAGCACCGTTTATTTAAATTCGCTCATTGGATTGAGCGAAGTTATCCAAGTGCTAAGATTCAGTCTGCATTGCCGGGCTCTAGTCGCAGGCAAACGTTTCTAAGGAACCGTCCATGACGGTTCCTATTTGCTTTTTGGGACCGTAGTAAACGATATCGCCGGCGGTGCGTGTGAAACGGAAAGCAAGTGTAGATCAGTCAGATCTCATTCGTCTGAGACCAGCCTTCATGCAATCAGTTGGGACAACCCGTCCAGTCCATATCTCGAAGGCACGCGCGGCCTGGTAAACAAGCATATCCAGACCATCCACTGAAGGCAGCGATAGCGCTCGAGCCCGTTCCTCCAGAATAGTGGGATACTCGGTTTTCGAATACACGAGATCGTAAATCAGCGTGCGTTTATCCAACCGAGCAAGCGCTTCCGAAAACCAGTCGGGAAGCGATTCACCGTTTTGCCCAGCCGGAGTTGCATTAACCAATAAAAATTTTGCGGACAAAGATTCTTCGTTCAACTGCTCAACAGAACGCAACATTGAACCTTCAATAAGCAGTTGGCCTCTAGGTCCTAAAGAATTCGCGAGTTCAACGACGAAGTTACTGGACTTTTTAAAATCGCGACCGAAGATCGATATATCCAGAAAGCCCATTTCACATAGCCCTGCAACTACGGCTCTGGCTGCGCCTCCGCAGCCGATTACCAAAACGGACTTCGACCAGTTGGTATCAATGTTTTCTCTATCGATTGCGTCTCTGAGCGCCCGCGAAAATCCGTAGACATCGGTGTTGTGTCCAACCGTTTTGCCACCAGAAAAGACTATTGTGTTGACCGCCCCGACACTCCTTGCGTCTTCTACAACCTCGTCTAAAAGCGGTATGACCGCTTGTTTGTGCGGGATGGTGACATTCACTCCATCAAACCCTGAACGCTTAAGCTCGTCGAATTTAACGGCTAGCTGCTCCGGTTGTATATCGAGTAAGCGATATTCGCCGTCGAGACTGTGATACGAAAGCGCCGCCTCGTGAAGAAGCGGCGACAATGAATGTTTTACTGGATACCCGATCAATCCCAACAAATATTTTTTCTTGCTGGGCACAATCGCAACTACTAGTAGTTTTTCGTCTGAACAGTAGCTACGCGCATCTTACTGATGCCGGACTGCGAACAAGCGGTCATGATGTGCACCACGTCCTTTTGTTTGCAGTCTCCGTCCGCATTTACCGTAACTGGTACGTCCTTGACACCGATAGAGTTGATGACCTCTTGCAGCTTGGTCTGAATACCAGCTGGGCTCGTGTCTTGAAGCGTCTTTCCGTTGATCGCAATTTGACCTTCTTTCGATACGTCAATCATGATCGACTTGGTCCGCGCGTTCTCTTTCTTCGCGTGGTAAGTCTCCGGCGGTTTGATCTTCAGTTCCGATTTGTCGATCAGAGGTGCAATCAAGATCATGATTACGAGGAGCACCAAGAACACATCGGTTAGAGGAGTAATGTTGATGTCGGTGAATACTTCAGCACCGCCGCCTCCCATAGCCATTCTCGATCACCCCCTTCCTAAATTCGAATCAATCATTCAGTAGCTGACTATTTGTATGAACCGCTGGCTTCTTCACTGGCGACGAAGCTGAGGAAGAGAAGCTTCAGGAGCTGGAAGTCGTCGTTGAAACGCTTAACGGTGTTTGTGTACCAGTTGTTGAACACAACCGCGAGGATAGCGACAATCAGACCGTATCCTGTTGCGATAAGAGCTTTCGCAACACCGATAACGACTGTCTGCGTACCGCCACCGGATGCGCCCAGTTCGTCCAGTGTGAAAACTACACCGACCACAGTCCCGAACAGTCCAAGGAAGGGGCAGGTAGCGCCGATCGTTCCAAGAATCGCCAGGTGTTTTTCCAGTTTGCGTGATACCAGTCCAACAGTAATGTCGAATGCTTTGGAGAAGTCTTCTTTCTGTTCAGCAAGAAGTCTTACGCCTTCTTCTGCCACTTCGCCAATAACTCCACCGAGGCGGCTGCAGGTTTGCTGCGCCTTCTGCAAATTGTTGTTTTCCAACTCGCGCTGCAACTGGTGAATGAACGCAGTCACGTCACGACGGTTTTGCTGGTAATACAGGTAGCGCTCAACAATTACGGCGAGCGTAGCGACCGAGCACAATGTGATTGGAATCGATGCGAACCAATCCTGCATCATGAAGTCGAGGAAGTAGGTTAGAAATTTGTTCTCCATTATTACTCCTAGTTGAGTTCACTCTCCCTAATTGAGATCACTCCCAGCCGTATGAGTCTATCAGAATCGGCGGAATACGCCACCACTACCGGACCCCTTGAAGACGTTGTAGTCGAATGTAAATTGGATATCTACATCCTCTGGCGCCCCATCTGGTAACGGTCTGAACGGTGCCGCGTTTTGTACAGCCTTGAGTGCGGCCTGATCTGCTATCGCCAGGCCTGAGCCGCCAGCCAACCGGAGGTTAGACATGGTGCCGTTTGAATGAATTTTGAATATAACTGAAACCCGTTTACTTTCGTTACCTTTCGGCGGGAACCATGCTCGTTTGATACGACGTTGCAAATCCGCCATGTACGGTCCGAAGTCCACATCTTTCTGAGCCGCCAGCGATGGACGACCGGGCTTGGCGCCTTTGTCCGGGTTGCCCTCGGAGCCTTCGCCACCACCACCACCGCCACTGCCGGCGGACGGTCTGGGAACGCTAGGAGCGACCGCCATGGACGGACCGGAGTCACCACCGCCGCTACCACTACCCGAGCCGGAACCGGCACGAGAAGGAGCAGGGGCTGCCGATGGTCCGCTGCCGGATCCACCTTTGGAGTGCGAGCCGCCACCGCCGCCAGCCATCACTGGAACCGGTGAACGTGCGCCGCCACCGCCGGAAGTTCCACGCGTGCTGATCGAAGCGATCGGTGCAGGCATGCTGCCGGACGAGCTGCTCGGAAGAGCTGCGATCGCAGGCGATGGCGCCGCCGGTGCTCCGACCTTGCCGATGGAAACCGGCGCAGGCACTGGAGTCGGATTGGCTCGCGGCGACGCTGCCGGAGCAGCGAAAGGATTCGGCAATGCCATGGGCATTTTAGACGGAGCCGGAGTCGGGCTCGGCGTCGGCGTTGGAGTAGCCATCGGAGCGGGCGACGGACTCGGTCTCGGCGTAGGAGTAGGAGTCGGAGCCGCAGAGGGCGACGGTCTTGGCGTCGGACGCGGAGTCGGCTGGGCAGACGGTCTGGGCGTCGGTGTCGGCGCCGGAGCTTGCTTTTGCTCGACCGGTTTTGGAGTCGGACGCGCCTGAGGTTTCGGCGTCGGAGCAGCCTGGCTAGGCTGTTTCGGCGCAGGCGACGGAGGTGCTACTTTCTTTTGCGGATTGTGCTGCCCTCTGTTTTCCGAATTGTGCTCGGCTTTTCGCTTGGCGCGAATTTGTTTTTTGACTTCAGGTTGGTTCTGAATAAATTCGATATCCGTCACCTGCACTTTCGGAGGCGGCGGAATCAAGAAGAAAAACGCAAGAATCAAGCATGTCGCCATCAGTGCGACGTGAAAAAGATACGACCCACTCGACGCCTCAGGCATGTCCATGACGGCATCGGCATATATCTGCTTGCGCTGAATAACCGCGGCATGGTCGTAGGCGTCGCGCATGCAGAACGCGGTAAAAGAAAGAAACAAACCGATGATGATCATCGACGCCGGATTTCCCAGGCGGAAGTTCATCATGCTGGCGATAAGCTGTTTGTTCGGCTCCATATTGAAGCCGAGAGCAAAGGTATACAGCGACTGCAGCAGCGACTCGTTGAACATCAGTCCCAGGAAGACCAGGAAGTTGATGAATCCAACCGACAGGAAGAGCATGCCCTTCCGCGTCTCGCCGTTGTAGAGCTGACCTAACCCGGGCAAAATCGACAGCATTCCCGCCATCGTTGGGTCTTTTTGAGGCCGGTCACTATTTTTCGCGTATGTAGCCATGGAAGTTGGTTTCCGTACCAGAGTAGTAAGTCGCAGAGGTCCCGTTGAACTCTTCAGCAGGGATTAAGCCGCGGAGCGATTCTATTAGTTACGACCAGAAACCAAGAAAAATGTTTCTGTTTCGCGCAACTGTTGGCATTGAACCCACTTTAAAGAGTGTCCTAACCGAATAAACAGCCGCCTTTTATGTTAACGAAAACTAAGTATATCACTTCTATATCTTCGTTTTTATCGCTCAAAGCCAGAATACAACGGGTTTCCAGTTGATATCTAGAGGTCTGTTCGCATACGCAAAGTTAGGCGCGGCGACAGGAGTTAAACTCACTATATCGCCAAAGCCTCGAGCGCCGCACGGCGCTTTGGGTTGAACAGCACTCAGGACTTTCCCGAACGAAATCCTAGGGTAAACCCTGACATAACCTTCTTCTGGTTCTAAACCGCTTTATCAGCCGGCCGTTTTTAAACCGATTACATGCTCAAGTTGGGCATGCGCAGCTCTTCAGCGAGCTCGATCTTGAGTTCGTCGCCCGGCCGCACTTCAACTTTCTTGCCTTTCTTCGACAAGAGAATGGCAACACCGACCGCGATACCAACACCGGCACCGATCATGGCGCCGCCTGCGCGACTGATGCTGCTGTTGTTGTTGCTGCTCGAGCTATTGTTATTATTGCCGGATCCGGCAGCCAGAGCACCAACACCCAGACCGACGAGGGTCGGGAGCGCAACCGCACCGGTGTCGAACGCAATGTCTTTCAGACCACGTCTGGCATGTACGACTCCGCCGCGAGCAACAAGATTTGCGACGATCGGAATCGAGCGATTGTCAGGCGTCGTAATCGTGTCAAATTTCAAACCGACGGAACCGGAACGGTTCAAGTGCTTCGGCGAATTCAACTGGGCGATTCTACCTTTGATAATTGAGCCGGCAGGAACGATAGTCGATCCGTCGATACTCAAGTCTTCCGATGTACGAGCTGCGAATTCATCGCCCTCCTGGCTGGTATCGGAATCGACTGCCGTATCCATAATGATCGGAATTTTTGTTCCGGTTGGAACGACCTTTACGTAACCTTTTAAAACTTTCTTGCCGGAAGAGTCCGTCGTTTCACCTGTGGTTTCACTGGCGGTCTCGGTCTTCGAACTGGCGTCATCGGCGGTACCACTGGCGGCTGGGGTGGACGCTTCATCGCTTGATGATGTCTGCGTCTTGGTGGCAGGTGGAGTGTCGTCGACGCTGGGCGTTTCAGCTTGCATTTCGGAATTCATCGGCACTGAAAAATGATTGCCGGTCGTCGAATCACCCATGCCGCTCGGCGCTTCGTCCGACGGTTCAGAATCCGAGGACGAACTCTCAGGATTGTAAATCTTGAAGTTGAGTTGGGGCTCATCGCCAGCCAGTGCTGGTGTAGTAACAGTTCCGCCAAGCATGAGAAGCGAGAGCGAAATCGCTATGAAAGAGCTACCGGTCCGAGACATTTTTATTCTCCATTGAGCTTTCGAAAGTTTCTTTCGATGCAACCATTAAACCTGCCAGGGTTTTGTTCGACTGATTATCGGCAGACCGAAAGCAGTCAAGTGGAGCAGTCAGTCTAACACGCTTGCCAGGATGTCGAAATTAGCGATTGCTAGTAATGTGTACAAATCAGACGGAAAGCGAAACCGGTGCTTCCTTAACAGGCACAACGTCAAGGATAGCTCGAAGCGGTTTTTGTAAACCGCTGTTAGCTATTACCATCAATGGTGAATTAAACTAAATACAAATGAGAAGTGAAAGGCCGCCATTTTTGGCCGCCCAGAGGTACCGCAAGTGATTCAATGCCCAATTTGCCAGGTCCTGAACGAAGACGCAGCCTTATTCTGTGCCGAATGCGGACAACGCTTCAATCAGGCTCCGACGAGCGCGCCGCCGCAGCAGCCGACTGCGCAGCCATATCAGCCACCTCTGCAGGCACCAAATCAACCACCAGTGCAAAATCCGCATCAACCGCCCTCGCAACTCGACACATTACCGCCGGATCAACCGCCGAAACCTTCTAAGCCCAAACTCAGATCGCCAATGCTTGGCGCAGTAGAAGACGAAGACGGTTATGAAAAGCCACAGATGAGCAAGCTCAGAGGAACGAGTTCTGCTCGGCAAGAAGGTTCCACCACAGGCAAAAAACATTTGCGCTCGCCGCTGCTTGGCGGTGACGATGACGACGACTCCTATGATGATGACCAGGAATCAAGCCGCTCCAGCCGCGGAAAAGGCAAGAAAAGTTCTGAATCGCAAGAATCGACCGCAGCCAGGAAGAAACGCCTGCGCTCGCCCCTCCTCGGCGAGGATGATGACGACGACGGCGACAATGACGAAGATTTCGCGCCTGAGCCCGGTACGAAAAAACACCTCCACTCTCCGCTCCTCGGCGACAGCGGTCCGTCACGCGGTGGCGGCAAGAGCGCCAAGAAAGGCTCGCTACGCTCGCCGCTCCTGAGCGGTGATGATGATTTTGATGAGGACGAGCCACCACGTTCTTCCAAGAAGAGCCTGCGCTCACCGATGCTCGGAGGCGACAACGATCCTGAGGAGCATCATGGAGCGGGAAGGCACCACAAAGGTGGCTTGCATTCGCCACTGCTTGGCGATGCGGATGATTATGATGACGACGAACCTTCTCCACGTCGGGCGCCTATGGGTGGTGCCACCACCGGTGGCAAGCCGAAGCTGCGTTCAAGCCTGCTTGGCGGCGGCGGCGGATACGACGACGACTATGATGACGATTGGGATGACGAAGACGACGACAACCCTGACGTTTTACGCTCACCCTTGTTAGCAGCGAAGAAGAAGAAACGGCCCAAGCCGGAAGCACCACATGCGGAGGCAGCGCCAGGACCCGCAGCGCACATGCAAGCTGCGCCACCACAACCCGCGCCACCCGCCTTTCCAGGACAACCATCGGCCCCTTTCCCTGGTCCAGCCGAACCACAGCCGCCCTGGCAAAATACAGGGGCGCCGCCGATTCCCGGAGCCGCTCCGCAGGGATGGCCGGGCGGAGCTCAACCTCAACCAGGCCAGCCTTGGCCCCCACAAGGTCAGCAACCCGTACATAACCCGCCACTGCCGGCAGGGTCAGTCCCCGGTACGCCACCATGGCAAAACCGCATGGATGGCGGCGCAGGTCCGGGACTGGACATGGCACGAGCGGCGGAAGTGCCGGCTATCGTCGACGACAACGACGAATTTCGATTGGATATATCCGCGCCAAGTCTACCGCAGGCAAACTTTCCGCCGAGCGAATCCTTATCATCGCCACCACGGCCGGTTCCCCCCCAAGAAACGTCGCGTCCCGATCCACCTAAAAGAGGTAGGAGCGAAGATGATGACGAAGATGACCTGAGCGGTCCTAAAGACAGACGGGTGCGCGTTGAGCGCAGAAAAATGCCGGATCGCAGGTTCTCATCCTTATTAGATGAGAAAGGACCCTCGGGCGGAGTCCCGAATTACGATGACGACTATTCGGTGGGTAGACCGCAAGGATCGGCCGCAAATGCAGGAATGGCCAAGATGATGCTCGGTCTGGGCGCACTGGCCATGGGCTTCAAAATCTATCAATTTATGGAAGTGTCCAAGAGCTGGGATCTTTCTAAGTTGCCGATGTTTGTTGCCGAACAATTCTTTAGCGGTCTAGCCATTGTTGGTCTGATAGTTTTGGCGCTAAGTTGTATGAAGAAATAGGTAAGCAGTTTTTAACCCAGAGACTGTTCGCTTGCCTTCAGGGCTTACCAGCTTGGCAAAACATAACATTCCAAGAGATACCAGCGTGGTATAGTTGGCTCGTTCTCAGGAACCTTTCTAGCATTCGTTGAATCTTCAGATCCCGAGTCGTACATCGTCACTCAATTTGAAGTTTTCAGCATCTGTACAGGTAGATCTAATGGGTAAACCATATACATCGGTCCGTCGCGCTCTGCTCCTAAGCCTCGGCGTCTCTATACTCACGAGTTCGAGTTTTGTCCCCGCGGCAAACGCATTCTCAGTTCTAGGCAAGAAATCATCTTCGTCCTTCGATCTGCCTTGCGCGGAGAAGCTTGATGGTGATACCGCGGATAGTGCAGCGTCAATTGACGCCAACAGCCCCGACCTGGCACCGATGAAGCTGTCAGATCCAAAAACTGAAGCTAAGACGAGCACTACTGATGGTGCTCCATCCACAACGGAAACAACCTCCGAGGGAACGTTAAACGCGAGCGTCACGACCAACACCTACATGCCGAAAGGTCCGCTTGAAGGTGATAATGCCGGTCTACTCGCACCGACCAGTTTGAAAGGTGCGAAAACCAAAGATATTTCAAACCTCGGAAGCGGCAGCTTGAGCGAGCAAGCTCGAGCAGTCAATCTGGCACCACTTCCATTGATGGACTCCGCTGACGTCACTGCGCAAAAAGCCAACGACGAAGCCGAAATCGAAAGAGAACAGCTTACCGGTCTCTGGGAAGCGGCACTGCAAAAATCACCCGAGATTAACTTCGTACTGAACAAACTGATGCCCAGTTCAGATCCGGCAAAGGCGACGACGTTCATGATGAGAATGCTTGCGATGGCTATGAACGGCGGCATCGCAGCTGGTCAGATGATGATGCCCACGCCCGGTATGTACGCAGCTGGAAGCGGAGCATCGTCCGTGCTCGGCCAGCTCATGGGCATGGTCGAAAGCAACGCAAATAAGAAAGCTAAGCTGAACGAAACAGAGAAGATCATGTTGTTTAACATGACCAGAGCGCAAGCCGACAAATTAGTTCATGAATATCGCGACTATAAAACGCGCCACAAATCGCTCTACAAAGCCAATGCGGACTTTGAAGAGTTGAAAACACTTGCATTGGAAGTTCGCAAGGACGGCGCGAAAGAGCTGGAAACTGTGTATACGTTGAAACGCCAACAGCGCGACATCGACGAAATTGGGAACCACCTTTCTTCTAATCGCAAAGCGCTCTGCGACTTAGCAGGCGAAGAAGCAGTGGCAAAACTCGACGCCAGCATTGATGACGAGTTCAAAAAACTGCATCCTGAATTAATCACGGCGGCGGCAGGCGGCGAAGCCGCTGCACCTCAGCCGCACTTCTCTACACCATCATCTCCGGATGTGGTGCCTGTAGCTGAGGGCGTTCCCGCCCCAAAGACTCAGGAAAACGCGAGTGAGGTAGTCGCCGATTCCAGCGACCAGAAGCAAGCTGAAGAAAAAGTAGCCGAGATGCGGAACTTCAAAGAGCGCCCCGACAAGAATGCTCACAAGGTCGCCGAGAAACCATCCAAAGGCAAGGATGACTCCAAGCCTGCGTTTAAACTCTAAAACCCAAAGCATCTAAAAGTTGGAGCCATGTCAACCGAGAAGAAGAAAGATTGGATCGTTTGGCTGATCATCGGCTTGTGCGCGCTTTCTATTCCAGTTGGAATAATGGGGAAGCAGAATAAGCCAAGTACAGACACGGATTCAGCCACCACGGATAGTGGCTGGGGAATCACATTCAAAGATCGCATCAAAGTGATAAGTTTGAATGGAATGATCAGTGACACCGACGAAAAAAGCGTCTTCTCTCTCTCCGATTCTTCTATCGCCTCTACAATCAAAAAAATACGAAAAGCCGCTGAGAACAGCAAGGTAAAAGCGGTCCTATTGCGTATCAATTCACCCGGCGGCACGGTGGCCACCTCACAGGAGATCAATCAAGCGGTTACGGCCTTGAAAGCGAAGAAACCTGTGTTCGCCACCATGGGCGATATCGCTGCCTCAGGTGGATACTATGTCGCATGCGCCACGGACAAAATCTACGCGAATCCCGGCACTCTTACCGGCTCTATAGGCGTGATTTTGAACGGCATGAATTTCAAAGGCTTGGCTGACAAGCTTGGCGTACAGCCGCAAGTGATCAAATCGGGCTTATTTAAAGACATAGCCTCACCCTATCGACCGATGACAGATGAAGAGCGAAAAATTCTTCAAGGTTTAATCGACGATTCATACGATCAATTCGTCCATGCTGTTGCAGACGGTCGAAAGATGAAGGTAGAGGACGTAAAAAAAATAGCAGATGGCAGAATTTATTCGGGCAGGCAAGCTAAAGCTAACGGGCTTGTTGATGCGCTAGGCTCCTACCAGGACGCCCTTCAAGATTTGCAGGCGACTTGCAAAAAGAAGTACGGACTGACAGAAGATCTTCCGGTCGAAGACAAATCTTCCAGTTCAATTCTTGAATCGTTGTTCGATACCAGCAGCGCGTCATCGATGTTCCAACACATGGGCGGGTCCGCTCAGCAGAGCATTGAGGAGACCGTAATCGAGCGAATCATGCCGGTCTCCATGCAAGCGAAATACTACAAACAACCGCTCTGGTTGATGGAATAGATTCACTTCGGAGCAGAAAGTGGACGCCACAACTACCCTCAAAGAAAACGTTTCAACACCGTCATGGGCGGACTTGTTTTTCGGCATTATCACAAACCCGATAAACACGCTGAAAGAGCTCGATGCAATTTACGAAACCGCTCCTGTCTACACGCTTACTCAGCAGGCCTTCAACGTCGTATTTCTTACAGCGTTCTTGCTTGGAATGGCTCGCTTTAACCCTGAGGAAGCGTTCCTCTCGCTATTCGAAATCCTGAGTGTAATTACAAATGAGATGGTCATCTGGGTGGTCTCGGCAAGTTTGCTGTCGCTGCTCTCCACGATTCTTTCAAACGCACGACCGACAAGATGGAAGAAAGCGCTAGTTTTAACCGGATGGTCGTTCACTCCCATACTGTTTTTCGCGCCGCTTATGTGTTTCAAAAACGCCCTTGGTGCCTGGGTTTTACCAATTGCCACGATACCAACATGGTGGACTCTGTTTTTGCTTTTCTCCAGCTACAAGATTGCTCTCGATGTTAGAGCATCAAAATTGCTGGTTGTTGCGCTCATAGTGCCGCCGCTTCTTTTCCTGGTCTATATGTTCTGGACAGGACTTTCACTCATGGTGCTTCTGTCGGAGATAATCTCAGCGTTTCAGAACTAATGGCACAGAATTCCTGAGATGAACAAGAACCAGAGAAGAAAACCAACTGTAATTGCGGTTGTCGGTCCAACCGCCTCCGGAAAGACCTCTCTCTCCATCGAGCTTGCCCTGAAATATCAGGGAGAAGTGATCGCTTGCGACTCACGCACCGTATACAAGTATATGGATATCGGGGCCGCAAAACCTACGGTTGAAGAACGCAAAGGAGTGCCACATCACATGCTGGATGTGGTTGAACCTGACCGCGTTTACACGGTCGCCGAATTTCAAAAAGCGGGAACGGAAGCAATACAGGATGTAATTTCCAGAGGCAAACTACCGGTAGTGACCGGCGGTACGGGGCTGTATGCTCGAGCGCTCCTCGAGGGGTTGCAGATTCCGGAGGTTGGACCGCAGGAGAAGCTCAGAGAATCTTTAAAACAAACAGCGCAGACAGAGGGCAATGAGGCTTTGTTCAACAAGCTCAGAGAACTGGATCCGGTTTCCGCCGAAAAAATAATGCCGAACGATCGACTTAGAATAATTCGAGCACTAGAAGTAACAATGGTGCTCGGAAAGCCATTCTCAGAAGTGACGCGCCGTGTCGAGGTTCCCTACAACGTGATCTGGGTCGGTTTGAACTTCGACGACCGTTCTGTTTTAAAAGATCGAATCGCTTTGCGAATGAATCAGATGATGGAACAGGGTTTGCTGGATGAGTCGAGGTTTTTGCATGAAAGATTTGGTCCGACGCAGCCGATTTTGAACGCGGTCGGATATCGACAAATGTTCAACTATATAGATGGCGTCTGGTCTATGGAAGAAGCAATAGAAGACTGCTTGAAGCACAACTTTCAACTCGCAAGAAAGCAAATAATGTGGTTCCGCGCGAACCCAGATACCATCTGGTTTGTTGTCGACAAAAGTAAACAACTTTTCGACGACGTTTTTCACGAAGTAAATCCGCTGATTTAGAACCATGCAAAAGCGGCTTCTAATCAGCGTTTACGAGGTCAATCTTCTGTTAGAATGATCTATGAATTGTAGTGCAAATTACCTTTCTGCCGCTTCAACAAAAGAATTTTTGCTCATCAGGGCTAGACGAAACAGAACTTAGGGATATACTGGTAAAAGTCTTAAGCCTCTTCAGCAGCGGATCCCTCGAGATCCGTGACAATAAAGACAATCGGGATTTACCACCAGGTAACTTCAACGAGTTTCTTAAAAGCGGCATCGTAACAAGTTCTGGTAAACGGCGAACGGCGGATGAAGAGAGTAACTGATACGGCATCGATTAGAGAAGTGGCACTTCCATTCAGCGACGGACTTTTGTCAGCGCGGCTCTGGAAAGCCGGAGAAAGAAACGTAGTGGGCGTTCCCGAGCTCGGACTGCATTGCTACGGTGTTTCGGAAAGCGAGGCTGTTTTCCGATTGTTCACGACACTCCTGAAGTATTATCGTCAATTGAAACAACACGAAGATCGCCTCGGAGAGCGCGGTCTCAGCCACCTCGCACACCTGAAGAATTGGGTCGCAGGTATCGAAAAGCGAATGACCTCTTCGCCGATTGAATCACGATTGGTTTCACTGCGATCGCGCCTTAGATAGCGAGCGTCGACAGTTTACTCCCTCTTGCAGCGAATCCGTTTTAAGCCTTGGAAGTTTAAACGTTTGCGGCTGAAACGTCTTCAGTCCTTCTTCTCCTGCCTCAGTGCAATTCGACGCGTGACTCCTCGACGAGTCCGCGCTCTTTCAATATCAGTTGCGTTTTTAGTGCGTGCAGATTCGCTTCCAGTCCCGCCGGATATTGGTGCGGGTTGACCAGTCGTTTGATACCCGGATGGAATCCGTTTAGCTGATCGAAGACGAAAGCCCTGGTCGCGTCAAAGCCGGGGTAGTCATAGACAAGTTCTCCGGATCGGAAAACAGGCTTGAGCAAATCCACAAAGTCGGTCTCCGGGTCAATCGCTTTGCGGCGAGTGAAGTCCAGGGGGTCGATGATTACGGGTCTGGCTCCGAGTTCGTTGCTCTCGTCGTAAATCATGTCGGCGATAAATCTTTCGTTTTCATTTTCCCGATTGAAGTAACGACGCACCTGCAAAAGACCCGGGTTTGAAACCTTGATTGTCTGCTCGGACAGTTTAATCACATGACGCCAGGCACGACCCGGCGAACGAACAGCGGATAGTTTGTAAACACCTCCAAGGGAGGGCTGGTCGCTTCCGGTAACCAGCTTGGTACCTACCGCCCAGGTGTCTATTTTCGCGCCCTGGTTAATCAACGATGTGACAATTGACTCGTCCAGATCGTTGCTCGCCATGATGGAAGCTTCTGTAAATCCAGCCTCGTCCAGCATTTTACGAGCCTCTACCGATAGGTAAGCAAGGTCGCCGGAGTCTAAACGAATGCCGAGCATCTTATGACCTTGGGCGCGTAATTTCTTGCCGACTTCGATGGCATGCTGAACCCCGACGAGAGTATCGAAAGTATCAACAAGAAAAACGCAATTGTTCGGCATCGCTCGTGCGTAGTCATCGAACGCCTCTTGCTCGCTCTCATGCGCCATAATCCAGCTATGCGCGTGCGTCCCTTTCACGGGAATACCAAAAAGTTTCCCCGCAAGAACATTCGAGGTGCCGTCACAACCGCCGAGATACGCAGCAAGACTGGCTGTGACACCACCATTCATTCCCTGTGCGCGACGCAAACCGAATTCATACACCTTCTGACCTCTGGTCGCCAACTTGATGCGAGTTGCCTTGGTGGCTATCAGAGTCGGAAAGCAAACCAGGTTTAAAAGCGCAGTCTCAAGAATTTGGGCCGGAATAATCGGACCAACAACGCGCATAAGCGGCTCATGAGCGAAAACCACCGTACCGTCAGCGACAGAGTGCAGGTCAACATTGAAATCCATTTCGCCGAGGTATTTTATGAATTCGGCTTCGAACAGAGGTGTTCCGTCATGCGCTTTCAAGGACGCCAGGTAGGCAAGGTCGTCATCATAGAATTTCAAGCCTTTGACATAGTCTATAACCTGTTTCAAACCGCAAAATGTCGCGAATCCACCATGGTAAGGATTGCGCCGGAAGAATAATGTGAAGGCTGCTTCTCTATCGGCATACCCGCATTTCCAGTAGGCATAGGCCATCGTGAGCTGATAAAGGTCAGTAAGCAAAACAGGGGCTTGCCAGTTTGTAGTGTCCGTGGGCAATACCATACGATTGAAGCCTCCCTGAAAATGCGTGATAAATGTAGCATGCGAAAGACCGTTCTTTCTGCCATCGCGCTTGTAGTTTTTGTCTCTGTACAAAACTGCTTTTGTCTGCAATCGGCCACAGGCGAGCCTATCGAAAGCAAGGTTACACCCGGTTTCGAGACTGGTAAGTACTTTTGTTCCGATAAGCCTGCGCCATCCGACGAAGACAAACCCGACAGCAACGAGGTTCAGACAAGTGAGTCAGATGCGCAGAGCGATGACGCTCGCATACAGCAAAATTCTCTCGACTCGATGACGGCCCTGCCCGCTCAAATAGACGACCATAAGCCGGTCTACAAGTACGTGGGCAATTCGTTCTCCTTCAAATTTCATCGTCCGTCCTGCCCATTTGCAAGAGCAATGTGGCGCGGGCACGTCGTTAAATTTCAGTATCGCAAACAAGCAATCGACGCCGGGCAGAAACCTTGTCGTTACTGCCTCCCGCCATACTGGAAGTCAGTAGGAGCTAAAATTCTAAGGGCGACTCCTGAAAGCCAGGAAGGTTTATCAACAGTTGAAAACGTGCAAAATTTGCCAACCGTAAATGCACCCAAAAAAGATGTTAAATCGACCGCCGGCAGCGATTAGACGGACAGTTGAGAAGGAAAGAAGTTATCAATGGTTTCAGCCGCCTGCAGCGCATAAAAGCCAGCAGGTAAAAGCTGTAGATAGATAATACAAAAGAATGGTATAACGACTCCAGGGTGTTTTTAGGGCGTTCTAAGCATGCAACAACTCGAGTACGAATTTTCTAACGCGATTGGCATCGTCATGGACAGAACTGTTGATCCGCCGAAAGTGTTGGGTCAAGCGTTCATGGTTTCAAAAACGCGCCTCGTCACTAACGCCTCGTCGGTTTTTCACTATACGGAAGCGCCATGGGCTATAGAGGTGCTGTTTCCGTTTCCGGATGTGCGAGTCACAATCAAGGCAGTAAATCTGCACAATGACTACGACAAAGTAGCCGCGCGCGCTATGTATCTTGCGCAAACAGGCACTCCGACGGACCACTCGCTACACATTCAGATGAACGACATTGCCGTGTTGATCATCGATCCACAGCCACCAGACGTTCCACAAGATCGAATCGCCGAATTGAATCGCGCGCTCTCGCTGCCATTCTCTGGTGAAGGTGTGGAAGCATCAGGCAACCTGCGGGGGACCGAGTTCGTCCAGATCATCAATACCGCACTGGAAGCCGGTCGCGAAGGTCTTCTTACCCTTTTTGATTCGAGAAACATTCCTATCGCCCATATCGCAATCGCTCGCGGCGGGATTCTCAAGGTTTTCCACGAACAGGTCATGTCATCTGAGATGGCATTTTGCGAACTGGTCTACAGACAACCGGCTCATGGATTTGCGTTTAAACCTGGCGTAGACATCGATTGGGGAGAGGTTCCGGAGGTGCAAACCCCACCGGATCGCCTGACCTGGGAAGCGATGCGCCGAGCGAACGAAATTCCGAAATTGTTGCAACAACTCGGAGGTCCTGAAGCTCGCTATCAGCAAGTTGTACAGAACTTCGATCCGGAAGCTGCCAGTGAAGAAATCCGCTGGATGGTAGCTCCTTTATGGGCGTCTCTCGACGGATACACATCGCTAGATAAACTACCCAAGCGGGTCGGCGTTGACACCTACACCATTCTCATCGCGATTCGCGAACTGGTAAACCGTGGCGTTGCATCACAAATCAACAGGATCAGCCCGTTCCCATGCACCGGACAGATGGGCACTCCACTCATCTCGCACACCGACTTCGAAGTGCACCCCTGGGACCCGCTGCAAGCGTTCTACCTCGACCCCATCTCAGGAAAACCGACCTGGCTCGAAGGAAACTTCTTCGGTGTCGCTAACTCATTACAGCCCAAGAATATGTTGCACACTATCGCGATTCCGAAGGACGCGCGTGGTTGCTTGATTCTCAAGGACTATAAGCTGATTGGTTTGCACATCGGCGCTCAGGAGTTAAAACCGGGACAGCCGGCACCCCCGGTCAAGTGCTACCAGTTCATGTGGATGGGGGCTCTATTAGACCTGAGCACCCGCAAAGTTCGCTCATCGGGAGAAGGCGAAGAGGAAGGCGTTGGAACATTGCGCTCTTCCATGGACGCGCTTTCGGAGGAAAACCAGGATCGCGCGAACGTTGTGAAAATCCAGTGCCCAACCTGCTTTGCAGTCAACGCGGACTACGGGACATGCACCACCTGCGGAGCCACTATCGAGGCACCACCGGAGGAGCCCGAGCCCAGCAACAAGTTGCTGGCTTCGAAACCTGCGAAGGAACTCAAAAAGCTTCAAAAACAATATGGCATAACCGACCAACAAGCCAAAATTGGTGGCGGTGTATTGATCGGATGTTTGTTGATGATGGTGATGTGCGTTGGAATTCCGAAGGGAGCAAAGACGGACACAACACCTTCGAAGCCTGTTGTACAGCCAATCGCGAAGACTCCGGCATCAGACAAAAAGGCGGTTCAACTCGCAGTCGACGAAGGCGGTTTTTCAGCGACCGCTCCACCCATGTATTCATACGTTGACACGAGCGACTTGACGGCGCCGACACCTTCGTTCGGTTTGAACTCAGAACAAGCGAACCAAAAAATACTGTTCATCGTTTATGACGACCTTGCGCCGCTCACATCTTTGAACAACTTCTGCGGTAAGCCGCCATTTCAGGAAGTAGATCGAGCAGATGCTAGCAGCTCTGTGATTGATTCCAGCGAGCAAATTCTCGGTGCTGGAAAGTTGAAATGGATTCTTGGCCGGTACACGAAAGCCGGACTGAAAGAACCGATTCACATCATGCTCGCCTCCTTCCCGGCAGCAAAGGAAGGCAAGTCTATCCTGGTCGTGGCACAAGCATTCGACGACAAAGGAAAGCGTGCTTACAACCATAAAACCACACTGTTCGTCCTGGACGAAATCGCCAGCGAGATGACCGCGAAGCGAAACGAAGAAGTTCTCTCGACTTCAAACAGTGACAAAGGCGCAACCGCCACTGATGAAGATGATGAAGAATTCGATGAATCGGAAGACGGAGCATCGGATACCAAAAAAGTATCATCGAAAATTTCGACCGAAGAAGAAGAGGATCAGTTCCTCGTCGACGCTCAGACCGTTTTACAAGAAGCTCTCGACCTGCCTGAGAACCTGATCTCCGTTGCAGAGAAATACGAAACGGAGAATCAGAAACCGAAGAAGTGGAAAGAGGGTGGCTTGCTCGTAGGAGTCGACCCCGAGGGTCACGTGAAGCGTATAGAACTTCTCTCGACCGAACAAAACGATAAGACTGAAACGCTCAACAAGGCTCTCGAAAAGGCCGTGCAGAAAGTCGAAATGTTCAAAGACGCACCAATCACAAAACGTGGTGAGTTCCAGTTCCAGGTACGCTTGCAGGGTAAAGAAATCGTCCTTCGCAAAGTGTAGCAGGAAGTTCAAGACAGACTAAACAATGAAGCGCGCTCAGCGAAAGCCGGGGCGCGCTTCTGGCATTCAGCTTCAAACAGTTTTACGAAGCGGGACGCTTATGCCGGCGAACCCGAACTTCCGGCTTCTTGTCAGATGAAGAAGATGCCGATGAGCTGTCACTGTCCTTCTTCGCGGGAACGCCAGTGGCAATCTCTCGAGCTTCGTCGTCACGACCGAGTTTTTTCAAAATGGCTGAAAGTTTTTGCCTGCTGCGCTTCATGTCCAGGTGATTCGGCGGTAAGTTTTTAGAACGGACATCGAAAGCCTTTCGATATGCGACTTCCGCCTGCTGATACATCCCCAACTTTTCTTGCAGGACCCCGAGTTCTTCAGCTGGAGTGGCTATGCGGACGTCTTCAGGACCAAATTGCGATTCAAGATCTCTGATGCAATCCTCATAAAGCTTGATGGCCTTGGCTGTTTCTCCGCGCCCGGTTTTCTCACGAGCCAGGCGCATGTAATCATCGAAGTTGGCCGGTTTCTCTTCGTACCAACCTTCAACCTCGGACATTTCCCATTTTTTAAAGCAACCGGAAATTGAGACGGAAACAGACATCAACAGAAGTACGGATAGAACCCCACGGACTCCTGCTCCAAAAAATCTGTTTGAACTTTTACTTGCTCTTCTTGGTGGCATCTTTTTGTTTCTCTTCTTCAGCCGCGCGCTTTTCAGCACGTTTCTTCAGAACTTCATCAGGCACGAGATTATACTGAATCATCTTCGCTTTGATCTTTTTCAGATCCTGATCGATGATCTTCATCTGCTCGCCGTCCGGTTCTACCTCTTGCATGATGGCTTTCCATTGCTTGTACTCGTTGTAAGCAACTTTCCAATCCTGCCTGGCCATGTACATACCGGCGAGATATCCAACGCAAGTTCCGGTCTGCGCGGCTTTCTCACCATACTTCTTGGAGCAAACATCGATTGCTTCTTTGTAGAGTTTTTCAGCCTCATCGATTTTGCCCTTGGCCTGAGCATCCTGCGCGTCCTTGACGAGCGTCTCCCACTTTTTGGAGCCGCCTCCCATCATCGCAAAATCAGGCTTGCCAACCTCTCCACAGGAAGTCAGCAAAACCGACAGAAATATCAATGAGGCGATTTGTTTATAGCGCATTCGCATTAGCTCTCCGGCCGATTTCTATACAAAGTTAGCATGTCCGCGCCGCTGAGACCATACCGAATTAAAAGTTCGCGCAGTCATCAGCCTTGCGGCGTTTACATCTTACAGTTGTCAAACTTTTTCGATTTTCGCGCCAACGAAGTAGTGACCAAGGATCGAGCGATAATTCCAGCCCTGCTTAGCCCACCCCTGTGCGCCAGTTTGCTGTAAACCGACCCCATGCCCCCAGCCCAGTCCGGAGATGGTGATTGCTGAAAGATGTCCGATCTCGTTGTTTGTCTGATCAAAAAATATTCGAGCACTTTTTAAACGAGCGAGCTTCTTCCCGGGAGTTTTGAAGAGGTCGCGGATTATCAATTCCTTTGAAATCTTCCAGATGCCGCCGGACGTTTTAACAGCAACTTCGATTGCGCATCCGGAGACACCGCGTTTGGTAACCGCAAAAGATTCTATATGCCCGAATTTCCCGGAAGATGGTGCCACTACATATGGTGCACGGTCGTCCTTCATCATTGCGTTAACAGTCGCATGAATATTGGCTTCCACGTCATCGGCAGTGAGTTGCACTTTCCACTTGAAATGATGAGAGGAACTATCCACCGTATGTGGTGCGGCGCTGTAGAACTTTCGGAGATCGGATTCGTTAGCCAGGTTATAGGCAAACTTCTCAGCCTCGGGGACGCCAATGAGATAGGGAAGGGGCTGCGGAGGGAACTGACCGGTCACTGGATCCGAGAAACAGTTTTCATAATTTTCGGTGTGCCCACCGGCATTAGAGCTGAAAAGGGCCAAAATAGGTTTATCTTCCCAGGTTAGAACCTGACCGAGCGTCTCGGCAATTGCCTTCTCATGGGACGGAGATGAAACCGTCGTAAGCCCACCGAAATATTGGCAACAGAGATAGGAATCACAAACGTTAGCATTATCCTTTTCGTGACTGATTCGAGGATTGAGTCCGTACGTTCTGGCCGCGACAGCTTGCGCTTTGACGGCTTCAATGTGATACGACGCCGGAATTTCCGACTGCAGGACGCCGCGCAGATATTTATCGAGATCGAGAATCAGTGCTACTCGCAAGTGATTATTCTTGACGAACAGAGCAACTGCACCATGATATTTAGCACCCACGTTTCCGGATGCTCCGGCTCGCTTCACTGATAAGAAATTGATATCGCTCGAACCCTTGAGGATTACAAGTCCGGCTCCGCCAAACAAACGCACGCCGGATTCAAAGACCTCCAACTCTGTCCCGCCGGCAGTCTTCTTGACTTTCGCGCTGATCTTTTTACCCGCCGGCACTGCAGTTGCCGTTTTGTCAGACCGCCCCGCCCAGTCCAGCAGCGCTGACCGATTTGCAGGCATCTGCGGGAGATGATACACGTCCAATGAGCCGGCGCTCGAAAAGGTCGCCTCAGAGTGGTTGAGGGACTTCAGATCGCTTGTGGAAAGAGCGACAACTACCTGCATTCAGACACCACGGGCTCGCTGAAGGATAATTGTTTCATTCTCTCAAAAGTGGCGGAGCAGGAGGGACTCGAACCCCCAACCCCTTTCGAGGCAGCCGCTTTCAAGGCGGTGTCTTCATCCAGCCAGGTCTGCTCCATAACTTTGCAATATACTCTATTCACGGTGCCTCTGAAAAGCTATGGTAAATGAAACTTCAAGGAACCGCTTGCAGATTCCAGCAATGACCCCGCCTGAAAACCAGAACAACGAAACAGCCAGCGAAGCAAAAAAGCCTTTCAATAAGGCGAAAATCAGACTCGACCTTGCGCTGGTCGAGCAGGGATTTTTTACAACCAGAAAAGAGGCCCAAACTGCCATCATGGATGGTGCGGTACTGGTGAACAATGAGAAGGTCACCAAATCTGGTGCCAGCATATCTGGCTCTGACAAACTGGCTCTTCGACCGGGCTTCGCAAAACAAAAATATGTGAGTCGTGGTGGGTTAAAACTGGAAAAGGCGCTGGAACAGTTTCAAATCAAAATCCAAAATCGAATCTGCCTTGACGTGGGTGCGTCAACAGGCGGTTTCACAGATTGCTTGCTGCAACACGGTGCGTCGACGGTTTACGCTATTGATGTTGGATACGGTCAACTGGACTGGAAATTGAGAACGGATAAGAGAGTTATCGTCAAAGAGAGAGTCAATGCACGCTATCTTGTTCCCCAGGAACTCTATGAAGATGGAGCGGAATGGGCTTCGCTAGCCGTAATTGACTGCTCGTTCATTTCACTCGATAAAATATTGCCTGCCGTCGAAAAGCTTTTAACCACCGACAATTGCGAGATAGTCTGTTTGATAAAGCCTCAATTCGAAGCGGGAAGAGAACAGGTAAGAAAAGGCGTGGTGCGTGACGGCAAAGTCCACCTCGAAGTTTTGCGAAAAACAGCAGAGCATGCTTCATCACTGGGTTTCTCAGTACAAAAGTGTACGTTCTCACCGCTCAAGGGTCCCAAAGGGAATATCGAATATTTGATGCTGCTTTCAAAAGAAGCCTGCACTGAGAATTCCATCGACTACGATGGTCAAGTAGCTCAAGCGATCGAAACTCTCAAAAATGCAAGTGCAGAGGAAAGTTAGCCCATTTTCTGACTGCCGAGGAACAAACACCGCTCGTGAAGCTGCTCGAATAACTCGAGGGTTTGCACGACGACTTCCTGCGGGTCTGCGCCGCCGGACTCGGTCACAGCCATTGTGATCAACTCTGCGTACGATACAGGTCCTCGAGCGACTCGCTCTACGACTCTCGAAGCAGCGTCACCGAGTTCGAGAAAGCGCGCGTAAAACTCATCGGGATCTCGATAGATAGCCAAATTCGTGGCGTCCTTCTTGACGCGACGCGGCAGGCGGACATCATCTTTGAGCCAATCGACGAGTTTAGCAATCGGATATTGATAATGACGAATGGCCAGCACCGAATTTAATACCGGTCCGTAAGCGTTAAAGACCTCGGGGTTATCCAGAGCGACCTGCTCTCCGCGAATTTCTCTTGCATCGCTCTCCATAATCTCAAGCTCTATCCATTCGTAATCGGCCAGTTCGGGAAGAAACCCATGGCGGGCCACTAGTTCAGGACAATCGACTCTCAAAAAATCGGAGAATGCGCTGGCTGCTTTGTTGAGATTGAAATGGGCGGGCTGTCTGGTCTCGAAGTATTTGTCGACCAGGCGATTCCATTGCCGGGACAGGATTTTCTGACATCCAGGATAAATCGATTTCATCAAATCATGACGACCGTGACGAATCAGGGAAGCATAGAGACGAACACCACGCGGGTCGATTTCATGGGAGAAATCTTCGTCCTCGCCAACGCAATCCGGTCGAGACCCTGATAGGAACCTGGTCCGCGCTTCTTCCTGCGTCCACAGGTCAGATAGTGTCTGTTCTATTGTTTGAAGATTTTTTGTCATCGTATTTGAGCGAACAACTAGGCGCGTGCGCCCCGCTTCACCAAGCGTTTTGTGTCTGAATTCATACGAATCACATCAGCGTCATGACCGTCCCTATCGCGATCAGGCGTCATCTCCGAAGAGGGTGATGCTTGCTCAGTTTCGGAAGTAGAAGCGCAAGTTGAACCTGGTTTCAAATTCGCAAGCCTGGGCTGATAGTTAGCGGCGATCGTTCTTATCTGATGAAGCTCATCAAGAATTTCAGAGAACTCAGGGTAGTTCTGGTCGCGTTCAAGCATGACCGCATTAACCGGTACTCTTGCCAGAACATAATCCAACAGCTCAAAAACCGGCTCTATAACCGGGTTTCCGTGAGTGTCGATAATCATCTCTTCGCCATGACTGTGACCGGCAACGTGCATTTGCACGGTGCGCTCGATGGGAAGAGCATTCAAATACTTGTACGGATCAAAGTTGTGATTGATCGAATTGACATACACATTGTTGACGTCAAGCAACAAGCCGCAATCAGCTTTTTCCAGAACGTCAGACAGGAACTGCACCTCTGTCAATTCAGAGCCGGGCATGTTCATGTAATAGGAAATATTTTCGAGCAACAGCGGACGTTCTATACAATCCTGCACAATTTTTATGCGCTTTACGACGTGCTGTATCGCTTCTTTCGAAGCCGGCAGCGGAAGTAAATCGTGAAGATAGTGTCCGCCTATCGATGTGAAACACAAGTGGTCGCTAAACCATGGTGCGTCGATGGTATCAAGCAATTTTTTGAGCGACTTCAAGTAGGTCTCGCTCAGAGGATCGGTACTTCCGATCGACAGATTGACTCCATGGGTCACAAGGGGGAAAGCCGAGTTCGCCTGTTCAAGGCGCTCTCTAGCCATCCCCCCGAGATCCATGTAGTTTTCTGGAACCAGTTCAAGCCAGTCTATTTTGTCGGCATTGTTGAATGTTTCGTGAGCGAGTTCTCGGCGAAGACCAAGACCAACGCCCAATACAGGAAGGTTCTTCTTCGTTGTTAGGAAGTCGAAAGCCATATTTTCCCCTGTAAACTGCGACCAACAAAGCACAAAAAAGGCTGGACGATTCCAGCCGAAAGACTACTCTGCTTTCTTCTCTTCGGTCTTGCAGGAGCCTTCTTTGCCCTTGCAGGAGCTTTCTTTGCCCTTGCAGGAGCCTTCTTTGCCCTTCGCAGCTTTCTTGTCTTTCTTTTCTTTCTTAGCTGGCTTTTCGTCTTTCTTAGCATCGGTCGCTGCTGCGTCATCAGCGAGATTTACTTTCTTGCTGATTTCCGAAGGGGAAGACGTTTCTTTGACCGAAAGCTCAGCCTTGTCAGCTGCATTTGCTTGGCCTTGAAGTGCAAATCCTAGAACAGCAACCAAAGCTGCAGCTAGTTGTACCTTTTGCATCGTTGACCTCCTAATTAGGTGTGATGGTTATGGGCCCGGTTGGACCCCTGACTCCCTACTCGTACGTAAGTAGGAAGGATTAGTGTTCATGGTAGGGTACCATGATTAACAAAAACCCATGTGAAGGTTATGGGCATGTAAAATCTATCTGCCCGCTTCTGAAGGAATAAGTCCCTGCTACAATGCTGGCCTCTTGTTTGAGGCAACAGAACCGCAATATTTGATATTTATCTGTCGCATAACCAGTCAATATTAGTTTTCAAGAACAAAATCGTTTTTCCATCCTTATATATAGGTATATAGGAAACGCTAGGTAGAAATCACAACGCATACAGAAGGAAACAGTTCGGCAAACATGAGCAGCGACGTTAACAAGGCATTCAAAGAAACTTTGAGTAACTGGGCCTATATGGATATGGCACCACCGGATGTACTCGAAATGTCTCATCCACTTTTTTGCGAGAAGCTCGGCGTAGATCCAAATGCGTTCTCATTTAAATCATATGCTCAACCTGGCGAATCGAAAGACTGGTATCAAGCTCCATTCGAATTTCCGGATGTGATTGAAGGAACGATGTACCTTTATCTCCCATCGCGATGGACAAGCGATATGAAACAGAGCAACGTCGCTCAAGTTCTCGAAGGTTCACGCGTAAGACAGACTTTGATTCTGGCAAGCAAAGAGGACTGGAAAAAATCACTCAACGACTTTTTTGATATCGGCGAAACCGCGGCTTTCGCATACTATCCCGTTCATTTACCCTACTACGATCAGTGGGTTGCATGTGTGGACATGCAAGAAAAAATTTGGATCTATACTTTCTACGGCGCTGGTGATTGGATTTTGATATCCAAAGGCGACGCCGGTGGACGAAACACGCTGGGCTTGCAGATCACCTCATCGGTGCATTCAAGTCCATGGTACAGCTGGATCGCAAGCGCACAATAGTTCATTCATCCGATGGAAAATTGAATCGATGCAAGGAACGAATTCGGCCAGCAATTTTAGTTTCATCTACCTGCACGGTTTCGCTTCAGGACCGCAGTCGACCAAAGCTCGTTATTTCAATGAAAAACTGACTTCATGTGGTATCACTCCAGCGATACCGGATATGAACATTCCATCATTCACTGACATGACCCTGACGTCGCAAATCAATCACGTCGGGGAGAAATTGATCAAAGACGACTGCGTGATGATCGGATCGAGCATGGGAGGTCTTGTCGCAACTTTGACTGCGACTCGTTTTCCAGCAGTGAAAGCATTGATTCTTCTTGCGCCCGGTTTTGGAATAGAAAAACGTTGGAACGATCTCGTCGATCAAGATAAACGCAGTGCCTGGAAGCATCACGGAGTTCTTGATGTCTTTCATTATGCATCGCAAAAAAACGAACCACTCTCATACAAATTTGTAGAAGATCTCGAATCGTATTCGACGCGAAACATTCAGGTGACTATTCCCACGCTGATACTTCACGGAAGAAACGATGAAGTCGTGCCAGTAGGCGAAAGCAAAAATTTCGCACAACAAAATCCTGCACACGTACAATTGATTGAACTGGAAGACGGGCATGAGTTGATCCAATCACTGCCGACAATCTGGAGCGCTTCGGAGAAGTTTCTCCAAGAGCATAATCTGATCAACTGATCATAATTCGATAAAAACAAAGGAACCTCGGAGGTCTTCCGAGGTTCCTTTGAATGTTTCCTTTTAGGACACTAATTAAGCGTTGTCTGCTGACGGTGCTTCGTTAGTGGTCACCGGCGCGGCCTTACGGGTTGCGCCTTTTTTCTTTCCGCCTTTTTTAGCTGCGGGTTTCTTAGCTGTCGACTTCTTAGCTGTTGCTTTTTTCTTGGTAGCGCCAGCCTTTTTGGCGGCTGGTTTCTTAGCTGTCGACTTTTTAGCTCCGGTCTTTTTCGCTGCGGGCTTTTTGGCTGCTGCTTTTTTCTTTGGAGCTGCTTTCTTTGCTGCGGGCTTTTTAGCTGCTGCTTTTTTCTTTGGAGCTGCTTTCTTCGCTGCGGGCTTTTTAGCTGCTGCTTTTTTCTTTGGAGCTGCTTTTTTCGCTGCGGGCTTTTTAGCTGCTGCTTTTTTCTTTGGAGCTGCTTTTTTCGCTGCGGGCTTTTTAGCTGCTGCTTTTTTGGTAGCTGGCTTTTTAGCTGCAGGCTTTTTCTTAGCGGCTGCTTTCTTTGCTGCAGGTTTTTTAGCTGCAGGTTTTTTAGCTGCTGCTTTCTTCTTAGCTGCTGCTTTCTTCTTAGCCGGTTTCTTAGCGGCTGGTTTTGCATCTCCACCAGCTGTTGCTGCACGTTTCGGTGCTGCGCCAGCTGCCTTTTCTACAGTAGTCTCAGAAACGGTACCTGGTACTTTCCGTTCTTCGCTACCTTTTTCTTTGGTTGCCATTCTTTTTTTCCTCCCGGTATTACTTGGTGGAGTTCAAAAAACGTTTGGTAAAAACATCTCAGACTTACTGTGAATGCAGTTTTCAATCGTTTGCTGTTGCCACCACTTTTGAATAGCGCAATCTTTTTTTGCACTACTCAATCACACCACACGTTGATACATTACTTTCATTTAGAAAAAAATGCAATATATAGATCAAAATCAACTTGCGATTACGAAATTTTTTTGTCACATCGATCGGATTTTTGATCTCGAACCAATGCACGAAGATCGATCGTCAATCTACTACTCGCCTCCGCTGAATTCGCGAAAACGCACACCCATCAAGCTTTTGCGGACTCGCGATCGAGTCAGTCGCAACTCGAATTGATCCGAAAGGCGATCGAGCAAAAGAATCTTGTTTGTAAACTCATATGGCCGTCCATGCACCACCGACGAAACCGAATGCAGATCTGAAAGACTCGTTCTGAATTTGTTTCAACTCGCTAAAGTCAATCACATCATGATCGATCAGCCGTTCGTACTCACCAGGCAAAGTACACGGTGATGGATTACGTCCCGGGTTATCTGTGCAGACAGCAATTGCAACGCCGGCTTCGCGACATCTTTCGAATACGACTCTCAGTTCCGAAAAGTCTTTCAAGACTCCAGTCTGCCGATAACTCGTCGGACAGACTTCGAGAGTGATTTGTTTTCTAGCCAACTCTTTCAACATCTCCGGTCTGACCAGAGGAATGTGAATACCATGACCAATTCGATCGAGCACATTGAAGTACTGAGGGAAAACATTTTCGATTCCGGTCTCTCCAAGATGGCAGGTTGTCTTGAGACCGCATGCCCTGGCCTTTCCGAGAAGAGAAACCCACTCCTCGAATTTCTCCGGATTGATCTCCGGCCCGGCAAGATCGATCCCGACGACCGGACCCAAGTTATCTTGCGCGCATTTTAAAATTGCCTCGTTGATCTCGAGAGGCAACCGTCGATCGAGACACAGAATTTGTTTCACGACGATCGGGTAATCAGAAGGACGCACATTCGCCGAAATTACTTCAACGATACCGTTCATCTGCCCGAGTCGCTTCTCCGTCGAATCCTTATGGTTGGTTCTGAAAAATGGGTTGTATCGTAACTCCATGTATTGAAGATTTTCGAAGGTGTAGGCACCGCGGCACAGTCGCACGCAGAAGTAGGGCAGGTGCTCAACGCTCTGCAACTCTTCGACAAGTGAGTGGATCTTCACAAACTCTTCCAGCGTTCTGCACGGTCTGGTGAACCAATTGTAGAAACCATCGTAATCAGGGAAATATTGCAAGGTCGCATGATCGTGCCTTTGCAAAAATTTGTAGATAATCCGAGGATGCAGTGCGCCACCAAGATGTCTGTGCAAATCTGCATACAATGCCATGTGTGTTCTCTCCTAAGCTTCCAAGAAATTTCTTCCCGAATACAACGATTTCTGAACGCGAAATCAATACATCAGAGTATACGCTTGCAAGGCAACGTGCCTGTTAGATTTGCAGACGGTTTCAGTTGCAAACAGATGCGGTATATATCAAGCACGTTCGAGTTATCAGACCATAGCCACGGCGCTGTGAGGCTAAACAGAATTATTCGCTCAAGTAGACACACAAAATTAGTCCTGGGCAAATTTGCTATTTGCCTCTCCATCGCTTCTCTCTGCTCCGTCATTAGCGAGAAAGAAACTTTCGCCGATGGTGACCCTATCGTTCGCATAGACACGACCAAAGGACCGATTTTCTGTCGTGTGTTTCGTTCTGCAGTACCGATGACATCAAGCAATTTTCTAGAAATTGCATCGACGGGATTCTACAGCGGCAAGATTTTTCATCGCATCGAAAATTGGTGTATTCAGGGTGGCGATCCGAATGGAAATGGCACAGGTGCATACACCGATCCGAATACGGGTGCTCCTCGTTACATAAACCTGGAGATAAATCGCAACTTGCATCACACCGGTGGCACACTCGCGATGGCAAGATCAAATGCCCCCAATTCTGCAAGCTGCCAGTTCTACATCACTAAGTGTCCGATGTATCAGCTCGACGGCAAGTACGCAATCTTCGGTCGAGTGGTCGGCGGAATGGATGCAGTCATGGCAATGCGTCGCGGCGATGTGATCCAGAATGTTTCAATCGTTCAATCGCAACCTCAACAACAGGGACAATCTGGCGGAAGCGGCCAACGCCAACCGCAGCGCGGTCGAAACACTCCGCAGGTTCCCTACGAACCACCTTCTGAAATTCCGGACAGCAACTTCTAGGCGACGAGATTGTTTTTCGAAACGCTTTAGAGCCAATTGGTTAAAACTGACGCAAAGCATTGGTGAGTGGAGTCGAGCGTGACTGATCGTCATCAAATCGACAGTCACGATTCAAAGCATCCTTCAATCGACGCATGTATTCACTTTTTGGAATATTGCGTGCGCTAAACGTGCCCAGATGCTCCGTCATGTATTGCGAATCAAGAAGTGTGAAATTTCTCTCCTTCATTCGTTCGACGAGATAGACGAGACTAACCTTCGAAGCATCTGTCTCGACGTGAAACATGCTTTCTCCCATGAAGGCACCACCGACGGCGACACCATACAAGCCACCAGCGAGTTGACCCTTATAAAACGCTTCGACCGAATGCGCAAAACCCATCTCGTGAAGTTCTGTGTAGACTCGAATGATCTCATCGGTGATCCACGTACTGTCACGCTGCGCACACATACGAATTACATCGTCCCAGGCCGTGTTGACTCGCATGTCGAACTTACCGTTCCTGTATGTTCGCATCAATCGCCTGGAAGCGTGAAAGTCATCCAAATCGATAATGCAGCGAGGGTCAGGCGAATACCAGTAGATCGAACCATCATCATTACCCATCGGAAAAATTGCCTGCGTGTAAGCGGCAAGAACAAGCTGAGCGGTGAATGGTTGATGCACTGAAATTAGTTGCGAACC
Organism: Candidatus Obscuribacterales bacterium; assembly: GCA_019637435.1. Lineage (GTDB taxonomy): Bacteria > Cyanobacteriota > Vampirovibrionia > Obscuribacterales > Obscuribacteraceae > JADYXR01. The sequence goes on along the minus strand of JAHBVO010000001.1, from coordinate 880,876 downwards.
GTCTGACGATGATTGAAGCTTATTTGGGTTTCTCGAATAGTAATTCAGCCTATGCTCAATTCTTACCCGTTTTCGTCGCTGATGACTTCACTATTGTTTTGTTCGTACCAGTGAGCGACGGTGACGTCGGGTTGGAAGCGCCGGAGGCAGTCGGTGTCAGACTCCTGAGATAGGCGATCAAGTCTTTCATCTGCTCCTCACTGATTACATCCTTTCCGAATGCAGGCATACTTGCACCCGGAACACCTTTACGAATCAGCTTCTCGATCTTTTCGTCATTTGGATATCTCTTAGCAAATGATTCCCCCTTCAATGGTCGACTGGGATGAACCGAATTGCCGCCGCCTCGATGACAATCCACACAGGTAAGACTTTCAAAGATCTCCTGACCTTTCTTAGCGTCTCCCTTAGTCGAAGACAATGTTGGCGTCGCCAGTAAAAGCGAAACGATTAACAGAGTTGTGTATGCAAATTTCTTCATCGACTTACGTGTAGTTGAAACGGCATGTGGACGAGCCAAATTCAGTTTAGCGAAATTCGATAGACTTTGCAGCCCTGTATTGCGCTTCAGGCAAGCAGATTCGGTTTATAAACCTTGAATGAATATTCGATGCCGTTCTCGCTCTGAATCTCAGAACTGGTCAGGAGTTGAAAGAATTGCTTGTAGTCAGGGAAAAATGTGTCACAGTCAAAACGATGGCGTACTTCCGTCAGATAAAGCAACCCGATTCGATGATCTTGAAGGGCCTGGTTATAGATCTCGGCACCGCCGATGATGAAGACTTGTTCTACCGGTCCTTTCTCCAGATGCTCGAATGCTTCGTCCAGAGATGCGAACCGAAACACTCCATCCGGAACGTAGTACGTTTCATTACGTGAAAGCACGACGTTGTACCTTCCGGATAATGGACGAAAATTGGGAGGAATAGATTCCCAGGTTTTCCGTCCCATGATCACTGCGTTATATTTTCCGGGCGCAGTTGTTTCGGTCGTAATCTGCTTAAAGTATTTGAGGTCGCCGGAGAGCCGCCAGGGAAGCTGGTTATTCTTTCCGATCCCGCGATTCAAATCGCAGGCAACAACTATGTTGAAACGTTCATTCATCTCTGCGGCTGTTCCAGATTGTTCTAAACCGACACGGGGAATTTGATGAAACCCTGATGTACGTAATCGTGCAGTTGGAAATCCTCATATTGCAGATCGAACAAAGGTTTCTTCGCAATCTCAACTCGCGGCAACGAACCTGGCGTTCGCGCTAACTGTTTTTCCAATCCTTCCAGGTGATCGAGATAAATATGAGCGTCACCAAATGTGTGCGTAAAAATTCCGGGTGTTAGATTGCATTCGTTTGCCACCATCATCAGAAGCAATGCATAGCTTGCGATGTTAAAAGGCACTCCCAGAGCCATGTCCGCCGAACGCTGATAAAGCTGAAGATCGAGGCGGCCCGTTTGTGAAACGTAGAACTGAAACATCATATGACAAGGAGGCAGAGCCATCTTATCGATATCAGATACGTTCCACGCATTTACAATCAACCGACGCGAGTCAGGGTTCGTCTTGATTTGATCGATCACATTTTGAATTTGATCGATGTGACCTTTCTTATACGAATCAGAACCGAGGTCATATTCGAATTTCGGCCACTTGCGCCACTGATATCCATATATAGGTCCGAGTTCGCCATTCTCATCCGCCCACGCATTCCAGATTGGCGTGTACTGTGCAAGATCGTCATTGATGTTCGTCGAGCCACGCAAAAACCAGAGCAGTTCGCGCAACACACCATCGAATTTCACTTTCTTAGTAGTAAGTAGAGGAAAGCCTTCTCTTAGATCGTACTTAGATTGCAAACCGAACATTGATATCGTGCCGGTTCCAGTCCGGTCTTCACGACGCTCACCGTTCTCCAAAATATATCTAACCAGATCCAAGTATTGCTTCATAGTTCACCTCGGGATCTCCCCGCGCACATGTCCAGGGGAGGTCGATCCATATTTTTCGCGACGCAGGAAAAGCGCTCCACGACTGGCTTTCCTTTGTACATACATTTGCAAGGATAACACGTTTTCCAGGCAGTGATGTCAGCTCATTCGCGATCTCAAGCAGTTAAAACCAATTGAAACCTTCGCTTGTCAACAACAATCTCGATTTCGACGAACCCTAATCCATATATATTTACTTCAACTATAAATCTAGGATGAGCAATTCCAGCGATCCGGAAAATGCCGGGTAAGCTTAGTCTTCGTTCAACGGCTTCAATTTGGGAGAAAAACGGAGATGCTCACAGAGTTTCGCAATGAACCTTTTACTGATTACAAGCAAAAGGATAACGAAGATGCCATGAGAGCTGCATTCGAGAAAGTCAGAGGCTGCTTCGGCAAATCGCATCCTCTCATCATCGGTGGAAAAGAAATTACGACCGGGGATGAAATGATCTCGACCAATCCCGGAAATCCCAGCGAAATCGTTGGCAAATTTTCAAAAGCCGGTATGAAAGAAGCTGAACTCGCAATGGACGAAGCGCTCAAAGCATTCGATTCATGGAGCAAAGTAAATCCAGTAGAACGCGCTCGTTACTTATTCAAAGCGGCCGCGATCATGCGCGCAAGAAAACATGAATTTTCAGCATTGCTCTGCCTCGAAATCGGCAAGAACTGGGCTGAAGCTGATGCAGACACAGCTGAAGCAATCGACTTCTGTGAATTTTACGGACGAGAGATGATGCGTCTGTCGCAACCACAACCGCTTACGCCATGGGCCGGCGAAGAGAACGAATTGAGCTACATTCCGCTCGGAGTTGGTCTGGTAATTCCTCCCTGGAACTTCCCGCTCGCCATCTGCGTTGGCATGACCACCGCAGCAATCGTCAGCGGCAACTCCGTAATCTTGAAACCTTCGAGCGAAACGCCAATGATCGCTTATGCGTTCTGCAAGGTAATGGAAGAAGCCGGTCTTCCGCCAGGCGTGTTGAACTTCGTTCCCGGTCCTGGCGCATCGGTCGGCGACTTCCTCGTCACTCATGCGAAGACCCGCTTCATCGCCTTCACCGGAAGTAAGGAAGTCGGACTGCGAATCAATGAACTTGCAGCCAAGCCCCAAAAAGGACAACTCTGGATCAAGCGAGTTGTAGCCGAAATGGGAGGCAAGGATTCGATCGTTGTCGATAAAGACGCCGATCTTGATAGTGCCGCCGATGGTATCGTCGCTTCCGCATTCGGATTCCAGGGACAAAAGTGCAGCGCCTGTTCGCGCGCGATCATCGTCGCAGACATCTACGATGAGATGGTCAAGAAAATTAAAGAGCGCACCGACAAACTGAAAATCGGAAAGTGCGAAGACCGCGACATCAACATGGGACCGGTCGCATCGAAATCCGCGTATGAAAGCATTCTCTCGTACATTGAAGTAGGAAAAACCGAAGGAAAAGTAGTTTCCGGTGGAGCAAAGGACGAGAACAACGGTGATGGTTTCTTCATCAAACCAACAGTGATTGCAGACGTCGCACCTGGAGCCCGTATCTCTCAAGAAGAGATTTTCGGACCAGTACTGGCAATAATCAAAGCAAAGGACTGGACCGACGCGCTTGATATTGCGAATAACACCGAGTTTGGTTTGACAGGCGCGGTTTATTCGAAAAACAGAAGTCACATCGAGCAAGCTCGCCGCGACTTCCACGTCGGTAATTTGTATTTGAACCGTAAGTGTACCGGTGCGATGGTAGGCGTCCATCCATTCGGCGGATTCAACATGAGCGGCACTGACTCCAAAGCTGGTGGCAAAGACTATTTGCTGTTGTTCATGCAGGGCAAATCGGTCTCCGAGCGCTTCTAAACGCTGCCATACTGCTTACTTAAATCGAGAGGAGATGTTTCGGCATCTCCTCTTTTGACCTCATGAAATCTAGAAAGCGGTTTCAAATTAGCAACAATTGGAGAAGCCGATAGAAATATTGACAACAAGCGGACGCATTCTAATCGCTCGATTTCGTTGAGCTAAGACCATCGCTTGCATAGTCAAGTGATTCGACGAACGTCCGGATTGGCTTTTGGACGTCGTTGTTACCTAAAAGGTCTGCTAAACTACTTATCCGGTACTTTTAGTAAGGCAGCCCTAGATGCGGACACGAAACCTGGTGGGAGGATTAGATGGTTGAATCCATTCAACTCATCCGACAAATTGCTGTAAGAGCAATCGTCACTGAGAACTTCAAGAACCAGGTGAGCAATGAAATTCAGCGCAACCTTCAGCAAATTGACGCTGAGTTGCAGCAACTCGAATTCAAAGGCAAGCGCGCAGTATCCGAAATCGAAAAGCGCTCTCAGGGCGTGATGACCGCTGATGCCCGCGTGCAGATTGAAACTATTCGCGGTCAGGTCGAGCAAGAAAAAATGCGACTGCTTCAGCTCAAAGAAGAGATGATGGGGCAGAATCAAGCACTTTCCGAGCTTCCCATTGGTAGCGTCGTAACGCAGTTCACGGTTGAAAACCCGGTTGAAGTCAGAGTCGGCGAGAATATCTTCCAGCGTCTTGAAGGCGGTGAGATTCTCGTCAAAGACGGCATCATTCAGGAGATCCGAATTTAGTTCTCGAATACGCCAGACTTGTTTGAGGCAGACTCCGACCAGGGTCTGCCTTTCAGTTGCTGCCACTACATATGGTGCTGAACGCCGGTTACGGTCCGACAGACAACATTGTCACTCCGCCGCCCAAGGTAACGCTGTTTTGTTTACAACCGTTCAGTATCTGAATGAAACCCGAACCCTGTGCGGTTAACGTATTCGTCGGAGCGCTCGCTTTCACTCCGGGACCTCGGAAGACAACCGTTCCAAGCGTCACGACGTTCTTCTGAGGGTCCGTGTTAACAGGCAACGTTGGACCGACAATGAAAGAAATACCGTCTGTGGATGCGCTGACGTTTAAAGAAGAGTTTTCCTTGATAGCAATTTTTGAACTAGACGCACCCGTGCTCTGCACAACAATCCCGGTTTTAGCATTGATAGCGCCATCTACCGTCACATTCGAAGATCCTACATAAACAACGGCACCATTACTGGAGGTTGCAGACGTCAATACCGTCTTTTTATTTGCGGCTCCAATCAAAGCATCATCAAAAGTGGTTACGTCGATGGTGGTTCCAGTCTTACCGCCCACGCCAATGTAGGCGCCCTTATTGGATTCGAGGACCACACTCTTAATATCGGAGAGCAAAAATGGGTTTGCTTGAGTTCCGAGATTACCGGCGGACTTGACCGTTAAAGAATCTACGCCACCAAGATTAAGAGCTACATCTCCGGAGCCTCGAATATCGAGAATGAGGTTCTTGAGTCCGGAGTTCAACGTAAGATTGTCGATTAATACAGTCTTCGAGGTGACATCCAGAGTCGTTCCGGAGAAGTCTTGTACTTGCACATCCTCCGTGGGATTCAAATAACGAAGAGTGTCACCGACACTGCCCGATAGCACGATTGGTCCAATCAGAGAACTCGTTAGAAACGCGCTGCCACCAGTGATGATACTAATATTGGTGCCCGCGATTCGAAATGGAGTCAGACTGCTACCCATGTCACCTTTAGCGATCACTGCGATAGATGGTGAAATCAGCTCGTTGCTGCCGGTCTGCAAAATGGCACCGCCGGAATTCAGCGAGATCGAAACATCACTTGAAAGCCCACCGCTAACATCAATGTCCTTACCCGCACGAACATTTACGGTGTCGTTGAAACTGGACTGTCCGACGAAAACGACTGATGCAGTTGTAAGCGACTTGCCCGCAACTAGTTTTGTAGTTCCGACGAGAGCCCCGCTCGGATCATATTGAACCGTACCGTTACCGGATCGCGTCGGCTGTGATGTCACAGCGTTAAGCTTCCCGGCTGTGCCGTTGCTGCTTGTCACAATAGTTCCTATTTGAATTGAATCGCCGATAGCGGCTCCGGCAACAAGTTCCACATTGCCATTGGGACCATTCATGGCGCCCCCGGTTTCAACTGTGGAAGTAGGAAAAACTATGTAGCCGCCTGACTTTCCTTTTGCAAACGCGTACATCTGCACATCGCCTGCACTGGCGAATGAAGCTGAACTTGTCGGACGAGAATCAAGGGTAGTACCATTTCCCAGATTGATGCTGCCGCCGGTTTTGGACGACTTTCCACTGAGAAAAACGGAGCCTTCTTTACCGGGGTCCGGAACTGTAGATACGTTTTCGCCTCCACTGAAGTCGAAATCAGCTCCGGCGATTAACGTAATATTTTTCCCTTGAGAAGCGCTGCCGGCTTGAACAGTTACGCCGGCTGCACTGGTGATGTCTCCTGAAGCAACAATCGTGACGGCATCGGGAACTGAAATGTTGCCCGTGATGGCTATACTGCCTGTGGAGTTGTAATATGTCGGATCCCCTGTCAGACAAACGGAACCTATACTCAAAAGGTCCGTTTCTGCGTAAACATGCGCGTTTGCACCGGTTTCGTTGACTATACCTGTAAGCTTGCCAACGTTAACGTTCGCGGTTCCGGCTCCAGCGTTGACATTAACCTCCCGGCTAAACAGATCGCCACCACTAATGGTGCTATTGAACGTTCCGTCGAAAGCAGCATCACGCAGATTGACAGCACCGTTGACCGCGCTGAGGGTACCACCAACGTTCTTTACTATAAGATCAGCCGAAGCTAAACCGTTTAAATGCAAATCACCGCCTGTAGATTGAATCAAACCACTATTATTGACAGAGCCGGAGTTAAGACTTAAGGTCGTTGTAGCCGTCATAGTCCCCTTATTGCTCACACTGCCAGCAGTGATAGTCAGTCCCTCACTGGAAACAATCGTTCCTTCATTCCGAAAGTTACGGGATGCATCAAGGGTAAGATCGACGGAAGAGCTGATCAGGGCATTAGAATGATTGCTTATGTCATTGGCACGAATTGCACCAGCGCGAACATTACCGTCTGTCGAAAACGCCTGCAGGGTGCCGTAGTTGTCCAAATTGCCGAGCAATTTGAAATCGGCCCCCTTACCAAAGTCACCGGATGTGGTGACGTTCGCTGCAATTACTAGATTCGAAGCGCGCATCACATCGTTGCCCGACGTCAGCGCAGCCAGGTCAACGTTCCCTCCAGTAGCGCTACCATTGCCCGCCAGCGTGACCTTTTGAGAGCCGTCTGCGAGCACCTGTTTAACAGCGACATATTCAGCAGGCGTCACCTGCGAACCGGCGGTCAAAGTTTTCGCAGCACCACCCACGGTGATCGTCACAGATGGAATTTCATCAGTAAAAAGATTGCGCCCAAGCGTGATGTTGTTGACGGAGGAAGTTAGATCCAGATCCACACCATTATTCGTACGGAAAACGTTTTGTGCGAGGGTCTGCATTGATTGATTTCGCACGTGATTGGCGCGGCGCTGCTCAATGCGCTCATGACGGCTCAGCAGATTCGACGAATATCCGTCTGTTACATTCGGTCGTACATTCGTGACATTGAGCATCGGATACGCAACCTGCGAACCGTTGTCGTTTCTGGCTGCGCGATCGATTCGACGCGCCGTTAAGAACATCTGTCGTGCCGAATGCCTGTCGATATCGGGATGACTATCACGAAAAGACCTGAAATTATCTTCGCGAGATGCCTCGGCGCACTGTGACGCTGATGAGGCCAGCACTAAAGTTCCACCAACCAGAACCGCGCAGGAGGATAGCAAAGTCTTTCTGAAACTCATTTACGCTCACCATTTGCAATCGAAACAAACGTCACGCACCGTTTCAGTCAACACGGCAACGCGATCACCAGCTTCGTGAAAGATTAGCATGACCCGAATTGCAAATCTCTTAAGTTTAGTTAGCAGTTGTGATCGGCTAAAGCGTTATTACTTCTCAAACGTCGAGAGGCGGCTCAATTGAACCGCCTCCCAATATCGAGATTCCTGCAAAATCAATGGCTCGAATTTATTCCTCGAGATAATCCTTGAGCTGGTCACTAGCCTGAGATTGTCTCAAAAAGCGAAGTGCTTTGAGTTCAATCTGACGTGTGCGCTCACGAGTAATGCCGACAAGTCTTCCGACCTGCTCGAGTGTTCGTGGCTTTCCGTCATTCAGACCGAAGCGCAGAATCAAGACTTCGCGCTCGCGCGCTGTAAGTACGGACAGCACTTTTCGGACATCGTCCGACATTAGACTTGTCGCAGTCGCATCTTCAGGAGTCTTTGAAGACTCATCTTCGACTAGCTCGGCAAGTGTGTTGTCATCGTCTTCGCCATATGGAGTATCCAGCGACAGCGGCGATCGGTTTGCGGCCAAAATATCTTTGACTTTAGCAAGCGAAACATCCATTTCTTTCGCGAGTTCTTCCATTGTCGGTCTGCGGTCGAGCTTTTGGGACAACGAGCGAGTTGCTTTGCGCAGGTTATTGATGGTTTCCACCATATGAACCGGCACGCGAATCGTTCGCGATTTGTCGGCCAGCGCGCGAGTGATACCTTGCCTTATCCACCAGGTTGCATAGGTGGAGAACTTGTATCCGCGCTCTGGATCAAACTTTTCAGCTGCTCGGATAAGACCGAGATTGCCTTCCTGAATAAGGTCGAGAAACGGCAATCCACGATTCTGATACTTCTTAGCGACGCTTACCACGAGACGCAGATTGGCCTGCACGAGCCGCTTCTTCGCCAGAGGATCGCCGGCTGCGACGCGACGAGCCAGCTCGATCTCCTCAGTAGCCGATAGAAGTTTTACTCTACCAATAGATCGTAGATAGAATTGAACCGGGTCTTCCGATACGACCACTCCACCGCGACGCTTGGTCGCGATAGCGACGTTTTCTTCGCCATCATCACTGTCATCAAACAGATCATCATCGGCGGAACTCGCCGCAAAATCTGCTCCAGGGAATGAAGGCATGAATTCGTCTAGACCGATATCGTCGGCCATCGGACTATAGTTTTGTGTACTTGCTCTTCTTGCCATTGTGTCCGTGTAGCTTTTCACTACTCTTGGGGTTGAGAGAAACGTCCTGTTCAGGTGTGGGCACAAAACTTCCGCCCTTGTAAAAAAGCGGTTAACTCATTTTGTCCAAACCCACAAATTGGGGTGACGCCTCCCCTATTAAAATGTTCCACCCTTTCCCTTGATAACCGGGTTAACCCTAGATCTGTTTTGCATAGTGTTACCATTGCGATCAGCTCAGGCTATTGGCGCGTAAAACGCTCATCTGGTCAGGGTTTCACCTCCCGAACAATAGATGTTCAGACGTCACATCGTTATACTTCCATACGACGATAAGCCACGGAACGCCCACCAGTACAGTTAACTTACTGAACGTCACCGATCGCGAAAATCACCCGGGTGATGTTCTCCAGTGTCCGTTTTTATCTCTTTCGTCTGCTTCAGTAAGCGACTTTCTCTGAGAATTGTCTGAAGAACGCAAGCCTGGCGACAATTAAGCATTTCAAGCTGATAGTCTTGCCTGGTTACAAGACCGCTTAAGCGTATGAAATAGGATACAAACGTGAGGCATATTCACACAAAAACCAGGGTGCTGCTTGCCTTCGCAGCCTCGCTCGCAATAATTTCGCCATCGCCCGCGCGCGCAGCAGACGGTGAAGACTACAGCGTGAAACCGACTGCGCCCGTAAGCCAGACGACGCAACTATCATCATCGGCTCCCTCGATGGAGATGCCCGAGATCAAATACGAACTCGGCAAGCAGCCTTTGAAACAGCATCCTGGAGGCGCCTCCAACGAAGCGACCGCGCTGAACTTTCCAATTTCAAAGGGACTCGCTGGCGTTTCAATGTTTCTGAAACCCGGCGCCCTGCGTGAGCTTCACTGGCACGCAAACGCGGCGGAGTGGGCGTATGTCATCAACGGTCACTGCCGAATCACAATTATCGATCCCGAAGGTCACAAGGAAATCAAAGATTTCGGTCCAGGAGACGTCTGGTACTTCCCGCGCGGTCACGGTCATTCGATTCAAGGTATCGGACCGGAAGAGTGCCATTTCATCCTCGTTTTCGACAGCGGGTACTTTTCTGAGTTTGCGACTTTTAGCGCAAGCGATTGGATTGCGCAAACGCCATCCGAAGTCCTGGCGAAAAACTTCGGCATGTCAGCCTCGGCATTCAAAGACTTTCCGAAGAAAGAGGTTTATATCAGCCAGGGTCCGGTTCCCACGGCACTTCCATCGGATCCGCCTCCAGATAGCGACAATCCGCCGCCCCTCACTCACAAATTTTCCCTCGGCGGCAAAATTCCGACTGTCACCGCTGGCGGTAGCATGACTCTTGTAGATCAGAAACAGTTTCCGATCTCCACCACCATGAGCGGCGCGATTTTGAAGATGAAACCGTATGCGATGCGGCAACTGCACTGGCATCCAAACGCTGATGAATGGCAGTATTACATCAAGGGACGCGCCCGCATGACCGTGTTCGGCTCACAGGGCCGCAAGATCACCAGAGAATTCGGTCCCGGAGATGTGGGCTACGTGCCCATGGGTTATGGGCATTATCTAGAGACGGTAGGAAACGAAGAGTGTGAGATGCTCGCAGTTTTCAATTCTGGAACCTATCAGGAAATCTCATTGTCCGAATGGCTCGCAAACACGCCCAAGCAGTTGCTGGAAACAAACTTTGGAGTATCTCCCAGCATCATCGATTCGCTTCGAAAAGGGGCGGGGCTATTCAGCAAGCCGATGGGACCTGTGAGCATTCCGAACGAGTAGTTTCAATTCTGTGCTCGCCACAATAAATATTGAACCTATCTTCTCGGACAAAACCAACCAGCGTGATGCCGGCTTCCGAAGCCAGTTCTACGGCCAGACTCGAAGGAGCTCCTACCGCGGCAACGATTCGAATGCCGGCATTTACAGCTTTTTGAATGAGTTCAAAACTTGCTCGTCCACTGAGAAACAAAATGGACTGATCGAGCGGCAGGCTTTTCCGCATCAGCATTGCTCCGACGAGCTTGTCGAGAGCGTTATGGCGCCCCACGTCTTCCCTGAGTTCGATTAGTCGTCCGGAAGGAGTGAACAGAGCCGATGCATGAATACCGCCTGTGGTGTCGAAGTCACTTTGCATTAGTCGAACACTTCGGGACATGGTCGCAATAAGAGTGGAATCTACTAAGAACGAGTCGGATTGCAGTTCTGGGCGCGGCAACAGACCCGAGCAGCTTGGAGAATTAGAAGTATCAATACGTTTTAAAACACTGGCAATCGACTTCTTTCCGCAAACCCCACAGCTTGAGTTGACATACGAATGTCGTTCCAATCCCTCAAAAGTAAAGGACCCACCCGCTTTGAGCGAGACGACTACGCCGTTGCATCTATCCAGTGTGATTTTTTCAACCTGTGAATAGCTTTCAATAATCGACTCTGCAAATAGGAAACCGGCAGCGAGTTCGGCATCATTACCGGGAGTGCGCATGGTAACGGCTACCGTTCGGACCTCCCCATCAGACTCAATCTTTATCTCAAGTGGCTCCTCTACCGACAAGCTATCGGAACAGGCTTCCAAAGCTCCACCACGGAGCTTATGCGTCTCAACCACGACGATGTTTCTGTCGTTTCTTCGCTTCATATCACCCCCACTATGATTGAATTTCGGATCGAGTTATATCCACGAGAATCTGCTTCATGAGAGGCTGATCGCTCTGCTCGCTGTAGTCTCCGAGCGGTATGAGGACATTTAACTCAGGCATGTAACCTGCCACGCTTCCTTTCGGAATGTTATATCTGACAGCGCGAAAACCTGATACCGAGCGCGTAGAACCATCCTTTGCGTAGGAAACGATATCAGTCTCATCGAACTCTTCCAAACCGCGACTTTGCATGTCTATTTCGTTCATCAACACCAGTCTCCGAAGGTTGTGAACGCCACGATAGCGATCGTTGTTTGAGTACACAGTGGTGTTGAATTGATCGTGAGAGCGCATTGTACAGAGCATCAGCTTCCCTGCTGGTGGCAGAGTATCGCGCAGTGGAACAGCGGAGAAATTAGCCTTCCCTGTATCGGTGAGAAAGTTCAATTCTCGAGCGGGCTGAGCGAGTCTGAAACCAAGGGGCTCACGAACGCGCTTATTGAAATTCTCAAAGCCGTCAATCGCCTCGGCCATCTTATCGCGAATCAAATCGTAATTCCCGACATACTCTTCCCAGGGCGTTTTTGATGCAGGCATCGTTGCACGCGCGATACCAGCGATGATGGCACATTCGGAGCGTAATTTGTCAGAGGCTGGTCGACGAGTTCCCCGAGAGAGGTGAACCATACTCATCGAATCTTCCACGGTAATCTGTTGTGGACCAGCTGCCTGTTCGTCGTTTTCCGTCCTCCCCAAACAGGGCAGAATAAGCGCATCTTTGCCGTGTATGACATGGCTGCGATTGAGTTTCGTACTGACATGCACGGTCAATGGACAACGCCGCATTGCTTCGAAAGTTTTTTCGGTATCAGGGGTAGCAGAAGCGAAGTTTCCGCCCATGCCAATGAAAACCTTTACGCGCCCCTCATACATGGCTTCGATTGTTCTAACCGTATCAAGCCCGTGTTCCCGCGGCGATGTGATACCACAAGCTTTATCCATTTTGGCTAGCCACGCCTCAGGAGGCGCGTGATGAATGCCGCAGGTTCTATTACCCTGAACGTTGCTATGTCCGCGAATGGGAACAGCTCCAGCGCCCTCTTTTCCGAGGTTGCCGCGCAGTAAAAGAACGTTGACCATTTCTCTTATGGTGTCAACACCAAATTCGTGCTGAGTGACTCCCAAACACCAGCTCATGATCGCGGTTTTCGCCTGCCGGTAAATCTCTGCAGCTTTTACAATTTCGGCTGTTGAAACGCCTGATTGCTTTTCTATATCCTCCCACGTTGTGCTTTCGCAAACGTTCTTGTAAGCGTCAAAACAGTGCGTATGTTTTTCGATAAATGGAACATCAAGCGCGGATCTGTCAGATTGAAACTGTTCGAGCAAATACTTGCCAATCCCGCGGATAATTGCAAAGTCGCCTCCGACTCGAGGTTGTAGATTCAGAGATGACGTTTTCGTCGATTTGAACGTGAGCATAGCCATGATTTCGTGAGGCGTGATTGCCTCAGTTGCTGCGACTTCTATAAGCGGATTGATGTGGACTATCTTCATGTCTCGCTCGTTAACGCCATCACCAAGAGCAGTTAGCATGCGTGGAGCGTTAGTTGCGACATTCACACCAATCACAAAGATTGCATCTGTCTTCTGCAAATCAACCAGATCGCAAGTGCCCTTTCCTGTTCCAATCGCCGCACTGAGAGCGCGCCCACTGGCTTCATGACACATATTTGAGCAGTCCGGAAGATTGTTGGTTCCGAACTCACGAGAGAACAGCTGATACAGGAACGTGGCTTCGTTAGACAAGCGCCCTGATGTGTAGAAACTCGCTTCGTTAGGCGATTCCAGCGAGTTCAAATGCTGAGCAATCAGCTGAAACGCGTCGCTCCAACTGACCGGCACGTAGCGATCTGTTGTTGCGTTATAGCGCATGGGTTCAGTCAAACGCCCGACGTTCTCCAACTCGAAATCGCTGCATGCTTCCAGTTGCTTTACCGGATGACGTTCAAACCATTCTCTATCGCACCGCTTCTTAGTCATCTCCCAGGTGACGTGCTTGATGCCATTTTCGCAAATGTCCATCCGCAGCCCTTTGCGGTCATCAGGCCAGGCACATCCGGGGCAATCAAACCCGCCGTTTTCGTGATTCATCCGAAAGATTGCTTCGACGCCTTGAACGACCTCTTGCTGTTCAATCAAGACGCGAGCAACACTGAAAGCCGCGCCCCATGCTGCAGCGGGATGTTTGTAGTCTTTCTGCGAAAAATTACCCTTTAGCTTTTTCCTCGCCAATTTGCCTGCAACATCGAGCGGTTTCTTATCATCCATGCGGATTCCCTTTTCGGCGCCCACGTAGGCGCTCCTGCCATGAATATCTACTTCCCTCGAATTTCACGCGGTAAACGGGAGTTCTCAGGCATTGGGTGTCTTCGACATTTTTGGCCCGCGCGCCCTCAAAGTTCAAGGGCCGTCGCCTCGTGCTAGACTCAGAAAAGCACCCCTTCCGGCGTTAGTGAAAATGGTCAAAGTCGCAGGGTTCTTAATCGCGTTCTTCTCGATCGTCGGCTTCTTAACGATGTCGGCGGCTCGCACGGAGGCGCCTGGAGCCAGAGTACAGACGCCAGTTATCGTATGCACAAAAGAATTGAAGGCCGGCAGCAAAATAGACGCAAACTCGTTTGTGCAGGTGTTACAAGCGGATGTCCCTGTCAATGCAGCGACAGAACCTGTACATGTCACGGGTATGTACATAAACTGCAACCGCCGAGTTGGCGACAGAATTTACTTACACGATCTGCTTCATGACCGCTCGAACATCATTGTGTCAGCCTATCGGACCAAAAGAGAAATCGAGAATGGTGAGGCGCTCAATCTGAGTAATGTTGCACTGGATCGAGCTGCGATCGGTGAGCTTCCGCCTGCTTACATTTCTAATTGCTCTCAATCCAATGCAAAGTCAGCCGCACGAGACCTCGATGCCTACAGTTTTTTCGCTGCCGGTGACATGAAGTAATGGCAAAACCAGCTATCTGGCTACAATCTTTGCGTCTATAATTCTCGCTTTTCAAAGTGGGGATTCCGAAGAAGTCCGCTAGCGGCCGCGCCCAAAGTCGTGACAGGCGTTCACCCTTTGCTCACCGATACGATATTCAACCCTCTCCATCTCCGCACGAAAGACGCTAAGGATGTCGGCAAAAAAACCGGCGAGCACGCACAGAAAAATGCAAAGTATTGCGCACCTGGACATACTTTCAGTTTAGCATCAAGGGTGTTACTTAAACTGCCCATAGCTGTGCAGACCGCCGAAGCCCAGCGAGTTGAAACCGAGATAGGTCAGGAGTGTCAGCAGCAAGCCAACAACAGCAACGACGGCAAGTTTCTCAGGCTTCATGTCTCGGTGGATGCGAAGGTGAATGTACGCAGCGTAGCCGAGCCAGGTGACAAGAGCCATCGACTCTTTCGGGTCCCAGGACCAATAGCTGCCCCAGGCGTGGTTAGCCCACAAGCCACCAGTGATGATACCAATCGTCAGTAGTGGAAAACCAATGGCGATGCAGCGGTAGGAAACATCGTCATAGGTTTCAGCGAGTTTAGCGTTGACCTTGGACGCATCGAATTGGTTTAAAAGCTTGAAGGCAACGACAACGCCGACTAAACTGCTGCCGACAAAGAGGAGCTGAAGCCAATGCACAGCTATCTCGGTGAATGTACCTAAACCAATCGCGCTCACGGCGAGCACTATTGTCGTCACCGCGACAGCGAGCGTTTTCCGACGGCCTGCGGCGAACAATTGCAGGAGCGCTGCAAGACCGGAGAGGAACAGCATAGCGTATGAAACGATCAGCGGCGGCACGTGAATCTGGCGCCAGTAGGAAACTAGAGCCGGAACCAGAGGTTGAATCTCGTGCTGACTCGACGGCAGCCAGCTACCGTAAAGGAAGAACGTAGCTGCGGTCAAGCTGGCGAGCCAACCAAGCTGCTTAATGCCATATGCGCGTGCGATCCATAAGTAACCACCCATGGTGGCCCACGCAAACCACAATAGTGATTCGTACAGGTTTGATAGCGGAAACCGCTGAGCCTCAACTCCGCGCGCCACGATTGCGATGGTCAGCGAGAGGAAACCGACAATTAGAACGCCGGAGGCGATTTTTAAAAGCAGCTCTTTCTTTCCTCGCAATCCGTTGGAAGCGACGAAAACCCAGAACGACATGACGGATGAAATTCCGGCAGTGTTTGTTAGTGCTAGCTGAAAGTCCGACATTAGGAGTCTCCTGAATGCGCGTCTGCGCCGGCTGCAACAAGTTTCTCATCGTGAGACGCCGGAGAATTCTCCAGTGTCTCCGCGAGTCTGTCATTAAATGACTTCGGTTCGCTCTTCGCAGCGGTCACCGCAGGCGGTGCTTGCGGTCCAATTTGCTGCGACAAAGACTCAACGAGTTTGTCAATCAACTTTTCAAAACCGGTCTTCGCCTTGAGCGATTTACCGCCGATGAATAAATAAGTCCCGGCTGGCTCATGCGTCGCTTCAATACGTGCGGGAGTCTCAGTCGGCTCATGAGTCGCATTGAGCTTGAGCGTTACATCAGGATCTTCGGTCGCACTCAGCTTCAACGTCACATCAGGATCGGCGACATTGTTCAACTTCAACGTCGCATCAGGATCTTCAACAGCGCCAAGCTGTAACGTTCTATCCGGGTCATCTTCGTTGCCGCTTCGATCCTCGACGGAAACCCAGATATGTCGATGCGGAATCGCAGCCAACATTACGCCGACCATGATGAAAGCAAAGGCGATGTAGACAGTGACGAGTCCAGGATCGTTCTTATACTGCAGACCGGAAACCGGTATCACGCGATCGAACTTCAACTTCACGGTGCCCAGAGTCACACTCTCTCCAGGCTTGAGTTCAGAAATCAGCTTCGGTGCCTCCCAGTCAGGGCGCTTAGCAAACACGCGCATCGGCGCTGTGGTATCCAGCACGCTAAAAATGAACACCGTGGATTGATCGAGCGGGAGAAATGCAGCATAACGTTTTCCCATCGGCTGGACTTGCATACGCTGCGGATGTCCGTTGAAGCTAACTTCGACAGCGTCTATCCCCCAACTGGATTGATAGATATCAGTTCCATCATATGAAAGCGGGTTGTTGACCGAGATCTCACCCTGTTTGAGAACTTTGCCTTTCTCGTCCACAATAGAGAGATTTGAGTACCATTGTTTGGGCTCGCCGGAAGGATAGTTCTCACGGCGGGTACTGTCGACGCGGACACCCCACGTCGGCAACTTGCCAATCCACAACTTGCTGTGCTGCGAACCGGACATCGACATGGTTTCGCCTAACAGAACTGGTTGAAAACCGCTGTAGCCGGTCCAAGAGGTCACGGTCACGCCAGCGAGCAAAGTCAACAAACCTATGTGTGTAATCGTTGCAGCCAGACGTCCATACTTGCCGGACTCAGCTGTCAGAGACTGGTCGTCCACCTTAACAGTGAACTTCCGCTTCGCCAGCTCGTTTACCACAAACGACATTGCTGCGGAACTGGAGTAATTTCCTAGGTAGATCTTGCGAGCCACGGGCATGTTTTCAATCTGACGCCCTTTCAAGAACGGCATCACCTGTTTCAACAGCTTGACCTTAGGAAAGACTCTCTGAAAGCTGACAGCCACCATATTCAGGGTCAGCATCGCGATCAGGAAGAGAAACCAGGGACTGTGAAAAATGTCTGAAACGCCATACTTTATGAGGAACTTCGCCACATCAGGCGCGAACGCTTCAAAAACTTTCTCGCGTCCGACCACCGCTTCCTGAGGGCACCACGCGCCGATCAAAACAGTAATCGCCGTCAATGACATAAACGTCACAGCCATCTCCAGGCTGGCGAATACCGATATCTTCTTAGGAGTGGGTTCGTTTGTCATTCTGGGTTTCCGGATTTATTCTTGATCGCGTCGGCCAAGTCTTGCTCGAAAAGCTGAGACGCTTCGTCAAAGTTATTGCGTTGCAATGCGAGGCATACATCTTCAGAATAGATGATTTGACTGATTATTTCCGAAAGGGAGGCATCGTCCAATTCCAGTCTGGCAGCCGTAACTTTCTCAATCACGAAGTCTGCGAACAGCGCGTAGTGATCCATGTCACGAACAAAGGCTGCCTTGATGCGACTGATCAGAGCCTTCTCCAGCGCACCAGAAATTCCGTCGGTAGAAACCGAAATTTTGATTTGTCCCCGCCGGAACCAGCTTGGCAGGACAAAGTCGCTGGTTTGCTTGACCGACGCTTCAGTGCAAAGAACGCCCGCGACTTTCGCAAGTTTCGCAATGCGCTCATTGTCGGAATAGGAATTCGTGAAAGCAAAGATCAGAAAAAATTCTGACAGGTCGAATTTGCCTTCAAGCAATTCCTTCTGGGTGCCCGTCGAAAGTGACATCTTATGGCTGTAGGCCAAAGCGAGCTCTTTCATCTCCTCGTCCGGCTTATTGGCGAGCAGTTCGATTGTGGCACCACATTCGATGACACCCCGAATCAACGACAAAATGCGCTCGCTATCTCCGACAATGAGAACCCGTTTACCTTCCAGGTTCAAGCCAATAGGAAAAAATCGCTTTCCATCAAGTGAGAGCTTAGAGCCGGGCTCTTTGACGTTTTGAGATTGTCCCGACTTTCTGGGCATAGGCTCGAACTCAGGTTGTTCTGGTCATCACATAGTTGGCTAAGGTAGCCAGTCCGTCTTTGTAAGAAGAATCTTTGATGTCTTTCAACGACTCAATAGCTTTGTCAGCGTAACTGCGAGCGAGGTCAACCGTTTTCTCGACGCCGCCGTTGTTGCGTATGATTGCAAGCGCCTCTTCAGCTCCTGCGTCTTCACAGATTGCGCGAGTGTCGATCAACTCCTTCAAGCGAGCCGAGTTAGCATCGCCCGCTTCGAGGATAAACATCGCAGGTGCAGTGACCACTCCATTCCGCAAATCGCTGCCGACCGCTTTGCCGGTTTCTTTCTGAGAACCGGTTATGTCCAGCAAATCGTCGACGATTTGGAAACAGATGCCTAGGTTGAGACCGTAGTCTTTGAGATTTTGAATGGTTTCGTTCGAGCAGCCGTTCAAGATGGCTCCACTGTGGCTGCCGGCCGAAAAGAGTGAGGCGGTTTTTCCGACCGATTTCTCGATGTAAGCGTCCCAGTCGACTTTTGTTTGAAACTGTTGGCGCATCTGTTTGATCTCACCAGAGCAAAGATCGCCTAGAACCTGACCGTAAATGCCGACCACAACAGGGTTCATGATGCGAGCCAGGCAAATCGAGGCTTGAGCAAACAGCAAATCGCCCATGAGAACTGCGATTCGATCGTTCCACTTCTTGTTAATGGTTTCCTGACCGCGACGCACGGAAGCCTTGTCTATCACGTCATCGTGGACGAGGCTAGCAGTGTGAATCAATTCGGTCAAAACCGCAAGAATGATGTGCAAGCGGCTCAGCTTACCGGTCTCACGCGCCGTCGCTTTTGAGGAAAGCAAGACTATAAGCGGGCGAATCCGCTTACCGCCGGCGTGGAAGATTTGCTTGAGCAGCTCCTCGACGAATGTGTTGTCGTCAATTAAGTTCGATTTGAGCCAGTCCTCGACCAGCGACATCTCGTCGCTGACGAGGTCGAACAGAGAAGATAGTGATGGGGTGCCCGCGATAGTCGCAGACGGGGATCCTTGTGCTGACTTCATAACCCTTCGGTTGTCAAAGATACGGTCTAAGCTTTTCATATTCAGGTATCTAACGTCAATGTTTTAGCTACTAATCTCAACTAAAATACAAGACTGCGTGCGGGATGAAACGCACTTCATCCTCTCAAAAAGTGCCAATTATGTGTCTCAGTTACGAATTAGCCGGTTTGGGATGAGTTGAAAGTTGGCAAGACATGATCGGTGTTTTAGATTGGTACTATAGTCATCTCAGAAATTTTGGAGGCAGGTCGTGTTTGAGGATTTGAAAAGAAGGCTTCTCTCAGGAGAAATCTCATTCACGCAGGCGCTGCCGGAAGCACTACCTCAACTGCGCGGGAAAATCACAGACGACAACCTGTTGTGGCTGTCGAGCGAGCTGCAAGGTTACGCAGACGCACTGACGTTTTACCAATCGCCGAATCATGGGCTTCCCGCTTACCGAGCCGTCCCAGGCGCTCTCTACTTGATGAGGCAGGATGGTTCGTTTGAACCGCTTAACCACCCGTACGCCGCCCGGGACCGCTTCTTCTTGAGCGCTCCTATTCACTGGCTCGAAGAATTCTCGAACTTGCAAGGCGAGGACTCGCTTGTAGAACTGCAAGAGTTTGGCGCATTCGTCGCAAAAATGGGCGGTGGAGTCGTGTGCTCGTGCCCAAAATCTGAACTGAAACGCATTATTGCGACCTTCCGCAATGAGTTCATCAAGTTGTTAGACCAGGTTGATGCCGCGGCAAAGCAAGGCTAGCCGCTCGCACCGCATTCAATACCATCCGGTTTAATTATCGGGATCTAAACCATCCAGCATGTTCGCAAAACCGCGACCAACCACTTCTCGCATGTTCGACATGGCGCGAAACATCTTCATGTTCGCCGGGTCTTTCAGCACGCGCTGAAAGCGAGGATCTGAAATCACGACCTTAAATTCCGGGTCTTTGCACAGACCTACGAAACGTGGGTCTTTTGATAGTGCCTGCACATTCGGGTTTTTAACGAAGCGACTGACCTTAGGGCTCTTCGGATTGGTTTTCCAAAGTTTCCATAACTCGGGGCTTCGCACGAATTCCTGCGACATCGGATCATCCCAGATAGTTTTCATTGAAGGGTCATTCCACATCTCCGATAACAACGGCTGGAACTTCATGAATCCAGGAGACATAAAGAATGCGCGAGAGTCCGGGTCTGACGACATTCGTCCATGTCTATTGTTGAGAAATGCCGCGCGCAAGTCAGGGTCTTGCGTCATTTTACGAACCTCTGGGTCCTCGTCTTTCGCCGCTTGATTCAGGATGATTTTGCGCTGAATTTCGGAAAGCTGTTTGTGATGACCAGATCTGGATTCGCGAATTCTCTTGTTTACATCATCTTGTTTTGGGAATGCGGCCCCGGCATCGAGGTTCGAAATCGCATCGTATTCCTTAGTGGCAATGCGCCCACTGTTTCCAGTCAACGAAAAAGTATAAATCCAGATGGGTAGCGCAATTACAATCAGCACTGAAACCATCAACAATCGACGGTGGGCGGAAGCAAAGTCTCGAGCATTTTGACGCCAACCATTTGCTAGTTGCGTTTTCTCAGTCGACGTACTGAGGTCGACTCGAGAAGTTTCCTCGCCGAACGATGATGCGGTCCGCATGTTCTCCTTGTAGCTCTCATACACTTGCTCCAAGCGCTCTTTGAGCTGCAACGCCGATTGATAGCGATCGGCAGGATCCTTCTCCAGAGTTTTTGCAACAACGTGTTCGAGATCGGCGGGGAAGCTAGTCCCGCAGTCCATCTCATTTAGCAAAGGAGGAATCTCCTCCTGTTGCATCAGAATTGTATCCATGTACGTGTCGCCTTGCAGCGGAGCCTTGCCGGTCAAGACTTTGAACATCAAACAGCCGAACGAATAAAGGTCGGATGCTTCAGCTACATCCTCTCCGCGAGCCTGCTCAGGACTCATGTATAAAGGACTACCGACTCGCACGCCGGTTGAAGTTAATTTCTGATCCTCGCTCTTGAGCTTCGCAAGTCCAAAATCCACGAGCTGGACATTTCCGGGTGTCTTCTCGCAGAGCATGATATTCGACGGTTTGACATCTCGATGAAGGACTTTGTTGACGTGGGCGTGGTGCAGCCCGGCGGCAATCTGAATGAATATCGGCAGTGCCTCTTCCACCGGAAGCCTCTTCGAGCGCCGCTGCACGTCTTCCAGACTCTGGGCGCCGACGTAATCCATGACCAGAAAGAGGTCACCCGCTGGGGTTTGACCGAAGTCCAGCACCTTCACGATATTGGGGTGATCGAGCTTGGCGGCTGTTCTAGCCTCTTGCTGAAACCGAATAATATTCTCGCGCGACAGCCCCGGCAGGAGAATCTTCACAGCAACGAGTTTGTCCAACGTCGTGTCAGTCGCTTGAAAAACCGCTCCCATACCACCCGCGCCCAGCTTCTTGAGAATCTGGTAACGGGATACGAATTCCGGAGATTCCGGTGGTAGCGTCGTTCGATGCGGGTAGCTGTTCATTAAACTTCAACGCAGCGCCGTAAACTGAGGCTCAAGAAAATTATGCCCCGATTCGACAGATTCCTCGCACAGTGGGCGAATCGAGTTGCTAAAATAGCAGCTTCCAGGAAGCACCGCACCGAAGAGGGTCGCCATGTCTGCCACCGCGAGCAAAACCAGCACAACGTTAATCGAGCGAATTCAAGAACAGCTTCGATCCGAATCAATCGACGGCTGGCTGTTTTACTACTTCAAGAACAATGACCCGATTGCGCTCAGCATCCTGGGTATGACTGAAGGACACATGACACGCCGCTGGTTTTACTATGTGCCTGCCAAAGGAGAACCGGTCAAACTGGTGCACGGCATCGAACTCGACGTTCTCGACGCACTACCAGGCACCAAAGAAGTCTATGTCGGTTGGAAACAGCTGGAGCAAAAGCTGGGAGATATTCTCACCGATGCGAAATCGATCGCCATGCAATACTCACCGAAGAATGCAGTGCCCTATGTCTCACGCGTCGATGCCGGCACAATCGAGCTTATTCGTTCTCTTGGAAAAAACGTCGTCACAAGTGGCAACCTTGTCCAGGCATTTGAAGCGAGCTGGTCTGAAGCGCAGTTGCAGACTCATATCTACGCAGTCGAGAGTCTGCGTAAAATTGTTTTTGAGGCTTTCGCAGAAGTGAAACGGCTGATTAACAAAGGCGAGGCCGTCAATGAATACGACATTCAACAATTCATTATGGGTAGATTCGACCATTACGAAATGACGACCTACTCGCCGCCGATAGTAGCGGTTAATGGTCACAGCGGACTGCCTCACTATCAACCAAGCAAAGAAGAGCATGCCCCAATAAAGAAGGGCGATTTCTTATTGCTGGATATTTGGGCGAAACGTCGCGATGTGCGTGATGCCATATATGGTGACATCACCTGGACCGGCTACGTGGGGACGGAAGTGCCGACAGAGTTCGTCAAAATTTTCGATATCGTGAAAGGCGCTCGAGATGCTGCATTAGATCACGTCAAGGATGCCGTTGCCAAAGGCGAAGTATTGCACGGATGGCAAGTCGATGAAGTCGCGCGTACCTACATTCGCGAACGCGGATACGCGGACTATTTCATCCACCGCACCGGTCATTCGATTGGAACTGAAGTCCACGGAAATGGCGCCAATCTGGACAATCTCGAAACCAAAGACGAGAGAGTTTTGATTTATAAACACGGATTCTCCATTGAGCCAGGCGTATACCTCAAGGAGTTCGGAGTGCGTTCCGAAATTGATGTCTACATCGAGGAAGGGAAAACGCTTGTGGCGGGCGGTCCGATTCAAGAGAAAATTATTCCGATCCTCGCCGACTGAATAGGCATAGCAGGATGCCATTTTGGATAGGCAGACACACGCACGATGACTGAAAATAGTTTGAAAA
Source organism: Candidatus Obscuribacterales bacterium (assembly GCA_019637435.1). Classification (GTDB taxonomy): domain Bacteria; phylum Cyanobacteriota; class Vampirovibrionia; order Obscuribacterales; family Obscuribacteraceae; genus JADYXR01. Next base: position 857,670 of record JAHBVO010000001.1, on the reverse strand, counting down.
CGAATTCGGCGGTTTACTGCAGTTTGAATGAACTGGAAGGTTTGGCGCAGGAGAAGCTGAACCGGATGACGTTCGATTATTACGCCGGTGGCGCCGGAGATGAGCTGACGCTGCGGGATAACATCGATGCGTTCAACAGGATAAAACTGTTTCCACGCATGCTTGTAGATTCAAGCAAGTTGAACATGGAAGTCGAGATCTTGGGAACGCGATTGGCGAGTCCACTTATGATCGCTCCGATGGCGTTTCAACGTCTGGCACATGAGCATGGCGAAATTGCGATGGCAAGAGCGGCTGGCAGAGCCGGATGCGGCATGGTGGTCAGCACACTGGCGACGTCTTCAATGGAAGAGATTGCGGAAGCTGGGTCGACTCCACTGTGGTTTCAACTGTACGTCTACAAAGATCGGCAGATCACAGTTGACCTGCTGGAACGGGCAGCAGCTGCAGGTTTTAAAGCCATCGTGGTAACTGTTGATTCACCGGTTCTCGGAAGAAGATTCCGAGATATGCGAAACCTTTTTCATTTACCTTCTCATCTGAAGTGTGGAAATTTGACCGGCGCCCTCCAAAGTATTCCGGAAAAAGAGGGTGACTCCGGGCTTGCTGCCTACATCGCGTCGATGTATGACGTGAGCTTGACCTGGGAAAGTTTGAGATGGATAACGAAGCAAACTAAATTGCCGGTATTAGTCAAAGGCGTTTTGAGAGCCGACGACACAAAACTCGCGATTGAAAACGGCGCTGCCGGCATCATCGTCTCTAACCACGGGGGACGCCAACTAGACACGACGGTCGCTACGATTGATGCTCTTTCTGATGTCGTCAACGCAGCAAACGGTAAGGTTCCGGTCATCGTCGATGGTGGCATCCGCCGTGGAACCGATATTCTCAAAGCTCTGGCATTCGGCGCAAAAGCCGTCCTCGTCGGTCGTCCCATGCTCTGGGGTTTAGCACTCGAAGGCGAAGATGGCGTGTATAAAGTGATGGAAACGTTAAAGGACGAACTTCGCAACGCGCTTATTTTGTCAGGGTATCCTGACGTCACATCTGTGGACCGAAGTCTTCTTGGCTCATAAAGCAGGTTTCGGAGCGAAAGTAAACGGTTAATTTTGCGAGGATAAAATGGCAAAGGAAACAGCACCGCGCATAGTGTCACTGATCGCCAGCTCGACCGAAATAATTCACGCACTCGACATGGGGAAATACATGGTCGGGCGATCCCACGAATGCGATTTTCCATTGTCCGTAAAGAGCTTGCCGGTCTGTACAGGACCGAAATTCAACGTTGATGGCAGCAGCTATGAAATCGATCAACGCGTAAAGGCAATTGTTCAAGAATCCCTTTCTGTTTATAAAGTATTTGCGGATAAACTGAACGAACTCGCTCCGACACACATCATAACGCAGGCGCAGTGCGAAGTTTGCGCGGTCAGCCTCAAAGATGTAGAGGTGGCTGTCTGCGACTTGATTACGTCTCAACCTCATATCGTGTCACTCCAACCTGATTGTATGGAAGATGTGTGGACCGACATTAGAAAAGTCGGCAATGCGTTAGAGATTCCAGAGAAAGCCGAAGTCGTCATCAGCGGACTTAAACAGAGAATCTCTGAAGTAAGTGAAAAGGCGCAGGCGGTTTCTAAACAAGAAGAAAGGAAACGCACCGTAGCAATTATCGAGTGGATTGATCCTTTGATGGCGGCCGGCAACTGGATGCCGGAACTTGTTGATCTTGTAGGCGGCGAAAACCTCTTCGGCGTTGCCGGAAAGCATTCGCCCTGGATGCAGTGGGATGACGTGGTTCAAAAAGACCCTGATGTCTTAATCGTGACGCCGTGCGGTTTTGACAATGAGAGAACCTTGCAAGAGATGCATTTGATTTCAGGAAAGCCGGGTTATGAAAACCTGAAAGCGGTGAAAAGTAAACACGTGTATGTCGCCGACGGCAACCAATATTTCAATCGTCCGGGACCCAGACTGGTAGAGAGTCTTGAGATGATGGCAGAGATGATTTATCCAGAGAGTTTTGATTACGGACATAAAGGTACCGGCTGGATCGAGTTTTCTTGTCCCTGAATTTCTGCTATAACTTGGATGTTTCCAAGGGATTTACTTGGCTTTCAGGTATCTAATTTTGCAGTATTCAACAATCCTTTTCGACTTTGACGGCACGTTGACGCACTCGCTGCCGATGTGGATGCGCGCATATCAATATGCGCTGTCACAGTATGGTATCAATCTTGCGACAGAGGAAGTGATCGGCAAATGTTTCTATCGCCCGTGGAGAGATCTCGTCGTCGACTTTGAACTGCCGTCGATAACCGATTTCGGTGCGCATGTAAATGTCGGTCTAGAAGCGGCAATGCCTGAGGCCGTTCTATTCGATGACGTTGAGAACTTTCTGGAAGCCTGCAGACTTCGTGGTATCAAACTCGGTATCGTAACCTCTTCGACGAAAAAGGTCGTTCGCACTTTCATCCAGGAGAAAAATCTGGAAGGTTATTTTGGAACAGTTATCACCGCCGATGATATCGTCAATTTCAAGCCGCATCCAGAGCCCGTCTTCAAGGGATTGGCAGAAATAGGCGGCACTCCTGAAACAAGTCTATTCGTTGGTGACTCATCAGCCGACATGCTGGCCGCGGAAGCTGCCGGTTTGCACAAAGCTTTGTTTCTGCCTGATGAACACTTGACCTACTACGACTTCACCGAATTGCGAAACCATGAACCACATCTGGTATTTCACAAATATTCGGAAATCCTGTCACGCTTAGAAGCAGTCCCTCATGAGACTGCCGACACTATCTAGGCGCGAACAAAGACAGTTCAGTTCAGTTCAGTGCTATTCAGTTCAGTTCAGTGCTATTCAGTACAGTTCAGTTCAGCTCTATTCAGTTTGAGCCTGTCGCGCCATAGCGTTTTGCACGCCGATGGCGAGGGGTCTTCTCATCTAATGGTTCGTGCCCTTCTGCTCTTTTATTTTTTCAAGAATCAGGTATACGATTAGAAAAACTCCAAGAATTGGCGTCAATGCTCCGCGTGTGACGAACCACTCCAAACCGAGAATGGCAACAGTACAGAAGACGAGCAGCACAAACAGTTTTACAGCTTTCATTGGGTCCTTCGGAAAAATCTATGTTCAGACAATAACGACTCAGTTTGAGTTGAATCTATTGTAGAACCGGTATCTTGACATCCATTCGATCCATAGTTTTTTCTTCAGCATCTTCTATGCTAGCCCGCTGCCAGTCCGCTGACATTCCAACTGCGGCATGACTGCGCGAAATTTCTCATACCTTGCGGAGAATCTATTGCTTCTGAACTTCCGCGTTGGTGCGCAAGGCGGCGCGCACCGCAGATGACACATCCATACGGGCATGACAAACGGCAATGGCAATCGCGTCGTTGGCATCATCCGGTTTAATTATCTGCGACAGATTTAGCAGTTTAGCGACAGCGGTTTGAACAAAAGACTTGTCTGCACGCCCATGGCCGGTCAGGCAGAGCTTAACCTGCATCGGCGTGTACTCCGCGATGTCATAGCCTCCAGTAGCAGCCGACTCAAGAATCACGCCCCGCGCTTGCGATACCGGAACGAGGGTTTTGGCATTCTTGAAAAAGAAAATAGCCTCGACTGCTACTACATCCGGCTTATACTCATCTAAAAGTGTGATCATGTCCGCGCGAATCATCGCAAGGCGCTGCGGATTGCTCATTGTTTTGGGGGTAGAGATAACCCCCGAAGTTATATATCGATAAGAGTCACCTTCTCTCTTGTCCACGACACCGAAGCCCACTGCGGCTGTTCCCGGGTCGATTCCCAATATTCTATGAGTCGACAACAGATATCCCTCAAATAACTCTCAAACAAAGAAGCTCAAGACCGTGTAACATTGACACGTACAGAGAGTAGCCGAAGAGTGTTCAGCAAGCAAGTAGTTAGAGATACCACCGAGCTATTCGGCAGAAAAACTGCGCTGCAGCGTCTCGGCGTCGGTTATAAACTGCCGGTAGCATTTTTCTTCGGTTGTCTATTCGGGCTGTCCAGCGCCGGTTTCGAGCTCTGGTGGTTGGCGTGGATCGGTTTGGCACCACTTCTGGTGCTGCTGCGAGGAGTCAACAGCAAACTAGAAGCGGCTTCCGTTGGACTTGCATTTGGCGTCGGCTATCACGGTGTCTCGCTTTCCTGGTATCTCGGTTTGGGTACTCTTAGCTGGCTCGGGTTCCATGAAATTCTTGGCACTCAGATCAGCATGTTCATCTGGATCCTCGAATCATTCCACCAGGCGCTTCTGATTGCAGGCTTCGCAACGCTTGTGTATTGTTTGCCGCTGCGCGCCGGTTTCCTTCCAAACATCGAAAGACCATTCTTCCCATACCTTCTATCCACGCCACTGATCTGGGTTTTTCTGCAGTGGATGATCGCACCTTCAGAGATTTTTGTAGGATTGCCGATAAACCAACTCGCCTATTCGCAATACAAGCAGCTTCCGCTCATTCAACTCGCATCAATCGGCGGCAGTGGCAGCATCGATTTTATAATCGTACTGGTCAATGCCACCATCGCGAATCTATTCCTGGAAGTCAGTCATAGTGCGCGTAGACTCGGCGCACGAACAGACAATTTCTCCACCAGATTCGGTGGCTTGTTCGATTTCACCGTCACGATTATCGCTCTAATCGGGATCTGCTCGTGGGGCAACACACGCATCGCGGCTATCAATGAGCGCATCGACGCAGCCACCGCGATGGCGCTGGACTCGCACTCACCACCGGTTTCAGTTGCAGTCGTACAGGGCAACGTGACGATCGAAGAAGAACGGTTGAATATTTCAAAACCAACAGATATCGCAAAACGCTATTCGACACTGTGTGCCAACCTCGGCTCCTCGATGCTTTGTTTGCCCGAAGGAGCTATTAACGCCGCACAAATGCAACCTGGCTGCCTGCTGAGTATCCTTAAAAACATCGTTTTCAAACAAAAGAAAGAAGTCATCGTCGGCACGATTGAAACGCTTCAAAACGGACTCGCGAATGGCGCTGAATTAATCACGCCAGCTCGTCAGAGCCGTGATTTGTATCTAAAACAACGCCTTGTTCCGCTTGGCGAATTCGCGCCACAGTTTTTCAACGACGAGCGTATTCCAAATCGAGTCCGCAGTCGCATTCCGGCAAGTCGGGAATCGTACCTGTCTGCACACTCGGCACAGCTGGCGAAAAGCCAGTATGGCAAGGTCGGGATGTCGGTTTATATCGAGCTGATCTACCCGAAGCTCATCGCCGACGAAGTGCGAAACGGAGCGTCGTTGCTTGTAAATGTTTCGAACCTTGCCTGGTTTCACAACGCATCAATCAATCGCCAATTGCTGGCGGCGGCGGTGCTGCGCTCAGTGGAAAACGAGCGCTACCTGGTGCTTGCCGCCAACACCGGAATTTCGGCAGTCATTGACCCGACCGGCATGATTAACAGTATGTCTTTACCTGGACGGCGTGGAGTGCTCCTCAACACGATACAATTCCTGTACAGTAAGACTCCCTTCAGTAAAATGTGGTGGTTGTGAAGATATTGACTACTAAATTCCGAATTCCGCTCATAATGACGCTCCTCGTGACGGCATTCACAATGCAATCTTTGTTTCTGGAAGCGATTGGAAAAATGCCAACAGCCACAATTGGAAAAAACATCATCAACCTGGAAGTAGCTCAAACTCCAAAAGAAATCGAGCGCGGCTTGATGGGCAGAACAGCCCTGGACCAGAACAGCGGAATGGTGTTCCTCTTCACTCCGCCACGCGGCGTGCGCTTCTGGATGTACAACTGCTTCATTTCGCTGGACATGATCTTCATCAAAGACGGCAAAATTATGCGCATTTGCAAAGACGTGCCACCATGCAAATCGCAAGACCCGACGCAATGTCCGACATATCCGGAAGGAGAAGACGTTTCCGTCTCTGAAGTTATCGAGGTCAACGCCGGATACTGTGAAAAGAATGGTATCAAGGAAGGTGACACTGTGAAGTTCGATTTTAAATAATGCGAGAAACCGAGAAGTCCATGGAAGATAAGTTCGATATTGTTCAAACAGAAATAGTCGATGGTGTGGGCTGGATAACGCTAAACCGTCCTGGCATGCGAAACGCGATCTCACACGACATGTGGATGGCGATTCCGGAAAAGCTTTCCTGGATGCACGACAATGGCGCAAAGGCTGTCGTCTTCTGTGGCGCAGGAGGCAACTTCGCATCTGGTGCGGATCTCGAAGAGATGGAACAAATCGATAACTACGCTCGCGCGCAAACTTTTTGGCACGCGTTGAGTGAAGCTCTCGACTATGTTTATGCCTTTGAACTACCGCTGATAGCCATGATTGACGGCGCCTGCATCGGTGGCGGTTTATTACTTTCGGTCGCTTGTGATTTGCGATACGCAAGTGCAAATGCCTCCTTCGGAGTACCCGTATCGCGGCTAGGCATCGTGCTGGACGACGACAATATCGCTCGGTTAACCTACCTGGTGGGACCGGCAAAAGCAAAAGAAATTCTGTTCACCGGAGACGTTATAACCGCTCAAGAAGCGCATTCTATCGGACTGGTCAATAAGGTAGAAGATGTCGCAGATTTGCGAGCAACTGTTGAACGTGTTTCAAAACGTATCGCGGAAAACGGTTACGCTTCAATCATCGAGTCGAAGCGCTCAGTGCGACGCGCAATGTCGGAAGGCGCTCGAAGTGGGCTTCTCCCGCAACACGAAACCGTCGTCGTCAGCAGCTATCTGACTTCAGATTTTAGAACGCGAATCAAACGTTTCTTCGGCGACTAGTCATAGCCTTCGGAATTTATATTCCCACAAGTTTCCGAAAATCGGAGACGAATTGGGCAACATCACTCCAGAAAAAACCTATGACGCCAAACAGAGCGATTAAAATGCCACCGCTTCTCCAAATCTCAGTCCGCCGACGGGCAAGACATTGATAGCTGCACCTAAGACTATCGGTAAACGACAATTTGTAGGCTGCAAAGGCATTTGAGAACCATTGCACGCCCCCATGTTTTCGTACCTGAATGAATAAACCTGCCACCAACGCGATGACAGAGACCGCCAAAATCACGAGCGGAAACAGATACAACATCGTGAAGAAGACTTCGTGCATAATCCAGGTCCCATTACCCCCTTCCCATCGTACTAAAAATCAGCTTGCCTCGTCTAACCAAGTGCGATCACGCAGGACCAAACGATAATGAGGATGTTCAGGCAGAACAAAGTAATTAAGATGCCGCCTGTAAGTCCGGGAAGCCCTTTGAAAAACTTGCACTTTTTCGTGAGCGAGGCTACTAGCACGATAACAGCGACCGCCGATATCACGAGCGGAAGCAAGTACAGAATAGCGAAGAAAACCTCGAGCATCATCTCGCCCCTAGTATCACTAACATCATACCGGAGTGCTGGAAGGGACTGCCTCAGCTACTCGCATTTAAGAAGACCATCCATTTACTTAATGTTCCCGGCCGCGCTTGTTCGAAGCGCTGTGCGAGTACACGCGAGCCCAGCGGCGCGACCTGTGATAGACTGTCACTAAACCTTTACGACATCGGCAGATAGCCTATCCTCCCTTCGATAGGCAAGTGAACGACAGACTATGAACCAGCCCCAGTCAGATGAACCTGTCACTGTAGAAAAGATCCTTCGCCTGGTCGAACAGCTTTCGGCTGCGGAATTGCAGGAGTTGCGCCGAGAATTGTCCAAGACATGGGGTGATCGATTCCGGCAATTGGTACAGGAAGTATCCAAAGACAATGTAGGCACCGAGTCAATTGCAGAGGAAGAGGTTGCCGATGAGGTAACCAAATACCGAAGGGAAAAAAGAGCGCAGGGTGCTTAAGGTAGTCGTTGACGCAAACATTTGGATCAGCGCGCTTCTAAACAGCAACAAAGCTCTTGAAGTTGTGCATTTGCTAGAGCAAGATCAGTACCGGTTGATTTGTGCAGAAGCGCTCATCAGCGAACTTGCAGAAGTACTGGAGCGGCCTAAATTTCAAGCGAGGATTCAACCCAGCCGCAAAGACAGTTTGGTGGACTTGGTTCGTGAAAAAGCGCAGTTTGTCGAGTTGCCGGCAAGTGTCCAAAACGTGTGTCGCGATCCTAAGGATGAAGTCTATATCGTTTGTGCAGTCGTTGCTCAAGCTGATTTCCTGGTAAGCGGCGACAAAGACCTGCTTGACTTGAACGAACACGAAGGAGTGAAAATTATCTCGCTTCAGTCTTTCGTTCAGTTGTTTCAGTAACGACAAGCGATGACCATAGATTTGAAATTTGCGGAGAGTCGTAGTCCCTTCTCCTACCAACTACTAATGTGACAAAGTGTATGTAAACTGGAGAATCGAAACGCTTGCTCACGCGCCTGAAGATATCGAATAGCAGAAGAGTTCTAAAATAAAGCACGAGCATCAGAAAAGAAATATTTGTCGCCAATTAACCGGTTTAAGAATTCAACCAACACAGAAAAATCTGCTACACACAACCTCTCTAACTGGAGTGTGCATTGCTAGTTCCTTTAAGGGTTAAGGGTAGACCAGCGAGAATAGTTTCAATCTAGTAGATTGAAGCTAGGACGTTAATCGCCCCAACGCGGGCATAAGTAGATAGAGATAGATCAGCGAGAGACAACGTTGACGGCATCGGCACCTATCGCGAAAGTCACGCAGAAGCACAAAGATGAGCGCATCATGCGCCACAGCGATCATATGTCGACCGCCGCTTTGTGGTGGAAGGTTGTCTTTCTGATTCCAATCTGGGGCATTATCCCGGTCGCCATCTTCGGTTTCGTGATGACGCAGTTCGGCAGCGTGGTATCCGACATCGGCTACATCGTGGTCCTGGTATGTGGTTTCGCGTACTTCTTCGAGGACATTCTAAAACGGAAGTTCAAAATCGCAGACGGTGTGCTTTACTACGGATATCAAAGCTGGCAGCTGAGCAATCTAAAGTCGCTTTCAGTCAGCTATGAGACTGACAAAATCGTTCCTAAAGACCTGATTTTCACCTTTCAAAACGGCGACTTCCAGCCATTCGAACTCGCTCGCATAGACGCAAAAGATGTACAGTTCATAGTCAAATATGTCGACAGTCATTATCCTCACTGCATCGTCGATTCGACCCTGCGGACGCTGGCTCGCTGCCAGGAACTCGGTCCGCGCATGCGCAGCTTCGACGCAAATGTCGAGATTCGTTACAACGCTCACCGTGTGCTGACAGACACGTACAAAGGCTTTCGCGGTTCGCTCGCGAGTTGGTCGCGATTAGGCCCGATGGTGGCCTGGCTGTGCTTCACTCCGATCTGGATTTCCAGCACTATGTTCTTTTATGTAATTCACAAGACGGCGCTGCTCAACAATGAAAGCCTAGCAAAGCAGCTCGCATTAACATCTGCCGAGACCTTGAAGGAAATCACGACCACGCTCCAGGGCGGTGTTACAAACATCGCAATAGCGGTAGCAAACCCCGTTGTGGCAATGGTCGCCGCATTTATTTCGGTCTTTCTGTTTGTCAAGGCAGTGAAGAATCTGACGGAGCCGAACCTGCTTGTTCTGGACTCTAACGGCATCACCTTCTATCAAAGTTTCAAGCTCTCTCGATTCAAACTGAATTGGCTCGGCTGGAACGAAATCAAAAGTGCATACATGGACCGCCCGGAAAATTCCCAGCCGGATGACTGGATGGTTGTCTTCAAGGATCAAAACGGTAAGAAACTGCGATCACTGGAATACGCCGCTCTCGATCAAAGAGGCAGAGCCGATCTTTATGAGAGGCTGAAACATTTCGCACCGGCTTGCACGATAACCGCAGACCTTGCTGAAGCTCTGATGCCACAGCAGAAAGCCAGCTACACAGAACTCTGGCTTCAATCATTAACCGGGTCACCAAACCGCGACAATCTCGATCCTCTTGAAGCAGGCGACCAGCTCAATGAGGGTCGATATGACGTGGTGATGAAACTGGGCGTAGGTGGTCAAGGCGCAGCCTACCTCTGTCGGGAAAACGCGGCTCTGGATAAATCACACTGCCAGAATGTCGTTTTAAAGGAAACAATTTTTCCAATCTTCGTGGAGGATTCGGTTCGCAGGCAAGCGCTGGAACGTTTTGAACATGAAGCTCGCACGCTAAATTTACTGTCACACGATCATATCGTTCGCTTGCTCGATTATTTTGTAGAAGACCACCGCGGCTATCTAGTACTTGAGCACATTGAAGGCCAAAACCTCCGCGACTATGCCGGCGGCAAACCGATGGAAGAGAAACAGGTTATAGAACTCGCTCTTCAGATGTGCGACATGCTTGAGTATCTTCATGAAAGAAGCGTGTTACACCGAGATTTCACACCGGACAATTTAATGCTTGAGCGCTCTGGCACGCTTAAGCTAATCGACTTCAATGTCGCTCAAACTCAAGCGACCGGGTTGACCGGAACAGTCGTTGGAAAACATGCTTACGTACCGCCTGAACAATTCCGAGGGAAGCCGGTCCCGGCAAGCGACATCTACGCGATGGGCTGCTCTCTGTTCTACCTACTGTCGGGTCACGATCCTGCACCGATTACGCAATCAAAGATCGCAGATGAGCGCCCAGAAGTAGGCACCGAAATTGATACCATAATTCGTACCTGCACCAACATGAAAGCCGAAAATCGCTATCAGGATATCCACGCATTGAGAGCCGACCTCAAGAAAGCGCTTGAAAGTTTGGATAAAAACGGAAGCACCATCACCATCAACCCCAACTCAGAAGAGCGAGTCAAGGTCGCAGTAAATCAGGGCACCACATCCAATACCAGCGACGAGCAATCTGCTCAGGAGGAGCGCACAAGTTTATGGCAGAGTTAGCTGTTAAAGCCACATACGATTCTCCCGGAGTTCCGTCAATCCGAACGCTACTGAAGGGCACCTTTCCAATCTGGGGTCTTGTATTTCCGCTCGTCACAATCATCGGACTTATTCTTATAGTCGGTACATACATATACTATCCAAGCTCCCGAGATCATGCGGACCTGTTCAAGTGCTTCTTTGTCATTATGAGTTGCTGCGCGACGGCGCTTATTGGTTTGACCGCAACGCGAGTGTTTTCAAAAAACCAATTGATTGTAGATAAAAGCGGTCTGCGCATGCCGATTATGCTGGATCAACCGTTTGCATCAATGCAATATTTCAACTGGAAAAACATAAGGCGCTTTGATGTTTCCAACGCGGATAAATCGATGGAGAGGAGAGAGCTTTGTATTTTCACAGACAGATTTCCACAACCAATCAAGCTTTTCGTGGACAAACTCGATCCGAGTGAGACTGAACAGATTCTGCTCGCCGTGGAGTTATGGAGCAACGGCTGCGAGGTCGGCGAAAATATCACGAGCTTGCGTTCCGACATAAAGCAACTGGCTAGCGGTTCCAACGAACTCAGCTATACGGATATGTGGGAGGACGAACTGCGCCGCCGGTATTGTCCTACGAACTTTCTACCGCTGGAACCGGGGCGGACCTTGAAGAACGGCACAGTAAAAGTAATTCGCCACCTCGCTCTTGGAGGTCTGGCAGCGATCTATCTGTGCGATCGCGGGGACGGTAAGGACCTTGTCGTAATAAAGGAAGCAGTGATTCCGGAAGACGCGCAGGAAAGCGTCAAACAAAAAGCTAAGGAGATGTTCGAGCGCGAAGCGCAACTCCTAATGAAGCTCGACCATCCCGGCATCGTCAAAGTTTTCGACTATTTTGTCGAGGGCGGCAGAACTTATTTGATGTTGGAATATTTGAACGGTCAAGATATTCGGCAATACGTCCGGCAAAATGGTCAGCAACCGGAGTACGTCGCCATTGATTGGGGCATCAAAATCGCCTCTATCCTTAAGTACCTGCACGAGCAAGAACCGCCAATCATCCACCGCGACCTGACACCGGACAATCTGGTTGTCACCGAGGACGGTAGCATCGTCGTCATCGACTTTGGCGCCGCCAATGAATTCATCGGTCAGGCGACTGGCACGCTGGTCGGCAAGCAGGCGTACATTTCGCCCGAGCAGTTTCGCGGCAAGGCAATGATTGAAAGCGATGTTTATGCCTTTGGCTGCACTCTCTATTTTCTTTTGACAGGGAAAGAACCGGAGGCTCTATCCACTTCGAATCCGAAGGAACTGCGACCCGATCTTTCGCCCGAAGTTTGCGAACTGGTCGAATGCTGCACGCAAATGGAGCCAGAAGATCGTTATCGGTCAGCCCAACAGCTGATTCCGGTCCTGCGACGAATCTCCGCAGCGCAAGCGGGTGTGTAAAACAAGCATGCTGGAGTTTAGCCAACAATAAAGCAGGCGTGAGTAGAGACTACGCCTGCGTTTTAGAGCTTCGCGTCGAGCGAAATCGGTTTAAACCCGAAATCTAGACTTGAATTACGCGTTTGATTTCCGGCAGCGCTTCTTTCAGTGCGCGCTCGACGCCCATCTTCAGGGTCATCGTGGAGCTGGGGCACATGCCGCATGCGCCGAGGAGATGCACGAAAACTTCGCCGTCTTTGACTTCGACGAGTTCGATATTGCCGCCGTCCATCATCAACATCGGACGAAGCTTATCAAGCACTTCTTCAACTTGGGCACGGATGCCGTCTTTCACTTGTTCTGTCATTACAAAAAAGCCTCTTATATTGCGTCTGTGGCGGTCCAACCGGTAATCAAGACCGTTCTAACTATATCTTTTATTATCGCCGAGTTTTCAATATTTAAGAAAATCAACGAAATGTCTTAACGCAGCATAAAGAGAATGGGGGATTTCCGGGTGGATCGGCTATGCTCTCCACAGCCTGTAAAGCCAATCGCCTACCCAAGGAGCATCAACCTAATGGCAAAAGTAGCAATTAACGGCTTCGGACGCATCGGACGTAACGTTTTCCGCGCGTACCTCGCCAGCCTTCCGAAAGATTTCGAAATCGTCGCAATCAATGACCCTTTCCAATCGACCGAGCAATCGGCTCACCTCCTCAAATACGACTCAGTTCTCGGCGAACTCAAGAATGAAGTGAAGCATTCAGCCGATGGACTCACAGTCGACGGCAAAACCTACTCTTTCTCAGCAGAGAAAGACCCGGCTAACTGCCCGTGGAAGAAACACAACATCGACATCGTTCTCGAGTGCAGCGGCGCGTTCACCGACGCTGAGAAAGCAAAAGGACACGTCAATGCCGGCGCTAAAAAGGTATTGATTTCCGCACCGGCGAAGAACGAAGACATCACAGTAGTTCTCGGTGTCAACGAAAAAGATTACGATCCGGAAAAACACAACATCATCTCTAACGCATCGTGCACCACGAACTGCCTGGCGCCTCTCGCGAAAGCAATCGATGATGAGTTCGGAATCGAACATGGTTTGATGACCACCATCCACAGCTACACCCTCGACCAACGTCTGCTCGACACCGGTCACTCCGACCTGCGTCGCGCTCGCGCAGCAGCTATGTCGATGATTCCTTCGTCGACCGGCGCCGCTAAAGCTATCGGTCTGGTCATGCCGCACCTCAAAGGCAAATTGAACGGCTTCGCAATGCGCGTGCCTACGCCGAACGTATCGGTTGTCGACCTCGTCGCTACCTGCAAGAAGCCGGTAACCGTCGAAGCTGTCAACGAGTGCTTGAAGAAGGCTGCTGGAGCGAACCTCAAAGGTTACCTCGGCGTCGCACCGGCACCGCTCGTATCGATCGACTTCCAGGGCAACAAACACTCGTCCATCGTAGACGCTGACCTCACCATGGTTGTCGGCGAAAACATGGTCAAAGTTCTCGCCTGGTACGACAACGAGTGGGGTTACAGCAACCGCCTCGTCGAGCTCTGCTCGCTCGTAGCTAGCAAATTGGCTGTCAAAGTCTAATTTGGTTATGTGAAACGGAGGGCGAGGCGCGCAGGTGTCTCGCCCTTCTTTCATAAAGACCATTTGAAAAACCGTTTCCGCCTCACGCGCTAAACCGATTTCGCTCATCGAAAAACTTTTCAGAGAAACCCATCAAGACCGGCTCATTAAGGATTCAGCTCAATGAAAAAGCAAAGTATCGCCAGCGTCAAAGAAGATTTGTTCAAAGACAAACGCGTTCTCGTGCGCGTTGACTTCAACGTTCCCCAAAGCAAAACCGACGGTTCTATCACAGACGATTCGCGCATCAGAGCTGCGATTCCAACGATTGAACGACTGGTTGCCAACGGAGCAAAAGTAATTCTGGTATCACATCTGGGGCGCCCCGACGGCAAGAAAGTCGAGAAATTGACTTTGAAACCAGTGGCAACTCGCTTGCAAGAACTGCTCAAAGAGAAGTCCGACGTCAAAGTCGATTTCATTGATGAAACGGTGGGACCCGAAGTAGAGAAGAAAGTAGACGGAATGAAATCCGGCGAAATCCTGCTGCTGGAGAACGTCCGCTTCCACGCAGGCGAGGAGAAGAACGACCCCGAGTTCGTCAAACAACTCGCCAAACTGGCAGACGTATATGTCAACGACGCGTTTGGAACCGCTCACCGCGCCCACGCTAGCACCGAAGGAGTCGCCCACCTGGTCCGTCCGGCGCTCGCAGGGATGTTGATGGATAAAGAGCTGAAGATGCTCGGCGCAGCACTGGATGACCCGGCAAGACCAGTGGCATGCATCATCGGCGGCTCCAAAGTCTCCTCAAAAATCGGCGTTCTCGATAACTTGATTCAAAAAGTGGACATCATCATCATCGGCGGTGCCATGGCGTTCACCTTCCTCAAAGCGCAAGGGAAGAACGTCGGTAAGTCATTGGTAGAAGATGACCGTATGGAATATTGCAGAGAGCTTGAGAAGAAAGCGAAGGATAAAGGCGTCCGCATCATTCTACCTGAAGACGTCGTTTGCGCCGCAGAAATGAAAGAAGGCGTCGAAAGCAAAACAGTAGACGTCGACGATATTCCTGCCGAGCAGATGGGACTCGATATCGGACCGAAATCGATCGCGACCGTGAAAGAAGCACTGGAGCCGTGCAAAACGATTCTGTGGAACGGACCGCCCGGGGTTTTCGAAATTCCTGGTTTCGACAAAGGGACGAATGAGTTGATCGAACAGCTCATTACCCTGACTCGCAAGGGCGCCAAGACCATCATCGGTGGCGGCGATTCCGTGGCGGCGCTTCAAAAGAAAAACGTCCCCGGCGATGCGCTTACGCACATCAGCACCGGCGGCGGTGCCTCGCTCGAGTTTCTCGAAGGGATTGAACTTCCTGGCGTAGCCTGCCTGGACGAAGCGGAAACAGCAGCGAAAGCAAAATAGCTCAAGGCAAAGCAAATTAGAACGGCGCCCGAGTCATACTTGCGGCGCCGTTTTTGCAATTCGGAACAGCTCATGAACTTCCTCACCTACTCGTGGAAGAAACCTGCTCAGGAGGTTCCGGAGCCGGCTGGCTAGCTTCTCAGGTTATTCGCCGGAGAGCCAGCTCGCGAGTTTTTTCGCTAATTCATCGACACCGTCGCCGGTAACAGAGGAGAACGTCTGCGCCGTGACAAGGTCATCGAGTCCGGATTTTTTCAACCCCTGGCGCAGCTGGAAAAGCGTGTTTTGAGCGGCTCCACGCGAAATTTTATCGGATTTCGTCAGAATCATATGCAGTGGACGCTGCGAATCAAGGGCTCTTTTGAGCAGCATCTTGTCTAGATCTTGCATTGGATTCCGAACATCCATCACAAGCACGAGACCTTTCAAACACTGCCTCGCATCGAGATACTCAGTCAAATGCTCCTGCCATCTTTCCTTCATAGCTTGAGAGACTTTTGCGTATCCGTAGCCGGGCAAATCAACAATGCGATAGTCGGGGGTGCTTTGCAAGGTGAAGAAATTGATCAGCTGAGTGCATCCGGGACTTTTGCTTGTCCGTGCCAATTTGCTGTTTCTGGTCAACGAGTTAAGAGCGCTCGATTTGCCCGCGTTCGAACGCCCTGCAAAGGCAACCTCGGCGCCCTGCTCAGGCGGACACTGCTTGAGGCTTGGAGCGCTCACTAAAAACTTGGCGGTATTGAAGTTTACCCTGGTCATTCAGCGAAGCTTATCACACAATCCCGTCAACTCCGAAGACACGGCTCGCTTGCGGTCGAATCTCTGCTTGTCGAGAGAAACTTAAAATAAAACTTCTTTCTTGTGAAAGGCTCGAAACATCACGCCTGAGGTCGCACCACGATCACATACAAGCTGTTAAGGTTATCTATCAGGAATGCAGAAAAACTCAGACAAAAACAGCCCGAAATACAAAATGCACATGGCTCTAGGACTCATGTTCCTGACCATGCTCATCGACTTGATCGGCTTCGGCATAATTCTTCCGCTCCTGCCCCTGTATGCGAAACAGTTTGGCGCGAGCGGTCTCACCGTAGGACTGTTGCTCATGTCCTACTCGCTGATGCAGTTTTTCTTCGCTCCAATGTGGGGGCGCCTTTCCGACAAAATCGGCAGACGTCCCGTCCTCATGATTAGCCTGTGCACGTCGGCGATCGGCTATGCCATCTGGGGACTTTCGGGCTCTCTCGAGATGTTGTTTCTTTCGCGCATCGTCGCGGGTCTTGGAAACGCCAACCTAGCCGTTGCTCAAGCATACGTGGCCGATGTCACACCTGAAGAGGAAAGATCGCGCGGGATGGGCATGATTGGTGCCGCATTCGGTCTCGGTTTCGTTCTGGGACCGGCAATTGCAGGGCTGGCAATTGCTTTCGGCGTCCATCCCAACATCCTTGGTTTCATCGCTGCAGGATTCAGCTTACTCGATTTGATCTTCACGGCAATTTACCTGCCTGAGCCAGAACATCGCAAACAAAACCAACACAATCCGTTTTCCCTTGGCGCCGGATTTTACTTTCACACCCTGGCTAATCACAAGTACACGCTGTCACTGCTCATCATGTTCATATCCACGTTCGCTTTTGCGAATATGGAAACAACGCTTGTACTGCTGACCAGCGAATACTACAACTTCGACATGAAGCAGAACAGTTATTTGTTCACCGGGCTTGGAATCGTGATGGTTTTCGTTCAAGGCGGTTTGATCCGCCGCATCGGCAAAATTTATCCCGATTCGAAATTGATTAGCGTAGGAACCGGTCTGCTCGCGCTCGGTTTAATCCTCACACCGATAACGCACAACCTTGTCGTTTTGTGCATCGCCCTTTGCATTCTTGCCACCGGATCCGGTATCAACAATCCATCGAATTCAAGCCTCCTCTCGAAGCTCGCACCTCGAGAGGAAACTGGCGGAGTGATGGGCATCGGACAATCAATGTCCACTCTCGGGCGTATCTTGGGGCCGGTAGTGGGCGGCTATCTTTTCGACACCATGGGAGCAGCTAGCCCCTATTGGGTCGGCGCAGCCGTAATGCTCATCGCATTCGCCTTGAGTTTCAAACTACCCACCATTGTCAAAACCGACGTCATCAATGCAGCGCCGCAAGTGGCCGAAACATCGGATCAAACCTAGCGACGCGCTAATGCAATTTTGAAACATCGACAAGATCGCGCTTCTTCCGGTTACCGCGACCAAGTTTTAACGACATGGTATCAAACCACAAATACAGATCAGGCAAGAGCAATAGCGTTAAAACGCTTGAGCTGAGTAACCCGCCGATGACGACTGTGGCAAGTGGACGTTGCACCTCGGCGCCGGCCGATGAAGAAAACGCCATGGGGACGAAACCGAGACTAGCAACCAGAGCGGTCATCAGCACAGGACGCAGTCTGGTCATCGCGCCCTCACGAACGGCAAGTTCTGTTTCCATCTTCGGCTTTAGCTTATTGATGTAGCTGACGAGAACGACACCGTTCAAAACAGCCACTCCCGAAAGAGCAATAAAGCCGATACCTGCGGAGATGGAAAACGGCATGCCGCGAGCGGCGAGAGCAAAAATTCCACCAACGATTGCAAATGGAATTCCAGTAAAAATCAGAAGAGCCTGATTGAACGATCCAAACGTCATGAATAGCAACACGAAGATCGAAACAAGAGCAATCGGCACCACCAGCAGTAGCATATTCGTGGCCCTGCGCAAATTCTCGAATTGCCCTCCCCAGGTTACATAATATCCGGACGGCAGCTTGATATTCTTATCGATCTTTTCCTGCGCTTCCTGCACGAATGATCCAAGATCTCGGCCGCGGACGTTGAGTTCAACCACTATTCGCCGCCTGCGATCCTCGCGAGAAATTTGAGCGGGACCATCTTGTACCTTTATGGAAGCAATTTCTGACAGTGGTATACGTGCGCCATTCGGCGCTGAGATGAGCAAGTTCTTGATCTGATTGAGATCATTGCCGGTTTCCTCGTTTAACCTGACCGTCAGGTCGAAGCGCTTTTCTCCCTCGTAAACGACACCCGCATTTTTGCCTGCAACGATCGATTGCACCACATTGTTCACGTCTTCGACATTTATACCGTAACGAGCAATAGCGTCCCGATTCGGTATCACTATCATTTGAGGCAATCCGGAAACTTGTTCCACCTTAACATCGGCGGCACCCTTCACTTTGCTCACGACTTTGCTTATCTGCTCGGCCGTTTTCCTGAGTTCGTCCATGTCATCGCCGAATACTTTAATTGCGACGTCGGAGCGAACGCCCGCGATCAACTCTGAAGTGCGAAGCTCAACGGGCTGCGAAAAGCTGAATACAGCCTGGGGAACACCAGATTCCAATTTCGCCTTCATACGAGTTATTAGGTCGTCGCGGTCGAAGCTGGTAGGCAATTCGGACCGCGGTTTCAATCCGACATAGATATCAGCTGTTTCAACACCCATCGGATCGGTCGCAACTTCGGCCCTGCCGATCTTTGATACCACGCGTGTAACTTCCGGAAAGGACTTGAGAATTTTTTCGGCGGCAGTTCCATTCGCGATTGATTGCGTCAGTGAGATACTGGGCAGTTGTTGCATTTGAACAGCGAGAGCGCCTTCATCGAGGCGAGGAATAAACTCACTACCCAGGAGCGGGAAGGTGAGGAAGCTCATGAGTAAAACAGAAAAGGCGACAGTAAATGTTTGAGCGCGAAATTTCATAACCACGCTCAGTGCTCGCGCGTAAAACTCGCGAAGAACGTGGACAACAACACTGTCCTCTTTCGAGACTGGCCCGGTCATAACGAAAGTGAGCATCGCCGGAACAAAAGTCAAACTCAAAACCAGTGACCCGAGTAACGCGAACACGATTGTAAGCGCCATAGGTTTGAACATTTTTCCTTCAACGCCGAAGAGACTCAAAATCGGCAAATAAACAATCGCGATAATAGAAACAGCGAAAACAACCGGTCTTCCAACCTCGACACAGGCTTTCGTTATGATTTTACGGCGTTCCTGTAAGGGAACATCCGGATGCGCCTGGCTCAATCGTCGAACAGCATTTTCGACCACGACGACAGCACCGTCGACAATCAAACCGAAGTCGATAGCTCCTAAACTCATTAAGTTTCCGGAGACTTTGAACACAGACATGCAAATAGCTGCAAATAGCATAGACAGTGGAATTACAGCGGCGACAAGCAGCGAGCCACGCCAGTTACCCAGCACCAGTAGCAATACCACGAGCACCAGCAAGGCACCTTCGATAAGATTGGTTTCAACCGTCTTTACTGTGCGATCGACCAAATCAGACCGGTCATAAAACGGCACCAACTCCAGGTCTGACGGCAAAGACTTTTGAACTTGCGCGACTCTTTGCTTTACCCTCTCAACCACGGCACGCGAGTTTTCACCTTTCAGCATCATCACTATGCCGGCTACGATCTCGCCGTTGCCATCGGCGAGAACAGCACCCTGACGGACCTCCGATCCTTCAACGACATCGCCGATGTCACGGACGAATACGGGAACGCCCTCCTTCCCTGCCTTCACTACGATATTCTCAATCTGTGAAGCTGATTGAGTCAGTCCGATTCCACGCAAAACATACTGCTCGCCACCATGTTCGATGTAAGCACCACCAACGTTCTCGTTGTTGCGAACTACAGCATCAAGCACATCACGAAGAGTCAATCCGTAAGCGAGCAAGCGCTGTGGGTCCAGGCGAATTTGATACTGCTTTTTCTGACCGCCATAGCTGTTTACTTCGGCGACTCCTGGAACGCCCATGAGCTGCCGGCGAACGTTCCAATCCTGATCCGTTCGCAAATCGAGTGTATTCTGAGACAAGCCCTTCTTACTGCGTATCTGATATTGGTAAATCTCGCCGAGACCGGTAGATATTGGACCCATCTCCGGTTTGCCGATGCTTTCAGGAATTTGTTCGCGCACTTTTGTCAGTCGCTCCAGCACCAGTTGTCGGGCGAAATAAGTATCGACATTCTCCTTGAAGACAACTGTGACAACCGACAAACCAAATTTCGAAACTGAGCGAACATCAGTCACACCGGGCAAACCACTAATTGCGATCTCAACCGGGAAAGTTACCTGGCGTTCTATCTCCAGAGGTGCGAGGGCGGGTGCTGACGTGATCACTTGAACCTGGACATTAGTTATATCCGGGACCGCATCGATTGGCAGATTTTTCAAGGATAGCAATCCTGCCACCGCCAGCAGTGCAACCAAAAGCAGCACGAGAAATCGCCGGCGGATAGAAAGTTTGATGATATTCTCGATCATCAGTCTTCTCCCAATTGATTCTTCAATAGTTTTGATTTCAGCAAAAATGCGCCCTTACTGGCTATCCGTTCGCCGCTGCTCAAGCCACTTTTGATTGCCACAAGGGTTCCATATTGTTTCCCGACAACAACATCGCGTGGTTCAAAATCGTTCTCGTTCTTCTCTACGAAAACAACCGAGCGATCGCCGACGGTTTGAATAGATTCTGACGGAACGAAAGTACCGGCGACTGTTCCTGCGGAGCTAAATGCAACCTCGACAAACGAACCAACTTTGACTTTATTATCATCGTTGGCAATCTCGACACGCACTCTGCCGGTTCGCGTGTCCTCATTTAAACGTGGGTCAATGTAGTTGACCTTACCTTCCAAGGTCCGCCCGTCAAAACTAATTCGGGCAGGCATCCCCAAAGTGATGCTGCCTATTTTACCTTCGGGTACACTGGCAATTACCCATAATCGCTTTGTGTTCGCGAGAGTCAGAAGTGGTTTATTCGCTTCGAAACCGGCTCCTGGGTTAGCTAATCTCTCGATGACAGTGCCGCTCATCGGCGCGCGCAACTCAATCGCGGAGATGTCGTGATGTCTGCCATTCGATTCATTCGGAAGAGGCGCATCCAGAGCGCGCAGTTCGTCCTTTATATGTTCGACTTCGGTTTGCGCTGTACTCAGCGTTGCGCGTGCCTCAGCGACCTCGCGGTTCAACGAGATGTCCTTCTGGAAGTTGAAGTCCGCCTTTGCACGCTCGTATTCAGCTTCAGCTGCAACCAGATCCTTGCGGGCGCTCAGTCCTTCATTGACCAGTTGGCTTATACGATTCAGCGAAGCCTCGGTTTCCTCCAGCGTCGCTTTCGACTTCAGCAGAGCGACCTTGTTGGCCGATTGGGTCACGCGCTCCATGTTCTGTCTTGCCAATTTCGCACGCGTGTTGGCTTCGTGAAGTTTACCGTGCAACTCCGCAACTTGCGGACTGTCGATTGTCACCAGCAAGTCACCTTTGCGAACCTGGTCACCAAGCGCAACAGCAATTCGACCAACGCGACCGGAAACCAGTGGAGTTATCTGCTGCAGTTGCTCCTGATTCGGCTCTACCACGCCAGGTATGACGATATCAGCTGCAGGCGCAGTAGCCATAACGGGAAGGACTGTCAAACCAGAATCGATGCGCGTTTGAGCATCGAGCGAAATTAGATTCGAAGGCGCCGCTTCTGGAAGAGAAACCGTTTCCGAAGCCCCCGGCTCCGGTCCTTTTCGGCTCTGCAGACTCTGCCATAAGAAGATGGTTGCTAACGCGCAGAGTAGGACGACACCAATGGTAATGGCCCAACTTTTCGAAGTCTGGGTTTCATCGACGGAGCCACGATAGTTTTGAACTTGATTTGGAGCCAGCACAACAGCTCTCCTTTCTACTTAGAGACGACAAAAAAAATCGCAAGCGAAGAGACGCTCGCGAATGGATTCGCGTTTCTAAGTCAAAAGGAGTTGGTGTGAGGCGACCAGAGTCGAGATTCTTAATGGAGGAGGCGGCGCGCGACTGCCCTTTACCGCACCCACATAGTCGGGAATGCGCGCGTAGCCGGCTTCTGGTTGGTAGAGAACTGCAACCACGTCGCAATCAAAAAGATAAACCGCAGGTGATACCGCACTGGAATTTTGGGCGGAACAGCATGTGCTCGAATGCCCGCAGTCCGCGCAAGTGTCTCCCGAATCGCGAGGAGATACGTCGATTGCTTGAGACTGGTAACCATTTCCAGTTTGAACATTCTGTTTATAAACATGCGCGACAATCTTCGGACACACGCATGCCGACCCGTTTGTCGCGAGCCACGACAAAACGAACATCAACATTACGACTATGGTTTTGGTTTTCATTTCCGGGAAGATTGGCTCTACATCTTGATTCATAGCAGATAACTCACAAGCTCGCAACTTCTTTCCGGTAAAAGTTGTGAGCCAGCCGAACCGAAATACCCCATGTATCTCCCTGATGGTAAGAAGTAATCACCCATCATAGTGGCAAGGCATGTTTGCGTATTTACGCAGACGTATCGGCGCACTTACACATTCAGTCGGGACAAAGCGTAAGGCACAATGATTGCATCGGAACTAACCAACCGGTACCAACCTCCTAAAACCACACAACTGCTCACCGCGTCTCTAAAAACTAACCGCCTTTAGAGACGCGGAAATCAGAAGCCCAATAGAGAACCTAGAGGCTTCGCTCTACGAACCAATAAGATTCCCGGAAGCCATAGAATTCCCGGACATCAACGGAATCCCGCACACAACCGGAACCCTTAAGAATTAACGAGCAACCTCGCTAATCTTAGTTTCTATATATCGAACGACTTTCTATTCCCGACCCACTCACCATATTCGATACCAGCATCGACGGAAGGATCAGACTGCAGCAGAGATAAGAGTGACTCGACTCAATTGAGGAGTATTGAGCACTTGATTGCATCGAGCACTCTCATCTGCTTCAGAGCGTCCTCAACATCAAATTCAAGACTGGTATCATTTAAAGCCGCGTTCGAAAAATGATCGAATAGATTGAGATAGTGATTTGCCGTCGGCAGCACTATCTCTTCTTCGTTTAAAAAGATCGAAGCTGTCTCATGCGGCTGCCAGGCACGCGGGAAATATATACGACCTTTTTCGCCGACAACCTCCAGATCAGTTCGATAAGGGAGATGATAACCGGCATCAAACAGAGCCCGTCCGGAGGGGAATTCCAGTATGCCACTAATATTGGTATCAACGTCGAGTTCTGCGTGAATGTCTCCACGCGCAAAAACGTTGGTGGGTTCTTCCGCAAAATAATACCGAGCCGCACTGACCGGATAGCATCCGACGTCGAGCAAACAGCCGCCTCCAAGCTCTTTGTCAAGGCGAATGCCTGTTTTGGCAGTCAGCAGATAGGTAAATGAAGAACGCACCAGTCTAACCTTTCCGATTGCATCTTGAGCAATCAACTCTTTCGCTTTGCGATGCTGTGGATGAAATGGCCACATCATCGCCTCCATGACTTTTAGACCCGTCCGAACAACTTCTCCCTTAACTTTGAGTAAATCGGCGACGTTGGTCGCAAAAGGTTTTTCAACTAAAACATGCTTGCCTTTTTCCATCGCTTTGATCGCCCATTCGCAATGCATTGAATTCGGCAAGGGAATATGAACAGCCTCGATGTGAGGGTCGTCGAGCATGTGATCGTAAGAGTCATAGATTTCAGGCAATGAAAACTGCTCGGCAAACTTTTCAGACTTCTCGCGTGAGCGACTTGCAACGCCAAGAAGTTCCACAACCGGGGAAAGCATCATCGCCGGAATACTGCGCCGTCGCGCAAATCCTGACCCCCCGAGCACTCCCCATTTCAACCGCCGCATAATCAACCACCTGCGTTCCGAAGCAGAAGCAAGTCTAGCGTAAACGAAAGAGTAGCGTAATGAAGGCTGAGAAAAGAGAGTCTAGTCTGAAAGCAACTCCGCCAGATTCGCCCCCGCCAGTATCGCCCCGCCAAGTCTCTTCGCGACACTTTAGTTTACTTCCCCTAATAGGGGAAACGATTTTACAAGGTTTCGGAGGGTCCCGGACCGAACATCGAAATGGCAATCACCCGAATCCAGCTAGAGTCAATCAGTTACAGGGTTTCAAATAATCACATCTCAGTTCCCCTATTGAGGGATATGTTTTAAGGAGTGAAAAAGAGGTAATACGGTCCCCTTCATGTCGTTTCTTTTATCGTGCACTACAATGAAAAATGCGATTTAACTCATACGATTCAGAGGTCATTTTGGTTTCGCAAATCAAAGCAAGAACGCTGGTTGCATCAGGCGCGATAGCTGTTTTTTCCGCCGCAGTTGCGCTCACCTGCGACGTCGCGCGGGCACAGATCCTGATGGACGGCAAGGAGATCTCTCAGGGCGCTTACGACGCATTCAATGCGGGACGCAACTTTCTTCATTCCAACAATAATGCCGACGCGGTTGAATCACTTCGGAAAGCATCCGAGCTGGCACCAGATAACGCGGACATCCATCATATGTATGCAGTCGCGCTGGCAAAAACAGGTCAATCAACCGCAGCTATCAATGAGCTTCGGACCGCGCTAAACCTGAATTCTAACCTTGCCGCAACCTGGGTTACGCTTGGCGGGCTTTACCAATCAACCGGGCAGCTGGATAAGTCGATCGAAACGTTTCGAACTTACCTGAGTCGTTTTCCAGCAGACCGGGATGCGAAGAAAATAGCAAGCTTGGTGTCGGGGCTTGAAGGCGAGCGTGCAAAGATGATCGCGACATACGGTCAAGCTGGTCAGCCGCAAGTGAGTGAAACGGATTACTACGTTGAAGTCACTCGCGAAGGGATTATCAGATGGCAACCGGCGCAGATGCCGCTCAGAGTTTATGTGACACCGGGCGACTCGGTGCCAGGTTTTAAACCACAATTCGCGGAAATTTTGAAACAGTCGTTCGCAGCCTGGAGTCAGGCTTCCAATGGTCTAGTCTCATTCGCGCTGGTCGACCGGCCGGAGCAAGCACAAATAATTTGTCAGTGGTCGGATGATCCGAACAAATTCAAAAACATCGCCGAAGCAGGTCATGCCGTGCTCGATTCGTCGACGAAAACCGGTCTGGTGCGTGGCACGATCACATTTCTAACGGTTCCACTGGTAGAGCAAAATCCAGTCACGGACAATCGCATGCGACGCACCTGCCTGCACGAAATCGGTCACGTGCTAGGACTTGCCGGACATACGGCCAATCCGGACGATGCCATGTTTCACACAATGGGCGTGGCAGACACCTGGAAAGATCTCACCCAACGTGATGCAAATACTATCGTCAGACTGTACACTCTTAGCTCGGAACAACGCGCCAGCCGCTAAATATGGTTGCGTCGGCACCAGGCGCCAGCGCTGAATATGGTTGCGTATATGGTGTCAAACGATAGCACGACAGTCTATTAAAATAGGCATGGCGATTTTGAAATGAGCATGGCCGATTTTAAACGTTCGCTCAGTTGCTGCGCGGCTCCGGACGAGGCTTGCGCCAGTGTCGCATGACTTCAGGGAAATCAACTTTGTCGCGTTCGCGAAATGGGTTCAGGCCCATTCGAGTAACCAGTGAATCACCATCCCTATTGATTGCATCAAAATTTCTGCGCAGATATCTCGCGCCCAGCTCGACAACAGGCTCTCTACCACCTTTGTATGGACCACCAGAATTCACGTATGCGGGTTTGTCTATGAAACGATCGAGATACTCGCGAGTGTATTCAGCGCCACCTCGCCCATGCACAAACAGCATCATCAAATCAGGAAGCACGCCCTGCCGCTCAAGAGCCTCGTAAACACCTTCCATGTTCGGATGCCCTCGAAGCGCTCCCCAACCGGCGAGCGTCCGGTTCAACTCATGATATTTCTGCCCGACATCATCGCTGCCATCCGCCCAGGCAGTAATAGTCTCCCTCACAAGCCTCGTCGCATCCTTTTCGTAAAGGTCTGAAAGGAGCTGTCCAGACAGAGGAAATTCGAGGTTATCACCAACCGACTTCACCATGTAATCTGGCAGTAGGCGTTCCAACGGAATGTTCTGACGCAATAACGGATCCGGAAAAAGACGATCCTCATCACTACGCATCTGACGAATTTCTTCAGGACTCAGCCTTCTTTCCACGGATTGCACCTCAAAAGAAACGACGCCTCATTGTGTTCGAGCAAAGGCAACCTATGTGCAACTGAAACAGTTCGAGGTCCGCCAAGTGTTCTATGGAGAGATGGAAAATGATGGCGCCGGATAGCTAAGAATGAAGACATTCGCGTAAAAAAATGCCAAGAGGTGTAACAGCCAGAATAAGATGTTTTAAATGTAAAGCACCCGAACCCCGGATGTGCCCTTAAACTGTTATCTGCACAGAAGCGTTCGGCGTTTACTGGAAGAGGCATTTTGGGCGACCACTATAAGGAATCACGCAGCTGGAACGACGACAAACCCAGCAAGCTCAGACTTGGGTTGTCGATAACAGCTATAAGTTTGACACTGGCAGCGGTGGCACTCTCTGTCACGTACGTAGCATTCCCTTGCAAAGCCGGTCAACAAGACTCTGTCGCTTGTCGCATGGAAAACGCTAAACAGGCTGCGGCAAACGCCCTGTCCGCAGTGCCATTCATTCCAAGACTTGATGAACGTATGAACGTGCTCATCATGGGAGTCGATTGGAACGGCGACGACGCCGAAAGATATCAGGGCAATCGCTCCGACACGATGATGTTGGTTTCACTAGATCCGGATCACGATAAAGTCGGAATCATTTCAATTCCTCGCGACAGCCGCGTGTCGGTTGGCCGTCACCTGAGCAAAATCAATCAAGCGCACGCTGTTGGCGGTCCTGAATACGCCGTTGAAACCGTGAAGAACAACTTCAATGTTCCGGTCGATCATTACGTCGTAGTCGACACGATGGGTCTGAAGGATCTATTCAAACTGCTTGGTCCGGTCGAAGTTGTCGTCGAAAAAGAAATGCACTACGAGGACAAAACTTCCGGTCTCAAAATTGATCTCAAACCCGGAAAACAGATGCTTACGGCTGAGCAAGCAGAGGGCTATGTTCGCTTCCGAAAGGATGCGTACGCAGATATCGGACGGATGGAGAGACAGCAATGGTTTCTTCGCCAGTCACTCAGCAAGCTGAAAGATCCGACCGTATTATTGAAGGCTCCTCAGCTGGTTGAAGCCGGCTATAAATGCGTTAAGACAGACTTACCGCCTGACAAAATTGCGGCGATTATGTCCTTTGTGAAAGATTTGAAGCCTGGATCTGTTTTAACCTCGACATTGCCGGGCGATGGCGCCACCATAGACGGTGTCAACTATTTTATTCTCGATGAGAAAGGAACGCAGAATATTTTCGAGCGCTTCGCGCTTGTCGCACCGGAGCCGCAAAGTGAGCGCCGCGAACGCCGTGAAACCGCATCATACTCGGGAGACGAAGAAACCCTTCGCAAGAAAACCAGAATCACCATCCGATACAGAGAAGCGGCGCAAGGTCAAGCCGAATTTATGGCTAATCAACTTAAGGAGCGTGGATGGCGGGTTCGCACGATTCTCACGCACCTCGACAATGACTGCCAGCACGCGCAAATCAACCTGAATAACCGCAGGGCAACCGCTGAAGTAATATCGATGGTGTGCAGCGATTTACCGGAGATATCCGACTGGCCCGTCGTTGTGAAATACGGACAACTGGCGGGCTGCGAACTGTCAGTTGTTTTACCCGGACCGACGCACGTCGCCGGAATGCAGGGCACGACAGCAAGTGCCGCAGTGCCGCCTAATTCGGAACCTATTAATAGCAATGATAGCGAAACGCCGCTGATTCAAACTCAGTAGGATAACTTACAAAAGCACAACCGGCCGGCAAAAGCGCGATTCTAATTCACCCACCCTGAGTTCGAGAGGGTAGCGCTAACACTGCGCTAAGCTAGCTCAACGAGTTTACAGTTTCAAAATTGCGATCTCGAAAGCGCTGATACAATCAATGTTTCGCTGCCCGGCCTGTTTTTACGCGATGGGAATTCTACGCATGAGGGGGGAAATTCCCCAATTGTTGGAGCTCATGACAAACTCTATGCTCTAAAGCACAACACCCCCTTGGAAGCTGTGACCCGGCAGCGAGGCAAAGAATGACAATGTTCAGAGACCCTAGAGATGAAGATCGACTCTGCCAAGTATTAAAGGCATACGTTGAGGAATGGGGCCCGGAAAACGTAATCGTATCCGTGCCATCACATTGGAGCGAATACAGCACCAACAGCCTCGGTCGCGTAAGACTGGAATTCGCGACACAAAACACTGTTTCCATCCGAGTCGAATACGACTTCGTGAGACTTAAGTACGATGTGGCTCTCCAAGCCGCATAGCAAAGTTTTATCAGATCCCACGATCTACTTTCCTCCTTGTATTGAAGCCCTGTGGTGGGGCTTCTTTCACTTTTTGCGGTAATGTTTCGGGGCTATTCATGCGACGCGCTGAATGTTTCGAGCGAATCTTTCAATCAACACATTGCAAAAGTAATTTGCTATATTCTAGTAACTCGCTACTGACCAGCCGCTGTCCATCTCGGCTCTATCATGATTGCGGATTCATACGGAAACACCAACACTTCATCCTCGTGCCTCGACCTCGACGCAGTCCTCTGCACGGAGGAACTCGACCAGGCGCCGTCAAAAGAACCGCAATACAAGCTCGAAGCTGAGATGCTTTCCGATCTTGCCGTTCACCTCGCTGAACAGCCTGAGTCAATTCTGCAAGCTCTCACCGACCTGATTGTTGAAAGATTAGGCTTTCAGTCAGCCGGAGTGAGCTTGCCAACTCCGGATCAAAAGGCTTTTTATTGGCCGGCGGTTTCGGGAATCTGGGAACCCAATCGCCACGGCGGAACTCCGCGCGACTTCGGACCATGCGGGGACGTTATCGATCGCAAGACTCATTTGCTGTTTAAACAGCCGGCCCGCCGCTATAAATACATCAACGAAATGGATCCACCGATCTACTGGTGCCTGCTGGTTCCTTTTTATCATTATGATGAACCCGTGGGTACAATCTGGGTTCTCATTCATGATGAGGAAACCCAATTCGATAAGGAAGACCTTCGACTCTTGAAGAGTCTGAGCAAATTCGCTTCTGCAGTTTATGCCCATCAGAGAACTCAAGAAATCGCCATGCATGCGGAAATCGAGTTATCACGTTTGAAAAGCGAACTGAAAACATTTTCGGAGAACACCGGTGAAGATCTTGAGAGCAGATTGGAATCAGTCGCCGTTGACCTTCTAAAATCAGATGAAGAACTCCGCAGCGTCTCGTTTTTACTGACACAGCAGATTCAAGAGCCAGCAAAAATCGTTTCCAGTTATTTGAAACTGCTTGCAGTTAGATATAAAGATCGCCTCGGTCCCGACGCTGACGAATTCATTGATAAATGCCTTGCCGGGTGCGCCTCCATCACTCGCATGTTGGACGATTTGTGGCATTACACACGTGCCACCACTCCCGCAGAGATGACGTTTATAAACTCCGCCACTTCATTGAACGAAGCACTGACCGAACTGGATGAAGTAATCAAATCGACCGAAGCGGTGATACGCAAACCTGATACCATGCCGAACGTCTTCTCGAACAACGAAAGGTTGACTTACGTTTGGAAAGCAGTAATAGAAAATGCGATCAAATACAGACGTTCAGGAACTAAACCTTCGATCGAAATTTCTATAAGAGACGACGATGACGATTGGCTGTTCATCGTTAACGACGAAGGGGTTGGTATCGATATCATGGATACAAAAACGATCTTCAAACCTTTTACTCGTTTGAACTCTCGTCCCGACAGCACCGGGTCCGGCATGAGTCTGGCTACGGTGCGTCGCATCCTGGAAGCGCACGGCGGCTCAATCTCAGCGGATACGTCGACAAGAACCGGAGCGGAATTCGTTATCCGTTTGCCTCGCGTAGATTGAAGTCAAATGAAGTCAAACTGATCCGAGTATTTGCTGAAAACAAGAGTCCGGTTTCTATGCAATCGATGTCATCGCCACAGGCGTCAATACTCCATTCATGACGGTCAAGCTGTTTCCGTCATTGAAGATTGCTTGCAAAGGCATTCCCGTTCTTTTCACTTCTTCCAGCAATTCCACGCTGCGTCTGGCCGTAAGCCGTTTCTCATTGACCATAAACGATAGACTGCGTGCCGCTTGCATGACGATCGGATCGACCAACAAGAAATCCGCTAGCACTTCGCCTAAAGAACGTCGGTCTTCCAATGCAATTTCTAGACAAAACACTATGTCTTCGAGTTGGACAAGATTGGAGCACATGAGCAGATTGCCCAGAGCACGGTCGTTTGTCGAAATCGGAACCTGAGAGACCAATCGCGCTTCATGCGTCATACCGTCTGCGACACCATACATGGTGTCAGTGTCTCTCAAGATACTGATCACTGTGAGTACCAGATCGTGATACTGAAGTTTATTACTGTTTACCGCCGCCAAACATTCAAGCAATACCTTCAGCAACTGACCGGACATCATATTGTTTTTCATGAGCGCAAATCCGAGCGTCACGCCACGTGATAGACACTCCTGACGAACCGCTAGCAATTCTTGCTGAGAAAACATGCCGCAGTTTTCGAGAAGCTCATACAGTCTGAAATTGGAAAATGGATTGCTTGGATGCAAGCCCAGGTCCCAGAGTGCATCATCAAATTCGATAAAGTGGTGGCATGCGAAAGACAATGCGATCGCAGCGAAGTCACGATAGATAGCACCGGCTTCAATATATTGGATTGCCCGTTCTACTGCTCGCATGTCGGAGTGCGAGATGCGACCTGACAGGGAAAGAATCTCAAACGGAGTCAGGTCTCCTTTGCGAGAAACTTCGATAGCATCGCGCATAACGTGATCGGGCACTATGCCGGAGGCTCTGAGCAGCCATGACATCAAAGGCTCATCACCGCAAAGTTTTGGAAATCTGGTAAGTTCGATATTAAACAGGCTTTTGCCCTGACGTGCATTGAGGCGCGACGCAGGATCAGTTTTGGCATTCTCCGCAGCTTCGCTGGTGAACGGGCGGAATATGCTGTTCAGGTCGTAGCCCGGAGGCTCTTTAGGGGATGAGGATGTAAGTGTTGAAAACATGGGGCGTTCTTCGTTGAATGTACTGGCTCGGATACCGATGAGCTCGCTTGGTGAACGGTGTCGGGGTGGACCGTTAAATTTTGGAACCTGCGCGCGCGCCGTCGAGCACCACATGCAGTGGCACTAAAAACACGTCGACAAGAAACCGGATCAGCCGAACCTTGTACATTTGACGATCAGATTATTCAATTCAGATTGGTAATCGGTCGGTCAACTTACACGTTTGGCGGAATCAAGCAAAACTTCAACCTTAGCAAGTCTTAATATGAATCCAAACGGGATCGAAGTCAATGGGACTCATGGGGAAACTACGTAGTCCAAGAGGGATGAATTTTTGAGCCTCCACGAGGTTACCCCAAAAATATCTTGCTCGAACCTAAAATATCCCCGCCAGCAACATACAAATCGGATCTGGTTGAACCGGAATGCGCTCACAAGTCGAAACATAGATGAAAGAGGGCATCAAGCCGTCCGCCGGGAGTGAGAGTACCCCTTAAAGCTCTATCTCATGCACGACTTTACGCGAGGCATGGTCGAGGATCACGACCTTATGTTTCAGCTTAGGATATTCCATGCTGAACGCTATTCGCTTCTTCTCTACGCTGTACGGAGCGATTTCGAACCACATTTGGGAATCTTCGTCCCCATTGGTGACCGAAATAGGTTCCATGTTCTTCAGAGCGTCCTGAAGGTAGAAGTCCGTAGAGCGCAGTCTTCGCTGCGAGTTGTTATCGATCTTCAGATCTACTCGCATGACACGACCACCCAGTCCATCCGAGACAGCTTTGGAGTTCAAGACCTCAACATCCAGACCGGCGAGCTGTTTTGGTTTTTTCTTTGGTGTCGGTTTCGTCGCAACCGGCATTAGCAGGTCTGTGTCGATGTTCATATTAAGGTCATCGCCAGGCTCCAACACGGCAGCCTTACCCTTCTTCATGGCGGCGTAGGTGGTGGCGGCGACAGCGCCCAGCGCAGCGCCAGCGGCGAGGTTGTAGCCGTGCATCGAGATGGTTCCTCGAATACCGCCGGTCAACTGATAAGCGACCATCGTCCCCACGATCGCACCGCCGGCGGCATAGGACGCCAGGCGACCAGCGCCTTTGGCTTTACTCTTTCTAGTCGACTTCTTGAAATTGTCGGCTTGAACACCGAAAGCAAACTTTCGGCCATCCGGCAGCTTCAATTCTTCAAATTTGATCTTCACCCAGCCCGGACGGTACATTCGCCGCGGCGGCATGATTTCAGAAACATAGCCGGATAATGTCGTCCCTTCTGGAATTACTCTGTTGGTGTCGACAAAAATGTCCTCTGTCGTTGTGGCCGTTATCAGCTGACCTTTCCTGGCCGGGCGCAATTCACCCTCCAGGTCACGGTCCATCAAGCGCAGACCGGACGTGGGCACGCTGGTGAGTTTCATCTTGATTGGAGTTCCCTTCGGAACGCAATATTCAACGCCCCCTTGAAGGGTTAGACCGCCGTCCGGGTTGCTCTGACCCGTCACTTTCTTGGTCGGATAGTAATTCTTATCAAGCTCGTGACCGTCCTGAGAAGGCGAATAGACCCGTTCAACAGCAAAGACCGAGAGGGGATTCAACGCGCAAACAAGCGCAGCGGAGAGCGCAACAGCAGCTCTGGTGTTCTTAAATGTCGACATTGAAAGACTTCCTCAACCAAGCGCCAAAGCAACTAATAGAGGCTGCGAGTATATAAGAGTTTCCAATCGGGGGAAAGGCGAGAAAAATCATCTTTACATCAAAGCGCCAGTCAGTCACTCATAGCGACGACAGAGATGTCAGGCAGCGCCAATTATGCGACACTAAAATCAACCGCTGCAAATCCTCCACAAGAGCG
This sequence comes from Candidatus Obscuribacterales bacterium, assembly GCA_019637435.1. Classification (GTDB taxonomy): domain Bacteria; phylum Cyanobacteriota; class Vampirovibrionia; order Obscuribacterales; family Obscuribacteraceae; genus JADYXR01. The sequence goes on along the minus strand of JAHBVO010000001.1, from coordinate 824,492 downwards.
GGCATAAGACCATTGCGAGGGTTCATAATTTGCTGCTAAAAATCTATTGGACCAAATGTTTGCGAACCACCACGATTAGTCTAGAAAACGATGACTCTAGAAAACGTTAAAACTGAAACAGCTGAAGAAGAAGTCGCTGAGCCGACAAGCGAGCAGACCCCCGATAACATAGTTGTGCTCAAGTACGGCAGTGAGATCATGGATGAGCTTCGGGCACTGGCTGCCGGCAACCGTCTTTACGAGGCTGTTATCATCGACGTAACTCTGTGCGGTTACATGTTTGCGGCGGAGAATCTCATAGAAGCCGCTAGACTAGTCAATTCCCTGATCGAAGTAACCGGAGCCCTCATCTTCTTGAGAACAGACAGTGCCACCGCGATCGTTCGCGAGTCGATCACATCAGCGCCATCCATCAGGGTTTTCGAGAGCTTCGCTGAAATTTTCGATTTCTCGCCTCAAGTAACCAAGTTTATAAAAACAACTCTCGGAAAAGATGCTGGCTTCGAAGAAGGTGGTGCTGACCTATCTCAGCAGATCTTGCTGGCAGCCGTTCCGTCTTTCACAGAGGCCGGTTTAACTAAAAAAACAAACATTGAACAGGCCGGAAACACAAATCACTTAATGGCGCTTATCGACAACTACAGCCCGGTCGCGGCGATAGCCAGACGTGCCGCGGACAGGCTGACAGAGAACCAGATATTGGAAGCCCTTAAGGATTTGGAAACGAAGAAGCTCATATTTCCTATATTTGCGAAAGTTCCATTCCTAACAAACTATTTCAAAAGCAGGCGTTCCTTCACGCTGGAAGAATACTTGATGGGATGCAAAATCTTGAACCAGAGCCAGGTGGACGAACTCTTGCTCGAACTTCAAGGTACCAACATTCGCGAAAGAATGAACCTCGGCGCGCTCGCGGTCAAGCGAGGAAAAATCACTTCGCGCATGCTCGAAATCGCCCTGGCCGACCAGGCGTTCTATGGTCAATCGGAGGCGAATAAGAGCAAAACGAAGATGTCTTCGGCGGCGACGTCGGCAACCGACGAAGCGAAAGTTCAATCGCTCGTCGGACACCTTGGTTCCACCGACCCGATGAGCCTTTTGCAAAACATGGCCACCAACCGCGAGACCGGAGTTTTGTCTGTTGAAAATCGCGACATGCAGTTTAAAGCTCATTTTGAGACAGGAAAGCCGGTGCACGCACGTATTGGGAGATTACACGGCAATAAAGCCGTGATGGAATTTGCTTCGGCGTGGACGCAGGGAATTTTCGTTTTTATCAAACGCGATCCCTCTGAAGATCTCACGAAGGATACCTGCAAAGTCACCAAAGCACTTGAAAAATTGCTCCTGGACGCGGCGCTCGCCCAGGACAACATGCAAGTCGTCTGGGGCAAATTGCCGCGCGGAGCCGATTCCGTCCTCGAAAAGGACGAGTCCAAGAAGGAGAAGCTGGAAGGCGATCCGTTGATTGAACCGAAAGAGAAGAAGCCTATAACCAAAGCGGAAATGGAATTAGTCAAGCGCGTCTATGAATCATTGGATGGGCTCACACCGCTTTCGCGCATTATCAAACTGATGGGAGACATCACCACATCCGACTTCAGCTGGGCAGTCGGCATGCTTCTCGAATACAACTTAGCGACCGTTCCGGACGGCGATATCGCCGGCCCGATGCAAAAATTCCAAAAGCTCGTACTTGGGATCCGAGAACATATCGGCAGCGACCGAAACAGCGCCTTCCTTCGCCTCAGCTTCCGCGACTCCCTCGGCTACTCTGGTCGCGCACGCGTATTTATCTTGAGTTCTAAAGGTGAGGTCGATGTCGACATGGCGGCGGCGAGATCCGCCAACACCTCGCTATCGACCGTGGTCGCCGATCTTGAAAACTGGCAGGTGAAGTATATCGAATATGTTTCACAAGACCTGGACAGAGGCGTGCTTTTGAACATTATTCGCTCTGTCCACGAGAGCAGTTAGAGAAACTAGGTTTAAAAACAAACTGCGCATAAAACGCTAAAATCTGTGAGTTGAAATCAGCTCTCAATTTGGCAGGTTTATGAACACCAAGAAAAGCAAGTCATTCGTCTCCTCGCTGTCCTATTTTTGCCTGATACCGTCTTTAGTGGCAGGCTCAGCGCTTTTGCAGCCGGCAAAGGCGGAGGAGAACAAAGAGACGGAGAAGCAGGAAAAGAAAGCTTCTGACAAAGCCGCCAAAAAAACAGAGAAGGACAAAGGCGAAGGCAAGGCCTCGAAACAAGAGAAGAGCGGGGAGAAGACCTCGAAGTCAGACAAGGTCAAGGGGTCAGGCAAAGAAGCGGATAAAACAGCCGAAACAAAGAAGACTCCATTCAAAGCCCAGGTGGAGCCGCAGCGTCGAAAAATTTCAACGCCGGCTCCAGCCTACCCGGTGAAACTGGCGGTAGCATCGAACCCGAAAACATCAGCTGCCTTACTGTCCAAACTAGGCTCAGATCCAAGCGATCTGGTCAGACGTCAGGTTGCTGCCAACCCGAGCTGTCCACCCGAAGTTCGTAAACAATTGGCGGACGATTCCGATCAATTGGTTATCGAAGCCTTGTTGAGAAACCCAACGCCGCTCGACGCAAAAGTACTCTATAATCTGGCTTCGTCGGGTCTGCCCAAGGTTTGTGAAACAATCGCCGCCAACCCTGCGACACCACCTGCGGTGCTATCCAAACTCGCTCACGGTCATACTCAAACCGAATTCTTGCTTCTCTCACTGGCGCGCAACAAGTCGACATCGCAAGAAGTAGTCGACCGTCTCGTCAAAGTCGGCGATCGCCTGGTCCGCACCTTCCTGGCTCGCCAAGCCGGTCTGAGCTTGCCTTCCTATCAGGCGCTGGCTGACGACGGAGACCTCGGCGTTCGCTCCATGGTCGCTGGAAATCCGTCGGTGCCTCCGGAGGTACTGGCGAAACTGGCCAAGGATCCAAACATGGTCGTTCGCATTGGAGTCGCCGGCAACCCGAGCACTCCCCAAGATGCGCTAACCGACCTGGCTTCGGACAAGAGCTGGGAAGTCGAGATGGAAGTAGTGCTGAATCCGTCCACTCCAATAAATATCGTCGAATCACTGGCGAACGACAAAGAAGAGAAAGTTCGCTGGTCTGTAGCGGCTAATCCGGCGATTCCTGACACCATTTTGCAAAAACTGATCAAGGACAAATCGATTCGCGTAAGAACGGCTGTGGCCGCCAATCCCAATACGAGCAAAGAAACACTGAAGTTACTGTTTGACAAACCGGAGATTGCAGTTGCTCAAGTCCTGGCTTCTAGAGCCGATCTTACAGAAGAGGATTTCGGGTCGCTCGCGAAAAATGAATCAGCGCTCGTGCGCTATGTGCTAGCAAACAACGCCGGTATTCCGGTGAACGTGGCGAAGGAACTCGCAAAAGATTCTGACTATGCGGTGCGAGCCGCGCTGGCCGCCAACACTTTCCAGAAATCGACGGATAAGGCGGCAATGGCAGAGCTTCTGACCGCTCTGGGTAGCGATCAGAATGAAATCGTTCGTCAGGCCCTCGCGACCAACTCGAGCGCGCCGCAAAGTGTTCTCTCGTCGCTGGGACACGACAGCTGCTCCAACGTATTGAAAGGTTTAGCCGCTAACCCGTCGACGCCTGCCGATACTTTGCTGGTACTTGCAGATTGCAAAGATCTCGGAGTAAAACAGCAGTTGCTCTTCCGTCGCGACGCCTCGGAAGAAGTGGTCAAGCGAGTTGCCGACGACGCAGACACTGTATTGAAAATAAACCTGGCTTCTTCGGCCGCGACAAAACCTTATGTACTGGAGCATTTGTCGACAGACAAAGATCCTTCGGTTCGCGCTGTTGCTGCGGCTCATCCCGCGATGCCCGCCGACAGTTTGCTGCAACTGTCCAGGGACAGCAGTCCAATCGTCAGGGCATCGGCAGCAGCAAACCCCTCAGCCAAGGGTGACATTCTGGGCCGTCTCTCCGGTGACACCGAGGATCGCGTCAGAATTGCTGTCGCCTCCAATCCAGGGGCAGGCGCTGAGATTCTCGGAAAACTTGCAAAAGACCAACGACCGGAAGTTCGCCGCGCCGTTGCATCGAATCCGCAAGCGACCGATGATGTGCTACAAACTCTCGCACAGGATGATGTGACGTGGCTCGCAACGCCGGAAGCCGCGCAGTAAGTTACGGTTAGGATCGCGCTGCTCAGGCGGCGACAGAAGAGGAAATAATGAAAGAGGTAGTCATAGTTGATGCATGCCGCACTCCAATCGGTCGGTATGGTGGCGCACTTAAAGATGTTCGCGCAGATGATCTGGCAGCAGTAGTGATCAAAGCAATCTTAGCTAGAAACAATTTTGATCCGAGTTTAGTCGAAGATGTTCTCATGGGATGCGCCAACCAAGCAGGCGAAGACAACCGCAACGTGGCACGTATGGCACTGCTGCTTGCTGGTCTACCTGTCACCGTCCCTGGTGGTACGGTCAATCGCCTTTGCGGGTCCGGTCTGATGGCGATCAACGAAGCGGCCAAAGCGATTCAGGTGGGCGAAGGCGACATCTACATCGCAGGCGGGGTCGAGTCTATGACTCGCTCTCCTTTCGTCATGGCAAAACCTGAAGGCGCATTTCCCCGCGGCGAAATCAAGATGTTTGATACTACTTTGGGCTGGCGTTTCACCAATCCGAAGCTTGCCGAGATGCACTATCCATACTCGATGGGAGAAACGGCTGAAAACGTCGCGGAGAAATTCAAAATCTCTCGCGAGGACCAAGACGAGTTTGCGGTTTCAAGTCAAACGAAATATCGAGACGCGCAAATGAAGGGCTCCTTTAAGTCTGAGATTGTAAAAGTAGAACTGCCGCCCAAGAAAGGATCCAAGGAACCGCAACTGGTAGACACGGATGAACACCCAAGACCGGAAACCTCAATCGGCGATTTGCAAAGGTTAAAACCGGCATTCCGAGAAGGCGGTTCTGTCACTGCCGGCAATTCGTCCGGTATCAATGATGGTGCCGCAGCAGTTCTCCTTATGTCGGCAGAGAAAGCTAAAGAGCTTGGAGCCAAGCCACTTGCACGGTTCATTTCTTCCGGAGTGTCCGGCGTAGATCCGGCGATAATGGGCGTCGGTCCAATCGAAGCATCGCGCAAAGCGTTATCCAGAGCCAAACTGGAAGTTAAAGACCTCGATCTGATCGAATTGAACGAAGCATTCGCAGCTCAAGTTCTGGCTTGTCAGAGAGAACTCGAAATCCCGCTCGACAAACTGAACGTGAACGGCGGCGCCATCGCCCTCGGACATCCGCTCGGAGCATCGGGAGCACGGATATTGACCACGCTCATCCATGAGCTCAAGCGTTCTGAGGGTCGATACGGTCTCGCCAGCATGTGCATCGGCGTCGGACAGGGAATCGCTGCTGTTATCGAACGCGCCTGAACGCACGTCCGATAAAAGAGTGAGTTTCGCCAACATAAACGATAAGGTTTAAGTTACGGGCTCAGTCAGGTATAAAAGCAAGAGATAAGCAGGCACTACCTGAGAAAGGTTCAGGTGTTTGAAAGGGAACATGTCCTCCACTTTCAAGTTTCTTCAGTTGTCCGATGTCCACCTCGATTCCCCACAGAATCGCGGTGTACTTTCATACTCCTCCGCACAGAGAGCGGCGCGCTACACCGATTTGGTAGAGTCACTGGTTGGCGCCATGCGTGTGGCCAGCGACCAGAAGGTCGACGCGGTTTTGATCCCGGGCGGGCTCTGGGATCATCGCAGCATACGCGGGGAAACAGCCGGTACTGTTCTTGAAGCAATCGCGGAGTTGAATGACATACCTGTCTTCATCACGCCTGGTGAAGGTGATCCATACACAATCGACAGCTATTACCACCCCACTTTTCTAGCGGCGCGCGGTATGAGAAGCTGGCCGAAAAATGCTTTTGTGTTCAACTCGCCTGAGTTTACGACATTCAAGCATCCCAGCCGAGACGACATTGCTATCACGGGCTACGCTCATTTGAGCTCGCGAAAAATTTCCGACAGACTGCTGGGCAGCTATGTAAACCGTGATGATAACGTGACTTTCAACATACTGCTGTTTCATGGATCGCTGGACTCTTATCCTGGAATCGACGGACATGCAGATAGGATCACTGCGCCATTCTCGGTAGAAGAGCTTGCCGCCCAGCGTTTCAACTACACAGCCCTCGGACATTTCCATGAATACACGGAATTATGCGATGAAAACGATCAGGTGATCGGGGCTTACTCAGGCTGTTTGAGCGGTCGCAATTTCGATGAACTCGGTCCGCGTGTTGCAATGTTGGGAACAGTGACCGTCGATGACAACGGTCAGAGTTCCACTTTATTGGAACCGATTGAAGTCGCAAGCAATCGCCTCACTTACCTTCCTGTTGATGTATCAGGACTCGACGCGGAAGGGATAAAGGCAGAAATAGAATACGGGGTTCAAGAACTGGAAATCAGACCGGATGTGGATATCGTATGCATCAGCCTCGAGGGCACGCACACGCCGGACGTGGAGCCTTATTCGATCGCTCAAAAACTTCGCCCCGATTTCTATCACCTTCTGATTGTGGATAGAACTAGACCGGATTATTTAGCAGAAGAATACGATCCGCGCACCACCGAATACAAATATCTGGAGAGCATGTTGGAGAAACAGCGCCAGGCAGAAGCGAAACGCGCAGAGAATCCGAACGCCGATACATTGAACAATGTGCCGGGATTTCTGATGTCGGCAAAAACGATTGAAGATGCGCTCTACTACGGTCTCGATGCACTCAAGCGACAAAAGGTAACTCATCGCCATGTGGATTGAGAAGATCACACTTTATGGATTTGGTGGCATCACCAACGAAGAAATCGAGTTTGGCTCCGACGAACTCAATTTAATTGTGGAGTCCAATGAGTACGGCAAGTCCACACTGGCTGAAGGAATTTGGGCAACCCTCTTTGATTTTCCGGAACACGGCAGTAAAGCAGCGATTCAAGAACGCGAACATTTTAAACCGTGGGAAGAAAAAGCGCCATACAAAGCGGTTCTCGAACTGCGAGTCGATGATCGCCCGCTAAGAATCACAAGAAATTTCGAGACGAAGGAAGTCGAGGTTTTTGACAGAAGCACAAATCAAGATGTGACTGCCGAGTTCACATCCGGTGGGAAAGACCATACAGATGGTGATACCGTAGGCTTCAAAATTACAGGTATGAGTCGCGATTTATTTCGCAACACTTGCCTGCTTGGACAACGCCACCTGGATGCGCACCACGTTGGTGGTTCAAGCGACATAGCACCTGTTTTTCAAGGAATGGCGGACACAGCCAGTCCGGTCAGCACCGCCGGTGGTGCAATTGAGTCGTTGAACGACGCTCTGCAAAACTACACATTTGCGGGCGCGTCCTCGAAGAAAATGTCCGTTGAAGATGCGATAAAGGAACTGGAGGCAAGCAAAACGGAGCTTCACCAGAAGCTTACCCAGATGGATATCGAGTTCAGGAAGACTTCGGAACTTTTAGAGGAGTTGAACTCACTCGATGAGGACGTTGAGGAAAATGAGCCGGTTGAAGTCGATCCGACGCTGGCAAGTGAATTCGACGCTTACCGTTTGGAACTGAAAGAACTGGAACGAAAACTAGATAGCGCGTCGCAGCGGTACGAGCAGAAGTTGAAACTGGAAGAGGATTTACGAGCCATAGACATGGCTGCTCCGATCAGCGCTTCGGCAGCCCATGCCCTCAAAGACCTCTGGACAAGAAAACAATCGCGCCAAACCGACGCGGATCGCCTTGCCGAAGATATTACACCTCAGCAAGAAGAGTACGAGCGTCTCGAACAGGAGATTCGCGAACGCTACAAAAACTTAGAATCGCTGACCGTAGATGAAGCAAACAGCATATCCGCTCTGGCAATCAGTTTATACAAGCTTCAGCAAGATCTGAACGATCTTCAGAGACAGCACAAAGAGCAAACCGGAATGCACTTGCAGAAGCTTATGGTTTCCAGCAAGCAAGCCGGCGCAGCACTAGATGTACTCAAGTCGCTCACGAAAGTCGAAATAGAAGAGGCGAAAAACTATTCTTCGCTTCTAATCATGTTTTACGAGCAAGTTCAAGAAGAACAAAAACGCATTCAAGAAGTTAAATTCAGCATCGACGACATCGAAGAGCGCAGACGTCACAATCGCAACGCTAACACAGGAAAGATGCTCGGCTGTTTTGTGGCAGCAATAGTTTGCGTCGTATTTCTGATCTTCTCTCAAGGCGTCAAAGAGATTCCTCAGATTGCAGTCATTGCAACTGTGTGTGTTTTTCTCCTCGCATTTCTGGCAGGATTAGTCTTCGCTGGAATGATTCTGAATTTCAAATACTATTTGAAGGACGACGCAGCAAGCGCGAGTGAAGAAGAGCAAAAACACAAGAAAGCTCTGGCTGCTGTAAAAACCAAGATTGCCAACCTCGAGAGCAAGCTGACTGCTTTAGCGGTAAAAACGGGAACGCCGAACAGAGAAGATCTGATCAGATTCATAAACGAGGCATCGACCCACGAAGACGTACTCTCCGAACAGGAGAACAGAGATCAGTCGCTCGGCAACGAAGAAGCTCGCATGCGTAAAATACAGCGAGACCTTGCCTACTTTTTCGACAAAGCCGGGCGCGATAGCAGCGTAATAGATTCACAACGCGCGATGGATCTGTCGCAAGACATCCAGCAGTATCACAAGGAACGAGAGGCGCTGGAAGCGCAGTTTAACGATATCCGCACGACCCGGAAACAACTCGACTTTCTTCTTGCAGAAATCGAAGATAGCGCGCGCGAGCTAGAGATTCTGCTGGAGCGCTCCGGCGTCGAAGTCGTCAACCAGGACGAAATCGAAAATAAAATCAACGAGCTTTTGCAGTCTGATGTAGATAGACAGGCCGTGCAGAACGAAATCGCAAAGATAGACTACGACCTGGCAGGCTACCAGGACGCTCGCGAAGCGATCACTAATATGGAATTCGAACGCGACGTCATCAAAGACAAGATTCGCAATTTGATTCACGAATATCCCGACCTTCAGCACTTGCCGGAACCCGATGAGTCTGCGCCAAAGAAAGCTGTTCTCCCCTGGGGTGCGACACCGGAGCCGGTTGCGACAACGAAGAAAGCAAAAGTCGATAACGGGGCCAAAAAGGAAGAGCTACTCGTACAAATTCGCACGGCAATGAACTATCGCGACGAACACTATTTAGAAACGGTCGAAGATCTCGCGAACATAGACCACGAGTTAACCTGCGCGAAACGGGCGAAGCTGGCTCTTACAATGGCTAGGGACGTGATCTCAAAGCTTTCTTCTGAAACCTATGAGGACTGGTCGCAAGAGCTCAACAAGGAATCGGAGCGGTTGATCTCCCAGCTGAACATGGACATCGAGAGCATGGCTTTCGATCATTCGCTGCGAATGGTCTTCAAGCTCAAAGGGCATGACCGCGAATTCAGCTCCCATGATGTTGCAAAACTATCGACTGGAACTCGCGAGCAGATTCACTGGTTGGCGCGCATCATATTGTCGAGCTTCCTGTCTAAACGCCAATCACTGCCGATCGTGCTTGATGAGCCATTCAGCGAAGCTGATGACGCACGCTTCTTGAGCATGATGCGTTTTCTTATCAACTCTATCGCTCCGCACAATCAAATTATCATTTTGAGCTGCCACCACCAACGACACCAGTGGCTGGCATCGCAACTGAGTGCGACCGAGCAAGGCAAACTCTCGTTTAGGACACGCAGAGGCGCGCTCTCTATGAACTAGGGAGTGATGTTGACCGGCGGCTTGGATGTGATTGACTGCGGCAGCGTTATCCGGATGATTGAATTATCTTCTTGCTGGCTGACGAAGAGATTACCGCCTGGTCCCAGTGTCAGGTAATATGGCTTTTTGAAATCAGTAGCGATGACTGTCGAAATACCGGCTGGAGTGATGCGGGCGACGGTACCGCCCGAGTAGTTTGCCACATAAATGTTGCCACCATCATCAGCAACCAGACCGATTGGTCCTTTCAAATGGCCGCCGGTCGCAAAGGTTGAGCGAGTGCCATCACGACTGATGCGGTCGACAGAGTTGCTGTTGAAATTGGCGACATAAAGATTGCCCTGATTGTCGAACGTCAATCCTGACGGTGCATGGAAGCCCGTTGCGATTACGCGGACCGCCGAGTTTGCAAGAACTGGAGTCGGTTTGGAACCGCCGCTGGTGCTTCCTGTAGCTGGAGGCGTCTGGCTCTGCGCATAAGTTCGGGGCGAGGTATTTTGCGGCGTCTGCGGTGTTGCTGCCGGCGTTGAATATGTTTGAGCGGGCGGAGAGTAGCTTTGAGGCTGCGACTGGGGCTGGTATGTTTGCGCCGGAGGCGACTGAGTTTGCTGAGGTGCCGGACGCGCACTCTCTGTCGTCGTAGGCAGCGCGGTAGGTGTCGTATTTCCTGTCGCTATCTTCTGATCGCACTCCTGCCCTTTCCTCTGAGCATCCTGGAAATGCACATTGGCAGGTGCGATTTGGTTGAACCATTTTTTCGCTTCGGCATACTGCCCGAGTCCCATGTTCACGACTCCGAGCTGAAATTGAGCATCGGCATCGGCTGGTTTGACCCGCAATACCTCTTCGAAGCGACTAACTGACTCTTTAAGTCGACGTTGACTCTGGTAGAGAACGCCAAGGTTGTACTGAGCATCTGCAAGGTTCGGGTCAATATCAGTCGCTCGTTTAAAGAAAATAATTGCCGACTCAGGGCTGCCTTGCTTATATGCGTTGAGTCCCAAGTTATACATACTAATCGCGCGAGGGTCCGTGCTCTGGGCAAAAGCAGCTTTTTCTGCAAGACCGAGATCGGTACCGACCAGAATCGAGCATGCTATCAAAGAAAGGGCGACTCGTTGCAATGGCATCATCAGCGAACAACTCCTAAAACGTTAACAGGTTCTAGGTTTCCAGCTCTAGAACCATGACTAAGAAAGACTCGAATACCCGAAATCAAAGCTGGGCCTGTGATTTTATGCCAAAAAAGGGAAGATCGTTTAGCATGGAGGTATGAGCCTTCGCTCATAATCGACCCAGAGTTGAATCGATTACCAGAGCAATTTTAGAAGGGTTCATCCTAATTAGCATGAGAGGAAGCCACAGATTATGCGAACAGTGGGACATATTATTACCTCGGCAGGCGTAGCCGGGGCTAGCTATATGCGCTACAAGTCGAAACCGGCGGCTGTAGCAACGTTCTTAGTCGGCTGGCTCATCGATCTGGACCACCTGGTCGACTATGTCAAAGCCCACGGCTGGCGCCCCCACTGGGGAAAGTTCGCAGAAGCGGCGCACGAAGACTACTCCGGCAAGCTGTATCTTCCGTTACATTCTTACGAGCTTCTGGCTCTGTTCTTCTTTCTCTTCAAAGGTCCTACGCGTCAGCCGTACCGCGTCGGAATTACCCTCTCGATTCTCACCCATCTGCTTTTGGACCAGCGCTGCAATCCGGGAAGAAAACCGTCGACATATTTCCTAACGCACCGAATTCGCAAACGATTCGACGCTCACGAAATCTTGAAACCCGCTTGCAGAGAGGCTATTGTGGCGCGCCGCGCCAGACGTAATCCGAACCAGATTTAGCTCGCCGCGCCAGACGCAAGCCGAACCAGATGGAGTCGACAGCGCGAAAAACCTTCGGAGTGCGCAATGCTGAGTTTGTTGAGGCGTGGAACCATGGGTGCGGCATGATGCTAGTCGCTTGACTGTGTTTCGCCGGAAATTGAAATCGGGGTGGGAATCAGCATTGTCGTGTTCTTGCCCTGAGAGACTTCCATTAAGCACTGCAGACGGCGGAGCTGGAATGCACCTGGCTCGGCAAAAATAATGTCGGCAGCAGCAGCGAGTTTTGCGGCCGCCTGCAATTCGCCCTCTGCGTTCGTCACGGTGGCGCGACGAAGCCGTTCCGCCTCTGCTTCGCGAGCCATTGCCCGGCGCATCTGTTCAGGCACCGAAAGATCTTTGAGTTCAACCGACAAAACTTTGATGCCCCAGCGCTCGGTATCGTCGTCCAGAGCAGCCTTCATCCGAGCATTAAACTGATCGCGCTCTACCAGCAATTCATCGAGGCTGTAGCGTCCAATAACGTTGCGCAGCGTCGCCTGCGCAAGCTGACCGGTCGACTCAATCGGGTCCTGAACTTTCAAAACGGCTCTGGTCGGATCCACCACCTGAAAGAAACATACGGCGTTGACCTTGACCATAACGTTGTCTTTAGTGATGGCATCCTGCGTAGGTATTGCCATTGTGATAACGCGAACATCGACCTTTTGCGCGCGTTCGATAAAGGGCACAACCAGCTTGAACCCCGGCCCGCGCAAGCCAACGACCTTTCCGAAGCGCATCACCACGAGTCTGTCGTACTCTTTAACAATCCGGATACCGGTCGCAAGAGTGATCGCAGTCAGCAAAAATAATCCGCTAAGAACTTCCATCGTTTAGTTTACTTCAGTGGGTTCTAGCCCAACATTCCCAGTTTCGCGCCGCGCTCCGACACTTTTTCCGGAAACTCAGGGAAAACTCCATATGGACATTAGCGCTCGCCCTTTAGGATGGGAATATCGTAATGGACGCCCGCATTTTCTTGAGGCAGTTTTATGGCTGAAAAGGCTACCGGCGAACGCGCATCTTCGAAATCCACTGATTCCAAAGGCGCGCCAAAGCGTCGCAAGATGAAGCGTCATCGCTATCACGAACGTGCGGATCAGTCCGGCAATCATGCCTTACAGTGTGTTTTCGGCGACACCACCAATCGCATTGGCTTTCATTCGGGCGAAAACAGTCCGCCTATTTCGCTTCCAGGCGACGCAAAACCGGCACAGCACGAAAAGATTTTCAGGCCCGGTTTGGAAACTCTAGCGTTCGGCGTCGCCCTGCCACTAATGGCGGTGGCGGTCGAAACCAACTTTCACGTGATGGCCAAACAATACTTTGACCCGTTTCCAACACATTTTCACGTTCTACTGTTCCTGCTCATTCCGGTTTCAAACCTGTTATCGTGGCTTGCCGTTCGATACAAAATTACGCCACTCTATTCGACGATGAGCTTGTGCAGTGGAATGGCACTGGGCATTGCTGTTCTCTACTCTGTGATGTTGCTCCCTCAGATGCCGATGTTCTTCGGCATGCTTTCGATGGGAACCGGCTTCCTGGGCTTAGCTCCTTTGTTCTCGATTCCTATCACTCTTCTATGCGGCACGACCATTTGTAAACTGGCAGACAGGGAGAAAACCTACTTCGACGCTCATCAACTCAAACACCTGGGTCATCTAATCGTGCTCGTCATGGTAATTATGGTCGAATTGCCATCGACGATGACACGATACTATCTCGGTCAAGTTGACAGGTCTGGAAATCCTAAAGAGGTTATTCAGTGGTTGCGCCAGTGGGGAAGCCCGGAGGTTTTGCTTCGAGCCTGTTATGAACGCTCAGGTGAAGCTACGGACATTCTCGGTTCTATCGCTGAAAACATGCATCCGGTTCCAGTAGAGCGAGCGCGAGCGATTTACTATCAGGTCACCGGAGTGGCGTTCAATTCCGTTCCGATCCCGCCCTCCTTTCGCGGCACCATTAAAAACTCTGGCGTGGTAAACGATCCAAGCGGTTTGAATGAAGGCGTCGAAGACGAATTTGATCTGGATCCGGATATCGCTGGGGAACTTGTAAGCGGTGTCGCCCGAGGTCTTTCAGTCGATGAATCGAACATCGAGGGAGCGATGAATGCTGCCAACGGCATAGGTGTTCTCGACTGGTCATTTACTTTTGAAAACGTCTCCGCCACTCCCAGAGAAGCCAGAGCGAAAATCTTACTGCCACCAAATGCGGTGATCACAAAGGCATCAATCGTTCTTGATGGAGTGGAAAAGGAAACTGTAATTCAAGAGCGCGGACTGGCACGAAACACTTACGTAAACTCGGTTTACAGCCACAAAAAGGATCCGTTGCTAGTCAGCATGGACGGTCTCGATAGCGTGCTGGTTCAATGCTATCCGGTGCGTAAAGGTTCCGAAACCAAAATAAAGCTGCACATAGTTTCCCCCCTCGTCGTCTCAGCGAAGGACGAAGAATCGCTAACACTGCCAACCTTCGAAGAACGGAATTTTGCAATAGCGAAGCCGCACAAACTCTCACTTGTGGGTGACAGCAAAATATCAATTCCCGGAATTGCGACCACGGAGAAGGATGATGGCGGCAAACAGTTACTGAGCGCCACGCTGGATAACTCGCTACTGGCGAGATTCTCGGTTGTACCCAAAATCGAGGCTCGCTCAGGAAACGCCGAAGAACTCACGATTCGACCGCCGGAGTCCAGCGCGCAAGCGCGGCAAGCGTTTTACTCCGAATTGCCAACCCAGGAATTTGGATCGCATTTTGAGAGACTGGCAGTCCGGAACGCTTCAACAGACAAGCCTTTGACGATAGTTGTAGACAAGTCGATCACCATGGCTCCATACATGGACGACGTTGTGTCAGCGCTTAACAACGCCCCAGGCAACGTGACGCTTTCACTAGTGAACGTTCATGACGGTGTCGAATACTTTTTGAAGGAGTCACTCGCTATCGGAGAGCCTTTCAAAAGTGCGATTGCAAAATTTGCAGACGTAAAATGCGAGGGCGGACAGTCAGACGCCAGGGCGTTGGATCAGGTCATGCGTGCGGATTCGGGCAGTGGAGCCATTCTCTGGATTCACGCGGCTCAGCCTCTGGCTGATTCAGACACAAGTTTTATCAGAGCGCAGCTCTCGAACGCTCGAACGACGCGACTCTACGACCTGCAAGTTGCCTCCGGTCCTAATGCCATACTGCCTGAATCCTACGACCTTCCGGCACTGAGCCGCGTCGCCCGCAGCGGTTCACTCAAGGCTGATTTGCAAACGTTTTTAACGAACTATGCGCAGAACAAGATTCTAAGATGCGCCACCACATATGGTGCACGAGCTGCAAGCTCGGTCCCGGAAGTCAAACAAGTGCAAGCGTATAAACTGGCACTGGCTCGCTATCAGTCGGGCGATCGATATGGCGCATACGACCTGGCACGCCGCTACCACCTCGTGACGCCGGTTTCCAGTGCGGTGGTGAGCTTGCCTGACGATCAAGAATTCCAGGTCGCCGAAGAAATTCGTCAGAAGAAAGTTGCTGGTAACAAGACATTGGCAGGATTACCCTTTTCAGATAGCCGTGAACGTACAGACGGATTGTTGACGAAACAGAAATCGATAAGCGAATCCGCACCGTTTACAGGAACTCCGGACGAGGTCGCGGCGAAAAGAGACGCGGTGCCTGCGAGACTGAATGCCAGCATGATGCCGGCCTGCCCGCCTGCAGAGAGCACCCGATTCCAAGCAAAAGAAAGCTCCAGCCTGGAAGCGAAAAAGTTCTCCAGCGATTCCGATAAGATGTCCAGCTCCGATATGCCGCAGGCCGAGCCCGTTCTGCAAGGCGCTACCAACGGAACTGTCGGCGCGCAGCAAGCAGACGGAAGCGAAAGCGGTAGTGGAGCCGCAGGCGGCGCAAGGGGAGGAAGCTTCGGTCTTCTCGACCGCTTCACCGCAATGAGTGATAGCTATTCAGCGGCAGCAGGAGGCGTACCGGCATCTGCTCCAGTTGCCTCATCGATGAATGGTTTTAGCGGCTCCAACGGTTTAGTCGGTGCTCCTCTAGAGCCGCATTACGGTCAATCGAATGCCAGCGGAACATATGTAGACACTGGCAATCTCTCGATGGCTGCAGGCTCGATGCAACGGAAATCACATGGTTTCCTCGACGCGACAAGCCTTATCATGTTTATGGGCGCGATCTTTTTCGGTTCGATTGCATGTTTACTGCTTTACGCGGCTAGCCGTTTGAAAACAAAAGAAGAGAACCAGTCCGGAAATCCGTTCAAAGACTAAGTTCTCTTCCGTGTCTCAATAACGAACTCTACGCGAACCGCTCTAGTCGACCACGGTTCTGTACGAACCGGGCTCATATTCTCTCTGCTGGATGACTTTGTAGTAGCCCGGAGCCAGGTCAATCGCGTTGTGCTCTTCGTGCACCAGCCGCGCACCCGGTTTTGCTTCCAAAATACGGTCCGACTTCCACTGGTACAGCGCAGCAAAATTCGCGTCAATCGCGTGTGCATGCCCAGTCACCTCGCCGTACGCCAGTACAATTCTGCCGTCCGCGTCCTGTTGCACGGCGCCTTTGGGTACAGCGTCCATGTCGACCTTCACTAACAGCACATCTCCCTGACGGTACTGAATACCCATCTCCATTCCTCCATGCCCAGGCTGAGCTATCGTTCATTTCCCATGATATACGGCTCCGACACTCCCTGCGATGTTCGGAAGGTTAAATCGGTCAGGTTTGAACTTTAACTCCATTTTTTGCAACACTTCAACCTTTCATGCACATGTTTCGCGGCAAAATGGCAATATAGAATTGGTAGGCGTATGGCAATCACCGGCAGTATCAATCGGAAGCTCATCCTCGATGACCCACCTGGTAGACGATAACCTCAATCATCTGAGCGAGGAACACAAAGAGCTTCTGGAAGAGTTTAACCAGGGTTGGACTCGCCACCAGAAGCAACCCAATCAGGTTCAGCGACACGCCATGGCGCTCGACGTGAAGGAACTCTACACGAGGTCGGGACTGAACACACCGGTTGTTATCGTCTGCGACAGCATTTTTCAACTGACCGTCTATCCGATCATCATCGCGTTGATGCTTGATGAAAACAGCCGCGACCATGTCATCCCAACATTGCGGCGCAGCTTGCAAATGCCGCCGTGGGCACGCTTATGGCAAAACCTGGATGCTCAATTGCAGGATGCACAGTTGAAATCGCTAGGCGTTAAGAGCGATAAGAACCGTCAGCAAAACTCGCAAAAGGAATTGAGCCGAAAAATACATCGTATTTATGAAAATGTCGGCGGCACCGTAGACACGCATGATGCGCCGCGTTTAACAGCTATAGGTCTGCAAATAAACTCGAACTTCCACGCCGCCGTCAAATCGCTGCTGGCTTCTTTGAAAAAAGACGTAAACGGCTGGGTGTCCGATCAGGCGATGGAGAAAGCCAATCAGCGCCACGAGCAAATCACGACCATGTTCGCTCGCATGGAGTCGCAGCTCGATCTGCAATTGTTGCCGCAAATCGTGGCGCGTACAATCAATACTTTTAAAACTATTCTTTCGGCAGAAGAAGGTCGTCTTGGCGCTCCTAGCTCGACCTCGCCATCGCCTCATAGCGGTGAACACAGCGAAATTCTTTCTTTGATCAACCAATCAAAGGGTGAAGATGAAAGTGAAAATCCGGGTCGACCAGTTGGGAACGCGCTCTGGAGCCCAGCTCGCATGGGCGCTTATAGAGATCCGGCCATTCGTTTGATTTCGTCCGGGCTGCAATTGGAGTTGTTCAAAAAATCACAACTCATGCAGTCATTTCCACTGCACTTTTTTCTGCGCGATATCGCACAGGACGCTTACAGCGCACCAAATCTGGAGTCATTAAACATCTGGAGCCGGTTGCTGGAAAAAGCATATGCGTTACTTTTCTACGAAGGCATCGCCTTCGTTTGCGAATATCCGGTTTACTCTCGCCTCGATCCCGAACACCGGTTTCATGATGAGAAAGGCGCCGCGCTGAGGTTCAGCGACGAATTCCAAACCCACTTCTGGCACGGACGTCGCGTCTCGCGCGATATCATTGAAGAGCCTGAAAGCATCAACGTCGATAGAATTGAGCGCGAGCGGAATGTCGAGACTCGCTCCATCCTTATAGAACGCTACGGCTTAGAGCGCTTTTTGAAGGACTCGGGCGCAGTCAAGATCAGCGAAGACGAATGCGGTGTGCTCTATCGAAAAGTTTTTACCTCATCAGATTCGATGACCGACGAGCCGCTGGTCGTTGTGATGGTCAACAACTCAACACCAGAACCGGATGGAACCAGTAAGCAATACTTTCTGAGAGTTCCCCCGGGCGTGCGGAGCGCTCGAGAAGGCGTTGCCTGGACGTTTGGTTTGAGCGAGGACGAATACGCGCCCGGCGTGGAATCGTAGATAGATTCGTGCCCCTTCCTAGCGGGCATATTAGAATGCAAGAAAAGCGCTATCGAGAAGCCTTGTGTGAAAAAATCGAACTCACGATGCGTTGCGGTCACATCGGCAACTGTTGCCTTGACAGTTGCACTGGCACTTTTGAGCGGCGAAACAGCTTGCGCCGGTGATGACCCATTCGCCCCCACGGACGAAGGAAGCTCGATGAAAACGGTCCCGCGGCGCCAGGCAATCGACAGTGGAACGTTTCTAAAACAAGTTAGTAATCCTGTCGAAACAAAACCCGCTGCGAAAGCGGTTTTGGAACCGTTGCCGCCAGGAGAACCACTTCAAGTCGGTTTCGACCTGCTGAAAAAACTCGAGTATGAACGCGCGCTGGCCGCGTTTAACATAGCGGCTCGAACGAACCCGACTGCTGCCGAACCACACTTCGGGCGAGCAAAGGCACTGCTGGGACTGCAGCGCAGAGACGAAGCACTCAAAGAATTCAAACTCTGCACGCTTCTGGATCCGTCCGCTAGCAACACCGAAAAGTGCGATAAAGAGATCGAATACTACACGGCGAAAGCGCCAGCAGGCGCGCCCCTCACAGTCACCTCAGAAGACATCGAGAAGTCGAGCACAAGGGTCACGAATCAAGCGTCCAGCCGAATTAGCCAGATTCACAGCGAAGCAGCCGCGCGCGGTCTCTACCTGGGTCGCTCCAGTCTCGGAAGCAAATCTTCTAAATACCGACACATCCCGGTCCCGGCTATGCCGTCCTCCTCTCTGTCTCTAAATGGCGGCGGCGGCGGTCTTTCCGCGCACGACTATTTCATTCGAAATGGAACACTCAGCGGTTACGATTCACGGGCTTACAGTCGCTCGCGAAGATATGATGCAGCGGCAAAGGCTGACGACGCAAGGCGTCGCGCCGAGGCTGTTCGAGACGCTGCAATCGGTTTGAATCAAGCGATGTCCACCAAACCATCCGACTCCTCCGGAGTATATCTATCGCCGCATGGAACAAATCTGTATGTGAGAAACTACGTCAACTTCGATCCGGTGAAACAAGAACCGGTACCAACCGAAGCATTGTCGGCGAAGCAGATGTCTATTGACACCACAGGTGGTGCAGAAAAGCCAGCAAAGCTCCCAGCTAAGCCATCACCGCTCGATCCTCAATTGCCATCGCTTGACGAGCTGGTCAATTCAGCGAGTCCAAAATCCGCACCAACGTCTCATTCAAACAAGTAATCAGACGATGTTGCAGCACAGAGCCAGTGTTCAAGGAAAACCGATTGCGCTCGCAACGTTTCTACTTCTCGGTTTCCTGCACATCCAACTCTTTGCGCCATGTTCTGCCGAGAACATGCAGTCCGTAAGTCAAACAGCGAATTCTTCGGGCGGTGAATCGGCCGCAACATCGAACAGTGGGAACACGGAACAAGCGTCCACAGGCGGTGATACGGTTGCAAAAACTCCAGAGACCTTTTCGCTTCCGGAAGGTCAGGCTCTGTTTGTTAAAGGAAAATATGACGAAGCACTGAAGCACTTCGACAACGGCGTCGACGATAATCCAACGGACTCGGCGAGTCATTTGTGGAGAGCCCGATGTCTCGACGCACTTTTGCGCTTCAAGGACGCTGTTGCTGAATATAAGCTAGCCATGCTTCTCTCCAGCGACGAGGCTGTAAAGAAAGAGTGCGCAGACGCGTTGAAAAAGAATAACGAGTCAGTGCCGATAGGGACAGTTTCGCCTATCGAGAACAAAAAGGCATTTAAACTCTCGACAAAAAAATTGGAGTGGAATGTCGGCGCGGAAAAAGAATTCAAAGCAAATCTCGATGCCCAGGATGCTCAACTTGCAGCCGCTCTCAGGGGCGGTCCCGGTGTGTTCGGATTGGCTACCGGTCGAGGATTTCGCCCGGTCAATCTAGAGGCGGAACTCAAAGCTGGACCGGCGCACTCAACGTTTCAGCTTGCAACTGAAGATGTTCGCGCCTTGCAAAACGCTGATGTTTACATCATCCTCGATCACTCGGGCTCGATGAGTTCCGAAGACTGCCCATCTGCAGATCTTAAACCGATGGAGCGTTTGGAGTGGGCCATCGAGGAAATGCTGGGCTTCACCAGGACTCTGGAAAAAGCCCTACCGCACGGTTTCATCTTCATCCCGTTCAACAACACACCGGAAGCTCACTCAATTCGAACCGCAGAGCAGTTCAATCAACTGCTTCGCAACATGAAACCCGGCGGAGGCACGCAACTCTCTCCGGCTATCGAACTGGCTTTTCGCTATCACGCTTATCACCTGGACAAACCGATATTGATCGCAATCGTAAGCGATGGCGAAGTCAGTATCGACAATGTGAAAAAGACAATTGCCGATGCGACCAGACGCTTTCCACTTCCTAACGGTCTGTTTGTCACTTTTTGCCAGATCGGCATCACGTCATCAGCGAGGACCGAGTTGACAGAGGAGATGAAACAGCAAATGGGCAACGACATACAAGGCTTGTATTCGCTGAATTATCTCGTAAACAACTCTCGCGCGGTTTACAATCCCTGCCTTGTAGTGCCGTTCAAACAGCTGCGCAAATACGGTTTAGGAAGAACAATACTTCGAGGACTGCGCGCATATTACCCGTTGAAGCCGACGGCAGCAGCCACCACGGACGGTGACAAGGCTAAACCGAACGGGGTGAAACAAGACGCAAGAAAAACGAATGAGTCGAAACCGGGCACGTCGAAACCAGGTATCCGAAACCCTGGGCGTTGAAACCAGGCACGTCGAAACCAGGGTCGGATACAGGGACTGATAGAACGAGAACGCCGGCAAATGATTCGCCGGCGCTCCCAAGTTCTTATTTCCGCAAGTCGATTACGACGGTACGTTGAACGAACCTTCGCCAATCGGCGGGTAGATGTCTTGCTCTTCTTCTTCTTCTTCGACCGGAGCGGCATGGCCCTGGAAGCCTGTTCCAGCAGGAATGAGACGTCCGATGATGACGTTCTCTTTCAAACCGCGGAGCCAGTCTTTCTTTCCTTCGACTGCAGCTTCGGTCAAGATTCTTGTGGTTTCCTGGAACGATGCAGCCGAGATGAAGGACTCGGTGTTCAACGAAGCCTTGGTGATACCCAGGAGCACGTCGGTATAGGTTGCGGGAACCAGACCGGCCTGCATAGCGCGCTCGTTTTCCATTTCGATGGCGAAACGTTCCATGAGCTCGCCCGGAAGCAAGATGGTGTCCTTCGGATCGTCGACACGAACCTTACGGGTCATCTGTCTGACGATTACTTCGATGTGTTTGTCAGCGATTTCTACACCTTGCGAGCGGTATACCGACTGTACTTCGTCGACCAGGAATTTCTGCGCTGCTTCAATTCCGAGGAGTCTGACGATATCGTGCGGGTTCGGAGGACCGTCGGTGATTGCTCTACCAACTGTAATCTGTTCGCCGTCTTCAGGAAGAATGTTCATACCTGGCGGAATCGGAACTTCTTCCTCTGCGCCATCGCTGTACACCATATAGAAGCGGTGTTGATCGTCTTCGCTGACAATCTTGGCGCGTCCTTCTTTCTCCGAGAGGATTGCAGATTCTTTCGGCTTACGAGCTTCAAGAAGTTCTTCAACCCGCGGAAGACCCTGAACGATGTCTCCGGTTTTCTGACGTTCGAAGATGAGAGTGGCTAGCAGGTCGCCCCGTTGTACCAGCGCTCCGTCTTCGCACTGAAGTTGCGTGTTAGCCGAGATCAGATATGGTCTGCCGCGGCGGACAACAACCTCGTCTTTCTCAACTCCGACAACCTGACCCGATTGAATATTGGTGGTCGATTTCGAGAGAGCGTCGTCTACACGAATGAGGTCATTTTCTTTGACGCTGACTGCGCCCTTCGTCTTCTGATGAATTTGTTGTTCTTCAGTGATGAGGAGCAAACGTCTTTCGTCGGTCTTCGAGAGTTGAACTTTCGCGTCACTGCGGGTCAATACTTGAGTGGTCGCGACAGGAGTCTTAGGATCGACTATCTGTCCGTTCTCAACATCGAGCAGTGTGACGTTGAAGTCTTGCTCACGGCGGAGCATGATGTTCTCTTGAACGACGATGTGGAATTCTTCGTCGATCTCAACGATACCTTTGAGTTCTTGCAGATAGCCTTGCATCTGGAGAACCAGTGAAGTTCTCGTAAGTTGAGCGCCCTGGATCTGTCTGACTTTTTCTCTGTCGCGGAACAGAAGCTGAGTTACTGATCTCAAGCCGATCTTCTCGTCGGTCTGGCTGTGCTTGAACTTAGTTGCCGGCGGCTCGATCCAGTATTCTTCGACCGGACGAACCACGCAGAGAATGGTGCCGTCATCCTTGTCGAAGAGGCTGACCATCTTACGCTCTTTGTGCGTATATCCGTCGACGATCTCGGTTCCTGGCTCGATGAGCTGACCTTCCGGAACTTTGAGTTCCGACGGGTCTGCGATCGGAAGCAATTCGCCGGGTCTGATGATGACTTCGTGAATGATGTCGTTATCGGCAACGATTTGCACAACACCGTCGAGGTGAGCGAAAACGTCTTTGACGACTTCTTGTCCAGCGGTTACGAGATCGCCGGTCTCCGCCATCTTCAAACTGATGTCTTTCGAGATGAAGTGGATTTCTTCGGGGATGAAGAGCACCTTACCAGCTTTGACGACTACGCGGCGGTCGTCGATTTCGACACCATCATAAAGAATCTCACCACCAGTGGTGACGGAGTTGGTGCCGTCTTCGATAAGTTCGGCGACGATCTTACCGTTTTCAACAATCTCGTCTTTGACGACTTTGATTGCCCAGGTTTCCTTCGTTTTCGGAACTTTCCAGTAAGAACCTTTCTGACCGGCATCGAGCTTGGCGTTGGCGGAGCCGACCGAAGCGATAACGACGTTGATTTCCTTACCTTTAACAAGTCTCGTGACTGTTTTTCTGCCCCGTTTGACTTGTTCAGTTTCGATTTCAGGACCGAATCGCACTTCGCCACCATGCTCGGTGAGGATTTGGATTTCAGCAAGAACATCGAGTGCTTTCACTTCTTGTCCGTCTTTGACGACGACTTCAGCACCGGAAGGCAAGTTATATACGTCACCTTCAAGGACCCAGATGATACCGGCACGGTTGGCGGTACGGCTGATGTTGCCTTGACGGTCGCGTTTTTCGTCAGCTTGGAAGCCGGCAAATACGATACGACCGGAGATGTCCGCTGTGATGTCCTTGGAAGCTCTTTCTGTCAGAGCTTTCTTGGAACCCGGCGGATCGTACTCAGCCAGAGTTTGACCTGCTTCGACTTCGTCTCCGTTTTGAACCTGGAGAAGCGAACCGGTCAATACGTTGACTGATTTCTCTTTCTTACCGTCGTTGATCTTCATCACACCATCTCTGATGGTTTGCTCTTTCACGTCACCATATGCGGTGCGGATTTGACGGGTTTGAATTTTGAAGGTGACAGTTCCCTTACCAGGAGATTTGAGCTGAGCACGGGATTTACCACCGGCAACAGCACCACCTGTGTGGAACGTACGCATTGTGAGCTGTGTTCCAGGCTCACCGATTGACTGCGCTGCGATGATACCGATCGCTTCGCCTGCGTCGACAACGCGGTTATTGGTGAGCGACCAGCCGTAGCACTTCTGGCAGACGCCGTACTGCGCTTCGCAAGTCAGCGGCGAACGCACTTTGACGGCTTTCGGTTTCTTCAACTTCTGGTCGAGGTCAAGCGATGCCATACGATTGATGATCGTGCCGTTGCGATAAAGCACTTCACCAGTCTCGGGGTCAACAATATCTTCAGCGATTGTTCTGCCGAACGTACGCTCTGAGATTTTAACGAGAGCTTTGTCCCCTTCGAGAATCTCTTGCATCAAGATGCCGCGCTCGGTTCTGCAATCAGGTTCCCGAACGATAACGTCCTGGGCGACGTCTACGAGACGGCGGGTCAGGTATCCGGAGTCAGCTGTTTTCAGAGCGGTGTCTACAAGACCCTTACGTGCGCCGTAACTGGAGATGATGTATTCGGTTACGTTCAATCCTTCGCGGAAGTTTGCCTTAATCGGCAAGTCGATAATCTGACCTTGGGAGTCAGCCATCAATCCCCGCATACCGACTAGCTGACGGACCTGGGAGATGTTACCTCTAGCGCCGGAGAACGCCATCATGTATACGGGGTTGAGTCTGTCGAAATTGTCGACGACTTCCTTCGTCAATGCGTCCGTGGTTGCCGACCAGGTGTCGATAACTTTGTTGTAGCGTTCCACTTCCGTGATGTCGCCACGTTCGTAACGGCGTTGCGCTTCTTCGATTTCTTTCTCGGCTGCCGCGATCAGCTCACGTTTCTTCTCAGGAACGTCGAGATCGTCGATTGAAATTGTGACACCGGCTCTGGTGGCAAATTTAAATCCGAGGTCTTTGAGAGAGTTGGCGAGGTTGGCTGTTTTAGCCGTGCCGTACTTCTCGTATACAGCCGACAAGAGAGCTCCAAGCTTTTTCTTATCAACCGTATCGTTGATGAATTCGAAGACTTCTTCCTTCTTAGATGTGTTGTAGACCATAGGTCCCTCGTCTTGGTTCTAAATGCAATCGGCGAAACCGAACACTTAATTTGTTAACGCCAGTTATATTGGGAGTCCGGTTCTAAGCGGACTCCCGGAAAAAACTACTTGGTTGAAGAAATCGCTTCTCTAACCGTTTCATTGAAGATGATGCGTCCAGGTGTAGTTTCGATCGTCTGACCGTTTGCATCACGGACTTTGATGCGAGCGTGCAAATCAAGCACACCAGCTTCGAAAGCGGAGCGAGCATCAGCCAGCGAGACGAAACGCATTCCGGCGCCGCGGCAAACCTTGGGATCTTCCCAGCCCGGCTTTTGAATGGTCAGGTAATAGATACCGAGAACCATGTCCTGGGTGGGGGTAATCGTCGGTCTGCCGGTTGCAGGAAGCAACACGTTGTTGGACGCGAGCATCAGCATGTGAGCTTCAGCTTGCGCTTCAACCGAAAGAGGAACGTGAACAGCCATCTGGTCACCGTCGAAGTCAGCGTTGAAGGCTGCGCAAACGAGCGGGTGAAGCTGAATGGCTCGTCCTTCGACGAGGACAGGTTCAAATGCCTGAATACCGAGTCTGTGCAGCGTGGGAGCGCGGTTTAGCAATACCGGGTGACCCTGGATAACTTCTTCCAGAATTTCCCAGACTACTGCTGAGCCCTTTTCAATCTGCTTCTTCGCGGATTTGATGTTTTGAACAATCTGGCGTTCGATCAACTTGTTGATTACGAACGGCTTGAAGAGTTCAAGCGCCATCTCACGCGGCAAACCGCACTGGTGCAGTTTCAACATCGGACCGACGACGATAACGGAACGACCGGAGTAGTCGACACGTTTACCGAGAAGGTTCTGACGGAAACGACCTTGCTTACCTTCAATAATGTTGGAGAGCGATTTGAGCGGTCTGTTGTTCGGACCAACTACGACTCTTCCTCTTCTGCCGTTGTCGATCAAGGCGTCAACAGCTTCTTGAAGCATACGCTTTTCGTTACGCACGATAATTTCCGGAGCACCCATCTCGAGAAGACGAGCGAGACGGTTGTTTCTGTTAATCACGCGGCGATAGAGATCGTTCAAATCGGAGGTCGCGAAGCGTCCACCGTCGAGCTGAACCATCGGTCTCAAATCAGGAGGCGTGACCGGCAGATTATCGAGCACAACCCAGGTGGGGTCGGTGTGCGATGAAATCAACGCTTCAACGAGACGAAGACGTTTGATGATCTTCGCGCGTTTTTGTTGCGAACCGGTAGCGAGATTGAGTTCGTCTCTCAGCGAAACCGAGAGCTCCTTCAAACCTGGCAATTCGAGGAGACGTCCTCTGTCTTCCATGTTGTCCGGACGCTCGTACATCGGGCGAGCCAGTTCATGCAACAAGTGCTTGATTGCTTCGGCGCCGATACCGACGTCGAACTGAGAGTTCGGGTCGTCGAGCAGTTTTTCGTACTCTTCTTCGGATAGAAGCTGATACTTGTTCACATCGGTGACGTTGCCGGCGTTGGTGACGATGTAAGCGTTGAAGTAGACAACTTGCTCCAAATCACGAAGAGGCAGGTCCAGGAGCAAACCGATGTAGCTCGGGATGCCCTTGAGGAACCAGATGTGCGTAACCGGCGACGCCAGGTTGATGTGCCCCATGCGGTGGCGTCTGACTTTCGAATCGGTTACTTCTACGCCGCAGCGCTCGCAAGTAATTCCTCGGTGTCTGACACGTTTGTACTTACCGCAATAGCACTCCCAGTCCTTCGAAGGTCCAAAAATACGCTCGCAGAACAGACCATCTTTTTCCGGTTTTAACGTCCGGTAGTTGATGGTTTCCGGCTTCGTCACTTCACCGTGCGACCAGCTAAGGATGCGCTCGGGAGATGCGATACCGATTTTGATGTAATCAAAACGATCAATAGAAGTGGCCATTGTAGTCGTGAGACCTCCTTGCGGCATGGCGATGTTCGCCATCTCTCAATCTGTTCAAACTAATTTCGCACCGAGACAAAAACTATTCTTCTTCGTCTTCCGACCAGTCTTCGTCTTCGTCGGTCTCAACAACCGCGGCAACACCGGCGTCTTCGTCTTCCGGGGCGTCACCCGATTCCCATTCTTCGTCCTCGTCGGATGATTCTTCGCCGGCTGTACCGGTTGTTTCTTCATCTTCATCAGTACGGAAGGAGGTGCGTTTTCTGGAGACGGTTTGAGTTTCTTCCTCTTCGTCATCGTCGTCATCGTAGACGTTCGCTTCATCAGCGCCGATGCCGTAAGAAACGGGCTTGCTGCGCTTCGGCTCGGAGTAATCTCCGCCACCGCTGCTGAAACCGATCAAGTCGGAATCATCATCGGGACCGCCGGTCTGCACCAACCCTGATACCGCACTCTCAGCACCGGATATGACACCGCTGCTGCCGGACTTGTGTCCGGGCATCGGAGGAATCATGCCGGAGCCGCCACCGGGAAGACCAGCGGATGCGAGACCTTCGGTGACGTTAGCGAGCGATGGATCGCGTCCGCCAACTTGCCCGAGTCCTGCCATTCCTGCCAGACCATCGAGTGCCATTGCACCGGATGGGACAGGAGATTCGCCGCCGATTTCGCCCATGCCAAGCTCGATTGGGGAGAGTCTTCTGAGACCGCGAGGACGTGCATCCTCAACTTCGGTCATTAAGTCGACTTCGATTTCGTGTCCGTCGCGAGTACGTTTTGCAACGCTCACGTCGAGACCGATCGATTGCAATTCGCGAACCAGAACCTTGAATGATTCAGGGATACCGGGACGCTTCAAGTTTTCGCCTTTGACGATTGACTCGTATGCTTTCGAACGACCGTTCACATCGTCGGACTTGATCGTCAACATCTCTTGCAGAGAGTAGGCGGCGCCGAAAGCTTCGAGTGCCCAGCACTCCATCTCTCCCAGACGCTGTCCGCCGAACTGCGCTTTACCACCGAGCGGCTGCTGGGTGACGAGCGAGTAAGGACCGGTTGAACGAGCGTGAATCTTGTCGTCGACAAGGTGCACGAGTTTCATCATATAGATCTTTCCGACGGTGACCGGGCTGTCGAAAGCGTTACCGGTTCTGCCATCGTAGAGGGTGACTTTACCGTTGTCGGCGACCCATGGTGCGTTACCTTTGACTTTGCCCTTCGCGAGTTCTTCGTGAACGAGCACCGACGAGGCTTCCGGCTTCCACATTTCGTCGAACGGAGGAACTTCGTAACGCTGACCGGTAAGCATTCCGGCAAAGCCCAACAAAGTTTCGAACGTTTGTCCGACGTTCATACGTGAAGGCACGCCCAGTGGGTTGAGAACGATGTCTACAGGTGTGCCGTCCGGCAAGTAAGGCATGTCTTCGACCGCGAGGATCTTGGCGACGATACCTTTGTTTCCGTGACGTCCTGCGACTTTGTCTCCGACCGAGATCTTACGTTTCTGAGCGATGTAGACACGCACGACCTTGTTAGCTACAGGCGGCAGTTCATCACCCTTTTCACGGTCGAATACTTTCACGTCTACGACGCGACCGCCTTCACCGTGTGGAACGCGCAGTGAGTTGTCGCGCACGTCGCGAGCTTTCTCACCGAAGATTGCGCGGAGCAATTTTTCTTCCGGCGGGTGTTCCGATTCACCTTTCGGCGTGATCTTACCGACCAGAATGTCGTCTGGATAAACCCGCGAACCGACGCGCACGATGCCGCTTTCGTCGAGGTGACGGAGCGATTCTTCAGATACGTTCGGAACTTCGCGTGTGATTTCTTCCGGACCGAGCTTTGTTGAACGAGCGTCAATCTCGAGCTTCTCGATGTGGATCGAAGTCATGACTTCGTCGTACACGAGGCGCTGCGAAATCAAGATCGCATCCTCAAAGTTGTAGCCTTCCCATGGCATGAAGGCCACGAGCAGGTTTCTACCTACAGCCAGTTCACCTTGTTTGGTCGCGGCACCGTCAGCGATGATTTGACCAGGCTCAACATTGTCACCGACATTGACAATCGGTTTCTGGTTGAGACAGGTGTCCTGGTTGGAGCGTTGGAATTTGTTGAGTCTGTACTTGACGAGACGCTTGTCACCAGTCCTTACATGGATGGCATTGGCGGTCACGTATTCGACCTTACCTTCGATGTCGGAGAGGATAACCATCCCGGAGTCTTTAGCAGCTTGCTTTTCGATACCGGTGGTCACCATCGCGCGTTCGGTTTGAACGAGCGGAACCGATTGACGTTGCATGTTCGATCCCATGAGGGCTCGGTTAGCATCATCGTGCTCGAGGAAGGGGATGAGAGCCGTTCCGACCGAAACGATCTGAATCGGTGAGACACCGACGTAGTCCACTTCGTCAGGCGTGGTTTGGATAAACTCTGCCTTGTAGCGAACCGGGATCAATTCGGTTGCGAAACTGCCGTCGTCGTTCACCGAGACGTCGCCTGGTGCTACGCGGAATCTATCTTCCTCGTCTGCGGTCAGGTAGTCCTTTTTCTCGGTAACGATGCCGTTTTCGACTTTCCAGTAAGGTGTCTCGATGAAGCCGTATGCGTTCACTCGGGCATGGGTAGCCAGAGAACCGATAAGACCTGCGTTCGGACCTTCAGGAGTTTCTACCGGGCAGATACGTCCGTAGTGGCTGGGGTGAATATCGCGAACCGCGAAACCAGCACGTTCTCTGGACAAACCACCAGGTCCTAATGCGGACAGTCTGCGCTTGTGTGTAAGTTCAGCAAGCGGGTTGGTTTGGTCCATGAACTGCGACAACTGCGATGAACCGAAGAATTCACGGATAGCCGCGACCAGCGGTTTCGTATTCAAAAGGTTGGCAGGCGTCAGAGTGTCTGCGTCTTGAAGGGTCATGCGCTCGCGAACGATACGCTCCAAACGGGTGAGACCGATACGGAACTGGTTCTGGAGCAGTTCTCCGACAGAGCGGATACGACGGTTACCGAGGTGGTCGATGTCATCAGCTTGTCCTTCGTCGAAGTTCAACGCGATGAGGTAGTCCACAGCGGCTACGATGTCTTCAGGCGTGAGCGTTCTATTGACTTCAGGAACGTTCAAGCCGAGCTTCTTGTTGAGCTTGTAGCGTCCGACACGACCGAGGTCGTAGCGCTTGTCATCAAAGAAGCGGCTATCGAGGATACTTTGACCGCCGGCGACCGAAGGCGGATCACCAGGCCGAAGTTTTCTGTATACCTCTATAAGGGATTCTTCGCGAGTTTTGTTCGCGTCCTTTTCAAGAGTCTTCTTCAGGAAGTCGTGATGGCGGAAGATGGTTTCCATTTCCGAATCCGAGTATCCAAGCGCTCTGAGTAGAGTTGTCGCAGGGAGCTTCCGGTTCTTATCAATCTTGACGTAAATGATGTCGTTCGAGTCCGTCTCGAACTTCAGCCATGCGCCACGGTTCGGGATGAGCGTCGCCGAGAAGGTACGCTTACCGTTCGTGTCTACGTCACGCTTGTAGTAGATCCCGGGTGAGCGGACAATCTGCGAAACGATAACGCGCTCGGCACCATTAATAATGAATGTACCGCGGTCGGTCATCATCGGGATGTCGCCGACGTAGATCTCCTGCTCTTTAATTTCCCCGATCTCGCGGTTGACGAGACGCATCTGGATACGCAGCTTCTTCGTGTAGCTGGCATCGAGAGCTCTCGCTTCTTCGGGAGTTTTGGGTTTGTTCGGTTCAGTGTGATCTTCGAACGAATAGTTCGTAAGAAAATGAAGCTCAAGTCTTCCTGTGTAGTCCTTGATGGGACTGAAAGCCTTCAGCTCTTCTGCTAAACCTTCTTCAATAAACCAACGGAACGAAGCCTTCTGGATTTCGGCAAGGTCGGGCAATTCGGAAATGCGCGAACCACCGACTCCGAAGGTTCGGACGCGCTCAGACAACTCTAAAGCCATCGGTTACCTCTGGTATTCTGGCTGGACAAAATCGACAATGCAATTGCAAATGCCTAAAACGGGCACGGAGGAGCAACTATAAGTAGAGATTATTGTATTGTCAATGAAATTGTTGGGAAACATAAAGCTCCGTGAGGCGCTTCGCGACTTGGTTAAAATACGCTTATTCGCCAAAACGCAGTCCCATGAACTTCTGGACAAATTCATAACTCGATCTCATTTTTGCCATAACGATGCTGATAACGCCACATCTCGTTAAAGTTTCTTAAGTATCGATGCCATTTTCGGCGAGTGTGCTGACTGTCGAAGAGCCT
This sequence comes from Candidatus Obscuribacterales bacterium, assembly GCA_019637435.1. Lineage (GTDB taxonomy): Bacteria > Cyanobacteriota > Vampirovibrionia > Obscuribacterales > Obscuribacteraceae > JADYXR01. The sequence goes on along the minus strand of JAHBVO010000001.1, from coordinate 793,650 downwards.
GCACTCTGTGATAATAGATATCGGCTGGAACCGAAACCGTTGGAAGCCGATCGCGCAAACGGTTTACAGGCAAGGCTTTGGAGTATGGGGATGGAGCGCCGCTGGTGTGGCGTACGGTCTTCAAAACCGTTGTGGGGTAGAAAAACGCTATCCTGGGTGGGTTCGATTCCCACGCGTCCCCGCCAACTTATTACAACTTAACTGAAAAAAACTCGCTCAAGCTTTGCGGTTCTTAACGAAAGAGGCTGTCGAAGAAACGCTTGGCGTCTACCGAATGCAAAGTGAAAGGAACCTGAGTTGTCCGCGAACGTCAACCGAGTTCGGCAAACGCGACGGCAATTTTATGGGGGTCAGTTTATCGGTTCGGGCGAAATGTGCGGGCAAAAGAGACCCTATTCAACCAATTTTCTCTTTGCAACCACAAGAAATCTCACCATTCCTACAAATTTTTTTGCATAATCATAAGTGAAAACCGGCATGGGACGATGCGATCCAATCTGGCTCGCTGACTGCGTTTGGATCGATGTCACTGCCGGTGATATCATATAAAATCGATCCTTGACATCCCGAAATCAAGAGTCCAGGGGGCTTTACAATCTTTGGTAAGTTCTCATAATAATGTGTGTGTGGAATGCGAGATTCTCAGTTACTAGAAAGTCGGTCAAATGTGAATGGGCAACAAGGGGCACTTACCTGGTTAGATCAGTTTGCAGGTTACTTGGAGGTAGAGCGAAATTATTCGTCGCACACGATTCGTGCATACCTCAATGACCTCAGGCAGCTAATCGATAGTACGAGCGGGCCGCTCGAATCCGGCACAGCCGGTCATCAAGCGGCGCCATCGCACGGCGAAATCGCCTTTCGTCCAAGCGATGCCTTTACTCAGCCCGGCCAGCCGCTGCAAACGCTTCCAACATCGTCGCAACCTGCGCAAAGCGATGATGCTGATTCTGATTCAAAGAGCGCATCCTGGCTCGAAGCGGAAGGGCTGAAAACCTATATCCGCCAGATTCAGGAACAGTACAGCCGTCCCACAGTTGCTCGGAAGATATCTGCGATTCGCAGTTTCTACAAGTACCTGCGGCGCGAGCAATTAATCGACGAAGATCCGTCAAAATTGGTGCGCGGTCCTAAACTCACACGGAAGCTCCCGTCCTGCCTGGACAGAGACGAAGTGGTGCGTTTGCTCCTCGCTCCTGACATGTCGGTTCTCGGCGTTCGCGACAGAGCACTAATGGAAGTACTCTACGCGACAGGCATGCGAGTTTCCGAACTTTGCAGCTTGAAAGTTCAAGACTACAACCAGGAAGCCATGGAAATGCGCGTAACTGGTAAAGGCAGCAAAGAGCGTGTCGTACTTCTCAACCAGAGCGCCAACGCCTGGCTGAGAAAATACCTCAATGAGTACTGGCCGAAATTGGCTGGTGGACGCGTTCCGGCTCCGGAAAGCCCGCTTTTCGTAAGCCGTCAAGCCACGCGTCTCTCCTCGCGTTCCGTGCACAGAGTTGTGCTCAAATACGCGAAGAAAGCCAAGATCGAGAAGCAAATCACCCCGCACACGTTGCGGCATACATTTGCAACTCACCTTCTCGAAGGTGGAGCCGACCTGAGAGTGGTCCAAGATCTTCTTGGTCACACCACGATCAACACGACTCAGATCTATACGCACGTAAGCCTCGATCGGTTGCGGAGAGTTTACTCCAACACCCACCCTCGAGCTTAGTTGCCTTGAGTTGAAACGAATTACAACGCGCCGCGTTCGCCACGAACCGGCGCGTTTCGTTTGCTAGAATTAGGAGACACTGCGCCTTCTACCAGGAGTTGCACGCGGTGCTATCAACGATCGAGAAAGTGATTGGCATGGAGTGGTCTGACTACAAAGCGAAAGTCAAAGAAGCTCTAGAGAAAAGCAAGTTCGATGTTGCCGAGACGACCTTACTCCAGGCACTGCAGTGGGTAAAGGATACGGGAGGTTCAAGCGAACGACTGTGTCTCTGCCTGGATCAACTTGCCTGGATTTACGTCAACATCAGGGACCTGGATCGCGCAGCGGCCTGCTACAAAGAGTCGCTGGAAGTGAAAACATCCATCCTCGGTGAGCAAAATCCGATAGTCGCCCGCGCTTGCAAGAAGCTCGCCACGGTCGTCTACATGCAGAAGCGCTACGACCTTGCGGAAAAATATTCGAAGGATGCGCTCAACATTTTTAAAACCACTTTAGGCCTGGATAACGAAGAAACCCAGCAAACGCTCGAAGATCTGGTTTCACTGCTGCGTAAGATGAATCGCAACTACGAAGCCAACATTTTGCACAAAATGGGGAAAACAGCTTCGCCTGACTCACCTGAACAGCCGAAGGTCGAAGATGTTCAGCACGGTTACTCGACCTCGCAGACATTTTTGCGCATCAGAGTCTGCTCCAACTGCAGCCTTCCATATGATGGCGATTTTTGCATGCGCTGCACCGAGGGGCGCATTCTGGCAGAGCAAGCTCGAAAGAACCGCACGCCCGATCCGGAAGCAAGTGAGCAGGGCGATGCAGAATCACAAAAACAAACGGGCCAACAGCTGCCGCAGCAAAGTTCGGACACTAAGCTCGAAGACGCTCAGCAACAGTAAATAGAACAGCCAAAAGCTCAGCAACAAATAGACGGTCACACAGGAAATACATAGAACACAGTCCAGCCTTGTTTGCGCCAGAGGTTATGGAAAGTAAAATCGAGTCGAAATGCAAGATCTGCAAGAAGAATATCGATGATTGTCGATGCGCGGCAAATGCTCTTGATACCAGGAGTGATACCGACCCATTATCGATTGAAAAGGCAGAATCGGACCTTTTCCGTACAACCATCGTCACCAACAACTCGGATTCACAACCGTTCGTAGATCCGAAGTTTCGTGTATTGGGTGAGTTGGGCTCAGGCGGTGACAGCATCGTATACCTGGCTGAGCATTTATATCTCAGAAAAAAGGTCTCGCTGAAGCTCTTTCGGGCAATCGATAACGATACAAAGCGTTTCGCACGAGTCCAGCGTGAGGCGGTCCTGCTTGCCGGACTGAAACATCCCAATCTGGTAGAAGTCTCCGATTTCGGTTTAACCCCTGGCGGTGTTCCCTACTTAGTGCAGGAGTACATTGAGGGTCCTGACTTTCAAGCATATCTCAAAGCTCGCGGACCACTTGACGAAAAGGACGCCATCGATCTTTTCTGTCAAATAGCTGCTGCAATTCAGTTCCTGCACGATAACCGGGTTATACATCGCGATATCAAACCATCGAATGTAATCGTAACTGGCACCACTTCCGGTGGCACTACTGCAAAACTGATCGACCTTGGCATAGCCAAACCGGAAAATCCGGGCGGAGCAATGACGTTCGCGACAGCATCGGGAAAGGTCTTCGGCAGCCCTTATTACATGTCACCGGAGCAGTGCTCCGGTGAAGTTGTTGAGTATAAAACGGACATGTACTCCTTTGGATGTCTGATGTACGAAGCACTCACAGGTGCACCGCCGTTTCGCGGACAAACAATGCTGGTCACTTTGGAAATGCACGTCAATGAGACTGCTCCGCGAGTGAACACCCGACGACAGGGAAGCAAGCCGGTTTCCTCAGAACTGGAATCTGTCGTTGCAAAATGTTTGGCGAAAAATCCAGCAGACCGCTACGATTCGATGAATGAGGTGATTAGTGCTCTTGTGAAGCCAGAGCCGCGCCGCAAAAACCGAAAGCGTATTTTTGCATTGGTCGGTTTATCAATCGTCGCCTGTTGTTTAAGCGTCTACTTCATTGGTAAGTCGAGCGGCAACTTGGCTGCGCACTCGGATCAGTCGGTTCTAATTGATATACTTTCGTCAGCTGAGCTAATGGAGTCAGCGACTGCAGTAGAAAACGTAGTTTCTGCCTATAGAGCCGCATACAACGAAGGTTTAAGCCAAAGGGTAACACCACTCACGCAGCTTCAGTTGGGCGCTATCCTCATGATGATTAATAGCGAGTGCAGAAAGAAAACAGAAAATGCGAAGGTTTTTGCTGAGTTGGAGCCGTTTCTCAAGCACGTCGAGACGAAGTTGGAACAGGAGCCGGATGCGTTTCGAGACCAATCGCTGGAAGCGCTCTGGCGCATCTATTTATTCAGGGGCGATTTTGCAAAAAGCGATCAGGTGAGCGAAAAGTCCTACCTTAAGGCGTTGAAATACGCGACGCTATGTGACGAGCGTAGAGGCTGGGCAAGCAACGCAACGACGATAATCAACTCCAGGCTGGCATTGCTTTACGTTGATCAAGACATGCGAAAAGCACAACGTCTCGCCCAGTCATCGATCGAAAAATTTCGAAGTGGAGATCAATACAACAGAGAAGCTTTATTCGACAGCTTCTATGTGCAAGCCAGGGCTGCTTTGAGCCAGGGAAGACTGGAGTATGCCTGCAAGTCGTTGCGTTATTGCAGCAGCCTAAAGCGCGGAAGCGCAAGTCGACTGCCTGATAACGCGCTTGAGCAGCTTGGAGCAGAATTGAAGACAAGAATGGGAACTGAGGCATTCGCACAACTTATGAAAAGCGAAGGTGAATCTGCTTGGAAAAACTAGGTTGTACCATTGTAAGAGTTTGGCTCCGTGGCTCCCGTCTGCGGTTTCGAACCGCAGTACTGGGATATAATGACGATCGTTCAACTACCGGTTAGCTTAGAGAAACACATTGGCAAAGCGCAGGTCAGTGGCAAAACAGCAGAGAAACAACGGGCCGACCAAGCTTTTTGGTCGTTTCGTCAAATATACGTTTTTGACAATTTGCGTGATCCTCGCTGTTGGAATCGGCTATCTGGGCGCGTCTCTGTACGGTCAACTGCAGGATCTGCCTGATATCACCCTGGTCGAACGTTACGAACCAATTGAAGCGATCCAGATCTTCGATAGAAATGACCAGATGGTTTGCACCGTCGAAGGCGACGAAGACAGACGTTGTATTCCGCTAAATCAGGTTTCCACACAGATGCAGCAGGCAATTCTCGCTGCAGAAGATCACCACTTTTATGAACATAACGGCGTAAATCTGTTTAGTATTTTTCGTGCGTTCGAAACGAACTTGAAGGCAGGCCGCACCGTACAAGGTGGCAGCACGATCACACAGCAGCTAGTTAAGAACCTCTTCTTTGCCGATGCGGGGCGAACCTTCGACCGTAAGATCAAAGAAGGATACATGGCGTGGAATCTGGAAAATCGCTACGGGAAAGAACGAATTCTCGAAATGTATTTAAACCAGATTTATTTCGGCAACAACGCCTATGGGATCGAAAGAGCAGCAAAGCGATATTTTAATAAGCGCGCTGCCGAACTCAATCTTGCTGAATCCTCATTCCTTGCCGGACTGGTTAAAGCGCCCTCGGAATTGGGTGATGAAAAAGGTCGTTCAAAAGCGTACATAAGACAGAAACAAATCATCGATAAGATGGTCGAGTACGGCTATATCACGGAAAAACAGGGTGAGGACGCCAAAGCGATCAAGCTCACTTTCCGGAAGGGAGTCAATCCGCTTCAAAAACACCCCCACTATATAAGTTATGTCCTGGAGCAGCTGCGCGATAGATTCTCGCAAGCTGAATTGCGCAGGCAGGGACTGCGTGTTTATACAAACCTCGATCCTACCGCTCAAACACTTGCGGAAAACACGCTCAATGAACGGATTAAGAAGAGCCCTAAAGGGATTACGCAGGGAGCACTGGTATCGGTTTCGGTGCCTGATGGAGCGGTTATTGCACTGGTTGGAGGGGTCGGGAACTTCTGGCAAGCTCAGTTCAACCGCGCTACCCACGGTCATACAACGGGCTCGTCTTTCAAACCATTCGTGTACTTGACCGCGTTCCTCCGCGGGACACTAAGCCCGGATTCAATCATCGAAGACACGCCGCTGGTCGTCAAACAAAGATGGGGTCTGCCCGATTACTGCCCGAAGAATTACGACCATAAATACATGGGAAGAATTCCGGTGCGCACGGCTCTTAAGCTTTCTCGCAACGTTCCGGCGGTAAAAACGGCACAGTCACTTGGGATGGAAAGTATCATCGAGACTGCCAGACAGGCAGGTATCACCTCGCAGCTGGACAAGAATTTGTCGTTGGCTCTGGGAAGCTCGTCGGTCTCGCCGCTCGAGATGGCGGGCGCCTACGCTACCTTTGCCAGAGCCGGAGTCTATATAACCCCACAAGTGCTGCGCAAGATCGAAAACAATCGAGGACAGATCATCGAGGTGTTCGAGCCTAAGGTAGACAAAGTATTTCCTGTAGAACCAGTGGCGCGGCTCGTCAGCGTTCTCCAGGATGTGGTTAAGAGCGGTACCGGCACAGCGGCGCGACTCAAAGATCGACCGGTGGCTGGCAAGACCGGTACTTCTAATGACGCTCGCGATATCTGGTTTATCGGATTTACTCCGGACCTTGTCACTGCAATTTGGGCCGGCAATGATGAGCATAAGCCAATTCCCGGAAGTCACGTCACAGGTGGCGGTCTGATGGCGCCTACATTCAAGCAATACATGGAAGCGTATTACGCGGCCAAACCACACCCGGCCGGCTCATTCGTAGAGCCGACTCCGGGAATCGATGAGCCAAAACCAGAGAGTGGAGAAAGCGAACGGCTTGCAGGTATAGGACAAAAAACGGACGCAGCCAACGATACGGACACCACAGGCGATACCAGGAAATCGGCTGAAAACCGTTCGCAGCAGCCTAATGAGCCGGTCACCACAGTAGTGGCTCCGGCGGACAACACTCCGATAGATCCGCTGCTGGCTCCGCCCATATCAAAATCTGCACCTCAAGTAACGCCTACCGTAAACGAGCAAAGCGGTGGTGGTGGCACTACCGACGATGGTATTCCTGAGTTTTAAAACAGCAGTTGAGAGAGCAGCAATCTGTTTTCATTGAGTCAATTGAATAATTTCGAATCTTTGAAAGACTCTTGAGAACTGAAAACCCAACGATTTGCAAAAGCTTTGAGATACCATATAAAGGTTCTGAAAAAAGGATCTGCGTAGGTCTTTTGACGTCCACGGGCTGACATTCGTCAATGTTCAAAGGTGGGTATGGATAAATTCATGGGTGTCGTCGGATTTGCCACGATTCTTGGTGTGGCATTCCTGATGTCGAACAATCGAAAAGCGATCAACTATCGGTTGGTGCTCTCAGGTCTAGCCCTGCAGATTTTGATGGCCATATTCGTTCTCAAAGTCCCATTCGGGCAAGAGCTTTTTCGAAACATCGGCGACGGTATCACCCAGCTCCTGCACTGCTCAGACGCCGGCGCGCACTTTGTCTTCGGACCGTTGGTCCCGTTTTCGGAAGCCGGTGCAGCGAAGCTCACCGAAAGTTTAGGTCCGGAGGCGAACTTTATTTTTGCCTTCCGCGTAGTGCCTACGATCATTTTCGTTTCCAGTCTGGTAAGCATCTCTTACTACCTGGGAATCATGCAGCGAGTGGTTCAGATCGTCGCTAAAGTCGTTTCAAAAATCATGGGCGCCTCGGGTTCCGAAGCACTATCCAATGCGGCAAGCGTTTTCGTTGGACAAGTCGAAGCGCAATTGCTTATTAAACCCTATGTGGCAAGCATGACGATGTCGGAGCTGCTAGCATCGATGACAGGTTCGATGGCCTGCGTTGCCGGCGGTGTACTGGCTGTCTACATCGGTCTTGGAATCAAAGCCTCTTATTTGCTGACGGCAAGCATAATGGCGGCGCCCGGCGGTTTGGTCATAGCCAAAATTGTCTATCCGGAAACAGAGGAGTCACAGACCAGAGGCACAGTAAAAGTCGAAGTAAAAAAGACGAATGCAAACGTAATCGACGCCGCCGCGCATGGTGCCTCCGATGGATTGAGAATTGGTTTAAACGTAGTCGCTATGCTGATTGCGTTTATCGCGTTGATTTATCTTGGCGACATAATCCTGGGTTTTTGCGGTAAACAACTAGCTGCGATAGGTGTTAGTGGAGCGTCTGTCGGACTGAACCTGGCAGACTTGAAACTGCAAGACGTATTCGGGCTAATCTTCGCTCCGGTAGCTTTCATTCTGGGCATACCGTGGCAAGACGCGCACACTTGCGGCGCCTTGATGGGCAAGAAATTTGTCATCAATGAATTCGTCGCCTTCCTCGATCTATCGGCGATGGTCAAAGATGGCTCTACTGTCACGATTTCAAAACAGGCGGAGACAATCGTCACCTTCGCGCTTTGCGGATTCGCAAACTTAAGTTCCGTCGCCATGCAGATTGGCGGCATCGGCGAAATCGCCCCGTCCCGCAGAGAAGACCTTGCGCGCCTCGGCATGAAAGCGCTTATCTGCGGCACAATGGCGAGTTATCTATCGGCAACTCTGGCAGGCCTCTTAATATGACATCGGAAGCAAAACAACCCGGTACCGCTGGTGGTGCCGGATTCAATCCCCGTATTTTAATTTGGATTGTCATAGCGATTGTTGGAGCATATGCGCTTGCTACTATCGCAATCACGCGTGGCGAGACCATCAACGGCGTATGGCTCATTGTGGCAGCCGGATGTGTTTTCTCATGTGCCTATCGTTTCTACAGTAAATTCATTGCAGACAAGGTTTTCGACCTCAACGATTCTATACCGACACCGGCAGTGGTGAAGAACGACGGCAAAGACTTCGTTCCCACAGAGAAGTGGGTTTTGTTCGGGCACCATTTTGCAGCGATTGCGGGGGCTGGTCCACTCGTTGGTCCAATCCTTGCGGCGCAATTCGGTTATTTGCCAGGCACTTTGTGGATCATCGTCGGCGTCGTGCTGGCCGGTGCAGTGCAGGACTTCGTGGTGCTTTGTGCGTCAATGCGCCGCGGTGGCAAGTCGCTTGGACAGATGGCGAAAGAAGAGATCAGTCCTCTAGCTGGAATAATCGCACTCGTTGCGATTCTTCTCATCATGATGATACTCATAGCAGTTCTCGCGGTCGTCATAGTCAACGCGCTAAAGGATAGTCCTTGGGGCTCGTTCACGATTTTGATGACGATACCAATAGCCATGGTTGTAGGCGTCTACATGCGGTTCTTAAGACCACACAAGGTGATGGAAGGATCCGTAATCGGAGTCTCACTGACACTACTGGCGGTGGTAGCCGGTCGGTGGGTAGCGGATGATCCAACGCTTGCAAAGATATTCACTCTCGACGGCAAGCAACTCTCGATTGCAGTTATGTCCTACGGCTTCGTTGCCTCGGTTCTACCAGTATGGTTGCTGCTTGCACCGCGCGACTACCTCTCGGCGTTTCTAAAAATTGGAACAATTGGTCTACTCGCGCTCGGAATTATCTTCTTGCATCCTGAGATGCAGATGCCAGCGCTGACGGTTTTTACAAACGGAGACGGGCCAATTTTTACAGGCACAATTTTCCCTTTCTGTTTCATCACAATCGCTTGTGGTGCCATTTCCGGCTTCCATGCTTTAATTTCGTCAGGCACGACGCCAAAGATGATTTCTCTGGAAACACAAGCGCGCCCGATTGGTTACGCCGGTATGTTGTGTGAAGCAGCAGTGGCAATAATGGCAATGGTGGCAGCTTGCGTTCTGCAACCAGGCGTCTATTTCGCTATCAACAGCCCTGCGGGCGTCATCGGAGCAGACCCGGTTGGTGCCTGCCAGACGATCGCACAGTGGGGCTATGCTGTCAGCCCAGCAGACATGCAAACTCTCGCGGCAGACGTCGGAGAGACTTCACTCTGGTCAAGAACCGGCGGCGCTCCCACCCTGGCCGTCGGTATGGCTCACATCTTTGCCAGTGCGCTGAAATCGATACCTGGACTGGAATCGTCCATTGCATTCTGGTATCACTTCGCAATCATGTTCGAAGCTCTTTTCATTCTTACGTGTCTCGATGCCGGAACCAGAGTCGGTCGGTTTATCGTTCAGGACTTTCTCGGCTTGTTTTCGAAAAAGCTTGGCGAGACTGGCTGGTATCCGTCCATCATTCTCAGTTCGGGTCTGGTCGTAGCAGGCTGGGGCTATTTTCTGTATGCGGGTGTTACCGACCCGCTTGGCGGCATAAAAAGTCTATGGCCGTTATTTGGAATTTCGAATCAACTGCTAGCCGTCGTGGCTCTCTGCATCTGCACGACCATTATCTTTAGAACAGGTAAAGGCAAATATGCCTGGATAACAATGTTGCCCCTGGTCTGGTTACTCTGTGTCACTATATCTGGTGGCATCATTAAAATATTTGATCCATCTCCTAAGCTTGGCTTCCTCTCTCACGCTGCTAAGCTCAAGCTGGATCTCGCGTCAGGGATTGGCACCGCGGAGGAACTTGAAAAGATTCCGACATTGATTTTCAACGACTATTTAGATGCGGTCCTCGGCGGGATATTTATTCTCTTGGTTTTGGTCATCGTTTTCGAAGCGATTCGCGTATGGATTACGAAGCCACCAAAACAAGGCGGCGACATTGATCCCGGCGCACCGTTAGACAGCAACGAGCATCCAATGCGTTGTTGCTAGCCTCTATCCTGACCTCGGCACGTTCAAACCAAATTCGTAATCTCCCCACGCCGGGTACAAATTCGTCACAGTTGAAATCATATGATTGTCAGGTCTCGCCTGCCAATGGCACGGAAACGCCCACCTGAAACCGTTTTCCGAACAAATTGCGCGAGACTGCCAAGCAAAATCTGCATAGAATTCAGAGATACTTATGATATTGACGAATTCGACTTGATACCACAACTGGTGCTAAAGCCAGCCGGAGATTTAGACCGATCGATTCATACGAATCATCGATTGCCTTTCGTGGGGAGAAAGACAAAGAATGCCTGAATTCAATGAAAGACCGCACGGAAGAGGTTCCCAAAACTATTCCGGACTGTCAGAGCAAATCTTCGGGGACGGTCGCAACAGTAATGATCGTCGGCAACATGAGGAGCGAAGTGACATCCATACTGGAAACAACTCGCGCGGCAGCAACCCTCGCCCTAATGCTCAGAGAATCATCGGACAAATCGTCACAGATTTGATAGTCCAGAACGGGCGTATTGGTCCAGGCTACCAGAGACCTGGATATCCGCAATTGCAGCCTGGTTTCGATCCGAGCTATCAGCCTGGTTTTGATCCCCGACAGCGACCAAACTACGATCCTCGGTATCAGCCCGGTTTCGATCCACGACAGCAACCAAACTACGATCCGCGCTATCAGCCTGGTTTCGATCCAAGGCAGCAACAAAACTACGATCCGCGCTATCAGCCTGGTTTCGATACACGACAGCAACCAAACTACGATCCTAGATATCAACCGGGTTACGACCAGCGTTACCAACCAGCTTTCGATCCTCGCTACAGCCCGAGCATTCATCCAGGCCGTTTCAATTCGAACGGGCCGCTAAGAAACTTGATCAGACAAAGTATCAACGACCTTAGAAACAATCCACAGGGAATCGAGGGATTGATAAATAATCTCGGCAGTTTATCGCAAGACATGCGATTCAACGTCGATCAGGAACGTCGCGAAATTAGCCTGGGCATGGACTTCACAAAAGCCTACGACATGCTCAAGCGCCAGGATGGAACTCCGGAGAATCCAGAGGTCAGGCGCCTTCTCGCGGGACTTGATTCAATTCAAGTCAATCCTGATGCACTTGCGCTAAATTGGAAAAGCGAACAACTGGTCGCACTGGACCAACCCAATGGTCCCAAAGATCTCAGACTCCTCCTGGGTGGACAAACAAATCGCACCACTCTGAATATCGCAACTAGTGAAACTGCTGTGAGACTGTCGAATATTCAGGGTCTCGAAGTAGTCGATCCGTCCGGTCGCCGAATGTGTATCTACGGTGTGGATATAGATTCAAGTAATCCGCAAGAGCCCAAAGGGACGATCACTATAGATAACCCTATTCCTCGCCCGGAGCAGTTGCCGCCAGGTACGCCATGGCCAGAGCAGGTCGGTCTGCCTATACCAATAACGACTGACAATCAAAAGCAAGCCGTGCCCAGGTTGGTGAGCCAGCTTCATCGCGCGCGAACAGCTGCAATCAATGGAGATTTCGGAGAAATAATCAGCTCCGTAAACCCGCAAGAACTCAGCACTTTGATCGAGATGCTAAAGCCGCCACAGACTCCGCAGGTTCCAGAGTCACCGCAAACGCCGATGGTTCCGGAACCGCCGCGACCTGGAATTCAGCCGGAGATTCGACCAGCGCCGTCAAATTCACCGCAAGAAGGAGTCATCGAGGTTAACCCGATTCCGGGTTACGAAGTGCAACCGCAAAGCGAAGGAGGAAGAGAACAATCGCGGCTCCCGGGCGTCACAGAAATCCCATCGGTTAGCCCGCCTATTGACTATCTAGATGTGTTTCCGTTACCGCAACCGGTCTCTCCAGACCGCACCGGGTTTGAACAGGTGACACCACCTGCGACACCAGAGCCTTTCCAACATCAGTCTTCGAGCGAGACCCAGAAGCCGGAGAAATCGTCGACTCCCTGGGACCTTCCAGCCGCAAGAACGAAACCGAGCCTGTCTTCAACCATAGATTTGTTTAGACCCGTCGCAAGAACACAAAATCCGACTTCGACTCCAGCGACAGTCTCGCCACCGCTGACGGTGACACCTCAGCGCACCGAACCGGGCACTCCAACAGAGCAGAACTCAAAACCTGAGGCTACGGAACCTATTAAACAACCGACGGACGTTAGCGTACACAAGGGAGGACGCACAACCGACATTCTGCGCGCCAGCGGAATAAAAATTACAGCAGCCGAAAAAATCGGACCGGACAAATTGTTCTCTCTGATCTTTGCCGATGCGGATCAGCACGGGCCTCTGGTCACAGGCTTCAAAGGTAAGATTCAAGACCTCCAGTTTAGAAGGGACCTGGACGCAGTAGGCAAGACGTTGAATCGTTTCGACGTCGATAAAGCAAACAAAGCAATTACTGTCGGCTTAGACTTCGCAAAAGTCTATGACACTTTCGATGAGAGTGGAAAGCAAAAACCGGAGACACGACAGTTCCTCAGCGGACTGAAATCCGTTACCGTCTCTCCCGATCAACTCAAGCTGAACTTCGACGCGCCTCGAAAACTTGCAATGGATGGCGATGGTCTAAAAAAAGCAGATCTCTGGTTAGGTATGTTCAACAACCAGACCTCGTTCGACATACAAACCACGGAAAGCGCACTGGCCCTTAAGAATATAAAGGGACTGCAAGCAGAAGTTCAAGCGCTCGGCAAGAAATTGAACGTCTACGAAGTGACAATTGATACCAGCACTGGCACGCCATCCGCGACAGCACTGGTAGATAATCCGTTTGCAAAGCCTCCGGGAGTTAGCGATGATTTATGGCAATCGACGATGAGCATTCCTCTTGAACTCGGCAAGACTGAAGAGGAGAGAATTCAAGTCGCGCAAAGACTTCCGCAAACTTTGCGATCGCTTCACGCCATGAGACAGGGTGCGCTAAACGGCGGAATGGCAGAGCGCATCGGTCAGTTGACAAAGGAAGAAATCATCGACATGCTTCGGTTCCAGTAACTCTCCCAAGCAGCCAAGACTAACCGTAATTGTTCGAGCTACCACTTTTCCACGGTCAGACGCTTAGGAAGTCGAATTCGAAACGCATCGCCATCGTATTCGATTTCGCCGCCATGGAAATCGACTATGCGCTTACAAAGGTACAGCCCAAGACCAGTTCCGCTTCCCCGATGAGGACCGGATCGCGTGCTGAATCGTTTAAACAGATGAGGGCGATCGGCTTCCGGAATTCCCGGACCGCTGTCTGAAATAGCAATTAAAAGCTGCTTTTCATCGCAGTCTAAACTCAAATCTATTTTGCCGTTCTCCGGTGTAAACTTGATTGCGTTGTCCAGGAGATTAATAATTAATCGCTGAAGATCGTGACCATTACCCGCTATTTCGTAGGACTTGTTCTCCGCATTCAGTTTTACGTCTATTGATTTGGACCGAGTCAGCGGTTGCAGTTCAGAAACACAGTTTGAAACTAGATCGCGAAAGTCCACTTCTTGCAATGTCATTTGCTCAGATGTGTTTTCAAATTTAGCGAGGGTTCTCATCGTTTCAGTCAATCGCAGAAGCCACGCGACTGACTCGCGCGTCTTCGTCAGCATCGGCTTGTAATCAGGTGGGATCTCGCCATAAACACCTTCTAGAGCATCGCCGGTCGTCATGCTAATTGCGATCAGCGGAGTTTTCAAATCGTGCGCGAGCGCATAGTTGAGATCTTGCAAAAGCTCGTTCTGCCGGCGCAATTGTTGTTGAAGTTCAATCAACCTCTTGCCGGCATTCACACGCAACAGAAATTCCTTCACGTCATAAGGCTTGACGAGATAGTCATCTGCACCCGCTTCCAGTCCTGCAATTACATCCTCTTGTTGCGTGCGAGCAGTTAAAACGATCAGATAAATGTAATGCTCCTTGGAAAATTCACGGACACGCTTGCACAGCTCGACCCCAGATTGTCCAGGCATCATCCAATCCAGAATCGCGATGTCGGGCGGCTCCTGACCGAATAATATCCGCAACGCATCATCACCATTAGTTGCCGAAACAACTTCGAACTTCTGACCTTTCAGAAGAACTTCCAAAACTCTTCTAGAGTCATCATCATCGTCGGCAACCAGAATTTTCATACGTCTATCTCAAACACATTCGCCAGAACACGATATCATTGTCTGAAAGAACATGCGAGATGATTGTCAGTATGACCAAGATTTCGATTTTCATTGTTGAGGATTTCGAGCTGCTACGCGATGGACTGCGTGCCTCGATCAATCGTGAAGAAGATATGGAATGCGTGGGTGAGGCGTCGGATGGCTTGACTGCCGTTCATAAAGTGTGCGCGCTCAAACCCGAAGTGGTAATCATGGACATCGGTCTGCCCCAGATGGATGGCATCGCCGCCACTCGCGAGATTCGACAACAGGCCCCTGAAACAAAAATAGTAATGCTGACTTCGCACGATGATGACACTGAAATTTTTGCGGCATTTGCATCCGGCGCATCAGGCTATTGCATGAAGGACACCGCCTCGCAAACCCTGAAATTAGCGATTCGTTCCGTTCATCAAGGTGCGGCTTGGTTTGATCCAAGAATAGCCTCGCGGTTATTAAACGATATGGTGTCAGGAAACCAAAATTCATTTGCTCAAACCCCATCTAAATCATCCACTGTCGAGTTGTCTGAACGTGAAATCGAAGTTCTGAAACTCATCACCGATGGTCTCGGAAACAAAGAAATTGCCACAAAATTACAAATCAACGTCTCAACTGTGCGCACCCACGTCGAACATATTCTGGAAAAACTTTCCGCTTCCGGCAGAACAGACGCCGCGGTCAAGGCACTCCGACTGGGACTGGTCAACTAACAGTAAGTAAACAAAAGCAGCATTTAGCGATTGAAAATTTAAAATTCAAAACCATACTCGAGATCTGCCAACGCGATTGCAGAGACTTCTCGCACCGTTAATTGTCGGTGTTGTCGATAACACTTACGATAATCTGACGCATTCTCTTATGCGCAATTCTTGCCGCATCAGCATCATTGCTATCTTCGTGAAGTTCTACCAGCTCAAGAAGAACAACCGCAACAGGAATGCTCATCAAACCGAAACGGTCTTCCGCTTTTCTCAATGCATGTTTCAAGAGCGTTTCTGCGGCCTTGAGGTCTCCTTTCTTACGACATCGTCCAGCTATGCTCACGAGTCCGTGAAGCTCAGAGTTCAAACATCCTTTTTCCATATTCATCATTTCTGCACCTCGCAATTAAAAGGTTTCCGCTCAACCGCCGTCGCTGTGTCGGCGGGCGAAAGTGCCGTAGACAAACTGACTGCATACTTGCTCCTGTGTTCCGAGCAATCGATTAAATTCAGTGAGAATTTTTGTTCGGCTGCAGGACGGTCAATAATTCAATCCTAGATGGCGCCTTCGTTCCCAGACATCCACCTTTTGGCAAAAGTCCATCCGTCATTTGACGGATGCGAAAATAGGTAACCGTTATCAAAAGCATCGAAGTCTCTGAAAACGGCTTCCGAACAGCTTATACGCGCAACTGAAGCGCTTCCAGAAAGTCCTTTTCAGTCAGGCGAGCGCTCAAAATCTCGCTTTGTACGCTTAAGATTGCGAAACTTTCATCCGCCGGAGCCACATCCGCGCGTACTAGAGCAATGGTGCAGCCCTCTTCCAGCGGACAATCAACAAGCGGTTGAAATTTGTTTTGTACAAGGAAATTCAAATCAGCTGCTACCAGGGCAATCGGCTCTCCATCTTGTTTTAATACGCTTGCAGTTGTCGCGACCGTCCAGCGAGATTTTTCTCCCGCACCGGAACCATCCTGATTCCCAAGCTCAGCAGGCAGATTACCATCGCAAAGATATCCGCGAATACCGGCGATCTTAGAAGCCTGGTCGGCTTCTAACTGCGAAAAATCGCTCACCACTCGAAGTGAAACGGGTAGGCTGAAAGGGCGCTCGCAGTCTCCAAAACTGCGATAGACGATTGTTCTCACATTGGGCGTCGATCGGTTTATCGCTTGCAAAATATCGAGCAAACTAGCGCCGACAAAATTGGCGTCGATAAAAATGGTGGATGGTTTGACGGATTCCGTTACCGGCAGTGCATCTTCAGCGCGCGAGACCCGGCGACAGCCGATACCGTTTTTCATTAATGCCTTGTGCATGATCTGAATTACTGAGTCGTTATCACTAACCACAAGTGTATGTTTAATCGCGTTGACGATCATCGTTCCACTGGCTCTGGGAGCGCGTCCAAGTGCTTTCAGTTCGAACCAGAACGTACTACCTTTGCCTTCCGCGCTTATCAAACCGACTGTTCCATCATGCTGCTGAACGACGGATTTGCAAATTGCCAAGCCCAGTCCTGGTCCCGTGAGTGATGAAGGTGTGGAAGAATGTCCGATGTTATGAAACTTTTCAAACAGCGTTGGCTGATTGTCGGCTGGAATGCCCTTGCCGCTGTCGACCACCGAAAATCTAACGTTGCCGCTCTGCCGCAAAACAGCTTGGACCTGAACTTCGCCGCCCTCATCGGAATGTTTCACAGCGTTCGAAATAAAGTTCGTCAGTACCTGTATTATCCGCTCGCGGTCTGCCGATACAAAAGCCTCTTCGGCGAGAGCAATGGTGATTTTGACGTTACGACTGTCGGCAAACTTCTGCATTCCGAGCACACTTTGATTTATTAGCTCTTCAACCTTAACCACCTCGCGGTGAAACTGCATGCGCCCCGCCTCGAGTTTCCGAACATCGAGAATGTCGTTGACAATCTTCAAGAGTTTCTCCGTACCCTGGCGCGCAATCTTCAGCATGGCACGACCGTCTTCGGAATCAAGAGTCACCATTCCCTCGTCGAGCAATGCGAGAGAACCACGAAGTGAGGTCAGGGGTGTTCTCAGCTCATGAGACACCATGCCGTACAGATCAGATACATGAGACTCGGCTTCCTTCTGTCTGGTTACGTCGCGTGCCGTTAACGAAATGATCGCGGTATCACCTGCAGTGTCTGCAATCTCCACGATGCTGGTAGACACATACAGCAAATCCCCATCACGCGTCTCGAATTGCACTTCAAATGCCGGTAAACGCGGAAAATTTCGCAATTCTGAGACATTATTCCAATAGGTTTTACGATAATCTTCAGGCAGAATGGTATTTAAATCTTTCCCTTTGATCTCAAACTCGCTATAGCCGAGAAGCTGCTCAGCCCCAAGATTCCAGCTTGTTATCTTGCCTTCGCGATTATGGAAAATAATGGCGTCGCTGCTGTTTTTAACTAAACTGGCATATCTATTATTGCGCTCGATCTCGGTCGTCTCGCTCAAAAACGCCGGTGACTGCATATATTCATCGCCTGGAACCACAGAGTCGTTCCTGGCCGCTCTCAGCTTGCCCGCACTGTGCGAAGTCGTTGCTCGAAAATTGGAGTCACTGATTTCCAATTCAAGCTCGGCGTTCTCAAATGCTTCACTCTGCTCCTTCCAATCTTTAGCCTGGTAGTGGCTGCAGACCGCGAGGCAGATTGCACTCTCCAGGGCTAGAAACAGCAAACAGACGGTCGGAGGCGAATAAATCTGAAGCGACGTAATCCAGAGAAGAATCAAAACAGAAACAACAGCCTGCACAACGGCAACCTGAGTGTTCCTGTACAGTCCAGCAAGCAACATAGCAAGTGCCAGTCCACACAAAAGCACATCGCCATTGCGCAGGAAAGTAGCTGCTGCAATGGAGAGGAGCGTCTGAGATGTTACCACCGCGAAGGCGGACCAGCCGGCGTTAGCGTACCTGCGGAGCGTAAGGCTCGTAACAACCAGAACCGAGACCCCTAAAAACGCATAGAGACAGCCCAACATCCATTGTTGCTGCACAACAACGAAAACGGTAGAGAGCATGGTTTCCACAATCAAAAGTTTGAAAAGGTAGTTCTTTCCAAGGTCATAGGCATACTTGGATCGAACATCCTCGACTAACTCGGGGAGTGTCCTTACCTGTCCATCGATTGTTGCAATTCGGCGCGGCATATCGGCTCAAACGAGGGATGCCATTGGATTTCGGTTTCTTGTTCAATTATTCGCGAACTGCATCAGTTTAAAACCTCCCACCGACTATCTGAGAATCGTTGGGAGGTTTGAAGTTTTTGGCGGGAAACAGTTGCTAACGGCCCTGACGGCGGTCGCCTCGCGGCTGCTGCTGTTGTTGCGGCGGAATGCGCGGAACTTCGCGATGCTGTTGCGGCTGGGGACGTGGCATCTCGCGATGAGGCTGAGGCTGAGGCTGCGGCTGGATTCTCGGCATCTCCCGGTGAGGCTGCGGTTGCATTCTCGGAATTTCGCGGTTTTGCTCGTGTCTCCGGTCATCGCGCGGTTGAGGCTCAAATCGCGGCATGGGAGGCTGCTCACGTCGCTGGAACGGCTGTTGCTCCGGACGGCGATCGAACCGGGGCTGTTCTTGGCGCCAGTCACGACGCTGATCGGGCTGATCTTGTCTGGGAGGAATTTCGAAGCGTGGGCGGCGTCCGTCATCTTGACGAGGATGTTGCCAACGAGGCGGCGGTTGCTCGCCAAACCGAGGCGGTTGTCTGTTGTCTTGTCCCTGCTGTTGCTGCCTCAGGCGCTGTTGCTCTTGCAACCATCGCATCCGCTGTTGCTGCTCCTGCTGCCAATCCTGCTGGCTCTGTTGTTGGCGCCATCTCTGACCTTGATCGTATCTGGGGTCCTGTTGACGCCAACGCTGATCCTGCCCCTGGCGCCAGGGCTGCTGTCCCTGACTCCACTGTTGTTGTTGACCGCCATTCCAGAAATTTGGATTCCTCTGCACATATTGCTGGCTGCGATCGAAATAGCGCCGATAGTTGCTGTCATCTTGATACGGATAGTCTCGATACTGGCGTCCCCACTGACCGTCATTCTGCGGATACCAACCACCCTGGCTGTCCATCCAGTTTTGCCGGTAGTGCGGGCGATTTTGCCAACGACTGAATTGGCCATTCAGTAGATGACCGACGAACATTGATGTGATCATTGCGAAGGGATCGAAACGATTAGCTTCTATGTATCTGCCATCCGGATATCGTGGATACGGCTGCTCTGGCGCACCTTTGATGATCGCAACTTGCTCCTGACCATACTGACGACTATCGACAACCACGCTGCGATCGCCCGTATCAATCCAATCAACGCCACCATTGGGGCTTGGGACCTGACGCACCATCGGTTGTATTTTGAGATCAGCACCGACGTTTGGTTCATCATATTGTTGTATTCGCTGGAGTAGATCGATCGCCAGCGGTCCTGGCCGGTCGTATAGTTCTTGACGAATGACATCTGCGGCAGTGCGTGGGTCTTGCTGGTCGAGCATCAACCCGATTCGATCCGCTGTTCGTCTGTTTTCGTCGCAGGCCTGCTGTCCGAATTGTTCGCAGTTCATGCCCATGCAATGCCTCTTTTTTGTGCCAGGGTGACAATTGAATGATGCCAGCGAAAACAGTGAAGAGGAATGGTGCGATCACGAAGTTGACAACATTATTTTCGCGAAACCTTTGGACACTCAAATCGCAGTACCCACGGGACTTTCACGACATCAGCCCCGTTCCCACAAAGACGCTATAATACCAGATATGGTAGCGCCCGCGGTGCAGACGCTACGAAACACGATTTAGTCAAAATCCAAGTGACCTGACAATAACTTTCGAGCGTGACGGTATCGTGACCTCAATCAGTCGGCCGGTGCGATTGTACAAAAACTTGAAACACCGATGCTCTTGAGATATTCGATATACTTGGATGGGAATAAACAGAAGCGGGCAGAGGTTTTCTCAGGACTGTTATGTACAATACGGCGGGCAAAACGTTCAAAGAATTAGCTCTGGATATTAACTTCTGGAGACAACTCAATCCGGATTTGACGATCACGGAATACTCGCGGTCTGATTGGGGTCCCTATCGACTGACTGCGCAGCAGAAGAGGGATGTTCGCGAGAGTCTGATCGAAGATGGCTACTTTCATCTCCATTCAGTTTTCGCTCCCGAAGAACTGAAGAAGCTGGCCGACGCCGCCAAAGTATTGCATAGAGAGCAATGGCCAACAGTTTTCGCTTTTGTTTACGACGAGTTCTGGCATGTTCAAAATCGCTACCGGGACATTCTCACTGAGATGCTCGGCAAGGAGCATAGACTAATGCCCAACATCTGGGTCTTTTACATAAACCCGGATAACGAAAGCAAGGGCTGGGGCCCACATAGAGACCGGCAAAAGATTGTCAATTTGAGACCGGATGGCACACCCTTATCAATAAACTTCTGGACACCACTCACAGATGCCACTCCATTAAATGGTTGTATGTATGCGCTCCCCGCCAGTCGAGATAGATATTACTCGACCAATACAAGCACAACCTTGGCAGAGGACCTTCAGGATATACGTGCGCTACCTGCACCGGTTGGTTCAGTGCTGGGCTGGAATGAGACAGTCTTTCACTGGGGAGCCCGTTCCAGCAATAGAGCTAGCGAGCCGCGCATTGCTATCGCTTCAGTTTTTCAAAGCACCGAATGCGGTGCATTCGAGACTCCGTTATTGCCGGTAGGGCAACTGTTGCCGTTTGAGATGCGCGTTGGTTTAATCGCACAACAGTTTTCTAGATTTATCGTGCAGGACACCTTTTCGCCCGCCGTGCAACAACTGTCTCAAGAGCTTGCCCCATATTTTGGCGAAACCATTCGAATTCTCGACGACGGCTGGCGGTACTGGGACATAATGAGTGATGAGCCTGATTCGCTGAGAGAGGAATCGATCGAAAAAACCAGTTCCAATCAGCTTCCAACACCACCAAAAGGTTTCGAGAAGGGCCGTGAGTTCAAGTCAACGTTTGAAGAAATTCGCCAGGCTAGGAGCACCCCCAGCGGAATCGACGAACCCGGCAGTAAAGAAAGTTCGGCAAACGGGGCTAGCGGAAGTGATGAACAAAAGTCCGAGTCAAAAAACTGGCTCGAAAAGCTGGGTCTGAAATAGGTCTCCCGTTCCAACCACAATCGTTCGCGAAAGTTTCACCTAATGCCCTAAAACCGCACGGGCGGACAATATCACAATCAACAATGCGTAAATTCCCCAGTGACTTATCGGTTAAATAAGTTCACAATAGTATTCTCTTACGCTCCTGGAAAACGTTGGCGAGTGAAATTATGGACGGTGTGCCCCTGGATTCGAGGCAAGGCGCAACTTTTGCGCCCGTTATAAACACACTCGATGCATCCTTCTCTGAGAAGTCGTTGCGCGAGTTAGATAAGTCCGTAAAGCTCGACGGTAAGAACGTCACGATACAGAATGACAAAGTTCAATCGCTTCCCCTGTCCGGCGACTTTTTGAACGGAAACATCAAAATCGATTCGCTCGATTTAAAGAAAGAAGTCAAATTTGAAATCGACCAGAAGTCGAAAACCGCATCCAACATCAGCGGCGTGACCTTAAACCTGACCATCTTCGGATCGCCCTATGAGATGGAAGTTTCCAAGGTTCGCCTGGGTCACGACGCCAAAGGACAAAAGACTCTATTTACGGAAATGAAAAATCCTTTGCCGGAACCCGGCCAGAGGATTGTCGGAATGCCTCCCTCATTCTCGGTTGAAATTCCAGTTACGGATAATGGTCTACAAGCGCCTTTATTGAGCAAGGTGTTCGCTGATGCTGCATCCTCGACCGGTCCTTCGATAGCAGGTCTTCTTTCGGCGGACGCTCTAACAGAAGCATCGAATGTCGCATTATTTGTCGAATCCAATCCGAAATGGGTTCAGCACGTTGTCGAGCCAGCGCTGCAGGACATTCTTCGACACCTTGTGACGAAGCCCGCTAACAATGGAGGACATATTGACGCCGCACTAGCGCCTCCCGTGCGTCCGACACCACCTATGGTGACGCCCGTCAGTTTTCCTGGCAACGGTCCGTGGAAGCCGACACCGGCAGCGGTATCAGCGCCGTCAAAACTCGACATCACTAAACCTGGTGATTATCTTCAGACGATGACAATTGAGGGAGCGGAACGCAAGTATCACGTTCACGTTCCGCCCAGCTATAACGGCAAGACGCCAATGCCAATGGTCATCTTGCTCCACGGCCATGGTCAAGACGGAAAAACGATCGCGCAGCATACTAAGTTCGATCAGATGGCCAATCGCGAAGGCTTCATCGCAGTTTACCCAGACGCAAGAAGTTGGGCTGGTCGCGACGAATGGCGCGCATGGGACACTGACAACGGTTTAGTTCCACCAGGAGCTGACGCCGATGACGTTTCGTTTATGCGCCAGATCATTGACCGTACAGAAAAGGACTATAAAGTCGATCCGAAACGCATCTATATGGCTGGACTTTCAAACGGCGGTATGATGAGCTTTCGAGCAGCCGGTGAGCTGTCGGATAAGCTCGCGGCGATCGCAGTCGTTAGCGGGGCGATGAGCGGCAACGAACCGCCGCCTAAGCAGCCACTGTCAGTCATGAATATTCATGGCACCGAAGACGGTATCGTTCCCTACGACGGATTGAAGAACGTACCCTCCTCACTGGCAGCAATCGGTCTGCCTCGGTTTAAGCCGATGGACTACGCCACCAATTTCTGGGTTGAACAAAATAAAATCACTAACCCACCAATAGTTCTTCGCAACGGCAATGTTGTTGAGCGCAGATTTATCAATGCCGATAATGGCACGGAAGTTAACGAATACACCATCAAAGGCGGCAGACACGTTCCAGATCAAATAGATCAACTGACCGGTGAAATCTGGAAATTCTTCGAATCACATCCAAAGGCAACCGGTCAAACGTCGGGAACGCTTCAACTCAAGGAAGTTCCATTCGATTTGACGAAAAAACTGAGAACACACATTCAGACGCGCGGAATCAATGGCTTGCAAATCGACGCTGGCGACATGCTCAATGAGGTCAAGTATCTGCGGGACGGAAGCCTTTCACCATCTGGCATGATAGCCGACTTCGAGAAACAATCTGGAACTAAACTCAGCGATACCGCAAGTCTGTTTTTGAAGTCGACAAACTCCATTTCAAAAAAGGGACAACGCATAAAAATTGAAATGGAAAAACCGCAGGAGATTGAGATAAACAGCGGTGGAAACTCGGTCGAAGTAAAATCGGTTCGCATCGATAACACGATGTTCAACCTCGAAAGCGAAAAGGGTAAAACGTCATTCACA
Organism: Candidatus Obscuribacterales bacterium; assembly: GCA_019637435.1. Classification (GTDB taxonomy): domain Bacteria; phylum Cyanobacteriota; class Vampirovibrionia; order Obscuribacterales; family Obscuribacteraceae; genus JADYXR01. The sequence continues at coordinate 769,938 of JAHBVO010000001.1, read as the reverse complement.
GACATTTCCGGTGTCAGTTTTAACGTGAGAGCATTCGGAACGGATATGAACGTTCCTGTCTCTGAGGTCACTCAGAAGCTAGACGGCAAGGGAGTTCCATACTACCGCCTGAAGGCACAAAACCCAATTGGGTCTTTCGCCAGAGCGGTGCTCATAGCGGACAAAGACATTCCGATAGAGATGCAATTCAACTCGCTGGGCGATGGTCACCTTCTAAATCAGAGGGAATTGAAAGACGCATCACTAGGTGTAAACCCGGTCACGAGGGGATACATAAACATAGGACAACATGGATACAGCCTGGTCACCCAGCCAAGCTGGGGATCGGCTCTACACGTAACCAAAGACATTGGTATCATGGGCGGTTCTGCATACGGAACGTACAAACTGGCTTCTAGACTTGGCACAAAAGGACGCGTGGGAGCAGCGCTCGGCGTTGGACTCATAGCCGCGCCTGCGGTTATTCATGGCATTGAGCGCCTGATCGGCAACGACTGAGCGAATCAATCAAAACGCACCCGATTCAAGTCTGTGAAAAAAAAGGGCGACACTTTCGCATCGCCCCATTCCATGCTATTGCTCTAAACACTCAGTCGTGTCTATCGCGTTTGACCTTCCTATCCAGCTTGTCCTGGCGTTTCTCTAGCTTTCGTGCTTCTTTGTTTGTAAGACCGCCGCCGGAGGCTTCCATGCGATCCTGCTGACGCTGCAGCTTTGCTGCGTCCTGCCTTAGATCGCGTGCTTCGTTTTTCGTAATGCCGGGACCAGGTCGATTGTCGTTTCTATTTTTCCAGTCATCACGATCGTTTTTGTAATCGCGCTTCGCATCTCTTATGTCATCACGCATATCGCGCTTCCACTGTTTATTGACATTTGCCGGACGCCACGAGTTTGTCCAACCAAGCGGCTGTTTACCAAGCCAACGGCTTCTATCACCGTCGTGACCTTCTTTGTAGATCCTCTCAGCAAGCTGATCTATTTCACTATCCAGCTTGACTCGCTCGGCAGGACTCATTCCACCGATACTTAGCTTCCGCTTCAACTCGTTGACTCGAGCCAGCTGCCCACGAAGACGATTGGCCTCTGCCGCGGTTATTGAACCGTTTCTTACGCCGGCGTTGATGCGAGCCTCTTCATCGGTCGTCATCGTGTCCAGATTCCAGTGCTGCCATGCATTTAAATTCATGTAGTTGTTGAGCCGTCCGCCGTTTCCACGAGCCCAATCCCAGGGTTTCTTGCCCAACCATCTTTGTCGGTCGCCGTCTTTACTTTCTTTGTAAATCTGCTGCGCCAGATTGTCGAGTTCGGCATCGAGTCTCAATCTTTCGGCTTGGTTCAAACCGTTGACACCCATTCTAGCCTTCAAAGAATTGATTTGGTTCAAACGATTTTGAAGTCTATCAGCTTCCGCTTTCGTCAACGAGCCATTCTTGATGCCGGTAGTAATACGAGCCTGCTCGTCAGTCGACATAGTGTTCAAATTCCAGTGTTGCCAGGTTGGCAGATCTAGAAAGTTTTGCGCGCTGGCAGGAAGAGCCATAGCAGCCCAAAGAACCAGAGATAACGCTGTTCGTTTCATTTAATTCTCACTCCTCGCTGTGGCTGACTAGATTACTCTAAGTGCGCGCGAGAAACATTAGGTCCGTTGGCGGAGTTAGTCTTTTTTAGCGTCATCGTACAAGAAGGCACCCCAGCCCTCTTTGACAACAGATTGCACACGAGCCTTATCCTTGGCAGCCAGGTCTTTCTTCCCGAGTTTTTCATATGCCAGGGCGCGACTGGAGTAATACTTTTCAAAATCGACATCGAGCCCATTCTTCCGAGGAACTCGATCAATTGCAGCCGTGTAGTCCGCTGCAGCCAGGTCATATTTGCCCATATGCATATAGATGTCGCCGCGAGTTTTGTAATTGGCTGTAACTTGCGGTTTCTGAACCCGAATTGCACAGTTTGCATCAGCCAACGCTTTCTTGTCATCCTTGAGAATTGTCCACATCTTGGACCTGACGCGATAATAAAGGTCGCCAGCCGGATCGATTTTAATTGCCCGATCCAGAGCTTTGATCGCACTAAGAGGATCACCGTTTTGATAATGGGCGCGTGCGGCAATCTCGTAATAGTCAGGATTTTTGTCAGAACCTTCCAGCGCTACGGCTTTCTCGATGTCCTTTATTGCGAGTATGTTTTTGTCTTGGGCACAGTAGATGTTAGCCCGTAAAGCGTAAGCGGGACCGAAGCCAGGAGCGATCCTGATTTGACGATTCACGACCTTTAATGCGTCAGCAATCTGGTGATGAGAGTACAAACGAAGTGCAATGTTGTAGTCGTTGACCGCTTCAGCGCAAACGGGACGAAACGCGCCAATGGCAAAGCAACTGAGTAGAACAAGATTGTAAACTGCTTTTCTCAAATACATTCAGGTTTCACAACAGAGCAAGCCCATATCCAATGTACCTGAAGCTAATCCAATATGCCAGGATACCGCAATCCGACACGTCGATTAAATCTCCAGTCCTCTATGCAGGCAAACTGTCCTGACCTCAATCGAGGCAAACAGAACGGAAACTGTGTGGATAACTATTTTCAGTAAGAAGCCGAACAGTAAGATGGTAAGAAAAACAATGACGAGGTGCTAATGGCAATTCTTCAAAGGTCTTTCGGTCACAGAGTCGAAAAGGAGAGAGAAGGCTTGTGGAGAATAGTCTTTCATTTTCCGACTTCGACAAACTGCTGGTTACTGGAGGACAAAGGTGAATTGACTCTGATTGATGCTGGTTGTTTTTGGAACACCGGCACCATATTCGATACTATAAGTTCCATTGATAAACCGCTGCGACGCATCGCAATCACACATGCGCATCCGGACCATGCCGGAGCGGCTGGAGAACTGGCGAGAAGAACAGGAGCACAGGTTTTCGCACACCAACTGGACGTCCCTTATCTTACCGGCAAAAGGAGCCTGGCAGAACTCGAGGGAAGCACTTTGTCGCACTATCTCCATCGAGCAGCACATCATCTCGGTGTGCTAAACCCGCCCTCTGTGGACGAACCTCTTCCTGTAGAAGAAGCTGATGAAATCGGCAGCTTGAAGGTCATTCACACACCTGGACACACTCCTGGAGGAGTATCATTCTGGTCAGAGAAACATAAGGCGCTGTTCGTGGGAGACAACGCCAGCAACCGTTTCAGTCTTCTCTCTATCAATATGTCAGTCTTTACACTGGCCCGCGCTCAGCTGATCGAAAGTTTTGAAAAATACCAGGAATATGATGCTCGGCTGATCCTACCCGGACACGGTCGCGCACACTACTCTCAGCAAGCCAGTGCTGACTTACTAAACTCGGCACAGAACGTGCAAAGACATCATCGAAGAAAGATTTCGAATTGATTCGAACGCTCGCTGACGAGTTGTACGCTCAATTTTCCGCCGGTCTAAACAGCGACCTGCAGAAATCAAGATTATTTCAGTGTTACTCTAACGTGTTGAAGTCGTATGGTCGTGAATTATTTTCCAGCCAGCCGATGTTTTCTTGAACACAAGCGTAAAAACACCTTCCAGCGGTTGCTTCTCTTTGCGCTCCAGATGCCAATGTCCCACGCAGTAGGCGCTATCTGCGCCTACGTCAATAACCTTGAGTTCCGAAAACTCAAGCGTCCCCATGGTATCGCGACTGGTGCCATAGGATCTCGTGTACTTCTGCCTTAGAGCGTCATACCCCCAGTACTCCTGACCGCCGGATGTATAAGAAGTGTCGGGTGATTCGTAGTATCCGGTCAAAAACGTATCGAGGTCTCCGGAATTCCAGGCATTCTTTTGCATGTCGATCACTTTTATGATGGCATCACGCGAAGCTGACAATTTGGGTTCTGGCATCGCACCAACCACTCCGCTCATGGCAATCCACACTAGCACTACGAAAACAAAGACAGTCGAGACGAGCCGAAACGTTTGCAACCTCATGTTCTGCTACTCCTTGGTAAATTCGTGAAAACCAGATTTTGACTCCTCGATCAATAGCGAGAAGCCCTTATTTTTGAGGTAAGCGACCTGCTCGCGTGTTACAAAGTCATAGGGGAACTCAGAATAAAGATTGAGAATTACCTTCAACGGAGCCCTAGAAGGCATCGTTCCCAACGCTTTGATATCAGCATCGGAGAGTTTGATGAATTTGAGATCGAGACGATGCAACCCATTCAATTCGGAAATTTGCTTAACAGCGTCAGGACCTAGTTTTGTTCCGTCCAGTTTGAACTCGCGTAGTTTCGTTAACGACTTGCAAGCCGACCAGTCGACGTTTTCACCACCCACGCATCGGTTCAAATCCAACCGTTCAATATGCGGAAGAGAGCAGATACTGTTCAAAATCTCCTGCGTTAACGTGACTTCGTGAAGACCAAATCCACTCAGTTTTGGCAGTTTTTCAAGGTCGCGAATCGCATCGGGATCTACTTCGTCAGTTTCACCCAATTCGATTATTCGGACATTTGAAATCTGAGCTAACTGGCGGGTCATGGCATGGTTGATCGGACGGTCGTGAAAATAGAGTTCGATTATTCTGCAGTTTTTTAAGGCGATTAGACCTGCAGGTGACACGTCACAGCTACTCAAATCAATATTGAATGGAGCTTTGGGAGCAAGCTCCTTTACGAAACGAGCGAGCTGTTTGTCATTGACGCTGGTGTCCGGCTCCCACGTTTTATTCCTCAGATAGAACAGCTTCTCGATCTTGATCTTATCGAGAGGGTCAACTCGAGCGACGCTCACCTTAACCTCATCGCCGTGCGGAGCTCCTGTCAACGACGAACTACTAAGGTCGCCTGCTTCCACTTTTGGTTTGTCGCTGTCGGCTCGCGTTACCAGCGACATCCAGCCTATCCCGATAATCAAAGTTAATCCCAAACTTAGACCGGCAAAACCCAGTTCTCGTCTGGATAGCGGCCGCAAACCCGATTTTGCCTCAGAGAGGGTTAGTGAAACGTCTTCGGCGCCGATCGACGAAATCTCCCGTTTCAAGACCTCGATTATCACATCAACTTTCTGCTGGCGCTTGTCCGCATCTTTAGACAGAGCGGTGAAAACCATGTCTTTGAGAACGTCCGAGAGAGGCTCTTCGTTTGGATCTTCCAGCGCCGGCGGTTCCTCATTTAAATGCATTGAGATGGTATCAACAGCGGTGCGACCAAGAAAAGGAGGTCTGCCCGTTAAAACTCGATACATCAAACAACCAAACGAGTAAATGTCGGAGCGATGGTCGATCTCTGCTTCTCCGCGGATCTGTTCCGGCGACATGTAGGTCGGTGTTCCTACGCTCGCGCCGGGAGCTGTTAGACGCTGCTCTTCTCCCGTTGCCTTCGCCAAACCAAAATCAACTATCTGAGCTACGATCGCATCGTTGGTTTTGACGAGCATAACATTGCTGGGCTTTATATCCCGATGAATAATCGAACGATTATGCGCATGAGACAAACCTTGCGCAATCTGAAGAAAGAGATTGAGCGCCTCACCGAGCGGTAGTAGTCCTTTGCGTTCAAGACGCTCAGCAAGACTTTCACCCCTTACGAACGACATAACCAGATAAGGATCATTCGTTTTCGTCAAACCAAAGTCGAGAACACCCATTACATTAGGATGGTTCAACGCACCGGCAAGTTGAGCCTCGCGTTGGAAGCGGAGGGCCTCATTCTGACTTGCTGCCCGCCTGAGCATTTTAATCGCAACAAGTTTATCCAGAATTGTATCCCGGGCTTTGTAGACGACTCCCGCTCCACCCTGACCAAGAATTTTTAAGATCTTATAGCGCTCCGGCAGTGCAGTCGGCAAAGCGGCGGCGTCGATAGATGGCGCATCCCCGTCGGTTGTCTCGTCATGGTCCGAAACATCCGTCATTTAGTAAGCTCCTTGCTGACTTACTCCTCGCGGAATGTAATTGGACATTCCGTTTGATTGAAGGTAATTGTAAAAGGACTCGCGAAGCTCTTCTCGGGGGACAAATGGACCGGTTTTGAAGTAAACGGTCGTGCCTTTAAATGCAATTGTTCGTTTGCCAAACTCGTCGTAGGCGGATTCCGTACTGCGTGATGTTATCGTGCCGTCAGGATTTGGAGTGAGCACTTTCAGCGCACGCGATTGCACGACCTGCTTGATTCTTCGAGTTTTGGCGTCCACAGTTATTGACATTCCCTCGCCACTGTAGCTGAGAACGTCCGGACGCGGTGGTGAGTAATTCTGCGTCATCCAGATCGAGTAAGAAACCTCGCCGCCCCCCTGACCAAAGCCGACCGCTGGCAGCGGGTAACAATGCCATACGTTGTTTGCCGAATCAACCTGACTGCCCCAGCTGGTGCTTGATTGAATCTGACGAGAGACACGGCTTCCATCAGCGTATTCAATCATCTCGACGTTTCGTGTCCAGCGACCGGCCGCCCACGCGGGCACGATCACCCAGTTGTCGACCTTGGATTTCTCAAGCGAATTCGGATCAAAAATCTGTCCTGGACGGTATTGATCGGGAACCGGATGAATGACATCCTCGCTCACTCCGCCTTGCAGAGGCAATGCGAAAACCGGTTCGAACAGCGGATATGTCGCCGACAATAAGCCAATAGCTAAACATCCTGAAAGTGGTCGCCGCAACTTTCGGACAACGTCAACCATGAATTGCACTTTCAACAGATCAACTTACCTCGGATTCACCAGATTACTCGAATGTCATAGCTCTCGCCCATTCTACAACTTTCGTTGAGGTTTGCTATTTAGTGAGAGCAAAAGGTCGTTCCAAGTTTAGAATGAAAGCATGATAGACAAATTCGAAATCGCAAACTTACTGCGCGAAACCGGCGTTTTACTCAGCGTTCAGGGCGGAAATCCGTTTAAATCCAAGGCATATCTAACGGGCGCAAACGCACTTGAAAGCCTGTCGGAGGACATAGAAACAGTTATTTCCGAAAATCGTCTAACCACTGTTCCCGGCATCGGTCCCTCCCTTTCCGCCTTTATCAAAGAGATTTTCGAGACCGGGGAGTCGAAGGTTCTCAATCGCCTGCGGGAGGAATTGCCTGCCGGAGTAATCGAACTATCACAGGTACCGGGCCTGACTTTGAAACGCATTCAAGCCCTCAATTCGGAACTCGGAATTACGAGCATCGAGCAACTCGAAGCCGCATGCCAGGCTGGTCATGTGCGAAACATCAAAGGCTTTGGAGTTAAAACCGAAAATTCTATCCTCAGCGGAATCAAGTCTTACCGGGAAAACCGCGCCAAAATCCATTTGTTCAATGCGCAAAAACTGGCCGCAGAGTTTCGCAAACACGTTAAGAACTCAGCCCGCCTGAAGCATATTGAAATTGCAGGCAAGATAAGAAGATGGCACGAAGTTATAGATGAAATCGAAATCGTTGCGGAGTCAGCAAAACCACAAACTGTTTTCTCTGCGGTGCAATCGTTTCCGACCGTCACGAGAATTGAGGACGAAACAGACAATAAGATTTCGGTGCGCCTCGCCGATGGTATCACTGCAACTGTTTATGTCACAGAACAGTTTGGAGCGAAATTAGCAGAGCGCAGCGGGTCAGAACAGCATGTCGAGAAACTGAAAGAGCTCGCCAAGAAACAGAGCCTGGATTATACGGGTGATGAACTTTTGAAAAGCGGTCAGACGTTAGAGTCGAAGACTGAAGAACAGTTTTTTAAACACCTGCACATCGCGGTGATACCGCCTGAGTTAAGAGAGGGACTGGACGAACTAGACTTAGCTGCTCAAGAAGATTTCGAAGACTTGATTCAAATTTCGGATATTCAAGGCATGACTCATTGTCACACGACCTTCTCTGATGGAAGAGATTCGGTCTTGGAAATGGCTCAGGCAGCAGAAAAAATGGGAATGCGGTTTCTGACAATAACGGATCACTCGCCCACTGCTCATTACGCAGGTGGTCTGCCGGCGGAAGAATTGAAAGCACAGTGGCGCGCTATCGATGAAGCTCAAGAACAAGTTGGCATCAAACTCTTACGCGGCACCGAGTGCGATATTCTCGCTGACGGTCAATTAGACTATCCACCAGAAATTCTCTCGCAGTTTGATGTAGTGATAGCGAGCGTGCACTCGCGGTTCCGTTTAGACCGCACGGATATGACGAGAAGACTGATTAACTGCATGAAAAATCCCCACTTCAAAATCTGGGGGCATCCATTAGGTAGATTGATCTTACGTCGCGACCCAATTGACTGCGACGTGGAAGCGATACTGGATGTGATGGCAGAGTCACCAGCGGCCATTGAAATAAACGGTGATCCATACCGCCTGGACATAGAGCCGAAGTGGGCACGCGCAGCTAAAGAACGCGGAATCAAATTCATAATCTCCACAGACGCACATTCCACTCGCGACTACAACAACTTGAAGTTCGGAATACACCAGGCAAGACGCGCCGGACTGAGGCGTAACGACGTTTTAAACGCTTTGCCGGTGGCGGAATTTGCCACGTTTGTAAAACCGGACAAATCACGCATCACGACCTGAAGAATGTCGCCCTGCGACAGACGAGATAATCACACGTTTAAAGAGAACGAGCGAAACGGTTTTACACTATTGAAAAAACAGGATTGCACCGGATGTCTAACGACAAACTGAAATTAGATTACGCACCAATGGAAGCGGAATTGAAAAACGCTCTACCGCCTGGCGATAAGTGGATTTTTGAACCCAAGTGGGACGGATTTCGCTGCATTGCCCACAGAGACGGGGCTGACATCAACCTGATCTCAAAAAGTGGACAGAACCTCGGTCGCTATTTTCCGGAAGTAGTTGAGACGCTGTCCAAGTTGCCAGCAAAAACCTTCGTGATCGACGGGGAATTGGTTGTTCCTGAAGGCAACAGCTTTTCTTTCGACAATCTTCTTCAGCGCATACACCCGGCGGAGAGCCGCGTAAAAAAACTTTCGAAAGAAACGCCGGCATTGTACATACTGTTCGACATACTTGAAAGCGACGATGGAGAAGTTATAGTCCAGTTGCCGTTCGAGCAGCGTCGGGCAAAGCTGGAAGCGTTTGGAAAGCGCGTACTAAAAGATCTGAAGACGATAATCGTGACGCCGATTACCACTGACAGAGATACTGCTGATGCGTGGTTTAAAAAGAACTCCGAGTTTAACGACGGAGTCATCGCCAAGCGCGCGGATCTGCCCTACCAGAGCGGTAATCGCAAAGGCATGATCAAGGTGAAGCGGCAAAGAACCGCAGATTGCGTCGTCGGGGGCTTTCGCTTCGCTAGCGGTTCATCAACGGAGATTGGTTCACTACTTCTGGGACTCTACGATGACGAAGGCGAGCTGCATCACGTTGGATTCACGTCAGGCTTTGCTTCGGTCGACAAGAAGAAATTGGCACAAGAATTGCTCGAGCTGAAAACAGATATATCGTTCACAGCCAACGTTCCCGGCGCGCCGAGCCGGTGGAGCACCGCCCGTAGTACTGAGTGGGTGCCGGTGAAACCGCAGATAATTGTAGAGGTTCGTTTCGACCATCTCACCGGCGGACGTTTCAGACATGGCACGAAGCTTCTTCGACTACGCCCGGACAAGAAGCCCAGGCAATGTACCTTTGAGCAATTGGGCAAGCAAAGCGACGACCGGCGTGATTTGATTTGAGTTTCATTCTATAATCGGATCGGGAGACCTGTTCGAATTCAGTCCGTTCCATTCTCGGATATCAGGATGCAACTTAAAGTTTCGCTCGCGTTAATTTCCGCAATTGCGATATCGTTTTACGCCTCGTGTAAATCGGCACCAGCAGTCGATATTGGTTCACAGTATGCAGCCGGCGTAGAGCAATACAACAAGCGCAATTTCAAGGTAGCGCTGCAACATTTCCAGGCATCGCTTGCGCAAGGAAACGGCTCCGCTGCGAACTACATCTACATGGGGCATTCTTATGCGGCTCTCGGCAACAGAGAGCAGGCTGTGAAGATGTACAGAAAAGTCCAAAAATCGTTCAAGGGGCTACCAGCCGCGACACAGGCAACCCAATTCATACAAAAGGTCGATCCGAAAGGTTTATATCCGGATACCGATGCGGCTGCGAATCAAGCCGCGCAAACAGCTATCATCACCACTCCTGGCGCTCAGTTGAGAATAAACGAACAGAATCGAAAAGGGGCTCGCGGGCCTTCGTTGATAAACAGAATCAACGTAATTGCGCCGACTGTTGCCGGTCACCCACCGGTCAGCGGCTCAACAGTAGCAACAATCCGGTCCGCAATTTCGAAGATGCACAATAGCACCTACTCCCTGTTAGACAATGCCGGCATAACGATAAACGTCGCGCCCAATTTCAGCGACAAATGGCCTGCGCTTGCCGGTCAGTCAAAGCCAGGAGTGGAGCGTTATACTTACGCAAAATTTCCAGGTCATACCGATGGGCTGGATGTTTATATCTTTGAACGCATGGCGGATGATGCTAGCGGAAAGGAATTGGAAGAGCCTTTCTCCGCCGCCCAATTGGAAGAAGAATTATATGTTCAGCTCGGTCATGCTTTAAACAATGCCCTGAGTATTTCCAAAGATCCTGCCTTTATAGCGCAGTACGAGCTTGATAAAAGCGCACTCGGAGCCGACGATAAAAAACGTCAAACACTCTTCGTACAGCCTGATGGAAAGGGAGAAGAAGAGGTGTGCGCAACTTCGATTGGTGTGACTTTCGGAGCCGGACCATATCGCAATCTCGACAAGTTTTTCAAAAATAGTAAAGATTGGGTCGCGACACGCATGGATCAGGAGTACAGGGCGCGCTCTAGCATGAGCATGCGAGGTGCACGCTCAGTCCTTCCCGCAAAGGGCACCACCGGTAGTGCGACTCTCAAACCGACTGTTCCCGTGACGCCACAAAAAACGGATCCACCGAAAGAAGCGACTCTCGAAATGCCATCGCAGGAACACGTTCCATACACCCGCGACCAGGGAAATCATTTATATGTACGCGGCGCAATCAATGGAAAACACGCGGACATAATGATCGATACTGGAGCCTTCAAGGTCCTTATTGGGAAACAAGACCTGCTCGCACTGGGCATCAAAACTCCGGACGGACCATCGGAAATTATAGGTGCCGGAGCATCAGGCGCTCTGCGCGGCTGGACGATGCCGCTCGAAATTTCGGTTGGAAGAATAAAGCGAAAAATGGATGTGCAAGTGCTCGACGGCAGGCAAACAATGCTTCTAGGACAGCCTTTTCTGAGAGGCATGCACTACCAAATCGATCGCAGTCGAGGCTACATTCGGTTTATGCGCGACAGCAGCGACGTGGACAAAGAAATTGGAAATGCCGCTTCCATTCCTTTTCGTATGATCGACGGTAACATGATGGTGGAAGCGAAGATCAATGGCGTCAACACCGAAGTGAACTTCGACACCGGAGCGCCATATACCCTTCTAGCGATGGATGCTATCTGGAAATTCGGCCTGCGCCCTCAAGGGGCGGCGAGAATCGGTGGCGCCGGCGGTAGTGGCAGCATGGGCTATGTGAGCCGAGCCGACAGTATTGAAATAGGTCCAATCAAGAAGCGAGACTTCCAGGTCGTCATCGGAACCGCAGTCGGACAACACGTCCTCGGGCAAGATTTCTTCGGGAATTTGAAGTTTATCGTCGACAACGAGAAGCATGTGATCAGAATCAGAGAGTAAAAATCACGCGCTTGGCTTATTTCTCATTGCCGCCAGAATTGCAACCGCGACTCTGTTGCCATCGAACGCGTCCTTGATCAGATAGTTGTCGGCGCCTTTGTTCATGGCCTCTGCGAGCATCTCCCGATCGTCGTTACCCGTAATTATGATGATCGGCAATTTCGGCGAGTGCGCTCGAAGCGTTTCGTAAGTCGTGATACCAAAGGAGTCCGGCAGGCCCAGGTCCAGAATTACAACATCCACATTGTCCGAATCAATTTTCTTCATGCCACCACCGAGATCGGTGGAGTGAGCAATGTCGAAGTTGATTTCGTTAACCCGTTTCAAAAGAGATGAAAGCAGCTCCGCGTCAGACGGGCTATCTTCAATTACCAGCAATTTGATGTTCTTGTTTTTCATATCACGGATTCCTATTCACCTTCGGCTGCTGCCGATGCCTAAATATCCGTCTGACTACGCTGAGGTGTGCGCCAATTATCTTCGGATGTTGAGACGACGCCATGGTTTCATTGCTATCTGTCGCCGTTTGGTGGCAGGGTAACAATGTTGAAATAAAACTGTCTGATGCCCTTAGCGACATCAAGGAATTTTTCGAACTCAACAGGCTTTGTAATGAATGAGCTAGCCTGAAGTTCGTAAGATCTCAGGATATCGTGCTCGTCCTCAGATGTCGTCAGAATGACCACGGGGATGGTTCGAAGATTTGGATCCTTTTTGATTTCTTCAAGCACTTCACGCCCGTCTTTCTTTGGCATGTTCAAATCGAGGAGGATCACGTCCGGTCTTTGAACATCTTGATACTCACCTTCCTTGCGCAGATAAGCCAATGCTTCGACGCCGTCTTTGACGATGGTCAACTCATTCAACAACTTGCCGTTTTTGAATGCTTGTCGTGCCAACTCCGCATCAGACGGGCTGTCCTCGGCCATCAGAATCCTAATTGCTCTCTGTTCAGGCATCATCCTCTCCTTCGATCTGGGTTAACGACGCGTTAGTCGGTATCGTGAAATAAAAGGTCGAGCCTTTGCCCTTCTCGGACTCAGCCCAAATGCGGCCGCCGTGGCGCTCGATAATCTTCTTGCACAACGCTAAACCGATTCCTGTGCCTTTATACTCTTCGCGCCCGTGAAGACGCTGGAAGATGATAAAGATTCTGTCTACATGTTCTGGTTCAAAACCGATACCATTGTCCTTCACGCTAAACAGCCAATCATCGTCTTTTCTGGTGGCTGAAACGTGCACCTTAGGTTTCTCATAGCTTTTGAATTTGATGGCGTTGCCGATTAAATTCTGAAAAACCTGGGTCAGCTGTCCCTCATCGCCCATCAGTTCGGGCAGATCGGAAGATGTCAATTCTGCGTTACTTTCCTCGATCAGGACGCTCAAATCGCGCTTTGCTTGATTAAACGCTTTATTTGTGTCGATCAGTTCAAGAGGCTTGCCGCGCGACTCGACACGGGCGTACGCAAGTAAATCATTGATTAAATTTCTCATGCGCGTGGAACCTTCCACAGCGTGATTTATCCAACCTTCGCTCTCTTCGTCCAGAGTCCCTTTGTGCTTGCTTGCAATCAAGGTAACGAAACCTGCCACCGCCCGTAGTGGCTCCTGGAGATCGTGAGAAGCGACATAGGCAAACCGCTGGAGGTCGGCGTTGGAACTAGTAAGTTTTGCGGTAGTGAGTTGCAAAGCCTCTTCGGTCTTCTTACGCTGTTCGATTTCCTCGACCAGCGTGGTATTCAACTCGTTGAGCAAGTCGACTCGCCGTTTCTCATCCTCAATTGCCGTTCGAGTGATCGTGAACACCCAGCCGAGGAGACCGCCTCCCAGAACAGTGAGCAAGCCGGTCGCGACCCATAGCGCAGTCTGAGCATTCTGCAAATCACGAACTCGCGAATCCAATAACGACTGCTCGGCGCTAATCATCTCGTTAACGAGAACTCGATACGCATCCATGATGCGCTTTCCCTTACCCTCACTTACTAGAGTTTTAGCGATATCAGTTTCCACAGCAAGAGTTTCCGCGGCGAACTGCAGCTTCTCTTTTGCGAGGTCGCGTAATTTCTGAACACGCTGCTGCTGCTCGCGGTTATCATGGGTCAATTCTTCAACTCGGGCGACGTGCTTAAGGATCTCAAGTCTGCCTCGATTATACGGGGCCAGGTACTCCGCGTTTTTTGACAGTATGTAACCTCTGTCTCCTGTTTCGACGTCCAAAAGTGCTGTCAGCGAATCCTTTAATTCGCCAATAACCTGATGCGTATGAATCGTCCACCGATCGAGGTCGGCAAGCCGAAACGACAGAAAACCGAGCCCGCCGAGAGTTATGAGAAAAATGACTCCGGCAGCAATTAAGCCGTGCAAAGTCTTCTGTATGACTGTCTGCGTCATAAACCCCCACAGGCAATTAACCTTGCCTCACATTCACTCGCGCAATTTTGGGGCAATTCCTAAATTCTAACCACACTCGTATTTATATGGTGGAGATTTCGGGATAAAAATTTTTTGGGACATTCCTGGATGCGACCAAAATGGACAAAACCTGTATCCAATTAACGACAGCCGAAAACGGTGACGGGTTTACCGATATCGCCACGCAAACGTAGCCGATATGCGACGCTCGCTTTCCGCAAATCGCCACCGGATATGGTATCTAATTGGCGACGATAGCCTCGGCGGTTTCCGGCGTCAAAGTTTTTTTACGGCGAACAATATATTTCGCAACTACTGGTAACAAAAACAGCGTCAGAATTGTTGCAGGCAAAATTCCGCATGAAATCACGATAGCGAATGGCTTTTGGCTCTGCGAACCGATGCCGTTCGACAGTGCCGCCGGAGCCAGCCCCACAGCAGCGACCAGAGCAGCGATCAGCACAGCATTGAGTTTGCTACGGGCGGCAAGAGCGATACTTTCCTCAACACCAGCACTACCGGTCTGTAAGAGATCCCGCATGGTCGAGACGATTATTACAGCATTTTGAATCGAGAGTCCGAAAAGAGCTATAAGTCCCACACCGCTTGAGATGCTCACATGAGTTCCCGAAACGAAAAGAACCACTAAAGCCACTGCCGCAGCGACGGGAACTGCCGTCATAGTCAACAAGGCCAACTCGGCAGAGTTGAAGGCAAAGTAGAGGAGGGTGAAAATTAGTAGCAAAGTGACCGGAACCACAACTGCGAGTGTTTTTCCAGCAGCCTCCGCTCTAGTAAACTCCCCGGCATAAGAAAGCGAGTAACCGGCTGGCAGCGCAATTTGCGATTTGATCTTCTGCTGTGTTTCGAGGACCGCGGATCCCAGGTCCCGTCCTCGAATATTCGAATAAACAGCGATACGGCGCTTGTTCGACTCCCGAAGAATCGAGTTTGCCCCTTCAACCATCTTCAAACTGGCAAGCTGACGAAGTGGAATTTTGACGCCACTTGGAGAAGTTACGAGGAGGTCGCCCACATGAGTGTAGTCACCTCTATAAGCCTCCTTGGCGCGCAAGACGACATCGAAACGCCGCTCGCCGTCGATTACACGAGTCACAGCTTTGCCGCCAATCGAGGTTTCGACAATGTCTAAAATGTCGGATGTCGAGATTCCATGGCGCGCCGCACGCTCGCGATCGATTTCAATCGTCAATTGCGGTTGTCCCGTCAAATTATCATGGGCAATATCGACGATACCAGGTACGGTGCGCAATACATCAGAGACTTCATCAGCCAGCGACTCCAGCTTGTTGATATCAGGTCCAAATATTTTGACTGCGTACTCGCCGTTTTTGACCCCGGACATGGCTTCTTCCATGGAGTCCTTGATGCACTGCGAAAAGTTCATAATGAGCCCTGGCACCTCTTTGTCCAGTTTTTTCTGCATGGAATCTACCAGCGCTTCCTTACTCGGAAACTCCTTCCGCCACTCCTCCTGGGGATTTAGATTCACCAGAACTTCAATCATGTTATATGGATTCGGGTCCGTTCCATCATCGGGTGAACCAATCTGCGTCAAGGCACTTTTGGTTTCAGGATAAGAACGCATTACGCGACGAATGTCACGAGCAATTTCGACCGAGCGCTCGAGGGTGACACTGGGAGGCAGAATGTAAACGGTCAGCCAAATGTTGCCTTCTTCCAGCTCAGGTATAAACTCGGAACCAAGAAACGGCACCAGGCAACCAGCTGTAGTGGCAAGAATGAGAAAGCCGGCAATGACTGTCTTGGAGTACTTTTGAAGTTTTGGCACAACCGCGCCGTAACAGTGCTCCAGCATTAGAACGACTGGACTCTCCCTGGGCTTCGGCGGACGATTTTTAAAGACCACATAACACACCACCGGTAGTACCGATATGGTCGTGATTGCGGCTACCACGAGCACAAGATTCATCAATATCGCCAGCGGTTTGAATAATCTTCCCTCAACGTGTTCGAAGCTGAGGATGGGCAAAAATGTCATCGCAATGATTAGCGTTGAAAAAATTACAGGTTTCGCAACTTCCGCAGCGGCAGTGCAAATCGCGTCTCTGACTTCCCTGGGCGACGCGTTAGGGATAGAGCCTAGACGGCGATTGATGTTTTCAATCATGATTACCGCACCGTCCACGATGATACCAAAGTCAATTGCACCAAGAGAGAGCAGATTAGCAGGTATGTTCATGCCGCGCATAAGAATGCTTGCGCCTAAAAGAGCGCATGGAATGACGATCGCGCATATCAAGGCGCTACGAATTTGCAGTAGGAAAAACATCAAAATGAGAACGACCAGGACAATGCCCTCGCCAACGTTGTGACCGATTGTTCCCACGGTTTTATTGACTAAAGCGGTTCTATCCTGCAAAACTTCCATGTGCATGCCCTTCGGCAACTGGCTCTGGAAGTCGTTCCACACCTCATTCAAGTTGTTAATCACTCGCGAAGGGTTGTCGCCACGTCGCATCATCAAGATGCCTTCGACAGCATCATCGTCTTCGTTTAAACCGACTTGACCTTTGCGCACGGCGTCTGAAATTTTCACATCAGCGACATCTTGAACCCTGATGGGAACGCCCTCTGCGCTGTTGCGAATTACAACATTGCCGACATCCTTTGCTGATTTCAATAGTCCAAGACCACGGACCATATATCTTTGATCGTTATGAACGATGTAGCTACCGCCGGTGGAGTCATTGGCTCGGGCTATAGCAGCAGAAACCTCATTCTGACTCAATCCCAGAGCCTGCAGGCGCCCGGGGTCCATTTCAACGAGATAGATCTTGGTAGGTCCGCCGAAACCAGTCGAATCAACAATCCCATCGACGGATTTGAAAAGACGTGCCAGGAGCCAGTCTTGAACCTCCTTACGGTCACGAGATGACCAATCCTTGCCCTGCAGCGTGTAGCGAAAAATTTCACCGACGGCGCTTGCGTTTGGATCCAGATGCGGGTCGACATAATCGGGAATATCGGCCTGAGATATGCGTTCAAGAACCTGTTGTCTAGCTGTATACGGCTCAACCTCATCGTCGAAAACGATCGTAATTACGGACAATCCAAAAATCGAAATCGAGCGTGGCGGTTTCGCATGCGGAATGCCGTTGACCTCTTTTTCAATCGGAATAGTAACGAGGCGCTCGACTTCTTCAGGCGCTTTTCCCGGAAGCTGAGAGATGACACGAACCTGCATGTTCGCTACATCCGGATAAGCCTCCAGCGGCAAGTTTCTGTAAGATATTAAGCCAAGAATAAGAACGGCGATTACGACGAACAGAACAAAATACTGCTTCGATATCAGCGCGCTGACGAAACGGTAGAAGAACGGTTTATTGTTAGAGGTTTCCATTTAAACCGGCTGACGGCAATAGAAGTGCGATTAGTAGCGTCCCTGCTTCAGTGCCTGAGATCTTAAAGTGAACGAGCCGTTGACGACAACTTTGTCGCCGGCTTTGAGACCCTTCAAGACTTCGACAAAACCGCCGGCATCCTCGCCGGCTGTGATTCTCCGTTCTTCGAACTGACCGTTTGAGAGCGGGATGTATACGACTTTTTCGGAACCTGCGTCCTGAATAGCCGATGCGGGAATCGCTAAGACAGCGCGCTTTTCTCCGAAGACTTTCATACGCGCGAACATTTTCGGCTTTAGCTTAAAACCGGGATTGCCCACGATTGCCCTGACTGCGAGCGTCCGTGTGTCAGGATTGATCGTGCCGGCTACATAGTCGAGCTTGCCAGTGAACGTCTTGTTCGGAAAGCAATCAACTTTGAATTCGATGTTTTGTCCAGCTTTTACGCTCTGGACGTCCTGTTCGAAGATGTCCGCCACAAGCCAGAGATTGTCAATATCGTCGACAACAAACAATGACTTGGAAGGGTCCACAAGTTCGCCGAGGTTCACATTGCGCTCCAAAACAATCCCGGCTTGCGGGGTTTGAATCGGAATCATATTGATTACACTGCGATCCTTCAGGATTTTGCTAATCGTACTGCACGGCATCCCAAGCACCATAAGCTTCTGCTCAAGAGACTCGCGCGCGAGACGTTTCTTGTTCTCAGCTATGGCTTCCGCCTTCGCCTTCTTCTGGTTAAGAGCTTCAATAGTCAGACCATGCTGCTCGAACTCCGTTTGCGCCGATTCGAGAGCGGCTTGAGAACCAATCTTTTCATCGAGAAGGAGCTTCGCGCGCTCGAACTGTTTGCGACACAATGCTAGCTGCGACTCGGTCTGTTTCAAATCAAAATCAATCTGCATCTTATCGCTGGCAAGCTGAGAATCAATGTCGGTTTCGGCTTTAAATAGATCAGTCACCAGGGAGCCAATCTCCTGACTGGTGATGGTGGCGAGGACCTGACCCTTTTTCACGGTATCACCCAGATTCGCCGAGACAGCCGTGACTTTGCCAGAGATGGGTGGACTGACACGAGTTACAGCATTGGCGTTAGCCTGAAGCTGGGCAGTTGCTTCTATAAGATGATCCAGAGCGCGTGTTCTAGCAACATCAACTTTAATTCTAGCCAGGGCATTCGGCTGTTCGGCGAGCGAGACAATCGTCCTGGTCGATGGCTTGGGCGCTGGGACAGGCGAGCCGCTATAGGCTTGCACGGGATGGACGTTCAATAAGGCCTCAGACTTACAGCCGGTCAATAAAACTGCAGACAAGAAGCTCATGCTCAATAAGCATTTACGAACGTCGGCGACTTTTATACTCGGCTTCGGCAACTCTGGTTTCCCCGCTTCTGTCATAATTGTAGTCACTATAAAACGCCCCGCAAGCGCTTCTGTGACAGGCTTGTGATCGTTTCCAATAATTATTTTCGCGGTACAAAACCGCTTATGCTGAAATCGTTTTTCTAGATTGCTGGTGTTTGCTCTATTACATCCTACTAATCCGTGACTTGCAAACGGCTTTCGCTGTTTCTGAAAGGTTGAAAGGACAATTCTTTCGCAGCGAAATCACCGCTTGAGAAGGACACAAATGGAATGAACTCGCAAACGGTTTGATTACAGGTTTGTAATGGTTTTGGACGAAAACATTGGAACTTATGATCGACTTATGATCAAAGGTTACAACGGACACCGCATTTAGTACCATGGCAGTGTCCTGGCTCGTTTTTGGAAGAAAACGCACTTGCGTTTGCAAAGCCTCGACATAATCAAACCCGCCCACCATCCGCTTAACTGATATGAGAATACTGGTCGTCGAAGACGATTTTCGCATCGTTAAACCCTTGAAAGAGGATTTGGAGCACCAAAAATATGTCGTCGATTATGCGTTAGACGGCGAGCAGGCTTGGGAGCTCTGTAATTCGGAAGCGTATGATCTCATACTGCTCGATTGGATGCTGCCGAAGCTTGACGGTGTCACACTCTGCCAAAAACTGAGACAGAACGGTTACGCAGGCAAGATCCTGATGCTGACGGCACGCGGTGAGAAGCTGGACAAAATATATGGACTGGATGCCGGTGCCGATGACTATGTCGTGAAACCATTCGACCTGGAAGAACTTGGCGCCAGAATTAGAGCCCATCTTCGCCGTAACAGTCAAACAAACACAACCTTGAATGTGGGCGATTTAAAAGCTGACCTGAAATCGGCCGATATCAAATATAAAGGCGGAAAGGTTGACCTCACACCAACGGAATATCGGCTTTTGTTGACCTTCTTGCGTAATCCGGGACAGACTTTCAGTGCTCGAGATTTAATCGAAAAACTCTGGCACTTCGAGGAGGCGCCCACTGAATCCGTGATAAAGTCTCACATCAAAGGTCTGCGCAACAAGCTATTCCGCGCAGGCTGCCCGAAGAATACCGTTGAAACGGTTTTCGGCTTCGGTTACCGATTAAAATTGGTCGACGGCAACTATTAATGAAAAGAAGCCTGGAGCGCAAACTCGCCATCTATAACACCGCCGTTTTTGCGGCAGTTCTAATCGCGTTTTCTTCAGTTCTCTATCTGGTTGTTCGCGAAGGTTTTTATAACGATGTTCGCTCACATCTGGAGAGAATGACAGATGGCGTGATCTCTTCTATTGATTACGATAGAGAAGATCACGAGGAGCCGCTGCCTGATCTCATCGTGAGCCAGCTACCGGCGTCCGCCTCCGAATCGCTTGCGGACATGCGCTTACAGTGGTTCGATAAAGACCGGAAGTTGAGGATTGAAAAGGGCGCGCTGAGTGTTTCAATGCCCCTGATCGTCGATGGCGGTTTTCAAACGCAAGATAAACCGCACGCGATGCTATTTACCAAAGCTGTAATTGTTAACGGTGCCTTGCTGGGATATGCGCGAGTGGCGCAACCCCTAAGCGACCTCGAGCGGGCAATGAACCATCTCCAATTCGGACTGGCGATTTCAGTCGTCTTCGCAAGCATATTAAGCGGTCTAGGAATCACCTTCTTGACGAGCAAATCGCTGCAGCCTGTTTACCAAAGTATCGAAACACTCAAACAATTTACGGCAGATGCTTCGCATGAATTGAGAACACCTGTGACAGCAATCAGCGCCAACAGCGGCGTTGCGTTGAAGTACGATGAAGGAATGCGTGAGTCGGACCGCGAAAAATTCAAGATGATTTCGAGCGCAAGCTCGCAAATGGATCACCTCGTCACTGCATTGCTACAGCTCAGCCGCTTGGATAATAAACTTGCGGAGCCTCGAACTGCACCGCAAGATGTGGGGAAACTTCTACGAGAAGTTTGCGACCTCACTCGATGGCTAGCAAAAGAAAAGGATATACATGTTGTTAGCAGCATGGCTGAGAATTTGTACGTAGAATCAGAAGAAGACGAGCTCAGACAGGTCTTTCAGAACCTCGTTGAAAACGCATTGCGATATACGCCAAACGGTGGAAGAGTCGAGATTTCGGCTGAGCGTAAAAACAGCGTTATTGAGGTATCAGTTAGCGATACCGGAATTGGTATCAGTCAGGATGACTTGCAGAAAGTTTTCGAGCGATTCTGGCGGGCCGACAAAGCTCGGTCGAGGCAGCATGGCGGCAGCGGCTTGGGTCTATCAATCACTCAGGCGATCGTTGCAAAAATTGGTGGAAGCATAGACGTACAGAGCAAAGTAGATATAGGATCGACATTCACAGTCAGATTGCGAGCAGCCGCAATCAAGACTGCAAGCGGCGTTCCAGTTGCTTAGCACGAGTCGGATTTCTCTACCGAATCTTTACCAGCAAGGGCTAATATTGCAAGTGGCGTTCCCCGTATGAGCGAAACTGGCAACCATGAATTTCTGTTCGAGCCTGTCCGATGAGCCGGACTGTAAAACCCTCTGGAAGATATTTGTACTTGCGAGCCTGATGTTTTTCCCAGCGTTAGGTTCCGCCGGTCTGGTGAATACCAGCGATGCGTATTACTCTGAAGCCGCCCGCGAGATGCTGAATCGGGGGGACTTCATAACTCCATATTTGAACTTTACGCCGTTTTACGACAAACCGATATTGACCTATTGGTTGATTATCGCATCGTACCTGAGCTTCGGCGTCAACACATTTGCCGCACGATTACCCTCCGCTTTGTGCGCAATCGCAACCGCGCTTGTAGTCTATTCGCTAAGCAGAAGATTCGTTAGCCGCAGAGCCGCATTCTTAGCAGCGCTCGCCCTGGTCGCGATGCCTCTTTTCGTCATCGTCGGACACGTTGCGCTGACGGACATGCCGTTGACCTTGCTCACAACCGTAACCAACCTGCTCTTGCTCGCAGCGCTCATCAAGGGCAGTTCAAAGTGCCTGATTCCGGCATACGTGTCCTTAGGTTTGGCCCTGCTCTGTAAGGGACCATTGGCGATAGTGGTGGTGGGAACTTGCGTAGGAGGTTTCCTGCTCTGCACCAGCCGCACACCCGAGCACTTTCACAAAAGATTCTTATCTCTCAAACCGTTGGTCGCCGTGGTGGTACTACTGGCGGTGGCTTTGCCGTGGTTCGTCGCGGAGCACATTGCTTCGCACGGTGAATTTACTACCTACTTTTTTATCAAACAAAACTTCGGAAGATTGATGGGACAGTTGCCTTCACACCTGTACCCAGTCTGGTTCTACACCCCCTTCCTTCTTGGCGGATTTGTCCCCTCGCTTCCGCTGCTCGTGGGAGCTCCGATTGTTTTCCGCTTCAGAAAGAACCGCAGATTTTCTGAGAGCCCGCGAGTTCAACTAATCATCGCGGCTTCCTGTTGGTTCGTCGGAACTCTTGTTCTACTTACGATATCATCATCGAAACTCCCAACATACCTGCTTCCGCTGGCTCCACCGATCGCCATCCTTGCAGGAATTTATCTGGATACTATAATTCGGCTCGGCAAACGTCGCTTCATTTTATGGGGTGCTCCCGTTCTCGTTCTCGGTGGACTGGGCAGTCTATTCGTATTCCCGAAGATGTTTGATGGAGCATCCGACCTGCAATCACTTGCAACAATCTGCACCGTGCTATTCGTTCTGGGTTACACCGCATATGGTGTCTTAGTTTACAAATCCAAACTGCATCAAGGCATCATAGCGCTTTTCGTTTCCAGCCTTCTGGCGTGCGCAGCGCTGGTGCCAATCGGCATTCAGCAAACATACAGACTTGGTCCGGCAGCCCTTGAGCAAGTCGTAAAAGCCGCAGCGAGCGACCGCAGTGCCAGTATCGCAGTTATCGAACAGGAGAGCCCTAAAGCTGCGTTCTATGCACAGCGGAAGGTGTTTGAAATCAACGGACCGTTGGACTTCCAGAAATATTTAGAGACGACGTCCGGTCCTCATTATCTAATTCTCGATGACAAAAATTTCGCAATCTTGCAGCCGTTTTTTCCGACGCATTATCACTCAGTGAAGAAATGCGGGAAGTGGAATTTGATGACGTTGGATGAGTTGTCGAAAGCGGACTAATCGCCCTTCGGCTTAAACATCCACTTATCGACACCGGCAGCGATCACCTGCTGAACCAAGGTGTAAAAAATCATTGGAACAAGAACCGCCGGATGGTCAGCCAGAGCCGCGCTCGCGAGAACCAAGCCGGTGCCATTATTGTTCATGCCAAGACTGAACATCAGTGCCGCGCGATCCGCTTGATCGGTTTTAAACACAAAAGATATAAGCCAACCTGCAAAAAAGGCAACAATACAAACGACACATGTGATGAAAAGAACGAATACGAGCAAGTCCCAGTCCGGCTTCAAGAACACCTGAGGCAGACTGATTGAAGCGTTTGAGTAGTTGAGCAAAAGCAACACGATGAAGTTTGCGAGCTTCAATAGCGGTTTCAATCTTGACGTTCGGTGTTCACCGAGGAGAGCATGAGTCGCCATTCCTAACAGAGAAGGGAGCACGACTGTCAGACAAAGAAAGGCGTTAGTCCCCTGCGTCGCGAGTTCGTGCAAATCTTCGGAATAGTCTCCATGCGTGAGCATGCCATAGAGATGCAAAACCAGTGGCGTAGTAAGCGGGCTTAGAATCGTCGAAGACAATACGAGACCAAGACTCAGGCTTATGTTTCCATTCGCGTTCTGCGCCCAGGCTGCAGATGACCCTGCAATAGGCATAGCGGCAATGAGAGCGAGCCCGACAAGCAAATTTTGAAGTTCATCAGGATTGTGCCACTTAGTCAGAAGACCGTGAAAAGTCACGACCAAGAAGATCGGGGCAAGAATGTTGGCGAGAAACCCGACGGCAATTAACCATGGTTGCTTGCGAAGATTGATCAGCTCTTTCGTTTGAACACCTAAGCCTGCATTGAACAGCAGAAACGAAAGCATTAAAAGCGATAACGAAAGATTCGTGCGACCGAGTCCGGGCAAATCAACCGAGCCGAAAGAAATGTGTCGAAGCGCAAGACCAGCCTCAGGAGCTACTCCCGAGAGGATGTAACTTAGCAGTAACAACGGAAGGAAGAAGCGATGAATGAAGTGCGTGACTTCTGTAGTCACCGAGAGAATTTTTGAGGACATTGATGATCTTCTGCTCTGGCTCAGGTCCATTATGAACCAACTGACGGCTGCCGACGAGCATGGTTCCGGTTGATTGAAACAAGTTAATACCACTTAGCCAAAGGATTTTGCTACCAAATATGGTGTCAATGCGCCGTTCGAAAGACTTGTCGGAAGTAACATCTGAGGAGGTCAATTGCCGAACCGAAATAATCTCGAAGCTCATATCGTAAATGTGCTCGAGCATAATATATGCCGTCAAGCCGACAGTGCGCATCACTATCAACCCGAGCGAGACAAAGGGCCAACCTATAATCATCGGCGGCGCGCTCCTTGTCACCGATAATCTCACATGATTGCGCATGCGCTAATACATAAGGGACCGTAATCGCCATATCCTCGGATATTACAATCTTACTCAGTCGCCGAGCCGCCTCCAAGTTTCCCATGGATAACAGAACGCGCGACTGGAGAGCGATCGCTGGAATGAAACCCGGCGCCAGCCGCTCTGCATCTTGTGCATCACGAAGAGCACCTTTAAAATCTCGAAGGATAAAATAGCTCAGCAGACCGCGATCGGTCAACGTGCGAGCATCTCGCTTAAGTTTTATCGAGGTGGAGAAGTCTTCATACGCACCGGTGGATAGCTTGATACAACCGCGGCTCCAAGCACGAGCTCGATAATACTCGGGATTCGCAGGACTAAGCTTGATAGCGGCATCAAAATCTTTGACCGCGAGCTCGTGAAAGTGCTCATCTGCGTACACGAGGCCTCTGTAAAAAAATGCATCTGCACTTGGTGACAACTCGATCGATTTCGAAAGAAATTTCTTTGCCAATTCAATCTCACCGAGTCTCGCCCATACTGCACCCAGCTGGCTATATGCCTCGACGGACGACGGGTTGTACAAGATTCTTTCGCTATAAGCATCGATATATTTGCGGGCTTCTTTTCGCCGCTGCAGCTTCTCAGACGCGAAAACAGTTCTTAACCAACGCGGGAAATTTGGGTCTTTGATGTTCACGACACCGAGATGCTCTACCACGGAGGCCGAAACCCGGTGTGAATTGCCAATCCGAAGTTGCAAGAACATCGATAGAGTCACAGCAGAGAGTCCGAACACCAAAACAATGCTCATCTGGACACTAGCACGTTCAAAGAACTTGGACATCTATCAATATTTGCCTCTCTCGACACGAAGACCTTGCTCATAGTCAGCTAGCGCGCCAAAGAAATCAGCAGTTTGAAAGCGCAAGAGTGCTCGAGCGTTGTAAGCGTTTCGAATCGACTCTTTGCCGTAATGAACAGGATTCGACTCCAGACATTTTGACAGAGACTCAATTGCACCTGACTTATCACCCAAGTCTTTTTGAACTTGAAATCGTATGTAATAGTCAGATGGATTCGTTGGTGTTATCTTGACCGCTGCGACTTTGTCAGCATGAGACTTTTCCTCAAGCCCAAGCTTACTGAAGACCTCGGAGCGCATGCTAAGGGCAAGCAGAAACGAAGGATCTAATTTGATCGCACTCGATAAGTCTTCCAATCCCCAATCTGAAGTGTGCGACATATACTTAGACCACCCGCGTTCCATATAATGAATCGCGCCTGATGGCTCTAGTTTTATAGCCCTGTCGCAATCGGCAATGGCATTCGCATAAAACGTAGTTGAATCTGAACACCCTGCAAACCAACAATCATGGCCGCGCTTCTCATAACACCAGGCTCGATACCCATAGATCTCTGTGAGTTCCGGCGAGTACAAAAGAGCGCCATTGAACCACCTGATCGCGTTAGCATAATCATTTCGGTTCATAGCAAGATGCGCTCTGCACATGTGCAAAATACCGCTGTTGAAATGCCGTATAGATGCTTCCCCGCATAAACGTTCGGCTTCGACGTAATCGCCAGCGTTGTAATTCACCCACGCCAGGTAGGCATAGCTAATCGAACAATCCGGGTCGATTTCAATCGCTTTGTTGAAGTCAGCGATAGCGGCTTGGCTATCTCCTTGGCAGTAGACGACGTATCCACGCCGAGCCCAGAACTCAGCCGTGGTATTGTGCTCTTCTATCAGGCTCGAATATTCAAGCTGCGCGTTGGGATAGTCGCACATTCCCTCGAAACATCTTGCCTTTCCTAGCCGAGCAGGAAACAAATTCGGATTGAGTTTGAGAGCCATTTGATACTCATCGAGTTCCGAGTGATGGCATTTTTCCAATTTCTCTAGGCCATAGGAGTGAAGAACCTCTGCAATCGCATAATGCGCCAGAGCAAATCTTGGACACCGGATCAAAGCCGCCTTGTAAGCGGCAATAGCAGCTCCAAAGTTTTTAAGCCGAAACTGATTGGAGCCCTCCTCATATAGCAGAATTGCATCTTTGCTTATTTCTTCACCAAGCCCACGACAGGCGTCGTCAACGAATTTCTTTAGAGTCGCTATTTCATCCTCCGAAAGCTTGATACGCATGCACGCCGAGGGTGCACCCTCTTTCAGAACTTCGCAGCGATCAATTACTCGGCCGGAACGACCATTCGCAATGGTTAGTCGCAGTCGGAATTTCTTGTTTCCACAATTTGATTGGTAAGCCACAAGAGCTCCCTCAAACTCAACAATCTCTGGCGCGTTGGGATCAGCACCGACATAGTCAACAAAATCCAAGCTTCGAAGAACTAAACTTCGAGTTACGTTGTTCGGTTGCACTGACGACCAGAATATTTTGGCAAACGCTGCTTGCGCCTCAGGTGACATTTTCGCCCGAGCGAGTTCACGACTTAAGGAGCGCGATTCGCTCCAGAAGTCGAACGCCTCATCAAGCCAACCTTCGACAAATTTTTTGGTTTCGTCTAACCGATCTTGTCGCGCCTTGGTTTCCAATCCGAATTGGACGCGACGATCATGTTCATATTTTTTGAAGGAATAACCGACTGTCGACAGCAGAACAATAGTCGCGACGACAGTTGCAGCGATGGGTCGAACCCTCGGAAAATTAGTTCCTAGCGCCAATCCAAACATTAGTTCACTCAATCACGTCTAATAGCAGACGAGTAGACAATCCGAAAAAGGTCTTTACCTAATATCAGTGAAAAAACTTGGTCAGACAAGGGTGATTACACGAAGTGGTCCGGCATCACCCGGGTGATCTTATGACCTGGAGCTAAATCAAACGACGAAATTTGCGCAATCGCCACGTCTCCGCAAGCGAGCAGAAACGAAAGGCGACGAGCACTTAGCTCGCCGCCTTTCCCATTTACTGTGCAGACACCACCTGCAGTGGCGTTTACTTCTTCAGGTCGAAGCGATCGTTGTTCATCACCTTGTTCCACGCGACAACGAAGTCATTGACGAACTTTTCCTTGCCGTCATCAGAAGCATAAACTTCTGACACTGCTCGCAATTCAGAACTCGAACCAAAGATCAAATCGACCGGAGTTGCGGTCCACTTAACGGCGCCTGACTTGCGGTCCTTGCCCTCGTAAACACCGTCCTTGGAGGTCTTCGACCAGACAGTATTCATGTCCAGCAAATTGACAAAGAAGTCGTTGGACAACGTTCCAGGCTTGTCAGTGAAGACGCCGTGCTTGCTCGCTCCTTCATTCGCATTGAGTGCACGCATACCGCCTACGAGAACGGTCATCTGAGGCACCGTGAGACCGAGTAGGTCAGCTCTCTCAACGAGTGATACCGTCGGTGGTTTCGTCGCACCTGTACCATAATAGTTGCGGAAACCATCTGCGTGCGGTTCCAGCAGCGCAACTGATTCAACATCAGTCTGCGCTTGGAGAGCGTCATTACGTCCAGGCGAGAAAGGCACTTTGACTTCTACTCCAGCCTTTTTAGCAGCGTCTTCTATTGCCGCCGCGCCACCGAGAACGATGACATCTGCAAGCGAGATTTTCTTCCCGTCAGATGCACCGTTGTTGAAATCGGTTTGAATGCCTTCCAACGTTTTGAGCACTTTTGCGAGTTCTTGCGGGTCATTTACAGCCCAGTTTTTCTGCGGCTCTAAACGGATTCGCGCACCATTAGCGCCACCACGTTTATCCGTTCTGCGGAATGATGCTGCTGACGCCCAGGCAGTTCTGACGAGTTCAGAATTGGAAAGTCCCGAAGCGAGAATCTTCGACTTGAGCGCCGAGATATCGGAGTCATCCACGAGTTTAAAATCAACTTCCGGCACCGGATCTTGCCAGAGCAATGCTTCTTTCGGCACTTCAGGTCCAAGGTAGCGCGAACGCGGTCCCATGTCTCTATGCACCAGTTTGAACCAGGCTTTGGCAAATGCAGTTTTAAACTCTTCCGGATTCTCGTGGAAGCGCTTCGAAATCTTCAGATACTCTGGATCCGTTTTCAGCGCGATGTCAGTCGTAAACATCATCGGCGGATGACTCTTATTAGGATCGTGAGCATCCGGGACCAGAGTCGCCGCTTGGTTGTTCTTCGGCTTCCACTGATTTGCGCCGGCAGGCGACTTGGTTAGCTCATAATCAAAGCCAAACAAGTTGTCGAAGTACTGCATTGAGAATTTAACTGGATTACGTGACCAGGCGCCTTCAAGACCACTGGTGATCGTGTCGCCTGCTTTTCCGGATTTGAACTTACTCGCCCAGCCGAAGCCCTGATACTCTACCGGACACCCACCCGGAGCCGGTCCGAGATCGGTCGCGGGACCGGCGCCATGCGCCTTTCCGAAGGTGTGGCCACCGGCGATGAGCGCGACTGTTTCTTCATCATTCATAGCCATGCGTCCAAAAGCTTCGCGGATATCTTTCGCGGCAGCGACCGGATCGGGAACGCCGTTGGGACCTTCCGGATTCACATAGATAAGACCCATTTGCGTCGCAGCAAGCGGATTTTCGAGCTTGCCTGAAGTGTCACGGTTGTTGGACATAAACTTCGCGCCCGGTCCCCAGTAAACCAGGTCAGATTGCCAGTCGTCTGGTCGGCCGCCGGCAAATCCAAATGTCTTGAACCCCATATTTTCCAGAGAGCAGTTGCCGGTCAAAACCATCAGATCGCCCCAGGAAAGTTTTGAACCATATTTCTTTTTCACCGGCCACAGAAGGCGTCTTGCCTTGTCGAGGTTGACGTTATCCGGCCAACTGTTGAGTGGTTCAAACCGCTGCTGTGCACCGCCGGCGCCACCACGTCCATCCGAGACGCGATAGGTTCCGGCTCCGTGCCAAGACATGCGAATGAAGAACGGCCCGTAGTTACCGTAGTCAGCCGGCCACCAGTCTTGCGATGTAGTCAGAACATCATTGATATCTTTTTTAACGGCGGCGAGATCAAGCTTCTGAAACTCTTTTGCATAATCAAAATCTTTGCCGAGCGGATTCGATTCGACTGCGCGCGCACGAAGCGGTGAGAGATCCAGAGTTTCCGGCCACCAGAACTGGTTGTCGCGCGGCTCGCCGTCAGCATACGCTGGGAAGGAAAATGCCATCATCGACAACACGGTGGCATGAATGAGCATTGTCTTTGTTGATCGTTTCATTTATAGGGGTCCTTATGTTTCTGGCGCAAATGAGCAAAGTGGTTTCGTCTCAATGTTCGTGATGCGATCGCTGCAGATCGAGCTGAACCTGCGCTCAAGCTCTTTTCAAGCATCGACTGTGATTCAGAAGGATTATCCTACAAGCGCGTCTTGTTGTGTTGTGTCCACGAAGGAGCATGCAAAATCACCGCCAAGCTGTAGTCGATGGGCCACAGGGTTTGCAGCCTTCTCGACGAATCTCAGCCAATCCTTTAGAATTGATACCATTTTAGACTAGCTCTAAACAGCAACAACTGTCAAGCCTTATAGCTCGAAAAGCACTCCTAATTCAACACCTTTTTCGACCG
This sequence comes from Candidatus Obscuribacterales bacterium, assembly GCA_019637435.1. Lineage (GTDB taxonomy): Bacteria > Cyanobacteriota > Vampirovibrionia > Obscuribacterales > Obscuribacteraceae > JADYXR01. The sequence goes on along the minus strand of JAHBVO010000001.1, from coordinate 740,056 downwards.
GGTCTTGGGCGCCGTCTCGACTTCGTACTTTGCCATGCCGGCAGTCCACAAATACTTACCAAGGTCCATGCAGCCCTCTTCGTTAAACTCAATTCCTTCTGCTTCAAGTAGTTGCCGCTGCAGGTCGGCGGGCACACCAACTTTATGCGTGCTGGTTCCGCCTTGAGCGTTGACGACGCGCTGCCACGGCACGGAGTCCATGTCGGGCGATGTGCTTTTGCCGGCAGCAACCTTAGACTTCGATTGCGCTGCGTTTTTACTTGAAGCCTTGCCAGTTTTGCCAGAAGGCTTTGCAGACTTTTTCTTGCTGCCGAGCGCCTTCAGCGCCCAGCCCACACCCTGAGCACTCATGCGACCGCCAATCATCGCCGAGATGGCGCCGTAAGTTAAAACGCGCCCTTTCGGAATGCTCCGCACTATTTTATAGATCTCGTCGTAAACTCCAGGCATTTCTATTTCTCAGATCACGTTCCCTCGATTCAAATACGGTATGCCCATTTACCCGAGCAAAACCGTCAACCTCAGAATCAGGCGATTACAATAGAGGCACCATTCTTGCGAAATGCATCATGATGTTTTTTCTCAATCGAGTCGTCGGTGATTATTGTTCCTAGTTCAGAAATCGGTGCCACCTTATATGGTGACACGCGGTTAAACTTCTGCCCTTCGGCCAAGACGAACGACTCCGCAGACTGCTCTATCATAGCTCGCTTTACCAGCGAATCATCATAGTTTGAAACAGTTCCGCCGTACTTTAGATCTAAACACTCGATACTGATTAAACACAAATCAGCCTGGATGTTGGAGAGCTCCTTGAGTGTCTCGGGACTAAACGTCAATAACAGATCGGGAACCACATTGCCGCCCAAGAAGCGCACCTTGAGCCGCGGCAGCTCAGACAATCGCATGGCGGTCGGAAGGCAATTCGTGATGAATGTCGCCGACAATTCCGGTTTCAAATGCGCCGCGACCTGTGCAGTCGTGGTGCCACCATCTATAAATATGACTTGCTTATCTTTGACAAACGACGCCGCCCTCTTCGCGATAGCGTCTTTCAATGTTGGCGACTCTTTCTCGCGCTTGGAAAATTGAAAAGTCACCTTGCCGACCGGCAAAGCGCCACCGTGAACTCGCTTGAGCAAGCCTGCCTCATCGAGGTCCTTCAGGTCGCGGCGAATGGTGTCCTCTGAGACTTTGAAGTCAGTGACCAGCTCTTGCAAGAGCACGCGACCATTCTTGCTCAAAGCCTCTAATATTCGGTTTTTGCGTTCGTTGTTAAGCATTAAATTGAAGGGGTTGTCAAATGCAGGTTTATGCTGGTATTATCTTGAACGTGCAGGCTTACGCCAGTTTATGCAACAATTATAGGTGATCCAATGAGTCAAGTCCAAGCCCCTGTATCCGAGAAGACAGCCAAACGAGCGATGCAGACAAAACCAGCAAAACCCGGCAAACGATATAAACTGGCCGCCATCGACCTCGATGGAACGCTGCTTAACCACGAGCGCGGCATCAGCCCGGAGAACCGCGCGGCAGTCGAAAGACTGCTGGCAAACAATATAGATGTGGTGCTCGCGTCCGGAAGAAGACACGACGACATTCTGCGGTTTCATCGGGAACTCGGCTTGGAGAGCCCAATCGTGTCATGTCACGGCGCCCTCGTAAAAGATCCGACCACCGGCGAAGTTATAAGCAATCGCTCCATTCCAAAAGAGATGGTCGAAAATCTGATAGAACTCGCACTCGAAAATCAGTTTTCCTGGATCGTTTACGACAACGGCGGCGTGCATTTGTCAAAGTCTGAATACTGGCTTGCAGAGTACGTTCGCAGATCGGCCTTTGGGCTTCCAAACGTCTACGATTCGCATACGGATTACGAATTCATCCATGCAGAAAAAGTGAATTGGATGGGCGACATCGAATCGATTCGCGAGCAGTTTCACAACATGACGAAAACTTTTGCAGGTAAACTCACCAGCGTCATCACAGACCCCGACCACCTGGAATTCACTCTCCATGGGGCTGACAAATCGACCGGCTTGATGGATTTGACGGCGCGTATGGGAATCGAGAGCGAAGAAGTCATCACATTTGGTGACAGCAATAATGATGTGCCGATGCTGGCGTGGGCCGGTTTGGGCGTCGCAATGCATCATGGAACCACCGAAGCGCGCAGTGCAGCAAAGATGGTTTCACCTGCAGGAGACGAGGCGTCAAGCCTTGCCCGAGCGGTCGATGCGATTTTGGAAGGCCAGCAATAAGCAAGAATAGCAGAGCACTGATGTAGCAAAATCAGGGGCGCCCCTCTTTTGCAGGAGTTTTGGTGGTATCCTTCAAGACTCCAATCAGCGAGCAATCTTGCATGGACAATTTAGATAAGGTGATGCACAAGTTCAAGTTTGCATCTCGCAACCTTTATAATGACTGCTTCGCAGTCGATACGACAGGCGAGCTTGACATTAGAGAACACAATGATGCCAATGAACGATTCGGCGATCTTGAGTGTGTTCTGTTTCAGAAACTCGTGGCTGAACCTTTTTCTTTGCCAAACTTTCGATACGGAACTGCTCCTTATCAGGAGATCCGCATATCATCTAAGGGCGGAAAAGCTTCAATGATGCTTAACAGAACGGGTTCCTCACCGTACTGGGATGGACCCGCAAAATTTTTCGATGCAAAAGATCACCTGGTCTTCATGAGCTTTTTCGATTGGATTCAATTAGCCTACAAAGACAACGCCTACGTTTTGGCGCAAGTAATATCACACGCCGAATTCCCAGAAGCTGCTGGCAAACGGGCGCTTATCGAATCATGGCAGGTGGAATTTCAATTGGATTCTGATTTCTAAAAGCAAACGTACCAGCGGAAGCTTCCGCTGGTACGAATCTCGGAGGTCTGAATTTTGAGATGGGAAATTTAACTACTGTTATCGTTGGTACTGCCGATACTGCTATCGCATACTGCCAATCGGACTATAGCGGCACAGCAAACTGCTTCAATGTGGCCAGCGTGCTGTCGAATGAGACTCTAGCTACTCTTTTAAGCATTGTGCGAAAGGAGAAGCGCAGTCTTGAAAATGAAGTTGAGGTTGTTTACACCGATGAAAACGGAGGGATCATTTATAAAATTCCAGACCCAGTTCTAGAAGCGCTAAGAAGACTTGACGAGAACGAGTTCTTAGCTTTGGCGAAGCAATGGAAGAAGACTGATGTCTGGTTTTCTAGATCAGGAAAAGATGTCACGGCAGGTCATCTCAGAAAGGTCCTTGAGTCTTTGAGAGCTGCATCGATTCAATCCGCTAATGAGCGTAAGGCAGTCTACGTCATCGTGACTCCTTGAATCTGGATTGAACGCCGAATACTCCTGCTTTGCCAATGCTTTATGATACAAATACACCTATACTCAAAGAAATTCGTCTGGAAACTTACGCGCATACAACATCTCAAAGTGGTGGCGCGGACAATTTGTTCCGAACCTCACACGATTGTTTTCGCATTCAAGAACGCCGCATCGCTCATCGGAAGTCTCCATACTAAGCCAGTTCCGCAGGGGCTGCTTATTGATTTCAACGTGCGCCGAAGAAATGTTCTTGAACGCCTCTGAGTTCAAAATTTGCGTCGCCAATTGCTCGTTTCTTGTCGCAAAAAATTCTGAGGAGTCGATAAGGATGTACGACTCTGCGCTCAAGCTTGTTAAACGTCGGCTGACCACGGATACCTGCGACTCCGTCGCACCGCTATGAATTGAACTATCTGAGAAGAGCGGCACGTTTAGTTGGGCGACACTATCGGCTGACGGTGCGTTCTGAAAGATGTAAAACTCGTCGTCATTTCCAGAGCCCGGAAAGTCATTACTTCCCGAAACCTGTTTTGGATAACCCGTCCACAAGTCCGCGGCTTGAGGAGCGGGCTTGAGAGGCGTCAAACGCTGACAATCAAACGACGTCATCACGGCCCACTTTCCAACAAATGCATCGGAAATCGAATCGAGCGCATCAAATATGAATCGGTAGTCAGACTGAAACCAAAAAAGGTCGTCTAGACTTCCAGAGTTCACCCAAAAGGGTTCTTGCTCGTTCCACGTTGGGCGATTCTGTTTCATTTATGTTCGCCTCTTTAGGCGGGTCTTGCTCTCTGTGCACTGCACTACAGGTGAACGTATCACTCCGCGGGTGGTAATGGCTGTGGATCTTTGGATGTCGTCCTCGCCACTCTCAAGAACTCTTGCTCGCATTCTCGCAAAACCGGTTCAAAGTCCTGCGGCTTAGTATGAGACGGAACATCAAAATCGTATACAAGTACTCGAATCAAATTTTCGATGGTCGGTCTAGCTATCGGAAAATGAACCTTCTCCATTTCTTTGGGACGTGGCTTAAGTCCTCCTTTCCAAATTCCATTCACGTGCAAGTGAGAAAATGGATAGTGTGTTTTTGGCTGCCGGGCCATTTCAAAGCGGAAAAACTGATCTCTACCAGCATCGTCGCTCTGGTAAACCATTCTGGAGGAGTTGGTCTTCAGAAAAAGATTGTCACTCTTGTCAATAAACACGCTGTATTGGAGATCTAGGAAGTAGCCATTGTTGAGCTGAAGCGATGTATACAGCTCGCTGCCTTCCGCGGCGCCTGCGATAGCGTCAAGCGGTCGCCTTGGCGGAGCAATAACAAATTCGCTTTTCCAGTCGACGGACTGAACGGATACAAATGATGATTTATCAAGTACCGTTGCGCCAAGCTGAATCATTATGAGCTCTCTGAACTCATGTACGGAGTTCCTTCCGCCTGCGAGCATTGCTTTCACAAGGCCCCGCGCTTCTGTCAGCCTCGCGCTATGCGACAAGGTCCTTCACGCCTACACCAATAAGCCGAAGTAATCCCAGAATATCACTATCGCGACAGCGGTCAACACTATCGTCCTCCCGCTTAACCATCTCGACGTAGACGTCAAAAGCTATGCCGTGCCTTTTCTTCACCAAAACAGAAACAGCATTGATGACTTGCTCGGTTGTCCACTCGCTCTTACTGTTGTCTTGATCGGTCATAACCCTCTCCTGAGCGGCTTGTTCGCTATAGTATATGCGAGAACTGTATTCTTTTGACCAAGAAAATCCTGACTCTGTTCCCATTTGCAACAAATTCTGCAGAATAGGACAGTACTCACCTTCCTCAACTTTCATGCCCGTTGACGAAAGCAGGCAATCCTATGGTAGCCGCATTGACTGCAAAATATCCGCACTGAGTTGCTTCGGTTAGCTATTGGACGATCATTACTGATTAGGACTCCCACCCCAGGCTAGCCTATTCTATACGCTCCTACACAGTCATACCTTTAATAAGTGCTGCAAATTATTAGTCCTCGGGCTCGTCGCTCGCTCAAGCCTAAGGCCCATCGATACGGCGTTAGTCGCATGAATCCCGAGACGCTATCTTGCACCGTACTCGATACCAAGCAACAGTATTCCTCTTTCAATCGCGAATGCTCTCAAGGTTTTGCACGCATTTGAACAACATTGAACCCACTCCTTAGCATGGACTCCACATTTTCAGCGTTTTTTTTTCAAAAAATCGGGACGACAGGATTCGAACCTGCGACCTATTGCTCCCAAAGCAACCGCGCTACCAAGCTGCGCTACGTCCCGGTGGAGTTCAATATATCATACTGAACGGGGCATATGGGAGCCCGTCAGATAGGCTCCTTAACACTCACCGGCGCTTTCAACGTTTCATATCCTGGAAACGAATCCGTGGCGTGTTGAGTGGCTACAGGCGCGTCCTCTGAGTTATCGACCGGCGCCTTAGCCGCGACTTTCGTATCGCCCGCGGAACTACTATCAGCCATTGGCGTCGAAGTCGTCAACAGGTCGTTTTGTTGCAAATACTCCTGGAGCGTGTCAGCGACAAACTTGTGGCCCAGGCTGGACAAGTGAACTCGCAAGAACAAATCCTTCTGCTGAGGATGCTGTTTGAAAGCCTCGCTCAAATCAAGCAATCCGAATCCATGCTCTTTGCCGAGCGCCGTCAGCTCGCCTGCCAATTGTTGCGATGCCGTTCCCGTCGGATCGGGGAGCAGCATGACAACGAGCTTGCTGCCGGTCTTTGCGCACTTATCCGAAAGTGCCACCACAAGCGCGTCGGTCACTTTGGTCGGATCTTGCTCGGCATAGGACGGTCCGGGCACTTCGGCTTTCGGATCTTTGCCTTGAAGAAACGCTAGCACGCGCTGGAAATTTCCGCGCCATTTGAAGTAGACCCGCTCGTTGTTGTTGAGCGCCATGTCGGTTTGCGTGAGCACGCCATAGATGCGACTGTTTAATTGCAACCAATTGATCGCTTTGGACCAGGCATTGTTTTCCGCACCGGGAGCGTAGTACCAATCGATTACCGAATTATCTTGCTGAAGTTTTCCTTCACTGTCGATGTAGAAATAAGGACGTGGCTGCGCTTTGTTGCGCTTCTTCGGATCGACGATGTTCGCGCTTGTGTTTCCCCAATGCATCAGGACAACGGTGACATCAGGCTTGTACTGCTCAACTTCATGCGTGTACTGAACATATTCTTGAGCAGTCGAATAACCGGAGCAAGCGAAGTTAATAACTTCAAAGTTGTGAGATGCGCCTTCATTCAATTGCATCTCCAGACGGCGCGCATAAACATCCTGCAACGGCACCTGCAGCCCCTCTGAGTGCGAATCTCCAAGGACTGCGATCCGTTTTACCCCGGCAGGTTTCGCAACCGTATGCTCAATGTCTCGATAACCGATGGAGTTTAGATTGTCTGCGGAGAAGCCCTCCATCCGCCAGATTATGTTTTTGCCCGGCAAATGTGTGGTGCCCAGAGTTCTGCTGGGAGTCAAAAACTCCTGACCACCGACTCCCGAGATTCGGAACACTCCTTCCAGAATCGCCACGGCTACTACCAGGCAAACAAGCGCTTCGGCAGCCGTTCTCCACAAGGGCTTACGCGGCACACCAGGCGTGTACCATTCTGCTACTTGTTTTTTTTCTGGTGGGGCTACTGTTTGCATTTCGCTTCGTCTGGTTCTGTATCTAATCTGTGGATTGTGTTTGAACTAATTTAGTGAAATCAATTGTGCGGTGAAACCGCTGCCAACTTTTAAAATTGGAAATAGACGAACGGCTGCACATGCCCCGGCGCATACGCCAGAATAGCAATTGCAACTGCCGAGTATGTGACTGCCTTCATTGGAACCGATTGATTCCAGAAATTCGCAATTTGCATTGCCACCGCTGGCAGTGCCAGTTCTTTCTTGTTCATATACTCGACCCATGCATGAATCGCGCAGAACAAACCATATGCCACCATCGTGATTGGCAGAGTCGAGTTGAAGAATGTGGTTGTAATCTCCCCAGCCGGTGACGAACCGAATCCGCGCTCGTACATTTGAAACGCGTGAGTCACGCTCGGGGCGCGGAAAATCACGAGCAACACGGTCCACGTCCAGAAGGTCGCGACAACCGCAGACCAGTGCCACCATGGTGTCGGTTTCATCTTAGAAAGTGTGGGGTGTTTATCTGTGAACTGTTGCCAGTCGCGAGTAACTGCAAGAATGACACCCTGGATGCAACCGAAGAACACATAGTGCCAGGCCGCTCCGTGCCACAATCCGCCAAGAGCCATTGTCAAAAACAGATTTCGACGTTGCTTCCACGGACTGCAATGCGAACCACCCATCGGGAAATATAAATAGTCGCGCAGCCAGGTGCTGAGCGAGATATGCCAACGCCGCCAGATTTCCAGGAAATTAGCGGACAAAAATGGGAGGTTGAAGTTGATCGGCACACGATAGCCGAAGAGTAACGCGGAGCCGCGCCCAATGTCAGTGTAACCGGCGAAATCGAAGAAGACCTGGAAGGTAAATGCGAAGAAAACAATCCACGCATCCATCGTTCCCAGCGCGGCAGGATTAGCATAACCAGGGTCCACAATCAGCTGAGCAAGCACGTCTCCGAGACAAACTTTCTTGAACAGCCCTTGAAGAATCAAAAACATTCCATCGTTGAAATCTTTAGTCGAGAACACCGGTGGATGAACGAGCTGTTTCGAAAAATCCTGAAAACGCTTGATTGGACCGGCGATCTGCGACGGGAAAAACGCTCCGAACAGAGCGAAGTCGAAGAAGTTCTTCATCGGCTTGCTGCCCTTATACACATCGACAACATAGTGGATGAATTCGAAGGCGAAGAACGAAATGCCCAGCGGCAGCAGGATATCGTAGACAGGAGCCTGACTCATGTTGACCAGCTGAATTCCGGTCGTCTGATTCAGCGCTTTCAGACCCTGCCATACGCTATCGAGCAAGAAATTTGTGTACTTGAAGAAACACAAACAACCAAGGTTTACGACGATCGCCAGCGTGAGGAAAAACTTTTTCCGTTTCTCGGCGCTACTTATTAGCAGTCCAAGGAAATAGTTTACGACCGTTAACCCGAAGAGCAGTAAGCCGTATTTCGGCAGCCAGCTCATATAGAAGATGTAACTCGCAACGAGCAGCAACATTTTGCGGAATTTGTTGGGGAGCACCCAATAAAGTCCGAACACAATTGGTAAGAAGACGAGGTAATTGAAGCTGCTAAATAGCATGGTTTCCGGCTGTTCTCTGGGAGAGGTCAAGCGATAGCCGATGATAGCACGACAAGCCAAGAGCTACCTTTTAGCATTCACATAATTAGGTCCGCTTAAGAATGAGGCAGATCTGTCGGGATTGAAGCAAAACCGTTCAGGGCTGCTAGACCTGACTGTTTCGAATTAGTGAAAAAGACCGCGAAAGGAGCCTGAGGCAGATTACAAACGGAACAAATTATGGAACAAAGTCAGGCTCATCAGGCGCGACATGAGTCGAATGGTCCGCAGAATGGGATTTGCTGCTCGACACCTGCGGCTTCCTGCTGGTCGACTTGGTAGACTTCGACGAAGAAGCTACCTTTTCCTTCTCTGGCGGCTTTTCCTTCGGCTTCGCCGGTGGTGGCGCTTGCCGTTTCGTCGCGACCTTTTCAGGCTCGCGCTTCGAAGCTGTTTTTTCAGACTTCTCGCTGGACTTGGATGAGCTATTCCGCTTCACATAGCTACCGTAAACCCAACCCTCACGACCATTTGCAGAAATCTTGACCCAGCCATTTTGCTCGCCTAAGACGCGAACAGACTCGCCGCGACCGATGTCAAAAATAGATTTGTTGCCGCGCGCCGGACCAGTGCGCATGGTCACGCGCGAAGTGGTCTCGCCTCGGCTTCCGCCACTGGACTTCGGTTCAGACTCTTTCTTCCTGACCAACTCGCGCTGTTTTTTCTCTTCGCGCTCTTTTTCTCTGGCTAGCTCACGCTTCTTCTCTTCACGAGCTTCGCGCTCCTCACGCTCCTTTGCCTTCGCCAGTTCACGTTTTTTCTCTCGCTCCCTTTCCTTCGCAGATTCACGCTCAGCCTCGCGCTCTTTTCTGCGCTTATCCTCACGCGATTCAGCAGGAGGTGAGACAACAGCAACTTTTTCCGCTTGCTTCTCAACAACCTTGAGTTCCGTCTCCTGAGGAACAGGAGTGACGGCGGCAGTAGTGGCACCAGCGGTGCCAGTCTCATCACTTACCGGCTCCGTCGCGACCGACTCAGGAGCGCTGGTTTCCTTCAAACCGGTAACCGACCAACGGCCGGCTTTAACTAAACCCACTTCAAAAGCTCGTGCAGGCGAAGTGAGTAAAAATGAATTGCCGCTATCACTACTTCTACGCGAACGTTTTCTGCGTCCAGACGAGTCTTTCGACACTTTCGCAATCTTGAAATTTCCCGGAGCAGTGACCGGTTTGTCAGCCATCCCCTTGATGGTTTCCCGGACTTCCGGAGAGAGCTGCTGCCGGTACGAGTCGATTGCAGTAGGATCGACTAGACTCGATGCCACTGCATACAGTGCGCCGACCTCGTTGGTTCCCATCGAGGAATTCGCCTCGTATTTGCCATTCTTCCAGGTCAAATTGGTTATGAACGGTTCGTCTTTGAAATTCACGCTGGCGTCAAATAGCTTTTGCTCTTTCGCCGATGACACGATTCCGCGTTCAACTTTTATATTGTTACTGGTACCAATGAACGCTGCGGAGCCTGGTCCCTGGATTGGCGGCACGATCTTATCGCTGCGATCCGCGACCTCGCCGGACGGCAACAACGCAAGTGCGCTTACCTGCGCCTCTTTCGGCCGGTCACCTGTAGTGTGTCCGATCAGAACCAGGCAAGGATCCGGTGTCGTTGAGACCAATCTCGCTTCATCAAAAACTTGCAGCCCTTTCACGCGTGAAACCTTCACGCCCGATTTCGCCGGCACAACCAGGTAATCGGAGGGTTGCATCACACAAGTGAGCTCAATGAGTTTAATTTGATTGGGCAAATCAAAAACAAGAACTTCAAAAGCGCTTGAAGGAACCTCAGTTTGCAGTTTCGTCAGCAAGTCCGCGGATGACAGCGAACCGTTTTGCTCCAAGTATTTTATGACCGCATTATCAAGCTCAGAGCGCATGATTTGCGCTTCTTCGGGCGACTTTGGTCCTGCTGCCATTCGCTCGGCAATCGGCTTGAGCTTCGGCGCCGGAGCGCCGCTAAACATCGAACCCACAGCGGACGCCAGTCCAAGGCATAGCCCAACTGCCGCAACACCCGCGACAACCTTGATCACTACCGGCGAAGTTTTCTTTTTAAACTTGCTGCCGCAAAACTTACAATTTTTAGCCGCTACAGAATTTCTCTGAGTGCAGGCGGGACAACGCATTTCAACCTCTTTATGGTGTTTCCGTCCAGTCACAGTCGTACATGGACTGGCACTTCGTCAGGCGAATCTGTTTTACTGTCTAGCGAATCTGATTTACTGCCTCAGCGAATCTGATTTACTTTCTAAGTGACGTGGGCTCTGCCATAAACCCCGTCCAACCTGGCGCAATTAGGTCGAAGGACCAAAGAAACGGTCTTTGCGGACCAATATCGGATTCTACAACATACTTGACAAATCAAGTAGGCGAAAAACCCTAACAGCACTGACCACGTCAGCGGGAAACCCCAAAACATATATATCAATGACATCTCTAAAGGTTTGTTCACCTTTCGTTAGAAAAATTACGAGGACACCGGATTGGACATTACGGACATTCATGAAGCCTTGCGAAACGACCTCGTCGAAGTCGCGAAACTCTGCTACGAACGCCGCTATATCTGCGGCACGGAGGGAAATTTCAGCATTCGCCTTGATGAAGACCTCATACTGACAACACCGGCGTCGACCTGCAAAGGGCGATTGAAGGCTGATGAGCTCATTCTCACGAATCTTGAAGGGAAACCGATAGAGCCGACTGTTCGCAAACCATCCACAGAACTGGCGATGCATCTCACAGCCTACAGGAAGCGTCCCGACGTTCGAGCGATTGTACATGCGCATCCGACCGTAGCAGTAGGATTCACCGTCGCAGGTCAAAGTCTGGCCAAGTGCGTTCTACCCGAGGTCGTCTGCACGCTGGGTGCTATTCCAGTGGCACCATATGCAACACCAAGCACCGACGAAGTTTCAAAAAGTATTGAAGAATTGGTCACCACATATGATGCTTTAGTTATGGATCACCACGGTGCGCTCGCGCTCGGAAAAGATATTTGGGACGCGTATTACAAACTTGAAACGTTGGAGCATCACGCTGAAACGATGATGGTAGCCCATCTTCTGGGAGGCGTAAAACCGCTCCACAAATCGCAAGTGGAAAAACTCATGGATATCGTCGGCGTTTATGGACTAAAAAAACCAGCTTGTGCGCCTGAACTTTTAAAACCGGACGCATGCGCGAAAGACGCGTAGGCAAAAATTCAAGTTGAGACTGCTAATTTAATCGGAGACAAATTCGTGAGCGAGCCACTTCATCCACTAGAGACCGTCACAACCGTATACCTCGTCAGGCATGGGCATACGGAGGAAACTGAAAAGGGGCGGCTTTACAACGATCCTGCGGTCGAGATAACAGACCGAGGAAGAGAGCAAGCTCGCGCTGTCGGAATCTGGCTCAAAAAGCAGGCGCCCGATATTCTCACCTGTAGTACCGCGCAGAGAGTTCGCTCTACAGCGGAGATTATCGAGACTGAAATCGGTCTAAAGGCGTTGCCCTTAGAGGGTTTCAACGAATGGAGCGTCGGAGACTGGGAAGGTCGCACATATATCGACTTGAAAGAAAACGAGCCGGATGCCTACAAACACTGGAGTTCCAACCCTATCGAACATGCGCCGCCAGGCGGAGAGTCTATAACGGACCTGTACAACCGCATCGCCGGACGTTTAAAGGACGTCATTCGAGACCACGAAGGGAAAAAAATAGCTCTTGTCACGCACGCCGGAGTTATTCGGAGCATCCTGGTTGAGGCGCTGGGCATGCCGCTAATAAACTTTTGGAGATTGTCGATTCCGACCGGGTGCGTTTCAAAAATCGACTTCAGCGAAAACTTCGCAACCGTACACTTCACAGCTTTGAGCCCCGAACAAAAATAGTCCCCAAAGTTTCACGAAAGTTGGTTAGAATAACCGGAGAGCTAATGCAACCCGGGGAATTTGCGTGGATCTCAAAACTGGTTCGTTGATAGAGAACAAATTTGAGATCCTGGAACGCATTGGCGCCGGCGGCATGGGAACGGTCTACAAAGCCAAGGACCTGACCCTTCTTCGCACCTTTGTGCTCAAAATTCTATCGCCATCTTACAATTCGTCGAAAGCTTTCGTTCGTTTTCAAAATGAAGCGAAAGTGCTGGGGAAATTGCAACACCCGGGAATCGCAGACATATACGACGTCGGAGTGACATCAGATGGCCTGGCCTACCTCGCCTTAGAATTTGTCGATGGAATCGCACTCGATTCGTTTATCGAAAGCGGCGAGCAGGTTCCCCTCTCTCAAATCATTCAAATTTTCATCGAAATAGCAGACGCTCTTTCACATGCACACAGTGTCGGCATAATTCATCGTGATATTAAACCTGCCAACATTATGTTAGTGAAGACGGACGACGGTTTCTTCGCGCCAGTTTTGCTCGACTTCGGCATCGCGAAATTTGATACCGCAGATGATGCGGAGCAGCGACTGACAGAAGTGGGCGCGATGCTCGGAAGCCCCTTGTACATGAGCCCGGAGCAGTGCAAAGGAGAAACAGTAACAGCCGCGTCCGACCAGTACTCGTTAGGATGCGTTCTTTTCGAATGCCTATCCGGAGAGCCGCCATTTCGAGGCGATACCGCATATGATACCGCGCTACTTCACATCTCTCAGGATTGCCCTGATCCTATAAGCGTGAGCACGATTCCGATACCAGCGGAACTTGGCGGCGTAATTCAAAAAACGCTCGCAAAAAACCCTTCTGAGCGTTTCGAGGATGTCGACGAGCTCGTCAAATCACTTATTGAAATAAGAGAACTCGCGCTGGAGCAAGAGAACTCAGTATCAGCCCAGGACTCAGAGCAGGAAACGGTTATAGTCCAAAACAAACTAAAAAAGTCTATCTCACCGAAATGGTTGTTCCTCTGTTTAGGCTTGACAGTCTTGGGCGGGGTCGCGAGTTTCGAGACTGTCAGACGATGGCTAATTCCCGAAAGAAGTAGCGTAGCAAGCTCATCCGATAGCGTCGAAAACCTTGAAGACATAGTCTTGCCTGAAGACACCCGAATTACACTCAAGTACTCGTTGATGAGTCCGAACATTCTGAATCAACTCTCGAAGAGAAACAATCTCACTAGAGTCGATCTCACAGATAGCGCCACTACAGATGACATGCTCAAAGTGCTGGAGCCATCCAAGGATACGCTCCACGAGCTCATTTTGCGTGGAACAAGCGTCAAGTCACTATCCAACCTTCCTGCCCTGAAAAACATTCAATGGTTGATTCTTTCGAATACAGATGTGGACGATAAGGCTCTTTCCAATACAGTGCAACTTAAGCGACTAAGCATTCTCGAAGTCGAATCATGCCCGAAGCTCACAAAGGCAGCTCTGAAGACGTTCGAAAAATATCCATTGGTTCGGTTAATCCAATTAAAAGGTACAGCCATTCAGAAAGAAGACATCGTAAAGCTTCAAGAGCGGATGCCGAGGACAGTTTTCGACCCTTTTCTCCGAAAGGCACCGGTCGAAGAAATGCGAAAGAATGCTGTCGCTCAGTTTAAACAAGGAAATTTCGCAGAGTCTTTGACAATTTACGACAAGGCAATTGACGCTCTCTGCACGGCCCGAGGGAAAAACTGCGCTCAAGCTACCGATCTTCTGCTGGAGGCCGCGTCGGCAGCAGCGGCGCTAAAACGCCCATCTCTGGCTAAAGCTTATCTAGACAGGGCAGACACATGTGCAAAAGAATTTCGCGCGCCCTGGCTTCAAATCACGGTCTTAGGCGCAAAGATCACTTTCACTGCATCATTCGAACCCAATATAGCAAAACAGCTTGAGCTCCTTAAAGAACAACGGAAACTAATCGAGGAAATTAGAGAGGAAAACAGTCAGCTCGGACGAGATAATATGTTCAGCATCGGAATGCTATTGACCCACCTCAAGAAGTTTGATGACGCCGAAAACATGCTGAAGAAATGCATGGAATTCGATCTTGCCGAATCAAAGAACCAAAGCACCCTTGAAAGTCTACGGAGTGCTGCATACCAAAACTACGGAAACGATTTAAACGGACTTGGACGAATCGCAGTCGCAGCTGGAGAATACGCAAAAGCCGAGCGTTATCTAAGACGGGCATTGAAAATAGCCTCCAAAAACAAGAAGCCGAAGGTGTTTGCGCCACTATACAGTGACCTACATTCTGCCCTGGCAGGAGCGATTAACGCACAAGGTAGACACCGGGAAGCGCTCAAATACATGGAGGAAGCACTGGCTATTTCCCGAGCAAACGGGCTAGTCGTACAAACAAAGCTGTATGAACGCGCGCTGGAAGAGATCCGGAAACAGGTCGAGCATCTTCAAAACGCCGACGCAAACAAAGAGGCTCGCTGAAATGCGAGCCCCGTGATAGATGGCAAATGAAGTTGGAACTTATTTGACGTCGGTCTTTTCCTTTGCCATCTCTTGCATGCGCTTCTTCATTTCTTCAGGTGCGACATCCTCTACGTGAGTGCCGATCCACCACTGGTTCCCGGAGGAATCGATGACTCCGCCAGAGCGGTCACCATAGAATTGATCTTCCGGCTCTCGTATGGACTTGCCACCAGCAGCGATGGCTTGTTTATAAACCTTATCGCAATCTTCAACGTAAAGATATAGCATCGTCGGCATCGACGGGTTCTTGTCACAGGCTTCGGTCAGCATAATATGCGAATTGCCGATCAACAATTCAGCATGACGAATCTTGCCATCGTGATTTTTCATGGTATCCGAGACTTCCCTGGCATCGAACGCTTTTTTCAAAAATTCGATCACTTTGTCGGCACCATCGCACACCAGATACGGTGTCACTGTGTGGTAGCCTTCCGGTATGTGTTTAACCGCCATTTGCTTTCCCTCCGATGAGTTCATAGGATTTATAGCAATTGCGTGCTCGTTTCGCGCAAAAGGTAAGGAAACCTTAGCCTTGCTTTTCACCGACCGTAACGCTGACCGTTACAGGCTTGATCTTTCTCTTCACTTGCGCCATTTGTACTCCGACCAACACAAGCACAACGCCGAGTCCTTGAAACAAGGTCAGCGGTTCCCGGAGGATCAGCGCGGCAGCAATAATTATTGCGGGCCGCTGCAAAATGTTTATGATCGAAATTCTTGTGGAGCCTAAAATGGAAAGTGCAAACAAGAAAGCAACGTTGGCGCAAGCAGAAGCGAGGCCCATCCAGGCACCGATGTGCCAGGCGCCGTCAGGAATCTTCCCGGCAAACGGGTAAAGAAAAGCAGCTACAAAAGCGCCGTTGATAAAGAACATATAGGTCGATATTAGTGCCGGAGAAAAGCGTTTCGCAGCCGCCTCCATTGTGACTCTATATGTGGTGCTAGTACAAACGGCGCAGAATATAAGGCTGAAACCGACAAGGCTCATGGACAGAGTGGACCAGTCCAGACCAAGACAGACACCGGTAAAGCAGAGAACGAAACCAGCCCAGAATTTCGGCGTCAGTTCATCCCTTCCAATTATCTGGTTGATTATGGCGACGAACGCCGGCGTCGTCGTGATGATTGTAATGACGAGAACGGCAGAGATATGCTTCAGCGCAAATATGCTCAGAGCGCTCGTTGAGAGAAGAAGCATAGCGAGAAACGAAATGCGGGCGAGATTCTTGAAGCCCACCCAACGATAGGTTCTCGTCAGCGGCAAAATCAACATTGAACCGATGATTGTTTTCACAATCAACAAATGCAGCGGAAGCAGATTTTGTTCATAACCGAGTTTTACGACAATCGGCTCGATGGACGCCGACAAAATCGCCACCACCACACACATGGACGAGACGAGTTTGGAACTTTCGAGTTTCGATTTAGGCTTTTCTTCGGTGGATGAAACTGCGGTCGATGCCTCTGTTGAGTTTTGCGGAGGAGACATCAACAGTTTACTCATAAATAGTGCGCAAAATCTCCGCGTGACTCATGCCGTTCCATCCGAGTTTCGCTAGAGTTCTTCCCTCATTCTTAAAATCACGTCCGAGCAGAACGCTCGATATGTTGACTACAGAATCGACTATCGGAGTATCGAGATTTGCTTTCCGCGCCAGCGCTTGAATCGGCACGAGCGAGCAGGAGACGTCTTCTTCGATGAATCTATGATCGAGAGTATTCGGAGCCTTGCTGAATTGATAGTTTGGAACAGTTCGCATAGCCTGCAACAAATTGCCGGAGGTGTCGCAGCCGTAATAACGGTTGAGAAGCTCTTTCATAGGAATAATTTCGGTTTCGTAAGCTCTTGCAATTGCTCGAAATTCCTCTTCGAGCTGTTCCATAATTACAAGCGTGCGTTCCGTAAATCCTTCGTAGTAGAAAAGGAAATCGTCACCACGAGCCACATTGTGCATATTTGTGATCATCGTGAGAGCGTGCGCAAAGGCACCAAAGTCAGTGAGTCCTCTTTGCACTACATTTTCCGCTTCCTCCAGACCGGGGAAGAAACGACGCATGACGGCTGCATTTCGCTGGGTCTGAGACTTGTTGTATGACGTATACAAATTCCAGCTTTTGAATCCTCGAATCCAGATCGAACCGTCCTCTTGCAAACGACTGGCGAAAAGCGAGTCGGTTTCCATCAAGGCTGGGTAGGTGTTTCGGTGGCCCAGTGCGGTTTTAAACTCACAAACGCCGCCGAATTTGCTGGAGAATAGAATGACTTCGTGATGTTCGCGAAGATGCGGCGCTAGACGTCTGGCAATCTCGCCATAACAACCGGTCGTCGTTGCGACGAAGATAGTGGCACATTTGTCGAGCATGGCTGCAGGTTCTGCAGTAGCCTCGACGATGTTGAACTCACCCTCGATCTTTCCAGTGGATTTGATTGTTTTCCGCTCGGCAAGTTCCCGAACTTTATCCGGGGAGCGGACAAGAAAGTGTGGATAGAAGCCGCGGCTGGATAGCAAGCAGGCTAACGAATGAGCGGCGTTTCCTGCGCCGACTATAGCGACGTGCCCCGCCTGCGGAGCCACTACCGTGGCCGGCGCAAATGGTGCAACCGCAGCCGGAAGCATTGTCACGGCTGGGTACGCAGAAAAATCCCCTGCGAGGGGGCTGAAATTAAGTGAGTCCGAAAAACTCGTGGACATTCTTATTTCCCGATCGCCTTGCCCAGTATATGCTTGCCGAATCATTAAGGCAATCGAAAATTTGCGATTCCGGTCACTTTTAATCATAGCTACTATATGAGACAGGACTGCGAATCCTTTGAAAGTGCTCTGCGGAGACACTTTCCAACATTTCCCGCCCAGAGTCACTCCCTTTTGTCTATGGCTCGTTGACGAATTCTCGCAATTCCGGAAACGCAGGATAGCCAAAACGGGAGAGTGGCTGCTCACTTCCTAATTGCAAATGATTTCCGACTACGAAGTCTCAGCCGTTTTCCAATTTTAATACTTCCGTCGAAGTCCAGATATTCAAATTATTAGGACGGGGACGAAGTCACACGCTTCGCCATCATAATATCGGGCTTGCCGATTCCATTGGCGTCAGGCACAACGCCGACAATTTTGAATCCCAAACGCTCGTAGAACGAGTAGGGATGTTCCTTCAGATTGCGAATGTTCTGTATCTGCGTCCATAGTTCGTCATAGAGATCAATACCACCAAGCGTGGTTTGACTCTGTTCATCGTCGGTTCCCAGGATAATCGTCACACCGCCCGCGATGGCAACCGCTGTCTCCAGTGCAGCAACGAGAGCGGCACCGATACCACGTTTGCGGTATGCCTGGTCCACACACATTGGATGAAGCTCCCACACCTTTCCGTGATAGGAGCTGATACCGCCAATCCAACCAATGACACTACCTTCGGTGCCCAACGCGGCCAGGCAAATTCTGTCCGGCGCGGTGCATTCCCGCACCTCTTCTCGCGCGGAATCCATATCCGGCCAGGCGTCGGGCCAGTTAGCGTGAAAGCTCTCGTGCAAAATCCGGGCAGCATCTTCGAGCTGCTGAGCATTGCCGTTCCTCAGCTCAATGACGCGAATATCCGTTGGTGTTTTATGGCTCATTCTAGCCTTCAAGTGGTCAGGCAGCTGTTAATTGTAAAACGCATCAAAAGTCAAATGAAACGCATCAAGCGACTGCGTGAACGCGACAAACATCCTGCTATTGTCCCAGATTATCGAGCGCCGGAACAAAAACTCTGTCAAGACGTTATAGTTAGTGGACGAGGTTATAGAGGACTTCAAATGAGAACCAAGAATCTTTTCGCCCTTTGCCTTACGGCTCTATTAATAGCCGGCAGTGCTGGAGTCGCATTCGCTCAAGGCGGCGACGGGGGCGGACAAGGCGATCCAAATCAGGACCCACTTGCGGTCTATAGAATGTCGGGAATCAATTCCGAACAGGAAGAGCAAATTCGCAAGCTGGCGCATGATTTTGAAGACGCTCAAAGGGTTCGAGCGAAGTCACTTATTGCCTTGATGACCCAGATGAGAGTTCTCAGCTTACAGCCGGACCCGCCGGAAGAGCAGGTTCTGCTGACACAAACTGAAGTCAATAAAGTGACTGGCGATATGGCAATCGAGCGCCAAAAGCTTCTGTTGAAGGTTCGCAAAGTACTTACTCCTGAGCAGCGAAAAAAACTTGTTTCAATCATGAGCCAACCAACCGCAGGAACAGGTGCTGGTGCAGGAACAGCTAACTCGGAGCGTCCCGCAAAAAATCGCGCTTCCGCCGAGCAGGGTGAAAGCGACGAAAACTAACGGCGCGAGTAAGCCTTAACGTTTCCCCCTGGCTCGAAACCGTGATAACATCACGAAGTAGCTATTCTGTTGGCTTTCGCGAGGCGAAAACTGGCGGGATGTGTTCTAATTGCTCTGGCAAAGTTCTCTCCCACTGCGGCAACCCGAAAGAAATGTCAGCCCCAGCCCCCACCGCTCAAAAGGATTATTGGAAGAAACCGCTCACAATGCGGATTTACACGATTGCCTTTGCACTATCTCTGGTGCTCTGTGCATCAAGCTTCACCGCCGAGGCTGAGAGCACGATGGATCCGGCGGCGTTCAATGAGCGGGTTTTGACAATCGCCGCGCAGGAATTTCCCAGCCTCCAACTCCAGAAAACCGACGACCCGCTCGTTTTCACCGTCAATGACGGCAGCAAGCTCTCCCTTGGTAATGTCTTCAAGCTCATAACACAAGAAACCGAGCGCGGTAGCGAAGATGATGAAATCAGGCGTTTCTTCAAAAGTATCTCAGAATTGAAGGCGAACCAGGAGAAATCAATTCGGGTGTCCTGGAATGAAGTAAAAGGCAGACTGCGCCCGCAGATCTTTCGTTCCAATCTATTGAAACAAAAGACTCAACACATGGTTTCACGTCCCCTCCCATTCTCCAAGACGTTGAGAGAAGGCTTCGTTATCGACTCCAAAAACTCATTCCAGTATGTCACGCCAAAACACTTAGCCAGCTGGAAAGTGGACATCGATGCTGTGAGCAAATGCGCTTACGAGAACCTGGACAAGGTTTCCCAGGATTTAAAAATCGAATTCAATGATGCCGCAGGCAAGGACGCAAAGGGTAAATACGTGACGATCTCAGTTTCGGACGGTTACGCGGCCGCGAGAATTTTGTTGCCGGAAATTCGAAAGCGCCTGCAGCGAGATCTCGGCGAACACTGTTTCATAGCCATTCCCAACAGAGATTTTCTGATTGGATGGTCGCCGGATTTTACGCACAAGGAAAAATTCATCGCACAGGTTCGCAAGGACTATGAGAGCCGACATCATCCCTTGACGCCACAGATTTACGAAATAGAAGACAACAACATAGCCACGATAGCCCAGGAGGGCACAGAGGCTTCAGATGGTCCGACGCGTTCGAGAAAACATAGACGCCACCGCCAGTGACACCACGGTTCGTGCTTGAAAAATAATTCGCTTCCTCAGTCAATTCCAAAATGAATAAACGGCGCCCAGGCATGAATAGGCTGACCGCTATCAAGAGCCTCGCATTGAGCGACTCTTAAGGCATCGGCAATTGTCGTTTTTCCAGCCTGCCAGACATTGTGGAACACCTGCATCAAATCAGATGTGGACCGATCTGCAACTTCCCAGAGACTTAAAACCAAATTCGGCATACCGGCGTACATAAGAGCGCGAGACAAACCAAGTATCTCTCCTCCAGGCGTGACGCGGTTTACACCCGTCTGGCAAGCAGACAGAACGAGCAATCGACCGCACTCGGTTCTCAGCGAACTACGTTCTAAAATCGATGCAGCGGTGAGAACAGTCCCGTCCGAGAGCACCAAACCTGATGCCATAGGTTCTTCCGGGTTGAAAACGGCGTGACCGGCAAAGTGCACCACCGGGTACTTACCGAACAGCGTTGAGAAGCTTTCCTTCACTTCTTCATTCATAATCAATTTCGCATCGGGCGCAGCTTTACTGCCGACAGCCAGAATGCTGTGCGCCTCTTCCATCGTGTAGGAGAGGTCGTTCAACCCGGCTGCGGAGCGGAGGAACGAACTGAAGACCAGCCCATCTCTGCGCGTCGCTGAGTAATCACTGATTGCAGATATCAAATAACTAGACATGTCATCGTTGCGCTCAACCTCGGTTTCCGAACGAGACAACACAGGTATCAAGCTGGTTGAGGGCAAGTAGCTAAACGAGTACTTCTTGCAGAGATAATTTTCCCCGTCATGCAGCGCCGCAAATGGGAGGTGAAAGAGACTTCCGTGAGGAACGATTACCAGTCTTCCGACATCCTGCGAGATGCCCTCCAATACAGGTCGGAGCAACGCATCGTACAAACGCTTACACAACGACGTTGGAACTTCCCATCCTTCCGTCGAACTCATCTCGAGAAAAGTTTCAAGATCAACAGAAAGCATGTCACGCTCTTCCGAACCGGCCAGCATATGAACAACCGGCTCCTGGTGGGAATTGGCGACGGAGCACGCCAGCAAGAATTCGTCGGTCCAGAAATATTCAATTATGATAGTGTCTTCGCTTAATGGACTATCGCCTTGATTCCAGAGAGACTTGATGTCCTTGAAACCAAGTGTACTTGCCGAAACCAGCTGTGCATAATTCGGATGGCGCCGCTTCAATTGACCCACGACGTCGCGCCATTCTTCGTAAACCTTATGCGCTTCATCGGCAGTAACCACGCCGCTGCCCCGGTGTCCGGAGTCGGAGATTGACGGTCCGTGCCAGAAAATCCGTTCAAGGCGATCGATCTGCGCGCGCAAATCGCGTTCCTTTATTATCAATCGTTTCAATCCCTCGTCTTCACTGCCGGTCAAATGGCTTATATCAATCGGGGAATTGCTCAACAGATCGACCAGCGCACGCGACTTAGCACGACCCACGTACTCGAGCGCCTCGACTCGTTTTCCAAGAGAGAGGCACACGCGCACGACGTTTTTATAAAGCTCTTCTCCGCGATTGGCAAATGACGTTTTCAAATCGTCGGTCTTGATGCTGGCGCGCAACTCATCAAATAAGTCGACAGACTTTGCCAGATATTCAAAGGCCGGCTGCAACTCTCCGATGCGCTCGTACAGTTTTCCAAGATTAGCGAGATAGATACGCTTGCCGCGTCGGTCTTCAATCTTTTCGCTGACGTCGAGAGCTTGCTGGTAGTAGTCCTGCGCCTTCTCAAGTTCATTCTTCTCTACGAAACAATCGCCGATGCTATCCAGATGCGCAGCTTGAGCCTGGAAATCATCGTTGGCGCGCGCCATCTCCTCAGCACGCATGCAATAGGTTAGCGCTTTGTCTGCGTCCCCCAGTTTCAACCAGGTAGTTCCAATATTGCCAAGCCAGATGCCCTGGCGATGCGGGTCTTCAGCGCGCTCAGCAAGCTCTAGCGCTTCCTCATAGGCTTTGAGAGCGTTTTTGAAATTACCGATTTCGAACAGCGTATTGCCTTCGCTACCGCGGCAAATGCTCATGGTATGAGAATCTTCAGCCAGACTAGCCTCGATGAAAGCGGACTGATAGTACGAGACGGCTTGGTCGAATTTTCCGAGTTCGGCCATGCACAAACCAAGACTTCCAAGTAATGCTGCCTTATCTCGCGTTTCGTCCTCACGCTGATGGAGAGCTTCGAGGAAACAAGCAACTGCATGTTCCGGCCATCCAAGATTCAAAAACAACCGTCCAAGATTAGCCAGCGCCAACTCGGAGCTGGCAGTATCATTGGTTTCCGCCGATATGTCACAAGCACTGTGAAACAGTTCAATCGCCTGCTCTAACTTTCCTGCGTCACCTAACAGTTCACCCAGGAGCAATCGCGCGTGCAGTTCGATTGCCGCTTCGCCAGATTTGCGAGCAGTTTCAACAGATTCGAGCAGGTATTTCTCGGCTGCGTCAAGGTCGTTGAGCGCAATTTTCGAAACGCCCAGGTAACTCAAATAAACTGACAGATTAATTGCCCGGTCCAGCTTCCGTGCCAGCTCGATCGCAGCCTCGTACTCAGCGCAAGCTCGATCAAATTCCCCGGTTTCCAAATGTTGCCAGGCCAGTGCGCCATGATTTTCCATCTTCTGGATTTCATGGTCATTCGTGTCTGACTTTTGTTTTGGCTTGCTGGACCTGTTGCCCATGACGACCTCGCGACAGGCGTACCCGTCCCTTAGATGATATGCGAGTTTCGCATTTACTGCTGTATTTATCCGCAGCGCGGGATTTTTCGACATCCGACGCGTAACAGATTTGCAGCGCTCCCAAAATCGGACGCGAAACACTCATAAAGCTATCTTATGCGAAACACCGCCACAAGGCCCGGCAAGCTGGAGCTTGAATTAAGCCAAACTTTTAAACTCAAACTAGGAGCCGAAGTTGACCTGACTGCGGTAAGGCGGATAGACGAGAACTTGATTTTTCGGAGTCTCAGGGCGCACCGAGAAATTCGGAGCGGTCGTGTTAGCTACCTTTTTAACAGGTGCGTGGTGCGCATGAGCCTTCGCCGCGGTTTGAACCGGGTGCTTGCTGACAGGCATCGCGGTAGGGAGGCGAGAATAATTTCCGAAGCCCTGATTTGAAGTTTGAGCCATGTAGGTGTGGAATCCACCGGCCGGCAATGGCTGTTTTCCGCCCATTCCGACTCCCCCTCCGCCGCCGCTGGCAGCAGCAAGGTTGGAACCGGCAATCGGACTCTTTCGGTCACGGGCGCCTTTGAGGAAACCCTTCATCGTATCTTCGGGAATCAGGCTGAGCGGGAACGGCGGGGGACCGACGCGCTGATAGAGACTGGTGGTAGGTTGAGGCGCTGCGTACGGATTGATGCCCTGTTGCAAACAAGCCGATTCGACCAGCTTGTTCATCTCCAACTGCTCCTGGGGAGACAGATGCGGGGGCTGCATCGGCGGCTCCGGCGGAGCCTGAAACGCCATGGGCTGCGAGAACTGCATCGACGATTGCATCTGGGGCTGCATTTGCTGCGGCATCATCGCCACAGAATTGCGCATATTGTTGTAATTGGTTTCGGCACAAGGCATTCCGACAGAACCGGGAATTGCCGGTGAGGCGCCTGGCACCGCTCGCGGTGCGACCTGGCGGACGAAACTGCTTGCGACTTTGGCGGCATGCTGCAAACGCTCGCTATTGTGCTTTTTCGCCTGTTGTTTCACAGCGTACTTCGCACGAGCGCTCATTTGTGCGTCCTGATTCTCGGACATGCAGTAGGTGGAATACTCGCTCACACCACCGTCGAGTGTAGTCGGTTGAGGTCCGTTGTCGATTTCGGCAACTTGAGAAGCCATTGAAGCGCTCGTCAATTCGCTCTTACTGGGCAGTCTGCGATTCGCGACGAATGGACGCAGTTTGACGCCAGGTGTCTGATTCAAAGCCTTGCGGGTCGCGACTGAGCGCGCGCTCGATAGCGACGTCTTCGGAATTCCAGGGCTGAGCGACTGGGGCGCTGCCGACAAAGAAATAGGCGCGGGCGCGGCTTCGGTCAACGAAGACTTCAAAAATGCAGCCGTACTGCTCGCCGGGTGCTGATCTTGAGCGCACGCCGGATGCTGCACTGCGACGGAGAGGGTAGCTGCTACGTTTACGCCAACTAGGACTGCCGATACTTTCATTGGAACCCTTACAGAGTGAGCACTTTGGCGATTTGCGCGGGGTGGAGCGCCGAGTAGGTTCAATCGCCATTCAACGTGCTTTGAGTTTAGATTTTTCGGTCACTTGTGTCACTGGGAAAAGTACGCATGAGACCGTCCAACAAGCCAAAACGGCATATTCGAAGTGGGGAAATTCCCATCATGACATCTGAAGTTTTTCCAATATTTCGCAATGCAATATCTAAAGGTTTATTGGCAAAAAACCTTTCGAGCAAATTAAACCGTTTCAACCAATCGCTTTTCAGTCGCGCCTATTCCCAGACGAGCCGGTATCCGACACCGCGAACAGTCAGGATGTGTTTAGGCGCACTGGGGTTGTCTTCCAGCTTTTCGCGCAAGTAGCGGATATGAACGTCCACGGTTCGGCTTTCGCCAAGGAAGTCGGAGCCCCAGACCTGCGAGAAGAGTTGATCTCGCGAAAAAACACGGTTGGGCTGTCTAGCCATTGCCAGCAGCAATTCGAACTCTTTGAATGTGAGGTCTATGTCCTTTTCATTGACGCGAACCGTTCTGCTGTCGACATCTATATGAAGTTCGCCCAGACGAATGCCACTGACCTGGCGCTGCGCATCAGGCGTTTCACGCAAATTAGCTTTGACTCGAGCAACCAATTCGCGCAGCCGGACCGGCTTGGCGATGTAGTCATTGGCGCCGAGCTCCAGCCCGACAACCGTGTCAATCTCCGAAGTGCGCGCAGTAAGCATCAGAATCGGCGTCTTCTTATCGATCGCCCGAACCCGCCGGCACAATTCGTAACCGTCGATACCCGGCATCATCAGGTCAAGAATGACCAGATCCGGGCGGTCCTTTTCATACATCTCCAGGGCTCTTAAGCCGTCGTGAGCGAGATAAGTATTGAATCCTTCCTGGCTCAAAACATATTGAATCGAATTAGCGATATCGACTTCGTCGTCTACGATAAGTATCTTTTTCATTGGGTCTCTATAAAGTTAATGACCAGCGATCATAGTATTATCGACAGAGGAAGCTTGAGAATTAGGCAGTCCAAATTGGCTCAAAGCTCCTAATAAGTCTAGACGAATTCGAATATCTTTGCAGACAAATCGAATTTTCGTACTTGTTGCTCTCGGGGAAAAAACTCAGGTCGTGAAGTCGAAGCTCAGCTGTTTGATTGCAATAACTTTCATACTTCTGCTGCTGGGCAACATGCCGGCATCGGCGGCAAAGGTAACCAAGGCGACTTCGTCTGAAACCGTTTCAATCCCCATGTTCAACCCGTACCCGCCGATGGTATATCCGGTGCGTATCGGGATTGTTCGGCAGGCGCCCAGCGCAAAGTTTGCAATCTGGGCACCGGGAGCGGTTTTTGTCGACGGACGTCCGGTTTTTCCAATTAAACCGAATCTGATTTACTTGATCACCGGTCACGAAATCAAAGAGTTGGCGACCGGAAAAACTTTTCACCTGCCGGTTGGAAAGCGCACGTATGTTTCATCGCCGGATTATCGAGTGTACTGCGACAAGTGGTGGCGCGGCTGCCTGGAAATTGTTTCATTCGGCGGCACAATCAATGTTATAAACCTGGTCGACCTCGAAGAGTATTTGCTCGGAGTCGTCCCAGCCGAGATGCCTGCCAGCTGGCACATTGAAGCGCTAAAGGCGCAAGCGGTGGCGGCTCGCAGTTACGCATGGGCGCATATTGGACGAGGCTCAAAGTGGCTCAAATCGCAGGGTTATGATCTGGTGCCCGACGTTCGCGACCAGGCTTACAAAGGACTGGCTCGTGAAGCAGCGTCGACTTTCCGGGCCGTCGCTGAAACCCGCGGCATCGTTCTCAAAGATTCCGGGAAAGTGAAACCTGGCTTTTATCGTGCCACCGTGGGCGATGCGATGGAGAATTTGAACATTCGCAAGACGCACGTACCCAGCAGCAAGCTCGAAGCTATAACAGGCGTTTCCAACATCCAGGGTGTCGCGGTCAAACAATGGGACATCAACGGCAACGCTCACAGCGTTCAAGTCATGGGACAGAAGAAAACGGCAGTCGTCTATGGTGTCGCCCTTGCCAAAAAGCTTGGTCTCTCCACCGCCGGCATTTTGGATGTGCACGAAGAAGGCAGCGGCTGGATGTTCACTTACCGAGGTCCGGGTAATGGAGCGCGAGGCTTGAGCCAGCACGGTGCCAATACGTTCGCAAATCGCGGCTGGCGCTTCGATCAAATTTTGCAGCAGTACTATCAAGATCCGGATGGACAGTTACGCTTAGACTACCTCGACATGTACAAGGCACCGGTTGTTCGTTTTCCACCACCGCCCAAAGCAAAGCCCGAAGAGAAAGTAGTTGATCCGCCAGACCCACCAGAAGACGAGGAATAGGAATCATGACGCGCGACCATATCCACACGGATTTCATGGACCGGCAAGCCAAAGAGAACGCGAAGTCGGGCACCGCCCGTGGTTTCGGCATCGGTCTCGGATTGGTCGCACTGGTTGGTATCGGCTTTGGTGGCGTGCAGATTTTTCAATTTTTCAGCAACTTTGAATTGAATCAGTTTAAAAGAAACGTGGCCGTTACTCTGAAAGATCCGAAACTGGCTAATGGTCAGGCTCTCGTATCGGTCGAGATCAAGAACCATAATGCGGTCCAAATCTCCAATCCGGTAATCAAATATTCAATCTCCAGCAAAGAAAATCAGCCGCTTGCCTCCGGTGAGGTCAAGATCGACGGAGCCATTCCTGCCGGTGATAAACGCAGCTTCGATTCCATCTCTCTGGGAGACGTAAAAGGGCAGCCTGCGCGTATGCACAGCGATCTCGTTTCACTAGTAACCGCTTCGGACAAAGTCCTTCCGAAAGGCTATCCGGCAAGATTTGCAGGAGCGTATGAGAAAAATGGAACTCAATTGATATCGGCACTGGAACCTCTAGTTGCCGAAGTTCCGAAGTTTGACGAGGGTGAAGTCGCCCTCGGAGTAGCCTACGAGGGCGAGCATGATTGGGCGAACGCCATGGCGCGCTACAAAAAGGCAGTCGAGATGAACCCAGGCAATGCGAATGCCCATTATCATCTGGGTATCGCGCTTGCGCATGAGAAAAAGATGACTGAAGCTATCGCTTCACTCAAAAAAGCCGCCGAGTTGAACCCCGCAGACAAAGCAATTGTGAAGGCCCTCACCGCACTGTCTACACCGGGCGGCAGCCTACCTGCCGAGGATTCTGATTCTTCAGATGCGCCGGAAGACGCCGAATAGCTTATCTCTCTAAGTTAGCGCTTGATCCCGTTTCAATTGATTGTCCCCGCCTTTAAACGCGCGCTCCACCAGGTGTGGAGACAGAGAACATTGATTGTGTTTTCGAAGACTTTTTGCGGGAGGATGGAAACGGTTCCGGAAGCAGCACTGGTTTTTCGCGCACGGTTTCGCGCTGCTGGAGGGGAGCTACGACGTGTCCCGATTGGGGAGGGCTAAAGTTTTCACGCTGGTGCAAATGAATTTGCTCCTGGTGTTGAACCAAGTTTTTTGTTTCACGCTTCAGATCAGGAGCAAAAGACAACAAGTTTTTGTTTGTCAGAATCACGTTGTCTCCGCGCTCTATCGACTGTTTAGCCAGTGACTCAATTGACTGCTGCGTGTTACTACCGGACGGTCTCGAAGCAACACCATTTGCATTTTGTGTTACGGTAACCAAACCTGGAACACGCATAGCAAGTGTGACTTTCTGCCTATCGATCTGGTACGCGCCAGTGTGAACATCCGAATGATCCTGAAGCGCATAGCTACCGGACAGCTCAAGTGGAATTTCGAATGAGCCGGAAATATCGAGAGGAAACTCGACTGTCTTTGTCGGGTCAATAGGCAAAGTCAGCTCGCGAGTTTCGTTGTAGCGCTCGTTGAGTTCACCCACGAAAAGTGGATCCAGAATTGAGTTTAGATTGCTATTCGGGTCAGGCACAAAATCTTCGACATTCACTCCAATCGAAGAGTCTTTCCATGATGCCAGAGGCGCAATCGAGTCGGGCGATACGGTTTGTAGCTTAAGCGTTTGACTGGGGAAATTAAATTCCTGAGTGTCCAACTGCGAATCAACTTCGTACGAGTTTGCAGGTTTCATCGCAGGCAACTCGACACTGGTTTTCACCGCTGTGCGATGAATGTCGAGCGGTCGATTTGCGCTGTTGTCGAGTACACCTTGATCCAAACAACGACTTACAGCGCCGGCGTCATTCGTCGGTTTCAAATCGTCGAAGGTCAATTTGATCGCCGGAAATCTCCAGCACTCTTCCTGCTCGACCGGTTTATCCTTAGACAATTTCGACATCGTCCCGGTGATTTTCTTTTTGAAAACCGAATGTGCTGCAGTGCGATCGCCATAGCTCAACGTGTAAATTTCTTGCGCGCGCCGATAAAGTGGCTCAGCTTCAGCCGGCATATCCACTTCTGTCAACAGGTCCGCAAGACGCAACAGGCAACTTGCAACAGACAGTCCGTTTTCGCCGTGTATAGATTCCAAAACTTTGAGCAGGCGTTCTAACATCTCGGCAGAACGATCATAGCG
The DNA here is from genome assembly GCA_019637435.1 of Candidatus Obscuribacterales bacterium. Classification (GTDB taxonomy): domain Bacteria; phylum Cyanobacteriota; class Vampirovibrionia; order Obscuribacterales; family Obscuribacteraceae; genus JADYXR01. The sequence goes on along the minus strand of JAHBVO010000001.1, from coordinate 710,822 downwards.
ACGCAAACGATGATAGATGCTGGCAAGTTCGTTCAACGTTCCGCTGATCTCCAGCGATGACGGTCCGTGAAGCTGTTCCTGAATTTCAAGAATGGTAAGCATCAGCGTTTCCGCAGCAGCCGGATGACCGTGCCGGATGTAGCTGTCCGCCAGCCGACTGAGAGTGAACGCGCAAACTGGAGAATTGCGACCGAATGCTTCTTCCTGCCGAGCAAGCAGCAATTTATATAGCGCTTGAGCGTGAACAGCCTCACCGCACTTTTCATAGACATCGGCGAGTTGATCGACCGTGCGTATGAGCAGCCAATCGTCAGGTGATAAACGTTCCACCCTGTACGTGAGAAGGCGCGCTACAAGCGGTTCGGACAGTCGGAACTTCTCGTGTCCATAATAGAACTGAGCTAGATCTTCAACGGCCCTATAGATTGCAGGATCTCCGCTAGGAAAGGTCCGCTCTGCGACGATCAGTGCCTGTTTGTACAATCGCTCGGCGTCTTCGATGCGACCTTGCTGCAGATACTGAGCGGCAAGGCGCGTGTATTGAATATTTTCAGGAGTGGAAAACGCCGGCTGATTATAGGGAGTCTCCCAGGTTGTGATAGCGCCCTGCGTTTGCTGAGAACTCCAACCGGACTGGCGTTCTTCGTTTTCAACGAATGCATCGATTTCAGCGAGAAGCTCAGCCACCACATCATCGGTGATTGGTGTCGCCCTATCAGCGGCCGGCTTTTGCACCATCTGCACTATAGAGGGAAACAATCCTAGACTTGCCGAAGTCAGTCGACTCGACGCAATACCGATGTCGGCGATTCCATGTTGCGGGACGCCCAGGTCAGAGGTTTTGAGTTCACTCACTTCTGCACCCGCATCCGGCAATCGGATCGCCATCATGTCGTGCATGGTCACTCGCAGGTTCGGGCGTGCACCATCTGCGGTGCCTCGACGTTTCTGTGCCTGTGACTGACGAGAGCTCACGGGACGAATTTTCGGAGCCTGCAGTCGTACTGCCGCCGCGTCAATTTCATCAGTCACCACATGCGGCGACTTTCCGCCGTGCGGAAACAACTTGGGATGGTTAGACGAGGGTGAATAAACCATTCGTGTTCGAGGCTCGGTCAGCAGAAGGGGACAACGGGGTTAGCTGGCAGCCGTTTAGCATTTCATTCTCATCGTAATGCACTAAATTGCAAACACAAGTGGGAATATTCCCACTTAAGGCGCAAACCTTCCTGCCGTGGGGTTTAAGCGGTTTATGCATTGATCGTAATAAAACAAAATTACAGCGCGCTTAACAAAAACCGCGTCTCTAAATTAGTGCAATATCACAATTACTTGGATGCAGGAGAAGCGCTACCTGACTGCTCTCCCGTCACTTTCACGTTTCGGCTGTGCGACTCTTCGATCGCGAAATTGTATTTGCGAGTCCAGGATGGCGATTGCAACAGGTTGTACGTCAATTTCCGCTCCCAGTGCTCGTCTCGCTGCGGACCACCTTGTATTTCATAGTAGGTATAGGTTCCACCTCTCGTCAGCATAGAACCTTGACTGGTACTACATACGATGTATAGCCGACCGGCACGACCGACGCCCATAGTCGCTCCGGTTCGGGGTGCAGTAGATATTTCCTTGCCGTTGATCGTGGTTGTCTCGCTCGTCTTCTCAGACGCAGAAGCGGCAGATTTGCTGCCTGCCGTATCCGGCAACGAGTCGAGAAATATATAGGATGAAAGCGGGCAATCGACAGGCGCAAGCACACGATCTATGTTTGCCAGAAGGTTAAAGTCGGGCATCGTAATTGGTTCATTTTTTACTTCCGCTTCAGAGATAATCGTCAGCCGCCGCAGCAATCGCATAAAGTCCTCGGATCGAGGCTTATAGCGCACAGGCATGTATCCGAGTTCGGTCAACTGCTTTATCAAGTTCGTGCAGTCCACCTGCAAGTCCTTATATAGGTCAACACGCGGTTCCAGATAATGAAAGCGCGCCGGTCGCGAAGGCGCAGGCTGCTGAACACGAAGAGAGGGATGCTGAGTAAATTGCGGAGGAGTCGGTCGCGCCGGAGTCGAGGAGCGACTGAAGTCTCCGCCCGCGCCTGCCAGCCCAGCTTTGGACCCGGCCTGGGATGCAGGCGTTTCTGTGCTTTTCAGAGCAGAAGGCGGAGCAGTTTTTCCAGCCGAGCCGACAGGACCTGCATTTTTCCCTGCGCTATCTCCGCCCTGTCCCGGTTCAATTACCAGACAGGCACTGTAGCTATCAATCCAGGCGGCTAGAGCGGTTTCCAATGACTTAACCATCCAGAGATCCGAACGCAAACCGATTTGAACGGTGTCCGGATATGTGCGAAATATTGAACTTGCTATTGTCCAGTGCCGATCCATGCCGGCATCATTCTGATTGATAAGCTTGGTAAGCCGCTCCAGACGAGGGACGCGTTTGGTCAATCCCTGATCGAGCGTGTCCAGTTGTTCACTCAATATGTTGGTTGCTGCCTGCGCACCATGTGCGTGCAGGTCGATGAGACCGATTGGAACCTTAACGGGTCCTTCCACTGTTTCCAGGTAGTTATGCCCTTCTTCACGGAGCCAGACCAGTTCAGGCGGATCTATAAGCGGAAACATCCGAAATACGACGTCATCACCGGCGGTACCACCATCCTGGTCCATCTCGAAAACCGAGCGTGCGTTCAACTCCATCGGTCTCTGATTACGAACGGATAACAGCAATTTAGTACGCAGAAAAGGTTGAGACAACGAATGAAGCAATCTGGCCAGATCCGTCTCGGATGTTTTAAAAACGCCTTGAAGTTCCGGGGCAATGATCGTCTTTTTCTTTGCGTTACTGTCAAAATTCAACAGAGCCGTAGCCATCGCGATTCGATTCCAGCGCGCCAGTGCAGGCTCGTTACCGCCGACATTCGCCAACACAATACTTCTGTAGAGTAGTACAGCCCGGCGAAAAAGATTACCGCCACCTTCGGCGGATGTATCGCCCGAATTGCTCAGCGGAAAAGGCATGCGCGACAACCACTGATACGCTATGTGAAAACGTTTGAGCTTCGGGCGTTGCGCCATAAAGCCCCATGGTCTGAAGGTTCCGAAATCAACATACGTACTGAAGATCTGCGAGCGACCCGCTTTGCCCGACTCAATCAGCGCGAGATCCGCTTTCACCAGATCAATTGCGCCGCCGATTTCCGGAAGTACCGTTTTCGGCTCCAGGAGAACCAGGGCTACGCAAAGATATGCCAGGTTTCGTTGAATGTCATCTTTGACTTCATCGTCGTCCGTGCGCCGATAGTCGGCGATAGAACTGACGAGCATCGCTTTAAGCAATCCATATAGATCCTTGTAAACGCCCTCTTCGATTGCGCTGGCCAGCATGCCATTGGTGAAGGCAAAGTATGGATGAACGATACTATCGACGGTGACAAAATTAGCCTTATTTTCCGCTCTATTCTCTGCGTAAATATCAGATATTCTCGTGTACTTGGTCCCGTTGACTATGACAAAGTAATTGAAACCAAGCTGCGCCACGGCTCTGTCACTGAGTCCGGGAATTCTCGTTGCGCTCAAATCCACCGGCGGACCGTTCATTGTCTTCAGATCGGTTCTTCGAAAAATGTCTTCGAGAGTCTGTTTCTCACGCGTTTTTAGCGGCCGGTTGGTTCCCGGATTCATCAGGCGAAACGGCTGCAAATTCGGCATACTCGAAGGCATCGCGCCATCACTCAGTTGAGCGAAGACCGGCCCGGGCGACGCGTTCGCCCACATCATCGCTGCGGTAAACAGAGCACAAAATCTAACAAACAAATGTTTCATCGGTTAGATACACGAACAGACTATGTAAGCGGCATTGACATTGAATCAAGCGACACGAATCGGGCGGTATGAATACCGGATTGCACTGTAAGGCTCTCTACAACCTCGGAAGAAAGCGGCTCGTCCATGGTCATTACCATGACGGCGTCCTTGCGAATTCCCACGCGCCCAACGCTCATCGTGCTGATGTTGACGTCCTTCTCACCGAGTATGGTGGCAACTTTGGCGACCATGCCGGGTTGATCCTTATGCATGGTGAAGAGCATGTTTTTAGCCGGCGTAAGATTAATGGGATGCTCGTTTATCTTCGTGATGATTGGATCGTTGTGAGCCATCACAGTACCGGAAATCGAGGTTGTACCTTCTTCTGTGGAAACCAGTACCGTGACGCCATCTCGGTCTTCAGTTGCCTCGGGCAAGCGGCTCTCGCGAACCAGGATGCCGTGATTTCTGGCTACGATTTGAGCATTGACGAAGGTGACGCCCTCGATTTTGCCCATGAATAAACCTTTTAGCGCCGCCACCACCAGTGGTTCTGTCTCTTTGCCGGCAAGGGCACCATAAGTGATCAGTTCAAATTCGCGAACACTGCCCTTGGCCAGTTCTCCAGCGATCGCGCCCATCGCTTCTGCCAGTCCAAGATACTTACCTAAAGTTTTAAGCGTTTCGGGTCGCATGAATGGCAGATTGACCGGGCTGCGCGCCATTCCCTCTGTCAGGTAATCACGGATCTGCTCAGCCAGGTCGATTGCAACGTTGAATTGAGCCTCAACAGTCGAAGCGCCAAGGTGTGGAGTGAGCACGACTTTATCGCCGAGTTCTGCCAGAGTCGAGTCTTTAGGCGGCTCTTCGTCAAATACATCAAGCGCGGCGCCGGCGACTCTGCCGTCCTTGATCGCTCGCGCAAGCGCGGCTTCATCAACCACGCCGCCGCGCGATGCATTGATAATCCGCACTCCCGGCTTGATTCTAGATAGAACATTTCCGCTGATCAGATTCGTCGTCTGCGGCGTCTTCGGCGTGTGAATGGTTATGAAGTCGGCGCGCATCCAGATCTCTTCGAGTGAAACCGCCGTCAAATTGAGTTGTTTAGCGCGTTCCTCGCTGATGAAGGGGTCGTAAACAATCACTTTCATTCCCAGAGCAAGAGCAGCCGTAGCAACTCTCGAACCAATTTTACCGAAACCAATTACGCCAAGCGTTTTATTAAAGAGTTCGACGCCGAGGAATTTGCTGCGCTCCCACTGACCGGCCTTCATGGAAGCATCGGCCGCCGGGACATTTCTTGCAAGCGCAAACATGAGAGCGATTGTATGCTCAGCGGCACTAGCGGTGTTTCCCTCCGGAGAATTGACGACGAGAACGCCGGCCTCGGTAGCAGCTTTTACATCAATGTTGTCCACGCCAACTCCGGCACGGCCGATGACTTTGAGTTTGGTGCCGCGCTGGATAACCTCCGCGGTCGCCTGCGTCCGGCTGCGGACCAGTAGTGCATCGAACTCGTCGATCGTCTCAAGCAGTTTCTCCGCTGTAATTTTGGGATCGTAAGTCACATCCAATTTTTCACGAAGAATGTTAAGACCTTCCTCGCTGATCTGATCGGCAACGAGAACCCGCTTCAAAGTCACAATTTCAGCGGCTTTGGTCGATTTAGCTTCTGCTTTCACCATGTCTAGTTTCCTCAATTCATGCGCCTGCCGCGATCACAATGTGATAACGGACTGACAACCAGCGCAGCCTACTGTCGAGATTAAGGTGAGGACTTCGGGGTCAATATCACCTTATGACGCTGCTGCCTGTCGGACTGCTCTTCCGAGAAAGCGACGGGAAGCGGTTTTGCCTGCAGCCAAGATTTTAGCTGATCGTAGCGGTTTGGTGACATAAGATGACCGGACTGACCAAGAGGTTGGGTCTCGTAGAACTTATCGGAGTCGGACATGTCGATGAGTAGCCGTTCTACCGGTCCTATAGAGCAGACAAATTTGCCGGGAGAGCCTGAAGCATCGTAGTTGAAAGCATTGACTGTATCAGCGTCTCCACCGACTCCCTCCGGACCGATGTTCACCAGACGACCAAGAGTGTTTTCCCAGTCAGGGACGGCATCGAAGAGCATATGCCGAAATGTAACTTTATGATACTGTTCCCACGACATTGCGCTGACGTCCAGATCTGCCTTTGCGTCCTTGCTTCGCAGGTCACGCAGAGCCTGGGAGAACGAGGTCACGACAAAGGTGTCGAATTTACGCTCCTCAGGAGGCAACCAATCGAGACTTTTCTGGCTCAAACTGTGCTCTACCTGAACAGTCCAACGAGGCCATCGTCGCAGATACTCGTTTGTTAAGGGCAAGCCCATCTTGCTCATCAAAACACGCCGAGCAACGGTGCGAATGAAAGACTCATAGATCGCAGCAGATGCGCTCTGGCGGCGGAGGTAGCCGTCCCACTGATCAAGAGTCTGCAAAGCGGTCAATTGAATTTGGTCGTTCACTTCCTGCTTGTTCACGTTCGTCTGCAAAGTTTCCTTCACCAGAGCAGTCAATGGAGCATACTCATCACCCTGAAGAACCGCCATGTCAGGCAATCCCGGATGACGGCCGCTTTGTTTGAAACCTCCAAGGAGTGACTGAACTCGCTGCACCGGATATGGTGTCACGGGCGCTTCGAAGTCAGGCAAATTCGTAAAATTCGCCACCAGAAATCCTTCTTTAGGATTCAGACTATACGGCATCGCCTCGAATTCCATGCGTCCGGTCCAGTCACATGTACCGGTCCACCCGGGCAGAATCAGGCTGGCTCTCAGTTTCTTAGTCTGGTCAGAGATTTTACGCTCCGGCAAATTCCCAGCTAATTGAAGCCCGATGTTTCCTTTCTTGTCTGCGAACAAAAACGACTGTGGTGAACCGCGGTAGGATTTGAGAACGGTTCTAAACTGATTCCAATCGGTCACCTTATTCAATCTGTAAAATGTTTCAAACGCAGGCAACGCAATATCATTGCCGCTCCAGGCCAGCACAACAGCATTCGTGCCACCAGCCTCGTATCCGATAAGAACAGGACCGTGGCGCGTGATTATGACTTTGTGCTGCAGATTTTGCATCTGAAAATTCGCTTTGCAAGGGATTTCTTCAATCACTTCGCGAGCAGCGGTCCAACCTTCCGGTAGCTTGTATGTGTTAGGAATATCTGGTGAGAATTGCTCGATGAACAGATCTTGAGTATCGGCCTTGTACGCCGTCGCGCCCCAGGAGCACGCTGTATTTCTTCCGTACATCACTCCGGGAACACCTGGAATGGTGATGCCCGCGACCTTGAAGTCTCCCGTCGATAACGTGCAGGCATACCACAAATTCGGCTCCGTCAATTGCGCGTGCCGATCAAGAGCGAGTAACGCGCCACCACCATCGGTGCTTCCACCTGAGACGACCCAGCCATTACTTCCGATTCCGGGCAAGGTCTCGACTACTCTTCGTGCCATAGGCGGCAAGTCTTTCAATTGAGGAAGAGAGCTCAAGTCAGGAGTTTTGCTGATTGACGCTTTAGAAGCCGGGGCGGTTTTGACCGGTGCGGGAAAACTTTCCTCGAATAATCGCGACGCCACTTCCGGACCGACTTTGTCCATGACTCGCTGGCGCAAATCATCGAGACTCCACGATTCCTCCTGGACATACTGTAGATATTTCATCAAGATGATCGTATCTTCAGCCTTCCATTCACCTGGATAATAGCCGAGCACCCAGAACTCAGGCGGTCGTTTTCCCGACCCGGCGCTGATAGCCTCGTTAACGCCCTGACAGTAGGCATCCAGCGCCTTTCGTGCATCTGCGGATAGCAACTTCAATTCGTCCTTGCTGTTGCGTGCGAAACCGATCTGCCTCATGAGCTTATCTTGCGGCAGACAGGCCAGACCGAAGACCTGGGACAACTCGCCTCGTCCGAGTCGGCGGAGCATGTCCATTTGAAATAAACGGTGTGATGCAGCCCAATAGCCCTGCGCGCGGTAAAGATCAAGTTCCGACGAGGCAGAGATAAACGGAACGCCGCGATCGTCAGTGACAATTGCCGCCTCTTTCGCCAGCAGATTGACATCAGCGATTCCATCAAGTCGAGGCAAGCTGCTCTTCGCCAACCACCAACCGGCAACCGGCAGAGTGAGCAGGATTACAACGACAATCGACAAGACAATTTTAAACACGCAGCGAATTCCCGGTTACGCTTCAACGCCTCAAATTATAGACGTCTTGGCGTCTGGCCGCCGAAAAAACTAGTATTAATTGCTCGCCAGAAATTGATTGATGAATGCGATCAAACTCTGTTTGGCGCGCACCAATTCGCCCGCATGCTCAGTGATATCTTCGCTTCGAGATTCGCGACAAGCCGCTTCCAGGCTCAATGCAATTTCATTCATCTTGGCAGCTGAGAGCACCGAAGCAAGCCCTTTCAATTGATGCGCCAACCGCCCCACCATCTCGATATCACCGTTCTTGACTTCAACAACTACCGCAGGAACCAGTTCCTCGAGCTCGTCGATAAAGCTGGTAAGAATCTCGCGTAAGCTGTTTTTACCGTAATGCTCTATAACCATTTCGATATCCAGAAGAGGGCTATCGTTATCAGATATCTTTAAACCTTGCTGGTCGTCAATCATAGTGGCAACGGCGGAATCATCCGATTTAGAAACAGGCTTGCTTCCGCCGCCTTCCGATGAGCCACCGGAAGCGTGCACCATGTGAGTTGGTGGTGTGAACACGTCTGACAGCCATTTTTCCAACATGAGTTCAAGTTGATCGATAGTGACGGGCTTGCTTAGATAGTCGTCCATCCCCGACGCAAGACATTGCTCGCGGTCACCGGCCATCGCAAACGCAGTCATAGCAATTATAGGAATGTGCCCACCTTTGACGAATTCGCGTTTTCGAATTTCAAGAGTTGATTCAAAACCATCCATCACCGGCATCTGACAGTCCATGAGAACTAGCGAATATTCGTTCTTCAAAGTTTTTTCAACGGCTTCAGATCCGTTAGTGGCAAAATCCGTCTCAATTCCGAACTTTTCGAGTTGCTTGATCGTCAGCCCACGCATCAAATTGTTGTCTTCCACGACCAGGATTCTGATCGGTCCAGTCACCTTTCGATTCGATGAACCCTTGTGATTTCCACCCCTGCCACTAGTTGTATCTTTTGGTCTCACGAAAACGGCTGAAAGAAGATCGGTGCGCCGAAACGGTTTATAAACACAGAGGTCGGCTCCGCGTTCGCACGCCGTTTCGCCCAGATCGCGCTGATGCACGTCCGTGAGAAATACTAGCTTCAAATCTTTGTGCTTCGCTTCTCTCCTGATAGCGTCTATGATATTCAAAGCATCAATTGATTCGCCACCACTATCTACGAGGACGGCTTTGGGAGCCGTACCGTTCTTAAGGGCCGAGTCAAGTCCGTAAAGAATGCTACCAAGGGTGGTGGCATGATGTACTGCCGCCCCCTCAGACTCTATGTAGGAACCGACAATTGTTTTAGTACTCTCAGAACCGCTATAGAGAAACACGACCTCGCCGGTCTTCTCAGCGCTCGACAACGGAAGTTCGACGACGCCTTGAGCGGCGGTTAGAGGCAAGCAGAACCAGAACGTGGTGCCGCCACCCTCAGAGCTGTTGAAACCGATTTCGCCCCCCATTAATTCAACCAGCCGCTTGCAAATGGACAGGCCCAACCCAGTACCACCATAGCGACGAGTGGTCGAACCATCAGCCTGTGCAAATGGCGTAAATAAACGTTGCCTGATGCTTTCCGGCATCCCTATTCCGGTGTCGGACACCTCGAATCGGACAAACGACTTTGCATCTTCCGGACTTGCATTAAAGGAAGTGCCATCACCTACGGTGCCTGGTGCCGGGACCGGACGCACACGAACGATGACTTCTCCATCATAAGTGAACTTGACCGCGTTGCTGACGAGGTTGATTAGAATTTGGCGAATGCGAACAGGATCGCCGGTCACGATGCGAGGCAGTTCCGGCTCAACATGCGTCATCACTGAAAGTTTTTTGGCTGCCGCATCCTTTATGAATATATCAACACTGCCTTCGACAATGTTCTGCAGTTCGAAATCTATATCCTCAAGCTCGATCTTACCCGCTTCAATTTTGGAGAAGTCGAGAATGTCATTGATAATAACCAGCAGTGATTTAGCAGAATCCCTCGCTGTGCCTGCATATTCACGCTGTTGCTGGTCGAGCGACGTATCAAGCAGCAGGTCTGACATACCAATGACCGCGCTCAATGGTGTCCGAATTTCATGGGAGATGTTTGCAACAAACTCGGACTTGAGCTTGGAAGCCTCCATCGCTTTATCGTAGGCCTGTTCTAATTGCTGCGTCAAAGTCTCAAGTTTCTCGTTCGCTCTACCAAGGCTCTTCACGCGTTCCTCGAGGTCAGCGTTCAACTTGCGAACTTCTTCCTGGGCTCGTTTGAGATCGGTGACATCCATCACCAGCCCGTTGAATAAAACGTCGCCGTTGTCCAGGCGAGCAGGAGTGGACGTCGCTTGAATAAAACGCATAGTTCCATTCGGCGCAAGAACGCGACCTTCATAACGAAAAACGGTCAGATTTGCAGCGGACTCCAGACTGAGTTTTTTCATAGCAGCTGCGTCATCAGGATGCATGACTTTAAAAGCCAATGACGCATCAGCCTCGATCTCATGAGCCTCGTAACCTAGAACCTCTTTGCTCCCCTCGCTCACGTAAGGGAAGTGGAAGTCACCGTTTGGCCTCACTACAAACTGATAGATGATGCCGGGCATGTGTTGTCCAATATTGACGAATCGATCGTTGGCGACAAGCAGTTCCTCTTCCACAAGCCTTCTGTCAGTCACATCGTAAGCAACTGCATAAATCGAGTCACCGAATGAGGTGGCACTCCACCTGAAGTAGCGAATGCTTCCGTCCTTGGCGACGTATCTATTTTCAAAATCACGAACGCTGCCTCCGGCCATCAGCTTCACATCGATCGCAGAAGTGAGATGCCTGTCATCCGGATGGACGAATTCGCTGTACGGTCTTGAGTACAGCTCTTCCAACGAGTATCCGAGGCGCTCAGACCAAACCGGATTCAACCTGGTGAAATATCCCTTCAAGTTAGCAATGCAAAGAAGCTCCCTTGAGAGCGTGAAGAAGATATTCGCGGTCGCAATCTCCTGGTCTCGCTCCTCGACTTTCAGTTCGAGTTCAGACTTGATCTTGATCAGATTGTCTTCGGACTGCTTCAGCTCGCTTATGTCGGTAGTGAAAGCGATAATTCCCTCTACGACCCCGTTTCGGACATAGGGAACTTTGTCCGTGCGAAGCCATAAGCGATTTCCGTCTGCGATGGTAATCTGCTCATAGATCTTCAACTTCGGTCGACCAGAACGAATAACCTCCAGGTCATCCGAGTAATATTGGGCCGCGTCCGCAGGGAAAAGCTCCTCCGTCCGTTTGCCGACTATGTCAGCCGGTTGGATACCGCAAATTTCAGTAACTCGCCTGTTTATAGCCAGGAAGCGATTATGTTTATCCTTGTACCAAACCATAACCGGCACGGCGTCCAGCAAAATCTGATATTCCTCTTCGAACTGCGACTCAGTTTCAGCTTTAGACGCCGACTTCAAAAGAGTTGAAAACATCAAGGTCAGCTTTCGCATAAGCGGAATCGCGGTTTCATCCAAGGTATCAGTGGACTCGAACATAAGTTCAAAAACGTACGCCCGATTGCCTGGCAGAAGTATCGGCAAGAAAACTCCACTGCGCAGCTTACTCAGTCCGATTTCCGCGTGGCGCAGGATGTTTGCGTCCTCATGAAACTCGGGGAAATAAATGATGTCTTTGCCCTGGACGGCTCTGATCGCCAACAGGTTGCAGTCGGTCGAATCGAGGTTTAGACTGGCGACCCGAAGGAGAGGGTACGACTGAGCATTCACAGCCAACTTTTCCAGGCAAATGGCTCGACCCGAAGCACCGTGCATCTCGTCATAACGCCAGACCTGAGCGAACTGGGCGTTGAAAAATCCAGACAGCATGACAAGCCACCGACCGAGGTCGGTTTCCGGCTCATCGCTGGGTGCTTGTGAAAGAATTTCCTCTATCAGGGCGAGTTCATGCGCCAGGCGATCGAACTCGCTTTGGAGATTCTCATTGTTGGAGGCCATACTCGACTCCGCGGTCATATTTCGATGATAGAACATGGCTAATTAGTTAGTCCGATTTCTTAAGAATCGGGCCTAGCTTCGCAAGCATCCGGGCTATAGACTGACTGATCTGATGCGCCCCCCGAAAGAACTTTACTACCTGCTCGCAGCGACTCTAGCCGCACGTCTACCATGGGTTTTCATGGTTCCGATGTGGGAAGCTCCGGATGAAAACACCCACTTTTGGGTGATTAAATTTATGGCGGAGAATCTCCGCTTACCCGGACCGGCGGAACTGACAGCAGGTGGACAGCAATCGGTCTACGTCCCCCTTCCTCACTTCGGCTATGTGCCGCATATCCTTGCCCTGTGGACGTTATCGGGAATACTGGACCCGTCCATGGCGCCCAGGTTCGGCAGCCTCTTGCTATCCCCGCTGATGACCTATTTTGCCTGGTGGTTGGGTCGAGAACTTTTTCCTGATAAAAAACTGTGCGCGCTGGCCGTTCCACTTCTCGTTGTTTTTCACCCTCAACTTGTGCTCGTACACAGTTACTCTAACAATGACATTACTTCCTCGACTATCGCCTCCGCCTTACTTTGCCTGAGTGTAGTGATAATCAAACGTGGTCTATCCATGCCGCTCTCTCTGTTATTCGGTTTCCTGTGCGGATGGTTGGCACTAACAAAGTACACCGGTTATGCGGTACTACCCGCGGTGGCTCTCGCCTACTTGCTCGCAGCCTGGATACACCGGCAAAGCTTTGTCGAACTCTTGAAGAATGCCATCACGGCTTTGGCTCTGACGGTGACGATCGCCGCACCCTGGTTTGCTCGCAACTACCAGCTATACGACGGCGATTTCATGGGCACACAGACTATGCGCAGAAATTGGGCACAGCTCTATAACCGCCCACTTGAGTACTACGTCAGCCCGTTCAAAATTTTAGTCGACCGCAAGTGGTGGCGGATGATGTATTTCAGCTATTGGGGCATGTTTGGCTACATGACTCGACCGCTTATTAAACCACTCTATTGGACTTATACGGTTTATCTTGCTGCTGCTGCAATTAGTCTGCTGACGGCCGTGTTCAAGAACAAGGCGCAAACTATCGCCGACCTTCGTCAAAAAATACAGAATCCAGAACGCAAAACCGTTACACACCAGGCGATTTGGCTCGTCATGCTAGTCTGCCTTTGGGCAAATTTGGCAGCAATGATTCTCGCCTCGACCGGTAACGTCGGCGGTCCACAAGGACGTTATTTATTCACTTCAGAAGTTCCATTCCTCGCGCTAATCGTTCTTGGTCTCAGCCTCACAGGCGACTTGTGGGGAAAACGACTCTTGTACTCACTCCTCGCGTTCAATCTCATCGTCTACATCTGGTCCTGGGCGATGCTGTTTCCGATCTACGGATTCCGCTGGAAGAGCTTCGGTTAGTTGCAAAACGCAAAGGGCTTGAAAGCTTTTGCGTAATTTTCCCACTGAAAGCTAGCCAACTCACAACTATTGGCTTACAATCACATTCTCTGTTGATCTGTTCCTGGTAAACATCATGAATCAGATAAATCTAAAAGGCGCTTTGCTCGTCGTTGGTGGCATAGTTATCGGAGTCGTTTTGACTGTGACTTGCATGAATGCGGTCGGACACTCCAACGCTGAAGAGCAAGTTAAGACAGCGGCTTCGACTGCGCAGGCGCAACCGCCAGGCGCCGTCGCGGCGGAAACTCATCACGCTATTCCCGCTCCAACGGTAAACACAGTTGGGAACGAGCGGGCCGCCGTTCCACAAACACCAGTCGCACCACATGCGACACCAGTTAATGACGATAAACATCCGCATGATTGGATCACACCTGCAGATCTGGCGAAACAAAATACGGCGAAGAACGGCACGGCAGCTGACCCCAGCAGCCCGCAATATAAATCGTCTCATCAGACATATTATGTTTATGGTGGTGACGGATCCATTCCGGACCACAACGCGCTTCCAACAGCCGTGTCCGGTGTTGTTAGCAACGGACAACCGCTGCAGACGGTTACAGTTGAAACCAATTACGTTTACACAAATTGCGTGGACCCACCTTCGGTGACGCGCGGCCGCTATTACAGAAGACCTCCAGTTCACTAAGAGAACTATTCGAGCTTTTTCACGCCGTCGGCATGATAAGCGCGTTTCGCTTTCTTCTGAACGACCATGCCGAAGTGATGCAACTTCACCTTCGAGTCAGTGTCGTGCCAACGGACCAGGAATTCATCAGTCGGAATATAAGTGTAATTGCCTAGAGTAGACGGGTCCATAAAGTAGACGTTTCCGTCATCGTACCCGATGGCTACTACATAGTGCCCATCGTCCCAGTCATTTTTATAATTCACTTTGCGTTCAGGCCAAGCTTGAATCAAACAAATCACAGGCTTTCCGGCATCCAGCAATTTCTTCAGATCACTGACTTTCATGTCTTTGTAAACCTGGACATTATAGCCCCTCGACTCGGAGAAGCGCTTCATCTCTAAATATGCTGTGCCTTCCTTGGGATTAGCCTTTAATAGTTTCGCAAGTTCGGATTCGAGAAACTCATCCCCGTAGAACATCAAAACAGACTGGAGAGCAGCCACTCCGCAGGTGTAATTCGTCGCCTGCCGCGTCATCGGAATTTTTATAATATTCGCGGGCAATCCGGCTACGTGATTTTTCTCGGTCTGCTCGACAGCCAAACTTCCGGAGCACGAACAATAAATGCTGATGCTCAATGCCATCAACGTGCGTAACACGAGCTTCGGTTGACTGTAACGAGGGTTCATTGTCGACCACCTATACTTCAGTAGATCGACAATATTACCATTGGCGCGCTTACCTAATTCGACGCAATGATTTTATTGGCGCGTTGCTTCAGACGCTGAGCTTCGGTTTTATTGCCCAGAGCAGACTCCATGGCGGCATAATTGTTCAAGGTGTTGGCAATTTCCAACCCGTCTTTGCCCACTGAATCTTCGTATGTTTTGAGCGCGCGCTTGTAGAGCGGCTCCGCTTCACTGTACTTTTTCTGCGAGTGATAGAGCACGGCGAGATTGTTTAACGCGCTTGCAAACTTCGGACTGGGCTGATTGCGCTTTTCATAAATCGCTATCGCACCTTTATATGAGGTCTCCGCATCAGCATACCTATTCCGTGCGCGATAATATTCACCAAGGTTGTTCTCGGCATTCGCGGTATCGACACTAGCCGGATCATGAGTCTTGTAAATCTCCAGAGCCCACTTCAGGAGCGGCTCGGTCTGATCGAGTTTGCCCTGAGCAAAATACAGCGAACCTAAATTCGTGCGAGCGTCACCAAGTCTTTTATCATCCTTTCCGAGCTTCTTCTCGAAAGTAGCCATGGCGTTTTTCAATTCCGTTTCCGCTTCAGAGAATGCGCCAGCTTGAAGGTAAAGCTTGCCCAAGCTTAATTTGCTTCGAGCTAGATCGACAGAATCGCCCGGCAGATTTTCTCTGCGAATGTCCCGCCCCTGGAGAAGAAGTACTTCGGCGTCCTCAAGTTGTCCCTGATCGACAAGGTTGTCACCTTGCGCCGTCAAGCTCTCAGCGAGCTTTAAAAGTCCCGGGCGCAGTTCCTTCCGACGAGCTTCAATCGATTTCTGATAGAACTCTTCGGCTTCCTCAAGCTTGTTCTGCTCCTTGAGATTGTCACCAATCAAAAGATAGTCACGAGCGACGGCTTCGCTTTCAGCACCGAACTTTTTAATATCCTTGGCAAGCGCGTCTTGAAGCATCTCGTCGGCCTTTTTATAGTCGCCTTTGTCAATGGATAAGCGTGCGTTGCTGCGAATTGAATCAGTGTGGGCAGTTGGATCACCTGTGGCACAACCGGTCATGAAACCGACGGTAAGCCCGATTGCGAGAATTCCATTTACATAGTTGTTGCTCATATCCCGAATCCTTCTTATTGTGCCTCAAACGTGTTTGAAATCGGCGCCGCCACCTTCCATATATTTGGCATAACTTTCAACGGTCAATGCTAATAAGCCTATTGACCCGGTTGAATGGCAAATGTGCCCGAAACCGACATAATCTGCAGATGGGAATTAAAACGGAACTGGGAACCAATGAATTGACTCGTCGTCGGAAAGCTAATCTGCGTCTTATTCAGGAATCGCACAGTGGCTGTGCTCCGAGACAGAGGGTGGACTTATGAATTCAGGAAAGAAATTTTTAGCAGTCGCTGTTACGGCGATTATGGCTAATTCCGCCGTGCTTCCGGCATTCAGTCAGGCGACAACCCTGACTGGTTCGATTAATCAGAATGTGGTGCCTGTCCAGAGCATGCAAGCCCAACGCGCCTCGATTGACTATAATCGCCCGCGCCCCGTTGTAGTAAATCGCCCTGTGTATAGAACGTATGCAGTACAAGATCGAAGAACCTACTTCCAGCGTCATCCAAAAGTGAAGTCGGCCGTTGTGGGCGGAGCTGTGGGCGCCGGAGGCGGCGCGGTGGCAGGTTTGATATCAGGGCGAGGTGTGCTTCGAGGAGCGGCTATCGGAGCTGGCACCGGCGCTGGTGTCGGACTTATTCGATCAAGCAGAACGATGAAACGACATCCACTGGCTAAAGATCTGGCGACTGGTGCGGCCGTTGGTTTCGGTCTGGGAGCAGCCTCGAGCAGACGTGGAAGCACAATGGTAAAATCAGCTGCGATTGGCACCGCAATTGGTGGCGGCTACCACTTCCTCAAGAAGATGTTTTAAAAACGAAGCATTTATCCGCCCATACTTAGAGACTGCAGGAGTTCATGAGATCACCTGCAGTCTTGATACGCCGGACTCCTTCTGCACATAAATCTGAACCGGAAACATCTCACGCACATCTGCGATGTGAGTGATTACAAGGATTTTGCGAAAGTCGGACTGAATAGACTTGATCGATGAAACTAAGCGCTCACGACTTAAATCGTCCTGAGAACCAAAACCTTCATCGATGACCAACGTTTCCAGTCGAGCGCCGGCGCGCCTGGCCAGCAGTCTGGACAGTGCGATCCTGATTGCGAAGTTGACCTTGAATGCCTCACCGCCACTATAGAGCTCATAATTACGTGTTCCAATTTCATCGCCAATCAAGATATCGAGAGTTTCGGCGAGCGTGCCCGACTTTGTTTTTTGCTGAGTGACCAAACCGATATGCATTTTGTTGTCACTGAGGCGCGCGAGAATTCTGTTCGCTTCTGTTTCAATCTCGGGAACCGCGTTTTCGATGATAACTGCCTGAATGCCCTTTTTTCCGAACGATTCCGCCAGAAAAAGGTGGTCCTCGCGCTCGTCAGTCAGTTGAACCAGTTCTTTTTTCTTTTCCGCCAGTGCCTCGAGTTCCTTTTCAACCTGTAACTTTCGGCTTTCCAGAATCGCAACTTCTCGCGCCAATGCTCGATGCTCTTCTCGCAGGCGATCCAGCTGTTCCTGACTCTGCTCCAGGTGAAACTGCTTTTCATTGAGTTCGCTGGTTTGGTCCTGCAGCTGTTTAAGCTCCTGCTCAAGCTCCGGAATTTTCGCTAGTTTAATTTCCAACATACCTCTGACTTTCGACAGAGACTCTTCAATCGCAGGCAAATCTTCCAGAGCCTTTTTCAAGTCACGGACTTGTTCAATAAAGGGCAGCAGCGCAATCAATTCCGTTTTCATCATTTGGTGAAGGTCTCGGTCATAGTTGAGCAAGTCTATGCGCTCTTTGAGCGCTTTCAACTCGGTTCGATGTTCCTCGCCGTAAGACTCAGACTCTAGCTCCTCGATGCACCGACTTTCCTTTTCGAGGGCAAGCGGCAACTCGACCTCAAGCTTCTGAAGCTCAGCCTGGTCCCGTTTGAGCTGGATGTGCCGAGCCTCGATGTGCCGTTTGGCCCGAATCTGAGACTGAAGACTGGCATAAACAGCCGGATCGAATTCTAATTTGTGTATTTCTGTTTTGACATTTATCAAGCTCTCGCGTTCAATCTGCGCAAAGTCCATCTCATCAAGACGGCGACCCAGAGCGAGAATGTCGGTTATCACCCGCGCGCGAGAATCACGAGCACGCGCCATCGTCTCTTCTTTCTCGTTAAACTGGCCTATCCGTTTATCAAGCTCCTTTCGGCGACCAAGCTCTCTTTTCAATCGTGCATAACGCAGACGCAGTTCGTTACGCTCCTCTTCAAGCTCTCCTCTGAGTTTCAGTTGACTCAAAATGTCGTCATCAAGGGCTTCATTGTCTGTGTGATAGCGACTGATTACGGCGCTGCGATCGACGATTGGTGCCGCACACAACGGACAGATGCTCTCATGACTATGTTCGGTAAGCTCTCGAATCTTCTCTCGATTTTCATCCTGCCGACGCTTTATTTCATCGATACGAGCATCCACGCTCTCGAGTTCGGATTTGAGCATCAATCCCTTGTCTTCGACGAGATCGAACTCCGATTCCACTCGCTCCAGTTCCTTCACATCTGCCTCGAGCGCCTGCTTTTGCTCAGCGATCAAACTCTCCGCTGCTAAAACTGAATCAAGCTCGGACAATGTCAGTTCCTTTTGGCCAAGCTCAACTTCCAGTTTGATCTTTGATTCATTAATCATCGACTGAAGCTGCGCCGCGCGTTCCGTCAGTCGAGTAAACATGTCCTGCTTCAACGCTAATTCTGATTCACTCTGCAAAAGCTTTTTGAACTCGGCGTATGACTCCTGAATTTTGTCACTGTCCTTAGTGTCATACTTCAGCGCGTCGAGCCGCACCCGACAACTTTCCGAAGACGCTTTCAAATGGTCGAGTTCTACTTCCAAGCGGCTTCTTATGCTAGCCAAACCTGACTGCACCTTGAGTTTCTCCTCGATCAGACCTTGAGCTTGCAATGCTTTCTGATCGAGAATTTCGATGTCGGTTTTCAATCGGTCCAGTTCTTCCGATTTTTGTTTAATCTCTGAAGAGCGCTCGACCAGCTCAGTTAGTTCTTTGCTGCGCCGCTCCAGCTCCAGCTTTTGAACAGTCAGATTCGCAACGTCGGAGTTCAGTTCTTTCAGCTGCGCAGAATCATGCTCGATTTTCTGCCTCATCAACTTTAATTGCTGAACCGACTCTGACAACACCCCAACATTCGTTTCAAGCTGCTTCAATTGCTGGTCTTTACTCACGAACTCATTAGTGCGCAACTCGTGCTCCGCGGAAACTTGGTCACGCTCCGACTGTAACTGAGGGAGAGTGAGAAGGCTGGATTCAATCATATCCATTCGCGTTTTGGCATCCCGAGCCCTCAGACGACAAGCTTCTTGAAGGCGATCGAAGTATGCAAGACCAAGTATCTCGGATAGAACGTGCTTGCGCTCTGACGGAGGGCGAGTCGTAAATTCGTCTGCGCGTCCCTGGCGCAGATAAGCGCTGTTCACGAACGTGTCGTAATCCATGCGCAGCAAATCGCAAATCGATTGCTGTGTAACTCGCATACTAGGTCCGGTCAGGCTGCGCCAGTGCCCGAGGTGCTCACCGTCGCTTTCCTCAAGCGATGGGTGCGATGTGATTGCAGTGCCTGCCGCACCTGTCTGGCCTCGGCCGTTTCCGCTCAACGAAACACCACTGACGGTGCTTTCTGCGGAACCGCGAACCAGTGCTCCGACAGGCGCACTCTCGCGACCATCGTCGGTCGTACCTGACTTAACGCGCTCTGAAACAGGCGATAACAATTGCAAATCAAGCAATCCCCTGGACGTTCCACGCATTCCACCTTTGGTTGCGCGTTTCAATCGAGAACGTCGAACTCTATACGTGCGACCTTCGTATTCAAATACGAGATCGACCCACATCTCTTTCTCGCCCAGTCGAATAAGTTCATCAGACGACGAGCGACCTTCTTCCCATAGAGCCCATGTGATCGCATCGAGCAAAGCTGACTTACCCGAACCGTTTTGACCGGACAAACATGCAACCGTAACTGAGCTAAGATCCACGCTCACATCGGCGTAGCTCATAAAATTATGCAAGGTCAGGGTTTTGATGATCACGCAGCTTACCTGGTCGAATGCGTGAGACTAAATCAGAAGGTCGATATATCCAATCGATAGCCTTCTACTTCATGGCATAATGGGTTCAACTTCCAAAGTAGCACAAACCGGACATCAATAGCATATAGCCAGATTGGATCCGCATTTCGCAAAGGTGTTGAATTAAGCAAGACTAGTCGAATTATCGAATCGCTCAAATAGGCAATTATCAAAGAAAGGACAAGAGCACTGCCGTCAAAGAACAACGAAAAAATACCCGGTCACACATTAGCGGGGCTACCTGCAAATCTGCTATGGCTTGTCGGAGCGGCGTTCTCCATCTCCGGATTTGCGGCCCTAACTTATGAAATCGTTTGGCAAAGAGTGCTTGTCCGCGTCATCGGAGCGACGACACCGGCGAGCTCAGTTATTATCTGCGCATTCATGGGTGGACTAGGAATCGGAGCCCTTCTTGGAGCGAAATTCGCACAGAGAAAAAACTTTCTGAGTCAACTGGCAATCATTGAAGTCTTAATTTTCGTCTGCGCGATCATATCAAGCAAACTTTGTACCACAGACGTATTACAGCAACTAATTCGGTTTTTAAACAGCACCATCGGCGATGGCAATCCGAGCGCCGCCATCGGCTTCGTTCTGGTATTTCTTCTCGTGCTTGTGCCAACTTCGCTAATGGGCGCAACATTCCCGATTATCGCGGACTTCGCGGCGCAATACGACGCGAAGGGTTCCGCAACACTTCTGAAGCTCTACGCAATCAATTCGACCGGCGCCGTATTTGGTGCGTTCGTATCCGGTTTTCTCCTCATGCCGGCGTCAGGAATCGAGAAAACACTCATGGCGACAGGCTGCTGCAACCTTGTATCAGCAATTCTCTGCCTTGTCGCTTCCAGAGTTGCTGATCAGAAAAATGTTTCCACTTTCCGAGACTTGAAAGCAGAAGCTGAAACTGGAACGGGAACGGAATCGGACACGGGACGAGCACCGGAAAGGGGAAAAGCGGAAGCTGAAGTTAATTGTATTCAGGCACCAGCAAAGTCCGCTCCCGATCCGTTGGTGTTTCTGACACTCCTTGTGTTTGCCACCGGCGCGATGTCGTTTGCCATGGAAATCGTCTGGACACGGTTTCTCGTGATGATAATCGGTTCCTCAACTTACGCGCTAAGCCTCATGCTCACTGTGTTTATATCTGGGCTCGCCAGTGGTGCCTGGGTCGCGGAGAAGATAGGAGAAAAGACAGTGAATATGCTGGGCAGCATTGCAATAATGCTCGCCATGGCGTCAGGCGCAGTAACACTCAACCTCTATCAATATCAGGTAACACCGTCAACTTATTTGACCATGAAAAAGGTGACCAGCACTATAGGTCCAAGCTTCTGGAATGAAACAATTTCGATGCTCTTGCTGGCTGTTTTCTTAATCTTCCTGGCGGCGACCGTAATCGGCACCATTTTTCCGCTCGCTCTCGGGGCCGTGCGAGGAAACAATCAGAAGAGTGATAACAAGAGCGTATCGCTGCTCTACTGCTCGAACATTGCCGGCTCGATGCTGGGCTCCTTCGGATGTGGTGTCATCCTTTTGCCGGTGATGTCAGATCTGTTCATAAGCGCGATCGAGCAGACGACTTTCCTGGTGTCTGCAGGCTTCATCTTTTTTTCCATGCTTGCTCTATTGATTACACCGAAGACAATTACGCTGCGCTTAGACAAAACCCCTTCGCGTTTCAGCGTCGAGTTGAAGCGAGTAGCATTGATCTGTGCAGTCAGCATGCTCGCACTTTCATTGCATCCTCAGTGGGATTCGATTTTACTTTCCAGCGGACTGTCGTACGTTTCCGAACAAGACGCGAAGACGCTCTCTGTACCGGACCTGATCGACGCTCTCCGTTTTAAAACCAAGTTGACTTCGGGACAAAGTCTTCTAATGTACAAGGAAGGGACCAACAGCACTATTTCGGTGATTTCGAACCCAAACGCAAATCTGGTTTCGCTGCGCAGCAATGGAAAGGTCGAAGCAGCGATGCCCTTGACCAGGCAATTGCCAGCACCCGATAGTGATTTGCCCACGCAAAAGCTGCTCGGTCTATTGCCGGCAATTATGTGTTCCGCCCCTCGAGAATTAAATGGTCTGGTGATCGGATATGGTACCGGCACCACATGCAGTGCCGTCATGACGGCACCATGGGTGAAAGCGGTCACCGCAGTCGAACTCGAGAAGGCTATCTGGAACGCTCGTCAGTATTTTCAGGGACACGCTAACCATGATGATGATGAATCGAAGCTTCGCAAGGTGACGGGCGATGCGCGGAATTATCTATTACTGAGCGACGACACCTATGATTTCATCGTTTCACAGCCAGCCGAGCCGTGGCTGAGCGGAGCGTCAGATCTGTTCACCGTCGAATTTTATCAATTAGCAAAGTCGCGATTGAGGAACACCGGTATGTTCTGCCAGTGGATACCACTCTACTCGCTGACAGCTAATCAACTGAATTGTTTGCTGAATACATTCAATTCGGTTTTTCCGAACGTGAGAGTATGGCATTCCAGCCGAGCCGGCGAGTTGATTGTGACAGGACAAATCGCTGACGGAGCCGATTCCGAGGAGATTAGAGCTAGATTTGCCAGCCCGGAAATGTTCAAACAGTTTCAGCAGATTGGTCTAGAAAGCGAAGTGGAGTTGAATACGAATCGCATAACATATCCGCCTCAGGTTTCCGACCCGTTGCTGACCACCGAGCTGAACACCGATGACAACATATTGATTGAAGGCATCCTGGCGCGACCAATGTACGAGCATAAAGATGATATCGAAAGCGTACTTGAAAGAGTTTTTGGCAAACCGGTAGCGTGCATGCTCGAGTTTCAAGACACGAGTAATTTAGAAAGGATAGAGCAGCTCCTTGCGCACACCCGCCGGGCGACGGCATCTACGATTCTCCCTACCGATTCTTACTACCTGGCGGCGCTCGGTGAAAACATCGTTCGCAACGACATCCACGATGAAGTCCAGAGGAGATTGGATGACCTCGAGATTGACGCTCGGACGAAAACGCTGGCACAACTCAGGATTTCACTGCACACGGGAAAACTGGCGGAGGCCCGCCGCTTACTGCCTTTGATAGATGTGCAAAACTTGAGCACATATGCAGAACTTTGTGACGTAGCGAGCGTTTTGTATTTAACCAGGAGATACGAGGACGCACGACTTGCGTTTGCTCGTGCAGAGAAATTGAAACCGCTTGGTGCTCGAGCTATGGCAGGCAGAGGTTTATGTTACTGGCAGAAGAAGGAATGGATAAGGGCGATTGAGCCCTTGCGGAAGTCGTTGCAAATCGACCCGAACCAGTTTCTTGCACGGTACGCGCTGGGTCAATCGCTCTACCAGTTGGGGCGAAAGTCGGAGTCGCTGAGGCAGCTTCGTGCAGCAGGCATCATCAATCCCAACTCCAGCTTACCGGGATTGTTCGTGACTGCGGCGTATCTGAAAGACAATGACCTCGAACTTGCGACCGCCAATCAACACCTCATCATGAGAAAAAAACCGCTAGCGCCCGACGCAATCGCGCTCGGCATAGTAGTTGACGCACTCGACGGTCGAGGGGATCTAAGTGAAAATCTGCGCAAGCGCTACAGAGAAATCACTACCCGTGATATCACAATCGCTGATGCACGCAAATTAGTCGACAAGATTCTCTCAGAACCGTATGTACTTTGGAACTGAAGCGTTGATAGTCAAGCACTTCTTCAGACCTTCACCACAACGGCTACCGGACGCTCACCTCGGTTCTCAAGACCACAGCTATGGTTTTCCCTATAGCGTAAGTTTGATGAAGCGTTCAAGAAGCTGATGACAGGCTGTCCTGATTAGGAATTCTGTGAAAACGGTTTCCTCACAGATCAAATTAGTGGACCAAAAAATCTCCACAACGAGACAAACTGTGTAAAAATCCTAGGTGAGTAAAGAATCCATCGACGCGGCCGAACATGTCGAAACGCCTACTACTAGTAGAAGACAGTCCAACGCAGCTAATCACGCTGCGCAGCATGCTTGAGGCTTCAGGATATACAATCTCATCGTCAAAGAACGCCGCCGAAGGGCTTGTCCGCGCCTATAACGAGCAACCGGACCTGATTATTTCCGATGTCGTTATGGCGGGAATTAACGGATATCAGCTCTGCAGGCTGGTTAAGAGCGACCCTGAACTCTCATCGATTCCAGTTATTCTCTTGACCAAGCTCGACGGCTCCGTGGACCGCTTCTGGGGAATGAAGTCGGGAGCCGACAGGTTTATCCCCAAAGAACCAGGTTATCCCAGCCTTTTGAAAGCTGTGCGAGAGCTGCTTGATACCGTTAAGAGCGAACCAAAATTGCGGCTTGTCGGTGAACCCTCACTCTCCCCCACCGCGCAAGAAATAAACGCGCGCTTGAATCAGCTTTTAGAACGACTCTTATTTGAAGCGACCATTGTCGATGAAGTTCGCAAACTTAGTGAAGAAACGCTGGATCTTAATGTTCTGGCAGACAAACTGTTTCAGTTGCTGTCTTCAATTCTCGACTATGAAGCGTGCGCGTTGATAGTCAACGAGGGATCGCATTCATCGGTTTACACCGATTGCGCAAAGCACGTAGCGGAGGCGGCTCTGACCACCTATGTAAGCACCTTGAGCCTACAGCTCGGTTTGCCGCCACTGAAATCAAAGTTAGCGAAACAACTCTACTATCCGGCCAACTCGATCACTCAACCAATCGATGTTCAAGGCGGGCGACTCGGTCTGCTCGTCGTGGTACCGCCATCAAATTCGGCATATCAGCCGGGAGACCAGAAGGTGGTACGAATAATCTGCGATCAATTATCGATTGTTCTGCGAATTTTCCGCTTGCATGCGAAACGCAATCAAGATTTAAACGGCGCCGCCAATTAGTCGACCAGACTAATCAGCTTTGTCGTCGCTCTTGTTTCCAGTTTTATCATTGCGATAATAGTTGTTGGAAACAGGCTTGATTACGGGTTTATCCGATTGTTTCTTGTCACCGGATTTGGTGGCATTCTGGTTCTCTGACTCCGCATCATCCTCGGACTCGGTAGATTCGTCTGCCTTATCGTCGGTATCGTCCTTAGTCATTTTGGCAATTGACGAAGGAATGATTGAGTCGATTTCGGTCAGGCGCGGGCGCATCCGCTGCATATCGGGCTCCGCCTCCTCCGACATAAACATGTCAGCGAGAGATCCCTGCAGTTTATAAACAATCTGCCACTCGCCGGATTTCAGGCTGTCCTGCGGATCCTCCTGCTGATCAACATCTGCTGTTTCCGCAGAGGTCTTGCCGACGGACTCGTTCGACTCTGCAATGTTTTGCGATTCGACTGCGCTAACACCTCGTCCAGTTTCTTCAGCAGAATTTCCAGTCTGTGCCGTCTCTTCCTCCGAGGGCGGCGCAGCTGAGGTCTCATCGTCATGAGCTTCAGCAGACTCATCATGCAGTGGTTCGGAAGCCGACTTTCTGTTCAAGGAGCCAAAGGGTTTTACTGACGAACCTGGTTCGACCGGCTCGTTTTCGGAGACAGAGACTGGCGAAACTTCCATCGATACGGTTGCTTTCGATGACTCTGACGTCGCGTAGGTTTCCAGGGGCTTGTGCAGATCCATGGTCATCTCCTGAGAGACTTCAGGAGCCTGGGAAGATGTTACCTGTGGCGCTTTTTCCACCTCAGGATCAAGCGGAACACGTTCAATTCCTCGAGGAATTACAAACCCTTCCTCGCCAACGTGCTGTTTCATCTGCTCTTTTTTCGCGTGTTCGTTGACGGCTTTGAAGGACGATTCGTTTACGGAGATCGTGGCATCGAGCGATTGCAGGAGGTTAGAAGATAAATTGACGCCGGTTGCAGAAGATGTTGAAGGTTCAGATGTCGGGAGAGTCGGAACTTGAGCCGCAACGGAATTCGCCTTTCTTACTGTATCGGTGTCACCTGCAGCTACATGATCGTCAAGGTTAGCGATCGGGTAAACGCCGCTCTGCATTTGTGATTCTTCTTCCGCAATCGCCTCGAAGTTTGCTTCGGCCTCAGCGCGACGCGCCAAAATTTCCTCCGGAGCAGGTGCTTGCGGCGGGAGTTCCGGAACCTTTACGCCATTGAAAGCTTCATCAAGCACAGTCTTGATACCTGAGCGGTCGGCACCCTCGGCACCTCGTTTCGCAGCTTCGGCAGCTTCGCTGTCAGCAATTGGCGTGCTGAAGTCGAGCAAATCATCCATGCTTACCGAAGAAGGTTCAGATTCGGCTGCCGGTTGCATAACTGGTTCACCGTCAGGTCTTTCCACTTTCACATCGGCGGCTGGGGCTCCCTCTTCTGGAATGAAACCTAAATCGATTTCGCCATCAGCGTCATCCTCGTCATCGTAATCGACTTCACCAAATACGTTTTCGTCGTCCTCTCCAGACGTTCGCTGAGTCTTTTCTTCCATGACGACACGAGGGAGAGGTACCTCGGTGGTTGGTCGAGCGGTTGGATGCTCAGCCGCATATAACGCGGACCTCGAGTCGACTGCGAGTTCCTCTGACGTAGTTTCATCTGATACCGAATCCGGTGAGCCCTCTCTATCGCCTGCTTCGGCAAACATTTCGGTCACTGCTTCGCGCGCAGTCATGGCATCCGAGGTGCGCATTTGCAGTCCTTGCGTTTCCAACGCTTGGGTTTCAACAATTGAACTATCCGCATACGGCACGGGAGTGTCACCACCGGCGGTATCATCATCAGAACCACCGATTGTAAAATCGATATTGGGTCGGCCAGGTTTTACCTGAGGAGCATCCGGCAAGGAAGGGGCTGTATCAACCGCCTCATCCGCGGGTACTGATGCGGCAAGCCGGTCTACTCGAACTTGACCTTGCATAGGTGTATCGCCTGAAGACAAAATACTTTTCAGCGAGACACCAGCCGGACCGCCGTCCTCGATATTCGGCTGATCGGGAGAGTGGATACCCTCCATAAGTCTTCTCAAAGACTTCTTGCCGGGATCTTTGGCTTGGTTATCGGTTACACCTTCGATGTCCAGGTTGTTCCGAATAGGCTTGCGAATCTGCTCCTGCTCACGGTCTTCGGCTACATACTCCTCGATGGCCTCAGGCTCTGACCAGTCGAGTTGATCCTTCCATTGAGGCACGGCGCGCTCAGCACGGAAAACACGCTTAGCGGCTTCCTCAGTGTTGATGCGAGCTGCCGCTCCACGGTTCGCCCCCGCGCCGCCTTCGTAGGCAGGCACGCCGGCAGTATCCCGCAAACCGGCAGCGACGATTCGCTCCATTTCGCTTTGAGTGACGAAACCCTCTGCGACAGCGGTGTTTTCAATTGGCGTTTGGCTTTCGCGCCAGAGCTTCATGCACATTTGGTAGTGACCAACGGTGAGGTTGCCGTTTTTCAACAGCCTCTGCCCCATCAAAACCTGCTGAAGGTCTTCTTCGGAAATAAACCCTTGCTTGACCAGGAAGGCGCCAAAGAGCATTTCCGGCATGGCGCGGTGCATGTCTGCCGCGATTTCCAGCTCGGTCGGCTCCAGGAGCCCGGCGCACTGCATGAGTTCGCCGATTCGAAGAGGCGTGCGAGAGGATATGGAATCGACCTTGTCCTCTGGAGCGCTGTGAATAATCACATCAGGAGCGCCTCTCAGACCGAGGATACGGAAGTCGAAATCGGTTCTGGTTACCGGGTCGCTTAAAATGTCGTGCGCAATCCAGAGATTCTGAAGCTCATCCAATAAGGGTCGACGTTGTTTTTTCTTCGCCTTCTTCAGGCCCATCAATACTCGTCGAACGAGAAACAGAAACGAGCGATGAATCTCTTCGAAACTGGCAATCTGCTCGACCTGCAAGATTCCATATGCGTCAAAAGCAGCTTTGTCGCCCTCCACAGCGAGATTCTCGCCCGGCACGTGGCTGACAAAGTCGCCGCTGTCGGCAAGCCCACTATCGTCGCTGTGCGCCTCTTGTTGAACGTCTGCCGCCGGTGGAGCTTCAGGCTCAGCCGCTTGGGACGAAACAGCCGGGGACTGCACTTCCGCTGCTGCGGGATTATCGTGTGGGGAACCTTCAACCGCCGAACTCTCCACTGTTTCATCGGAGCTTGCATCGTCGCCCCAGACGATGTCGGGCATGACGCGCTTCTTCATCTTCTTCGGCTTCTCATGGAGCCCGGAAGGTTCGATAACAGCGTTGACGTCGGTCACACTCTCGGTGCCGACAGAGGTGTACTTGGGAGGCGCCGCCGGCTCAGGAGGCGGTGAGGGGCGGTTTTCGGTTTGGTCTCCGGTATCGGCTGAAGCGGCTCTCTCAGCGGCTTGTTGCTGTCTCAGGAGAAGAAAAATTTGTTTGTGAGCCAGACTGACCCCTGATGTATCGCCGCGCGCGTGGCTCTGCTTGAGCGCGGCAGCCAAAACCTTGCTCTCGAGCTCTAGGCGGTCCTTGGAGCCCATTGAGGCTACGAGGATTGTCTGGAACGCACGTGGACTCATCTGGTGGATTTCATCGGGTTGCTAAGCAGATAAGGTAGTCCTGAACTCCTTATCACCAACTTTATTGACATTTTTGATTAGACATTAACACCTTTTTGAAAAGGAAAATATAAATAGGCAAAATAGGAGCTGAATCTCGGCGACAAAAGGAAATTGAAAATTGAGCGTTGAAGCGGCATTAGAGCTTTTATCAGAACAGGCGGCAACCTTATCCATGAGCTTTTCGGATGAGGAGATAACCGAATTTGAAACCTATCTCAAGGCTTTAGCGGCTTATAACGAGAATGTGAATCTCGTCGCTGACGCATCGCCGGAACTGGTGGTCAAAAGACACGTGCTGGACTGCCTGGCCGTGGTGGAGGTGCTCATCCGGCTCACCGCAGAAACAGACGGGGGCTCCGTACGCGACCCCGAAGCCCAGCGTCGTACATTGATTGACGTCGGCAGTGGAGCGGGGTTACCGGGGTTGATTATTGCCATTGCGTGCCCTGGACTCGATGTCGTTTTACTCGACTCAATAGGCAAGAAAACAAAATTTCTCCAACAGGCAGCGAAGCAAATCGGTCTGGAGAAGCGCGTTTCAGTCATCACCGGACGCGCGGAAGAGCTGGCCAGATCCCCGAAGAGGTCAAGTTTCGACTTCGCCACTTCACGCGCCGTTGGACATCTGGGCTTGGTGTCGGAACTTACGCTTCCATTGTTGAAAAACCGCGGTCGCCTGCTCTGCCAGAAGTCTCGAAAACAGGTCGATCTGGAAGTGAAGGAACTGATGCCAGTTCTCGAGGAACTGGGCGGAAGCAAGCCAGAGATAATCGTTCCAAAACTGCAGACAGGCGAGAATGAGCATGTCATCGTTTCAATCGAAAAACGAAAAGGGACCAGGCAGATATATCCAAGAACCTGGGCCGAAATTATCAGGCACTGGAAGGGTTAGATTGAAAGCGGTTTTGGAAACAACGGTTTAAACCATCATGTCGGCCATGTCGCTCTCGGCTTCATCAGCGACAAGCCAGCCTTCAGCCGACGCTTGTTGCCGTGCGCCTTGATTGTCTCCGTTGACGCGCAGCTCTAAAATCCGGCGTTTACTGCCAAAAATGTACTTCGCTCGATTGATAAGGGCAGTCACGTCCACGTGTTCGTGAGCAAAAATGATGTTATCGGGATGGCGATACCAACTATCGCCGACCGGCACGACTATATCAGCGACCATCTCGCCGACGTCCAGGTACTCAGGTTCAAGATTCGCCTTGACCGGCCAGTGAAGCAAATAACGACGCTGGTCGAAGCCCAGACACTCAATTCGTCCCAGGTAGTGCATCGACTCTTCTTCTATTTTGAATCCGGCGTCACTGTAGTTGCGCAACTCCTCGCGCCAGCAGTCTTGCAGAACCTGAGAGACAGTACTGATGTGATTCTCCAGCCGCCACATTTGTGAGGTCGGGAGATACGACTTGGACGGTCGGAAATCCCATTCTCGGTCGTTGTACATGAGCTGATACTGGTGAGTGTGCGCCCAGGAAGTCATAAGCACGCTCGTCCAGATGTTGTTGTCTTGATAGACCTGAGCGTAGCTTTTCTTGAACCACTCCTGCCACTCTTCAAAAGAGTCGTAATTCGAAGAGCGCTTGGCTAGACCTTCGCGCCACTCGCGTTCGTCGTGCAGGGGGTCTTCGGCGTGGAAAAATTCTTCCCAGTACGCCGTCACTGCCGCGACTTCCAGAACCGACCTGTCAGCGCGACCAATTTTCTCTAGCCACAAGCGATTGGCTACATTGAGGATCTCCTCGCAGCGAGAGTAAGGATTCGAATCCTTCAATTCATCGCTATGTCGCACGTAGTCTACTGATGCTCGGATTAAGAATGCCGGAAGCATGCGCCAACAATCCCTCGGTTTCCGCCTGGTCAATCTAACACAGCACTATAACAAAAGTTATGCGCGTGATGTTGGTTGTATGCCCGAAATAGAAAAATAATGCGTTTCTAAACCGGACACGGTAGTCAATATCAGCCGCCGGAAACACCAGTCGGCGTTTTTGACACACGATTGGTTGATACGATCGCGTCGCGATAGCGTTGAATGCGAGGTCCGAATACCGGATCTGCTTCGAAATCGCTGAGCCTCATTGCAAGCCGCTCGGTCCAGCACGCTTCACCTGACATTCCCGGCTGGTTGAAACGCTGGGTGGTCGCGAGCAAGTCTGTAATCATAAACACAGCCAGCCAGCAGGGACTTTCGAACAAACGCTCGATGAATATCTGATGCAACTCATCGGTGAATTCTTTTGGCGGCTCTTCTTCGTCGTCCATGTCGAGCAAACGAAGCAGGCGTTGGACTTCTTTCCAGCCTTCTTCGCCGTCCTCGCCATGCCACCATTCAACAAGACCTTGATAGTATGCCGCGATCGGCTGGTGATCGTGTGTAGCATAGGTAGCCAATGACAGCGGATGATGCTCGCCCATCGGTTTGAACTCGCGAGTCTCCTCAATCCTTTCAAAAATCGGAATCGCGAAGCCTGCCATGCCAAGCTCATGCAGAGCCGGTCTCAGGTACTCGGGAACGATAATGCCCAGATCCTCGGCGACGATATTGCAATCACTGGCGGTATCACCAAGAACTTTCAGGATTCTTGAGCCTTCCTCGCAATTTTGTTCAGCATCCTCTTCTTCTTCATCCGAGCGGGGAAGAAACTGGGGCAGCAAGCCTCCGGTCAGTTCTTCTGCCTCTTCCTCGGTTAGTTCGAGAAACTCGTGATTCCGTTCAGGAATCCAGGGAAATGCGTAGACGCGGAAAAAACCGAGGACATGATCGATGCGATAGTCGTGAAAATGATCGAGGTTTCGCAGCACGCGCTGTTTCCACCAGCTGAACTTTTCCTTTGCGTTAGCCTTCCAGTCATAAATCGGAACGCCCCAGTTTTGTCCCCATTTCTTTGTGAATTCATCACTGGCGAAGACCGGCTCCGGTGGAGCCCCTCCTGCCCACTTCAAGTCGAAGAGACTTTGATGACTCCAAACATCGGCACTGTATCGACTGACACCAAATGGGATATCACCCATCAAGCGAACGCCCTGTTTTTCCGCGTTCTTTCTGACCTCTCCCCATTGTTGATAGGCGACCCATTGAACGTATTTGAGGAAGTCTCGCTGTTCTTCCAGACGAGCCCTCTCCTCGTGTTTCAACAACCACTTCTCTGCACTTTCAAACGTCTGCAGCTCCTTCTCCCATTGTGTCCAGCACGGGTTTCCGAAGTGCTCGTTCATAATTGTTTTAAACAACGAGTACGGCTCCAGCCACTGCTTATGGTGCGCTTTGAATTCGTCGAATCCGGACTTGAGCGGATGGTTTTTATCGGCAACGAAGCCATCATAAGCGAGTTTCAGCAGCTTGAGCTTCAGCGCCCGAACCTTGTCATAATCAATGCGATGGTTGCTTCCATCGATACCGGAATTCGGAACTTCCGAAGCGAGATGCTCTTCAGTCAGACCTGGCACCATATCCGGCATCAGTGTAAGCAAACAGGGTTCAAGAGAGATGGAACTGATTGCGTTGTAAGGGCTGTTATCACCGCTTGTTTCATTAATCGGCAATGTCTGCAAAACAGCGATTTTGTTTCTCGCACAAAAATCAACTGCATCTTTCATAGCCAGCGTATCACCAATTCCCAGGTCGCCTTCGCGGCGAAGCGCAAATGCGGGAATTAGCACACCAGCCAGTTTATTCTCTGGATTGATCGGCATCTATACACCTACTCTCGTAAAGACAGCGTCTATGTTTTTCAAATAGTTTTCCGGATTCAAGCAACCCTCGATATCTTCCTTGGTGATCAATTTCATCACCCGCTCATCCTTCAAAAGATTGTCGTGAAAACTCGCACCGTTGTTGTTGTAGGCCTGGTGAGCATTTGATTGAACGATGCGATAAGCTTCCTCGCGCGCCAGACCTTTTTCGACGAGCTTCAACATCACAGCTTGCGAGAAAATCACGCCACCAAAAACATCCATGTTGCGCCGCATGTTTTCCGGATAAACAACAAGATTTTCCATAATTCCAGCGAAACGGTGAAGCATATAATCTATCAAGATGGTCGAGTCCGGCAGAATAATCCGCTCAACAGAACTGTGACTGATGTCGCGTTCGTGCCATAACGGAATGTTCTCCAGAGCAGCCATAGCATTTCCGCGGAGCAATCGAGCCAATCCGGAAATATTTTCCGAACCAACGGGATTTCGCTTGTGCGGCATTGCCGAGCTACCTTTCTGGCCTACAGTAAAGGGCTCCTCCGCTTCGAGAACATCAGTGCGTTGCAAATGACGAATCTCAGTTGCGAACTTATCCAAACTGCTTCCGATTAAAGCAAGCGTGAACACGTACTGAGCATGCCTGTCTCGCTGAATGATTTGGGTAGAGATTGGCGCGGCGGTGATACCCAGCAGCTTGCAAGCCGCTTCTTCAATCACCGGAGTGATGTTTGAAAACGTTCCCACTGCCCCTGAGAATTTGCCGACAGAAATCATATCGATTGCCTGCTGCAACCGTATCTGGTGGCGTCGCACCTCTTCCAGCCAGACCGCCATTTTAAAACCGAAAGTAGTGGGCTCGCCGTGAATTCCGTGAGAACGACCGATTGTGACGGTATGTTTGTGTTTTTTGGCCTGGGAAAGAATGGCGTCGTGCAAACGATTGAGGCCGACTTGAATCAGTTTCGCTGCTTTGATCATATTGAGAGCCAGCGCGGTGTCGATCACATCGGAGCTGGTCATACCCTTATGAATGTAACGACCAGCGTCGCCGACATTCTCGTTGACATTGGTGAGGAACGCGATTACGTCATGCTTCACTTCCAACTCGATTTCTTTAATTCGCTCGACATCGAAAGAAGCTTTCGCCTTAATTTCGGCCAGCGCCTCTCTGGGTATCATGCCGAGTTCAACTTGAGCCTCGACGACTGCTATTTCAACGTCCAGCCAGGCTTGAAAGCGGGCTTCGTCAGTCCAAATTGCGCCCATTTCGGGCCTCGTGTAACGCTCAATCACTCGGAGGTCTCCTGTGCGGAAAAACGCTTATTTTACACCGAGGGGACGGAAAAACCGCCATGCACACAAGCATTACGCAAACTTCTCTTCAAAGTCGAAGGGCTTATTTCAAACGCGCTAAAATAGGCTCGACCGAAACATATATCGATCGAGCCCTGTAAGTACCATCACGCTGACTACGGAAAAAAAATGAAAGTTTTACTACCTGTTGACATTGCCCATCCTCATGAAGACTTGACGGAGCACGTCAGTTGGATTTTGCCCTTGAAAGATCAAGAAGTAAAGTTGGTATTCATCAAAGAAGTTCTTCCCTCGTATGAACGACTGGTTGCGTCGATGGGAGACTTTCCAGATGACTGGAGCCATCAAGTCGACAAAAAAGCTCACACTTATCTAGACCCGCTCAAAAGGAAGCTTGAAGCGGTCGGCGCCAAAGTGAGCCTGGAAATCGCATCCGGACCTCCGGAACACATGATTGCCACAATGGCGCGCGACGGAAATTATGATGTAACGGTGGTCGCGCCCGGTCAAAAACATAACATCGAAAAGTTTTTCATGGGCTCGACATCAAGCTCGCTGGTTAAGCTGGCGCCCGGAACGATTCTCGTATTACGCGATCACAAAGGGCATGAAAAACTTAATCACGTCGTTTTCGGCGTTGATGGCTCGGAAGAATCCAACCATGCTTTGACTAGTGCGGCTAAACTGCTAGATCTCGCCAACCGCCAGGTCAAAATCACGGTACTACATGCGGTGTCAGTACCGCCTATGGTAGCGATTTTTTCACCTCCGGAGTTCGGCATCGCCCTGGAAAAGAACATGGAGATGGAAGGAGAAGCAACCCTGGCGGCCGCACTGAAGCTCCTCGAAGACCTGGGAATCAAGGGCGCAGAACCACGTCTGGTGCAAGGAGAAGCGGCCTGGGAATTGATCCGCTACGCGGAGCAATCCAACGCCCAGCTGATCGTCGCCGGAGCTGGAGGCCAGAAATTCGTTGAGCACGCACTCATGGGAAGTGCAGCATCGCGCATTGTCACTCACGCGAAGTGCTCGACTGCAATCGTGAAAATGCCTCACAAGAAGTAGAAAACAAATAGGAAACGCTTAGTGAAAACAAGAAAGTTCAAACATCATCCGACCGCCGCAATCGGTTTGCTGATATCAAATTCTTTATTCCTAGCCCAGGCTTTTTTGATCGCTGAAACATTCATTACCGCAGACGCCGTCTTTTTTGCAAAGGCTGCGCAAGCGGATCTCATGGATGGCGACCTGGCGGAAGAACAGGCGAAAGAGAAAGAAGAGCTTCGCGACATGAAGCGCGAGATGGATGATATAAATTCGACCGTCGACAGCGCTATGGGTCAGTTAAATGACCTGGGACAGAAGTTCAACAATCAGCAAAATGCAAAAGAGTTTCATCTTTTCGCCAGAGAGTCCGACTGGGAGACGGCAAGTGGTTCTACGGTGCGATGCCTGACTTACAATGGTAAGATTCCGGGGCCAGCAATCAACGTGGTCGAGGGAGACTTCGTGCGCGTCGTTCTCCACAATCAGATGAAAACACCCACGAGTTTGCAATTTCACGGCATCATAGTGCCGCACAGCGTCGGAGGATTGCCGAGGACAGGAGCCGGACTCGTTCCTCCTGGACAATCATTCGTATTTCAATTTATCGCCAAACAACCCGGGACATTCTGGTATCACCCTCAAGTCGTTCATCCGACTCAAAAGCAAATGGGAATGTTCGGAGCGATAGTTGTTGCGCCAAAGTTGAGGTCACGCCCGATCGACAAGGATGTCACCCTGTTCATCTCCGAAATCCGCAAGGCACCACGAGCGGTATCAGAGAACGCGGCGCCCGTGGCTACCAGAAAAGTGACTGGTCAGAAAGTGAGCAAAGGCGCTGAAGTTTCTTCCACTCCTGCACCTGCCACAGTCGACGCGGAGCCCAGCAAAAGTAATTTTAGCGCCACGGCTTGGACAGACGGCGCCGCACCACCTGATCTGGAAACTGATTATCTGATCAACGGCAAGTCCGCACCAAACATACCTCCCATCGAGTTACGCAAGGGTCAGCGCGTTCGCTTGCGCCTGATCAACGCCGGACAGGAAGCAGTGCCGCTGCAACTTGGTGGTCATCGTCTGGAAATAGTTTCTGTAAACGGTGGCGACAGGCTTGAGCCGCATGTCCTGCGTGACACCATATGCTTGAACCCGTCCGACCGAGTCGACGTTGAATTTTCCGCGGACAATCCTGGCGTGTGGTCGCTAGCATCGGAAGTCGCGCATCAGTCGACCCACAAAGGCAAGTTTCCCGGGGGAATCGCATGTGTGGTGCGTTACTCGGAGCTGAAAACCAACGCGAAGAAGCAGCCTGGCGACGAGTAAATCGCTGAATTCACTATATCGCTTCTCTCAACTGTCTTAAGTGCGAGTTCACTTTGTCACGCGACAAACCAGTATGGACGCAGAATTTGTCCCAGCCAATTTCGATCACTTCTTCCCAACAACTGAAGTAGATGTCTTGATTCAGATAGCCCTTCCCAAGCTCATAGGAATAATCAGCGATTATCGCCTTAGCCATGTCGTGCTGGATCATGTGCTGTAAATCAAACCACTGCTCTTCCACGGCAAGCTCAAACAGGGTCTTCAAAAACTCCTGTTGGCTGTATCTGTTTTCAGCTAATTCCTGCAATCGTTCAGGCAGAGTCATTGTCATTTACCGTTTATAGCGCGGCTCAGTCCGGTCAATACTGCCTTTAGCCTTACTCTAGGCTATCATAAGTTTTGTTAAATGGAAAACACTTGTTCGCATATATGGGTCTACCCTTTCCTGCCCGAACTATGCACTCAACTGGCTTCATGTCTGGATATCAAAGCACTCATTAATCTGTTTCATGCTAACGAAATCACAAGAAGGAATTTTTGAAGTTGCTTTTCTCTGGTAGTGCAACTGGTGGCACTTGACTCGGTAACCTTGCGGTTCACAGGTGGTATCACAGGGCTGTTACTTCCGCCATGAAACGTAGTAGGTTTCATTAATTCCGGTCGAAGCCGGTCGATTTTAAGCATAAAACTTTCGGCGTTGGCTATAGTGGAATAATTAGTTCAGGTGCGAAGCATGCTTCTAAACAAGATCGAAAGCATCAGGCATCAGGTAGCCGACAGGGAGCTTAAGCTCTCAGACGCCCTGCTCCTCGTACTGCGAAGTTTACGGGAGAGAATGCCTGAAGAGCGATTGACCTGGCTCAACAGAGAACTGCTCGGATATCGCCAGGACGACCTCGAAGCGCTGTCGGATCAACGCATGGGCCTCAATATGTTCCTCGCCTGGATTTCAGAGTCACGCCGGCGCGCGCCGCTGGAGGTGCCCGGTTATCGCTTCCTGGATGGAGTCTGGGGGCGCATTGACCGGTCAGGACGTCTGGTCTCGGTAATGGAGCCGGAATTGTCCCAGCGTCAAATATTCTGCAACATAGGCATACAACAAATCGAGCTCCAACTTGACGAAATGGAGCATCCTACCGAAGCGCTATTCAGCCTGAGCTTTGACGAACGCACAGGCGCGGAATTTTTCTGCGAGTCTGCTGAGCTTGTCAGGGTTTACGAACATGTGCGGGCAAAACTTTTGGAATGGCTCGATAAAGTTATCGTCGAACTGCGTGTAGCCTGAACGATACCGCATTCGGTGTTCAGCAAGTACAATAGTCTGATGGAGCAGATTCTGCGAACATCGATTTGAAACCGAGCAGACGTTTTATCACTGGAAGTTTTTGGCACAGCGGGAAACCGCTTGCGATCATGCTCGCGCTGTGCGGAGCCGTGACATTGGTGCTGCCGGCAGGCTCGCAGGAAACAGCAGAGGAAGCTTCGCTGGACAGCATCGTGCAGAGCCTGGAAGAGGATGCGGGTTTAGTTGCAACACCGGCAGATCCTATTACAAAGCGATTGTCGGGACTGGAGCTGAAGGTATTCGGCTCTATTCAACCAGGCGCGCTAATAGATAGGATCAACAAGATCAGGTTGAAGCTGGATGCGGATAAAGCAAAACAACCGCAAGACGCGCATCCCGAGCCAGGCGAAGCACCAGTTGCGCCGGAGGATCCGGTAAAGAAAAAGATCTTTGATTTGAATAGAACACTGCCTATGGTCAATGCCAGCATGCCGTTGTTCTTCCGCGTCGAGCCCACCGAGCCTGTAACGGACAGGGATTATTTGAACGATATTCTTGAGGCCACGCAGAAAAAGGTGATGCGTTTTAAATCGATGCCCATTCCGGTCTATATAACGCCGTATCAGATCAGGAGCTACACTCGAGCCTGCGTGGAAGGTTTCGAATCGTGGGAACACAGAACCAATGGTTTAGTCAGATTCGTGCAGGTTGCCAGTCCTAATCAGGCAAGAATTCGAGTGACGTGGAAACGTCTCGGCATGTCAACGGACACCGATAACTGCGCGCTTGGAGCCCACACCGTTACGAAATGGCAAAAGAATGCCGGCGGCAAAATGACGCTTGTTGGATTTGGCTCGATTCCGCTACCGGTTTACATTCCGAGAATGGGACCGAAATACACGGTGCCGGCACAAGTGATAGAAGTCAATGTCGATTTGATTGACCAGAAAGTTCAAGATTACCGATTCACATTGTTGAAGAACATAGTCACGCACGAGTTGGGGCATGCGCTGGGACTACTGGGTCACAGCGGCGAGAAAAGCGACATGATGTACACAGTCACTGATGAAAACTCGAGGATCTCCGATCGTGACATCAACACATTGGAAAAACTGTATGGAATGAAAATCGACATTCCATTGTAGGATAACCAGTGTAGGATAACCAGGACAGTCAAACTGCCACCACTGGCGGTGACACTAGTATTGATACGGAGGAATTCCGAACTGCGCGCGCAATTGCGAGTCGATAGCCTTGTTGGCCTGGTCTAAACCTTCCAGATTTTGTTTACGAGCCATAAGCGTGCCGGCGACCGGATTTCCACTTTGATCTGTGGCAAGCGGATTTTGCTGCACGGTCAAATAGTCACTGAACAGTTGACGAGCACTTGTGAAATATTGATAGTACCCGCGGTGCAATCTTTCGGTTTCAGGATAGAGCGGTAATCGTTTAAACTCATCAACGGCCTGCGCGTATCGAGCAACGAGGCTGGACAAAAGCGCTTTGGCCTGGGTCTTCTCCTCGCCCGGGATGAACATGCTCAGAGCTTTCGACATCAAGGCATCGGCCTTTGCCCTTTCAGCAGGATTCATCTGCGCCTTGCGCCGGATATCATCGTAGTTTTTAAACCATTGCCCGATCAGCTGCAGACGTTCTTGACTCGGCTGCGCACTGATTTGCTGTTGATAGTTTTGCTGCGGGTAACCGGCAGGCATCGTTTGTGGCGGCGCCTGCATCTGCGTCGCCTGACCCGGAGCTTGCTGAAATTGCTGAGGAAATTGCTGAGCATCAGCCTCAGCCGCGGTCAAGAAGAGCCCAATCGTCAAGGCGAATGCGAAGCGACAGGTACTCGAGGAAAGACGTCTTTTGTCAAAGCCGGTTACACAACTCATCAGGAAAGCCAATTTAACCTATAGTTAGTGGGCGTAACATATTCTACAGCGGACGACAGCCCGATCATGTTGTTCCACCGAAGAGATTTAAATACGCGCGCATGGGGCAAGCAAAGTAAGCACGGGTATCCGCAGGGGAGATATAGATGACAATCCTTGTTGCAGTCAAGAAGAACGGCAGAATCTGGATGGGCGCCGACCGCATTACAACATTCGGCAGCGAGTACACAACCGATCTGGTCAACGCTTCGAAAATTATCAAGCTGAAGCATGCCTATCTTGCAACAAGCGGTTATACGCTGCTCGACAACATTATCGAGCACCTGTATGAGCACAACCATAAAATGATGGAGTCCGAATTCAAGAATCGGGCGCAAGTGTTTCAGTTTTTCCTCGAGATGTTTACCGAGATGAAGAAAACATACACGCTGGTGGATACCGGAAAAGAGACCTATGCAGGCATATACAACGTTTTCCTCCTGGTGACGCCCAAAAGCATTTACGGTGTTTCAAACAATCTAAGTGTTCACGAGTATGATCGATACGCGGCTAAAGGAGCGGGTTCCGACTACTCTCAAGGAACTCTTTACGCTCTCTATGATTTGATCGACGACGGACACGAACTTGCCAGAGTTGCTCTGGAAGCGGCTTGCCACTTCTCGATCTATTGCAAGGAACCGATTGATATTCTCGAAGTAAAGGCGAGTGATTTTGGTCAACGCGAGCCGGGCGGCTACAAGTCTGTAGGCAGCAATCTTTCGACGATTCCGAGTCGAACCGGCATGGCTAAGTTTTCGCTGGTCGAGAAAGAGAAATTGAAATCGAAGCTACAGTCCGCGAAGGATGATAGCGGCTCTAACGGCGCGAAACACACGACCAAAGCTAAAACATCGGCAACCAAGAAGTCGACGAAAAAACCATCAGGCAGCTCGAAAAAGCGGTAACGACTTCGCCTTAACAAAGCTCGAATCCTCATGTTTTCCAAACTCAGGGCAAACCCGGTGGCGTTTCTATAGGAAATGGTCGAATATACGGCCATTCTGGGAAAAATATATTCACGGTAGAGTGAACGTGGGTGCCTGAGTTTGGAATTTGAACCGAACAACCCGGACGTCGCTACAAAAACGGAAGCGGAGTCCGAATCGAAAGATACCTGCGCCGCCTGCCAGAAGCCGCTGGCAACAAGCAACTCAGGTAGCGTCACCCAGTGGCTCTTTAAGGGTCTTTACTGCGCTTGCGAAGAAACTCCCGCCGCTCCGAAGGAAACAATCACGACCTTCTTTGCGCCTGAGGGAATGGACTCCTGGAGCCCTCCTCCGGAATCGGTAAGTCATGAACCGCTCCGCTTCGGCTTCCCTCCGCAAAAAACGGCTCCGGAACAAGCCCACAAGGCATTGTATAAGAACGTCCGTCTTGTCCCACCGGGTGCAGTCTTCAAGACCAGCGCACCCATTCCTGAATCAATTGACCATGACGGTGAAGTGATTTCCCCGTTCGACCTGAATGGTGCAGCGCATGTTCCCATGCCGGAACCAAACACGCTTTCCTCTGATGTTCTTCCGGCAGGCCGATTGGCTCAAAACGATCCGGAAAAGTTGATCGGAAAGACAATTGGTCAATACAAAATCGACGCATTCATGGCGAAGGGTGCTTCAGGTCATGTCTTCAAAGCGCATCACCAGGGCTCGCTTCAGCTTGTGGCGTTGAAGCTCGTCACCCCTTCTTTGAACTTTGGAAAGCGGCATAATCAGAGGTTTCTTAACGAAGCGCGTGCGGCGAAAAATATCGAACACGACAACGTCATAACGTTGTACGACGTTGGTCTGACCGGTGATGAAACTCCATATCTTGTCACTGAGTTTTTTGAAGGCAGGCGACTGAACGACGTTTTGAAACACGATGGACCAATTTCAGAAACCGACGCGATCAATCTGTTTATACAAATCTGTCAGGGACTGAGTCACGCACATTATATGGGCGTGATGCACCGAGACGTGAAGCCGAGCAATATTCGTATAGATGAAAACAATCACGTTAAAGTGGTTGACTGTGGCGTAAGCAAAGTTCTGCCCGATCCCACACGCGAGACCCGCTACTTTACCGAAAGCGGATTCGAGTACGGAGACGCGCGCTACATGAGCCCCGAGCAATGCCGCGGCGCGAAAACTGATCATCGCTCGGACATCTACTCACTGGGCTGCCTGATGTACGAGTGTTTGTCAGGCAAAACACCTTTCAGCGCTGAGAAAAATTCGATGCTAATCTATAAGCATGTGAAAAAGCGCCCCAGGAGCCTGAATTCAAGGTTTCCAGATCTGCAGCTCAGTAGAGATCTCGAAAACCTGATTATGAGATGTTTGGAAAAAGAGCCCGACGATCGCTATCAGTCGATTTCAGACATGCTTGATGATTTGATGACCATCCGCTCCGAGAAGCAGGTGAAAAGGGCATTTCGAAAAAACCTCCAGATCACGCCGGAAAAGAGAGAACAACTTTCGATCGCTGAGGTTTTAAGTGCAGCATTATCGTCCGTGTGGTTTGGAGCATCGTCGACAACACGGCTTCTGACGCTCTGCATTGTCCTTTTAACGCTTGTTTCAAGTTCCATACTACTCATACTGGATAACTCAAAACGAAACAGACCGCAATCGACTACAAACCCCTGGACCTACTACCAAGAAATTCAAAATGATTACTCAGATCGTCTGGAACGCCTTAGAAAGGAATCTGATGAAATGCTTGCAGCCTTGACGGCGTCAAAATCGCAGTTTCAGCAGGAAGCAGAGATTATCGTTAACGACGTCATCGGCGCCCAAACAAGGGCACTGAAAGACAATCCAGGCGGACAGGTGTTTGATGCCAGAGAAATCGATTTACTCGAGCGGCGACTGCTGAAGTTAAAGTCGAGTGCAGGCGCCGATTCTGTGTCCGCCACAAATGTAATTCGAAACAGCCAGCAGGGCACTCTCTATATCGCCCCCCAGGATGCTTCCAAAGAACAGGCACTACTAGCGGCAATAAGGGACGATGCCGACCTCACAGATGCGGACCTCTCCAACTTAAAGCTAGCTGGTATCACCATATCTAGTGCCAATCTTACAAATGCTAATTTCTCGGGAAGCGATCTGACCGGTGCCTCGTTCAAAGATGTGAGCATGACAGACGCTCGCTTTGATAACGCGAACCTGGATATGGCGCAGTTTGAAAACGTCAACGCAACCGGCAGCTCATTTCAAGGCACATCGTTAAGGGGAGCGACTTTTGCAAATTCCAGCATTGAAAACGCGAAACTGAGAGATGCAAACCTTGAAGACAGCGACATTTTTGGCGGCAAAACCGCGAACCTGACTGTGATCAAGACAAATCTGAACAACGCGATTATCTTCGAGTCAGGCAGCACCGTTGATATGAGTCGAACGCCGGATCTGGTCGCGTTGACGAAGACCAAATCGGAATTCGAGAAAAGACTAATTAGGCTTTCCGAAGTATCCAACGTCGCAGCTGTTTTAAAACAAGCCAGCACCACCGAAAAAATTAGACTGCCGATGGCAGGGTCAGATCAATCAGTAATGATGTCAGTGTTCACGAATGACGCGACGTCGGCGCTCGACGCCAAATTAGATGCCGCGCTTGGGACCTGCAGAAGTGCAATCGCTGATGCACGTAATCTACGACGCCTTGAAATTGTTTCTGCAAAAACAATTCGCACTGAGCAGCTTAAA
This sequence comes from Candidatus Obscuribacterales bacterium, assembly GCA_019637435.1. Taxonomy (GTDB): domain Bacteria; phylum Cyanobacteriota; class Vampirovibrionia; order Obscuribacterales; family Obscuribacteraceae; genus JADYXR01. Next base: position 668,001 of record JAHBVO010000001.1, on the reverse strand, counting down.
ACGAGCTTGAAAAAGCTGGCAGACTCGATGAAAAAATTAGACGGACAGATAGCCGATATCGACCGGGAGATTAAGATTGTCCAGGCACGGCAGGCAGCTGCAAATCCCGCCCCTAAAGGGCGCAAGTATCTTTTCAGTCCGTCCGTCGAAGTTCGTGAGCGCTAATGTAGCCGGAAGTACACAGCCTAATAAGGTATATGCTATGCCCTCCTTGTAAGTCTAAAGACAGAAAGGAGAGCGGAATGTTTGCAAATTCCAGGCGTTTTTTACCTCTGCTGACGGCGACGGCGATCGGTTTCTGCGCGCAAGCCGCTTTTGCCCTCGACGTAAACGCGGACCTGCTCGAAAACCAGGATGACAAAGACGTCGAAGAGGTGGTTCCTTCAACCAAGAATGAGCCAGCCGCAATTGCTCAACCAGCCGCTCCTCTCGGTCTGGAAGCTACGATCGCTCGATTAAAGAGCAGCAGAACCGGCAAGCCTAGACTTGCGCTCACACTGGCTGGGGGCGGCTCTCGCGGAGCGGCACACATCGGCGTACTGAAAGTTCTCGAAAGAGAGGGAATCAAACCTGACTTTATCGCCGGGAGCAGCATCGGCGGAATGATTGGTGCGCTTTACGCCTCCGGTCTGAGCGCAGCACAGATCGAAAAGCTCGCGTTGAACGGCGAATTGAAAAAGGCTTACTTTCCGCTCCCACAAAAGGTGCAATCTTTCATCTACTCAATCAGATACGGACTCTGCCGAATGGTACTGATTCACCCTAAGATAGGCTTATATAGCGGAGATTCCATAGCGAAGTTTGTTGAGAAACAGCTGCCAAAAGGAGTTGAGAATTTCGAGGATCTGAAAATTCCATTCGCTGTTGCCGCCGTGAACCTGGTGGACACAAAACCTGTTTGGATGAGCAAAGGAAAAATCTCTACGGCAGTGAGAGCCAGCAACACCGTTCCGTTCATCTACAGGCCGATCGGTCCCAAAGATGGCGCACAGCTCGTGGACGCGGGCATTCGAGACAATTTGCCGACCGACATCGCTGACGCGATTGGCTCACCACTGGTAGTGGCAGTGAAGCTGCACTCCTATCTGGAGAAAGTTCCCTTGAAAGAGTTTGACACAAACTTCGACTACGCTGACCGAATCACCAGTATCTTCATGGCTGAAATTGAAAACAAGGGCGTATCGAAAGCCGACGTTTTAATCGAGCCGAAAGTACAGTTCATGAACATGCAATCGTTCAACAAGAAAGAGATGTCCAAAGCGATTGCTGTTGGCGAACAAGCAGCTGAACAAGCGCTTCCCGAAATCAAGCGAAGACTTGGAACCGGTGTCGCTCACAGCGAATCGAAAACAAAACTTTAAGTCTTACTTCCGACAAGTTGCGCCAGATCATCCGCAAAAGTGGGATAAGAAACGCTCATGCATGAAGGATCATCGATGTCGAGCTGAGCGTCAAAAACTTGGGATGCAATTAAACCGGTCATGGCTAAACGATGGTCGAGATGAGTCAGCCATGGGCTTCCACCTCGAATCGTTTTCTGACCCTGGACAGTGAAACCGTCCGGTTGCTCTTCCACTTTCACGCCGGCAGCCTTCAGGTTATCGCACAATGAAGTAATGCGGTCGCTCTCTTTATGACGTAATTCAGCGGCGCCGGAAACGTGGAACTCGCCATCACAAAGCGCACCGGCAATTGCGAGAATCGGAATCTCATCGATACCGGATGCGATGCTATCCGGCGGCACAGCTACCCCTTTCAAACGACCGTTGTATTGGATGTGGATATCTGCAACTGGTTCTCCGCACAGAACCCGAGCGTTCTCAATCTCAACCGAAGCTCCCATGCTGCGCAGGATATCAACGATCAAAGTCCGACCAGGATTCATACCAACAGTCGTCAATGTCAGGTCGGAACCTGGTGAACATGCAGCAGCCACCATAAAAAATGCGGCAGAAGAGATGTCGGATGGAACGGTTAGTTCATAGGCATCAACCGGCTTTGCGAGCCGCTTAACGCTCAGCGTCTTGCTGTTTTGATTAAACGGAATGCCAATGTATTCGAACATTCTGCGAGTGTGATCGCGCACCGTATGCGGTGCAGTTACCGATGTCTCGCCGTCAGCTTGAAGACCTGCAAGAAGGACACAAGCCTCGACTTGCGCCGATGCAACTTTTAGCTCAAAACTTTTGCCAATCAGGTTGCCACCCGTTATTGCGAATGGGGCAAAAGTATCTTCGCGTGCTGAGACTTGCGCGCCGAGTTCACGCAGAGGCTCGAACACTCGCTTCATCGTGCGCCTCCGCAGCGATTCATCTCCATCGAACTTACTGACGAACGGTCGACCAGCCACCAGTCCCGACATCAATCGAATGGTCGTTCCGCTGTTTCCGGCATCGAGGATATCGGTGGGAGCCACCAGCGAATCGATTCCATCATTTTCAATCTCAAATACTCCGATTTCATCACGAGTTATTTTAAGTCCGAGCTTTCTCAAGCACTCGGCGGAACTCTCGACATCGTGTGCAGGCGAACAGTTTAAAACCCGGCTCTTGCCCGTGCTAAACGCCGAAAAGATCAGCGCACGATGAGATATTGATTTGTCGCCCGGGACAGTGAGCGAACCGATGAAGGGTGCCATTACGATTTACCTGTGAACAGATTTACATCCGTTTGAGATGCGGAAAAACAGTCGCTCACTATTGTAAGATCATCGGGTCCGAAGAAACACAGGATTCATGAGATGTTGCGGTTCTTAACAAGCGGCGAATCACACGGAAAAGGGCTGGTAGCGATGCTGGAAGGTTTTCCTTCCGGACTGGCCGTCGATGGTGAAAAGATAAATGACGAATTGTTCAAACGGCAGCAGGGCTACGGCCGCGGTGCTCGTCAAAAGATTGAAAAGGACAAGGCGGAAATTCTAAGTGGCGTTCGTCATGGCACCACCACCGGTGCCCCGATCACATTGTTGATTGAAAACAAAGATTGGGCTAACTGGCTCGACGTGATGTCGACTGAGCCCGTAGACGTTACGGACAGTGAGATAGCAGAGAAACTAGCTAAGAAGACGATAAAACATTTCCGCCCGGGTCACGCCGATCTTGCGGGCACGATCAAGTATAAGCACGATGATATTCGTAATGTTTTGGAACGGGCAAGCGCTAGAGAAACGGCAGCGAGAGTTGCAGCTGGTGCTCTCTGCCAGCAGTTTCTCGCCGCCTTCGGAATAAAAGTAGTCAGCCACGTTATCCAGGTTGGCTCGGTAAAGTCCGGCACAGCGGAAGACGATGACCTGGAGAGAATTGAAGCGGCAATCGCTGACTCAGAGCTATTCTGCGCTTCACAAGATGCGACCGAAGAGATGAAAAACTACATCAAGGAGACCTGGAGTGAAGGAGACAGCCTCGGTGGAGTCATCGAAGTTCTCGCCGACGGTTTGCCTGTAGGGTTAGGCAGTTATACACAGTGGGACAGAAAGCTCGATGGTCGGCTAGCCCAAGCAATTTGCAGTATTCAGGCAATGAAGGCTGTCGAGCTTGGTGATGGCATCTCTGCCTCAGCCAGCAAGGGCTCCAGGGTTCACGATGCGCTTTATCCGTCCTCACAAGAAAGTGATGGCTACTTGCCGTTTCAACGGAAAACCAATCGCGCAGGCGGTCTGGAAGGCGGTATGACAAATGGGGAGCGACTCGTAGTTCGCGCATACATGAAGCCAATTCCGACGTTGCTGCGTGGACTCGATTCGGTTTCCTATCCGGATTTCGTCGCGCACAAGGCAGACTACGAACGGTCGGATGTTTGTGCGATCGCTGCAGCTTCGGTGGTGGCACGCGCAATGGTGGCGATAATTCTGGCTGATGCGTTCATGGACAAATTCGGCGGCGATTCGATATCGGACATACGTGACGCATATGACAATTATCGGACATCGCTGCGAAGCTCAAAACCCAAGCCCAGCCAGGTTTAGAAACATCATCAGCGAGTGACGTAAGCGCGTCGACGGAAAAAGCTTTCGATATGTAATAAACGCTTATAGGCTGGGCATAGAGGTCTATGAGTAGCTTGGAAGAAACTGCTAAGGTTTGATTTCCCAGACCGTTACGCGAATCCTCTCAAGAACTCGATGGCTACGCGGCCACGACGCGGTCAACTTCACACGCCGAAAGGGAGCATCTCTATCATGCGTCACAAAGCCAAACACCGGGGACCGGTCGTCACAATGTTGTGGAACACGGCGCTCGAAGTTCGCACACGAGTAGCTGTTGGAGCCGGTGCCCGACATAAGTTATCGAGCACGCTCGCACAGATCGGCGCTGGAAAAAGGGTGCTGGTTTTGTGCCAGGCCTCGACAGCCGTCCATTGGCTCAGAGACGTTTTAGACGACCTACCAGGAGAAGACTTCAAAGTGACCACGCTCGAAGTCCCGGATGGCGAGGCTTGCAAGTCGACCGACTGGTTGATTCGTATCTGGGAGCACTTGCAGGAACGCGGTTTCGATAGACACGACACGATAGTCGCCCTGGGCGGAGGTTCAGTTTCCGACCTGGCAGGGTTCGCAGCCTCAACTTACTTGCGTGGTTTAAACCTCGTGATTGTGCCAACTTCCCTTCTCGCGCAAGTAGACGCCGCCATCGGTGGCAAAACAGCAGTCAACTTACCAGCCGGTAAAAACCTCGCCGGTACCTATTTCTTCCCTAAAGCGGTGCTCGCAGATCAAGAGATGCTCAGCACCGTTCCACGGAAACAGGTTATGAGCGCCATTGGCGAGATCTTGAAATACGCAATGATCGAAGAAACCGTTGCGAAAAACAGCGACTACGAAATGGGACCGACACCACTTATCGATGTGCTGGAGAAAATTATCAAGGACGGCTTCGATATTGAAGATCCGGGAATATCCGGACTGATTACCAGTTGTATTAAGATGAAACTATATATAGTGGCACGCGATCCGCGGGAAGCAAATCTCAGACGAATTTTGAACCTGGGACACACCGTGGGTCACGCACTGGAGAAGGTCGGTGACTTCAAGCTCAGTCACGGAGAAGCAGTCGGCATCGGTCTTGTGCAAACCACAAAATTGTCAGTCGCACAAAAACGCATAGAGAAGGCCGCGGTCGAACGTGTCAAAGAGATTTTGATCAGGGCGGAATTACCCCATGAACTGCCGAAAGGAAGCAATAAAGAAGAGCTGGTCAGTACAATGGCTCACGATAAAAAGCGACACGGCGAAAACATCAAACTCGTCTTGCCGCACACGCGTCTCGGCATGGTCGACTACGAAGTGTCCTATCCTATTGCAGACCTCAATAAACTCCTCTGATGAATGCGTCAGGCGCGACATCCGATCCTTCAAAGACTACCGCTGAGCTCTCCATCGCGTTCCAGGGAGCGCCTGGAGCCTACAGTCATGTCGCGGCTCGCATGTTTCTGGCGAAGAAGGGCAAAGAACTGGGATTACCGACCGATCCCAAAAGCGCCGAAGAACTGTCGGTTGTTTTCGAGTCCTGCAAATCGTTTCAAGAAGTCTACGATAAGGTCCGCGATGGCGAATGCAAATTCGGAGTGATCCCACTTGCGAATTCATCGATAGGCGCTATCACACCCGCCTGGGAGCTCATTCTTCAATATCAGGTCTCATTCATCGCTGACGTCTACGTTCCGGTCCACCATCAGCTGCTCGGACTTCCGGGGACTAATCCGAAAGACATCAAGGTAGTGCTATCACATCCGGTGGCGTTGAAGCAATGTATTCGTTTTTTAAACCAGATGCCATGGGCGCAAAGTACTGGTTTCTGGGATACGAGCGGCGCCGCATTTCATGTAAAAGAACAGAACGATCCATCGATTGTGGCAATCGCCGGTGAAGCTTCAGCAGCCCTTACCGGATTAACGATCCTCGCAAGAGATATCGAAGACTTTAAACACAATGAAACCAGATTCGGTATCATCGCGCCGGTGAATGTCGCCATGGATGCCGTCAGCAAAAACTTTCCAACCCGGCCCCGACTGAGTTGTTGTGTAGAGCTGGATCCGGAGACCATCGAGTTTTCCACATTTGTCGCGTCGACGATTGGCAGGCACAACGCCAAGGTTCTATCAATAGTACCGCTGATGATTCCCGAACGCTCCTGGCAGTACCGATACGTTTTCGAGCTGGAGCTGGGCTCCAACCAACAAACTCAGAACATCTGGACAGCAATTAGAGATAACGCAACGAAAGCTCGCATTCTCGGCGTCTACAGCTCTATTCGCATTACTTAATCGCCGTCAAACTTGAGTGACGCGGAATTTATGCAATAACGCAGACCCGTCGGTCTCGGACCATCTTCGAAGACATGCCCAAGGTGAGCGTCACAGCGAGAACAGTGCACTTCCACTCGCTTCATAAACAAGGTGCGATCCTCTTCCGTTTCGACAGCCTCAGGTGAAACCGGCTGGTAGTAACTCGGCCACCCGGATCCAGAGTCGTACTTTGTGTCGGAGTGAAACAATTCAGCATCGCAACAGACGCAGAGATAGCGCCCTTTCTCTTTACTGTCCCAGTATTTTCCGGTGAAGGCACGTTCTGTTCCCTTCTCACGGGTGACGTGGTACTGCTGCGGCTCCAGCTGCTGCTTCCACTCGTCCTCAGACTTCTTGATTTTTTCCGTCATTGTGCCCTCAACCTCAGTCGATACTCGTTGTTATAGCACGGCGACGAAAGATTTTTGTGTTTCGCGCAACTTTTCAAAACAGCCTGTGTAATGTGTTTGAAGGGAGAGGGCTGACCAATGCACAAGCCACAGGAGCAAATATCATGAGTTTCAATTCGAGTAAAACAGAATCACCGAAATGTCCAATTCACGCAATGCAAAAGATTTGTTCATCGAAATTGCGGAAGTCCACCGTAGCGATCGTTGGGATACTAACAGTTGCGGGTTTATCGGCATCACAATTCCTTCCGGCATGGGCGGACAAGACGGTTGCAAGAGCACTTGTTGATCCCGAGCTGGAAATCGCTCTATCCAACCATTTTAAAAAGCGGTTTTTCAATCTGATAGAAGCAACGGATGATCAACAAAACAAGCTTTCCAGCATACTGACGAAACAACTAGAAGAAGCGCGTCCGCTGCGCGCTCAGATCAAAGAAGATTTGCTCGACCTATCCGACCTGATGGCAGACGAGTCTTCGACTGACGAGGTCATAAAGAAGAAGGTCAGCGAGATAAAAGAATTGCGAGAGCAAATTCAAGACAAGCGCCTAAACTCGATTCTCAGCGCCCGAGCAATTCTTACAGCAGATCAGAAGCGCATCGTCTCTCAACGCATGAAAGGCTTTCTGACCGGAAATCCGCGCCTAGGTCGTTGAGTCCTGATAAATTCGTCGAATACTCAGGCGAGGTATATATGCTAGGAAGCGGCACGATGTGGGTCAAACGCAAAAAGATTTCCCTCTGGACGATGGGCAACGTGGAGAATTCCAAGAGAAACGCGAGCGATATAACTGCGATTGCCGACGCCGAACTCGTTGGGAAGACACGTGCGGGCGACAATAAGGCATTCGAGGTCCTCGTGCGGCGGTATCAAAAGCTGGTCTACAACATCATCTATCAAATGATTCGAAATCATGACTCAGCGTCCGATCTCACTCAGGATACATTCTTGAAAGCCTACAAAGCGCTTCCTGGCTTCGATACAACAAAAAGTTTTAAACCGTGGCTTTTAAAAATTGCTACAAACTCGACACTAAACACAATCCGCGATCAAAAAGGTCAGCAATCGCTAGAAGAACTTTTGGAGGTGAATCCGCAAGCGGAACCGGCATCAACAGAGGATGTAGAACAGGAGGTAGAATGGAGAGTTTCACAGCACATGCTCTTCGACGCCCTCGGACAGCTTCCAATTCAACAGAGAAAGACTTTTGTGCTGCGTTATCAACAAGATTTACCGTATGAGGAAATCGCTGAAATAAGTGAGCTTTCGGTGAGTTCGGTAAAGTCGCTGCTCTTTCGCGCACGAGAAAACTTGAGAAAGATACTGTCCGAACAGCTTGCGGTCTCACAAAACGTATGAAGGTGGTGATTTAAGGTGGATGAATTGAACGAAACAAAATGCAGCAGAGTTCGAGAAATCTTGACAGAGATTCTGGACGATACTGCCGACTCAACCAGAAATAATCTGGAGAATTGCACTCAAGAAGTTGATGGTGAGCGCGTCTCGATGCACTTACAGAGTTGCGATCGTTGTCAAAATTGGCAAGCGCAAACAGAAGAGATGGTGGACATGGCAAGATTGCTACCGCAATTTGACGTTTCGGAACGCCTGACTCAAAGCATTCTTGCGCAGGTGGCTGTGGTGGAAAGTTCGAAACAGCAACAACTGAGCTGGATCGTTTACGCAGCGGCCGTTGCTCTGTTCCTTTACGTAATGCTGTTCGTCGATGCGTTCGAATCGGTCTGGGGAATCGGTTCCTGGATTGTAGGTTTAGGAACTATGATTGGATTGAAACTGCTCATTGCCGAGCCCAGAAAAGAAAGTCAGGTGGTATGAATTTTTGGCTCATGGTGACCAGGCAAAAACAGACGGCGAGAAAGCGAACCGTAGGTTTTCGCTCGACACCACATTTGATGGCACTATCATTGCTATTGTTCTACACCGCAGTCAGTGTCACTACGTTCGACTCCGGCAAAGCACTAGCGCAAGCCGGCAGTGAAAACGCAGTTCACGCGCCGGTTGCGACCGAGTCAATTGCGGCAGAAGCGACTGATACCACATCAGCTAAACGCATACTCAGCAAGGAAAACTATCAAAGAATCGATGCTCATGATTCGGCTAACGCCTATCCGGCTGGGATGGACGACGAAGATCGCGCTCGAATCGAGAAATTCAAACGTTTGGTTCCTGACCGCTGGCGAGCGTGGTTGCCGGATGCCCGAGGAAAAGCCCACCACCACACACCAGTTCTGTCCTACAAATATTGGTCCAACGAGCCGAAACGTTTTGCTCCTACTCTACTTTTCTGCTTGTTCACTGGATTGGTAGGCGTCGCATTTTTCTCACGCCAGGTTACCGTCGCACAAGAATGTTGCAAAACTCAATTCTGGCGCTGCTTTTTCAAGGCGAGCTTGAGCGGCATAACTCTTCTGATCTCGGTAATCGTTCTCGATAGGCTTGGAATTACAGGCGCCCTGGCCACAACTTTGCTTGCCGTGTTAGAACTGGTCGTCGTAGCCGGACTATCGGTCGGCGTTTCGCTCATCGGAGAACGCGTATTCGAGAAGACAGGCTTGGCAAGGCTCGAGTATTTCAAATCGCATCCGCGCATGACCACCTTTACGAAGGTGTTCATCGGCAGTCTTATTATCGCCCTTATCGTACAAATTCCCGGACTCGGAAGACTTCCGCGAATTGGAATTAGAATTGCAACTCTGATTGCCGTTCTAGGTGCTGGTGGTTTACTAAATACAAAGTTTGGAACGCAATCTGGAACTCCAGACTGACTACTCTTCCAGTTGTCCCCCTAACGACGTGTTGTCGTTAATCCATGCTGCTGCTACGGTTGCTACTACGAGAACGGCCAGACCTGCTAGGAATGACATATAGGACCTCGAAGAGGGGATGACACAGCAATGCTTACTGCTGTGAAAGAAAGTGTACCAAGTGATATATATCGTCTGATCAGGCAAAGGCTCACGTTTTATATTAATCCGTGATCAAGTTGTCAGCAGAACCACCAAAACAACATCTCGGAAAGCCGCGCGGATGGAGCTTCACAGACCGTCCGCGGACTTTTCGTTTGTCACGACGCTCATGCAACCACTCGTTTCGGCAGTGCATTCTCGACCTGAATTTGACGACTGGCGTCCATGATTCGCTCGTATATGTTGCGAACCCGAGCGGCGACACGCGGATCTGTGCATGCCAGACCAACCAGATCGAGAACTTCGCGTTCGCGAGCAACGTCACGCGAAGGCACCTTGAGCTCTTGCTTGAGCTCACCTGCACGCATAGCGAGCATCAGACGCTCTTCCAGCAAAGCGGCAATGCGCGTGTCGGTTTTATCGATTTCGCGACGAATATCTTTGAGTTCAGCGACCAAAGTTTCATAACCCGTCAGTTTGTGCGACTCTTTGATCTCAGCTTGGGGCTCGTCCACACCCTTAACTAGAGTCGGATTGCAAATGGTTCTTCCAACCGCAGCTGCAATTGGTTCTATGCTTCGAATGATTTCAATCATGTCATCCATATGAATCGCCTGACGTGCGTCGGAAACAGACTTTTCCGGTTCAGGATGGCATTCGATCATCAAACCATCAGCGCCGCAAGCAATTGCCGCGCGAGCGAGGTCGGCGACCAGTTCTCGGCGCCCACAAGCGTGCGAAGGATCGACCAGAATCGGCAGATGGGTCATCTGTCGAAGGGCTACGACACCACCGAGGTCGAGAACATTTCTCGTCGCATTGTCGTAGCTTCTGATGCCACGCTCGCAAAGAATGACCTGGTCATTGCCACCTGCGAGTATGTACTCGGCAGCGTTCACCAACTCCTCCAATGTTGCCGATAGCCCACGTTTGAGAATCACGGGCTTGCGAAGCGTTCCGATGTGCTTCAAAAGCTCGAAGTTCTGCATGTTTCGGCTGCCGATTTGCAAAACATCGGCGGTGTGAACAGCAATGTCAGCCTGCTTTTCGGACATAACTTCTGTGATAACAGGCATACCATACTTTTTCGAGGTGTCGGAAAGGATTTGCAGACCTTCTTCTCCGAGCCCCTGGAAAGCGTATGGCGAAGTGCGTGGCTTGTAAACGCCACCGCGCAGGGCGCTTACGCCTTGACCGCGCAGCGCCGCGCCCACCTGGTCCATTTGCTCTTTCGATTCGACAGAGCATGGTCCGGCTACTATTAATAAGCTTCTTCCGCCACAGGTGACGCCATCGGCGATCTCAACCACGGTGCGTTTCTGGGTTTCGGTGATGCTTGCTTTCAGATTCGTAGACATTGTTTTGGTTCCTTGTGAGAGTGAAAAAAAAGACCGACTCCGTTGCCCCGGGTCGGTCATCTAGGTCGCGTCAACGCTTCCTGGACTTACCGCCCGGGGACTCTAAACGCAAAAAACCAAAAACCTTTATTACTCATGACTCAATTCCTTTACTTGTGTTCTGAAACAAAAAGACCGCCTGCTTGTTTTGCATGCGGTCCACCTCGGGTAATCATCGTGAATCTAACTCACCCCGGGTGAACCTCGCTAAACCAGAAAAATCCAAAATTGCGCATCGTTTTTGCTCATATTGGGGCAGCTCGTGCCCGTGCGTTTCGTATGGAGCAATCCTATGCGAGGTCGGTGAGAGCCGTCAAGAGAAATTTGAAGACCTGTATACAATTCCGTAAGAATTCGCAAAGGGGATATGCTGTTTTACTCGTAAAAGCAAACAGACCTGGGGATTTCGAATATGAAGAATCGCACCGGATCGGCTAATTCGTTCTATATAATAAGAAAGTTTCCTTCTATTCATATAAAACAGCAATGAACATACTCCTGGCAATCGATGGTTCGACTTTCTCTCATGCCGCTGTGGATGAGGTTCTCAACCGTCCGTGGCCGAGTGACACTCGGTTCAAAGTGCTCACAGTAGTCGAACCATTCCACCCCGAATACGCAGGTTGGCACGGAAATTACGTGCCCGTCGCCATGGAAGCTCAAAAGGAATTGATTGATTCGTCTCAATCTTTAGTGAATCAAACAGCCGCGCAGCTCGGCGCACGCTTCGCGCCGGAGCAGATTGAGAGCGAGGTTAAAGAGGGTTACATAAAAGACGTGATCATAGAAGTGGCCAAAGATTGGCATGCAGACTTGATCATAATGGGCTCGCACGGTCGAAAAGGAATTACGAAGTTTTTGCTTGGCAGCGTTTCCGAAGGAGTGCTGTCAGAGGCACCATGTTCGGTTGAAATCGTCAAAATCAAGTCTGAGCAAGAGAAGCTCTCCGTTGGAAACGCCTGACAATTAAACGGCTGCGCCGACATGCTAGACTCCTCGAATGCAAAAGCTTCCCGTCGAGCAATCATGTTATTGGCTGGCAACGCGCGAAAATTACGTCGCGAGTGATCCTCTGAGCGGTTCGCAGTCAGCAGATTACGCGGTTATAGGCGCGGGCTTCACAGGGTTGTGGACCGCGTATTTTTTGAAGCAACTCAATCCATCCGCAGACGTCGTCGTACTGGAACGTGCTGTCACCGGATATGGTGCCAGCGGGCGTAACGCCGGAATAGTAAGTACCAGTATCGACCACACGCACAATCTCGCCATCGGACATTTCGGTCTCAAGGAAGCCGCTCGACTGGCTAGTCTCGGCTTACAAAATATAGATGAGCTCAGCGCGTTTGCAAAAGACTGCGACTTTGAGCGCACCGGTCAATTGCAAGTAGCGATGACACCTGCGCACATGGAAGAATGCAAACGGAACTTGGATGTTGCATCCCAGCTGGGCATTCAGGGATATCGACTTCTCAACAAAGAAGAAATCCAACAGGAAGTAAACTCGCCGCTTTACCTGGGGGGATTATTCGTGCCGGGTGGCGGCAACCTCAATCCGATAAAATTGATAGATCGATTGAAAGAAGAGCTGCTAACGCGCGGTGTTCGCATCCACGAAAACACTCAGGTAGCCAGTCTGGACAATGGCTTGGTCAACTGCCGAGAAGGCAGCGTCCGCGCTCGCCGGATAATCATGGCGACCGATGCCTATTCTCATCACCTGCTCCCGGAATTGCTGTTTCGCTTCATTCCTCTGTACGACTACATTCTTGTCAGTGAGCCGTTGAACGATGAACAGAAACGAGCTATACGCTGGCATAATCGACAAGGAATGGTCGATGGCAGAACATTCTTCAACTATTATCGATTGACCGCTGATGACCGGGTTCTCTGGGGGACCAGTGAAGCGGTTTACTATCCGCCAAACAGAGTCGATGAGAGCTGCGACCATTCGGAAGGACACTACGAAACCCTGAGAACCAGCTGGATTCGACACTTCCCTGAGGCGGCAGAGCTTAAGTTTCCATACGCATGGGGCGGGCCAATCGCATCGACGACCCGCCTGACGCCATTCTTTGGCACCGCATATGGTGACACTGTCGTCTACGGACTCGGCTACACCGGTCATGGTATCGGGACCACTCGAATAGCCGGCAAAATCCTCGCTAACATTGCGACATCTAATAGGACAGATCTATTATCCTTAAAAATGGTGACGGAAAAACCATTCCCCTATCCGCCTGAACCAATCCGGTCACTATCCGTCAATGCGGTGACCGCTTCCTTAAAGCGAGTAGACCAGGGAGAAAGTCCCAACATGCTCCTGCGCATGCTTGACCTCTTTGGAATCGGCTTCTCCAGCTAGCTCCTTGTCCTCGCAAACTTTCAAAACTTAAAATCATCGCCTTCCGAGAAAAGTGCTACCAAACACTGGTACGAAGAAGTTAGGAGATGGCGCCACATGTTGAAACAGCAAATGATAATTGCTGCACTTACTCTGAGCGTTGTAGGCGTAGGAGGTACACCCGCGCTCGCAGCGGATAAGACGATGGAAGTGCAATCGGCTGCAGAGCAGGCGAAGGAAGAAAAGAAAGCGGACAAATTGGCCGCGGAAAACGCCAAGGACAGCGCGAAGCAAGAAGCGAAGGACGCAAAGGCAGATAAAAAAGCTGAGCCGACAAAAGGTCAGGTGGAGCACGCGGCGAAGAAGCAAGAGAAAACAGATAAGGCGATGGTAGACGCCGCTAACAAAATTGACGGAGTCGAAATTGATCCGAAGACATTCGAAGCTGAAAAGAAAGGTTTCAAAGTCGGCGACCTGAATCCCATCAAGTGGGTGTTCAAGCCGGTCATCGACATGCAAAAACAAGTCGTCCACCTGGAAAAACAGATAATGCGACTTGAAGCGCCAATTGCGTCATTGCAAAAACCAATGGTCGGTCTGCGAAAAGATATGACTCAGGTGCAAGAACAAATGGGCTCACTGCGCGAAGACATCGGCGGAGTACACGGTCAGATGGGTAGCGTAGACCAACGACTCAGCCGCGTCGAATCGCAGCTTAATAAGATGTATGGTCCAATCGTGTCTCTCAAAGATCCGGTTGTAGAATTGAAAAAACCGGTTGTCGGAGTCAATTCGGAATTGCTGACACTGAAAAAAGATTTGAAAGAGCTCAAGGAAGTTGTTAGTGTCACCTCCACCCTGATTCTCGTAGCCGTAGTCGCAGTCGGTCTTTTGATTGTTGTTGGTACACCTATCGCAGCGATGTTCGCATGGCGGCACAGAAGAACAATCATGGAAAAACTCGGCGAAGACACCAGCAACAAAAAAGAGCCGCTGGACGAAACGCCAAAAGAGCGCCGCGATGCAGCAGTGAGCTCAAGGCGATAACGAGCCGACCACAGAAATTGTTCACATAAAGTTGCCCACAGGAGAACGTCATCAGATTGATGACGTTCTCCATCTTTTGGGGATGGAGCCGCGCTTCTATGAGCTTTCAGTGATGGCTAGCCCGTACAGTCAGAAACCTCTCGCGCAACCTCTTGGTATCACCAACGGTATCAGATAAATACCGATGCATTTCCAATTGCAACCTGTTGGATTAAACTAGTCGCGTGAAGAAAGGCATCAATGGTGTTTATTGAAAAATGCGAGTAAAGGTTGCCGCGTAGAAAGTTTCCAGAAATGGATCGGCGAAAGTTTTAAGGAACAAACAGAACTTTCACCCGTCCCTTTCGAAGATTGGCGACCAATGCCTTTATGCACTTGCATGTCGGTATTCAAATGACGACCGAAAGATAACAGACATCCCGTTTGGACCGCGAGGATGATCCGGTTTTGCCCTTACCTCAAGTTTAGGAGAGACTTTATGGACAATAACAAAAGCCGAGAGTCAACACGCGTTCTGCTCGCTTCGCTGACCGCATGTTCGATTACTCTTTTCGCGGCCATGGACGTGAAAGCTGCCAGCAAACGTTTTTATCATGGTCGCGTCAGCGCTAGTGTCGCTGCGGCGGATAGTCTAATGATGAAAGGCAAATATGCCGACGCGGCAAAATATTACCAATCCGCGTTAAAGAAAAACCCAAAAGATGTTAACGCAAACATTGGCTATGGAATGGCGCTTGCCAAACAATTCAAGGTCGACGGCGCAGAGGATCAGTTCAACAAAGCATTAAAGCGCGATCCAAATAATCCGGGCGCTCACGCAGGCAAGGCACTCAACATGCTTAACCGATTGCAATCTTCATCCAACACGATAAGAAAAAATCGCGATTCGATTCTGCGCGAAGCTGAAGCCGAAGCGCAAAAAGCTCTGGATGCCAATCTCGACATTCCCGAATCCCACTACGCGATGGGCATGGTCTACAAAGAGCAAGGTCGTTTAAACGAGGCAGCCAACGAACTCAAGAAAGCGATTAGCATGGACTCGAAGTATAACGACGGTTACACCGGTCTCGGTATGATACAGCTCGCCCAGAACAATCCAGGTGCGGCTGCAGCCAATTTCAAACAGTCGATACGCTTGAACTCGGGTGATTGGACTGCGCACTACGGACTCGGTCAATCGCTTTTGACACAAGGTCAGACAGATGCAGCGCTGAAAGAACTGAACATCGCGCAGTATCAGTTTCCAAACAGTTGGCCCGTTCGCTTAGCGTTGGGAAAAGCCTACGAGTCGCAGGGCAACACGGTCGCGGCGGTTCGTGAATATCAAGAATCCATCAGAATTAAGCCGGAAAACCCGGCGGCTTACCTCGGCATCGCAAATGTACGCGAAGTGCGTGGCGATATCGAACATTCAATTGCGGAATTGCGATCGGGTCTCGAACTCATGCCGGACAACGCTGACCTCCAGTCACGAATCGGTGATCAGAGTTTGCGAGTTGAGAAAATCGACGACGCAATCAAAGCGTATCAAGCAGTTTTAAACGCACAACCGGGTAACGCACGAGCAGCAGATGGTCTGACCACAGCCTATTACATGAAGGCGAACAAGGAAACCACCGGCGGTTACTTTGGAGATAACGACTTCGATGACGCTCTGGCAATGCTCGATCGGGCAGTGCAGATGAATCCAAACGATATGAAGCTGCGTCTTGCCCAAGCTAAACTTCGCTCGCTTGCAGGTGAGGAAGTTGATCTTGCAGCACTTGGAACACCACGTAACGATGGCGAGCGTGTTAGCTACGCCCAAGCGCTGATGGCGCAGAACCGCTTCCAGGAAGCGAACCAGGAGATCCAGACCGTGTTGAACAACACAAATAACCCGAAACAGATTTTCAGTTTCGCAGATTTGCTCTTGATGGTTCATGACCTCGATAATGCCGAAGTCGCCTATAAGAAAGCGAGTACCACCGCGGGCGGTGCCGAACGAGCGCGAAGAGGTCTCACGCAGGTTGCTAAAAACCGTGAGAACGCTCGTAAGAGCTTGACTCTGGCAACGGATCTGTCGAGAAAGCACATGACCGGCAGCGCGGTCGATACGTTCCACGAGGCCGTGTTCTCAAACCCGAAGTCCGCGGAAGCACGGATAGGTCTGGCAAAGGCACTAGAAAATGTTTCCAAGCCGACACCGGTTCAACTGCGGGAAACCGCATTTCAGTATCGCGCCTATGTCGCACTATCCCCTGCAATGCCGGAGAAGGAACAACAAAAATTCCTGTCGAAAGCGACTAAGCTTGATGACAAAGCTGGAAAGCGAGAGCGAAAGATGGCGAATGCTGCAGCCAAATAGGAGTATGCTGCGCGCAGCCCGTTTTGAACTCACCGGCAAAGAGTAGAACTGCGCGAAGAGAGTCCGGAACTGGAAGGCAGGGATCGTGTGATCCCTGCCTTCGTTTACAACCTAACGTACCTCGATGCAGACAGGGGGCTGATGTTTAAACGGGAACCGATGCCGCGATCCCTTGTTCCTTATAAACCTGCTGAATCGACTCCTCAAGCGAACTGAGGAATTTATCGATTTGCTCATACGATATCACTAGCGGTGGCTCAACCCTGAGCACGCGAGCGTTGATATAGGTTCCGGAAATCAAAATGTTTCTTGCGAATAAATTCTTCGAGACCTGGTATCCAAGATCGTTGTTGGTGAATTCCATTCCGAGCATCAGACCGACACCTCGGGCACTTGCAAGCACTTCCGGATACTTCTCAGCGAGCTTGTTCAAGCGAGGTAGCATGTACTCGCCTTTCTCCCGAGCTTGATCGAGAAGACCTTCTTCGAGCAACACCGAGATCGTCGCGATCGCTGCGGCACATGCCAATGGATTGCCACCAAATGTAGTGGTATGCAAGAACGGATTCTCAACATATTTCTCCCAGGTCTTAGCCGAACCGACGCACGCGCCGATTGGCATGACACCGCCACCAAAGCCCTTTCCGAGGGCCATCAGATCGGGAACAACGTCGTCGTATTCGCAATAGAACATCTTACCGGTGCGTCCCATTCCGCACTGAATCTCGTCGAAGATCAGCATGGCGCCATACTTATCGCAAAGTTCTCTGGCAGCTTTCAAATAGCCGGGAGGCGCCACGTTGATTCCGCCTTCACCTTGAATCGGCTCTACGAGGAACGCAGCAACTTTGTCTCCGGAGAAGTCATTGCACTCGAGAGTCATCTTGAGCGCTTCAACGTCGCCGAAGGGTAAGTGCGTCCAATTCATCAGAGGCAAAAATGGCGCGCGGAAAACAGCTTTGGAAGTGCCGCCGAGAGATCCCAGACTCTTTCCATGGAAACCACCGACGGTGCCCACGAAGTGATGCCGGCCAGTCGCCAGCATCGCCATCTTCAAGCACGCCTCGACGGACTCCGTACCCGAGTTAGTGAGAAAAGAATATTGCAAATCGCCGGGCGTGATGAGAGCCACGAGACGCGCCAGGTAGGTTCTCAGAGGGTCAATAAGTTCCTGCGAGTGAATGCACTGCTTTTCCAACTGCTCGCGGACGGCCTTTATGACCTTGGGGTGGCGATGCCCAACGCTGTAGATACCGAAACCGCCAAGCATGTCGATAAACTCTTTGCCGTTGATGTCGCGAAAGACAGCACCGTCATCTTCCCACTCGACGGCGGTATAGTCAGTACTGACAGACTTTCGGTACTGCAAGAAGCCCTCATTAACGTGGTCGCGCCAATACTTAGCGGACTCATCCACGACCTTTTTGCGCTCACCTGGGTCGAGCGTCTTCTTCGAGATTAGCTCCAGCACATCTTTAGCTTTGTCTTTGGCCTGATTCAAATCTTGCGGCATGATGGTTTTCCAAGTTGAGTAGCAGATATAGAACGTATAAAACGAATTTAGAATTCTAACTCCAAATATATAGAATGGGAAACCACATCACCTATTTCCGCCTCAAAACGCCCATCAGTTCACAAAATACGACGCCGCGGTTCCCAAGAGGCAGTATTACCGGCGCGAACGGTTTTCCTTCACGCAAAAAAGTAAACCGAGCGAGCGGTTTACTTTCAAAAACTGTAAATTAGATTTTCAAGCCTGGTCGGCGTTTTAGTCTTCTTGTTTATCGACGTAGGGCTCGAAAAACACTTTGCGCCCAGCCAAGAAGAAGAATGCCAGGGCAAACCAGCCGAAGCAAATACCGATGAAAACCCAAGGATTGATAGGTACGAAATCTTCCATATTATTCTTTGTTGCTAACCTTTCCTGAGACGGGAAGCTGCCTCTGACTATGAAAACACGGTCCGAGTACCTTTATACCCGTAAACACCTTCAGATTATAAACATTTGATGGGATTCTGTGATCGGCCGCTTTCATTTGTCTTACCCCTTGTAATATCGGGTGGTCCGGCAATTGGAAAGTGTTACGGCGCTCATGGCAAGCCTCCAAACCTATGATATAAAAGACGGAACCTTTTACCAGAAACAGGACCGAGGGGATTTTTTCGATGAACTCTTTAAAAGGGTATGTACCATTATCACTGGCCATTCTGCTCGCAGCGTCTGTCCCTGCCGCGAATGCCGGGTCCGCGCTCGACCCCTACGCTCATATAAAACTGAATGCGCCTGCTGCGAAGAAGAAAGGTAAGGACGAGCGCGCTGTCGTTCCGCAGTTCGATGACGCCCAGGCTAAACCTCAGACATTTACAAACAAATCAATAATTCTTCCCAGCGCTGACTTCGAAGAGAAGAAGCCCGAGAAGAAAGGCTTGCTTGGCATGCCAAAAGTCGGCATGCCCAAAGTCGGGATGCCAAAAATGGGCGGTATCACCGGTGGTCTTAAAGCTGGCGCCGGCGCAATGGTTAACGGAACCAAGAAGGTTGGTGGCGGAATAGCCAACGCTTCGAAGGACGCAGCCGGTGCAGTTGGCAGCGGAGTGAAGTCAACCGGCGACAAGCTCGCTGATGCAAAAGACAGCGCTATCAGCAAGACCAAGAAACAAAAGAAAGAGAGCCCGAACAAGCTAGCAACCAAGGCTGGCTCAGTAGACGAACTCTACACCGAAGCCTCGAAAGATGTGCTCGCCGCAAACAAAAATAAAGCCAAAGCAAAAGCTTCTGAAGGCAAGAAGTCCCTAGCCTTTATACCGAAGTTTGGCAAGAAGAAATCGAAGAAGGAAGAGCCCAACGACATCAATCTTCGCCCGAGGAGCGGCTTCGAAGCAGCAGCGACCGAGCCTGATGAAGAAGTTGTAGCTGAAATTCAGGAAGAAAAAGCCAAACGCATCGCCGCGAAAAAGGCCAAAGCTGCAAAAGAGAAGTTCGAGCCAATCGTCAATCTTCCGGAAGACAACATACAGACGAATTCAAATCAGGTCGCCGCAACGCCCGCGCCAACAACCACAGTTAACAAACCAGCCAAGAAATCAAAGTTTGGAATGCCGAGCTTCAAGGCTAGCATGCCATCAATGCCAGGACTGAAGAAAAAGAAAAAGTCCGATGCACCCAAGGAATCGGTAGCAGCAGCTCCAAAGAAACAAGCTCCAGTTCCGGTTAAGAAAGAGATTGAGGAATCGCAAGTCGCGATCGATCCCAATGAATTCGCAGAGGGAGATATCACGGCAGCGAATCAGTTCAACACTGGTGACAAGGAAATCGACAATGCGGTAGCAAAGTCTCCGGCACCGCAAGCACCAACCAACAAAGTTGCACAAAAACCGGCGAAGAAAAACAAGATCGGCGGAATGAGTTCGGCTATGAAAGGCGGTTTCGACAAGTTCAATTTCTTGAACAAGAAGAAAAAGCAGCCGGATCCACAAACTGCCACCAAGGCAGATGCTCCTAAACAAATGTAAGACAGGTCTGAGACCCACCTTACTGGTGGACTCGGTCAAGCTCAACAACGAGCTTGGCACGAGGGTTCTCATTGCCTCGGAAACCTTTCAACATACGGGCAGCTTTAAATTCAGAGCTGCCTACAATGTTGCGCTGAGTTCTTCGGCACCGCATCTGGTGACGGCGTCGTCCGGCAATTTCGGGCAGGCGCTCGCATATGCGTGCCAGCTGACCGGAAAAAAGTGCACCGTTGTCATGCCGGAGACCTCGACGAAGTCGAAAATCGAAGCGGTTGAAGGTTTCGGCGGAGAGATCAGACTCGTCGATGTCGGAGTCAAGAGCCGCGGCGAGTGGCTGCTTGATGTTTTGATCGAGCTTGGAACAGAAGTTGAATCAGTCAGTCCCTATGATGACGAAAGAGTCATCGAGGGAAATTCCACGCTGGCGGACGAACTCGTCAACTACAAAGACGACTTCGATTCAGTCATAGTGCCTATCGGCGGAGGCGGCTTGAGCGCCGGACTGATAGAAGGGTTCAAACGCAACGGCGTGGATGTCAAAGTTTTCGGCGCGGAGCCAAAGCTCGGCAACGATGCTGCGCAGAGCCTGAATAAAGGCGAGATCGTTTCAAACGAAAAGGAGCCTGCCACCATTGCTGATGGCGCGCGCACTCTGAGCGTCGGCAAGCACAACTTCCCGATTTTGAAGAGTGGTCTCACCGAGATTCTCGAAGTTGAAGAAGACGAGATCGTGGCGGCAATGCGATTATTGTTCATGCAGGCCAATCTCAAGTGCGAACCGACAGGCGCGCTCAGCCTTGCAGCGTTAATGGCGAACAAGGAGCGCTTCGAGCACAAAAAGCCGCTCGTAATCGTAAGCGGCGGAAATGTTGACGCGGCGCAGTACGCCAAGCTGATCGCGACCGACTAGCTTTCAAGCTCACACAGAAACGGCGAGTGTTGCCACCCGCCACTTCCATCTGATTTTTGTCGCGCAAACAAAAGAAAAGTCGCAGGTCATCGCTGTTTCAGCTTGACCTGCGACCCGGTTGTTTCGATGCTTAGCTGACTGCAGTCAGACGTGCTCTTTCGCCTTCGACGATCGCACGGGCGCGTCCTGCGCTGCGTGGGAACTCGCGGCCTCTCATGAACACTTCCTTGTCAAAGCTCTCAGGCTCGAAATACGAGTTGAAGAATTTGACTGCTTCATCAACATCGAAGTCTTTGCAAGAGAAGATATCAAGGGTTGCGAAACCCTTATCAGGAAACGTGTGAATGGAGATGTGAGACTCAGCAATGAGCACCACTCCACTAACTCCCCAATCATCCTCAACTGCGCCGTGGTACGTAAAAACGTACGGTGGCATTATTTTGGTCATACCTAGCTGAGGCGGATACGCATCAAGCATCTTACACATTGAGTTTACGTCTGCGAGTTTCTCTTTGTTGCATCCGTAAGCTTCAAGAATTAGATGTGGTCCGAACATTTCTTTCCCCCTTTCCGCATCGCTGCTAAACGAGCGGTGAAAGTGATTCCTATACATGCCAAGACTCGGAGAACCCTATGGTTAGCCAGTCTTGCGGGGTACACGAAACGCTTACTTAACACCATCGGACAAATGCCTTCTGGGAGTTGGGCGTTGTTGTGTCTAGCTGAAACCTCCTTTGGATTTCGTTTCCAATATTTTGGAAGAGAGTAATTCTACATTAAAACTACCTGTCTTCCATCGTTTAGCACCTGCTGATCAAAATATTTACAAGATTGTTTTTCAACCAACAGTTCCCCAAGACAGTGTGCGACTTCCGAATGTTCCCGCTCGGAAAAACGCTTCATAAACCATTACGATGCCCGACCGGCAGCGGGAGATCACCAGTCAGCAATCGAATAGGACGAGCTTGGGATAAACTGACAAATCGCCGGTAACGATTGATTTTTTTCGATTTACAGCGGGAATGTTTTCCGTGAAGAGCCGCTAGAATAGAGGGAAATCTGAGGTTCAGCCATGAACGATCTTTTCGTAGCTCGTTCGCAAATGGGCATGTCACTTGCCTTCCACATCATCTTCGCGGCAATCGGTGTCGCTCTTCCACTAATGATGTGTATCGCAGAGTGGCTCTGGCTGAAGACCGGCGATGATGTTTATCTTGAACTGGCAAAGAGATGGTCGAAAGGTGCGGCAATCCTTTTCGCCGTCGGCGCAGTATCGGGCACGGTGCTCTCCTTCGAGTTAGGTCTCCTGTGGCCGGCCTTCATGAAGTGGTCGGGCGAAATCATCGGTCTGCCTTTCGCACTCGAAGGCTTCGCATTCTTCACGGAGGCGATCTTCCTCGGCATCTACTTATATGGATGGAAACTCGTGCCGAAAGCGGCGCACCTTGCTGCAGGTGTCATCGTCTCGCTGAGTGGCGCACTGTCGGCTTTCTTCGTAGTGCTTGCGAACGGTTGGATGAACACGCCGACCGGCTTTCGCGTCGTCGACGGCAAAGCCGTCGACATCGAGCCGGTAAAAGCGATGTTCAATCCGGCTGGTCTTCCTGAAGCGGCACACATGATCATCGCCGCTTATGCCGCAACCGCATTCCTCGTCGCGGGCATCCATGCTTACATGCTACTGAAAGACAGGTCGAACATCTTCCATCGACGAGCCATCGCCATTGCGCTTGTCCTTGGAGGAGCCATGGCCGTTCTCCAACCGCTTAGCGGCGACATTCTTGCCCAAATGGTCGCCCATATGCAACCGGTGAAACTTGCAGCGATGGAAGCGCACTACGAAACTCGACGCGGAGCACCGATCATCATAGGAGGAATTCCCGACAGCGAAAAAGCTGAAGTCCATTACGGCATCGAAATTCCCTACGGTCTAAGCTTGCTGTCCTTTCACGATCCAAACGCGGAGGTGAAAGGACTTAAAGATTTCGCAAGAGAAAACTGGCCGAACGTCGCCCTCGTTCACTACAACTTTCAGGCAATGGTCGGATGCGGAATTCTCATGATGTTGGTTGCCGCCTGGGGCGCGCTTTTGTGGCGAAAAAAACGCTCTCTCCCGGACTCCGATATGTTCTTGAAAGCGCTGGTACTGACTTCGCCTTTAGGTTTCATCGCGCTTGAAACCGGCTGGATGGTTACCGAACTTGGACGCCAACCTTGGGTCGTCCACAACATCATTCGTACACGAGATGCAGTCACTCCTATGCCCGGATTGATCGTTCCATTCACAACCTTCACCATCCTCTACATCTTTCTGATGGTAATAGTCATTTTCCTAATCCGGCGGCAGGTCGTCAAAAGCCCAAGCCTAAAGAAGGTGGATTGACTTGAACCTCCCCTCACCTGAGCACATTCTGGGTATCGCTGCGATCATCTCACTGACTTTTTATGCCCTCATGGGCGGTGCCGACTATGGCGGTGGCGTCTGGGACTTGCTTGCCTTCGGTCCCCGGGCAGCCAAGCAACGAGAGACAATCGCAAACGCTATCGGTCCGATCTGGGAAGCTAATCACGTCTGGCTTATTCTCGTGATAGTGATTTTGTTCGCCTGCTTCCCGCCAGCTTTTTGTGCAATCTCGATTGCACTGCACATTCCACTTACAATTCTATTAATAGGTATTGTCCTGCGCGGCTCCGCATTCACCTTCCGCACATATGACTCGCAACGCGACAATGTTCAACGTTTGTGGGGAAGAATTTTTGCGATCTCCAGCACAATCACGCCAATCGTGCTCGGTATCATTGTCGGTGCGATTTCGAATGGTGCATTGACGCTCGACGGCACCGACTTCATGCAGGTATACGTTCACTCCTGGGCGCAACCGTTCCCCATAGCGGTGGGTCTATTCGCATTGGCATTGTTCGCCTATCTGGCAGCGGTGTATCTAACATCAGACACCATTGACGCAGAGCTGCAAAACGATTTTCGGATGCGAGCGATCCTCTCGGCAATAATAAGTGCGATCATGGCGGCAGTCGTTTTCTTTCTGTCGAAGGACGAAGCGCCAGCAATCTATGCAGACATCTCAAGAGTGATACCACTACATGTGGTGACCGCGCTGCTCGCGCTCTGCTCCCTTTCATGTCTGTACTTTAGAAAGTTCGGTATCGCCAGATTTTTCGCAGCTGGCCAAGTCGCCTTCGTGCTCTGGGGATGGGCTCTAGGGCAGTACCCCTTTCTGGTTCGGCCTAACTGGACGATCACAAACTCGATGGCGAACAAAGAAACCCTGGATCTGGTAATCATCGCGCTGATGGCAGGAACAGTTTTACTTTGTCCATCGGTCCTTTATCTTCTCAAGATCTTCAAGTCGCGTTCGGATGTTCCCAAGTCAAACAGTTAGCCCAAAACTCGACAAGCTTCGGGCACTGACCTCGCTGACCCGTGTAAGAACAGCGGCAGCACCGCGAACTAAGCTAGCACGCTTCTTAGGAGCCAGACCTGGAATCCTCGCGGTGCTCTTCTTCCAGCTTTTTCCACATCTCCTCTTCTTCGATTTCAAACTGCTCGAGTTGTTTCAATGTATCAGCTTGAATCTTGAGTTGTTCGTCTTCAGCCCAGGAAGCCAGTCTCTGAGTTTTGCTCTGCCGCGCTTCGAGCCATAATTTCTGAGCGTGAGCGTAAAACTCCTGCGCTGACGCGTGGCTATCGAAAGCATAGGAAGGAACGTAGATGCTCGTGAAAATTCTCGAGAGAAAGTAAACGCTGCCATTGTCGAACTGCACACTGTCGACCTTTCCCCACGTCACCTTTGTATCGTTGACCTTATCGGTGAAGTCACGCACCCCGGCTTCAGAGATTGTGGTGGTGCACAATCGTGGTTTCGAAACCAATTTGCACACCATGAGCCACGACAAGAGAATTGGCGCCAGAAGCGTAAATGCGATGATGGTGAAGATGTCTGTCAGCGGAAATTGAATTCCTAAACCAGCGCAGACGACGAACACGATCGAAGTGATGAGAATGAACGTTGTAAACAACTGCCCCTTCTTTAATAGGTAGAGATTGCAGCGCCAGAGCTCTTCGCGATTGCTGGCGTCATAAGTGATCTGTCGAGTTTCCATCGGCACAAGCTCGGACATTTTCGCTCCGATGTTAGTGTGAACTGAAACGTCCTGGTGAAATTGAAACGGTCTCTGCATGACCGAATCGTTCACGGTGATCGTCGACTCCGAATTTACGCTCTAACTCTACTTGCCGACACTCTCAGCGCATCGCTGAAATTCGCTTTGATGTCGGTGATCAACTCAGGAGAAGCGCTGACCCAGAATTGCGAGCCGACAAGAATGACCTTACTTTCTTTACCCATTCTGAAGTGCAGCATCACAGGATCTTCGCCCTTGTGCGCGTTCAAAATGTCTTTCAAGCGGTGCATGTCCGAAAATGAAGGGTCTCTACCAATGACGATATCGACCATCGAAGCGTCCGCGATCCTTCTTACCGAGGTAGCCACAATACTGAAATTGTCTTCGAACTTCTTGACCTTCCCTTTGATCAAAACGAGTGCTTGAGCTTGTAATGTTTCCGGCGGAATTTTCTCGAGCAGATCGCTATAGATGACGACTTCGCACTTGGAACTAAGGTCTTCCATGTGAACAATACCGAGCAGCTTGTTCGACTTGGTGAGCCGCTTCTCAACCGCGTTGGCGAGACCTCCGATGATAGCGTTTGTTCCATCGGCCGATTCGCGCAGTTCCTTAATAGAGTGAGTGGTGAGGAACTTCAGTCGATTGGCAACGCGATTGAGCGGATGGCTGGAAACATAGAATCCGAGGAGCTCATGCTCCATCACCTGCATTTCCGCCTCTTCGAATTCTGAACCGTCTCCGCGCAAACTCATATCGAGTTTCATCAGCGCGCCGCTATCATCATCGCTTCCGCCGAAGGAAAACAGGCTCATCTGCCCACTCGCTTCGGAGCTCTGCCTGCGAGCAGAGGCATCGACGATAGCGTCGAGATTCTCGAGAGCTTGTTTGCGCGTGATGTTTAAACTTAAGCAAGCACCGCATTTGATGAGCGCTTCAAGCGTCCGCTTATTGACGGTTTTGAGATCGATGCGATTGCAGAAATCATGCAGACTCTTGTAGGGTCCGCCGAGTTCGCGCTTTTTAACGATCTCTTCTACAGCCGCTTCGCCAACGTTCTTAATACCGGAAAGGCCGAAACGAATGTTGCCACCATCAGCGGTAAATTCTTTCCCGGACACGTTTACGTCCGGTGGAAGAATCTCGATGTTCATCGACTGACACTCAGCGATGTAACCCTGGACCTTATCTTGTTCTCCAGCGACCGAAGACATCAACGCGGTCATATATTGGACCGGATAATGCGTTTTCAGATACGCAGTTTGGTAAGTTAGAACACCATACGCTGCGGAGTGCGACTTGTTGAAACAGTATTCAGCAAACTGAACCATGATGTCGAACAGTTTGTCGGAAATCTCCTGCGCGACTCCACGTTCCGCAGCACCAGCGATAAACTTGCCGCGGTGCTTCTCCATCTCCTCCGGCTTTTTCTTACCCATGGCTCGACGGAGCAAGTCGGCTTGACCCAGACTGTAACCACCGAGCTGCTGAGCGATCTGCATGATCTGCTCTTGGTAAACGATCTGCCCGTAGGTGTCTTTGAGAATCGGCTCAAGCAGCGGCGTGTCGTAGGTAATTTTCATCTTGCCGTGTTTACAGCCGATGAACTTATCGATCATCCCTGAGTCCAACGGACCTGGTCGATACAACGCGATTAGCGCTGAAATATCTTCCATGTTAGACGGCTTCATGTCGCGCGCAACTTGACGCATCCCTGAAGAGGTTTCTAACTGGAAGATGCCCGAGAGGTCCCCGTTACTGATTGTTTGATACGTCTTCTCGTCGTCTAACGGAATGTCGTCAGGATTGATCTCGATTCCAACGGTTTGCTTGATGCACTTGACCGCTTTGTCGATCATAGTCAAGTTTCTCAGACCGAGGAAGTCCATCTTCACCAGCCCGACATAGGCGGCGTCTTCCATATAGAACTGACAGATGACTGTTCCATCATTGTTCTTCTGAAGCGGAACAAGGTTTTCCAGCGGTGTATCCGAGATCACAACACCCGCGGCGTGCATACCGAAGGTTTTATTGGTGCCTTCAAGTTGCTGAGCGAGATCGATAACTTGTCGAGCCTCGTCACTGTTCTGATATTCCTTTTTAAACTCAGGGTGCTCAACGAGCATGTCCTTCAATGGAGTCGGTTTACCACGAACAACCGGCACCATCTTAGCGAGCTTCGTAGACTCAGCAAAAGGAAATTCCAACACGCGAGCAACGTCTTTGATGACTGCTTTCGAAGTCATTTTGTTGAACGTGATGATCTGTGAAACGTGATCCTGACCATACTTTTCCGCGCAATATTTGATGACCTCGTCACGGCGTTCGATACAAAAGTCGGTATCGATGTCGGGCATGGATTGTCGTTCCGGGTTCAAAAATCTCTCGAAGAGCAGAGCATTCTTAATCGGATCAATGTTCGTGATCCCAGTTGCAAAAGCGACTAAACTTCCTGCAGCCGATCCACGCCCTGGTCCAACAGGAATACCATTGTCTCGCGCGTACTTGATGAAGTCAGCAGTCATGATGAAGTAGGACGCGAACTTTTTCTGCTCGATACATTCGAGCTCCATCTTAGCCCGAGCCTCGTACTCCGGTGGAATTGATCCCCCGCAACGTTCTTTCACACCTTCCATCACGATGTGGGTGAGGTAACTATCTGCCGTGTGACCGTCAGGCATCGCAATGATCGGTAGCCTCGGTTCGCCGGCTAGTTTGATGGTTTCGACTCTGTCGGCGATTTCAAGAGTGCTGTTCAGAGCTTCTTCGATGTATTCAGTATCAAGGTGATCGCGGAATAGGTACGACATCTCGTCGCCGTTCTTCAAATATTCCCAGCCGGAGAACTTCATACGATTCGCATCGGTAACCATCTTGCCCATTTGGATACAGAGCAAGCAGTCATGCGCCATCGCATCATTCTTGTTGGTAAAGTGCGAGTCGTTGGTTGCACAAAGTTTGATACCAAGGTCACGCGAAATTTTGATCAGCTCACGGTTAACTTTGCGGTCTTCCCAGTAGCCGTGATCCTGTATTTCGATGAAATAATCATCCTTCAGTGTTTCTCTAAACCAAGCCGCTTTCTCGCGAGCCTCGTCAAATTTGTCCTTCAAAATAAGCTGCGACAGCTCCGCACCAAGACAGCCGGAGAGAACTACCAGTCCCTCTTTAAACTCGGCGAGCATTTCTTTATTGATTCGAGGTTTGTAGTAATAGCCATTCAAGTGAGCGCGTGAAACCAGCTTCACCAGATTCTGATAGCCAGTTTTGTTTCGCGCAATAATCGTCAGGTGATAGAGACTTTGCTTCGTCTTCTTGTCCGTGACATCACCATCGATGATGTATGCTTCGTAGCCCAAAATGGGCTTGACACCACCTATTTCATTGCAAGCTTTGGTAAGTTCGACGGCACCATACATGACACCATGATCGGTGATCGCAACAGCCGGCATGTTTTCAGCTTTTGCCTTCTTGACCAAATCTTTGATCTTAGTAGCGCCATCAAGCAAGCTGTATTCCGTATGCAAGTGTAGCGGTACATAAGGGCGCGGCATGACGTGATCTCCCAAAGAGCAAATTGGCTGCCGAAAACAAAACAAATCGGCGACAATCGATCGATATATCCAATGGATACAGGCAAAAAACCCCGCAATCCATATCATCCTCCCCATTTTCGCACGTTCGTCGAAAACTCGGAGGCTATATATCGTTTATACGATGAAACCGCGCAAAAAGTTCAGCTCACAAAAGCCGCTGCTATTGCCTGAAACCAACGAAACAGACAAGAGGAAAGATTAATTCTCAATCTTTCAATTACTTGCCGCGCACCCAATCGCCAAATCGGCGCAGCTGTCCGTCGACCGAGAATGGGTTTACAGAATCCTGCGGCGCGCCCGGTCTGGTCGGGTCGGACGATGGTTTTGGTTTCGGTGCGTTTTTGCCCAGATAATCCTGAACAGACTTCTGGACCTGCCTTCCATCCTTGTCAAAATCCAACTTGTCATTGAATGATCGTGTGCTTCCGCCTGGGGGCTGCCACCGCGTCCCGTCCGAGGGAAGCGGTCGAGGTTGATACGGCGCGGCAGGCTGCGGCGGCTTTGGCGTTGAATCGGCTGGTCGAAGCTGCTGTTCTCGCCTGTCAACGTCACGACGCATCTGCTGTTCGCGATCCGAGAGAACTCGCCCGGCTCCTGGGTCGACTCCGAATCGAGCGCGTCCACTCGGAGGAAGAGGCGCAAGCGGTCTCGCCCCCTCTTCGATTCTGTCGATGTCTCTTCGATCTTGTTGATTTCTGTTGTCCAGTTGCCTGCCTAGGTCCGTAGGAACTCCGTACCGAGCACGTCCTCCCGGAGTGGGTCCAACAGGTGCAGGCGGGGTTAATGGATTCGGAACGTATCTTTTCGATTCTTCGATGTCATGTTTTCTGCGCTCTTCTGCTTCTTTAGCCAATCGCTCTCTTACGCCTTGCTGCTCACGGCGCGCTTCCATGATGCGCCTGCGATTCTCAGCTTCTCGCTGTGCCGCTGGATCCAAGCCGCCGTCCGAAACAGGGATTACGTTCGGCGGTGAACCAGGTGCGCGATTTGGCTGACCTTGCGGCTTTGGAGTTAGATAATGATCAAGAATCGTTGGTTGCTGAAACGGATTTGGTGTTGTCGCAGGCGCGGCCATTCGAGGGGGCTCAGCAGTTTTCGGCACCACAGGCGGTGCTGCAGTCTGCGCGGTTCTTTTCTCAACCGGAGGACTCAGATACAAGTCAACAAGACTCAACTGGTGCTGCGGCGCTGCCGCTTCAACTCTGGCAGGATCCACTTCGTTGTTCGCCATGACAGTAATTCCTCCATGTAGAAACTGCACCTGAATTGACAGGCGATAAACTTTTTCCCGATTACGTATCTACAATTCTTCTCGAGTCATCGGTCAAGAACAATACGCAAATGCACAGTCGCAATGTTGAAAACCGCACTCAAAGCCGCGACTCACTAGAGTTTTTCCCACTCATAATGCGGTTCTAGATGTTAAGGATCTCCAATATCAAAACGAGGATGTCTCAGTTTAAAGCTGCGAAATTGAACTCATTTTTGCTATTTCGTGAGGTCTCTAGCGATGGTGTCAGAGTCGCTTGATGATTTCCGTTATTTGGTTCCTATGTATCTGTTGATGCATAGGAGCGAACACCTGCCACTGCTGCGCGTTTAGCGGACCAAACCAGGGATGGGCGTAATTTAACTCCGGAAATTTGTCTACTGCTAGGCCTGTGATCGTAGCTATAAAATCATCCGAATTTTTCCCGTATTCGTGACAAATGGTTTCTGGATTAACATCGGCTGATGGTTTAACGTCCGCCGTTGAAGAAGGTTTATCTGTTTCTACCTGTATGCCGTTCGATAGGCTAACAATCAGGCTTTTCATACGATCGTTCACAATGATTAGATGCTGCATCGTCATCGCGACAGACCAGAATCGAGAGCTGTCCTCCAATCCACGTAATCGAGGAATGAGACGCCGACTAGCCAGTTCAAGAGGAGACAACCGACTAGCAGCCGCCATTATCTTGCCTGACTCATCGGCGAACTGATCGAGCGCTTGCCTCGGCGTTGTCGTGCGAAGTCGAATCGGGACCATGATGTAGTTAGCGAGTGCCCATTCGTAAAGCGGCAGGCCGTCCCCGGGCTTCCCGAGGCGAGGCTCTTTCTGTTCAGCTTGCATCATGATTAGCTCCATTGTCCAACTTCTTCACATAACCGAGCACCACCACATCCGGTGCCAGATGAAAATCTATCTCACTGAATCTTTGATAGCCCCTGCGCTCATACATTGCTTTGGCGACTGCCATCAGCCTTGTCGTGTGCAGAGTTATGGCGGCAGAGTTCTCTTGAGCCGCCTTCTGCTCGCATGCGTTTATCAACTTATCTGCAATACCTTTATTGCGATGGCGGGGCACAATTGACAGCAACCGCATCTCTGGATAGGGATTCTTTATACGCTGCGCACCGAAGTCCTTTTCATACGGCGGACAGTAAACCACTGACCCAACAATATCGTCGTCCTCCACCGCCACCATCCGAAGCAGAGACGGGTCAGTCAGTATCAGTTCGCGAGTGGATCGCGCGTAACGCAGCCACGACTCTTCACCCATTTCATCGGCGTATTCGGCGTAGGCATCGAGCGTCAAATCGGCAATTGCTGGTCGCTCTTCGAGCGTCGCCTGGCGCAAAGTAATCATCAGCCCGAGCCTCTCTATATAAGGAACCAACCACTTGCATTTTGCAAGTACTCTTCAAGCATACCCCTGGTGCTTGCAAATTGCAAGTACCTGCTAATATATGAGTGTGACCCAATCCAGCAAAGCCAAACAACGTTCCGAATGCGTTTTCAGCAATGTCCTCG
The DNA here is from genome assembly GCA_019637435.1 of Candidatus Obscuribacterales bacterium. Taxonomy (GTDB): domain Bacteria; phylum Cyanobacteriota; class Vampirovibrionia; order Obscuribacterales; family Obscuribacteraceae; genus JADYXR01. The sequence goes on along the minus strand of JAHBVO010000001.1, from coordinate 636,293 downwards.
ATTTGTTCGGCGACAAATGGACGCTACTGGTCATAAGGGACATTTTCTTTTTCAACAAACACGAATTCAAAGAGTTTCTAGCCAGCCCTGAATGCATAGCCACAAACATTTTGTCGGATCGATTGAAACGACTTCTAGCCAACGGCGTGATCGCGGAACAAATTCATCCGGAAAACAAATCGCGCAAGTTTTACTACTTGACCGAGAAAGGAAAAGCGCTTCTACCCATGCTGATCGCGATGGCGAAGTGGGGCGCTATCTACATGCCGGACTTAAACGAGATGCAAAAACTCTACGCCCGCCTTCGCGAAGACGAGAAAAAACTATTGAGCGAGGTCATGGACGCTATCGAGCAATGGGAAGCGCAGAATATTCCGAAATCGCAGTAAAAATGCATGATTTCCGAAATAAACGTTCAGAACCTCGATAGAGACAGCGCCACTAAATATAGTGCCTTCTTCAGCGATATCAAATGCGGCAGGTTACGCAAGGTTCAGTAAAAACCCTGAGAGTTGACAACAACTGCCACCGTTTCAGCATTCCATTCTTGTTGTGAAGCGCTTACGGCTAATTGCCGCTAGCATGAAAAACACCGTGGAGATTGATTTGCGCCAAGACTGCCACGCGATGGTCATCCATAGTAATCAATAGCTAGCATTAAAGGAGAACCTGATGCTGAAGGAAGATTTCTGGACGAAGAAACTCTCGAAGACGAGCCCGCTCTTTGCAGCTCATGGTCGATGACGGTCTCTAGAAAATTTCCTATAATGCCTGGTTCGAGCCCATGGTCTCCAGTGCGTCACTTTGGTGGCTCGATTGCGCAAGTGAGGTTTCGAATAGGCCCGATACCACACCAAATCTACAGACAAGACAACTTCTTTCCAGGCGTCCCATTATTACTTCCAATTGGAGAAACCTTAAATGGTCAAGATGTATCGCCTCACTCTGGGTGCAACATGCGGTCTGCTTACTGTCATTTCTAATGCCGCCTTTGCGGCACCGCCGGATTTGAAAATCGGTCCTCCCTCAGCCGCACAAATTAAAGCAGTTGAGTCATTAAATAGTAGAGGTGTTGAATCTGACTCTAAGCTGGAGGGCGAGTTGAGCGTCCTCTCCCGACACTATTCCGAGGTCCGCAGTAGAGGCAGCTCGAGTCCCGTCAAGCCTTCAACACTCCAGCTTTTCGGCATAAGAGACAAAGACGCCAATCCCACTATCGAAATCGCAATCACTGGTAAAACCGACGAGAGCGAATTGACAAAGTTAGGAGCGAAAGTCCGCTTTCAAGCAGATGGCGTGACCTACGCATCTATTCCGGTGAAGTCACTGGAACCGCTCGGAAAACTCGACGGTATCGAATTCGTACAAGGCATGCACGCCATGAGCATTCCGAAACCACCACAACACAACACAACAGCCGGCGCACCACCTCGTTCTACCAGCAGGAACACGAATGACCAGCTCGCAGATTCATTCGATCGACAACAGCTAAGCGGCAAAGGTGTAGTCGTAGGTGTCGTGGATTCTGGTATCGACTGGAAACACCCCGATTTCATAAATCCCGACGGGACCTCCCGCATTCTGTACATCTGGGACATGAACGATAAATCCTATGAAACAAGTGGCGGAAAAATCGGCAACAAAGCGCCAGAGTCTAATGTCGACGGAACCTCTATCGGAACGCTCTATACTCGCGAGCAAATCACTGCTGCCCTGGGTGGAAAGGGGATTGTAAACTCATTCGACCAGATCGGTCATGGCACCGCTTGCGCTGGAGTTGCCGCCGGCAACGGTGAAGGCACCGCCAATGGTGTCCCGAAAGGCACATACATGGGTGTCGCTCCGAAGGCTGACTTGATTATTTGTTGTGCTCCATATCGCGACGAGCGAGGAATCGATGCTGGTGGCATTAGAGCTGATGCTTATCTTGGAGTTAAGTGGATCGTATCTCAAGCGAAGGAACTAAAACGTCCTTGCTCCATCAATCTTAGTTACGGCGGTCATGATACCGGTCACGATGGCAATGCGACGGAAGAGCGCGTGATCAACAGCCTTGCAGGTCCTGGCAAGCCTGGTGTAGCTATCTGCGTAGCGGGCGGCAACGAAAGAGGAAATAGTCTGCACGCAAGCGGCCGCTTTGGTCCTGCGAAGGAGGGCTCCCAAAGAGAATCGAGATGGATCGAATTAAACACATACGACAGCAATGATGGAAACGCTTCTGTCGCGTTTTGTTTCGACACAAAAGACGATTGGGGTATCGATATCTATTCTTACGATGGAGGTTTTCTCAGAACGTCACAGGGAGAGGGTATTATACTTTCCGTTTGGAACAGCGGACGAGCCCTTCCCAACGTCCTTGCAAGAGTAGGCGAATCCGAATACCGAGGCGAGATCGCTCCTGGCACCAACTTCTCGATTCAGAATTATCGAGACCAATTTCTCCGTTACAACGCTGACGGACGCCTCCTCGTCACGACCTTACCGGCAGGCAAATATCTGGTAAGAGCGTGGGGACATTCGGATATGGTCGGCAACGGCAGGTTCGATGCCTACGTATTTGGTCCGGGCTCATTCGGCAACGGAAGCGAACATCAATTCATGATAGGTTCGCCAGGTAATGCAAAGAATGCCATCACGATTGGTGCCTATGACTTCAGGACCACCTGGACAAATGCCGATGGTAAAACATCCTATCGCAATCTTATGCCTGGAGAACTCTCCGACTATTCCAATCCCGGATACTCACGCGACGGCACTGTGAAACCAGATATAGTGGCGCCCGCTACATACGCGATCTCATCACTCGGCAGACAGAAAGATTCGACTTATGTCCAAATGGGTTCAGATCCCGAATCGGTAACAGCCGATGGATACCATCTGGCATGGAGTGGAACCAGCGCCGCGACGCCTTTCGTGACTGGTCTGGTTGCTTTGATGATGGAAAAAAATCCCAATCTCGATGCAGATCAGATACGCAAATTGTTGGCAGAAAACGCAACCAGAGACTCGCACACTGGAGGCACACCAAACCGAGACTGGGGCTACGGAAAGCTAAATCCAGTGGCGACCCTGAAGGCAACAGACAGCGGGAAAGCGATGTGAACAAAACATACTGAGGGAGGCTTGCTATGATTCGAAAGCTCTCTTTTGTCCTCCTCGCTCTAAGCCTGCCGCTAATGCAGCAGATTTGCTTCGCTGCCGATGAGAAGTGGGTTGAAGAAAGTAATGCTGGAGCAAGTAATTACAACGCGAGGAAGTATGATGAGGCCAGTCGAGTATTCGAGGCCGCGCTTAAGCGCATGGAGGCCGATTCTGCGACGACAGAGACGGATCTGGCTTCATGCTGCCTCTGGCTTGGTTATGTGTATTCAGCTAGAGGGATGTATGCAAAAGCCGAGCCCCTGTACAAAAGGGCTCTTGCCATTTATGAAAAGCCCTCGGTCCCGCCCCCCCCCTTCTACCGCCACATCCATAAACAACTCGAGTATTCCGAGCTTGGCGCAATGCCATTCCCCAGAGCCAAGGCTTGAAGCTCATGGGCTCTAATATCGAGGACCTCTTTTATTCTGCCCACCGCATCAGGATCAGACGCCGATCTAAGCCTGCGAAACTGCTGCCTTCGATCGCCGAGTCGCTGAAAAGCGATGCATGGATCAGATCGGCCGCGGTGGTTGGCAATCCAAAGAAGCTAGATTGAAATCAGCCGATCCCAAAATGTATTCGAAAGAACTTGGATATTTCATCGTCAAGTTTGACGGCGAGCACCGTAATGGTGCCGGTGGTCAACAACTCCATTGGTTCCTTTAAGATTGACTGCGACTTGCTGTAAAGAGCGACAATTCCACCTTCCTTGAAACCCATCACTTCACCAACATTAGCCACCAGAGATCCTTCCGCGACGGATTCGGGGCGAACTGTAAAGTAAGGAGTCAGTCAATGGAGCGAACACCTCGCGATTTCAACATATCTCGTCTAATCCCTGATAATTTAGTGCCCCTAACCGACCAGCATATCCCACGAGATGGATTTAAGATAGTCATTTGCCAGTCGCGGTATAAGAATAGTCTGACCTGTACACCTGTGAGGTATTGCTCAAATGAAACCGCGAGCTCTGTTCAACATCTCCCTGACATCCTTGCTTGCACTGTTATCGATGAGTGGATCCAAGATTTTCGCCGCCGACGCTCAGCCGGCAGAACCTGAAAAATACGCACTGATGATCGGTATCAATAAGTACAAATCTAAGCCATTAGATGGCTGCGAGAATGACACGAAAGCGATAAAGAAAGTTCTTGTGGACAAGCACAGATTTAAAGATGATGAACACATAAAGCTTCTACTTAGCGAACAGGCCACGAAGCAGGCAATCATTGATGCCTTCAAGAGCCAACTCACCGCCAACGCCAAACGCTTGAAGGAAGAGCGGAAAACAGGGATTTTCGTATTTCAGTACAGCGGGCATGGCTCCCGCGTTCCCGACTTGAGTGGCGACGAGGCTGACGGCTTCGATGAGACCCTCTGTCCGGTAGATGTGATTGTCAACGATCAGAGAAACGATTTGCTCGACGACACCTTTAATGAGCTGCTCGACGAACTTACGAGATATACGGACAATGTGACGCTGATCATCGACTCATGCCACTCCGGAACGATCACGCGAGGTTTTACTGATGAATTCAAGTCTCGCAGTCTGGAGCGTCCAGAATTGGAAAAGCAGGTAGCGAGCAAGACTAGAGGAGGCGGAACATCGCCGCCGGAAAAACTCATGGTACCGCCGGGTAAAAAGTATGTCGTTCTTGCCGGCTGCATGCCTGATGAACTATCCCTCGAATCTACGGACAAAAACGGCGTTCAACATGGTCTAATGACCAGCGCCTTGCTAACTTTTCTGGATACCGCCAATGCGTTAACTACCTATAGAGATATCTGGGAAAAAGTCGATGCAGCCATCAAGCTGAGAGTCAACAGCCAAAACCCACAGATCGAAGGTGACATGGATCGCCTGCTCTTCCAGGGAGCGGGAGCTCGCGTGCCAACGGCATTTCACGTGGTCAATGATCTCGGCGATAGCATCGTCGAAATTGATGCAGGCACATCACTCGGGGTCATGAAAGGCGGAATCGTAGCATTCTATAAGAAGGGTTCAAAATTGGTTGGCGACGACGGCAAGATCACGCTCGGCGACGTAATCGAAACGGACAATTTCAAATCGACCGTGAAGCTCAGAGACAAAGTCGGCAACGACATCGAAATCGAGAAAACACAAGTCGTAGCTGTGACGCCTTTCTTCGGTAAGAACAAAATGTCTGTAGTCCTTCATCCTTTGAAAGGAGTGAAGAGTAAGAACACGCAATTGTGGAAAAACTTGAATTCGGTTCTTCCAACCAAGGACGCATTCGACTTCAAACAATCGACAGGCGATCCTCTCTCTCAAAAAGACAAAGAATGGCAAGTAGCAATCGTCAGCGGCACTGGTTCAGACTTCAAAAAATTTGGTGGAAAGTTGAATCCATCGCAAGAAAAAGACTTGAGCACGAAACCAGGAATTTTCCTTGCCACCAAAGAGGGCACTCCGCTGTATAACCTGTTCGTTCCCGACGGTATCACAGATGGTGCGAAAGCGATTGTAGATGCTCTGGAAAATCGCAGCAGACAAGAAGCCATCCGTTCATTCAAAAACGACTGCAGCGACATAGCCAACGATATCGAAGTAAAAATCGAAAGGGTAACTTCGAAAAAATTGAAATCTGGCAGCACCACTGCTTATGACTACACTTTCAAAGAAGAGCCCTCGGACAATTTATCCATCCCTAGCTTCAAACAAGACGATCGCTTTCGACTCGCGATCACCAATAAAGGCACTCACCCGCTCTATGTCACAGGAGTTTGTCTTGGTGCAGATGGCAGCGTGCAAGTGGCGTTCCCTCGAAAAGGGGAAGGAGCTGGTAAAGGCGATGCGCTGTTGCCGACCAAAACGGTTCACTCAACCGTACTGCATGTCGATTCTGATTCTCCTCTCGGATTCGAGACTTTGAAATTGCTGGTAACCTCGGGCACCGTAGACTATTCATCCTTAGAGCAACCCAAAGCCGCAATCGAAGTGCTCGATAGGGGGGGAGAAAAGTCGAGAGGGGATAACTCCAGCGACGGCGTGCGAGACATGTTGCTGCAGGCAATGTACAAGCCACAGGATCAAACACGCACTCTCTCCGAAGACGTTCCTGATCTGAATGATTGGTTCGCCAAGCGAATCGATTACAGAGTGGTGGCACGATAGTCAAGATCGCTTGCGTAAAAATCGTCCATCAACTCAGCGACTCACTTTTCCGAGGCACCCAGTGTCTTCAACTCCTTTTTGTCCGCATCGACCAGTTCTGTTTCTCCCATTTTGGAGCTGAGTTCAATTCTTTTCCGCAGAGGGCGTACCAGATCATCGACGGTTCCCGACCTTGCAGAGAATGCAGAATTTAGAATGTCACCCCTTAAACTCTGCTTGTGCTCCTGTCGAACTCGATCAATGACCTCATCCAGATCTTTTTTGGCACCGGTCAGATCGTTCTGACTCATAAGTAGTTTGGCTCGCTTTTCCAACATATTGTTCAGATTGGATGAGGAACTGGAATCCTTTTTATATGCCTGGCGATAGAGTTCCACCAATTCTGAAAAATCCTGAAGAGTCCGGCTGCTAAGATTCAATCGCTCGTAGATATCAGCCCTGGTACTCAAGAGCCCGATTCGTTTGCCGTCTGTTTCGTCACTCTGGGCATGGTCCAATCCCTCCATGACCTTCGTATAATACTCGGCCGCTTGCTTGAGACAGCCATCCGCTATGTAACGATCGGTGCTATCTCGAGTACCCTGATCGTAGAGAAGATCTCCTTTTCGTTCCACAAATTTAGGATCGTCATTTGTCAACGCGATGGCTTTGTCCAAATAATTGATAGCGCCATTGTAATCTCCGTTGTATACGACTGCATCACTCGCTGCACTATAGATTTCCGGATCGGTGGGAAACAACGCAAGCAACCGTTCGATGATCGGTTTTCGCTCCTTCTCATCGGCATTTCTCAGCCGGCGCAACAATTCGGTCTTATCAGTAATTTCAGACAACGAACGGCAGCGTAGCAACGCTTCTTCCGCGGATTCACGAGAGGACTCCTTAATGTCTTTGTGCTCTAGAAATTCGCGATAGAATTTCTCCGCCAGCGTCAAATTCTTAGCAACCTCCTTACCTTCAAAATACATCGATGCAATCCAGTACTGGGCATTGACGTCACCTTTGTCAGCCGCTCGGGTTAAGAAACTCAGCTTCTGTCCCCAAAATGCGCTGCGTTGTTTCGCGCTGCTACTCAATTTCGCTTTGCTTCCATAAATCGAGCCGGCTGTAGCCAGCGCTTTGAGATTCTCTTTGGCAACGAGCGGTTCCAACATTTTCAGCGCGCGATCGAGGCATGCTAAACAGCCCCTGGGACGATCGCTCGAGATCGCCTGTTGCGTGCTGGCGTAACTTACAATCGAATCTTCACGCCCCTCCTTTGCCGCCTTCTCGTACCATTGAGATGCCAGCTTGAGATTCTTTTCCGTTCCGCGTCCCCAGGCATACATGTCAGCCAGATAGTGTTGGGCCTTCGGCAAAGATCGCTTCGCGGCTTTCTCATAACACTCAACAGCCTTTCCAAAACTGCGCGGAACACGTTCACCTCTCTCGTACTCGACCCCCAATTCGAGCAGCGACTGGGCATCTCCCTCTTGAGCCTTGGCGGTGAGCGCTGAAACATCCTTTTCGGTTGCCGGGTTTGACGCACTGCTGGAAGTGCTGTCGACACTCTCGGCTTTTTCACTGTGGGCATCAGGATCCGCCTTCAATCCTTCCTTCAAGAGGTTTATCTCAGTTTCTAGATCACTTCTCCCGGCGGTTTTATAAGAACCTTGCAACTTCGCCATGCGTTCTGCCAATTTTCCTGACTGCGGTTTTCCAAAAACCATTTCCTCTAATCTGTTGATTCTGACTGATTGCAGGTCGTCACCGTATACCGACCCGAATACAAATTTTTCCATCAAGTCGAGTTGCGCAGAAAGACCATCAAAATTGAAGTTCGTCATTTCTGCCGTAGGAGAACCGATCTGACAGCGTGCCCCGGGGTGACTTACCGCAAGGAAAAGCACAGCAAAAAGGATAGCTTTTATCGCTTTTTTCGGCTGGTTTCGAGGCGGCACGCTCAGTCTCCCGGCTTAGCTGATGGGCTGGACAATCAAAGGCTCAATCTAACATGTTTGACATAACGATTGCTCAATGGCTAGAGTATAACTCTGATATCCAGGTGGACCAATGGTTCGCAGAAGAGCTCCAGGAAAACCGAGAGCCTGCACGGTTACAGTTTCAGCTGTAGCACTCTTGTTTGCGGCGTGTCAAACAGGTCTCGCGCAAACTGAGGTTGCCATCACTCAATTGCGCGGCTCATTTAAGAACGGCCGGTATGCTGATGTTAAAGCCACCATCGATCAACGAATCCGCGGAAAGGTCGAAAAACTCTCGATTGAAGAACTTGATCTTTTAGCAAGGTCTGAATTCTGGCTGGGTAACTACGATCGATTTATAGAATTGGCACAAAATTTGAAACCTACCTCGCTCTGGAAGAACTCTACTGAGAATGGATCATCATTTGATTCGTGGTACCTTCGCGCTCTCGTTCTGCGAAAACCAGAAGAAGCACGAGGCTTGCTAGAGCAGCAACTGAAGGAGGCCATTGCCGCGAACGATATGGCAGCAATCATGGACTGTCGCCGGCAGTTAGGGGACACGCTTTTCGGACTGAAATTGTATAAGGAAGCACGAAAGTCGTTTGAACAGGCGCTGGAAAACGCTACCCCTCAGTTGGATGAGCAAGAGGTATTTCTGTCGATAGAGGGCATTCTCAAATGCAATGACGCTGAGCACGAATCGTCGCACAACGAGAAGATTCTTACTGATGCAATTGCGCAGTACGGCAACCTCACCGGCAAAAACTCAGAATTGTCGATTCAGCTTCGGATCGCTTTATGTAAGTTATTGCCGAGCAACAAACGAGATTCATTACTGACAGAAACTGAGGGCTTACTTGCAAACAACGACAGGTTACTAGGTTTCTGCCCATCTGGTCTGAACGAATTGGCTCTTCTGTATCAAAAGGAAGCTAGATTCGACGTCGCAAAACGATTATTCCAGAAAGCGCGCATTCTGAGCAACAAACTCAAAGGAGTCGGCCACCGGAACTCTATTCAAATTAGAAACAACGAGATTGATTGTCTCTTTGCCATGAAGGACTACGAAACCGCGATGTCTCGGGTAGCGGACGCCATAGAAGCGTTGCCGAGCACAGACAGAGTCAAACAGGCACTTCTGTTGAACAAGCTATGCATCTGCTTCGAGAACACCGGACAGGATAAACCGCAACTGGTTGAGGATGGATACAAATACGCGGCACAGGAATTGGAGAAAGCCGGAAAGATTGAGTGGTGCTTGACGAGCAAATGTAATCTCGCTCAATTCTATATCAAGCAAAGAAGTTACCAGGCGGCTTTAGTTACTTTGAATGATGCAATCCAGCAAGGAGAACGAACTCAGCTCGACAACAAATGGACTTTGATCAAGTGCCTGAGTTCAAGAGCATCAGCAAACAACTTGCTGAAAAAGTTCCCAGAAGCGGAAAAGGATTTTCGGTTAGCAATGGAGCGAGCCGCAGCCATCCAACCAATCATCTTCGATGCGAAATGCAAACTATTGCAAAACGCCGCAAGGTTCTATCTAGATCAAGACAAGTACCCTGAGTTGGACGACTTGTTATCGCAAATACGATCGCTGATTGCAGCGAGTGGCGCAGATCACTATGACGAACTTTCATTTTGCTGCAATCTGGAAGGAATCAGTAAACTCAAACAGAAAAAACCACGAGAGGCAGAAGCTCTCTTCACCAAGGCGCTGGAGTTAACTAAAAAGGTTGGCAATGCTAACACAATTCGAGCGACACAAACGAATATTGCTCATGCTTATCGAGACTCCGGCAAGTTCAAAGAGGAAGAGGCGCTTCGTCGAACAGTTGTAGAAACACTGACAAAAGACACCGAGACTATCGACTTGCCTCGCGCTCTCAAAGCGCTAGCATATTGTTTGTGGAGTCAAGAAAGACATCAAGATGCGATGGACGTTTTCCAGCGCGCCGCGAGCGGTTTTGAAAGAGTCAACGCTGATGCGGCCGAGCAGAATGCACTGGAGCTCGACATAGCCGATTGTTATTACGCTGCAAAAGATGATCTCAACTACAAGTCAAACATTCAGAAACTGTCCGCGAAACTTGAATCGCAAGGGAAGACAGAAACGGCTATATATGCGAATTGCATTAATCGGCTGGGTGTAATCAGCGACAACGACCAGCAATATGCTCAGGCAAAAGAACTATACGAGAAGGCATTGAAAACTTATGAAGGATGCGCTGGTTCCGCAGCGGCCGTGACAATCCAGGTGATGCAGAACCTTGCCAATCTTGCTAATCGGATGGGAAACAAGCTGGAGGCGGAACGAATTCAAAAATCTATTTTGGCGAGAATAGAATCCAAATCTGGCGTATCAAAAGTTGAGATCGCAGAAGCGCTGGATGACATGGCCGATCAGCTCGAGTCAAACCAGGAAACTCAAAAAGAAGTATATCTGAAAAGAGCGCTCGAACTTCGTGAAGCCGAATTCGGTGCCAACGATCTGCGCATCGCTATGGCTCTCAATCGGGTAGGCGCATGTATATCAAGGCAAAATCGAGACGACGAATCTGAACCATTCTACAAACGCGCCCTCAGTATTCTAGAAACAGGGAAAACATCGAAGGAGTTTCTGGACCAGGCCTTGATTACGCAAAATCTGGGACACATTCGCTTTGGCAAAGAAAATTATGAGGAAGCTCTCAAGTGCTACGCGCGAGCAGCAAAAATACGAAAGGAACAACTCGGAGAAAAAGACTTCCTGTATGCGGAGAGTATGCTGAACACAGGTCAAGCACAACAGAGACTGCAACAATATGACAACGCAGTCACCAGTCTAAAAGCAGCCATCTCCATAATGAGCACCAACGTAAAGGAGAATCGCTCCGACCTTGCAACGGCATATGATTGGCTGGGCAATGTTTACATGAATCAGAAAAAATATGCAGATTCGGAGACGGCTTACGATCGATGCTTGAATATCCTCAAAGGCGATGGCACACTCGATTCTATAGATCAAAGAGAGAAACTTGAAGCGATTGCGGATGCATACGACAGGCTGGAGGATTATGCAGAGGCAGAACCTATTCGCCGCCGCATTGTAGCTATCAGAGAAAAATCCAGAGGCACGCACGACGTCGACTATATGGTTGCCCTGAACAATCTCGCACTTAACCTGAGATTTCAAAGAAAGTTCGATCAATCAGAATGTCTCTATAGGCAGCTTGTTTCGATGAGCACTCGCACGCTGGGTGACAATGATGAAAAGACACATGAATACTCTCAAAATTATGGTTACTTCCTGAAGGCTGCAGCACGTTATAAAGAGGCAATCGAAGTATTCAAAAAGGAATTACCTTTCTATGAAAAGTCCAGTGGATGGTCGTACGCCTATGTTGGATTGGCACTGGCCGACAGTTATTGGTTCGAAGGAAATATCGCCGAAGCTGATGATTCTTTCAGACGCACATTGGCGACCATTCAAAAAAAACATGGCACTGATAGTCTGCTCTATGCTTACACCGCAGTTGACGTCGCCTACTTTTTCAATACATACAATCATGCGCCCGAAGCCCAGGCACTGCTGGAGCAAGCGCTGGCAATCAGAAAAAAACAACTTTCTCCCGAAGATCCAGCCATCGCTCTCGTGCTGAAACGATTAGGCGGGGTTGAGCAGGGCAGGAAAAATTTCGAAGCGGCGAAGAAACATTTCGAAGAATCGAGAGCCATATACAGCACCGTATATGGTGAGCAGTGCGAATCGGTCGCAAGCTTATATCGCGACTTGGGTTCGCTTGCCGAATGGCAAAACGACTACAAGTCAGCAGAGGATTATTATCAGAAGGCGCTGCAAACATCACGGATAGCCAACGGAAACAACAGCCTAAATACTGCCAAGCACCTCCGCGACTTAGGAAACTTCCATAGAGAACGATTCAAATACGCTGATTCAGAGACTGAGTTACGTGCCTGCCTGGAGATGCAGAAACAGTTTTTGAAGGACGGAGCACCGGAGCTTTTGGATACACTAGTCGTACTCGGAAAAACGCTCGACAAACTCGATCGAAAAACCGAGGCCGAAGTAATGCTCAAGCAGGCGGTCGAGATCGCCGAGAAAGTCTATGGCGCAAATGCAGATAATACGGTAACTGCTATGAGGGAACTGGCGGCAATACTGCAAAGCCAGAAGCGCAACTACGAAGCCAGCGAACTTGCGGACCGCGTCAAAAGCGTCACTGAGGCCAGGACTGGCGACAATACATTAGCGCGTGCCGACAGCCTGATGACGATCGCCTGGCTGAAATACAATTCTGAAGAATACTCACAAGCACGCGATCTTGCCGAACAGGCACTGAAAATTCGCAAAGAAAAACTTCCTGCCGACAGTGCCGAGGTGGGAGCAGCCTTGGGCTGCCTGGCCGCGATCGACAGGTCTCAATCGGATGTGGAAGAGAGCACTCGAAATTACCTGAAGGCAATACAGATTCTTGGTAAAAACCAAGGCTGGCAAGCCGAAGCGACGTCAGACATGGGACATGAACTCGCAGTTTTGCTTCTAGACAATAAGCGACCGGTGGAAGCAAGAAAGATATTTGAGTACACCACAAAGCAGTACATCGACGCTCATGGTCTGAATAATTCGAACTCGCTCATAACGCTCGAATGTCTTGGCACTTCTCAATTCGCCTGCAAACAATATGGCGCGTCCGAATTGACCTACACTCTTCGATCGCACTCGACAGCCAACACGCTGGACGAACGGGCACGGAGGAGCCGGGCGAGATACAACGACAAAGCCCGGTTCTATGCATCAAAGGCCGATCTATTGTCAGAACAAAACCTGCTGAAACGGATTGCCGCAGATCCCATTCGCGCTAAATTGAAACCTGCGCTGGAAATGCTCGAGAGTGGCAATTTGCAGAATGCAAAGAATCTAATCGATGAATCCATTGCCAAAATCAATGTTAATGATTCTTCCACGCTAAGCCTGGCGCATATGATAGCTGCCAAAATTTACGGACAGCTGGGAGACCTCCAGCAGACAACTCGGCACTGCGACAGAGCCTGTTTACTTGCCATGGAGGCAGAAAACATTTCTTGCCTGGAGGCGGCCGACGCGATCTATTGTGCCACCAACAGTCTTACGAAATTGAACCCCAAGGCGATGGTGGTGCCAAATTTAATCGCCGTAAAGAATATCAGGCAAATGAAGCTCGGTTTGCTTCATCCACTGGTTGCCCAAGTCGAAGTCGCTATCTCTCTAAAATTTGGTGCGCTCGAATACGCGGAGGCAAGCTTGACCACTGACGCGGCAAACATATTAACCGAGAATTCAAGGCGACTAGAATCTAGCGTTTCGGATTGTTTTGGAGGCGTAAAGGGTTATCAGGATTTTGCCATCGCAGAATCAATGGCAGTCGCTTATCTTGCCTGCCGCAACTACGAAGGCACCACCACCGGTGCAGAAATGGCCAGGCTCTCCGCTAAAATTGCAGCGGAATCCAGCAGTCAAAAGTCAGCCGATTCACTGGATGAAGTTTTGGATGTTGTTTCATTTTTCGCTTCCGAAGGGGATTATAAATCAGCCAATGAATTCTTCGATTTGGCAAACAAGATTGTTGCGGATAGTCCTGCCCTGCAGCTCAATCAGATCGCCGATTTTAAGATCACGGCCGGAAAGTTCTGCTTCGAGAAGGGCGACTTTGCAAAGGCTCAAGAATATTTGCTTTCGTTCTATGACAAAGCTGAGAGGGACAGCAGTGCGCGCGCCTTCGATCTCGGCGACGCGTGTGAACTTCTTTCGGCATGTAATTTCCACTTGTATAAATTGGATAAAGCAGAAACATTTGCGAGAAAGTCACTTGAATTTTATCAGGTGTCGAAAAAAGACTCGTACCGAATTCGTGGAGCACTTGTCCTTTTAGGTCAGATCGCAGAACGACGCCTTCAGATGAAGGAAGCAAAAGACTATTACAATAAGTGCGTCGCCTTGCGAGAGCAGCAAGCGGATGAGGAAGACACGATCGATCTTGCTGATGCCTACGGCGGTCTGGCGCGCTGTGAACTGGAAGGGGGCAATATCAAATCAGCGAGACAATATCTCATCAAGAGTTCTCAATATCTCAACAGCCTGACCGCTAGAAGCGCTATGTTAGAGCTGGTGGAGTGCTATAACTCGATTGCGAGACTCGACGCCTCGCAAAACCAGTGGGCGCTCTCACTGCAATTCAGCGGTAGTGCCAGAGACACCTTGAAAAACTATTTATCCGAAGTCTTTCCAACTCTCTCTTTCTCAGAGCAACATGCTTATGTCGAAAGGGCTCGTCAGGAATTGGCTGCTAGTCTGGCGCTTTGCAGAAGTGATGACGAACTCGACGACTTTTACTCTAGCGTTCTAGAATGTCGAGGCATGCTGATCAATTCGCTGCATTTGCAGTCGCGATTGCAGCGCCGAGCTGCCGAATACTTCGAGACGCTCATTCCAAGCCTTCAACAACTCTCGCAGATTCGAACCAGGTTGGTTAATCTATCATGCTTGAAATCATTGACAGATGAGCAGATGAACGAATGCGAAGGCTTGATATCGCAAAAAGAAGCGATCGAAAGACAACTGAATGCGGAGATTGGCACAAAGTTCTTCACCCCGGACTCGAGTGGATTGAGTTCATTGCGTTCAGCACTTAAAGCGGATGAATGCTTCGTCGATATTTATACATTTCAACCGCTGCAGGAGTCCGAGTCCTACTATCATGCCGTCATTGTGCCAGCGGATGGAAGACTAAAGATGGTTCGTCTTGGACCAATCGAGGCGACAAACAGACTCATCAAAGAATGGCGTGAAGCATGCATTCGAGATGCGAATGCACGAACACTGAGCGAGGATGATGACGGCACGGTGCAGGTTCAGCAAACCACACAGGATGTCAGCGAACTCTGGAAGCAATTGACTAATCAACTGTGGTCGCCAATTGCGGCCACCTTACCGAAGAAAGCGACCAAAGTATGGCTGGCAGAAGACGGGCAACTGGCAAGGCTTCCATGGATGAGAATGCCGCTCTCGAACAACAAGGTTGCACACATCCAGCTGTCATTGATCAATAACTACAAAGAGATCATTGCAGTTAAGCAGATGGCCGAGATGGAACGAAACAATCAGCCGGATACTGAAAACTCGAATCAAGATCCGCAAACGTTATCTACGAAGGACAAGGAAGAGCATTCCAGGATTCTCATAGTTGGCGGCATCGACTTCCGGAATCAAAGTTTGACTTTGAAAAAAACCGTCGAGGAAGTAGTTGCCATAGCCAAACTAGCTAACAATCAGCATCTCGACGTTGTAGTGCTCGACGCCGAGAAACCGACCAAAACAGAGGTCGAAAAGAACTTACCCGGCAGCATGTACGTTCACCTGGCGACGCACGGGTTTGCTCCCGATGATTCGGAATCCACGCTTTTTTCTACTCGCCTGATTCAACAGCCCGGCGCACCTAGATTATCAGCGAGAGCCGCAAACAATATCGGCGCCATTCGCAATCCAATGCTGCAATCCGGTCTTTTACTAGCGGCGGATTCAACGACAAAAATGAATGCCGATCGCCTAACAGCAGAGGAAATTCTCTCATGTGATCTTTCAGCATGCAAGATGGCCGTTCTATCGGCTTGTGATACCGGCCGCGGTGTCGAGGTGAGCGGACAGGGAGTTCTAGGGTTGCGTTCCGCGCTCATGGCAGCCGGTGCACGATCAATCGTAATTTCGTTGTGGCCAGTTCCCGATGATGCGACCAGTGCGTTGATGACGGAGTTCTACAAGGAACTCTGGTCTTCAGAGCACAAAACGAAGCTCGAGGCTCTGCAGGCTGCACAAGCGATTGTCTCCAATGATCCAAAGCATAAAGAATGGAAGAGTCCCTGGTATTGGGCAGGCTGGGCGATTATTGGCGAAGGTTGGTAATGCCGGACAACATATCATTTAGAGCCGCCTGAACCAGGACTGGAAAGTGCAAGAACCCACTCGAAATGACGAGTTTCAAAATTGAGATCTACGCAGGAAAAACCGTTAAATTAGCAGTAAATGATATATCTACGACGCCCCCGGTAAGATGAGCGACAAGTCTGACGATTCTGATCTGCGAAATCTGTTGAACGAAGATTTCGAAATCTATTTCGAATCCGACCTCAAATATTGGCAGCCTTCAGGTGTCGAACGTCAAATTAAATTGCCGGTCGCAACAGGCCACAATTGATGCGCCCCCAACAAAGTATTCTTGAGCGCAAGCCTTAAGAAACTGAACCAGAGACATCTCAATCGTTGACGCTTAAGCCGACTTAAAATCGCTGAAGCCGCTTGAAAAATCCAAGAGTCCGTATCGTGTCGCAGACCCGCATGATGAGGGACAATTGAATTGAACCTTGGGGACAATTAGTTTTGACCCTCTCAAAGTTCTCAAAACCCTAAATTTCAGTGACGCTTATACACTGTGCTTAATCCCGGCACAGAGTATTGAGATAGCTTGCAAAGAAGTTCAAGTCCGAAAGTTGATGCGATTGGCAAAGTCGCATCCGCTGCACGTTGCTGCGATGAAAGTTGGAATGTCGCTGAGCAGTGCGAAGAGGTATGTGAAGTTGGGCGGCAAACGAAAACCGCGTAAACAAGCCGAACGAACGTATCGGACCCGAGAGGATCCATTCTCGAAAGTTTGGATTGAAGTCAAAGCGCTGCTTGAACGCGATTCTGGTTTAGAGGCAAAGACGATCATGGATTGGCTAATGGTGCGATATCCAGGGGAATTTAGTGCTGGTCAGATTCGCACTCTTCGGCGGCGTATCAAAGACTGGAGAGTGTTAGAAGGTCCGGAGAGGAAGGACGTTTTCTTCGCGCAGACGTTGCGTGCTGGAGCTCAGAGTCAAAGTGATTACACCTGGTGCAACTCTCTGAAAATTACAATCGCAGGTGAACCATTTCCGCATCTGCTTTATCACTTCATGCTTCCATATTCGCGCTGGGAATTTGTCTGGATTTGTTTTGTAGAAAGCTACGAAACTCTGACTATCGGATACCCAAAAGCGGTCGTGCAATTAGGTGCCGTAGCAGCAGAGCATCGCACGGACAATTTGGCTGCAGCGGGTGATTCTGGCAAATGAAATTTGAGCAGCTGCGGCAATCGAAAATTGAGCAGGTGTGATTGCTGATAATTGTCCGAAGTCATGGTCTACCTCCTTAGTTCAAGCGGCCTTTTTGCCTTTCTTTCGACGGACACTTTCCTTGAAACGATAACTTTCACCGATTACTTGGACGATATTGCAGCGATGCGTCAGGCGATCAAGCAATGCTGAAGTTAGTTGCTGTGTGCAGAAGACTGTGGTCCAGTCTTTGAACTCAAGGTTTGTCGTGATGATGGTTGAGTGCTTTTCGTAACGCGCGTTGATTACTTGGGATAGCAGTTTTGCTTCGTCGGGATTACAGTCAGCCATTCCAAGTTCGTCAAGAATCAGCACGTCGATCTTGGCCAACTTCTCCTGAAATTTTGAGACCGTCCGCTCCTCGCGCGCTTCGGTCAGCTGATGAAGAAGATCGCCCGCGGTTGAGAATCGCACTTGCCGACCGTTCTGGCAGGCTTGGATTCCGAGGGCGATTGCAAGGTGTGTCTTGCCTACTCCATGTGGACCGACAAAAACAATGTTCTCCAAAGCATCGATGTACTTGCCCTTGAACAATTGCAGCACTGATTGTTTGTCTAGCGATGGGATTTCGTCAAACTTGAAGTCATCCAGCGTCTTCAGCGTCGGGAACTTTGCGCGTGTCAGACGTTCCTTTCGGCGACTTTCATCTCGAGCTTGAACCTCTTGCTCCAGAAGTGAGCACAAATACTCCTCGTAAGTCACTCGGTGCCCGTCAGCTTCTTTGGCTGCGCGCTCGTAGTTTTTTGCGACCGTCGACAATCGCAGTCTCTTCAAATAGTCATCAAGCAACGATTTGGTCATGACCTTCTCCTCCAATCAAAACTTGGTATCTGGCGGCATCTGGAATGTCCACTTTGTAGTGAAGCAGTTCGGCATGGTTTGTCATGTCGAGTTCTTCGGGAACGAATCGCTCCAGCCGGCCACGATCGACAAGAGCGACAACGACATCGGAGTGAAAAAGATTCAAGCGCGCCGCTTGATTGACTGCAGCGCTTGTTATCTCAGCTCCAAATTTGCAATGGCATCGCAAGATCGCGATGAATCCTCGACCGGCATCACCTGGTCCGTGCCGCACTCTCATTTGAGTGTAGAAGTCCCAGTAACCATCAGGCCATGTGTGCTGAAGAAGTGGCCGTGCATATGGTACCGCATGTGGTTTTCTTTCAAGCACGTCAAGGTAATGCATCGGGTCAAGGATGTATTCATCTTCGCCGTAGCTGCGAGGATGTGTGGCAACAACCTCAATGCCAGTGCCGATCTCGATGTGGTTCCAATAGCTTTTGATCCAGAGTGGTTTTCCGATGAAGCTTGCAGGAGTGGAGTATCTGTTGTTGGATAGTTGAATCGTTTGATACCGGTCAACAATCCCGCTCCTCCGAACGCCGGGGTCGAATGCTCGCTGTGGCAAGGGCAGCAAATGCTCCCTCTCTTCGTTCCAGACCGTGCCAATAGGTTCCGGCTGACCGTCGATGGTACGCCGATCTTCCTCCTCGCATTTTGCCAAAGCATACGCATTCAGCTCTTCCAGAGAATTGAACTTCGGTACCGGCACCATCCAATTTCGCCGACTGAAACCTATACTGCCTTCTACACCGCCCTTCTCATGCGCACCTTCCTCTCCAGGCGTGCAGAAATTCGACTCGAATGCGTAATACCCTTTCAGCTCTTTGAATTTTTTTGTGAGCTTTCGGTCCTTTCCCTAGCCTACGTGGCTGACAGCCAGTCCAAGGTTATCGTAGGTAAGTCGCCCTGGGACGCCACCGAGGTACTCGAATGCGCGCACATGTCCCTCAAGAAACGCTTCGGTGTTTGGAGAAGGAAAGTACATCAGGAACTTCTTACGCGAGTAATTGAGTCTCAACTCGAAGCCATGCAGTTTCACTCGGGTGCCAGCAATGTCCGCATATGTTTCACCGAAGTCAACCTGTGCGTCCTTACCTGGTTGAAACACCAGCGGAATACACGCCTTCTTTGCCGGTTTATCTCTAAGCTCCGCTACTAGGGAATTAATGGTTCTCTGGGAGCCCTCGTAGCCTTCTTCAAGCACTAATCGCTCAAAAATTCTTTTTGCGGTATGCTGTTGTTTGCGCGGTGCGTGTTTGTCGGCTTGCAAAATTGACTCAACTCGCCCTCGCCACTTATCTGCCAATGGTTTGGCCCTCGGTTGCTTTAGTCTGTACTCTGGAGGATCAGGTTCTCTGAGGTACTTCGCGACAGTGTTGCGCGAAATTCCGAGGTGTTCCGCGATCCAGTTTTTACTTTTATCCTCCCGGAAGTGCAGTAACCGCACTGTGATCCAAGCATCATGGTCTAACAATGTTGTCGTCGTCTTTCTAGATTCCGCCACCGGTGACGACACCATTATGGACCTTGCTGTCAAGGTGCTCAAATTTCGATTGCCGGAATCAATGAATCTGCTCAGTTTTAGTTTGCCAAAAACACAGCGGTGCCGATTGGAGCAGACAGGAATATTTTTCAGCGTCGGTACATGAATTTCCTAGCGCATTTTGGAGTCACTCCGAGCGCCAACAATCCAGGCTGCAGTAATGAAAATGGCTCCGTTGAAAAAAGTCATGACTTGTTCAAACGTGCTGTTGATCAACGTCTGCGCTTGGACGGAACGAGGGATTTTAAATCAGTTGAAGACTACGAAGCGTTGCTTCGATCGATGATTTCGGATCGAAACAATCAAAGAGCGGAGCGAGTCAAAGAGGAGATCGCTTGCATGCTCCCGTTACCGAAAGGGGCTTGGGATGATGAGACTCGCGAGTTTTCAGTCAGCGTCAACGCGTTCAGCACAATTTCAATTAACAAGGCGATCTATTCTGTGCCTAGTCGTTTCATTGGATTGAAACTTCGTGCTCAACTAAATCACGAACGAGTGAAAGTATTTTACGGACGTCATCTGGTCAGCGAAATGCGGCGCAAAGAGCCCGGGGAGAGAGACATCAATTATCGGCACATTATTTTTCACCTGCTACGAAAACCGAGAGCCTTTCGAAACTATCAATTCAGAGAAGAACTTTTTCCGCGACTCGTTTTTCGTCAGGCATACGATGTAATCGAAAAAGCGGTCCCCGAAAGGTGCGACAAGGAGTACCTCCGAATACTGCATCAAGCCGCTCTGGGCGAAGAAACGATAGTCGCGCTTGCATTGCAAGAAATTTTAGCGGCAGGAGAAATTCCAAACAGTGAAGATGTACGAGCGCTTTGTGTGAAGCAAAACATTGTGCCGGATGTGGAGGTTCTGGAGCCCCAGTTAAACAAATACGATCAACTACTTAAAACTAAAAGGAGCCGAGAATGAGCGGAACAACTCGTCAGTCAGAACTTGAGTCCCTGCTAACTTCAGTCCGGTTGCCGGCGTTCACCAAAAGCTATCAGCAATTTGCGAGACAAGCCGAAAAGGAAAAGATCGATCATGTCGGATATCTTTTTCAGCTGTCGCAGTTGGAGAGCGATGAACGATACAACCGAAGAACCGAGCGATTGCTTAAACAAGCGAAATTGCCGAAAGGCAAGCGGCTAGAGGATTTCGATTTGACCGGATTTACTGGAATTTCTCAAAGCCAAATTCAAGAACTTGCGGAGGATCCTTCCTCGATGTCGCCGAAAACATTTTGATCTTCGGAAATCCTGGCACCGGAAAAACACATTTAGCGGCGGCGCTCGGAAGAGAGTGGTGTATGCGAGGTCGGCATACCATGTTCACCACCGCGAGTGCCCTGGTCCAAGATCTCTTAACCGCTAAGCGAGATCTACAGCTGAATGCGATGCTCAAAACACTTGATAGATTTGAAGCGCTCATTGTCGACGACATCTCATACATTCCGCAGAATCGAGACGAAACGGACGTTCTGTTCGTCTTGCTCTCTGAGCGTTACGAACGCAGAAGCTTGGTAATCACAAGTAATTTGCCATTCTCAAAATGGGACAACGTGTTCAAGGATTCAATGACGACAACAGCTGCGGTTGATCGCCTCGTTCATCATTCAACAGTTCTTGAACTCAACGGGGAGAGCTTTAGAATCCAGGCCGCAACAGAGAGGAACAAGAAGAAAAAGGGTCAAATCTAATTGTCCCCGAGGGTCAATCTAGTTGACAATGATCACCGCACACCCGGCGCACTCGCAAAGACCCACTCGAAGGGACCACCGACTATGCATATTTGATGTTTCAGCTGCACCCTTATATCACCAGCAGCGAACTCTTTTACAAACTGCGCGAAAAGTTTCCAGAGAAGTTTACGGGTGGCGAGCTTAAAACAGTTCAGAGACGTCTCCTCTTATGGCGTCGCCAGTCAATGAGAATAACGATGTTATCGGACGATACCGCCTGCGGTGCTCAGCAGTAGCAACCGCAGGTAGATGCGCTGACAGAAAAGGCATTGAATCATTCGGTTGAGTCCAATTCTGGTGAGGCAACAGTTGATGTCATGGTTAGATTTTTACTGAGGCAATACGAGGCTCAATCTAATTGTCCCTCATCATCGATGAAAAGTAGTGGCCAAGACGAAGACCTCCTAGCTAACGGCCAGGTTAAATGCGACAGGGTGGCCCAAAACATGCGATTAGCCGGTCATTTTGAAATGCGATTCACCGGCCAGATTCATGAGAATACGCAGATAGCTCAAATACTTAGGATTAACCCATCATTTTGAAGTGCATTTCTAATCATTTTGTGGGTGATCGCATGTATCTAAAATCCATCGCCAATAAGGAGCCAGCCGGCCCAGTCTTTCACTGTCGACTGTTCAGCAGCGCGCAGTGTTTCTTGCGCATTTCGCAACGCCTGTGCTTTTGATTGTTTCTTTTCCCAGAGATTCTTATAAAACTCTGTCATCAGCCTCTGTGTGGCAACATCAGGAACATCCCAGAGAGACACGAGAAGGCATCGCACTCCTCCGGAAAGAAATGCCGACTGTAATCCCAAAAGTCCTTGACCAGATAGTGATTCACCACGACCAGAAACGCATGCGGACACAGTCAGCAACTCGCACTTGTTGAGATCAAGTCCAATCAATTCTTCGGCGGTGAGTCGATCCTCAATTGCAATCGATGGCGAATCTTCATTGTCATCAGAAAGCAATATTCCGGATTTGACCATTGGGTTTAGATCAAGAGATGGGAAGTTCGGCTGCTCTTTCGAATTGAGGTTCTCGCTCTCAAGAAACCGACGAACATCAGCTATCATCGCAGATCTAGGCGACGCCGAGAAGAATCCGTGAGTTGCAAGATGTGCCATCGTGCATTGGCGAATTAACTCTTTAATTTTCGTTTTGGACGCATCGACGCCAGTGACCAACTGTACATTTACGTGTTGGGAGTTAGCCAGTTTGCAAATAGCATCTACCTCTTCCAGCGATCCTTTCAGTTCGAGTCGAGGTTCAGAAAATTTCAATCCCCCCACTGCAAGGAAATCGTCCTCTTTGCTTTGTTTGAAGTTTGAGTTTCGAATCTGAATTAGTCGTCTCGGCGAATCGATATTGCAGATAGATGCATTCTTATGGTCGAAACTCAATAACATTTGCCATGGTACAGATCCCATCATCCCATCTGGACAGATCCAAACTTTCTTCGCATCACTTGGAATTGCACGGACCAATTCCAATGATCGAAGTGCTTCCACACTCTCTTCTGCTGAGGTACACTCGTCCGTTTCATCGGACGTTAGCGTCCTGGCCACTTTGTTCGATAACTGATTGACGGAGCCAAGAATGCTGGACACCGATGCATCGATCTTTTTGGCTGTGCCCAACCTGATTGGATGAACCGATTCATTTGGCTTGATGATAAACGCAAAATAGCAAGGTTCCATCGTCGCGACATCGGGGACCTGATAGATGTCTACAAACATTTCATCCTTACGAAGTGCATTTTTCAATTGTGTGAGCGAATAGATCTTTCGATCGGGGCTGGCGGTAGCGATGGCTCGTTCGAGAGTCGAAATCTGTCCGCTGATTCTACTGTTGGTATCATTCCAAACATCGCCAGGAGTAGCTCCCTTTTGCTGCGCCCATCCAGCTAACTTCGACCTCAATTGTTGTAGCTGGTCAACTTCTTTGTCGCCAATATTGCTGCTGGTCTCATTCTTTGATTTCAAAACGTCGTTCAAAATCCCCTTAATACCAACCAGTTGATCGTAGGCTGAATCGGTAAGATTTGGCGACAATGCACAAAAAACAAATGCCTGATACACACTTGGAAGCTCAGCATTCGCAAATGCATATAGATCTCGATATGAACCAGATTTTTCAAGCTCTCGCAAATTGGATACGATTGAATCTCTCAGTCGTAGTGCAACCGGCCAGGCACCCTCGTGTTCGTGTCTCGCTAACAGAACTCTGGACTTGAAACGAAGATGCTCTTTCAATCTTTTCTTTTCAAATCCGATTTTGGAACCGTTCGCACTAAAGGAATTTTCCTGTCGCTTGAGCAACAGATCTATCGACGGTTCATACAGATTTCCCTTTGCCATCAAATCATTGCAGACAATATCAACGACTCTCTCAAATTCAACCATCTCTTGAAGTTTCAAATCATCCGTCTCACCTAACGCCTTCACTATGGCTTGCTGCTTGGTGGCATAGACTGCTTTCATTTTTTCGTCCTTACATCTCCAGCGTTCAACTTCCAAGAATATGGCATCCTGTCGATCTGGTTTGTAGGTTTCCCGCATAATCAACGTGATGGCTCTATCGGCATACTCCCTGCTCAAGTCATCGTCAAGGAACGATGCTATGGCGGATGCCTTGCGCAGTATTTCAAGTTCACGTTTCTCGTCATGACTGATTTTTGAGTGAACCAATAATGAATTCAAGACATCCAAAGATTGATAGAAATCACCTTTTTCTTTTAGAACTTCTGCGAGAAGATTCTTGGCTGCAAACCTTTGATCGTACAGAGCGTTAAGGTCTGTACGAGAATCAAAACTAGCGTCCGACCTCTCTTCTGTTTCACCGACAAATTGCCTGGCTATTCGCTCTGCGTCGTTCAGTCGTCCTGCACTAACATAGATCGTTACCAAAGCCGGATACGATAGAACCTTCCTTTCATGATTAGAATGGGAAAGGAGTTTTTCAATCAAAACAGAAGCTGCCTGGACATTGCGATCATTGTCAGACAGTAGCGCTTGAGCCATGGCAACTATCGTTGCTGTCCCTAGCAATGAGTTCCACAGGTCAGAAGTGTACTCCGTATTAGGGGATAGTTTCTTAAGCAGCAGACTTTTCGCTTCGTTGTCCTTTGTCGAGTCAATCCTACTTAAATCGGCACATAGAGATTCGCAAGACAAAAAGCAGTCCTCAAAGAATTGTTTTTTTGACTGAACGTCGGCACCAGATTTGATATCAGCATAAAATTCAGACAACTTTAGCATCACTTGCATTTTTGTTTCGAATCTCGTGGTCTTAGCAGCCGCAATCTTACGTAAATTCAATATTATTGAAGAAGGGATTTCCTTCTTCGCCTGCAGTCCAGTGCTAACCACATCGATGAAGACGTCCGTGACAATTTCGTTTTCGAAGGTATCTTTTGGAGCCGCCTCTATTACTTTGGATTGATTTAGCAAACATTCAAAAGCTTCGTCATTACGGTCCATGCGTCTCAACCAACTCGCTAGCCAAAGCCAGGAACTTGCCTGCATTTTGAAATCAAAAGTTCTCTCATCGACAATTGACTTGGCGGTGGCAATAAGATCATTGATCTTGCGTTTATCTGGTGTCTCACGATCCAATTCAATCTCGATCGTTTTATGGATACGCCAGAACCTGGACTCAGCTGTAACTGCGTTCTGCGAGTTTGATTCCCTTGCCAGAATTCTGCTCTTCAGAGCTTCGAACCTTTTATAGTAATCCCCATCTCCGAGATTCTTTCCTCTTTGAATAAGTTCCATACTCTTGTCGATATGTTCGAGTTCCGCTTCGACGCCCGCCAAAAGAAGCAAAATATTTCTCAATTCATCGGGAGCAGAAAGTTTCGACTTTTCTAAAAACGACAATCCCTCGTAACCTACCTTGGCCGCCTCAGTCCATTTCTCTTTATTCACAAGTTGCATAAATTCACCAACGTAGTCAGTTTGAAACTTTCGACGTAGTGCTAAGGTTGCCTGATTGTTCTTTTGGCTTTCCAACCGTTCAAATTCGACTCGAGCTTTGTTGACAAACCAAACAAATTTACCATCGCTATCGGAAGAATTCATCACAATAGAGAGCAATCGCGCAGGTTCCTCTACAGTTCCTGAGCTTACAATCCAATGACTCAACATCCACACCTCAGGCAAACACTTCGAATTGCACTGGAATCCTTCGGTTGTAAGCGCACGGTATGTGAGTTGCAACGCGCTCTTAAAATTGTCAGGTCGCTGATATAATTCATACGTTGAAGCAGCCAAAAGTGACTTACTCGCTTGAGAAAGATTAGTCGATTCAGAGATTCGCTTATTGCAGTCAATCAATTCCTTGGACGGAATGTCCCAATCACTTTTGGAAACGCTTACTGGAACGAGTGCAGCCAAAGCTTCGTAAAAATGTTGTTGGTCGCCGCGAGTCAATGACTTTACTTGTTCAAAATAGTCGCGCGCAGATTTTTTGTCTTGATGATAGAGTTGATTCGTGAGTTTTTCCAAATCACTTGCGGCTACAGCGGCGTTGCTATTGAGTTGCAAAATTGTGATGTCTTTCGTCAAGTCTGCGAGAAATTTTTTGCGTTCGTTCGACACGCTATAGTCAGCTAAGACACTTAACAGGCTTTTGACCCATTCTTTCTCCAGTTTGTCCAACTGTCCCAATGTAAGATTTTGCTGCACTGGATTAAAGCAAGTGATGAAATCAGCATTCGTTGACTTCCCTTTTGACATCATTCGATCGAGAGCATCTCTAATTGGCTGTACCGTTGAAACGTACAATTCGATCACTTGTTGGTTCGCATAATAGAAATCATTCCCGCCGTTAGTCTTCTTGGTTCCAACAAGAATGCCTAGACGATTCAATGCAACCGAATTTGTAAAAACATTCTTCCATGGTTCTATGCTCTTTCTTGCACAATCAACGGCCTCATAGAGAGTTTCCTTTGGAAATTTTGTTTCTCCAGACAATATTTTCTCTGCCTGTAAAAAATAGATGAAACTTAGAAGTTCAGGCTGCGTCGGGTTGGACTGCTGGTTATAGGCTCGCAGTGCACCTCGCAGATGTTGTAGCGCAATGGTCTGATCATCTTCTGATCGAGACAGCCCAACCAACACAAGAGTTTCCAACGAATAATCTCTCTTTTCAGCGCTCTGCAACTTGGCATTTAGATCTGTGAACAATTGCTTTGCTTTAGAACGATTCCCATCATCCAATATTTTTTTCGCTGATCGGTATTCACCAGTGAGCGGATTCTCTCGCTCTGGCGTTTGTGCCATTGACGGAAAACTGCAGTATGTAGAATTCAAAGCAATCGAAAACGCAACTGACCCGATAATTAGCTTTTTCAACGAAGAGCCTCCATGGATGGATCCCAGTGATTATTAAAGAACAGTGCCACGCCACGAAATTTACCACAACTTCATGTGTTCAGTTGGAATGAATAGAAGTCACTTCCCGACTCTGAAACACCAACTTGCCACCAGCTCTGGTGTCGAACCTTTCCGGTTCATCATCAAAATACTTGCACTGCGCTGCCAGGAGCGGCGATTAGGCAAAATTATGGTATTCTAATCATACACGAAAATGGCCCCCATTTCTGGACAAGGTCCTAAGGTGTAAGCTCATAGAAGAACAGCGAGGATTTTATGAGCAGGAAACGACGAAACTTCAACTCCGAGTTCAAGGCGAAAGTAGCGCTGGATGCGCTTCGAGGCGAGCAGGCGACGGCAGAACTAGCTAAAAAAATATGACGTTCATCCCAACATGATTACGGCTTGGAAGAAGGAGCTGCTGGACCGCGTAGGAGAGGTATTTGAGAAGGGCAACGCGCCGAAGGATGACGGCGCGGTTGAGACCGCTGAGCTCTATTGACAGATCGGGCAACTGAAGGTCGAAAACGATTTTCTATCACGGGGGCTCGGAAAGCTCCGCTCTCTGAGAAACGAGCCCTAATCGAGAGAGGACACGAAAAATTTAGCGTTGCGATACGCGAACTGCTCGACATCAACCGCTCTACGCTCTACTACAAGCCTAGGACCGAAGGAGCTGACAATGCGACGCTTCGGCGGTTGATTGACGAGCAGTATCTTGAAACGCCGTTCTACGGAAGTCGCCGAATGACAAAGCATCTCAGGGATCTCGGTCATCAGGTCAATCGCAAAGGCGTTCAGCGGCTCATGCGCCAGATGGGGATCGAGGCAATCTACCCGAAGAAAAAACGCACCACAATTAGGAACAGAGCACAAGATCTATCCATACTTGCTCCGCAACGTGGATGTTACTCGCCAAAATCAGGGTTGGGCTGCGGACATCACCTATGCGCCGCAGAAACAAGGATTCATGTATCTGGTGGCCATTATCGACTGGTTCAGCCGCAAGGCGCCGCTGCCAGTTCCGCAGTAAAATTCGATCACAGCTCACTGGGGTGCAGCTTAGGCAAACTGAAAATATGACTACAATAGTCCCCAGGTCCGCATCCAGCACTGTAATGATGATAAAGTCACACGCAATAACTCTTGCATTGATAGGAACGGTCATTTTTTCGGCAGCGGCAAACGCAGAGACAGACTTTGTCTTGTCCATACCAGACGGGAAAAAAGTCACTCTAGAGTGTCAATTCTCCACTGCACTTGAATCAAAACTCGAAATTAAGCAATTTCCGTACGAAAGTTTGCATGGTCCTCAGATCTGGGAGTGAAGTAATAATGATTCGCAGAGATGGAACGCTCCTAACCCGCTTACCGTAAAGACGACTGGTTCGGTAACTTCAACTTTCAAGATCCGAGCCTACTATAAAGATGTTGGGTGGTACAAGGCGACGGGCAAGCTACTCTCCGATGAAGCGGAAAGAAAGGTCTATGAATTTCAGCTTGGAAAGCCAACTGAATCAGAGACGAAGAATAATTCGGTCACTCTAACTATTAATATTCTACATCCTAAGAGCGGCACCGTTGAGCGCTCGGACGGCGATTGAAAGATAGGAAAGAAAAGGAGATCTCGCAAAGTGTAAGACAAAAGTCGGAGGTCGAGAACGCTCTATGGACAGCCCCAAGAGATTCAAAGACTCGAACGAAACGAAGTACACCTTTGCGGACCGTTTTCTTGTCGAGTGTCCTCGCTGTAAAAAGCAATGCATTGATTCCACCGCGGGTGGTGGCGCTGACCTATTCCTGCCACGCAAGGTCACTTGCTCAAATTGCGGATTCTCAGAGAGATGGCAAAGCAACACAGTTTACACAGGCAACGAACACGATTGGTATTTTCTCTTGCCGCTCTGGTTGCAGACTGCATGCTGCGGAGAGCGGCTCTACGCTTTCAACGAGAAACATCTGGAGTTTCTTGAGCGGTACATTGAAGCGGAGCACCGCGAACAGGTGCCGAACGTGAATAAGAGCACCATAAGCCGGCTTCCGATCTGGATCAAAAATCCGAAAAATCGCGAGAACCTTTTGAAGGCGATTGCAACGATGAGAGCAAGACAACAAGGACGCACCGTTACGCCGATGGCGATAAGAAGGCACATTAGCAACCAGTCCTGAACGGAAACAGCAAGTCCTAAAACCGACTGCCTCCTACTCTCGCGACTGAGAAAAACTCTAGCCAATCGCTTGACCGCTTTTCAGTTTCGCGATCATCGCTTCCACCTCTTTCGACTCCGTATCGGAACCTTCGGCAACAAGCAACTTGGAACTCTCCTCAAGGTCATTAATCGCATTGGCGATGTCCCCCTTCTGAGCCCGCACAAATCCTCTCTGGAGGTATCCGTTAGGATCTGATGGTGCAATCGAAATGTAGTGCGTGAAGTCGGCTTCGAGACCATCTAGATCTTGGAGAAGATCGTGCAACTCCATTCGCAACTCAAGTGCCACCATGTTGGTCGGGTCGATATTCAACGCTTCGGAATATTTAGCGATAGCAGATTCATGATCTCCAGAGTCTGAAGAAATAATTCCAATCCAGATGAGCGCATCCACGAATTGCGGATTCAATTCGACAGCCTTGTCGAGATCTGCCATCGCGACGAAAACATCTTCGACATTCAGATTATATCTAGCTACTGCTCGGAAGAAGTATGCTTCCGGCAAGTCCTGATTAGATGCAATTACCTCATCGCAATACTTGATGAGACCACGGTAGTTGTAGTCGTAAATGTACTGCTCAGCTCTTGCTTGAAATTCCGCAGCGGTAACTGTCTTTTGAGCAACTTCCGAGCGAACCGCAATTGGTGCCACGACATTTGTCGCATTTGCGAAAACGGGACCGTAAATAAAACCACTCATCGACGAGGACGCAACAGCAGCCAGGGCGAGAGTCAAAATTGCTTTCTTCATGATAAAAATCCTTCGAGAGTTGTGCGCTGCGGGCGCTCCGTCGCTGTCCACACTGTTTATTCTCGTTCGAAAACCGGCTCGTCGATATAATGAAAACATCAAAGGTGGGCCGTTATTTCACTACCATTCCTGGGCTATCGTGGCTCCTCAAGCGCTATCTAGCCTGTAGAAACGGAAGCCGGTACAAACAGAAGCAGCCGGTCATGAAACCGACTGCCTCCCACTCTCGCGGCTGTAAAGAAAGTTTTGCCTAACCAATCGATTCTCCATTTTTCAATTTTGCGATCAGTTTTTGTACTTCCTGATCGTTAGCGCCTTCTGCCACCAGCAGCTGCGACGTCTTTTCGAGATCGCTAATCGCATTGGCAATGTCGCCCTTCTGAACACGCGCCATGGCTCTGTAGTAGTAGCCCTGAGGATTCTCCGGTGCAATCGAGATCAAGTGATTACAGTCAGCTTCAAAACCGTTCCAGTCTTGCAAGTACTCATGCAAATCCATCCGGCTTCCTAGCGCCTGCAGGTTATCCGGTTGTATTGCCAGAACTGAAGACCAATCCCGGATCGCAGACTGGTAATCACCGTTATTCGTTGCGACCATCGCACGTCCGGTGTAGGCATCTGCATATTGGGGATTGAGTTCAATTGCTTTATTGAGATCGGCCAGCACAGCATCATCTTCTGTTGTAGCGACTGAGTATTTACCGAGAGCTCGGAAAAAATACGCTTCCGCTAGATTCGGATTGGCAGCGATGACTTCATCGCAATACTTAATTAGAGCATCAAATTCTTGAGCATAAACAAATTGCTCACCCTTAGCTTGAACGTCGGCACCGGTAATTGCTGCTGAAGCTCTTTCCGATTGCACCGCCAATGGTGCCTTGCTGGCTGTACTTGCGAAGACTGGTCCGTAAACAAAACCGCTCATCGACGACGAAGCGACCGCAGCCAGGGCGAGAGTTAAAATTGCTTTTTTCATGATTCATTTCCTTTGAGAGTTGTGCGCTTCGGACTTCCGTCGCTGTCCACACTGTTATTCTCATCCGGAACCAGCCGCGTCGAAATAATGAAAACATCAAAGAATTAGTTGAGCAATTCATTAAAGTGCCCTTTTCCTAGCCACTCGAAGTGCGACGCCTAAATAGAAGAGAGCGCGGTCACAACAGCCGCGCTCTCCTCCAGAACTAAGTTTCTGACAACAGGTAGCTAAGAGCTAGTAGGCGATCGGGAAACGAATAGAAATATCCCGAGGAATCATCGCGTTATATTCCCACGAGTCGTAAGTTCCGTCTGTGTATGGAGCAACACAATAGACATTTGTTCTACCTGCGACGACATCTCTGTACATGTCGCCCCAGGGACCAACGGTACCGGTATAGGTGCCATCCAAGTAAACATCGATATACGAGCCCGTCCTATTATCGATCACTACGCCACCCCACATAGAGCGTGTCTTAGCTCCACCCTTTGAAGGAGGGGCATTTCCGCTCTTATCGGCAGGCTTATTCAGTGCGCGCGCCGTTTTAATTTTAGGATCTTTGCCTTTTCCTTTGGCAGTCTTCACCTTTGCATCAGTATCTTGAGTTTTAGGCTTTACTAGCTGAGTCTCAGTTTTACTGTCTGTCTTCGGCGCATCGGCGGCTAGTGTCGGACAAGACGAAGATAACCCGAAAATAGCCAGAACAATTAGAATAAAAAACTTGAATGGTTTCATATAATCCCCTTTGATTTTTGTCGAGCGGATAAGCTTGCGCGAGGTCATTGTAGCGACTCCCAGGAGTTAGTTGATTAAAATGCAGCGCATCGACTCCTCCGTCGACTTGGAGATTTCGTGCTTCGGACGTTCAAGGGATAACCCTGGAATTTTCATCCGAAAAACTTGACGCGCATGGCTCATCGTTTTCCGCAGGTTCCTCTTGAAAGCAGGATTCGAAAAAATTGTCTAACTGCTAAAGTGTCTACAGGTCTCCCTGCTCCCTCCTAAAAAAGGATTCCACCATGTTTCGAAACATTGTTGCGGCCAACATCTTGCCACTGGCTCTTTCCGTTGGGCTCGCTTGGACGTTCTGTTCGATTCCAAGCGCAGGCTTAGCAGCCGAGGACACTTCTGCTAAAGAGAAATTCGCGGTTGTAATCGGAATCGATGACTACATAAATGGGGATCCTTGGCCTGGTCACGGAGACCTCGGTGGGTGTGTCAATGATGCAAACTCCATCGAAGAACTACTCGTTAGCAGGGGCTTCTCAAAAGACAAGATTACGAAGTTGCTAAACGAACAGGCAACTAGAGAAGGTATTCTCAAGGCGCTGGACAAGCTCGTTGACGATGTTTCAAAAAATCGAGATGCAGTAGTCGTGTTCTCTTACGCTGGACATGGAGATCAGGTAACCGACGAGAACGGAGACGAAGAAGATGGGCTCGATGAAACAATAGTTCCAGCCGACGTAAAAATGAATAACCGCGGTGATAGCACCATAAAAGACATCACTGATGACGAAATTGAAGAACGATTTTCAAAGCTCGCGAAGTTGACTAAAAATATTACGTTCATATTCGACTCGTGTCATTCAGGGTCACCAACTCGCAATGTTCAAGCGCCTCCGAAGGGCACCAGAGTCAGACGACTTCCAGAATCAGAGCGAAAACAAATGAGGATAGCTGCTGCCGCTTCGAGGCGAGGGACGACCGTAGATTCTGACAACGGATTTCTCGATCGCTCGAAGAGTTATGTGGCCCTCTCAGGCTGCCGGTCCGATCAAGAGTCAGGTGAGACCATGACTGAACCTGCACATGGCGTGATGACAGCGAGCCTGCTCGCCGCTCTCGCTGACGCACCGAAAAATGCGACGTATCGTCAGATATATGAAGATCTCAGAGGTCGAGCGCTGAGAGATGCTGGAGCACAAGGAGTGATGAACGCACCTCAAGAACCTCAAATTGAAGGGGACCTTGACCGCGTTTTTCTTGGCGAGGCCGGAAATCGTGGTGAGCGCTTTTTCCGAATCGACAAAGTGAACGGAACAACTTTGACAATCCCGGCTGGACGCTCCGGTGCAATTAGCGAGGGGACGCAGGTCGCAATTTACTCCGCAGACGCACCCGAATTAAAAGGCTCGAAAGGACTGCTCGCAAAAGCAAAAATTGTTTCAGTTGGTCCAACATCATCAGACATTCTGCTTTCAAAAGCGTTGGAAGAAGATGTTTTGAAGAATGCAAGAGTCGTTATTGTCACTCCAAGCTTTGGAACCAAAACCCTACCGATTGCAATCGATACCTCATTTGATACCAATAAAAGCGTCAAGAATTTTAGCTCAAAGCTGCAGGAATCACTCAAAACGGACCCAGTCCTCAAACTAAGTTTCGTTGGGAAAAATCCATTTGAGAAGGCTTCAGACAAAGATTGGCAATTATGCGTGGCTACAAAAAAATACAGTGATTTTGTAAAACTTCTCCCCGAGAAGGACGAACCAACTACTAGAGCAGGCGGGAACATTCCATCAGACGAGTCCGATACCCTCGTGAGCTATGTCTCGTACAGGTCAGGACTGCCAATCTTCAACTACTTCGTCCCTGTAGCAGATGCCGATTCCTCCACTGAGGTTTTGAAAGTACTCGAGCGTAAAATTAAACAAGACAACGTCTCCGGCTTGAAAAATCTGAGATCTGACTTGAAAGAAAAAATATCTATCGAATTTCTGAAGATTCGCGATGTCGATGGAAAAGAAGTTGAAGAGCCTATGACTGAAGAGGAAAAGGCAGGAGCTTCGCATTTTCCTAAAAAATCGAAATACAAAATTAGAGTGACTAACAATGCTGACTTCGGCGTTTACGTGACGGCGCTCATAGTCGGAACTCGCGGTGGCATAACTGTAGTTTACCCACCAGAGGGAGGTGCAGAAAAAATTTCTGCCGGCAGTACTTTCTACACGAAAACACTACAAGCAGAAGGTCCGTTAGGAACTGACGTCTATAAATTCATCATCACAACCAAAAAGGCAGACTTCTCATTCCTCGAGCAAGACGGAGTAAGTGTGCGTGCTATCGCAAGTCGCGGTGCAGAGGAAGAAAAAGATTCGTCGCCGCTCGTTGGAATGCTAAAACATAATCTGGGTTTTGGCACCCGTGATATCAGCGAAAGCAATCCCGATCCCGACGAGTGGGATACGGTCTCGCGAACGGTAATTGTGGACCCAGAAATTAAGAAGTAAACTGGAGCGCATTAGTGTGAGATATCGGTTTTTGGTTTTGGTATTGATTCTGCTTCTCTCGTCGTTTGCGTCAATCGCTCCTTGCAATGCCTATCGACCACAGCTTGTGACGCAAGCAGGACACACCGATAAGATCACGCAGATTCAGTTCAGCAAAAACAATCAAACACTCATCACAGCTAGTGACGATAAAACTGTGCGAATCTGGAACACGGCATCAGGACGCCAACTCTACTGCCTCTCAGGACACGTTGGAAGTCCGGGCTTTTATCTTAGCCCGGATGAAGCCACGGTAGTAACCTACTGCAGTGTCGATGATCGAGGAGATGGTACTATCAGCGGATGGGATGTCGCTTCGGGTAGACAGCTGTGGACTGACTCGACCTATGGCTTTAGTTCACTGACCTTTTCACCGGACTCAAGAATTCTGGTTTTCTGTAGTGAATATGGAAGCACCACGGCATATGAGACAAGAGCGGGAAAGGAGATTTCATGGAAGCTGGGGGGAAGTTGTGTCTCCTGTGCTTTCAGCCCAGATGGACAATGGCTCGCAACCATTGTCGTCGATGATAATAACTCTGACAACCATTTGCTCGTCGTCTGGGACTACAGACGCGGAGTAAAACGATTATCTAGTTCCAAGTTCAAAGATATCTCCGAAGTTCATTTTTCTAAGAAATCACCGTCCACTCTCTCCGTGTTTCATAAACATGGTGCAGCTGTTACGATTTGGGATGTTGCTGCTAACCGAGAGATAGCAAGCAAAGATAGTCCAAGTTCATCCAGCTTCGTCATCAAACAAGGAAGTGATGACTTGATTGCCAACCAGGGGGAAACTGGACTAGTAACTTTGTGGTCACTGTCGACGCTGAAACCGCTGGCACAATTCACCTCAAGCATGGGCACCAGTATTGGTGTCGCAGGCAAAAACATTGTAGTCGTCAATGGCAATCCGAGTAAGGTTTTTGTTTTGCCTGACAAAAGCCCAAGAATCGAGATACCAGACAAAGGGAACGCTACACTATCTGCGGACGGCAACAAAGTTGCTTTCGCCGATGACTTTGGAAGCATCAAAATTTGGTCTGTACAGACGCAAAAAATTGAGTGTGAAATTCGCGCGCAGCCGAGAGTGACAACGCTGGCATTTAGTCCTGACGGCAGAGTTCTAGTCACCGCATCTAACGACAATTTGATTCGGAAATTCGATCTTTCCGGTCACAAAGAATTTGTTTTGATCGATGCGCACGGCGCTCCTGTCACCAGCTTAGCGTTTGAACCTTCCAAAGGGGGTCAATTCGCTACCGCGGATGAAGATGGAAAAATAAACATTTGGGACTCCGAATCAGACAAACGGTTGCACACTGTTTCTGAGTCCAAACCGGTAAGAAAGATTACTTACAATCGGGATGGTTCATTACTGGCGTGCCTGACGGATGACTGCGTTTCAGTCTGGGATACCACTAAGTGGGAGCGTAAACACACGCAGCCTGCATCTGCGAGCGACGTAGTTTTTACGCCAGATACACGCTACCTGCTTTGGTCGGATTCTTATTCTGGTGCAGTAACGATGTTTGACCTTGTGCACTCAGACGGCTGGCCGAAACGAACCTCAGTGGAGGGATGCCGTCTACTCGTAACAAGTGATGGTAGCTCTCTTATATCAGCCGGATTCATAACGAAGTACAACTGGTGCCGCATGGTTTCGCCTATTGATGCGGGTCTTTGCGAATCGGAAACCGACGAACAGCGCAATCTTAGAAAGCGACAAGAGCTGCATCTGCCGCCAGTGGGTGCCTGGTCGCTTTGCCCGAACAACGAACGCATTGCGGTTGCTGGCAGATTCAACTTTTTAGGCGATGGAAAGTTGTTGTTCATAACCGAGGCGCGCGAAGACGGTAAAACAATTGAACTCAGCGGACATACATCATTTGTAAATGCCGTGGAGTTTAACCGTGATGGCACAATTCTTGCATCGGGATCGGATGATGGTACTGTGCGATTGTGGAACACATCGGATGGTCGAGAGATTGCGTGCATCCTTTCGCTTGGAAAAAATTCATGGGCGGCTGTCACACCCGACGGTAGGTTTGATGCGTCTCCATCCGGAATGCAAATGCTTCACTACAAAGTTGGTACTGACATAGTTGATCTCAAGCAATTCAAAGATTATTTCTACGAGCCATCGCTGCTGTCAAAATTAACAGGCTTTCAGAAGCGTCCTCTGTACAAAATCCCAAGTTTTGATAACGTCGCTCTCTGTCCGGACGTAAGCGCGAATCTGGATGAGAATACTTCGCAACTTCGCATTCATTTGACAGACAAAGGCGGCGGTTTTGGCAAGGTAATCGTGAAAGTAAATGGCTCAGAGTTCAATCTGGATCCGAGTTTTCTGGCGATGGCTCGCTCTGCCACCGCCACCAAATCCAGTACCATTGATCTTCCGCCAATCAATCTCGCGAAAGCTAAAAATTTAATGGATGGAGAGCATAACGAAGTCACGATTAGCGCCTACAATTCCGACGGACTCTTACAGAGTAGAGAAGTGCGCCGAGTTTGGACCAAGGTCGCGGAGAAAGCTCCAGAGCCTTTAGAGGTGTATGCCCTTATCGCAGGTGTTTCAAAATATGCAAACCAGGATCTTGATTTGAAATTTTCAGCAAAGGACGCTTCAGATTTTGCCACTGCTGTGCAGATTGCCGGCTCGAGGTTGGTGGGTAAGGACAAGACGCACATCACACTTCTCGCGACGTCCGACGATCAAAGGGCCATTCCACCGACGAAAGAAAATTTTCTAAAGGCGTTTGCATCGCTTCAGAAAACTCGACCAAATGACATAGTGCTTGTTTACCTCGCGGGTCACGGGATGTGCGTATCCAATTCGGAAAACGCTGGTACAAATCATACATACTGTTATCTAACACAGGACGCTTACACCACCAGTTTGAACACCCCGGAACTTCGCTCGAATTGCTCAATAACGAGCGACGAGCTGCGAAATTTGATGCGAGCCGACAAACTTGCCGCGAACAAGAAGGTGCTGATTCTGGATACGTGCGCAGCTGGAATGGTCATGGATGGTTTATCTCTTCAACGGACTTCAGCAGGTGATCAAAAGAAAGCCGTCGAAGCTTTGAAAGATAGAGCTGGGTTTCATGTGCTGATGGGATGCTCGGGTGACCGAGTCAGCTACGAGGCGTCAAAATATGGACAAGGACTGCTCACCCACGCTTTACTAAGTGGAATGCGAGGTGCAGGGCTGAAAGACTGGAAAGCAGACAAGGTCGTTGACGTCCAAACTTTGTTTGAATATGCAGTTGAAACAGTTCCGAAATTGGCTCAGGGTTTAAGCGGTCAACAAGAACCACGACTCGCGATCCCGGAAAACAGTACGAGTTTTTGGTTCGGAAAATTAACACAAGATGACATGAGCGCGATTCCAATAGAGAATTCTCAGAAAGTCATTCTAAAACCAATGTTTCTCAACAGGAAGGAAGGCATTGACGATCTGAATCTCACCCTCTCGGTTACACAGGAGTGTACTTCGTTTGCCACCAGTCGCGGCGGCGAGTCAGAGGGAGCTGGCGGGCTGTTCGTACCGGTAGAGCATATGGCTGGCGGATTTCGACCAACCGGCACCTACACAATTGAGAACGGCATGGTATCACTCGAACTAGTTATCTCGCGCGACGGTGAGAAATTGCACTCGTCAACGATTACCCAGTCGCAAGACTCAATTGCTGCAGCCGTGGCAAAATACATTCGTGATTTTGTGACCACATTCGCTCCGTCGAATTAATTTCACGAGGCGCGGCGTCTCTTCTCACAGGTCTTTGCCGAGGCTCTAGCGTTTCAGGAAGACAGCCATCCCCTGATTGGCTCGTCAACGTAGAATCAAATGAATGCGAATCACTGATCAAAATTCATCCAACTCCGAGAAGTTCTGGTTTCACAAATAGGATCGAAAAGTCAGTGTTTTTCCTGAAAATCTTGGAATAATCTAGCTAGAATCTCAGATTCCCGAAACCAAGAACGGCAGTACGATTGCTACCCTGCTATGTTAAGTGGCCCAGACCGTTCGGTCATCAAGCAGGATCGATGAGCAAACTATCCCTCAACAGGAATTCGTATCATGAAATCGACGGAAAAGCGCCTAATTGGAATCACTTCGACCTTATTCATCTCAGTTGGACTCTTTGGTCCGATGTCGGCTGTGGCGGCCGAGAGTAAAGGTCCTGAGAAGTTTGCCCTGGTGATCGGCATCGATGATTACATAAATGGAATACCGGGCCGACGGCCAGATGGAAATCCTGGTGGCGACCTGAGCGGATGCGTTAATGACGCAAACTCAATCGAAGAGATGCTAATTGGAAAGAACTTTCCGAAGGACCATATCACTAAATTATTGAATGAGCACGCAACCAGACAAGAGATTCTAAAAGCATTCGATGAATTAGTTGAAAAAGTCGAGAAAAATCCTAACTCGATAGTAGTTTTCTCCTACGCCGGACACGGTGGTCAGACAAGAGATCTGGATGGTGATGAAGAAGACGGCATGGATGAAACACTAATCCCGGCAGACGTTGCAATGAACGATAAAGGTGATAAGTCGATTCCAGATATTACTGACGACGAAATCGAGCAGCGATTCCGCAGAATGGCAAAAGCAACAAAAAATATTACATTCATTCTCGATTCCTGCCATTCCGGAACTGGAACTCGCGAGATTACAAAAACGGCAAAGAATGCGCGTGTTAGACAGCTAGTCGAAAATAAGTTGAGACCTCATCACGATATGACACCGAGTCCTGAAAACAAACGCGGGAATCGCTCCGACTCAATCAACGCCATGCTTGCACAATCAACAGACTATGTCACTATCTCCGGTTGCAGATCTGACCAACAATCAGGTGAGACGTTGACAGAACCAAGCCACGGTGTGATGACATCAAGCCTGTTAGATGCAATTAAAGGCGCTCCGGAACGCGCAACTTACCGACAGATTTATGAAGATACCAGAGACCGCGCATTGAAGAATCCCGGCGGGCATTCAGTCAAAAACGGACCTCAAGAACCTCAGATTGAAGGCGATCTCGACAGGGTGTTTCTTGGCGAATCAGGAAATCGTGGAGACAGATCGTTTCGAGTTCTTGACGTAAATGGACAGTCGGTCACTATTCCAGTTGGTCTTTCCGGCGCAGTTGCGGAAGGTACACAAGTAGCGTTATACGATCAAAAGGAAACTAATCTTGTTGGCAAGAAAGGTCTGCTAGCTACTGCAAAGATTAAGTCCGTTGGACCTACATCCTCAACCTTCGACCTGAAAAAGGATTTCGATCCCGAAAAAATAAAGCGAGCTCAGGTTGTAATCGTGACCCCTAACTTTGGAGGTAAGTCTCTTCAGATCGCCCTCGACTCAGGTTCCAATAAAAAATTCAGTGATAGCTTTCAAGCTCAACTAAAAGACAATCCGATTTTAAAGCTGAGCGAGATAAGTCAAAATCCATTTTCAAACGAATCGATAAGCAACTGGAAGCTTTGCGTGACAAACCGCAAATACTCGGATTTCCTAAAAGTACTTCCAAAAGGAGACGAGCCACTGACAAAGACGGGTACCAATGCTCCGAAAAATGACGAGATTGTGAGCTATGTAGCGCTTCGATCGCAAGCTCCGTTATATAATTTCTGCGTCAGTACGA
Organism: Candidatus Obscuribacterales bacterium; assembly: GCA_019637435.1. Taxonomy (GTDB): domain Bacteria; phylum Cyanobacteriota; class Vampirovibrionia; order Obscuribacterales; family Obscuribacteraceae; genus JADYXR01. The sequence continues at coordinate 596,526 of JAHBVO010000001.1, read as the reverse complement.
AAGATACCGATTCTAGCGAAGATCTGATAAAGCTACTGGAAAAAAAGGTGAAGCAAGACAATCTTGTCGACCTCGCAAATGCAACTTCAGAGTTGAACGATAAAATCAAGATTAGTGTTCTGAACGATAAAAATATAGAGTTCCCTCAGGACAACGATGGCGTTCACATCTCCAAGGGTACCAAGTACAAGTTCAAGGTCCAAAATGACTCTTCTCTAGATGTGTACATTACTGTTTTGATCGTGGGAACAAGGGGTGGAATTACAGTTGTATACGACGGAAAAGACAAGCTTAATTCTGGAGACTCCTTCTCTACACGGATGGTGACTGCAAGCGGACCATTTGGCAAAGACACCTACAAATTCATCGTCACAACCAAGAAAGCGCCTTTTGATTTCCTTGAGCAAGATGGTTATGACGAACGCAGCAAACGAGAAAACCGATCAAGCAATCGCGAGATCGGCACTTCACCTCTGGTCGGACTTCTTGAGAGCAACCTCGGCTTCACTAAGACACGCGACATAGATAATCCGGGGTCAGATCCGGAGCCCGATGAATGGGACGCTATTTCGCGAAATATATTTGTGGAGAGATCGGCGGGCAAAGCAACCGAGGCAAGTATTCCGTAGGAGTCACCGCCAGTGGTGCCGGTTTCGTTTCTGTGAGGCATGGCGTAGAATCGATAAATACAAATTTCAAGTGGTCACTGAGCTACCAAGCCTCTCCTACAATTGACCAACCAGCCCAATACCACGGAGACGCCCATTCAGGATGCTCTTTCTTAAAGAGCATCTGTGCTTCTCGTAAACACCTTGACTCGTGATATCGGCCTTTCTCATCCAGGAGCAATTCATAGAATTTCGTCATCAACGCACGCGTTGCGGAATCTGGTACAGGCCAAAGACTCAGTAACACTGTCTTTGCGCCAGCCGCTCGCAAAGCGGCACGAAGTCCGAGAACACCTTGACCAATGACCTCATATCCCCGACCTGATTCGCATGCAGAGAATACAACCAAGTCGCAAGATGACAAGTCTGTTTGGAGAAATTCTTCCGCAGTCAGGACTGATTCGCCAATTTCAGTGCTAGACTCCGGAGCGACGAGTATTCCTGAGTCCATCAGTGTCATTCTCTTTGCGAGGCCCGAAATTGAAAAGGCTCCTCCGTCTCCTCTAAAAATTTTTGGCGCATCATCTTCGAGTGTTCTAAAGAAACCGTGCGTAGCAAGGTGAACTATTCTGCGTCCATTGATGCTCTCCACTATAGCCTTTTTATTAGGTGTTGCCTGGCGTAAAACACTCGTTTTGTACTTGGCTTTGACAGCAAGCCGGTAAATATCATCAATCTCCAGTGATGATCCTTTCAGGTGATTTTCTGAATCGCGGAATGCAATATCGCCAACCAAGAGGAGAGTCTTTTGCAATCTTTGGGATTTGTTGTTTTTTAAATACAGTAGGTCACGAAGACCGGCTAATTGACTGACATCAAATACGCGACTGCCATCTCCAGTATTGACCATCACAGACCAGGGAAGCCTCGCTAGAACTCCATCTTCAGACAACCAAATTTTGTTTGTAGTAGAAGGAATTCCGGCTATAACTTTATCACTAACTAGAATTCGCAGCTTGGCTAAGCGATCATTTGAGACCTGAGCAGAGGACGGTGCTTGGTCGGCCAACTGGATCGACCGTCCCCTCTCGGATCCAATGCACGAGACACGCCACTCTTGAACGGCAGTTCTAATTGATTCGAAATCACCAATGTCGATAAAGTTCAGAGGTTGTGATTTTGTAAGAACGATTGCGCCGTATCTTTGAGCGGTGTTGCTTGAATCTTTATACACAAATAGATCGACAAAAGTTTCGTCTTCTTCGAGATTCTGAGCTGCCGTCTTTGATATGTCCTTGTAAGATCCTTCGAAAACATCTTCGGGCAGTGATGAGTAGACGGCGCGTTCGATTTGCTCCTTGCGCGAAAGAAGTTTTTCCAGGTCCGTAGGAACCACGTTACTTAAGCCGGCTCTGATTTTCGATATCTTGTCACGAATTCCGTTAGTCTCGATGATTAACGTCCCGAAGCGGTCTTCCCCAAGTTTCATTTGCTTCGCCTGAATCATCAGAGAGTTGATCAGAACGCCCTTGAACATTGAGAGCGAATCGTAATTCTGCTGCAATTCCTCGCTTGATTTAGAGATGGATAGTAAGAATGCAAGTTCGTTTTTGAGTCGGTCAATCTTGATCTGCTGCTCTGCAAATGAGAGTTGATTGATCGCTTTCGTATAATTACCTAGCCGATCACGGATATCACGAGAAATCGAATTTGCTTGTTCGTATTCATCACTGTTAATCAAAGACCGCAATAGTAATGCGGACCTTAACAAACTGTCCTCTGGATCGTGAAGCATAGCATTTGCACGAATTGAATCTCTCAGTACGTTCGAAGCGTCTCGATAAAACCCTTCTTCGTATAGCGCCTTGCCCATTAAGAAGTTTGCCTGAGCATACAATTTGTCGTACGGAGATTCTTTCACTAACTCCAAGACTTTTTTGGCTTCAGAAATCTGACCCTCATCCAATAAGCAATGCCCTTTTATTAGGAGAGCCTCTTCATATGCGTGACCGGAAGGAGTCTCGGTTATATATGCCTCGATACATTCCAAAGCGCGTTTTCGATCTCCTAGATTCATGTGACATAGGGCTAGCTTTTTCAAAAGCAGCACTTTGTCGTCTTTGGTAAGAACAACTGATTCTTTTGCGCACGCAGAAGCCTCGTTCAAATAGGATTTCGCCGACGCGAAATTCTCTCGGAGTTGGCAAAGTTCCGACATTCGAACTAACCACTCAATCTTATTTTCTAACGAAGCAATAGGAGAACGATCCATTATAGATTCCAACTCAAGCAACACTTTTTCTGCTTCTACCAAGTTGCCATTTCGTTGATTAAACGACGCCATTAAAGTAAGTTGCTCGAAGCAAGTCTTAAAATCGGATTTTGCGATAACTTCTTGATTAAGCTTCAAAACCAAATCCGTGGTTTCTAGAAGTTGCTTTCCATCGAATGCAATCTCATCAACGGTACTAAGTAATAGATACGAAATGAAACTTGCTTGCAGAACCCTGTCAGAGAGAAAATCGAGTTCTGCCTTACACGGAATGGGTTCGCCCTTAGCCAAGACCAGCAGTTTTTTGATTGAGGCAGGATTGAGAATGAAATGACATGCAACCTGCAAATCTTCGAAATCGATAGAATGACCCTGCAGACATGTAATCAACGAATTGTACTGAACCGATGTCGAAGAGGATGTTTTTGCACTCATCGCAGCACCGGCCGCTGCATAAATCGGATCAGTATTTGATCTGCCATCGCTTCTTTCGATTGCAACGCCGAAGCGCAAAAGCCAGTATGAGTATTCCATGCTCTCAATGATTTGTTCGTTCGATAGGAGGGCTAGCGCCCTTTCGTAATAAGGAAGCGACTCCTTGAAGGATTGCCTCGAAGCTAGCCATTCGGCAACTATTAGATTGTCGTCGACCGACTTGGCTTTTCTCGTGAACTCCACGATCTCACCAGCCGTTGGCAATGAGTCAGTTTTGACTCCAGACAACACATTGCCAATACGCGCAAGGTCTTCCTGGTCTGGATTCCGCTCGAGAATTTTTCGGATCATCGCCCTCGAAACTATATCTGAGTTTTTAAACGAAATTGCTTTTTCGTCAAGCACCAAGATCCGTCCCATTGTAAGTGCACTTTCATGCGGCGTTGAGGCGGGAGAGGAAGTCACACCCAACCTAGCATCGGGAACTACCTGACTGTCGAACACGGACTCGATAGCAGACCAATGTTTCGCCTTTAGTTCGACCTGCGGGTTTGCAATATCACGCGTGACCAGCAGATACGCACGGTCATACGGAATACGATTTCCTTTTAGCAGCCAGCTCAGAAGTTCCTGCGAGTATTCCGCTTTGCTCGGGAAATTGAGCAGCGCCGATGCAAGACGAAACTCCTGTTCGCTGAGATCTGATCTCGATAGAACCAATCTCACGATAGGCCGTCTGTATGTTGGACCAGTCTCATCCGCCAAATCAAGCAGCTGTTGAGTGCTATATTTCTGCGGATTTCGGTCCAATTCAAGTAGAAACTCGGACATTCCGTCTACAGCAAAGTCATCGAACCATGCGTTGAATCGATCGTTTTTTTTCTTGGATTCTTCTTGTCGCGCAACGGCCCTCCACTTAAGGACATGAGGATGTAAGCTACCGAGTTGCCTCGTCAGTTGTTCAAGTGCACGCTCAAAAACCTGTTGCTTTTTATTACCTAGTTCGTACTTACTCCTCTCGATCAACAACAAATAGTCGTTCAGGAAGTTGTTACTCATGTTTTTTTCAGAGAGCGTTGCATCGACTCGGAGAACCAAATCTTTAATTTCGAGGCGATCATCAGAATTGACTTTGAAATCTGGATGTTTAAGGTTTGAAGCCCACCTACTAATCGAATCATCTTCTCTAACGATTTCGGGGCGAGTTTGCTCGCCTATCGCAGGAAAATTCGAGCTCCAAACCTGGAAAAGAGCGAATGCAAAAATTATTTTGAAGGTATACTGGTTCACAATCAAACTGCGAAGCGTCATTAGTCAAAAAACAGAAACATGATTGAAAGAAGTAATTCTAACATCTTCCGAGTGGCAAGTTGTCGCTCCAATCGACCACTGCTGATGCTGCTGTGCATCGTTATGTTCGTCCCCTCATCTCAATGTTTCGCTGCGGTCGAAAGCTCAGCAGACATTAAATCGCGTCTTAACGCCATGGAACGAGAAATTTATGGGTTTGAGCTAAACTCAGACCCCGATCTTCTCCGGTTACTTAGGCTAGAGATGAAGGCTTTTGAGAAACCCTCGGTGACAGGCAGTCTGGATTCAAGACTCACGAATCTTGAGAAATTCGCACTGAATAAATTTGGATTGATTGGTCAAATTCATTCGCAAGCGGATTTCTTGAATTTCGAGGACTGTGTTACTGGTCACTCTGAAGTTCCATTCTGGAAAGCACAGTATATCGCTGAGCATCGACAGACCTGTGAGGAAATCAGAGAGTTATGGCGCTCTCGAGACAACAAAAAACTCATGAAGTTGGGCGTTGATTTAGAGCATGGAAAAATTGGAAGCTCGAAAGACCGAATTCTGCCAGTCGTTTGCTATTTCCTAGCTGCCAAGCTGGGTGATCCAAAGGCTTCCTCATACCTGGGTGATATGATGACCTGGGGCTCTGGAACCAAGAAAGATTACGAGTTGGCGCGCCATCTTTATCTTCGTTCGATTGATAACGGTTACACAGAAGCGATACCAAGTTTAGTGGCACTATATCCTGAGCTAAAATTCCCTAGCGCCCCTATCATAGAGAGTCTCAAGATACTAGTTGAGAAAGGCGACTTAAACGCCCAAATTGGTTTAGCAACGCTCTACTGGCACTTGTCCAGAGAATCGGATCTTGATCCGAAGAATTCCACTTTGCTCATTGAAGCAAGAAAATTGGCAGCCAGTGCGGCGAATTCAGGCTCGGTCAAAGCTCAAAACCTTTGTGGTTTCCTCTGTGCGCAAAGTTCGAAGGATTGTCCCGCGGAATTAGATACCGCTAAGTCATGGTACGAAAAGGCGTCCGCCCAGGGGGATGAGCACGCCAGAGAGTCACTAAAGAAACTACTCGCTGTACAAGAGAAAGAAAAATCCGGTGCAGCCCCCACTGTAGTTAATCAAGTTAACAAGCCTGAAAAAGACTCGGCGCCGCAAGAAGATATCGCGGGGGCGGCAAGCGCAGATGACCAAAAATCTGCGATGATAAAGAAAATAAATGAGAAGCCAAACATTGCAGATGTGGACGTGTATTTGAAGTCATTTCCCAACGATCCAGATGGTTACTTCGCCAGATCTGTCTTAGAGAAGAATGATTCGACCTCCAGAAATTACTATCGAAAATTCCAAGAGCTTAGGCAGCGCGCGGAAGCATCGACGTCCTATTCAGGTAGAAAGTTCTGGTTTGATGCGGAGCAGGGCGGCCGCTTTGAACAATTTGAGCGCATGCATGATTACGAGAATGCGCTAAGTGAGGCTATCGCATTAACCGCACCGTTCCTAGAGTTGTTAGACTCGGAAGACGAGATGATTTACAAGCCTTCTGATGAAACTTTTATGTCGACAGCGGACATCGGAGCTTTAATGCTGATGAAAAAGGCAAAGTTGGAATTCAAACTTCATCGATTTAGCGAATCGATAGAAACTCTGGGCAAAATAATGGTCTATTACAAGCGCAGTGTTAGGAGTGAGGTAGAAAGCGCCTCGGTGGACTCCACAGTGGATCAAGAGAAGGAAACCTTGGTGGCACAATCCGGTCTTATAACCCTCTACGCCTGTCGGGCTAAATGCTATCGAGCACTCAAGAACGAAGACGCGGCAAAGATCGATGAAAAGCAGGTCGAGCAAATCAAAAAAGCCATAACTCACTCTGAGGAGTATGACGCTAGTGAGCTCAAAGAGCAATTTAGACTTCTCAGAGAAGAACTAAAGGAATGGACACCAGGCCAATCAGATAGAACGACACCAAAAGAGCAATAGCTGCGTTTCGAAAGCACTTGAAAGCAGGATTCTAAAATTCGGTTTATATGGTAAGTGACGAAAGGTTGCTACCTGTGAGGGAGGCGCGGAGAAAGTTTCTGCCAGCAATTCTTTCCGCGAAAACACCGCAAGCTGACAAAGCTACGATTCGCACTTCCGTCCCGTTTGAGGAGCTCATGATGATCCACCGATTACTGCAATCATGCATGGTGTTATTACTACTCATGCCACCAGCGCATGCGAACATTTCAGAACCGAGCAGTTCAAAACCAATTATTATCTCAACTACCTCATCACCATTGTGAAAGGCAACTCTGAGTCTAGTGCGGCACTATATATGGTATCAATTGGCGTTAATGATTACGAAGATCCCAAAATGCCGGATCAAAAATACGCGGTTCGCGATGCGGAGGAATTTGCGAATGCCCTAAGTAAGCGCGCCGTGAAATTATTTCGTCAAATAGATGTATGCGTTTTGCGCGACTCAACGCCTAGTGATATTGAAGCTGCTGTAAACAGAGTGGTTAAGCTTGCCAATCCGCAGGATACGTTCGTGATCTTTTATGCGGGAGCTGGCACCCAAATTCTACTCAAAACAGGCATAGATGGAAAACCTTTCAAGAGCGGATACGATTCGCAGACAGTCACAGAGGAAGAGATGTCTGAGTTGGACACTATTCTTCCGACGAGCACTATTTCCAATCGATACGATCGCACGAATGTACTTGAGAATTCAATTACGGGACGAAAATTGGCTGCACTCTGCTCGCGTGTCTTGGCGAACCAGCAACTCATTGTGATGGATTCTTGCTACTCAGGTGCATCAATTCCAAAAATCAAAGACCTACTGCTCACCAAACCGGATCTTGACGGATTAGGTCGCAAGCTTGCAGTGATTGGTCTTGCGGGGAATAGCTTCGAGCCCCCCGCTCTAGATAAACACGGAGCCTTGACCAAAGCGATTCTAGACGGGTTGGATGGCGCGGCCGATTCGAACAAAAATGGTCAAATCTCCGTCTCGGAGTTACAGGACTATGCGGAATTGCACCTTCCCGAAATCTGCGCCGATCTTTCCGATATTTCGACAAAACCGACAGTTGCAAAATTCATGCACGGTGGAGACTTCACGATCACGCAGTCTGAAGGAGTAACCACTGGCAGCGCAACCATGACTCGAGGCGGAGGGACCAGAGACATATCGAGAGTTGCTTTAGCGACCAAGAGTATTCCAGTGTCGAGTAAAGGGTACGCAGTGTTTTTTGCAACTGATCAGTATACGGACAAATCAATAGACACACTGACTAATCCAATTCATGATGCCGAACAAATCGCAAACTTGCTTACAAGTAAGTATGGTTGGAATTGTAAGGTCCAAAAGAATCCGACAGTTTCGCAGATCAGGGAAACGTTAAAAGAGTATTCGCAGTATGCCTTGGAGCCCGATTCCGAGCTTCTCATTTACTTTGCCGGTCACGGCACATACGATCCAGATTTGCGCCAGGGATTCATTGCAGCTTCCGATTCTAAAAGTGGAGGACTTGAGTCTACGTGGTTCAGTCATTCTGATTTAGTTCGGTATGTGACGGCTCGTCTGGAAAAATGGCCGCACACGCTGCTGGTCATTGATGCATGCTTTAGTGGAACCCTCGCGCAATCATTTGCGCACGAGGTTGTGGTTAGCGATTTCAGACGCGCTGGAAACCCGCAAGTTCCGCCAATTCCAGAAGGCAAAACTCTGTATCAAGATTTCAGCGTATCGGACTACTACAATCACATTTTCATCCCGAGAAAGACTTTGTGGTTTATCGTGTCCGGAACCGGTCCCGTGCAAGATGGAAAGAAATTCGAACATTCGCCTTTTGCGCGAAAACTCATCGATGTGCTTCAAAAACCTGATGTGACAGGAAAAGGATTTCTGACAAGACGAGATATCGAAGCCGGAATTGAAATGGTTCGCTCTGGACCGATATCCGCCGATATTCCGGGCGTTGATGTTGGCGGACCTTTTGTATTTGTTCCTAGCACCATCGGCGGTTCTAATCCATCTTCGGTCCGAACGCCAATTACGACAAATGGTCAGGGTAAGCGTTGAGTGAACTTCATCAAGTTGCAAAAAGACTGAAGGATCTCGAGTCTTTGCCGAGCGAAAACGAACAATCTTACAAATTCTTGGGGTATACCCCAGGAAGTCAGCCTATAATCCCCTGGAACTGGTCTTCCGAGACAGCGAGCATGCAGCGTCGAACGCCGATAGCTATGCTCGAAAAATGTTCTACCGCCCATACTTAAAAACGATCTCCGATTACACGTCCGCGCAGATTCGCGAATGTATCGAGTCGCGCCTGCGTTTTCAGCAGTGCACCGAACCGGCAAACAGGAAAGAGGCTGAAGAAGCCGTAATCGCCGCATACAAAGCAGCTGGCCTGGCACCACCAAAGGTGCTCTGGTGCAAATCACCTTTAGAGGCGTACTTGGCGCGCGCCATAATCCGCACGCTGAATTCGAACGAACTAACCGGCGCGTACAAACAACTAACTATTTCGGACGAGCGGGAAAGGTCAATTCTGGGCGACTGTGTCCGCCACTTCATTCGAGATGAACCTCTCGGTGACCTGCACGAAGCGATCGACAATCGCCTATCACCTGTATTGAAAGATCGCTTGCTCGCAATCGGCGCAAATCAGTTTCAGGATGTCTATCGTGGATTCAATATTTTCGCTTCAACCATAACGGAAACAATTAATAGAGTCGCCTACATAGAAAACGCACGCGCCGTACAATCGAACGACGGCAGTCACATCGAGATCCCTGATGCCGTCTGGGAGGCCGCATGCGGTTCCGCAGAGAAAATTATGGGTGCGAAAATTCCAGAGAAGCTTCGCGGTTATAGAGACCTATCATGCGTAAGATGGCCGTATTTCTTTAACTCGATTCGCGACAGCACTCATAGCACCGGATACGGTGCCCACGACACAGGACTTCTAACGGCATCAGCATACCTGAAGTTCATTCCGTTCTTCAGCATCGCATCAAACATCTCGCCCCAAAGATTCGATAATCTCGTAAAACTCAGTGCCAACGCGGGCTGGTATTTACCACACAGAAAAGTCTGCTGGATAGCGGAGCGCCATACTGAATATCACTTTAATGATCGAGAACGACCGCACAATGAGAGCGGTCCTGCTATCGCCTATCCCGACGGTTGGAGCATTTATGCATGGCATGGGGCGCGTGTCCCTAAAGACATAATCATGCAGCCTGAAAAAATCACTATTGAACGCATCGATTCCGAGAGCAACGCCGAATTAAAATCAGTGATGATTCAAAGGTTTGGCGAAGAAAGATACTTTAACGCCGGCGATCTGGAGCAAATCGATCACGATCCGAGGTTTGGCACATTGCTAAAGCGAAAAGGTTCCTTGCAGATGACGATGGTCCGCGTCATTAATTCGACGGCGGAACCAGATGGTTCAAAGAAGACTTATCTTCTTCGCGTTCCTGAATGGATGCGCACCGCGCGCGAAGCCGTGGCCTGGACATTCAATATGAATGAACAAGAGTACAATCCAAACGTTGAAACCTAGACAAACTCGACTAGCTGCAATATTCTGTCATGAATGAAAGAGCGCAAGCAAAAAAGAAAAAAGTCTGGCGAATACTCCAATCCAAAAATAGCTGTACAGTTGTTAGTTAGACAGACGAATTGGTTGGAAGGCGAGATGCGTTGGTCCGGGAATCAAGTTTCCTGGACTGATGGCGACACCACGCTGATTGCGGAGCCTAAAGATCTATCAAAGGCTCAACGTCGTCTCTATAGGATGAAGGAATTTCCTCAAGTTGCGAAAGCAGTAGTGGGAGACGTTGACAGGTGGCTTGAGCGCAGACAAGAAAAACTCGAACAGGCAAAGCGCGTAGTCGGAATCGATACAGCACTTCTCACCAGGAAAACTACCAACAAGAAATTGACGGAGACAGAAACTTTAAATCTCTGTTCCCTCCTCGTAGCTGAAGCTCTCTGTGTGAATCTGCCAACTCACTCAGCGATAGACTATTTGTATAAGTTCGGTCCCGATTCACTACCGATTCTAGGTCCACTTCTAGAAGACGACAGCGCTCCAGAACCAGCTAGAGCACTAGCCTCATTCATCGCCGGAGCGGTGGAACACGCCCATCAAATCAGTTTCAAATTCCCTTCTTCTGCAGCCAGTCCATGGATTAAACGTGCATATCATGCCGGAAAAAACTCTGGCATGGTTCCAAACATCTCCACACTTGTTTGGTTCCTCAGCGTCAGCAAAGGCGAGTCGCTGCTTCCAAGTGCGAGCGCCATTTTTAAAGATCCTGCCAGAGTGTCATTCTATCCGGAGGACTGTCGCGCGCTCCTCCTGACCGACACTTCACCATTCGAAGTCGTGCAGATACTAAACCGTCTAAGTGCAGTCGAATCTTACGATGACATCGTTCCGTCATCACGCAATATTGAGCGTCAGGTGGAGCCCGAACCTAAAGCAACCAAACAAAAAAGACCTCCCAAATTCAAAAAGGAAGATGCCCGCCCTCACAAACACGCACCGACGCGTCAATCGCTGATCGACACTCTTCGCTCTTTACCAGCTCGTTACGCAATGCGGACAAAGAACGCCGAATCAATTCGTCTCGTTGACGAATACATTCGCGCCACCTCCGCCTTGGACAAACACGGTTTTCACTTGCTGAAGTTCATCATTCAAATTCTTGAGCAAGGCTTACAGCTGAATTCCGAAATAGCCTGGCATTATATTCGTCTCTTGCACACTCACCAGAAACATTTACCGCCTGACGTGAGAGAACAAGAGGGCTATCGGGAAGGAACTTATGAGAATCAAAATAAAACTAGAGTTTTAGATTTTCTTTGGTTCCACGTATTGAAACCATTCAAAGTCTTGCTCGAAACTAGCGAGGATCCGGACTGGGTTGAATACGTCATTGAATGCAATGATCTCATAGTGGTGGCACACTGCCTCGATGAATTTGTGCCGGATGAAAACCTGCTTGCTCGCGCCAATTCGCTCAACAAGCGAGCAAATCTGAACGCGTGCATTGCGATTGCTCAACTAGTAAAATTGGTCCACGAATGCAGATTTTTAGAGCGCGATAAAAAACGACTTTTCGCATTCCTTGATGCCATCGGCAATTGTGATAAGCATCATCGCAGCGAAATTTTCCGAAACTTGGTTCCATCGATCATAGGAAGCAATGCTTCACCCGCCTCACTTACAGCTTCAACACTATTGGTACCGATACTCGAACACTGTTCAGGAAATGAAAGCGATTTTATTACGGCGCGAACCTTTTGGTTTATCCAACTTGAAAAATATTGCCTTGAACCAGATCGCAAAGAAATGATTTCGTGGGCGATAAAGTACACGCTTTCTCACTGGGATAAGATAAGCCGATCATCGAATGTGCTGGATATTCCAATGATGTTGGCCGGTCACGATCTGAAAAAGTTCCAAAAGATTTTTTCAGTCTGGAGCAAGTACACCGGAGATGCCCATGCACAGTTGCTAGAAGAAGGTTTGGGGATCGTCCAGAAAAAGTATCCAAAACTGCTGGACGACGTTGCCACCACATTCATCACGCGAACAAAATCGAGTTTGGACCTACTTCAAACAGTCGCACTCTCCGAACGTTTTCAAATCGATAAAGCGCCGTTCACAAGAACTACCACGAAACAAACATATGCGAAGGAAGACCCCTGGCGCAGTTTGCTTGAGATCCTACCGGCACACAAAGAACAAATCGCCAAACTCCACTCCGCTGCGCAAGTCCTGAAATTGGAAAAGTTGCCGGCAGCTCTGCAAGATGTGCTGTGTCGCCCCACAAAAATGGCACTTGAACTGGATTTTTTACAGGCACAGTGGGAAAGCAAAGCGCCCCCGCCTAAAATTGCACAACGAATCAATAAGCTATCCGATTCTTTATCCGATGCCGAGGCTTTACGTTTTGCTCAAGTCGACCAGCTTAGCAAGCAGCTGGAGCAAGTCAGTGCGGAGTTGTATATTGAAGCGACGAGAAAACTGGTGCTCGACGATCTCATCGAAAGGCTTGGTATCGCAGAAGGTGTCGCCTCCGAAATCGTTGACGTGGGTAGTCAATTCCTGGAGGCGGCTGCACTCTGTAGCGATCTACGAGTGAACAAACGATTGATGAAAAAGCTTCTGAGTGAAGCGACTAAAGGGAACAGACACTGGATACAGAGTCATCCAGCCAACCAACGGTTTCTGAAGAATTTGGAAGACCAAGGTATAAACATTGACGTTTGGCTTAGTGAGTTCCCGAAACTGGCCGAAGAAATCGACGATATTCCAAACGGTCCATTGAAGTTGTACTTAGAAAGAGACCCTCTGCACATCATGCAAATGGGCAATTATTTTCATACATGTCTCAGCTTTGACGGCATAAATGCATTTTCTGTAGTTGCAAACGCAACAGATCTGAACAAACGAGTTCTATATGTTCTAAATAGCAAAGGAAAAGTGATAGCGAGAAAACTGGTCGCAGTCAACACCAATTTTGAATTGGTTGGCTATCGTACATATTCGAGACTGCAGAATCTCGTTAAAGAGCGTACTCTATTTCGCATCGTTGATGAGTATTGCGAAACGTTCGCCGCTGCATGCGGCATGCCACTAGGTGACCAGGGTTCCGTAGAACATCTGGTCACCTCTCAGTGGTACGATGACAGTATTCGCTCATGGCACCAATTCGATGAATAGCCATTCGGTTTAGTCACCTTCCTCCATCTCCGCGCAAAACTTCTTCTCCCATTCCGGATTTTCATCCAGCCAGTCGAGAAATTTCGCGGCTTTGCTGTAGCCCATGGCGAGCGCATCTCGAAGAAGTTGCTTGGCACGATCTGGACTGCGTTCCACACCATCACCAGCCAGTTTCATCATGGCAAGGTTGAACATCGCACGAGCGCATCCAGCGTTTGCAGCTCTGCACAGCCACAACGCGGCAACATGCGGATTACGGTCGACGCCGTTTCCGTGATAGAAACGCAGACCAATTTTCATTTGCAAGACTGGACTGAGATTGGCTCCTGCGCGGCAGAACCACACGCCTGCATCGCGATTGTTTTGAGTCACGCCCAAACCTTCTGCGAGCAAAGTTGCATATTGAAACTGCGCAAGTGTATGCCCTTGTTCCGCAGCGGAAGCGAACCATTTCGCTGCAGCCGGCGGATCTTGCGGCACAGCGTCGCCATGAAGGAACATCAGAGCCACGTTGTACTGCGCAACCGCATGCCCTTGCCGAGCGGCTTTCAGATACCAGGTCACGGCTTCGCGTTCGTTTTCTTTGACACCAGTACCGGTTGAATACATGTATCCAAGGTTGCTCTGAGCGGCGGCATTGCCGGCTTGTGCTGCGCGGGAAAACCACATCACTGCTTTCTCCGTGTTCAGTTCAACACCACGTCCATGCCAGTACATCAACGCCAAATTGAATTGCGCTTTGACATGTCCTTGCAGAGCCGCGCGGCGAAACCAAACTATGGCTCGCTTGTCGCTTTGCACTCGACCGTGACCAGTCACGTATGCGATTGCGCGTTCGAACTGTTTATCAGGGTCTTCGAGCTTTCCGAATTTTTCGCTGAGAGATTTCGGAAAATGATTTTCGTACTTTACCTTTTCATCATCCGGCAAGTTATCAATGATTGCGCGAATTAGATTTTTGTTCGTATGTCTCATGACAGATTCTCCTTTTCTAAAAATTTGTTTGTGTAATTAACCAAGACCGCTTGAATTGCCGCTCTTAAGTTGAGCGATAATCACCTTGATTTGGTTCGACTCGTCGTTCCGATTTTGAGCGACAAGAAGTTTCGAAGTCGCTTCCAAATCTTCGAGTGCAGAAGTTGTGTCACCGAGCTCAATCTCAGCCATCGCGCGAAGGTAGTACGGAGCTGGTTCCGCCGGTGCGAGTGCAATCCAATAGCTGCAACCTTCGACCACGTCGTTCCAATTTTTGAGTTCCGTATTACGATTAACTAGCGCTCCAATGACTTCGACGTTGTCGGGCTCAAGCGCAAGAACTGATTTGTAATCAGCGATTGCGAGTTCGATCTGATTCGTTATTTCGAAAAATCCTGCTCTGGCGAGATACGCAGCAGAGAAGTTCGGATCGGCTTCAACAGCGAGATTCAAGTCAGCAAGCACGGCAACCTTGCTCTCACCGAGATAGTACCGAGCAACACCTCTGTACACATAAGCCATCGCATTCGTCGAATCGTTTTCAATCGCCCGATCGCAAACTTCGAAAAGACCTATGTAGTTTTCGTGTTCAATTAAAGCTTCGCATCGCAGGGTGAAGTTCTCGGCTTTCTGAACAGACTCGGCTGTAGAAACAGACTCTGGGCTCGTGTCCTCAATTTGCGTCGAAATTACTCCGTTAACCGGCGCGCCGACCTCGCGGCTAGTTTCAGTCGCCATTGAGGCGGAACTGACACTCACAATGAAAGTTGCAATCACAGCCAGGGTTTTTACTGGGTTTTTCATTTCAAATCTCCATTCGTTCATTGTGCAAATTGCACATTTGTTGCGTCCACAGAGTAATAGTCGAGCGACAGCAAACGATGGACCTGATGAAAACATCAAAAGTCAACCAGGGTTTTAATGTAAGAACCATCCGACTCGGTAAAATGAGTGGATTGATGACCTATTTATGGAGAGTCCGAATGGCCAAACTGACAGCGATTCCGGTTGCCACCTCCTTAGCGATCGCAATCCTTATGTATGCATTCAATGGTGCCGACGCTTCGACATCGCGTCAGAAGGACTTCTCTCCGACAAAAGAGCAGATGGCTAAAGTAGCTGCTGCTTCTCGAACCCGTTCGTTGGGCGATAGTGTGAAACTAGATGCAGGTCTTCAAGTGCTGGCATCAATGATGTTGCCTACGCGCGGTGATGTTCCACGTGCGGTCATGCAAGCGCAAGAAGCGTTGATGCAGGCGTATGGAATTCAGAAAATCGACAAAGATACATGTGTCGAAGTCCGTATTACCGGAGGTGCGGACGCAACCGCTTTGAAAAAACTAGGCGCCAATGTTCACTTCGTTCAAGGCAATGTGACCTATGCATCCGTTCCGTTGCGAGTGCTTTCAAAAGTTGCAAGCCTCGATGGCGTTCAGCTGGTAAAAGGAATACACGTTCCGCACACACCGCCGACGCCACCAGCGTTGGAATCGAAAAAACTCGACACCGCACCTCCGACAAGTCGAGGCGGTTTATCCGATACATTCGATCGGCAGGGAATGACAGGCAAAGGAGTGGTCGTCGGCGTAGTCGACTCTGGAATCGACTGGCGTCATCCGGACTTTCTCAGCAACGGCAAATCGAGAATTCTATATCTCTGGGATATGACCGATGATACGTATGAATTGAGCGGTGGAAAAATTGGCAGCAAAGCACCGAATACAAAAATAGATGGCACCTCCCTTGGTACCGTTTATTCGAATGAGCAGATCAACGCTGCACTCAAAGGGAATTATGCAGTGTCATCGTGGGACGATGTAGGGCATGGAACCGCCTGCGCCGGCACCGCGGCAGGAAATGGCCGTGCCACCGCCAACGGTGTCCCTGCCGGAACTTACACCGGCGTCGCGCCGGAAGCAGACCTTATAGTCGTAGATGCGGCCCATGGGACAGAGGGCGGAATCCGCGGTGATGCTCACCTCGGTGTGCGCTGGATCGTTGAAAAATCTAAAGAGCTAAACAAGCCATGCTCGATAAACTTGAGCTGGGGCGGTCAATACGGATCGCACAGCGGCATGGATGCACAAGAGCTGTTTCTCAACGATCTAACCGGGAAAGGTGTACCGGGCGTTGCCATCTGCGTTGCAGGAGGAAATGAACGCTCAGACAGTTTTCACGCAAGCAGCCGAATCGGTCCGGATCGCGAGGGGGCGAATAAATTCAGCAGCGAGATTGAGTTGAATGTATATAAACCAGGTACAGTTGAAATCTGCTTTGACACTCAAGACGACTGGGGCGTAACTGTTATTGGTGACGCCGAAACCTACGAGGGCGAAAAAGTAAAACGGTTTCTCGTTGACGAGGCCGGCAACCCGATAGGTTTGAACATCTGGAACAATGGAACTGCCGCGCCAAACTGTCTAGCAGTCGTCAATAACCAGGAGTATCCAGGAACACTTTTTCCAGGCGAAAACTTTTCAACCCTTGATTACGTTCAAAGAATGGGCTACTCGACCGAAGATGGTCTTCTACTCTGGCTTCCACGCGGCAAGTATTACTTGAGCGCCTGGGGTGCATCAGAGAATGTGAAGAATGGAAGATTCGATGTGTACGCCTGGGGCTCCGCGACTTTTGGCAAAGGAAGCGAGCACCAATTTATGGTGGGCACTCCGGGTAACGCAGCGAATGTCATCACAGTTGGTGCCTACGATTTCAGATCGTCGTGGCCGAACATTGAGGGAACCAACACCTTTTTCAATATAGAGGAAGGCGGATTGGCAAGTTATTCGAACCCCGGATATTCGAGAAGCGGAGCGGTGAAACCGGATATAGTGGCACCAGCGACATATGCGATTTCACCGATTGCACGCGACGCGGATTCCAATCTGGTAATGATGGGCGGAAGTCCACGCACAATGGTGACCAAGGACGGCTACCACATTGCCTGGCGGGGAACCAGTGCGGCAACGCCGTTTGCCGCCGGAACAATCGCATTGATGTTGCAAAAGAACCCAACGCTGGATGCAGAACAAATCAGAAAGATTTTGGCTGACAGCGCCACCAAAGATGAGCAGACAGGTGGAACGCCTAACCGCGATTGGGGTTATGGCAAAATCAATCCAGCAAAAGCGGTAACGCTGACGCCGAGCAAATAGCTAACAGCATATCCTTATATAGTCCCATACGAAAGCCCGAGGTTTCACGACCTCGGGCTTTCCCTTATGCGGCTTTGATGTTTTCATCAGGTCCAAGCCCTCCCGCCAATCGACTCTTATTGTGTGGACGCAAAAATGCGTTTCGGACAAAACAATCGGAGAAGACAACAAATGAAAAATTCACTACTACTTGCAGCTACACTCGCAGCCATCGCACTCTCAGCGTTCAATGGCACCACTCAGACCCCTGCGCATGCAGCGGTTGATACACCACAAGTTAATCACCAATATAAGGTCTCGACAAACACGGATGCCACCAGCAAAGCGAGCTTCGACAGCAAAGTTCAAGAATTCATCGCCAAAAACGACTTTGCCGGACTGCTGAATTTCTGCACTGAATCAATCGCATCGGGTAACCAAAAAGCTGAAGCATTTTATTTCCGCGCGATGAGTTCGTATAATCTCGGCGCCGACATCAACGTCGTACTTGCAGATCTGGATCGTTCACTCGAGGTCAATCCAAAATTCGTTGCCGCTCTCGATGCGCGTTCGTCCATCAACGAAGCAACTGGGAATTTCAGGGGAGCAATCGAAGACTACAAAACCCTGCTCGTGATCTTCCCGGATAATCTCAATGTTTTGTCACGACTAACAAACGCCCACGGAATGCTGGGCGACTGGCAAGGAGTAATCAGCGATTGCAACTACTGGCTCACACTTAAGCCACATGATCCGGATGCCTATTATGTTCGCGCAATCGGTTACATACAACTGGGCGATGTTCCCTTGGCCATCGCCGATTTGAAACATTCTTCCGAATTGCTCGCACAACTCAACCGCCAGGACGAGGCGGCGCAAGTAGCAGCCCTCATCGCGCAACTTGAAAGCGGACAACCTGTTGGCTAAAGATTTCCCCCTTCCTCCTCCCAGGAACCTGAGATGATCGGCATTCGCCGGTCGTCTCAGTGTTCGGAGCCAATGCTATAATCTACCGACAGGAAAAGGCATGATGACTGAAACTATGACCGATTCGAAAACCGAAACATTCAACGTCCTAATCGCTGACGACCGCGAGTTTTTCCGCAACTGGCTCAGCGAGCAGCTTAAAAAGCTTTACCCATCCATTCAAATGATTTACGAAGCGGAAGAGCCTCGTTCTGCAATTTCAAAAGCCGGTTCATTGAAACCAGATTTGATCTTCATGGACATCGATTTTGAAAAAGATCGTTCGATAAACGGCGTGCAGGCTGCTGGCGAAATTTGGAAAACGAATCCGGAAGCAGCGATAATCGTGATATCGAGCTACGACGCGATTGCTTACGTGAAGCAGCTCTATGACTGCGCTCCCGACGATGCGGTTTACGGCTATGTTCTAAAAGACAATGTTGTTCGCGATTTAAAAACCGCAGTCGATTCCATGCTGAACAAAGAAGGACACATAGATCCAAATCTGAGCAGCACCGTCACCAAACTTCGACGGAAAGATGTTCAAGTCACGGACGGACAATTCGAAGTTTTGGTTTACATCGCTCTCGGTCTGAGCGACAAAACAATTTCAAAGCTTACCTTTCTGACACCACAGGCAGTGCAAGCTCGCTTACGTTCACTCTATGCAAGATTCAATATCCCCTCGAAAAACGCACCCGATGCCGGAACTTACAACTCTCGCTGCAAAGCCGTTTGGCATGGTCTAAAATCCGGCATAATCACCGAACCGGAGATGGAACGACTCGCAACGCAGGTGCTGCAAGAAGCGCAGAAGTGCGGAATCACCCTAACGGTGTAATAATTTAGGAGCGACTTATCAACGTTGTCAAATCGGAGCGCAAAATGACTTCCTCGACCATAAAAATTTTTGGCAGCGACTTCAATATGTCGCCCCTCGTTTTCGCATTAATGCTGTTAATCATGTGCGGTGATTGTGTGTATGCAGAGCAAACGCAGTATGTTCCGGAAATCGCTGTGCAGTCTACTCATCACTTCGAGATCACGGCGACTGCTGTGAGCGGTGACGGCAAGATTTTGGCATCAGGGGACTCCGCAGCGAACGTCATGATATGGGATTTAACGTCCGGAACACTATTGCGGACGCTTCGTGGACATTCCTCAACCGTTGAGGGGGTGCGGTTAAGCGCAGATGGCAGACGTTTGATTTCTTTTTCAGAGCAAGACAACTCTATTCGAGTATGGGATGTCCTCCTTGGAAAGCAGATCCAAGAGTATTATTGCTCCAAGTCGCCATACGTGTCTTTCAGTACTGACGGAACATCATTTGCTATCGCAAATGAAGAGAGCGGAGAAGTTCGAATTTGGAAGTTCCCCTTCGGCGTAGAACCAGAGCGCACGATCATAGTCGAAGGTCACCATGGCGACAGAGCTGTGCCAAATGTTTTGAGTTCGAATGGAAAGTTGATTGCAATTGCTTCAAAAAATTGCATATGCATTTGGGACGTTTCATCGGGTAAAAAGGTTCAAACGCTCTCAGCCCATACGACTCCTGTAACTAGTCTGTTTTTTAGTGATGATTCTAGAAGACTAGCATCAGCGGGTGAGGACAAAACCATAAAGCTCTGGGATGTTGGCTCAGGCGAGGAACTGGACGAGTTAAAATCCGACAAATGCCTATTAGGTTTAAGCAAAGACGGAAATCGGGTCATCCTCAGTGAATTGCGACACATGTTTGAATTTCGTAGTGTAAATCACCCGACTACTCTGCAAAACGTTTACGAACCGTTTGATTTCGTGTCTCTAAGCCCGGACGGGAAATTGTTTGCGGCAGGGAATTGGAATAGAAAAGACCTGTCAATACGGAGCATCCAAACCCAAAAGGTATTTCCGACTCTAGAGAACCTGAGTGATCAGTATTTCTGGTGCTTTGGTTCCAATAACAAAGTCTTTGCGGTCTGCAAGGAAAATGTCATCAAAATCTGGGACGTCGCATCAGGGAAGCAAATTAGGGCAATAAGTGCTTCGGAAAAGGTCGAAAAACTGGCGGTTAGCTCAGACGGGCAATTTATCGCTTCTGCTTCCAAGAACTCGGTACAAATCTGGAACGCCGACACAGGAAAATGTAAATTTGAGATTCCCACTCAGCACGCGTCAAGTATGACACTGAGTGGAGACGGAGGGACTCTCGCTGTTCGGAATGACGAAAACAACATCGCGCTTTGGGACCTGAAGTCTCACAAAACTCGGTGCAGTCTTCCTGTGAAAGATGAGCGCGATACAAAAATCGCACTTAGTTTTGATGCTAAGAGACTTGCAGTAAGCTCTGGAGGCTCGCTTTACTGCTGGGATACTGCGACAAAGGAAATCATAAATGCAGAAGACTTTTGGAACGTATCGGATTTGACCATAACGCCCGATGGAAAGTTTGTTTGTGCTCGCGAGGGAGATTCATTGTACGTATGGAGTTTTGACTCAGGCAAACAGTTATCACAGATTAGCAATAACGTTGAGGACTTGTCGTCAGATGGTACAACTGTTGCAATTCGAAAAAAATATCAAATTTTTCGATGTTGGGATTTTCTGACGAGAAAAGAAACGAGCGCGATTAGAACAGCCGAAGGTCCTTCGGCTATCAGCGCAAATTTTGAGACTCTGGCTGTAGCAGACGGAACCTCCATCGAACTCCTCAATCTGTTTTCCGACAAAGAAGCACGAAAGATCGAAGGTTCCGAACCCAACTATCAAAGTTTTAAGCTAGGACACGACGGAACGTCAATCATCTCTTCGAGCAGAACGCATAAGCAACTGAATCTGTTTGACCTAAGATCAGGAGCTGTGCGGCTCAATTGGAAGCAGTACTCCGATCCTACCGCATATATGGAGACAAGCGACTCATTATTAGCTTTCGTCCTCAATAAAAAAATACAAGTCGTCGATCTGAAAAGCGACAAAATTCTCGGTTCTTTCGGCACTGGTAACTACGGACCAATCGCGATGAACGCAGTCAGAAGGTTTGTGGCTGGGGTCACGGGGAACTCTATTACAGCTTGGAACATCGAAGAGAACAGAAAGCTAAAACCTCTTGAACTGAAAAGCACCAATACGATCAACGCGCTGTGCTTTAGCAAGGACGGGAAATACGTTGCTGCTGGAGCCGACGGCAACATTAGAGTTTGGAATGTAGACACCGGCTCAGTCTTCCGCAGTTTCAAATGCGACAACGGCATGCACGACTGGGCATCAGCAATCGAGATGAGCGCCGACAACAGACTATTGGCCTGCGGTAGTGAGTCAGGAATTGTGAGTCTTTGGGATTTAGACAAGAATACTCTGAAATTTAAATTTGGACGGAAAGACGATTGGCACTGGTTGGAGAACCGGATTTATTCTCTTGCAATAAGCCCTGATGCCAGTGTCCTCGCGATCGGCAAATCGAATGGTTCGGTCGAGGCTTACGACACACAGTCCGGACAAAGTAAGTTCGCATTCGATCACTCAGGCAGCATCATATCAATAGCCTTCAGTGTTGATGGTCGAACGCTATTTGTGGGCTCGTCAGACGGCGTAATTTATCTATGGGACATGCAGTCTGGAAAGAACATAGCAACACTCACGTCCGATTCGAGTAACTGGACAGTATGTACCACTACGGGGCAATTCGATTCGTCGAATCTAGATAATATCGAGGGTTTAAGCTGGATACTACCAAGCAACCGAATGACTACGCTGCCGATTGAAATTTTTTTCCGGCAATACTACGAACCTAATCTGCTTGTTCGTCTTTTAAGGAGGGAGCCACTACCACCGGTGCCAGAAATAGCATCGTTGAACACTGCACAACCAGAAATATCCATCAAAGCAGTACGTCCAAACACTGAGCGCGAGAATACAGTTGATGTAACGGTTTCATTCAAAAGCGCTACAAAAGCGCTGAATGGCAAATCGACGAGAAGCGGAGTTTATGATCTTCGCCTGTTTCGTGATGGAAAACTAGTTGGATATCTTCCGACCAATGAATCATTCGCCTCAAAAACGCCGACAGATCTCTCCTGTGGCTTAGATAATCAAGAGACAGTCGAGACTCTCACAGTCAAACTGCCGAAGAATGGGTCAAAAACCTTTAAGTTCACGGCGTACGCCTTTAATGATTCACGGGTCAAAAGTAACACTGCAACTTTCGAATACGAAGCCAGAATGCCTGCTCTAAAGAAACGAAAGCGTCACGCCTATGTCATCGCATTTGGCGTCAACAAATATTCTGATCCAAACTGGAACCTGCGCTATGCAGCTGCGGATGCACGGGCGTTTGGAAGTGACTTGGTACCTGCATTGACGTCGAGCGGTGAATTCGAAAAAGTTACCTTCATCCCACTTATTTCAGATTTTGTAGTTTCAGCTAGCGAGATTGCGGCGACAAAAGCAAACTTGAAAGATGTTCTCTACTCATTGTCAGGCAAATCACCCACTGGCGTCGAGAGTGCAGCAAATATGAAGCGCCTTAAGATAAAGCCTGTAGAACCGGAGGATTTGGTAATCATTGCATTTTCCTGCCACGGAGATACGAGGGAGACCGGAGAGTACTATTTGTTTCCTAGCGAGATCGGAAAGGTCCAGAATCAAGGGCTTACACCGAATCTGGAGAGTCTCGGGATCAGCAGCTCAGAGCTAACTGAATGGCTCAAAGACATTGATGCATCAGACTTGACCATGATTATCGATGCTTGTCATTCCGCTGCTGCCTCTGGTAAAAATTTCAAACCCGGTCCGATGAACGACCCCGGGCTAGGACAGCTAGCTTATTACAAGCGAATGCGGATTTTAGCAGCGAGTCAGGCTGAGAGTTCGGCCAAAGAAGTTTCCAATCTCCAGCACGGTTTGCTAACTTTCGCACTTTTAAAGGTAGGGCTCTCTCGCAATGGAAAAGCTGATTTGCAGCCCAAAGATCTGAAAGTAGGTTTGAAGGAACTTCTGACGTTTGCCAAAGATGAGGTTCCATTTCTCGACCGGGATGGTTACAAGAGAGTGCCAACAGAGGAGCCGCTACAAAAAGATATAAACGTGTTAGTTCGTAAGGATATCGACAATCGAGCGGTTCAAGCGCCGGTTTTACTGGATTTTTCGAAAACGGAGGACGATGTAGTTTTGCTGAAACTAAAGGCCCGATAGAAGTGATGTCATTTCATCAGTGAGCAGAGAGAGAGAGAGAAGTAGCGAACATTTAAAAGCGCGAAGATCGTCCTCTATCACGCCTTGATGGATGAACTCATCGAGGATCTTGCTTTTCTGCGTTTTGTTAGCTCCGCGGTATCTTGGGCGAAGACTATTTAGCAGCACTTGTCGCGCTTGAAGACTCATTTTTCCTCCATCATTCCACCTATCGATGACACAATAGTAGGGTACGATTTCAAATCAGGCAAAAACCGTTGTCATGGTTGGTTTTTACTGAGTCAATGCGCTGGCCGGCGCTTTCGCTGTCCTTCAATTGTCACCAGAGTTGCGCTCTTTCTTATCTTTCAAGCTGTGATCATTCTTCCATCAATATGTATTTCCAAGCAGGCAAACAAAATCGCCTACCAACTCTCGCCAGAAAGTATCCAGCCGGCCCAATAATTCTGATGCGACCAGTCGTGCCTCTTGTTGTTCTTGACCGCCTCCTGAGCGGTTCTTAGCGCCTCTAGTTTGGTTTTGCCGGACCATAAAGTTTCATAGAACACTGTCATCAGGAGTTCCGTGGCCGCGTCATCAACCGGCCACAAAGACATCAAAACAGAGTGTGCTCCAGCTCCGCGAAATGCGCTTCTTAAACCAAGAATACCTTGACCGTCAACAATTCTTCCAAGCCCTGTCTCACAGGCGGATAGCGATACGATTTCACAATTCGAGAGGTCACTTCCAAGAATCTCTTCCGCTGTCAGCACCGTGACTTTTGGTGTTGACTTGTCCTCAGTGTAAAGTAAAACACCGGAACTGAGCAACGGATTCGCAGAAAAACTAGATTGGTTGAAACTAGTCCCTAATGCTAGCCTCGATGCGCGCAGTTTAGTAGCTACCGATTCAGTAATTTTTGATTGACTATCAGGAATCGTGATTTTCTCGACTGGTTTCAAGAAAAAACCATGAGTTGCTAAGTGGAGATAGCCTGCATCTTTAGCCAACCCCAAGAGTTCATCCGAGTCAACAATCTTGTCTACAGAAACAGAAATGTTGCCGGTGGCCAACTCAGCTTTTTGGGCGATTTTGGCGGCTTCAGAAACAGTGTTTTTTAATGGTCTTTCCCAATTTCGAAAGCTGTACGAGAGCGCAAGAAGTGGCTTGGGTTGCTGCATCTTGTTCGAACACTCTTGGACTCGTATGAAGTCATTGACACTATCAACGGTGGCACATGAAAGGCTCAATCGACTCGACCTAGCAAGCAAGTCCCATGGAACGAGAAAAGTGGTGCTGTCTGGGCAAAACCAGATTCGTTCCGTTCCTGCAGGCAACTCAGATTCAATTGGAGCGAACAATTGCTGCTGTAAACTAGCTAATGCGACGTTGGTTTCTTCCGCTTTTACCGCACGTTCTGACTTGCGCGCGGGGGCGAGCGACACAATGTCGCGGTCTCGCTGATAATTGCCCAGTGAAGCGGAATTCAACCAAAATAGAATTTTCTGATCAACAACATCGCATCGACCTAAATCCAATTTTCGAACCAGGCTTTCTGCGGAAGTGACTTTCCATTTCGGTGTGGTCGGAATGCATCTTGAATCAAGAACGCAGGCGACATAACGAAATTCATTTTTCAGGACGTTGAAGTACTTGTGAATGTTTACGAATACCTCACCATGTGGAATGCGTTCCACTAGCTCCTCGACATTCAGAACGCTATTCTCTTTCAAGTCGGACTCCCGTTCACTGAAAAGCTGCAAATTATGTTCGTGACGCTCCTTCTCGCGAGAGAGGCTCTCCAGTTCAATTGGGTTAACACGATCAGACAAAAGTGCTTGAGCAAGCTTTTTTCTAACTGCTCTGTATGACTCAATTTCCTTCTGCAATTGAGCAGGGTCAGTTGATTTCAGGTGGTCCGATTGAAGAAGAATCCCTAGAGCCGACTTTAGCCGAATGACATCCAGTAATCGCCCTTTCCACCTAAGAATTTCTTTGGGATAGTCATTAAAAGTGAGAACCAAATCCGTGTATCGATCTAGTCTATGAGTGTAGCTTATAAGCTGCGAGACTGCTAATTGAGTGCTAGCCTTTGAAAACTCACTTTCTGCTTTTCTTAGAGTAGCCTCTGAAGCCTCGTTCGAGCGACGCATTATCTCATACTTAACCAAGTAATCCTCAGACGGCGCATAGGGATCGTTCCGAATTTTTATCGCAATTTCGATCAATCGTTTCGATTCTGATAGCGCTCCGGCTTGTAGCTTAAGTCTCGCATATGCCTGGATAAGATCCGCGCGTTGCCCCCGCGATAACAGCTGAGGCTTAGACTCTTCAGTTAAAACTAGGTTTCGAACGAATCGGATAGCATCAGGGAGGTTCTTGTCGAGCGCCAAAGCGTTAGCGGCTAATAATGCCTTTTCAAATTCATGAGGGAATTCTGGTGGCCTGTTTTGGTACTCTGAACAGACTTGGTGAGCAATCAACGAGGCATCTTTCCAGCGAGCGCAACCCAAAGCGGATTTCAAGTAAATTTCCTGAGTAGCATGCGCCAGCTTCGAGTCTGTTGCAGGGATCGACTGCATCATTTTCGTCAAGTCTTCAAATGCAGTAGTCGCATTGCCGAGCTCTAAATTCAGTGCGGCTCGCAGCAGTACGTCGACTTGACACTGTCGTTCAGAAGCACCAGTCAGACTAACCCTTTCAAGCGTATCGAGGGCGAGAATTAGTTCTCCCTCAGATAGCAGACGCCTGACAATCTCAAGCCCCCACGAGAGGTCTTCCTTCGTCGAAGATGGACAGGCCCGGTAGAAGTGGACCGAGTTTACAGACGGTCCTTCTCGTATGAGGCAGGTGAGGTAGGCGATTTCTTCAATCGCTGCCGATTTCGAACCGCATCGGGAAACGAGAGCCTCAATCTTAGTGGTATCGGAATTGGTGCCTCGATAATCGACGGTCCCGAATTCAGGTATTGCAAGAGTCCAAGCCGGTAGAGACGGGGACTCTTGAGCTTGCTTCTCCGCAGTCTCAGAGCGCCTTCGAAGAAGCGAAAGCGCCTCACACTGAATGCACTCATAAGAATCAGCACCGAGTTCTTTTTCAAATAGTGTCTTCGCGTCCTCTAAGATCTGGCTACAGGTAGACGTGGAATCTTGAGACATCGATTTTACCGCCGACACCAATAATGCGTTTCCCTTTATCACTTCTCGCGTCGATGCGCTCTGTTCGATCTGCGATTTCTGGAACTGAATTTTACGCACAATGCACTGTTCAAGTCTTTTCAGAAAGTACACATCCGTGAGTTGTAGATCAGCGAGTAACTGATTTCGTGCTGATAGGACCGGGGGGAATCCTCGCTCAATTCGCGGATTCAATTCTGCGTCAGAAGGTTCAACAGTGCTAGCACGAAAGAGCTCAAACACATTATTTTCGGTCACGTCCATTACACTGCAATCTCGATAATACGCATCAAGAATTTCTTCGCTTCTCTTCCGCGAAGCTGTATTCTGAATTCTTTTAGAGATAACTGATCGATTTCTTTCGAACTCAAAAGTGTCCCTCAGACTGGCTGCAATTACCGCAAGCTGCAGATGATACCTTTCATAATCAGTGGCAGACAATTGGAAATTTTGCTTCGCAGCAGCTCGATATGTATACTCCTTAGCCTTCAGAAGGCTTCCCAACCGACCATCGGAGTTCATAGAGTAAAGCTCACTGAGTTCAAAAAAAATCTGGCTGGACAGGTCATCGTCGTTCTGCGATTTTAGCCTGCGGAGATTCTTGCTAAGGAGCGCAAGAGCTTGTTTATTTAAGCCAAAACTTCTCATCACTTTTGCTAAACAAAAGTTCGCGTACATTAGCTCTGCATCTAATTTTTTTCTTTCGAATATTGTTCGTGCATTCTCGGCTGACTCCAGGGCCTCAAAATATCGTCCCCGCTTCGAACAGGCGCTCGAGAAGTCACATAAAAGCTTCGCATAACTACTGCTTTCTACGAGCTTGGCCGCCTCAAGCCTCTTCAATCCGGTCGTAGAAAAGTCCAACGCGTGTTTTGGGCTCGCGTCCTCTAGATACTTCGATAGTTTGTGAATGATTTCCGCGAACTCCAACTCTGGCAACCTTGAACAATTTTCGTAGAGATTTTGGGATAGTTTTACAATCGACGGAACATCATCCTGCTCTCTATAATCACGCAAAATGGATTCCGCAACCCCCACTAAACGAGGGTCATCAGCGCCGAGCTCTCTCATTTGCCCCTCATATGTTTGCAAATGGCTTCGGACTTTGTCCAAGTCATTTCGGCATGCCGTCTGCTTTAACACTACTGTGCTTCCCAGCATGTTCGGAACTTGTCGACTCTCGGAATCGGATATCTCCACCTTCTGGCTTTCGCTACACTCTGTCGCAACTCGGTCGCAGCGTTTCAGCATCGCATCCAGTATTGAGGAGGGTATTTGAAACTCACTTAGACCTCTAATATAAGGTTTGAGTGAATTGGCTTGAATCACCAGGAGTTCGAGGATCTGACGATTCGTTTTAATTTCGAATGGCTTTTTCGAAGCGGCGAGTCGTTCCTCAACGTACGAAAGATCAATCAGCGTGTCCCTAAGTTGTCGAGCCGATTCTAATTCAGAATCCTTCAGTTCGAGGATTACTGATGCCTTCGCCGGGAGTAGAGCCAACCAATTTCGTCTTGACTCGGCCAACTTGTGGAGCGATTTGATCTTAACGCTGAGGTTACTAATCTGACTATCAGGAGTCTTTAGGCTGGACGATAAAACCGGTTCAGCCCGCCTAAGTTCGCAGCAAAGTACATCAAGCCTCGCGACCAGTGACTTCTCAGCAGGTAAGAGTTTTCCGGCAGCGGAGACAATCTGCTCGCGATCATCAAGAAGATACTGGTCGAAGATTGTATCAAGGTCATCTTCTAATTCCGAAACAGCCTTCAAACAATCAGTAAGAACATCTACCTTTTGACGTCCAAACACGCGACCATACGTAACCCAGAAACTCGCATCGTAGTCTTTATCAAGGTCTCTCAGCGGGGCAACTGTTTCGCGATACGCGGCAGCAGGCTGTGTTAACGCCCCGCCAAAAATTATTGTCAGCACACAGATCAAAATTTGGATAGGAAATTTTTGAGGACGAAAAATCATGAATGTGACGATGAAGGGAGGGTTATCCGTGGGCACGAGTTACCAATCGACAGCTCTAATGAAGGCATTCTACCCGCTCAGACAATAGTCCGCTACTTCGTCATCGGCGTTCTTGGTCTGAAGTTGGGTAAGTGCGCGGCAGCTGAGTTCAAGAAGTATTTGCTATCGACTGATTGACAGGTTTTTGCCAGAAGTCGTGTTTCTAGTTAATTGATAGAGGTGCCATTTTCTTCAATCGCTAGACAGAAAGAAGATACGCCAAATGAGGAAAGATACAGTCGTGTTGAGCGACCGATTAAGGGACGTCTGGAGTGAAGAACTTGGGTGAGGGTGTGAGTTGGAGTATACCGGGTGTCTGAGCAAGTCTTAGCTAGGACACTTCAATACTTTAGCAACAATCAAGGACAACCGCAGGAGCGATTATCCTCAAAAGTGCGTGGATTCGTGTGTTTGTTTTTAGCTCACGTTACCTCCGTCGCTAAGTTCTGCAATAAGTTCTTGGATCTCCTCTGCTTCTTCGACTCGATCTGCTGCGACGTAGAGTTCCGCGACCATTTGGAGATCGGCAATAGCGCACAGATTATCTTCCAGCTCGATATTGGCCATTCCACGTGCGTAGAAAGCCTTAGAACTATCCGGCATCAATTCAATCCAGTAATCTGCTAGCGCGATTACGTCTTCCCATGATTCCATTTCTTGATAAACATCAACTAGACTCTCAATTATTTCCATGTTTTCAGGCTCGACGGAAAGTGCAATCTCGAAATCATAGGCAGCGGCTTCGAAATCATCGATGAAGGTGAGTATGTGTCCGCGTGCGTTCAATGCGTCAACGTACAAAGGATCTAATTCAATCGCGCGATCCAGGTCTACAATGATCTCGAGTGGGTCTTCATCCAGCAAATATCTGCTAATAGCTCGGAAATAAAACGCTTCCTCCGATTCCGGGTCCTTTTCGATCAATTGTGAACAATAGTCGAACAGTCCTTCGAAGTCGTCATCGTCGACGTAGCGCTCGGCAATTGTTTCTAAGTTTTCGTACTCAGAAACGGAGCTGATATTTTTTGTATTCATTGAGTCCGTCATGATTGTCGGATTTACCGCTGCCGTTGCCGGCATGCTCAACATGACGCCCACTGATCCAAAACTGATTGCCACCAAGGTTACCATTGTCAAAACTGCACTTTTCATTTTGAAATTCTCCGTTTGCGTTACGCAGGCTTTGTTCGCTATCCACACCGTTATTGTCGAATTGAACGACCAGCTTGGGCATAACGAAAACATCAAAGTGCGATCAGGGGAAACAGAAAACCTCTAATTGCCCATATAATGAACCTTTGATCGAGCCGAGCAAGCCAATGAACCTATTCGCGAAATACCTATTCTCTGCCCTCGCGGTCCTACTGACACTTAATCCATCTGCTGATGCGCAGGTCGGTGATGGCACAGCACAAGAAACAGGTGATGTTAACGCTCGTAAGACAAATGAGTTGCCAAAAGAATCCTTGCTTGACTCGGGCATAATTGAATTCCTTGCCCAATTCGAGAGCCGACGCAATGAAGCACATGAAATTAGACGTGCGGGCGACTTGGCTAAGGCGATAGAGCTGTACAAGAAAAACTTCGACCTTGCAAAAGGCAAATTTGGCGATGATGACATATTGGTTTCCGTCGCAAGCGACGATCTCGCACATGCGTTCCTTTTAGCCAGTTCCGACGCCGAAGCAATTCGCTACCGGGAAACATCGTTCGAGATTTGCAAGGGCCTCGCTCCTCGGGTTGAAGTTTACTTGAACCGCGTGCCTGAAGCTAGAGATTCGCGAAAACCAATTGATACCAATGACGGTGCGCTAGAAAGTCAAATTCAGAGAGTAGGCGGAGTCAGTAAACTGGCACCGTTGCTCACCGGAGGGCTTCTGTTTGGTCTTGGTGGAAAGTTTGACAAAATTAGCGTCGATACCGTAGATACAGCCTGGCGGCTGAGTACCCACATTTCCGATGATTCGCCTACTGACTCGAAGTGTTATTTACTCAATATCATGGAAGTGCGATACTATTCGGTTTCGAAACTAAACCTGTCTCGTCTTTGTCTTCAGAAGTTAGTCGACATCGCACCCAAGGCTCAGGACAAAACAATATTGCAAAATGCCGTGAGGCGTCTCGCTAAATTATGTCTTGCACAAGCCGACTTTTTGTCAGCCGTGAAATACGCCACTGCTGCTCTGACGATTGATAGACGGTTTGAAGAAAAAGCAAACAGTCCGTCGCAACAGGAGGACGTATTTCTCCTTGCGAAAGCCGCCGGTGGATTGCAATTATACAATGATGCCATCGGGCACTATTCAAGATTGCTTGATATGTACGACGAACTTCCACCAGCACCAAAGGTCCACTTGGAGGCCTTCGAAGAGTACTCATCCCTGCTCCTGAGCCGTGGCGATTTCGCTCAAGCGTATGAAGGATTTTCGATTTGCAAAAATCGTTCTGAAGAAATATATGGAGCGGAGTCAGCGCAATTTGCGTTTAACTGCCAGTCTCTTGGCTGGGCAGCATTTAAATTGCAGAAAATCGAAGAGGCAGAACGTCAGATTAATGCTGCATTGACGCTTAAAACAAAGCTCGGTATTCAAAATCGAGATACGTATTCTATGCTGAGTCGACTCTATTCGGAACGTGGAGATAAAAAACGATCCCGAGACTTTCTTCGGCAGTCAATTGACTCATCCCTCGCTTATCTAGATCGAATCATTGATTTACCTCTGGCTGAACAGATTGCGTGTTTAAACGATCAATCGCAGACAATGCTCGATCAATTACTGACGGAATGTGAAACCGCTGATAACGATGATTTATATAATCAGATTCTCCTCTGCCGAGGTATGTTGGTCGACTCGTTGCAAGCACGGGCGAAGACGACTCGCCTCGCTAAAAACGACGACTTGTATCAGAGTCTCGAACTTGACGTCCAAGAAAATCGGGCAAAGCTAGTAGCGTTGAGAGCAGCGAGTGCAAGGGTGGAGGGGTCCGAGGTCTTTCAACAACTTGAAGAGTTGGAAATGTCTCAGCGTAAGTTGTTTGAATACCTGAGCACAAAGTACGGAAAGCCGGTTATTTCAAAGCGCTCCGTTGGAGAATTGAGGCAGCATCTCGCTGAAGGCGAGTGCCTGATCGACACCTATAAGTTCAAACAGTTAGATACGGGAAAAATCATGTACGGTGCATTTCTCGTGCGGCATGTTGGTTCTTCGCAATTTATTGAGATTGGAGAGAGCTCGGCAATCGAGGTACTCATTAACGATTGGATTCGAGCAATCAGACTGAACCAGAAGTACAGCACGGTTGAGAAAGTTGCTGATGCTCCTAATGATGGTTTTTCGTCTGCGGAAGAAGGTCGACTGCGCACCACCCGTGGTATCGTAGCGCTCCGGATGGCCGGTGGTAAGTCTCAAAGCGAAATGCATCTGCGTTCGCAATTTATCCAGGCGTTGCAACCGTTAACTAAGGTTCTCACCGTCAGTGATTCCAAGCTGCTCATTTGCTGTGATGGAGAACTGATTCGAGTCCCATGGTCGTTGGCTTTGGACAAGCGTTTCTTAGTATCAGAGTTGGACAATCCAAAGCAGCTTCTTGATCGAAGTGCGATTCGCTCAGTGAACAAGAGTACTGACAGTCTGTTGCTGGTAGGTGATGTAGATTTCTCGTCCAGCGGATTGCCGAGTTTGTCCGCCTCGAGAGATGAGGTTCGTCGAATTTCTGAAACCACCTCAAATTTTGTCGACAAACCACCGAAAGTTCTCTCTCAACTCGATGCCAACAAGAAGAACATTTTGGATTCCATTACACAAAGCACTTTTGTGCATTTAGCAACCCACGGACTCTTTCTAAGCCCACTTGGAGACCGCGCCCTTGCTAATTATCCTCAGTCTGTAGGATGGGTGTTTTCGCAAAGAAGTCCTCTTCTTGATTCAGCTATCTTTGTTGCCGCATCCAATAAATCAGGGCTTTCAGACTCTGAAATTTCTGCGGATGAAATTCTGAGTTTGGATCTGTCGAACTGTCAACACGTAGCACTCAGCGCTTGCGAAACCGGGCTCGGCGAGTCGTTTCGTGGTCAGGGAGTTCTCGGACTACGCACTGCATTTGCAGCTGCTGGCACGCAGACAATTTTGATGTCTCTCTGGCCCGTGGATGATGCAGCTACCGGCGAGCTAATGTCCGAATACTATCGACTGATGTTCGTAAAAAAGTTAAAGCCGTCTGCGGCTCTAGCCGCGGCTCAATCCGTAGTTGAGAAGAGATGGAAGAATCCATATTACTGGGCCGGATGGGTTTTGGTCGGAAGTGCCTGGTGAGTATTAAGCTCGGCACATGGAGGGACGTTTGCAGTGTACCAGAGTTTTCTGGTGTTCCGATGGTGAGGTACGCACTTCAACAAACATCCATCAGTTGATCGGACGAGTATACAGTCTTCTCTCCGGTCCGTCTCTGAAGGTCCAGGAGGTCGTTCACGATGGTGTTAAATGTGGTTTTTCCGAATTGCATAGGGTCATAATACTTCTGGCGATAAACAGCGACCATTGAGCTTACGGCGCGGAGAACCGGATTAAGCGATTGCTGTTCAAAGGCTTTGTCAATTGATTGTTCAATCGCCATTTTGGCCATTGCGATGGCAATCTGATTTTTCAAACTCGCATCGCTAGCGGTGCCGAATGAATTTCGCAGAATCTCCAGGCGATTCTGCTGCTTCGCCAAAATCTTATCTAGTTCTTCTACCAATTGATCTCTGCATGAGAACATCTCAACCTCCAATTCAAAGCGTGGCTATGCGCGCTTTCGCGTGCCAGCCGACAGTCAGTTTTTGTACTGTAGCTGAACACAGCGCTGCGAGCCATCGGGCGATCCCTTATCGCTATTTTGCCAACAATCGGCTGCATTATTTTCTAGAACTGTTCGACGCTTAATTCTGCGGTTTGTGTCGCGAAATTATGTTTTGCCCAAAGGACTAGTGAAAATACTGAATCACGTTCTTGTTTCTTTGGAATGAAAAAAAGTCGCTGCCTGGTACGTTGAGTTATTACACCCGGTTTCCCATTCGACAGCTCGTAAAGCGCCTTCCGGTGTCAGTATTGAACGCTGAAACCTAGAAACCAGCAATTGACCACACTCAATTAAAGCGAACCGCTCAATATGATGTGCAGTTCTTTCCTGATCAGTACAATCGCAAGGGTCATCGCCGTTGCCCACATGGTGGCACCGATAATGGTGACACCATGACGAAGGCAAAACTCCGTCACGCGACTTTTGAACACCTGCGACAAACGATTTGTTTGTATCGCCTGGAGTCTAGAATTACTCTCCAGACGCGCGCACGAAGCTGCCATTACGCCTGTTGGTGAAAGATTTTTCTGTGCCCTTACGCATTGTGACGTGGGTCGTCGCTTCAATCGAACCACGCGGCGTCGAAAGTACTGGCGATGAAAAGCAGTATCGTCATCCCCAAGTTCGTTATTTTCCATTTCGGTATCCTCCATGCATGAGCCTGCTCAATCGGCGTCTCACATTGGATAAGACGAGGGATGGAAGTTTTCGGGATTGATGAAAACATCAAAGTAGTATCAGGAATTCCTTCGCTCGAAACAAAACTGCCAAAATCGCGATGGCGATGATGGCAGATATTTGATCGCAAACTAGGCACCATTTATGGTAGTAATGATTTCCTGACTTGCGTATTAGGCTCTGAGAGCTAGACTAGTTAGATGCCTCCTTTGAACCCTCCTTGGAAGCAGCTGATGCCTCTTTCTTTGGCGCATCAACAATCACAATCTCGACGTGGTTGGTCGCCCAGCCTTTGGGTGCGATGGATACGGTGGAAGCTGCACGAGTCCTAGCATCTGCGGCAAGGAACAATTGCGCGATAGGATTCGAGGGGGTGATTCCCTTCGTACTGCCTCTCGTTGTGCTGAGCAAGGGCGTGAAATCCGCTGGCTCAGAGGTCGCAACCGCTTTCATGATGTCGCCGTAAGGCTCCTTACTCTCGAAGATGGGTTCGAGTCGATGCCATTCACCAGCCTTAAATTTATTTGAATCGGACTTGTTCAAAGGGTCCGGAAACGACTGCACAATCTGTCCATCAGCGGTTAAATTTAGCACCGTCACGAAAGCATCCTTCTGTCCAGCCGGAATTTTCACCTCCAGCATAAAGTAATCCTTGGCGCTCATCTCAGCAGAGTGCGTATCCTTGATTTCACTAGCTGGCTTCTTGTCTTTGTATCCGGTAGCCTCATCAAGTTCATTCTTGGTCACCTCTACCGGTATCGCTCGAATTTGAACTCCAACGTCAGAGTCGCCTTCATTTCCAAGCCCCTTCAAGTACGACCACCGCAGCTCTTCTCTCAGCCGTTGCGCCAGATCTGATGCGAATTGATTGTCGTCTAGTTTCGATGGATCGAGTTTCATTGTATGAAGTTTAAACCCGTCAGTTCGAACAACTTCGAGCTCTCCGTCTTTTGCACCCTTGCCTTCCGGATATCTCAGTTTGATGTCCCACTTATCGGCGTCGGTCGCTTTTGCTTCTTTGGCCAATGGAGTGAAAAATCCCCTGCCTTCTTTGTCGAGCTGCGTCGAAAGTTTTTTTCCAACTTCGCCCATTTTCTCAATCACGACATTCAGTCGCAGCTCACCGAATGCGTGCGATACCTCTTTTGCTCGTGCGGCTTTCACGTCAGCAGGCAACGCTGCTGTTCCAGTCTCCGGTTCCAAAATTGCTTTGTTGAAAAACGTTGTCTTGACTCTGAACGTCCCCAGACTTTTTGCATCTGCTGCTTTCTTGGTTCCTGCCGGGAATAGCTCGTATGTAGAATCCTTAGTTACGTTCTGAAGCTCACCTGCTTCGAGTATCACCTGGCCTTTTCCACCGCGAGTGATCGCTAAGAACGCATCCGGTTTTAAAACGCGTCCACTCATCAGTACATTGTCCAGTTTGCCCTCCATCTGTGCGTTCTGCGGCTTTGAACTCTTTTTTGCCGCAATCGTCACTGCGATGTCTTCGTAAACATCCCGATAAGTTGTGGTCGGTGTCTTGCGGTCCTTTGCAAGGGCTTTGCCTAGCGAGTAGGTCAGCAGTCCCATTGGGTTGCCCTCGTCACTTAGCGTTTCCTGCGCTTCCTGATCCGCTCTTGCGGCAGAAATGACGACGAGATTCTTTTCTATAGACTTATCTGCGAAACCCGATTTGTCTAACTCGTTGGTCTTAATGGAACGTGATGGAACAGCGCCATCCCATTCGAATCCTCTGTGTGGAAGCCGCACGTCCCGACTGACTGTTCCAGACTGACAGCAATCGAAAACCATTGTCACAAGTTCTGGTTTCTTCGCGAGCAATTGGTCTATGAATTTGTGCAGATCATCATCGCGTATTTGCGAGTCGGCTCGTGTCTTTTCATCTCTTGGATCGTAATCAGACGGAACGATTGTCTCATCCATTCCATCAATGTTTTCATCACCATCTTGGTCCGGCACCTGAGAACCATGACCTGAGTAATGAAAGTATACCTGGTCACCAGCCTTGGTATCACTAACAAGTTTTGCAAACGCCTTTTCAATCTTAGCTTTTGTCGTATCATCAGGCGCAGTTATTGTTGTAATGCTGGCTTCTGGAACCTTGAACTCCTCAGTGAGGATTGTTTTCATCGCGGCGACATCCGGCTCCGTGTGCAGGTCGTTTGGATAGCCTGGACCTTTGTAGTATTTCCATACACCGATCAGTAGCGCCCGCTTAGAGCCGCCAGAGGGTTGTGCTGAAGCAGAGAAAAGGAATGCCTGAGATAGGAACAAAGTCGAACTCAAAAATGTGACTGCTAGTTTCTTGCAAATTGATTTTTTCAACATCAATTCCCCGTGAGAGAAAATGTGGTCGCAACAGGGATACCGGCAAAAGTTTAAACTCTTGCTTAAGCCAGATTATACCCAAGGAAAGCTCGACGAAACTAATACTCAATCGACAAGCTTGCTGCGGTTTATGAGCTTGCTTGATGGCTGAAATTCCCAGGGTTTCCGCTAGATCCGTTAGCCGTTATGCTCAGAGTGCCTGTTCCCACCACCGAACTATAACAATTGAAACTCCTCTCAAATCCCTACTGGGATGGTCAGTATGACCTGGGTTCCCTTACCGAACTCCTTTGCCGGTGTCGACCAAGAAATTTCGCCGTCCAGTAATTCGGCATACTCTCGCATGTTTCTGACGCCACGGGAATCTTCGCGTCCGACGAGTCTATCAAATCCTTTGCCGTTATCACTAATCGTCAACACCAGCTTTTTCTCGCTTTTCGCCAATTCGATTTTGCAACTGTCGGCCCCTGCATGCTCAATGATATTTCTAAGTGCGTTCTGAACGATTCTGTATACCCGCATTCGAGAAGGCGAATCAAGTTGGTCCAACCAGACATCCTCGGTGTCGTTCGTGAATTGAAATTGCAATTGAGAACCGACCGTGCTCACGATTAAACTTTCAATCGCTTTTGCAAGACTGTGGTCGCGCAGAACGGATGGATAGAGATTGTTCATTACCTCGCGAACGTTTTTTCGCGTCTTCTGAATAGACGAATGGCACTTTAGATATAACGCAGCAGTTTCCTCTTTGTCGCGTAGTGCGTCGATTATTGTTTCAACCTCAAACAAATTCATCAACGTCTCATCGTGCAACCCGGCCGCAATGCGCTTGCGCTCTTGCTGTTCACCGGTGTCGACGGCTTTTGCAAGTTCAGTTCGCGTTCGCATCAGCTCGGAGTTTGCTGTTTTCAGCTCGACGTTTCTTCTGCGCACTTCCTGAATATGATTGAAGAGCGCGTGGAATTGAACCGCAAACAATACCGGTACGAAACTCGACCACAACGCCAATGTTCTGAATGCAAGAAAACTGAACACCAGTGCTGCGAACGGAATTGCGATTAGCCCTACCAGCGGTATCAGGGTATTTCTAAAGCGAAAGTTTATCGCAACAAAAACAAAACTGGCGATCACTTGCGCGAACAAAATCCAGATCTCATTCACCGTTTTGACACCGCCGAATTGCAATTCGGTTTCGACCGCCTGCGCGACGATGTTCATGCCGGAAAGCACTCCGGCAGGGGTTTTGTACATGTCGCGGCTTTCTCGGTAAGTACCGCCTATAATGGCAATCTTACCTTTCATTATGTCCTTCCATCCGCACAGTTTCTTATTCGCCAGCAGGTTCGACACGCTGGTTCGTGGAATTCGATCCTGATCTTTTGCGAACAGGAGCACGACGTCATTCGCCTCAGTCTCAACTTTATTGATGAGCGCCGGGATCCTTGCTTTGGCAATCGACCACGGCAGCGAGTCGGCGAGTCTTGTCCTTGATTCCGAACCGGGCTCCAATACTTTAATTCGCCTGCAGTATCTCCGGACGAATCCGTCGAGGTCACGCGGCATGAAAGCGATTCCGTCGACAACACCGGGTTTGTTAGGCTGCATATTATTTAGTCGCCCATCGCCTGACTTTTCATCTGGCACTGTTTTTTGCGATTTTAAGATCGTCCGTTCACAAATCGGCAAAAGTGGAACGGCTTCTGCCGGGACACGAAGCAACTCTGCAGTTTTCGTTTCGTCTAAAAGATCATGCGATTTAGCGATCACTAGTGGACCATGCCAACTGCCAGTATCTGGTCGTTTAAGTTGATCGGCACCAGTATCAACATCGAGCACGATAACGCTCGGGTCACTATCTGCGATGGCGCCAATGATTTCAGAAAGCTTGTTTCTGTTGAGTGG
Source organism: Candidatus Obscuribacterales bacterium (assembly GCA_019637435.1). GTDB lineage: Bacteria > Cyanobacteriota > Vampirovibrionia > Obscuribacterales > Obscuribacteraceae > JADYXR01. The sequence goes on along the minus strand of JAHBVO010000001.1, from coordinate 558,000 downwards.
ACTCTGACCGGCAAATACTCTTTTGTAGTCATCATCAGTGATTTCAACCAGGAAAACATTTCCCGTTTCAAGATCCACCGAGTGAACAATTAGATCGAGAGTCGCGTTTTCAATCCACTGAAACCAGCCGAACTTATACAAGAAAGTTGTGAACGCACTGACCAGAACAATAATTGGTAGCGACCACAGCAATTGTTTTCTGAGATTCGGTGCGGCGCGCTGAGAGCTCGTTACTACAGGATTCAAATTTGACTCTATGTTTTTCACAGATTTAGAATCACTGCCCTTCGTTTGTTGCCGTTGAGGGCGTCGTTGATGGTGGAGTCCCTGTCGGTGACGTCGGTGACGTCTCTGCCGGTGGTTCCGCTGCTGACGCTGTCGATGAAATGGAAACCATGTAGGCGCGCATGATCTGCTCTAATTTCGCGCTTGGTGCCACAGCGTTCATTGCCGCGTTGGCCCTCGCATAATTTTCATTCAGCATTTTCATCTGTCCAGGCTCGCAAAGTGCGATACAGCAGGTGTTTTCCTTCTCTTCGTGCAGTTCGGTTTTATCGAGTTCGGTCAGAATGAAAACACCATTTGTCAAACCGCTCGCTTCAACGGATGCTTGACCGGAATCGGTCCACGTCACTTCCAGCAAACGCGACTGGGAACTCTCATTCTGCGGCACCGACGCTAGGCGGACGAACTGAATCGATTTGCGTTCGTCAGGAGGAAGTGCGGCAAAGCAGTTTGTTATATCGATGCGATTGTCTTGGATTGATACAATCGCATCTTTAAACCTCGTCGCAAATCCATCTGTCGATCTGGCGATTGGTTTAATCCAGTCTCCAACTGGTGCCGTGAGCCAGTCTAATCCGACTAACCACCACGGCTTTGTATTCTTTACCGGCGCAAGCGGTTCCAGCTTGATTCCGTCGTACTTGCCGCCGGGGCATTCGAAGTTTTCATTGTTGATCAACCATCCGGTGATGCGAGCATTCGGTCCTTCGTGGACTAAACGCGCACCATAAGGAATGGCATCGCCGGTGGTGATTCTTAATTTCTGCGTCCCTTTGATCGAAAACCAGTTGCCGGTTGCCTGATACACCAGACCCGCAAAACGCGGAGTACCATCCTTCCGCAAGTCAACTGGATTCTGCGTTGATGCGGCCGACGCCGTTATGCATGAGGTTACGCAGCAGAGACCGCCAATTGCGAATCGTAAAAATAACCGCCTGGGTTTAGTCATACAATGTTTCGACAGTGTTTTCTCAATGATAACTCATGCACCGTCTCTCTCCTCTCCATCGAAGTGTAAATTATTGAGATCCCGGAGAATTTCGCCGAATGTTCCGGAACCGAAACCATCGTCATCATCGTAATAATCTGCGTATGCTAGTCTCGCTGCAGCCACGGCGTCGATAATCGGCTGAGTAGAACGTTTCTGGAGCGCCTCATCAAGTGAATTCCTGATGGCATCTCGTGCATCCCACGCCGCATAACGCACCCACATCCCAGTGTTTCCGTAATGCAGCGTGTCGTTGGAACGCATTTCCGCGTCGTTATCCTGCTTTTCAAGTATTAGATCTAGCTTTTTGATGTATTCGTTTTGTTCTTTCAGGGTTTGTGAGTTCGAGATTGTTGATGCGAGCGGACTGTTGTTTACGACTCGAATTCTGACCCGCGAACGATCGGTCGGCATAAAATCGAAATCTCTATCTTTTGAACAGGTCGGGCATGTTTGGTTGGAACATGCTTCATGCGAAATATCATCCTCTGAATCTCTCACGTAGGAAACCTTCAAGTATGAACCATTGAAATCGGACGCACCTGATGCAGCGGCTAATTCATGCAGATCTCGCATATGAGAATTTATATCGGACGAATCATTCGGCTTTCGTGTTTGTTCAGGTTCAGACTTTCGAAACATACTATTCAGCACTTGCCATAACAGATTGAACATCTATTATCATCCCCGTAAATGGAATCACCCGAGAGTTGTTCGGCTCCCTCGTTTAGTGACTTGACGGCAAGTGACAATCATTGTTTCGAAAAACTGTATAACCGCGGATCTTCCTAGGGTTTATACTGAGGTCCGATTTCGAAAATTGGCGATAAACGCGATCCTCTATACTTGTATTGGCGCCTGACGACCCTTGCATGCATTATTGAATTGAGAGTTTGGCGATTGGTTCATGTCGCGAATATAGTTCTAATAATGGACGCTTGCTTCGCTGGCGAAGTCGAGTATGCTTTCAAGCATGAAGTTATCGTCAAGGACTTCGGGCGCACAGAGAAGACTCAGTACCTTCCCGTTCCATCCGGTGAGGCTCTTTACAGTGATATGGATGTGTCTGCCTACTACAATAGCGTTCTGGTTCCGCGCAAAACACAGTGGTTTATCGTCTCTGGAATGGGACCCGTGCCTGACGGGAAGCAACACTCACCGTTCGCCAAGAAACTGATTGATGTTTTGACTCGTTCAGCAGAACCGACAGGAAAGGGTTTCTTGACACGACGAGACATCGAAGCGCAGCTGGAATTAATTCGTTCCGGACCGATATCTGCTGACATTCCCGGAGTCGGCGGTAGTGGTTCGTTCGTGTTCGTGCCGACTCAAAGTTCTACTTCGAGTGCTCAAAAGAAATCAATTTCTCTTGGAACTGAGCCCTAATTAACACTGGAGCATAGAGGCCAATATGAAGAGAGAACGCAAAATGCGCCGTGGCTTGCCTGCGCAATTCGGTATTGCAGCTTTGGTGTTGTCGAACATCTTATGTCCGAGTGCCTTGGCTTTGGATTCGAGATCAATGTTGATTGCAAAGGATGTAATCGAAGAAAAAATTACCGGTGATAGCCCTGATCCTGATGATCCAGACGATATCTCTTCTGCCAAAACTCCACTTGAAGTCAAATATGCCGATCGCATTCGAGCGGCTGAAAAATTACGAACCTCGAATCAAATAAGCGCTGCTGAAAGGGAGTATCGGAGCATTTGTGCTGAATTCGGAAAGAACGAAAACTTAAAACCGATGTATCGAGCTCAATCATATTTTGCTTTGTGCAACATTCTTGCGGAACAGTCGAGATTCGATGAATGCGAGTCACAGTGCAGACAGCTGGCTTGGCTAGTTCCGAATGACATGGTTAATGGTTTAATTGCCGGAGCCGAGACCAGCTACGGCAATTATGTCAAAGCGGGAAATTTTGTTTTCGCCCTTCCCCACGCTCTGCTGCTTGAAGAACTTTCAGTCCGACAATATGGAAATCTATCTCCACACGTATCAATGTCAGAAGCACAGGTTGCAGAAGTTTTGATTGGTTTAAACCAATTCGATGCCGCTACTGCACGAACTCGCGATGCGGACAAACGATTGCGTGTGTTTGATAATGCCTTACACTCAAAGAATGAATCAATTGTTAGTCCCGAACTAAAGGCGACGGTTGATAGAGTCGTCAAATCGGAAGGCGGGAAAGTCGCAGCGTCCCGAGGTCTGGCGTTGACATATGTGCAATTGGCAAGTTTGTTTCACGACTTGAACCTAACTGAAGAATCGCAGGCGTGCAATAAATCCTGTATTGAACACGTAGCTGCAAAAGAGGGCGACGAAAGCCAGCGCATGGAACATCTTTCCATCATCGGCTTGGCTATGATGCATCACTACGAGTACGAAAACGCGCGAGTCTTACTTGTCGAGGCACTAAAACTGGCAGAAAAGCACAATGACACGCAAGTGCGTCTAAGCTGCCTCCTCGGTCTCGCCGAGATCTTTAACGATCGCCTCGACTTTGCGACAGGTGTGCAGTACGGCAAGCAGGCAGTCTCTCTCATGCGAAACATGGATGCAGGCTCGAAGTCTTTGCCGGTAGCAATTCATCAATTGGCGGAAGCGATGTTCGTACAAACCGTCTACATGGACGACTCTCGCGACAAGGAAATCAAGGAAATACTAGCGGAAGCTGAAAAGTTGGAAAGAGAAGCGATTGTACTCGTCGAAAAGCAGGTCGGTGCGAGTGATAAAGTTTTGCTGCGATATCTGTCTACTCTAGCAAGCATACTGAGTTCAGAGAACCGGCGTGACGAGGCGTCTAAAATTTTGGGTCGCGAGTTGGTTATTGCAAGAACACACTATGGCTACACTGGGAAAGAATATGGCACTGTTTTAGCAGCAATCGCCGTAAAGTATATCGTCGATGAAAAGTTAGAAGATGCGAGAAAGTGTGCAGAAGCGGCAGCGGCTATTTTTAAACTGACAAATGCCACACAAGAGGCCGAGGCGAACCTAACCACACTTGCTCTGTTAGACAAAAAAGAAGGAAAGCTCGAGTCATACCGAAAGCGATTGCTAGAATCGTTCGCTTCGTCAGAGCGACATATTGCCAAATCACTTCCTGGATTGTCTTTCGCGGATACCTGCTCATTTTTGTCGCGAGCGTATCAGACGCGCCGAAGTGAGATGGTAAATCTCTGCTTTTTTGACGACAGTAAGCTGAACGCCTACTGCCATTTGGCTGGCGCGAAGGGACTGCTAATCGAAAGCCTGCGACTGAAAACAACCTTCGGACGTTCCAGAAGCGCCGAGGTGGCAAAATTGCAGGAACAACTGAAGCACGCGCAGAAGAGTTTGAGTGACGCGTACTTCAGAACCCCCGCCACAAGCAACAATGCTCAGCAGGAACGGACTTTGCGTCAACTTACGGCGAATAAAGAACAGTTGGAGCGAGCAATTGCGGCTAGAGCTCGCTTTGAGGTGGGCTCTGAATCTCAGTTGCGTTTGGACTTCACTAAACTGCAGAAGGCGTTGGGCGCGGAGTCATGCCTAATTGATTACTATCTGTATCGGACAGACGAGCAAAATGAGCTTCACTATGTCGCTATAGTTGTCACTGCCCGTAGTATCAGTGCAGTCGACTTGGGGTCTGCTGAGAGGATTAACAAACAAATCGAAAACTGGCTTGATTGCGTCGCGGACACTGCGCGCCTCGCTTTAGGACGTACAGTGTCAGTTGTTAAAACAAATCATGATTCAGGCATAACCGACGAATCGGAAGCTCGAAAGGCATTAGAGTCGAGCCTGATTGAACCTTTGAAGACACTGGTTGGTTCCAACTCAGCAAACATCTGGATGTCTCCTGATTCTGAACTTGCCAGAGTTCCGCTAACCTATCTGGCAATTGATTCAGCAATCGATGCGAAGCAAATACTTGAAGTCAACAGTCCAAGAGAGTTTTTGAATCTCACCGGAGATTCTAAACCGACGATTCTGACGAAGATGCTTTTGGTGGGAGGAATAAATTTTCAAGATGCCGATGCACCTGATCTTCCTGGGACGGTTGAGGAAGTAGCCGCAATCGAGAAATCAGCATTAGCAGCTGGCCTACTTGTCAACACACTGACTACCGACAAGGCAACCAAAGCGCTCGTCCTTGCAGATTTGAAGGACGCTTCGCTAGCGCATTTTGCGACTCACGGTTTCTTCGCGCCGACTCAGCCAACTATTTCATCAAATCAAGATCGCGCTTGGCGGCTCGCGCAGATTGACAGCGACAAGAAAACTTTGGAACGAAATCCGCTCGTAGAATCTGGAATTCTCCTCTCGAAAACTATCGACTCGCTTAACGAGAATCGGATTGATAGCGGCCGATTGACGGCTGAGGAGCTGGTTGGTCTAGACTTATCCGGATGCAAACTTGTGACGCTCTCCGCATGCCAGAGCGGCTTGGGCCGCTCATACACGGGTCAAGGTGTGGTTGGTTTAAGGTCTGCATTAATGGGAGCCGGAGCCAAAAATGTTTTGATTTCGCTATGGTCCGTCGACGATGAGGCAACTCGGCGCTTGATGCAAGAGTTCTATCAAAATGTTTTGGATAAGAGAATGCCAATGGCGACGGCTCTTCGCACGGCTCAAGACACTATCAAGTCCATCGACAGGTGGAGCGCGCCGAAGTATTGGGCGGGATGGACGCTCGTTGGATTGGGACTAGTTAAATAGTTTGACGGTATTGAGCTCCACTCCATCGGTCAAGCCTGGTATCAGTCTCTGCTACTTAAGTTACTGTTTGCAATCTGGTCAACTAGAGGTCTCCGCGAGCAGCCGCCTGACGAAGGTTTTGAATGAGATAATTCGCAACAAGCATTTGCCGCAAACTGACTACAGTCCCTTTCGTGCTGTCAGAAAGCAGTTCTCTCTCCGCGTCCACATCGTTGTTATCTAGGTGACCGAGAGTATGAAGAACTCTTCCCTTACCGAAGTTGAACATCGCGACGAGAACACCTTGCTTATCTGGATCAGTTTTTGCGAGCGTTGAACTGACGGCGATAATTGAAACTTTGTTTGTGTCTAAAACCCTTATTAACTGGCAGGCCTTATCGAGCTTCCAGAACCCCCGCGATAAGCCACCAGCTAATAGGCCCTTTTCTGTCCCTATTTTGACGTCAACAATCGCTTCTTTGCTGCTGCCTAAATTCCAGTCGATAAACCCAGGAAAGCATGTCCTTATGAGCGGATTGAGTGAACAATCAGAGGAGAGAACGTTTCCACCATCCTCGACGAACTTCCGCAACCGTGGAAAGCATTCCGTAGGAACTTCTCCAGGACAATTAATTACGATGGTATTGGTGCCGTCGAGCGGCATGGTTAGAAGCTCTACGCCGCTGCAGCTAGTATGCGGGAAACCCAGATTGAAAAGTAAATTGGAGCCGTTGTCCCACTCTCCGCGAACATTCACTATTGCTCTGGGATTGAGCTTGCCTGCAAACAGTTTGAAACCACGATATGTTTTTTGAATCCATTCGCGAAACTCTGTTTTACCGACGGAGGCACTGAGGGGTCTTCTAAACCCAATGGGCAGTGAATGCGACATTGGTGCTCCATCGAGGGTTCGTAGATCGAAGCCGGAATAGGAACCAGCGCCATAAACGCTGACGTTGCCTTTGAGCATAACCGGCTTATTCACGTCCGTAGAATTTTCTTCGTCCGCTGCGGAACTGCTGGTGGTGAATCCGACGAGCAGGCAAACCGCGATGACTATTGTAGAAGGTTTAGTTACAGTCATTCAATCAAATATCTCGCCCGCCGGAACCCACGCGGCCCAATAATACGGTGCTTTCCACTCTGGCTTGTGCTGCTGAACATGCTCTTGCGCGAGTTTCAGCGACTCGGCGATTGGTCTATTGTTTAAAAAGTGATTGGTGTGAAAGGATTTCATGAGCTCTCGAGTTGCTTCGTCGTCTACCTTCCACATTGACATAATTAATGCTCGAGCGCCAGAACCTAAAATTGCAGATTGTAAACCTATAACGCCCTGACCCGTTTCCGTCGCACCCAAGCCGGTTCTGCAGGCGGACAGAGTGACGAGTTTAGTTTGCCGAAGTGAGAGTTGTAGCAGTTCTTCCGCGGACGCATAGGCATCGGCGTTCGGACCGGAAAAGGAATCGCTTGCGAAAACCAGTCCGGAATTGCATAAGGGTATGCGTGCCATGAGATCGTTTGCAAGAGTCCTATCGATGTCCGACTTGATTGTCACAGGTGGTGGTTTTCTGCTGTCGACAAAATATCCGTGCGTTGAGATCAGGACATATTGACTATTGGTCGCATCTTTCAAAAGGTTTTGAACAGTTGCATTCGCTCCAAATAGCTGCGTGACGTTGAACTTGTCTGCCGGCAAAATCTTCAAAAGCTCTTTTACTTCCTCTTTCGCGCCTGGCAATTCTTCTGCCTTTTTGTAATCGATTCCGCCAACCACAAGCATCTTGGTGTTTGTTTGGTTCGTTTGAGCTGAGCCCTTGTTAAGTTCCTCTTCCCTGAGTCGCTTAGCGGAATACAATTCCCGTATGCTAGTGACGAGTGCATAGTTACCGCGAAGATTGTCTGCCACGAATAGATCCCATGGTAGTTTCGACAACTGTCCGTCGGGAGCGATCACGACTCGTTTAGCGTTGCGGAGGGTTTCATGAACCATCAGCGGATTCAGAAGTTTTTGAAGAGCTTCGCGGCGTGGCTTTTCGAGATCCGCGACTGAACGCATCGGTGTCATGGTGTCGGGAGTTTCATCGGATGATAGCGTTCGAGAGCCATCACCCTTTGTTGTTACCGACGCAAGAATCTCGGCCGATTGATGCAAAGGCTTTGTCGAAGCTGATGTCAGCCAGGTTGAAAGGGCTTCGTCCAAAACTTCCGCGTCGCCTAACGGCACCATGCTTACATTATTCGATACGAGCAAAAATGCGGCATAAGACGATTTGTCGTTCCACGAGTACTGGAAGATGTCTATGAATACACTATCCTTCTCAGCAATTTTGTTTTGAACAGTTTTGAATGACGCAATCGAAATAGGATCCAGCGCATTTACGATCATGGCGCCGAGGAGTACGTCTCGCTCCTTCCGCTCTTTTGCTTCAATCAAATCGTAAAGCTTCTCTACGCTAATCGTTGCGGTTAAAGTCGGCGCGCGGAGTCTCGTAAGGTTTTGATTTATTGATTGGATTTCGCCAATTAGTTCTCGGTGCTTATTTCGATCAATGTATTTGTTTCTAAGATTGATATTTCCGAGAACCATTCCCTTCCACTTGTAGAGCTGCGAATAAATCTCAGCGGGCGAAACGTAATTTGCCTCCGCGAGAGTAAGCATCATTCCGATATGATTCTTCGCTAATCGATTCAACTCCAATTGTTCAGCCAGAGTTAACGTTATGAAGTCCTGGTCGAGCCGTTTTTGCAATAGTGACGAACGCAAGTTGATTAGCTCTTGTAGCTGTTCTTTTGCGGTCGTATTTTTTTGATCGTTAATAAACCTGCTCAGGTTTGCGTCGCTATAATCATTCTCCAAAAGAGTACCGAATTTGTTCGGGAATTTCTCTTTATCGAGCTTGGTAACGAGCATGCGAATAAGCCTTTCGGTTTCTTCGAAAACACATGCGATTGATTTAGAACTGATGTCGTTGCGGTGAATATCGAGTGCCTTTTGCAAAAACTGTACGGCCTTCGCCTTGTCCTGCGGGGTGTTATTGGCTAAGTAAATTTTTCCGAGTTGCAGGTAGACCTTCCCCTTATAGTAGAGGAGGTTGATGTCCGAGAATTTGTCCCATCGCTTCAGGACATCATCGAGGATATCTATTGTTTCGTTTCCCTTGCCAATTCGCAACAAAAGTTCGCTCAAATTGAGTAACTTCTTACCACCGAGGAATTCGTCTTTGGAGTCGAATGTCGCAGCGTCCATGTCTTGCCACGTCTTATTTGCGACAGGCAAATTGTCGAGACTCATTGCCGCTTCGAAAAGCGCATCGCAAGCAGCAGCATAGGTTTGTTTGGCGGTGGCGTTGAAGTTGCTTTTGTCTGCCAGTTCTTTCGCTTGAACGGCTTTTCTCCATGCGCCCGGCATATCTTGCTTGTCTGCGAGTGTGCGACTGAGCATCGCGAGACATTCAACTTTATCGGCTTCAAGATTGGTTTGCTCTGCCAGAGTTATCGAGTCCAATAGAATATCAGTTGCAACAGAGTATGCAGAGATGTCTATCATAAACTGTGCATACTCTTTGCGCATGCGAAGCTGCAGATATGGGCTCAAAAGAGTTGAATCAGTGACGAAGTTGTAACCGAATCTGCCGGATGTTTTTGCCAGGTCCGTATAGTCAATAGCGGCGAAACCGTACATCAGGCATGCTATTTGCCTTGCATACAGTGACGCGGCATCACTCAAGCGCGGACCGTCTCGGAGAATCGCTTTTCTGCCCTCGATCGCGGGACCATCAAGCTTCTCAGGTGGTAAATTCTGTTGCTTGTTGAGAGGAGTATAGAGCTCCGAACTAAAATTCGCCCACGTATCGGCTGCTTTCATCAGATAAGCATGGTTTCGTGAATCTAGCGATTCGAAGGTTAGACCGATTTGCGTCTGTGTTTGGGCGACGAGTGGATCGTTTAAGCCGTAGGTCTCGGTGCGAAGTTTTTCCACTTGCAACAGCAGGGGAACGATATCCGTGCGTGCATCATACCTGGATGCTAGAGCGGAGTATGATTCGAGCAAATTGGCGTAGTCGGCTCGAGGTACAGAGTTGTCTTTAGAAGCTTCATCAATCAGGTGCAGCATTTCCGCTTTCACGTTTTTAAAAGATCCGCTTTCGGCTGTGCATTCTAGTATCAGCCAACGAAGGTTAAAATCGAGGAGTGTTTTATCAGCCGATGTGGTGCTTGATCTGCAGCTCGAACTTTTTTGCAATTCCTTTAGTGCGGAAACTGCAAGCAGAAAATCAGGCTTTTTAATTGCTTCCCAGGCTCTACGACTGCTTTCGCTGGCAGATAATGATAATGAGGAGTTTTCAACAAACGGTCGCAGGACTTGATATGCGCGGTTGCAGAAGCGTGCTTGAGCGCTGAACACTTTGTATTGAAACGCTTTTTGCCGGAAGTAACTTGTAGTGGGCACGCCTTTGTTCAGCGACGTTTTTAACAGTTTTGCTTGCCGGAGAAGTTTTTCCGCTTCAACTAATTTTTGTTCCTTCAGGCTTAATTCGCCGAGATTGAATAGCGCTGTTGCGTATTCATTGGTGTTGGTGAAATTGTTTGCTTCCAGAAATCGCTTTGCTTCTTCGAATTGAGCGATCGCCTCTTTATCTTTGGTGTAGTAGAAGTAGGAACTGCCGAGTGCATTGTGATAACGTCCGATGTTGATGGAGGCAGGATTGTTAAGCTGTTCCAGAGCTATCAGTTTTTGATATGTATCTTCCGCAAGAGCGCTTTTTTTGTTGTCGGTTGCGAGAAGTGCGCCTTCCTCCAGGACCGTCATGAGCTGCGGTGAATAGCTGCCGGTGGATTGCGCGATTTTGAGTGCTTCAAGGTAGATGACAGCGGCAGTTGAATAGTTTCGGTTCTTGCGTTCTTCAATCGATGCATTGAGCAAACGGTTAATCGCGTCGCGCTTTCCAGTTGCGATGTTGGATTTCGACTGGGTTTCTTCTAGGGCATTGGCCACAGGCAAAGTTGGCGTGGCGAAAGACAGTGCCAAAGTCGCTGCCAAGCAAATTCGCATCGATTGATTCATGCTCGAACCCTGCCATACTCAAGTGTAGATTATCACAGCAGGGATGTAATTTTGTGAATTCGAGAAGTTCTGGAAATTGGACTTTCTATGAATTTCGAATGCTAGATCGAGGATGACTGCATCAGTTTCTGACCTCTGTTTTTTCGATGATTCGATAATCAATTCGCTTCGTAAACCAATCGCTTAGCTTCGGTGTGAATGATGAGATTGCGCGTGAACATTCTTCCGGTTTATACATGGCTTGGAGCAGCATGCTGCGAACGCCTTCGCAGCGTTCATCGCCTCGAGTGGTCGTAGTCTTGGCTAGTGTTTCCAACCCTACAGCCGCTTGTTGAAGCGGTGAATAGTCGACGGGATCTGTGGTGACAAGCAACTTTAGAGTTTCGAAACCGAGCGGTGTCGTCTGGTCAACAGTGAAGACTGGGGAGTAAACAGTTTTGCCGGTGAGCAATTCATCGCCGCGTCCAGCTCCGTGTCCCGCGCGCGGAAAAGCTACAGCGATGCTTCCGTCGGTGCCGATACAGACGCCGGTCACGAAAAGATTGATCAAGCCTGTATTTTTAAGGACCAGTCTGAAACGATCTCCTCGAGCAAAACAAGGGATCGAGAAATTGTCTGATGGTTCGGTTTTGAATTTGTAGTCGTTTGCTTCTTTTGTTCCGGAAACGACTCGTTCGAGTGTTACTTCGAGTCCACTCGAGATCCCACTGCGTTCATTTGAAAAAAGCTTGAGTGCCTCTTGTCGCAGGCGATTGTTTAGAATAATGCAAATTTTTCTGGCACCGTTTCTAGTATCAATAGGAACGAAAGAGTTGAATAACGGGCTGTTCTCTTTTGTGGCGATGAAAAAACCTTGAACGTTTTTGTCAACAGTCGACGGTAAGCTCCCACCCCTTTCTTCAAAGGACTTTCCTGTGGCGGTCTCGATTGATACGTCCCACGTTTTTCTCGTGCGGTCTATTGACTTCGCTGCGATTTCTTGGACGTCAAAAGCAGTTGTATTTTGAAGAGCTGCTTTTATTTCCTTCCAGATTTTATTTTCTGTGGCGCTTCGTTTGCAGTCAGTTGTGTTAATGGCGATGCAAAGTCTCTTCTGACCGAAGAAAGGAGTTACAGGAACGACCTGTGCATTCTGGATTTCATCTGCCGAGACATTCCCGGTCTCTGGGATTTTCACGACGGAGATATAATTGAACGCTTGTGTTACAGAGCCTAGTGCTATATTGTCGTTGTCACCGGTGAAGGTCTTTGCGCCCTTTCTGTAGAACGCAACGATGCCACCACTTTCGATACCAATGGTTTTGCCTGCATTGATTTGAACAGTATCGGTTCCGGCGAGATAATTTATAACTTTGAACGTAGATGGTTTCCTTTCGCAAATACCTTTGAATAATTCACGATTGAGATCGCCTTCGACCTGTGGATTTTGACTGCTTATGCCTTTGCTTTTAATGCCTGCATCGACTTTTTCCCAGATGTCTCGATATGTGCTTGTTTCGGAAGCATTTTCCAATGCGGCTATGAGAGCGCTGGTCATTAGTCCATGATGAGCGCCGGTATCATCGGCGGTTTCGAGGGAGAGTTCTCCTGGCATGCAACCCGAGAGAACCACATATTTCGGACTCGGTGATAACGGAAGCTTCGCTGGGCTAATATCAGATTGTTCGGCTCCGTTCTTTGCTTTGAGAGTCGGTCTTTCTAGTCGGCGAGGAGTAAAGTCCAGGTCGCGCGTGGCTGTTCCTGAGTGACAGCTGTCGATTATAAGCGTTACGTTATCGGTGTATTTTGTGAGTACGGTAAGCATGGATTCGATTTCATCGTCAATAAGATCATGCGAAGAGGAATCAAGATCTGTATCGACGGGACAGAGGGTTTCGTCCCATCCATCAGGTTCGTCGCCGTTTACATCAGGAACTCTGGAACCGTGGCCACTGAATTGGAGTACAAAGATTCCTTGCTTGCCTTCGGACTTGAGTCGCTTGGCGTTGCTGACGAGATGGGTTTCAAATGCGTTTTCAATCGCCGACTTTGTGGCTTGTTCGTTTAAGAGCGTTTTTATATGGTAGTCGTCGCTGAAATTAAACTTGCGAGTGAGAATTGTTTTTAAGGAGTTGGCGTCGTTGACGCAACCTTTGAGTGGCTTGGTCGGATAGCTGTTGATGCCGATGAGGAGCGCAAACTTTTCAGCTCTGCCGTTATCCGATTTGTTCTCATAGAGCTTTTGACGTTCGTAGTTCGGGGTTGCGAATGCGCTAGTATTGAGCAGCATGCGTGAAGCCGATATGACCACGGCACAATATAGAAGCAGGTGTGGGACTCGGTAAATTTTCACTTACGCTCGCCGAGGAATTATGTGTAACGCATGATGCCGAGCGATCACGCTGTGACTAGCCGTTGCTCCGACGGAAATGCTTCGTTCATTAATCAACAACCATTATCTATCACTCCGATCTGATCCGTAAGGGCTCAGACCGAGAGTATAGGAAACTCGATGTGTGCTTTCACTCACGCCAGAGGGAAAACGCATTACTGACGTCCCAGCTAAACCTCTGACAACACTCAAAATAAATTGATTCCATTTCTCATCGCCAGAAGAAGCAGTAACTGCTAGATTTCTGAGCTCGCCATTCCTATATGCAATCCCACTTACCGTGCACTCGACTTGCCCGAACTGACGAGCATCGACAGAATTGCCGGAAGGATTTGCTGATTCCTCTACCGTGTCGTTTTGGTGAACCAGTCGTTTCTCTGCTGTTATGCGCGCAGCACGCTGAAAGCGCCTGTCCCATTTATACCACTTCTCAGTGTCACTTAAAGATGATGCCTGTGCATGCCCAAAAGTCATATTGACGATGGAAACAAACATCAGCAAAAACCCTGAACAATAAAATCCTAGTTTCTTAAGACGATGGATTTTCATGCGTTTTTCTCATTTGTTGCGACGAAAAAACGTTTAGGCTTCCTATGCACGATGGTATCATACTTTCAAAGGAGCGCAATTCCAGGAATCCCGATCGCGCGCGCTTCGACACGAGAAATCAATGTTGAAACCATGTTTGCAAAAATCCTCATAATAATCCTGGTATGTCTGTTCTCGGCGCCCCCCGCATTTAGCGCACAATTCATAGACCTTGAAGGCGACTGGTCAAAAGACGCAGTAAGCAAGCTCAGATTCAGGAATGTCATTGCTCCAAGTGCTGATGACAAGTTCAACCCTGCAGGTCAGTTGACACGAAGTCAATTAGCGGAATGGCTTGCTAAAGAACTGAAAATTGAGGCTCCGACTGAGAAAAGAAATTTCGAAGATGTAAAATCAGATGATGAGCGAATAGGCGCTATCTTAGCGACCGCTGACTACTTCGAACTGGAAGACGAAAAGAAATTCGAGCCGGATAAAACGGTAACTCGTGGTCAGCTGTTCTGCATATTGGCAAAAGCTCTTGATCCGAAAAGCGAACCAGACGAAAAGCAGATCGCCAAGGAGCTTGCAAATTTTGCAGACGGATTCATCGTTCCAGACTGGGCCAAGTGCTCGCTAGTAACATTATGTGCGGCGAAAGTCTTCGAAGTCGCCTCTGGCGATCATCTTGTGCGAGCTGGCGACGGCGCAACACGAGGCGAGGCAGCGGTGCTGCTGGAAAACTTCGATTACGCCAAGCGGAAACAACTGGTATCTGACGCAGAAAAGGAAGCGGAGAGAAAAGAAAAGGAGCTCGCCTTAGCCGCAGAAAAAAAGCAGACTAAAGCGGGAGCACTTGAAGATGACGAAGACGATCCAGAAGTAATCTCAACTGAGGACACGAGAAAATATGTTGTTTTCCCACGCGGTACTCGGTTCGTAATCACAATCTCTGAAGGACTGAATTCAACTAAAGACAAAAGGGGAGAGCCCCGACAAGGCTCGATCAAGGAAGATGTTCTTTCAACCAATAGTGGTTTCGTTATCAGTCCTGGCTCTGTCTTCAACGGTAATCTGACATCAGTTGTTTCTGCCAAAAGATTTTTTGGTTCTCCTGGGCGCGTTACTTTGCGATTCAACGAACTGAAGTTACACGGTCAACGAGAAGGCATAAAAACCTGGGCCTCGGTTGACACAAAAAGGACAAGACTTGTTGGCGGAGCAAGAGGCGAAAGAAGCGCAGCCATGATGCGCAATGCTAAAAAAGGAGCAGGAATCGGCTTCCTAGTCGGCTCCGTTCTCGCTCCTGCAGTCGCTACTGCAGTAAATATAGCGTCCCCTTATGGGGGCGGCGCGCTAGCAGGCATAGCGACTCAAGTAGCTGCAGCCGGCGTAGGTGCGGTTATCGGCGCTGGAGTGACAAAAGGGCAGGAACTGATGATCGAACCAGATGCTCAAATGGAAATCTTGCTCGAACGACCGATGCGCATTCCAATGGACAAAGAAGACGAAGAAAATCAGCCGGTTTTTGACGAAGAATAGTTATTTAACCTCTCGCACTGGACATGAGATTGATGCAACGAGAAACTATATTATTGATTGCACTAAGCATTTTGCTTACAGGATCAAATTGCGCCACAGCAAAAGAAAGTAAGACAAAATCAATAACTGCATCCCAACTCAATCTGACGGAAGAAGACATTGAGCTGAATAAGCAAGTTACTCCTCTCCTGGAAGCATTGAAAATCAAAAACGATGTTCGCCAGCTCGAAGCTATGGATAGCCTATCAGAACTAGGAATTCGTGCATTGCCATTTTTGATTGCGGCGCTCGATAATGAGAGCGAGGAAGTGAAAGCCTCAGTTTCCGAAGTCATAGGCAGGTTCGGTCCGAAAGGAGCGACCGCTGTTCCAAAGCTGGTTGAATTAGTCGGCGATAAAAATATTCGCACAAAGCAAGCCAGCATTTGGGCACTTGGTGAAATCGGAAAGTCCGCAAAGTCTTCTGAGACAGTCATCTTGAATGAATTAGATTCAAAAGATGATAAGGTCGTAGAAGAGGCAATTTTGGTTTTAGAGCGCATCACCGCGGATAAACCTGAGACATTCGAGAAATTAGTTAGCCTCGCGAAGGAAGGCAAAACTAATGTCCGAGAGATCGCGATCACGGTTTTGCCTTCATTTGTCACTCAAACGGAGAAAACCATTGCGATACTGAACGAACTTTTGAGCGACAAAAAAACGGATAAGGAAATCAAAGAAGCTGCGCTGGTTGCTGCTGGAAAAGTAGGCAGACAAGCTAGCAGCCTGGAAGCATTGATCGTAGAAAATCTAAGTCCAAAGGATAAGAAATCCAACCTCAAACTGGTAGCGCTGGAAGTACTTCCACTAGCATGCCCGGACTCTTCGAGCACCGTTAAACATCTAGAAGACGCTACTAATGATTTAGATAGACCCACCAAACTACTGGCTATCGAAGGTCTAAATTTACTCGGCGCGAAGGCAGAGCCGGCTGAAGCGCGACTGATCGCAATCGCGTTAGAGCCCGATGTCGAAGCCGCGACTCTTGCGATTCGAACACTTGAACAAATCAGTCTGGCTAAACCGACCATCGTGAACGGTTTGCGGGAAGCTTCCAAGGCAAACGATTATAACGTTCGAGTCATCGCTATCACGGCTCTTGCAAAAACCAAAGACAAATCGGTGGTTCCCGACCTCGTCGCGGCGCTGAGCGACGATAATACCAGCGTGAAACGAGCCGCCGCCAAAGCATTGTCAAAGTTCCCAGGTGCAGCACCAGATGCGGTGCCAAAGCTAATCGAGCTTCTAGGTGTGAATGATCCGTTGGTTCGAGCGCATGCAGTAATGGCGCTGAGCGAATACGGTTCTAAGTCCAAAGACGCTGTATCAAAACTAACCGAATTTGTCAGTGCCGATGACACTATCCTCAGACAGAAAGCGGCCTGGTGCCTTGGCAAAATCGGACCTGATGCAGCGCCTGCAGCAAGAGCTTTAGCGAAGGGAGTTGCAAATGGCACACCGCTGGTACGGTGCTACTGTGCGCATGCCCTTGGGGCCATCGGCCCTAGTGCTAATGATACGCTAGCCGTCGCATCTCTGACAAAGGCATTGAATAGTTCGTCACTCGAATTACGCAAATCATCGGCGTGGGCGCTCGGTAGAATTGGCACGCCAGCCAAGTCGGCAAGAACCGCCTTAGAACTTGCACTTCGCGATACTAACGATGAGAAGATTCAAGACGTAATTACCAAAGCGATAGAACGCATTGGACCGGACAAAATACAGCTACCGGCATTTGACTTTAATATTGACTCCAAAGAGAAATCATCGATAAATGCCCAGCCAGATCAACTCAGAATTGAGGGGAAAGGATTAGAAGAGAAATCATCTTCGACGGTTGGCGGTAGCGATCAAGGAATTCTCGCGGCTCCCAAAGATTCGGTAGAATCAACAGCGGAACAATCAGAGGCGACAACAGAAGGGATCAAAGACGAGTTGACGGTTGACAAAAAAGACGACGAACCGAAATCAAATGAATCGACGGAAGGTTCCGACGGCAAGCCAAAATCATAGAGGAGAAACCTTTGAAACAGTCCATGTCGGTTTTGAGATCACTCTTACTCTCATTCATCATCACTGGTTTCGCTGATGCATCTGTGGCACAGGATTTTCCCGAGCCACAGATTCCTTCGGTCGATAACGGAACGCCGAAGGCGAGTCCATCCGAAAAACTAAATTCGAATACCGCTTCATTGGGCGCCGCAAGTCCTGTTGGATCGCAGTCAGCAGAATTAACGACACCTTCGAAGAAAACCCTCCAGGGCGGTTTGTCGGTAACTGGGATCATCGAAACGGCTCCGGTAACCGGTAATCGAAGTTTCTCTGCGGTCACGGAAAAAAACTTTAGCAACTGGATGGGTGCAAGTCACCCGAAGTTCGCAATGTTTGCCGAGAAGACAATGAACCAGAGTCAGGTGATGGTGATATCAGGCTGGTTAGATAACTCCGCAAAAATTCTTCGGTATTTCGGCATCCCTCATACGTCGATTTCACCGGATATGCTAACCAGACCCGACATATTGAAATATAGTCAGGTCGTGATGGTCGACTGTCCCGGAATAATTCCGCTGGCCGGACAGGACGTCCTTCGCGACTTCGTCAATAGCGGCGGTTCAATCGTCACTACACATCTCGCGCTCGGAAACTGCCTCGAAGACTCGATTCCAAATTTCATTGAATCAACAAGTACCGATGTCCACAATGTTAGCCGCAGAGAAGTAATCGGAGCGCGAATTGATCAAGTATCAGAACCGCTGGTAAAACGCGTTGTCAGCAATGGATACTGGCGACTGCCTTCGATAAACGAACCCGTAAAAATCGTTAATCCCAAGGCACAGATTCTGGTCAGCAGCGAGAATTACAAATCGCAGTACGACCCGAGCGGCGAGGGAGCATTGGCGATTACATTTCCATACGGTGATGGTTATGTGTTACACGTTATCGGGCATCTGTTCAACGACAGTAGCTCAGAACACAGCCTCGAAGATTTTTCACCGGAAATGGGAATCAGCATGAGACAAGGAATCATCGCCAACTTCGTTATTGAGGGACTAAAACAGAAGCGGTCTAATGCTAGAGTCCAAGGCACTAGCAAATCTCGCTGATTAGAGCGGCACTCGATGTGGTGCGAAGTGGTTTCAGTTAATTTAGGAGCAGAAAATTAGTGGATGACGGACTTATATCATGAAGCTACATTCCCGAGCACTCGCTTCGATCATCATAGCCGCGTTTCTTTTTACGCTAGAGGTTCCTCTAGCCTACTCGCAGTCAGATTCGATGGTTGTAGAATTAAACAATGAAGGAGTCCGTGCGCTGAGTGCTCAGAACTTCTCACTTGCTATCTCGAAGTTGGAAGAATCATTAAAACGCGATCCTAGCTATGGAAGAGCCAGAGAAAACCTTGCAATAGCCTACAACAATTTCGGCTTAGGGTTGGCAGCCAAAAGGGAGTTCTCCGAGGCAATCAAGTACTTTCACAAAGCGGTTTATATAGATTCGAACAATTCAACCTCCAAGCAAAACCTCTCATTGATAGTTCAAAACCTTGGCCGCAGTCCAAACAACTTTCAAGACCGAGTCGCTCTCGGCGATGAAGCTCGAAAGCAGATTCGCACACCGCAAGACTGGGCAGGTCCAATCGTCGAGTATCAAGCAGCTCTAGCGATAAAAGACGATCCCGGCGTGCGCGAGAAACTCGGTGATGTATATCGCATAATTGACAAGGTCGATAGCGCAATAACTGAGTACAATCGAGCCATCGCACTTAAGGATTCAGAACACCTCCAAGTGAAACTCGCGCAAGCCTTCCAGGCGAAGAAACATCTTTCTGAAGCACTTAATGCTATTAACCGCGCGATGGCCTTCAATTCAAAAAATCCAGATGCTTTGGACGCGCTAGTTGCAATCTGGGAAGACATGCTCAAGAACAACCCCACTTCCCCTGAAAACCATTTGGGTCTGGCAAGAGCATTGGTCAGCAGAGGCGATTTTGGCGGAGCAAACGCAGAATTACAGCAAGCAATTCGCTTCTCTCCGGGGGAATCGAATTCTGAAGCACAGCAACTTCTATCTACGTTACCACGGTTACAGCGAGAAGACGCGATTGTTCGCCACATGAACAACGGAAGAGATCTCCAAAAGCACGGTGACCTAGACGGCGCGATGGAAGAGTTCAAGCAAGCGTTGACGTGCTCTCCGAATGAGGCAGACGGATGGGCGAGCCTCGCATCGATTTATTATGCAAAGCGAGATTTCGACAATGCCTTCCAAGCGTACAAACAGGCGCTTAACTTTGATCCGGATCACCAAGAGGCAAAAAAAGGCCTCCAACTTGCCCAAGCAGCCATCACCGCAGCTCAAATGGTTATGAGTTCTCCGAACACGAAGGCAGAATCGACATCCACAACCCAGGTTGCACTTGTCCAACAAAATGGGGGACCACTGGTTACTCGCAACGTAAAACAATTAACCGCATCCAATTCGACTGGTCAAAAGTTAGGCCGCTGCCACGCAATACTCGTGGCTACTGAAAAATACTCCCATCAGGGATACTCCAAGCTGTCTAATCCGATTAGAGATGCACGCGATATCAGAGAAATTCTGACGAAGTTTTATGGGTGGGATGTGGATATCCTGGAAAATCGAAGCAAGCTCGACATAATGGATACAATCATAGAGGCGGTCAACAAAAATCCGGAGTACGACGAACTATTCATTTACTTTGCCGGGCATGGGGATTGGGATAACAATTTGCATGATGGAATGATAGTAACGTCAGATTCGCGAGATAAGGATCGAACAAGAGACTCCTACATAACTTACTCAGAATTGAAAACGCTGTTGGAGCGTGGCGCCTGCAAGAAAGTTCTTTTAGCACTAGATGTATGTTTCGGAGGAGCATTCCTTGATCAGATTGGAAGAACAAGATCATCCGGCACCGACATTTACCAGCGCTCGACTCTAGATGATTGTATAGTGAGAATTAAAGATCGATACACGCGCAAACTCGTCACTCCGGGAGAAAAGGAGCCTGTTTACGAAGGTCTTCCCGGTCAACACTCACCACTGGCGCGTAACCTGCTTCGCACACTCGTCCAGAAGGGTGGAGACAGAGGATTCGTGCGTTTTATAGATCTTGAGGCTGCCACAATGGACACCAAGCCAATGGGCCGAGCCGCAGGCTTTAGCGATTCCGATGATCCAACTAGTGACTTTATCTTCGTTCCAATGCGAAGAAACTGACAATGGTGAGGGCACCACTCCCATCTCGCCGTCCCAAAACGACAAAACAGTTGAATAGTGGACCAATCGATCCACGGTCGCCATTGTAGTGATTCTTTGAAAACTTTGTCCATTGCGAGAACGGAAGATTGCTCGTAATTACCTACTAGTGAGACTACTCGCAGCTCCGAAGACCGGCGCAAAGACGCGGTCAGCCCTTCAAAATTGCACGAACGCCCGCTCACCAAGATCTTCATTGTGCCTTACTGGCTGTTGCTGCTTGCAGTCAGCGTGCTGCAATATCCAGCAATTCTGATATTTTCCAGCGTCGCCTTTATGGTATCACATATGGTATTAACCTTTAAGCATCCGGCGTTTACAATCAGGGACGTAATGATCCGGCTCTCGGCGTGCATGCGGTTCTTCCAGTTCTCTTAATTCAAACCTTTACGTTTTTGACGGCACCAATTATGATACCGAAGTCCATGCGAGCTGAACTTCAAAAGATGCACGCGTAAACGCAACGAGCTGCGGGACCATATTCGTTTGCAGAAAAAATTTTTACGCATCTTCGCTCTGAATATAGGCGATCACAGCATCACCACGCTCCGCGGCCTCGCCATAGAATTCGAGAAAGCCATCGAGATAGTCGACGAGTATATTGAGGTCTTCGTCGAATTCTTCGGGAACAAACGAATACAAATTCGCTTCGGTGAATTCCTCTTTCGAATATTTGCTTTTCAGGTCTACTAGGTCGAGGTCGTTAAGCGCGGCGGCAATCAGTTTCACTTGCTCCGGTTTAATGAATCGCGCGGGTCCATATCCAAAAGCATCAGGTCCCACCTCATGTCCGCCGAGAACAACTTGGGAAAGGGGATTTTCCTCGTCCACGTCCCATGCGGTTCCAGTTAGCAAGAAGTGCAGCTTTTGCCAGAACTCCTGCAATTCGAAGAAACCGCTGTTCTCATCGTCGTGCAGGTCGGACCAGATTATGTCGTGAATAGCGTCTGGGTTTGCAAGAAGACGCTTTAGCTTGCGCTGACTGATGCTTTCAAAATAAGCACACATCGCCATTTCGCGCTCACCTCTTAATCCGAGTGACACATCGAATCCCGGATGGTTTTGACGATAATGTTTTGTCTGAACCCATTCAATAGAAAGTTTCGCAAAGTTAAGACCTGTTCCTCTAAAGGAACAGGCCTGTGAAACTCTTGAGAGAACCGTTTCTACTGAAACAGCCTCGCTTAATATGCCAACTCTTTCAGATGCGGGACGATCTGGGTACGACGTGATACTGCTCGACGAGCCGCATGCACACGGTGTTTACCCTTTTCATCAGCATAATGTTCAGCATACATATTTGTGGTGCACTCTTCTTGCTCGAGTTGAGCAATAGCTTGCCTGAACCACATTCTGAGAGCGCGGCGCTCATCTTCAGTGATCGTATCTTCAGTCATCTTTCCCGCTCCTATGTGTCCGTGTAGCAGCCTGGGCTGTAACGCCATAATCAGAAGCACCGCTCGGCCGAATGCGTTGCTTAATACGCAACGAATAACAGCAACGCTTTTGAGCGATAGCTAGATCCCACTTTCGCACCGGACCAGCTGTCTGCCGCCGGTGGCGAGGCGCATTAGTAGCGCACCTCTCGTGAAACTCACATTACGATCATAAGTGCTTCTCAAGTGGGGGCAATGCTTGACATCACCGTTTTCCATTAGCTGTAACTTATTATTTTTCCATGTCTATAAAAGCCGATTTCTACAGCCTTTCAGAAACCGAATTTTCGCTCGAAGTATTGCTAACTTTGTTAAGTTTCAGATTTTGCTCATAAAACTGCTCGATTTATGAATGACTGCTCACGAACGAAGGACCGCTTAGCATCCCCCGCTCAGGTCCATTCGATATACGAACGAGCTTTCACGAGTCGTCACCGCTCACCGGTAAACATATTGGTGACGAGTTGACCGCTCATTATTCTTACGGGAACCAGAAGCGTACAAATTGATTGGTAACGACGCTATGAGCCTGCGTGGATGGTGACCCATAGCGCCGAGAGGCGGAAAAAAAACTTTCTACAGATTGATCTCGAACACCTCGCTAAAGACCCATTTGGTCGTCTGCCGAGCGGAAGACTCAGGATTCTTCCGCAGAAAATCGTGAATCGCGATGCGTCGATATCTTTCATACATTGATGAAACCGCTCGCAACTCATCCCAATCACGAAGCAGATCGCCGCTCGGCATCAGGAACTGCGTAGAAGAGATCTTGCTGTGAGAAGAGTTTCCAGGGACTGGGAAATCAAAACTTAAACCGTCCGTCGTGTCGAGCTCGGCTATCTGTTCCCCGCAATCAGTTGGAAACACGCCGATCGTTTTTCTGCTAAAAATCTTTGCTGGTTGTCCGGACTTCAGAGCAAGTGACTGTTCTCGATGGAACCGAGAAACACCTATCCACCCCTCATTTGCATAGACTTCAGCCAAAAACAGCAATTGCTCTAGTTCAAACAGGTAGGCTGTTGGCTCGAATACTCCCGGAAGCACATTCAATACGACACCATCAGCGGTGCAGATCATAGTCGCTATTTTACCCGCGTACGCGTGCTCAAACTGCGACGCATCCACCGGTCTGATGCACTCGCTATTATCGTTCCAACACACTGGAATCGACTGCCAGGTAACATCAAAGGAAGTATTTCGAACATTCTGCCATGCCGGTTCGAAGTTGTTCATAATGAACAAAGCGATTTCCGGAGCAGAGAACAGCATTTGACGAGCGTATTGTCCGGCAATCTCGCAATCACCGTTATTCAAATTTCCGCTTAACTGAAACACTAGAATCGGTTTACCGGAACGTGATGCTGCAAGGCAAGCAGATTGATAATCAGGATGCCACGGCACCAGATTCGGTGCCTCAGCATGTCCTGTTTCAGCAGTTTGCAGCAGCGATTTCAATTCTTCCTGCTCTTTCCTGGAAGAAATTTTCGCGAGTAATTCTTGCAGCATTTTTGTCTATACCCCTTCGCGAGACGCGCGGATGCAGAGTTAAGCTTAAGCAGCTAGCCAAACTGCTGAGTGTAGCCGCTCAGGAGCGACGTTTACCTGATGACTCAGTTTGCGAAATTTTGATTGCGACGTCCTTTCAACCGCCAACAAGGCGACCAACAATCACTTCAATTGCGACCGATTCGACTCTCAATCGCCATGCGAATACGCAGCAAATGGCGCTGGAGTATGACTATGCGAGCCACCGGATGAGCCTCCCCCCTGTGCTTTTCCGCGCTCGATAAATTGTAGACCGAGATTAAACGGATGCCCGTTTTATGAGTTGAGATAATTCCACTCTATCAAACGACCTGAAAAACTGCCAAGTGCATTTGTAACGAGCAACGTAATATCTCGATTCAAATTCGACAGCTACAGGCGGATAGCTCTCACGACCTGAGCTTATCAGGAAACAACCAGTTCATTCCAATAAACAAACCCGGAATAGCCAGCAGCGGAAACCAGGCTTGAAAAACAAGCGGCAAGCCAGTAAGTGTAACGAGCCAGCCGGCGCAGATAGGATGGCGCAGGAGAAACACGGCTCGGGTTGGTGGCACATGCGGTGCATGGTAGGCTTCAGAATCATCGATCAATGAAACCGGAAATTCTCCCCCATGGGGAAACGATTTTAGATCCGCGCCTCTTACTTTGCTTTCGTCTGACACAGCTGAAACCAGGCGGACCTCAGCTCTCGAGTCCACACGAGTGAACAGACCCCTAATAATCATGTAGAGTCCAATGACCGCTGTGCCGACGCCAACTGTTCTAATCACTTCGGCTGAAACCGGATCTGAAACGATGTTACCTAGTCCTAGTTTCTGACACAGCACGGCACACATAACAAATAAAACCAGGTATAGAAACACTAGCAATACGTTTGTACGTCCTTTGCTTTTGGCCGTCCAGAAACCCCTCTTTGCCTTGCGGGGGCCACCGGATAAACTTTCTTCGAATACCGGTTCTGTCAAAAGAGGCAGCTCATCGTCGCTGGGCGATACTAGTTCACTGTGTTCAACGAGATTAGTTTCAGCTCGGGCAGAACTTGTTTCGGTGGAAGCGGTAATTCTATCGATGCGAGCCGAACTTGTTTCAACAACATCTGACCGGAGGAAGGCAGCATACTCTTGTGACTCAGCCACAATCCGCGCGAATTCTCGATAAGCCAGGCGAGCACCGCCCACGGTTCCAGTTAGTAAACAGGCGGAGTAAAGAACAAGCTCCTGCCAATCGACTACAACCAGATTCAACTCTTTCCTGACGCCCCAAACTGGCACCAGCACAAGAATACCAACCGCCAACAGTCCGGCGATCGCTCCCAGAAAAACCGCACCTAACTTCGATATTGAAGCAGGCATCTCACCAAACTCCGGTCATACTCACGAAAGCGCAGACGCGCCCAATACCTTCAAGCTATACCTTACCAGGCTTTCCACATCTTCGCTCACATTCTCCTCGAGTTGAGCCTTGCGAAGTGCCATGGCAATTTCTGTGACGGTGTAACCAAGCCCCGTGAGAATGGCGCGCACTTCTTCTTGAACCTCTCCTTTAACCTTGACCGGTTCAAGCGGCGCACCCATTTTGGAGCTGAAGTCCTCAATTTTTGCGTGCAACTCCAAGGCAATTCTTTGAGCCACTTTCGGTCCGACACCTGGCGTCTGGCTGATTGTTTTCGTATCCTCAGCCAGAATTGCATCTACTAAAAGTTTCGGCCCGAGAGTTCCGACAATGGCAAGTGCCAGTTTAGGTCCGACGCCGCTAACTGTTTGCAGAATTAAAAACAGTTGGCGCTCATCGACCGACTCGAAGCCGAAAAGCGTAATCTCTGTTTCTCTCACGGCCATATATGTATGGATCGTCGCTTCATCACCCGGTTTGCCGATGTTCAACAAACTGCGCGTCGCCATCCACAACTCGAAGCCAACTCCCGAGACCTCGATGACCAGCCGATTGACTGTGCCCCCGGTCAATTCTTTGGAATGAATTATGCCTTTGAGAAACGCAAACATACAAAATGCCCACCAAGATATATCCGTTCAAGACTCGCGAAACAAGCAAGTGCTAGAACTAAGAATAGAGCCTCAAGCCAGTCTTTGGCAGAGAACTTCGTTTATCTAAGTTAGGAAAAAATCGGGGCGAGAGGATTCGAACCTCCGGCCTTCCGCACCCGAAACGGACACGCTACCAAGCTGCGCTACGCCCCGACGACGTATCTCCCTTGACTTCAAGGGTGGCACTAGAGTGTATTGTCACACAGCTCGCGCTTTCGTGCCACTGCTCAAAGCTTGGAATTCACATAGATTTGCGTCCGAAGATTTCGAAGGAAAATCAGGTCCGAAGTCGATGCCAAGAGAGCAGCTTGTTCACCAATCAAGCCGTTTATTCAGCCATCAGGCTGCGGTTGCCGCCGTCTTTGTGGGCGTGCTCGACCGCGGCGCGGGCATGGCTGAGGAGCACTTTGCCGTCGTCGTCCATATGCGGCGCGAACTGGCAAATCCCGACGCCAACCGTAATGTTTAGCGTGTCCTTATCGGCGAGGAAGTTGGAATCCTGGATGCAAGTACGCAAGCGCTCGGCCACTTCGATAGCGCCGTCGCGCGGCGTAACCGTCAAACCTACGATGAATTCGAATGGACCAGACCGGACGATGATGTCCGAATCGCGCATCTGTTTACCAATAACAGTGCCAATCTGCGCGACTACGCCATCGGCGACCTTCTGACCATAGTGCTTCAGAAGGTCCTTATGATTGTCGACTTCGAGGACTACGACACTGAGCGGCACGCCATAGCGGCGCGCTTGCTTGATTCCAAGCTTGAGGAATTCGTTTAAATAACGAATGCTCTTGAGGTCCGTGAGATTGTCTGTAAGAGAGAGTTCTTTAATCTGAGCTTCTTTCTTCCGAAGCTCGTCGCGCAAGGCTTTCTCACGAAGAATGCTCTTGACGCGGGTCAAGAGTTCAGTCGGCTGAACCGGCTTGAAAATGATGTCTTCGTTCTCCGGTTCGTCGCCCACAATATCGGGCACGGGCTCATCTTTAGATCCGAGAAAGATAATTGGAATGTGGCTGGTTTTCTCTTCCTTCTTCAGGCGTTGATAAACAGCCATGCCGCCCATGAGCGGCATATTTAGGTCCAGAATGATTACGTCAGGAGTTCTGACCTTGCAAGCAGCGATAGCCTTGAAGCCGTCGTTAGCGGAATCACACACATAACCCGCGTCTTTGAGCACCTCGGAAAGCAGCAAGGTGATTGCGTGTTCGTCGTCAACTACAAGAATTTTTTGGCCGGTTTTCACTTTTCGATTTCGTCTTTCTGGATCGCCTGGTCTCATGGAAACTTGTGAGACAAAGCAAAGCAGTGCTCCTGATTGTGATAATAGCGGGTTGGCGACAATTCAACAATGCGGGGATGGGGATATAAATCCAATTCTTGGAATCCGAAGCTCGCTGGCAGGCGGATGTTCGATTAATTCCGTCGTTCTAACGTCTTCTGAAACGTTTGCAATAAATGGACTCAGGTCGAGATCGAAGTATATGGGAGCGAATTTTTCGACCCGCCAGAGTCCCCTCTTTAAAAGCTTCAAGGCGCCCACGGAATTTTTCCGGAGCAGGTGGTAATAACCGACTGATATTTGAATGATGCCCTGAATCAACTCGCGATCGTCCTGGCGATATTCTTGCCAGACATGCTCAAGCGTCTCGTGACACTCAAAAAATTCTCGAGCATTGAACTCATGAATTCCTTTGAGAAAATCGTCTTGAAGATTTGAAGGAAGCGTTGCAGTCATAGTTAGATCAAAAATATTTTAAGGTCGTTAGTTCAGTCGAGCGATGGCAACAACCTGAGCATCGCGCGGCATCGACTCCATTTCGGCACGCGCTAGAGCAAGTACCTGCGTGGAGTCCAGTAGACCAGACAGGTCAATAATTTTCGCTCCCGCCAGCAACACCATATCCGGTATCACTTTACCGGCATCCCCCCATTCGGAGAATTCTTCGATCAAACTACCGATGGTTCTATCTGCCGCATCGACAGTGCAATCACGAAACGCCGCATTCCGGAATTGCAGACGAATGCCGCCGGCCTGGTCCAGGACACGAACGCATCGCAAATGATGTTTGAATAAACCCATTAAGCGCGATTCGACTTTGTCGCTGGAATAGACCTGGAAGAACTTCCCATCGAAGTCCAATTTCACTTGTTCAGCGGTCACACGCATGGACTCAGCGACCAGCACTTTGCGCTCCTCTGAGTTGCTTGCCTGTTTCACCTCCGAATCCTTAGTCATGCTCGTTGCACCACATGCGGTAGCACGAACGACACTTGTTCGGGTGTCGATCTCGATATGCACTTCGATCGAAGCAGGGTCGGCGCCCATCTTTTCTACCGAAGCATGTGCTTCCTGACGGATTCGGAGAATATCGTCGTCTGTCGGGTTAACAACCTGGCGTTCAATGGTTTCTCGGATAAGAGCGAGACCGACTCCGATTGCAGAAATAACGTCCGCATGTTCAGCAATTTGGAAACGCAGGTTCATCTCCTGGGCAACGAACGGTACTATCGCAGCAGCACCGCCACCTCCACCGATAAGGTTGACTAAGTCCGGGTCAAGTTTATGATCTTTGATCAGCGCCTGTACGACAGGAATGCATTTCTTTGCTGCCAGACGCAGCATATCAGTCGCAGCCTCACTCGGCTGAGAATTCACGTGCGCAGCCAGTGCAGCCATCGCCGATTGGACGGAGGCGAGATTTCCCTTCGCGCAATTATCTTCGGGTACGAGATTCAGCAAATTTGAAGCGCAGGTCGGTGTGACGCATTGCTTACGCTCACCAGTGGCATCCTGAATCATGACGTAATCGTCCGGATCATCAGCCATGGGTTTTATAAGTTTAACGGTCGCGTTCGGAATCGGTTCTTCAAAGGACGAATAGTGAAGACCCGCTATATGAGCGCTCCTGGGGCCAATATCAAATAGTTTCCCATCCTTAACTCGAGGGAGTGAACCGCCTGCAACACCTACGGTTCGAACATCCAGGGTGCGCATATAGACGCGATGCCCGCCGATCTCGGCAGACTTAATTTTCGCCCGACCGTTGCTGATAGCAGAAATATCGGTGGAAGTTCCACCAACCTCGAGAAAGATGCCGTCTGAGATTCTGAGAAACATCATAGCCGCGGCCACTCCGGCTGCAGGTCCCGAGAGCATCGTCAAAATCGGTCGTTTCCGCATTGCGGCGATGTCCATGACACCACCATCGGACCGCATGATCATAACAGGAGCAGTGATACCGGCATCGCGAACGCTCGACTCCGTCATGTCGGCGCTTTCTATCATTTTCGGAAGCATTGATGCGTTAATTACGGCTGTGCGCGTTCTCACCTTATAGCCGTATAGTTGGCTGACTTCGTGACCTGCAGTGGCAGGCAGATTCATCTCTCTGACGATACCAACTACAAATTCCTCATTCTTAGAATCGTCAACTGCGAAAGCCTCGCTCACGGCGATGGCCTTCGCGCCTTGCTTCACTAGCCGGTCTACAGCCGAAGTGACCATTTCGCGAGTGATAGGTTTTCCAGAGTTTATGAACTCATGATAGGTCGTGAGATATTTGTCCGGTGCAAGCTCAATCTTTCCAAGCTTCGAAACACCACTTGCAATACCGGCATTGAGCCCCGCTCCCATAGAGATAATCCCGACGCTTGCAACATCTCCTTCGAGCAAGGCATTGGTCGCTTGAGTGGTCGAGTGTGCAATAAAACCGACGTCCTCAGGAGCGATATTTGCTTCGCTCAGCAGCTTCTTTAGAGCCTCGATGATACCGAGGGCTACGCCTTCGGCAGCGCGGTGAGTGGTGGGAACTTTGACGCGACCAACCAGCTTCATCGCCTCCGAATTAATCGCGACGGCATGCGTGAACGTGCCACCAACATCGATACCAACTCTTATTCGCCCTGCCATCTCAATACCTCACTGAAAGGGCACGAATTTAAACACGCACGCCAGAATCAACCCGGCGACTGAACACAACCAGGCATAGAGAACGGTTTTTTTGAACAATGTCTGAGTGTCAGTTCCCAGGTATGTGGCAATCCAGATGTTGTGCGTGTTTGTCGGATCGCAGATGCCTTGCACCTGGCCGACTGACATCAGCATGCCCATGATTGCCTGACCCGAGAGGCGCGTGGAGTTTTGAACAAGTGTAATCAATCCGCTCCCCATGCCCCACAAGCTCAACGGTCCTCGGTAGAGAGCCAGAGGAGTCATAAGAGTGAAGACGATGACGTATGGAATTGCGGTTGTTGGAATGATTCCGGCAATAATGGGACTGATGGCACCTGCGACCTTCGCATGACTCACAGACGCGATTAGCATGCCGATACCGATCATCAAGAAAATTGCCGGAATGACGGTAGTGATACCATCTATAATGGCGCGCGTCAGCATAGTGATCGAATCTTTCTGCCATGTAGCGAGCACTCCAAAGGCTATCGCAGCTACAAAGGCAGGCATGATCCCCCACCCGCACGCCAGCACAAGAAACAATGGCAAAACCGGTGTGATCAAAGCTAGCCATGTAAGTGAAGCCGTTTTGCTCCGACTTCGCATGATGGCATTCAAAACCATCAGACCGCAGACCACCAATGCTGCCGGCATCGACCAGGGCGCCACAGTCGGAACAGCAGTCGACGCGGTCGGATTGAACCCCGCGTGCAGACCAAACGACGCCGCAAGCAAGACAACCACGCCGCCGATAAAATATTTGATGTTTTTCGTATTCTGCAACTCGATAGCGAGGAACAGCATAACCGCAAAGCAAATGATAAACGCAAAAGGAACGATAAATTGGATGATCGTGTTTTGATCGACTTTGAGAACGTCGACATAGAACTGCCAATTCGCCAGATTGAACATGCCACCAAGACTGATACCAAATAAATAAAGACCGCCTGCAGTAGCAGTCGATATTCCAATCGAAAGCATGACCGGCAAAATAATCGTGCCAATCATAATTACCGCTCCCAATCCACCCAGGGTGGAGAAGAGAAGAGCGGTTACGATTGTAAGAATCATTCCGAGCACATAGGGATTGTCACCGGCAAATTCAGCAACCCAGCGAACAAGCGCCTTGGCTATGCCGTGCCGATTCATGAGTTCGGCGAGAACCGCGCCGAACATCGTTGTCGTATATGCCGAGTGCAGCTTCACTGAGCCCTTGGTGATCACTTCGTCTAGAATATCCGGTCCCGGAATTCCACCAACCATTGCAATGACTATCGCCATGATCGGAAGCGCAAGCAAAGCCGATACGCGCCTCGTATACATGAGACCGGCCATGATCAAAAATACGACTATGATTGCGGCAGCGACGAAAGCGGACATCGGTAGTACGTGCAGAGACTCGAAGAATCACATAATTGTACTCTGCTTTGGCTGAGAAAAACCTAGCACTCCCGCATATATCCAGCATATCGAGGACTACAAACCGGCAACGAAATCCTTCACTTTTTTCGGCAGATCCGCAACCTTAGCCTTGCTGGCGTCATAATCCCAGACCTTTTTGTCGGTCTTGATCTCGCCGGCAGGAAGTTGCTCGTCTCCGATATCTCCCGCATCCGTGTACTCACTCGTGTCGATTTTGTCATCTTCTTTGGCGTCGCCATTCTTCAGATTGACGTCCGCGTCATAGGTGTCGACGACCTCGTCGGAAACATCTTTATAGTCCTTAGATTTACTCATTAGTGTCCCTCTTTCCTCTCTATAGTCCATCCGGACTTGTCGGATCTAGCTTCGGGGTTGCCCTCAGCGACTTGATAGATTTCCTCTTCCACGTCGTTGTATAGCATTCCATCACCGACTTGCTGTGGAAGACCGTGATCGCGTGAAGATTCTCCGAGCTTTTCGAGTTCCTTCTCCAGGTTCTCGATTGCTCTGTCGTAACGAGGCAAACAGCCACTATGCAGGCTGTTATCGACATACTTCCCGTCGTGCAATTGCTTCTGCAACTTCAAATTTTCCAATGTGTTTTTAAGGTATGTTCTGTCCATTGTAGGCGCCCCTTCCACCTGTGCATCCAGCAGCACCGCTGGTCTCTTTCCTAGACATTGAGGTCACGCCTAAGTTCCAATTTGTTAAACGCGAGTGAAAGTGGTGAAAGCCGGGAAAAAGCAAATATGCGGACGTCTAACCGAGCACGCAGACAGCAGACGCCGCAACCGAATTGTCGCTTACAACCGTTCTGAAGCTTGCTAGGTGGTTCATGGACTGGCCGAATCCCCAAGATTACAACGAATCGATCCAGCATCCCCATCTCTGCTTCTCCAGAGAAGACTTAAGAAGGGCGCAAATTGAGGTCAACGCGATCGGCTTGCCTCGCCCCGTCACTGGCGCCTTCGCAAGTGTCTACAAGGCGATCAATTCTGATGGAACATTCGCTATTCGCTGTTTTCACACCGAAGTACCAGATCTTGCCAGGCGATACGCGGAGATCTTGAGCGAATTCAGGTCGATGAATTCAAAGTGGGTAATAGACACCGAGTATATAGAGGAAGGCATTTTCATTCGCGGTCGCTGGTACCCCATCGTGAAAATGAACTGGGCAGACGGTCTACCACTGGATCGCTATCTTGCTAAACATGGTCAGAACCAGACAAAAGTCGCGAATGTAGCAAAACAGCTGCGCTCCATTTTCGAAGATTTAAAAGCGCGCGGTATCGCCCACGGTGACCTACAGCATGGAAACATCCTTATCTGCGGAGATGAGGTTAAGCTTCTTGACTACGATGGATTCTTCGTGCCGGCACTCCAGGGACTCAAAAGCGCTGAACTTGGGCATGCAAATTATCAACATCCGTACCGCACTCGTGAACATTTTGGCAGCTACATAGACAATTTTCCGGCCTGGCTCATCACAGCCTCTCTCCTGAGCATCGCCGCAGATCCGGAACTTCTCAGCGTCGGTCAAGACCGTGAGTGCCTCCTGTTTGCCCACGCGGATCTAGTGTCTCCATACGAGTCTGCATTGTTCAAGAGACTGAGAGAACATCCACTTGATGAAATCAAAGAAGCCAGCCGCACTCTGATTCGGTTGCTCAGCTGTCCCGTTGAGTCAATCCCCTTCCTGGACGCTAGCGAAGACGAATTGCTCGAACTCCCGGAGATGGATCTGGGCGAACAAATACGATTGATCGACAACGTTTCAGAAACAGATTCTTTTCGCTTTCTCGAGCGTCCCCAGTCGCTTGCCGCGCTGGAGCAGTTGAGCACGACGAAAAGAGTAAACAAGAATAGATTTGGCTCCCTGTTAAAACAAGCGTCGGCACAGGGCGCAGCCATGTTGTCTTCCATGATGAAACAGAATATGTCCACGCGCGAGAACGCAGCGCGTGGAGACAGCGCCTACGCAAAAGGAGATTACGATGAAGCCATCGAATACTATCTCCGAGCATGGGAACAAACAAACGCGACAATTGAAGCCGACACCAAGCGAGGCGGAACGCGGGCAAAAGTTGGTCTGAGAAAACTAGACGATCACTTGAACATGCGGCTCGGTATCTGTCAGCTTATGAACAACAACGCCGGCTCGGCCGTCTTCCA
Source organism: Candidatus Obscuribacterales bacterium (assembly GCA_019637435.1). Lineage (GTDB taxonomy): Bacteria > Cyanobacteriota > Vampirovibrionia > Obscuribacterales > Obscuribacteraceae > JADYXR01. The sequence continues at coordinate 524,641 of JAHBVO010000001.1, read as the reverse complement.
CTTTAAAAACATCGTAGAAAAAGTACATGCACAGTCGAAAAACTCCTTTACTCTAGAAGCGATTGTCGGATTGATGATGGCTTACTGTCAGCAAAACCGACCGAAGGACGCTTTGAAATTGATGCAGGAGATGTGCGAACTGAAGAGCTTCAAAACAGCAGTCATCTCACCAGAAGAGCTTTCCGTATTGATGCTGGCGTACGGAAATGGCATGCTTGCTCAAGTTCCCGGTTTAAAAAAAGCACTACGAGTGGTGGCAAAGTATTTTGAACAACAGCGCCAGTACGATTATGCCGCTTCACTTTACGCCTCATCGCGAGAACAAGACGAGGCAGGCACTGAGAGGGAGTTGGAACTATCGCTAGTCATTGGACACTGCCACATACTTGATGGCAGACCTGACCTTGCGATGGGTTTTCTTAACAGTATCAGGAGCGCGCCAAACGCCAGTGAGCAAATTCTGGATCGAGCAGCGGTAGCGCAAGCAGTGGCATTTAAGATGACAAACGAGCGACAGGATGTCGCAAAAGTGATGAGAACCCGACTGCCGGAAAACCTCTACAACTGTTTCAAAAGCGAAGCCGATGGTTTGCTGGGAAATCTGGAGGTATTTGCAGAGGTGATCGCCGCATTCGGCGCCGAGCTCGGAGAAGCTAACCTTATGGGCGGAGTGCGCATGGCGACTCGGCTGGCAGCGGATAATTTCAAACGCATCGATGACAAAAACTCTATTGAAGAAATCAATCGCCTCCTGAATACAAATAACTTCGAGGCGGCAGATAAACTCGTTACGGAAGAGTTTCTTCAGGACGAAAATCTGAGGCGCAAGTTCTACAACAAGGCACAGATTTGCGCACGAAATCTGGCGTCATCTGGTTCTTACAGACAAGCATTCACTCTATTGGCAAAATATGATTGTCCCCAAGACCTGGTAGTAGAGGCAATTGAAAACGACATTTGTGATTCAATTCGCAGAGGGACCCGAGAGTTGAGATGGGACAGCGCCCGGTTTGGACGCACGATTTCTTCAATGGAAGCCTATTTCAGCGAAGTGACGCCGAGACCAGAATTTTTCAAAAATTTGAGTGATTTGATTATCGCCAGCAACGACCGCACCGATGAATTTCTAACGGACGTTCGAAGACTGGCGGATGTTATGGCGAGTCGCCTCCCTGATGGCGGCTCGAATCAACTGGTTTTGAGAATGCGCGCCTTCGTTTTGGAAGCAGAAACAAACGAAGGCGATGATTTAAGGGAGACGGCTAAGCCGCAGAAGTCAGAATCCGCGCTCGGAGCTCAACTCATAAAAGCGACTCGGGCAGCAACAGTGTCGACAACCGAATCGACGAGAGCAAGACAACTGGAGGGCGAAGTTTTACAGACTCTGCGAATGTGCTCCCAAACAAATTGGGATGCGGCAAAATTTGAATCTGTTCTCGAACAGTTTCACGAGATGAAGCGTCAGCGATCTCTTACGAAAACATTCTGCGATAAGGTTGCCTCGATAATCCTGGAACACTTTGCGCCGTCAAGCGGCTTGACGAGATGGAATAAACAGGCAAGCGACCTTTTAGAAGAACACGCCAGGCAATTAGAATCGACGTTGACAGCAATGATGGGAATTTTCGCATCGGTACCGGACATCGACCCGGGCACTCTGAGAAAGTTGAGACGTTGCATGGAAAGATTTGAGAAGCGCGGCTAATGCGTTTCCAGCTTCGTCACTGGTCTTTCTTCATCACCTCGCGACTGTATTGCGCTTGCACGCGCCTCAAGCAACTTCGTCATCTCTGACGACGAATTCGAAAAACTCTGCTCGATTGCATCGCTTTCCGAAATTGGGTTTAATCCGTGATTGGTTAAGCGATCGTACTCTCGCGTGACCATCAAAGCATAGTCGAAAACGGTTCCACGATAATTAGAGTTCAACTGGTTTATAGCGCGCTTGTATGCGTCATGGACAGCGAGTTCGACGCTTGCACCCTCGCCCCTGTATTCGGAGGTGTAGGTTTGAACTGCATAATGCTTGAGAATATCGCCGGCGAATTGGTAAACACGCTCAGCAATCATGCGATGTCCCTCCTCATGCCTGATGCATTTCTGAGGAGCACCCGGTGGCAACCAGATAACCACAGGTAGCGACATCGAGGCATGAACGTCTTTCGGCCGGATCGTGACGAACCAGCGTCCATGCCGCTCGTCCTTTTGCAAAATGTCGACATCGTCGAACCGAACCTTGAGGTTAAACGCGAACTCGGTAAGAGCTTTTTGACCCTTCTCAAGTTTCGGCTGCGGAGTGAATGGAATCCACGGGTTAAATTCTTTACGCTCGACAGTGGGAGCGGCTTTCTCAACGAAGACCTTTTCGGACTCATCCAGTGCGATGCCATCAGCCGCGGTGGCAGCGCCGGCAGATAAAAACAGAAACGCAAATAACTGAGGTAATTTTGAAAGAACTCGGAGCCGCATTCAGGTCAACGTTCCAACTAAGTCATGTTATCATCCTACCAGCTTCTCACTAATGCGATTGAAACCATGACATTCAACGATCATTTTTCGACTCAAGCAGCAACCTATCGCCGGTTTCGGCCAATGTATCCGAAAGAACTATTCGATTATCTGGCGTCGATCACTCCAGCTCATAAGCGAGCCTGGGATTGTGCGACTGGTAACGGACAGGCAGCTGTCGCACTCGCTGACTACTTTGACAAGGTCACCGCCACTGATGCCAGCGAAGAGCAAATCCGTGAAGCAATAACTCACCCCAAGGTTTTATACGACATCTCCACCGCTGAAAATAGCGAGCTGGACGATAATTCCCAGGATTTGATCACCATCGCAAATGCTCTGCATTGGTTTGACATGGATGCATTCTTCCTGGAGGCCAAACGCGTTCTCAAGAAGAAAGGTATTATTGCGGCATGGTGCTATGGCGCGTTTTCGATCGAAGACAGCGTGAGTTCGGCGTTCGAGCGCATATACACAGACCTTGAGCCGTTCTGGCCGCGGCAGATAAATCACGTGAGAGACGAATATAAATCAATCGAGTTTCCCTTTAAGGAACTAGACCATCCTGATTTCCTGATGGAGCTCGATTGGAACTTAGCTCAGTGCCTCGGATACATGTCAAGCTGGTCGGCGATTCAAAATTATCGAAAACAGCATGGCAAGGATCCGATCGAGACACACTTCGATCTGATTTGTGACGCCTGGGGTGACTACTCGAAAAAACGCAGAGTCACATGGCAAGTACACCTTCGTGTAGGACGGGTGAAGTAGGCGTTCGCCGCAGACGACATATCACGCCGATCAAAATTTTCCCAGGTGGTAAAAACCCGAGATTGAATCTAGTCATTCCCCCAGAATGTTCTTGAGTCTAATGGCAGTGCGCCTTTTGACCAGTCCCAATAGACTGGGTTTCATGTCGAGCGCATTGGGACAAGACCATGAACAACAATCAAAATCAAGGCGGCCTCTTGGTGCCTGCATTACGAGACCCGCTGGTAGCAACCTCTCTATCGGTTATCCCTGGGTTGGGACAAATTTACAATCTGGAGCCGCGCAAAGGCGTTCTCTTTTTCCTGGTTGGCTTTACCAACATAATTCTGATTGGAACGCTTGCCTGGAGCCAACAATTAGTCAGTACGCTAAAAGCGATAGGCACCGAATACAATATCACTCCGAATAGTGATGTCGCTCATGCACTAGCTGGAATGCATTTTGGCAGCGCCGCAATGAATGTGCTCTCCGTTCTGTTTACGGCCTTCATCGCTTATGCGATGAGAGATGCATACGATCATGCAAAGACCGTAAGGCGAAATGCAATCTACGCACCTACCGCAATGCATATCTCGGAAGCATCAAGCGGCAGCTATCTCTTCCACGCAGCCTTGATGGTGACTCTCGTCATATTCGCGTTTTTCTTTCTGATACCGGCACCACCGCAAATCCAGGTGACAACGATTGAATTTGCAAATCCAAAAATTGAAACGCAAAAGCCTCCGAGGGTTAAGACGAAAGCCCGTATAAACGCGGAAGCTCAGCATGACCCCAAACACACTCGCATCGTGAAGAATCCGTCAGAATCGAACAGCGGCGGTCGTCCGCAAACGTTACAGCGACAGGCGGAGCCGAAGTCTGCAAAACCAGCAGAAGCGAAACCGGAGCCGAAATCCAGCGCAGCAAAGCCGCAGGAAGCAAAGCCCACTCCTGTCAAACCAGCTCCAGCCGCAGCTCGGCCAGAAATCGCTAAACCGATGGAAACTCCGAAACCGCATATAGCGCCAGTAGCGCAGTCCACTCCATCGCCGGCGAAAATCACGCCCTCACCGATGCAGCCGCAAACACCGCTCAAAGCCGTGCCACCGTTGCCCAGCTTGGGTCAACCAAACACTCCTGCAAAACCGCTGCTCGACCCGACAAAACTTCTTGCGACGTTGACGCCGCAGGGTACTCCGGCGGCATCCACACCACTTCCACAAGCCCATGCCGTTGATGTCAAATCTAATGGGGCACCGAAGCTGGTATCAAACACCGGCTCGCCCAGTTCCAGCGTTCCTGCACCGGCCATCGCGGCATCATCCGCCAGACACAGTGGAGCGACGGGCCCAAAAATCGTGGAGACTGGAAGAGGCGAAAGAGAATCAAAAGGCACCTCGGATTCGACCGGTCCACGCCCCAGCAGAGAAAGCAGCAGAGGCGCCAATGAACCATACGGGAAAGGTAGCGATGTCGACAAATTCATAGGCATGACACCCAGCCTGCCTTCTCCAGACAAGGGCGACCATACGGGAACAAAGCAAACTGGCGAGCCGGGCAGGACTTCAAACTCTCGGAAGAGTGACACAAGTCAATCAGGCGCAAGAGCGGACATCAACTTCGGTCCCTATATGGCAGAGCTGCAGCGTCGCATCAAGCGCAGTTGGTTTCCTCCAACAGACTCAGCTTCTAAGCGGGTCACTGCCAGATTCACTATTCATCAAAACGGAAAGCTTAGCAATCTTCAGCTCTCCGTAGCCTCTGGCTCGTCAGTGGCAGACCAGGCTGCGCTCAAAGCTATTTCAAACGCAGCTCCTTTTGCTCCGCTACCAGAGGGTTCCCCCGAATCCGTGGACATTGAGTTCAAGTTTGACTACAACGTCTTCAAGGGAACCGGCTCGATTCGCTAGTGCTGTCGATTTGGTACATGAGGGAAGCCGGTCCGACAGGGCACGGCTTCTCGGCTTTGGAAGCATCCTCCGTGGGTATAAGAAAAGAACTCCTTACAAACGACTTTTCTAATGTATACGGCGGAGCAGCTAGAGCGCGAACTCAACCAGACTAACTTCCCGATGGAGCGTTACAAGCCAATCGAGAAGCTTGGCGGCAGCGCTGTCTCGGACTCCTATCTGTGTTACGACGAATTTCTCGAAGAAGAGGTCGTGGTCAAGAAACTCGGAGTGCTTGAATTCGACGAATTGATTCACTTTCAACGGGAAGCGACTGCGCTCTGCCGCATACGCAACAAGAATCTTGCTCAGGTAGTGGATTTCGGAGCCACCGCAGATGGTGCCGTTTACCTGGTGTATGAATACCATGCCGGCATCAGTTTAAAACTACACTTGCGCGGAAGTGGTTCTGAGACTAACGCCGAACAGTCGCTCGTTTTATCGCCGGAACTGGCATACCGAGCTTTCATCCCTGTCGCCGAAGCAATTGCAGCGATGCATTCACAAGGTATTCTCCATAGAGATATCAAAGCATCGAATATTCTCCTGCGAAATCTGGAGGCGCAAGATTCCGCGGTCTTCCTGATCGACTCAGGCAGCGGCATAGTCAGACACGCTACCGCTCAGCAGATATCATTCGAAGGCCGCACGGTGACTGGCGATCCGAACTATCTTGCACCGGAACAGTTGCTCTTGCAACAATACGATGCGCGCTCCGAAATATTCGCCCTGGGTTGCGTCTTCTTCGAAGCGCTCACAGGGCGCACGCCTTTCTCCGGGGATGATGCACTTTCGCACCTCGCTCGCCGAAGCCCGCCAAGCTTGTCGCAAGTCTCAGATGGTCTGACGTACAACTACAAAATCGAAGGATTTGTTAGACGCTGCCTTGAAAGAAATCCCGATGCTCGATACAAGTCGATGCAAGAAGTTTTACACGCGCTAAAGGATCTAGTCAAAAACAAAGTATCGATCGACCGACATTACGAGGCAAACAGCTCTAGCAGCGGCATGTCCTTCGCTGAGGCGGAACGGGAACGGGCCAGGACAAGAAGAGCTAATTTTAAAAGCACGGGAAACAAGCTGAAGTTGTTGGCACCCGATGACGAACGGCTAGACACGAATTCGCCTCGGAATCAGCTCACAAACAGTTCGCAGCCGCCGGAGCAAGCCGAGACAACACCGGGAAAACCGAGCGAATTAATCGAAAAGAAACAGGAACGCGTCTCGAAGATAGCCGATAGCGTAACACCGCCCCGCGTGCATGTTGTTGAAACGTCCGTTTTGAAACAAACACCAGCGGTGCGCAACTCACCCAACACCGCCACCGTAAGCAGTGGCACAAAATCAACCCCTTCTGACAACGAAAGCAAAGATTTTAGAAGTTATGTCGCCAGAGCTCGTCAGATGGCATCCTGGGTAACTACGACTCGTCAGGGCATGATAGCGCTAGTAATTGCTTCAACCACTATTGTCTGCGGATGGCTTACCTTCAGTTACGTAGAATATCTAGTCGCCCCCCGAAGCGAAGAAGATGGCTTGGTTTATGCTTACCAGCCAGCAACCAAGTCAAAACCTGGTCAACTTACTTTGGGCGTGGAGACTACCCGACCGGGTATCACGTATCTCAGCAATGGAAAACCGAGAGGTCTTCTGGAAAAACATCATATCGTGATCGAGAGTCCATCCGAGAATCTACCTTATATTGAATCCGGGCCAGGATTCGCCAACGAGCTTCATGACACGACTCTGTTCGATCGAGACAGTCTCAACTTAACGTCGATGCGCTCCGGAAGAGACCCGGAAGAAGAATCTGAAAGTGATTTGAGACTTGGTGAAACCTGGCGCGTGAAGATTCGCACGCAGAATGGTACTCGCTTTCTCGAATCAGTCAAAAACGGTTCGGCTTATTTGATTAATCCGGAACTGCAGGATATCCATATCGTGATCACAAAAATGTATCGCGCCCTGATAGCGCAGTCTCGAAATCATGACAATCAATACGCTTACATCAATCCCGAGTGGGCAGCATCCAACTTTAACACCAGCGTCCGTCTAACTCCGCCACCACTGCCGATGGCACGTCCTTTCTTGTTTCCCGCCCAAGATATCAAACTGAAAAACTTCGATAGCCACTGCGAAGTGCTGCTAAAAGCGCCCTCCTGGATGACGGGAGTCGGTTTTCTAGATGTGACTTTGCGTGTTGAGCGCGACGGTTGGAAGATAATGGACATTGCCCCGGCAACACAAGCCGAGTGGGACCAACTATAAGCCAACGTTTCGTTTCTAAACGTGTTCGAAACGCTATGCCGCCTGTTCTTCATGCGCGCATCAAAGCAGGTTCGAAATGGGGGTTAAACCTTTGCGGCGTTTTCTTTTTGAAGGAGATGCAGTTCGAACGCTTCGTGAATTAGACGAGCGGCTTGATCGGCTGCGGCGCGAGAAACGATGCAACTTATCTTCATCTCGCTCGTAGAAATCATCTTGATGTTTATCTTGTTCTCGCCAAGGGTTGTGAACATTCGCGACGGAATATCGGGCTGCTCGACCAGACCGGCTCCAATCAGGCTGACTTTGGCGCAGTCGCCGTCGACTTGAACAACGCGAGCTCCAAGAGCATCCTTAATCTCGTTCAATACGGCCACAGTTTCGTCCAACGCATCAGACTGAACGGTGAAGGTAATGCTGTTGTGATCGGTCGACGGATGGAAGGACTGGACAATCATGTCAATGCCGATATTACGTTTCGCCAGCGCACCTGTGACCTTACCGGCGATACCAGGCTGATCCGGTACATCCATGATAGCAACCGCTGCCTGGTCCTTATCCACAGCCACCGAACTGATTGCACGAAAGATTTCCATATCACCTCCAACGATCAAAGTACCCTTGTCCTCGGGCTTAAATGTATTGCGAACTCGCAGTTTAACGCCATATTGTCTCGCCAGCTCTACAGCGCGCGGGTGAAGCACCTTTGCGCCCAGGCGAGCCATCTCCAGAACCTCTCCGTAAGAAACCGTTCGCAACAACGAAGCATTGTTGACCAGATTCGGGTCGGTTGTAAAAATTCCATCTACGTCGGTGTAGATATCGCAGCCGGCGGCATTGACCGCAGCAGCAAGAGCAACAGCGGTTGTATCAGAACCGCCGCGCCCCAGCGTGGTAATATCGCCGTCCGGAGTAACGCCCTGAAAACCAGCGACGACAAGGACGTCGTTGTCTTCAAGATGCTTTGCCAGAGCCTCTTTTCGTATGTCAACGATGCGAGCGTTAGTGTGAATACTCTCGGTAAAAATTCCAACTTGACCGCCCGTGAGTGACCGAGCTGCAACACCGATATCGCGCAATCGGATAGCGAGAAGGGAAATAGACATCTGCTCTCCCGTGGAAAGGAGGGCATCGAGTTCACGCTTGTCCGGCGTCGCAGAGCAGCCTTTGGCAAGTTTGATCAAATAGTCGGTGGTATCACCCATTGCGGAAACAACGACGATCACCTTTTGCGTCCTGGCGCATTCGGCGATAATGCCTGCCACGTGCTCGATTCGACCAATACTCTTAACGGAAGTACCGCCAAACTTGAGTACTTGAATTTCGCTAGCCATAAGTTGCTGTTAAACCCTCCCTGTCGACTTCGAGACTCATTACTTTGACTTTGCCTTCGCGCACGGAAGACCAGCTCTCCAGCTCCTTCTTCACATAGTCGACGTGCCGTGCTTCCGACAGTACAAGAATTGATGAACCGGCCCCGGAAAGCACAACTCCGAGGACAGGCGAATCGCGCAAAACGTTTTTAACTTCCTGCAGTTCAGGAATGAGCGTTTGACGATGGGGCTCGTGCAGGCTGTCGGTGAGACCCGCTCGAAGCAGTTCCCTATCTCTCTTTTCGATCGCCATCAGCAATAACGCAATATTCTGAATGTTACTGACCGCCTCCGGCATTGATACTTGCTTCGGCAGCACCGCACGCGCATGTGCAGTACTGACTTCACGGTCTGGTACAACCAAAATCGGTCGCCAGTCCTCCGGCCATTCTACCGTAGCAGCGACAAAGTCCTTTGAGTGTTTGACATAAGCACTGGCTGTCAACGCACCAAACAAGCTCGCAGCCACATTATCCGGATGCCCCTCGATTGATGCTGCATATTGCAATGCGGTCTTACGATCGGGAAGTTGGCCGGATAAATAGATCCCGGCCCAAACAGTTCCGGCAATACAAGCAGCGCTGGAACCCAGTCCTCGAGCCAGAGGTATTTCAGACTTTATAGTAACCTTCAGTTTATCGAACGAGGATTTCAAAACTGGAAATTGTTCTTCCAGTACTTTGAGAACCAGGTTGTTCTGATCGCAAGGTAGGCTGGATGCAGCGCTTCCCTCAATCTCGACGATCGGACCATTGCAGCTGTCGTCACTCAACTCAAAAGTCAGAGTGCAATACAGTTCATAAGCTAATGCCAGTGTGTCGAAACCTGGACCGAGATTGGCGCTGCTAGCTGGAACTCGTACTATGACCTTCTTCATTTCCGAATTACAGGCCCATCGCAGATACCAGAACATCGAGGTCCGGTTTAATCGGTTCCAACTTCACATCGCTAACTTTCAGCGCGTTATCAGGATCTTTTAAACCGTTACCAGTAAGAACGCAAACTACGGTAGCGTCGTGAGGTATTCCGCCTTTAGCGGCCAACTTTTTGAGACCCGCTACAGATGCGGCACTTGCAGGTTCACAGAACACACCTTCCAACTGAGCAAGCATCTTATACGCTTCGAGAATTTCCTCGTCAGTCACCATGTCGACTAATCCGCCGGATTTATCGATCGCATTCTGCGCTTCTTGCCAGCTGGCCGGATTACCGATCCTGATAGCTGTAGCCAGAGTTTCCGGGTTCGGCACCGGCTTTCCGAGTACCATCGGCGCAGCCCCTGCAGCCTGGAAGCCGCACATTTGTGGAACCTTCAGCGTACCTTTGACGATCTCAATCTCCGCAGTCGCACTGCCCTTATAGCGCATTTGCTGTCCGGTGGTCGGGGCGCGATGATACTGAGTGAAACCCCGGAAGTAAGCGCTTATATTTCCAGCATTCCCGACCGGAATGCACAGATAGTCGGGAGCTTCGCCTAGCGTATCCATCACTTCGAATGCGCCGGTTTTCTGTCCTTCAAGCCGGTAAGGGTTGATCGAATTAACGATAGTAACCGGGAATTTCTCGCCAATCAGGCGCACCAGATCTAGTGCCTGATCAAAATTACCATCGATTTGAATTACTTTCGAGCCATACAAAATTGCCTGTGCGAGCTTGCCGAGTGCGACCTTGCCGGCCGGAAGCAAAACATAGCAAGCCAGTCCGGCTTTGGCGGCAAAGGCTGCAGCCGATGCACTGGTATTACCCGTAGAGGCACAGATTACAGCTTTTGAACCTTCTTCGACGGCCTTGGAAATCGCCATCGTCATACCACGATCTTTAAAGCTGCCTGTCGGGTTCAATCCCTCGAGTTTCAAACGAACATCAACTGTTGGAATACCCAGCGCTTTGGCCAGCTTTTTAGCCGCCACTAACGGCGTAAAACCCTCACCAAGACTGACGACGGGAGTTCGGTCAGTCAGAGGTAGGTACTCTCGAAAGCGTTCAATTAGTGGCACGCGGCCGCGGATCGATTCAGTCGTATTCATTGAGTCAGCCTTTTATTTTCCGGCACCGTTTTTGCCGTTGAAGATTGCAATACAGGTTCCCTGGTCCTTCAGAAACTCTTCCGACTTCATTTGTTCGATCGCTTTGTTGACACGACCGGTTTCAACTGGATGCGTGAGGATCACGACGGAGGCGCCCTGGTCCTCAACACCACGTTGAATGATACTCTGAATGCTTATTTGATTGGCACCAAATATGCTACCAATTTTTCCGATCACGCCTGGATGGTCTTCAACTTCAAGTCTGAGGTAATAGGGCGTTTTCCAACTATCTGATGAGGAAACCGCTTGCCAGGTATCGCCCACCTCGGTGTGAAAGTAACTCGCGAAATCTTGCAGACGGAGAGCGGCCGCCAGGTTTATAACGTCCCCCATGATTGCTGACGCTGTCGGCAATTGACCCGCTCCTGGACCGACCATCATGAGTTCGCCTACGGCGTGACCGTTTACAACAATCCCGTTGTTGCCGCCGGAGACGCTGGCGAGCGGGTGAGACATGGGTACGAAACAAGGCTCCACACGAGCCTGGACGTTCGAATCGGTTCGGTCGGCTCGACCAATCAGTTTTATTCGATAGCCGAATTCTTTTGCATGCTCAAGGTCAACCGGCTTAATATGCGTGATCCCACGTCGAAAAATTTCTTGCGGCTTTACGAAACTGCCGAAGGCAAGCGCGGCAAGAATGGACACTTTGTAGGCAACATCAAATCCCTCGACGTCATTTGTCGGGTCAGCTTCGGCAAAACCGAGCTTCTGAGCCATCGCCAGAGCGGCGTCAAAACTTTCACCCTTTTCTTCCATCTGCGACAGAATGAAATTGGTAGTGCCGTTTAGAATTCCGAGAATCGACTCGAGTTGATTAGCGCCAAGTCCCTTCTGAATCGTGGAGATGAGTGGCACACCACCGGCGACTGACGCCTCAAAAAATATCGCAACCCCTTTTTCCCGCGCCAGTTTAAACAAGTCCGGACCGTGCTTGGCTAAAACTTCCTTGTTAGCTGTGACGACATGCTTACGCGATTCGATCGCCTTAGTAATCAGGTCGAGGGCAGGTTGCTCGCCACCCATAACCTCGATTAGAACTTCAATTTCCGGGTCATTGACCACCTCTTCAGGATTCGTCGTCACCTGACAGCGAGGGTCTACTTCGCGGGCTTTGCTCAAATCCTTTACAGCGACTCGCTTAAGAGAGAGCGATTTGTGGTTACTTAGAAGTTTGACGACGCCGGTGCCGACTGTTCCCAGACCGAGCATACCGACTACAACCTTTGCCATATGTGCTCCTTCGCGATTCACCGGGCTGAACGAGCTCTCGACCACGCTTTGCAATCATGAAACCGTGCTCATTATTCTGACACGCCCTGCTCAGTCGCACTATTGTCCCCGACATCGACTGAAAATGGCTCTTTTGATGCGATAGATGTTTTCAAATACGAAATAATTGCGTTGACATTGCCCAGGTTCTTCCCCATGTCAACAGTGGTACCCTTCTTGGAAGATTCGCTCCACACAATGCAATTCGTTCGGTTCTCATCGATCATCGAGAAAACCATCAATATCTCTTGCCCTTCCTCCAGCACCTGCTTTCGCACCTTCGCTTCAATGGTTCCGCCGCGCAGATCTACCGCCACCGGCTTGCAATTGTCGATTGTGGTAAGTGACCGAACACCGCGCTCGAAAGCCGAGGCAAAGTCAACCGGCATTTCAATTTCGCTGAACTGAATGGTCGATGCCGAAACACGGTTTAGGGAATCGCTCTTCAAACGGCGGATGCTCGCCCACTGGAGCACTACCATGATGGCACCGAATATGATACCAAAGAGAAACGCAAACGGAATCAAACGGATCACATTGTAGGCGAGCATGTAGAAGGTAAAAGCGATAAAGGTGGGCGCAAAAAAGGTCATAAAAATCTTGGCATAGACGCGATGGTCGTGCTCGATCTCGTCGTCTAGACTGATGTGCGTACCAAGCACATGACCGGCTCCACTCAGACACCACTGGCGGTATCCGTTCAACTCAATATCTTGAACAGGTCGAGTTCCAACTAACACCGGGCGCATCAAGCTGAAAAGCTTGCGGGAAACTGGATAGGACATATCACGGGACTGTGGCGCGCTCACTGTTTCCAGCGTCGCGACTGCTACATCGATAGACGCACTTCCGGGTCGTTCTGAAAAGCGCTTGTCGTACACAAATATGTGAAGAACTCCTGGTTGGATCTTCACTATCTTTGCGATCTTATAGATACTTTCGCCGTTTAATCCATAAATACTGAACAGGTCCGCTTCATGGAGATGATCGACGGTCGCATCAGTTGCGTCGGGCAAGGATGAGTTCATTTCCGCCGGTGAGATCTCCTCGGTGCTTCAGAATATATCCAGGATTCAAGCTCTTTGGAATAAAACCTTGGCGAGCCACTATTTCAAGACTTTCGCGAGTGGGCGCCGGAAGCGCGTCGAAATCGACGTTCTTAATCATTAGCCAGTGCGTTCCGGGTCTTGAGAGAAAGGCTGACAGTTCCTCAGCACTACTGAGTTTCACCGGCTCGCGTTCGGTCCTGAAAGTCACTTCGTCAATCCAATGTTCGACGCCTGTATACATGCCGATCGTGAGACTTTGAACATCAGTGACAGGTTGACTTGCTCCGGCAGCGCCCGCGAGGTTTCTGGTCGGATCGGCAAGACCGCGTTTTTGCTCAACCAGTTTCGTCAACTCGGCAGTCCTGTCGGCCCCGTTGTCCGACGCCCTGATTGTATCGGCGTAATGGAGCGCCGGCGACATGCGAATTAAAACAGGCATGGCGAAGACTGCAAAAACGGAGCCGGTCAAAACTATGCCACTAAATATGGTGGCGAAGGATGCGAACTGTTTAGCTTTAAAAACTTGAGATAGACCAAACAAACCGATTACAACCGGAAGAGCGCCCACGCCAACCGGCGGAATCGCCGGAGCATAGGGCATCTCGTTTAGAAGCGCCGTTATACCGAAGCCGACAACAATCAGGACGACGTTTAACGCAAAAGCAGCCGCGCTCGTGAATCTGTTGTTTTCAGCAATCCACTTGTCGAGGAAGTAGCCAGTCAGCATCGCACAGGCGGGAAATGCAGGGAGAGCATAATAATCTATTTTTCCTCGCGACACTGAAAAGAATCCGATAGAGACGGCGATCCAGAGCCACAGGTAGACGTGCAGCGCGTGGACGCGCTTCTCTTCGTTTTCATCGGAAACGGCAATCGGTATACCGGATTGATTTAATCCTCTGTCCTCGCCTTTGAAGCGATCATTCGCAATCTTTTCGGCTTGCAGCATAGACGGGCGCTTTCTTGCAGAAATGAAGTTCTTCACGCAAACCCAAAGAATTGGTGGCAAGAAAATAGACCAGGGCAAGAAGCCACCTAAAAGCGAAACGACCATAAACCAGATCGGTCGGTGCGTGTCGTAAGTAGACCCGGCAAAACGCTGGACGTTTTCCTTTATAAAGAAGTAGGTGATCGCATCGATGCCGTTTGCCTGATAGGCGAGGTAAAACCACGGCGCTGCGATAACGCAGAGCGCGATCGCGCCGAGCAGCACGTGTTTAAACTTGACCAGCTTCAGCTGTTTCTCCACGAATAGAAAGGCGAGGAAGAATACAGCTGGAAGTACGACGGCAACAGGCCCCTTGGTCAGGAAACCGAAACCCATCGACGCTGCGGCTAAAAACCAGAGGGTTGTGCGGGTCGGTTTACCGCCGGATGGTGCGCCAATGGACTGCGACTCGCTTTTCTCGCCGCAACGAAAACCTGCATATAAAAGGATGAGGGTTACCGTGTCGACGAGCACGAGCATCGAGTCGGACATGCAGAGCGCGCTGAAAGAGAGATACATGAAGGACGTGCCCAGAGCCATGCTGGCGATAAGGGCCGCACGACTTCCGAAGATGGCGCGGCATGCGTATCCCGTTACCAGCAAGGTCGCAACTGAGGCGATTATCGATGGAACACGCGCGGCAAAGTGTGATGTGCCGAAGCTCTTGAAACATCCGATGATGAACCAGTAGACGAGAATCGGCTTATCGAAAAACGCCTGCCCGTGATACAGCGGCGTGACGAGGTTGGAGGTGGCAATCATTTCGCGGGCACATTCGGCGAAAAACACCTCGGCGCGGCTGAACTTGGGCCAGAAAGCGGACAGCAGGGCGTAGAGAACTGCGCACATGACTGCGATGAAGGCGAGCGATAGCGAAAACTTGCCGCCGCCGACGGAGCCTGGCTTGGCAATATCTTCGCGGCTTTCGCATTTGCTGGACGGCGCCTCGACGGACAGCCCGTCTGCACAGGTGGAGGTGGAAACGTCTTCGCTGGGAATTTCTCTATTGATTACTTTCATCGACCCCGTCACGAAATGCTCGTGAGCCCAAAATAGCGATATTTCCGAGATTATGACATCTAAGCCTGTCCAAAACGTGAGCGTTATTTATAGCAGCACATTTGCAGTTTTTCACGGGGGACATTTTGGGGTAGTTGGCATGGTGAAATTACTAACCTAGTCGGGAATTCCCCCAATCGACTATCCCCTACCGTCAAGCTACGATTCTACCTGTCAAGCGCAGTTCGTTTCTTTTACAGTCGCGGGGAAACCAAAATGGTTCAACCACATATCGAGTCAACCGCATTCGGCGGTGGTAACAACACTCCGGACTTATCGAACAGCGATCTCTTGAAAAAAGGCACGAATCGAAAATCGTCCTCCCACTTTGATGGCGTCCTGAGTAAGGACTTCGCCAAAGGGGGAAGCGCGAAAGAGGCACTTAGTAAATTCCACGCCTCATCTCTGAGAATCACAGCTACTCAAAATTGCGACGCACACTTACACCCTCGTTCGGAACTTTCAGTCAACATGATAGAAGCAGTACAAAGTTTTAAATCAGTCCACCTCTCTGAAGCTCGTAGTGAAATGCGCGAACCCTTGCATGGCGGTCGCCGTTCCAGCGCCGAATCGACCGGCTCGCGCTCGACCGGAAAAATCGACGCATCACCGAATATGGTGCCCGGAGTAGAACCGATTGTTCGAATCGTTGAGAACGGTGAATCTAAAAACTCGGCGATGGTCCTCAGCACCGTTGCGCCGGCGACGAAATCCGACGTTCTCTCGTTACGCATGGAAAGGGCGTTTGCGGACGCTCAGCGGCACGCAATGGCGTTTGAGCACCAGCGCATCCAGCGACAGTTAGAACGAGAAATTACAGATATTGAATGCGGGCGAAAGAGATTCAATTCGCAGTCGCAGAAAGAATTGATTTTAGATCAGTTGAAACTGAAGAAGTCTGCAGTAGACGCAAGCCTGAAAGATAGCGGACCTCCGAGATACGCCCAGACACTGAAAAAATTGCACGATGTGACGACTGCGATCGAAACGGTCTGCAAAAACCAACTACATTCTATGACCGGGCTAGTCGCCCGACTCGAAGAGGTAATGGCTCCAATCGATAATATCTGGAGCGGAATTCCAGGAAAAACGCCGGACCTGGCGCGCCCTGGAACTGCAGGACCCAACGGCGAAGCGATCTCGTCTGATGCCAGACTGACCGAGATTCAAAAACACCTTGAAGCGAAGATTAACACCGTAGATGGTGCCCAACTCCAGCGAATAAGTGTTGTGAAGGAAAACATCGCCTTCAAAGAAATCATTAAACTTCACGATGCCGGCGAACTGCCGAAAGACGGGTCTCTCATATTCTTCACGAATGACGGATTGCTTCTTTATCAATCGGAATTGAAAGTATCACAACGCTCAACGCAGTCTCGCGCAAAAGATGCTGCATCAGCGGAGCGGCATGCAAATAACACGCCAGCATTTATCGATGTGATCAGGCTGAGCCACGGTCTTGGACCTGAGGGAGCCGGTCTCTGGAGATTCATCGGGCAAGAGACACGTATAATCGGCGCGGCTGTTCTGCGACCGGTCATGAAGGACGGAAAAGCCGTCGAGCTGCCGGGCGCTCGTAACGGACGCGGGGAGCCCATGGTCAAAAAGGAAGTCGCCCTCACTGTAGGAACAATTCCGCCGGAAGTTTCGTTGAACATGGCCTACGGTCATCTTTTGAACACATTACGCGCAAAAAAATCGGCGATGGAGAAAAGCAAATCCGGCAAGCAAGAATCCTTCGCACCGGATGCGGTGCCTGGCACCGCAATGCACATGCAGGCTCAAAGCACGGACTGCGCGGCATCGTAAACAAGTTTCAAATGTCGTTCCAACGGAGGAGACATCGAAAAGTAATAATAGGCTTCCGGCTGAGAGCTGACCTGTAATGGGCAGACAAAAACTCTTCCCGGGACCCGAAAACAGCCCAGACAGACTTAACTACTCTACAGGATAGATAGAATCGGCAGAGTTGGGCATTTTTAAATAAGGAGGAGGAAACTCCTCCTTTTATTTGCGAATTATTCAGGTGCAACGAATTCGTTTTAGTTGGAACCAGGTGTCGCGCAAGCCACGACAAGACGCGGTCGAGGTTCACCTTGCGGTCCGGCGGCCGCGGCGGGCGTTTCATCAAGCCCCTTCAGCGACTCAAACAGCGCCAGCGAATCCGCCGAGATTAGCGCCAGGTCGTCTGGTGTGATCGCCTGTTCGGCGTCACTGATCGATTGATTAGGCTGGCAATGGGTCTCGATCATCAAACCGTCTGCACCACATGCGATGGCGGCCCTCGACATCGAACGAATCAAACTTCTCTTTCCGGTCGCATGGCTGGGATCAACAATCACCGGCAATCCGGTCATAGACTTGAGTAGCGGTACCGCGCTCAAATCAAGCGTATTGCGCGTGCGAGTCTCGAAAGTTCTAATCCCGCGCTCACAAAGAACGACCTGATTATTGCCTGCCAACATGATGTACTCGACGGCATGGACGAACTCATCTATAGTCGCCGAAAGTCCGCGTTTCAAAAACACCGGCTTGCCGGCTTTCCCTACTTCCTTCAGCAACTCATAGTTGTACATATTGCGAGCGCCGATCTGGAGCATATCTACATAATCCAATGCAATCTCGATTTGCTCAGCGGACATAACTTCGCTGACTACGGGAAGTCCTGTGGCAATACTGGCTTCTCTCAGATAGCTGAGCGCGTCCTGTCCAAGACCTGGAAATTCATAAGGGCTGGTGCGCGGTTTGAATGCGCCGCCTCGCAGCATCGTCGCTCCAGCAGACTTCACTTTATGCGCAAGTTCCAAAAGCTGTTCGCGACCTTCGACGGAACACGGACCAGCCATTATCACAGGAGCGGCGCCACCACCAATGGTGAGACTATTCTGATTTGAGGTGAGATCAACCGTTCTCAACTCATCAGAAAGAGCCAGCGGAGATGTCGGCGCTGTTCTCATAACTCGAGCTACACCAGGAATTCTGGTGAACTTATGGGTCGGAACGGCCCGCACATCACTGTGCACGAAAATCAAAACTTGCTTGGAGGACCGCACCAGTTCCGCTTGCATGCCTAGTTGAACGAGCGCGTCGAGAATGTCAGCGCTAGCTTTTTCGTCGAGACGGTCTTCCAGTACGAGAAACATGGGTCTTCCTGTTTGGATCGGGCTTCAAGCTGCCCTACTTGCGTTGATCTTCCCATATTTTGTCAAGAACGGAGGTTAGAGGTAGCTCGTTCAGCCTTCATTAAACCAAGGTTTTCCCCACCTCGCCCAAGAACACTGATTGGTGCTTAATTTGCCCGCTGCGGTTTCCAAGCTGCTCGGTAAACCTCTGTTAACTGCCTGCTCCACAAAATGAAGTTGGACTAAGCAAACCGGACGACTATGCGCAGGTGGTCAGACCCAATAGAATGTTGATGGCAGCTCACCTCAAATTCATGAACGAACCGCTTTCAGCCGCTCCACTCCAGCCAGTCACACGCAACCTCAAACTGGGGTGCGGCTTTCTGCCTCGCCTGCGAAGCTCCCAGTGGTGGAGACTCTGCGCTCAAAGTGTAATGGAGCTTCAGAAGTATCTTTGTAAGCCGGCAGTAGCGCTCGGTTTTGCCTTTACGACACCATACGTGGCGTACGATCTCGCCGTAAACATCATTCGTTCGCACAAAGATGCCTACAGCGGGCTGGCGGATGTACTGCAAACGATCGCCCTTCCCATCATCGGCTACCTCGTTCTAGGTTCACTTTCGCTCGCCGCGATGGTCTGGGGGCTTGGCGCTTGTGTCGTAGGCACCACCGCCCTGTGCAAAACTATCCTGACTATAGAGCCTGAGGCTATTCCCGACGACATCACCCAACTGAAAGCCTGCCTTCAGACAACCCTGGCAGAAGCGGTTTCCAGCCTTAAACAGCGCAAAGCGTTTTTCTTCGCTGTGTGGGCGATGTATCTTGTTTTCGTCGCTGTTCCAACAATAATCATGCTGGTAAGCGCGAGTGTAGTCATGCTTGGCATGCCAAAAATCGGAGATTTGAGCTTTGCTATGGTGCAGCTGAATGTGCCAGCAGAGATTATGCTCGTCGCAGCGATCGCGCTTGGTCTGTCTATCATCGCGATTTCAAACTATACGCTTGTCTTGATGCCCTACTCATCGATGTCTCGCTTGTCCGGCACACGCGTAGCGGCTAAGGGACTGTTGCTTTCGATTAAGGTGATTCTTGGAATTACAATTTACTCCACAATCGTCTTTTTCCTCT
This sequence comes from Candidatus Obscuribacterales bacterium, assembly GCA_019637435.1. Taxonomy (GTDB): domain Bacteria; phylum Cyanobacteriota; class Vampirovibrionia; order Obscuribacterales; family Obscuribacteraceae; genus JADYXR01. The sequence continues at coordinate 505,091 of JAHBVO010000001.1, read as the reverse complement.
CCAATCTTCTGATAGCGCCCGTTGATCTCTTCGTGCTTTTCAACATGGATCTTGGCACGAACGTTGGTATGAGGTACCTTTTATTTGCGTTGAAGGCGATCTGGCACGCCTTCTTCTTTGCAGTGCTGATGCCAGTCACGATGCTTATTCCCTGCGAGATGATCCGCGGGAACATCGAGTAACCCAGTCCGATACTCACGACGGTTTCGAAAATGGCAGTGCCTTACTCGATCATAAACAACCCCCAGAGAATGCTTGAGCAGCTGTTCAAGCGCGTTCAAACAGCCAGTTCGCCACTGTTTTTAATGTGCGTAGGTGGAACGAAAACAAGCGATCTCGTTGGACTTTCCGGAGCGGGCGCGACGCCGGAAGACCGGAGACTGACGCCCAAGTGTGATGCCGAAGCGCTTGTAAACGGCTTAGCCGGCAAAACTAGCGCACTCCCCGTCTCACCGGAAGGCATAGTATCGCCAGTGGTGATATCGGCGGCGTGCTTAAAGTCCCTGTCGATTCCAATCAAAATTGTAGACTGTGGCACCTTCTCAGCGCCTACAGCCGGTGAAGTGATATCGGTGGGAACTCCGCCTGCCAACTGTCTCTCCGAGGGTCAAGCCCAGGAGCTTAAGAATGTCGAACACTTGTTCCAAACAGGTTTGGAACTTGGTGAGCAGTTTGCTCGAACACACGATCTTGTTATTCTCGCCGAATGCGTACCTGCTGGAACCACCACGGCTTTCGCTGTTCTGACCGGACTTGGCTATGATGTACACCGAGCGGTTTCAAGCAGCATGCCAAACTTCGATCACCAGATGCGGTGGCAGCTTGCAAGTAACGGTCTAACCAAAGCGGGCTTGATGAGCGCAGTCTTAGCCGGCGATCCAGCGGAAACCTTGAAGCGTCTGGAAAATCCTCTTAAAATTGCCGCAGCCGTTGGCGACCCGATGCAGCCATTTGCCGCCGGTCTGGCACTCGCCGCCAGTAACCGCGCGGCTGTTATCATGGGCGGGGGAAGTCAGATGCTGACTGTTTACGCTCTGGCTCAGGCCTGCACCGCCCGCGGTATCAATCAGACGCGAGACAACATTGGCGTGGTCACAACTTCCTGGGTAGCGTTCGATAAAAACGCAAAGGTCGGCGAGATCAGCAGCGCGGTAAATGCACCGTTCGGCTGTTCGATGCTCGATTTCAGCAAATCAATGCACAACGGTCTGCGAGCCTACGAAGAAGGTCATGTCAAAGAAGGGGTCGGCGCCGGAGCTTCGATAGTTCTCGCGCATTTGATGCGCAATCTCTCTGAGAGCGAATTGATTGCCTCCATAGACGAGACTTATACGCAGATGGTCACTGGTAAAACCATGTCTGAAAGCAGTTCTAGCTTTTGACGGTAGCAAAGTTAGCTTTCGTCTTTTTGAAAATCCGAACGGGAAATTAGATAGCGACTTTATTGCGCCCTTCTTCCTTCGCTCTTTGCAGAGCGATTTTCGCATCACGCAAAATGGTCTCGGGATTAAGATCTTCCATGTTGAAGCTGGCACAACCAACACTGACTGTCACTTTCGGTCCCTTCTTGCCCTGAAAAAAAGCGACCTGTTCGATGTCCGAGCGGACTTTCTCGCCGAGAACTTTAGCACCGGCGCCATCGGTGTTGGGCAACACAACTGCGAATTCGTCACCGCCGTATCTTGCGACCAAATCGCTTGAACGCGTCACCGCAAGCAATCGTTTAGCAACGCCCGACAAAACAACATCGCCGATGTCCGAACCGTACTCTTCATTCATCTTCCCAAGTTCATCGACGTCGATGATTGCGATACCGACTGGAAGCCGCTGACGGAAAGAGAAAAGGAGCTGCTGCTGCAGGAATCCAACAAGAAATTCCAGATTGTACAAACCTGTCAACGAGTCGACATTGGCGCGATATGCTTCGCGACTGTGCAAGGTTTCAATTTCTTGACGAGCAAGCAGAAGTTTGAAAACGGGCTCTATATGCGCCTGTAGTTGAGTCATGAACTCTTTCGCTGTCCAATCATATTCCTTCTTTTGAAACGAGCCAAAGAAAATGGCGCCGATTCCAGAGCCGTCTCCTGGAACAGGGAGTATCTCAAAATCCTCAATATCACTACCTTCTTCGGAAACTTCGCTTCTGATGTCGACGTGCGGCTGAGAGGTGATTTGCAGCTTAGAGAGAATTTCAGTGAGCACGCGTTCGTACGCTTTTGCAGAAATCGTTCCATTCGCCTTAAGTGAAATCCAGGGATTTTCCTGGTCTGCAACAACCAGCCCAATAACATCGCCACCGAATAAACCACCGACAGTTTGATGATAGGCATCAAGGAATTGGCGTCGAGGTTCGAGCACCTTGCTCAGGTTTCTTACCGTGCAATTGACCAGACGCTCTATCAACAATACTTGCAATAGGCTTCCCTGGCTCCTGGAGACATCGCCGGCGTCGAACCGCATCTCTGCAGGGAAAAGGCTTTTCGCTTTGTCCGCACTCCACTCAGTCTCTTTCGCTTTCCCCAGAGCCTTCTCAATTGTGGAAGCGAACCCGGCTTCCTTGATCTCGGAACGCGATAAAACATGATCCGCGTGCGACGCTCTGGTCCAGAAGGAAACTTCCCTGTCGTGGTCTGGGGTCACAATGACAACCGGTAGCGCTGAAGTCTGATCGTTCAACTTGATCAGGGAGCTCAGCTGAAACCCCGCGATGTCAGGAAGATCAGATTCTGCCACCACCAGGTCTGCGCCGTTCGCCTTGATCTCGTTCAATGCTTCAAAACCGCTTGGAACTCTGACATGCTGACAGCCTCTGCCTTGCAGGCTCTCGAGGTCGAGCCAGTCAGCATCGTTCGAAACAACAAAGATAATCTTGGAATCCGCCATCGGTGTCTCCGGAACAGAATGATCAAAGTGCATTTTACAGCTTCTAGAGGTGATAGAGGGCGGAATGAGCATCAAGGTCTAAAACATACGAGGAGAACGTTTACGTTCAAATGCCAAGAGTCAGTTCACTGCCATTCTAATTAAGATATAAACAGGGCATAGGTGGTGCCGAACCAGGTGTTATGATCGAGCGTTAGCTACACCGTTGTAGTGCTTTTCAGCCCCAGAAGGCGCACGGACACTCATGCAGACAACAACATCATTGAAAGACTCACCATTATCATTTAAGTTGACCGAAGACCAGACTCTGATCAGAGACATGGTTCGAGAAATTTCTGAAAACGAATTTGCGCCGAAGGCGGCAGAAGTCGACCAGAAGCATAGATTCCCGAGAGAGAACTGGGAACTGCTCGCGGCTTCCGACCTTTGCGGTTTGCCGTTTCCCGAAGAATACGGCGGAGCCGGGCTCGACCATCTGACTTACGCACTTGTCGTAGAAGAGCTCGCCAAGGCGTGTGCGACGACATCGGTAATGTATTCGGCCCACGTATCGTTGACGGCGACTCCTGTATACGAGTTCGGCAACGAAGAGCAGCGCGAAAGAATTTTAAAACCTATGTGCTCAGGCGAGAAAATGGGCGCATTTTGTTTGTCCGAACCTGGCACGGGCTCAGACTCAGCCGCAGCGACCTGCATGGCGGAACTGAAAGGCGATACGTTCATTTTGAACGGGTCGAAGAACTGGATAACGAACGGCATTGAGGCTGATTGGTATCTCGTTATTGCCCAAACAGATTCGTCCAAACGACACAAAGGTTTGGTTGCGTTGATGGTCGAAAAAGGCTCCGAGGGTTTCACATTCGGAAAGCTTGAAGACAAGCTCGGCATCCGAGGTTCATCGACTTGCCAGATAATGTTCGACAACACACCCGTACCGAAAGCCAATATGCTTGCGGAAATCGGAGACGGTTTCAAAGTCGCGATGTCGACTCTCGATGGTGGAAGAATCGGTATCGCCGCACAGGCTGTCGGTATCGCGCAAGGCGCCTGGAATCACGCTCTGAAGTATACGAAGGAACGTCAAGCGTTCGGCAAGTATATTGGAGAGTTCCAAGCAATCCGGCACATGCTTGCCGAAATGCAAACTGAAATAGATGCAGCCAGACTGCTGACTCACCACGCCAGCGTTGCGCAAGATCGCGGCGAAAAGTTCTCGAGAGAGGCAGCTCACGCCAAGCTTTATGCCGCTGAAGTCGCGATGCGAAGCACCGTCAAATGTGTGCAGATTTTCGGTGGATATGGGTATGTAAGTGAATACCCGGTCGAACGCTACATGCGTGACGCCAAGATCACCGAGATCTACGAGGGTACGTCTGAAATTCAGCGTTTGGTAATAGCAAGCAGTCTACTCAAAGGTAATTAACTATGAATTGGCAGCCACCACCGCCTCCCCCCAGACCGGGCGGTCCAGGTCCTGGACAACCAGGAGGTCAGGGAGGACAGGGCGGTATGGGTCAAAGACCACCCGGTCCTGGCGGCCCTGGCGTTCAGCAACAACAGCAACCGCAACAACCACAACAACAAGCTCCAGGCGAACGTGACTGGAGAGAGTTGAATTACTATCAATTACTGCAGGTAAACCGAGAAGCGCATTCGACAATCATTCGATACGCATATCGATTCCTCGCAGCAATGTATCACCCGGATAACTCCGAAACCGGCGACGCCGAGAAATTCCGCGTAATCACCGAAGCCTGGCGCACTCTATCCGATGAGGGTAAGCGCGCCGCATATGATATGTCTCTGGGCGCTGAAGAGGCGCAACCGGGTCACCCAAGACCAGGTGGTGGAGCCGCTCCCGGCGGTGCACCGAGACAAGGCGGCGGACTCAATATTCCAAAAATCGTCAAAACAGGCGTGTCTTGGGAAGAAATCGAACTTAGACTGGCTATCTTGCAAATTCTGCTTGAAGCCCGTCGCAAAAAGCCGAAGACCGGTGGTGCATCTGCGAAAATGATCATGGACGTTCTGCAATTGAACGACGTGGAAGTCGTGGAGTACGCCCTCTGGTACCTTCGCGAAAAAGGTCATATTGAGCCGGGCGAACGATTGTTCATGATCACGGCAAATGGTGTGGACTACATCGTTGACCAGCTCAATAAACCGGCAAGCATGGGCGAAACGGAAACAGAGAAGAAGGTGAAGAAGGTCGTCGAAGGCGGCGTTCCTGCTGTTATTCCTCGCTAGTTTCGAACTGCAAAGTTGAAGAGTTTAAGCGCGGGCACTGCATACGGTGCTCGCGTTTTTCCTTGCCCAACGCGATACTCGTTCCCAAAATTCCTATTCCTGCGGTCTTCCGATCGGCTTCCACTCGCCGCCCAGATAGCCAATCGCGCAATACATCATATGCTGAGCTTCGTCTTCACGGTGCAACTCAGTCAACAACTCCGCATACTCGCTCAGGACCTCGACGGTAAAACTGTCCGAGGGTCCGTACACCTTAGTGTGAATTTCCAGAGAGAGTTTGAATTTCTCTTCAGCCTCAGCTGGCAAACCGTATGCCCTGTACGTTTTCGCTAATCGAAACGAAATTCGCGCGCAGTTCTCACAATACTTTGTTTCCTTGCGCTCATGAAGTTCGTAAGATCGATCAAGCCAGGGAATAACGTCCCAGTCCTTCTTTTGCATAATCATCGCGCGGCAGACGCCGTTAATCGTTCGCAAATAACGCTCGTCTTCTTCGCCAAGCTGCTCAGCCAGCGGCAACGCCTCACGCCAGAGTTCTTCTGCGCGTTCGTAGAGATTCTTGGAGAATGCGCTATCGGCAGAGCGATTCAATCCCCACCATTCGTCACTGACCTGACCCACAAATCGGCCCTCTGTGAAACGTCAACCGCTCATGCAAACCTTATTCCCGCACTATCTATATTAGACACCAATTTCGTCGCGAAAGAGCATAAGACAAAAAACAAAAGACACGGAACGGTGGAACTGCCCTCCCATCTATATTTCACCGGACTGCCTGGCTAAATTTGGTGGCGCCAAAAGCCAGAATCGAAGGTGGTCGAACCCGACCAACCTTCGAATCTGATATCGAATATGGTGCCTCAGAGGTTCGCCTTAGATTCCATGCCTGGCAAACCCTGACGGAGGACCATTTTTCTAATTAATTTGTTCAATAACTGCTCTAAACATTGCCGTTTCCTCGGCTCTGCGACTGGGGTGGTCGCTGTCTCCATAATGCTTCACCAAGCTCTCAGCTGTGAAGAATCGCTGCCATGGAGACTTTCGTAACTGTTACACATCCCGTTTTCTTATAGAAACGGTTTTACTTATGCGCAGAAACTGGGGAAAAGAACCAACAAGTTGTCGCGCTTTGCATGTTTGACGACCTTGCTGTCATGCTTGTTGTTGAGCTTGTTCATGAGACTGTAGTCTACATTGCTAGCCTCGACTTGAGCAGTTTGTTTGCTGAACAGGTCGATTACATTGTTTTTCTTGCTGTTGATTTGACGTGTATTCATTGGATTGACCCCTCGGTTGAATTGCTTCATGTAGACAATATACCACACGGAATTAAAGTGAAGTCTACTTTTTTGATGATTTTGTATTAAATATACTACGATTCATACTGCTTTCAAAATTGCAGCGACTTGTGCACTTTGCCCAACTCATGCCGACTCAGGTCTACTCACCAAATCGTCATAGTAGTTTTTCCTCTACACAAGCTCAGTAGATTACTGTCTACAAGAAAGCCGCACGAAGGGTTCGATCAACTTTGTAGACGACAGACTACTTTAAGAGGCTTTTTTGCGAGGCTCTGGGTTCGTAGACTCGAAACTACATCCCTTATATAGGTACGCAAAAATCGTTTTTGCAGCAAATGAATGCAATCTATAACGATATCGAACTTTCAGTGCACCAGACTGAAGTTGTTGAGCTACAGAACCTGTAGATTCGAAACTACAGGAAACCCAATTACTCACAAGTCACTATATACAAGCAGGTGGAAAAAGATGGATAAGGATTTTGTTTCAACGAGCACTGATAAAGAGGTTTACGTTAACCGGGTTGAAACGAGACAGCCTGACGATTCCGGAACCGGCTGGGCAGTCGCACTGATCGTGTTGATTCTCGCCATCGGCTTCGGCTTTGTGGCATTCTCAAATAACCAGGCTATGAACGATATCAAAACTTCGCAGACACTCGAACAGATGCGCCGCGACAACCAGGCACTGAGCACAAATGCTCCAGCCATCGTACCGCCAGTAGCCGCTCCAACGACCAACAACGTAGAAGTTAAGGTACCGGAAGTGAAAGCCCCTGAAGCTCCCGCTCAAGTGGACGTCAACGTAGCTCCGCCGGAACCGGCTGCTGAACCGGCACTGGAACAGCCGACCGAGTAGAGTTCCAGCAAGAAGGTGCTCAGAACACAACTGTCGAGCAAGAAGAGAGGGGTCTCACCCCTCTTTTTTACTTTTTGACTTTCCAGCTCGTTTACTCGACACAGACTTGGCGCCGGTCTTAGCGGACTTCTTCCGCCCAGAAGCGCCTTTTCGTTTAACAGTATCAGCTTTGTCCTTCGAGGGTTTTCGGTTTGTGCCTCGCTTTGGAGCTGGGTTGGCACCGACCAAGACACGCTCCCTGGTTTCACACCCTTCATCGGCGTCCTGTTCTTCTTCAAGATCGGGCAAACATCTGAAGGAGCGACGATGCCAGATGGTCATTCCGTGTTCTTGAATGGCGAGGCGATGGACTTCGGACGGATAACCTTTGTTTGAAAGCCAGTTGTAGTGGGGGAAGTCATCGGCGAGTTTACACATCAAAGCGTCACGATGAACTTTGGCGACCACAGATGCAGCTGCGATAGCTGCTGAATGGCTATCTCCCTTAATCACCGGTAATTGGTTGCACTCGATGTCAGCCATCTTCCACTTTCCGTCTATAAGGATGAGACATTCTTTCAGGTCGAGCATCGCCTGTGATACCAGTTGCATGACTGCCCGTTTCATAGCCAGCAAGCTTGCGTGCAAAATATTGATTTCATCTATTTCTTCCGGAGATGCCTCGGCAATGGCAAAACTCGCGCAACTCCTGATAGTCTTAGATAATTCCTCACGAACGGCGACGGGAAGTTTTTTAGAGTCGTCCAGCGCAGACAAACGTTCTGCCAGGTCCGAATTTCGATCGAACCAGGGAAGGAGCACGGCCGCAGCAACGACCGGACCGGCAAGGCAACCTCGTCCAACTTCATCGACGCCAATAACCAGTCGTTTAGTTTCCGAAAACAGCCTGAGCTGACCAAACGATTCATTGGTCACGCGAGTCGGTTTGCGAAACACCGTAAAATCCGTGCTGCCCATTACAAATTCGTCAAAGCGATCGCAATCGAAAGCCAGGCGCTCAGCAAGCAGATCAATCGGCTCAACAGGCTTCTTTCGCCCGCTCGATTTGCCCTTGTCCGCTGATTTTGCGCTGGTTCTTGCCATTCGCACTCCGAAGTTGCGGTGCTTCTCCAGCTTCTATTTTAGGGATCGAGCGTAAATCTTCCCACTCTTCCATCTCTAAGCTCTGAAAGCAACAAGGCTGCAGCCCGGTTTATATCAGGGTTTGCACCGGAGGTTAGAAGATTTCTAGCCGCCGCGATATCCGAAAGCCCCTTCCCGTCAGCAGATAGACCTTCGATATACGATTCAAGCATTCCCGGATATTTGCCTCTCAGATCGAGAATGGCTTGCTCGGCTGTCTCCAGGCGATCATAGTTAGACTCGGGCACAAGATTGCAGATCGCTAACTTGTCCTTAACTGGTTTCGGAAATGCAGTTGGTGGCAAGATACCGGGTGTGTCGAGCAGTTCCAACTTTGGATGAACACGCACCCACTGCGTCCCTTTAGTTACACCAGGTTTATTTCCGGTTCTTGTTCTATTCTGCCCGATAAGCCAGTTGATCAAAGACGACTTTCCGACGTTAGGCAGTCCAACCACGCAGACACGCATAGGACGCGGCAAAATGCCCTTTTTCACCAGCGAGTCCAACTTTTCTTTGGTCGCGTCGATGCAAGCATTTACGATTTTGTCTTTGTTCGTACTGGTTTTCAACGACACCAGGACGCCTGGATAACCGGTCTCGACCTTCAGTTCATCGATCAAACGCCTCGTCTCATCCACGTCACAGAGGTCAGACTTCGTGAACACAAACAAACGAGGCTTTCGCCCGAATATCTCATCGGCCCTGGGGTGGCGCGTTGAAAGAGGGACGCGCGCATCCATAACTTCGATAACCAGATCAACCCACTTGATCAGCTCCGTGATGTGTTGAAACGGCGTAGAAGCTGAACCAGACTTACGCTTCTGCGGTTTCTTCTTTGCGGGTTTATCGTTTTTACTCGAATCGGAATTTCCGCCGGCACTATCCGACGGCTTACTGGAAGCCGATGGACGGTTGTCCGGACGACGCCTGTTGGGGCGTTTTGGCGGCATAGATTAGGAGTTTTCTTCCTTCTTCTCAGCAGCTGGAGCGGCTTTAGCAGCTACTTCAGTCTCACGCTTTACGCCGGTCTTTTCTTTGATTCTTGTAGCCTTACCGGTTCTTTCGCGCAGGTAATAGAGCTTGGCGCGGCGAACGTGACCACGACGCTGCACTTTGATCTTCTCAATGCGGGGAGAGTTGACCGGGAAAACACGCTCGATGCCGATGCCTTGAAATACGCGGCGAACGGTGATGGTTTTGCCGACGCCACTGCCACGACGCTTGATGATGACGCCTTCGTAGCCCTGGGTACGCTCTTTACCGCCCTCGATGATCTTTACGAAAACCTTGACCGTATCGCCCACGTTGAGCTCGGGGAGGTCTTGTTTGATGTAGGGGGATTCAATGTCTTGAATTATCTGGTTCATGGCTTCCTACCAGTGTTTGGTTTGAAATATATGAAAAGTAGCCCAAAATTCTATCATCTGAGCCCCAACCCTAGCGCGTTCGCGGGACAAGCCTATTCATCTAGCTTCATAAATTGTCGCTCAGATCAGGTTCTTCAGCCACTTTGATACCGCGACAAGCGGACGGGCACGGCAATTTGTGAAATGCCCACATTTGATCTCGAAAGCGCAAATGTTGCGAAACGTACTTCTTTAGATCGATCGCCCACAGCGAATCTCGGGAGATTGACAACCAAATGGTTAGGGACGTTTCATAAGAAGAATTTCTGGAAGCCGAGCGCGGAAACGCCGCCGTTTACTCCTTCGTGCCACTAGCCATGGTGGCATGACTACCTTCGAGAACCGTTTGCGCATCCTTGAGCGTGTTTAGCTCTGAAACGAAGTCCTCGATCGAACGAAACTGTCTGTAAACGGAAGCGAAACGCACATATGCGACTTCATCAAGGCTGCGTAAACGGGTCAGCGAAAGCTCTCCAAGCAATGTAGCCGGAACTTCTTTCTTGCCTAAAACAGCAAGCTCGTTCTCAACGGAATCTACAAGGTCATCGATTTGCTCGGCTGTCACCATGGTTTTCGCACACGCGCGTCGCACACCACCGAGTAATTTTTCCCTCGTATAGGGCTCGCGGCTGCCCGAGCGCTTCACAACCAGTACTTGCATTACCTCGAGTCGCTCATATGTAGTAAAGCGCTTGTTGCACGCTTCACATTCTCGCCGCCGCCTGACCGAATTTTCACCGGTCAAACGCGACTCCAGGACGCGACTGTCTTTCTTATTGCAAAATGGACAGAACATACGAGCATTATAGACCGAACCAATTACCGCACACCCAGCCGGCAAAGACCTGTAACGAGTCTTTATGCGCGCCTCGGCCACTTCAAGATTGTCGCCGGAATTGCCATAATTAGAGGTATGGCAAAACGTCCCAACCATTACGATGTCCTCGGCGTAAAGCATGATGTCACTCAGGGTGACCTCAAAAAAGCTTTTCGCCAGTTGGTCAAAAAGTTTCATCCGGACCTTGAATACAGCAAGCAAAATGCCAGCGAGCGTGTTCAGGCAAAAGAGCTGATGCAAAAGATCAATCAGGCCTACGAGACTCTGGTTGATAAGAAGAAACGCGAAGCCTACGATTACAAGATCGGCTTGCGGAGCGAGTCTTTAAAGCGGGTCCGCCACCAGGTTCATCAAGCCAAGAATGAAGAACACTTGCGCGAAGTGTTTCTCGGCAAGGTTTTCCATCCGAACCGCCGAGCGATCGTGAAGGTTTTAAACCAATATAAAAGCAAACTTTCGCAGTTGGAACAGGACATTTATGACGACGAACTGCTTGAGCAATTCAGCGTTTACGTAGACTCAATCGAAAAAACACTTCGCACGGCATCTAACGAATTCACGGCTTCACCTGCGCCTGACACATTGGAAGGTTCGGTGCGCTGGATGCGTCATTCGATTGCGCAGGCCGCCGACGGTCTGGAGGAACTACATACTTTCTGTAAAAACTACGACTACGATCATCTCAGCATGGCTGGAAATTTGTTTAAAATCGCGCTGGAGCATGCCGCTCGCGCGCAGCAGCTGACCAAGCTTTGATGAGTTTTAAGCGCTGAAACCGTTGTAGATCAACCGGCGAATTTCGGCAGCACGAATTTGACACCTATCCGCTTCGGAGTCGTTTCCAACTGAAGAATGCAATGCAGCAAGACTATCAAGAACGCACGCCAGCTCCGGATGCGATTCGAATTTCTCGCTCAATATCTTAAGCGCCTTGTTCAAAAGCTCCTCTGCTTTAGCCGCGTTTCGCAGTTCCAACTCCAGTTCGCCCTGGGCTCGATAAAGCTCGGCGACCTCTGGATGCTGCTCTCCAAGAAAGTCTAATTTGAGCTTGCTGGCGTCGGCGAGATATCGTTTTGCATCGTAAAAGTTTTTCTGCTCAAGGTACAGATAACCAAACGACTGGTAAGAACAAGCGATCGCGATATGCGTGCGCGGAAAGATTTGCTGCCTGATTCGCAACGCTCGCTCGAGAAGAACCCGCGCCTCATCAAGCCGACCCGTTCTAACATAGAGCTCACCCAGCGCATTCAGGTTGTCGGCAAGCACATCCGTGTCTTCCTCAACACGCTCTTCAAGCAGCTTAATCGCCTGCTCAAACTGCGCTTCGGCCTGCACAAATTTTGATTCCTTTAAGAAGAGACTTCCTAAACCGAATCGATCGAGAGCGAGAACTAAAACGATTTGGAACTCTTCGTCTGGGTCATCATCGTCATCAAGGTGTTCCAATTTGACTGCCGTCGCGGCTATGGATCGTTTGAAACACGCCTCAGCCTGATTGAACTTGCCGATGCAAAGTAGAGCGCCGGCGTGCTGACCAACCACTATCTGGGTGAGATTGTGCTCCCACCCGAGAGCGGCTTGCGCCTTGTCCACAGCCAATTCGAATCGAGCACATGCTTCCTGAAACCGATTCAGTCTCATAAGAGCATTGCCCTCGTTCATCAAATTCAGCACTACCAGTGGTGACTCGTGGATGCCGAAAAGATGTATCAGCGGCGTGATGGATTCGTCTACGGTAATTCCCACCCTAGCAACTTTTAGCGCCATCTCGTGACCGCCGAAATTGCTCAAAATGGTGGACAAGTCAACGAAAAAATAGGACATTGCAAATGGTCCAAGGACCGCCCAAACCAGAACAACGGGAACAAGAACCATTCGAAACGCCGGCTCGGCGACGGCGAACCCGAGCGAAAAACAAGCCCCCATCAGAATCCAAAAACAAAATGCGATGACACCAAGCGACGGAGCACCCAGTGTCGTCGAGGCTTTTGTAATTTGATGTCCTTCGCGCTCTTGCATTACCGTCCTTGGAAATCTGGTGAAACGTTAGATGCTGCCTGCAATAGACAACTTTCGATCAAGGTTTCCAATTCGCTCAAATACAACAAGCTACTCTTTGACGGTCCCGACCAATTCCTTCTTGGCACCACTAATGGTGGTATCAGCTTCGCGGTCGATTACCGTGCCGATCAGATCGTACGGTTTCGCCTGATCGACGCGCACACGAGCGATTTCAGCCATCTCGACCAGATTCTCGTCGGTATCTTTAACATACACGAGATTATCGACTTCCGGTGCATCCCACTGCGAGCGACCGATGTAGACGTCTTTGCGTTCGTCATAACGCTCTATCAGCACGTCAATCTCTTTACCGACCATGGCTTCGTTAAGCTCGGTAGAAATGCGGTGCTGCAGTTTCATAATCTTGCTGCGGCGAGCCTTTTTGACTTTCTCCGGAACCTGATCAGGCATATGTCCACTGGGCACCTCAGTCTGCTTCGAGTACGTAAACACACCGAGCCGGTCGAAACGATACTTCTCTACGAATTGCATGAGGTGTTCGAAATGCTCTTCTGTTTCACCAGGGAAGCCGACGATAAACGTGGATCGTACTTTCGCAGTGGGAACAAGTTTACGCACGCGATCCATTACTTTTTCCGGATGCAGAGGGCGCTTCATGCCCTTCAGCACTTCAGGATGGCTGTGCTGAAGCGGGATATCGACATATTTCACGACTTTGTCCAGGCGATTGATCGCTTCCAGAATTTCGTCCGTAGTCTCAGTCGGATAAAAATACATCACGCGGATCCAGGCCAGATCTTCGATTTCGTTGAGCGCTTCCAGTAACTCAGCTAGTGCCAGTTTTCCATACAAGTCTAAACCGTAATAGGTCGAATCCTGGGAAACGAGAATAATCTCGCGCACTCCGGATTTCACAAGGATACGAGCTTCTTTCACGAGCGACTCGATCGAGCGAGAGCGAAACTTCCCGCGCAACATCGGAATGATGCAGAAGCTGCAAGTATGATCGCAACCCTCGGCGATTTTAAGATAGGCTGATGCTCCAACCCCTGTCAGCATGCGGGGAAGCACTTCATCACTGTAGTCATTCGGAATGTCGCTCACTTCAACGACACGCAACTGCGAATCTTGAGCGACCGACGATATGACGTCGACAATCTTGTGGATGTCTCCGGTTCCCACTACCGCTCGCGCCTCGGGAATCTCGTTGAGCAGCTCTTCTTTGAAGTGTTGTGCCAGGCAACCGGCGATGATCAGTTCCTTGCCTTGATCGGCCAATTCAACCAGAGTGCGCACCGATTCTTTGCGCGCATCGCCAATGAATGAACAAGTGTTGACGAGACACATCTCAGCTTCGTCACTGTCAAATGTGACTTGAAAACCGGCTTCGTTCAGTAAGCCCAACATGACTTCGGTATCAGTCGCGTTCTTCGGACATCCGAGAGTGACAACTCCGACTTTAGGGTTACGCATGGCTGGATAAGCTCCTTGATGTGCCTCGGTATGAGCAACCGCAATGGTTACTCGAAGACGAGTCAAGCCCTGAAGGCTTCTCTCTGGTGAGTCGAAGGAAACACCTGCCTCTTCAAAAAAGGCTTCAAGAGTTAGACGCGGTTAACACTGCTGTTACTCGCTGTCAAGACGTCCCTCAGTATAGCGGTAAGGTACACCTATAGATCTAGATCCACCTACGGATTCGCCTGGAATGTAACGAGACGGTGCATCTTCGAGGCGTCTGGCGGACGGCGCCGGCTTGGGCTTACGCACGACAGGAGCCTTCGGTTTCTTGATTGTAGCTGTGGAAATCGGCTTAACAACGGAGCCATCACTCGAGGTCGACGTAGCGTCGCCGATGGCGGCAGCGGCATCGGCACCACCGCCGTTAGCTGCCATAAAAACTCGATCTGCAGGTTTTCCGGCCGAACCAAACGTCTCATGCTTGCCCTGATAGGAAACGTTTAGGCTGCCCCCATTTCCAGCTCTCACCTTCAAACCGGAATTATCCTGAAAGTCCCGCCGGTCGCCAGCTTCCATGGTGCCGGTAAATACAGATTCACCGGTCGCAACCGATTTGACTTCGAGCCAGACGTGCTGGCTGGCTTGCAACGATATACGGCAGTCCTTGTCGGTTGACGCCGGAGTTCCAGCCGTGGGAGTGGCGCTGGTAGTCGGTGTTGGAGGCGTCGAAGGTTGAACGGAATTAAATCGAGAAGAGGACTCTTTCAGCGACGTTAGTATCGGGTCGTGTTGGTTCATGTAGATTGAATTCTGATACATCATCACGTAACCCATGCCGACCAGCACGAGGACAATTAAAACTGCAGGCCAGAAGAAGGTCTTCATCAACCCCGGACGCGGAGGCTCCATGATATTGACTTTGCTGAGAGACGGAGTAATGACGGGCTGTGACTGAACCGCCACGCTCTTGCTCTTCTGTCCGCCCAGAGCGCCGAATATGCCACGACCGTTGTCGTGCGCGTCTTCGATATATTGCTTGTATTCTTCTGAGAGACTGCGACCGTTGAGACCCAATAAGTCGGCGTAACGCTTGATGAAACCGGCCACATAAACCGGCTCCGGTAGTTGCTCGGCATCGCCGGTCTCGATAGCTTCGAGATTGCTCGTTGGAATTTTTGTTTTATCGTAAATTTGCCCGAGGGTTAAACCCCTGCTCTCACGGGCGTTCTTCAGCTTTTGACCGATCTGCTCTAGGCTGGACACCCCGGCTACTCCTATAAATGGCAACACCACTCAATTTCCTTTGGCGACAGGTAACGCCACTCTCCAGGCCCCATCGGCTTCAATTGTAACCTACCGATAGCAACTCTGACCAAACGAATCACCGGATGGCCAACTTGCTCGCACATCCGCCTAATCTGCCGGTTTCGGCCTTCGCATATGGAAATATGAAAGGATGTTCGATCTTGCCTGTCGTGGATATCCGCGATGCGCGCCGGCAGGGTCCAACCGTCGTCCAATTCGATACCATTTTGCAGATCGTCAAAAACAGCATCGTCGGGAATGCCTTTAACCGTAACCTGATATTTTTTCCATACTGTTTTTGACGGATGGGTAAGCCTGAAAGCAGCGTCACCATCGTTGGTCATGATGAGCAAACCCTCAGAATCGCGATCGAGACGACCGACCGGCTTCAAATGGTCGAGCGATTTCGGAAGAAGGTCGAGCACGTTTTTTCGGCCCAATTCATCTGAGCGAGTAGCAACAATTCCCTTTGGTTTATAGAGGGCGACGTACAATTTTTTCTTGAAACCAAGCTGTTTACCATCGACCGTCAAATGATCTCTGTCCACATCAATCAAACGATTGAACTCAGTGCAGACCACACCGTTGACCTTGACCAGTCCAGCTTGAATGGCTTCATCAGCCTGCCTTCGTGACATAACACCGGTTGACGCAACCGCTTTATTCAGGCGCAAGCCTACCTTTTTGTTTTTCGACTGAGCCACGGGCTGCCACCACTCACGGTATCACGGTAAACTATTTCAAACAAAAGGCGCACAGACGAAAACGTTTGAGCGCCTCTTCAAATTCATTGCAGGTCTAGCTGCCGATTAGCTTCCAGATGTAGCCGATTCGACGTCATCAACCAGAACTTGCGTGCTCTGACCAGCCATCTCTTTCAACTTGCTTTCCACCTGGTCTTTGGTGTGTTGAACGCTGTCAGAAGCCTTCTTAATCACTTCGCCGCTTCTACCTTTGATGTCTTCCAGCGCGTGCTCCGTGCGACCTTTAATTTCGGTGAATTTACTGCCGGTAGCATTAGAAAGTTCGCCGAGTTGGTCGGACGCTTGTTTGTACAAATCCTCGCTGCCGTCAGCAAGCTGACGACGCAGTTCTGCTCCAGATTTGGGAGCCGAGAGAATTCCGAAGACGAAGCCAATCAAGCCTCCGACTACGAGCCCCTCGAAAAATCTTCCGGTGTTATCAGCCATCTTCGTCACCTCTTCTGCTGACTTTTAGTTCTACAAGATTTGAGCGCGTTTAGCTCAAACATTCAACGGATCGCTAAACCGTCCGCGATGTGCTCTTAACTTTGGGTTCCGCATTGTCTTTGGGCGTCGGCTTACCTTCCAGGTAGGCTTTCCACCCAGCCATCAGACCAGCGCCCCACACCGAAGATGTGGATTTCGCCTGGTCTGCGACTTTCGAAATGTTGCCTGTTACGTCTTCAACTCTCGTTCCGACGTCGGTAATACGCTGCTCAGCAATTGCCTTGATTTCCTGAACGCTGCCGAGCACCAGATTTACCTCATTGAGGGTCGGTCCCAGCTCCTTGTCGAGCGTGCGAATCAGACTCTCAGTGGCTTCCAGGGTACGTTCCGACTGTTTCAATAAATTGGAAAGCGGCGAAACCATGAGCGCCAGCGTAAACGCAAACGCTAAAAACAGAAAAATAACGATCATGTCCAGTAACGGTGGCACTTGAGACCTCGCTGGCGATAAATGGATATCGGTTTCTATTTGTGCTGGAACGGAAGAACGGCACCGCCGCCCATCTCCAGCTCTTCACGTCTCTTGGCGGCAGCAAGCTTACCGGCGGCCACAGCCTGTCTCAATCGGACAGTTTGCTCTTCCACTACCAACTGGCAGTAGTTTAGTGCAGAGGCGTAGAGATCCAGTGAGTCGTCGACCAACTCACCCATACGCTCCGGAACATCCTTCGCTGTCTTCTTGATAGCGCCACGCACTTCGTCCCCTGATTTCGGGGTTGTAAGCAGAGCCAAAGTGGCACCGCCGACTGCGCCGATCAACATACCGCAGAGCCAGGATGCAACGCCCGCACCGGAGCCTCTTTCTCTGGAATCGTTAGCCATGTAGGTTACTCCGAAAGACCACTTGACTGAGCTTTAACTTGCTTACTTTACCAAATATCTACAGATGTGGCCCATCTGAACAATTGATTGTTGCGATATATGGGCGTTTTCAGCAAAGCCGAAAAGCGCTCGAGACCTGACTATAGCACGATTTTAGAGAACCGCTTCTTCCTCGGGAGTTTCCATTTTGGTGAACTCCTCGACGAGCAAATCACAAAGATGCTCAGCAATAGCCCGTTTCGGCATGCGTTGCAAGTTTTCTCGAGAACCGTCGGCGCCAAGAATAATCACAGCATTATCGTCGCTGCCGAAACCTATATCAGGTACGGTGATGTCATTAGCCACAATAAAATCGAGATTCTTTCGCTTCAATTTCTTATTAGCGTTACTCAGCAATTCCTCAGATTCAGCGGCAAAACCGATAATGATCTGATCGGGGCGCTTCACTCGACCGAGCAAATCGATGATGTCGGGATTTTTGGTGAACTCAAGAACCAGATCTTCGGATTCAGTCTTCTTTATCTTGTGATTTGCCACGCGTAGCGCGCGGAAATCAGCCACTGCAGCCGTCATCACGAGTGCATCGCAACCATCGAACTCTGACTCCACCACTTCCTGCATGTCCAGGGCGGTTTCGACGACAATGACAGGATAACTGCGATTTACCTGCACGGTGGAAACCAAAATAACTTCAGCACCTCGCCCGGCTAGCGCGTCCGCCATCGCAATTCCCATTTTTCCGGAGCTGCGATTGCCAATGAAACGCACAGGATCAATGGGCTCTCTGGTGCCGCCTGCGGTGACCATCACTTGCTTGCCGGCCAGCGTACCGTGCGCCAAGAGCCGCGCTGCCACTGCCGCAAGAATGGTCTCCAACGAGGCCATCTTGCCCGCACCGACATCGCCGCAAGCAACCTCGCCGAATTCCGGAGCGATTATGTCGTAGCGAAAGCGGTTTTCGAGAGTCTCGAGATTACGTTGAGTAGCCGGATGGGCAAGCATCGTCGGATTCATGGCGGGAGCCAGCACCACTTTAGCTTGCGACGCCAATACCATTGTAGTGAGCAGATCGTCACAAATTCCATTTGCGAGCTTGGCGATGATGTCGGCAGTCGCGGGCGCGATAAGAATGAGATCGGCTTTCTTCGCCAGTTCTATGTGCTCGGGGCGCCAATTGTCGGACTGTCCGAACTGTTCGCAATGAGCGGGATTTCGCGTCATCGTGGTCAAGCTCAGCTGGGTGACGAATTCGCGCGCATTCGGCGTCATTACGGCATGCACATCCGCGCCGGCTTGCCGGAGCATCGACGCAAGATCGCATGCTTTGTAGGCAGCAATTCCGCCGGCAACTCCCAAAAGTATAGTTTTGTTTTCAAGCGGCACAAATTTGTCGAAAATGTCGGTGTTACTCTTCTTCTCTTTGCCCTTAGAAGACTTCGACTGCCCCTTGTTTTTCATAACCACCTCGAACTCTGCTTTGCCTGTATTATTATGATTCTACTTGCATTAATTGGCTACTCACTTGATTACATCGAATCAGTGAATCGGGGCTGTTACCTGCTTTCATTACGTTAAATTTCGCACTGTTTTCGAAAAGAAACGCAATTTGAGATCCGAAATCCGAGTCGAGACGCGCAGCCGAAGAAGGATACAAAGGAATTTGAGATGGAAAAGTTTTACGTCACCACCGCGATTGATTACGTCAACGCTACTCCTCATATCGGCCACGCATATGAGAAAGTTGCCGCCGACATTGTTGCGCGCTACCACCGCATCCGAGGAAAAGACGTTTTCTTCATGACCGGGGTCGACGAACACGGCAGCAAAGTGGAAAAATCAGCTCAAGATGCAGGTGTCACGCCAAAAGAATTTTGCGACGACATGGCGATGAAATTCAAATCCGCCTGGGACAAACTCAATTTGTCCTACGACCACTTCATCCGCACAACCGACGACTACCACGAAAAGGCAGTACAAACCTTGTTCTTGAAGCTCCTCGAAAAGGGCGACATCTATAAGGGCACCTACATCGGCTTATACTGCGAAGGTTGCGAAGATTTTGTCAGAGAAAGAGATTTAGATGAAAACGGCCAATGCCCCAATCACAAGAAACCGCCGAAACAACTAGAGGAAGAAAACTACTTCTTTCGTCTGACTAGTTACAAAGACAAAATCAGAGAATGGCTCGACAAGAACCCTGAAGCCGTGCGCCCCGAAGGACGCAAACGTGAGATCCTCAACCAATTAGACGATCCTGAATTAGCCGACTTTAGCGTTACCAGATCTAGAAAATCGCTGACCTGGGGAATCCCGGTGCCCGGGAAAGAGGACCAGGTTATATACGTGTGGATTGACGCGCTCTCCAACTACATCACCGGCGCCGGCTATCCGCACGATCCGGAAAAGTTCAAACGATATTGGCCGGCAGACCTTCATTTGATTGGTAAAGACATCAACAAATTTCACTCGATCTTCTGGCCGGCACTTTTGATGGCTGCGGATATCCCTGTTCCCAAGCAGGTTTTCGCTCACGGCTTCATTACGGTAAATGGACAGAAAATCAGTAAGTCGCTCGGTAATGCAATCGACCCGATGGCGCTCGTAGATCAATACGGTGCGGATGCTGTTCGTTTCTACCTCTTCGCAAGCACACCATTCGACAACGATGGAGATTTTTCGGTAAAAGATCTTCCGGAAAAGGTGAACGCGGAACTCGCAAAAAAATTGGGAAATCTTTTAAACAGAGTTATGAAACTTCTGGACGACAATTGCGGAGGTTTAGTCCCAGACCTGAATCCCGAGGAGAACATCGATCATGTTTTGCGCGTTCAGGCAAACGAAATTCATGTCGTCGTCGACAAATACATGGCGGAACTGGAATTTGCAAAAGCGCTCCAGGCGATTTTCGCTCTCGTCGATCAAGCCAACAAATACTTCACAGACGAGGCTCCGTGGACCCTTTTCAAACAAGGCAAGAAAAAGGAAGGCGAAGTCGTCCTTTACACCACTCTTGAAGTTCTGCGTCGCGTGGCGATGAACATGTATCCATTCACGCCGGCACTCGCTAGCGCAATCTGGTCGCAACTGGGTTATACAGAGGACCTCGGCAAGATTGGTGAACGGGTAAACGAGAAGATGTTCGAAGTGATTAAACCAGGCCAGAAAGTGAATAATGCTGGTCCTGTCTTTAAACTTCTCGAATAGCCAAAATTCCTGCTGATGCTACGATCCGGGAAAGCGGCATCGCTGCTAGGTTCGCGTGCTATTGAAAAATTAGTCACGCTTATACCTAAGGAGGTAGATATCGTGCCTTTGAATCCCGATGGGCAAACTGAAAAGTCTGATGAGGAACGAAGACTTAACTTAGAAGCAAACCTTGATAGAAGCACACATGATCTGCAGTTGCTCGCCAACTTTTATCACAAGCATGGACAGCCACAACGCGCGCAAGATCTATACAGGACGCTACTGAAGATTCGTCAGAATCGGAACAATGATGGAAACTAGCCCGAATTCCATTCGACTTGTTTTTGATTGACCTTATCCAACGCTTGCCGCCAACTGTCACGAGACAAGAAGCCGCAACAAATAAATGAAGCTCCGCAGTGTCACACGAACACTGCGGTTTTGTTTTGCCTGGAAACGAACAAGAGACCTGGCGCCACGATCGTGTGCGAGGAATGCGCACGGTACTAACCGAGGCGCTCCTCGCACACTCTCTCCTTGCGAAAAAAACTACGCGCAGCTCGAAGTTCCGCAGCGGCTCTTAGCTTCAGCACCTTCAAGCGGAAGATTTGCAGCCGCATATTCATCGAAACCGCCGAACAGTTCCTTGACTTTGAAACCTTTTTTGGCGAGCAGAAGAGCCGCTCGGGTTGCCAGATGACAGGTTATTCCATAGCAATAGACAACTGCGGTTGTGTCTCTGGAAATTTGATCGGTCGATTTTTCGAGTTCTTCATACGAAATGTTCAGCGCACCGGGAACATGGCTCTTCTCGTACAGTTCCGGCGTGCGCAAATCGATGATAGTCAGCGCTTCTTTGTTTTGAATTGCATACTTCAAGCCGACAGGACCGTACTCAAAATTGAGCTTATTCTCAAAATATTCTGCAGCTTTGGCGGCTTCCTTAGTCAATGTTTCAGTCGTCATTTGGGACTCTCCTTCCAATAATAGGTGGAACAAAGCAACGCAACTCCGGAGGACGGTGTTGCAACTTTCATGCCTTCAGCTTAGAATGGGACAGTATCTATTCGCAAGTAGACACCGAAAAGTGCGGTAGTATCCCGATAAAACCATAGTATCCCAAATGATACTGAAGGAGGGTTTTCCATGGTAGGCAAACTAGAATGTCCCATCATGCAGACCATGGCCATGATCTCTGATAAATGGAAAGTGCTAATCATCTGCAAGCTCAGAGGCGGCACCTTACGCTTCAACGAACTGATGCGAGCCCTTCAGGGTGTCACACAGAAAGTCTTGACCAGTCAACTCCGTGAGCTTGAAGACGATGGCATCGTTTCACGAAAAATATACGCAGAGGTGCCACCGAGGGTTGAGTATTCGCTAACTCCTCTTGGCGAAACGTTGATACCTGTCCTGATCAAACTGGAGGAATGGGCGCAGGTTCACGCCACTGAACTTATTGAGGCTCGCGAGCGCGCGTTGATCAAAAAAACAGGCAAAGCAGGCTAGTCTCCTAAATGTTGCAGCGACGACGTCGTTTTTACGCCGACCTTTTTCCTCTGGGTAACCGAGCATTAACGAGGGAAAAACACTAGGATGAAAACATAATAGGTAGAGTCACCGAAAGCCGTCGTTTATGCTGGAAAAAGTAAAAGGTCCGAAACTAAAAGCCACGGACGAAACAGTCGAAAGCGGAGCACCTGAAGTTTCTTCAAGTCAATCTGAAACCGAATTTGCAAAACCAGAGAATGTTTCGAGTTCCGATTTACCTGATCTAGGCGAACAATACGAGGTTCTCCAGCGGATCGGCACGGGCGGAATGGGCGCGGTCTACAAGGTCCGCGACAAGTCAATCGATGCGATAGTTGCGATCAAGATATTACAACAATCACTGGTTCAAGATGCTGCAGCACTTAAGCGCTTCCAGCAAGAAGCGGAATCGGCAAGCCATTTGAATCACCCAAACCTTGTTTCCGTCTTTGGTTATGGCACCACTGATGATGGCTCGCCATATATCGTCATGGACTATCTCGACGGAAAAAGTCTTGCAGATATTTTGTCGGAAGCAACAGTTTTAGACTCAACGCGAGCACTCAAGCTGTTTAGCGACATTGCCGAGGCACTTGCTTACGCCCATACAAACGGCGTCGTTCACAGAGACGTAAAACCGACGAATATTATCGTCACCAATGTCGGTGACACTTCGGAACGCGCACATATTGTTGATTTCGGCATCGCAAAAACGATGCCAACCGCCAATCGCGAAACTCACGATCTGACTCAAACGGGCGAGGTCTTTGGCAGTCCCAATTACATGAGTCCGGAGCAGTGCCTAGGCTTCATGCTGGACAATCGCTCGGATATTTACTCACTCGGATGTTTGATGTACGAGGTACTGACCGGAGCACCGCCGTTTGACGGAGCGAATCCGATTCAAGTGATCGTCAAACACATGAATGAGCAGCCACCGGAATTTCCGAAGAACGTGAGAACCGACAAAGCGATTGAAAAGCTGGAAAACGTCGTTCTTAGATGCCTGGACAAAGAAAAGACCGAACGCTATCAGAGCGCAGCCGATCTGTTGCAGGATTTCCAAGCGATTAGCCAGGGAAAAACAGTCGCGAAGTATTCGCGGGTAGCGGCCGCGAAGCCTATGTTTACGAAGAGACAGACGATCGGTGCCCTGGTGGTGTTCACGGGTCTCACCATATACGGTACCATTACGGCGATGTTGTTCAACAATGAAATCGGCCAACGCGTTATCGGTGGATTGATTTCGGCCGTCTGTCTTGCCGGCGTGTACGTTTTCTACTCTTCAGCGTGGGAGATCTACAAAAAGCGTGTCAAGGGACTGACTGAGAATTCAGCCTGGCAAATTGCATTCCTCATATTCCTGGGGACTGGCTCTTTGACGGCGATACAGTATCCTGCGCTAATTTTGATTGGTCACTCGTTCTGGCCTCTCGGCGATTTCGGACAGAATCTCTTTTTTGCAACCAGTTGCATTCATTTGATTTCGCTTGCCGGCTCTGCTCTGTTTGGAATCTGTTGGTTGCTGTTTAGAAAACCGAACCGGCTCAGCGTTCCCGCGATGGTCGGAAAGTTTCTAGTTGTGACCATTCTGGTGACCGGGTTTTGTCGATTCGGAATTCCGGTTCAAAGCGCTAAAGTTCTATCAATGCTTGCAAGCGCAAGCAGCCAGTCACAGCCATATCTCGCCAAGATATTGTACGAGCAATCCATCCAACTGGATGACAATGTCGGCGACAACTATATCCGATTGAGCGAAGTCAACCACCGACTGAACCTGCACGATGCCGAAATCGAGAATTATATGAAAGCCCTTGAAACAAGACCATTTGAATCCTGGCGCCTTTCCAGCGTAGCCGAAACTCTCAATGCTCACAAACGCTTCGCCGAAGCCAAAATCTGGTACGACCGTGCGGTCAATGAGTCTAGGTCTCGCGATAACGGCACGCTTCAGCAAAACTTGTACGATCGAGGACGGTTCTTAAAAGAACAAGGCGATTTTGCGAAAGCTTACCGAGATGTTTCCGAAGCCCTGAAAATGGCGACCTACCCTCAGGAAGATTATGTGAAAACGTTAGCGCAGATTTGCTGCGGTTTGGGCAAGTATCAGGAGGCAAGCGGACTTCTGGAAAAATATTTGAACATAACTCAATCTCATGCCGTCGACCAGCGCATACTTCTCGGAATCGTTTACGACAATCTCGGCAATACGGTCAAGTCAAAGGAGATGTTTGAGTCGGCTGCAAACCTGCAAACACTGGATGCATATAATGTTCCGCTGTATTACGCGTACAAGCAGCTCAACCGAAACACAGGTTCTATGCGCATGAGGGATTCAGACAAATCCCAATTGCTGCCAAACCTCGGCGTGCCAGCGGGCTCGTTGAAGACAAATTGGTAAATTGGCGTAGAGCGCGTTCTCCGCGGGAATAAAACGACAAAGGGCTAGTCTATTGAAATGACTGAATTCACATCGGACTTCGTATAGCCCTGCCCAAAAGGCGTAGTATGGAACTTCCAGCGCGGACCCAAGAAGAGAAAAGCAGAAAGAATTTTGTGATACCTTATCTGCCCGTTCCCAGACGGGTCGGTCTTTCCGTTGCCGCAATCACTCTGCTTCTAGCGATTAGCTCTTTAGGCTGCCTGATTGCGTGGAACGTTCTTGGTTTGCCGTCGGAGCTATTTGCGGCATGCGTTGCGGTTTGCGTTGCTTCATTTGGCGCGATATTCGGTTTTCTCGCGCTTGAGAAAAAACTTGCAAATGAAGTGGCTATAGGAATTGAGGATGACGGTATCCAGTTTCCGTACATCTTCGGTCCGGATCTGTTGTTTAGAACAAAACGCGAGTGGAATGACATTGCGCATGTTTTAATCGGCTCTCTTAGCGGCAGAGTACCGGGTGCGTATGAGTTTGAACTCGAAAAGGAAAGTGACACTCGACACAAGATCTTCATTTACTTCAAATCGGGGGGACACGCTCATATAGACCTTCGACGCATGTCTAAGAAGGGTTACGAACTCTTGTTCGTGGCGTTGGAACCGTTCTGCATCGACTACCATCGCGCGCCCCAGGTCCGCCGAGACCGCGACGACAAACGATTCATCGAAGGGAAGCAGCAGACCTCATCGGAAGCGCCACAGAGCTTTACCGAACTCTGGGAGCAAGAGATGCAAGATCACTTCTCCGCCACGAATTTCGTCCCGCTCAAGAAAGGAAAGTTGCTTAGAGGCGGGCGATTTCGAGTGCTGATGCAGATCGCAGCGGGAGGCTTGTCCGCGATCTACCTGGCGGAAACACCCGAGAAAGAACTGCGCGTTATCAAAGAAGCATGCCTTCCGCCAACGCTCGAGAGCAGTTTAAGAGAAAAAGCAAAAGAGCTATTCACTCGCGAAGCCACTATTTTGCAGCGGCTCTCTCATCCCCAAATCGCTAAAGTGCTAGATTATTTTGTCGAAGACGCTAGAGATTATCTCGTTCTGGAATTCGTGCCGGGGCACACTTTGCGACAACTGGTAAAACAAAATGGCGCGATGGCGGAGGAGGATGTTCTTCGCTATTCAAAGCAGGTGGCGGAAATCCTCACCTATTTGCACTCACAACAGCCGCCGATCATCCACCGAGATATCACGCCGGATAACTTGGTTTTGCGTGAAGACGGAGCGATTGTGATCATCGACTTCGGAGCCGCTAATGAGGTTTTGGGAACAGCTACAGGGACGTTGATTGGAAAGCAGGCATATATAGCTCCTGAGCAATTCAGAGGTCGCCCTGACCTGCAAAGCGACATCTATGCCCTGGGAGGCTCGATGCATTTTCTGCTGACAGGAAAAGACCCGGAAGCTCTATCGAAATCGCATCCCAGGGCAGAGAAACCGTCGCTGTCGCAGGAGACGGACGAACTTGTCGCAAATTGCACAGCTGAAAATACGAGCGAGCGAATAGGCGATGCGCAGATGCTGATAGACAAAATCGATGCGATACTAAAGAATATGGGTGGCGTGATTATCACCACAGGCGGTGCTAGAGACTAAAGGCTGATGTATCAATCGAAACAAACTCTAGCTCAGCGATTATGGATGTCGCCATACGCCCAGGAATACACCGAATACTGGATCCGGTACAAACCTGAGCGGTTAGGACGGCAGCGCCTGGGTCGTTCAAGATTCGCTATTGGAACCGTTGTTGCAATTTCGTTCAGCGCCGCAATGGCGATTCTACTCCTGGGAGTAAACCATGTATTATCAGGTTTTCTGCTGATTTTTCTTGCCGGGATCATGGTTAGCGCTGCAGTATGTGCGCTAACTATGGTTGACGTATTCGCTCCGACGCACATCGAGTTCAACGATAAGGGCATGCGATTTCACTGGCTCACCCTGCTTTTTCGAGGCTGCACGCCGCTGATTACCTGGGACCGAATATCACACGTAACGACGCTGTCGCGCAACGTACTCAACAAGGAAGAAATAACGGTCGAGTTCAATGCCATTGCCCGCGGTATCGGAGTGAGCAAACGAGTAAGCTACTTTCTGCTAACGCCAAAGCTGACCTGGGGCTGGTTGACGAGTGACCGGGCACAAATCCATTTCGAGATTGACGCAATCGCATCCAGCGATGATAGAAAACGTCTGCAACTCGCGCTCAAGAAGTTTCTACCCTCATATCGCATCGAACCCAAAGTGGCTGACGATTTGAATATGTTCGTAAAATTCGACTCTTACACAGATCTCTGGCTCGACAAATTACAGGAGGATTCTAAACGCAGTCGAGATAGCAAGTTGGAAGCAAACACCATACTCGCCTGCGGAACCTATCAAATTATCGAACCAATCGGTTCAGGTGGACAAGCCCTCGTTTATCTCGGCACGATGTTGAAACCGCTTCCGGCTCCGGATTGCAAGAATTCCGAGACCGTCGTAGATATGTCGGATATTCCGATAGCCTTAACAGGCATGGAAACGGAAAACGGTGCGCCACCAACTGTGGTGCTGAAAGAATTTGTGCTGCCCACCCAGGCTGGCAATAACGTTCGAAAACGAGTCCTGGAAAACATTCAGAAAGAAGCGACTCTATGGCGGAAATTGCGCCATCCCAACATCGCCCGGCTAATCGATTTCTTTGTAGAGGACCAGCGCGCGTATCTGGTTTTAGAACACGTCAGCGGTCAAACGCTGAAAGAGCGCGTCAATCAAGGCGGCCCGATGAAGGAGCAAGAGGTGTTAGAGCTTGCGATAAAAATGTGCGACATTCTCGGTTACCTGCATCGCCGCCAACCACCAGTCATACATCGTGACTTCACACCGGACAATTTGATTATGGACCATTCCGGTGTAGTTAAGTTGATCGACTTCAACGTCGCTCAGCAGCTTGAGGCCCAGACAACGAAGACAGTCGTAGGGAAACATTCATACATTCCGCCGGAGCAATTTCGCGGAAAAGCTGTCCCCCAGAGTGATATTTACTCCCTGGGAGCCACACTGGCCTATCTCCTTACAGGCAAGGATCCGGAGCCAATCACGCAAGCGCATCCTGGGGAAACGAATGGAGCCGTCAGCGAGGAACTGGACTCCATCATTGCGAAGAGCACCGCACTTGGACTTTCGACCCGTTATCAGACTTGTCAGGAACTAAAAACAGATCTGATTTCCCTTCTCAGCCCCCAAGCGGCTGACACAGAGTGAGTTTTCAATGCTTCATCGAAACGGCCGAATTTCAGGTCTGCCGGTATGTGAACTGATATGATTCATAGCTAAGCTCATTTCGGCTTAAAACGGTACGTAGCAGTTGGCTGCGCGTAGAAGGCAACCTCAACTCAGAGAGTTATACGGCAGATGTCGGCGACAACAAAGTTCAAATTTCCAGAACGAATTTCATTGGGTGGACTCTATCTGGCCGCTAAGTCTTTCCCGCACCAGCGCAAATGGGTAGGTGAGGCAGTGGGTGAAGTCACTCCGGCCGTTCCCGATGACAAAATGCTCGGACTGCAAATCAGTGGACATATCGCCGAGGGGACGCTGACCGAATCTCTTGAAACGCTCAAAAACCTACAATCCTTCGACCTTTCGACGGTCAGATTTTCGGATGCAATACTGAAAGAAATTGCGCATTTAGATCAAATCATAGAGTTGCGCCTTGATTTCGTCCCATTCGAAGACTCGCACGTCGCCAAGCTCTCGCCGCTTAAGAAGCTTTCAACGATCTGGTTTCTCCACACTGCAATCACGAATAAGAGTTTGCGACAACTGGCAACCATGCCCTCGTTACAGCACCTCGTCCTGAAGAAGACCGATATTACCGATGGCGGTCTCGTTCATCTAAGTGATTTAAAAGACTTGCGCACGCTGCTTTTGCCGTCGGAAATAACAGACAACGGACTTGAGGAACTCGCGAAACTCGAGCGATTGCTACATCTCGATATCTCGAATACAAAAGTCACGGACAAAGGCCTGGCGTTTGTGGGCAGCATGTCGAATTTACAGACCCTTTGCCTGAATGACACCGCGGTTGGTGACAACGGACTCAAGCATCTCTCCAACCTGTCGAACTTGAGAACGCTCTATCTGAGCGGCACAAAAGTGACTGACAAAGGAATCGCAAACCTGGAAAAATTGACGAATCTGGATTATCTGGAAATTCGCGATAATAGTGTTACGGATGCTGGATTGCAGAAATTGAGAGCGGCAGTGCCGGCTTGCACGGTTTTCGGTCCCTAGTTTCAGGTTGTTTGGCAAAAGTATGCAACGGGATGTAGGAATTCCCATTGACATCCATTTGCCACGGCCTTAATATATCCGCCAAAGTGCCCAAACTGCGGCACAGTTGGCGTTTTGCTGGAGTAAACCATGAGCACTCCCTTTATGATGCGACCACCCGAGGAAGAAACTCGGACCTATCGAAAGCCCGGCGAAGAACCGCCGAAGCCGCCGCTGGAAGTAATCAAATTACTTATCAAGCAAACCTGGGAAAGCGTCTGGGCACCACTGACTGGCAAGGTAAAAAAACAGGTGGAGAGAAGAACCGCTCCACTGGAGGAGCGGTTGCACGACGCACGCAATGCGGTACTCTCCGATGAAGAAGTCGAAGTCTTGTTAAACGATCCCAATCCGATGGTTAGACTGGAACTCGTACACAATGACACCATATCCGGTGAAGTGCTCGAGCGGTTGAAACACGATCCTGACGTAACCGTTTCAACCATAGCCAGGAGAAAACAGATTCAATTCATTCTTTGAGCTCAAGCCAGTTTCACTGCGCCATCCGATGAGCGAATCTCAGCGTTTAAACGCGTAAATATAGCGTCTTTGACAATCCGGCGTTGCCTGAAATCAACAGGATATCTCGCGGTTAATTCATACTTGCTATCAACGATGACCATGGTAACAAGCGGATCGATCCGTTCGTCTTCGACCAGGTATTTCTCTTTCAGTCGAAGCCATGCCAGTTTTGCCTCATTGGCATAATCGCCGGAGACCTCGTCAACAATGCGCTGCATCTTTTCTTTCGCGAGTTCAGCGTCGCTATCGATACTCAGACGGACCACCACTTCGTCCCAGAGAAATGAAAGATCGCGAGAGTAATTATATGTAGCGCCGACAAAGACACTGGCATTTGCGACTCTTACGATACGTCCCGTGTACAAATCGCCCTGGACCCATTCGCCCAATTCCATTAGCGTCGTTCTAACTAAACCGACATCAATTACATCGCCCTTAACGCCCGATATTTGAACACGGTCTCCGACACGATAAGTATCGCCGAAGGTTATAGCCATCCAGCCCGCCATGCTGACGATCAGTTCTTTCAGCGCAAGCGCAATACCCGCTGTGGCTGCACCCAAAATAACCGCCAGACTGCCGAGGGTATCGCTGAACACCACGGATAGAAAAACTAGACCTATAAAATAGGCTGAAAATTCGGTGATCTTTGAGACGGTGTAGCGCTTGTACGATTCGTGAAAGTACTTAGGCAGCGAGCGTCGGACCGAGTAGGTGATAAAGACGATCAGCACAAGTCCAACCACACTTATACCAATGCGCAAGGATAGCGGGTTAGCCAGCACGTATATGATGTTTTCGCGAACCGTTCCAATCTTCACTTGATTGATAGCATCGCTTAAATTTCGACGATAGCGCTCGGATTCAACAACCGCCTTGATACTACTGAGCCAATTTTGAGCGAGGGCATCCGCGGTCGTGTCCTCCGCCTTGCAATCAGCCTCTCCTACAGTAATTAATGTCTTGTCACCATATACGATGGCATAGGTATTTCCTTCATTCTTGATCGCAATCCCGGAAGGTTTGAAAGCAGGATCCTCGATTACAGAATCCAGCTCGGTCGTTAATTGCTTAACGCGATGCTCAGCATGTTTGCCTCCCACCGAACCGTGTACGACTAGAATCTCCTTGCCGTGGACGACGACGGGAACGGAAAGCCCATTCTTAGTCGTTTTATATTGTTGGCTCGTGTCACTGTCCACCGACAACTTTTGTGGTTCATTCAATTCAGTCTGAGCACACGCCGGCGCTCGCATTAAACCAATAAATGCGATCAATATGGCTGCGAGGACAACAAGATGAACTCTGAAATTCGACATGAATCCCGTAAGAGAACAGAGGAAACGGACTAACATTTTAACCTCTTGAATAGCCCGTCATCCTTTGAAAAACGCAGCAATGAGCGCTGTCCATGCTACGTTCCGCACATTGTTTCATAAATACGTATCCGGGTAGAAAGTTGGTGGACGGTTCGAAGGACTCAAAAAAATGAGAATTGTTGACTCAAGACGAATCAAGTTATTTGCGCTCGCGCTTTTTGCAACAACGTCACTGAGCGCATGCGGCTCCGAGGCGACCAGCTCATACGACGATATTTCCGAGTCTGAAGCCAAAAGCGCTATGACTGAAGACTTTGCAGTTCCTATTTATCCGGACAGCACGCTATTCGAGTCCAAGCGGAGTGACGGCGGCTCTCTGACAATCACCGGAAGCTTTCACTCACCCGACGCCTGCCCGGACATAAGCGATTGGTATTCCCGAAGATTGCGCATGCAGAACTGGGTGGTTACCGGAATCGAAAAGGCGGACTCGTCGTGCGAAGTGGTCGCCAACAAAGGTAAAGAAGAGTGCAAGCTCAATGCCACCAACAACGGCAGCCGTTCGACTATCATAATTAGATACTCGAGACCCAAGTAGCTCGTTGAGAACAAACAGCTAAGCGCCGTTCCTCGCTGCTAATCGAGTTTGCGAGTAGCGTCGGAGTACTGCTGAAGCTTTAGCCCCTGTGCTTTGAGGAACCAGCGACGCACTCTGGACATCCAGTATCGGGGACCGCGTTGAACATGACCTCGCGCACTCGCCAGTCTATAACGCTCAAGTTCGAACTTGACCTTATGAAGCTCGGAACGAAACTCTTCTGTTTTGAACGCGACAGACATAGCTCTGTCAGCCTGATCCTGGAGATCCGGAAGCAGACGTAACTCGGTTTCCAGAGTTGCGATTCGCGCGCGATCTTCGACACGATCAGTCAACAGTTTGATGATCGTCTCTTGAGCCTCGATGACCAGACGGCGCATTTCTTCGAGCTCTTGAGTCTTATCCTCAACGCGAATATCGTGATACTTCACTTCTTCCGGAGCGGATACCAGCTGCTGCGCTTTTGCGAGACTGAGCCTCATGTTGCCGGCATCATCGCCTTTGAGAACTTGAACGAATCCTTCGAGTAAAGAAACCAACTCATTGCGGGATACTCTATCGTCTTCCGTGATCAGGGTGTTCGTCAACGAGGTCATACTGGTGTCTTCGACAGGAGCCAATTCGTCGGCTTTAATATTCCGCGCTACCGGACCGGGTTTCGGCGGCAGCTTGCCTCTTCTCACAGCAGAAGCGTGCATCTGAGCATAGTCAAAAGTGCCGATGGTTTCCACACTGTAGTCGTTCTGCTCGAGTTCTTCGGTCACGATCTCATCGACACCGTCGAATCCGCGGGTGAACAAATCACTCGGCAGGTTGCGGTGGACTCTGACACCATCAGCGCCACCAGAAACGGATGAAGACGCCGCTGCAGCAGGCGAAAACATTTGATCGAGACCATCCAGCGAAGCTGGATCGGGCACATCTACTGATTGTGACTGACTCATGGTAGGCTCTCCCGGCAAATCCCTTCTGGATTATCCTTTATCCCTGGACGAGTTGTCCAGTGAAACTATGGTGCCGTATATGGTGCCACGACGTTATATACAACGACTATAGAGCTTGTCAAAAGCGCAACCACTCTCCTCTTTTATATCCACCACGCATACGCCACTAGGGGTATAAACATGCTACGACTATAAAGACAGGCAAGAGTGGAAGCACTCGGAAAGCTAAGGGAAACAGCCTGCAATCAGCCTCTTTGTCAGAAATAATTTAAAACCATTTTTATCGCTCAGCCTATTCAGGCTTTTTCTTTGCTTTTGGTTTTGGCTTAGCGTTGCTCTCGGTCTTGACGCCTGGTGTCGATCGCTTTATACCGTTGAATTGCTCGACCATTTGTTTCACCAAAGGTGCAGCAGCGGTACCGCCGTGGCCGCCGTGCTCGACAAATCCGCAGCAAGCGATTTCCGGATTTTCCGCAGGCGAATAACAGGCAAACCATCCGTGCGTTTTACTGCCCTTTGGAGGGGCTTCTGCGGAACCAGTCTTTCCAGCCATGGTCACTTCCGGAATTCGAGACCGACCTGCTGTACCCGCTTCGACTACGGCTTTCAGACCGTCGTGCAATATCTTCATGTAGACCGGATTGACTTTCCAGACTTCAGGCCGAGGAGCAGGAATTTGACGATCGGCAATCTTGATCACCAGATGGAGGAAGGGCACTCGGCCGCCCATGCCATAGCCGGCATACATGCGTGCAGCCTGCGCGGGCGTAACTTGCAAGAATGTCTGACCAATCGACATGTGAATCGTGTTGCCACGATACCACTTTTCATGAAGTCGTCTCATCTTCCATTCGGAGTCCGGCACCAGACCTGATCTTTCGTTAGGTAGCTCAAGCCCGGTTGGACGCCCTGCGCCGAAACGATTTCCCCAGAGCTTAATATCCTCTGGTTCTAAACCAAGAGCCATCTGGTAGAACGCTGTATCGCGAGACCACTGCATGCACTGGACGAGATTGTAAACAGCTGCTTTGCCGGTCCAATCGTGGAACGTGAAGCCACCGAGGCTCAGTCCTCCTGAAACATGCAACTTGGTATCGGGCTTCACAACCTTCTTGTCCAGTGCCGCCAGTAGTGTCACAGGTTTCCAAATAGATCCAGGTGGGAAACCGGATAGAGCGCGGTTGTGCAATGGGTGACTGGGCGAGTTCAATACCCGGCGATCTTCTTTCGTCATACGCCGGGTGAACACGTTAGGGTCAAAGCTTGGTCGAGAAACTAGGAAAAGGACTTCACCGGAACGCGGGTCGCATCCCACGAGTGCGCCGGATTTCTCAGCCAGTATGTTGAACGCGTGACGCTGCAGATCAACGTCGATTGAAGTAACAATCGGCAGGCCAGGTTTAGCTTTTTTAGTGACTACCGGCTTTGATGTCTCCGGAGAAAGCGCATGACCAGAGGCATTTACACGAACACGTTGCTCGCCGTCGACACCACGAAGTTGGTCGTCATAGATTTTTTCGATGCCCGCTTGACCGACAACGTCTCCCATTTTTCGCTCGGGTCTATCTTTGAGCTGCGATTGGGTGATTTCACGACAATAGCCCAGCACATGCGCTGTAGCATCTGCATAAGGATAAGTTCGGCTGATATCCGGCAAGATATCTATGCCTTCGAGAAAAATCTTCTGCTCGTAAAAGCGACTGACAATTTCCATATCGACATCATGTTCAATCACCACCGGTAGTACTGAACCCGAGGCCTTCGCCTTCATCAATCTATTGAGCACTTCCGGGTATTCGAGCGCCAAAATTTTGCACAGACGTGTAGCCAGATCTTCCATGTGATCAAGCTGATTCGGAATTGCGATCATGGACAACGACTGTTTGTTGGTCGCCAGCAAATTCCCGTGGCGGTCATAAATACTGCCACGCGGAGCACGCAGAAAAGTAACACGGGTGGAGTTTTCGACGGCCTGACCCTTGTAGTGCTTCTCGTTGATAATCTGGAGCCAACCCAAACGCAGAACGATTAGAGCAAGCGCCATGAGCACGACCGAAGACAGAACGACTGCCTTGAATGCAGCCTCATCACCGTCGGATCTGTGCATGACGTGGCTCATCTGGCCTCCATCATATGCCGATAGCGCGCAAACTCGTACCAACCGCGCATCGGTAAAAACACAAACGGCGCTATCAGTGCGTTTAACACCGCCTCGGTAACGGAAATTTCGACGAAGTTCTCAATCACCAGCGGGCGACCGAGAATGAACAACTGTAGCGCCGTTAGCGCTTCGGCAAAGAAGGTAAGAATAACGACAAGCGGAATTACAAGAACCACGGCCTTATTGAAATTACGCAAACAGAAGTAGCCTGATATCCAACCCACGATTGGATAAGCGAGCGGATACATCGGCAGAACCGACGAGTAAAGCGCGGCGAACGCAGCCCCCAGTAAAGCACCACTAATGGAACCGGAGAGAGCCTGACGCAAGAGAACGGTTTTTACAGTACTAAGCCGAAGCTCATCGATACTCGGTTTCAAGAGCGGCGAACCGAAAGTGATTCCCCAAACGATTATAAGCGTGAGGGGAACGGAGCATTGAACACCAGTGACAAACAAACGGCTCACTACAGCCAGCTGCATAACCCAGGCACCCGCGACTATCAGCATCGTGATTCCGATGGCACCAATACGTCTTCGAGTTTGGATTGAAAGCCAGGACATTCTACTTCTGAGCCATCGGCGGTAACACTAGGACCTGATTCAAATCGTAGCAATTTTCCGAAAGCGCGACATCAATTTTCATAGAAGCGCCATCAACGTCGCGACTGATCGATTTGACGGTTCCAACCGGATGATTCTCTGGGAATACGCCGCCTTTACCGAAACAAACGATTTTGTCCCCGACGTCTACGCTGGTCCCTACTGGGATGTAGTCCATCACAGCTAGCTGCTGCCCGTTGCCGGCAATGATGCCCGGAAGACCTATCCGTTTGATGAGCACGCCCAGTTTTTGCTCAGGGTCCGTGATTAGACGCACCACCGACGCGTTTTTGTCGACTGATACGACCTGCCCCACAACGCCCTCACGCGTGATCACAGCGCTGCCTTTGCTGACCCCGTCCTCGAGGCCTTTGTCCAGTACAACTTGTTCAAACCAATTGTCCGGGTTGCGCGCGATCACTTCAGCAGCAATCGTCTTCCTGGTCAACTTTTGTTTTAAACCGAGAAGACCGCGCAAATTGTTGGTATCGCGAGACTCGCGACGCAGAGTCGTCAACTCGAGTTCAGATGCGGCCAACTTTCGTTCGAGATCGCGTATGCGCTGTGAAGACTCGAACACTTCCTCCGCCAGGTTACGCGTAGACTCGACCTGGTAGACACTTTTGGTGATCACTCCTGAAACCATCGTTGCAGCAGTCAAAAGCATACCGGCGGCAGGACCACCGATCATGATGATTACGATGATTAGAAAAATCGCCTCGGCGATAGACTCCGATTGGCTCCCGAGCCGATGTGAATCACCCGCCACGAATGCGACCTCCTACTTACGGAATTCGCAAAGATCGCGCACGCGGCTGTAAGCCGGGTCCGTCAATAGCTTTCCAGTTCCGATCACCACACAGGAAAGCGGATCGTCGGCGATGAAAACCGGCACTTCTGTTTCACTTGAGATAAGTTCATCAAGACCTTGAAGCAACGCGCCACCACCAACGATGACAATGCCGCGATTGTAGATGTCGGCAGCAAGTTCAGGCGGTGTTTTTTCAAGCGTTCTTTTAACGGCACCGACGATTGCTCTGAGCGGCTCAGCAATTGCTTCGCGGACTTCACCGCGACTGACAGTCACAGTGCGAGGCAAACCGTTAATAAGATTCAGTCCCCTGACGTTGTACTTGTCGTTTGTCTCCGTCTTCCAGGCAGAACCCAGGCGGAACTTCAGTTCCTCAGCAGTCTTTTCACCCACATCAAGACTGTGGACCTTCTTCAGATAGGTCCGAATAGCATCGTTGAGTTCGTCGCCCGCGATACGAATCGATTCATTGACGACGATGCCGGATAACGATAGAACTGCGACCTCTGTGGTACCGCCCCCGATATCAACGATCATTGAGCCGGTTGGCTCCGTCACAGGAAGCTCGGCTCCCATCGCAGCACACATCGGTTCTTCCGGCATGTAGATTCTCGAAGCCTTGGCATTCTCAGCCACTTGCTTGATCGCGATTTTCTCTACGCTAGTAATTCCTGCAGGAACAGCAATTACGATTTCCGGATTGCGCAGCATCGTCTCCTGCTGAGAGACACGTTTTATAAACTCGTTGAGCATAAACGTGGCATCATTCAACTCAGCGATAACGCCGTCTCGCAATGGACGACTTGCCCGCACCCCTTGCGGTGTGCGCCCGATCATCGCTCGCGCTTCCTCGCCTACAGCGATGGGCAGGTTGGTATTACTATCGATGGCAATCACAGACGGCTCTCTGAGCACAACACCATGACTTTCCACATATATAAGCGTATTAGCAGTGCCCAGGTCGACACCAACGCCTTTGCTGAAAAACCCTTTGAACAAGCCCACTTTCGCAACTCCCGACAGGGTGAAATAGCGCTACCAAAGTAAAGTCTAACACGCTAAATCGGCTTTATGTCAGTATAGAAGCCAGAAATAAGCGACTATATAAATGATCGCTACTTCTTG
The DNA here is from genome assembly GCA_019637435.1 of Candidatus Obscuribacterales bacterium. Lineage (GTDB taxonomy): Bacteria > Cyanobacteriota > Vampirovibrionia > Obscuribacterales > Obscuribacteraceae > JADYXR01. Next base: position 468,028 of record JAHBVO010000001.1, on the reverse strand, counting down.
CGGCTTACTCCATATCCGATGACATTGCTCTTCACGAGCGTGAAGTCACCGTTATCGAGCGCGAGCGAAAATGCGTGTTCATCAAACCAACGCAACTTTCCGGTGTAATTTCCACCATCGGCGGTCTTAAAAGTAAGCCGTTCACCGTCTTTGATAAACCGCTGTAGTTCAGCTATTGACGGGGGTTTCCCTTCGTTGCCGGAATTAGACATCAGGTCTACCCTCTACTTATCGCTTGGCAGCTAATCGCGAGTCTGCTTCTTAAACGTCGGACGCGTCACGCAATTTTGCATTTTCAAGCTCAGCATCATGACGAATAGTCTTATGCTTGTTGACAACATACTGCCGCCCTTTCCAATTTACCTGAGCGCCAAACAGAACCAGATATGCAGAATGGATGTACAGGCAGGACACGGCGATCCCACCGAACGGGATCAGGAAGAAATGCCGCCAGTCTACTCCGGCGTGATGCTCGGTGGTTTTTCTCCACCAGAAGCCGAAGATGATCCACTGAACCGCAACAAGCGACGTTAGACGCATCAAATTGCCGGAGACATCGCCCTCGTACCATTCTGCGATAACCCAGGCAAGCTCGAGGTATGGAACGAGCAAAATCGTGTTCAACATAACGAGGATGAACACAAGGTTGAAAATTTTGCTGTCGATAAGCGAGTAGACATTCTTCGTCCATCCCTGCCAGAGAGACTCGAAGTCTGTGTACATGCGAACACTGTAAAGGGTTTTGCCATCAGCGACAGCAATCTTGTAACCCTTCTCCTTGAAGACGCGTCCGATTGCGTGATCTTCGACGATTTCATCGCGAACGCTCTGGTGCCCGCCAATCGCATGATATGAGGAGCGGCGACAGAGGATGTACTGACCATAGGCATATGCACGCTCCGCTTCGGGATCGTTCACGGTATGGAACGGATCACCGAGCAAGAATGAGCTGAGCAAAACCGGCATGACAAGCCGTTCCCAGAAGCTTCCAAGCTCCTGCACGGGAACGAACGAAATCAAATCGATTTTGTTTGTAATAGCGTAAGAGACTGAGTCTCTGAGCGAGTTGGGATGATGATACGTGTCAGCGTCGGTAAAAATGAAGAAATCACCGGATGCATACCCGACAGCATGAGCTAAAGCATTGCACTTGCCGATCCAGCCATCAGGCGCGTCCTTGCCCTGGACCGACTTGATACGCTTATCTTTCGCGGCGAACTCAGCGATTATCTGTCCGGTCGAGTCAGTAGAACGATCGTCGATGATGACGACTTCGAAATTAGGGTAATTCTGCTTCAGGACTGAATCTATGCAGCGCGCGATTTTGGCTTCTTCATTACGCGCCGGAATAATCACAGAGACAAATGGCAAATTTTTGTCTTCGAACTGCGAGCGCTCGACCGGTTTCAAAAGCGCGTAGAAAGCGCATGTGAGTCCGAAAAGACTCAGAATCAAAAGGGTGCTGATTAAAAAGATGCTGACTGAAATCACCCTGCGGCACCACCGTATTCGTAGAATCCCTTACCAGTTTTTCGTCCAAGATGGCCCGCCGAAACGAGCTGCCGGAGAAGCGGACAAGGTCGGTACTTCGGATCTCCGAAACCCTCCTGCAGCGTCTCCATTACGTGAAGAACAATATCCAGTCCGACGAAGTCGGCTAGAGCAAGCGGTCCCATTGGATGGTTGTAACCGAGTGTCATGCCGAGGTCGATTTCCTCGGGAGAGGAAAGCCCTTCCATCAGAGCAAAAGCGGCTTCGTTGATCAGGCAAAGACCCAATCTCGTTGTGATGAATCCGGGGAAATCCTTCGACTTGATGATCGTCTTGCCCATTTCTTCGCCGAATTGCCTGACTTTGGCGACTGTGTCAGACGAAGTGTCGCATCCGGGAATGATTTCGAGCAGTTTCATCACATGCGCAGGCGAGAAGAAGTGCATGCCGATGAAACGGTCGGCGCGTTTCGTGGCAGAAGCCAGACTGGTAATCGGCAAGGAAGATGTATTTGAGGCGAAAACAGTGTCAGCCTTGCAAATCTCGTCGAGCTTCTTGAAAAGGTTTTGCTTAACATCCAGGTCTTCAACAATCGCCTCGATGACAAGATCGCAGTCCTTTGCATCCTCTAAAGATGTTGTCGAGACGATTCGCTTCTTGACGTCTGCGAGTCCTTCATCGGTCAGAACTCCTTTCTCGACGGATTTCTTACCGAATTTGTCGATCTCGCCCGCCGCCTGCTTGAGCGCCGCTTCTGAGACGTCGTACAGGTGGACGGTGGCTGTGGTTTTCGTGGCAATCAGGTAAGCAATGGCTCTACCCATAAAGCCGCTGCCAGACATGAAAACCTTTGAAAAGGTCGCTGCGGTTGGCATTTGAAGATTCCTAGTAATCCACCAATAACGACAAGATCCTAGCATCAAATAGAAAAAGGCGTCGAGACGGGTGCAACACAATAAGAACTGTCAGGATCGACAAGTCGCCTCGAAAAATGATTTTTTCGTGTTTTCTAATTCCTTTTTAGTGCGTTGCTGATAGCTTGATAAACCAACTTCGCATATCGCCAGAGTAAAACTGATTTTACTTTTTCGATAAGCTGGACCCTGCCACTCGTGTCACAAACCGAAAGAGAGACGCAATGTTCAAGAAAATTCTTATTGCCAACCGTGGAGAGATTGCCGTTCGAGTCATTCAAGCCTGCCGCGAGCTTGACATCAAAGCCGTCGCAATTTTTTCGGAACCGGACAAAGACGGCAAGCACGTTCGCCTCGCTGACGAAGCCTGGAAGCTTGAGGGTCAGCCTGGAAAGGTTTACTTGGACTATCAACAAATACTCGAAATAGCGAAACGCGCAGGGGCGGAGGCTGTTCACCCCGGATACGGTTTTCTTGCTGAAAACCAGGACTTCGCGCAGGCCTGTATCGACCATGGCATTAAATTCATCGGTCCGATGCCTGACGTGATTAAGCGTATGGGCTCCAAAGTCGAGTCGCGACGCGTGATGAAAGACGCAGGAGTCCCCGTCGTTCCCGGCACGACCGACCCCGTAACCGACCCTGCGGAAGTCAAAAAGCTTGGTATCAAATACGGTTATCCTCTGGCTATCAAAGCCAGCGCCGGTGGTGGCGGTCGAGGATTGCGCGTGGTTCGCAAAGATGAGGACGTCGACAACGCCTTGTCCGGAGCACAACGCGAAGGAGCAAGCTACTTCGGCTCAGACGAAGTATATGTCGAAAAGTATTTGGATAAACCGAGACACATCGAAGTTCAGGTCATTGGAGACGAGCACGGCAACGTTGTTCATTTGTACGAACGGGATTGTTCAAGTCAACGCCGCCACCAGAAGCTGGTCGAAGAAACGCCCGCTGCGAAACTCGATCCAGGTCTCAAGGCCAGACTTCTCGAAGCTGCTGTTAAAGGAACGAAAGCACTCAATTACACTTCGGCCGGCACTCTCGAATTCATGGTCGCGCAGGACGAGTTCTACTTCCTAGAGATGAACACTCGCGTCCAGGTTGAGCATCCGATTTCCGAGATGACGACTGGTGTAGACATCGTCAAAGAACAGATTCTCGTAGCTGCAGGGCACCCGCTTTCGTTTAAACAGGAAGAAATCAGTCAACGTGGACATGCGATCGAATGCCGCATCAATGCAGAGGACGTGAATAAAAACTTCTTGCCGAACCCGGGAGACATCAGCGTATATGTTGAACCGTCGTTGCCCTGGGTTCGAGTCGATAGCGCTTGCTACTCAGGTTATAAGGTAATTCCTTTCTACGATTCGCTGCTGGCGAAACTGGTCGTGTGGGGACGTACTAGACAGGAAGCGATTGCTAGAACACGAATAGCTCTTCGAGATTTCAAAATCCAGGGCGTGAATACCACGATACCGTTTCATCTAGCGATCATGGATGATCCAACGTTCCAAGCCGGCGAAGTACATACTTCGTACGTCGAGCAAGAGTTTATGAAACATTGGAAAGAAATCGCTGAAAAGTATTCGGTGACGAAACCTGCTTCAGCTATCGCTTCGCCGGCAGGCGGAAACGGTGATGCGGCAGCATCTGCGCTGCCGGAACGCTCGGAAGCGCGTTCTTTCGAAGTGGAAGTAAATCAGAGAATGTTCAAAGTCGCCGTTGCGGAACTTGTTGAACCAGGGAAGGCGCGAGTGGCTGCCACCACAAGCGGTGGCGCACCGAGAGCGGCAGCAACCGCGCCTAAGCCGAAACGCTCAACCTCTATCTCCACAGCAAAGCCGGGTGAGATTCGCTCGACGATGAACGGCGTCGTGAAAGACATCGTCGTCAAAGTTGGTGATAAAGTCGAAAGCGGACAACGCGTGATCGTTTTCGAAGCAATGAAGATGGAATCGGATTTGAACGCGAATAAGACCGGCACCGTATCCGGTATTAAGGTCAAAGTCGGTGAAACGGTTGAAAACGATGTTCTGCTTCTGACAATCGACGACTAAAAATCGCAACTAGAGAAACAATCAGGAGATCCAGTGCCTTCACCTAATTTCAGAATAGGACACGGTTTCGACATCCACAAATTGCGTGAAGGTATTCCACTGATTCTCGGTGGAGTAAAAATTCCGCATTCAAAAGGAAGCGTCGGGCACTCGGATGGCGATGTCGTCACTCACTCAATAATCGACGCGTTGCTCGGCGCTGCAGCTATGGGAGATATCGGAACGCACTTTCCGCCCTCTGACGATTCGATCAAAGGCATTGACAGTATTCAAATGCTTACCAAAATCATGGAGCTTTTGACCGCTGAAGGTTACATGGTTGGAAACGTCGATACTACAATCGTTTTGGAGAAACCAAGACTGTCTCCGCACTATCCAGGTATGCGCACGCGCCTGGCAGAAGTCTTGCGGATCGATGAAGATCGCATCGGTTTGAAAGCAAAGACATATGAGAAAATGGGCGACATTGGCGAGGGCAATGCAATTGCCGCTTACGCAGTCGCCTTGATCTTCAAATAGGGACGCGCACGACTCAAACCAATCAGGAGCGCACATGATGTCAGATGCCAACGTAGAAGTTCTTATAGTCGGCGCCGGTCCTACAGGTCTGACATTGGCGTGTGAACTGGCAAGGCACGGAGTAAGCTTCCGTATCGTCGATAAAAACGCGGTTGCCTCGGACCTATCGAAGGCACTCGCAGTGCATGCTCGCACGCTCGAAGTCTTCGAAGATATGGGCATCGTGGATCGTTTTTTGACTTTCGGACTAAAACTGAAGGCAATCAACGTGTACGCCGATGAAAAGCAAATCGCGCACATGACGCTCGACGAGCTCGATAGCGCTTACTCATTTGCACTGTCGCTCCCGCAGAGCGATACAGAACGAATACTTATGGAACGGCTTGCAGAGCTCGGTTATGCCGTCGAGCGTTCGGTAGAAGTAGTTGAACTCAGCCAGAACGACGATGGCGTCGAGTGCAAGGTAAAGAGTCCTCATAATGGCGACGAATCTATCAAAACGCGATGGGTGGTGGGTTGTGATGGTGCACACAGCATCGTTCGCAAGCAACTGAAGCTTGATTTTGAAGGCACAAAATATCCGGACTTACTGCAACTCGGCGACGTTGAAGTGCATGGTCCACTGGTCCATGATGAATTGTACGTGCTCAATTCCGATAAAGGATTGATCGCGCTATTCCCATACGGCGGCAACAGGTATCGCCTGGCTGCGGTGGATCTGGACAAGGACAGCAATGGGGAATCGGACGGTTTACCCGAGCCATCACTTGAGGATCTTCAAGCTCTCGTCGATGAGCGGTCGCTGTTTCCTCTCACGCTATCAAACATGCACTGGTCGACTGCCCTTTATTTGCAACGGAGACACGTAACTCACTACCGTGTCGGGAACTGTTTTCTCGCCGGGGACGCCGCGCACATTCACAGCCCGGCGGGCGGTCAAGGCATGAACACAGGAATTCAAGACAGCTACAATCTGGCATGGAAAATGGCTCTGGTTTCACGTGGTGTTTCCAGCGATTTGCTCCTCGATTCGTACAACGCGGAACGCCTTGGTATCGCCATTGATGTTTTGAAACTTACGGATTTTATGATGAAGGTCAACACGCTAAAAAATCCTGTAGCGAAAAAACTCAGAGACACATTGGCACCGGTTCTATCAGCACAAGAGGTTGTTCAGAAACGCGCTCGCAGCGGTATAGCCGAATTATCATTAAACTATCGAGATAGTCCTATTGTCGAAGAGCACGTCTCCTCCATCGTAGAGGCAATTGCGCCGAAGCAAGACATGCCATCACTCTCGGATCACTTTGCATTTAAAAACGGTCCCGAAGCCGGAGATCGTGCGCCAGACGCTTTCCTCAAGGCGCCAACAATAGGTAAGGATGAGCAGGAAAAAGATCCACTGCGATTGTATGAGATTCTTCATGGCACAAGACACGTCCTTCTGATCTTCTCTGGTGACGAGACCACTCACGAAGAAATTGACCTGTTTAAAGCCACCGCCGTTAGTATCGGTAAACTCCCGGATGGTCTGGTCGAAACGGTCATTATAGTGGACTCAGAAGACAGCAAGAGGCATTGCGCGCAGCTTGACACCATAGACAATTTCCGAGTGCTCTGCGACTGGGAGATGTCCACACATCACCGTTACGGCGCCGGCGCCAACTGCATGTATGTGATCAGACCGGATGGTTACGTTGGGTTTAGATCACAACCAATGGATTTGGATCTGTTGAATTCATACTTCAAACGAATCTTCGATAAGGCGTTTTAACACTACTTTTCTTCGTAACCCTTACCGACCTTCTCGTCTACGATTTGCTCGTAGTACTGTCGTGCAGCACTACTGTTAGGAAACGACTTCGTTTTCTCTTGCCCATTAGTGCCAATCCGACCGTATCTGACGGTCACATCGGTACCGCTGAGCACAATCGACCAGAATTTGCTGGACGAGCCTTCTACAAACTCGAAATATCTTGGTTGCTTTGCGCTCGCTCCACTGCCACCAACTGCGGTGCCGGACAGACGCTCCTTCGCTTTTCTCTGCGCCGATGCGAACTGTTTTCCTTCACTCGCCACGGGCTTTTGACACTGAGAACAGTAGCAAATGTGCGCTCCCAAAATGGCAGTTTGAATAATTTCAAAATCTGTGCCTGGAATTGCGCGTGATGAAAAATTCAACACGTTGCTTCCGGCACTCAAGTTGGCTGCGCCGTTTAAATCCTCGGAAACCTTCTCACCAATAAAACCAGCCAGATTCACAACACCGGTACTCGCAAGGTTCGCCACATCGCTCAACACATCTTCGGACAAATTATCGACATCGGTCCTCGCACGCACGAATGAAGGAAACCGGGGCACGCCGGCATCGGTCAATTCCTGGTAGCGGAAAGTTACGATACTGCCGATGGGCGGCGGATTAGCTCGCTCTTTGTCGGTAAAACCGGTACCGATAGCAAACTTTATCCCGTTGGAAAGTTCGACACTGAGAGCCCCCATCTTGCCTTTGTGCTTTCCGGTTCCAGGCAAATATTCGAGGACGCGGGCCTCGGCATCGTGAAACGTTTTAACCTTAAGTAAACTGTGAGAACGGCCGAACTCATATCGCGAGTTGGGTTGCCGGAGCATCAAGCCTTCACCGCCTGCCGCCTCTACCCGCTTCAACTCCTCAAGCAGATGGCCGACGTCGCGGCATCGTTCTTGCGTGTGAGGAGTAGCGTAACGCGGTCGCGTTTCATCCAACAGCTGCTGAAGATAAGCCATCCGCGCCTCGAAGACGTCGTCGACCTGAGGCGCATCGAATACGAGATACTTAACTTCTTCCCATTCCTTGCCGCGATCCTGCCGCCGAACGATACTCACAGTGCGTTGAAACGTTTTGCGAGCAATCCATAACTCACCGTCAAGATGCACATCGCTAGGTAGGTCTTCGGTAAACCAATCCGGAGCCATAAAGATGTTGCCCTGGCGAGAAACAAACTGTTTACCATCCCAATATGCGCGCACGCCATCAAGTTTCTCGCTCATCCACCAACCGGTTAGGTCGGATGAGTTGTCCCAGGCGTGTGCAAGCAAAATGCCTGGTATCAGTTCCTCTACTGCGCCACCACTGGCGCCACTAGAGGAAACTGGTGAGGCGATTCTTGAAGGGGATTTCGATTTAGACGTCACAGCCTTCGCAGGTAACTCACCGCCCAGACGCTCAAGTTCCGCCGCATCACCGCGATACTTGCGCAGATGTTTACACGTTCGCTTTTCGATCGGATGCGATTGCGTCCGCCATGCGGGGCAGCTGCAAGAAAAAACGCCGCCAGTGTTTTTCAATATGTAGGGGTCCTTTGCGGAACCCTGAACTTCTACCGATTCACCATCTTCGATATCCGGCATCGCAAATCCTCATGGTCTGCGGGTAATTTGCCACGTCAGACAAGCATCGAATCGCCGTCCCGATTAACTTTACGAGATGGAGAACGCTAACTGGCTAAACTACTGCCGGGATGCGCTCTAGAACGCCATCTCCGAAGGTTTCATAAAGACCGAGTTCATTCATATGAACATAGCCGATGTGACATCCACACACGGAGTTCGTGCATGGCGTTTCGCTCAAGGCGCTCTCGAAGTTCGGATCGTAGATGTTCGCCACGGTCCCGGAAATGAAATGGCAGCGCTTTATGTCACCCGCACCATCGACGGAAATGACTGCGGAACCTGCGCGGCAAGCCTTCCCAAGGCTTGAATGATACTGATTATTGATCGGAAACAACGGATCGATCGACGTCAAAAGTTCAACTTCGCCGGCATCGTAGTAGTTCTCAACCCGCTTGAAAGCATTGACCCACAGGTACACCTCACCGGGTAACTCGCGACGTAAGGCAACGATTTCGTCGAAGTGTTCCCGCAATCCAACTACGCCGACAGAGAAACGTATTCCGCGCTCCTCCAGTTCGAGGCATTTCGAGAGGAAACGTTTTCGCGGCGTTTCAGTTGGATGGAAGGTAGTCCACAAAGCTAGCTTGGTCCTGTCGCATCGCTCCACCCAGTCCAAATTGCAAGAAAGATTAGTTTGAATCGCAGCCTTGTCTATGGTATCGCTGGCGGTGAGGGCTATAAGTGCATCCTGATACCGTTTCCGAATTAAAGCTTCGCCCCATGGCGTGAACAAAACTGACAGGCGGAATTTCGCTTGAGATGTAACCCACCTCACGAATCGCTTGAGCTGACGCTCATCTTCGGCGTGTTCCTCGACGGTTTCATGATGCTTCGCAAACGGGCAATACTCACAACCGTAGTTGCAACTAGAGAGCGGTCCGCGATAAAGAATTGAAAGACTCTTCAAAGAATTTACCTGTTCTCGTAAGAGTCCATTTTCTCTTTTACGTCAGCCGAGTAAAGTTCAAAACCAATTCGATCCGACCACTCCAAGCCGTTTTCAGTAAGATACATTCGACCGTCCACAGTCTCGACAAGTTTAAGATTCTGCAACTCGTTTAACTCGTTTGAAAAATCAGAAAACAACGCTTCGTTGAATCGTGAGTAGTATTCATCGAAAGACAAACCATCTAGTTGTAATAACGACTGAATTACGAACCGGCGCTTTCGTTCATCATCGTTCAAAACGAAACCGTAGTCCGCGAAAGAAAACGAGTCGGATGAGGCATTGACGTAGTCATGCAAAATGTCACGAATCGGCTTCTGACCGACGGCGTACCTCATAGAATAGTGATGCGCAGAAGTATAGGACCTCGCTCCACATCCGATACCAATCATGCCGTCATCCTGGCAGCAGTAAACAGGTTTTGAAACTGAGTCTCGCTCTCGTCGCTCGAACATGCGCATCGACGACTGTTGATATCCGTTGTCCGTTAAAACGGTGCGCGCCTGGCGATACAGCGCCAGACGAATATCGGCGGTTTCCACACCAGCAGTTTCCCCACCGGAACTTTGCCGTCCCATACCAGTTAGCGGCCTGATGTACAGTGGATAGAGATAAACTTGCTCAGGTTCGTAACTCAAAGTTTCACTTAGTGTTTGCATCCAGGTGTCAAATGTTTGCCCGGGCAAGCCGTACATAAGATCGACGTTCAACGTTGGGAAGTTAAACCGCTTCAACCGCTCAAGCGCACGTCGGACAACATTCGAATCTTGGGACCGGCCAATCGCTCTAACTTCTGACTCGATAAAACTTTGAATTCCTATACTTAGTCGTTCAACTCCGCGCTCCTTCAAAACACTGAGTTTCTCGGTCTCCGCAGTGTATGGTGACGTCTCCACTGAGCAGGGTGCTTGTTCGGGATTTGTTTTGAAAACGCGATCGACTATGTCAAATAAACGATCTAAATCGGTAGCGTTCAAATATGTCGGTGTGCCACCGCCTAATGCCATGCGAGCAAACGAAGCATTGCCCAGCGCTTCGGCAACTTCATGGCACTGACGCTCAACGGCGTCTAAGTACTGTTTCTCCAGCGAAGCTTCCGGATTTGTGGTTGTGAACAAATTGCAAAAGCCGCATCTCATCTCACAAAACGGAATGTGGAGATAGAGAAACAAAGCGTCGCGTTTCTCCGCTTTCCAAAGTTCCTTCAGTGGAACAGGCTGCGGGAAGTCGCGGTACGCCGTTTTATGCGGATAAGAATACGAGTACGCTTGATAGCGCGTATCTGCGCCATCCACGAACCGACGGGGAACGGTCACGGAACCACTGGTGGTATCACGCACCACTAGCTTTTCTCCTTCTTCTGCTTCATCGCCTTTTTCAGAGCTTCAAGTTCAGCATCAAGAGAAAGTGACTTTGACTCGCGTTCAAACTTTCTCTCGTCATCTTTCGCCGACAATTCAGCCAGTGCTTCCTTCTCGAAGATCTTGCCTTCCAACCTTTGAAGCGTTTCCTCACCATCATCGAAATCGGGCATGCTCGGCGGCGGCGGAATATTGACGTTGTGCTCAAGTCTCGAAAGCGTCGCCTTCAATTGTTTTTCCAAATCTCCCTGAGACATCAAATCCGCTTCCAGTTCTGCGATCAGAAGCTCAAGCGACCTTATTCGATCGGTGACTTCCTTTTCGACATCGTCCGCCCCGGTTTTCTGCGTGATCGCCAGACGTTTTCGCCAGGTCTCAAGCTCGCCTTTCGACTTGTCCAGCTTCTCCTTGATCAACTTTTGAGACGTAACGGCTTCAATGAGCGCGTTTCGCACGTCAGCGATTTCTTCGGACATTTGCTCTCCAATAGCGCGCGACTGCCTTCAACAGGTTACCTTTTTGGCAGTATGCTTTCCAGTCCTCAGGACCCGTTTGACTCGAATTGGCGCACCTGTTTGATATCTATACTTTGATACTGCTTTTCCGCCATGTCCAGTTTCAATCGCAGAGACGGGAAGTTGTAGCAGAGCTCACCTTCATCGGTCACATCCACCTGGCAAACGCCGGACAGCGACAGGCGTTCAAAAGCCTTCTTAGCGTCAAGAATTGAGATTCCGCTTTCCAAAGCCGTTTCACTCACGGTCAGCGTACCCCCATTTGTTTTGGCGCGACTCAAAATGAGTTGTTCCTCGCGAAGCTCCTTCCAAGCCTTGCCTTCACGCAGTTTCGCCTCGACAAGTTTCCATCCTACAAAAACCAATCCGGCCATGAATGTGATGAGACCTAGCTGGGATGACACACCATGCCTGGTTTCTCCCGTTATTATCTCGGCGATGTACGTCACATCAAGTCCACCACAGAAAATGATCAGCGAGACGCCGAGCCAGAATGAACGGCTGCTTACTAAAGAACCGCTGGGCGCTTTGCGGGTTAAACCGGTCTGCTTAACGCTTATGTCCGGCAGTAAATTTTCGTCCGTCATCGGTCCCACGCTCCCAATATCAAGGTCGTCGTTTGCGACCTGAGTATATTCTAGCTCCTGTTACCTTTTAAACCTTGCACCTTACTCATCGCAACATGACCACAGTCACGCGCAGATATGACAAATCTCAATCGTTTCGCCCACAGGTAAACGAGAGAATAAATTCATGAAACAGATGAGGAGCGCAAATGTATCACGACTCAGAGCATTGTCTATTTGAACTGAACCCCTTCTTTTCCTCTTGTGTTCTAGGTGCTCTCTTTACTTCACTTCTGGTTCTCAGCGCAGCTTCCTTCCCGCAGCTTGTAGACCTGATCTTCGGAACCGCTTTCAATTGCCTCCTTCATCCGACAACCCTTCTGTTGAATCCATTCAGCTTGCTCACAATTACGCCTAGCATCACGTTCTGTACTCTAGGCTACTTCGTTTTCAAGGGACAGAACGTGGCAATGGCGTTCTGGCTTACTGCCTACGCTCATATTACGATCACGATACTTCTTCTACAGGCGCTGGGGAACAGGCGTGTGGTTCACGTTAAACGACGCAAGGCACGGATTTGCGGAGCAATCTACGCATAGTCGGAAACCGGTTCACTTTCCTTCCAGCCAATACCGACGATATTGCTTCCACTCAACTTCGTCCATTGTATATTCGGCAAAGGGCGCTACGCCCTCGAAAATGTCGGGCACCGCATCTGGTGACATTAATCCTTGCCTAATTCCCTTGAGCGCTGTCACGAGATTCTCGCTGTACGTCATGTGTGCAGGCGTACCTTTGTCCGTGTCGTATACGGGAATTCCGATTATCACCGAGCAGCGGTGTTTCAAATCATTGACGGACGCGCCGCTGCGAACCGCACGAGTAACCTGAATGGCTTGCTGTTCCATAAGCCAGACATAAGCACGAGGATGATAGAGCCAGGAGTCGTATCCCATAACAGCGATTTGGTCGCAATGTGCAGAAATCACAGAAAAATGCTCGGAATCCCAACCCCAAAGCGCTCCGGGGTACCACATAGGAGTTGCCACCGAGAGAAGCTTCTCCGAACCAATCGCTGCGCGCGTCTCATCCAGTAACAGAGGAAACGTTTTGTCAGTGTTCGGGAAAAACTCATAGTCGAGTTGCACACCGTCAAACCCGCACTTTTCCGTTAGCCACTGGCAGGAAGCGACAAGATTCTCACGAGAATCTTTATCCTCAAGATCAACCCCGACACGTCCAAAATTACTAGGCACATACAGCCAAGCCACTACCCGCACTTTGGGCAGTCGGCGGTGCAGCAGCTCGACAAGTTCGCGCGCCGGCTCTTCATACTTAAACAGCAAATTTCCATGACTGTCGGTGCTGCGCACATGAAAGTACGCATACTTAATCTGATTCGCAGATAAACGCTCGATAAGCTCATCTCTCTCCTGCGGAGACTTTTTGCCGAAGTACCAGAGATAACGAAGCCAGATGCCATTGGCACCTTTATTGAAACTGCTCCCGCGAGGTGGATTTAAACTCAAATAGCTGGCGCAGTCAGCCACAAATACGACCGTCAAAGCAACTAATACGCCGGCACTGATTCTAATTAACTTCAATCGGGATGCTCGTGCTGATGTCATTTAGACTGAGGTAAAACAAACTCGCTGTATGGAACATTCCAGACACATTCATGTGAAACGCGATGCCCGACAAACCCATCCTCACCATATGCGGTGCCATGATCAGAAAAGATTAGAACTAGCAAAGGAGCTCGTCTTCTCATTGTATCGAGAAGTTGCGGAAGCTGCTTGTCAACATAAGAAAGTGCCTGCGCCTGCGTTTCCTTCGAATCCTCGGTTGCACCGTCCGTAAAAATACAATTTGGCTGATGCAGCGCGGATACGTTCAAGAAAAGAAAAAGTCGTTTCTCATTGTCAGTTTTATTGATTATTTCCGTAGCCAACCGAACCTGGTTCGCTGTCGAATTTCGATCGGTAACGCCCAGTGACTTACTCCAGTAACTCTCTGAGAAGAAAGCCGGTAGAGCGTTGCCCAGTGGATTTAGTTTGTTGAAGAAACCGACTCCGCCTATGCAAACGGTTCTATAACCTTGTGAGGCGAATCCAGAAATTATGTCCGGAGTATCGAACACAAAAGTGCTATCACCCGTGGTGACGCTTCCTTCGAACCTAACGGCAAATAGACGCTCATATTCACCTGGTTTCGCGGGAGTTGGCAGAAAGCCAGTGAAGAACGCTTGATGCGCGGGAAGTGTGAAATTACCGGGACTGTGCCTTAGCTCCCATTTACCGCCGGGAAGCAATGCCTTTATGTTAGGAGTCAAACCCGCATCAAGCGCCTCAACAGCTACATCGTAACGTAGCGCATCCAGCGTGACGAGAAGAACGTCATGCGTCCCCACAATTTCTCGAGCGTTAAGCATTGACGCCCGCCTTGCTGAGCCGGTGCTGCATCGCCTTCAGCTCCCACTCGTAAGTGCTCAATCCATCGCAGAGTATCCCCGGCAACAAGTCGCCAAAGGCGTTAGCTTCAGCCACCACATGGCTGCGCATATCGGAACTGACAAGAACGTCGATGCCCAGGTATAAACAATTCGGAAAAACTCCAGCGACCCGACGGCATGAGTCCATCACGTCGTTCCAAAGTATTTCACCCATGGCTTTGCGAACACTCTGCAACTGCCCCCGACCGTTTAATAAATGCAAATTCGTAAAAGGTGTGAGACTTTCACGAACGACCACATGCCTGCACTCACCGCCGATGGTGACAACTCGCAGATCGAACGTTTTCCCGTTCAACCCTGCTTTTGGGTACCATTTCTCGGCAAATAAATTGTGCTCGCCTAATCGATCGATCAGAGTGCGAATCTCTTGAATATCATAGATACGCCGCACTCTTCGCGTGTTATAGATGCTAGTTTTGCCTCCGGTGGAAACGACTTCCACGGTGGTAGAAGCTAACTGTCTGTTTTGGCTTCGTTCAAAAGCAACAATGCCAGAGGCACTTGAACTATGAGCAGGTTTTACAAAAACTCGATTGCACTCGTTCCGATCCATAATTTCAACGAGATCGTTGAATCCATGCACCGGACCAAGCAACTTCGCCGTCCTGATTTCAGCAAGCCGAAATAGTTCAAGGCATTTAGTTTTATCGAATAACGTTTCTATCTCAGCAGAAGAGTTCATAACTATATGCGGTGCACACGTCTTCAACTTTTCATCAATCAGGTTTAAAAGACGACACCATCCACGATACCACTGCGGCTGCGACAAGATTAATCCGCGCTCAAACGTCAGAGCATCGATATCGTCATGGGATAAGGCTCCCGGGAAATCGAAATCACTTTTCTTGCTGCTTATTCCAAGACGCAACAGGTCCCTCTCCAACTCGAAATCTTTTCCTGGAGATTCAATTCTAACGACATCATCCCTTTCAATCACATCGGTAAGTTCAATCGCGCCGCGAATCAATCCTCGAAAGGGAACGACAATTATCCCCTCGAAACTCTGACCGTACTCACTTTGCTCAAGGGTGTTTCGAAACAGCTCTAGCCGTCTGCCCTCAGTTCCAATCCAGACCAGGCGACGCATTATTCACTAACCGCGATGAAACGCCAGATAGTTCCATCTTCTTCGCGATCCCCCTCTTGCTTATCATCCAGATTTACTTTGATACCAAGGCTAAGGAATTTTTTGATCATGTCATCCGACATAAAATGGTAATGGAGATCCAGATAATCGAGATTTTTTAGATGCGGGCATTTGAGAAGAGCCTCTCCACCGGCATCGGACAGGGTGCCCATCGACAAATCGAGCACTCGAAGTTTTGAAACCACTTTCGATCGTGCAATCAGCTCCGCAATCTCGTCAGCCTTCTCCGCATTTTTCAAACCAAGATATCGGAGCTTCGGAAAGTAATCTCCGTTTATCAACCTATCAATGCTGTCAATCGTGTACTCGGCGCCGTAATTCTCCTCACCAAGCCAGATTTCCAGGTGTTCGAGTTCCGGAAGTTTGGTAGCAAGGTCGCTGGGAACGTCTGCCGGCAAACCACTGCATTGAAGGACGAATGAGCGCAGGTCTTTGCATTGGCCTAAGCCATCACCAATTGTTAAACCTCCGGCACCGCGAATGGCGAAGTGCGTCAACTTCGGAAACGCCGACCACAACTCACTGATGTCACCATGGTCCAGCCACGAGCATTCTGACTCCTCCATAATCACATCGCCGAAAAACATCTGGCGAAGACCGCAAAGCTTATCCTTGTATTTCACAAGAAGCTCGACGATGAACTCAGTATCCTGAGACCCGACATCTTCCCACGGACCTATCACTAGTGATTCCAGGTGCTCTACGAGCGGATCCGCAAGCAGTCGATCGAGTTTGTCTTCCCAGTAAAGACCATCATCCTCGTACTCACTGTAATTCAAACTGATACGAATCGCTTCGCCCTGAGGGTCCATAATTTTCTTATTCGTGTCAAAGTCGACTACCGGCTTGCCACAAAATTGAATAAGATGTTCATTGATTGTCATTCGATCCCCTCAGACGTAGAACAATTCCGCTGCACGTGCATCAAATCAGTAGTTACTTCGCTCGGTTGAGTTCAGCTTGACACTTGTAACGAACAACCGAATTTTTTTCTGACCGGCAACGCGAATTGGTTTACCATCAACGCTTGCTGCCCAAATGGCAACAAGGTCGGTACCATTGCAAATAGCAGTGATCGTTCCTGGAGGCGCTTCCCACTCATCAGGAGGGTCGTCCTCCCATTCACTCGCCTGCGTGGCGGTCAAACTGGGATCGAACTGCAATCGGATACGCTTATCGCCGAGAGCACCGAATGTGGTGGTCGGTTCGAGACTGTCATTTTCGAATCCACTGGAAGCATTGTTCACCACATTAGTAGGCCCAGAGTAATATTGATAGAACGGATCGGTGCTGAAACCGGCTGAAGATTGCAATTTTCCAGACTCAAAGGGATTGTTGGGACAGAGTTCGTTGAGCTGGCGAACAGCATCATTCTCTTGGTCGCCTGGTTCTGGCCAGTGGCGGTTCCAAATACAATATTGACTTATCCAGGACGCTATTCGAACCATCTGTTCGTACAGCTCGGTATCAGCTTGCGAAGTCGCGAGCTTGCGCTCCATGCGTTTCTCGACGCGCTCAAGTTTCGCGTCGTCATCCATCGAATCGTCATCGCCCAGCGCGGCAGCGGGCAAATCCCCTGCGGCAAGAAACAAGATTGCGACCAACGTGTTGAGAAACGCCTGATTCATAGTATACATATCCAACGTGCAAGGCAATTATACCCGGCGAGCCGGACACAAAAAATGAGGGAGTCTTTCGACCCCCTCATTCGTTTTATCGTTGGTTTCCCTCGATTAGAAGTCCATTCCGTGACCAGCGGGCATCGCAGGCATCTTCTTCTCTTCCGGAAGATCGACTACGAGTGCTTCGGTGGTGAGGAACATTCCTGCGATCGATGCAGCGTTTTGAACTGCAAAGCGCTCGACTTTAGCCGGATCGATGATACCGGTCTTAGCCATATCGCAGTATTCGAACTTCATGGCGTTGAAGCCATAACCTTCTTGGTTCTTCTCTTTGATCTTCTCAACGACTACTTCTCCGGAGAGACCAGCGTTGAAAGCGATTTGACGAACCGGGTACTCGAAAGATCTGATGACGATTTCGAAACCAGTGCGTTCGTCGCCTTGGTATTCGTTTTTCTTCTTGTCGAGTTTAGCGGAGATGTTGAGGAGGGTGGTTCCGCCGCCGGATACATAACCTTCATCAACTGCTGCGCGAGTTGCGTTCAAAGCATCTTCGAAACGATACTTGCGATCTTTGAGTTCGGTCTCGGTTGCAGCGCCAACTTTGATTACAGCTACGCCACCAGCGAGTTTAGCGAGACGCTCTTGGAGCTTCTCTCTGTCGAACTCGGAATCGGAATCTTCGATTTGTTTTTTGATGACCGAGATTCTCTTTTCGACTTCAGCTTTGGTTTCTTTGCCAGCAACGATGGTTGTTTTGTCTTTGCTGACGATTACTTGACGGGCTTTGCCGAGCATTTCCATGGTTACGTTTTCGAGTTTCGAACCCGTTTCTTCGGAAACAACATGACCGCCGGTCAAGATTGCGATGTCCTTCATCATTTCTTTTCTGCGATCGCCGAAGCCAGGAGCTTTGACTGCGCAGCAAGGAAGGACTTTGCGGAGGTGGTTAACAACGAGGGTCGCGAGAGCTTCGCCTTCTACGTCTTCAGCGATGAGAAGGAATGGTCTACCAGCGCGAGCGACTTTCTCGAGAACCGGAACCATGTCAGCAAGGAGGTTTACTTTCTTGTCGACGATCAAGATGAAAGGCTCATCGAGAGTTGCTTCCATTTTCTCGGGGTCGGTTACGAAGTAAGCCGAGATGTAGCCTTTATCGAATTGCATACCTTCAACTACTTCGAGTTCGGTGGTGATGCCTTTCGATTCTTCAACGGTGATAACGCCGTCTTTGCCGACTTTTTCCATTGCTTCAGCAATGATTTCGCCGATTTCTTCGTCGTTGCCAGCCGAGATGGTGGCTACTTGGGTGATTTCTTTCTTGCCTTCAACCGGCTTAGCTACCTTTTTGATTTCTTCAACGGCAGCTTCAGCAGCCTTCTGCATACCGCGACGGAGTACCATCGGGTTAGCACCAGCAGCTACGTTCTTAAGACCTTCTCTGATCATTGCTTGAGCGAGAACTGCAGCGGTGGTGGTGCCGTCGCCAGCGCCATCGTTGGTTTTCGAGCAAACTTCTCTGATCAACTGAGCGCCGGCATTTTCCAGCGGATCAGCCAATTCGATCTCTTTAGCAATCGTGACGCCATCATTGATGATTTGCGGAGCGCCAAATTTCTTTTCGAGAACTACGTTGCGTCCAGCAGGACCCAAAGTAATTTTCACTGTGTTAGCGACTTGGTCTACACCACGCTCAAGGGCGCGACGAGCCTGTTCGTCGTAAACAATTTGCTTAGCCATTCGTTTATCACTCCTTAAAAGTGGATTATTTGAAACGAGTTTTTTCCGAACACAGATCGCATCAAGCGATCACTCTTACATAACTTTCTGTACTTTCCCGACTGCGCTCTTTAGCGCACAATCGAAAGCGAAAGACGTGCTTAGCCGATGATGGCCAAGATGTCGCGCTCTGAAAGAATCAGATACTCGACGCCTTCGATTTTGACTTCGGTACCGGAGTACTTGGCGAAAAGAACTTTGTCGCCGACTTTTACTTCCATTGATTGACGGTTGCCTTTTTCGTCGAATTTGCCAGCGCCGACAGCAAGGATTTCGCCTTGTTGCGGTTTTTCTTTGGCAGTTTCAGGAAGTACGATTCCGCCGAGTGTTTTTTCCTCGGAATCGAGTTTCTTAACGACAACACGATCAGCCAACGGTTTGATTTGAAGCTTCGTAGCGGTAGCCAATGCAGTATCCTCCTAATTAGCTAGAACACAAACCGAAACAGATACGCAGTCCAACCAGAGTTATGGGGAGGCTGCGAAAAATCTTTCACAACAAAGTTTATAAACTCAGCTTGTCCTTTGCTGACTTCCGCCGTTTTTCTTAAGATTTTGCTCGATCGCAGTTATAAACCGGCTTCAGTACTGGAGCCTGTTTCGGGAGATTATCGCAGCAAGGTCTGTTAAGAGTCTTTGCCTTGCCCCTTCTTCTTGCCAACGAGGGACCCGGTCGACGTCAGCCATGAGGCGTATTCAGGAGCAACCGTCAGTCTGCTTTGCAGCCGCTGCTGCCGCTCAGAGATCACGGCCATGCGTGCCTGGTTAGCTAGATCGGTCCACGCGAGTTCACCGGGCTTGAGATTGCCAGCCAGTCGCACGATTTTGACTCGGTCACGCCCCTCGAACTTGGCGATGTCTAAAGCCTGCTCCGCGCCCACCAGAAGCTCTTCAGCGTTGGCGGCGATACTCGGGAAGGATGAGACGCCGATCGAAACGGTAAGAGTTCCAATGCCAGGAGCAGTTCGATCGCGAACGGCCTGCCGCACCCGATCAGCGACTTCGTAAACATTGGCTCCGGGTGTTTCCGGAAGTATGACGGCAATTTCTTCGCCTCCGTATCGGCAGGCTATGTCGATGTCTCTCAAGGTGTCCTTCACGACGGCTGCGACGTGTCTGATCGCTTCATCACCTTTTTCTTGGCCCAGATGTTCGTTTATCTGGCCGAGATGGTCGATGTCGATCAGCAGGAGGCCTAGTTCGTGCTTATGGCGGTCAGAGCGCTCGACTTCCTTGGGTAAAGCGTCCTGGAAGTACAACCGGTTATACAAGCCAGTATGCACATCAAGCGCTGATTGTTGCGAAGCAGATTGATGCGTGAGGGCCACGTTTAACGCTGTACCCACTTGTGCAGCAAGGGATTCGAGAAGCTCTACTTGTTCGCGATGGAATGCGCGGGGCTCGGTTGAAAAAACTTCGAGGGCACCAATGGCGGCATCACCATAAATTATTGGCAAAGCGACGACGCTCTGGAATGAACTGCCACCGGTCGCTCTCGGCATACCATAGGGCTCACGCGATCCTTCTCCCAGATATTCGGTGCGACCGTTTCGCAAACTGGACCCTGCGACCGAACCTGAGAATGACAGGTCGAATTCATTCAAGCTCGCGCCCTCAAGACCCTTGAAGGCGGCGAGGTTAAACCGGTCAGATGTTTCGTTCAGAATAAGAACTGCACAGCAAGGTGTGTTACCGAGAATGACAGCGGTGTCTGCTGCGATTTGCAATACTTCGTTGACCTGAAGCATGCTGCCGGAAAGCGCGCATGATGTTTTATACAGGGTGTTTAAACGCTCACGCTCATATTCGCTGCGTCCGAACAAAATTGAATTAGCTACTGCAAGAGCAGTTACGTCGGCAACCTCTTTATAGAAATCGATGTAGGCAAGAATGCTGGCATTGCTTACTTCCATCAAGACGGCGCCGACCAGGAGATTGGCTGAAATAAGTGGAAGCGCGATTTGCCCCTGACTGCCTTCTCTTTTCATTATTTGCGCAGATAGATCCGGAGCCGATTCGGGGTCACTGGACGAGACTGGACTGCGTTGCTGAACCACGTACTTGAGTAAGCCGTCGAGGTTGAACGGAACTATACGCAGCTGTTCAAGGGTCTTTTCAGAATAGCCCTTTGCCGCCATCAGCTTGAACGACATACTCTCGTTGTCGGACAGAAAAAATGCGACCTTTGCGCCGCCTGCCAACTCGGAAAACTGGATAACGGCCGCGTCCAGAACATCCTTAAGCCTCAATGAGGAAAGGAGAGCTTTCTGCAGCGCTATGTACCTTTGCAGGAGATTGCCGTCATTTGCCATCGGAAAATTTGCTCCGTCCTTGAAAAAGCGAGTGTGCCAACTGTCAAGCTGGTATCGTTTTGAAGATAATAAGCATAAACTTCAAACTAAAAAGAAACTACCCATCTTTCCAGAATTGACACAGGAGAGTTGACAAAATGTCGCCAAGTGGAACATCGGATCCGAACTGTCTGTTTTGCAAAATAACTAGAAAAGATATTCCTGCAAACATTGTTAGCGAGGACGATGAATTCGTCGCGTTTAGAGACATCAACGCTCAGGCGCCTTCTCATGTTCTTGTAATTCCGAAAGAACATATCCGCAACATAAGCGAAGCTGGCGATGCCGAACAACTCGGCAAACTGTTTCAAAAGGCGTGCCAGGTTGCACGCAGTGAGAAATTGGACGGTGGTTTTCGAGTCGTCGTGAACACCGGTGACGACGCGGGTCAGACAGTGCATCACGTGCACGTGCATGTAATGGGCGGGCGACGTATGAACTGGCCGCCGGGCTAGGCACCAAGCTTACCTGATAGCGCCGTATCACCACGGACGGAATATATGCAATTGATAGCCTCTGAAAACCGGCATAATCGCTAGGCTGGGCGAATATTGTTTTTGTAGTCTATCGACAATTTTCTCCAGTTTCGCGTGTACCGAAACTGGGTATTACAACATTGTGGAGGCATTCGACGATTACGGCGAAGCACCACAAAAAAAACATCTTCGAAGCCGGTGATGAAAGTCGCCGGGAGAGCGGATTCTCAGAGAATTCACTAACACAAAGAAGATTTCGGTAAGACAGAAAGGCGTCGCAAGATCGCTTTCTAGAGGGTAAGGACAATGGGCACAAAAGACTCAACCGAACAAATTCTCTGGATGGCTGACTGCTATAGCCTTGCCAAGCGCTTCCCCAATCCGCACACCTGGCTATCGCTTTTGGAACCAGTTGAAGTGGCCGATGTCGAGAAGTTGAATCCTTTTCACTATTGGCTCTGGATGGAGATATGGAAAGCAGCGCAAACGGATTCACCAGCATCGGTGCCCGTCGGCAAGGTCTAGTAGCTTGAGCTAAACGGCTGCAGACAACTGCGACCCGATAGCCGAGCTGACGATTTTTCAATCGTTCACTGAGGAAAAGCGAAGTTTCACGACGAAACTGTGCTTGGTCCAACGCGCTGTCAGACAAGACAAACTTCGGGAGAGCAGCGAAGCTTTTGCATCAGAGAGGAAATGGGCGCACGAAAACGCGCTGCTCATGCCGATCGAATTGTGAGATCGCAAAAGCTAGACCGCTGGCTTGGCGCACATGAGTTGAGGTGACGGCTGCGCCATAGCCGTCACCTCAAAGTGCTTTGACTGTTGTGGTATTACGGCCGAGTCGCCGACGATGCTGTTCTCAATTCGGGCACCACGCTTAACATGGCTGCCTGACCAGATTAAGACGTTATTGAGCACGACGTCGTCTTCGATCACGCAATCATCGCCTATCACGACGCTGCCAATCAAACGAGTTCCCTTGCCGACTCGCGAGCGATTGCCGAGCAAGATTTTGCCGTCCAACTCTGCATCTTCATGAAGGTCTGCGTGCTCACCCAGATAGGCGAGATTGTCATTGCGTGTGGTCTTCTTCGCTGGAATTTCAACGTCGACGAGACCGTTCAACGCATCAAAATTGGACTGACGGTATTGAGCGATTGTGCCAACATCAGACCAGTAAGTTTTAAACTCAATTCCAAGAACAGGAGCGCCTTTTGCCACAAGTTCCGGAAACAATTGACGACCAAAGCCATAAACACCATCATCCGGCATATGACTGAAGATTTCCGGCTCAAGAATGTAAATTCCGGTCGACGCTAAATTAGACAACGCCTCAGCTTGTTTTGGCTTCTCTTGAAACCCTTTGATAAAGCCATTCTCGTCAGTAACAACCACTCCGAACTGTTCCACGTCAGGAACTTGTTTTACAGCGATACTCGCGAGAGCGCCCTTACGTTTATGCTCTTCGACAAGCGCGGTGAGATCGCAGTCCGTGAGCAGATCGCCCATCATGATAATGAAGGTGTCGTCTTTGAGGAAGTCCTTGCATGCTCTGACACCACCGGCGTCACCACTGAGAACCTCTTCTTTTCGAAATTGAAGATCGATGCCGAAGCGCTTGCCGTCGCCAAAATGCTCAATAAGCTGATCTGGAAGGTAGTGCAGATTCGCAATCAAATCCTTATAGCCATGCTTTTTCAAAAGATTGATGATGTGCTCCATTACCGGCACATTTGTAATCGGCACGAGGGGCTTGGGCACCCTGGATGTAAGCGGGTCAAGCCTGGAACCCACGCCTGCCGCTAGAACCATTGCCTTCATCAGATACCGTCCTCCTCAAAAATAACGCCGGAGTTCTACTGAGCCCAAAGCGCACTGAAAGTTTGCACTAGTCAAGCAGCAGAGCGACTCATAAGATTTCTCAACAGCTTACTCAGTGGGCGAAGGAACTTCAACTGTGAGTGATTTTACTTTGTCCGAAATCGCCACCAGCTGGGCTTCATCACTTGCAAGTAGCTGACCGCCATTCGCTAAAGCTTGATTCATCACTTCATAGCGCGGACCGTTATTACCGAGGGTATCGTCGTGCGACACGTATTTGTATATGTCGTGATCGAAAGCCGGAGAAAATTCGGCCCACTCACCCGGCGCGAGGTCGCTCATCGAGCGTTTGCGCTTTCGGCAGTACTCAGCCAGTGGGTCAACCAGAGAGACGGCTCTGTCGGGAGCGAAGCCCTTCTCAATCAAATATTCGATCGCATTGGCTCTGTTGAGCATGTCTAAATCGCTGGCATCGCTCATCTTCTTAGTATCGAACATCAAAGCCGGCAAAATCGCTTCGGTCAATTCGAGCACGAAGTCGAGGTTATAGACAAGGTCGTTCAACGCTACCAGGACTTCGTTGGTTTCATGGCTGGCGCCAAACGGAAGACCTTTTAACTGATTCAGTATCTCAGCCAACTTCACGCCTAATGAGCCGCTTTTGGCACGCAAAACTTCGAGGGTCTGCGTACTTTTGCGACCGGGGAAAAAGTCGTTTTCCAGTGCGAAAACTCGCGGCAAACGCACGAAGCCAAATTCCTGCGTCGCCCACAGCAGGAGTTCACCCGCCATTTGAGATAGATGAATGCCGACTATGGCTGCGCATGATGAGAATTCAATCAAGAAATCGAGATCGGGAATGGACTCGAAACCGTTAACGGTCAGGCCATCAAAGGCCAGACTTGATGCAACGATTGAACGGTCGAGCGGCTGATTCAATAGAATTTGCGAATCAAGATCTGACGGCAGTAAATTCACTCCGGAGAACAAATTCTTGTACCGCTCTCCGTCCTGGCGTAGACGGCTATCAGCCGCGAGGAAGAAAAACGACAACATTTCTCGCCGTTTTGGTTGCATGTGCGCGTAGGCTGGCATCATAACTTCTTCGTGAGTAACAGCGAGTTTAATCAGATGCTTTCGAACCGAAATCATGCGCTTCAGCGTATGCACAATTGCGTCTCGCAACCACAGGCGTACGTCCGTGAGAAGCCAGGTCTCATAGGTTCTTCCAACATTGAACCTTTCCGAGATCGTTCCGACCTTTTCGGCGAAGCGTCGCATGAATGCAGAATAAATATCGAGGTCATCGTCGAGAACCAATCCAGTCCCACTGGCGATTTCGTCGCCGATTTCTCTCAGCGCTCCGATCATCCGGTCAGCCACTTCGGCATGCACCACACCGCCTGCCGCCAGCATTTTCACATGCCCTATCGACGAGAGCACCTGATAAGGCGCCAGGACTTTGTCGATAGAAGGTGCTTGCGGAAACCTGCGAATCTGCGAAAAACGAGAAGGTAACTGCGGGTTTTCATTGTCTAGTAAATCCATGCCTAAGTTGTATCACAGTTGCCACCATGAAAAAGTAAAACGCCGGTCGCTCTCTTTTGCGACCGGCGGATGAAGTCATTTGAAATTATGGACTTCGTTGAGTTGCGATTGACTCGCTCATTAAGCGGCTTTCTGGCCTGCTTGGATTTTTTCCAGCTTCTGAATCTGTTTTTTATAGCGATTGAACTCTTGTTTGTATCGCTTTTGAACTTGTTTAGGAACTGGCACCTTTTCGTTTTTCAATGCCATATTTATTCTAACTACCCCTGCTTCTTCTACTTCTTGTTTCAATTCGTTCAACATTATTTGAACTCTAGTTAATCCTATCATAATACGATCCTTCTGGATATGTACAAACAATCCAGCTGGCGCTGATTTCGACATATCCATCTGATAGCGCGACCACTTTTCATCGATGCAAAAATCGAGCAAACTTTATGAGCGATCGAGCTGGGGTGGCATTCCTGGACGCGTTAAGAGCGTCCGCCCTCTGTCGCCTGGCTTGCGCGCCAATTCAAAAGCACGATTCAATGCTCTAAGTTCCGATAACTAAGTGACCCGCCACGGTTGCCTCAGGCAGTCTCTTGATTACAAGCTTCAGGCAAATCGCGCCATGGGCTCTCACGTTCCGGCAAAATCACGTCAGGTCGCCGAAGGTAATTATCTGATCTTGATATTAAGAGTCTTCCGGGCCAAAGGTTTGACCTTACGCTCAAGTGGTAATTAAAAGTAATATAAAAGAAACCCGTTCGGTTGCAGAAACGCATTTACTACTTTCGCTCGCGAAGACTGTCCCCCTAGCTATGAAGCTGTGCCTGGTATGTAATTTTCAAACCGCTGAGGATCAGGACATTTGTCCTCGTGACGGCTCCTCTATGGTCACCGTCGGTGACGACCCCTTGTTGGGGATGGTTGTCGAAGGTCGCTACAAAATTCAGTCGGTAATAGGGCAGGGCTCTGCAGGCACTGTTTATAAAGCAGTGCAAGAACTCATTGGACGCGAGGTCGCCATTAAGGTACTGCACGATTACCTCGTGTCTGACGACGAATTTATTAAACGTTTTCGTCAGGAAGCAAAGGCCTCCAGCCGCCTTTCTCATCCAAACATCATTACCATCTACGACTTCGGACTGATTCCCGAAGGACACCGTCCTTATATTGCGATGGACCTGTTGATAGGAACGCCGCTTTCCGATCTGCTCTCGTCGGTAGAGCGACTTTCGCTTGAAGAAGCTATTCCGGTATTCGTACAGGTCTGCTCCGCTTTAGGAGAAGCACACAGGCAAGGCGTCGTACACCGAGACGTTAAACCGGAGAACATCGTCCTTGTTGAACGCAGCGGTCAACGCTTATTCCCTATCGTGGTGGACTTCGGCATCGCGCGTATCGTGGAAGAATCTGATGCCGCTAAGATTACGCGCACCGGCACCGTATGTGGTTCACCTACATATATGAGTCCGGAGCAGTGCACCTCTTCCAAGGTTGATCATCGCAGTGACATTTACTCTCTCGGCGTAGTCATTTATGAAACCCTTACCGGCGAAGTTCCGTTCCACTCTGACGAACTCGTGCGTGTTATGGCAATGCACCTGTCCGATCCGCCCACACCATTGAATCAGGTCAAACCTGGTTTGGTCTTCCCTGAGATGCTGGAAGAAGTGGTTTACAAATCACTAGCGAAAAATCCGGACCAGCGCTATCAATCAATGGAAGATTTCGCGGCAGCATTAGAAGAATCAGTCAAGCAGAAGGAGCCGGCATCAGCAAAGACGGCTCCGAAGAAGGCGAAACCGATAGAGCCTGGTCCGCTCGCCCAGGACGAAAGTTTGCATATGCAGCGCAGTCAGAGTCAGGAGATGCCGGCGCCGTCGCGAGCATCATCGCGCGACCTGGCCAGCCGCGCCCTGGAAGAATTACAAACTCGCGGTTCCAGCACGGGAAACAGCCCGGCCCAGGAACCACCAAATACGGTATCGGATCAAATCAACGCCATGCGCGCGCAGATGCGACAGGAGCACCACGATGGTCATGCAGGCGCGCTCAAATCAAGCGATTTTTCGAGAGGCCGGAAGGGCGGATCCGGCGCTCTGCAAAAGGTCCTCTATGGGGTCGTAGGTCTTCTGGGAATCGCAGTTTTGTACTTCACGCTGCTGAGCGCGGGAGTAGTTCCCAAATCACTGCCCTCGATGTCGGGAAGCACTCCGGCACCGACTGTCAAAGATGCGCAAAAATTAGTCGCTGAAGGCAAACTCAAAGATGCCATCCCAGTTTTCGAGGCACTGAAGGCGCAGGGCAAACTAAATCCCGCGGAAAAAGAGAGCCTCAACGATCTTTATATAAAGGTCGGCAAGCAATCTGTTGAAGAAGGAGACATTCCAGAAGCAATCGAGAGCGTGAAGAAAGTTCCAGCCGATTCTAAGCATTACAAAACGGCTCAGGGATTGGCTAAGCAATGGGAAGCTAAATCGAACGGCGGCGAAGAAAAAGAAGAGAAGGACAAAAAGAAGGGCCCGCGCCGTCGCAGACGCTCCTGAGCAAACGTCCTTCCACTGATGCTATCCGTGGTGCCTATTCGTTGAAGGCACCAATGGCTCTAAACTTAGCCTGACGGTCGTTACGAACTTCTTCGGCCGACATTTTCATGAGATCCTTAAGCTGATTCAGAATCGCGGCTTTAGCATTCGCTGCAGTTGTATCAGCATCATGATGTGCGCCCCGAAGCGGTTCGTCAATGACACCATCTATAACACCAAGCTCCAAAATCTCTCTTGCGGTGATCCGCATGGCCTGAGCGGCTTCCATTGCCTTTTCGGCAGTTTTCCACAAAATCGACGCACAACCTTCCGGCGAGATAACAGAATAAACGGAATGCTCAAGCATTAGAACTCGATTAGCCAGGCCGATTGCGAGCGCCCCTCCGGAGCCGCCTTCTCCAGTCACGACTGAAACGACGGGAACCTTGAGACCGGCGAGCTCCAACAAATTCACTGCGATAGCTTCGGCCTGGTTATGCTCTTCGGCAGTCAAGCCGGGGTAAGCGCCGGGAGTATCGATCAGAGTAACGACAGGCAATCCGAATTTTTCGGCATGCTTGAACAGGCGCAAAGCCTTCCGATAACCTTCGGGCTGCGGCATACCGAAGTTGCACTGTTGCTTGTCGCGCAACGAGCGCCCTTTTTGCGTACCGACTGCCACCACTTTCACGTCATCCGACAGTTGCAATAATCCGCAAACCATAGCGTCGTCGTCACGACCTTTTCGATCGCCATGCAATTCGATCCACTGCGGATCCCATCTATCGAAATAATCGCGAGTGTAAGGACGGTGCGGGTGACGAGCGATTGCCAGATGGTCGAGCGGCTTCAGATTCGTATAGAGAGATTTCTGCAGACGCTCATATTGATCCTCGAGCCGTTCTACATCGCCTTCGAGTTGAGGCTGGCTGGCCAATTGCTCTTTCAAGCGCTCGATCTGCTGACGCAAAAGCTCAAGCGGTTTTTCAAATTCAAGCGGTATCGGTCGCTTTTCTCTCTCAGCCATCTGTCCTTTAAACTCCCCACGCCTAGTTCAAGCGGAATACTCGAAATACGGCATCAAGCCCTCGAACCTACCTTATCTTTTTTTTTAGCACCTGCCAGGGCGCTGTTTCCATCATTCTTGTGAAAGTTAAGCAACTTCCCAAGCGTGTCTTTGAGAGACAGACGATCGACAACCATGTCTACCTGTCCGTGTTTCAACAAGTATTCAGCCGTCTGGAAATCATTAGGCAACTTTTGCCTGATGGTTTCCTCGATAACTCTTCTTCCGGCGAAACCTATACGAGCTCCCGGTTCTGCAATGATAATGTCGCCCAGCATCGCGAAGCTCGCTGTCACTCCGCCAAATGTCGGTTCACACAAAAGTGAGATGTAGAGCAGACCCTCATCCGCCAGCGACTTGAGCGCGGAGCTGGTCTTGGCCATTTGCATCAAGCTAAGCAATCCTTCTTGCATGCGAGCTCCGCCGGAACTCGAAATTATGATGACGCCAATGCGCTTCTCGATGGCTTTTTCGATCAGCCGAGTCACCTTTTCGCCGACCACTGAACCCATGGAACCACCGAAATAAGCGAAGTCCATGATTCCCAGAGCGACTTCTTCGCCGTTGATTTTGCAGATACCAGTGATGACAGCATCTCTCAAACCGGTCTTGCGTTCTGCGTCTTGCTGTTTTTTCGTATAAGATTCAGTGTCGATAAAACCGAGTGGATCCGAAGACGTCATTTTCGCATCCAGCTCGTGGAACGAGCCTTCATCGGCTAGTTGCTCGATGCGTTCGTCGGCCCCGATTCTGAAATGATATTTGCATTTGGGGCAAACCGACATATTGGTGCGCAGATCGCGCACATACAGAAGTTCACGACATTGGAAACAGGGCTTCCATAAAGCGCAGTACTCCTCGTTTGACATCGGCAGCTTGGGTGCCAGATTCTGGTCTTCTTTGGGCTTCTTGCGATTAGCAAACCATTCCTTGAGATCCATTCAGCTTTGGGCTTCGCCCAACCTCGCGAGTAGTGTAAATTGAACCGTCGGTCTGCCGGACTGACCTTCCTGGCTCTCTGAAAGCTGTCATGATGTACCCTGAAAGAATTCGCGAAAGCGTGATTCCCTCGACAGCGGGCGAGCTTCAGCCCTGAGCAGACGAAGATTATATCATTGTCAGATCCTACTAAGAGAGACGTATGGCCTAAGGTAAAAATGACTATTCATCGTTTCATCATTGACAGTTCTCAAGTCGACCGCGAAGGCGGCCGGGTCAAACTCGTCGATCCCAGACAGGTAAAGCAACTCACGCGAGTACTCAGACTCGAAAAGGGTGACCGTATAGATGTAGTAGATGAGAACGGAACGCTTTACGAATTGAATATTGACTCGTTTTCTAACAAACAGGTGGATGCCCGAATTTCGAAGGTGCACGAAGAAATAGATAGCGACTCCAGACCGTTTCGAATCACAGTCGTGTTGCCACTTTTGAAAGGAGGCAACTTCGAGTCCGCTTTACAGAAACTGACCGAGATAGGCGTAGATACTATTATTCCGGTTTCCACGGAAAGAACTATCGTGAAGGTAGATGGCGAGCGGGCCCCAAAAGCCGATGAGAAACTGCGCCGCTGGATGTCAATACTGAAAGAATCCACCGAACAATGCGAGCGTACAAGACCACCTCAGATTGTCAGTGTGAGGCCACTGGAGAAAGCTTTGAATGATTTAAGGAGAGCAGATAATTCCGGTTTCACATTCATCTGCGTCGAAAGAAGTCAAGCACCACATTTGGTTACTACGGTGTACAGCAGAAGATTTGGAGAGGCATCACCGGCAGTGGCACCGTCCGATATATCCATAGTTATCGGACCGGAAGGTGGTTTTTCTGAACAAGAAATAGACCAGGCGATATCGCTCGGATGCATACCCTGCAGCCTGGGAGGCAATATTTTGAGATCTGAAACGGCGGCTATCGTCGCAGCCAGTCTGGTAGCCAGTTTTGGAGAAATTTCAGGTTCGCCCCCGAAATATTCAATCGAGTAGTGAAACCATATACAGTGACACACCGTCGTACTCTTCAGGGGCACCATTTCGGTGATTAGTCACCTCCCGTGGTGCCCTAAAAACCGAAACGCATAGAGAATATATTTGAGAAAATCTCGTTATTGACTTGACAAAGGGAGGCTTCACGAGGCTTAATAGTAGCCGATGCGGGCGGCATCATCGGTGATGCATATCCTCGACAAGAAAGGCAATGAGCGTGGCTGCAAACTTAGCTCAAATAAGAGACTACCTGGGTGAGCAGCCAGTCAAACTTATTGCCGTATCCAAGGCAGCAAGCCTGTCTCAGATCGAGGAAGCAATCCAGTGTGGTGTCACCGAGTTTGGTGAAAACCGAGTGCAAGATGCCCTGAATAAGATGCAGCAGCTGTCACCGAATGCGGTGCCGGTCAACTGGCATCTAATCGGTCATCTGCAAACCAACAAAGTGAAGCTCGCTGTGGGAAACTTCACTTTGATTCATTCCGTCGACTCGTTGCGATTGGCGAAAGAGATCTCGGCAACAGCTCAGAAGAAAGACATCACCCAGCGGGTCCTCCTGCAAGTGATGGTTCTTCCCGATCCGAACAAGAGTGGGTTCACCATTGACGAACTAAAAGCGTCGATGAGCGAGCTTCTAGCCTTGCCAGGAATCAAAATCGAAGGGCTGATGACGATTACTCCTTTGACCAATGACAACGCCGTCTGGACGGAAAGCTTCAATCGCCTGCGTGAACTGCGTGATGAACTCGCGCAGACTTACGGAATCGAGCTCAAAGAGCTTTCCATGGGTATGACGAACGACTGGCAGGATGCCGTCAAATGTGGTGCCACAATGGTGCGGATTGGCAGGGCGATTTTTCAGAATAACAACTAGAGTTTTGTTTGTGTTTGGTTCAAGAGAAAGAAAAAGAGAAGGCTGAGACGGTACATCGAAGGTTTTTTAGGCGCAGGACAAGCCGGCAAGGAGGAAAGTGGTGAGCAGCATAGTACAAAAATTCAAGAGTTTCTGGTTCGGACCTACCGATCAATACGATCAAGAAGATTTCGAGGATCTGTTTGAGACAACAGATGATGTCTACGCAACCAACGGTCAGTTGGCTCTAGACCGCACACCGATGGAGGCTCCGCCTCCGCCGCAAATCACGCAGGGATTCAACCAACGCTCGAAAGTGGTTGACCACCCGAGTGCAGCGGCAGCAAGCGAAGTGCTGGTCATCGAACCCAGGCAGTTCGAAGAGTCGATCGAAATCGTGGACCATCTTCGCAACAGAAAATCGGTTCTGCTAAATCTGCATATGCTCGACAACGAGCAATCGCAGCGCGTCGTCGACTTCCTATCGGGCGCCACCTGGGCGATCGACGGACATCAACAACGCATCGGCGATGGAGTGTTCTTGTTTGCACCAGCCTCGGTGACCATCAACACCGAGTCGAACGGTTCGAAAGCTCTGAAAGAAGCTTTCTGGAACCAAACCGCGACGCTTTAGGGCGATCGCGAGGCCGAGCCGGCGACTTAAGGAATCCGAAACGGTGGCACCAGATACGGCGCCACCGTTTTCTTTGGTCAAAATGACTTGGTTGGAATCAAATCGAGTTCGGAACTTGGTGCTCCCGGTGCAATTTGGGTCTGCGGCATTAACTTCCGCAACCCATTAAGGTCCGGTCCAGTCAATCCTGAACAATCAACCAGCGATAATGCGTACAATTCTTTGAATCGCGGAAAGTAAGGCACGCTGTTCGATGTGATGTTCAGCCCGTCAAGACTCAGCGACCGCATGCAAGTGAAGCCTGGAGAAGTCTCTCTGGCGAGCAAGGTCTTTACAAAACCTTCGGAAACGCCCGTATGCCCGATGTTGAGTGTATTGAGATTCGGCAGGCGATTAACGGTCTTTCCGAGCTCAGCTTCGCTTATTTTGGTTCTATCGAGAGCAAGAACAGCCAGATCTCTGTTCCTCTGAATATATTTCAGGGTCCTATCCGTGATGTCAGTTTCTGTCAAAATCAATTCATTCAAGTTCATTCGGCTCAAGGGCTCCATGTCATCATCAGTCAGATTTTTTGCGCGAGAGAAACAGACCGCTATCAATTTCGGCATCGCCAGCAACAGGCGCTTTGAAAATGCTCCCGTGTTTTGGGGCTCATCGGCTAAATGAATTTTGGTCAGTTTCTTACAACGCAAAATCGAGTCCAGTCCTTTCTCCGTCAGGTTAGGACAGTCAGAGATAATCAAAACGCTGAGCCGCTCGCCAAATACATTTACACATTCAGCTAATGCTGCGTCATCGATATCGCAATGACGCAAGTGCAATTGCTCGACATTCATCCCCCGAAGCTTTTCAATCTTGTCGGCGGTCATGAAGTTATTCCGAAAGAACGAAAGCGTTCTGCAGTTCTTCGCTTCTCGACCGAGAAGTTCGGCTTGCGGCATCGTGAACAAGCCCTCACCCAAATCAATATGTGCTTTTTGAAGACGGTCTTGCGTTCGCTTAAGGGCTACTTTGTTCAGAATCGCCTCTTGCTCGAGCGGAACGAGTTTGTTCTCATCGGACGAGCCCAGCAACGCAACACCGTGCGCGGCCGCTAAGACAGGTGCTTTCGGTTGATCGCTCATTATCCGATTCCAGATCGCGAAAACACTGATTGCAACTAAAACCAGAGTAACAGCAACCATACGGAAGAACACGAAACGCTTGCGTCTTTCGCTGCTTTCGCGCGATAGAACCTGTTCGGCAGACTGCCTTTCGAGTTCCTCCGCATCAAGTCGTTCCATCATACTGCTATGCACTTTGTCATATACCTGCTCGATTTCCCAGCGCATTGAGTCCATGGAAGGTCTCGAGTCAGGCTTTTTCTCGAGCATTCTCAGAATCAGATCGTCAAGTTCTTGCGGGTAGTTTTGGAAGTAAGTTACTTCTGAAATCGGCTTGGGAGAAGCCTTTTGATGAAGCATAAAGGTATCGATTGCAGTGGCGCCCACGAAAGGGCGCTGACCGGAAAACGCCTCGTACATTACGCAACCCAGTGCATACACATCGCTTTTTTCAGAAACCGCTTCCCCGGCGCATTGCTCCGGACTCATATACGGAGGCGTGCCAAAGATGGCTCCGGTTCTTGTCAAAGATTGGGCGAGCTGACCGACATCAGCGATCTTAGCAATGCCAAAGTCGAGAATCTTAGCGACTGTTTCGCCATCCCTAGCAACCAACATGATGTTTGCCGGCTTCAAATCACGATGCAAAACCTTGTGCCTGTGTGCGTAAGCCAGAGCATCACAGCATTCCTGAAATATGCGCAACAAGTCAGTGAGACTGAGGCTGCGCGTCGCAATCGCATCAGACAGAGTTTCGCCCTCCAGATACTCCATTGACATGAACGGTACGCCATCATCGGCAATACCAAAGTCGAGAATGGAAACCAGATTGGGATGATTGAACTTGCCGGCCGCCTTCGCCTCTTGCTGAAAGCGGACCAGATTTGCCGAATCAAACTGTCGGGCGACAAGTGTTTTCACAGCAACGATTTTGTCGAGGTTCAAATTTTTGCACTTGTAGACGACACCCATTCCGCCCACGCCCAGAGTTGAAATGAACTCGTAGTGCCCGGCAAAAATGTCCCCGGGGGCAGGAGTGCGAACAACCTGTGCGAGAAGATGGCTGCACGCCTCGGACGCTTCCCTGCCGCCAGAACAATGTGGACACCATTGAACGGTGCGGTCCAATTTTTCGCTGCCAGGGGTGGGTGTCTTCACACCAACGCTATTCCCTGTTTATTAGCCGCTCTAGCGGTTCAGTACGAGTTTTTGAACCAGAAGTTGGGATTGGATGCCTCATTATTGACGTAAATGCAATAGTGCAAATGAGGTCCACTGGCTCTACCGGTTTTACCGACAGTACCGATAACCTGCCCGGCCTCAACCTCATCCCCTTCTTTGACAAGGACTTTTGTCATATGAATCGAAATCGAGATCACTCCGCGCCCGTGATCGAGTACGACCACGTTGCCATGCAGCTTCCAACCCGTGTGAGCAACCAGCACACGACCTGCGGCGGCAGCATGGATCGGCGTACCTATAGGCGCGGCGAAATCCTGTCCGGAATGGAAATAATCAGTAAGCAGTTTGCCGTTAACTATTCGTTTCACGCCGAACTTGGTCGACATTCGTCCTACTGCCGGATGCTTGAACGCGCTGCTCCAGCGTTTCTCAGCGGATAAAACCTTCTTCGCCTTGGCGATAGTCTCTTTCTCGCCCGGCGAAGCGTTGAAATTGTCCTTCTTCTTCGGAAGCGTCAATCGCTGAATTCCAAAATGAGCATCTGAAACAGATATCGTAGCCACGGCACCGCCGGCGGTTATCTGATGTTTTCCGGGCTTCATCTGCGCCGGAATGGCTATGTACGCAGAGCGGACAGATTTGCCACCATAGTCATCGGTGAAGAATTTGTACGTCTCACCGTTGAATTTAAAAGTTTCCACCGTCGGGTCGATGTCCTGACTTAGAGAGATTTTTATGGGCTCTCCTTGAACGGGTTTGTCGTTGGAAACAATGATGCCGTTAAGGTTGACAGCGTCGGCATCGACAGCTTCAGCAACAGTGGCAACACGGATGCCCTCGAGCTCCCTGAGGCGAATGCCACCACCTGTAGAGCCCTGAGTAGAAACCGGAGCGTTGGAAAAAACACTCGCCTGGTCTGTTGTCGAACCAGGCGAGTCTATTGCTTTAGCTGCGCAGATACTGCTATTTGCGGCGACTGATAACGTTGCGGGGATGAGAAGCGAAAATGAGAGCTTGGAAGCTCGTTTAGCGAATAACCAATTGTTCAATACATCGGACCTCCGTCTGCAAAAGTGATAGCACTATTTGCTCGACTTAGGCACCAATCTATCAATCGCATCTTGCAAAGCTTCAATCTTATCGATCGGAATGGCAACACCCTTCTTGGTGGGTTTCTCTTCCTGGTCCTTATCAACGTACCATTCACGAATGTGGAGGTACTTGGTCCCTCTATATTCGCCAATGTAAACGTTGATGGTTTCGCCTCTGGCCTTTTCGTGAACCGTGATTCTCTCTTCCAAGGTGCAATCCTCCGCGATATCTATCACTTAATAAAGTGACCTATAAAATTTGGAATTCCGAGCTTATACCAAGTATATATAAGAGCTTGAAACTCTGAAATAGAATCTGATCTCCTTATCAAGTTATAGATACCACGATTTAAATGACTCAATTCATCGACGAAACAGAAATAGTTGTCCGCTCCGGCGACGGTGGCAACGGAATGGTTGCCTGGCGGCGCGAGAAATATGAGCCGCTAGGCGGCCCGGCAGGGGGTAACGGCGGCAAGGGCGGCGACATTTATCTGAAGGCCGTCGGCGATAAAAGCACTCTGCTCGATTTTCGTTATAAGACGGAGTACGAAGCCGAACCGGGCGCCAAAGGCGGTCCGAAGAACAGGCACGGCAGGGGCGGCAACGACCTCATTATCGAAGTTCCGGTCGGCACGATTGCGTATGATGTTGAAACGGGAAACGCGATAGCCGACCTCACTCATGATGGACTGACAATCATGGTTGCACAGGGAGGCAAGGGCGGACGTGGTAACACGTCGCTTGCCACGCAGCAACGACGGGCGCCTCACTTCTGTGAGCCCGGTCTGAGAGGCGTAGAACGACGTCTGAAGCTGGAACTGAAATTGCTGGCTGACGTTGGAATAGTGGGATTGCCGAACGCAGGCAAATCGACGCTCTTGAGCGTTCTCACTGCCGCTAAACCGAAAATCGCCGACTATCCATTCACCACACTCTCTCCTCAGCTTGGCGTCGTGAAAATGGCTGATGGACAGGGTTTCGTAATGGCGGACATTCCCGGTCTTATCGAGGGAGCATCTCAAGGTTTGGGACTGGGACACAAATTTTTGAAGCACATTGAGCGCACCAGATTTTTGATACATCTTGTGGATATATCGTCTGAGAATTTGCAGCATGACATCGAGACAATCGATAAAGAGCTGGCGGGCTACGGGACAAAGCTCAAGACCTTACCTCAGATAATGGTCCTAAATAAAATCGATCTCGTCGATGACGATGCCACCACCAACGCCATCAATCTGGTTAAGAAGATGAAACCCGATTCGCCCGTCCTCACCATCAGCGGTGCCATAAGCGAAGGTACCAGAGAGCTGATCAACCTGGTCACAGAAAAGCTGGCGAAGTCCAGAGAGGAAGAACCTGACGAGCTTTTCGAAGGCGACGTTCTTCCACCGGACGAGGACGCATACGCCGAAACCAGAAGCAACAGCTATTTCGAAATTCACCGAAAGAAGAATGTCTTCACGATCGAAGGCGATCGAGCTGAACGATTGGTTGAAGTAACTAATATGCGGGACACCGAATCACTGCAACATCTCTACCGGGCTTTCCGTTCGATGGGAGTAATTGACGCTCTGATCGCAGAGGGGATTCAGTCCGGGCAGACAATCAAAATCGCCGGCGTCGAATTCACCTATGGTGAAGACTGGTAGCCAGCGATTAATTTGTTATGAACGGAGAAGAGGCGACTACTCGCTTTTCTCTTCTGCTTGCTGTTCCGGTGCGTTCAACGCCCGCTCGAGTCTTCTCAAGTTAGCTTCTTTAGCTTTCTTCTTGAGACGTTGTGAGCGCTTAAGCACTTTAGCAGCGCGTTTCATTCCTCTTTGCTCAGCCATGAGCTTATCTCCATAGTTGACGGCTCGCACAACAAAAATCTGTCCGGCAGAAATCAACCGGTCTTGCGAGCTGGGATTTGCAATGATAACGATAGATGCGCTTTTTGGCTACACCCACAAGTTGCCAAGATATCGAATTCCCTTGCTCGAACCAGCCGAAAGCGCTTCCAGAATCTCATCACTCACGGGAGGAAACAGAGTGAGCTTGGCCAGGTCCTCAAGCGGCAGGAAGTCAACTCCGGCAAGCACCGGTTCGTCCCCCAACTTCATCGTGCCGCCCACAACTTTGGCTTTGATAAAGATGTTTACAATATGCCGGCTGCGATCCGGTGCAAGGGCCTCGGAAAGAAACAGAAATCTCTCCACCTCGACATCCAGGCCTGTCTCTTCCTTTAGCTCACGAATGGCGCATTCCTCGAAGGTTTCACCATATTCAAGCCGTCCACCCGGCAAGACCCAGTAGCGCTGGTTGCCTTTTTTGTGCCGGACCAGAAGAATTTTGTTTTCCTTGTTGACGACCACCACAGAAACGCGTGTGGTTGGAATCGTTTTCTTGGGCGTAAACCTTCTTTTCGGCAATTTAATACACTTCTAAATCGGTCGCCAATAAGCCATTCTAAAACTGATTGTACTCATTTTTTTTAACAGCTCATATTTCAAATTCGCAAACACTGAGCCCTGGATGAAGTAACAGCGGCGCGCGTCTGATACTTTATTAAAGTCCATATGGAGGCTGTGTTGATGTCACTTGAACAACAGCTGAAGGACCTGGAGCAAGAAGCTGCCAGGGACATAGCTGCTACCGATAGTCTGGAACCGCTCGAAGAGCTTCGCCGCAAACACTTAGGCAAAAGCGGTGAAATTACCGCGATCTTGCGCGGGCTGGCAAAGCTCGAGGTTGAAGAAAAGAAAAAAATCGGGCAGCTCGCCAACGAAATCAAAGACTCGATTCAAAACCTGCTCGACAACAGGCGCAAAGGACTCGAAGCTGAGGCCCTCAGCGCTCGGCTTTCGCAAGAAGTGATCGACGTCACTCTTCCTGGAACCCGCAGCGAACTCGGTCACATTCATCCTCTCACACAAGTGACGGAAGAAATCATTTCGATTTTCTACGGTATGGGCTTCACCGTCGCTGAGGGGCCGGAGGTTGAAACCGACTACTTCAATTTCGACGCTTTGAACACACCTAAAGATCACCCGGCCCGAGACGAACAGGACACGTTCTACACAAACGTGCGCCCCGATGTTCTTTTGAGGAGTCAGACTTCCACCGTTCAAATCCGGGTGATGAACAGCAAGAAGCCACCACTTCGCGTAATTTCGCCGGGTCGCGTTTACCGGAACGAAGAAGTGAATGCCAGAAAGTATCCGCTGTTCCATCAGCTCGAAGGACTGCTCGTCGATCGCGATGTCACTTTCGGACAGTTGAAGGGAACGTTGAATGCGTTTATTCGAGAGCTTTTTGGCAAGCCGCTCAAAACACGTTTTCGCCCGGACTTTTTCCCGTTCACAGAACCAAGCGCGGAACTTGACAGCCAGTGCCCGTTTTGCGAGGGCTCCGGTTGCCGCACTTGCGGCAACAGAGGCTGGCTTGAACTGCTCGGATGCGGCATGGTCGATCCGAACGTTCTTCAAGGCGCTGGCATAGATCCGGAGGAGTGGAGCGGTTTCGCCTTCGGCATGGGTATAGAACGACTCGCCATGCTGCGTTACGGCATCAACGACATTCGCCACTTCTACAACAACGATTTGCGTTTTCTCCGCCAGTTCTAAACGGCGCTCGAACCAAGCTACAACCTCTATACATCAGGATTTTGAGTAAATGAAACTTTCCTACAGTTGGCTCTGCGATTATGTCAACCTCGACGGAATCGAAATAGAAGACGTTAAGGACAGGCTCACCATGGGCGCTTTCGAGGTCGAAGAGATGTCGAAAGAGGGTCCTGATCTGACCGGTCCGGTTGTCGTTGGCGAAATCGTCGACATCAAAACACATCCGAATGCCGATAAAATCAGGCTCACCAAGGTCAAGCTCAAAAAAGATCAGGATCCCGTCGAAATTGTTTGCGGCGCGCAAAATATCGAAGTCGGTCAGCGAATTCCGGTCGCACTTCCTGGTTCTATCGTCGTGAACCGAAAGACCGGGGAGAAACTGGAGATCAAAGCAGGAGAGATCAGAGGCGTGTTATCTAACGGCATGCTCTGCTCACCGCCCGAGCTTGGTATCACAGATGGTGACTCGGAAGGCATCCTGGTTCTGTCTCGTCCTGGTGAAAACGGTGTTGAACTGGGCATCGACATCATCGAGCATTTGTCGTTAAAACCTGACTATGTCATGCACGTCGCGCCTCGCTCCAACCGCGGAGATGCGTTGAGTGTGATTGGTCTCGCGCGCGAGATGGCAGCCCTGACCGGACGCAAGCTGGAAATTCCTGATTGGAAATTGAACGTCGAAGGTGACGATAAAGTCTACCAGGACAAAGAAGGCGAAAAGGTCGGTTTATCCACAAGCATCGAAAATACCGAGGATTGCCCCTACTTCTCCATTAGATTGATTGAAAACATCAAGATCGGCCCGTCTCCAGATTGGTTAGCCCGCCGCCTTGAGTCTCTGGGATTGAGGACCGTAAATAACGTGGTCGATATAACCAACTACGTTATGCTCGAGTACGGTCAACCTCTTCACGCCTACGATCTGGCAAAGGTCAAAGGCGAGACGATCGCTGTGCGCCGTGCGAGAAGCGGAGAGAAGCTCGTATCGCTCGACGGCAAAGTCCGCGATCTCACTGATGAAGTGCTCGCCATCGTCGACACGGAAAACGTTATTGGGCTTGCCGGAATCATGGGCGGCAAAGACTCCGAGATCAGTGAAACCACCACCACAATCGCGCTTGAAGCCGCGGCCTTCACTCCTGCTCGTGTCCGCAGAGGCAGCCGCTTGATGGGACTCTCCAGCGACAGCTCACTGCGCTTCGAGCGGGGAGTTGATGTGGAGACTGTTCGCGCCGCTTCCGACCGGGCGGCATATTTGATTTCGAAATACTGCGGCGCCGATGTCAAAGTGAAAAATCTTTTCCAGTCAGGCTCTCCGAAGACCACGCCGACCAAGGTCTCCATGCGACTCAGCCAGGTCAAACGGCTTCTAGACGTCGATATGCCGGCCGCAGACGCGATCAAATACTTGAGCAGCCTCGGTTTCAAACCCGAACCGCAAACTAATCCTGACGAGATCACCGTCGAAGTGCCTAGTTTCAGACGCGAGGATGTGACGCGCGAGATAGACCTCATCGAGGAAGTTTGCAGGCTATTCGGATACGACAACCTCCCTGAAGCTATGCCGCGTTCCTCCGCGTGCCCGGAGCGTTCCGACCAACTCATACGCGATATACGTTTCGCCCTTTCCGGACAAGGTCTTTCCGAAGCCTGGCTCAGCAGCTTGCGCGGAGAGAGCAGCCTGACTGAAAGTGAAACCGTCGTTCGCGTTTTAAACCCTCTATCCAAGGATCACCAGGCTTTGAGACAGAGTCTCATTCCCGGCATGATTGATGCAGTCAAATACAACCTCGACCGCGGCGTGAAAGACGTGTGGTTGTTTGAAACAGGCCGCGTTTACGAACGGGTAGAAGAGAAGTCGGAATTGGACAAATGGTCGACTGGCGTAGCAGAGAGAACTTTAGTTGCCGCTGTTATTACCGGATCGCTTGTGAAACAGGTGACCAAGAGCGAAAAAGTGAAAGAGAAAGTGGTCACAAAGGCTTCGCTTGAGGAGAAGGTAGACTTTTACCGCATCAAGGGCATTGCCGAGTCGATGCTTGAAAAAGCGGGAGTACCGGTCACGAGGTTGCGCTTCTTCCGACCGAAAAATGCTCCTGCATACTTGCATCCATATCGAGCCTGTGTAATTGCCGTAGCTCCGGCTGATAAATTTCCTCGCGATGTCGAAGGAAAAATGGAAGATCGCCTTGTCAAGCTGGGACTGGTTGGTGAAGTTCATCCAGGCTACCTGGCGGAAAAAGATCTCCGAGATGCAGTCTATGCTTTTGAACTCGACTTGGAGCAAATCGCCAAATCACTCGTGGTTGGCGGCTTTAAGGAGCCAGCCAGCACGCCTTCGATGATCAGAGATCTGACGGTGGACATGAAGGACTCGACAGACCACGCGGCGGTGCAAGGCTCGATTGAAATGTCGGGAGGCGCATCACTAGTGGATGTTGAGCTTGTCAGCATCTACCCGCTGGAGGAAGGAACTCGCAGCCTGTCGTACCGCCTGACCTTCCAGGACAGAGAGAAAACTCTGACCACCGACGAGGTCGATAAAATCATGGGCAAGATAAGAGACAATCTCGTATCCAAGATGGGCGGCAAGTTTCGAGCTTAGCGCCGTACTCGATTGTCGACAATCGAGCCCTGGAACTTTCTGCGCCCGGCGCGCGTTGCAAGACGTCTGCTCCGGTTTTCAACTGCTGCGATATGCGCAATCGGTTTCAGTCGCGACACGTCGGATATTCTCGGGAATAACGAGAATGGGGTTGCCAATTTGACATAATACGTAGGAGTTACTAGTTAGTTTTTCAACTCGGGTATATAGCTCACACAGTTACTCGTTAAGAAGTAGGCAAGTAGTCGTTAGATGTACAAACTGTCATTCAAACTTTCCCCTCTGGGCATTGTTGCGCCGCTCATCTTTGCGGCGGCGGCGATTATGTTGCCGCAACAGCCGATGCTGGCGGGAGGAAATTCGTTCCACATCAGCGTTTTATTCGTCACATTAATCGGTGTTGCACTGATTGGCTCGCTGATACTTTACGATCGAGCATCCAAAATCCAGAAGTATCAAGCAGCGCTTTCGATTTTCGCTTTTGCGTCGCTGTACGGACTTCTCGGCAACTTGTTCTACAATTTCTGGAAGTTTTCTCCAGGCTTGATGGTCGAGTTCAGCTGGGCTCAGCTGGTGATAATGAACCTCGGCGGTCTGGGAACGACTTTCGCATTGTTCAAATTAGAACCTTTCGATAGCTTCGCATCAGGCGGGCTGGAAAGACTTCAAAAAGGCAAGGTTGCCGAATCCGGTCCGCAAGAACCAGTGCCGACCGGGACGATACCATCTGCTCTTCAAGACGCAGAATCGGCTGAAGACTTCATGAAGTCCAAGGTCGGTGGGCTTCGCGGTTTGACCTCGTCAAAGACGGATATGCAGGCCGTCGTTCCTCCGGCTGAAACCGTCACTAATCGCAAGACTCCAAGCAGTGTCGAGAGTGCGCAGGCGATTATGACACCGCCCGTGGAGATCGACCTCGACGCTTCTGATGAGATGCTGTCGGGTCCGCTCAACCCTTCGCCGAATGCGCCGGCAGCTCGCACCGGACCAGCCCCCGGCGGTCCCTCGGACGCAAAGAATTCTGCGACCAACAGCCGTTTGCAAGCGCAAAAACGTCGGAACACAAGCACGTTTACCAAACTCCAAGCACTGTCTGCCAGCGGAACCGGTTCGTTGAAACCGACGCCGATTCAAGACACCGCAGGTGGTGGTGACCTGAGAAGCCTGCTCGACAGACTCGACACCGAAGATGAAAGCACGGACTACGAGGCACTTCCGAAACCTGAAGAGATTCGCATCGCCGTCCTCTTTTCCGAAGTTGCGGACAAACCGAAGGGTGCGGAAGCCGCAAAGCCGCAGCCGGCAGCATCGAAGCCGCAACCACTGGCTCAACCAGCCCGACCGGCAGCTAAAGACTCTCCGGCTCGCCCGGGTACGACACAGTCAACACCGGCACGACCCGCACCAGGCACCACAGGTAGTGGCAAGGACGAACGCCCGGTCGGCGGCTTAGCTGCAAAAATGGCCGAAAAAAGACAGCCGACTCCGGCGCCTACAGGCAGTTCACCCGACCTCCTGAGTCTCCTGGACAGAGCAGAGGCGCTCGCCGACGAGGACGAGAAAAAGGAAGTTCCGGAAGTAAAAGAATTCGAAGCAGCTTCTGCAAAACCGGACAAACCCGCTCCGGCAGCCAGTGCATCGGAATCGAAATCGATAGAGAAAACGTCCAGCGAAAATGCCGGCGGTTTACTGTCCAGAAGATTCATGGAAATGTCCGAGGAAGAAGAGGAGGTGGCGCCCGCGGCAAAGGCGAGCGAACCGCTCACCGAATCAACGCCTGAGCCCGAGGCGCAGGAGGAAGAAGAGAAGGTCTTTGCGGAAAACGTAGACGCTGAGATTGACGACATATTCACATCACTGGCACCAGCAGACAGCCAACGCGAAGTCACACACGAAGCCGA
This sequence comes from Candidatus Obscuribacterales bacterium, assembly GCA_019637435.1. Classification (GTDB taxonomy): domain Bacteria; phylum Cyanobacteriota; class Vampirovibrionia; order Obscuribacterales; family Obscuribacteraceae; genus JADYXR01. The sequence continues at coordinate 424,428 of JAHBVO010000001.1, read as the reverse complement.
AGTCGAAGCTGGCGCTGAAGAGTCAGAGGTATCGCCAGCCGCTCCCGAAGCGGAAGAACCGCAGCCTGAACCAATCGCAGAGGAAGAGCCTGAAGCTTCGGAACAATCCGCTGAACCATCGGAGGATGAAGAGGGCGATCGCGAAACATTGTTCGGAGACAATGTCGACGGAGACGTCGACGACCTCTTCTCGAACCTGGCTCCAGCCGAGGCTCAGATGAATGTCGGAGACAGACCGCTAAAATCTCAGACCGAGGAAGAAGCCGAAGAGAAGCAAGAGGAGCCAGTCGAGGAGGAAGCCCCAGCGGCGCCTGAGGAAATTGACCAGGAAGCTACCGGCGACTTCGTCATGCCTACCGATAAAGACGAAGAGCCGGCTGAGGAACAGTCATCGGAAGAAGACGGAGACTCTCTATTTGCACTCGGAGACTCCGATGTAGACGATATCTTCGCAGGTATTGCCGGTGAACAACTGGACGTGAACGCAGAGACCTTGAAGAAGGTCAAAGAGGGCGAAAAACCAGAACCACCGATGCCTACTTCGTTGGTCGAGACAGGTGATCGCATACCGGTCATCTCTGCGGAACCGAAGAGCGCAAAACAAACTGGCGACATGCCTGCCATGTCGAAAGAGCAGGCCGCAAAAATAAAAGATGACATAGAAAAGCAAGCCACTGAAGATGAGGACTCCGAAGAGGAAGAAAGCGTCGAAGCAGAGGCCGCTCCTGTGTCCCCTGAGAAGGCGAAACTGCAGAAGGAGCTAAAAGAGTTCGGCACGCTCTCGACGCGCTCTGCAAAGGCTCCCAAAGCTCAGGGCGAAAGCGTCGGAACAATGAAGACGATCGGAAAACTTCTGATCGATAACCAAGCAATTGAAAACATCATTAAAGCCGGCGAACAACGTAAGCTAGGGCAGAATCTGTCGACCGCCCGGATCATCAGCTCGGCACGCGGTCAGGGCATCATGGAATTGCTCCACAAAATCGATCAATACGAGGGTGTGTTCGGCAGCATCATCGTCGGTCATGATGGACTGGTCATGGCATCCACACTCAAGGAAGGTTGGGACAAGGACATCATGGGTGCCCTGTCGACTGCCCTTCTATCAACAAGCAACCTGACGACCAAGAAATTGGAAATTGGAAAACTTCGTCAGATGGTCATGCTCACGAAGGACGGCGATAAGGAGAAAACAACCATACTCACCGATGTCGACGTCGGCATTCTGGCAGTTTTCGTGGAGGAAACAGACATCTCCAAAATCGACGGAATGCTCGATACCATCCACAAAACCATACACGGATAAATTGAAAACTGCTGAAACCGGACTTGATTAGCAAGTCCGGTTTTTACTTTGCAGAACCGCTACTTGCTGGGTCCGGCCTTATCCAGCGCATCCAAAACCATCTTCTGATTAATAACTTCGGGAAGAACAATGTGTTCTTTCGGGCGTCCTGCAGGGATAACCACATATAGTGGCACTCCCGATCGACCGAATCGATTCAAGATTTTCGAAATATCCGGATCCTGCGTTGTCCAGTCAGCCTGCATCGTCTCCACTTTCAGGTCGCGCAATTTGTTTTTGACCTCGGCGGTGTTCAAAAACAGTTTCTCATTCGACTTGCACGTCAAACACCAATCGGCTGTGAAGTCCAGAAAAATAGTTTTGTTTTGACCTACCGCATCTTTTAGAGACGTGATTGAAAACGGCTTCCAGTCAATACCTTCGGAATTCGAGTTCTGAGCCGTCGTCTCTTTAGAAGACACGCCACCCAGAGAAAGAGCTATCGAGGGCTGGTTGACGATAAAGAAATAGCCACCTGCAATTGCGATTACGCCAGCAATAGACCAGACTTTGATCTTGCGTTCGTTCGAGCTTGTCAGATCTGTGTATCTACTGATTATCCAGGAAGCGAGGGCAACCGTTAGCAGGAAGTACGAAGCCCACATCTGTCCTTCCGGACCGACTTGCTGACCGAGAACGAACAGCAGCCAGACAACAGTCGCCATTAAAACGAAACCCATAGATTCTTTGAATTTCTCCATCCATACACCGGGTCGCGGACAGAACTTCATGAGCTGAGGGAAGGCAGTGAACAACAGATATGGCAGAGACATCCCCAGCCCACTCATGAAGAAAATCCCAAACACGACCCAGGCCGGCTGCGCAAAGGCGAAACCGAGCGCGGTGCCGAGAAATGGAGCGGTACAAGGAGTTGAAAGAGTCGTGGCGAGAACCCCCTTAAAGAAGGTTCCAACAAACCCTTCCTTGGAAGCCAGCTTATCAAGCCCATCTTGACCTGCATTGAAAGAGATGTAAAACAATCCGAACAGGCTCAGTGCTAGTAAGAGGACGATGGTGCTCATCAAAATTACGAAACCAGGATATTGAAATTGAAACCCCCAGCCGACTGATTGCCCCGCCGCTCGAATACCGAGAACAATGGCTGCCAGCGCCAGAAAGGAGGACATTATGCCTGCTGAAAACGTCAGCCCGAGAAGTCGAACTCGCGCTGGTTCTTCATCAGCTTGCTCGATGAAGCTCATAACCTTGATGGCAATAACAGGTAGAACGCACGGCATCACATTGAGTATCAATCCGCCCAGTAGCGCAAACCCCAGGTAATAGCCGACGCCCTCGGCAGAGCCTTCTTGATCTTTCTTACCGAAAATTTCATCAAGAGTGGAATCTGTTGCTCCTCCCGTTGCAGCATCACCGGCGGTGGCGGGAGTACCAGGTCCGTTGCCGGAACTCGCACTCGCGACAAGCGGAGTAACTTCGTGACCGCTCTCATCGGACAACTTCGTTACATCACCGGTCCAGCCTACTGATGAAAATTGTGCCGCATTCGCCTTATCGGGCTGCGCATCGGAGACCGGTACGTCAGTAGTTATGCTGGCCTTGCCAGGCAAACAAATTTCTTTGCACGACAACCAGCTCAGCGAAGCATCGATTTTCACAGGCTGGTCTTTCGGCAAGTCAGCGGGCGCAGTCACCTTAGTCGCGATAAACGTTTTATTCGCATAGCCATACGTGGTTATTCCGGAGTCCACGAATTTATGCGGCTTCTCCCAGAGCAAATCGCCATGGGTGAATCCTGGCGGCAACTTCCACTCAATCGACGTCGGCATGCCGGCATCACCGCATTCTTTGTAGTAGATGTGCCAGCCGGGTTGGATATCGAATGCGACCCCGAGCAGAAACTCACTTCCCGGTTTAATCGTCTTACTCTCGGTGACCAGATGGGCACGAACATGGACCTCTTCGGCGGCCAGTGCGGCCGAATTGCTCTGAAACACAGCAATTTCTGATCCGCCCGGTGTGCGGAGCACCAGTGGATAAATGAACGAACAGCAAATGGTCATTGCCAGAGCCAGCACCGCTGGTAGTGTCACCACTCGATTGAGTTTGAATAAACCGGAAGCAATTTCGTCCACAGACGGCGGCTTAGCAAGAGTCATTTCCGTTTTTCCTCACGTGGTTGTCTGTCCGGAATCAATTTCTATGGTTGTTTTATTACTTTGATGTTAGGAGATTGTTATTGCGAAGTTGATTTTTTAGTCAATGCATTTTCAGCGGCAATATCAGCATACACGTATGCACTCTTGCGTGGTTGGCGCTTCTGATCCGGATAACTGACCCGCACCAGACCGAAGCGCTGCTGCAGACCCTCGGCCCACTCAAAATTATCAAGAAGCGACCAGTGCAAATACCCTCGCACCGGCGAACCGGCCCGAATTGCCTCATGAATTGCTTCCAGATGCTGCGTCATGTACTCCACGCGCTCCACATCTTCGAGAGACCAATCGCCTTCTACTAGTTGGCTTTCGAAACACTCGGCATAGCCGTTTTCCGTAATGTAAATCTCGCGAGTCTTTCCGGAGGAACTCTTCAAATAAGGTTTCACGTCATGGGTGAGAATTTGATACAAACCCTCAGGGTATGTTTCCCAACCAAGCGCATTTGTTTTCAAAAGCGGTTTCGGCGAGGCTTCGCCAAACAAATCCGGCGGCCAGGACGGTTTGAAACGCGAAATTTCCCTTGTGTAGTAGTTGATACCAAGGTAATCGATGCTGTCTTTGAGACCGGGTATCGGTCCTTCCAGTTCCCGAATTTCTTTGAAGAATGACAGTGGCGGCGGCAAACTGTAAACACCTGATTGGATGCTGGCCGGGAAAAGATGATTGAAAACGTTATCTCGAACCATGCAGACCATGTGATCCAGCGGACTAAGCGGCTTCTCCGGCGAAAAGGGTCGCCAGTGATTCGTGTAACTGACCTGTGCCTGCGGGTAGCTCGCTTTGATAGCGTTGTAAGCGTGCACGTGCCCGACCAGCATGTTCTTTATCGTTTTGAACGCTGAGAGATAGTCGCTCACGTGCCCCGGCGTCCACTGACCGCTCACATAGCTTTGATAGGCATACGCCATGGGTTCGTTGATGGTTAGCCAGAAATCGACTTTGTCGCCCAGAGCCTCCACAATCTTCTGCGTGAAGATGCCGAACTGCTCCGCTGCAACCGGGCTAGTCCAGCCGCCTCTGGCCGCTATCCAGGTCGGCAGGCAGAAATGGAACAAGGTCACAAAGGTTTTGATCCCACGCGCTTGCAAGTCTGTGAGCAGCTTTCGATAGTATGCGACAGCCTCAGGGTCAAGTTCCTGGCTCGTGGACTCGCCTCCCGGCTCATCCTTCAATATCGCAGGCCAATTGATGCTAATGCGAAACGCATTCAACTTGAGCGCTTCCAGCAGATCGATATCGTCCGGATATCTATTAACAAAATCACACGCAAATTCAGCAGTGCTGCCGTCCACAATCTTAGCCGGCATTGACATCCAGGATGACCAGTCGGACAACTGGGCCTGCATTTCAGCAGAATATCCCTCAATCTGGAAATGTGAGGTAGCAGCCCCCCAGAGGAAGCCGTTCGGAAACGTCAATTTGCTTGCTTTACTCAATTTCGTTGAAGGTCGATGAACCAGACTATCTTAAGGCTTACGAGACTAGCATTTACCCATCGTTATAACCTAAAACAACAAAAAGTTTTCTCGTGCACATGACCGGTATCATGTGTCTAAATCCATCCTCGGACTTTCCTCCATGTCCTCAGACGTGCTTACACGACCGCCAGCAAGCCGCAGCGCTCGACCTTTTTCGCTTTACGAGTGGCTTATCTGGTTAAACGATCACAATTCAGCCGCCATCGCGTTACTGGTGGTCGTAAATTTGGCTTGCCACTGGCAAACCCTTGGCGGCTACTTCCTCGCCGACGATTTCGTCCATGTAGCCTGGCTACAGGAGGTTTTCAACGGTCATGCTGACCTTTTGTTGAAAAACTTTTACTCAACTTGGTTACAAACAGAAGGAACGAACTTTTATCGCCCCTTTATATCGGTGACCCTCGCTTTCGACCGCGCCCTGTTCGGATTCAGCCCACTCGGCTATCACATCACCAACTTTATTTACCAATGTCTGTCGACGATCGGTCTTTTCCTTGTTGTAAAAGAGTGCACACTATTATTTCGCCGGAATAGCGAAAAACCGCTTGCTGCGAACGGTTTGGACGACCAAAGTTTTTACGCTTCGACACTCTTGCCCCTGCTGTCGGCCATGCTATTTGCAGTTCACCCTCTGCACGCAGAGGTAGTGAGCTGGATAATAGCGCGCGTGGACAGTGTCTGCTGCGCTTTCTACTTGCTATCAATGTGGCTCTTCTTGAAGTCGAGGAGAACCGTCGACGCAAAAAAAATACGTTATACAGTGCTCGCGTTTACCTTCTTTGTCATCAGCTTGATTTCAAAGGAGATGGCGGTAACTTTACCTCCGGCACTGGTATTACTTATGGTGCTCTTTCCCCGCTCTAACGAGGACGGAAAAAAACCAGGTTTCTTTGCAGCCATACCGAAAGCATTTGTGGAAACATGGCAACTGTGGCTGATTTTAGTGATTTACGCGGTTGTGAGAACACTCGCACTGGGCTCAGTCACAGGCGGGTATCAAGGTTCAATAGGCGAAGGACTTTCAGAGTCGACACTGTCCAGAATATTCTCATTCGCCTCGGCGCACCGAGTAATCTTTCCTTTGAACGCGGAAGTTTTCGACCCAATCAAAAGAATTGTGAGGCCGCTATCCATACTGTACGGCATCACGTTGGCGCTCTTTCTGGCTCGTTTCTTCTATAGCCAAAACAAGCTGCTTATATTTAAAACTATCGCCTTTGCTGGACTCTGGTTTCTCCTCGTGATGATACCGACGATACCCGTATGGAATCTCACGGAATCATTACAGGGCTCCAGATTTATCTACGTGGGAACAGCTCCGTTGTGCCTCCTGATCGCAGCCTTCTTGGCTCCTATGTGGAACTTTGAAAAGGTGGAAGCCGCTGCCCGAAAATCTCCTGTATCACCGCCCATGGTGGCACTCAGCGCACTCTCGTCTGTTGCGGCTCTTTCAATCGTTGCCTTCTACGGTTACATAGCATTCGGAAATAATTCAGCCTGGGTTCAAGCCGGGTCAGAGCTGCGCTTGCTTCGGGACGCTCTCGACAAGCAGGTTAATAACGCTCCACCCACTGACGACATAGCTTTACTGAATTTACCGCATAAATACAAGGGCGCTCACATGCTCTATAACGCGGCAACTCTCTCAGTTCTTCTAGCACCACCGTTGAACGAATCCAACATCTTCCGACGAGTGCGAACTTTTGAACCGGTCCTATTCGGTGATGATGACTTGATTAGAATTTCCAGAGTGCGCCGGCTGCTCTCACCGACTTCGAAAACGCATTTTGTTTTCTGGGACCGCGAAGATGAAAAATTGGTTCCAATCGAACTGAAGACTGCAGATTCTGAAATCAAACTAGACGAAAAATGTCAGGACTTGAAGCCAATCGACATTGATGCCCGAGGAAATCCACTTTTAAAACCGGGCGAAAAAAATATTTCGGACAGAGGGAAAGTCCCACCGCTCGGCGGTCATCGAGTCCCATACGCCGTCCAGCTACTGACACCAGCACTAGACATTCAACCAACAGCCGTAGACTTTCTCGACGTTTGTTTGTCTGCAACCAGTAAGGACGGCGGCACCGCAGGCGGTTCCATTCCAGTCGTCGTGCGATGGTCCGGCGCTGTTTCGTTACAGTCAAACGATGCGCAAAACCTGATCACGACCGTTCCTTCCGACGGTAAGCTCTACAAAATGCGCATACACGTGTCAGAGCATAAGAAGTGGCTGAGCAGAGGAGAGGTCCATCGCATCGCAATCGAATCGCCACTGCCTGGAGCAAGCGTTACAGTCCACGGAGTCTCGATCGTGAGCGGCTCAGACTGCATACCGGTTCTGGAAACCGCCGGCAACTTTACCGAGGACGAAAGCGGAGTTGCCCGCGCCGGCGGAAAGATCGGGCGATTTTCATTCGACGCGACGAAAGTCGCTGGAGCGACTAAAACATTATTTGAAATTTCTAAGCCTGATGCCTGGTTTGAGCACTACAGCAACACTTACCGAGATGCCAGTGCCTGTCCGAAAGCCCTCAAAACCTGGATTAGAAACGACTTGCACGAAGCAGGACAGGAATTTAGCTTGAAAGATCTCGGAGGAGCAGGATTTTACGAATTAAGAATGGCAGCGGTAGGACTCGAGGGAGAAGTAGTAGGCTATTTCTCTGACCCGATTATGTTTCAACTAAGCCACTGAGAAGCAGCTTGAGCAATCGAACCGCAGAAAAAAAAGATGATTACAAACTCGCTCTAGAGGTTGCCACTTTCGACTGGAAATCAACGCGAATCCAGTTTTTCCTCGGCTTTCTTCTCACCCTCGTTCTTCTAGCCCTGGTTGTGCAGGAGTTCTTTGCCACCAGATTCCTTCCCCAGGAATATATTGCCGTCGGAAAGATGCTTACAGACGGAGTTCCCAACATACCGTTCGAAGTCGGTCTTAATTCGAACCCGCTGTTCTACATTCAACTGATGCTGTTCAACCATCATGCCTGGTGGTATCGAACCGTCAGTTTCGTCGTGACATCACTGACGGCAATGTCTGTCGGTTTAATCACCCTGGACATCACCATCAGGTACGGAAACCGAATAGGCGCATCGTCTGCTCTGTTTGCCGCGCTGCTTTATCTTTTGATTCCTCACAACAATTCACTCACGATGCCGGTGACGATGCTCCCTGCTCTGCTGGCGAATTTTTTCGGTTTGTTCGCCGTGTTTTTAGATTTGCGCTTCCGGTTGCTTCGAGAAAACGGTTACTACTTGCTGGCTCTCTTGAGCCTCATACTGGCTGGCGTCTGCGATTCGACCGGCATCGTTGTCGCCATGTTGGGGTTGGCATTCTCGCGATCGTTCATTGCGGAAACCGAAAAGCGCAACGCAAGTGGTCCACTCAGGTCGTACGTTGGACTGAGTGTTTACTTTCTCGCCACGATGCTGTTCCTGGTCCCCCACTCAGCATTAATGCTGTCCACCAGACCTTCCACCCAGACTGCGATGTCATTTCTCAGCGCCATCTTTTCGGGCGAAACCGAACTTAAATACGTTCAAAAACTCTTGCCGATTTTAACAGTCACCACATTCGGTATCGCCACGTTAAGACTTGTGATTGGTTCTCTCTGGTTGCGCCCCATTTTGTTTGCCCTCGTCTGGTCAGCCTCGTCCCTGGCAGCATGGAGCATTCTCAATCTCGGAGCGTCGAGCGCCTATGCCGTAGCCGGCATCTTTCTTTCCCCTCCGGTCTGTATTCTTTTAGCGCTGGCAGCACTTCCGGCCGTCGATACACTGAACCGAAAAGCGCGTCTGTTTCTGACATTCACAGGCTCCTGCATCATATCCGCTATTGTCGTCCTCTGGGGCGTAGTGGTCGCTGAAGACGTCCGCAAAAATTACGATCAGGCTCGCGAACTTGGCTTATTCAAAGTCGAATTGACTAAGCGAATGGAAAAGACCGCCGGAAAACTTGCAATTATCAATCCTCCCCTGGATTTCGTCTTTGGCGGACGGCGGAAGAAACTAGACTCACCGGGAGCTGCGCTCGTAGAGCGGAGAGACCGGGAGGAAACCATCCTTCAAGCGATGCTTTGCTCGCCACTGACAGGACAGCCACTGGAAGTTGAAACAAACCGAAGATTGCCTTCCGCTTTTATTCGAGTAAATAAAGTCGAACAGAAAAGCTCTTCAGATCCGGCTGCGAAGGTGACGGACTTTTACGTTTGGTCCTACGAGAATGGTCGTCTCATGCCGATCTACTATTCAGGAGTTCGCCAGACCCATCTGAAAGTGAATGAAAAAATCCGAGTAGAGCCAGTTGAGGCAGTCGGAATTAAAGCGGCAGAATGGGCTCAAGTACAGAGCGGGGAGCCCTTTTATGAGTTAGTTTCTTCCGGTGTCCGGCTGAACTCCGGATCTAAAAAGGACATCACTGTCTGGCTTCCCATGCGAGAATACCTGGATCCTACAAAAGCCGGCGACCTGGAAGTTACCTGCACTCCGTCGCAGTCTGCCACCGACCCGCAGTCGAAATCAAACGGTCTATCGCTGGTGTTCAAGGGAAAAGATAGCGATGAAGTCGGCTCCATAGAATTGCAGCCGTTTCAACCAGTAATCGATGCGAGGCGAGCAAAGCTGATCGCTGAGACAAAGGGCATCGCTGATTGGAATAAACATAACGGAATCTCCGCCCTCGGAGTCAGGCTTTCAGCGGGCAGTCCCAGCGTGGTAGTAGAATCTATTGATACCGCTCAAGGTGCAAAATGAAATCGAACGAGCTCAGTTTAAGAGAGAAGTGGAAGCGCGGCGGCGGCGGGCGCATCCGGCAACCGCTCACTCTAATTGCGATTGCTCTTCTGGTCTGGCTTTGCTGGGAGTTGCGAACCCTCATCATCGCTCTTATATTCTCGCTGACCCTGGCATCGGCCATCGCTCCGGTCGCGGAGAAATGCGAAAACAAATGGAGAATTTCTCGAAAGATTACCGTTCTCGTCATTTACGCGCTTATCATAACCATCTATTCCTTTTTGGTTGCAGCTTTATTTCCAACCTTGAAAGAACAGGCAGTGAGTTTGTATGAGCGCTTGCCGCGTTACGCCGAAGGACTGGCCGAAATCTACAACCATATGCGAGAGATGCTCGGCGAAAATGTCGCAAATTTCTCGATCAGCACAACCGAAGTTAAGGCATTCGTGTCGCGTTTAAGCGGGCATGCCCTTCACATGACCAGTGATATAGTGACGGTCGCAGCCACCGCGATTCTGGTTTTATTCCTGACCGCTTATTTTGTGGTCGAAGCGAAAGTGATGTGGCCTCAATTGCTGGCATGGTTGCCGAAAGAAAAAGCGGCCAGGGCCTCGACGCTAATCAGACCACTGGAAGCCAGACTTGGTGGTTACATACGCGGACAACTTTTAGTGTGCCTGGCAGTGTCGACATTCCTCACAATCGGCATGAGTTTGCTTCGAGTCGAACATGCACTTGTGCTCGGTCTGTTGTCCGGATTGCTCAACCTGGTGCCATTCGTCGGGTCAATGACCACAGCACTCCTGGCTATTCTAGTGGCTTTTAATCAATCGCCCATGCTTGCCGGCGCCGTCGTACTTCTGTTCGTTTTCGAACAGTGGGTCGAGAGCAATTTGATTGTTCCAAATCTTCTGGGCAAGCAGGTAGAACTTCACCCACTGGTCGTCCTGTTTGCAATTCTGATTTTTGCGTCCATTCTTGGCGTGGCTGGCGCGCTCATCGCAGTCCCAGTTGCTACTGCAGGCATGTTTCTTGCAGAAGAGTTCTACTTGCGACCAATGAAAAACAGAGAAGCTGAAGAGGAAGTTCGAGTGGCGCGCGCGGCGGAGGCTCAGTCAGAAGACATAGATCGCTCTTACGAGGCGGCGGCCGCAATTCTCTCGGAAACAGCATCTGGAGCGCATCTCCGACTTGAGAAAGAACGTCTGGAGCAGGAGCAGAAACAACGTGCAACTCAACGAGAGCAATCCGGCGAGAATAATCCACAATCTGCAGAGGTCGAAACTGAACAATCGAACGAAGTCTAGATTCGTGCAGGCAACTGCTTCCGGTTTCCACTTCCAACGGCCTCAGCAACAGTCAGCTTCCTGTCGTCGAGAATAGCTCCGAGTTCTTTCAAAATCGTGAACGGCAAAAACGGTCCACCATAGACCAGAGCGGTGTAGAGTTGAACAGCCGTAGCACCAGCTTGAATGAAACGAAAAGCGTCGGCACCGCTGCCGATACCACCACACGCGATGATCTGCTGCCCGTCTTGTTTCAGTTCCCACATCTGGCGACAGACAGCCAGCGCCTTTTCTCGAATAGGCGGACCGGAGAGACCGCCTGGTCCAATCGTCCTCAAGGTTTCTTCCGCCGTTTTTACAGCAGAACGATCGACCGATGTGTTTCCACAGATGAAGCCTGCCAGCTCATGCTTTGCCGCTACCTGAGCGACATTCTGCAACATCTCAGTATCGCTGTCAGGCGAAAGCTTTAAAAACAGGGGCAATTTCCGACTGTTTAGTTTCACGACCTCGGCAAGTACCGCATCGATAGTGGCGACTTCAGCGAGTTTTGTCTCATGCGTGTTGGGACAGCTCACGTTTATCGCGACATAAATGACGGACAGGTCCTTCACCGCTTTGAAGCTGTTTACAAAATCCTCGACAGCTCGATCGCCGACTATACTGGGATCGTTTGTCTTCGCGATGTTGATGGACAGGGGAACGCTGGGATGCGCGACGGCGAGTTTACCGGCTACCTTGATCGCGCCCTGACCGTTCAACCCCATGTAATTGATTACGGCCTCGTCCTCGAGCAAACGAAAAATCCTGGGTCGTGGATTACCTGGCGATGGTCTCGCCGTCACAGAGCCAATCTCCGCAAATCCGAATCCCATTAATCGAAGATATTCGACAAGGTCTCCGTTCTTGTCAAAGCCGGCGGCCAATCCGAGCGGGTTGGAAAGTTTCGCTCCCGCCAATTCAACAGCCAGTCTCGGCGATAGTTGACTGTACCAGATCTCAGTCTGCGCCCGCGCAATCGAGAGCGCCGGCGCGAGTTTGTGCGCGAGCAGATGCGCATCCTCCGGATCCATATTGAAGAAGTATGGTCGAATGAAACGCTCGTAAATTCCCTGGCGACTACTGGTCACTGGTAAATCTTTTGTCCACAGCTGGAAGTCAAACAAATGTTAGCTTAAAACGCCAGTTTTGCATACTTGCGGCAACCGCCACCACCCATAATGCGGCCGGTGCACTTGCGTTTATCACCAACTCATGATGTATTAGTACTGAATCGGTGGTGGAGAGTGATCTTATGTCCGATAACGATGTCAGCGAAAAGAAACTTCCGGGGAAAAGCATTCAAATTGTTCTTTTCGTTGTATTTGCAGTGATTGCAGCGGCTCTGGTGTTTATCGTAAAACCTTTCGGTTCGGTAAACATTGAACCGACGAGCACATCTGCACCAGCTCCAGGAGCGGCTCCGACCGGGCCGTCAGGCGCGCCTCCGGCGAAATAGAATCGTCTTGTCTTAATGAATGTGAATACCGACTTCTTTGCGGTATTGCTCCATTTTGCCCCAATCCTGCGTGATCTCAGGTCGTTTCTTCGTGAGCTCATTCCAGGTCACATGCGGACGACCGGTCTCAATTTCAACCATTGAGATGCAATCATCGACCGGGCAAACCGTGCTGCAGAGGTCACAACCGACACAATCCTCTTCACGCACTACAGGCATGAGACGACCGTTTCCATTGCCGATATTTTTCAACTGCACTTCTTTCAAGTCGATACATTGGTGTGCTGCATCGTTGCATGCGATGTAGCAGAGATTGCAATTGATGCACTTGTCGTGGTCAATACGAGCCACCGACTGGAATCCCAGATCGAAGTCGCCGAAGTGCGAAATTCGAGGCAGCGACTTGCCAATGAAATCATGCGGCGAGGTGAAACCCCGCTCGTCCATCCAGTTGGACATACCTTCGATCATATCTTCAACGATTCGGAAGCCCCAGTGCATCACGGCTGTGCAAACTTGAACGCTCGTCGAACCCAGGAGCATGAACTCAACTGCGTCGCGCCACGTTTCGACACCGCCCATGCCAGAGATCGGTAATCCACGTTTTATAACTTCAGGATCAGAACCGACAGCACTCAGTAAGTGAAGCGCAATAGGCTTCACGGCAGGACCGGCATAGCCACCGTGTCCGCCTTTTCCTCCAACGTTGGGCTTGATTTCGAAGGTATCGATATCGACACCCATGATGCTGTTGATAGTGTTGATCAGAGAAAGCGCCGATGCACCACCGTTAATAGCTGCTCTAGCGGGGTGTACGATGTCTGTGATGTTGGGCGTCAGCTTGACGATCACCGGAATCGTAGCGACCTCCATAACCCACTCAGTCACCATACACGTATACTCAGGGACCTGCCCCATCGCGCTTCCCATGCCGCGTTCCGACATGCCGTGAGGGCAACCGAAGTTCAATTCAAATCCATCGCAGCCTGTTTGTTCAGCGCGTTTGATGATTTCCTGCCACGCTTCTTTCTTGGACTCGACCATCACCGAACAGATCACGGTATTCTTCGGAAACAGCTTTTTCGTCTCAGCAATTTCCTTCAAATTAGTCTCAATCGGTCGATCGCTTATAAGCTCGACGTTGTTCAAACCGATGATTTTGCTGCCTTTGTAATCCATCGTGCCGTAACGATTACAGACGTTCATAACAGGCGCACCGATTGTTTTCCAAACAGCACCACCCCAACCTTGTTCAAATGCTTTTTGAACCTGATAGCCGGAGTTAGAAGGCGGAGCCGATGCCAGCCAAAACGGATTGGGCGATTTGATACCACAAAAATCAATTTCAAGATTTGCCATTTTTATCTCCGTTCCTTCAATCTACTTCTTCGACGCGAGAGCCGGCTCGCGATGAGCGCCTTCGCCACAGAGGGTGACGTGAATTCCGTTTGCCGCGATTTTGCCGTCCTCGACTGCCATCACAGTTGATGCCTCACCATGGCTGCGAATGCAGTCGCCACCGGCAAAGATCTTAGGATGGGCAGTGCGATTCGTTTTCTCGTCGACTGAAATATATCCTTTGATCAGTTTCACTCCGAACTCATTCACCAACTTATCGGTGATGTACGTGAGTTTTTTCTGACCGATTGCCGTGATCAGCATGTCGCATGGAATTTCGAATTCGGAATCCGGTACTTCAACGGGCGACCGGCGCCCTGATGCATCCGGCTGACCCAGATCCATACGTTTGCATTTCAAAGCTTTGATTTTGCCATTCTCTCCAATCACCTCGACGGGCTGAGTGAGGAACATGAAACTCACACCCTCTTTCATCGCGAATTGATACTCAAAGTGATAAGCAGGCATCTCGGCTTCTGAACGGCGGTAGACGATGGAAACACGCTCACTGCCCAGACGCCGCGCGATCGTCGCACAGTCGATGGCGGTGTTGCCGGCGCCAATAACACACACGCGATTTCCAAACTTGATGTCTTTGAGCGGCTTCACTTTGGTTTCTTCGATAAACTCGAGACCATCGTGAACTCCCTCCATCTTCTCGCCCGGAATTTCCATCTCAGGCACAGCACCCAGTCCGACGGAAACAAAGACTGCATCGTATTCTTTGACGAGGTCTTCGAAGGAAACATCTTTGCCGACCTCGGTGTTGAACTTGAACTTCACACCGAGTTTTTCCATCATTTTCACTTCGCCGAGACTGACTTCCACAGGCTCGCGGAACACTACGATTCCGTAGGTATCCAGACCACCACCCCATTCGCGCTTTTCGAGAACGGTGACGTCGAATCCGCGCTTGGCCAGCTCTCCGGCACACGACAAGCCCGCCGGACCAGAGCCTACAACCACGACTTTGAAGCCGTTAGGCTCTCCCTTTTGGAAGAACTCAATGTTCTTTTCCTGAGCATAGTCCATCGCGTAACGCTGCAGTCGTCCGATCGTAATAGGTTTATGATCGTGTTGGAGAACGCAGGCGCCTTCGCAGAGAACTTCGACAGGACATACTCGAGAACAACTGGCGCCAAGAAGATTGCTCTCCAGGATCGTCCTGGCAGAACCTTTCACATTTCCAGTCGAGATTTTCCGTATGAAGGTCGGAATATCGATTGTGGTCGGGCACGCCACCATGCATGGTGCATCGTGACAGTACAGACAGCGGTTCGCTTCAAGCACCGCCTCCCGCTCGGAATATGCCGGATAATATTCCTGGAAACGTTCTTCCAAACTCATTTCCCAGGGTAAGTATTTAACTGGTTTGTAATGCTCAGCCATGTTTTATCTCACAAGCACGATGGGATTAAGAACTATTTTGGAGCCGAAAAGCAAAGCCGCGTCAATACCACATGCGGTGCTGACTGCAGTCCGAAAGGTTCGAGCGCTCGCCCGCACTCGAACCTCCGGAATGATTATTAGAGTCGAACCAGTTCGTCGTAGGTTTCCGGTCTTCTGTCACGATAGAACTGCCAGGTGTGACGGACTTCTTTAATCTCATCGAGATTCAGGTCTGCCACCACGAGCTCTTCTCCATCGCGACTCGCTTCGGCAATAATTTGACCACGCGGATTGCAGAAATAGCTCGTGCCGTAAAACTGGCCGATGTTCCAGGGTTCCTCAGTACCGACTCTGTTGATCGCACCGACGAAATAACCGTTAGCTGCAGCATGCGCCGGCTGTTCCAATTTCCAGAGATACTCGGACAAGCCTGCAACCGTGGCAGACGGGTTGAACACGATTTCGGCGCCGTTCAAACCGAGAGCTCGAGCGCCTTCCGGAAAATGACGGTCGTAGCAGATGTAAACTCCGATGGTGGCGTATTTGGTGTGGAACACCGGATAGCCGAGGTTGCCCGGACGGAAGTAGAACTTCTCCCAAAAGCCCGGAGCAACGTGCGGAATGTGGTTTTTGCGATACTTTCCGAGATAAGAGCCGTCAGCATCAATCACGGCCGCAGTGTTGTAGTAGATTCCGGTCTGTTCCTTTTCATAGATGGGAACGACAAGAACCATCTCGTATTGTTTGGCAACTTCTTGCAGCTTCTTGATGGTCGGACCATCCGGAATGGACTCGGCCGACTCGTACCAGCAGGTTTCCTGCTCGGCGCAGAAGTACGGTCCATTGAATATCTCCTGATAGCAGAGTATCTTCACGCCCTTTTCATGCGCTTCTTTTGTGAATTTGAGATGCTTCTCGAGCATCGCGTCTTTGATCTTTTGAATCGACTTCGAATCGGTTCCGCCTTCTTTGGAAACCACTTCGTTCTTTGTCTGAATCAGCCCGCAACGTACGATATTGGCCATAACGTTTCCTTATTCTCCTTACCAGTTTTCACTGCGATTTTGAGTTATGCCTGTATTTAGTTTTATCGATCGGTGTAAAACCGATCGCGATTACTTCGCAGCAGCGCCGACTTTAGCCGTAGCTTCCAGCGCTTTCTTCATCACTTTTAGAAGTTGATCCGCATTATCTTTAGTGATGTTCATCGCCGGCTTGATTCGAATTACGTTTCCGAACACGCCGCCCTTGCCGATCACAACACCATCGTCTTTGGCCATTTCGACAATTTTGGCAGTTTCAGCAGAAAGCGGATTTTTCTTCTTGTCGGCAATTTCCATACCGAGCATCAAGCCTTTGCCGCGGACATCGCCGATGAGATCAGGGAAGTGTTTCTGCAGATCTTCCATGCCGGCTTTGATATAACCGCCAACTTCTTTAGCGTTAGCCATCAAGTTTTCTTCTTCGATGACGTCTAGAACCGCACAGCCAGTAGCTGCCGAGACGGGGTTTCCGCCGAAGGTATTGATTTGTTGCTTCGCCGCTTTGTCTGCGATTTCCGGTGTGGTGATGACAGCACCGATTGGCAGCCCGTTTCCGAGACCCTTCGCCATCGTGATCAAGTCCGGTGTCACACCGTAGCTCTGAATTCCGAACCAATGCGTTCCCGTCCGACCGACGCCGGTCTGGACTTCATCGGCAATCATGAGAACACCGTACTGTTCCAAAACCTTTTTGACTTGGATGAAATAGTCATCTGGCGGAGTGATCGTTCCTCCCACACCCTGGATAGGTTCCGCGATAAACACCGCCGGCTTACCGGATGTCTGCATCTGAATCGTGCGCTCGAGATCTTGGACACATTCCATGTTGCAGCTATCAGGAGTTTTCTGGAATGGGCAGCGGTAACAGTATGCATTTGCCGCATGCACAATGCCGGCAGCGGGCATAATTTCCGGACGATAGTGATGGTTAGCCGTCAGGGTGCTCGCCAGGTGCGATTCACCATGATATGAGTGACGCAAAGCGATTACTTCGTTACGGCCGCTGGAGACGCGAGCCACCTTGATAGCGGCTTCGTTAGCCTCGGTTCCCGAGTTAGTGATAAACGATTTCGATAAATTCCCGGGTGCGATGTTCGCTAGTTTCTCAGCGAGATCGACCATCGGTTGAGTCATGAATACTGTCGAGGTATGCTGCAAGGTTTGAACCTGCTCGACTGTTTTTGCCAGAACTTTCGGATTGCAATGACCGACGCTGACTGTGACGATGCCGGCAAACATATCGAGATATTCCCGCCCCGTCTCGTCGTACAGATACTGCATCTTCCCCTTCACGAAATGCGGCGGGTCTGTGTACATCTGCTTGACGCTGGGAAAGAGGTACTTTTCCCTCTTCTTCTTCAATTCTTCTCTGTTGAGTTGAGCCGTCATTTCGCGCAATTCTCCTGGTCGACGCAGTGTGATACTGCTTGTGATGCCTGCCGGCAGCCAGCCGGTAGCCGAGCCCTGCCCGGCGGGATGCCTGTTTCGAGCCCCACCAGCGAGCGGGCTCAGTGCGCGTATCCGGAATGATGTTTGAACACGGAGCGTTGCTCCGAAAAACAAAACCAACAGAAAGCTGCCCCGCTCCGCCTTTCAAGGGGCGAAACAAGGAAGAACAACTGGCTGTATAGATCCCGGATATGCCTGTTGTGAAATAGTACTCAGTAAATGTTAAGAACGTCAATCATTCGAGTTTAATGCTTATTAATGCGCGAAGATAATCGAAACCTAATTGTTTGAGGCATACAGCCTGCTCCAGTTTGTCTACATTAATGACAACACCTTATTGATTCGGCCCATGCACTTGTATACTGGTGCGACCTCAATATTAGTCACCGTTTCCAGTTCGTCGGTCGCCCATGATTTTCAGTAGCCTGACATACCTCTTCTTCCTGCCCCTGGTAGTGTTCCTCTATTGGCGCACCAAGGGTAGTGTCAGAATGTGGCTATTGATCATCGCCAGCTACTATTTCTACATGAGCTGGCTGCCTGCATATGGTCTACTGTTGCTAGGCATGACCGTCATCAACTGGGTCATCGGCGAAGCATTATTCAAAGTCGTCAACAAACCAGAGGGCAAGAAATCCGCGGCAGCAAAGGCTCTTCTGGCGCTTGGATTAGCGCTGAATATCGGTAGCCTCTTCTACTACAAATACACCAACTTTATTATTCAAACCTTTGCCGGCACCTGGAACTGGCTCTGCGAACTTCTAACTGTTGTGACCCCGCCGGCTTTGCACATGCAGCCCTGGGACTATCCGGTGTTCCAGATCCTGTTGCCGCTTGCCATTTCGTTCTTCGTCTTCGAATTCGTCCATTACCTCGTCGACATTTATAGAGGCGACAAACCGGTAAGCAATTTTACTCACTTCATGGTTTTCTCGTCCTTCTTCCCGTCCCAGATTGCCGGACCGATTAAGCGCTATCAGGAATTTGTAGATCAGCTTCCCAAGCCAGAACCGTTGACATCGACTCTGGCAGCCGAAGGCATAGGTTTATTCATACAGGGTTTGTTCAAGAAGGTCGCCATCGCAGACCCAATCGGCTCACTAATCTTCCCTTATTATGGCCAAACCACCGCCATAAGCGGGCCCGATGCCTGGCTCGCGTCAATCGGTTTCGTTATTCAGGTTTACTGTGACTTCTCCGCATACACAGACATGGGACGCGGCTCGGCTCTGCTGATGGGCATTCGCCTGCCTGAGAACTTCGATCTTCCTTATCTGGCAAGAGACATTTCAGACTTCTGGCGCAGGTGGCACATGTCGCTGTCCTTCTGGCTGCGAGACTACGTCTTCATTGCTCTGGGGGGATCTAAAAAAGACCGCTGGGTGACCTGGAGAAACCTCTTCGCCACGATGGTCGTATGCGGTTTCTGGCATGGCGTGGGTTGGCACTACATCATCTTTGGAGCAATCCAGGGTCTCGGCATGATCGTCAATCGTGAATGGCGCTTGCTGCTCAGGTCCAGCCAGTGGAGACTGTTCGCCAAACAAATGCACTTCGAGCACAGACTCAACAACTCATTTTTCCAGGTGTTGAATCTACTAATTACCTGGGTCTTCATCGCCTTCACCTTCGTTGTCTTCCGGGCGCCGGATATGACTAGAGCATTCAACATCTTCGAAGGAATGCTCAGTTTCCACGGAGAATGCCAACTGTGGGAACCAATCATCAAAGCGGGTCTCATTCCCATTACTTCAGTGTACCTGCTAGCCTGGCTGGTCACGGAGTACGTAAAACGGCATCCCGAGCCGTTCCGTTTCATCCGAGATCCACAACTGGGCTACAAATATCCATTTAAACTGGCTACGTGGACCGCCGCTATCATTCTAACGATAGCAGCGCGACCACTTGCGGCAGTACCATTCCTTTACTTCCAATTCTAGATTTGAGGCACTAGACCATGAACGCACGACCGCGCGCAATACGTCAGAAAGAACGACATACCAACGTTCCAAAAGAACGCGTTCTCAACAAAGAAAAACGCATTCTTGATCCAAGAGTAAACGTGCTCAACGACAAGCCGCACTCATTCAATCCGAAAGAGCGCGCCTTGAGCCCCAGCAGATAATCAGGAGTCCACAGATGGTTGTCTCGGCACCAGACAAAACACCGATTGAAATTAAAGGACAGAGCAGCGCAAAACCAACGCGTCGCAACTGGTCAAAACTGGTCGCCGTTTGTCTGGCGCTGCAAGTCTGCGCGCTTCTGTTTACCGAATGCGTTTTGTACGTGGCTGGTCTGGGCGAAGAAGAAATTTTTGCATTCGACAAAGATCTCGGTACTCGCCATATGAAGAACAAACGGATCACCTGGCGCAGTGAAGGGTTCGGCGTATGTTACTTCGATGGCGACGGATTGCAGGACCCTGGACTGACTGTGGCGAAACCTGCAAACACATTTAGAGTAGCCGTGCTCGGTGACTCGCTCGTCGAAGGTCTTCAGGTTCCAGCCGACAAAAAATTCACTCGCATTTTGAATGAGTCGGTAAAACTCGCCAACGGCAAGAATATCCAGGTTGTTAACTTCGGCACGTCAGGCT
Source organism: Candidatus Obscuribacterales bacterium (assembly GCA_019637435.1). GTDB lineage: Bacteria > Cyanobacteriota > Vampirovibrionia > Obscuribacterales > Obscuribacteraceae > JADYXR01. Next base: position 404,038 of record JAHBVO010000001.1, on the reverse strand, counting down.
ATTCGACGGCACAAGAATACACATTGATGAAGAAGCAGGTATTTAATTACGCACCGGATATGGTGCTAGTCTGCTACAACAGCCGAGACATTTTTGAAAACTGGTCACCGCCGGACGCTACCCTTACAAACATAAGACCGGTCGCAATCTGCCTGCCGGGTCAGCCGCTCGTGGTGTCTAACGCAGCAATTTTAGAGTGGATGAAATCGCCGCGTGCAAGATTTCTGCAAAGCATCAGCTGGCTCCGGCAGAATAGCCGCATCTGGGGCTTGATCTCGGCGATGGAGACCGAACTGAGTTTTAATGACAAAACATACCAGACGATAATGGAACTGCTCACTCGGCCCAAGAAAGCGGTTAAGCGACTCTGGGCTGAATATTCGCAACCGGAAAAATGGGAAGTTTCGAAGTGGTTTGTATCTTCCGGCTCATCGGGACCATCATTCAACATACAGTTCTTCGAAGGCAAGGATCCGAACGCTCAGGTGAATAAGTCATTCCCAACCGGCGCCAAGAAGAAAAAGAAAAAATCGTCAGAACAAATTGCTCAGAAGAATGCAGAAGTGAGGCCGGCGCCGGAACCGAAGAAGCCGGTGACCGAAGGAGAAAGGAACTACATCAAGCTCATGAGCCGAACCCTTGGCGCGCTTGTTTCAGAAATGGATTCCTTATGCAGGCAACACAAAACCAAATTCGTGGTGGTGGCGATGCCTGCAAGACTCGGACTGGATCCGATTCCCGGAACCGAGACCACTATGTACGGGCTCGATTATCCTGGCGAAGTCGAAGTGGTCAAAACAACATGCGTTGAACGCGGCGTACCGTTCTACGACATGCTGAAACCCGCACAGTCAGAGCTAACCCAGAACGAAAAGAAGGCGATGTTCTACTCATTGCACCTGGCACCGGCTGGTCATCAGTACATTGCCGAGAAGCTCACGCCGTTCCTGAAGCAAGAGTGTGATAACGTTGGCCGATGAATTGCGCAACGCATGGAAAGGCATAAAGATGCCACCATCGCAAGCCGAAGAGTGCGAAGCCGCGCTGAAAGCCGCTCCAAACGATTTGGAACTGCGTTGCAAAATGCTTGGATATTTCATGAGCAATCGGTTCATAGATCCGGCGGGATTGCAAAAATTCCATGAGCACGTTCTCTTCACGATAAAAACATTTCCTGATAATAAAATTGCTGGCTCGCACTACGCGCAATTTGATTTAGCGATAGACGGTCGCGCCTCATACGACGAAGCGAAGAAGCTCTGGCAGAGCCAATTGCTGGCACATCCCGACGACGCCGCCATTATGACGAATGCCGCGAACTTTTTCGCGGTAGCCGACAAGAGACTGTCGGACGAACTGAAAATTAAGCTCCAGAATATTTAGAAGACTGCAAAACGACAGAGCGAACGTATGCCACCATAAGTGGTGCCATGCAAAAGCGACCACTCTCTAAATGGTAGATTTGATTATGCACAAATGCTGCGAATCTTTCAGACGAAACGAGACCGAGTCTCCAAGCTCTTCACAAGCCTCATTATGATAGACAGCTTAGAATGCGAAGTATGAACATCGTTGACACATTGAGCGAAGTCCCTTGACGTACCTCAAACGCTGTTGATACGATTATTTTCCTGGTTATGTGCATCCGTAGCTCAGTAGGTAGAGCACTCGGCTTTTAACCGATTGGTCCTGCGTTCGAGTCGCAGCGGATGCATAATTTTTTCAACGGTCATAGAAAAAAAACAGCCCCCTTGCTGGGAGCTGCTGATACTTTGTGTCCTGGTTTCAGCCGACCTGGTCAGCGCAAACTTCGTGCCGAAGCCTGGAGCGCACTACCGGCGGTTTCAGCCTACCAGGGGAAGTTATAGCGAGCGAACAACGGTACGCCGCCCGTAGTCAACCCCTGACGAAAGTCGATTACGCCAATCTGTACGCCGCGATCTTCAAAGGATGTCGGATACAAATAGAGCGACGCTGAAAACTGCGATACTCGACCATGCTTTGTAGCGCCGGGACCGAGGTGGAAAACCACTTCAATGCCCCTTGGCGACTTGACCGGCTCTTCGAGCTCGAAATACTTTTCAAGCATCAAGTCTTCGCCGTACGGCGGCGGTTCGTCAAAATCGATTGGTGAATCATGCGTGGTCCATTGCCAGAGAATCTGGTCGGAGCCCGCCTTTTTCAAATTGACGTTTAAACGTGGAAACCAGTGATCATCACTGTCCGACTCACGAAAGACGCTCAGCCGACCGCGCGTGAGCGCCGGTCTGTCGATAAGCATCTGCCGTCCCTGTGCATCGATTTCATCCATATAAAGAAGGACTCCTTCGTCCGCCTTGCGATTGGGTACCTGATTCTCAACAGGATAGCAGATTTGATAAATTCTCTTCGCAAACAGATTTTCTGTGATCAGCATTGCTGAAATCTCGCAGAAATAACGGATAATTGTTAGCCATGTCTGAACTCAAATTGACATTTCCAACTCGCTACTCGATTGGCAGCGTGTACGTGGCTCCGGTCTACCAACCGGAGACTTGGGAGCTGTTGCAAGTCCCGCAAGGTCTGGTAACAAAGCCGGAGAACCAGCCAATCAACTGGGATTGGCTTGACGAGGCTCGCGGAACACTTACCGTCCCGGACCGACATAAAGTCAAACTGAAGATCAACAACAGCGCCAGCACCAGACTTGATTGCCTTATTGATTTGCCGCCTGACGCAATGCACACTCTTGACCTGAGCAGGACTGGAGTGACGGATGAACTGCTCCTGACCATCGTTCATTTTTGCGAGTTGGAAGTTCTGGAACTGGCTTACACTGCGATTTCCGACGAGGGAGCTATTACCGTTTCCTCGCTCGACAAGTTGCACACATTGGGCTTGACCCACACGGCGCTGACAAATACCGGTCTGGCTGAAATTTGCAAGCTAACAAACTTGCGCGAACTCTGGCTCAATGGCACGCTCATAGACGACGAAGGCATGCCGCATGTCGCGGAGCTGGAGAAACTCGTTCTACTCGGATTGAGCAGCACGCGCGTCACGAGCGAGGGTCTTGTCGAACTTTATAAGTTGAAAAACCTTTTGCGCTTATATATGTTCAACACCGCTTTGGAAGAAGAAACTGCAAACGAGTTTAGAAAAAACTTGAAGCATTGCCGGGTGAAGTGGCGCCGCCCAGCGGCGCAGCGGCCGGAGTTCATGTTCGCGGACGAAGCCGATCTTTCGCTTGATGATGAATTCGACGTTGAAGGTGAACTCGAAACTGTAAATAACGGCACGAAGAAACATGTCAAACCAATGAGCGACGAGAGATTCTGGCAACTAGTCGATATGTTCGACTGGGAGCATGAAGGCAACGATACTGCGGTAATCGAACCAGCAGTCGAAGCGCTTTCCGGGCTCACCGATGAAGATATTTGCGGTTTCATGGAAACTCTAGCCGGCAAGCTTTATTCGCTGGATGCGGAAAAATTCGCACGACATATCGGTCGCGAGTCGTACAGAAGCAAAGACGAATACTTCTCAAAGAGTTGGTTTTTAAACGTCCGATGCTGTGCTTGCTCGAATGGCGAGGATTTATTCGAGGACATAGTAGACACCCCGGAAAACATGCCGAAGGATCTCGGATTTCGCGCTATCTGCCGAGTCGCGCCCGAAGCCTATTTCCGTAAAACCGGTCAGAAGCTGACCTACACACCGTCCAAAAATATAGAGACATTTAGCAACAGAGACGGCTGGCCCGGTTTGCTCAGCAGCCTCTAGCGCTTAGAGAACGGAACGGTTCACGAAAGTGTCACCACACTTAGTGCCAATCAAAATGTTTGAGACGAATTATAGTAGGTCGAAGCAGGATAATTGTGGTGGCATCAAAATCGAAGGCAACAGCTAAACCCAAGCCCCAGACTAAGAAGGCGAAGACGAAACCAGTCTCTTCGCCCCCTGCATCAAGGGCGACTCTTAGCTCGTTAAAACGAAAGGAAGTTTTGGAAATGCTTTCTTCCTTATCGAAGAAAGACAAGAAACTCAAGGAATTGATCGAGCAGGTCGCCGGTGGTTTCTCACCCAACATAGAGGAAGCAGCATCACCATTCGAAGCCATTTCGGAAGCAATAGTCTACCAACAACTTACCGGCAAAGCCGCGGCCACTATTTACGGGCGGTTTAAAGCACTGTTCGACTCGGACCAGCATCCATCGCCGCAGCAAATCCTCGAGGCACCAGAGGCGGTGCTGCGCTCGGCCGGCTTATCCGGTTCCAAAATCAAAGCTCTCAAAGACCTCGCAGAGAAGTCCCTTGCCGGGCTGATTCCATCGCACGAAGAAATAGAAAAGTTATCCGATGAGGAAATCATCGAGATTTTGACAGCGGTTAAGGGCGTGGGCACATGGACCGCCCACATGTTCCTCATGTTTCGCCTCGGACGACTCGATGTGATGCCCTCAGGGGACTACGGCGTACGAATGGGCTACGCTATCACCTACGGCAAGCACGCAAAAGATCTTCCGACAACGACCCAACTCGAAGAACACGGAGAACTCTGGCGCCCATTCCGCAGCGTAGGAAGCTGGTATATGTGGCGCGCGGTCGAGTTGCATCGTGCCCTCAACGCAGCAACCAAAATCTCGGCACCTCCGAAGAAAAAATCAAAGGAATCAAAATCAGTTAGTAAATCCACAGCAAAGAAACCGGTGGCTAAGAAACCGGTGGCTAAGAAACCCGTGGCTAAGAAACCGGTGGCTAAGAAACCTGCAACAAAGAAATCCACTCGCGCGTCAAAAAGCCGATGATTTATCTTCCCCCAGCCACAGCGCGAATGTGAATCGCAAGTAATATTAGAATAGAATCCCGTAATCGACGAAATCTCTGAAGGATCTCCAGATTCCCGCGCCCCGAACGTGATAAGTTAAATTACTAAAATGACTGCCCGAAAAAACCTCTTCATCACGTTGCTCACGTTGATCTGCCTGATCAACTTCTATTTGCCGCCCGCCGTGGCGCAAGGGGATTATGACGGCGGTGGCTCCGACGGGGCCGTGACGCAAAAGTTAGACACCGCGTGCTTCGTGACCTGGTGGTTTCACTCCGCACTGGGATACCACCCTGCCATCTTGATGCGGGTGGAAAACGCCAGCGGACAGAGCCTGCCAGGTGTCATTCTCAAGTTTCAAGCACGCTTTACAAACTTACGAGATGGATACGTCAATGTGGCACGAGAAGAGATTCGCGCCAGTTTAGAACCGAAAAAACAATTGTACGTGTTCCTCAAAGGACCGCGCGCCTTCGAGCTTCCCATCGACCAGAGTTTATGGCCGCGCATGGAGTGCAAGGTGATGTGCCGCGTCAGCGATGGAGTTACGGACGGCGGCACCCAGACAATGCTGATTACGAAACTCGATTCAATCACTATGAGCTTCGAGGACGCCATGACGAATCTGGCAAAGCAACCGGACATTCGGATTGGCAGGCGAAAACCGACTCCAACTCCAGTGCCGGCACGACCGGAAAAGACCCTCGTGGCGACCACTGGTTCTCTCGCAGTCAAAGACAACAAGCCAAAACAAACCTTGTTGCAGTTTTTAGGCTCAACCTTTATTCCTGGTCTGGGTGACGACTTCTACAGCTTTGAAAAGAAATTCGGAATACCTGCCGAGTTCGACCCGAAAGCCGAATGGACGTGGGCGAGATATCAGAGCCAGTCGCCGGAACTATCTATGATTGTCGGATCGCGTGGACAGACAGGCAAAGCCGACCTGATTGTAGCGACTGTTCCACCTAGCCAGATCAAAGGTGAGGGTCAGGTTACTGAATTGGCAAAAGCGATTTCAGGCAAGTTCAGAAGCGAAACCACCACGCCCCCCAATCACTCGGTACGCTATCTACCGAGTGGAAGACTGGAATTCGGTACCCTGTCTGCGAAAAACTATCGCGCCGTCTACTTCGTCCCGGGCGAATCCGGCGGAGGAAACGGCTCGTATATCGTTGTCGTTACAAGAATGCCCGGAAACGTTCTCGAGATTTTGCGCAAGGAAGCCCCAAGAGCTAAACTATTGAAGTTTTTGCAACCCATTACCGGCGTATCTGAGACTTAAGAAATCGTTCGCACAAGGTTTGGCGCCGGCGGCTATAATGCCCACCAAGTTTCTATTGCGGTTTTCCCCATCCTCTTCTGAATTGGTGGATTAACGCCGAGACCGGATGAAGCTAGAATTGCCATGGGAGTTTCATGGCAGAGGTCGGCTAAATCGAAGTTCACTCCCTTAGCTGCATTACATATCTGGTTATTACACGAGGTGCCCGATGCCAGTAAAATTGCCTGAGAAGACAGCTCCCACAGCAGCTCGTCCGGAGATACCAAAGGTCGCAGCGCCAGCTTCCATGATCGACAAGATCCCAGTCTCACTAGTATTAATGCTCGCCTCGCCATACCTGGCTGGGGAGTCACCGGAACAAGCGATTCAACTCGCGCACAAACTTTTTTCCAAGGACCGATACACCTCGACGCTCGACATTCTCGGCGAAGACATGGAATCGGCCGCCGATTGCGATGCATCGGTCGAGGCGTATAAAAACCTCGTTGACTTGATCATAAGCAATCCGTTGCCGGTAAACACCAGGCAAGAACAGATCACAATCTCGTTCAAGCCATCAATGTTCGCGACCAGTGCTCCGAAAGGGAATGGCTTAAGCGATCCCAACCTCGACAAATGTTTCGACCGCATCAAGCAAGTTACCGATTATGCAAAACGGCTTGGCGTCAACGTCACGCTTGAAGCGGAAGATCATCGCTGGACAGATTTCCACCTCGATACTTACTTTGAACTGGTAAATCAGGGTTACGACAACATCGGTACGGTCATTCAGACAAGAATGTTTAGAACCGCCGATGATATCAAAAGATTTGATGACAGAATGCGAGTTCGGCTCGTATTGGGAATTTACAACGAACCAGCCGACATCGCTCACACAAGCAAACCTGTGATGAAGGATCTGGTCGTCTCATATGCGCAGGAGCTTTTGGCGCGCGGAACATACGTCGAAATCGCCACTCACGATCTCGACTGTTTGAAGAATTTCTTCGCGAAGGTCGTTTTAAAAGAAGGGGTTTCACGCGAGAGATTTGAAACACAATATCTGCACGGAGTGCCGCGCGACGAAGTTCAGCAAGGGCTCATCACGGGAACTTACTTCAATAAAACAAACTTCCCGCAAGCAAGCACCGAGCAACTAGGCGCACTCTCGCGCAGCGGCGTGGTCGTTCGTAAATACCTTCCGTTCGGGGAAGGAAAAGTAGCGGGCGCATATTGCAGAAGACGACTTAAAGAGAACCCAAATATGATCGGTTACGGCATCAAGAACTTCTTGAAGATGCAATAGGTCCCGAGTCCGGTTCCATAAAAACGGTTGCGTCTTTGGGCGAACCTCAATCAGTCGCGAGCAGAAGCCGCTGAGCATCTTCGATCTGAGCGATCTCGTCGTCCATAATTTGAGTAAGAAGTTCGTGCTTTTGCTCGTCCTTTGCGTGCTTTCTCTCAAGCTGAATTTGACCTCGGACCACTTCTTCAACGGCGATTGCATTGCCGATTCCATAGGCTAAGTTAGTGCCGCCCTGCACTCGAAAACGTTTATTCGCATCGAAGGTATATCGATAGGCACCGACTGCGCCACCAATGCCGTTCACAACCTTGCTGAAGCCACCACTTGCATCAGCCCCGGAATCGAGCACGTTTACGATCATTTTTTGAATCGCATGTCGGCGTTCCCTCTCGCTAATTTCCTGATGCCTTTTTAGAACGGACAGAAACGATGCTATAACTTTGCGGCGAGCCTCGAATCCCTCGCTGATTGCCGGATCCGATGAAGAGACGGCGGCCCGGAGTGTTTCTTCGTCTTTCTTCAACTGTTTTATATCTTGTGAGTTCGGAGAGCCCAACTGTTTAAACAAAACCTTTTTGGCACTCCGCCTTTTAACCATCTCAGAACCCGACGCCAGCAATGGCATCATAATGTTCGCAGAGCCAGTCGCTATATCAGTAATTCCACCAACGCCACCATATCTGGTTCTACGTACTGGATCGTTCTTAAACTGATGAGGCACAATAATTCCGGAATAGAGAGAACCACCGCCGGAAACGAAGTTGCTGGTAAAGATAATCGATAACTGAGTGATTCGTCGAGCTCGTTTTCCTTGCGCCTCGGAATAAAATGCTCCGAGTTCCTCGAGCGCGGCCTCGTGAACATCAGCAAGAACCTTTTCTTCTAGTTGGTATAGCCGCTTCAGGTCCGGCTGCTGAATCTTTGCCAAAGCTTCTGCTCGCTGTTTCACGAGAGAGACAACCTCTTGTTGTATTTCGTCAGCTTGATTGCCGATACCTCGCAAATTCAATTTAGCTTTATGGTCTTTGTAAACACCGATCGAGTCGTTGCCGACTTCCAAGAGAACTCCGCCAATACTGATCGAGTTTGCCAATAATCTGACGATGGTGGCATTCTCAAAAATTTTATTGGGAGCATCTTCAGGGTGCGATGCATATTTCAACCTACCGGTCGCGGCCATAAATGCACCAATGCTGGTAAGGCTGCTGTTTGTGAAGGCGAAAAAAGATTGACGCCTGTTTCTCCATAGATTTTTTGACTCACCACGATGCTTGAGTCGCAACCCGAGCCGAAGAAATTCGAGCTGTTTTGCAAGAATTCTGTTGGACAACGATTCAATCGTATTTGTCGCATCAGCAGCTGAAGGAGAGGAATCGAGACGCTCCAAACTTTCATTGGCGTGAGCCGGGTGAAACAAACCCAGCATGACGATCACAACCAACAAAATGGAAGTGCTTAGCGGATTGCTTAGATCAATACAACGACGCACCAATGCCCCACTGGCATGCCAACCACTGAGATTGTACACGTTTCGGCGAAGCATCAAATTTCTTTCTCAGGGGTAACTTACTAGCCTCGAGGGACATGAAACTATTTCCTCTGCATATCCAAGACTTCTGACAGTGCGTGGCTGCATGAACTCGCCTGAGAACTGTCAGGACCTTAAATCTCTTCCGCTAACTAAGCCTAAGTAGTGATGTGTGCAATTTCCGTGCAACGCAAATCAGAGCTTTTTGTGTTTAAACTCGAACGTTTTACGCGTTGCAAACTATACTGTTCAAGTCCAGTGAGGTTTAAATGTCCAGAATTCTCATAGTCGAAGATGAGCACGGACTATCCGGGGCCATTAAAGAATGGCTCGAAGAGGAGCTCTACGTGGTCACCGTTATCAGCGACGGCAAAGCGGCCCTGGAGACGATTTTAGAAAAACCGTTCGAGCTACTTATTTTAGACTGGATGTTGCCGGGTCTTGATGGAATCAGCATCTGCAAACGATTTCGAGAAGCGGGTGGAAAAACGCCGATTTTGATTCTCACAGCGAAAAGTACGATGGCAGCAAAGGAAGAAGGCCTGGACAGTGGAGCCGACGACTATTTGACGAAACCGTTCAACATGCGAGAGCTGTCGGCGCGTGTTCGCGCCCTGCTTCGGCGTCCGCAGACCACTCCGAAGACGACAATTGAATGCGGTGACTTGAGGCTCGACTTGAACACGCGAACAGTCATCAAAGGCACCACGGTGCTCAAACTCTTACCGAAGGAGTTTATACTTCTGGAGGTTTTGATGCGCCATAAAGGCATCGTGCTTTCCACCGAAGAAATCATAGACCACGTCTGGGGACCGGATTCGAGCATAGCACCAGATACGGTGCGTTCTCACGTGAAGGCTTTACGAAAAAAAATCGACTCTCCCGGTGAAACATCTCTGATAGTAAATATTCACGCAATGGGTTACCGAATAGAGGAGCCCAATGCGCATGTTTAAAAGCTTTCAGCGACAGATTGTCTTGTGGTTTTTAAGCTTGTCCTTACTGGTGTATCTGACCTGCTCTTGTGTTGGTGCTCTCTTCATTTACACAAACAAAACGCATTCAATGGACGAAGAACTACGAATCGTAGCCTCTCAGATAGGCCACGCTATAGATGTTTCGGGAAAGAATCCGACCTTTCGAGATTGGCTCAGAGTGGTCGAGACGGAACCTGCAAGATCAATCATCACGATGCAACTTTTTGACCTCAATGGTCATTTACTCGAACACTACGGTCCGGATGGCATTCCTAGACTTATCAAACAGTTAAACGAAGTCACGGAGAACGGGCAACAGATGCGGGTTCGCCAGGGACAGCTTTTGCATGATAACAAACCGGTCGGATATCTACAGTTACAGCTGCCAACTAAAACGCGAACAGAAGCAATCACCGAATTTATACTGACGATGGCAGCGATGAGCCCATTTGTAATTTTAGGTTTCGCTCAAATAGGAAAAACTGTTTCAAACATAGCTGTTAAGCCGATTGAGCAACTTGTTGCCACGCTTCAGCGATTCGTAGCCGATGCCGGACACGAACTGAACACGCCTGCTTCGATAATTCAGGCACGAGCACAATCGCTGGAGCGAAAGCTGAATAAGCAAGGAAACTTGTTTGAAGAAGACTTACAAATAATCTCGAGTTCGGCAGAACGAATGGGTTATATCGTAAAAGACCTCATGCTGCTTGCGGAACTTGACAGCAAAACGAAGCAAACGACCGAGTCTATAACAGAAATCAAGTCTGTTGTAGAGTCACTCACGGCCGAGTTCTCAGAGCGATTCGAAGCGAAAGACGTTCTGTTGAAAACAGAATTGCTCGAAGTGGCAAGAATAAAAACGAACGAGGAAACCCTGAGAGGAATACTTTCAAACTTGCTCGAGAACGCTCTCAAGTACACTCATCCAGGTGGAATAGTGGCGGTAGGCTGCGTGAACAACGCGATATCCGGCGAAGTCCGTTTGATCGTTAAGGACACCGGCATAGGAATCCCACCCGAGTGCCTTCCGCACATTTTCGAACGATTTTACCGGGTCGACAAATCGCGCGACCGTTCTTCAGGAGGTTCCGGTCTAGGTTTATCAATCGTAAAAGCGCTTGTTGAAACGCTCTCGGGAAAGGTTCTAGTCGATAGCAGTCCCGGCAAAGGCAGCCAATTTACAGTGATTCTACCTGCGTTAAAAAACTAACCTAGAACGAAACTCAACCGATTGAAACCGGCTCGGAAAACGCATAGATCTCACAATCGCTCTTGCTTCCGTCCTCGTGGACAAGACACGCAAAATCGATCTGATTATCGAGCGCGGTCATCGGATAATGCCAAACGCCGGGGTGATATGAAATCCCTTGCGGATTGGTAACTTCAAAGGCTTTGAGCGTCGATAAGTCGGGCTCGTCGTCTCCGAGGCTAACGATGACAAGATAGCGTGCACCACTACTAATAGGCATAAAAACCTGCGTGGAAAATTCGTGGCGCTCGAGTAGCTTGATTTCAAACGGCAGTCGTTGCAACGCACTGCAGCGAAAAACACACAAGTTGAGCTTCGCGCTCTCCGGTCTAAGATTCACCACATCGGCAAGGTGGTTGAACCGTTTTGCGGTCTTCATGTTGGCAAACTTGAACGGCAGTTCTTCGTCTGCTGCAATCACACTTCCGTAAGGCGCATAAGCCTCGCGGTTGATTGGCTCGATCGAAAACTGCCGTCGCGTCACACTAATCTTTGCTGCCAACCAGGATGATGTTGGTGCCAACTTGGTACGGCATGCCGTTCTTGGGATTTTTCAATTTTCCGTTGGCATAGAATCCTTTCGAACCAGTCTTGAATTCGCGAGCATCTGCGGTCAACGTGCCCCAGACTTCGCCGTCGCGAGTCTTGAATTCGATCAACAATGCCGACGGCGCGTCCTCGTCTACCTTACCCATTAATTGTTCCTCCTGGTGTGCAGGTGATAGTGTACAAGAAATCAGCTCTTGACCACTTTGAACTAACACTCAAAAACACCGTTCGATTGAAACGGTGCGCCTCAGCAGTGTATAACTGTCTTTTCAATCGCGGACCGGAAGTCATTAGTTGGAAGATTCGCAAGAATTTTAAAGACTTAGCACCGTTTACCGATTGTTTAGATTAGTCGGGCAAGCGCAAGCGCTTTCAAGCCGGAGAAATTTTATGACGCAAGCAGTTGGACAAGTAGAAGTCCTTGGCAAACTTAAGCCCGGATTCGATGAGATATTGACTCCGGAAGCACTCGCCTTTATTGCGGAGTTGCACAAGAAGTTTAATCCAACTCGTAAAGAACTGCTGAAGAAGCGCGTACAGCGCCAGCAAGAAATCAGCTCCGGAAAATATCCTGACTTTTTGCCCGAAACCGCTTCCATCCGCAATAGTGACTGGAAAGTCGCTGATGCACCAGAAGACCTACTCGACCGCCGCGTAGAGATCACGGGACCGGCGGAGGCGAAAATGATGATCAACGCCTTGAACTCTGGCGCTAATGTGTTCATGGCAGATTTGGAAGACGCTTTGTCACCGAGCTGGGAGAATGTTGTTGGCGGTCAGATAGCGCTCAGAGACGCCGTCCGCAGATCTTTGAAATTCGAATCACCAGAAGGCAAATCATACAGTTTGAAGGATAAACTGGCGACGCTAATCGTCAGACCACGCGGTTGGCATCTGGAAGAAAGCCATGTGCTCGTCGATAGTGAGCCGGTTTCAGGCAGTTTGTTCGACTTCGGCTTGTACTTTTTCCATAATGCCGATGAGACAGTGAAACGTGGAACCGGTCCCTATTTCTACCTGCCAAAACTGGAAAGCCACCTGGAAGCGCGGCTCTGGAACGACGTTTTCAACCATGCACAGGATGCGCTAAACATTTCCAGAGGCACCATTCGCGCCACCGTTTTAATTGAAACTATCCTCGCTTCCCTCGAAATGGAAGAAATTCTCTACGAGCTTCGCGAGCACATGTCGGCTCTCAATGCCGGGCGCTGGGACTATATATTCAGCACTATCAAAAAGTTTTCGAGCGACAAGGATTTCTTGTTTCCCGATCGCGCACAGGTGACTATGCGCGTTCCATTCATGCGAGCGTATTGTCAGTTGCTGGTGAAAACCTGTCATAAACGCGGTGCGCACGCGATGGGCGGAATGGCGGCATTTATCCCCAGCCGCAGAGATCCGGCAATTAATGAGGTCGCTCTGACCAAGGTTCGCGACGATAAAGAGTTGGAAGTATCAACAGGCTTTGATGGAACCTGGGTTGCTCACCCTGACCTGGTGCCGATTGCAAAAGAGGTCTTCGACAAAACCTTTGGAGACAAACCGAACCAGAAAGAGAAGCAACTCGATGTGAGCGTGAGCGCCAAAGAGCTTCTCGATGTTTCCATCGATGGCGGAAAAATCACTGAAGCAGGAGTTGCAAACAACGTCAATGTTGCATTGCAATACATCGAATCATGGTTGCGAGGAGTCGGTGCCGCAGCAATCCACAATCTGATGGAAGACGCGGCGACGGCGGAGATATCGCGAGCGCAGCTCTGGCAATGGATTAAGCTCGGCGCGAAGCTCGATGATGGACGGCCGGTCACTAAAGAGCTCTATCGCGAAACCCGCGACAAAGAAATGAAGGCACTCACCGCAGGTGGTGCCGGCAGATACAAAGAAGCTGCCGAGATACTAGACTTCCTCGTTGAAAGCGAAGATTTCATCGACTTCCTCACGATCAAAGCGTACGAATACCTCGATAGAGAATAAAAATTGGATTTAGAAGAACTCCTGGACAAAGAAGATCCGGCTTGGCCATTAATCACGCAGTGGATCAATGACGCCGTCAACCACGTGGAGGTGCTACCGCCTTCGGAGCCGGCACGGACCGATACATTGCTCGACTTGCAGGTTTCAACTCACTCGACTCTCGGTGCAATCGCGTATGAAACCGGCGGCATCCTGGTCGACCATGGTTGGGTGCGTATCCTGGGTTCAGGACATCCACGCTTACCCCGTTCTGTTACTGAATGGAATCAAGCGGTCTGGGGTGAGGATGAAACCGATTACCCGTTCTACCTTATCGCTGACGACGCAATTGGTGGCTTCTATGCACTCGATTCTGGAAGCCTGGGCAACGCGGAAAGCGTTTTCTACTTTGCGCCGGACACGCTTGAATGGGAAGATACGGACCAGGGCTACACCGACTTCATCGATTTCTGTTTAAACGGTGATTTGCACAAGTACTATCAATCGATGCGTTGGCAAAACTGGCAGGATGAAGTTTCCCTTCTCAACGGCGACGACGCGATTTCGATCGTGCCGCCACTTGCTTTCACGTTAGAGCCAGAGCTAGACCCAATTGATGCTCGCAGAAGAACTTCAGTAAGCGTTTACGAGCTGTACGATTTCCACGTTTTTCACCTGCCGGGACAGCTGGATGGTAAAAACGGAGAACTAGACCCTGATGCGGTCGAAGGACCAGATGAAAACCCATCCGGACCACCATTAGTTTAGTAAATTAGTAGCGACTCTACTATCGCCACTAATACGGTCAGAAAACCGAGAGCGGACGACACCGAAACGCGTCATTGTTACCGACGTGTTAAGTCGCGAAACCCACTGTTTAGGCGCTCTTCCACAGGGGCATAAAAATAGAAGGAACCTCCACCTAAATGTTCAGTCTCGTGGAGTAGCAATATAGTCCGGCGAGAATCCTACCAGACAGTAGGACCGGCATTCCGTCGTAGGGAGGATTTTGATTCTATGGAAGCGATTTTACGTAAAACCCACTCTGTGCTATCCGCACCCAAAGTGGATCTCCGTCCCGGAGACGTAGTCGCAAGAAGCCAGCACTTCTACTACGTGACCGACGATATGCGGCTGGTGGGATGGAATCAAGCAGATAAGACTTTTGAAGAACTGGAGCTTTCACGCAAGGACGATGATGTCGTCTACCGTCAGCGCGATGCAGAGCCCAACGGCAAATAGAGTTTACTTTCCAGTGATTTGTTTCAAAGCCTTTTCAGCCGCGGCGTGAACCCATAAATCGCGCTGTACCATGCAACAACCGGCACCTTGCTCGGGCGGATGCGCGGAAATCGCGGCTTCTTTCAGAGCGGGAACAGCCCCTCTGGCATCTGGACCGATTGCACCAAGTGTGGTGGCGGCTTCGCCTCTGACGTTCGTACTCTCGTCTTTCAACGCGGTTATGAGTGCCGGCACGAGGGCACGTGCGTTTTTCCCCGCGATGCGCGCGGCGACAACTGTCGCGGCCCTGTCGAAAGCAACCGTACTGCCCAGGTTTCTCAGCAAAACGGCGAGCGCGGCCTCATCTCGCGCATTCGCTTTCAAAGCCTGCGCCGCGCTTTCTGACTGTTTCTCGACAGATTGGACGGCAGTTGAAACCGGTTTGGAACTTGCGGGTCCCTTCGATGAGTTCGCGCGAGTTTCAGGTCTCACGACTTTTGCGTTCTCTGCTGCCAAAACCGGCGATATACACAGTGAGAACGCTAGCAGCAGCAGGCACAGCCTATCGACTTCAAATCCTGGACGTCGTTTCAACTTAAACATACTAGTCTCATCTCGCACTCGATTACATACAGTCTAATCGTTTTTATAAACACTCGACCGGCGTCGTCCGCAAATGCGGGTGTCTATCAACGTTTTCACAATTTCTCAAAACTTGGAACGAAATCGGACTCGCGCAGTCGGTCAGCTTCCTCGATATGTCGAATATCCGAAGGGGCTGAGAAGAAGCGGCACATGATAGTGCTGAGAAGTGTCCTCGATCTCGAAAGTCACAGGAACATTTGGATAAAAGCACTTCTGCTGAAGAGCCTCGTAATATGACTGAGTATCAAAATAAAGCCTGTAGATTCCCGCTTCAAGCTGGTGACCGGGCGGTAACAGATCGAGCGCTCGACCGTCACTATTGGTGGTGCTTCCGCCAAGTTCTCGCCAGCCGTTGTCCGTCAAAAACTCGAGAACGATGATTACCCCCACCGCCGGGCGACCTTTGCTGGTATCAAGAACGTGTGTAGTAATTCCGCTCATTTTTCGATCCTTTCTCGGCTTCTGGTACAAATCGAACGTTTGGTCGAATTCAAATCTTTTCCAGTCGAATTCTAGTAATCTTTTTTTGCTCTTCTGCAGCAATTTTAAATTCGATGTCCGCATCATTATCAACGCGACTGTTTAAAATTTCCAGCATTTCTGCTGCGGATTTACCTGTTGCACATACGATGAATATATAGCCAAAACGCTCTTCGTATGCCGAATTTCCGGCAGCCAGATTTTCGAGAACCTCACCCGAAGTACCCGCCACGCCTGACTGCTCGTTTTCAGCCCAGCCCCTGGTGTTGCCATATTTCTCGCGCAGACTGTTCAAATCGCCAATTTTAGGATGGGCAGCGAAAGCATCGAGCCAGTCGCTTTTCTCCATAGATGTGAACGCAGTTTCGGCAGCACGCAATAAATCAGAGTCCTTGGAAAATGGACGCGCTGCAACCATCGAGCGCGCCCAACTATGACTACCACAACACTTGAGAAACGCTTCGAGCGCTTCGTCAGCGTTTAACTTGTTGATATGGTTTAAGTTCATCGGTTTCTTCACCGGCATGCACAGAACCTGATTCTGACATCACTTTGCACCACGCTCTAAATCGACTGATACCACCGTCGGGAACGATGCTCAAACGAATGTGACTCCAAGGTCCGTCGTTCTGCAATTCTTTGTCGAAGTAATGCTGGTGGTCCGCCTGCAACTTCGTAACCGGCAGAATCGGCGTCCAGGCGAAGCTATGAGCGTTTAACGCATCTATGTCCTGATTGGGTGCATAACATCCGTCGATGAAGCAAGCATCAGGGAAGTTACCTTTATAATGACAGGTATCGACTTCAATTTTCCTGAGCAAACCTGGTCGAGCCAGACGTATCACCGCCCAGTCGTGTCCGGGAAGATCGCGCCTGCGTCTGGTCTCCCAACCGTCTCCCATGTTCTCTCCGCGCCCGGGCATGATCATATTGTTCTTGTTTCCAAAGAACATATCATTGGCGGCCACTACCAAACCACCGTTTTCAGCAGCAGCGAGATCAACGTCAACTTTCGGATCCATATCTCGCCAATTGCGATGGACGGTTCCAAACACTTTTAAACGCGCGACACCACCATCGGGATAGATGTTCAATCGGAGATGCGTCCACGGTGCAGAAACACCCGCGACCGCATATATGTTCTGCGAGCCCTGTTTCAAAGGCGATTTCGGAAGAATTTCAGTCCAATCTGCCTTCTGAAGTTTCTCAACAGAAACATCACCTTCCAGATAGAGCGCATCGATTGACGCGTAGGGCGGATGATTGCCGAGGAAATGGTTAGTGTCGATGTCGACACCGTGGATGATACCAGCTTGTCCCAGTTTTATGATGCACCAGTCATGCCCGGGAACCCGCTTTCGACGCGATTCCCAGCCGTCCATCCATTTTCCCTGCTCGGTGTATTTATCAGCGATGAAGACACCGCGTCCCGGCTTGAGCAAATTGTGCATTTCAGCGAAGAAATCGTCGCTACAAGCCAGTGCCTTGCCACCAAATTTTTCGGCAGCTAAATCAATAAACCCCGTGAATACAGCGGCGTCTAAATTGAATCCTCTTTCCATTACTTGCTCTCCACTCGTTGTTGCAGCAACATACGACCGACCTGCTCATTCATCAGTTGGCCGTTTTCAAACACAATCATTCCTCTAACGAACGTCTTCTCGATCTTGCCCTTCAACGTCATGCCATCGTATGGAGTAACCTTATGGCGATGTTGAATCATTTCTGGCGCAATTTGCGACTCCTGTTCCGGATTCCAAATCACGATATCGGCATCGAAGCCTGGGGCGAGAATACCCTTGCGCTCGGACATTCCGAGAAGCTGCGCCGGTTTCTTCGACAATAAATGCGAAACTTGCTGAATCGGAATTCCACGCTTCTCCGCTTGGGTCCAGACCGACGGCAAAACAAATTGCATCGACGAAATTCCGCCCCACGCTTTTTGCAAATCGCCCTCGTTTAAAAACTTCAGAGAGGGCGTGCAAGGAGAGTGGTCTGAAACAATGAAATCGATTGTGCCATCCATGACACCTTCCCAGAGCTTTTCCCGATTCTCCCGTTCTCTAATAGGAGGGGCACATTTGAAGCGCGGATCGCCGTCCGTAATTTCCTCGGCTGCAAATGTTAGATAGTGCGGACAGGTTTCAACCGTAAACGGCAGACCTTCATCCTTTGCCGCACGAATTGCCGGGAGCGCCTCTGATGAAGAAAGATGCACTATGTGCACCGGGCAATTATGCTCGCGACAGAGTCGAATCATCAGTTCAATCGCATCGTTTTCCCACTTGCGAGGGCGTGAATTAAGAAATGCACGATACGAAGAAGACTTATCACTCCAATCGTCCTGATGAGAACCATCGCACTCCAACTCGGCGTGCACGAGAAGCGGAACCTTATGGCGAGCCAGAATTGGCATCGCAATGTGTAAATCGTCTTCTGTGACATTTGGAAAATCGTCGATTCCGGAATGAATGAGGAAGCATTTGAAACCTTTGACGCCCGCCTCGATCAACATCTCCAGAGAGTCCGCGTTACCGGGAACGACACCTCCCCAGAAGGCGCAGTCCACTTCCAATTTGTTTTGAGCCGCCGCCACCTTCTCCTTCAGCGCGCTCAACGTCGTCGTTACGGGATTCGAATTTAGAGGCATGTCGCAGATCGTCGTGCTTCCGCCAGCAGCTGCAGCCCTGGTTCCCGTCTCGAAGCCCTCCCACTCGGTGCGCCCTGGCTCATTCAAATGCACATGACAGTCCACCAGACCGGGCATGACTACAGAGTCTCCAGCATCATGAATCTTGATTCCAGCAGGAACTTTTTCAGGAGAAACAATCTCGACAATCGCACCATCATCAATCAAAACACAAGCGCTGATGATCCCTTCGGGCGTCACTACTCGTGTGCTTGAAATCGCAAACATCTCAGTTTCACTGCTCATTTTTCGCTCCGTCGGCATACGCCGCTCAGGTAGTTCGCGCGATACGGGAAGCCAGACAAGCGGTGTTGGAACGCCAATCCGCCCGGTCAAGAAATTGAGCTAATTGTCGCATATATAGAGAGATTTCGTTTCACGCCCAACTTGACAATCAAATCAACAGGCAATGCAAATTCAATTGATATGCGCAGGATACTTTTCTCGTATAATCATTATCCAATGTCTGGAGGTGGCGACAATGACTCGTCAGGATGCTGGTGTCCCAACGGCGGAGAAAAAGACAGTGCACTTAATGACGCACAATGCGTACGGTAAGTCCAGAGTGAGACTTACTAAGGTCACTAGAGAAAAGGACATGCACGTCCTCCACGAAATTGCAGTCGCGATTCAGTTAGAAGGAAAGTTTGAACGCTCTTATACCGAGGGTGACAACACCGAAGTAGTCGCCACCGACTCTATGAAGAACACGGTGTATGTGCTCGCCGCTGAGCATCCACTTAAAGACATCGAATCATTCGGTAAGACTCTTGCAAAACATTTCCTGGATTCATACGAAAGCGTTTCCAAAGTGACAGTGCAACTGGAAGAAGAATTGTGGCACCGAATAGAGGTCGACGGAAAGCCTCATGCCAACTCATTTTACGGCGCCGGAGCAGAAAAACATACAGCGCGAATTACGGCCACCAAAGACAAGGTAGATGTTGTGTCGGGCATCGCCGGTTTGAAACTTGTTAAAACGACGGACTCCGAATTCTGGGGTTTTGTTCGGGACCGGTATACAACGCTGGTCGATGTTAAGGACAGAATCTTCGGAACAAGCGTCGAAGCAATCTGGCAATACACCAAGGATGGTGTGGATTACAAAAAATCGTATGACACCATCCGTGCTACCATATTGGAAATATTTGCCACACATCATAGTCTTGCTGTTCAGCACACGCTTTACGACATCGGTCAAATTTCCCTGGACCGCGCGCCGGACGTGAGCGAGATAACCATAACCATGCCGAACGAACACCGAATTCCATTCAATCTGGAGCCGTTTGGTTTAACAAACAAAGACGAGGTGTTCGTGGCTACCGCTGAGCCGTTCGGTTTAATCAGCGGTACATTGAAGCGAAACCAGGGTTAGTGAGACAGCTAGGAAGAGCCGGCTAATTGTTTTACCCTTTCAAAACCAGCAAGGTCCTTGAGTTTTTCGAGCTCCTGGCGTTGCGCTTCTTTAACTTCGCCGTTATCGATCACCACCACGGACGGTGTCTTGTTTTCATCGCCGGCGTTATTCATCTGTGACAAAATCCAGTCCTCGACGAATGAAGAAACCTTCTCGGTCAGCTGACCTTCTTCCAATACAAGGTGTTCTGACCCGGCAACGATCGCAAATTGTTTACTGGGATTTTGTATTCGCTTGAACAAAAGTGCGGACGCTTCCGGTTTCGACAGTCGGTCGCCCAGCCCCTGCAAGATCAACACTGGAACGTCCTTGATGTGTTTTGCATTAAGAGGCGTCGAGCGCATCAATCGATAATAATCGTACGCCTCGGGAACTGAGTAATTCATCCGATAAGATTCATCGGTCAGCCACTGCTTTTTCAGGTCAGAATTATTGGAAGCCATGTTTGCAACAGAGCGAGCGGCAAAGCCAGGTTCACCGAATACCTGATCGAATAATCCTTCGAACGTCAGTCGCTTTACTCCGCTGATTTGCCACGCCGGCGCAGACACAATCACTCCATCGACAAGGTCGGGGAAATCGGCGCCTACCTTCAGAGCGAGCGCGCCGCCCATCGACTCACCAACAACAAAGATCTTTTTGTCCGGATTTCGTTTGCGAACACTGCCGAGAAGCTTCGATATGTCCTGCACAGTTCCAGGAAAATCGATACGCTTCATTCCGTGTTTTTTTCGGTCGAGACCGAAACCGCGAACATCAATCGCCGCGGTATCGAAGCCATGTGCAGACATCACCGCACCAAAATCGTTGAACTCGCGCGCAGACAGCCCCCAGGCGTGTATGCAAAGGATGTAGGCATCCTTCGGTTCCGCGCTCTTCCATTCGAGCAGGTTCATGCGCTTCAAATGCCCATCATCACCGCCGTGAATATGCCGTTGCAGTTCCTCGGGAAACTCCTGGTAGGCGGGCGCACTTTTGATTAATGCGGCATGCTCGACTGTTTTCTTTGTGGAAACAGGAAATGCATCTGACTTCACACCAGACCCAACGAAAAAGGACAATGCGCAGGCAACCGCTGCGACTGTTTTCTTCCACCAGCCAGCGAGCCGACCAGTTGTTCGAGTACACGCTGTATCCGCAAACTTGTGATCACAGGCTTTCGTATGGCTGGTGCGGCAAGCCACGTCAAAGTGATCGCATGCCGCTTTGTGAGCGGCTCCTGAACGATTGCGCGACAATGCCTTGCTGGAGTTGAAACTGAGCATGAGGAGTCCGGGTATTAGCGGTGGCGACGTCCAGGTGAATCCAGTCTATCGTATATGACTACTTTTGCACAAATGAGCTGTTTGTCACCAGAAGGGAGATTTAGCCACGATTTAAGTGTGGCGAAGAGAGAAGTAAGTAGTGCTTTCATTTAGTCCTCCACTTGATACTTCTATATGCCCAATTCATGCGGCTTTTAGCCGTCGGACTCCTTTTCTTCATAAACTTTGAACACTGGTCGCGGTCGATACAGTCGCGCTTATGAAGGTTGCGCCGGTAAAAACCTGGGGGGCCTTCTCGCTTCCGGCCGAAACGCCAGAGGAGTTGGCGAGCGCGACTTTCTGGTTGGCAGCCTTGCGAACCCACCAGTCGTGATCGTATGTCATAACCTTGCGAACGCCTTCCGGAAGATAGGCGGTTTTCGCGACGAGTATACGAACATGCGCGTCTCGGTCAGCCGCCAAAATCGAGAGGGCGGCAAAAGGCGCGTAGGGATTGCGAGCAACCCACTCGCGAACACGCACATCTTTGTCCTCGGCAAGCGCCAGTAGCGTCCCGGGCGCTGAATTCGAATTGGCTGCCACACGCATTCTTATGAGTGCACTCGGATCTGCGATGAGGCGATGAAGAATTTCCCTGGGCGTCTCAACCTGACCAGCCACGACCATTTTGGCATAGTGATTGTCCTCACGAACAATCTTTTGAAGCGACTGTATCGAGACCCGCGCCAAGTTGAGGCTGGTACCGGGTTTGATACTATGCACATAGGTCTGCTTGTCGGCTGAAACCTGGCGCATGGCGGCTGGCGGACTGTTCGGGTTACTGGCCACAGCATGCCGGACCATCTCGCTTTCATCTTTCGACAGTGCGAGCAGAATGTCGGCAGTGGCATTTTCATTTCGCGCCAACCAGTGACGAACATTCGGATCCTCATCTCGGGAAAGTTTCCACATGAGGTTAATCGAACAGTCGGACGAGCGAGCGAGGACGATTCGCACTTCGGCAGCCGGGTCGTAAGCGAAGCGCTCCAGCAACTCAGCAGGGCGGTTGTCGCTCATCACCGCCAGATACCGAACAAACAAGTCGGGATCGGAAGACAGCACTGTAAGCGTATTACCGGCCACATTCTTATGAGCTGCAATCTCACGGCGAACGTACAAATTGGGATCGCGACAGAGCTTGTGCAATATTTCAGCGGTGCTGCGAGGATTCGCGGCGACGGCCTGGCGTACGGACAATTCGCGATCATCACATAACGCGCACAAAGTAATGCTAGGTGTAAATGGATTTACGGATACCAGTTTTCTAACGGTCACCATCGGATCGCAAGCAAGCGTTTGAAGCGTTGCCAGCGGCGCATTGTGATTGGCAGCCACACCCTGGCGTATAATCACCGAATCCTCGAATGCCAACCTCGCAAGCGCAGAAGCTGATGCTGAGGCGTTATAAGCAACGTTCTCGCGGACCTTCTCATCCGAGTCCTTACTTAAATTGTCGAGCGACGCCGGCGGAGTCAAAACATTTCTCGCGACAGCCCGACGAACAGCGACCGCTTCGTCCCGGGATAAAATCGCCAGCAATTTGCGAGGACATCTCGAATCAGAAACCGCTATTTCGCGCTGCTGAATCGAAGCGCCGGAAGTGAGAAAGTAAGCCCATTCCTGAGGAATGCCAATCTCGGCTTCCAATTTCCCTTGCTTAAATAATGAATCAATCAACGAATCACTTTCATTGGCGACACCCGATTCGGGAAGCTCAAGAGCAGCCAGTTCCGGCGGAATCGGCGTACTAACGGTCACCACATCGTCCAGTTCGGCATATGGAACTTCTGTCGCGTCAGCTGCGATTCGCGCGACTCCTGATTCTCCGGCAAAATCTATGTATCCGGCAGCGTCAGCCACACTGGCTACGCCGTACGCATCTGAAGTAATAGTCACAGGATGAGAGTCTGTAAAACTTTTTACTCGCCGGCTGTCATCGATCAGGTTGACCACACCGTTTTCATTGACAGGCGGAGTGACACCATCTCTGGTGTCATTAGGAATCAGCGGCGAAATGCACTCCTGCCACGCCCACTTCTCAGCCTTGCCATTCCGATGAATGAGTGGGCTACTTAGCTTGTTCTGCCTGATGTCTCTTTTGGACGAAACCAATGGTGGAAACCTACCTGACTTTTCGGCACCCATCGGCGCCTGTCAACTATGCGCAACCTTGTCAAGAGTATTGTGTGCCCTACACATGCTCATGTCGATGAAGAAAAAATTCAACTAACCATGATCGTTGCGCTCACAAAACTGACACAACCGCCGAAATCATTGCTCTGCAAGCCTTAACAAGTTTCAGACCGGACGAAATTACCTCGAATTTCCACCATGGGAAAATGCCCACAACGGGCAATGCCTGGGGATTTTCCCATCATGCCCCCTTGCATGTTCTAAAACAGCCAGCTGGCGGCGCTCAGTGGGCACGCCAACCAGCGGGCGCAAGGTTTTACTTCCGTATTGTCAGGTAAAACCCTTTGCTCAAAAAGTTAACCGCGAGCGGTTAACTTTTTGGCCAGGCAATTGCATCAGGGGAAATTTCGAGCACGGTTCAGGAAGAGCCGCCGCGAAACGGAAGCAATCCGATCGCACGTGCGCGTTTGATCGCCTTAGTGACCATGCGCTGATTTTTGCGGCTCAAGCCCGTAATCCGCGCCGGAAGAATTTTGCCGGACTCGGCAATGAATTTGCGGAGCAAGGAAACGTCCTTGAAGTCGACGTATTCAATTTTGTTCATGGCCAGCGGGTCGGGCTTGCGTCGACGCAGTTCAAAACGATCGGCGTTTCTTTTGGTTTTCATAAAACTGGATCTCCGTTTTTATATGATTATTCCAATCGGTCTCTTCATCCAAAGGCGCTTGGGCTCTACGTTCCAACCAGTCACTCGCCCTACCGGTGGCATCGTCAATTTCCCAACGAGGTAAACTCAGTTGAAGACGCGCAAATATGACATTGGCAACGGCGAGCGCCTCCAGATCTCCATCTTGCTTAGCTCGAATGATAAGCGACCACATAAAGGCTTGCGTCTTATCGCGAAACTCCTCAGGTCCGTCTAACAGAAATTTCGCATAGACCGCCTGGGCTGGCGTGATGTCGTTGTGCGATGCCAGCGATAACCAGACCTTTGCGTCCTTGTAATTTCGATTCGCAAGCGAATGGCATGCGAGTCCGAATTGAGCTCCAAGATGTCCACCACTTGCAGCTTCCTCGTATAACCGAGCGCTCAGCTCCACATCGGTTTCAACTCCCTGACCATGCGAATACATGAATGCAAGGACGCACTTGGCACGCAGACTGCCGAGAGCGGCGGCGCGCTGATAGTAGATTACAGCTTTCGACTGATTCTTCGGCACACCAACGCCGTTGCAGTGCATATGTCCAAGGTAGTAAACCGCTTCCGGGTGCTGGCGGCGAGCCGCAAGGGTGAGGTAGTGACGGGCTTTGGTTAAGCATCTGTCGCAACCATTTACACCCAAGAAATAAAATAGCCCAACATCATATTGAGCCTGAAGATGCCCATTGATGGCAGCCGACTCCAGCCAGTGGAGAGCATCTCCAAGGCTTCGTGCGATACCGAATCCCTTATGCAGCATTCGCGCTGCACGATACTGGCTCTGAACATCTCCGTTGCGAGCCGCACACAGACACCATTTTGCTGACTTCTCAGGATCGCGATTTGAGCCGTGCGAGCCTTCGTACAGAACCGACAAATAAAATTGCGAGGTCGGATCGCCGCTTATCGCCTCTCGACCAAGCAAGCGAAGAAAGCGTCGTCGCGAAGACTCGGGTGTTTTCATCTGGGGATTGGGCATCTTCATGTAGCTATTGCTCCGGTCTTTGATTGCTCGGCAGCAAATTCCGAAAGCAGCTTGATTTGCCATTCCGGAAATGGATCTGAAAATTCCTGCCAACCGGCCTCTGCAAGCAGCATGTCGCCGTCGCTGAGCAAACAACGATCGAGTTGTTCAATAATCCAATCCTTAGGCATATCAATACCGATGAAAACAAGCTCCTGACGCCGATCTCCCCAGGGCTCCTGCCAGGACTGATGCAATTCTTTCAATAGAAGCGAATCTTGAGGCCACTTCTCCTTATCCATCGCTGCCCACCACATCGCGCCGGGCTCGATACGACATGCACCACCTGCCTGTGACCACTCGATTGAATAATCCATGCGAGTAGCTATCCAGAGAAAACCTTTTGAGCGCAAAACACCGGACCATTCAGCATCTAGAAACCGCCGGAGTTTTTCGGGATGGAACGGGCGGCGTGCCCGGTAGACGAAGCTGGAAATTCCATATTCGACGGTTTCAGGAACGTGCTCGCCTCGCAACTCCCGCATCCAGCCAGGCGATTCAGCAGCATGATCGAAACGAAAAGTTTCGGTACTCAAAATCTCCTTGAGAGGGATGTTGCCAAACTGGCTTTTCACGATTCGGACCACTGGATTGAATCGTTTTATCAGCGCGAACAGTCTTCGCAAGTCATCTTTACTCACCAGGTCGACTTTGTTCAGAACAATCACGTTGGCGAATTCGATTTGCTCAATCAGCAAATCTGTAACGGTGCGCGTGTCGTTCGCATTGGCTTCTATCCCGCGCGCGACGAGTTCTTCAGTCTCCTCAAAATCGTTTAAAAAGTTGAAGGCATCAACAACCGTCACCATTGTGTCGAGTTGAGCTATGTCGGAAAGCGTGAATCCATGCCCATCGGAAAACGCAAATGTTTCAGCGACTGGCATCGGTTCTGATATGCCGGTTGACTCGATGAGCAAATAATCAAACCGATTCTCACCGGCTAGTCTTTTTATCTCAACCAGAAGGTCTTCTCGAAGGGTGCAGCAAATGCAGCCATTAGACATCTCTATTAGTTTTTCTTCGGTCCTATTTAAACTGGCATCGCCACGCAAGACGAGCTGCGAATCTATGTTTATTTCGCTCATATCGTTTACGATGACGGCCACTTTTAGTCCTTCACGGTTTCTCAAAACGTGATTTAGAAGCGTTGTTTTTCCAGCGCCTAAAAATCCGGAAAGCACTGTGACTGGCAATTTTTTCTGCATCGCGCCTCCAACTAATTAGCAAGCAAATATGCCGAGAGTTTCTCAATGTCCGCTTCCGAACTCTGAGCAAGTGAATATGGATCGATGAACTCCCGCCAGGCATCCGGTCCCTGTTCCATTTCCAGTGGAGTGAGGAGAGCGAGATTCAATTGCCTCTCAATATGCTCGCGATCCATTTTTCTTCCAATGAAAACAAGCTCCTGGCGCCTGTCACCCCACGGTTCCTGCCATTCGCTTCGCAAATCTTCGAGCCCTTCCTCTTCCTCCGGCCACTCGTCGGAAGGAATAGCAGCCCACCAGGAAGCGCTCAATCCGATGTTGGATGCGCCGCCAGCCTGGGACCACTCAACAGACTGATCCATATATTTAGCAAGCCACATTATTCCTTTAGAACGTACTACGCCGACCCAGTCAGAATTGAGGAATGCCGCGAGGCGTTCAGGATGGAACGGACGGCGAGCCCGAAAGACAAAGCTGCTAATGCCGTATTCTTCAGTTTCCGGAATGTGTTCACCTCGCAACTCCTGCAGCCAACCTGGTGCTTGAGAGGCCTGGTCGAAGTCAAACAGATTTGTATCCAGAATTTCCTTCAGCGGAACTTTGCCTTGCTCACTAAGAATCAACCTGGCATGAGGATTTAAATGGTGAATTACACTCTTGAGTTCATTCAACTCTTCGGCGGTGATTAAGTCGGTTTTGTTCAATACAATAACGTTCGCAAACTCGACCTGGTCAATAAGTAGATCCGAAATGGTTCGTTCGTCTTCGCTGTTTAATTGCAGATCTCGGGCTTTCAGCTCCGCCCCCTCCTCATAGTCCGGAAGGAAGTTCAGACAGTCGACGACGGTGACCATCGTGTCAAGGCGCGCCATATCCGATAAACTCACTCCATCTTCATCCTCGAAGACGAAGGTTTCCGCAACCGGCATCGGCTCGGAAATTCCAGTGGATTCTATTAGCAGATAATCGAACCGTCCTTCTCTAGCAAGCTTGGAAACTTCAACCAGGAGATCCTCGCGAAGCGTACAGCAGATGCATCCGTTGGACATCTCGACCAATCGTTCCTCTGTTCGAGACAGACTGGCACCGCCCTGTTTGACAAGGCGAGCGTCGATGTTCACTTCGCTCATGTCGTTAACGATTACCGCTACTTTGCGACCTTCGCGATTGTTTAGAACCTCATTCAGCAGCGTAGTCTTTCCTGCGCCCAGAAACCCGGATAATACGGTTACGGGAAGCTTGTTCATTACAGATCTCCTTTATGCCTTTGTTTCTTTAAACGGCGCGTGCATGTTGCAGCCCGGACAGTACTTCCGCAGCTGTATGCGCTCTGGGTTATTTTTTTTGTTCTTGGTGGTCGTGTAAAAATGCCGGCAATCATGCTCCGCGCACGCCAACCTGATTATTACTCTCGTACTTTTTTTCATAAAAAGAATCCTCAATGCGACTCAGCATTGCTTAATGCGGTCTTCGGAGAGTGCGCTCCACCGCTACTAACCGCTCCTTACTGATAATAGATTATCAATATCGACAAAGTCAAATACACATGGCAGAATTTAAAATATGGAAAGAAACACACAACAACGCCAGGCAATTCTCAAAGTGTTCGAGCGCTCGACAAGACCGCTCAAGATTCAAGAGATCCATACTGCGGCGAAAAAACGCTGCACCGGAATAGGCATCGCAACTGTTTATAGAAACCTGAAAGCGCTGCTTGAGGACGGAAGACTTGTTGCCGTCGATATGCCAGGCGGGCTGGTTCTGTATGAGTTGCCCGGCATCGAGCATCATCATCATTTTTCCTGCAACAGCTGCGAAAAGGTCTTCGACGTAGAAGCCTGCGGTCTAAATTTGCAGAGTCTAATTCCAAACGGTTTCAAATTGGAGCAACACGAGATTCTGCTTTCGGGCTTGTGTGACAGCTGCGCCATTAGAGCCTGACCGATATTGTCAGGCTAAACACGAACCGCCGTCGGTGCGCTGACCTGGTCGGCGGTGAAATGAGACAGTGCAGCTTCGTAAGAGAAATCGGTATCAAGATTCTCGTCGAGATTCGCTCCGTAGAACTCGTTGTACCATTCCTGACAGACTTTGGAATGCGTTGACCGCAATGATGTCAGATACTCACGCCAATCTCTTTTGCGATTGACGAGCACACGCAAACAAGCATCAAATGCTTCGTTCTGTTCCTGGTGAAACTGATCAAGCGCCTCGAAATTGCCTTGCTCGAATCGTTTTAAATATTGAGAGTTCGGAACGAATCCCAACAACTTCTCAGACGAAACATGGTTCAAGATAAACGATTTATCGTCTTCAGTTTCGATTTTGTTTCCAATTACGAAAACCCGCTCAGCAAGCTGCGGAGCGATATCAAGAAAGTCGCTATAGACTCGCAGAGATTTTAAGGTAGGTTCGACAACGAATACATTTACATCGTAAGCAAAGGATAGAGAAGTTGCGATGTTGTCGGTACCGGCAGTAGTATCAGCAACAACAATATCCTCAGGGAGATCCAAAAGGTGATGCATGACGCCTGCCAACCCGCGAAGCTTTGTGTGGTAGCATGAACCGCCGACATCCGACTCTTTATAGGTTCCAACAGTCAATAGCAATATATTCTCGCTGCGCA
The DNA here is from genome assembly GCA_019637435.1 of Candidatus Obscuribacterales bacterium. Taxonomy (GTDB): domain Bacteria; phylum Cyanobacteriota; class Vampirovibrionia; order Obscuribacterales; family Obscuribacteraceae; genus JADYXR01. Next base: position 374,958 of record JAHBVO010000001.1, on the reverse strand, counting down.
GCGCATAAGCAGCAAGGAAGGGATCGTCGCCCGCTACTCTTATAAATGATGATTTGAACGAAGGCGGGGTGGTGCCCAACATTTGTTTTGCTCCCACGTCGGTTCGTTCGCCGCGCAGATAGTCAAAAATCTGATCGCAAATTTCGCCAAGCTCGATCTTGTTTCCCCTGATTTTTTCAAAATTGAGAGCCGCGAGCAAATGCGCATTTACGTCCGCGTCGATAGCCAGAACCGAGCTGAATTTCTTGGCCGCGTATTTGACAAAACCAGCTGCAGTAGTGGTTTTTCCAGCGCCTCCCTTCCCGAGGAATGCTATTCTCATTGCGTCTCCTCCTTTTGTAAACGAACGGAACCCGTCGCACCATATACAGTGCAGCAGCAAATACGTCCGGTTCACGAGCGAAATCGAGTTAGTTTTTGATTGAAGTGAGCAGCAAGGTAACACAAAAAATGCAAACAAGCGACAGCCGGCATCAAATCGACCGTTACCTTTCTTAATGAGAATCAGTTATCATTAAGCCAAATAGTTCTCTCGATCGTCCAACAGACGTTTTTACTTATGGAATCAATGCGTCTTGATTCGTGTTGTGCAGAAACTCGGCGAACTCCTTCTTCAGGTCGCGCCCTTTGTAGGAATCAATCAGGTCAACTGGTCCGATTCGTCTATCGGTCGCCGTATTCTCTTGTATGGAACGTGGTCTGCCGCTCGCGTTGTAAACCTCGAAAGACATCTGTGTTTCAATCTGATTGTCAGAAAGCGGGCGATGGCGAGTGAGCGCTTCCATCATGTAAGAGTCGGTGATCAACTTCGACTGTTTCTGGACATCGAGAACGGTATAAATTTCGCGAAAGATGATTTCCTTGTCGGTTACGCGAATTGGCTCCTTCGCTCGCATGAGCGCAATCGATTGATAGCTGCCATGATCGGAAATCGCTTGCGGTTTTAAATTACAGTTCCATATGTGACCTTGCTTATCCCGTTGCACACCAAAGTCAGCAACCTGTTCCGACATGAAAGTATTCTGTGATCTATCTGTATATCCAGAAACGCAATCCTGGCTGAATACCCGCGTTTCCATACGCCTCTGCCATTGGCCAGCGAGCCAATCAGGAATGCGATACCAGGTGAGCTTGTCACTGCCGCCCTCGAGGAGTCGGCTGTCGAATATCGAGCCGGCTTGCAAATTGTCCGGTACCGGATCAAGCTGCCCCGAGTGCTCGATGCCGAGTTTCAGAACTGTCTTATCTCCCTGCTTCTCGACCCTGGGAGAGGAATTGGGAGCGTCCTCGACCCAATCAGGATCGTCAGCGGAGTAAGCCGGAAGCATCACTATTAGTGATACCAGGCACGTTAACATCATCAAAGCGGGTTTCGTAAAAGCTGGCACCGCTCGCGACACCATCAATCTCGTCACTGATACCATATGTGACACCGTCAATTTCAAAATCATTCTGTTTCAAACCGTCACGGACACTGTAAGCGCTAACCGTTTTTCACCGATATCTGCCTGTTAATAAACTCTACTGTTCGCTCCCAGGCATCTTTAGCGGCAGCTTCATTATAGTGATCGCGAGTATCGTTGAAGAATGCATGCGGAGCATCGGGATAGATTTTGAGTTGAACATCAGGCGAGTATTGTTTCAATCGGTCCTCCAACTGTTCAACGTCTGAAACGGGGATTAAGGAATCGATCCCGGAGAACAAACCGAGCGTAGGGCAAACATTTCCGCAAGCGTAGTCGATCGGATGCTTCGTTTTCGTCTCTGTAATTTCGGGATAGCGGACACGCCCGTAGTAGTCGATAAGGAAAGCGATATGCGGAGTAGAGCAGGCAAACATCAAAGCCATCGCTCCACCCATGCAGTATCCGATAGTTCCAACTGTTTCGGAAAGTACATCGTCGCGCTTACTCATCTCCTGATACAGCGCTTGTAAGTCGCCTATCAGCTCCGAATCGGGAATTTTGGACCAGACGGCGCGCATACCGTCAAGGTCGTTCTTATCCGCAGGAAGTCCCGGGCGGTCGGCAAACAGATCCGGAGCGAAAACCCGGAGTCCAAGAGTCTTGGCGAACCGCCGACTGACATCGCGAATGTGTTCGTTCAAACCAAAAATTTCATGGATCAAAATCAAGCCGGCAGATGCAACATCGTTCGGACCGACGGCGAAAACAGGCAGCTCTCGACCGTTTCTTCTCAGCAAAAATTCCTCTTCTTGAAGACTTCGCTCGTTGCTGTCGCTCACGTGTTACCTCCAAGATTGAACACAAACGCTGAGTCTATTCCAAAATCGAAAGAGATTGTTCGTCAGCGTGATAACTGCTTCGCACCAGCGGACCGCTGAAGACGTTTTCAAAGCCCATCTTCATGCCGACTTCGTGGAAGTATTCAAACTCCTCAGGTGTTACCCAGCGTTCCACGGGAAGGTGGTTCAGAGTAGGCTGCATGTATTGCCCGAGTGTCAGCAAGTCAACTTTCACTTTGCGCCACTCTTCCATGACTTCGAGAATTTCCTCGTTCGTCTCGCCGAGTCCGACCATGATACCGGATTTGGTGACCATGCCTTGTTCTTTGGCGCGCTGGAGGAGTTCCATGCTACGAACGAATTTGCCCTGAGGTCGGACTTTGAGATAGAGACGCGGAACCGTTTCAGTGTTGTGGTTTAAAACATCGGGTCTGGCGTCGATAACTGTTTGCAAAGCGTCCCAGTTCGAACAGAAGTCTGGAATGAGAACCTCAATCTTGGTGTTCGGACTTGCCTCGCGGACAGCGCGAATGGTTTCGGCCCAAACTGAAGCGCCGCCGTCTTTCAGTTCGTCTCTATTAACAGAAGTTATAACTGCGTACTTCAAATCCATCAGACGCACTGCGTCAGCTACGCGGCGCGGCTCGTCGAGGTCGAGTTCGGTGGGTTTGCCAGTGATTACATTACAAAAACCACAGCTTCGAGTGCATATATTTCCGAGAATCATGAAGGTGGCGGTCTGGCGAGACCAGCATTCTCCGCGGTTCGGGCAGGCAGCCGACTCACAAACAGTGTGCAGCTCGTGCTCTTCAATGAGACTCTTTACCTTGCGATAACCTGTCCCAGTCGGAAGCTTCACTCGCAACCAATCCGGCTTGCGGAGCCCGATTCGAACGTTTTCGCTTTCGTCTTTCGTTCGGACTAAATTTTGTTCAACATTCGAATTTTTATGATTCATTCAGATTCCGGCTCAAAATCAAGTGTTTTAGCGATTTCTTCATGCCATATTAATAGATCATGGCGCGGTCGTATGACATACTTTCATGGTCTGATGCTGATCGTCAAGCATGCATGGATTTAAACCAGGCTAGGCGATCGCGGCGGATGCGAAGACGCTTAGACTTTGGATATCAAAGCAAATTACGCAGGTGACTTAACATGCCGAGAAAAGTTCTAGAGATCGAGCAGAAAATCGAATACCTCTCGATTCTCGATGAAAACGCCAACGTCGACAAGGAGCTTGAGCCGGACATTCCGGCAGAACAGCTCAAGTCGATGTACAAGTACATGTTGCTTGGCCGACGCTGTGATGAGCGCATGCTCAAAATGCAGCGCCAGGGACGCCTTGGCACATTCCCCCAGTCTGCCGGACACGAAGCTATCTCAATCGGTTCCGCCATCAATTTGCACCAAGATGACTGGCACGTGCCCGCGTATCGCGAACTGGCCGGAATGCTCTATAGAGGTTGGCCTATTGAAAACATCATCCTCTATTGGAATGGTTTTGAAGAAGGCACTGCGCCGCCGGAGCACGTCAATGACCTGCCGATTTGCGTTCCGCTCGCAACCCAATTGCCACATGCCGTGGGCATCGGCATGGCGATGAACTACAAGAAAGAAAAGAATGTCGTCATGACTTACTTTGGTGACGGTGCGTCGTCCGAAGGTGATTGTCATGAAGCCTTGAACTTTGCGTCGGTCTTCAAGGCCCCTGTCGTTTTCGTTTGTTTGAACAACCAGTATGCGATTTCGGTTCCCCTCTCACGCCAGATGAGCTGCGAAACAGTTGCGCAACGAGCGATCGCTTACAACATGCCCGGCATCCGAGTGGATGGCAACGACGTCCTGGCGGTTTACGTCGCCACCAAAGAAGCTGTCGAACGCGCCAGAGCCGGCTACGGACCGAGTCTGATCGAAGGTCTGACCTACCGACTGACACCACACACCACTGCCGACGATCCGAAGAAGTACAGAAGCGAAGCGGAAACAGATGAGTGGGCGAAGAAAGAACCGCTTATCCGGTTTGCAAAATATCTGCAAAACAAAGGCGTCATGACCGCAGAAGATCTGGAGAAGATGGAAGCGGAAGTCGACAACATGGTCAAGACAGCCGTGGCCAAGGCAGAAGAGATGGCGAAAAGCGAGGAACTCCTCAACCCCTTCACCATCATCGACCACGTCTACGCGGACATGCCGCAATTCCTGCAAGAACAGCGTGACGAACTGGCAGAACTCGTGAAGAGGGAAGCAGCACGCAAAGAAAAAAAGAACGCAAAGAGTGAGACTGGAGCGCGTTCGTAGTTTTATCGAGGTCAGGCGCGCCAGTTCGGAAGCGCCTTTCGAAACAGCAACAGGAGTTTGAAATGGCTGAAATAAATATGGCAAAGGCGATCAACCTCGCGCTCCATGAAGCAATGGATCGTGACGATCGGGTTGTCGTGATGGGCGAAGACGTCGGTCAGGATGAAGGCGTGTTTCGTATCACCGAAGGTCTGTTCGCGAAATTCGGCGACGACCGCGTGATCGATACCCCCCTTGCGGAAGCTGCAATCATCGGCACCGCGATCGGTATGTCGATCAATGGAATGAAACCGGTAGCAGAAATTCAATTTACCGGATTCGACTACTACGCGTTCCACCAGATTGAAAGCCACGCTTCGCGATTCCGTAATAGAACCAGAGGACGCATCCACATTCCGATGGTCATGCGCGCTCCATATGGCGGCGGTATCCGCGCTCTCGAGCACCACTCAGAGAGCCGTGAAACATATTATGTTCACACACCTGGTTTGAAAGTTGTAATTCCTTCGGGACCGAGAAACGCGCGGGCATTGCTTCACAGCTCGATCCAGGACCCGGATCCGGTTATCTATTTGGAACCTAAGGCTTGCTATCGTCTCTTCAGAGAAGAAGTACCGGACAAAATGGAGACTCTTCCGATCGGTCAAGCGCAAGTGGTCAAAGAAGGTGAAGACCTGACGCTCATCTCTTACGGAGCCAGCCTCAGAGCTGCACTCGAAGCTGCCGAAGACATGGAAGACGACGGCATCCAAGCTGAGGTCATCGATTTGCTAACGGTTTCTCCGATGGACCACAAGACCATAATCAAGTCCGTGATGAAAACCGGTCGCGCCGTTATCGTTCACGAAGGTCAGCGCAACTGCGGAATCGGTGCCGAAATCATCGCACGGATAAACGAGCATGCATTCCTTTACCTGGAAGCGCCAATCAAGCGCGTAACCGGACTCGATATTCCGATTCCGTACTTCTCGAAAGAGCGCTACTACCTGCCAGATGCAGAGCGCGTGGTAATAGCCTGCAAAGAAACACTAAACTTCTAACTGCCCGGAGCCGGTTTCAAGCTATGAAGCCGGCTCCGAGTCCGTTACCCGAGACCTTTGAGCAGCTCGGAACGTTTGAAGCAAAGGATTTGAAACAGGCTGAATTGAAAAAACTTTTGTAATTCGTTTGACCAGACTGAGAGGAAAACAATGAGCGAGTTTAAGCTGCCCGACCTTGGTGAAGGTATCCACGAAGCTGAAATCATCAGCATCAAGGTCAAGGAGGGCGACACCGTCAAAGAAGACCAGCCGCTTTTCGAAGTCGAAACCGACAAAGCGGTAGTCGAAATCCCTTCTCCGTACTCAGGCACGGTAACGAAGATCCATGTCGAAGAAGGCAAAGTCGTCACCGTCGGTAGTGTCATGATCAGCTTCGATCTTGCAGGCGGCAAGGTCGAGAAAAAAGAAGCAAAAGAAGATAAAAGCACTGCCAAAGCAGGGGAGAAAGAGAAGGTCGCTGCAGGCGAGAAAACGCCAGTCGCTGCCGGCGCGGTGAAGACTGCCACCGCGGAGAGTGCTAAACATACAGGCGGTAATGGAAACGCAGGCCGTATTGCTCATGATCCGAATCGTCCGGTCCCCGCGGCTCCAGCGGTCCGCCGACTGGCTCGCGAGCTGGGCGTGGACCTTTACCAAGTAGAACCGTCCGGACCTTCCGGTCGCGTCCTAAAAGAAGATGTAAAAGCCTGCGCTCAGGGAACGATATCGCGCATGGCTTCTTCGCCGTCCGACGCGAAAGAAAACGCTCCAGCTGCGAAAACCCAGCCGGCAATGTCACTTTCAGACAAGTACGGCGGCGGTGGTTCCAGCACCGCATATGATGCTCAACCAATGACGGCGCAGGCTGTTGAACTTCCGGACTTCGGCAAATTCGGCACGACCGAAAGGGTTCCGCTTCGCAGCATTCGCCGGAAGATTGCGCAAAACATGACCACATCGTGGACTCATATTCCTCACGTCACGACCTTCGATGAAGCAAATGTGAGCGAACTATCCCGCGTGCTTGGAAAACGCGACAGCAAGAAAGAGCGCACTGGTCCTCGTTTGACAATGACAGCTTTCGCAATCAAGGCGGTCGTAAGCGCACTTCAGAAATTCCCGCAATTCAACTCGAGTCTCGATGAAGCGAAAGGCGAAATTGTTTTCAAACACTTCTATAACATCGGAATCGCAGTCGCAACCGAGCGCGGTTTGATCGTACCGGTCATTCATAACGCTGAGACAAAGTCTATTATGCAAATCGCGAAAGAGCTCGGTGAGATTGCAGAGAAGACCAGATCCGGCAAAGTCGAACTCGATAAACTGCAGGGCGGAACCTTTACGATAACCAATATTGGCGCTATCGGCGGTACCAGTATGGTGCCGATGGTTAACCACCCTGAAGCCGCGATTCTGGGCATGGCGAGAGCGAATGAGCGACCGATCGTGAAGAATGGTCAAATCGAAGTTGGAACGATTTTGCCGCTGGCACTCTCGTTTGACCACCGGTTGGCCGACGGCGCTGAAGCCGCTCTGTTCGTCCGTCACATCATCGATATGCTGGAAGAGCCGCTAAGTCTGGTTCTCGAATAACAAGCACGGGACGTGAATTGAACGGACACCGTGGGTGGACTACAATGGTTCACTTCTGAACACTTACTCTGTGGAGGAGTTTCCAATGGTCGTGGGCGAATCGGTCGAACAAGTCGATCTTGCAGTTGTTGGTGGTGGGCCGGGCGGTTACACAGCCGCGCTCCGCGCCGCAGAACTCGGCATCAAAACCATATTGATCGACGCTCAGCCCAAGCCGGGCGGCGTCTGCCTCCATATGGGCTGCATCCCGTCCAAGGCGCTACTCCACGCGGCGGAAGTCATAAACGTTTCCGGTCGCGCAAAAGAGTTTGGAATCAAATTTGCATCGCCGGAAATCAATGTCGACGAGCTCCGCACCTGGAAAGAGGGCGTCATTGACAAATTGGCCAACGGCATCGTCGGTATGCTCAAAGGAGCAAAGGTCGAGAGACTAATTGGGAGCGCGTCGTTCCAGGACTCCAAGAGCGTTCGCGTCGACCGCTACGGCGAGAATCCGGTGCGGGTCAAATTCAAACACTGCATCATTGCGACAGGTTCGCGTCCGACGAAACTACCGAAGCTTTTCAAAAATGCTGCAGACGTCGACAGTCCCTTGATTCTCGACTCGACCAGCGCGCTGGCTCTGTCCGACGTTCCAAAGAAACTGCTCATCGTAGGCGGCGGATACATCGGTCTTGAGATGGGAACTGTCTATGCAGCCCTTGGGAGCGAAGTCACAGTGGTCGAGATGATGGATGGTCTCCTGCCAGGGGCCGACCGAGACCTCGTTAGACCACTAGCCACAAGGCTCGCCGAGGACTTCAAACAAATCTTCTTGAGCACAGGCGTTCTAGGTCTCGAAATCAAGGGCAATAAAGTCATCGCAAGCCTGAAGGGCAAAGATGTTCCGGAGACCATGGAATTCGATAAAGCCTTGATCTCAGTCGGCAGACGACCAAACACAGACGAACTCGGACTGGAAAACACTGAAGTCGAAATCGATCAACACGGTTTCATCAAAGTCGACGACACGCTCCGAACGACCGACAAGAAAATCTTCGCGATAGGCGATGTCTCCGGACAGCCGATGCTCGCTCACAGAGCAATACGCCAGGGCATTGTCGCCGCAGAAGTAATTGCTGGCAAATCGTCGTCATACGACAATCGAGCGGTTCCGGCGGTTGTGTTTACAGAACCGGAAGTTGCCTGGTGCGGGCTCACTGACACGGAAGCCAAAGAGCAAGGCATCAAAGTGGGAACGGCAAAATTCCCGTGGTCTGCATCTGGTCGCGCTTTGACGCTTAACGAGCCGATCGGTCAAACCAAGATTCTTTTCGATCCCGAGACTACAAGAGTGCTCGGCGTTGGTATTGTCGGTCCCCGTGCCGGTGATTTAATCGCCGAAGCAGTGCTGGCAATCGAGATGGGCGCGGTCCTGGAAGATTTGGCTTCCTCTATTCATGCACACCCGACTCTGTCGGAAACCATAAACGAAGCCGCTCTGTCAGGAATGAGCCGCCTCGAAAGGAAAGCGAAAGAGGCGACCTCGGCAGTTTAGGCCCGGGAATCAGTCGAACCATCAAGCGGAATCGAACTCGTAAATTCGGCCGAATCCAACTCTTACATCCAGCAGAATCGGAGCAGGTCAGTTTCGACACCGCCAGATGCATGCCCATAGTGCCGATTCCGGTGAGGAAAACGGGCGCTGCTCGCTCCATACCGCGGGGAGAATTGGCTTCCTTCCTCGACCGAATTTTTCAGACCGCAGATTAAAAATGGCGGCGGTTCATAGAATTAACGTCTTTATCAGTCAGCTCAAGTGACTTATACGCGCGTGGGTAAATTGACAAGGTAGGAAAATAATACGTGCTGGGTATACCAGGCTTGGCTAGGCGTACAGGTACAGGAGTGATCATGCCGGAAGACGACAAGGACCAGAATTTGAACTCGGCCCTGAATTTGTGGCAAGAGGGAGTCGACAAGGCGGCGAGCGACCTCGAGAAGATTGTCAACAACTCAATCGATCAGCTGACACGCTACAGCGAAGAGCTTGAGAAATCGCTCGAATCACAACTAAAAAAAATCGCCAGTCAGACGAACTCGATGGTGGAAAACAACGTCGAAGAGCTGGGATCCAAGCGCGACGAACTCAACGAGCGACTTGCCGAATTTGAGCGCAGCGAAGCAGACGAAATTTTGAAAACCGCCCAGGAGAGCCGCGAGCGCGTTTATCTTCTCGTAGATAAAACCAAGCAAGAACTGACAGCGAAGCTTTCAGAGACACTGAAGAAACTGAACGGACTGGCAGAAAATCCGCAGGGACGCTTCGCCAATTTTACGAACAAAAACCGCGAAGCAATGAGCGAATTCGCAGAAGCGGCGCGCGATAAGCTAGCCACGCAAAAGACCACTCTCGAGAGCGGTTTGACCAACAAATCCAAAGAACTCGACAGCCTGGCGGACGAATCGGTTGGTTTATCCAAGCAAAATATCGAGAAAAAACTGAGCGAGTACGAAGAAGGCTTCGACAAGAAAATCGCCGAGGTCCTCGTGCAACTCGATGAGATGCTGGCCATGACTACCAAAGCGACGGAAGAGTCAACCACCGAGGGTGCGACGGATCTCGAGGCTTGCCGGCTGGAGAATTCCGAATTCCTCGCGCACAAAGTTGACGAGTGGAAGACGAACATGGAAGTGCTACAACACAGCTTTCAAGAAGACCTGGAAAGCATGCGAGAGGAAACACTTTCCAATCACAGCCGCCGCCTGACTTACTCCGTCACAGAGGCAAAGTCGTCGATCAATCAAGTCGCGAACGACGCTCTTGCAAGAATTACCGGCAACCATCGCATGTATTACAGTTCTTTGAAGCGGCTCGAGCGCAAATACGAGGAACAAGTTGCTCGGCTGTTCAGCCGGTTGGAAACTGTTATTTCGGAAGAACGTGATTTGGCCGGCGGCGGCAGCGCTCAGTCGACTGAAGAGATAAAACAGAAACTCAAGTCCCAATTGAAAATTCGTGGAAGCGAACTTGTTAAAACCTACAGACGGCAAGTCGATCAGATGGAAAATGATTTTGCCAGAGCCAGCACCACTTCATACGAGCGCATCGACAGCATCAGATTGCAGACTGTGGAGTCGCTGGAGAAGCAGGTTCGCATCATTAGGAGCGAATTGGACCGCATCGAAAAATCATTCAAAGTCGAACTTTCGCAACTGTCCATCGAGTTGCCGGAGATCGAAGAACGCGGTCGGGTAGCGGCCATGTCCGTCCAAGCATACCTCGAATCATCTCTCACTTTGGATACAGACTAGAACAATTTTGGAAACCGTTTCAACTGGCTCTCACAAGAGCCGCACCGGATGTGGAATAAGGAGACGCTCGCATGACCCTGGCAGGTAAGAAACTCCAAATTATCTATGATGGCGGGACAGAACAAATGTCCAGCATCGAAACCGACGCCATAGCAAAACTGACTGGCTCAGCCAATAAACACGCCTCGCAACAACGCAGTTCCGCGACGAATCACTCTAGCGTGGTTGAGGCGAAATCAAAGGAGATTGAGGGCGAACTTCACGGGATGATGGATAAGTCCGTCAAGAAGCTCTCCAAGCTTAAGGAACAAGAAGTCGAGAAGTGCAAGGAACATACGGAATCCTTGACTGAAGAGCTTCGCAGAATCGGCGAGTTGGTTCGGGAATCCGTTGATTCGATCAAAGCAAGTTTAGGCGATCGATTGAATGACGTTAAACACGAGCTGTCGAGCGAGTTTGATAAGACTTACGAGCAGAACGTTGCCGGTTTGATGGGCAGTAATTTCGAAGGCAGCAAAGAAATTCGTTCGCACGCAACCGGGCTCACCAACAACCTCCAGCAGAAATTAGACCAGAGCGTCTGGGAGCAGAAGGGAAGCGAAAAACAAATCGTCGCGCAGCTGTACAAAAACTACATGCAGAAAGCAAGCGCGATCGAGACCCACTTCTCACAGATCATGCAAAAGCTGTCGGTCGAATTTCAAACTCAATACAAAACGGTTGAAGAGGCCTCGTCGAAAGCGAAGGTCAACATCGGAGACGATATCGATAAAAGTTTGACCGCGATCGAAGAAGCAAGTTCCGATGGTGAACGAGATATCAACGCATTCTTCGGCAAACTAGTCAGCGAGCACGAATCGGAGCTGGAAAGTGAATTCGAGAAAGTCACGCGAGAAGTCACGCAAGCGAACTCAACTGCCACGACTGATTTAAAGCAGAAGACGCAGGACTACAGTTCAAGCCTGTTAACAGCTGCGACTTCCGCACTTGAATCATTGAAAACCTCGTGCAACGACACCGTGAAAAACGCGGATACAATGCACACAGATTTTCTCAATCGCATCGAAGAACGAGTCAAGAGCACGAAATCCACTCGCGACCAATTAGACGCGACAAAGACTGACACCATCAAAGAAATTTGCGACGAACTCGCGACCATGCGCAAAGGTTTCGAAGCGAACCTTGATAGACTCACTCGTGAAGCAGGCGAGAGTGTTCAAACAGTGGCTGCCGAAGTCGAGAAGGAAATTAAACAGGCGCATACGCGATGCTTGAACAAACTGGCTGATGATGGGCAATCTGCAATAGACTCGATCAACAAAGAGACTACTAGAGTTCTCACGATGATCGAAGACCACAAGAAAGCAGCGCTTGATGAAATCACACAGGCCGCGCGCTCCTGAACACAGATGTAAGAACTCCTTGGTTACAAATTTAAGAACGAAAAGAACGGGACGATATTATGCATTCAATGCTTCGCCAAAACCAGGTTAGACAACAGGATGTGAAACCATACATCCGCACTTTCACCCGCAACAATCCAATGGATTTGAACGAGTGGGCTAAGGAAGAAGGCGGGCTGTTTGAGCCTGGCACACTGATCTTCTTGCTGGAACCGGCCAAACGACCACCAGGCATGTCGTCATTTGCTCGCGGTCAAGCTCCGGGCGCCGGCGGCGCCGCCGATGCCGCACAGGATGGCTACCGAGTAAAAGATATGTGCGTCGTTGTCGATAAAATCGACGGGAAGTGCTGGGTCTTAGCTATATCACCAAGCGCCTTTGAACTGCGCTTCATAGATACATTGTTCCGTGAGAAAACGCAGAAAGCGTTCCTCGAAGGTCTGGATTTTCAGTATCTGGCCTGTGCACCACGGCCGGTGCTCAACGACCAGCAGCAAAAAGAACTCAGGCAGCTCTCGACGTTATACAGTAAGTCCGGGTCGAGACGCACTATTGCTCAAGATGGAGTCGGTCCCGAAGAGCCGGCCAGGGCCATGCTCAGTTTCCTGGGCGCCGACTTATCCTCGGTCGGCAAGCAGATGATTGAACTTGGTTTAATTTGTAATCTAATCTTTTCGCCTGAAGGTGTACAGGAAAACAAAGCACAAAGTCAGGTAAAGTCGTGCTTTTCACCGATTCTGGCAACGGACAAATTGAAAAAGTTGCAGCAGTCAACGCCCGCAGCTCCAGCTCCTACGCCTGCCACGGAGAGCAGCGATGAGCAGGTATCTCTGCTGTCGCCAGCCTACTTAGAGAACGAGGCCCGCGAAGCCGCAGACTTCCTGGCTTACAATCAGCCAGAGCCAGGAGCGGCTCCAGCCAGCGCAGGGGTCTGGACTTCGACTCCAGCCGCACCATCTAACACCGCCCCTGGTGCCGATGAGTTCAAGGCGTTGGCGCCACCTTCTTTTGATCTCGGTGGCTTCCCATCTGGCGGTCCGGGCGGAGGCCAGCCCGGAATGATGTCTCCGGACATGCCGGCTATTTTGACTGGCGAGCATGCCGTCATCAGCGTTGATCAAAAATTGAACACAGATGACGCAAACGGTTCGAAAGTTCCAGCGTTACCTGCATGGTACATGACTACTCATAACATCAATGAGATGAATGAAGTGGCGCTGAGACGTGCAGCGGAGAGTCCGACGGAGATGCCGGCTGGTCTGGACAAACTCGAATCAGAGTTGTCTTACGACGCGCTTCCTGTCGTGGATGCTCGCTTTCGTCCAGGAGCAGAACCGCCAACAGCGCAACCCTATCCGGGCTCGCCGGACACGCTGGTTCCCGGCGCTCAGACCCAGATGGAACAGGACGCTTCGGGAGCATGGGCGCAGCCTCCGCAGGCAGCGGCACTCGGACAGGCCAAAGATTTCAACGACGCCATATTTGAAGGTACCGGAGGACGGGGTTCGTTAGAAACCAATCCAGACGCGGTCCTGGAGCAGTCAAAGAAAACGCGAGGTCAAGCCGGCGACTGGCAACAAGTCGACAGTGGTTCGAGCGGTGCCGCATTTGTCTCGCCGGGAAGCACAGCTCGTTCTCAACCGGAAATTCCCGATCCAAGCAATCTATTTGATCGGCTCGGCGGAGCGCAAGCACCGGAGGAGGCACCACCTGCGGCACCATCATGGGCAGACGGCGAGCGTGGACGCCCCACAAATCTTAAGGACATGCTCACGGCTGATAGCGCTGTTTTCACAACAGATAGCGGCAAACTAAAGGAAATCACTCCGGCTCCTCAGCCTGAAAATCCGTCTCTGGAAATGCCACCGCCAGCGGTGGTTGAGACGCCGCACGTTGAGGAACCAACCGCGGCCACGGACAGCACCACCGAAGCGCCCTCACCGTGGATGAACCTAGCCAAACCCGAATCAGACTCAGTGCCAGAACCATCGAGTGCGTGGGACTCACCTAAAGACCCAGGTGGACAGTCGTCGTCGAGCTGGGATGCGTTCAATCAGCAAAACCCGATAGAGCAACTCGATATTCTGGAAGCTCCGGAGGCGCCCACATCGCCTTCAGATCATGTGAACGAACTTGCCGCAGCAATGCGCGGCTTGATGACTTCTCCTGACGCGATCGAGCCTGGTAAAGCTGTGGATCAAACTGCTGCCGGTGGGGCCGCTGGCGCAGGAGAGTCGCTCCCGGAAGCCACTGGTTCTGAGGACTTGTTCGGCGACGTCATGGATAAAGTCATGGACCTGGCTGAAACGGCTCAACCCGTTGAAGCCGAATCGACCGAAGCACAACCGAGTGCGGAGATAGCGGACGCCGAATTTGACATGTTCGAAGATGGCAGAGACCAGACAATGGATCTCGATTCAGCCCTTCTGCAGCGCTTGAGCAGCGGGCCCGCGACACTTCACACTACCCAACCGGAAGAGACAGAGGAAGCACCAGCAGCGCCACCAGTACCGCCGGCGCCGACATTCTCAACTGATACCTCACTGGTATCGTCAGCGATGGCAGCCCACGCCCAGGCAATGGTAGAGCCGGAGGAGCAGGCTCAGCCAGCAGACGAGCTTCAACTGTCGGCGCCTGAAGTGACAGCTACTACAGAACCGGCAGCATCCGAGTCTGTAGCATCGGAACTGACTGTTTCTGAACCGGAACCGAAACCGACTCCAGCTCCGACCCCATTGAGACCCGGTCGTCGTCGCACAGCGGAACTGCGAGCAGGGATCAAGCCGCTAGAGCTTCCAGCAGATGCACTGCTTGAGCCAGCCGCGGCAGAGCCGGAGGCTCCCGCCGCACCGGTCACAACTGAGGCTGAGGCTCCCGCAGAGCCCGAGTCTGCTTCCCCGCAACAGGACGCTCCTGAGACCACGATCGTCACTCCTGATGTCACACCGGGAGAGGATGAGCCAGCCTCATCATTATTGGATGCAGCGCCACTCGACATATCCAGGCGCGGTTCGATGGAGCAGATAGAGGCCCCGACGCCTCCAGCGGAGGAAATAGTGGAACCTGAAGCAGCGGTCGAGGAACCCACTGCCTCAGAGTCGACGCCACCGGCACCGGTATCAGAAGTTTCAGAACCCGCGGCTCCGGAACCAGCGATCGCTGAAGCGGTTACAACGACGGTTCACACCGACTCATCAACATCTACACCGGCACTCACGACTTCACAGGAAAACGAGCTTGCGGATCTGGGAGACGGTTTCGACGATGAAGAGGATGACCAGGATACCAGGAAGCCCGCACCTTACGGACAAGAATCCAAGCTCACCGCATCCGGTGTCATGCGATCGCATCAGCCCACCAACGATCCAAAATTAGTCATCTCAGAATCGACACGCTTCATGGCGAGACTGAATCAACGTCTTTCAGAAGCGGACAAAAAGCTTTCGAGTCGATGTGAACAGTCGAGAGATCGCTTACTCCGAGAGCTAGACGCCCTTGTAGAGGAAGCTCATAAGGTCGAACGCCAGAATGAACTGAGCACCGGTGCTCTCACCGAGCAGCTTATGACCCATCTGGAGACGGTTTCAAGCGAAGTGAAAGCTCGCATCGAAAAGACCTCCCAGGAAAGTCGCAAGGAACTGAGCGAATTGATTCAGATGGCCGAAAACACGGTCACCAAGATGCATACCGATTTGAAGAAAGAGCTGGATGGCGCCGAAAGCACATTCCAAGCCGACTCCGATGCACTCGCAGAAGGAACGCGTTCAGAACTCAACCAACACGCGCAAGAACGCATCAACGACTTCAATCAAAAGCTGGAAGAGATTTCGAATGCACTAGAGTCGGTGTACAAGCACCACATCAATGTTTTGATGACCCGCTTCGAGAAATTCCAGACAAGATTGAATGAAGAGGTCGAGGCAATTATCAGCGCACTCGACCGCAACGTCGGCTCCATGACCGTCGAAATCGATGGTTCCTGGGATCGCGCCTCAGAAAAATTGATGGCGAGCCAGACCGAATTCGGAAATAGCGTAAATTACCTCGTTCACAGTTGCCGAGCCGAATTGAAGCAAGTGCATCTGGAGTCTTACGCGAAGAGGGTTTTGCCGCAACTTCTCGAAAACAAAGACATCTTCCGCACGATGCTGTTGGACATGAAGCGCAACTTCGAGGAGCAGTCAGCCAACCTGAGAAAGACTCAGCTTTCCAGCCTGGCAGATAGCATCACAACTTCGAAGACCGAGTTAGACAAGCTCACCAAGGAGTGTCTCAACACAATCGAGTCGGTTGGCAAAGGTCAGCAGTTCGGCCTAGAGGAGTTGTTTAACAGCACGAACGCTCGACTTGAAGAGATCATATCGACAGTCGAAACCCGCCTGAAGTCTGCAAAACAAGAGATCACAGACAACGATGAAGCTTGCATGAAGACATCGGAAGCGTCGAGAGTGGAAGATGAGCCTGCGTTCTCACGCGAAAAGCAAGCTGCCATAGCCGCTCTAAACGAGTGCAGAACCAAGGCGGACAACGCGCTCGAAACTCATATCAGCTCAAGCTGCCTGGATCTGGAGCACCTCAGTGAAGATATGCAGGAAGATTTAGCGAAACAGCGCCAGGATTGGACAGCGCAGGTTCGCTCAACAGCCGACGAGAATATCAATAAGGTGAAACAGGCTATCCAGGACGCCTTCCAGGCGATCGACTCGGAAAAGGAAAAGCACATGGATTGATGAGAGGGCGGATCGGTTTTGTCGCATTGCTGACAGAATCGGTTTAGAACTGCTCGCTAAATAAAACTCGAAATGCCCGAAAAACGCGCAGGAATGGAGCGCAGTATTTTGGCTCAGGTTCTGCCTGTGAGTTAATCTGCCTGATAGTTTAGGATGTAAAGCAAAGAGGGCATAGGAAAATTGGAGGTATTAGTTTTTCCGGATCCAATTTCCCGCCGAATTTAGTAGAAGGATTCAGCTCCTGAGTAATTATCCTGACCATCAAGTGCCTCCGGCTCTAGCGGAATTCGGTAGAGACTGGCCTAGCCTGGATTACGACGAGGACCTCAACGAGATCTTCCTCTATCACGGTACAAACTGCTATCGGCGCTGGGAGATTGCACGGAGCGGAAGTCTCGAGCCGGGTCGCAACCTCTACAGTTTCTTTTCGACCAACGCAATCGACGCATACACCTATGCCCGTGCCGCGTGCATGCGCGACATCGGTCCGAATACCTTCAATTCGCTGATTTGCGAACCGGTTGTTCTCAAAATCAAATTCACTGGTCGGACTTGGCTTCAGGTCGACTTTTTGAAGTTCAAAACCGGTGAAGACACAGGTTTACCATCCTTCGAAGCGGCAGTACTGGGTCCGATTTCGTGCACCAACATCGTAGACGTTCTCCATTGCACTCACGGCAGACGGCTCGGTGCAGGAGACACAAACAGAACCTTTGAAGACGGCAAGTTCCTGACCAGCATCCGTCACCTCAAAGAGAAACTGACGAAAAACCGCATGGATACATGGGTTCTGAAAAAACTTGGCTTTATGCGACAAACTGTCGAAGTTCGGCTTTCTGGCGGGGAAGTTCCTGAATTGACATCGGACGACCACTTGCGAAAACTAAGACAGAGTCAGGCTCGCGCCTGACCTCTCTCGGCTTGATTTGTCGCAGCATTGAAGCGTAAATTGAGTTAAAATCCAGGCACGTGAGTCTAATCAGAGACGGAGAACGATGAGACCCGCCCAAACGATTTCCAGAATTTTCTTTTCGCTCAGCCTACTCTGTGCGTTATCGTTCAACTCTTATGCTGTGCTGGCGCAGTCTATGAGCGAAGGCGAGATGCAGCAGATGCTTGATGAGATGAACACCTGGAAGAAACCGAATGGAGGCCAGCCGCAACAGTATGGAAGTGGTGGCATGCAGCAACCGTATGGTGGCATGCAACCGCAGTACGGCGGGATGCAACCACAGTATGGTGGGATGCAACAGATGGGATATCCCCAACAAATGCCTATGCAGCAGCCGATGATGCAGCAACAAATGCCCATGCAGCAGATGCCTCCCATGGGAATGCAGCAACAAATGCCCGTGCAACAGATGCAACCGATGAACATGCAGCAGCAAATGCCTATGCAACAAATGCAACCGATGGGCATGCAGCAGCAGATGCCTATGCAACAAATGCAACCGATGAACATGCAGCCGATGAACATGCAGCAAGGTATGCCTCAGATGCCACCACTATCAGGAATGCAAGCGACACCGCTTAATGGTGGTGTTTCACGCGCAATGCCGATCGGTAACGCGGGTGTCGGGCCCAAGTTCAATTTGTCGAATCTGTTCAACCAACGCATCGGCGGTGGTGGCGGCCCAATGGGCGGATTAGGAGGAATTTTTAGAACAATGGCAGCGATGAACAGCGGCGGCGGAGGCAATTCCGCAAGCATGTCCTCAGCTAAGGATGCTATTGAATACGAACTCAGTCACGCTAAGTCAATGGCCGCGCAAGCCGTCGCATATTCTGATGATGCTCGCAGCGCAAGCGAGCGTTCCGCAAAACAATCCGCCGCGTCCGAATCGCGCTATTATGCCAACGAAGCGAGAGCAGCAGCGGACAGAGCGCAATCAAGAGTATCTGAATATCCCGACGGACAGGGCATGGCGAGCGCCGCAATGGCCGAAGCAGATCGCGCCTACTCGGCAGCACAATACGCAGCCGACGCCGCGAGCGGCTGGTAGAAACCTCTTACCTGGTGCGCTCGCAACGGTATATTTTAAACTTACCATCTTCCGCGTCGCGTTTGTGGAAAAACAATTCGTGGTTCAAGGCAGGCAGCGTCGGCGCCTCCACGAAGCCTTGAATGACGCCCAGAACTGAAGGCGGACCGAAAGGTGATGAAACTTTGTCGCGTTTGGAAACAAGAATTCTCATTAGCAAACGTCCCTCAAGATCCCTCTGCGCGCGTGTGAAATACAGTTCCAATTGATCGGCGGATAGCGAGGGTGCATACTCCAACGCAGGTGAATTGACAGCCTTCAAGACGGAGATGGACTGCGGATCTAAAGCGAAACCGTTTTCACCCTTCACGAACATTTGCAAATCGGATTCTGCCGGTTGAATCGAACCGAAGTCGAAACGAGCGCGTGAGACAACTAGTGTTTTTCCATCAGCGCTAATACAGCAATCCATATTGATCCATGTTTGAACCTTGGGAGAAATGTCACCTGACACTTCCTGAACACCAGTCACAGACTCGTCTTTCAGTTTCCCAACATACAGAGACTTTAAGTCCCGATCGTAGCTTTTCAAACAGGTGTAATACAAATTTCCGGCGTTATCAACCGACGGTGCCATGTCTTTGGAATCAGATACGGTGCCTGGTAACTCGCCTATGTATTTAAAAATATTCGTGTCCAGCCGCTGACAGAGGTGGATGTGCGTTTTCGCGCCCGGCTCATTGCTGTTGTTGAACATCAAATACTTTCCATCAAGCGTTATGCAAGGTTCCATCATGTGGTCGCTGTAACCTTGAATTTCTGTCGGTCGCGGCACTGAAAAGGTATTATCTATCGGCTCATCAGAAGCCTGGATCGGTGGATTGAAGCGATTGCTCGCTGCTGGTTCTCGCGAAATCTCCGCAGCAATGGACACCACCTCTTTACGCGCGAGAATTTGATCGAGGAGCTTCTCCGCGTTCACCGCATCGCCTTTATCAAGCGTCTTTTTAAACTCGGTAATCTGCTGTACGACACCGTTAAGCGCGATCTGTTTCCGCCCCAGAATCGTCACAGCCGCTTGCACACGTTTGAATTTTGCGCGTATTCTGTCAGCAGCTGTCAGCGCTAAAGCTCCGAATCCAACGGCGAAGACGCAGACGAGAACGGACATTACGACAATTACTTTATTTCGTCTTTTCATTTTTCTCTCGTTAAAAGCGAAGTATTTATTTATAGCTTTGCTCGTTGCAACAGGCGATGGAGCTCAACACATGGCGTTTTCAACGATACTATGCTCGACTAGCTTTTCCACGCCGGTGGTACAGTGGTTATACCAGATTGAATCGCCCGTTAATAGCATAAATGCCCCCGAAAGTTCATTATCAGTTAAGCGCCCTGACGCTCGCATTGGCAGCGTCTTTGAGCCAGTGCTTGCCCGGTGAAAACAGCGGCGCTTGCGCGCTCGATCTCCAGGGCAAGGTTGACACCACGCACGCGACAGGCGGCGCGGGCGGCGACTATATTCAAGGTGGAATTAAAAACGAGGCCACAATCGAACCATCCGTGAAAGTTATTCCGGAACAATCGAAAAGACGCCCACCGACCGGAAAGCTACAAGCAGAAACCCCCCAGTATTTTTTTCCCGCTAACGCGAAATTGACTCAGTTTCACGGTTCGCAGCAGATCGGCGGTCCTCGCACGCCCAGTCCATTCTCTGCGCAGACGCCATCGCTCGACGTTCAACAGTTTTCCGGCAATCGTGGTCCGCATCAAATTGCTCCGATTTCGAGCTACACTCTAATGCCGCGCACAAGTGTGCAAACCTATCACAACAGCGGCTGGTCTGCGACATCTTCGGTTCGCGGCGTCACATCTTATGTTCCAGGCTACGACGTCACCAGAGTCGACACGCACAAAGGTGTGAGCGGCTACGCCCCTGGTCATGCAGCGCAACAACCTTACTCTTCACAAAAAGGTGTCGCGACCTTCAGCCCGGGCTACGAATTCAACTTTACACGACTCACTCCACTAGGCGGTCTGGCGCACGGAGGAGCACGTCCGGTGCCGGGTCCAGTCGTACGCGAGGGAGTGACCGCATACGCACCGGGTTTTGAAACTGTTCCCGTGGCTAGCACCACGCATAGTACCATCTCAACTTCCTCGCCCGGAAGATTTTTCAACACTCCCACCACCAGTAGTACCACGACAACACACGTACCTGGATATCAGGTGACAATTAAAACGCCGAAGAGCGGCGTTGTTTGCTGGGATTCGAGTTACGAAACATCGCACGTCAGCAATAACTTGATTAAAAACACACTCGGCGGCATGTGGTTCCACAATCCGAATCAACCGGAGCACGTAACTCCTGAAACCGCTGGAGGACCTGGCACCGACCGACTGGCGATGCGTCCGATGTTCGCTGTACCGGTGGTTGCGATCCCGGAAAAAGGCTTGCAGGCACTGCCACTTGGTTTGACAGGAAATAAAACCGAGATCAGCGCGATTCCGAGTACCGGAACAACAAGCGCTGTCGATAGCAACACAACCTGGGGTGAGTGGTACAAGCGAGTAGCCAGGGCCGTTTATAGAAGATGGCAAAACGCAGATGTGGGGCCCGGCAACGCAAAGGTTTCAGTAACAGTGAATCCTGATCGAACTATTGTCGGTCGCGTTCTAGATTTCACGCCGGCAGCGGATGTTGAGCGGAATGTGGAACAGGAGACAGCTTTCAAGAAGGCTGCACTTGATGCGGTCAATCTCGTAAGTGAATTCGAAATTCCGGAGTTCCCCTCAGATGCTGATGGCACGGCAGTAAGCTTTGAGGTCGAGATGAAACGTGAGGTTGACGGACCGGTTGGATTCGATGTCGCTTCAGTGCCCGGCGCTCCCAGTTCCGCGAGTCTGGAACCACTCAAAGAGCGATCGCCCAATGAGACCGCTGGAGCGAAGCCAGCCGGAAAATCGGAGCCGAAGAAGAACGCCGTATCGAAGCCAATCTCCTCAAAAAAACACAAATAGTTTGATTGGGCAAAATCCGCCTCAATTTAGACACGTCGCAAAAAGTCGAAAGACTAAATTTTCAAATACTCTTTGACTAAACCAATTAAACGATCGACTTCCGATTCATCATTGAAAAAGTGCACTGCGACTCGCACCCAGCCGTGACGCACAGTCGTTAGAACACCGTTTTCCAGAAACATCTTGTAGAGCTGTTCAGAATCAGCGCGCGGATGATGGAAGGAAACGATACCCGACCAGTACTCGTCCCAGCGCGGAGAAACAACGGTGAAATCCAGGGTCGAGAGCGCCCCGGCGAGGCGGTTTGTCAGAGCATGAATCCGCTTGGATATATTCTCGATGCCCTCTTCCAAAATCAAGTCGATGCTCGCACCGAGTGCCGCGATCCCTGGGAAATTCGGCGTTCCCTCTTCAAATCGACGAGCGGAATTGAACAGTCTGGACTCACACGACGCAAAGGAACTCAATTCCGTGTTGAACGGATCGTCTACGCTCAACCAACCGAGGTTAGGCACCCAGGGCTCTTCTAGCCAATCTTGCTTCACATACAAAAGCCCGACCCCGGGCGGGGACAGAAGCCACTTTTGCGAACCAGCAGCGACGAAATCAGCCTTGCAGTCAGTCGCGGAGAACGGCAGCGCACCCAAGCCTTGAATGGCATCGACGACGAAAGTAATGTCGTTTTCCGCACAGAATGCGCCTAGCTCATTCATATCGCGCCGGCATCCATCATCGTATTGGACGAAACTAACTGCTAACAGACGCGTCTTGTCCGTCACCATATTCGCCACCGATTTCGGTGTCACTAACGGACGAGCCAGATCATCGCGTTCAGGCGGTAACCACTTAATTTTGACTCCAAGCGGCTCCAGCGACAGCCAGGGAAATACGTTGGACGGAAACTCATGTTCAGGCAGGATTATTTCATCATCCGGCTCCCATGGAATCATACGAGATGCGAGCCACAGTCCTGTGCCGGTGTTTTTGGTAAACGCGACATTCTTAGAATCGCAGTCCAGGAGCCTGGCGGCACTCTCTCGCGTTCTTTTAACGGTCGCCATCCACGCGCCGAACGCAGCCGAGCCTTCCTCCATCAGCATGGTGTTGAACCTGTCTGCCGCTTCATAAGTAGGCACAGGGATAGGCCCGCTCGCCGAACTCATGAAGTAGGCGTAGCGTTGCTTTATTGGAAATAGTTCTCGAAGTCGCTCCAGCATTCTCGTGCGATGAAGTTGATACCACCACAATAATTTCAAAGCATGACGCCAAGCGACATGAAACGCAAATCACAAACGGTCAGATTAGAAACATATAGCATTTGCGTGCTGATTCAAACCATTCACTGTTATCCTACACCCGAAGCGGGTTTCAAGAGATTGCTGAAAACAATATCGATATAAAGTGGTGGCATATTGGGTGGCAAAACAGCCTCCACAATTGTCAACAGATCAACAAGGATATATCCTTTGTATCAGTAGGAAACATTTTGCGCGGCCGGTTGTAATGACGCCTGCGCTGTAGATCGAGCGAACTTCATTTGAGGAGGAAACGGCAGATGGCAGTCACACAGAGCAGTGCCGTGACGACGTGCAAACTGTTAGTGGGCGGCGAATGGATCGATTCCAGCGCCACAGAATTTTCGGAAGTCTTCAACCCGTCCACAGGCGAAGTTATCGCCAAGGTTCCAGTGGGAAAGACCGACGACGTAAACAAGGCTGTTCAAGCGGCTAAAGAAGCTTTTCTCGAATGGCGAGAAGTGCCGATCGTAGAGCGCGCTCGCGTGATGTTTCGCTTCAAGGCTCTTCTAGAAGCCAACTACGAAGAAATCGCTCGCTGTGTCACGCGTGAACACGGCAAGACACTTGCAGAAGCCAGAGCATCCGTACAACGCGGTATAGAAGTCGTGGAATTCGCTTGCGGCATTCCAAGTCTTATCATGGGCGAGTCGATGGAAAACATCGCTCGCAATGTCGATTGCGAAACCATCAGACATCCTCTCGGCGTCTGTGTCGGAATCACACCGTTCAACTTCCCAGCCATGGTTCCCCTGTGGATGTATCCGGTCGCGTTGACCTGCGGCAATACCTTCGTTTTGAAACCATCGGAGAAGGTGCCGTTAGCGTCGATGCTGATTGCCGAACTTTTGATAAAAGCCGGAATTCCGAAAGGCGTATTCAACATAGTTCACGGCGGTAAAGAGTCTGTAGACGCGCTTCTCGAACATCCGGACGTGCGCGCGGTTTCATTCGTCGGCTCGACTCCAATCGCTAAATACATCTACGAGAAGGGAACGAAACACGGAAAACGCGTTCAATCCGCCGGTGGTGCGAAAAACCACATCATAATCATGCCGGATGCCGACATGGAGCAAACCGTTCAAGCCCTGCAAGCATCCGCCTTCGGCTGCGCCGGCGAACGTTGCATGGCAGGCAGTCTGGCCCTTCCCGTCGGCGAAGCAGCCGACCAACTCGTTCCGATGCTTGTGAAATCGGCTGAGAAAATGAGGATTGGTAGAACCGATGTCGGCGAAAACGCGGATATGGGACCGGTTATCACCGCTCAGCATTTGAAGCACGTACGTGGCATGATCGACAAAGGCGAGGCTGAAGGCGCCAAAATCGCGCTCGATGGAAGAACTGTCAAGGTTGCGGATGCACCTAACGGCTACTTCATCGGACCAACCGTTATCGACCAGGCGAAGCCGGAAATGTCCGTTGTCAAAGACGAGATCTTTGGACCGGTATTATCTGTGGTGCGCTGCGAAACTATCCAGGACGCCATCGGCGTCGGCGAAAAATGCGAATTCGGCAACGGCGCCGTCATCTTCACGAACAGCGGTTCCGCTGCGCGCGAATTCAAGCGTTACTTCAATGCCGGCATGATTGGAATCAACGTTGGTGTTCCTGCACCAATGGCCTGGTTCCCCTTCACGGGCTGGAATCATTCATTCTTCGGCGACCTGCACATACAGGGTCGAGAGGGAATTCAGTTCTACACCCAACAAAAAATGACGATGACTCGCTGGTTCAGTGATAAGTCTGGCAAATTCCAGGATCCAATCTGGAAAGCTCGTCAGAAATAAGTTGCGATCAACATCAGATAAACCGAGGCATCCACTCGCATAGCCTCAACAAGAAGAGGACGGATTAACCGTCCTCTTCAACTTTGTATGAACTGTCTGGGGTAAATCCTTGTGTTCTACAAACTGCTTTTCTTCTCCACCAGGGTCTTGGCGAACGGCTTATTGTCGGGGGCAGCAGAGCGAACTTCGTTCTGAGTAGAAGTCGCAGCGTCGACACTCGCCTCCTTATCGCTGCCGGAGTTCTTCGACGGCGCCGTCCCCGAAGAAGCGTCACTGACTCGGGAAGTTCCAGCTTCCGGCTCCTGGCAGATCGGACGGTCGAAGATCACTTGCTCACCCGGAAGGTGCGCATATCGTCCGTTGGCGTTCGATCCCTCTTTTGGAAAATCTATTGCCGCCAACTCAGCCTCTGTGATCTTTCCTTTTCGGCATTCATCAGCCCAGGTATCAAGGAGTGCCACAAGTTTCTTCTTAAAAATCCAACCACTTGTATTCGCGATGCATTTCTCCGGATCTTCGCCTTTCAATCGAGCCTTGTAAACGGCGACGAAGCCACTCGACCTGTCCATGCCGATCGAGCACGATACGTAGACGGGCAGATACTTGGGATCATTCATGACCTTCAAGAAGTGATAAACCTGTTTTGTGGGTCGGTGAAAGAAGCCGACAGGGAAGTGAAAGTAATTCATACCCAACTCGTGCGCGAGCTTTTCCTTACCAGGCTGACCGTTCATCCTTATACTAACGATCGTTTTGATACCATATTCTTTTTTGAGCATTGGGATGTGGTCATCGTCAGCATCTCGTCCTGTGTATAAATTGTCATCGATCTTAGTGATATGCGTGTGATCCTTCCAATCGCCTGGTCCAAACACAGGAACGAGCATAATGATCAACGACATCAATATGGGCAGCAGTGTCATCATGATACGTCCCTCGGGTTCCTCTATGGGGGTCTGAGATTTATAGACCCTATGTAGCACGACTTGACAGGGCGGAGCCGATCCATCCCTCCGCCAGATCTCGACCAGGAAATTTCCATAATTCCTGTAACCAGGTGAAAAGCTATGCCAGTGAGCCTTATAGCCTTGAGAGCCATTAGAACTAAGTGTACAATTGGCGAAATTTGAAAGTAGCGAACTGCACCAATGAAAGGTCTTCCATGCGAAATTTTCTTCTGCCAACACTTCTTGCCGGTCTTCTTCTATCTTCTCAATCAGCTTTTGCATGCACGGATTTTGCGGTAAAAACCGACAGCAACGGTTTTATCGCAGCCAGAAGCATGGAGTGGAGTTCGGATCTTCATTCGCGCCTGGTAATTCATGGCCGTGGCGAGTCACGGAAAGCTCACAGTGAAGGCGGCGAACCAATTACCTGGAAAGCAAAATTCGGGTACGTTGGTGTGGATGCGAATCATCTCGATGCCATCGTAGATGGTGTCAACGAAAGAGGCCTATCTTTTGGTTTGCTTTGGTTCCCAGTATACACAAGATACCCGGAAGTGGCAGCTGGAGCCAAAACTGTCGATGTTACAGACCTGGGATCGTGGCTGATGGGAAATTTCGAAACTGTAGATGAGGTGAAGGAGGCGCTCAAATCAGTCACAGTCTCGGCGAGCAACCTTCCGAGCTTCGGAGGAATTCCAACCGCGCACCTCGCTGTTCATGACGCAAAGGGCAATCACTTGGTGGTCGAATGGATTGATGGCAAACAAATCGTTTCAGACAACCCAACCACCGTGCTCACGAACGCACCACCATTCGATTGGCAGTTGATCAACCTGACCAACTTCATGATGGTAGATTCAAAAAATCCCAAGCCGATACAAATTCAAGGCAGCGTTCTAAGTCCTCCCGGACAGGGTGGCGGTTTCCAGGGATTACCAGGAGATTGGACACCACCTTCGCGATTTGTAAGAACATGCGCGATGCTAAGATTCGCAAAACCGGCTAAGGACACCACATCTGGTATCAACCTTGCCGAGCACATCTTGAATGCGGTAGACATCCCAAAGGGCGAGATCCGCACAACAGTGGATGGGCAGGAGTTTACAGATTACACGCAGTGGGTGGTAATAAAAGATTTGACCAATCCGGCAATCTACTTTAGAAGCTACGACAACCTGACGCTCCGGAAGTTAGATCTAAAAAACATAGATTTCTCCGGCAGCGACAAATTGCGCTATATTGAAATCAGCGGTGGAGCCGCGTGGCAAGCGGTAGATTAGCGTGTTGCCGAAACAGACCGAAGGACAATACTTTAAATCGACATTTCGCCTGCTGTTTGCGATCTGTACTATCGCGTCCATTTATCTATCCGAACGTTTCATTTTTCCGTACGTGCTGAAGGTATCCTGGCAGGGCACTGTCTTCGAAGAAGCCCTGTTTGTTACCCTTACCTGGTTTATCTCTTCTATGCTTGTCGGTTTCGCCACGGTCGGAATCGCACTTATCTACATCATGCGAATAGTTCAAACCCATGATAGAAATGAAGGCGAGGGAATCGACAAACCGCAGCTCGCCAGGGAATTCTTCAAGGGTTCCGCAGCGCGCTGGTTCACCTCGTTGTCACCGTGTATCGGACCGCCAATAGCGTTTCTTATCGTATCTCCACTCTACTCGACGCAGTTGTACTTTCAAGATTTCGGAACCTTGATGGAGGCGGCACTGCTCCTTGGATGCTGCTCTTTTATGATCTCGCTTCCTCTCACTATTGACGCGCAGCGCTCTCTTGGAGCGCGTGTCCAAGAGCGTTTCGGTGTTGATATAGACGGAGAGCAACGCGGAGATGCGATAGCGGCTGACGTAGCGGACAGCGAACTCGTCAAGCCCGACCAGAAACGCGACGGATCAGATGATTAGTCAAAATCGTTTTGTTTAAACCGCAAATCCGCTAAACAAGCTACTGCAACAATTCGGCTCTTAAATCTGCCAATCGACTGGCCAGCGCATCGCGATCCGCATCTCTTCCGAGATCCGTAAGCATAGAACCAAAATTGCGCTCAACCATGTCGAGAACAACTGCGATTACCTGCTTGTTATGCTCCCGTGACTTATCGCGCTGCTTATAAATCTCAGCCTGCACATTCTCTGCAGCCTTACGCTCTTCAGCGGATTCCAGGTGTTCTGCGCCGCGAACTTCGAACATCTGCTCATCGAGAGGCGTTGCTGCGAACACAAGAGCTTGTCCGTAGTCCCGTTCAGCTTCTCCGAACTTGGCCAATTGGTGAAAGCAATAACCCATCCGCTCGGCAATCTGAGCTCGCTGAACAGTTTTATTTGCATCAATGCGCTGCTCGGCTTCAACCAGCAGTGGAATCGCTTCGGCATATTCCTGATTGTTGATTAAACCAACGGCCTCGAAATAACACTCAGACCAAGCGGTAAACTTCTCCAAGTTATCCATCAACTTGCGCCCGGGTTGGGCCTGTTCGTCTGCCATAAAATACCACCTCGTTTGAGATGTTATCACACTTAAAACAGACTGGGATATCCAAGTGGACCGGTTTACGCGACGAGTTTTTACGCGGTGAGAGCTTCGTCCTCACGTAACTCAGCCAGCAGTTCTTCGCGAAGTTGAGCGCGCTCTTTCCGAGTCAAGTCGTCGGTGTAATGAACGGCCGCGCAAAGCGAACCTGCGCAATTTTCTTGATAGAACGCGATGTTATTCACGAACTCTTCGTTCTGCAAACATCCGTCGACGTTGTCGGAATGATCGACCTCTAGTAATTCGTACTCATCATCAGTCTCGCAGAAAAGCGCGAAAAGACCTGGTCTTGCTTCTATCGTCTCACCATCGTGAAACGGTCCATCGAATTCCAATCTGCCTATTAAGATTGTCATCTCGAATCCTCATCACACAGCGGGCAAATACACTTTGACCGGTCTGAAGTGAAGGAGAGGTTAAGAGCGGATATAAATTATGACAATAACTATTGATCCAGCCAGTAGCGGTATTGCGGAAAGCCACTAGGGTCCGGCTTATCGAGCGCTTGCAACCATCCGCGCGGACCGCCGGGTTGTCGACTTTTAAATGTGAAGTTGCCGGGTGCTCGCGGATCAGGTTCAACCAGCACAAAACAAGGTTCGGCAACGTAACCTCGCCAAAATCTGGAAACGGAAGTCGAAAGGCGCACCATCTGTGGTTTGTTTGGAATTGGTCTCTTATCCCACCAGAAAATATCCATGGCGTGATAGGGCGCCACCATGGACTCATTTGTGAAAGCGTTACCTGGAATCCACCAGGGTCGTTCCGCCGGAGGCGTATTATTCTGCTTTACAGCTCCGTTCATAAATGACTTGAACACTCCTCCAAACAGCCCTCCCTTTGGCGAGTCTGGAGACTTATCCGCTTGTGCGGTTCCCGCCCCGAAACTGCCTGGTGGCGCCTGCGGTGGCACAAAATTTGGTTGATAGGGCTGATATGTTGGAGGTGGCCCCTGGGGAAAAACGTTTTGAGGTGCGTATCCGTTGCCCGGTGCAAAACCATTTGAATAGCCGAAATTACTCGGAGGTGTATAGTTTTGGGGCGGAGGAAGCGCCAGTGGAGCCGTTCTTGAAACATTTCCCTGTAGCGCGGGCGTCGCGGGATCTGGCTCATCGACCTCGCCACCACTCCGACTTGCACCCTCAGAATTTAAACCGCTTCCGCCATCAGCAGAGTCTCTTTCTTGCGCAGTCGGTTCTGCGGATTCTTCCATCCCCTGCCCGAGCGCTGGTGGCGTTGAAAGCGCACCGACCATGAGAGCTAACGTTAAAACAATACTGGTGCGAGCTGTCAATTTTCCACCCGCCTTCTACTACGCGCCGCTTAGTCAACAACGAATTGATCCGTCGTCCGCACACCATCAAATCTGCGGAGCTGAGATTTGGTCCGCTTTTCAATAGCTTTCTTCATCGCAGCATACGTGCCGGATCCCAATATATCCTCATCGCCGACAAAAGTGAAGTAAAACGGCTCAATGACGTTTTTGTGAACAAGATCGTTCGATTTAGTTCCATCGGAATTGAAAAAGGGATAGTGGCATCGGAGCATCTGCACACCTGGCGGCAAGCCATCCACATCCTGCGGATAGTAGCCCACCGCGTAAATTTGCTTGATTTTGACTTTCTGACTGGCTCGCGAAATCGTCCACATCGTCGGCTGATACGAGTTTAAAACCAAAACAATTGGCTTGCCTTCCTTCTGTACATCCACAAGCACATGACCTGATCTTGCTTCCGATTTTTTCGCATTTTGCGGATTGAGTTCGCCTTCATACACGCTCAAAACTCGCACGTCATAGAGATCGCCGGCTCTTTCCGGATACACCTTAGAATACTTTCTGTACTCTACTTTTGCTGGAGCAGAAATAGAATTACCGGCATCAGCAGCCTTCCCGTCTTTACCGGTCAACTGCGAACCAACAAACAGACTGGCTAGAATAATTACAAGCATGACAGCGACTCCGGCCACGGAATACAAAATCAGCTTTTGCTTTTTCTGACCCTCGTCGCTTTGAGCACTGCGTTCGTCATCATGCCGCATAGCTTCATTCATGCGGCTTTCCGCGGCCGTATCCTGTAAAGATCGTTTTTCATCCGCGGTCGGCGCTTGAGCAAACTTAAGTGGTTCGGGCTCCATCCCGAACTCGAGAGCGTGCATAAATTCACGCATGGTTTGAAACCGAGCAGCCGGATCCTTTTCAAGGCACTTAAGAACAATCCGCTCCAGCTCTCGCAACTGGTCGTTCATAGGCAGGTCAGGCATGACCTGTTGAAACTTGGGGGCCGGTTCTTCAACATGACTGTTCATAGTCAGAATTGCGCTTGTCCCCACCAGTGGTGGCACTCCCGTGAGCATCTCGAACATAACGCAGCCAAGCTGATAGATATCCGTCCTCGCGTCGTGAGCTCGACCGAGAACTTGCTCCGGCGCCATATATAAGGGACTGCCGAACACTTCTCCGGTTCTAGTAAGTTTCATCATGGCGCCGTCATCTTCGCCACCAATTAGTTTCGCAACACCCAGGTCAACGACCTTCACGTGATCTCTCGATCCGGATTCTATAACCAGAATATTCGGCGGTTTCAAATCTCTATGAATGATGCTGCGATCATGAGCATGCGCGAGGGCATCCGC
The DNA here is from genome assembly GCA_019637435.1 of Candidatus Obscuribacterales bacterium. Taxonomy (GTDB): domain Bacteria; phylum Cyanobacteriota; class Vampirovibrionia; order Obscuribacterales; family Obscuribacteraceae; genus JADYXR01. The sequence goes on along the minus strand of JAHBVO010000001.1, from coordinate 344,168 downwards.
GATTTGCATCAAAATCGGTTTTGCTCGCTCGGCAGAAAGAAAAACTTCTTCTTGCAATATCTGATTGAGCGGTTTGCTAGGCAGATATTCCATAACAAAGTATGGACTGCCAAATTCGGTGTTCCCCGCATCGATAATGCCGATCAAATTCGGATGGGAGAGGGCGCTCATCGCTGTGACTTCCTGCTTGAAGCGCAGCATTGTGCGCTCATCAAGCATGAACTGCGGATGCATGATTTTTATTGCGACCGGCCGGTTAACGCCCAGGTTAGTAGCCTGATAAACGGCCCCCATGCCACCAGCGCCCAGCAATCGGACAATTTCATACCGGCCTTCCAGAACTTTGCCGATCAAAGGATCGATCGGCACCGTCCTTTTCTGGGACTGAATTCCGGAGTTCTGCGATTCGCTGTTGCTCATTGCGAAATAAAGCCATTGCGTCTTGCCACACAAGGACATTCTACTAGAAGTTCTTGTTTTCCCCCAATTTGCATAGGTAGGTCCTCGCGGACTTTCCCTGCGACACCACCGTGCGTACGGGTCCGTACACGGCGGTTCGGCGGAAGCTTGGCGTCACGCTAGAGTCGGTATTCCAAGCGATGCAAAGAAGTCATTGGAAAGTGCGATATTCAGAGCGGGACTGTTGCTGAGGTGCCAGTCGCCGTGCGGGCTGCCTACTGTTTGCGCAGCCAGGTTCTTGCTCACACCGCGTTTGGTCAGCTCGGTGAAACGCCTGCTGGATAGCTTCCATTGCTTCCAGAGCAACCGTCTAAGCCGTCGTCGTATCCAACTGTCCAGTAACTTCAAAACTGAGCGAGTTTCGCAGAAGCCAAAGTATCCGCGCCATCCTGTGAGATAACGTTGAAGTTGTTCAGCTGTCTGTTCGAGGCTTTGCCCCTTTGTTTTCCGCGTTAGTTCTCTGATTTTCTTCTTCATACGTGAGATAGCCTGTGGAGCGATTCTTCGCTTCGGCGTTTTCCCGTATGTAAAGCTGAAGCCGAGGAACTTTCGCTTCTGCGGTCGATCTACTGCGCTTTTCTCAGCATTTACTTTCAGTTTGAGTTTTCGTGCCAGGAACATTGTGATGCTCTGCATCACTCGTTTTCCTGCTCGTTCGCTCGCCACGTAGATGTTGTTATCATCGGCGTATCTCACGAATTTGTGACCACGTCGCTCCAGCTCTTTATCGAGCACATCCAGCATTACATTGCTGAGTAGTGGTGACAGCGGACCGCCCTGAGGCGTGCCTTCGTCTCGCGCATGCACTAGTCCATCAGCCATTATTCCGGCGTTTAAATAGGCGCGGATTATTTTCAATATGCGCTTATCATTCGTTCTTTTCGCGATCAGTCCCATCAGTACATCGTGGTTGACTCTATCGAAAAATTTCTCAAGGTCAATATCTACGACATATCGCAGTCCGCTGCCTACATACTTCTGCGCTTGCTCAACTGCCTGATGTGCCGAGCGTCCCGGACGAAATCCGAAACTACAGTCTGAAAACGTTTCGTCCCAGTTCTTCTGAAGAATCTGCAACATCGCCTGCTGTATGAAACGATCCAGGGCTGTTGGGATGCCCAATTGCCGCACCCCTCCGCCTGGTTTTGGAATATCCACTCGTTTCACCGCATTTGGTGCGTAGGTTCCGCTCAGCAATTGTAGACGGATCGTTGTCCAGTGTTGCTTGAGGTGTGCCGGTAATTTGTCCACGGTCATTCCGTCGACTCCCGGCGCGCCTTTGTTCTGGAGCACCTTCTTCAGTGCTCTCTTCGCATTTTCGCTTTGAACGACCTCCTCCATCAGTGTCGACATGCTTGGGATTTCGGGTTCCTTTGTCGCGTGAGACAGTTCCGACCCTTTGGCCTCTGGCGTCCCGGCTTCACCGTTCCGCGTTTCGGCTAAGGCCTCGTTGAGGATTTTCTGCCGTTTGCTGCTCATGAATTCGGGTCCTACTCTCCCTTCCTTCAAGCCCTTCCGGGCACCGTTTGGACCTTCGGCTTTCGCCTACTATGTCCGCTGCTGACTTCTGCATTGCGATCAGATTTCTCGCGATTTCTCAGTCCTGATTCCAGGACACAATGCAGATCTCCCAGGGTAAGTTCGATCTCCTTCCTCACATCCTCGCCGGATCTACAACCCCAACCCTTGATGACTATGCGCTTCGCAATCAGTTGCTTGCTCGCGCGGCTGGGTATGCCTCGGTATCCGGTTCCTGTACGTCGAGTCGTGAGTTTGCACCACGCTTCCTTCAGACATTGCCTCACGACTTTGCCCTTGCGCGTTGCTAACACTTCACCGTCATCAGGTTGTGTAAAGGACTTTCACCTCCTAGATATCGAACATGCCTGGCACACAACCAAAAGGGGCAGCCCGAAAGCCGCCCCTCTGAAGTTTTTGGACAGTTCTTTATCTTTCGCCGGCGCCGACGGGCTCCTTAACGACCGGTGCCACATCCGGGACGACCGGTGCTGAGGCGATAACGACTGTTTCAATCTTAGCGGCTTCCTGAACGCCTGCCGGCTCTTCGGCAGGCTCATCATCTTCTGCCGGAGCGAGAGGACGTTTGCCAGTTGAGGCGTTGACTTTCGCAAGGCGGGTCGGCGGGTACTTCGGACGCACGACGTCAGTTGCCAAACCGAGTTTTTCCAGGAAAACGATGGTGAGCCAGGTCACATCGAATTCCCACCATGCCATACCATGCTGAGCGCTGCGCGGAATCGCGTGGTGGTTGTTGTGCCAGCCTTCGCCGAGCGCCATCAGACCAACCCACCAGACGTTGCGGGACTCATCACGCGTATCGAACAGACGGTATCCTTGAGTTTTATCGTGGCAAACCGCGTTAACGAGCTGCGGGCTCCAGAAAACGATGAAGGTTGCCGCGAGGTTGCCGAGCAAAGCCGCCCAGCCGAAAAGACCTAATATGACGAAACGGAATAGGACACAGAACGCAAGACACATTTTCGCTTGCTCGGCGCAGTGGTCAACACCGAACCAGCAGAGTCCCTTGTCTTGAAGAAGGTCTGGAACTTGCCTGCGCAGCTCTTCGTTGGTTTGGCGGTCCGCCATCGTGAACATCCAACCGTAGAGAGCGTGTTTGAAACCACCCTGGACAGGACTATGCGGATCTTCCGGTTGGTCGGATTTTTGGTGGTGCAAACGATGCACCCCGACCCAGTTTACCGGACCGCCCATCAACACAAGGTAACCACCGGACACGACCAGATAAGTGAGCCACTTTGGCATTTTCAGCGCTTTGTGGGTCAGCAATCTATGGTATCCGAGGGTGATGCCGATCGCATGATAGTAGTAGGAGAGAACAAAAGACGCTGCAAACGTCAGCGCGATAGATAAAGCCGAACCGCCTGTTAAGTCCAAAACCGGTTACCCCGACGTGTTAAAAGATTCCGAGTTGGGTTGATCCCAAGAAGCTCAGTTATAACACGTATACTTTTCGAAGAACCTGATCGATTAAGTAATGAAGCGAAGATTTCAAGCGCTGAAGAGCGTGAATGGGTCCGGTTATTCTTTGGTAATCAGAAACCGAAGCGCCCATCCGCAGCGCCTGTGGCTCGTATCAATAAACTCATGAAACGCGCTCTTTAGTGGTGCCTCCAGTAGAATAGTCAAATATTTTAATTGTGACGTTTTTGCAATCTTCGCAAAGATGCCACGACCGGCGACCAGCGCGCGAGGCTCACTGATACTGCATGCGATACCATCACAGCACTTCTCGAAACTTCGCAACTGCGCTTCTAGCCCTGCTCTTCGTTCACTCAATCGCGTCTCCCCCCGCTTCTTATGGGGAAACAGAAAGCGCGACCGCGGCGGAAATGAAAAACGTTTCCGATTTGAAGAGCGTCGACGCCTCGGCTGGAGACACTCCAGGCACCGCAGACGACGCGATCAGGGTGAAACCTTCACAGCCATTTCAAAACAGTTCTCAAACCAGGCGCCCGAAAATCGGGCTTGCGCTCGGCGGTGGCGGCATACGTGGAGCCGCGCACATTGGCGTTCTTCGCGTGCTGGAGAAAGAGGGCATTAAAGTAGATTGTATCGCCGGCACCAGTATCGGTGCCATCGTCGGAGGACTCTACAGCGCCGGTTTGTCACTCGACGAAATCGAGAAGATGGTCGCGAAAAAGTCTCTCAAGAAAGCCTATTACACAGTGCCTTTATGGTTTCGCGTCGCCCTGGTTCCTATCTTCATGATTCCTCACCTGATCGGTCAGGATTACGATGGTCTATACAAAGGAAACAAATTCGCCAAGTTCATCAACAATAGTGTCAGTGAAAACCAGCAATCCATCGAGAATTTGAATATTCCTTTTTGTGCAATCGCCGCCAGCCTCACGGATCGAGATGCACATGCTCTGAAGAAAGGAAACCTCGGGCGAGCGCTGCAAGCCAGTTCCGCCATACCGATTTTACGCAGACCAGTCGAACTCAACGACGATGTATTCATCGACGGTGGCATCATCAACAATCTTCCCATTGACGAATGCCGCTCCATGGGCGCCGATATCGTTATCGCCGTTTCCCTCAATGTCGAAGACGACCCGAACGAGTCAATTCCCGACAAGAATTTTAAACAATTCAAAAAACTCGGCAGTATCGGAAATCGCGTCATCAACATGATTTTGTGCCACGTTGATAAGGATCAAATTCGCAGCGCGGATGTTTTGATCTCGCCGCGCGTAAGCGAAATTAAGTTTCTTTCTGTAAAAGAGAAAGACGCTTACAAAGCAATCGCGGCAGGCGAAACCGCAGCAAAAGACGCGCTCGCCGATATTAGACAGAAGATTCGCGCCGGTCAAAAAGCAATCGAAACGCAAGCCGATGGTGCCAAGCAGTCTGCGAAAACGTACTCGCTGCCGGCTATAGATTGACCGCTCAACCTGCAGATCAAGTCGAACGATAAACCACATCTAATCAAACAAGCTTCCAATTCTACGTGTATCACGAAGAAGCTCTCGGCACGAATGGGGGTTTTCCCACAAGATTGCAGGAATTTAGCTTGATCAGATGTGAGTCTGATCTTAAAGTTGAATTACTTGATCCGTAGATCTAAAAAACGGATATTGAAACCGATCTGAGCGTTGGCGGTAATAAATGCGAATAGTAATCACAGGCGGCCCTTCGACAGGGAAAACCACGATCATCAATTTATTGGAGGTCATGGGTCAAAAGGTTGTTCACGAGCTGGCAACCAAAATCATCAAAGAAGGAAAATATCTGCCCTGGGTTGATCGCGTTAAATTCCAATCTGAAGTTCTCCGCAGGCAACTAGCGGCAGAGGCAGCAATTCTGGATTTCGATAATCCAATTTTTTTAGACCGCGGCGCTTTCGACGGCGAGGCTTATTACATCGCAGACAGCCTGCCTGTGCCCCCAGCATTCTCGACTATCGATCCGTCTCAATATGATCTCGCATTCCTTATTGAGGAATTGAGTTTCTTCGATCAGAATGACGTTCGCCGCGAAGATCTCGAGTTCACGAAGAAGATCAGTGCGACGCTGGAAGGCTGCTACACGAGCCGAAATATAAGAGTTATTCGCGTGCCGGCCATGTTGCCGCATGCACGTGTCGATTTCATCATGAAGCATGTCGCGGACTATCAAAAATCTCGGGTACGCTCTCCCGAGCAAGCAGCGATGATGTTCCAGGCTGGTATGATGCAACCGGTGGTAACTCCTGTTTAGTTGCGGCGGCTGCGCAAGACTGAACATATTAGAGTAGATAGGTCCGGTCGACGAATATGCCGAAGTCTCAGATGACCCGAAGACTGCTATTATTCGGTCTTCTATGGTCTATCGTTTTTGCGGCTCCAGCCATGTCACAACAAAGTCACGACCCAGCCGATATCATTTTGAAAAATGGGGCAATCTATACCGTGGACGCGGCGCGCTCCTGGGCGCAAGCGCTTGCGGTGAAAAACGGCAAGATTATTTTTGTTGGCACCACCATTGGTGCTGATGATTTTCAAGGCCCGAAAACGACGATAGTGGATCTGCAAGGCAAAATGGTATTGCCGGGTCTGCACGACAGCCATGTTCACCTCGTCGATGGCGGTGTTGATCTAGGCACATGCACACTCCTAGATTGCAAGACGCGCGATGCTGTTTTCAAAAGAGTCAAAGATTTCGCTGAGAAAAACAAGGACGCGAAGTGGATCCGTGGCAGCGGATGGAGTCTCCCGGTTTTCAAAGATGGTCATCCGAAGAAGAAAGAGCTGGACGATCTGGTTCCTGCTCGACCGGCATGGTTTGAATCACAGGATTACCATTCAGGCTGGGCGAACAGCAAGGCTCTCGAGCTTGCCGGCATAACCAGGGAAACAAAAGATCCAGAAGGAGGTCGCATCGAGCGGGACGGCAAAGGCGAGCCGACTGGAACGCTGCGCGAGTCCGCCATGAAGCTGGTATCGCAAGTGGTGCCCGAGCGCGAAGACAAAGAATATTTTTCCGGACTTGAACGCGGTCAAAAACTGGCTAACAGTTTCGGCATCACCTCAATCCAGGACGCCTGGACTAACGATAAATTGCTGAATGCTTATTACAGCTTCGACAAAGAACACAAACTGACAGTGAAAGTCACCACCGCCATTGAGGTGAAGGCAGATGGAGCTGACGAGCAGATAGAGCAGTTGCTCAAGAAAAGGAAAGAAACGGTCGGAAAGAATTTGCGAGTCACCTCGGCGAAACTTTTTGCGGACGGCGTAATTGAAGCGTGCACGGCGGCGCTATTAGCTCCCTATCGGGGGCGAGACGGAGACAGCGGAAAGCTGTTATTCACGCCGGAACAAATGAATGATGCCGTTGAGAAACTTGCCGGCAACGGCGTGCAGGTTCACATCCACGCAATCGGAGACCGAGCAGTCAGAACTTCATTAGACGCGTTTGAGAACGCGGCGAAGAAAAACTGCGGCGTTCATTTGCGCCACCACATCGCGCACCTGGAGATGGTTACAGAACAGGACATACCTCGCTTCAGACAACTTCAGGTCTGCCCGAATGTTCAACCCTTCTGGGCGCAGCAAGATGCTTACGTCAAAGATTTAACGGAGCCGGTTCTCGGGAAAGATCGTTCCAAACACCTTTATCCAATTGGCTCCCTGGCCGCATCGGGCGCGGTGCTGGTCGCTGGTAGCGACTGGCCGGTGAGCTCCCTGAATCCATTTGACGCCATTGAAGTTTCCATACGAAGACGCGAACCAGGCAATACGAAAGTACCAGCCTGGCTTCCGGATGAAGCGGCCGATCTTGCCACCATGCTTGCCGCGTATACGATAAACGGTGCGTATGTTCAACATCAGAACAAACTGACCGGCTCGCTCGAAGTGGGCAAAGCGGCAGATTTCATTGTTATCGATAGAAACCTGTTCGAAATTCCACCCGAGGACATTCACAATACTACGGTACTATGGACGGTGCTCGATGGCAAAGAAGTCCACAGGAATAATTCGTTCAACCCTTATTGAGTTATTTGTGATTGAGCAATCTTGCCGTTCGAGGTCGTCTCACGATATGCACGGATCCAGAGAGAATCGAGCACTCCGTTTATAGAAACTGATTTGACCGTTGCGTCACCGTTCAACCGGGCTTCCACCAGTCGACCGTCTTTGAGGCGGCTTGTATATAGAACAGGTTTATCATTAGCAAACACGAGCTTGTCATCGTGATTTTCATCTGGAGGCACTCGTGGCGCAACGACATCTTCTTTTAGCGACGAGAAGTGTGCGATTTCGTAGTTAACCAGCGCGGTAAACAGCGCATCGCGCACCTTCTGTTTCAAAACGAATGCTTCTAATTCGCGAGCATTCTGATAGCGGGCACCAAGCAGAATGAGCCAGGAAGCTGGTTGTCCATGGTCATCCCTGGTTACCCTCACACGATAAATCGGTGTGTATTTGTTGTAGATCAAACCATCCCAGGAAATCTTTGTAGTGTTCGGCTCTCCAAATTTTTCCGCTTGCAAATCGCCGCCAATCTCCAGATCTGCTTTCGGCAACCGGCTCAGGCTGTACTTCATGGCGTTTTTAGTATCGTCGCTACAGTACGCATTCATCAATTGCCGGGTGAAAAACTTGTCCAGATATTCTCTGGCAACTTTCTCCTCCGCCTGGCTCTGTTGAACTTCAGCATCGTTCAACCCACCATAATAGAAGTCGCGCTTTTGTTCAGTCATGGATTCCACAGGCTCTTCGGCTCCGGCAAAAACAGTTTGAGTTCCAGGGCCGGATACGAATGTCAAATAATGCCCCCAATTCAAATAGGGTAATTCAGAGACACAGCGTTGCACCAGATGCAGTGCGTCCTGATCGAACTCATCGAAAGAGCTATCCAGCCAAACTTTGCAGTCTTCCGGTCTGGTTGAAACACTGTACGAAGGCTGTTTTATTTGAATACGGACCAGGCGAAACTCGGCACTGGGAGACGGTTTCCAACGAGACTGGACAAAGTTTTCAATAAACTTTCGGCTTTGCCCCGGCTTCAATCGGAGTTGGTGATTGTGGACGGCGGCAGCAGCTTCCAGTCCCGCCAATCGGCGAAGCAATTGCTCGGCTTCAACGTTGACGCCTTCTGGGGAGAGTGCAATCGCAGTTTTAAACTCCACATCTGCTTCATCGTCGCCTGGACGCACGCCTCCCGGATCGCTCATGAACTCGGGATTTAGCCTGTTCATACAATAGATTCCGAGAGCGAGATGGGCATTTGGGTCGACCAGACTTTTAGATACTAGATCGTGCAAATCCTGAGAGAGCGCTTCGACAGGCTGGTGAGGGATACTTACGGCAGCTTTGTACTCGATTGCGGCATCCTTGAAATTCCCCTGTCCGAACAGCTTCCTTGCTTTCTCGTAATGGTTCGTGAACTTTGTCTGATTCGCGGCAGATACATTCGACCGCGCTACATGCCCGGCGGTTTGTAGAGACGGCGACGAGGCGGTTCGGTTTGCAACCTCATAAGACCGAGCGGGAACCGGAACAGCTAACAGCGCCGCTAAAATTGCTGCCGAGAAGGAGAAGGCTGTATCCCGGCTTGCGATTATCAGAATGTTTTTCATGGAGGGCTATAAAGATTCCTGACTAGATGCTCCTGCACTCTCTAGCACATTGAGCAAGCATCTACTCGGATTTAAGCGTGATCGCCACACTGCGTCAATTCACCGTCACAAGTCGATCTCAAAATAGTTGGGTCGCCCGTAATCTTGACTGGCTAACCCGCCCAAACAAAGAATTCGACTTCACACCTTCCTAAAGAGAGCAGATCGGTGGTAGGCTAGACATATGACGGTGCCAAACTCACCGTTTGTTTACCAACTGGCGTCGAGATAATTAGGTTTTGTGCCGATGAGAAAGTTACCTCAGGTCCTGCTCGTTATGCTTGCTTGCGCTGCGCTCTTCGCTCCGCCTGCACACGCGTACATCGATCCAGGTACCGGCAACTTCATTTTCCAACTTCTGCTTGGCACGATCGTGGGAGCAGCAGCCACATTCAAGATCTGGTGGGCGCGCGTGCTTGCTTTCGTAAAGCCCAAGGCGAAATAACTCACGGTCAAAATGTCCTCCAAGCAGTCTTTACCGTCATCCTTCCGTGACCCAAGCGGGTTCATTTTTGTCGAGGACGGCGTCATATACCGGCAGATAAACCATTGCTACCGGTCGGAATTTGAACGGTTAATCGAGTCCGGGCTCTACAAGCGGCTCACGGAAGAGAAGCTTTTACTACCGCACGAAGAAGTTGCGGAAACGAGCACGATCGCAGGGGCTGGCACAGTCGAAAGTGAGCAGGAGGCACCAGACAGCTACAAAGTCATCCGCCCTGAGCGAGTTCCCTTCATCTCATATCCTTACGAGTGGAGCTTCAGTCAGCTCAAGGATGCAGCATTACTGACTCTTTCAATCCAAAAGATTGCAATCGAGCACGGCATGACCTTGAAGGACGCGAGCGCGTTCAACGTTCAATTCCTGCGGGGGAAGCCAATCTTCATCGACACGCTGTCTTTTACCACCTACGAAGAAGGCTTGCCGTGGGTCGCTTACAAACAATTTTGCCAGCACTTCCTGGCGCCGCTTGCGCTTATGGCGCACTGCGACTTGCGCTTGCACAAATTATTTCGCCCGTTCATAGATGGCATCCCGCTTGACCTGGCGGTAAACATCCTGCCAAAGACAACCTTGATCGATCTCGGTTTGCTCACCCACATTCACATGCAGGCGAAGTTTCAACAAAAGTATTCAAAACAAGAGGCATCCAGCCAATTGACCGATAGGAAACTCTCTAAAACTGCACTTCTCGGAATCGTGGAGAGCTTAGAGGCGACTGTAAAGGGTCTGCGGTTGAAAGGACAGGACAGCTTCTGGCGAAACTACTACCAGGAACATAACTACTCCGATGCGGCCTTTCAAGCTAAGAAAGCCGCTGTTGAAGAGTATCTAGAGCAGGTTTCGCCCCAAACGGTTTGGGACCTTGGCGCCAACACCGGCATCTTTAGCCGTTTGGCATCAAACCGAAACATCTTCACGCTGTCAACCGATATGGACGCGCTGGTCGTAGAAGCCAACTATCTCAAGGCAAAAGAGGATGGTGACAAGAATTTGCTGCCGCTGGTCGTTGATTTAACCGCTCCAGCACCGGCAATCGGCTGGGCGAATGCTGAGAGAATGTCGTTCGGCGAGCGTGGTCCTGCAGACGCAGCCCTGGCTCTGGCTTTGATTCACCACCTGGCGATTGGAAACAACGTGCCGCTGCGCTCGGTGGCGGACTACATGAGCACGCTCACCAAAAACCTGATTATTGAGTTCGTACCGAAAGAAGACTCACAAGTACGAGAACTGCTCAGAATGAGAGAGGATGCTTTTCCGGATTACCACCAGGAAAGTTTTGAAAGAGCGTTCGAGACAAGATTTGTGATTAGAAACAAGACCAGGCTCGGCGATAGTGAACGCACGCTCTATTTGATGGAACGTTCGCACTAAAATCGCGTCCATGAAATTGCCCACGAACAGCCGTCAAGGTGATAACCTATACGGCAATTTAGTCCATCATTTACAGGCATTATGAAAGCATCAGAAGCAACCAATTATTACTTTCAAAAGGCTGCCAAAGAACTCCACATGCAAACTCAGCTCGAGCGCATTCTAATGCTGCCGAAACGCGAGGTGAAAGTGGAGTGCGTGGTCGAGCTTGACAACGGCGAAGTCGCATCGTTTCGGGGCTTTCGTGTCCAACACGACGCCTCGCGCGGACCGATGAAGGGAGGATTGAGATTCCACCCGGAAGTCGATTTTGACGAAGTCAACTCACTGGCATCTTTGATGACGTGGAAAACCGCCGTCGTTAACATACCCTACGGTGGCGCCAAAGGTGGTGTCAGCTGCGATCCGAACAAATTGTCGCACCAGGAATTGCAACGCATCACACGAGCATTTATCGATGAAATCCACGATTTGATTGGACCACAGTTAGATATTCCAGCTCCCGACATGGGAACGAACGCGCAAACGATGGCATGGATCGTCGACCAGTACTCGAAGTATCACGGCTGGACGCCTGCGGTTGTCACTGGAAAACCGCTTGAGTTGGGCGGCTCGGAAGGTCGCGAGGCGGCGACCGGTCAGGGTGTGTTTTACGCGATCGAAGCTTTAATGAATGACGAACAGAAAAATCTTGCGGATCTTTCCTTTGCTATTCAAGGTTTTGGAAACGTCGGTTCATTTGTCGCGCGCTTCATTCATGAGGCAGGCGGTAAAGTTGTCGCCATCTCAGACGCCAATGGTGCGCTTCTCAATCAGATGGGCATCGATATTCACGCCCTCATGTTGCACTACCAGGCGACTGGATCGCTTGCCGAATTTGCTGGAGCCGCGCCGCTTGAGCGCGATATGCTTCTGACAATAGAATGCGATGTTTTAATTCCGGCTGCGCTTGGTGGCGTTCTCACCGGCGAAAACTGCAAGGATATTCGAGCGCACTATATTATCGAAGCGGCGAATGGTCCCACCACTCCGGAAGCCGATGAACACTTCCGCAAAGCAGGAAAGATACTTTTGCCGGACATCTTCGTCAACGCAGGCGGCGTTGTAGTCAGCTACTTCGAGTGGGTGCAAAACATTCAACAATTCCGCTGGAGATTGGATCGCGTCAATACCGAATTGAAAGCGGCAATGCTTGATGCCTACCGTGAGCTCCGCGCGATTACAAAACAAAGCGACTGCGATTTCAGAACCGCTGCGTTTCAGTTGGCGATAACCCGCGTGGCCAGTGCCACCGCTCTACGTGGTCTGGAGACGGACAGCTTCTGCATGATTAAGACATAGATAAATGACAGACGAAAAAAACAACGGCAACATTGGTGACCTGGAAGCAACTAATGCAGGCGACGTCGTCCACACCGGCGCTGAGCATGTCGAGACTCGCAGCGAGGAACCGGAGTTCGATTTGACGGCACCTGCAGGATTGCCAACAGACGAAGAATTCGAACGCCGCCAGCAGTGGTGGCTGAAGAACGTTTACCAGGGCAAAGACGTCCCGCAGCTCACGGTTCGCGCCGTGATAATGGGCGGAATTCTTGGAGCCCTGATGTCCATATCGAATTTATACACCACGCTAAAAGTAGGCTGGTCCTTCGGCGTCGCTATCACCGCCTGTGTTCTATCCTATGTAATTTGGAAAGCCATTCGTGTGGTGCTGCCGATGCTCACACCGATGTCGATTCTCGAAAACAACTGCATGCAATCCACTGCATCAGCAGCTGGTTATTCGACCGGCGCGACGATTGGCACCGCCTTTGGTGCCCTACTTTTGATTACCGGCGTACACATCGGCTGGCAGATAGTTCTGCCCTGGACGTTGGTATCAGCGGCACTGGGCGTGTTTATCGCAGTGCCGATGAAGCGGCAAATGATTAACCGCGAACAGCTAACGTTTCCCAGTGGCGTAGCCGCGGCAGAGACGTTGAAGAGCCTCTACGGTCAGAGCAAGGAAGCTGTCACGCAAGCATACTCTCTGGTTGCATCGCTCGCATTTGGCGCGGTCACTGGCTTTCTTGGCAAAGCTGAATTTCCATGGTTTGTTAACAGCGGATTCAAACTGCCGGAGTTGCTCACCTTCGGAGGAGTAATCAAAGGTGTAGAGCTGTCGAAAATGCCGGCGTTCGGATTCGAACCTAGTGCACTGCTTATCGGTGCAGGCATGATTGTCGGGCTTCGAGTATCCGTATCTATGCTGATCGGCGCATGCCTACTTTATCTGGTTTTCGGCCCGATGGTCGTGAACATGGGCGAAATTCCAGATGCGAGCAAATTGATAAAAGGTTGGGGACTGTGGCCGGGAACAGCATTGTTGGTCACGTCAGGTCTGACCTCGTTTGCGCTTCAATGGAAAACTATCGTCAAAGCATTCGCATCGGCAAAGCTCGCTTCACAAGGTGCAAGCGGTGGTGCAGCGGCCGAATTGGCTGAGATCGAAGTGCCGGGCAAATGGTTGCTGGCGGGCTTGATTCCCCTGGCTATAATTATGATCGCACTGCAGGCGGTGGCATTCTCAATCTCGATACCTTTAGGTCTGCTTTCGGTCGTGATGAGCTTCTTCCTGTCCCTGGTCGCCTGCCGCGCAACAGGCGAAACGGACATCACGCCGATAGGACCGATGGGTAAGATTACTCAGCTGACTTACGCGATTCTCGCGCCATCCAACATCACGACTAACTTGATGGCAGCCAGCGTTACTGCCAACATTGCAAGTTCATCCGCTGATTTGCTCACAGACCTCAAGAGCGGATATCTGCTGGGCGCCAATGCGCGCAAGCAGTTTCTCGCACAGTTCATGGGAGTTTTCTTCGGAACGCTGGCGATCGTTCCAGCCTGGTATCTGATGGTGCCGGACAAAGCGGCGCTGGACAAGTTCAACCCTCCCGCCGCCAACATGTGGAGAGCCGTTGCAGAAGCTCTGGTGAAGGGCATCGATTATCTTCCTGAAACCGCTCGCATCGGTCTTCTTATAGGCGGGACAATCGGGATCGTGCTCGCAATTGCTGAACTTTACGCACCCGCAAAGATCAAGAGATTTTTGCCGTCATCAATGGGGTTAGGTCTTTCGTGGGTGGTTCCATTCGCGAACTCGCTATCGTTTTTCATCGGCGCGACGCTGGCATTCATCTGGACAAAAGTATCGAAACGCACCGGCGAACTCTACATAATTCCAGTTGCGTCAGGCGCGGTTGCAGGTGAGTCGCTCATGTGTGCCATTCTCGCCATGATAACGGCGGCAGGCGCCCTGATGGCGAAGTAAATGATGAAGTTGTATGCGATCAGTTTCCGCAAATGCGGTTACCATGAGAATGTGGACCGCGGAAGTGAAAGTTAGTTGGTATGCAGACGCAAACGGTAGACAAAAAAGTTGTTCTAAAGGCTATTGATTCGCTAGGCAGGCGTGTTACGCCAGCGGACGTTGCGTTGAAAACCGGTCTGCCGCTACTTCCAGTGACGGCTACCTTAAACCAGATTGCCTCTGAAACTGCTGGTCACATGGAAGTGGGCGAAAAGGGTGACGTTGCGTACAAATTCGATGCTGGATTTCAATCGCGTTACCTCGCTAAAGGGTTTCAAGAGACTCTGCAGAAGATCTGGAATGCCGTTTTTAAAGTCGGCTACTTCCTGGTCAGAATTTCATTCGGCGTGATGCTGATTTTGAACGCAATCATTATCGTGATTCTCGTCTTCGCGCTGGTAATGTATTTCCAGTCGCGTCGAGGAGACGATGATGACGGCGGCTTCGGCGGCGGTGGGTATAGCGGCAGACATGGTGGCGGCATTTTTCCGTTTCACTTTTCCTTCTTCGACTACTTGCTTCTGAGGGATTTGCTTTTCGGCTATCCATCAAGAACATACGATCGCTATGATTACGGCACACCTTCTGTGCGTAAATCAAAAGACGGCAACTTTTTCTTCAATGCATTTTCCTTTTTATTCGGTGATGGCGATCCCAATCAAAACCATGAAGAATACAAATGGTCGATGATTGCAGAAGTGATTCGCAGAAACAAAGGCGTAGTCACGTCCGAGCAGCTCGCTCCATATCTGGGCTCAGAGCCCAATAACGACGATGCGGTTCTCCCTGTGCTGGTGCGCTTCAACGGTCGCCCCGAAGTTACCGAAGACGGACACATCGTCTATTTGTTCGACGAGATGCAGGTGACAGCATCATCCACCGATTCCCAGTTCAAACATCAACTGCCTTCGTACCTGAGCGAGTGGACGTGGAAGTTTACGAACGTCCCACCCGGTCAGATGATCATGGTTTATGTTCTTGCGGGCTTCAACTTCCTGGGAAGCTGGTTTCTGCTTTCTCAAATGGGTGCCAGTGTTCCAGGCTATGAGAATCCACTGGTCGCGGTTGCGCCGTTGGTTCATTTCCTGGTAATTTCAGCGACCCTTTTCGTTTTAGTCCCTGCCTGCCGCTGGGTGGTCTTGCAATTTAAGAACGGCGCTATCGCCGAGCGAAATGCGAAACGTCTGGCCAACGCAAAGCTTCTGGAAAGCCCTCCGCCAGAGGTACTGACAAAACTGGGAACCGCACAGCGGATGAGTTTGGATACCAGAAGAATTTCTGAGGACAATACAGTTTTCAGTACGGAAAGAGATTCATTGGAGCAAGAATTTGATGCCTCGCCCTAAACTCTACGTCAAATCTCTGCATTTTTACCCTGTAAAATCTTGCGCCGGAATAGACTTGCAAACTGCCGCAATTGATTCGCGCGGCATCAAAGACGACCGTGGCTGGCTGATTGTTACAGAGGACAATAAGTTTCTAACACAGCGGCAGATTCCCAAAATGGCGTTGATTCAAGCCACCATAACTGGTGACGAGAATAGTCGAGCGTTAAAACTTGAGGCGTCCGGCATAGCACCACTGACGGTGCCTGAGTTCACATCACTGGAGCAGAACCCCAAATTGTCGGAACGCGAGGTCACGGTCTGGGACGATAGCGGCTTAAAGTCCATCGATCAGGGAGATGAGGCTGCTGAATGGCTTAGCGGCTTCCTCGGCAGCAGAGTGAGACTCGTGCGAATGAGTGCTAATGGCATTCGCGACGTAAAGGGCGAATTACCTACCGCACCACAGGCGGTGTTTGCTTTTCAGGACGGATTTCCATTCTTATTGATCTCAACTGCATCATTGCAGGAGCTGAACCGTCGTATGGAAGCTCCTCTGCCGATGAATCGGTTTCGCCCCAACATAGTGATTGAAGGAGCGGACGCGTTCGCCGAGGATCATTGGGCTACTATCAGAATTGGCGATGTCACAATTGAATGCGACAAACCCTGTGCGAGATGCGTCATAACCACGATCGACCAGCAAACGGCAACCAAACATTCAGAGCCTTTGAAGACGTTGGCGACATTCCGCAAAGAAGACAATCAGGTTATGTTTGGTCAAAATGCGATACATTTGAATCAAGGAACCATCAGGGTAAACGACGAAGTCGAAATTTTGAAAATGAAATCGTCATAAATAATGCGCGCGATTATCATCCTCACACTAATACCCTTTGTGCTGGTGATATTTCTCGCCACTGTTCTTCTCACAAATCCGGAAACGGAACTCTCCATTGGACAGGCATTCTTGAAAGGAGAGGCGGTACCGAAAAACACCGACTGGGGAATGTTCTGGGTCAGATGCGCAGCCGACGGCGGAAACAGCGAAGCGCAAGCATTAATGGGAAGAAGCTTGCTAGTAGGCTTGCCGAAACAAGATCTTACGGCAGCTGTTAAATATCTGAAGATGGGAGATAAAAACGGCAACATTGAAAGCACGAAGCTGCTCTCCTACGCCTACACCTATGGTCAAGGCGTGCCGCAGGATTACGACCTGGCGATTGAACTCTCGGAGAAAGCACTCAAGGAAGAGCGTGATGGTCGAGAGCTCATGGGACTCTCGTTCTTCAAATTGATTTTACCTGGCAAATATCGCGACTATAAAGGTTCTAGAGCTTACGCGGAAGAGTTGAAGAATGTTGGCTATTCATCGGCATGGCCGTACTGGTGCCTTGGCATAATTCAAGAATACGGTTTGGGCACACCTATAAATCTGCCAAAAGCTCAGAAGCTCTACGAACAAGGCGCCAGGCTTGGAGATAACGACAGCCAGTACGCAGTTGCTCGCGGCGTTTATGAAGGCAAGTTTGTTATCTCAGATAAGAAATTGGTGCGCTCCTACCTGGAAGCAGCCTCCAGAACTCAGATTGTAGACGCTCAGATCTTACACGCTCTGATTTTAGCAACGACGTCGCGCGACAAAGCGCAGGTAGAAACATACAAAAGTCTTTTAACGCAGCTCGAGAAGCGCGGCTTCGAGAGTTTCTCCAAAAGGCTCAGGGATGTTTCATCCCCGGATAAGGTGAACGATTCGAGCATTACGATTAAAAATTTGCTTGATGAGAAGAACGATTTGGACGGGTCAAAGCATTTAGTGGCCGCGTTGATGAAGCGGTTTGGCATTGGAACAAAACCGAATTTCACCGCATTTATGCAATCATTGGATTGGGCTTGCGAGACAGATCTGTCCGATGCTACCGTTCTCAAAGGAAATGTTCTCACGGGTATGGAACTGGGAAACCCAGCCTACGATCAGGCTTTTAAACTGTACAAATTTGCAGCCGACAAAGAACACACATATGCAGAAGGCCAACTCGGCATGCTCCATGCACTTGGTCTTGGAGCAGAACACGACTGGACCAAAGCCATCCAGTATCTGAATAGAGCCGCTGATGCAGGCGATCCCGAGGCGTTGTACATGCTGGCAGGCTTTTACTGCGACGGCAGGGGCGTGCCACCAAGTCGCAAAAAATCTATCGAGCTCTTCGAGAGAGCCGCAAATCAAGGTCACATAGAGGCTATGCTCGAGTTGGGAATCATGTGTAACTCCGACGATTTCCCAGACATAAAGCGAGATTGGAACAAGGCAAAAATCTGGTTTAAAGACGCAGCCAAAGCAGACTTACAAGAAGCGAACTATTATGCGGGTTCCATTATGGCAAGCAGAGGCTCCACAGACGCAGCGCTTGCGGTTTTCAAAGAAGCAGCAGAACACGGACATTTGCTTTCTGAAATCCAGGTTGGTAGATATTACATGAATCGGCAAAAATTCGAAGAAGCACGAAAATGGTTTAACATGGCGCGAGAACAGGGAAGCACAACAGTCCCCCGAGAACTGCGAATTTTGGGACTGCGCGAATCAATGCTCTCCAACAACCCGAAGGCGCCACTACTTGTGGTGGCAGCAAAACACATCACAAAAGGTTGTGTGATAACAAAGGATTTAATTTCCACAAAAGCGAATGAATCAGAAGAGTCCGATGTACAGTGGAATAACGACAGTCTAACAAATCCTGATGCCGTCATCGGGGCCGTTGCAGAATCAGATATTTCGAAGGGTTCATCTCTCAATGCCGCAGATCTGAGTTTTCCAGATCCGACTAAACACAAGCACGAGTGAGCAACATAAACACCGGCAAGAGTGAACGAGCTAGTTCAAAACCTACTGCGGAATCAAGGACGTGAGGTTATGGTCTCGCAGGTAATCGGCGAAGGAATCGCGCAGATCCAGCGGCACATACGAAAGTGAGCGCATGCTTGGTGAAATTGTCATTGACGGATAGCTTACCGGCCGGTGAGTTCGTTTATCCAGAAAATCTACCGGACAATACGAATTGCAGCGGTGACTGTACGATAGCAACTGTTTCGTTGCCAGAGGAACTCCATTCTTGTCGAAGAACTTAGTCGAGTCGAGAATTGAGACATGGTGGTCGTCTACAAGTGTCCAGGTTTGAAGTGATTCTCTCTGGCAAATGGAAACAACTTTATTTGTTTCCCGACTCACCATGAGAGTAACCAGGAAAAGACGCACAGTCATGCTGTTTTGCTTCTCTTCCACAAGATCGAACGAATGGTAAATATTGACGTTCATGTGCGGACCGCTGTATGTTCGCCCCACGCACGGAAGCGGAACGAAGGTCCAGACGCGCCCATTGCGATCGGTTTGGTGACCGAGAACCTCAGCGTCAGGATAGTGAACCTTCACAGTCTTCGGAGAAGGAATCGGCTCTTTCCTTTGCAGGTCCGTATACTCCAGGATGTGAAGCTTGCCTTTCTTGTGCCATTTGCCCGCCAGCCAATGAGGAACGCGCCACCAGTTGCCCGAACAATCGGTGTTTGTCGGAAGAAGGCTCTCGTCGAATTCGGTGCCAACCTGATACCGTTCAAGCGGATCGAGCTTGTCGGAATGTTCGATTTTGCCTTCGAGCAAAAGACTATCGGCGAACGCCGCACCTATCCCGATGGACAGATAGGACAGTAACATTGCGCTAGCGATGAGCGAACGTGTGAATCGCATGGCGGGTGTTCTCCGTGGAAACTTTATTCCACTTGACATCTAGGGCTAAACTGCCAGTCCCTTCGCTTTCCCTTCAAATCCAGGCGAATTCAACAGCACGAAGTTGCTCGTGATAGGCGATCGACATAACTCCTGCCCCGACAATCGAGTTTGCCACAATTGCCCCTGTAAAGACGTGATTGCCTTTCGGCATTTCCACTTCTGCGTTAGGAGCGTAAATCACGGCAGAGACCTTGGAATTATGGGGCATAACTATCTTTCGGGTTCCATTGTAAAAAATCTGCAGTTTAAGCGGATCACCGCCATGATTTGCATAAACGAGCGTAGCCGCGTTGGAAACAGAGTCTACTTCATCATGAATGAGAATTCTGATTGTAGAATTTTCGCGAAACGTAAGTCCCAGGTCGCTGAGTTCTAAATGTGAGGTCTGGTACTCTCCATCAAGGTTACCGCGGATAGGTTTCGGTAATTCAGAGAAGACCGGTAACACATTTACATCTGGCATTGAAATCGGTCGAGAGATTGGTCGAACTCGCGTGCGGTCGCTTGGGGGTAATCGTCCCAAGAGGACACCATATATGGTGCCAGTCACGCTAATCATTCCTTCCAAACGGATGTGTCCGGGGCAATATATATTTCCAAATTGACCACGCGCGACGGTCGGTAAAGTGGACTCCGGAAAAGTTATCGAAGCAACGGAAACATCGCCGGAAAGCTCTATTCGTGTATGTGCGAAGAGAGCGAAATCCAAAATAGCCCTCTCGACGGCACCGTTAAACACTATATGGTCAGTATGAGATGACGAACGAGTCAGCTGATCGCTCTCCGCGCGAGAACCTCGCCACTGAGCGCGCTCTAGCGTTCGCCGTGCGCTCAATCGAAGCGCTTTGAGATTTTCTTCTAACCTGAAAGACAAAAGTTTTTTCTCGCTTTCCAATTTTTCTAGTTGCTTACGCATCGCAGAAAGCTCGCTCTGATTGCGCGACTCAAGCTCAAGAAGTTCGCTCTTCGCAGTCTCATGCTTCATTGTTGCTTCGGCTATCGCCTGTTCCACGCTGAGCTGCATCTCATTTAACTTGTCCATTCTTGCCTTGGATTCACTTAAACGCTCCGTTACCTTCTGTTCGAACTCGGCATTGGCAGCGTCGTTAGCCTGGCGACGAATCGCGTTTGCGATTCTCTCTTCCTCTGCGTGATCCGCAACCCGTTTCAATAACGACTCCCGTGCATCAACTATCGCAGAGACATCATCGCCAGCAAGGGTCAGTGCGTCGACAACTGCGTGGTATAGGTCAGCGGACTCATCAACAGCGCCAGCGAGCAGGAGGTGCTCAGAGAGCCGCAGCTGCCAATACCCCCCGGGATCATAGTTATCGACTATCGCAGCAGCAGAAACTCTTAAACGTAATAGCCTTTCCGCCTCTGAAAGCTGAGCAGACCTAATCAAGTCGTCAACCCGAAATTTTATTGCACTATTTAGCATCTGAAGAATCGGAAAGCTCGGGTGCGCGAGCAGCGTTTCCATCAATCGATACCGATGCAGCGTCATGTTTAGTCGCTCATAGCAGTTGAGCAGGTCGAACAATCCAACGACATCAGGAAAATACCAATCGAACAAGGAGCACGTTTCTCTCCAAATATTTTCGGAGACATCAGCAGATTCAAACTTTGCTGCGTGCATAGCGTACGAAAGTCGCAGGTTCCAAAGTTCAGTCGTCTTAGCGGGCGTCGCAGATATCAACTCTTTGTAAAGCATTGAAGCTCCGCTTGAGTCGCCGATATCGGTCAGGGCGTCAATGAGACGTCGACACACTTCGCGCTTCAAACGACTAATGCCGAACTCCAGCGGACCGATAAGCTGAAACCAAAATTCGTATAGCTCGACCTGCGCTTGCTTGCTTTTTAATTCTCTAACTAGACGGGCGTATTCGTGAACCCAGTTTTCCTCGTCCACTGCGACCAAAATCAACAACAGGTCTTTAAGTCGAGAGAGAGAATTTTTTTGGTTGCGAAAGGCCCACAGCTCAAACAACGCTCTGAATTCAGAAGGTCCGAAACAATCAAGATGCTCATCCAACCGTTCGAAGACTTCACGTTCAAGCTTACCGGCGCTTTCCTCATCGGCAAGACGGACATATTCATTGCAAAGCGCTACTGTTGCCCTGATCAAAGACACCATACTGCTATGAGGATCTTTAGCTCTCTCATACGCAGCTTTGAGGCGTACTAATTTGATATCACTGTCCGGTACTGCGGCAAGATCCTCTTCACGGCAAGACTAGAAACTAACGACACTTATCATCATAGAACACGACAAAATATTCTGCCAAGAAGAAGAAGAAGAAGAAGAAGAAGAAGAAGGTGATAATCATCATCTCCCTACATAAAACTCTTCCTAAGGAATTTAGGGCAGCCGATCGTTTAGGCTAAGGGTCGGTTATATTCCAATTGGAGAATCAAGCGTGGGTGCACTTAAAGGGCTTCGCCTGGTACAAAATCTCAACGAAATCGTTATTAAGCGCGACTTTGACGTCGCGAGAATCACCTATAGCGACAATCCAACTGAAGGCGGCATTCACCTAGAATTGGGTCCGCAACTTGCCACTATGTCAGATGAAGAAGTATTGGACGCCTTCAACAATGTTGTATTTTCCATGATGCATTCAGTTGAAACGTTCAGACCTCTTGAAATAACGCCTGGACAACCACAAATCAAATTCGACAAGCGTTCAAAGTCGTTCGAGGCACTTGGACAAGTGTTGCGATGTGAACTTGAGGATGATGCTCAGTTAAACGTTATGATCCGAATTGACGATAAAACACTCAGTCCGGACCAATTCATGAGGATGATATCGGGTTTTCGCGGATGGGGCATGCGAATAGAGTTCATGGACGAAAGTCAGCTCACTTCACCGCCATCACCCGTGGTGCAAGATGCTCCAGCCAAGATTTCAAAAGCAGAACTCAATAAGATCGCAAAAGCAGAAGAGCTAAGATTGGCGAAGCGAGACGCTTTTCGTCGAGAACAAGCGGACCTGTCCGGTGTCGATGAAACATAGGTGAACTCCATCCTAATTGTCGCGACAGTGTAGCGACAATTTGTCGATCTGGAAAAATCTCCGCGAATTGAACCATCCGAAACTTGCTGAACGCTCAAAGGCTCTCCCATATTCCGTGGTCAAGTTCACTGCAAGAACTTTTTTAACGACGGCTGAAATGCTTAAAGTGCCGCATTACGCGCTCAAGAAATTGGCAAATCATGTTTCACTGCGAGACGTGACAGGCGGATACATTGTGGTAAACGCAAAGAGGCCGCGCGTTTACATGGACAGAATTTCAGGTCATTTCGTGAAACTTCTCGGTATTGACTTAAACGATTTGATGTAGTTTCGTCTTTGTTTAATTCAATATCAAGATATCGTATATGGTGCTTCCAAATCTGCGACAGCGTGTCGCAGATTTGGCCCAGCGCTTTACGACACAGTTCTTGGACTGCATAAAGTTCACCGGCCAAAACGATGCGAATATGCCCTGCAGATAAAAATTGATGGTCAAAGCATGGAATGAAGTGCATTTGTATGGTCAATCCGAGATATCATATTTGTTGTCGAGGAGGGGATGCGGTGAAGAGAAAACCAACCAAGACAAACCCTACAGCTTCATTAACTCCTGAAGGAGCACATCGTGCAACGGGCGACCTCCTAATAGAAGTTCGCCAGATGATCGAATTGTCACGCGAGCATGTAGCGCAACAGATGAATTCTGCGCTGGTTGTAATGTATTGGCGAATAGGCGATCGAATTCGAAAAGAGATTCTTAGCGAGAAACGGGCTGAGTATGGAAAGCAAATAATTGAGAACCTTAGCAGGCAATTGACTCTAGAATATGGCCGAGGGTTTTCGCGCTCGAACCTGGCTGACATGGTGCGTTTTTCTGAGACCTTTCCGGATGAAAACATTCTCCAGACACTGTCTGGAAAATTGGGTTGGAGTCATCTCAGGCTCATAATCAATGTTGACGATGCCCTCAAGCGCGACTTCTATACAGAAATGTGCAAGCTGGAACGGTGGAGCGTGCGAACACTACAGAAGAAAATTGGGAGCATGCTCTTTGAGCGGACAGCCCTTTCACGCAAACCAACAGAGTTAGCACAGCAGGAGCTTGCCGCATTGCGCAAAGAGGATCAACTCACACCAGATCTTGTTTTTCGCGATCCATATCTACTGGATTTCCTCGGGCTCAAAGAGACGTTTAGCGAAAAGGATTTTGAAGCAGCTATTCTACGAGAATTGGAGCAATTCCTGATGGAATTGGGTACACACTTTAGTTTTGTCGGACGGCAGAAGCGAATCACTGTCGACAACGATGATTACTACATGGACCTGCTCTTCTTTCACCGTAAGCTTCGGAGGTTAGTTGTTGTCGAACTAAAGCTGGAGCACTTTAAACCTGAGCACAAGGGTCAGATGGAGCTGTATCTTCGCTGGTTGAACAAATATGAGCGCTGCGATGGAGAAGAGGCACCGATTGGACTGATTCTTTGTGCTGGTAAATCGAGACAAGAGCAAATCGAACTGCTCGCTCTAACTGAAAGCGATATTCGCGTGGCAGAATACATAACTAAGGACATTCCGAAATCTGTGCTCGCCGAAAAATTACATTTAGCCATTAGTCATGTGCGAGAGAAAATGTCACGAACACAGTCAGTTGAATATTCTGGTGAAGATAGCGAGCCATAGATTTCGAAAGGATCTCTTCGAGAGGGAACGTGGCCCGATCGTGAATTGACAATTCTCAGATGCTGATACAATGGATTTACTCTCATCAACTACTTTCAGCGTTCTGCATCATTTTCCATTATGCTTAGTGTGATATCGTATATGGTGACAAAGCTTCAGCAAACAAATTGTCCCGCGACCTACACTTGGTATACACAAGAGTCGCAACCAAGATCGCGTAGTCAACTAATGCGCTCGAAACGCCTCTCTTCATCAGATGTTTCGAGAGACCGCCTAGAAAAGCATCGACATGTTCCGATAGAAATCACTTATCCGGGAACGGGTAATAACTCGCAATTTGCATTCGATCCGCATGGAAGAAACGTCAAAATTGAGGAACAGTCCGTTGGAGCGACAAAGTTGCGGACGTCTCTAAGGCAACATAACAGAGCTGGTGGCTAATTTGTCGCCTTGAGGACAGACCGAGAAACGGCAGCCAGAACCTGATCACGCTTGCTTGAAGAACCAGGAGCATCGGAGAGAAAAACGGCAAGTATAACTTTATCGCCGTTCGGTTTTGTGATAATGGCTACGTCATTTGCGCTGCCGCGCCCGCTCTTAACTGGACCGGTGCCCGTCTTATGTGCAACTTTTGTGCCCGTTGGGACGCCCGCTTTTATGCGATTTACGCCGGTTATTGCCTTATGCATCATGCTCAGCAATGTTTCGGTAGATTTAGGCGACAAAGTCTTTCCTTCCTCGAGTTTCAACAACAGCTGGCAGATAGCCTTGGGGGTTGCGGTATCGAGCAACTTATCTTCGGCCCCGGGCTGAGTTAG
This sequence comes from Candidatus Obscuribacterales bacterium, assembly GCA_019637435.1. Taxonomy (GTDB): domain Bacteria; phylum Cyanobacteriota; class Vampirovibrionia; order Obscuribacterales; family Obscuribacteraceae; genus JADYXR01. Next base: position 319,216 of record JAHBVO010000001.1, on the reverse strand, counting down.
TTGTTGATAAAGACGATCAACGCGAATTCCTTCGATGTCATTGTCGGTGAATACTTTATTGATGGCTTCAATTCCTCCGACCGTGCGCGTCAAAACATCAGCAGAACCATTATTGCTGTTGCAGATGGTGCGTTCCAGGAGCGATTGGACACTGCATGATTTCGTATTTGCAGGCATTTTGTCCGGCACGGAGCTGTTTCTGATCGCAAGCACATCTTGCTTTGTGAGCTTGATAGGAGCATCAAGGCTGAGCTTTCCGCTATCCACTTGCTGTAGAACCGCGATTGCGATAGGAAGTTTGCCTACACTCAGCATCTGATAGGGGGTGTCTCTATGTAGATAAAACGAGTCGCCAGTTTTTACATCGTAGGCGCCCACTCCGAGCGAGCCGCCGGAAGTCTTTTCGATTTTCTGGAGCTCCTTTTCTAAGAGAGGTTTATCCAGGCTGGCTTGAGCCGGCAGCGAAAATGCACAAAGCATAGAGAGCGCGATCGCTATTGAATGAATGTTCTGCATAATTTACCCCCCAGTCCGTGCTACAGCCTATCGACGAGTGTAGCAAGGGAAAGTAATGCCTTTGCAAGACGGCCGTGAACTCGCTGATCGAAAACAACTTTTACTCTGGCAGGGATTGCTTGTCGTCTATGCTGGCTCTGTTTGAGCAATGCGCTTCCGAAACTCACGCAACCCCTCGTCGAGGTCCGCAGTCTGCCGCAGGTCTGATGAACTCACTAAATCTACCGTCTCGTTGATCTGAATTAGTTGCGACAATCCAATTTCAGCGGCTACGACAGAAATTCTCGACAATCGGACGAAATACTCGCGAAGAGCCAAATCATTCAAATTTGGCATTAGCTGATCGAGCCGATTCTGAATTTGCAGCAGCAATGTGTTGAAATCATTTTGAATCCCAGCTTCTTGATAGTGTTCGTTAACCTTTTGAAGGTCTCCATCGAATCGGATTAGATTCGCGACCAGGTTGCATACGGCAGAGTCGATCTCGACAAGCTCATCATCACTTACTTCAGTTCGAGCCTCAGGCAAAGTCTGCTTCAAGTGGTCTGTAAGCATTCTCTGCGCTCTCTCAACGCGTTCTTTGTTATTCATAGATTCCAGCCAGGAGTGAATCGCTCTCCCATGTTATCAGGTTGCGGTGAGTGTGGGGAGTCGGTGTCGCCAGCTTAATTACCTGGTCAATTTCGATGATTGCCGATTTTTTTTAAACCGTAACGCGCTTTAGATGCGCATCAATCTCTCTCGTGGTCTGTTCCGATTGCTGCCAGAGTTTCCGTGCAAGCTGTGCGTCTTGCGATTCCTTTGAAGATGCCACCACTTTTTCTTTGACGAAGTAGTTGCCTGACACGCCATCTACTTCGGGCGAGGTCGCGAGATAAATGATAGTTTTTGCGCCTTCCTCTGCGGTGATAGAGACGAACGCGGTCATCAGGTTGAATATTCGACCGGGAATGCCATTGTTTGCGCCAAAATTTGTCGAGACAACGCCAGGGTGCATGGAATTCGCTGTTACACTCGTGTCTGACAAACGCTTCGAAAGTTCAACGGTGAACAGAATATTCGCAAGCTTTGAATTACCGTAAGTAAAGTAAGGTACGCGGTTTTTCTCATCGATGCAATGATCGGGATTTAGACGCGCGCGTTTATGCGCGTCAGAGGACACATTAATGATGCGAGAGGGAGCGCTCTCTTTGATCAAGTCGAGCAATTCTTCGGTTAACCAGAAGTAGCCAAAATGATTCAACGCCCAGGTCATTTCCAAACCGTCAACGCTGCGTTCATCCTTAAAGAAAACAGCTCCAGCGTTATTGACTAAAACGTCCAGCCGGTCGAACTTCTCTTTGTACTGCTGAGCAAGCTCGATTACGCTCTGACGGGAGGACAAGTCCGCGACAAAATAGCTCAGGTCGCCACCACCTTCGGTAGCAATCATTTTCGCCAGGGTATTTTTGCAGCGGTTTTCGTTGCGACCGACAATCACAACGTCCGCGCCCTGTCTTGCGATTTCGACTGCAGCAACTTCACCGATTCCGGCAGTCGCTCCAGTGATAAGACATCGTTTACCCTTCATTCCATTTGTCCTTTCGATACCCGCTGAATAGTTGGCGTTTGCCCCATCTCATTCTTATTCTAAACAGTTTCAGCGACTGTTCAGATAATCTCGTAACCGCTGAATCGCAACTTTCCATTTCTCCGGGGGGAGACTGAAACATAACCTCGCCCAATCACCACTACGCGACCACTTTCCTGAGTTAATCAGCAACTTGGACTTTTTAGCAAGCTCATCGCGCTGATCCGCCATTTTTGCAATGACGAATAAACCACCGCGGTATGGAGTATCAAGTCCATCATCGAGTTTATGCTCTTTTAAAACCTGTAGCAGTTCGTCCCGCTGCGAGGTCAGCAACTTTCTTGCATCGGACAGGTAAGTGTGAACTTCGTTTTTAGCGGCGTCTATGTCAATCAGCCCGTGCGGCGCTTCTTCGAGAAAAGCAGAGTAAAGATTGTCCCAGGCCCGCAATATTGATTTCGGAGGCAACTCGATTCGCGCTTGAATCTCATGAGCGAATGATTGATCCGGACAGATCATGAAGCCGGCGCGCAATCCGCCTGCAGCAAACGCCTTCGATGTACCATCAGCGAGGAAAAGGTATTTTGATTTATCGGAGGACGCAAGTCCTGTTCCAAAACTGAGGAATTGTGGAGTCCAGGCACCAAGGCGATAATCGCTCAGCATAAAGAAAATTTCGTCAGCGAATAAATAAATCTGTTGACTGGCGCAAAGGTCAAGAATCGATTTAACGGCGTTGGCGTCAAACATAAGACCGCTGGGATTATTCGGCTGCGTGAGCCACAGCAGGTCAGGTTTCTTCGGAAGCTTATCGATAGCCGCCTTTGTGATGACGAAGCCGTTGCTGTGGTCGGTTTCTACTGGCAAAATCTCAGCGCCGTGATAAACGACAGTTGGATAAATGCATCCGTAGCTTCCGTTTGGAACAGCCACAACGGGCGGTCTGCCGAGGCGCGCAGCGAGCGTTCTCAACAAAGCACCGAATAACGGATACAGTCCCTGACCGAGTACGACTCGATCCGGAGTGACCATTTGCCCCCTAGTGAAGTGCGTATAGGAAGTAACTCGCTGGCGCAAAAGTGAGGGCAAAGCGTCGGACGGTTCTTCAACAAAGCCTTTTACAAGTCCCTTCACGAGCAAGTCTGGAACAGGATATTCAAACTCACCATAGTCGAGTCGGATCAACTCCGGGTCCTCGACCGAGATCGGTTTTGGAGCAAAAACCTCATCGCTTGCAGCAGAGAGAAACTCTTCTCGATACTCAACATTCTTCAGTTCGTTCTGCTTCAACGGGCACACTTCAGGCGCGGGGAACGGGAAGGAAAGCAGGTCGTCGAAAAGCCACTCATAGTAGAGCTGGCTGGGATAGGGAATTCTGGAATAGGTAAGTTCCGACGCGACATCGAACTTTTCGCTCCAGTCGGATGGAGCGTTGATAAGGAAACTCAGCTCCAGGTCCGGGCACACTGTGTTTTTCACCAGACCGTAGAGGAAGATCACGTTGCTCGGCATCTTCATTTGCGATGCAATACGCAACGTCATGTTCGCTTCGAGACTGGAGTCGATATCGAAGTTCGCGGAATCGTCGATGATGTAAAACCGCTCGGGGTGCAATTTCGCCTGTTCGAACAGAGCGCCCACGTTGATCATCGAAGGACGAGTCATTGAATTGGGAGCCAGTATCAATAGGCGCGGGGCAAGCGCGTTATCGAGCTCGAATATCTCGTGCAAATCATCGTTTGCCGATGTCAAATTCAAATGAGTGTATCCGGTGGTAGAGAATAGCTTGTCGTAAACAGATCGAAGCGATTGTGAGATTAGAACGTTATCGCCGGCACGCGCCACCATATCCAGTATCATTGAAAGCAATACGCGACGCTCGGGTGCGACAAAGATATCGTCGGGCTCCAGCGCAGTGTGGCAATAGATGCGAAGAAAGCTAGCAAGCCGCTTTCTCAGACTCATGTCGCCGCGTTCGTGTGGATACGGGAGAGCTTTAGATTTTAAAAGCGAACCAGATAAGCGCTCCAAAAAACTCATCTGCTCTTCCGACATTCGCGAAAAATCCAGTTCCTTTCGCAAAGAATCAAGCTCCAAAGCTTTCAAGTTGCGAACAAAACCGAAGGTGCTTTTCTCGAAGCGCGTATTCGCTTCATACACAAGGAGATCGTGGTAAATCTGCCGGTTCTTCTTGAGCAGTTTCACAGCAGTGTCTGCGCTCAATGATTGGCGCGAATGTTTTCCAAGAAAAAAGTGGAATTGAATTCCGTGCGCCTTCTCGAGTTCCACGAGTGAGGCAAGATCGGTATCATCCGCTTGGGCAATGCGACGACTCCAGACGATCTCGGGTTGGAAACCGCGACGGACAAACATTGATTCAATCGCATGGGGACCGGGTCTTCCACCGAGGATCAATGTCACTTTTCCATTCGGCTTCAAACAAAGTTGCGACTGTTCGAGGGCACGAGCGATAAGGGGCAGGCCAAATCGATCTTCAAGAATGCCTTGCTCGAAGCAATAATTCGAGAGGTCGTATAAATCGCGTTCGCTCAAACGCTGCTCGAGGTCGTCTTCCTCTTCTTTCCCGGGATGCAGAACTTGGGGAATGCAACCAATGATGTGATCGAAACTGTCCTTAGAATCGATGATTACCTGAAGCAAATCCGATTCCATCGCACGAAAGCAGCCGACAATCGGCATCCCGGCTTGGCTCAAAATCATCGAACCATCGGGACGTGTGCCGTTGAGCCAGGCATTCAAACGCGCGGTCATGACTGCGACCGGATTGATGTCGAGTCCAATAACTTCCTTAACTTGCGTCTTCGCTAACAGAACAAGACTGATCCAGCCAGACCCGGTGCCGAGTTCGACTACACGAGTCCCATGAAACTGTTCGGGATACTTGAGCAATCCCTCTGCAAATGTCTGTCCCCACATCTCCGGAGAGAAAACAGCCGGCGTCAAAAACAGTCGAATCGGCCGTTCCAAGCCAGGAACGTCCACCGCGCGCAACATAAGATGTGGATATTTCTTCTGGGCGCATGATTCTGCCAGACGGTGAAGCTCGCCTATGGCATCCAGACGCGTTTCGGTTTCATCAAGTCGGGCGAGCAGAGCTTCAAGCGCTCGCATAGACGCTTCCGGCGACCTGGCGGATTCAATCTGTTCGGTAATATCAATCATTTGCACGAACTGAGTTTACTTCAAATCGAAAGGTTCTTCTTGGTTGACAACCATGAAAGAATCGAATAGCTAGAAATATTTATTTCGCCCATTACTAGACATACAACAGGTCTGTTATCCTATTCTAATTAACCACAATTCAGGATTGGATACGGCGGCAATGAGCACCAGATGGAGCCATCTGAAGGCAGACGCGGATTACGCTCTGGAGTACGGCAATTACCAGGAAGCGGAGATGCTTTGGCAGCGTGCTTTGAAAGAAGCAGAATCTTTCAGCAAGGATGACACGCGGTTACCGTTGACGCTTGAAAAGCTTTCGGATGTGCTGTGCCAGCAGGAGAAGTATTCAGAAGCTCTGGGATATCTGGAACGGGCCGCGAGAATTCGCCATGAGGAGCGAAACAGTCCACAAGACGAGCTTGCAGCAACACTCTCAGATCTATGCACCGTCTATTTGCATCTCGAAAAATTTGAGGAAGCGGAGCTCGCCGTGAGGCGCGCTCTCGAAATTTACGAGTCGACCCCTTACGAACATCAGGCGAAGCGAGGCGAGTGTTATTACGACTTGGGCCGTTTGCTTCACGCCAAGGGAGATGTTGGCGGCGCAGAAGCAGCCTATCGCCAGGCTCTTGAGATATCGGAATCAGCGCTCGGTGAGAGTGATGTTTTCATATCAGACATTCTTTTTGCGCTTGGAACACTTCTGGATGAAGACGAGCGCTGGACAGAGTGCGAGCCATTTCTGGAAAGATGTGTGGCGATTCGTGAACAACAATTGGGCGCGTCACATGCAGAAGTGGTAGCGGCCATGGGAAGTTTGGCTAATCTCTATCTCAAGGAAAACCGGTTGATAGACGCCAAAACCGCCTACGAAAAAATCTGGATCGCAATGGATAAGATCCCAGAATCGCGGCAACCGCATTTGATACCATACATGCTCGGCATGTCGGAAATGTATGAGATGCAGGGTCACTTCGCGGATTCGGAGAAGCTCTTGAATCGCGTCTTGCGCCTGCAAAAGAGCGCGCTCAAATATGACGAGATTGAGTTGCTTCCGACGTACGACCGACTGGCGAACGTTTCAAAACTCCAGGGCAAGTATCATGAAGCGGAAGAATTGCTCGGCAAGGTTTTGGAAATTCGTGAATATCTGTTGGGAAGCGACCATCCTGATGTGGCGGAAACGCTAGATCGATTGGCTGGTCTGTATTTCGAAACAGAGCGCCATGACGAGGCGGAGCAAATCTGCGTTCGTGCCACCGAAATCTTCGAGCGCGATGACGCCAGCGAAGAGGAAGTGATCAACACTCTAAAACATCTTGATACGATTTACCGCACACAGGAAAAATATGACGAAGCCGAAAGTGTATTGATTCGTCTGTTTATTTTGCAGAAGAAACTGTTTGGTTCCTGCAATGCGGAAACAGCTGACAGCCTGGCAAACCTCGCTTTGGTTTATCAAAAACAAAATCGTCTGGATAAGGCCGACGCATTCATGCAAAAGGCACTTGATATAAAAACAGACGCGCTCGGCGGTGACACAGCGGAATTACAAAACTTGATTTCGAGTACGGCCGAGATAAAAGAGCAAATCGGTGACTACGACAGCGCACTGTTCCTCTGGAAACGGCTTGAGAACTTGTATAGAGAGTCTTTCGGCGAGATGCACCCAAACGTCGCCGATGTTCTCGATCACACATCGCGGTGCCTGCAAGCCGCTGGAAAATTTGCCGAGTCGGAAGACGCGGCCATTAAGTCGCTGGCATTGCGCGAACACACATTCGGCGAGGACCACCCGAAGGTTGCGAATAGTCTATGTGAGCTTGGACAGCTGTTCTTCGAGCAGGGAAAACTTGAAGAAGCCGAGAGAAATTACAAGCGCGCATTGAAAATGCAGCTGGACATTCTCGGCGATGAGCACGAGCAAGTTGCAGCAACTTACAGCAAACTTGGAGCGGTCGCATATCAGCAAGATAATGTCGAAGATGCTCGGGAGTACTTCGAAAAGGCTTACGAGACGCGCAACGACAGATTCCCGCCCGACCATCCTGATGTATGCATTTCATTTGAAACGTTGATTACGGTTCTTCGAGAGCAAACAGAATTTGAGGATGGAGAAACTCTTTGCAAACGGGTGATTGCACTACGGAGCAAAAAATTGGGCTCCAGGCACATCGAGGTAGCCTACGCGATGGCGCATCTAGGTGGGCTTTATCAGGATCAGGAAAAATGGGTGAAGGCAGAGAACATGTATCGCCAGGCGATTGATGTTTACACGCTCGCTCGTGGTCGTGAAGGAATGGAGCTGGTGAACATGCTCGAAGCATACGCTCAAGTTTTACGCTCGCTAGGCAACAAAGTCAAAGCCGCGAAGATGGACACCAGAGCGAAAGCAATTCGTGATAGTCGAACCAGCACGGAACGCGCCTTACCCACAGTTGGATAACTTCAAGACCGGTTCTCGTAGTGGTACAGGTGAAAAGAAACTAGTGCGAGCGAAGGCTGCTATTTTTTGGTGATACCGAATGTGATGCTCGGTTATGTCCCCTGTGCCGCACCGATCGTTTATTTTCCAAGCTAGCCGGTGCTGGTTCCGGCGCGGCCAGAGCCGGCGCGACGACAGTCGAACTCTTGTCTGGACTTGAAATAGTGATGGGCGTGGGCGGTTCTCGCATCAAAAGAGCAAACACCAATCCACCTAGTGAGACGGCAAGAAGAAAACAGCAACCGGCAATAGCCCAGGGCAGCCAGCGAATGGCAAGCTCTATCTCAGGTCGCTTTGTAGCAGCCACTCTGCTATCACCAGCCGGACTCATGCGCGTCATGGTCGCACGCAGACTGGGGCTTATGGACGGACTCGTCAACTCAGCTTTTGCCTCGGCAGCGAGCGACGTTGACGGCGAAATTGGCGCGGGATTTGCAGAGAGAGTCTTACGCGCGGGGCTCTGCTCGGCCGAAGCAACGGCGTTGATACCGCTAAAGGTTTTAGTGCCAACAGGTGAGTTCAAAGCGGCATCGTCAGCTGGACCGCCTCCTTTAGCGGAAGAAGCTCCGGAAGCGGCAGCGGGAGTAATGCCGGAGTGAGTGGTGGCACCAGGTCGAGCTGATCGCGTCACATCGGCAGGTTGACCTGGTACGCCGGGAAAAGTGCTGGGGTTGGAAACTGTTCGAGCTGCAAGAGCGGGAAGGTTGGTTGCGGTGGAGGTGGGCTTGTAATTCGCAGCAGTCGTTCCCAACGCTTTAAGACCGGTTGCGGTCGACTTGGGTGAAGCGGCAGCACGTTCAGTCAGGTCCGTGTTGATGGCCTTGATCAACTCATCCGCATCAAACTTGGTCTCATGAACTCCGACAACGGGAGCGGCTTGATCACCCGCCTTGCGAGTTGAGAAACGCAGTAGATAATCGCGCGAAGCGCCTTCGAGTTGCGGCGAAAGGGCCTCGACCAGCGCCGCTTGCATCTCCGCGATTGTTTGATATCGTTCGTCTGACTTTTTGTTTAAACTCTTGAAGATTACTGACTGCACCGCAGGCGGTATCAGTCGATCCGGGTTAGCGTGCATGAACGGCGGTGGTGGTTTCTCTATATGTGCCTGAATAATCTCGTATACGGTCGTGCTCTCGTAAAACGGATCCTTTCCGGTCAACATTTCGTAGAATACGGCGCCCAGACCATAAATGTCGGTCCGCGTATCGATAGGGTCGCCGTTCGCCTGCTCCGGAGCCATGTACGGGGGGCTGCCCCAGAGTTCTCCGGACTTGGTCAAACTGCGATTCGATTGGGTAAGTTTAGCCAAACCAAAATCCACGACTTTGACGATATCGGTGTCGTCATCCATCAGCATGATGTTGCCTGGCTTCATGTCGCGGTGAATGATTCCCTTTTTGTGCGCGTGATCGAGCGCGCTCAAAACTTGCAACGAGATGCGTGCGAATTGTTCCAGGCTCAACGGGCCATCTCGGCGGAGAAGCGCATCAAGACTCAGTCCTTTGAGATAGTCCATGACTATGTACGGGTGATGGTCTTCCCCGAGAATGCAATCATATACGGTGACAACATTAGGATGACTGAGCGCGCAGAGACTGTTGATCTCATTCATGAAACGCTCACGAATAACGTCTGTGGCGTCTATTTCCATATTGATTGTTTTTATGGCGACGTGGCGATTGACGCGCAGCTGTTTAGCCTTGTAGACGACACCAGCGCCGCCTGAGCCGATGACTTCCTCGATCTCAAAACGTCCATCCAGAATTTTGCCGACCAGTGGATCGGATTTTGTTACCACGCTGCCTTCTTCAGATGCGGCAGACGGATCGGCATGAAATTTTGGGTCAGTCAACGTGCTTTCTCGCGATGCCTATTTCCGCGAAACCTTTGAGAGGTTTTCATTGATGCCATAGGAGATTCATACCCAGATCCGCCGAGAAGTAGCTATATCGGACCTTTCATAACCAGACGGTTACACAACCCGCCAAAATAGCCGCGAAAGACTGTTATGAGGCTCCGCGAACCAGCTGCCGGAGCAGCACCGGTCTGACAAAACGCTGGCACCGGCCTGCCGCATCACCGAATGACATAACGCCGCTATACCGCTCTGCCGCAGCACCGAATGAGGCAATGCCGATACCGCCCTGGCCGCCTGCGGCTAGGACCTCGGTACCGGCATAATTTGAGAGGTGTGGAGTACGGACTAGTTCGCGCCGCCGTGTCCGGGACCAGGTCCCTTCTCCATCATTTTCCGCATCATTTGATGAAAAGGACTGGCACCACCGCGTTTCGGTCCTTCCACCATCGCTTTCCGCAATTCCTTACGCTGTGCACCTGTGAGAATCTGCATCATCTGGAGTTTGCTATCCATCTCGAGATTTGTCAGCTCGCTTTTAGCGCTGGCGATTTGATTTTGGAGCTTCTTCACGGCCTTCTCATCGATAGATTCCCTGGTGAGTTCGTCGCGAAGGTGACGCTTTGCAGTCATAAGCTCCAGCATCTTAGGACCGCGCGCATCGAGCACGCTGTTCTTGAGGCTATAGAGCTTTTCGTACTGCTCGGAGGTCACGGCATTTTCGCCCTCCAGCATGTTCAGCGGACAACCGCCGCGTCCGCGAGCCCCTACTGGGCAGGGACCACGGCCCCAGCCGCCGGAGCCACCACGCATGGCTGCAACAACGTCTCCGGGGTTCGGTAGAGGCAGACTGAAGGCGATTTCGCCGCCACCTGATGGCGCAGAAGACGAGAAGTCAGGAATGCCTTCGCCCGTGGGAAGCGCATCGGGCAGGTTCAAAACAATGTCGATTTCGCCCATATCGGACGAATCGTCAGATTCCATTTGCGCAAAAGCAGGCTGCGAGACCAGCGCCATGGTCGAAACCATCGAAAGCGCCGCCAGGTAGACTTTTGTCGATTTCAGCATCAATGAGACCTCTAAGAAAAAAATTGCGGTGACAATGTATAAGACGAAAGGTTCCCATAAAAAGTTCAATTGTTAACAGAATTTCCTCTGATTTAATTTGTTAAGGACGGATAATCATATTTTGGCCGCGAAACCCACTTGCGCGGCAAGGTCCGTTTCGGCGCAATCTTGCCTGGTAACAGGCGAAAAACTATCGAATACCTTCTCGTTTCGGAAACCGCTCTCAACCATGACAGACTCAAACTCTTCGGGCCCCGCCCAGGCTCAGGCATATGCAGCGCCCGCACAGGCGCGGACATCAGGGCTCGGATACCGCTGGGTCATCATCGGTCTCGGTTTCCTCATAACGCTGATCAACTATATGGACCGATCGGCGCTATCGTACGCGATCGGTCCGCTCAAGGCGGAGTTCGGGATCTCCGATTCGCAATACGGCATGGTGGCGGCGGCTTTCGCGGTTGGTTACATGATTATGACCACGGGCGGCGGAATGATGGTCGACCGATGGGGAGCCCATCGAGTGTGGGCGGGTGCGGCACTGTTGTGGTCGCTATGCACAGCAGTAATGGGTCTGGCAGCCAATCTGCCGCTACTATTCGCTTTTAGAACTTTGCTTGGTTTAGCCGAAGGTCCCCATTTTCCGGCTCTCACAAGAGTCGTCGCTGATTGGCTTCCGGCCAGCGAACGCGCACGCGCCACAGCGATTGGTCTAGCAGCAGTGCCAATGGCGAACGTCATCGGAGCACCGTTCATCACCAATCTGATTTCAGCTTTCGGCTGGAAGATAATGTTTGCGATTCTGGGCTCGCTCGGCGTAGGTTGGGCGGTCATCTGGTACTTTATGTACCGAGACTACCCGGAAAATTGTAAGCAAGTATCCGATGAAGAGTTGAACTTGATCCGTGACGGGAAGCCCGTCGACAGAAGCAAATCGAGCGAACAAATGCGTTCGCACGAATTGCAACACGGCGGCACAACATGGAAATTCATGCTCCTCAACCCGTCTTTGATGTCAAACAACTACGCCTTCTTCGCGTTCGGGTATACGCTCTTCTTTGCGCTCACCTGGCTGCCAGGCTATTTCCAGAAACAGTTCGGCGCTAACCTGAAAGAAATCGGGGTGTTTCTCATTGCCCCCTGGCTCACCGCGGCAATCTTGCTCGCCCTGGCGGGTTTTCTCTCCGACTATCTCTGGAAGAAGACCGGCAGTATGCGCGTCGCTCGCTCGCACATGATCTGGATTTGCCAGTTGATCTCCGGATTGTGTTTCATCCCGATGCTTTTCGTAGGCGACAATCGGGACCTTGCACTCATCGTAATTTCACTTGGAATTGGTTTTGGTCTCATGCCAAATGCCTGCTTCTATGCACTTAACTGCGACCTCGCAAAAGACCGGGCAGCGACCAGCCTTGGTCTAATGGACAGTTTTTTCGCGCTGGCGGGTATTCTGGCTCCTGTGCTGACGGGCTGGTTGTCCGACATGACGGGCGGTTTCAACGCTGCTTTCGGGCTGCTTATCTTCTTTACGCTGTCTTCGGTTGTCGCGGTTCTCGTGTTTCAGAGACCTGACAGAGAGACGCTCGCGGTTTAGTTTGCGGATACTGCGCCGCTCGTCCTCCGGCGGCATCATTTGCTTGAAACTCGCGTTCAGGCTCTCACGCGCGCTCAGGCTCTGACGCCCGGACAGGCTCTAACGCCGGTTAGTTCAGGATTTGCGGATTCACGGCGTGTGAGTCTGCTCCGGCAGGGAACGGGTGCAGAAGAATTCAAGGATTAATCTTTGCTGGGTTCTTTGGAGCGTCTTTCGAGGTCTTCCAGCATCCGCTGCGAGAACTGGTAGTCATCTTCCATTGTGGAAACCTTGTGACGCAGGTCCTGAACCTCTTCCGTCAACATCAGCAGCTTCTGCTTGAGATCCTTGATTTCCTTGGCGCCGCTCTTCCGACCACCGATACGGTCGGCGATCGAGATGATAAGAGGACGAAACGTAAGCACAGCCAGAATAAACGGCAAAACTATCAGCGCCACAACTCCGACTATTACTAAAACCGATGGGTCCATTGACAATTTCTTACCGTTACTACTTTGCAATTCCTGCTTCAGGCGCTGGCGCCTTCTTCAACTCTACAACACTTCTGGTTGTCGAGCAGAATCAGTTAACACTGGCTAATTTCTAATGCAAAAAAAACTCACAGGCGCTACAACAATACAGTCTATATACGAATTCGGAACCTAAATGTTCGCAGGCTCCTTGCTGCCCGTCCGAGCTCACGTTAGCGATTTCCCTTCAATAGCTTTTTAGACATGCGAAAGATTATTCGACTAGCATCAAATGTGGTATCAACATCGGCGCTTGCCTTTCTGTTTACCTGCGCCACCGCAGATAGTGCGCATGCGAAAGTAGCCGTAACCGCGGGTCATACGTTCAGCGGTTACTCTCATCATTACGGTGACCACCTTCATGGACGCCGCACATCGTCTGGCCAGCCGCACAACAAATTTAAACTTACTTGCGCGCATAGAACACTTCCGTTCGGAACACACTTGCATGTTACTAATACTAAAAACGGCAAATCGTGTGTTGTCGTAGTAAACGACCGTGGTCCGTTCGGCAATCCCAGCCTTGTTCTGGACGTGTCGAAAGCCGCCGCCCATGCGCTCGGTTTTCCTGGCGGCGGAAAAATCCCAATCTCCGCACGCGTATTAGATAAGCAAGAAGGCGCAGAGGGACTGAAGCAGTCGCATCAGTGTCATGCTGTCAGGAACTACATTACTCAGAACGCCGACGCCGCAACCATTGCTGCGCTGCCACCGAAAACGGTTCCCGCCGCGCTACTACCGGTGAAGATTGAACCAGCTTCGGAGACGGTTAAAACAGTTACGGCAGTCGTGAAACCGCCGATCTCTAAGACCGAAGAAAAGCCGGCAGCTGTAGCAACCATCAGTCCAAAAACCGCTGTTGACGCAACCAGAGCTATAGCAAGCACCGGTTTGAAACCAGCTGCCGAAGCCACTAAAGCTATTGCAAGCACCGGTTCGAAACCAGCTGCCGAAGCCACTAAAGCTATTGCGATCATCGGTTCGAAACCAGCTGCCGAAGCCACCAAAGCTATTGCGAGCCTTCCTGCCAGTTCCGTTGCAAACCGAACTCCCCACAAGGGTGTCGAGCAGCCGGAAGCGCCAGAAACAACGTTTCTTCTGGTTATAAACGACGCACTCGAAAACGATAAGAGCGTGCAGCACACGGCAAAGACAGCAGAATACAGCACGACTGCTCGGCACGCGAATTACGTGCCAACAGTGTTTATGCCGATGACCGAGCAAACCAACCTCGAGGTCCCGGCACAGAAGAAGCCCTCTACCGCACGCGCGATCCCGGAAGGGCAAACCTTGATGTAGTCGCTTTACTTGATCTTCGTGACTGCTACAATGAAATGTACTCTAAACCAGATAGAACCTGGAGAACGCTAGTAGTTGCGTCGTCGCAAGCAAGAATACGAATTCGAGTCTGACCCTAATCGGTACAATCGGCTCAAAAGTTTCAACAATGTCAAACCTGTGTTTGACAGCTTTTGGATGGTTGTTCGAGTAACCGTAACCAGCGTCACGCTGCTAGTGACCTTTGGTGTCTGTGTCCTCATGATGCTTGTATGGATTCATCTGGCGAAGGTTCCGAACATATCTATACTGGAGAATTATCACCCGGGCGCATCAATATCGGTCTACGATATTGATGACAAGCTGATTTGCGTATTTCCGGAGAAGGAGAAACGCGAGGTAGTTTCGCTAGAAAAAATTTCCAAGAATCTAATTGTGGCGGTCCTCGCGCAAGAAGATCACTACTTTTACGATCACCATGGTGTAAGCGCTGAAGGTGTTTTGCGAGCGGCTCTTGCAAACGTCACTGCAAGAAAGCAGGTGCAGGGCGGTTCTACGCTCACACAGCAGTTGGTGAAAAACGTTTTCTTCCCGAATGAGAACAGAACCATTCCGCTGAAGCTGGCTGAGGGTCTTGTCGCCTCGCAGATTGAAAATCGCTACTCGAAAGAACGGATTCTGGAACTCTACTTAAACCAGATCTACTTCGGCCAGGGCGCTTACGGAGCGGAGCAAGCGGCGAAAACATATTTCGCGAAATCGGCAATAGATCTCTCAGTCGCTGAATCTGCGTTCCTTGCCGGTTTAATTAAGTCGCCGTCTCAACTTGGTGAACGCTCACATCGGCTGGCGGCGCTAAAGTCGCAGCAGTCCGTCGTTCGAAAGCTTCTCGAGTACGGTTTCATAACCGAACGAGAAGCGTGGGACGCTGCACATACACAATTGGTTTTCAAAACAGCACCGCCGGCGGCGTCAGTTAAACAGTTCGTTCCAAAGTATCCGTACTATTCGAATTATGTTGCGAAGCTGGTCGAAGATACAGTGCAATTCAGACGGCATGCGCGTTTAAAAGTCTATACCAACCTCGATCAGCAGGCTCAAAAAACCGCCGAAAAGGTTTTAAACGAATACCAGCATCGTTTACCTGCGGGACTGGATCAGTCGGCATTGGTTTCCATGCGTTTAAACGACGGAGCTGTAGTCGCTATGGTCGGCGGTATCGGAAACTATCTGGATAATCAGTGGAATTCGGCTGTACATCCTCACACCATGGGGTCGGTCTTCAAACCGTTTGTATACCTGACCGCATTCGAACAGCAGCTTCTAACCCCGTCCAGTTCCATTTCCGACGCACCACTGATGGTGCTCGACGATGGCGACAAAGTATGGGAACCGCAGAATTTCGACAAGAAATTCATGGGGTTGATCACAGTTGAGCAGGCGCTCGCCTATTCGAGGAACGTCTGCAGCGTCAGAGTCGCACAGCAAACCGGTATCAGGCCGATTATCGATACGGCTCGTCGCGCGGGGATAAGTGAAACGTTAGCTCCGACTCTCGCGCTCTCTCTGGGCAGTTCGGCAGCATCTCCGGTTTCAATGGCGACCGCTTACGGAACAATCGCACGCGGCGGAATGTTCATGGAGCCTCAATTTATTCGACGCATTGAAGACGAGCACGGCAAGGTCATCTCAAAGGTCGAGCCGAATTCTGCGAGAGTGCTCGATCGCGACTCTACTATAAAGATCGTCGAAATTTTGAAGAAAGTGGTGGACGGCGGTACTGGAACACACGCGAAACTACCCGGAATACAGGTTGCGGGCAAGACGGGCACAGCAAACGAAGCAAAGGATCTCTGGTTCGTCGGCTTCACTCCGGATCTGGTCACCGCGGTCTGGACCGGCAACTCTGAAAACAAGTCTGTACCGGGTGGCAAGAACGTCACCGGGGGCACTGTCTCAGCGGTCATGTGGAAGCGTTATAACCAGGCGTATTACAGTGCTCACGGTAAGCCGCAGTCGACGCTCATCGGTGGCGACAACACCGCGCTGCAACCAATGAGATCCAACGACGTCAGCAAAATGCAGCCAATCATTGCCTCGCCTGACACTCAGGCTATCCTGGATCGTCAGGCCGGGCGAGTCCCTGTCCAGAGGCGGGTTGTGGCGCCTTCAAAGCCGGTGAAGCAAACGGGCACCGGCGTCTCAGAGTACACCTGGCAAGAGCCGATTCATTAAACCAAAATATCACTACGTGGTCCTACGCAACTTTGCTTGACTACCCTTTTCACGAGAGTAAGATGGGGTGAATAAAGCAAGGAAGCCTAAGGCAATAGCGGCACGAGCAAATAAATAAAATGATGTTCTCTCACCCCCCCGCCGAACAAATTCGGAAAACTATCTCTGACTTTAAAGAAGTACAGACTCCACCAGCTCAACACCACAAAGCATGCGCATGCTGCCAGCCAGCAAAAGCGAAATCAGATTTCAGAGATCTGAAAATGCTAGGTGTTGTCGTTTTCGCAGTGACACTAGTACTGGTGGCACTGAATGCGTATCAACGCGACATGGTCAACAATGATCTCTCCCTCGGCAACAAGCAAAGCAATCTCGCAGAGGCTCCGGGAGGAAGTATCGGCAGTCTCGGTACTGGCAACATCGGAGGCAGTATTGGCAGCAATATGACCGCGCAACAGACTGCGAACTGGGGACCTGGCGCGACTCAAGCCGCCGAGATGTCGTTCCCGGCTAAAGCGCCAACCCAACAAAGTGGCATGTATTACACGGCGCCGACACATCACCAGTACGCAATGGTGCCGATGCAGTCTATACGCCCGAGCGAGCCAACCATGCAGATCATGGCCGTTCCGTTCGACAACGGAAAAGGCGCAATCGTCCACCGCTTAAAACGCGTTGTCGGTCGATAAGCAAACCAGGAAATCTGAATAAACCATTAGAGGCGCGGCTCCAGGTCGCGCCTTTACCGCGCCCCATCTTCCGCAATTGCGAGTCCGTTCTTCCGCCACTGCGACCCCTCTTCCGCGGCCGCCTTATGTTAGTTCGTATGTTATTGGACTTCAAAGAAACGATAGAACCCGAAATGCCTCACAGGCTCGAAACTGAAAAATTTGAAGGAGCCACATTTGTCGAATGACCCACGAAGCGAACCCCTATCCTGGAAACGCAACAATTTCGTGATATGGGTCCGCTTCGTGCAATACGCGATTTTTTTTTACGCATCGAAACGGGTAGATTTTCAAAAGCTCCCCGAAATATGGACTTTCTGGCAATCCGCCAAAATCGGCATTATCTAATTACCCACGAACCAACATAAGAAGGTTCCGCTCGGTGTATTGCCTGGGCTAAGCCATTGAGAATTAAGCGACCATCGAGCTTGCCACCGGTTTTCTGTTTGCAAAGGCATCGCCTGTGATACCAACGCCGCCGAGGACTTGACCGTAAGCATCTTTCAGTTCGACCCAGCGAATGTATGTTGGAGCTGTATCTCCATTTTGTGCGAAAAACTTCTTGGCGTTCGCTTCGAACGCTTCGTTCCGGCTGATTTCAAGCTTCATTCCATTTGGTAATTTTGCGGTGATGTCTTCTGCCAGGCTATCAGCCGCAGCAGCTCCACCGGCCTTAAGTTGATGTTCGATTGCTGCGCGCAAAGTTTGACCTGCCATACTGTTGATGCTCAGGTTTCCAGAGGCGAGTTGACGTGCGGTGAAATCGACGACACGTCCACGAGCAGCCTGGGTTTCATCTACTAATTGAACAGGATGCACAGCGTCACTGACTCTAAGCGCTGCTCTGTTCTTTTCAAAAACTTGGTTTGCGTCTCTTTCGGTCATGTTCGGCATCAGATTGTTAGATGCCGTATCGCTACTTGTTCTACCCGAGCCATCATTGGCATCGTAAGTCGAACGGAACTCGATCCGCCCTGCTGCTACCATATTTGAATTCCCCATGCACAACTGAATACATGTATACGGGGAGCGGAATTTTTCCGACAACTTTCGGTTGCGTTTAATCTAAATATCTAAAGGAACCACCACCGCGCCATTGCAACAGTTTGGAAACGCCCGACTGGTCGCCATCTAAGACGTTCTGCATTCGACGCAAGGTGCAAGTACGGAAATGTTCTCCGCTTTCAACTCCGATCCACCGCCGTTTCATCTTATGCGAAACAGCCGGCGCTGTTGCACTGCCCGAAAATAGATCGAGAACAAGATCGCCCGGCTCAGTGCATAGCGAAACTAATCGGAACAGCAAGTGTTCGGGCTTTTTGCTGCGAGAGAACTCCACTCCGCCCTCGTTGGCAAGGTCCGCCTTCGGTATTTCGCCATGAGACCAGAAGTCAGTTAATTTGTTGCGTTTGACGATACCATCGGGTGTAAGCGCACTCGAATCTTTGAGCCAAGCACACAGCTCCCCGTTCCAATAGTACAGGGTTTTCTGTTCTCCCTTGTACCGTCCACGAGCCGGCACATAATCAAGGCTGTAAAATTCATCCTTCTGCAACCGAGCGATCACGTCGTTCTGGAATGTATTTTCCTTCTGGACATTCTGGGTGCGAAAAATTCTCTCGAACGATTCCTTATATACAGACTCAATCTCGTCTCGCCTCAAATCGAATTTGCGAATTGAAATGTTGTGGATGCAAATGCCACTGTGCTTATAAAGTCGTGCGATCCCCGTTTTACCGGTTATTTCTGCGACCAGGTCGCGCTCTCCTTCATCGACGAGAACCTTGTTATAACGACGCATCACTTCTTTGTCGATTGGACGCGTGTTGCCCACATCGTTCAACTGGCGCTTATCGAAGCTATAAATCAGCACGTACTCTTTCGTATTTAGAATCGCACCACTTTGTCCAAGACCCGCGCTGCCCGAACGCTCGTAAGCGATGCACGCAACAAAATACTTCTCGCCGACGACTTCATCCATCAAAATGCGAAGGTAGGGCATCTCCGAGTCATCTATGCTCGCGCATATTGAACCGTTTTCAGCAAGCATCGGCAGCACGAGTTGCAAGCGCAAGCGCATCATCGCCAACCACTCCGCTCGCTCAAACTTATCGTTGTACGAACGCAGTTTGTAGCCTGTGTTGTAGGGCGGATCTAGATAGAGTAACCGCACTTGTCCCTGTAATACTTGCGAATAAGAACGCAAGAATCGTTCATTATCGTCGTGAACCAGAACTCCGCAAGCCTCCGACGGTCCGGTCCCATTCGCCACTATATCCGATGGCACGGCTAACCGTCCGCCTCGCGCATCGACGAGCGAGGTAAATAGAGCCCAGCCTGATGACGATTTGCCAGATTCCGACGCATGGTGCGTTGGATTCACGTTTTGAACGCTGCCAACCTCATCAGTGATACCGTTCTCGTTTTGAACGCTGCCAACCTCATCAAGGATACCGTTCACGTTTTGAACGTCATCTCTGACCGCGTCGTCATCTATTGGAGCTGAGTTGGAGCGCATTCGATGCTCCTTGCGACTTTAGAAATCGGCGGTTTTGGGTGCGCGCGGAAACGGTATTACGTCACGAATGTTGCCCATGCCGGTGACGAATTGAACAGTTCTTTCAAGACCGAGCCCGAATCCAGCATGCGGAACAGTTCCAAATTTACGGAGGTCCAGATACCACCAGTATTCTTCCGGATCGAGGTCGCAAGCTTTCATCCGCTCGATGAGGACATCGAGACGCTCCTCTCTCTGACTGCCGCCGATGATTTCGCCGACTTTCGGAACAAGAACATCCATCGCGCGAACGGTTTTACCATCATCATTAAGGCGCATGTAGAACGCCTTAATGTCTTTTGGATAATCGTAAACGATAACCGGCTTCTTGAACTTCTTCTCGGTCAGATAGCGCTCGTGCTCCGACTGGAGATCGATCCCCCAGCTCACCGGGAACTCGAATTTCTCACCGCACTTCAGGAGAATGTCGACGGCTTCGGTGTACGAAATTCGCACGAAGTCACTGTCGACGATATGCTTCAAAGTCTCGAGCACGGTCTTATCAATGCGCTCGTTGAAGAATTCCATATCGCTTCCGCAGTTCGTCATAACGTCATTGAAGATCGTCTTCAAGAAATCCTCGGCACACTGCATGTCACCTTCCAGATCGCAGAACGCCATCTCCGGCTCGACCATCCAAAACTCCGCCAGGTGGCGCGAAGTGTTCGAATTCTCAGCCCGGAAGGTCGGACCGAATGTATAAACATTCGTGAGTGCCGTAGCGTAAATCTCAGCTTCCAACTGCCCGCTGACTGTGAGGTGAGTGGCACGTCCGAAGAAATCCTGCTCGAAATCGATGTCGCCTTTTGCACCACCTTCGCCGCTGATGCGCGGAACGTCCTTGAGATCGAAGGTCGTCACATTGAACATTTGACCAGCGCCTTCGCAGTCAGATGCGGTGATGATAGGAGTGTTGATGTAAAGGAACCCACGCGACTGGAAAAAATTATGGATAGAACGACAGATTTCATTTCTCACCCGAGCGACCGCACCAAAGGTGTTTGTACGCGGGCGCAGATGAGCTATGCTCCTGAGAAATTCCATCGACGTTCCCTTCTTTTGAAGCGGATACGTTTGCGGGTCGGCATATCCAAGCACTTTGACAGACTCCGCTTTAACCTCGGTCGTTTGTCCTTTGCCAGGCGATTCGACTACGTCACCAATCACCTCGATGCTGCTTCCGATACCGAGCTTCAAGACTTCGCTCTCATAGTTCGACAACGCGGCTTCGGCAAGAATTTGAACGCTCTTCATGCAAGAGCCATCGTTCAATTCGATAAATGAAAAACCGCCTTTAGAGTCTCGCCGCGTTCTCACCCAACCGGCGAGCTTCACTTTCTTGCCGATGGACTCGGTTTGCAGAACCTGATGGACGCGGGTTTGTTTCATCGTTTCCACACTTGTGGTCATATTTTTCGACTCCTGAATCAAAGTGTTTTCGGCTGGCCCTAATTTAACGCTTGCGAATGAAGAAGACTCCGTCGCGCACCGTCAGTAATACCTTATCGACGCGTTCATCTTTAGAAACGCGCTCGTTGAAAGCGTTGATCGCCTTATCGTCATCGGTCTTGGGCTCTAGCACGGCGCCGCTCCAGAGAACATTGTCGACGAGGATGACGCCGCCACTTCTCACTTTTGGAAGAAGCGCTTCGTAGTAGTTTAAGTAGTTTCCCTTGTCCGCATCTATAAAACAAAGGTCAATCGGTCCCTCAATTTTCGCGATCGATTCAAGCGCGGGACCTTCGATGATTTCAATCTTTTTGCCATGCTCGCTCTTCGCGAAGTATTTGCGGGCAAGCGCCAAACAAGTTGGATTGATATCGAGCGTGGTCAGTTTACCGTCGGACGGCAGACCTTCGGCGAGGTTCAAAGAGCCATAGCCGGTAAACGTACCGACCTCCACCACACGCTTGGCGCCAACGACTCGCACCATCATCTTGAGAAACTGACCTTCGATAGGTCCGGTCAGCATCTGCGGATAGTCCATTGATGCGTGCGTTTCCTTCATCAGTTCATCAAGAACCGCATCGTGCTTCTCGGTTTTTCCAAGGGCATATTCTTCTATGCCCGGCTTAGTGAGCGTCAGCATGGCTCGTCACCTCCATTGATTCAGAGATTTATATCAGATAAGTAGTGGAAACAGCCTTAACTCTCGGTTTTCTTAAACCTCCCACTTGCCAATCCCGAAGAGATGTAAACGTTGCTATAGCAGGTTTTCAGCCGATATGGTATTTTCTTGACTGACGAGTCAGTAAATTAATCCGAGGTAAGTTTGACAAATACGCTCAACAAACGAGGACCGGGGCGGCCACGCAATCTTGAACTGACCAGCCAGCGTCAGGAGGAGATACTCGCGACTGCAACCGAGGTTTTCGCCGACAGAGGTTACGCAAGCACCGACGTTCAAGAAATAGCGGACCGACTCGGTATCGCCAAAGGAACGGTATATCACTACTTCCCGAGCAAGGAGCAGTTATTTCTTGCTTCCGTTGATCGTGGAATGGCAGGCTTGAGCAGAGCTATCAACGAAGGATTCGACCCGAAAACCGATCCGATCAAGCAGATTGCTCAAGCTATCCGAGCTTTCCTACAGTACTTTGACACAAATGCCGACGTGATTGAGTTGATCGTGCAGGAACGGGCCGAGTTTCGCGATCGGAAAAAGCCTACTTATCTTGAACATAGAGAACGGAACGTGCGCCCCTGGAACGAACTGTTTGAAGCCCTCTCACTAAATGGCCGGTTCAAACCAATCAATGCAGAGCAAGTCACTCAGACAATCAGTAATTTGCTTTACGGAACTATTTTTACAACCTATTTCGCACGACACGGTCAATCATTCGAGTCGTTGTCGAACCAGGTTCTCAAGCTCGTCTTCGCAGGCATCTTGAGCGAATCGGAGATGGCCAACATCGACAAATATTTAGAAGTTTGATTGAAATAAATTCTGAAAATAGAAACAATACCGAGGCGTAAGGAAGCAAATGGTTCAGCAAATACCACGTACTGATGAAACAGATAACCAGACAGTCAAACACGGCATGGAGTCTCAAATGTCAAGTTTCGGCAAGAAAAACTGGAAGCTAATCGCAATCGTGATTTCGCTTCTAGCTTGCACCGCTCTCGGTATCAGAATCTTTCAAAACTTTTCCAAACCTATAAAAGATGATGGCGACGAAGCCGTACTCACCGTCACTGTCGAAGATGCCAGCAAAAAAGCTATACACCAGACCCTGAAGCTGGCCGGCACCGTCTGGGCATGGGACCCTCTGACCATCGGAGCAGAAGTCGGCGGCTTGAGAATAGATGACGTTGCAGTCGAAGAAGGCGACATCGTAAAGAAAGGACAGGTACTCGCCAGGCTCAATTCATCGGTGATTCGCGCGCAGCTCGAAAAAGAACGCGCCCGGCTGCAACACGCCCGAATCAATTTGGAAAAAACGAAACAACCCAACCGACCAATGGATATAAACCGGATCAAAGCGATCGTCGCACAGGCAACCGCAATCGTTTCACAAGAAGAAGCAAACGTCGTCCGGGCTCAAGCAAACTTGAGAAATGCAAAGCTGTCATCTGCCAGATACAAAATCTTGAAAAAAGATGGAGCTGTTTCAACCGAGGATTTGGATAATAAGGAAACAGCAGAAGCAACAGCTGAAGCGGATTATCGCAATGCTCTTCAAAAACTTGAAGCAGCACGTTTTGCAAAAACTCAAGCCACTGAAAACTTGAAACTTGCGCTCGAAGGCGGGATGCAACACGACATCGATATGGCTTCCGTCGACATTTTAGAAACGGAAGCGAGCGTTAAACAGCTAGAAGCGCAGGTCGCGCAGACTATTATCAAAGCGCCAGCCAGCGGATTAATTACAAAACGGCTCGCACACATCGGCGACGTTACCATGGCAAACGAAGACCTCTTCCAAATGGTAAGAGATAATCGATTCGAGGTCCGCGCCCAGGTACCGGATCAAGATTTACATCGTCTAAAGAGCGGACAAATAGTACAGTTTCTAGGCGCCGCCGGCGAAGTTATGAACGGTAAAATTCGAGAAATAAGCCCTCTCGTCGACTCAGATTCGCGACTGGCGACAGTTCGCATCGATATCCCCTACGACCCGCAAAGTGGGTGGAGACCAGGGATGTTTGTCAGCGGCAAGGTAGACCTCGGAGCCGTTCAAGCACTCGTAGTGCCGGCGCCTGCCGTCGTCGACAAGGATGGCCGCAAAATTGTTTATGTACTGGATGATAAGCGGGTGTATTCCAGAGAGGTTAAGACCGGCGAGCGCTCCGGCGATCTGGTCGAAATTGAATCAGGTTTGAAGCCGGGCGAGAAGGTTGTCACTACAGGTAGTGGCTTCTTGAAAGACGGAGATCATGTAAGGATTGGGGAACACCAGGCGCCCCGACCAGGTAATAAAAACGCTCGCACGGCAGCCTCCGGCGATAGTGATTCTCCAGGTCGAGCCTCCAGCAACACAGAGTCGCACGAAACCAGCGGAGAGACAACCAGCAGATGAACCTCCGTTATATATCAGCGTGGTCGATTAAGAATCCGGTTCCAGTGCTGGTTCTCTTCCTCGTGCTCACAGTCGCAGGTCTGACTTGTTTCTTCGGACTGGGAATCGACGAGTCACCAAATATCGACGTTCCGATAGTTTCGATCACCGTCAACCAGGTCGGCGCAGCTCCTCCTGAGTTGGAATCACAGGTAACCAGAAAAATAGAAGATGCGGTCGCCGGTATCGGAAACGTCAAGCACATCGTCTCGAAGGTCAATGAAGGTGTCTCCGCAACGACAATCGAGTTTGAACTTGAAACTAACGTAGACCGCGCTGTCAACGACGTTCGCAATGAAGTTTCCAAAATACGAACACAACTCCCGCCCGGAATCGATGAACCAATAGTTCAGAGACTGGACTTCGTGGGCGGGCCTTTCGTCACCTACTCGGTTTCCTCAGACCGCCGCAGCGTTGAGGAATTGAGCTGGATCACCGATAACGAGATCTCGCGAGCACTGCTCGGTATCAAAGGTGTCGGTCAGGTAGAGAGAGCCGGCGGGGTAGACCGAGAAATTCGCGTCAACCTGGACCCTGCAAGGCTTGAGTCACTGGGCATCACGGCGGACATGGTCAGTACCCAAGTGCGCAGCGTCAACACAAACCTGCCTGGCGGACGCGGCGAAGTCGGCGCTCAGGAAGAGTCTGTGAGAACGCTTGGAAGCGCTCCGTCAGCCGAGAAATTGGCAGCCACGCGGATAGCTCTACCCCGAGGGCGCTGGGCAAGACTCGACACTCTTGGAACGGTCAACGATTCTTCGACAGATCAGCGCCAAATGGCAATGATTGATAACAAACCTGTTATCTCATTCTCCATCGTCCGCAGTTCCGGAGCCAATATGGTCACCGTTGAGGAAGCGGTCGACCAGAAGCTCGAAGCGCTAGAGAAGACGCTTCCACCGGATATAAAGATCAAAAAGATCAGAAGTCAAACCATATTCGTTCACATGTCCTACCACGCCGCGCTCGATTCTCTCTTAATCGGTGGCGGACTGGCGGTTCTCGTCGTATGGCTGTTCTTAAAAGACTGGCGCTCCGCAGTTATTTCGTCGCTGGCAATGCCACTATCATTGATACCGACTTTCGCTGTCATGAAAGTAGCCGGATTCACGATGAACAATATGTCACTCCTCGGCTTGGCGCTCGTTATCGGAGTTCTGGTAGATGATGCAATTGTTGAAATTGAAAACATCGTCCGCCACATGAGCATGGGCAAGAAACCGTTTCAGGCAGCGTTTGATGCCGCAGACGAAATCGGTCTTGCAGTAGTCGCCACGACCATGACGATTATCGTCGTGTTCGTGCCAGTCGCTTTCATGGGAGGAATACCAGGTAAATTCCTCTGGCAATTCGGCTTGACGGTCGCCGCAGCAGTGTTTTTCTCGCTTGTCGTCGCACGCATGCTGACACCACTGATGGCGGCGTATTTGCTCACGCCCGTCAAGGAAACGCATGGTAATGCCGCCACTCTGAAAGCATACAACCGAATATTGATCTGGTCTTTGAACAACAGATGGAAGACCGTAGCAGTGGGAGTCGCGTTTTTCGCGCTCAGTATCGTGCTCTTCAAAATGATGCCCACGTCGGTTATCGGCAACATAGATAGAGGCGAGAGCATGCTTATCGTCGAGATGCCGCCTGGAACGCAGCTCGCCGACACGGAACGGGCCGTGAAACACCTGACCAATCTTTGTTTAAAAGATGAGAACGTACAGTCAGTTTTCGCTCAAATCGGGTCCGGCATGGCCGCTAACCGTCGAAGCGCGGCCACAGCCGGCGAAGTAAACAAAGGCACACTCTACATTTCGCTTAAACCCCGCGATAAGCGTCAAGTTTCTCAGCAGGATTTTGAAGCCGAAATTCGCGGCAAACTTCTCGAAGTTCCCGGAGCCAGACTGAGTTTTGAAGCACGTGGCGGCATAACCGGAAAGCTAAAACTAATTCTAGTCGGCAACGATACACCTGTTTTGCGACACTA
Organism: Candidatus Obscuribacterales bacterium; assembly: GCA_019637435.1. Taxonomy (GTDB): domain Bacteria; phylum Cyanobacteriota; class Vampirovibrionia; order Obscuribacterales; family Obscuribacteraceae; genus JADYXR01. Next base: position 293,104 of record JAHBVO010000001.1, on the reverse strand, counting down.
CACCGAAAAGCTGACAGACCAGATGCGAGGCATCGCGGGCGTCAACGACATCGTCTCGACTGCGGCTCTGGAACGACCTGAGATTCAGGTGTATCCAAACTTCGAGCGAGCCTCCGAACAAGGCATCTCAGTCGAATCAATCGCGCGTACAGCCTTGATTGCCACCCTCGGGGATATCGACAGAAATCTTCCAAAATTCAATCTGCCTGAGCGCCAAATCAACATTCGCGTCCAAATAGATCCGAAGTACAGAGAAGATGTTCACACGGTTAAGAATCTTCGGGTCGCCGCCGCTGATGGAAGTTTAGTCCCACTAGTGTCAGTTGCGGACATCAAATTCGCGTCCGGTGAAGCTCAAATCGACCGCTACGATCGATACCGTCAAGTCACTATCGACGCCAGTCTCGCCAATGGCTTGCCCCTGGGCGAGGCGTTAAAGAAAGTGCAAGCCTTGCCGGCGTGGAAAGAAATGCCGAAAACGGTACGCAATATTCCAGCCGGTGACGTCGAAATTCAGAAGGATATCTTCGGTGGTTTCGCATGGGCCCTGACCGTCGGCGTCCTTCTAATCTATGGCGTCCTCGCCTTACTTTTCGGCGGCTTCTTACACCCACTTACGATCATGATGTCGCTCCCCCTGGCTTTGGGCGGCGCATTAATCGCACTCTGCATCACCGGCGACTCACTCGGATTTTACGCCTTGATTGGGATCGTGATGTTGATGGGTCTGGTGACTAAGAATGCAATTTTGCTCGTCGAATATTGCTTGATGGCGATGCACGCAGGCAAAGACCGTTTAACCGCCATCATGGAGGCGGGAGAGGCTCGTATGAGACCCATCCTTATGACGACGGTCGCCATGGTAGCGGGTATGTTGCCGATCGCAATTCGAATAGGCGCAGGCTCCGAAGCACGGGCGCCGATGGCAATTGCCGTTATTGGCGGTTTGATCACATCAACGCTCTTGACTCTCGTTGTCATCCCAGTCGTTTTCACTCTGATAGACGACGCGCAAAACTGGCTACGCAAGCTGTTTGTCAAACTCAATCTCAATAGCGCTGATGAACTTGACGAGTCTTCAATGAATGCAGCACAGACACCGAGACCTCAATACGGAGATCACAACGGCACTACATCTGGTGGCAGCCAGCAGGGTAAAAACCAGCCGCGCGAATCTTCGGAGCCTCAAACATCAGTGTCGCGCCATTAGGTAAAAACTGAGACTATTGTTCAGCCTCTTCCTTCCTGGCTTTGCGCAGGTAATCCCAGTCTTTGTTATACTGCTCAATCGTTTTACGAACACTGTCCTGCAGATTTGCCGGCAGCCTGTCGACCATTCGTTCGTAGCTGTCCATTGCTACCTGCCTGGCGCGCTCGTCAATTTGCTTTCCGCTTCCTTCCTGGATAAGCGCCCAATTAGCGAAGCTTGCACCCATGACGCCTTTGAGAGCTTCAGCATTTTGTTCGGGTGTTTGACTATACCAGCGCTCATCCAGCCGTCCCAGCCATTGATTGGGTGTAACGCGCCTGGTGGCATTGTAGAGGTCGTAAACGTCAATCGGTTTGCTTACCCGGTCGTTCACATCTCCCCACTGATTGTCGAGCTGAGCCATCCCGGTCTTCGGATCAAAACCGACAATTCTCACAGCATGCCCGTCTTGCATAAAGCTCTCGACACTCGACGATCCGTCGAAAGGTGTGGCACCGATTTGCTTCATGAGGTCGTAAAAAGGCTCCGCATAAGAGAACACCGCTAAGCCCACGGACATCGGCTTGCCCTCAGCCGTTGCAGCGGTAAGCCGATCGATCAAATCCTGAGCGCTTGTGAAGGTAACGTCCTTCGGAGCTTTGTCGTCCCCAACGTCATCGCTCGCTATAAACACGTTTGATTCGTCTTTACCATTCAACAAGTATGCAGTTTCATTTATCCCCATTACGGTTGCAGCACCACCAGGGGTGCCCTTACTCTTATCGCCCATCGCTGTCTTGTTGTAGTCAATCAGACGCTCACCTGTATCGGTCGGGTCGCTAGGCTTAACTTGCGCATAACGCGTATCGCCGGGAGGGACCTTACCTTCATTTTCGCGTGTGTGAAAAGCATTGCCCGCGGTTACTTGAAAAATTTGCGATGCATAGGACCGCACATTCTCGCCACGCGTCGGGTTGGTCGCACCTTCTCCGTGAGCGCGCAGATCAGCCGGCTCCAAACGCACCACGGTGCCATCCGCAGCAATAAATTTCCCGGTAGTGGCTACGTCAGCAAGCAATCTCGCGTTCATGGAAGGCTCACGAGAATATGCTCGATTTTCCAAAACTTGCATATTACAGGTGTTATGCGCCCCCTGGTTTCCGGACTCCGGATACGCGGCACCACGCATGATACCAATTGCCAGCCGTGCACGCTCGCGCGAAGTCATGGGCTGACCCGGACCGCCCGCCTCCAGAATGCGAGAGACCTCAGCGAAGGTTTGAGCGACTTCGCTCTCCGGCAATCCGCTGCGCTTCGCCGTCTTAATGAACTCCTGCATGTCATTCTTGAACTGCTCGCGTTCATTCTTGAGTCCGAGGCCTTTGTTGGCAAGCGCCTCTAATCGCCGCGATTCGGTATCTAAATCCTGCGCCGGCTTATGTGCCGGATCGACACGATCGTTGCTGACGATCTTGCCCTGCTTATCGAGAACAACAGTGTAATTATCTTGCGGTTTGGAACCAAAATATTTTTTGGTTATGCCGCCATCCTCATTCGGTGAGCGCTCAAATCCAGTCCCGTCGAGATAGCTGACCTTCATTTTACCGTCGTCAGTCACTTTGTAAGTAGTTCCGCGATGATCCTTATACAGGTCGGCACCATCTGTGGTGTATCCCGGCAGGCGCAAGATTTCGCCTTTCTGACCTTCGTACGTGTCGGCATCGCGCCCAGCCAGGAGCTTCTGATTGGAGTCGACAATGTGCTTAACATGAACATCAACTTCGTCCTGCGTTGCCTTGGGACCCAGATGTTTACGCGCAATGTCGTCCAGAGTCTCACCGGGCTTGACCTCATATTTCTGCGGTCGGACGTTCATCTTTAGAAATCCGCCATCATACGATTTGCCAAGTCCGAAGTCGACAGGCCCGGAGGGTGCATCCTCAACCAGATCATCTCGGTCTATCGTGATTCCGAATAGCTTCTCCGGAAAATCTTTGACCTCGGAGGCGTCGACTTCGGGAGTTGGATTGACAGTCTGTGCGACGTCGGTGGCATCCTTACTCCCGTCAGCCGGAACAACTTCGGCCGCCTCAGCTGACTGGTCAGCAGCTCCTGCGGGCGGAATGAAAATCATTTCCGGCTTATCGCCAGGTTTAGAATCACCCGATCCATCGACGATACCGAAACCATCATCGCCCGTTGTGGCGCCCTCTTGCACGGGCTTAACCGGAGCAATTCCAGCATCCACATAGCTATTCAAAGCCTGGTCGACAAGCGTGGACCGCGCGGAGCTCGAATCCGTAGCTTGATCACGAGTGTTGTCGCCGCCGGTCGTCGTGCTATCGCTGGTCGTGTTATCGGCAGACGTCGTCGGCGGTGCCTTGACGTCCTTTTCCGGAGCAGCTTTAGCTTCGACTGTTGCCATGTAATAGCGATTCCAGAGATATGCTTTCCCGGATCTTTAATACCCAATATCTCGATGTTTCAGACCCTGGCAGTCGTAGGATTGGAACCGTCTTGCGCCCGAGACGCTCAGACCTCATGGTCCGGTAGTTCAACCGGATATTCACTTTCGTGCTCACCATGGTCGCCGTTTTTGTTAAACAGCAAATAAATGGCAGGCAAAACCAGCATGGTCATAAACGTTGCAGTTAGTAGACCTCCAAACACAACAGTCGCCAGTGGTCTTTGAATTTCAGCTCCCGTACCGTCGGAAAACAGCTTGGGAATTAAACCCATCATCGCCACCATTGCAGTCATTATTACTGGTCGCAGACGCACAGCAGCGCCTTCGCGAATGGCTTTGGCAGTAGCAACACCCTGTCGCTCCAGCTGCATGATGTATGAAACAAGAATAACGCCATTCTGAACAGCCACACCGAAGAGTGCAACAAAGCCGATGATGGCAGGCACGGAAACAGGTTGGTGAGATATAAACAGTGCAATGATACCGCCTATAGTGGCAAACGGCACATTGAGCATAATAATCGCCGCATTTTTGAATGAATGGAATGTGAGAAATAGAAGTACGAAGATCAGGAATAGAACGATAGGAACGACAATTGCCAGTCGAGCCATCGCGCGCTGCTGGTTATCAAATTGCCCACCCCAGACAATAGAATAGCCTGGTGGCAAATGCACCTTTTCCTTAACGCTCTTCTGCGCGTCTTGAACCCAGCTCCCTAAATCGCGTCCACGAATGTTCACCATTACAGCACTTCTGCGTTGGCCATCTTCCCGCATAATGAGAAGCGCACCACGTTCGGTATCAATATCGGCAAGCCGCTGCAGATTTAATTGAACGCCATCAGGCGCGTCCACTGCGATGTGCTGAATGTCGGATTCGGTTCTTCTCTGGCGCATGGGAAACCGAACCAGTACACCAAATCGCCGACTTCCCTCGATCACCTCAGTCACGACCTTTCCGGCCAAAGCGGTTTGAATAATATCCTGCACGTCGCCGACCTGCAGACCATGACGAGCCAGTTCATCACGCTTCAACTCTATCTTTAATTGCGGAGCACCAAGAATCGGTTCTCGCGTAACGTCACCAGTACCTTTGACTTGCCGCACACAAACGCTGACTTCATCGGCAATTCGACTCAATGTTTTGAGATCTTCCCCGAAGATCTTGATGCCAACGTCGGCTTTGATACCGGTGATCAAATCGTCAATCATATCGGCAATCGGTTGCGAAAAACTGTACATCATACCTGGAATGGACGCGCATTCTTTTGCCATACGTTCCACAAGATGCTCTTTGTTGCGGTCCTTCCACTCGGACTTGGGCTTTAAACCGATAAACATATCAGCGGCATCAACGCCCTCAATGTCTGAACCCATTCCGGAGCGCCCGACCCTTGTCGCAATAATTGAAACTTCCGGAAACTTGACGAGCATATTCTCCACAATCTTTGTAAATTCGATCGTGCGCGTATGCGAAATACTGGGAGGCATACGCAGACGAAGCCAGATCGAGCCTTCGTCGATACTTGGAATAAACTCGGAGCCTAAAAACGGAATCAAACAAGCACTGAGGACTACCGCAATAGTGGAAACGAAGATAATCGGTTTGGGTTTATTCAGAACCTTATCGAGCGCCGGAGAATATACCTTCTTCATCGCTTCGAGCATCGGGTTATGGCGCTCGACCACCCGCTTTTTTAAAAACCAATAACAGAGTGTCGGAATAATCAGAAGCGCGCAACCGAGCGCTCCCATCAGAGCGTAGATGAACGTTAACGCGAGAGGATGGAACATCTTTCCTTCCACGCCTTCCAGCGCGAACAGAGGCAAGTAAACGGCCACGATGATCATCATGGCAAACGTAATCGGACGACCAACCTCCTTGGCTGCAGCCGTTATAACAGCAAGAGTATCGATCTGCTTTTCGCCGTGCCGCTCATGGGCAAGCGACAATTTCCGAAAGATATTCTCTACCATCACGACCCCGGCATCGACAACGACACCGAAATCGACCGCTCCAAGCGTCATAAGGTTGGCAGAGAGACCTGTAAACTTCATGAGCATGAAGCTGAACAGCAGCGAAAGTGGTATCACTACTGCCACTATTAGCGATACCGGAATGTCCATCAAAATCGCTGACAAAATGACGATTACAAGTCCGCCGCTGAATAGCAGAATCTCCTTGACGGTTTCCGCCGTTTTGTCGACCAGCTCTTTTTGATTGTAGAAGGGCTCAATCTTCACTCCTGGAGGAAGTGTAGATTTGATCTGCTTGATTCTCTGCTCGACACGAGTGACAACATCTTTTGTATTCGCGCCTTTGCGAGACATGACAATTCCTATAATTGCCTCGCCCTTACCATTCATCGAAGCGGAACCACGACGAAATGCCGGACCGACCTCCACACTGGCGACGGCACTTAAAAGAACAGGCACACCGTGCTCTTCTTTGAGAACGATATCGCGAAGGTCCTGTGTCGTGTGTATGCGACCTAAACCACGAATAATTACTTCTTCGTCTCCAACCTCGATAAAGTTTCCGCCGGCATTTATATTGCTGTTGCCGATGATTTCCAGCACATCATGGAGCCTTAAGCCGAAAGCACGGAGCTTATACTGGTCAACGTATACTTGGTATTGTTTCACCCAACCGCCATAACTGACGACGTTTCCAACCCCTGGAACGGCGAGTAATCTCTTTGCGATCACCCAGTCCTGGAGTGTTCTCAAGTCGATTGGATCCATAGTGTCACTGGACACGTGATACATGAAAACCTGACTGAAGCTCGAGACCACAGGACCAAGCAAAGGCTGCGGAACATCCTTCGACAAATTCAAACTGGTAAGCCGCTGCTGAACGAGCTGGCGAGCAAAATATACATCACAGCTGTCTTCGAAAATTGCTGTGACAACAGACAACCCAAATTCGGAACTGGACCTGACTTGTTTGATAAACGGCAATCCGTTTAACGCATACTCAATCGGCACAGTTACGAGAGATTCGACTTCTTCGGCAGCCATGCTCTCGGGTTCGGTAATGATTTGAACCTGAACGTTACTCACGTCAGGGAAAGAGTCGGTTGGAATTGTAAAAACCGAATGCAAGCCTAAAGCAACAACAGCAACGACAATCATGAGCGTCACAGCGCGGTTGTTGAGCGCAAATTCAATTAGTTTGTCAATCATTTCAGTTTCACAGTTTCAATTTCTGTTCTTGTGCGGACCGGAAGAACGGGCTTAAACGGTTGAGCTCATCGAGCGCGACCGTTCGTTCAATTCAATAACTCAGCCGTGCAACAGTCCGACCGTTCAAATCATGCTACGGAGGGGGTGCGTGATTTCTTCGGGCGAAGAATACTTTCACGCGCACAAGTCTCCAAATTGCAAATCGTTTCAAACGTCAGATTGCGACTGAGGTACGAGCCGGGCCCCTCAGCACAAAAAGGCCTGATGCAGCAGCCATAAACCTTTATCGCGTTTCATTGCCACCGCATGTTCACCGTTGAAACTCAACGGCTTAAGCGACGCATGCTCGGTGAATTCGAGCGTCCAGGTGTGAATAAGAGAAAACAGTTCAGCGCCGTCTGTCAGCGGCAGCGTCTGGGCAAGCTCAAGTCCATTCGGAGAGAGGAACGGATCGAGCGGCACGATATCTTCCAAGCTGATATCGTCCAAGTTATCAAAGTCGCCTGGACAGGCAATTAATTGAAGCCCGCCGTACATCGAGATGTACTGCGTGAACAGGAACAAAGCTAAGATAGTAAGGCTTGCTAGCGACCGGCGCATGTTAGAACTCCTACCTAATAACCTATCATACCCAAGTAGGCTTTACCGACTTCAAAAATTTTTTTGTGTGAAATTCATTTGATGGTCATTCGTTCAGGGTCTGAAAATCCTCATTCACCATTGCTTTGCAAGTTATGCTTTCCCCAGACTGACGCAACAGTTTTTTATTTCCAACATGCTCACTGGGTATATTGGTCGAGGAGAACCGGAACCAAATGAACGACGAAGCTTCCTCGAACAGACAATGGATATCCTCGCTCAGTGAGGGCGGAGTTGGCTTTAAGGTTTGGGACAGCACGTGCGATCTCGAACTGGATGACGAATACGATTCCAAACTTATCCGCGATTTTGATGGTGAACTGCTTGCACTCACACCGCTGCCAGTGGCTCCAAAAGTTTCCGACGATCCATTTGCAGAACTGAAAACATCTCCGCGCGCCCAGCTAGTGCGCTATCTCACGCCGGAAGAAGAGATGGAAGCACTCCAGCTCGATCTGAATGATGGCGAAACTGAGATGCCGGAATCGGATTCAATAAATTCGCCGGTTATTCCCACCCCTACGGATTCCTCTTCGCAAAAAGTTGAACCCGCAGCACAAAATGCTCAAGAACAAGCAATGCCTCGGGTGACAAGAGAAGGTCTTGGCTGGGAATCAAAACGACAGAATCCTTATGTGGAAACCATGGACGGTGTCGGCACCGGACTAGAAAGTGCACCAGGAGGAGACCTACAATCACCACGCAAAAAGCAAAAACCTGTGGTCGTCATAGACAATCGATTCCAGGTCGTGTCTCAGCTGGGCAAAGGCGTGATGTGCAACGTTTACAAAGTGAAGGAGTTGGAAACCGGCACGATGATGGTCCTGAAGATGCTTCCAAGAGAAGCATGGAGTGATCAGGAAAAGATTCTTCGAGCCCGATCGGAAGCGCAGATTATCACGCAATTGCAGCACGAAAATCTAATCCCGTTTCGTCGATTCGACGCGACGGCAGATGGTAAGCCATTTATCCTCATGGATTATCTGCATGGTATCACTCTGCTTCGGGCAATCAAAGCAACCGATGGTCTTCCTTTGCCGCGTGTCGTTCAAGTTATGGAACAACTGTGCCGCGGTCTGGCAGCCGCGCATAATGCCGGTGTCGCTCATCGCGATATCCGCCCGGACAACATAATGTTCCTCTCGAAAAAAGGCGATTACAATTTGAAGATTGTAGATTTCGGATTAGCCAAGCTAGTATCAGAAGGCGTCGAACCGTTGAAAATACTCGAGGCTACCGGCGAGATTTTCGGTAATCCGCCATACATGTCGCCGGAAGAATGCCGTGGAGGTCTTACGGATACTCGCTCCGACATCTACTCGATCGGGTGCGTCACCTACACTGCGATGACAGGACAACCACCGTTTTCAGGTTCCAATTCGCAGGAGACTCTGAAGCGGCAGATCCACGAGGACCTATTGCCTCCAACCCGAGTGAAGAAAAACCTGGCAAGTTCAAAGCACGCGGGCTGGGTCGCAGTTACCGATCTCGAATTCATTGTGATGAAGTGCCTGGAGAAGAATCCCAACGATCGCTATCAAAAAGTCGAAGAGATTTTGAACGATTTGGACAAACTTCGAAAGTCAATACCGCTCCAACAAACTCAAACAAAACGCGCATCCGGTCTCCGCACAGCGGAATTGCAGAAGTCCGAAGACGCCCCCGGTAAACGGTTCAGTCCTGTCATTGTCGCAGTCATCGCGCTTGTGCTGGTGGCACTCGCGGGGCTGGGCTTCGCGCTAATGCCGAAACCTGCACCGGATACGGTATCAGGGGAATCCGAAAACGCGGACATTCCGGCACAAAAAATGCTGCTACCGCCAGCCCCGAACGCAAGCGAAGACGCAAAACATATTAAAGTTGCGCCGACTCCACCTCAGGAACTATAAGGGTCTCAATCGCACCCGGACACAAGGCAAGCGCTGAGAGCAGCATAACCATTAAGGCTGCCATCACGGACAGTACCATAGAGAACAGCCTTTGATTAGCATTGCTGCACGGCTCGACATTCTCCGGTGCTGTCTCCGCATCCGTTGCTGCCTGCACGGCATGGAGAAACGAGCGCAACCTCTCGGCCTCATCGACTTTCATTTGCGTCGATAATTCCTTCATCGCGTCGCGCAACTGGAGCGCGGATGAGTATCGTTTTGAAGGTGACTTGCGTAAGCACTTGCTTATGATGAAGTCGAGTTCGGCGACGATATCACTGTCTACAGGCAGACGTGAGCGCAGACCTGGTACGCTTTCGCGAATGTGAGCGTCAAGCGTTTCAGCTATGCTGTTTTTTGCAAAAGGAGTTGCACCTGTTAACATTTCAAAAAGGAGGCAACCAAAAGAATAGATATCGCTGCGAGCGTCGGCGACTCGGCCCTGTGCTTGCTCGGGGCTCATGTAGAGCGGCGATCCCTGTATTGCCTTGCTGCGCCCACCCAAAAGAGATTCAGGTCGCTTGATACCACCGGCAAGACCAAATTCGACGACTTTCGCGAGAGGCTTACCATCGTCCCCCCAAGTTATCATTATATTTTGCGTCTTTAAATCTCGATGGACGACACCACGCGCATGGGCATGCTCAAGGGCAGAAAGGATTTGAACAGAGATATCGAGCGCAAGTTCAAAATTAAGCGGTCCCCGCTCTTCGAGGATTTCTTTCAGCGATGTCCCTTGCAACAATTCCATCACCATATACGGTTTGCCGCACTGGCTGAGACCGAAATCCAGCACCACCGGAAGATTTTGCATCCGAAAAGCAGACAAGACTTTCGCTTCATGCTGAAACGTGCGCACACTGACCAGATCGTTGTGTTCAGCCTTGATGAATTTGATAGCGACAAATCGATCGAGGAAGCTATCATGAGCCTTCAAGACAACACTCTTGGCACCTTGTCCTATGCGATCGAAATCGGAATACCGAGATGGTAATGAAATGCCTCCAGCAAAAGCCGGAGCCATCTTGCCCGCGCAATTAAGCATGCTGCAAGCGCCTCTTAAAAAATTTCCCCACACAGGAGTGTGTATTCGCACACCGAAATTTTTAGACAACTCGCTTCAATTTCTCTCATTAATTCAGGAACTGTTCCACAATGTCCGGCAGCAAGCGAGTTTCGAAACGGCAATTCAAGCTGCAAACGGGATACAATTAACGGCGAGTATACGCATTAAACACGGACTAAAACAAAGTCATGAATCTTCGCGCAGATGTAATCAGCCCACTTGATATGTTCAAGATCGGCATTGGTCCATCGAGTTCACACACCGTAGGACCGATGGTTGCCGCATATGAATTTCGCAATTCGATCAAGGAAGATCTGAAGGTCACAAGTAATAAGTCTGAGTGGCACATCACAGTGGAGCTTTATGGAAGCCTGTCAGCGACCGGCAAAGGACACGCTACGGATGGAGCGGTTTGTGCCGGGCTCGTAGGCATGATTCCGAAGGATGCAGACCCTGACAAAGTCTGGCAAGTGAAGCCCGATCTGGATGCGAATCCAATCGTGGTCATAGACGGAATTGAAATCGGTTTCAAACCGGAAAACGACATCAAGTTTTTGGGATGGATGATTGATAACCAGGGTCTGCCGCATCCAAATACAATGCGCTTCATTTTGAAAAACGGCGATGAAATTGTGCGCGAGGATATGTGGCTTTCCGTCGGGGGCGGTTTCGTCGAAAGATACGATACGGAAGCAGGCAAGCGCATATCGACCAACAAATGGCAAAACGATGCCGAGCTGCCGTACCCATACGACACCGCCCACGAGTACATCGAACAATGCAAGAGAAGTGGCCTGGCGCCATGGCAGGTAGTGATTGCGAACCAAGAAGCGCGTGGTCTGAGCGAGAAAGAATTGCGTTTAAAACTTGGTGAAATTCTTGACGTGATGGAAGGCTGTATCGACCGGGGTCTTCGCGAAGAAGGTATTCTTCCGGGTGGGTTGAACGTTCGTCGTCGCGCGAAAAGTTTGTATGAAAAACTGCAATCCGGCTCGCCGCCCGCCTGGGCAGGCAACGACCTGCGACCGTCGGTCTACGCAATGGCGGTCAACGAGGAAAATGCGGCCGGCGGAAAAGTGGTTACCGCTCCGACGAATGGCTCATCGGGACTGATTCCGTCAGTGTGGAGAACGTTAAAAGAGACACACGACTTCTCCCGAGAGACAATGGAAAACGGTTTGATCGTCGCGTCAGTCATAGGGGCCCTCGTCAAGGTTCATGCCTCAATAAGCGGCGCCGAGGTCGGCTGCCAGGGCGAAGTAGGTACCTCGTGCGCCATGGCAGCCGCAGGAGCGGTGGCGATGCTGAACGGATCGGTAAATCAGATCGAGCAAGCCGCCGAAATTGGCATTGAGCACCACCTGGGAATGACCTGCGATCCGATTATGGGCTTAGTTCAGGTACCCTGCATCGAGAGAAATGCGATGGGCGCCGTCAAAGCATTGAACGCCGCAGCTCTTTCGCTTGCATCTGACGGCAACCACCTCATAAGTCTGGATAAAGCGTTATCGGTCATGAAACAGACCGGTCTGGATATGAACGAGAAGTATAAGGAAACCTCTACTGGTGGGCTGGCTCTGGGTTAGACCGAGATAGTCAAACTCGAAAAATTGTCCGAAGAATTCACTTGACATCTATAGTTATTTCATAATATTCTTGAAACGCCCCAGAGAAGATTCAAATTCTCTTTTCCTTTGTTTTAGTAAACCAACTCGCTGTTTGTTGACGCAGAGCCCGCTCTGCTCAATTCTTGTGCCTTCACCTGCAGAAGGACGTTCCTAAAGGAAACCCGCATGGAAAACACATCCAATGAAGACCGCCTGGCGGGTCTCGCTCCTGATGAGTGGAACGAGGTTGACGTCGGCACGCGGATCGATCTCAACGGGAAAACAACTTACCACGTACTGACCAGCGACAGAAAAGTCGGCTACTTTGTCGAGAAAGTCTATAACGACAAGCAGAATCTGGTCCGCATCGTTAAACGCGGCAGAAACAGCCGTTCTGAAACAGATTTCGCACCCGATACCGGCGACGTCGTTAGGATTTTCGAGTCAAGCACTTTGCCGGATGGCAATGCGATGACCAAAGAAATCGTCTACGCGAGCGAACGCTCAACGGAAACCATCGTCATCGTAGGACCTGATGGCGACCTGAAGCGCACGGTTCAACGCGAGAGCGTGGGCATAAGAACGCTGCAACAAGGCCAAACCGATTACAAACAAAACGGCATCCCGTCGGTGACAATCAATCACACGATGGACCCCAAAACCGGAAAGCTCTCTCACCGTGAGCAGATTCGCTGGTTAAAAGATGGGCAGCGCGCTTCGACCGAACATTTTTTCTTCAATGCAATCGGCGCAGTCAGCAAATACACAAAAATTCTGTACCATGCCACCGGCGGACCTTTCCTCGAAGAGACTCATCGATACGGGTCCTCCGGACACATGCTTCGCCGCGAAATCATTCAGTACAATCCAACCGGTGTGCAAACCGCTGCAGATCTTACGATGTACGACGAGAAGGGCGACATAACGCAACGCTCGACTACCTACTACGATCATCGAGGCGCCGCTGTGGCGACGCACTCGGCCGATTGCCCGCCGGCTGAGTCATGGCTGGAAGAAGGAGAACAGGTTCTCAAACAGCTGGAGAAAAAACTGGAATCATCTTCGGAAAATTATTACTAAGGCAACAAATTCAAAGCACGACGATATCACACGTCTTCATCTGCTTCGACAATTCATTTACGATTGGGTAGTTGACTCCCAGACATCGCCGGATCGTAACGCGCTGCAGTTCTGGCATCTGTAGTAGATGCTTCAAACCAGAAGAAGAAACATTCGTCTCTTGCAGCGATAGTTGTTTGACGTTCACTCCATCGAGCGCTGCTAGATGGTCGTCACCGAAAGCCATACCATCGAGTTCCAACCTCTCTAAACTCTTGAACTCGCGCAGATCTTTAAGCGCTCCTGGAGATGCGCAGCCCGTGCGGAAAACTATGCGCACCAGTAAGGGCAGATTCTTTACGAGACGCAACTGACCAGCCTGAAGTTTTCCCTCGCCTGAAAACTGAAGCTCTCTCATGGTATCAAGTTTCGAAATTTCGCGAAGCACGTCAGAACCTATCTGGTTCGGAGACAGGCTTAACATGACGATTCTGTTTTGCTCATTCAAGAATTGAATGCTACGTGAGTCCACTCGTCTGTTCCCGGAGAAGTCCAAACTGGTCAAAAGTTTAAATTGACTGACCGTTTCAAAGCTGTCGTTGCCTAAATCACAGGCAGAAACGCTGAGCGCCTCCAGCGGCAATGCGCCCAGGTATGCAAGACCTCTTGCCTTCAACCCCTTACAGGAGTTGAACTCGACGCTCTTTAAATTTTTTCGCTCACTTATAGATTTCAAACAATCGTCAGATACCACGCTATCCTTGATTGAGAGCCGTTCTAACGCAGGACTGTTTAAGAATTTGAACCCGCTACCGTCGAGAGTTGCACCGTAAATTCTAAGTTCGTTCAGATCACGCTCGCCGGCGAGCTCCTTGAAGTCACCATCTGTGATACCATTCTTCGCCTGCACGACAAGCCGACCATAATTGTAGGTGCGAACAAACGTTGGCGCCGGGTTATAGTCTTCGAGGGTGGGAAGCAACACATCAGCCTTACGCAGTGTTGGAACTTTTGCAGCAGGTGTTTTTGATAACAGGCGTTCCATTTGACTGTAGCCCAACCAACAGGCGGCGATGAAACAAACCAATGCCACCATTATTGCGCTGATGACAGGATCGCGGTCATGCTTCCTTGAAGATTCCTTTGGAATCATCACGTTATCCAACGTGATTGAGTAAGAGCGATCCAACACCTTTGTCAAATCCGCTTTCAGGTTGTACATCGATTGATATCGATCGTCACGATTCTTCGCTAAGCATCTAGACACGAGTGTTTCCACTCTCGAACCGAACGCACGTCCAGGATTGACTGCGGCAAGCGCAGGCGGTTTTTCGCTTGCATGCTTATTAATGATTTGAAGCGCGCTTTCCCCGTGAAAGGGCGGCTTACCTGTTAACGTTTCAAAAAGAACGCAACCTAACGAATAAACTTCGGACCGCTCATCGTAAATCAGGCCAAAGCATTGGTCGGGGCTCATATACTGCGGCGTTCCAACGATTGTCCGCCCCTGCACCTCAAAGGCTTCGTCTGCCGTATGTTGAATGACGGCCACCCCGAAGTCGATCAATCGCACGTCCGGTTCGCGTGAATCGCTGTTCACCAGAAGTATGTTGGAGGTCTTAATGTCTCTGTGAAAAATTCCGCAGCTGTGAGCGTAGGCAAGAGCATCGGCCAGCGCTACGCCAATTTTGAGCGCGCGCTCGGTATCAAGCGGACCGTTGGCTTGCAGTTCGCGGTCAAGACTTACTCCTTCCACGTATTCCATCGCCATGTAGACAACGCCGCTTTCCGTAGATCCAAAATCGTAAACAGCGATGATGTTTCGATGATTCAAGCGGCTAGTCGCGCGCGCCTCTTGCTGGAAGCTCATCAACTCATCATCAGTGACGTTGCGCAGAATTTTTACTGCCACCTTCTTGCGATGCAGGCGTCGGTCATGACAGAGGTAAATCGTTCCAACAGTTCCTTTTCCGATAATGGCGACCGGCTCATACCTTTCTAATGGAAAATCTGCGGCTGTGAAATTGCCAACGTCACCGCTATCCGGCATCGCGGTAGCTTCGTTCGGATTCGAGTCGCTATCTCTAACAGGCATATCCATAGGTTCGTTATACCCGCAAGTGCCTACCTGCGGCGATTTTTGAGCACGGACAACAGTCTTGCTCTGTCGGGAAAGGATATTGAATGCTCGAAACACCCGATTCTTCGTGCCCACTCGTATTTTCACCATTCCCCAAAGGCAATATCCCAACATAGAATGAACCTGCTCAATGCTCAGTAACTAGTTTGAAGAACGAGGAGAACCGAATGGTTCATCATTCCAGCCCCGAGGCTGGGGCGCTCCGCAACGCCTCTGCCCCCAGCCACCAGATTGAGGCAACAGCAAACCTTCAGAGCCATGCGTCCGAGCTTATGAGTGCTCGCACTTTGTACACGCACAGTTCGACGCCCCGGGCAGAAGTAGTCTCAGGCGGCACTCTCACCGTGCCACCACTCGGCGATACCGCCAGCACGACTCGCGGTGACGTATATAAAGACGCCGCGGTCACACCGACGCGCGCGCCACTTGATGCCACAAAGACCGTCGCCGACATGACGAAGGCCGGCGCTATCAAGGATAACACCGCCAATGTCGATCCGGTTGAGCGTCCGAAGGCCAGCGACGGCACCGCACCGACTATCAAAGTTCAATTCTCCGACATCACTGCAGCCAACAAGACTCAGCCTGACTTCGTCGTCAAGCAAGATGGCAGCATTCAGATGAACAACAATCCCGAAAAATCGGGTCAAAGAGATATCGTGATCGAAGTCGAGCGTCAAAACGGTCAACTGATGCCGAGCGAGACGCAGCAAAAAGCAATCGACGATCTATATAAATTCTTAGACGCGCGAGTCAAAGCCGACAACCCGGAAGCCGCGAAAGCTGGCGTGAAGATTGACGACCCACAGGACCTCGTGTCGAAAGAGACGGAACAAGCAGCAAAAGCTCAAAGTTCCGATTCGCCCAGACAATCTCCTGCGGACCTCGGGCCTGCAGCTGAAGAACAAACTCAAAGAATGAACCGCTTCAGAGGAAGCGGCAACGGACAGATGTCGAGGCAGGAAGCCAACGACTACTTCCCGGAAAGAACAGTTCCGCGCCAGAAAAACGAGAACGATAATATTGCAGCGATGAAAGACACCGTTGCAGGTTTCACCAGCAAAGGTGCGGAGCGCCCGTACGAGCACGTTGTGCATCGCGGAGAACGCGGATGGGGCGTAGGTCGCTACGGCATGACTTACGACAACTTCGCAAACTGGCTCTCCAACTTGGACATCGATGGTCTTGAGGAGTTGGAAAGACAGGGCAAAGTGCCGAAAGGTACTGCAGCCAAGATGAAAGCCATGAAGGCTTCTGTCGCGAAAGCAAAAGAGTCCGGGAAGGATTCAGATCTCGATCCGTTCCTTCAGAAGATGAAGGCCGGAGATCCGAACAATCCACTGACTGCCAAGGATATCAACGACAACTTCGGCAAAGAAGTGCAAGAATTGGCAGCAACTCACCAGATCGGCCGATTCACCGAAGAAATGGGTCGCGAGAAACAGAGCGTAAGCCCTGGCGAACTGGCCCTCGCATTCATGACAGGCAAAGCTCCGACAGCCGAAGATCTGGCCAAGCCGGAGAACAAGCGATTCGTCGAAGCAGCTAACCAGTCCTATCAAATCGCATTAGGTCGGTATGAAACTCCAGGCGACGGTCCGGTTAAATTTGCCGATGCAAGCAATATGTCACAAGCCATGCAGAACGCAGTTGGTAAACAACTGTGGCGTGGATATGACGGAGCCACAGAGCAAGGAAACCTGGGATGCGCTATTACGGTTTCCAGAATTCTGCGCGCCGGTGGTATCGAAGTTGGTGACCAACTTTCGGTCAACGGTCTGGCAGCGAAGATGAGAGAAATGGGAGCCCAGAAAGTATCGCTCGAAGAAGCGATGAGAAGCGGCGAACACTACGTAATCATCAAGAAGCAAGGTGGAAGCCACACCGGTATCGGTCTTGGCAGAACTGTCGTCGAGAACAGCTCCGGTCAAAGAAGAACTGTCGAGCGCGACATATCGCAATCCAGCCTGCGGTCCGGCAGCTACGCCTTCATCCTACCAACCAAAAATAACGGATAAAATCCTGAGCGCGGATGGGCTCTAGAATACAGCACTGAATACGGTGGCTGTACGAAATGGGCATCTCATCCCATGTTCATCCCTTAAGTCGGCCGCATTTGTATTGCGGTCGACTCACTGCTTTAACAAGACTGGATCGCTAGTCCATATCAATTTAGGTCAGCAAACGCAGCAATTAGCATCTCACTCGTTGCCTGATAAAAACAATATGATGCCAAGAGATTGATTTCACAAACGGTTCGTGGCATCATTGCAAAGTCGAAAGACGACCAATCCAGTCAACTTTGTCGGATTGAGACAAAAGACGCACTGGTTGCGACATTCTAGAGACCGGGACTGAATTAAATTTCAAATGATCACGAATCCAACGCACGCTTGACAAGACATCGAAAACATTCCGAGCACCGTATGCGGTGCAATGAGAAAGTGCTTCGCATCAGCGTGGAAATCGTTACTAAGGAGGCCGTTAAATGACTTCTATCTATCTGGACAACAGTGCCACCACTAAGGTCAGAGAAGAAGTAATCGCAGCAATGCTCCCCTACTTGTCGGAACACTGCGGCAATCCATCTTCGCTCCACGGGGCTGGACGTCGGGCTCGGCAAGCCGTTGAACGAGCTCGCGCGCAAGTAGCACAGCTTATTAATGCGAAGCCTTCCGAGATCTATTTTTCGTCAGGTGGAACCATGAGCAACAACACCGCGATTCTCGGACGCGCAGATTTCATCGAGCAGCGCAACCTTGGTAAACACCTCATCACCATTTCAATCGAGCATTCATCAGCGTTAAGCCCAGCTAAACAGCTTCGCCAGCGCGGTTGGGATGTCACCATACTCGGTGTCAATCAAGATGGCATCGTTGATCTCAAGGAACTAACGAAATCAATCCGACCAGACACGAGTATCATTTCTGTTATGTGGGCGAACAACGAGATAGGCTCGTTGCAACCAGTGGAACAGATTGCCGAGATCGCCGGGGCTCGAAACATCCATTTCCATTGCGATGCTGTTCAAGCAGCAGGACGAATTCCGATCGACGTAAAAAAAGTTCAAGTCGATACGCTCTCATTGTCAGGACACAAATTCTACGCGCCTAAGGGAATAGGCGTGCTGTACGTCCGCGATGGTGTACGCGTGAACCCGCTCTTGCATGGCGGAGGACAGGAACGCGGACTGTTTCCGGGAACAGAATCTGTGGCGAACATCGTCGGCATCGGCGAGGCCGCTTATCAAATCTCGAAAGAACTTCAAATCAATGCCAGCCATCTTCGCGACCTACAGAAGCTTCTGGCTCAAAGACTGACTCGATATGGCAGCGTGCGTATCACAGGACCACGCGATCTGGACAAGCGTCTACCGGGTCACCTCAGCCTAGTCATCACAGGCGCTCGCGGCGCAGAGCTTGTAGAAGAAGCGAGCGCTCGGGACGTGTTTATTTCGAGCGTATCGGCTTGCTCCAGCGGAGGCGGCTCTCCATCTCATGTACTGAAGGCTATCGGACTCGATGACGACGAAGCCCTGGGTGCTCTGCGCATCTCCGCCGGCCGTTTTAACACCGAATCAGACGTCAGAAGCGCGGCAGACACGATAGCAGAGCTAATCTCAGCGAGAACCATTAATCTTGGCGCAGTTCTCCATCACATCGGTCACCAGCATCTGAATTCGTTCGCCAGCTTCCAATGAAGCAGTTGAAGTCCCTTCACAAAAGATTTTTCTCACGCAGTAAACCGAAGAAAGGAGGATTCGTCCTCCTTTTTTTCGTGATGGCTATTTCGACATCGGAATGGATAAAGTAAATTCGCTACCGACGTTTTGCTCTGTGACAAAAGTCAAGTCACCACCAATAGTGGCAGCCAGCTCCTTCGATAGATATAAACCAAGTCCCGTGCCGGTCCCGCTTTCTCGGCTTTTATGAGTCTGCCAGAATCGCCTGAAAATTCCTTCTTTCTGCTCCTCTGTCATCCCAGGTCCGGAGTCTCGAACCGAGATCATCAGCATGTTTTCCTGCACCCAGGCTCGCACTACGACTAGCCCTTCCGCTTTAGTAAACTTGAAGGCGTTACTGAGCAAATTTGTCAAAATTCGTTTGATAATCAAACCATCGCATCTAATTTGAGTTACGTTCGCATCAATTTCCTTTCGAAATTCCAACTTCTTATCAACGATAGTGAAACTGAACTGCTCGCAACTCTGGTTGATCAGAGCAGGAACATCCAAAAGTTCCTGAATCGGCACTAGACTTCCAGCGTCAAAACGATAGACGTCCAGCAGATTGAAAATCATACGAACCATCTCTCTATTAGAATCGAGCAGCTGGTTGATGATGAGCTGTTGCTGCTCAGGTGGCACTTGACCACTGGCAAGGTATTCAAGAACCCTCGTGGCGCCCAATAGAGGACTTTTCAAATCATGGGTTATGGCAGCGACAAAATCCTCGCGCTGACGCATCAACACCTCTAGCTCCCGGTTTTTGCGTTCTAATTCCTCGGTTCGCTTCGCCAACGATACATCGCTAGCGCGTAGAGCTTTGTTTTTCTGAACGACATCCAGGGCGGAAATGGCGAGTTGAGCCGCTTGTTGGGCCAACTCCAGCTCCTTGGATTCAAGAAGCGCTGCGCTGACGGACAAATCTGCGTCAGATTTCTCCATCAGCAAAGTATTTGCGACCAATGCTTTCTCCGTTGCCACCAATCGCTCGTCGCTTTTGACAAGCTTAAGCTGCATCTCATCGCGCTCACGCGTTCTCTCGGAGAGTCGTTTTTGAGAGTGAGCCAGGTCTAGCTTTAGTTGGCGCTCATTATCCGACACGGATACCACCAGCTTGGCTGAATTTTGGGTTCATGCTGCCCTCCAGATAGGCAAACAAAAAGGTAAAAATTCGCAAAAGAATATTCACGAAATGCTCGGACTGAACTATCTTATTTTCGAATCAATCTCCACTCTTTACAGGGGTAGGAAGTTTTCATGAGTTTGGTCATGGTAGAAGAAGCTAAAGAGCAACTGAAAAAACTCGAAGAAGCCAGAGCTAATTTGGCGCGGCAAATTGAAAATTCCATAGCAGCTCTGGCTGAGCTCGATGGCAAAATCAATCAGCTTAAGTTCGACATTTCTCAAATAGAAAAGTCTGCTGTCGACCAATGTTGAAGTAGCGAATATCTCCACTAATTGACCCTCAGTTTATCCAGTGCAATCGCTAACTCCTCGGCGCTTTGGAATCGATCTCTAGGCGCCTTAGCCAGACACTTTTCGATTATTTGCTCGAGCTGCGGTGACAGCTCGTGTTTTACATTCATCCACTCACGAAGATTCGGTAGTGGAGAGCGTGAGTGCATCGACATCGTCTCGAAATAACTCTCTCCAACAAATGGAGGGCATCCGCATAAGACTTCGAACATGACGCACCCCATGGAATATATATCGGACAAGGGCGTCACATCCTCACCCCGACATTGCTCAGGACTCATATAAAGTGGGCTTCCCAACACCTCCCCTTGTAACGTCAGCCGATCCGAATTCTCCACAGCCATGCACTTCGATACGCCGAAATCCACGATCTTTGGAAGAATAGTTGTTTCGTCCTCGCAAAACAGAATTATGTTGCTTGGTTTTATGTCCCTGTGCACAACACCGGCGCGATGTAGATGCTCAAGGGCATCTGAACATTGAACAAAAATTGGAACCGCTTCTTTTTGAACGATAGCGCCACCACACTCAATCACATTTAACAAAGACGGGCCGTCGACGAGCTCCATAACCAGGTAAGCTGTGCGATCTCGATCGAGAAGGAAATCAAAAACTTTTACGACCGAGCGATGAGACAGCTTCGTCATGATGCTGGCTTCTTGCACGAAACGCTGCCATGCCGACGTTGTTGTCGGCTTAAACACCTTAACTGCCACCAGAGTGTCGGTGCTCTTATTACGAGCTTTGAAAACCGTGCCCATTCCCCCCTTGCCCAGTATCTCGATGAATTCGAATCTCTCGGATGCTTCGGTCGTGTTTAAATCTTCCTTCTCGCGAGAATTCGATTCTCCATCGCTCAAAGTGGCAATCTTATTCAGGATGTTGATGACACTAAGTTTGGTATTAACCGACATTTTGTCACTAGCCGATCCATGGACAAGTTGGCTCAAGACTTCCGCATCTCGGGCATTCAAACGGGTGCCGTTATACATCTGGGCGGTAGCACGCAAGTCAGGCATCGCGTCTTTCGAGGTGAGAAATCTCAACATATCTGCCGCGATTCGTGAATCGATTGAGATGCCGCCGTCGTTTGCGTTTTTAATGAAATCGACGAGAGTACCCGGTTCCACATCCTTCAAGCAATAGCCGCTTGCTCCAATCGAGAATGCGGAGAAAACATCATCGATTGAGTCGTTGTTAGTAAGAAAAATGATTTTCGCGTTCTTATCCACCGAACGAATTTGCCTGGAGGCCTCGAGCCCGCCCATCACTGGCATTCGAATATCCATAAGAACCACATCCGGCTTATTTTCAACGTATTGTTTGACCGCCTGCTCGCCGTTTTCAGCAACAGAGCTTATTTTGATTTTCGCGTTTGAAACTTGCTGCACTGCGAGTTCAATGCCCATACGGATGAGCGCTTGATCTTCAACAAGCATGACATTCAAAGGCATAGCCCACCATTCAGATAATTTCGGCGTTGCGACTTACTGAGCCAACGCCTCGAACCCGCCGCGTCAACATATACGAATAGCTGTATCAGATCTAGAAATAAACAACAATCACCTATTGGAGCTACTGAGACTGATGTAAGTGTGCAAAGGCGCCACGGCAGACTCTTTTTGCTTTCATAAAATTTTCGGCACTGTCCGAATCCTCAAAGCCGTACCTTTCATGGATTACCGGGAGCGTGACTTGAAAGAAAGCGAGAGAGTCCTGACCTGAAGAGCGCCGACACCGTTTCATACACGTTTTCGCTAAGGGATATTCGCGAATTCACAGTTTTGAGCATCGAAACTAAGATGGTATTACTGCACTGGAACAAACCTTTCTCAAGCGCTCCTGATTGTCCCTCTGATCCGGCAAACACCGAATCGTTTCTCTGGCACGTCTACAATGCTAAATCTCACTACACGCGAATTTTTCTTCCACACAGCCGCTTTGCGCAACGCCGCAGCAGAGGGCGCACTGGTCATCGCTTGCGATCCATTTCAATCTCAAGTACAGGACAAACTAGACGAGCTCTTCGGCGCTCAAGCATCTCAATGCGACACGGTGGTTTTGAAACGCTCACCGGCACCCAAGAGCAAAACTGACAAAGTGCTCGCGCAAAAACCTGCCCGCAGACGAATAAGCTCCACGACCGCCGCTGGCAGAAAGCGCCGTATGGAACTTGAGGATACGCTGCAAATGCGCTTGAACAAAAAGACGTCTTTCAATTTCTTGGAGGCGTTTGGCAACTTCACATCATTCTTCGCAAGAAAAGGTCACTAACAACTTCGAACGAGCGGGTTCGAAGTTGGAAGGTTTAAGCCGGTGGACATGAGCCACCGGCTTATATTTTGAGTGACTAGAACGCCACGTAGATAAACGGTCGCACCGGTAACGTCAGTCTGTAAATTACATAGTGAAAGAACACGCCAACAAAAAGACCGACGATTAGTGACATCAAAACTCTGTTCCTGTTACTCATAATCCAACCTCCGAGCACTTTCTCGAATTTTTTCAGCCACCATATGCGCTACCATGCTTCCCCCGGTTTCCGAAAAGTGACCCATATCCAAATAATCATCAGGTTTGAAACCGTTTCCGATTACCGCACTATCTGCGCCTAAATCCTTCCAGCGCTTCATCGAAATTTCCAATATCCCGTCGTACTTTTCCAGCTGATCTGACGAGAACCGATTTAAAATCAGAGGACTGTGTCGTGGTACAAAAACAATCGAATGCCGTAAAAGTTCTTGCGGAATCGTTTGATAGTTTTCATCCGCGTCGGCCCAACTTCGGGAGAAGGCTTCCCAATCACCAGCTGCATTTCGAAATGCGACTGAATTTTGCTCGCCGATCAATTCATTTTTTTTCGATTCGAGAAAGGAACCGTCAAGGTTCAAATGAGGTCTGTAAGTGTCACCAAACGACGCTCGAGGAGCCAGAAAATTCGGATGTGTCCCGCTGCACCATACCGTAAAGAAAAGGTTGTGACCAACCCATTGCCACAGTTCAGTGCTACAGGTATAAAGGTCGACCTGTTTCCCTAAACTAAGATCTAATAGACTCTGATCGAAGTTTGAATGCGAAGCGTTCATATGTTCATCTAACGTTTGGGAACGCTTCGAGCTGTTAAGCAACAGTCCGTGATTTTTAAAATCAAAAAATTCGCGCCGAAGAAGAAGCCCGTCGGGAGCGCTGATACGACGGGGCTCAGCAGTTGTGATATAGATAACTTTGCGATTCTGTTTCAACAACATCTCAGCCACCCAGGAGCCCCCTTCGAAAGGAACGGCACCATCAAAGCTGTAGTTGACGACAAAATATTTATCGCCAAGGTCCTGCTTCAGCTTTTCACTCCACAACTCCTCCGTCCTTTGTCCAAAGCCATTGAAAAGGCTGTTTCCACCAACAATTACAATCGTCTGGTCTTTGCGGGCAGGTTTCACCAGCGATACCATTTGACCGAGCGAAGGAAAGTACTGTGTATAGGGACTGATGTAAAAGTGGAATCGCTTGAAATTTTCGATTTTCTGATTTTGCGAGCAAATGAAACCTAAAACACAACAGATCAGGAAACCCAACAGAACGCCCACGAAGAATGGTTTCGGAGCTATAAATTGTCCAGGGAAGCCGCTCTCCGGCAGTTTCAATTTCATGCTCAGGTTATCCTCGTGGTAAACAACAAGCAGAATTTTTCGACTGCATCCCCCAACGGATAAAAGAAAAGCAAGCGGCTGACGAATACAAAAAACATGGTTAAAAGCCAGGCCGAAATCGGAAATTTATCAAATACAATTCCAAGCATCCCGACCACCGGTACTTTTCTGTACAGAGCACATATACACAGTCCGACACCATGGTAGATTCCCCAGGCGACGAAGTGCCACGCGGCGCCGTGCCACAATCCGCAAAGGGACATAGCAAGAAATGCGGCGAATACTTTGCGAAGCTTAGTGTGTTTTCCGCCGGCTATTGGAATGTATATGTAATCGCGAATCCAGGTGCTCAGTGAAATATGCCAGCGTCGCCAAAACTCCCTTATGCTGGTGGCTAAATAGGGCCAGTTAAAATTAGCAGGAACCTCAATTCCCATCATCCGAGCTAAACCGATTGCAATATCACTGTAGCCGCTAAAGTCAAAATAGATTCGCAGGTTTAAAACCACAAGCAGAAGCCAACGTTCTTCCAGACTAATTGTGCTGAAAATCAAATCTCTTGACTCTATATATGGTGTCAGGTTATCGGCTAACACAAGTTTCTTTCCGTACCCCGTAGCAACTTGCAAAAGCCCGAGCATAACCTGAGTGGAAGAAACGGCGGTGAGTCCCTGCTTCAGTGCCGGGATAAACTGGTCGTACCGTTTCACGGGACCGGCAACAAGCGTCGGGAAGAAGAACGTGAAAGCAGCGAAGTCAGCTGGCTTATTAATGGGAGGTTTCTGTTTTCTTATCTCAAGCAAATAGTGAACGAATTCAAAAGTGAAAAAGCTGATTGCCAGTGGCGGCGTCAGGGGAAGGGTAGAACGGACAAGAGAATGAAAAGTATCCTTAGCTTCCGGAGTCAGGAATGCAAATGCCTCGTCAGCAAAAAACAGCGAATACTTATAGTGGCAAAGTGCCAGAGTGCAAGCAACGATGGCCGCAGCGCAAAAAAGACGGTTTGCGGAACGTCCTGCAAAGTAAGTGAGCGAAGCTAGCACCACTATCGGTACCACACCGGCGGCTCCGGCAAAGTGCATGTGGAATAGGAAACAGAAGCACAGCAGCAGCCACAAGCGGATTTTTGGAGTGCCAGCCAGCCAGTACAGCGGCAAAAACAACACCACGCCAAAGAGAAACCAATACGTGTCAAAGATCATGGCTGGAAAACTACTTTACGGATGACTTCTCTCTAGCGGCATCCTCGCGCTTATCGCGTCGACCATTCGTCCGGGTTGACTCGGATTTGCTCCCTTTGCTCCCGACTCCTCGACTGGAGCGATCATCCACTTTGGCTTCAACCTTTTTTTGCGTTTTGATCTGAGAGTCCTCAGCCTTTTTGATTTTGTCCTCAATCCAGCCCTCGTCGTGCTTGGCGCTTATGTAGTCAGGGTGGGAGGTCCCAAGTAGTGTTTTAAGAACGGATACTTCTCGCTTCGAGTAGAGAGAAGCGAGCTGCATATCGTTCTTTTGCTGATGCAAGCGCGACAGTTTCTTCAAGCTATGAGCGACCTCGATATGTTTATCACCCAGGAGCTTTTTGCGTATATCTAAAGCCTGCTCCGCATCTGCTATGGCCTCGTCCAATTTGTCCTGCTTGCGATGAGCGTCGGATAGGCGGTCATAAGACTCGGCGACCATTATGTGGTCAGGTCCAAGTGACGTTTTCAAAAGACGCAACTCTTCCTCAATCAGGGGAATCGCTTTTTCGGTTTGATTATTATCCTGATAGCAGCGAATCAAATCCCGCATGGCACGCGCGACTTCGATTTTCTCTGAAGCGAGAAGGACGCGTTTGGTTTCCAAACTCTCTTCATACAAAGGAATTGCTTTGTCGAATTGACGCTCACGAGAATACAAGGAAGCAATCTCATCAAGATTTCGAACCGTCTGCAGATGGTCTTTTCCGAGAACGGATCGCCTGATCTTCAGAGCCTTCTCAAACCAATTTCGAGCATCACCGAATTTATGTTCATCTCGCTTCAATCGACCGATCTGGTCGTACGCATCTGCTACACGGAGGCTATTTGCACCATAACCTCTCTTGCGAAGCTCGACCATGCGTTCATACCAGGGCATTGCTTCTTCGTACTGCTCACGGTCCGAATAGAGTCGAGCCATCAAGGATACCGGACGCTCAAGACCGTCAAAATCTTTTCCGTTCACCTTCTCGCGAATGGCGATGGTGCGCCGCAAAATCGGTTGAACAGAGTCATATTTGCGCTGATCCCAAAGAGTATAAGCAAGATCTTCAAGATTGCGGGCGATCGCATCGCTATCGGCACTTAGTGACTGTTCTCTACGCGCAAGAGCTTTCCGATAGAATTCCTCGGCTTCTCTGAATTTGTTTTGTCGCTTGTAGAGCTGAGCGATATTACTCAAACTCTGAGCAACGAGGTCGTCTTCAGCCTTGAGTGTTTCCGCAGAGACAAGCGCAGCATTATATTCGGACAGTGCCTTATCAATTTTTCCCGAGCGCATCAAATCGTTGGCAGCATCAGTGTGTTTGCGCCACTCGTTATCCGCAGCAAAAGCGCAGCTGTTGATGATGAGAAGTTCAATCAAAAGGGCTACCGGAATTCGAAAAAAGGCTACCGTCAATTTTGGAGTCGAAAACTTAGGCATGAACGAGCCCTCGCAACGCGGATCTGAAGAACATAGTTTCCCATAAAACCGATGAAAATACGTAACGGAAACTAAATTATGTCTGAGTAGGTTGCGTGATGATCGGTGAGCAACTGCCGAGCAAAATCTATATCGAGATGAGCGGAGCGCGCATAGCGCTCGGCTTCTGAGTAATCGCCACTGGCAAGCAAATTGCGCGCCCGGCTGACGTAAGTGCTCACGACGCTCAATCGGCGAACGACACCGACTTCCTCATCCTTATCGCGCAAGAGTCGCTGAAGACGAGCCACACGACGCTTGAAGTCTTGAGTAGGATCTTCGAGTTCTTCGAGAATTCCGGACTCATCCTCTGGCTCCGGTCCACTATTCGGATACCTGGCATATTCGATCAAACGGGCTGCCATGCGCAACTCCATTGATCCAGCTTTGGCCATACGACTAACATCATCAGAGTCAGAGTCTTGATACGAGACAATGCATTGGTCGAGTGTTCGCCGCGCGGCATCTATGTAGAGCTTGATTCGACCGTGCGCGATCACAGATGCCTCCGCAAGAAATTTCTGGGTCTCAGCATATTGATCGATGAGAGACACGATTCTAGCCACCGCAGAACCACGCCAGCGCTGGAAGGTCTCAGGCTCCACAATGCAAGACTGTAGCTTATCCTCCAGCTCTCGACCGAGAAGATACATATAGAGCAGTCCCGCATGAGCAGCCAGCTCAGCCGAGGCTGATTCGCCATTCGCGACGTGGTTGATCGCGTCGAAGTATAATCGAACTACTTCGGCGAGACGCTCTTTCTGCTCCGAGCTAACCTCGGCGTTTGTATATTCGACGCTCGCTTTAAAACGCGTTATAGCCTCAGAGAGCTTAATCACAGTTTGTTCCGTGCTCTCGTCATCCAGCAGCGGCTCAGTAATTCGTCCGTTCGAGTCGCTGAGATGGAGCATCGCCATGCTCAAAAATTTGAGTCCCTGTTTGCAATACTGAAAACACAGCTGCGGTTCTCCGTCTTTGAGGTGGTAAATTGCCTCTTGATACGCATCCTCCGCCTTGTCAATGCACTTGCGAGCCAGCGATTTAAAGGGGCTATCTGACGCCCTGACCTTCTGGCGCGCCTCGGTCATCGCCTCGACAACTACGTTCATCAGTTGCTGTGAGCGCTTCCCTGACATCCACTTCGACCAGAACTTGGTGAGATCCTCAAGCACTTTTGTTCGACTGCTCCTTTATCTCTGCACGCAAATTGACGATCTCTTCTTGCAGCTCCGACAGCTCTTCTGCGGCAAATTGCCGCCATTCACTGTCCGGCAGATCTCCAAGTTCGAGAAAGACACCTTCGCCCAGGTAATGTTCAGTAGTCTCCGCGTCAAACAAGCCGCGTGCGAAGTGCGCATGAAGCCAAGCCACTTTGCACGCCGTGTCCGCGTCCTTGAATTCTTCGTCGGCGATGAGCTCGACGGCTTTATCTATCGCGGCTAAACCACTGGCGATACCATTCTCAACGATACGACTCTTTCGAAAGCCGGAAGCATCAAAGTCCAGCTTCAACTTCGCGATAAACTGCTCAACAAGCGTTAAGCGCTCCATGACCTTCAATTCGGTCGGTATTTTGCCTTTTGAGTTTCCCTTGCTTGACATTTTGTATGGCAGGGTCCCACTGTTGGACGAGGAATCGTGAAGCTTGGTAAGAAGTACTGGTTTTACAGCATAGTATGGCGACGACGATAATCATACAGCAAACTTCTTGACATCTATCAATTTTAAGCCTTTCTTAGACAGTGTGCTAAACTTCAACACCATGGATAGCCTCAAATCCCGCGAAATACTGGAATTACTGTCAAACGACTCGCGCACCTCGGCCGAGACAATTGCCGGGATGCTTGGGCTGGCGCCATCTCAAGTCAAAAGCGAAATTGATAGATTCGAGCAGGAAGGCATCATAAAGCATTACGGCTCCACGATTGACTGGGAAAAAGCAGGCATCGAGAAAATCGTCGCATTCGTAGATATCGATGTTGTTCCGGCTCGTGAGGTTGGATTCGACGCAATTGCTTTGCGTATCGCCAAGCATCCGGAAGTGAAACATGCCTGGCTGGTGTCTGGCGGTTGCGATTTGAGCATTATGGTGGAAGCAAACAGTCTCAAAGAAGTGGCAAATTTCGTAGCCGAAAAAATCGCCACTATTGACGGTGTTACAGGTACAAACACCCACTTCCTTTTGCGGAAATACAAAGAAGACAACGTTCTGTTCGGCGACCTTGAACCGGACAGCCGCCTCGTAGTATCGCCTTAGGCAGAGACTCCCGGGGATGAACAAAGACAATTCAAATCCTCAAACTTTCAAGGGACTGTCGAAAACGGCAGCAGAATTGCCTCAGTCAGGTATTCGAAGATTCTTCGATATTGCGTCGCAGATGAAGAACGTCATTTCACTCGGCGTGGGCGAACCGGATTTTCCGACGCCGTGGACGGTTCGCGAAGCCGCAATTTATTCGATTGAAAAGGGTCAAACAACTTATACTTCGAACCTGGGTCTGATAGAGCTTCGCCGCGAAATCAGCAAGCACGGTATGAAACGCTATCAGGTCGAGTACAATCCAGAGACAGAAATTCTCGTTACAACAGGAGTGGCTCAGGGACTGGATCTCGTAGCAAGAGCATTACTGGATCCGGGTGACGAGGTGCTCATTCCCGAGCCCTGTTTCGTATCGTACAAACCATGCGTTTCACTTGCCGGCGGAGTGCCAGTGCCGATTGAAACGACCTGTGAAAACAACTTTCAGGTATCCGTAGAATCACTCGAAGCCAAAGTGACACCACGCACCAAGGCAGTTTTGATCGGTCATCCATCTAATCCGACGGGGGCCGCGTTGCAACGCAAGACGCTGGAAGAAATCGTAGATTTCGCCTGCCGACACGGGCTCTACATAATTAGCGACGAAATCTACGACCGCCTCACCTACGACGGCGAGCACGTGATGGTTGCGTCGCTGCCAAATGCGTTTGACAGAACAATCACGCTAAACGGTTTTTCCAAAACCTACGCGATGACCGGTTGGCGCATAGGATACGCTTGCGCTCCGGCAAACATTCTACACACCATGATGAAAATCCATTCGTACACTATGCTATCCGCGCCTACGCCCGGACAGAAAGCCGCATTAGAAGCCATGCGCAGAGGCGAAAAATACGCCATAGCAATGGCTGCGGAATATAAGCGACGACGCAATTTGATTGTCGATGGTTTTAACGCGATGGGATTGGATTGCCCCATGCCGGGCGGAGCGTTCTACGCCTTTCCTAGTATCCGTGCCACTGGATTATCGTCCGAGCAGTTTGCCGAGCAACTTCTGTATTCTCAGCAAGTAGCTGTAGTGCCAGGCAACGCATTTGGCCTTGGCGGAGAAGGGCATGTTAGATGCAGTTACGCAACGGATGCCAGTTTGATAAAGAAGGCTCTGGAGCGCATTGAACTTTTTGTTGACTCCTTACCAGGCGTTTCAAAAAAAAACGATCTTCGAGAAACATCTGATCAGCTTGTTTAGCCCGTCTCAACCGTTTGATGCAAGGTATTTCCGGGAATTAAATGGTGTCGGAGAATCACGCCATGTCAGACGCT
Source organism: Candidatus Obscuribacterales bacterium (assembly GCA_019637435.1). GTDB lineage: Bacteria > Cyanobacteriota > Vampirovibrionia > Obscuribacterales > Obscuribacteraceae > JADYXR01. The sequence continues at coordinate 262,688 of JAHBVO010000001.1, read as the reverse complement.
CGCGTTGCATTTCCAACTTCGCTAACTGGGCGCTACAAAGAGCCGCGCTTCATCGGAGCAGGCGGAGCCAGCACCGTATACGCGGCACACGATTCTAACCTCAATAAAGACGTTGCAATCAAGATTCTCGGTCCCAGACCCAGCGGCCAAAAACTTGTTCGGTTTCAACAAGAAGCGAAAGTGATTGGCAGGCTGTCTCATCCCAACATCGTAACGGCTATAGACTTCGGTGTCGTGGACGAGAACTTCGCGTATATGGTTATGGACCTTGTCGGCGACTGCAGCCTGGAAGCGTTTATCAGCCGTGGTGAAGAGCTTTCGGTGACAAAGTCGATTGAGATTTTCAGACAAATCGCTATCGCCATGACTCATGCCCACGCGCATAACGTCCTGCATCGCGATCTTAAACCAGGCAACGTGCTCCTGGACAACCCCGCAGCAACCCATCCGCGGATCAAAGTAGCTGATTTCGGCGTTGCAAAAATCATAGGCACACCATTTTTTGTCACTACAGGCAATATCTTCATCGGCACACCGAGCTACATGAGCCCGGAGCAATTTCGGGCACAAGATGTCGACGAGCGCTCAGACATTTATTCTTTCGGATGCCTGATGTTTGAAACACTAAAAGGTACCGTTCCGTTTGCTGGAGACGTCGCAGCTGAACTTGCAGAAAAGCACGCGAACGAACCAGTGCCACCGTGCACGGTGACTGCGTACGGAGAAGAAATTCCCACCCGCTTGCAAGAGATAATAAGAAAGTGTTTGGAGAAGAAACCGGAAAATCGTTTCGACTCCTTCGAGACGGTCGAGAGATACCTTTCGGCCCTATCTGCGGAAGAATCATCGACAGCAAGACCAGTGGTCCAAGAGCGCGCCAAGCTCGCAGCACGAGAACCGTATCTGGTATCAAGTACGACGAGCCAGTATCAGGCTGCCGACACGGGTGCAACCAGAAAACTGATGATCGCAATTACGACATTAGTAGTCTCGCTCGCGGCTCTTATCTGTTACAGCCTGACGGGAGAACACTCAACATTCAGCCTGATTGGTTCAGAAACACCCTCCGGAACAGGCTCTGGCGACGCCTCTATGGATGGTTCAAGCAAGAAATTAGAAAAGCAGCAATCCGTTGATTTATCAGCTCAAATCGAGGAAGAGCACAAAGAGCGACGTTCGTGGCGCAATCGCGACATTCAACTGCCGGCTACGATGCTAAAGGGCTCGACCGACGATCTTCTAGATAGAGCCAAAAGACAAATCGATAAAAAACGGTATAGCTTCGCTTGCGGCTATCTCGATCATGTTTTGAAACTAGAGCCGAATAATTTCAGAGCGCTAAAGCTGCGAGGTGATGCGAGAAAGAATCTAAACGACGTCAATGGTGCACTTAGCGACATCACCGCAGCACTGTTTCTGCGACCGGATGATTCGGACCTGTTATACAGAAGGGCTATGCTTCGCCGCGAAACCAGCGATTTGAATGGAACAATCGAAGACTTGAATCTGGCAATAGAAAAGGAACCGAATAATTCCAAGTATTTCTGCCAACGTGGTGATAGCTATATGGAAATAGGCAAAACAAAAGAGGCTTTCGAGGACCTGACGCGATCGATCTCGCTGAAACCAAGCGAGGCTGCGTATCGGAGCAGAGGCAAACTAAGCCAGCTCAACGGAAAATTTAGAGATGCCATCGACGACTTCTCCAGAGCGATGGAGGCGAATCCCGGGAGCGCCGAACTCCGCTTCCTGAGGGGAAACTCATACAACCAACTCGGAGAATATCAGAAGGCGGTAGCAGATTACACTGCTGCAATTTCCAGGAACGGCGGAAATGCCAACTTCTATAAGATGCGAGCAAACGCTTATGAACAGCTGGGAGAGCCAGGTAAAGCCAAGGCTGATAGAAGCGTTCCAATCGATGACTTCCAAATCGGTCGTTGAAAAAAAGGAAAGCAAATCGAAAGGTACATCCTCAAATGATCGACCTATCAAGTCGGCGGGAAATAAATTTGATAACCTATATAGATCAGCTATTGATGCTGACAAGAGACGAGATTGCGAGATTTCATGATCTGGCGGCTTAGTACGGAGACAGGCGAATGGCAGAGTACAAAACAAACTTACCGGCAAACACCAAAGACAAAGCGACCTTCAAGAATCCCTTTACAGGCGAGACTTACAATCGCGGTTCGCTCAATGTCAAAGTGAATCCGGAAGACTTGATCGGCAAACGGGCACAAGAGATTGCAAAAGAGCATTCGCTTCACATTCCGCCAACGACTAAGCCAGACTTTCCCGCTATTATGGACCCGACCCACATCGCCATCGGTCCTTTCGTAAGTGGCTTTGATGACAACCTTTATTTCGACGCCGTTCTCGGAGTCGGAACTAACGCTGTTTTCGGCTATAACCAACCAAACATTTTTGGAAAACTGCAGAGACTTGGTAGCTGCCTGGCAGGCTATATGGGCGCGGGCACAGATTTCTTTTTCGACCTCCGACATGGTGCTCCCACGCCGCAAGCGCTGGCAGCCGAAATGACGAAACTGGCAGAACAAGCCTACGGCGGCAAATACATGATGAATTTTGCCAACGCAGGCACAGAGGCAAACGAGAATGCGCTAAAAGTAGCTATGTTTAATAAGTTCAGGCTGGTAAAAAAACAGCTCGGCGACGACATGTACAAGCAGATGTGCGATCAGCTGGGAATACATCAAGTCCGGCCCGACATAGATGCATTATGGAGCAACTATCCCTTCTTCATCATGGCATTCCATGGCGCTTTCCATGGACGAACGGCGACAAGTAACACGCTTTCGATGAGTAAGATTCGACAAAAAGAAGGATATCAGTCGATACCATATACGGTGCACATTCCATTCAGCCCCTCGATTGATTTCGACAAGTACATCGATTTCACGCCGCTGGAAACTCTGATCAAGGAAAACCGTTTGCGCGAGGTCATTGATAGCCGCAAGGCCCCGGCGGACCTGGTTGCAGTGTTAATAATGGAACCCGTCCAAGGAGAAGGCGGTTACCTTATCCCTGACAAACAGCTGTTGGAAAAACTCAGCGACTTCGTCGGCAAGATGCGTCCCAGAGGAATGCTTCTTCAATCAGATGAGGTTCAATGCGGACTTTACCGGACCGGCGAATTTACCGGTATGCAAAACTGGTACAAACAGTTTCCAAACCTGAGACCCGACACGATGAGCTTCGCCAAACCGCTTCACGTCGGCGGTGTCTTGATTGACAAAGCGTTGCTCGGTGATTGGCCGGGCGGAAAATTTTCAGGCACCTGGGCGGAGGGAAATTTGCTCGGAATAGCGATGGCTTTTTACACGCTCGAAGAACTCAAGCAAGTAGATCCAGCGCTAGGCATCTCGTATCCTGACAATGCAAAGAAATCCGGAGAATATCTGCGAGCTGAAATTGAGAAGCTTGGCGCCCGACTCGAGAAAGAGATGCCAGGCACTAATTTGATTTCGAATACACGCGGTATCGGTCAGATGAACGCCTTCGACGTACCGGACCATGATTTCCAGTCAGCTGTTTCCTACGAGGGATTTTTGCACGGACTGCATATACTCGGCACAGGCGACCGCTCCATACGCTTATTCGGAACAGTCGATCAACGCCAGCGCGAAGCCGACATGCTGATCGGAATCATTGAAGATGTTTTCAAAAAATTGGGAAAAGAGCGAGCATCAAAAAACAAATCGACTGTAGCTAGCGCTTAGGGTTCGCCGACGCTTCGTGATACTTTTCGATGGAGTCACTGACACCGTCACAATCTTCATCGTCGTCTTCATCAGAGAATTGAGCGGCGGACTCTTCGAGTTCTTTTAAAACTTCCTTTGCTTTGCCTGCGACTGTTTGACCGGTCAAATCATGAAGACCGTAAGCAACCAGTCCTTGAATTTGATCGTCTGTATCGTACTTAAGATGGTTAAGTGTGCCCTTGAAATTGACAAGACGAGAGATTCGGTAACGTCCGAACGGTCCCTGATGAAGTCTCTCCATCTCCAATTTGACAGTGACCAGATCGTTGATACGTGGCGACATGAATGTTAGGTGAGCGATTACTTTTGAACCTTTATTCTCAAGCAAATATTTTTTGAAATTACTGCCTTTAAATCCGCATTCTGCCAGAAGTTGCTTGATGGCGTTAGCTCGACCGCCGACAGGAGCCGCAAAAATTCTGTTTATTATGGTGTCGGGATGTGCCTTTGCAAACTCCGCCATGCGCTGAAATGAGAGATTCTTCAATCGCATTTTCTCTCTTTTCCAGGCCATGCGAAGAAGACTCGAAAACTTCTTCCGTTCCGGATGAACAATCTTGGGCTCGTCATTTGACTCGGTGCCAGCCTTGCCGTCGACTGTTTTCACAACAGTAGTTGTTGTCGTGGTAATAGTGGTGCGCGTACCGTCCGCGAGCGATTTGCCCGTTTCGCGACCGGTTGCACCGCCTGTAGTGGCATTCGATGCGTCGCGGATCTCACCTTCATCCTCTTCATCACCAGTGTTAGCGGCCGAAGCGACGGCAGTGTTAGGTTTGTTGACCAACCTCTGAATTTGATAGATGAGGGAATTGTCAATGCTAGTTCGAGCAGCGCGCAATGCTCCCAATCCAACTATGCGCTGAAGCTTTGTTAAATTCGGAGTTTTCTCAGCCGGCGCAAAAATGAGCTCTTCGGTAAAACCTGTGGTAACAGTAGCAACATCGACGTATTTGTTAAACTTCTTGCGGTTTTTCTCCAGAAAACCACTCCTAGCCTCCAGCAGTGCGAATTGCGGCGTCGACTGCCACCAAAGATAAGCCCCGCCCGCGGTGGTCGCGGCTACAAGAATAATGGTGGTTCCGATTAGTTGCACCTGCTTCATTCGATTGAAGTCCTGAATGGCGCGCAGAGACAGGGATTAGCTTAATCATACAACAACTGCAAATGCAATTTTTGCAAGGTAGATTAAACACCGCAAAATCGCGTTCGATGGCCGCAAACCGACCGCTCGAGGTAAACGGACTGTCACGATTGTTGCGGCAGGCACGCAAAGTTTATAAGCATTAATATCGCTCTGGTATATTGATTGTTAGATGATTATGCCTTCAAGACAGCAAAATGGCTGAACAAGACAACGATTTGCCTGATGTGATCTTGTGCGCGAAGTGTCAGAAGCCCACAAGAGCCGCGCGCACCGGAACTATCACGCAGTGGATAGCAGGCTGCGATTGCGAGCTGTTGGCAGTTTCTGATGAAACGATCGAAGTCGATCTGTGTCACGAATGCGGCAAGCGGATCAACAAAGGACGCGCTGGCTCCTTAACTCAATGGATATTTAGAACGGACTGTTGTAATTGCGCATCACCCGTCAGTAAACCGTCAATAGCTCAGAAGGTTTTAGCCGAACGCGCGGCAAGACAGGCGATTGAAGACCAGGCGGACAGGCTAACTCAATCAAAAACAGCCGATGAAGATGCCATCCGCGACCTCGCCCGCGGGGAATTTATCGAGACGACACGCTACGAGCCCATCAGCAGGCTTGGCAGCGGCGCTTCCGGCAGCGTTTTTCTCTGCCGTGACAACTTGCTCAGCCGAAAAGTGGCTCTGAAAAAGTTGCGTAGAACATCTGCCCTTACCGTAATAGATTTTCAGTCCGAAGCCCAGACCTGTTCCAAACTGAAACATCCTAATATTGTTTCGATATTGGATCTTTCCACGGACGATACCGGAATTCCTTACATGGTTATGGAATACGTGGACGGGATTACACTGGAAAGCCACCTTGCCACAAACGGCCCCTTTCCGCTTGCTAGAACTCTCAAACTAATGGACGAGATTTGCGACGCTTTATCTTATTCGCATAATCTTGGCATCATGCACCGAGACGTTAAGAGTTCGAACATCCTGTTATCGAAAGAGCATGCTTACCTTATAGATTTTGGCATCGCCAAATTCAAGGGCATAATGACCGACGGCGATCTGGACCTTAGCACCACGGACAATACTATGGTGGGAAGTCCTCTCTACATGCCACCCGACCAGGGTCTTGGTTTTGCATACGACGAAAGAAGCGAGGTGTACTCGGTTGGCTGCGTCCTTTTTGAAGCGCTCACAGGCCGCACTCCATTCTCGGGTGGATCGTCTCTCCAAATTTTGTCCCAGCACGCTCACACGCAGGCGCCGTCGCTTTCCGAGACTGCGCCTCAACTCGAGTTTCCGCAGGAATTAGAAATGGTCGTCGCAAAATGCCTGGAGAAACAACCGGACGATCGTTTTCAGTCAATTTCCGAGTTGCGGACGGCCTTGAACCAGATTCACCTAGTGGACGAGGTATTAAGTGAAGTTGAAAGTTCAATCGATTTCGGTGATGTCAATCTTGTACCGGCGGCTACCGGCATCATGCCGACCGACGTGCAGTCCAACGAAGCCGGTTTCAAGAGGAGCAGCGTGATCACCCTGGCTGTTTTACTCGTGCTTGTCACCATAACCGGTGGCGTTGCCAGTCGGCTCTTCCTGCAGGATAAACGACTTTCATCCGCCCCCACGAAGTCAACAACCACTCGAAAGTCAATTCCGGACTTCAACGATGTCGACAGGCGAGACGTAATTCGACGGGCTGTAAAAAATGGACAAGTGAAGCTCTGCTTTTCCAGCGGATTCATAAATGACGGCGATCTGGAACTCTTGAAGGGTTATACAAGAATAGAAGAGCTGGATCTGATGGGGAATCCGATTACAGACCAAGGCTTGATGCAGGTGTCGGCACCCTACGCGAAGAAACTAGTCTTGACGAATTGCGATGTAAAAACACTGGAGTTCGTCAAGAACTTTCCAAATTTGCAATGTCTGTATCTCGAAGGAACTAACATCACCGACGAATCTCTGGAAAACGTAAAATACCTCCCAATGCTTAGAGACCTGAAGCTGAGCGAAACCACCATCAGCGATGCCGGTCTGAAATACGTTACCGCAGCGCGGTCACTGGAATATGTTATCGTCCACGGCACAAGAGTAACAAAAGCTGGAGCTGAACGAATCTCACAGCAGATGCCGCTGACGGCGGTAGCACCAACTGTACCCAGGCGGATCGTAAGAATGCTGCAAGTACTTAACAGGCTAGAAGCGTCGGAAAAATACTCCGAAGCGATCGAGCAATCGACCAAAATTATCGATATCGTAGAACGTGCTCAAGGAGCGGACGCACCCCTAATAGTGCCATATCTACTGCGTCGCTCGGCCTTTAAAACACATCTGCATCGACCGGACAGCGTCAGCGACCTTAAAAAAGCAATTGTTGTCTCTCGCTCAAGCAAAAACGACATCATGCTGAAAAGTGCTCTGGCAGCACTTCTAAACGCCTATGTCCTAAACCACTTGGAGCAAGAAGCCGAACCTATTCGTTTAGAGCTGCTTGCCACAATTAAACGACTTGACGGACCAGAAAGTAGGGAACTTCTTCAGTACGAGAAGGCTGTTTCGAAAAAAACAACCGATTGAAACGTCCCAGCAATTCGGAGAACCGCATGTCTACGAACGAACCACATCCAACTGTTTCAGCAGGACTTAAGTCTCATGGTATCGAATATAGAGTCTTTGAATGCGAAGACCATCTGGCTGATACGACAATCTTCTGCGAACACTATAATTTCGCTCCCGAGACCACCGCAAACACGATCATCGCAGTTGGAAAATCGACGCCACCAAAATTTGCATGTTGTGTAATCCTTGCCACGACTAAACTCGACGTCAACAAGAAGATCTCACACTTACTTGGAATAAAGCGATGCTCTTTTGCATCTGCAGAGCAAACGCTCGAATTTACGGGAATGCAAATTGGTGGAGTCACACCATTTGGACTGCCGGATCTACCGATTTATCTGGACTCGCGGATAATGGACTGCGATGAAGTGCTGCTTGGCGGTGGAAATCGCACCACGAAAGTTATTTTGAAACCAGCTGAACTGCTCAAATTGCCAAAATCAGAAGTTATATCTGGACTTGCGCTCACGCGTGACTGATCGCCGCACAATCAATGGAACCCAATCGCAAGCGACTGTTTCCAAGCGGTTTTGATGCTACCAGCTCGCGGAATAAAAGTGATGAACAGGTAGCGCCGCGCCAGCTTCACGTAAAATGACATGGGTCAAGAAGCGAGATCATAAATCAATCAGCGTGCTACGCTACTAAAAGTCCTTCATACTTACAGGTCTCGCTCGGCTTCAATGGCTACGCGCAAAACACTGTCAACTGTCCTGAGCATTTTCGCGGCTGCCACGTTCGCAGTCTCGCACCAATCCGCGTCAGCGGAGCCTGTTAGAGATGATAACGCAAGTCTTGGGAAAGAACTCAGACTGCCAATCTATTATTGGAACGATAGCGCTGTCAAAACTAAGGGCGTAATCTTGGCGATTCATGGTGTCACGCTACATGCTCGTCGATTCGACAGCGTAGCCATGAAATTAGCTGCTGATGGTTATCCAGTCTACGCCCTGGATCTCAGAGGGTTTGGGGCCTGGCGCAAAGACAACGAAAAATTCAACGGCGACGACAAAATTCACTACACTCAGAGCCAGGGAGATATTGTTGACGTACTGAGTACTCTAAAGAAAATGTACTCTGATGTGCCGCTCTATATGATGGGAGAAAGTCTTGGAGCCAATCTCTCGGTTTGGGTTGCGTCAACTCATCCAGATCTGGTTGACGGAATTATTCTTTCCAGTCCGTGCGTGAAGCGAATTGTCAGGCTAAACAAGCGCGTTCTAATCGATTCGACAAAGAGTTTTTTTCACCCGTATAAACCCTTTGGATTGGAAGCTCACATCAAACCGTATTTGTCGGAAGATCCTCGAGTGACAGAGGAGTATCTGCAAGATCCCTACATCGATATGGATCTGAGCGCCGCCGATCTGATTAAAAGCGTAAAAACTAACACGCTTGCAATCGCAAATACCAAGAGTATTCCCGAGGACATGCCAATTTTGATGCTGGCCGGGGAACAAGACAAAATCTACAAAGCAAAGGCGATTCCAAAGTTCGCAAAAAACATCCCCTCCCATGACCAAACAATCTATATGTTCGAAAACAAAGGACATTTGTTACTGGAACATAACTTTGTAGAGCCTGACGTGATTGCGAGGATGGAAAACTGGCTTGCTGAGCAGCACAAGCGAGATAGAAAAAGTGGAGAGATAGCCGAGCACAATTCGAAGTCAGTTTTCAGTGCGGAACAGAGCACCACTGGTAGTGGCGAAATAGGTGGAAGCGGCGGCCCAGTCGGACCGAGTTCTTTGATAACGCCGGCGCCACCAACAACGACCAGGTAGCATTAAGGCAAGTCAAAAAAATGCTGATGCCATGAGACTTTCAGGCATCAGCTAACTCAATCTAGCAAAAAAAATTCTACCCCAATACAAAAAAACGAAGGCAATAACCTTCGACCTTTTGTTTTATTGGTTCATTCGAACCCTGATAACTGAATAGCAATTAGACTTAATTTAAACTGTCGCCTCAGACTACCTGGTATGAGTAGGTATGGTTTTTATATGACCATTCTGGTAGTCCTCTGTGGCACCGACCTGTGAGAACACTGAGTTAGCGAACTAACTCAATCATTATCTGTTGGATTAACGACTCGTACACAGTAGAGTCTATCCAATGTTCTCCCTAGAAAGGAGGTGATCCAGCCGCACCTTCCGGTACGGCTACCTTGTTACGACTTCGTCCCAGTCACCGGCCCTGCCTTAGGCGGCTGCTTCCCAGAGGGTTAGCGCACCGACTTCGGGCGTGACCAGCTCCCATGACGTGACGGGCGGTGTGTACAAGGCCCGGGAACGTATTCAACGCCGCGTGCTGATCGGCGTTTACTAGCGATTCCGACTTCACGCAGGCGAGTTGCAGCCTACGATCTGAACTGAGAATAGGTTTGGCGATTCGCTCCACGTCACCGTATTGCTTCGCATTGTCCTATCCATTGTAACACGTGTGTAGCCCAGGGCATAAGGGGCATGATGACTTGACGTCGTCCCCACCTTCCTCCGGTTTGTCACCGGCAGTCTCGCTAGAGTGCCCAGCATTACCTGATGGCAACTAACAACGGGGGTTGCGCTCGTTGCGGGACTTAACCCAACATCTCACGACACGAGCTGACGACAGCCATGCACCACCTGTCTCATGGTTCTCCGAGGAGCACCCTCTAGTTTCCCAAAGGTTCCATGGATGTCAAGCCCTGGTAAGGTTCTTCGCGTTGCTTCGAATTAAACCACATGTTCCACCGCTTGTGCGGGCCCCCGTCAATTCCTTTGAGTTTCAACCTTGCGGCCGTACTACTCAGGCGGGATACTTATCGCGTTAGCTACGGCACTGCGGGGGTCGATACCCACAACGCCTAGTATCCATCGTTTACAGCCGGGACTACTGGGGTATCTAATCCCATTCGCTACCCCGGCTTTCGTTCCTCAGTGTCAGTTACGGCCCAGTAAGTCGCTTACGCCACCGGTGTTCTTCCAAATATCTATGCATTTCACCGCTACACTTGGAATTCCACTTACCTCTACCGCACTCAAGTCTGCCAGTATTCAGTGCACTATCGGGGTTGGGCCCCGCTCTTTAACACCAAACTTAACAGACCACCTACGAACTCTTTACGCCCAATGAATCCGGACAACGCTTGCATCCTACGTCTTACCGCGGCTGCTGGCACGTAGTTAGCCGATGCTTCCTCTGCTGGTACCGTCATTGTGTTCGTTCCAGCTGACAGAGCTTTACACCCCAAAAGGCTTCTTCGCTCACGCGGTGTCGCTACGTCAGGGTTTCCCCCATTGCGTAAAATTCCCCACTGCTGCCTCCCGTAGGAGTATGGGCCGTGTCTCAGTCCCATTGTGGCTGATCATCCTCTCAGACCAACTACCGATCGTCGCCTTGGTGGGCTTTTACCCCGCCAACTAGCTAATCGGACGCAGGCTCATCTCTAGGTGGATTACTCCTTTCACGATTGCTCGCATATGGGGTATTAGCGGATCTTTCGACCCGTTGTCCCCCTCCTTGAGGCAGATTCCTACGTATTACTCACCCGTCCGCCGCTAACGTTTATCAAAAGCAAGCTTCTAATAAACATCCGCTCGACTTGCATGTGTGAGGCACACCGCCAGCGTTCGTCCTGAGCCAGGATCAAACTCTCCGTTGTCACTGTTACGTGTTCGCCAGGAGTACTGGCGTTTTTCAACAGAGCTTTTATTTGTCCTACTCAATTTCTTGACAGGCGCCTAATTGCTTATTCAGTTATCAGGGTTCGATGAGCGATTGACTCGCGATGCGAGTCTTGCGCGCCTCACGAATCAGTTCGTGGTGCAACGCCGCATGAGAATAAATCTTACCGGAGAGATCGGGAGGTGTCAACTTTCGATCGGTCAAAAACGTGTATTTGAGCAGATCTGTTATCAATTCGACATATATATCTTCCCTTAAGAATTTCGCAAAAGGGCAGATTTAGAGGCTTCCGAGCGATTTTTTCCTCAATTATGATAGCCAGCCAATAAACGCTGACGGCATACAAAAGGCGATTTCCTTTGCCCAGCACTGGATTCGGCCATCAATCCTTATATAGGCCTTTCATTCTTTTCGGAAACTGTTAGAGAGCGATTTAGCCAAAATAGCCACAGGTGAGCGTTTCGATGGCTTGAGAAACAAACGAGTCCGGGTTGTCAAAAGTTCGAATTCGCGGGAACTCTGAAGGCATGCGCCCTGTCTTGCAATTGTTCAAAATCAAAAGAGATGCAAGGGAGGATCTTATGCGCTCCAATAAACTCAGCCAGGCGACTGTGCTTGGCGCTGCCCTCACAACACTGTTGGGTACGGCTGCGTTTGCTGACTCAATCTATGTAGGTTCGCCTGCAGTAGTAGAGCAGCAAGTCGTCGAACGACAGGTTGTTACCCCCGCTCAGGTTGTCATACCAACTGAAACATCATCAACTGTTGTAGAGAAGCGGGTCATCGTTCCACCCGCCACCTCGACGGTTGTTGAAGAGCAATCTGTAGTTTCTACACCTGCTGTGGTCGAACAAAGAGTGGTAGCACCGGCGGAGCCGGATATTCTGATGAAACGCTCGGTGACTTTCGGCACCACCAAGCCACTAGTCAAGACCACGACAAGCGCAGCCACACTTGAGAGTTGCGCAGCTCCTGTGTTTCACACGCGAATTCAAAATATGAAAGACCAGGTAAATCTCGGGTTATCGAAAGGATATATGTCCGCATCAGACGCCAGTGCATTCGGCGCACGTCTGGAAGATCTTAAAAGCGAGGCCGACTCGGTTGTTGCAGAAGGAACTCCGAAATACCTGTCTGACAGACTGGAAAAAAGATTGACCGGAATCAACATAGAAATCTCAAATGCGATGACACCAGAAGGTCGGTCGAGCGTCCAGGTTCAGTAGCACCGTTAGTCACCATATTCCGTAGAGGAATTGAGTCGGGGTTTCGATTCGAGAATTCAAGAAGCGCTGCTGTCCATGCCGCACTTGTGAAGCTCCGACTCGTTTCTTTAACACGATTTCTAGCACCGGTGGCCGGCTACCGAATCTGCCCCGCTAACAACATCAGGGATCTTGCTTTTCGCGCGCCGTAGATTACAACCAGCCGACCGGTAGGTTTACGCTGAACCATCAGGTAGACCTTATTAAGCTTGAACAACACTCGTCGCTCCTCGGGCCAGATTTCGTCGGCCGGATGAAGCTGTTCAAGCCGAGCCTGGTAGGTATTGAAAACCTCGTCCGCAAACCTGGCGTCGCCATAATCTATATATAGAAGTTTCAATCTCTCCCGCGTCGGATACAGAATCTGGTAATCCGCGACGACGGCTGAGTGCGCAGAATCGACCGAGAGCCCTGCAATATCAGGAGCCGGATAATACTTTGCTGCCGAAAGCGGTCCCATGACAATCTTCTCGGATCCCTTAATCCGATCAACTACAGGAATTCTGGACAGCACCGCCGGCGGTTGCGCATGAGTAATCGCAATCTTAGAAAGATTCTCCGCAAACTTTGTTATCACTTCCTTACTCTCGTCGTCATCCTCAGACGAACCGGATAAAACGAATAGGTACTTGTCTTGCCAGAATGAAATACTGTCTCCGTCCTCTGATGAACCATCACCACGCTTGACGACAGTCGTGGAGCCCTTTCGCAAAAGGTCATAGCCGGCATTCGCGCCCTCGGATTCTGCAAATTCAAACGCCTTTATAGTTATGTACCGACTGCCACGCTTGAATGTTTTTTGAGAGATCGCTTTGCAAGCGAATTCGTCGAGAATCAAAATGTCATTGCCAAAAACTGGAGGCGAAAAAGATTCCGAGACTGCGCCTCCTTCAGATGCCGCCGAGTCAGCCGGACCAGACGACAGACTTTTTTGTGCCGAAAAATTGCCTGCCGCGACGGCAGGCTCAACGGAAACGAGCCTTCCGTCGGCAATTCGATAGGTCTTCACTCCTAGATCTTCCCAGCCCTGGTGTGAAATAGTTCGCAACATTGGGCGAAGGTTCGAGACGAAAACATTCTGCGCAGCCGCATTATTGTGAACGGCAGTCGGCGGCGGCTCCAGCGCACCCGCAGATAAACCGGTGCTCAGGTTGAAACCGGAGCACAGCAGCTGACTCCCAACGATGAAGAGTGCTTGGACCGCCGACTTGTGCTTTTGTGATTTCAACTTCAAACATGAGATGGAATGAACACAGTTTATCAAATGACAAATATCCAAGTCTTGGCGACTTGGATATTTGTTTCCCTTCTCGGCTTGCGCAGCCGAGAACCACTCACACCGTTGGTTCTGTTTAAAATTCGTCTATTTTGATTGCGCTGCTTTTCTATCAAAGATCACGGTTGGCACGCCGTGAGAATTTGATTCGGAGCCGAAATTTTGCTTGATTGCTTGAACTCCGAGATAACCAACGGTTCCAAGCTCACACATAAGCCCGGTCGCCATCAAAACCCCGGAAAATTCAGCGATGCCTATCGCTGTCACCGCACCACCAACCACCAGAGCACCGGCTTCGACAGGATGCTCCTTCGCATACTCCAGAGCAGACTTGGCTAAATCAGGTCCATTCCGCCTCACGTCGTCAGGCAGTTTGCCCATGGCATCAAAAATATCAGTGAAATCCAGAGAATTCTGATTCGCCTCAGATTTGGCATTCTGACTGAAATTCTCATATCCCATGTTTCTATCCTCAATCTCAGGTGTTCGGCTCGGTTTGTGAAACCAATGTAATTCATTGCGCAATGAATAGAACTGTTGAATTGAACAGTTGGAATTGAGTCGGATGTACCAAATCCACTGCCAAGGTTTAAACTGAGCCCGTGAATTGACTTGAGCTTTTGCAATGACAGAGAGTTCTGCGCCGGCAGACCGAAACATTGAAAACATCTATGGTGGAAAAACTGATGCGTGGCTTCTAGCGACGCTCATCGTTCTCGTTCTAATCGGTTACGGCTCTACACTTACATTCTTTTTTACAGCAGACGATCTCTGGCAGGTCCACTACGCATACCGAGTCTTTAACGGCGACACAGAGCTCTTGTGGCGCAACTTCATCGGCAATTATATTCAAATTCCCAGTTTCGAATTTTACAGGCCGCTCCTCGGTCTGACTTTCTGGTGCGACTATCTGCTGGGTAAGACAAATCCGCTTATTTACCACATTACAAGCACATTGCTATACGTAGCCGATGTGGTGCTGCTGTTTGGATTTATGAAACGCCTGATCGCCACGTTCGTTACACGCGACCCACTCACAGTCAGGGCATCCGCTTTCGCGACGGCAGCGATGTTCGCCGTCAACCCGTTGCATTGCGAAGCAGTGACCTGGTTGTCGGGCCGAGCTGATGTTCTCGCAGCCTTGTTCTATCTAACGACACTAAATATGGTGCTTGATGGTTTAAACAATCAAAGGCACGGTTTGAAACATTTGGCGCTGCCATGCCTGACATTCATACTCGCCCTGGGAGCAAAAGAAATTGCTATCGGACTTCCGTTTGTGATTTTCGCTCTGGCATCATTGCGCCCATCTTCATTGGACTCGTCGAATGGCAAATCGCAAAGTCTCTCGAATTCAAGTTCTACAAACGTCCTCGGAGGCAAACGTGCCCAACGGTTCGCAACCGTTGGTTTCGCATTGAAGATTTCACTTCCGTTTCTCCTTATTGCCCTCTTGTACCTTGTCTTGCGTTTGCTCATGTTCGGCTCAATGTTCGGCGGCTACACAGGCAGTTTTGGACTGGTGAAAGCAAAATACGCATCGCTGCTCTGGTTTGATCCACAAGTCTGGTTACGAATAATCTTTCCATTCAATCACACAATGCTAAAACCGCTTGGGGTCTATGAAATCGCGCTCCTAGTTCAACTCATACTCGGCAGTTTTGTTTGCGTAATTCAAGCACTGCTCAGCAGAAGAATTCATTGGAGGCTGGCGGCATTTCTTTCGCTCTGGACACTCACGCTTGTCATTCCACTCTCAACAGTATGGGGTCTCGACCCGGCGCGACATAACAGCCGGCTGCTATTTTTTCTGACCATGCCGCTTTCGGCATGGCTGCCTTGCTGGACGTTCGCACCGATGGCGTCGTGGCAGACGTCAGCGGATAGGGCAGGCTGGTGGAAGGCCGTTCAAACCACAGCGTCGATCTTCCTCAGCGGAATGGTAGCACTGTTGCTTTGCGCGACCGCGATTTCGAATCAAGCATGGCGCACCGCAGGTGATATCGTAAATCAAGTTAGACTTCAATGCTCCGACCTAACGGCTGGACTTGCTAAAGACGAAAAAATAATGGTGCTCGGAATACCCGACGACTACAACGGCGCCATGGTAATTCTAAATGGCTCGACTCTCCATCACTTGCTGTCACCGCCATTCTGCCAGAGAAAGGTCATTGAGCAAGTCGTCTCCTTCAAACCGTTTTTGATCGGACCGGGAGACCTTATTGATTCGAGCAGGCTAAAGAAACTGTTGCGACACGGCACTGTCAAAACTGTTTATGCCTGGAACAGCGAAATACAGAAACTAGAACCGATTCCGCTATCCCAGTCCGGTGAAAGCGATGGAAACAGGCTCGGGTTGGAATCTTATGAAAGCGTTGAACCTGGTTATTATGCAAATTTGAAACTGAATCCATTGAACTTTGACTATTTGACATTCACACTAAACTCCAGATCATCGAAAAACAAATTCGCGCCGATTACGTTATGGTGGAATGAGGAGACGCAGAATCGTTCACGAGGTATGATTCGCTTACTTCCGCCACCTGGCAAAACCCCTGTTGTCATCGGTCTTTCCGATAATTGGCGCTGGTATTCAAGCCCGGCGGTTAATGCGCTGCGAATCCGCTTAGGAACGCTAACCTTAGACGCTCTCGAAAATCCAGAATTGGTATCAGCTGATCTGTTGATGCCCAGTCTCGAAATTTCTACGCCGGCGCGCACTACCGGGGAGCACGTCGTAAAGCCAGATTCCGTTGACATCAGCTGGAACGCCAACGCAATTGCGCGGGCGTCGAAAGTTGTTTTGGAAGTTACCAAACCTAATTTTTTCTTTGGTGGTTCAGAAATGATTCCTGTCGAAAAGATTATTGCTCACAAACAGACGCTGCAAAACCAGGGCAGCATGCGCCTTTCAAAAACATGGTTTCAGAAAGAAGGGTTTTATGAACTACGCGTCCATGCGTACGACTTAAATGGAGAACCCGTTGGCGAATTTTCCCAGCCGGCAACAATTTATTGCAGCACCTCCGGAACAAGCGCTTATCTGGACTAGCTGCAACCATGGAAAGTCTCGAATCGCCATCAAGACATCGTCTTTCAACAAACTCGACTGAAGCATTCGCGCTACTACATTTTGCGCGAATGTTTTTCTCTACCGATGTAGTTTACGCACGCTAAAGCGAGCCTGTTAGTAGGCTTTGCCCGCAGTGCACGCCTTGCTTCTCTGAGAGCTTCTGAACTTTTCCCGAGATACGCAAACGCCCATGCTCGTTCAGCATAAACAGTAGAACTGGGATTAGCTTTTAGTGCGCGATCAAAATATTCAAAGGCGGCATCAGTATCACCGAGCCGAATCAAAGCCCAACCGAGATTAACAAGTTTCTTGGAGTTACGTGGATCGGTAAGCAAATCATGATCCATCACGACAACGGTATCATCGATTTCGGCTGCAGAAGGTTCACCGCGAGTGGCACCATCCAAATCGATCGTTTCACCGTGCCAGGAGCAATCGACAGGTTCGCGCTCCAAAACGTTCTTCGTGGGTAGCTGGGCAGACACGTCTTCCACTCGTGAGTCATCTGCGAGTTCGCTTCTAGCAGCATTGACGGATGCAACCACATTCGGTGTCACACGTTTTTCGCCGCTCAGCGGTGTACCCCAAATCAATCCGACCAAAAACAGCAGGAGAACGGAGAGCACAGAAAGCTTCCAGAATCTGGTAGATCCAAGCTTAAGCAAATAGGTCGGCAGGAACTTACTCGCAAAGCAAACTGCAACTGCAGCAGCGAGAAGTCCGGTGGCTAGAAGCAAGAACATCATAGGCAAAACCCAATCTACCCTCTTAATCTATATTAGGCGTCGACTGTAATTAGGAGGGAAACGCGGTGTAAGGTGTTTGTGAAACCTCACAGCGCATCGCGTCTGTCTTTTGTACCGCTAATCAAAGAACAGCCAGGTTTTGCCTTTCGAAATCGGGCCACGCCAGCGTCGGAAATCATTTGATTATCTCGGACTCCCAGACTTTGAAGACTCTCCATTTTCGACAGACCATCAAGAGTTTTGTCCGAAACGTTATTGTCATTCAGCTCGATTCGCCTGAGACCGGGAAACTTCAACAGCGCCGATGCCATCTCATCATCCACGGAACATCCCTTCAAGCGAAGTTCGTTTAAGCGAGGCAAGGCAGACAGTTTCTCTAAACCTGTTTTGGTGATTTTTGTTCTTCCAAAGTCAATCTCCTCTAAGTTCGGCAGCTTCGCAATTGACTCGAAGCCGCTCTCTGAGATGGATGTCCCCTTCATATTAAGGTGGGTCAGATTCGAAAAGTTAGCAAGTTGCTCGAGATCAGCATCGCTAAGCGAAGATGCATTGATAGACAAATGAGTCAGACTGGAACTTAATGGTTTCAAGATCTCGAACGCCCTGCCACTAACCCCGGTATCATAAATCTCAAGTTTCGTGAGCGTTTTTATCTTCGCAACGTACTTCAGACCGTCGTCGGTCACTACAGTACCCGCCAGGTCTAGCGACGTTAACGGCAAATGAGTGATATATCGAAGCCACGAATCCTTAAATGTGCAATCAGACAAACTTAATTGGGTCAACGTCTCGAGTTTCCCAATTGTTTTCATATTGTCTTTCGTCAGATCCCAGTGTTGAAACTGTAATTCAGTTCGATATGGATCTTCATCTATAATTTTCTTGAGCGCGATATCGCCCTCACCCTCATCGGGGCGCAGGTTAGCCCTGTCAACTTTAATCTTGATGCTTTTGACGGAATCCACATGCTCTTCAGACTGTTGGACCAGCCGAAGAACAGTGAAAATCATAGCCCCGAGTAGCAATACAGTGACTCCCAGCAGGAGCCACATGTCGTTTTTGATTCGGAACGGTTTCTCAGCGCTAATAAGCAGGTCCCCAGAATCTTCTACTAGGTACATGCCACTCTGTTTAAATACGAAACGAAAACCGGAAAATCGATTCCGAAATATGAAGCCTGATATGGATTTCGGGCGATCTAATCGCTAATTTTCTCAGACTGCGCAGGCAGTCTCAATTCTAACGAAGAATACCGTCTTGTCGTGCCGCCATCTGAGCTAATCCTGCATCATGACGGGATTCAAGAGATGGATCAGCGGCGAAGTACTGGACGTCCAACCAAACCACTCCTGAAACTACTGCGGTTACTAGCATCAACATTGATATAGATCGAGCGCTCATAGTTCATTCCTTATAATCGGTGCGCATGTTCGTTGCGGTCCGCTATGTGCAGTTTTTGCATTGACTGCTGCGTTAACGGGGCGTGGTGACCAACGCTCTGCGCTAATAGATTCTTAGCATCTGAAAGTCCCGGCGATGTAACGAGACCTGTTTGAAACCAGTTTAAGCATCGCGCTTGAAAGTTTGGGCTATGAATTGGTTACGCAGCGGCATCAAACCGCCCGAGTACCTTCTTAAAGACATCGGCACTCGGTTATCCACTAAAGAGGTATGAACATGAGCACGTTGAAAGACTATGGCAAAATCACATCGAGATTAGCTATTGCAGCTGTTGTAGCAAGTATGTTCGCGGTTCCGCAAGTCTCTGCCGACTCCATGGCGGGTGGGATGGCTGCTAGCCAGGCGACAACGCAGAATAGCTCGAACGCAGATACAGACTCGACCACTCGTTCCGGAGGTCCATGGGGCAGCGCCTCATCGTCGCACTCAGCCACTCAAAACGAATCACAGACCGGCGGTCCGCAAGAGACATCTTCCACGTCCCAGTCAGGCGGAGTCGGTGGTATCCGAGCCAAAACTGTTCAAGAAACCGGCACGCAGGTAAAGACCACTACTGCAACTACACCGGGACGAACAGTTTCTATGAAGAGCACGACTGTCAGCAGCAAGAAGCCTGTGAAACGGAAAGCCGGTTGGAAAGTCGTTAACTACAATTGGAAAAACGGCAAGAAAGTTCATTAAACCATGAGTTATATCCCTGATGGCTACACGGAAGTTACGCCATATCTGACAGTTGTCAATGCGCACGGTTTGCTGCAATTTCTCGTAACCGTATTCGATGCCCAGGCAATTCGCAAAGTCGAATTGCCTGATGGCACGCTTAAGCATGGAGCTGTGAGGATCGCCGGTGGTGCTCCAATTGAGCTGTCCGAAGCTTCGGAAGAGTGGCCACCGACCCCAGCCGCAGTACACATCTACGTCCCGGATGTCGACACAACCCATGCTCGCGCTGTCGAAGCCGGAGCAACTGTCCTTCTCGAACCGCAGGAAATGGACTACGGCGAGCGCAGCTCTGCCGTAAAAGATCCCTTCGGCAATTGTTGGTACATCGCTACCTTCAAGAAGGGCGAATAAACTTACTTCTTGCGAAATCCCTTTTTCTTCTTGCGCTGCTTATTTTGAGGGGGCGCAGGTTTGCTTTGTTCGCGTTCCTTACTGTATTCGGCTTTATCACTTTGTTGAGCCGGCGTTTCAATTTTCGTAGAAGAGATATCGACCGTTTTGTCCTTGGCGGACGACTCTCCTTTGGCCTTGGGAGGCTTAAATGCTAGAAATAGAAGTAAAACCCAAAACGGCGGGAACCAGCCTATCAAGCCATTTACGAGAAAGTATCTCACCCATGTGGCTCGTTTCAACTTCGACGCCACTATAGTCGGCAAGAAGATCGAGCTCACAGCGATGCCCAGGAGAAAGGCTGTGTAAGCATATTCAAGCGCGAACTTGGATTGAGAACCTGCACTCTTCACGTAATCCGCGACCGGCTGCAATCCATAATTCGTCAGAAGAAACATCAGTCCTGCGCCAAGCAAAAACGCAATTGGTGCTCGAAGGCTTCGATGATAAAGAAGCGCTACGGAGGCAAGCAAATAGTCACCCGCTCCTGGAATGACGTAATTGCTCCCTTTTAGAAACTCAATCAGCTTGTCGAAAATAAAAGCGACATTTGATGCGAATGTCGAGTTGCTGTTTATCGGAATAAGAGCAGCTGCAGTCAGAGGCACCGCGATTAACAGAAGCACAAGGTATACGATCCCGAGGAGTCGGAGCAGCGCCAGCCCGTTGTCGCGGATGTCGTCGAACAAAACTTCGAAGGCATTGCGGAGCGGTCTAAGCGTATTCGGTTTTTCTGCTCGTCTGCGAATTACCACGAGGCTTATCCAAAGAGGGCTCCGGCTATTGTACAGCACGCGCGCAACCGCTTTGAAGAGAACTTGGTTTTAAGTTCGTGGAACATCAGGTCCGCAACTTATTTCAGCTCGCCAATGACTTTCTCGATGTTCTCTTTGCGAGAACCATAATAGTCTATAGCACCATATATGCCACCAACAGCTAGAACGCCCGCGGTAGCCAGACCGCCGCGTGAAAACATTTTTGAGGCGCCACCGGCGTGATTCAGATAAGCGGTACTTCCTCCTGCAATAGCTGCAATGTACTTCGCGTCCCAGGCGCCCTTGCCTGCTGCCTCGAAGCCCATACCAGTGCCCTCGATTTTTCCTTTCTCAAGAGCACGAATATCCGCTTTGGTGATGCCGTTATCTTCAGAACCAAATTCGTCATTCTGGCAGTTGGAGAGCGGCTCGTACATCTGCTCCAACACGCTCATCATGTGAGCATTTTTGAGAGCAAACAGTTTATCCTGCGATGCGGTCTTGATGTTCTCCTGACTGATGAATCCGTCTTTGTCAGAATCAAGCACGTCCCAGTTTTCGCGAACAGACTTTACGAAACCGACAGTGTCAAGACGTGTCAGTTCCTTAGCCCCTTTTCCGAACAGTCCACCGATAACGTCGCTTAGCGAACCGCCACCGCTACGCTTCAGTACCTGGTCGGCGACATTTAAAGATCCTCCACCGACGGCGAGTTTGCCAGCTTCGACGCCGGCGTTGAAAAGCTTCTCTTTATCAGCCTGGGTGCCCTGTCCCTTGATCACACGCTCACCGGACCCGGAGAGATCGCGTGCTTGCTGGCCAATTCCGGTAGCTCCAATCTTGTCTGCGCCGTCGCCTATCGCTCGCCCGGCTTTGCCGATTGCATTACCGACATCATCTTTGTTGATCTTTTGCGCTTCATCTTTCACTTTGCCGAAGACGCTTTTGGCACCGTCAATCAATCCACCGAACGGATTGTGACCAGATTCCTTCGGTTCCTGCTGCTGGTTGCCGTCCCCGGCATTGCGCACCAACTCAGACGATCTTCCCATAACGAAACCCACCTGTTCCTAACCAACCTGCACTCACAATAAGTGCTTCGCGCTCACGAAAACAGTGGGGATATTACGCAATATGGGAATCTTCCCATGCGTTTGAAGATGGCACTTCTCAATGCCATCTCCAATACACGCTGACCACGCCGTGTCTATTAAAGGTCAGCCGAACTTACCAGTCAAAACTCACATAAAGATTCAAGTTCACTTGTAGCTAAACGATTCATTAGTAGGAAACGTTCAACTTGGCACGTGCTTTTTTCATAGCCGCGTCATACATCAAAGAATCAAGATTGCTGTCCTTGCGATTCACACTAGCAAAACCGGCAGAAGGTCCGGCACTAGCAGCGCTATCAGCGAAAGCGCCGTACGCTTCAGCCCCTATTGTTCCATTCGTTGCGCCAGCAAGGCTCGGAACCATGGAAGCGCGCGCCGAGCGGTATCCGGCAGCCGAGCGGGCTGCCACTACTGGCGATGCCATTACCGGTTTTGCTTTACCGGCGGCGGATAGTGCTTTTGCTCCACTCTTCCATTCACGCGAAGCGCTGTCGGCAATTTCATAGGCCGCCCCACCGGAACTTATGACGGTCTTCTCTTTGCCGGACTCGTCCTTAACGATTTGCCGATATGCAAGGTTTTCAAACTGACCGTCGGAAAGCTTTGCGATTTGTTGAAAAACTTCCATGCCACCATCACCGGTGCTTTGCAGACCATCACATGCCAGCGTGTTGATCTGAATTCCTTTGGCAATCGCGTTCTTCGCTTCATCTTCCCACTTATAGTCGTTGGGATAATAGTGCGGTCCAGCGTCGCCGATCAAGAAAAGTAACTTAGCTGTTTTATTTGATTTGTCCCAGGAAAGGTCGTTTACCGAAGCGTGAAGTGCTTGATTGAGAGCCTCCGGACCGTCGCCTCCTCCATCGGCTTGCAACTGAGAAATATCGCCGACGAACTTATCTATGTCCTCGGTGAACGGATAAACATTAGTCACATAGGCATCGCCCCGATCGCGAAACGCAACCAGACCAACTCGAACAACCGGAGCAGGTTTTCCGCTGGAAAGTTTGGCAACGAGGTCCTTGACTTTACTCTTCACCATGTCAATTTCACCCTGCATCGAGCCGGTAGTATCAATGCAAAACGCCAGGTCCATATGAGGCCGCTCGTTCGACTGCGCCTTGGTGGGCTCAACCTTGATTTCAGGTTTTGAATCTAGATCTTTTGCAGCCAGGGTCATACTGGCACAGGTGGAGAGCAAAACCGTTCCCACAACTAGAATTCCTACCGTTTTCGCTTTCATGCTCAATCCCCTATCGCCTGTGCCGTAATTTCTGCCGGTCGCGTTTTTTCGACCATGCTTACAGACTAACTAAGCCGCCGCAGAATTTCGGCAACTCTAGTACTGAAACAGTCCTGGGGAAATCCCTGAATTGGCAACCTTGTAGGCCCGGTGAGTCCACGAACCATCAGTGTATGAGAATTCGATTAACCAGGCACCGGGAAAAACCGCTTACAATCCCCCGTATGAGCACACTATCCATTGCCCAGAGACTGGAACGTCTCCCGATTACCTCGTACCAACGCATGATCTTCGTCGTGATTGCGACTGCCTGGTTTTTCGACTGCCTGGATGTGGCAATGATGACGTTTGTGCTGTCGTCTATCAAACAGGAATTTGCGCTGAGCGCTGAGAAAGCGGGATTACTCGCCAGCATGAGTTTTCTGGGCATGTTCATCGGCGCAGGTTGCGCGGGCGTTCTCGCAGACAAGTACGGACGCATCGTAGTGTTCCGCGCAAGCATAATCATATGGGGTTTAGCCTCGCTGTTTTGCGCGCTTTCGCCAAACGTGGAAGCGTTGATGTTCTTCCGTGTGCTGCTCGGCGTTGGTTTAGCCATGGAGCTTCCTGTTGGTCAATCCATGATCTGCGAATTCGTGCCTGCACGTGTACGCGGTAAATATGTCGCGCTACTCGAGGGAATGTGGCCGGTTGGCTTCATCGCTGCCGGATTGCTGGCAATGTTCATAGTGCCTAGCTTTGGGTGGAGAGGGGCATTCGTCGCCGAAGCAATTCCGGCAATTTTTGTTCTGGTCATTCGCCGAATGGTGCCGGAGTCACCACGCTGGTTAGCTGAATCCGGACAAACAGCAAAGGCGACTGAAGTCATAAGCGTCATTGAAACAAAGGTTGAAGAAGCGCTCAGACGCAGTGGAAAGACGCAATCATCTGATTCCATTTCCATAGGGGAAACCACGGCCGAAAATCATGGTGGCGGTGTGGCCGTTCTCACCAAACCAGAAGAATCCGTTTCAGTCGCAAAAATGGAAAACGACGAAAATGAGTCGGTTTCAAAAACAGACTTTGACTCTAGCGCGACGTCACCGTGCGGAGATGGAAGCGGACCTGACCGAGCCTCGATCAAAACTATTTTCGGCAAGCAGTACATCAAGAGAACTGTTATGGTCTGGATGCTCTGGTTCTTCGCGCTGCTCGGCTACTACGGTCTGACTTCTTGGTTCGGCGCAATGTTGGAAGCAAAAGGCATGGACTTTGCCAAGTCGACGGAGAACATCATCAACATTTCGCTTGCCGGCATTCCAGGTTTCTTCACCGCCGCGTGGTTAGTCGAGGCATGGGGACGCAAACCAATGATGATCACGACTTTGCTATGTTGCGCGGCCAGCGCGTATTTCTATGGCACCGCCAACGATACCAACTCAATCTTTATCTTCGGCTTGGTCATGCAGTTTTTTATGTTCGGTATGTGGTCGGTAATTTACGCTTATACTCCGGAACTCTATCCCACCCATGCTCGCGCCACCGGCTCCGGCTTCGCGAGTTCCATTGGTCGAGTGGGAGCCTGGCTTGGTCCCGTACTAGTAGGCATAATTCTGACGAAAAGTGGACAGCAAGGCGCGTTCATCATGGGGGCGAGTTCATTTGTACTGGCCGCTGCCGCTGTTTTCTTCCTGGGGGAAGAGACGAAAGGCAAAGTACTGGAAGAGATTTGAGCCTTCGATCAAAATTTGGGAACCAAAAGTTCACACTTGCGATGCTAGTCTAAGCTTCTTACTAGACCCGGACCCTTTCTATCGCTTGCACTCAGCCCTGCGTCTGAGGAATTTTTGATGGCTTCCGTTGAGAAACAACCCCAACAGGATTCAACCGACCAAAAGGCTGGCCAGTCCAACGCGCTGGAGTACTCGCAAGCGAACGCCTCCCAGTCGATGTTCGACGAAGTCAGACAAAGCGGCGAGAGACAGGATGCAGGCGGAAGCGTAAACGCAAACGAGAGACCAACCGAGAGCGATAACGCTAGCGATAAACCCGAGTCGGCCTCAGAATTGATGCTGGACGAAATCTGGAAGTCGACCTCGGAGACCGTTCAAAGCGTGTCCAAGATGCTGAGCAAAGGAATCTCGCCTGCAATTGCTGAAAAGTTTGGAGCGCTGTCCTTTTTCGACAGTAATGAACCTGGCGGCGAGTCCGGTCTGGAAGCGGCAACACATCAGGCAGAACAAGCTGATAGAGTCGCAGTGGAATCGAAACCCGAATCAAAAGGTTCTGAAAGCAAGAACTTAGAAACGAGCGCTTCTGACTACGGGCTGGGCGAGGCGCTCTCGGACCTGGGCGACTGGGCATCGAAGACATTTAACGACTATGTTGCTGAACCTTTAAATGATTACTTGAACATCTCTGACATTTTCGGTTCGGCAAGCGAGTGGAGCTTCGATCGGTCGGATCTGATTCCGCGCAATCAGGTTGACGAGAACCTGAGGTCGCTGAACGATTCAGCGAGAAATGAATTCGGCGACGTAGAGAAAGAGATAATCAGAGCAGATAAACTGGATCTTGAGGGTGCCACCGACAGCGGTACCACAGACGCGGGCAGTAAAGGTCTGGAGCTACCGGGAGACGCCTACGCTGATGGCTCAGTCGAGATTGGCGGCAGCATGGTCACAGTGATGAGAACGCCCGGCGGCGACACATTCCTCAAGAAGGGCGAGGAGGTAATCGCACAACAACGTGACGACGGTTCCTACAACCTTGCACTGAAAGACGGTTCCAAACTCGATCTAAAAATGTCGAGAGGAGATGACGGCAAATATAGTTTAGACAGGATGGAACGTTTCGATGCCGATGGCAAGTTGATGCAAAAACTGGACGATGGCGTTTTCTTCAACTACAACTACGACGCACAGGGTAACAAAACAAGCGTGAATGCGGCGGCCGACATTGAAGGTCCTCTGTCTCAAGAGAAATTGGACAAGATTCGGACTGAGCTGGGAGACCGGGGAGCTGCTGCTCTCCGCGTGCAGAACGAAGATGGCACCACAAATCAATTATTGCTTCAATCGCATGATAGCAAGACGCATTCATTGACGGACGTTGATAAACGGAACGCCCAAATTTTCCACGACGGAAAAGAATACAGATTGAATGCAGCTGACCAACTGGCACTAGTAGGACCGGATGGAAAGGACCAGGAAGTTCCGAACGAGATTGATGAAGCTCGGCAGAAAGTGCAAGAACATTTAAAGGAACTCTTCAAACAGCTTGGCGAACGCGCAAGAGGAGAACGGATTGAAGTCGATGGCGTTGGTGTGAAGAAAAACGACGACGGCTCGTTCGACATCGCAATGACCGATCCGGTCACTGGCAAAGAGGAAGGTCACATTATTCTTCCTGCAGACAAGACCGACGATCTACAGTTGGTAAAGCCCGATGGCGAGAAAGCGAATGTTAAACGAGAAGGCGGTTTAAGCATCGAAGGCGGAGATGGAAAGACACTCGTAGACTTTAATCCCAACTCCGGATTGAAAACGGATCAGTTCAATCTTGATGGAAGCGGATTGAAAAGCTTGGAAGATGGCACTCTGTTGAAACCAGACGGAACGTTGACGGACGCAGACGGAAATATAATCAGCAGTGTCGGCGCCGAAGAATCAGAGTGGTGGAATAAACCGGAATGCGCCGATTGCGAAGAGCAAAAAGAAAACAGCAGCATCTCACAAGTTACGACAAGTGAGGTAAATACTCTAGGGAGCATCTCGCTTTCCATCTCACGGAGCGGCAGCCCTGCAGCGATAACTGTTGCTAAATCGATAGCATCGGAAGCTTTTGGCGTAGCGAATGCTGCTCTCAGCGCTCTCGGCAACGACCTCCTGAACTCAATTCCGATTCAGCTATCGCTCAGCATTGCCCAAACAGCTTTTAGCCAGGCAGAACGCTCCGAAAGAACCACAACATACGCTTCACGCGCTGGAATCTCGGATGCGACTAGACTTGCGGATCTGAACAAAATTGGAACTCTCTCTTCCACAACCTTCAGCCCGGAAGAGTTCGTTCGCGATCGCATGAAGGCTGCGTAGCCGCTGAAGGCATCCAAGTCATCTCTTGACTTTTCTTGTCTAAACCGCATGGGGCCGGTCCTTATCGGTTTAATCACCGCCGTCATGAAACTGTGCTAATTTAAATCCTTCATGATTTCGAATTTGCGACGGTGAGAATGATGGATTCCAACGAAAAGAAAGATTGGACAAAGAAGAATGTCAGCCGCAGAACCTTTTTAACGCACATGGGGCTCGCCGGCGCTGCAGCCGCAGCAGGAAATCTTCCTGCAAAAGCAGAAGAAGGAGAACCGGAAAAAAAGCCGGTGATACCGGGAGCGATACCATTAAGTTTCGTAGTCAACAAACAGCGCCGGGATCTGAAAGTCGATCCCCGAACTACTCTGCTCGACTGCCTGCGTGAGAACCTGAACATAACGGGAACCAAAAAAGGTTGTGATCATGGACAATGTGGCGCCTGCACCGTGCACCTCGACGGACGTCGAATCAATTCCTGCCTGACTCTGGCGATTATGTGCCAGGACCAAGAGGTCACCACTATCGACGGACTCGGGACACCAGAGAAGCTTCATCCTATGCAGAAGGCATTCGTGGACTGCGATGCTTACCAATGCGGTTACTGCACTTCCGGTCAAATTATGTCTGCAACCGCGCTCTTGAAAGAGGGCTGTGGAAAATCAGACGCCGATATCAGAGAAGCTATGAGCGGAAACATCTGCAGGTGCGGCGCATATCAAAATATCCTGGCGGCGATTAAACAAGTTCGTGATGCTGGTTAGATTGGGAGCTATTTACGTTGAAAACTTTTGATTATTCGAAACCCAACAACTTGAGCAACGCACTCAAGGAAGCACCAACTTCAGATAAGTTAGATGTGCCAAACTTCAGGTTCATCGCCGGCGGTACCACACTGGTAGACCTTATGAAGTTGAACGTCGAAGCACCGTCAACTTTGATGGACATTACAGGACTTCCCCTGGACAAGATTGAAACGACCAAGCAGGGCGGCCTCAAGATTGGTGCCCTGGTTCGCAACTCAGACTTAGCCAATCACCCATATGTGAAAACGCACTACGCCGCACTGTCGGAGGCGATCCTTGCCGGAGCCTCCACGCAGTTGCGTAATCGTGCCACCACTGGTGGTAACCTACTTCAGCGGACGAGATGTTCCTACTTCAGAGATCCGGCATACGCTTGCAACAAGCGCGAGCCGGGTTCCGGCTGTCCCGCAATCGAGGGTGAGCATAGAAATCTTGCCATTATGGGAACGAGTGAGCACTGCGTGGCAAGCAACCCATCAGATATGAACGTTGCGCTGATGGCACTTGACGCAAAAATTGAAATCGAGAGTAAATCAGGAAATCGCGTCGTTGCGATCACGGAGTTCTATAAAGAGCCCGGAGAGACACCGCATATTGAAACGGTTATGCAACCGGGAGAGATCATAACTTATGTGCACATCGACCCGCTTCCGGCTGGAACAATTTCACAGTATTTGAAACTGCGAGATCGAGCATCATATGAATTCGCACTCGCATCCGCAGCTGTTTTTGTTCAAATGAACGGCAACAGAATCAGTTTTTTGAGGGTCGCGATGGGCGGCATTGGAACGAAACCCTGGAGGGCCGGAGAAGTTGAGAAGGCTCTCGAAGGCAAAAATGCAGACACCGGCGCATTCGCTGCAGCCGCAGAGAAGCTGCTTAGTAACGCGAAACCACTAAGAGACAACAAATTCAAAGTCGAATTAGCGAAGCGTTGCCTCATCCACTCCTTAAACACAGCGACGTCTCAAGCATAAGGTAAAATCGACGTGAGTATCGAAACTGAAAAAGATAACAAAACAGTAGTAGGCAAACCGACCAATCGCATTGACGGACCGCTCAAGGTTACCGGCGCCGCAAAGTACGCCTCGGACCATCAATTTCCGGGAATGGTCTACGCAGTCGCAGTGGGTGCCACCATATCCAATGGCACAATCAAATCGATTGATACATCACGCGCTCAAAAAATGCCAGGAGTAATCGCGATTTATCATAAGGAGAATTTACCTAAGATCTATCGCATCGCACCGCTAAAAGACGTCCAGCTCATCACGGACGAAGCGCGCCCGGCGCTATCGGATAATGTGATCCGCTACTATGGTCAGTACGTCGCAGTGGCTGTCGCTCAGACCTACGAACAAGCCGTTGCTGCGGCAGACGCAGTAGTGGTGTCTTATGATGCAAAAACACCTAGCGTCGATTCAAATTTGCTTGCCGCCGGCAAGTTTAAAGTCGAGCACGAGCGCGGTGATGCTGATGCTGCATTCAAATCGGCAAAACACAAATTCGACGAGACCTACAGGCAGAAAGCTGAATTTCACTCAGCTATCGAATTACATGCATCGATCGCTACATTCGACGGAACTAATTTCACACTTTACGAAACGACTCAGGCCGTAGTTAATTTTAGAAACGTGCTGGCACAATACCTCGGAGTCGAACAGGATAACGTTCGCGTCGTTACGAAATTCCTTGGCTCCGGATTTGGTGGCAAGCTGTGGCCGTGGTCGCAAAGCGCATTGGCAGCCACAATTGCGCGCGAGCTTAGAAAACCGGTTAAGTTAGTCCTGTCGCGAAAACAAGTTTTTCATGCCGCCGGTCATCGTCCCGCGATTGAACAGCGCATTCGTCTGAGTGCGGATGACGCCGGTCGACTGTCTTCACTTCAGCACGACTTCGCAAACCACGACTCCATTCTCGACGAATACAAAGAAGGTTGCGGCGAAGCTACAAAATACTTCTACAGCTGTCCTAACGTCGTGATTCGTTCGGCAATAGTGAAGAGGAACGTTGGAAACCCGACGTCCATGCGTGGGCCGGGAGCCGTTCCCGGGCTCTGGGCGACCGAGTCGGCGCTTGACGAACTGGCAGTTAAGTTAAACATGGACCCGATTCAACTTCGCCGAGTCAATGAACCGAAGCATGACGAAGGCTTAGACATTCCTTTCGCAACGAGAGAGTTACTAGAGTGTTATAGAATCGGCGCCGAAAAATTCGGATGGAAAGACCGAAATGCGACCGTGGGCTCAATGAAAAAGGACGGACTCGTTCTTGGGTGGGGAACGGCCGGCGCCGGCTGGATTGCAGAACGCGTTCCAGCGGAGGTGACAGTTGAACTGATAGATGATGGATCGATCAAAGTTGCCTGCGGAACGCAAGATATTGGAACAGGTACCTACACTGTTTTTGGCCAGATGGCTGCCGAAGAGCTGCGCGTTCCACTCGACAGAATAGACGTGGTGATAGGAGACTCCGCACTTCCTCCAGGTCCATTCTCCGGCGGCTCAATGGCAACAGGTTCGCTCGTGCCCGCGCTCTGCGAAGCAGCAAAGAAAGCAACGCAATCACTGCTGGCAGCAGCGTCGCAAGCACAAGAATCGCCGTTCAAAGATGTTGACGTAAAAGAGCTTGAGTTCAATAACGGCAAAATTTTTAGAAGGAA
This sequence comes from Candidatus Obscuribacterales bacterium, assembly GCA_019637435.1. Lineage (GTDB taxonomy): Bacteria > Cyanobacteriota > Vampirovibrionia > Obscuribacterales > Obscuribacteraceae > JADYXR01. The sequence goes on along the minus strand of JAHBVO010000001.1, from coordinate 231,899 downwards.
CGGTTCCGAATCTGACGGGATCGACTTCCACAAACTGATGCAACAAGCGGGCTTCAGGCTCATCTCAGGAAAGGGCAAGTCAGCCGGCACTTTCGGTAATAAAGAAGACGCAAAAGTGTCGAGACACGCATACGGGGCTCAATTTGTTGAAGTAACCTGGCAAAGGGAGACAGCCAGACTGCGCGTATCGAGAGTAGTCTCCGTGATCGATAGCGGTCGAATCATCAACCCTAAATCCGCTCGCAATCAAATTGAGGGAGCAATCGTGATGGGTATCGGCATGGCGCTCTTCGAAGGAGGGCACTATGAGCCGATGAAAGGCGCTCCACTCAACAGTAACTTCGCTGAATATATTCTGCCGGTCCACGCGGACATGCCGCACATTGACGTGCACTTTTTGGAAACGCCCAACAAGGAATTAAACAGCTACGGTGCAAAGGGAGTTGGAGAGATCGGCTTGGCAGGCATTGCTCCAGCAATTGCAAATGCGGTCTACCATGCCACCGGAATACGAGTTCGCGATTTGCCGATTCGCATTGAAGATTTGCTGACAAGCAATTGAAGCCAAGAGCGTCAACAAAAATAGCTTTGAAACAAGAGGCGCGGACTCTAATCCGCGCCTCTTATTTACTTTAGTTCGAAACACAGAGAGCGTTCTCAGCCCTTCCTACCACTGGAGGGCTACGGTTCTCGGCTTGGTGTGCAGTTCGTAAGCAGGACCGTTTGAAGTCATCTGCATGATTACTGCAGTTGTTTTCAGAACGCCGGCGCGAACCTTCCGCGCTTCGCGGTGTTGCGATTGCACGATTGCGGCCAACGGTTTGATCGCCTGAATGGCAGACGGAACGGAGAATTCACTGGTGAATGCTTTGTGCCCGTTGCCCAGATCATGGTGAGCCAAACCGCGGTGCATGACGGCTTCCACCGGATTGATTTCCGCGAACTGTTGGACGCTCGAATGCGTGACGATCGCATGCTTTCCAGGTGAGAGCGGAATGCTTCTGCCGCCGGCTTCGATCACGACGCTGCGTTTGTGCTGGTCATTGACGTCGTAAACCGACAGATGATTTTGATCGACAACGACCATCGCCACTGAATCAGCAGCAATCTTAACTCGTCCCTTGGGTGTCACAACCGTGGTATCGGTTTTCGGCACAAAGAGAACGCTACCACTATCCATCGTGACGCACTGATTGTGCGAAACCTTGCTCAGAGAGCTCATCAGGCTGTCACCGGATAGCTCGAGGTCGCTGCATAGTTTGGCATCGACTATCGTAGCCGTCGGTTCCGAAGTCGATATATAGGAATCATCATGGCTGGAACCACCTGAAGGCACCGTCGCCAGGGTGACACCGCTTGCAGTGCTGGTCAATGAGGCAAGGCTATCTCCGCCGCTGAACGTTCCGGTGGCATTATTCAACGAGATCAATTGCATCGCTCGCATCTCATTATTAACTGAGAACGTCGCGACTGGATTCGTGATCGCGACCGGCGACATCGTCACCGAACCATCCAGCGAATTAATGGACAGGTCGCTAAGGACATTGAGCGTATTGGCTGCGGAACCGGCGTTGCCGAAGGTCCGGATTGTCGTCGGTGTTCCTTCAGCGACCGGCGGATCTGCAGTGATGATGTTATTGCCTTCGAAGACTATTGATTTCGGATTGAAGGTGCTGACGTAAACATCAGCGCCCTGAGCGGTGAACACAATACCTCCTGAAACGGCTTGGGCCTTCTTACCACCGAAGAGAACGCTACCGCCGTTTTCAACAATGGTCACGAACTTCTTAGGTGTAGGCGTCTTGCGACCTGGTGACTGTGGTGCGCCGAGTACGATGTTGATGTTTCCGAGACCTGGAGTCTTAGCGTTGGTGAGAACTGAAGAACCATTTCCGAAAACGATGCTATCGCGTTTCTTCGTTGAACCAAGCATCGTGATGTCGATCTGGTCGTGGGCCAAGATCGTGATGCCATCTGCGATATCGAGGGTATCTTGAGTCGCGGTGACAGCGAAGGCACCACCAGTCGAGGTGATGTTCTGGGTCAGATTCAAACCACCGTTTGCTGTCAGATTGATGTCACCAGCTGCAGTGATGGCAACGAAGTTCACACCGGCAGTCGATGCGCTGGAGACAAAGAATCCATTACCAGCCGAGCCGCCGATTGAAGAAACATTCGCCGCTACAAGGAATGGATTATTGGCGTCCGTTCCAACGTTTCCACTGACCGAGTTCAACAACAACGTCGGTGTATTCAGCGTTCCGGTGATGTTGGTCAAGTCACCGTCCGTGGTGAGTGAAACGCTGGTAGTTCCATTAATCCTGCTGGTCAGGTCGAACGCTCCACCGGTGGCTAATGCAACAACCTGAGCGCTGTAGTCACCTCCGGAGACGAGATCGCCTGCGGTCGAAACATCAAGAGTGTTTGTCGCGCTGCTGGCGTTCAAAGTCGAGGCTAATGTGTTGGTGTTGTTTACAAACACATTTTGACCTTCGACCTGGAAAGTGTTCGCGTTGATTTGTAGTCTGTTCGCGGCATCGACGCCAAGTGACGCGTTGGTATCGAGAACCACGATATCGCCGTTTATGACACCTGCGCCTGAGCTCGTTACGCCATCATCGGCAAAAACGTTAGTCGTGCCGGTTGCGCCTATCGAATTACTGACCGCAACGGTTCCATCAGCAACGTTGATATTCAACGTACCGACACTGAAATTAGAATCAGTTGTCACAGCGCCACTGGTGACGTTGACATTCAACACATCCACGCCTTGCGAGCTGAGAATCAAGTCGTTAGCTTCGTTGATAGTCAGGGTCACGGCGTTGGCAGTAGTGGCAAGGCGGTCGACGTTTGTGCTCAGAGTCACCGGACCGGTGGCGAAATCGAGGAAGAGCGTTCCGCCCTGTAGGGTGCCTGTAGTTTGTGTGATTGTTCCAGCCGAGCTGAGCTCAACATAGTTGCTACCTCCGACGCTGGCGTTGAGAACGATATCGCCGGCGGTGGTCGTCAAATCGGCAATGCCTACGTTGAAAGCGCTTGTCGCCACAAGCGAGCCACCTGCGCTTACGAACAGGGACAGATCAGAACCCGTTACAGTGCCAAGGTTGAGAGCGTCAACATCAGATACATCCACCGTACCCAGGCCACTGCTCGATGCGTTCAGATTAGCGACAGCGGTGCTGCCGAGAGTCGCTGTTCCATCGCCCACATTGACAGTCAAATTATTGGCACTTATCAGTCCTGGAGTCTGGCTGATCACATCGGTCGCTCCCAGCGCACCTGTAAGCACGACATTGGCCAGTCCGGCGTCAATCGTGGTGACAATCAGGTCGCCAGCAGTCTGGGCGCCGACTCCAAAACTACCAGAGAGCAATACGCCATTCTGGACCGTGATTGGTCCTCCTACGATTGTCGGAGTCGCAACCGCCATGCTGACGTTTCCACTTGCGGTTCCACCGACAGTATTGATGGAGCCGACAGTGATTCCGCCCGGTCCGGTGATGTTGACATTGCCACCATTCAATGCGCCCGTAGTGTTGATCGTGTGAAGCACGATAGAGCCATCGTTCAGCGTACCTGCGTTGGCGACAGCAGTGAAATTACCACCACTGCCAGAGCCGCCATTCAAATTGATGGTGACGTTGGTCAATTCGATTGAACCACCGTTGCCATTCACACCGGTTATCGTGAACAAGCCGGGGCTCTGGATCTGACCTGCAGTCGCCGGCGTGAAATCGTAGCCCGCCATCAATGTCAACGAACCTCCACCCGTTGGTCCTGAAAGATTGATCGAGGTGGAACCGGTAGTCGTAATATTTCCGGCTGCAAGAATAGCCAGGTTCTGACCGACAAATACCAGATCAGACGGAAGAAGTACATCGCCGTTGCTATTTGCAATTGTGCCATTGTTGCTGCAAACAATCACAAGCGGATTGCCGGTGATAATGCCGTCGAAAGTCAGGTCGCAAGCATTAATGGTAGTTCTGTTAACACCAGTCACAACAGCACCGGCATTCACGATGAAACTGTCCGGTTCATCACCGACTGTAAACGCAGCCTCACCAGTTCCGTTCAACAATATGGTTCCGGAGAGATTGATACCGGCTGCCGAGAGGACAGTGAAACCATTGGCAGTAGTGTAGGTACCGCCGGTCATGGACAACGCGCCGGCAGTATTGGAAACACTTATCTGATTGAAGTTAGCGATGACATTGCTAGTTAAATTGTTGGTGATCAGATTCAACGTACCGGTGCCGGAAATTCCTCCAGCCAGATTGACGCTGCCACCATTCGTGGTGTCAAGAGTGAAGAAGTCGTTTCCGGCAGTGGCTTGAACATTGACAGTTCCAGTTCCCGCATAAACTACTGCGACATCACCTCCGCCCGTTGCATTTGCCGTCAACGAGACGGGATTTGCGCCGTTTGTGAAGATGAGGTCGTTCCCCGCTCCACCGATACCACCAGCCGCTGCCAGCACCGTCAATGTCGGCGTCGTCAATGTGCCGGACGTTTGTTGAATAAAGCCACTGCCAGCAGATGTGTTTATGGTCAGCGAGGTTGTAGCGTCTACATCGGCGTCAATTGTCACATTTCCGCCGGCATTGACTATGCTCACAACCGAAGCATCAATATCACCGGATACCAGGACATTGCCGGAAGCGATTTGTGATGCGTTGAGATTGAACGTACCGACTGCTGCAGAGATGACGTTAATGCCGTCGCGCTCGTTGATAGTCAACGTCTGTGTGCTCCCACCAGAAGCTGTCAATGAGGAGACATTTGTAACCAGTGTCACTGGACCGGTGACGAAATCAACGTTCAGAGCGCCACCAATAACGGTGCCAGAAGTTTGAGTCAGACCCGCGAAGGAGACCAACCCAACAGAGTTGGTGCCCGTCACGTCAGCATTGAGAGTGAGACCGGTAGCACCGTCGAGGCGAACATCCGTGCCGCTGACCGCTGTGTTAACCAGAAGACTGAGATTCGAACTCGCAATGAAGGTATCAGTGGCCGCAGCAATTGTCTGTAAAGTCAATGCCGCGGTACTGGTGAAATAGACGGACCCGCCGGCACTGAGTGATGCGGTTGAAGCGTTCACCAGTAGAAAATCGAGAGATTCGCCGATCGAACCGAGTGCAGATGTGAGGTACAAGTCCGGCGAGTTCAATCCACCGGTGATGTCAGCGTTTAAAATATCGTTCTGCGCATCCAACCGAATCTGCGTCGTCGCCGTCACAGCACCGTCAAGGTCGAACTTGTCACCTGATTGCAGACGGACAGCGTTACCGGAGATGGCTCCGCTGCTTGTCAGTGCACCGCCTGCGATGGCCTGGAAAACCTCTCCGGCTGCGTTGGAAGCGGCCGAGCCACCAGGACCGAAATTCATTGCATTTGCATCTTGAACAAAAACAGAACCAGTCGTCGCGTTCGCTGTTATATTGTCGACATCAACCTGGAGGAAATCGAGACCAGCACCGATGTCGCCACCAGTAGAGGTCAAATTGAGTTGTGCGACTGGAATGCCGGCTCCTGAATCCAGACCTCCGGCTATGTTAGCGTTCAAAATCGAGCCTGCTGACGAGAGCGTGATGCTGTTGGTCCCTCTGGTAAGACCATTGAGAGTGAGACTGCCGGTGGTGGCGGTCAGGGTCACGTCAGCGGCAGAGACTGTTCCGGACGAGGTCAGGTCGTTCGCGGCAGTTACGTTGAGGGTACCAACCGCTGACGAAGCCGCCAGATCAACCGAATTAGAGTCGCTGACGAACGCATTTCCGACAGATTGAATCGACAGGACAGCAGTATCAACCAAAACACTATTGCCGGAAAAACCGATGGGACCAACGGTAGTGACAAGATTAATCCGTGGAGAGACGATGTTGTTCATTCCGTCGGCAGCCACGATTCCGTTATCAGAAGATACTGTGACACTCGTCGTACCGGTCACCGCAGCATTTATCTGAACGTATTGAGATGATCCGGCTATAGCTGTGAAGTCGACATCAGAAGCATTTACTGTGGAATCGACGGTGATTAATCCGTTCGCGTGCAGACTGAAGATTCCCTGAGCGGAGGAGGCACCACCAACAGTGACAGCGCCTGCGTTCTCCACCCATACGTTACCGAGTGCGGCGTTCAAAGTCACTGTTGTGACGTTCAACGAAAGCGGATCTAGAGCAGTTCCGATATCACCGTTGGTCGATGTAGCAACTAAGGTTGGCGTGATCAGCTGACCGAGACCCACGCCATTGAGAATGTCGTCACCGGATGTGAGCGTGATGCTTGTCGTGCCGCTTATCGCATTATTGAATGTGAAACCGCCTGCAGTGGCTGTCAGGCTAACTGTCGCCGCATCTATAGTGCCATCGTTTGAGATGTTTACAGGCGCTGAGGCTGTAAACGAAGTTGCAGTGGACGCTCCAGGTCCGATGTTCATAGAGCCCGTGGTGTCGGTCAGCACAACTGTCGTAGCTGAGGCACTGACGTTTTGGAAATCAGCGGTGACATTTATAGTCGCGCCGGCATTGGTGGCGTTCAGAACAATAGTTGGAGCCGATAGCGGGTTGGCAAAGTTGGCCGTCAGAATATTATTGAACGAGATCAACTCAATTCTGGAGCCGATCGTCACGGCGCCTGGAATTAAGATGCCACCATTCGCCGAATTCAGATACAACGAATCCGCAACTACAGTCTGGGCAGCGGGCACGGTAATCGTGCCAGTCGACCAGAGAGCCAGGTCGCCGGTCACGGAAGACGATCTGAGATCGATAGCACCGCCCGTATTATTGAGATAGGCATTATCTGCACCAGCACTGATCGCCAGCGCGTTGAATGCGAATGCGTTTGCCTGACCTCCCGCCGCGCCGATGTTCCCGTCAGACTGCAGCACAAGCGATTGAACCGGCAGGCCCACTCCACCATCGAGCACGCCCGAGACGGTGCTTCCGTTGATATCTCCTGCCGAGGTCAAAGAGATTGTGCCGGCCGCGCGCACTCCACCGTCGAGATCGAAGACACCATTCATCGCAGTCAAGCTCACCGAGCCGGTTGTCGACTGTATCAATGCGCCGGAGACAGAGCTCAAATTTTGATTAGCGGTAACGGAAATATCGTTTAGCGCCGAAGAGGCGAGGTAAATCGAAACGCTGTTCGAATCGGAGTATGTAACCGAGCCGGCGGAGTTGAACGCTAACGAATTTACATCAAGAACGGAGACATCGATATTCCCGGCGGTCGTCGTGAGATTCACGGAAAAAATATTGAAGGTGCCGCTCAGATCCGCATCTACGATTCCGTTATCGGAGGTTATTGAGACCACGTTTCCGATCAGCGAGCCTGGTATCTGAACTTTCGCCCCTGAGGAAGCTAAATCTATAGTGGGTGAAGAAATCGTGCCTGTGACCGTCAAAGCACCGGTTGCATCAACCGAGAATGTCCCACTTGAGAAATTAGTTCCGACAATGTTTAACGCTCCTGTTCTTGTTGCGTAAACAGAGTTTCCTGGAGCCATCAAACTTCCAGCGGAGCCCGAAAAATTATTCGCGTTTACGATAAAGGAGTCTCCCAGTAATCCGACTCCTCCAAAAGTCGATTTAAGGTTGAGAGTGTCCGTAAACTGCAAACCGGTTGTCGAAGCGTTGGTTATTGGACCGGCAGAGTTCAACGTTACGCTGTTGGTACCGGTGGTGGTGCCATTAACCGTGAGGAAGCCACGCGGAGCCGACAGCAGCAGGTCATTCGCACTCACTGTACTGGCAAGACCAATTACGATGTTTCCGAACTTCAAATCCTCATCCGGTCGGGCGAGATCAAATGTGCCTGTGACGACGCTGTTACCAATTAGATTCAAGTCTGGCAAACCGGTGATAGCGTCAGCAAAAACATATGCTGAACCACCGGTGTTGACGGTCAAGTTGAGCGACTTCGTATTCAAGCGAGACGACGCGTCGGTTCCGATGTCGCCACTGGTGGAGCTGAGCGTCAAGAATTGCGCGCGGATCTGCGCTCCATTCACAGTATTCATGTCGGTACTGGACGCCAACGAGACGTTCGCGCCATACATATTGGCACCGATCTCTATTAGTCCTCCGGCTGTCAAATTGATGTTCATGATCGTCGGCGGCACGCCAAAGTCTCCAGCCCCGATGACACCGGAAGTGGTTAAATCATCATCCGCTGTGACGATGAAGTCCAGTGAAGACGTATTCGTTCCATTGATATTAACTGAGTTCGGGTCGTGTACTGCAACAGTTCCGCCCTGAAGATTTAGATTGACGGCGTCGATATCGAGAGGATTTCCTATTCCTTGACCGATGTTCGCGACTGCCTTCAGATTGATTTGCTCTGCGTCCAGTATGGTCGGACTAGCCAGGCTGGTGTTGTCGATGGAAGTCGCAGAGTCCAAGGTGATCGACTGACTTGCACTGAGCTGGGAGCCGACAAAAATGAAAAAGGCGGTTGATTTGAGGGTGACATTTTGAGCATCAACCGTACCCCCAGTGAAGAGAACTGAAGCGCCCGTGATATTGAAGTCCAGTGGTGTGGTTACAGTACCCGTACCTGGGAAGATCGCAGCACCGGATGCGGTGAGACTGATATTACCCGTACTTGTTTCCAGAGACTTGTTAATCGAAACAAAACCGCCGCTAGACACAATGTTGATAGCACCGAAGGCAGAGATAGTTCCCACGCCTGTCGAAGCTTCGACATTGCCAGCTCCTGTAACGTTGACATCACCGGCGGTACTGGTAATATCGCTTGGACCGATTCCCAACGTACTGCCGGATTCCAAAATCACGTTGCCAGATGCCGTGATTTCCCCGGATGAAACCAGTCCCGTAGCGCCAGAGAGCTTGATGTACCCTCCAGTCGTTGCCAGCGGAGCTGCAATGTCCTGGAACAAATCTCCGGCGGTCGATGCCAGCTCGATATTGCGTCCTGCGGTTGGTCCTGCATTTATCGAAAGATCGTTGTTTGTTGATACGAAAAAGTCGGTTCCCGCGGACGAACCGGCCTCAATATCCGTTTGAAGGGAGGTCGAAGTATTTATGACGTACACGCCGTTAGCGGCATTGAGCACCAGATTTTCTGCGTTGGTGGCGACCCTCGACCCGAGCGAACCGATACTACCGTTTGTTGAAGACAGAGACAGATTCACGACCGGTACACCTAAATTGTTCAGTGCGACCGTTCCAAGCCCGTTAGCAGGAATGGTATTACCTGACGTGAGCGCAACATTTACCCCATACACCGCCCCAGTCAGTCCAAGCGAGCCGTTGGTTGCTGTGAGCGTGACGTTCGGAGCAGCAATGACACTGCTGGCGGTGCTCAAGATATTATTGGCCGCAATCACTGTGATGTTTGTGTTTGCCGACGCGTTAGTTATTGTTACCGAGTTCGGATCAACAATGTAGATGTCCCCAGCAGTCGCGGTGGCGCTGAGTCGATTGGCGTCGATATGCAACTGATTGCCCACTGAGCCAACCGACCCGGAGAATGACAAAAGATTCAATTCCGGCGACACGATTGTAGCGCCAGTGAAACTAGAATCGACTATCGATGCATTGGAAGAAAGGTTAATCTGCGAGCTGCCTGTGATCACGCTACCTAGAGAGAGCGAGCCTGCAGAGCTTACAAGCTGAACTATATCTGCGAAAATATTGCTCGTGCTCGAAATATTTCCGGCGGCGTTTGTCTGAAGTAGATTCGTCACGAACGTGTCGCCACCAGCAAAATTGATGGCCCCGGTACTGCTTATAACCGCATTGTTTGCGGTGACTGCCACATTGCCACCTGTCAAGCGCGCTGTCACAGTCCCTGTATCAGAGGTCAAGTAAGTTTGAGGAGATGTCACTTCGACGCCAAGCGCGGTATCGATGTTGCCATTTGCACGCAAACGCACATCCGTAGTGCCGGTAACATCAGCATTTAGCTGAATCGCACCTGCGGTTGATCTCAAAACCACGTGGTCAGCAATGTGAGGAACAGCATTAGAAACTGTGAGAAGCCCTGTTGAAGTTAGGTCAGCGGTACCACCGGTCACAAAACCGGAAAGTGAGACATCATCAATGTCGCTTACATAGAATGATCCCGTCGGACTATTCACGGCAAGGTCATTAGCATCTATCCGAACGCGATTCGATGCGGAACCAATGTTTCCGTTAAACGACTCAAGTTCTACTCGGTCTGAGACGAGTAATGAAGCATTGCCACCACTTACGACTCCGGCGTTCCCGCTGAGATAAATGGAGTTTATAAGAGACGTATTAGTCAACACGACTCCTGCTCCCAAAGTAACGATGCCATCAGCTGTGATCGATATACCACCCTGGCTTGTCAAATTCTTAGAGATGATGACATCACCGCCGGTAGGCAATGCACCGTAGGTGAGATTGTTTGGTGAGGTGATATTGCCTGCTGCATCAAAAACAATCGGACCACCAGTGGAAACTGGTTGCGCGGTCACAGCAGAAATCAGTCCGGATTCTACAGCTCCACCTGTGGTATCAATCCCACCTAGGCGTATGGCGGTTGTGCTCTGAGCTCCAGCAACGAGGAATACGTCACCATTGGTGCCGGTTCCGCTTCCACCTGTTCTTATGGTCGTGTTGGAAACGTCAATTCTGCCGGAGTTAAAGTTGAGACCGCTGAAGGCGAACATGGAGACATCGCCACCATTTGCGTTCCCGCTTGTCCCTCTTGAATCTATCGTGACACCGCTTCCCAGAAGAATACTTCCCCCTGATGACGATGCAAATCCTGTCAGAGTTGTTCCGGATGCGACAGCGCCATTGGTCGAGGAGACGTTTGTGCCGCCAGCGGTCTGTTCCGCACCGGCAGCCATGAGGATATCGAATCCACCGCCTGCCTGTGCCGTGCTAATCGTAATGTTGTTGGCGCTCGTAATGTTTCCACTCGCAATGATCGCGAGCTTTTCGTTGACGGAAATATTTCCGTTGATGTTGATGTTACCGGCATTGTTTTTATATGTCGGGTCACCAGTCAGGCAAACGTTTCCAATATTGAGATCGTCAGTCGACGCACTCAGATGAGCCTCTGAACCGGTTTGATTGACAAGACCGGTCAGTTCGCCAACGTCAGCACGCAAAATGCCGGCGCCGGCGTTCAAGTTCAACTGTCTCGACAAATAGTCTCCACCGTTGAGGTTTGTGTTCGAAGAACCAACATAATCGGCCGCTCTGACGTTGATGTCGCGACCAGCCGAGAAGGTTCCACCAGCCCCATTCACGTTCAACTCAGCTGTTGAAGAACCATCTATGTTTATGTCTCCGCGCACTGCTTGAACGGCGCCGGAGTTGTTAATCGAAGAAGCGTTCAGATTTACATCGCCCTTCGCATTTACATTTCCAGCATTGGTCAGAACATTGCCGGCACTTAGGGTCAGCGTTCCCTTGGACGTAATAGTTCCATAGTTGGAAAGATTTCCGCTAGCTAGCAGTCCCAGACTGCTGTCGGCGGTAATGCTGGCGCCGAGCTGGTTGACGATGTCGTCAGCGCGAATAACTCCACCGTTGCGCCCGTTTCCATAGGTGTAAACGGTACCAGCGTTATTTAAATCCCCGAGCAATTTGAAGTCGGAGCGCTTGCTGAAGTCACCATATGTGGTGACGTTCACAGGAACTGTCAAATCGGTAGCGCGCAGTACATCGTTATTTGCCGTGATAGCACCGAGGTCTACCTCACCGCCTGTCGCAGCCCCCTTACCGTCGATGACAATCTTTTGCGAGTTGCCGGAGAGAATCTGTTTAACGGCTATGTACTCGGCCGCGCTAACCTGAGAACCGGCAGCAACAGTTTTAGTTTCGCCACCAACATTGATCTCGACTGATAGCTTACTGTCGAACAAGTTGCGACCGAGAGTGATGTTTCTCACATCAGAACCAAGGTCCAGATTGACGCCATTGCGAAGATTCACCAGGGTACCATCACCGCCCTGCACCGACTGATTGATGACGCCCTGCCGCTCCAATCTACGACTGAGGCGATCCATTCGAATCGTGTCTACTGAGTTCGAAACAGACGGGACGGCTAGATTGTTTCCGCCGCCTCCAATAGTAGGAACAGCAATCGTATTGACTGGACCTCCCCGATGTTGACCGAATTCCTGGCGGAACATCTGACGAGCAGCTTGTCTATCGATACCAGGATTCTGTTCTCTAAAGTCGCGGAAAGATGGTCGCTCGACGTCTGCTGCATGCGCTTGCATAGCCGACGCGAACAATGAGCCGCTTATTACGGCGATCCATTGCTTTACGAATGACTTTCTTACTTTGACTGCCTTCTTACTCATTAACCCGATCCTCGATTATTGTCGATTGCAACTGCTTGACTACGCGCCGAAATTAGAAGGGCTCCGCATTTTGCGAAGCCCCTCGAGTTAGTTGATTACCATTTGAGTGCCACCGTCTTTGGTTTCGCGTGGTACTCGTACGGAGTGCTGGAAGACAACTGCATGATGATTGCGGAAGTCTTCAAGACACGCTCCTTAACCTTCTTCGCCTGACTGTGATTCGAAAGAATCATCGCCGAAAGAGGTTTAATACATTGAATTGCCGCAGGAACGGAAAATTCGCTCGTAAACGCTCGATGTCCGTTGCCGAGTTCGTGGCGGCTCAAACCTCGGTGCATGATCGATTCAACTGGATTGATGTCGGAGAACTGCTCAACACCAGCGTGAGTTATGACCGCGTGACTGCCAGGCGATAACGGTATGCTACGACCGGCGGCTTCAATTACAACACTGTTCTTATGCAAATCGTTCACGTCGTAAACTGACAGATGCGTGTCTTCGACGACCACCATAGCAACGGCATTCGCAGCGACTTTGACCTTGCCCTTTGGCGTGACGACGGTCGTGTCGCTCGTCGGGGCAAAGAGAACACTGCCGGAATTTACTGAGACAACAGCGCTATGTTTCATCTTCTCGACACCGTTGAAACCGACATCGCCAACAAATTCGATATCGCTGCAGATGCTCGCATTGACCTTCGTTGCCTGAGGGGAACTCGTAGTCATGTATGAATCATCGACTTGCGAAACACCTGCTGTGTTCAGATCACCGCTAGTGAGAACGCCGGAGGCGCCAGATGTAATCGTTGCGTTGTTCATAGATATGTTCTGGACACCTTGAAGAATCGACACTCCCAAACCGCTCAGGCTGGTAGAGTTCGCGGGTAGCAAGTTCAGCGCTGTATTGAGGGAGGAGATGGAACCAAGTTCGTTCGAAATTGTTGCGGTTCCAAGAGCACCAGGTTGGGAATCGCCGCCAACACCAGCAAATTGACGAATAAGAACCGGCGTTCCTTCGGCAACTGGAGGGTCAGCAGTAATAGTGACGTTGCCCTCGAACACAATCGACTTCGGATTGAAGGTGCTAACGTAAACATCTGCGCCCTGCGCGGTGAACACGTTCCCTGGAGCCGCAGCCTGAGCTTTCTTACCGCCAAAGAGCACGCTTCCGCCATTCTCAACGATGGTTACGTTCTTCTTGGGCGTCGGAATTTTGTTACCGGGAGATTGGGGAGCACCAAGGACGATGTTTATATTGCCGAGACCGACTATTTTCGCATTGGTCAAAACTGATGAACCTGCGCCGAATACAATTTTGTCGCGCTTCTTAACCGTTCCGACCTGGGTTATATCGATCTGGTCATGAGCCAGGAGAGTAATACCATCGGCAATATCAAGCACGTCCTGGGTTGCTTGAACGGCAAGCGCGCCACCGGTCGATGTGATGTTCTGAGTGAGGTTCAATCCACCGTTTGCCTTCAGCGATATATCGTCACCCGCAGTTATCGCAACGAAGTTAACGCCACCGGTTGCGGCGCTTGTGACGAAGAAACCAGCGCCTGCCGTTCCACCTATAGACGTCACGTTTGCTGCCACCAGGAATGGATTATTCGCGTCAGTACCGACATTCCCACTTATTGAGTTTAGAAGTAACGTCGGAGTGTTCAATGTTCCCGTGATATTAGTCAGGTCACCATCTGTGGTGAGCGATACGCTGGTCGTTCCATTGATAGTGCTGGTTAGATCGAAGGCTCCACCAGTAGATAGAGCCACTACCGCCGCACTGTAGTCGCCGCCGGAGACCAGATCTCCAACCGTTGACACATCCAGGGTGCCTACAGCTGAACTCGCGTTGAGCGTTGACGCCGCAACGTTATTGTTGTTGACGAAAACATTTTGGCCCGAAACCTGGAAGGTGTTGGCATTGATCTGCAGCTTATCGGAGGCATCCACACCGAGGGCGGCATTTGTATCAAGAGCGACGAGGTCCCCGTTTATCACTCCCGTGGCGCTCGATGTAACTCCATCATCGGCGAACACGGTTGTCGTTCCAGTAGCTCCGATGCTGTTTGATACGGCAAAGGTTCCGTTTGCAACATTGACCGTGAGGTCATCGACCGTGAAGTTTGAGCTCGTAGTGACAGCGCCGTTCGCTACGTTAACAGTGAGAACGTTAACGCCCTGAGCGTCCAGGATCAAGTCGTCGGTCTCATTGATTGTCAGATCAGTAGAGCCGGTTCCCGCGTTCGACAACAGTGTCGAAACACTCGTGTTCAATGTCACTGGTCCATTGTTGAATGTGATGCTGAATTGACCGCCACCAACAACGCCGCTTGTTTGAGTGATTGTTCCATCCGCGTCGAACGTGATAAACGTAGCGCCTGAGACGTTGCCGTTCAACTGTATGTCGCCGCCTGCTGACGTCTGAAGATTCAGATTATCTATGTTGATCGCGTTGGACGTGGTCGAAATTGTTCCGCTTGCGTTTACATCCAGATCTTGCAAGGCACCGACGATGTTATTGAGAACTATCGCACCGGTCTGGTTGAGCAAACTGATTGTGCCGCTTCCATTGGTATTCAACTCATTCAATCCTGAGTTGGATATTGTTGCCGCGCCATCACCGATATTTACATTTAAACGATTGGCGTTTACGTTCTGCACGTCGATATTATCGAGTGCGCCGAATGCACCTAGAAGGGTCACGTCACCAGCGCCCGCAATGAGAGAGTTAACCGTCAGATCGCCACTGGTAGCCGTACCGACTCCAAAACTTCCAGTGAGAACTAAACCGTTTTGAACCGTTACCGGACCAGCGACTATGGTCGGATTCGCCACGCTCAGTGCCACATTCCCACTGTTCGTTCCACCGGTCGTAGTGACCGAGTCGATCGTAATACCGCCTGGAGCAGTGACCGTCACGTTGCCACCATTTATGGTGCCCGTAGTGTCGATGGTACCAAGAATGACGGAACCATCGTTCAGCGAACCGGCATTTGCAACTGCCACGAGGTTGCCACCACTGCCAGTGCCGCCGGAAAGAACTATATCGACGTTAGTTAAATCAATCGACCCGCCATTAGCGCTGACGCCGGTGATCGTATACAAGCCAGGTCCCTGAATCTGACCGCCCGTAGCCGGTGTGAAGTCATAGCCAGCCATCAACGTCAGCGAGCCGGAGCCACTGGCTCCGGACAAGTTAATCAAGGTTGAGCCGGTGGTAGTGATGTTGCCGGCCGCGAGAATCGCTAGATTTTGACCGACAAACACGAGATCTGAGGGAAGGAGCACATCGCCTGTACTGTTGGCGATTGTTCCATTATTCGAGCAAACGATCACTAGCGGATTGCCGGTGATAGTTCCATTGAATACGAGGTCGCAAGCATTGACAGTGAGCTTGTTCGTGCCTGTCACTGTCGCGCCCGCGTTGACGATAAACTGATCCGGTTCGTCGCCAACGCTGAACACTGCGTCGCCAGCTCCGTTCAGTAGAATTGCACCCGACAGGCTGATCCCGTGAGATGACGTCGCGCTAAAGCCGTTTGCCGTCGTGTAAGTTCCACCAGAGATGGAAAGTGTACCAGTAGGTGAGTTATTGATGGTTATCTGGTCGAAGCTAGCAACAAAGCCGCTCGTCAAATTGTCCGTCGTGAGGCTGAGCGTACCACTTCCTGCTATATTGCCGGCAAGCGCTATGCTGCCACCATTATTAGTGTCGATAGAGACGAAATCATTACCAGCCGATGCTTGAACGTTGACAGTTCCAGTACCAGAGTAAATTACGGATATATCACCACCACCAATTGCATTAGCCGTCAGCGATACAGGGTTAGCACCATTACTGAAGACCAACTCATTGCCGCCAGTACCGATTCCACCAATACCTGCAAGAACCGTTAGGGACGGTGTCAAAAGCAGTCCATTTGTTTGTTGAATAGACCCGCTGCCCCCACCTTGAGTATTGAGTGTCATGGCGGTCGTGGCAGTGATGTCGTGGCCGATCAGAATGCTTCCGTTGTTATTAATGATATTCAGCGTGGCAACAGTGAAGTCACCACCTGTAGTGACACTGCCGCCGCTGACCTGAGAAGCGTTTATGTTGAGAGTTCCAACTGCTTGCGCGAGCAACTCGATGCCGTCAGCCTCATTGATGGTCAGAATTTGACCAGAACCACCCAGCGTCGCTAACTTCGCAGCATCCGTAGTGAGGGTGACGGGACCGGTGACGAATGAGACAGCCAAATCGCCGGTATTGATTGAGCCTGCTGTCTGAACCAGGGTGCCACCGGAAACGAGGGATGTTCCCGTGGACGCATCAATAGTACGAGCTATCGACAGGCTGTTACCGGCATCAAGAATGACGATGGGGGCAGTCAAATTGACTCCGTTGTCTTGAACAAGGAGTGTCGTGGCCGCAGCAACCGACAGGGTACCGGTAGCTGACGAATCGGACCTCAGCGTCAGAGAATTCGAATCATCGACATAAACGGAACCGGAAAACGCGTTTGCCTTAAGAACATTCGTGTCGATCGAAAGCGGCGATAGTTCCGCTCCAATATCACCTGTGAGGGCAACCAGGTTGAGAGCCACCGCATTCAATCCGCCGGAAATATTCGAGTTCGCGATGCCCGTTCCAGAGTTCAGAGAGATGCTCGCGACAGCAGTGACTGCGCCATCCAGGTCAAAAGCACCATCTGCAATCAGGGTGACGTCCTGACCACCAATAGTCGAAGAACTGCTGATGTCGCCGGTCGAGACGGCTACAAAGGTATTGCCGGCGGAGGACGCTCCGCCACCGAAGTTCACGCTTCCTGACTCGTCGCTTAGGAAAACGGAGCCCGTCGCATTTGCTCGAATGTTAACAGCATCAAAGCTGAAGTAGTCGAGGCTGGTACCGATATCACCGGCGGTGACGTTCAGATTCAGCTGACTGACCGGAACGCCCAAGCCGGACATCAATTCGCCTATGACGTTCGAGTTCAAAATCGAGTTAGCAGAGGTAAGCGAAATGCTGTTGACGCCTATGATGTCATCATTAATCTGCAAACTTCCAGTGTTAGCGAACAGCGCCACATCAGTTCCAATCAATTCGCCGGCCGTGGTCAGATTGACATTCGACGAAATCTGCAGAGTGTTCATCGCAGACGATTCATTTACGATGAGAGATCCGACGGGTTTCGTTACAAAGGCTGAGTCAGCCGCATGCACGGACACAGTTCCTGCAGTGATGGAAATAGGCGTAGCAAGCGTCCCTATGCTTCCTGTGGTCGTAATCAAGTTGAGTACCGGAGTCGTGATGGTCGACGCCAGGTCGGCCGAGACGATTCCCGCATCAGAAGCAATCGTGACTTGGCTGGTACCGGCGATTGCGGCATTCACTGCGATATGACCGCCGCTGCCATCCTTTGCCTTCAATGTCACGTCGCTAGCTGAGATCGGCGCCGCAACGGTGATAGTACCTTGAGCGGTCAAACTAAACGCTCCAGCAGCGCCTGATGTTCCACCTACACCGAGAGCCTGAGAGTTCTCAACCCAGACAGAGCCTAGAGGCGCATTGAGCGTCACAGAAGATACGCTCAAAGTCAGCGGGTCAAGCGCCGCGCCGATATTTCCTGTGGTTGACGTAGCAATCAATGTTGGGGTCACGAGTTGACCAGCACCGACTCCATTAAGGATGTCATCGTTGGAGGTCAGTGTAATACTCGTGGTTCCCGAGATGACGTTATTGAATGTGAAACCGCCTGTGGTGGCGTTCAAATTCACATCGATGGCATCTATGGTCCCGTCGTTAGAGAGGCTTCCGGAGGTCGCTGTGAATGTCGTGCCCGCCGACGATGGAGCAGGTCCGATGTTCATTGAACCAGCTGTGTCGGTCAAATTAACAAAGGTTGCCGCATTGGCAGTGACGGTTGAGAAATCAACTGTTGTCACGTTAATGCTACTTGTATCGGAAGTCAAATTGATGACCGGTGAACTAAGTCCACCAAGAATTGATGAATCATCGATCGCCCCATTGGCGGTCAAATTGATGTTGCTAGTTCCGGTCACCAGTGCATTGAGCGTCAGAGAGCCGCCCAGGGCCGTTAAATGAACGTCCTTAGCCGAGATGGTTCCAAGTGCACCGACCGTGAGATTGTTTGTCGCTGTCAGATCGAAGATATAGGCAGCTCCTGCGGAACTCGGTCCGGAGACGTTGACATCACCTGCGGTATCAGTAATGAACACGTCATTAGCAGCCAATGCGACGAGGTTGGTTGCATCAATTTCAAGCGGTGAGGAAGGAATCGAACCAATGCTTCCAGAGGTCGAAACAAGCGTCAGATTCGGTACCGGACCGCCCAGTCCATCGCTTAAGCCGCCGCTGATGTTAACGTTTAATATAGACCCGAAGGACGTGAGCGTAATGCTGTTGCTTCCTTCAACGCTGCCATCCAGGTCCAGAATGCCGGAGGTGGAGGTCAAGTTTACATCGGCACCCGAAATTGTGCCGGAACTGCTGAGGTCGCCTGTGCTCTCGACTGATGCAGTGCCAGACGCACTGCCGGTGAGGACATTCAGCGCTCCGTTATTCTCGATATAGGCACTTCCGGCTGCGGCGGAGAAAGTCAATTCTGACGTGGCTAACTGAATAGGAGCGAGGCTAGAGCCGATACCTGTTGCAGAGTCAAGCACTACAGCAGGAGCGAGAATAGTTCCCACCGGTATATCCGTAGCACTAATGCTCGATGCGCTGATTTCAACAAAGTCTGAACTGCTTACCGAGCCGGTGATTGAAACGGTTCCCGCTGCGACAAGAATTGCAGGCTCTCCCGATACCGTACCTGGTACCGTGATGTTGCCGGAGCTCTGCAAGGAGAACATACCCATGGCAGCTGAATCACCAACCAACGCCACATTCGGATTGTTCGCCTGTACGTTGACAAACCCAGACGGCGCATTGAGAGTTAGTGACGAGACGGTGCCAGAAACCAGTATTGGCGCGATATCTCCAACATTGCCGTTAGTTGATGTCACAGAAAGAGTCGGGGTGACAACAGTATTCAGATTACTGGCGGCCGTGAAGCTATCATACGCCGTCAACACAACTGAGGATGACGCCAAAACAGTTCCAGTAGCAGTGATACCACCACCGGTGGATGTCCCGACTAACGAAGCAACATCGATAGCCCCCAAGTTTACGTCGCCTTCCGCCCTGATATCCAAAAGACCACCTTCCGCAATCGAAACTGTGGTGTTGCCTACGGCATCCAGGTAATCGGAACCAGTTACAAGCGACACAACGCTCGGCGACGATAGCTTAAGTCTGCCACTAACCGATCCGACATTGCTGGCAGACAACTGCACTTGTCCAGTTGCCGTCACGAGAGAGCCGGAATCAACCATGACATCACCGGTTGCAGAAAAGCGCGCGACGCGCGAGGTTATGCTTCCCCCGAACTGAATGCTGGCAGAAGAAGAAAGCCTGACGACGTCTGCAGTAATTTCAGCAGTCAACGTGAGACCAGTGGTTCCAAGCACTGAGAACGTCTGGAGCAGATTGGTTCCAGCAGAATTGATTCCTGTCAGGTTTACGCTGTTCGGATCGACTACATAAACCATGCCTGTGGGTGCATTCAACGTCAGGTTAACGGCATCGATATCCAGTTCATTTGCGTTTGAGCCAATCGATCCATTTGTAGAAGTCAAATTGATTTGTGGCGCTGACAGAACCGTTGGGCTTCCTAAGTTTGCATCGCTTATATTATCGAAAGACGTGAGGGATATAGTATCTGTCGCAGTCACCTGACCATTGACGAAAACACTTCCAATAGAAGACTCGATGGCGACATTGCGACTGCTGATTGGCTGGTAGGTGAAAACTGAAAGACTGCCAGAGAGAGACACGTCCCGCCCGGCGGTCACATCTTCGTTGATGAACAAATTGCCAGTCGTGGATGTAATTCGTACGTCGCGTCCAGCACTAAGAACTTTGTTTGTGTAAATCGAATCAACCGAGTCTAAGACGATATCACCCGTAGTAGCGGTTAACAGCTCATTAGCAAAGATGCTGTCGTTTGAGCTGATGTTGATATTTCCTGCGGCAGTGACGTCGCCGTTCAAGAAAACAC
The DNA here is from genome assembly GCA_019637435.1 of Candidatus Obscuribacterales bacterium. Taxonomy (GTDB): domain Bacteria; phylum Cyanobacteriota; class Vampirovibrionia; order Obscuribacterales; family Obscuribacteraceae; genus JADYXR01. The sequence continues at coordinate 211,485 of JAHBVO010000001.1, read as the reverse complement.
TGTCAAAGGTATTCGAGCCAGATGCTATAACAACGTTGCCGCCTGCATCAATTTGTCCGGCAAAAACCGAACCACTTGAAGTTTGCGCGGTGACGTTACCGCTCGCGCTGACATCCTGATTCAGAAAGAGACTGTTACCAGCTAGAAGGCTTATGTTGCCTCCAGTGGTCGACAATGGAACATCGTTAATGGAGAGAGAGTTGGCGGAATCAAGAATTATATTGCGACCAGCGCTCACACCACTGCCATCCGCAGTGAGGGAACCACCTGTAGTTGAATAGCTAAAATCAAGACCAGCGACACCCTGAATAAAGCTCGTAGAAGTGGCACTATTCGTCAGAGTGACGCTACCTGCGGCACTAGCGTCGACAAAGGTAGCATTGACCGCAAGCGGTTGTCCAAGCGAGCCGATGCTACCGTTCACGGAAGCGAGAGTGAGGTCAAATACTGTTGCGCCACTGCCGGCTAGACCACCAGCAATACTGCCCGCGGAGATGCTGTTGAAAGACGTCAATGAAATCGAGTCGGTTCCAGTCACCAGGCCGTTCAAACCGAGACTGCCATTGGTTGCTTGAAGAACAACATCGGTGGCTGAAATTGCGCCATCGCTCAGGATGTTGTTGTTGGCCGTGACATTAAAATCGAAAAGCGCAGTGCTGGTTCCAACGGTAACAGTATTGGGGTCGCTGAAATAAACGTTATTAGCTTGAAGAGTAACATGGTTTGCGTCCAGTAACAGAGGCGTCGCGCTTGTGCCGATGTCTCCTGCGGTGGACGTGAGCTGAAGGTTCGGACTAGTTAGAACTCCAGTTATCGAGGAATTCAAAATGTTTCCAGCGGAGGTTAGCGATATAAAATTCGAAGCAGTCAGGTTACTGGCGATGTTCAATGAACCGCTTGCGATAAACGACAGCTGATTTCCGCTCACACTGCTGGTAGTCGAAAGGTTAGCAGCGTTTACCTGGAGAGCACCTGAAACAAACGAAGAGCCACCACCCATGGCGAGGTTCGTCGCATCTACGATTGTCGCATTTCCGCTGAGTGCGTTAACCGTCAAATTCGTTGCTTCGACATTACCGACAATATCTCCGGTCTCCGATCGCAAGTTCACCTGCGGAGCGGTCACTGATGCTGGAATTACAGAAGTGATGCCGGTTTGAGCCCGAATAGTCGCGCTAGTCGTTGCCGTTATGAGCTGGGACAATGTGACATTGCTTGTCAGCGAACGCAAATTGACGACATCAGCGGTGATCGGATTATCAGTGGTGATAGCTCCGTTCGCTTGAAGATCGAAGATACCAGCGGCACTACCATCAATGTTGGCAGCACCAGTTACATTGATAAAGACAGAGCCATTCGAGGCGACTGCTCCAATATCCGGTCCGGTCAGATTCAGCCTGCCAGAGGCCGAGGAGCCGATATTGCCATTCATACTCGTAAGAACAAGGAAAGCCCCGGCACCGATTGTCGAACTGGCAGTATTGGTGATGTTTCCTTCCGCTAAGATAATCGCTGCGGCTGCCGAAACGGTGCTACCGCCTGCTTGATTGATGTTGCCGGTCGACGAAATACCCAGAGCTCCAGCTACATCTATTACTCCGCTATTTATCTGAATGTTGCCACCCGTTGTAGGAGTTCCACTATTGCCGACGAGCGTATTTCCGGAAGTAATCTGACCGTTTGCATTGAAGACAATGTTTAACCCATTCGAAGACATTGGCTGCAATGTAGAGACGGTGACAGAGTTTGTTAGATTTGGCGAGGCCGCGTTGATGCCGCCTAACGTGACCGCGGTAGTGTTCTGAGCCCCGGCGATGATCGTGATGTCGCCAGCATCACCTGTACCGGAATTGGCATTAATTTGAGTTCCACCCAGATTCACACGCCCAGAATTAAAGTTCAAACCAGCGAACGCGGCAACGAGGACGTCACCTGCATTATCGCTCGCATTCAATCCGGCCGACGATATGGTCACGCCACTTCCGAGAAGAACACTGCCACCACCTGTGGAGGCATTACCGGTCAGTGTGGTTCCGGAAAACGTGCCGCCCGGGAGAGTCGAACTGTTGGTGCCACCGGGCAGTTGCTCCGCTCCAGCTATGAGCGTAATGTTATAACCCTGTCCCGCAGACGTTGCAGTGATAGTGACATTATTGGCGCTTGTGATGTTGCCACTGGCAATGATCGCCAGATCCTCAGCGACTGTAATGTCGCCTGCAATGTTGATATTTCCGGCACTATTCTTGAAGGTCGGGTCACCCGTCAGACACACTTGACCGATGTTCAGCTCAGCAGTAGCAGCTTGCACATGAGCTTCGGAACCTGTCTGATTTATGGTTCCAGTCAGTTCGTTAACGTCGACCCGAAGGACACCATCGCCGGCGTTCAAATTCAGCTCGCGGCTGAATAAATCTCCACCTGAGACGTTGGTGTTAAAAGGCTCTGAAAATGCTGCGTTACGAACGTTTATCGCTCCGTTCAGAGCGGAGATTGTTCCACCGTCATTGTTTACGTTCAGGTCAAGTGTTGCGGGTCCATCAACATTTACGTTGCCTTTATATGATTCGACACGACCACTGTTGACGATGGATGATGAACTCAGATTCACATCTCTGACTGCGCTGACGTCAGATGCGTTAGTTAGATTGCCACCGGCTGTCAGTGTCAAGCTGCCACTGGATGTGATACTACCGTAGTTGCTGAGGTCCCCTTTAGCGTTTAAACCGAGATCAACGGCCCCACCTTTTCCACCAAGGTCGTTTCTCTGACCGTTGTTCAAAACAGTCGAGATAACACCGCCAGCCTGATTTGTGATGTCATCGGCATAAATCGTACCGCCGCGAACAGACTTACTGCTGGATACTGCGTACACTGAGCCGTAGTTCGTCAGGTCGCCTTGCAATCTGAAATCCGAACCCTTTCCGAAATCCCCGTAGGTTGTGACGCCGACGGGCACGATCAGGTCAGAGGCTTTCATGACGTCATTGTTAGCTGTGATGGAGCCCAGATCCACCTGACCACCAATAGAAGCACCCGTTGCGTCCAGCGTGACTTTCTGTCCGCCACCTGCAAGGACTTGCTTGACGGCTACGTATTCGGAAGCGGTCACTTGTTGACCAGCCGAGATCGTTTTGACTTCGCCACCGACACTTATTTCAACTGAGTTGACGTTACCAAAGAGCTTCTGCCCTAGAGTGATGTTTCGAACTGTCGAGGAAAGGTCTAGATTTACGCCGTTCTTCAGTGAAACGAGATTGCCGTCAGAATTATTTTGCAAAGACTGGTTCACGACGCCGTTGTGACGCTCGAGTCGCTGAGTCCATCTGTCAGCACGATTCGATCCAAGCGAAGCACCGGTTGATTGCGTCGTATTTACATTTCCGCTCAAAGAAGGAACTGCCAGGAAAGTCGATGGAGATGCTGCATTTCGGGCACCACCTGCGCCACCAAACTCCTGGCGATACATACCGCGCAAAGTTTGCCTGTCAATGCCGGGATTCTGATCTCGAAACTCTCTGAACGTTGTTCGGTCATGCTCGGGAGCAGCCTGGGCTGCCTGCATGGCTGATGCAGACAGGGAACCAAGAATGATTGCCATCCACTGCTTAACAGCCGACTTACGAACTCTGACTGCCTTCTTACTCATTATGTTGGTCCTGCAAAAATAAATTGAAGTGAGAAACGAAAGAAACGCGAGACGCCCCCGAGCACGGAACCTCAGTTCTCATGCTCGGGAGCGTTGCAATTACCAGTTGAGTGCAACTGTTTTCGGCTTGGTGTGGAATTCGTAAGCGGCTCCGTTCTGACCGAGTTGCAACACGATTGCAGAGGTTTTAACTACCTTCGCTGCGACTTTCTGAGCTTCTGGATGCTTGGAACTTAGCAAAGCCTTGAGCGGTTTCAGCACTTGAATTGCGCCTGGCAGCGAGAATTCAGTGGTGAAGGCTTTGCGACCGTTGCCCATGTCGTGATGACCGACGTTTCTGTGCATCATCGCTTCGATTGCATTAACTTCAGCGAACTGAGCGCATTTATCGTTAGTCACGGTGACGTGTCTTCCCGGAGCCAATGGGATGCTTCTGCCGCCGACTTCGACTTCAACGCTTCTCTTATGATGATCGTTTACATCGTAAACCGACAGGTGAGTGGCATCAGCGACAACCAGTGCGATCGCGCCGGCTGCTAACTTAACCGTTCCCTTCGGTGAAACGACAGTTGTATCCTTCGATGCAACGAAAAGAACACTGCCGTGGTCCATCGTCACGCAATCCGAATGTGGCACTGTTGAAACACCGTTCGCGCTAGCGGAGAAACCGAGTTCCATGTCGGTACAGAGTTGAACATCGAAGTTCATCGAACTTGGCGCGTTGGTCGTCATGTACGAGTTATCCGCAGTCGTGCCTACCGCTCCAGCCAATCCGTTTGTCGAAACGGTCGCCAGATTAGAGGCGGAGTCGCTTGCATTCAACAAATTGCTGCTTCCAAGCGAGTTGGTAGCGGTCATGTTGTTGAGGGATACCAACTGCAATGCAGCAGTTGAAGCGACCGGTGCTGAGCTAATCAGCTCGGAAGCGAAAGCACTATCCGTAGTGGCGGCTGGCGAAGATGTGGTGGCATCCGCTCCGTGCATCACGCCTTTGCCATAGCTGATATAGACAGGAGTTCCCACCGGCACAGGCGGGTCTGCCGTCACCGTGACGCCGCCTCGAATCTCAATGAGGTTGTTTCTCAAGTTATTGCTTACGAGAATATCAGCACCTTGCGCGGTGAAGATGTTCTGAGGAGATAGACCCTTAGCCCGTCTTCCCGAGAAGCTGACAGTACCGCCGTTCTCGACAACAGTCGTGAACTTCGGTGTTTTGTTGCCGCCTGGAGGAAGGATGCTCGGTCCGAGTGCAATCGTGACGTCACCCAGTCCGGCGATTTTGGCATTTGTAACAATGGTCGAACCGGTTCCAAGAATGAGCTTGGCTTTCTTATCACTGGTCGTATTGATTATGTTGATGCTGCTGAAAGCAGTCAATGTGGTGTTGTCACCGATAGTGAGGAAGCCGCCTGAGCCCAGGACAGACAGGTCACCGTTCACCGAGGTGAGGTCGCCCGTCACGGTGAGCGCGCCTGCTGATGCGAGGCTCAAGTCGTTACCGGCCGTTGATTCTGCGAAGTTCACACCCACTGTTGATGCGCTGTTGATAAATACACTTCCGGTTGCAGCGAGTGCGTTACCGGAAATAGTGCCGATTCCGGCTGCAACATTGAATGGATTATTTTCATCGACGCCGATCGAACCGGTCACGGAGGTGAGCTTCAACGAAGGCGTCGTGAGGGTACCTGTGAGGTCGGCGTTCACGATGTTGTTGTTAGCAGTCAGAGTCAGGGTAGTGGTGCCGGTCAGTGCACCGGTGAGAGCGAACTTACCGCCGGTAGCGAGCACCGTATTCGCTGAGCTGGCAGTTCCAGCTCCGGTCAGATCACCGACAGTAAAGATATCCAGCGTGTTGGTGGCGATGCTGTTACCAAGAACGACTGCACCGGCCAAGGTGTTGTTGACGAATGCATTCTGCGCTGCTGCCACACGCATGTTGTTAGCGACGATCGTGAACCTGTTTGCAGAGTCGGTTCCAATCGCGCCAGCAGAGGAGAGAACGGCATTATTCGTTATGACCGACCCACCGAGCGTCGTTGTCATACCGCCTGAGGCAGTCAACGTCGCAGAGTTTGTCGCGGTAATATCGTTTGTAATACCGATCGTTCCAGCGGTGGCTGTGAGCGTGAGATCGTTGACGAGGAAGTCTGCGCTGGTTGTTATATTTCCAGCCGTCGAGTTCACCGTCAATGCAGTCACGGCTTGCGAGCCGATCGTGATGTTGTTAGCTTCGTTGATGGTTAGCGTTCCAGCAGACAACGTCGTCAGTGACGCAACCGAAGTGTTCAACGTCACCGGTCCGCTTCCGAATGAAACACTTAACGCGTTACCTGAAACCGTTCCAGCCGTCTGCGTAATCGCGCCGTTCGAGTTGAGATCGACAGTGTTGTTACCAGTCAAAGCAGCTCCGAGCTGGATGTTGCCCGTGGCCGAGATCAGGTCGACATCGTTTGCCGTCGTGGCAGCGTTGATGACGATTGCATTGCCCAAGGCACTGTTTCCAGTCAATGTCAGTTGGTCGACATTGACGCCCGTGCCTTGAACCGTGATTGTTCCACCGGCATTAACGACGACGTCTTGTCCGACTCCGGCGACACCATTGAGGATGATGCCGTCGGTTTCGTTCAACAAACTTATAGCGCCACCGCCAGAGGTGTTCAATTCACCGACACTCGTGCTCGCGAACGTCGCTGTACCGACTCCCGTGTTCACTATCAACTTGTTTGACGCAATCGAAGTTCCAACTCGTTGAGAAATCGTATCACCGGCGCCGAGCGCTCCGAGAATAGTGACATCGCGACCAGGTGCAGTGATGTTGCCGACCAGGACGTTACCGTTGGTCGCAGCACCCGTCGTGAAGGAACCGCCGGTAACTGCTCCGTTCTGGACAAATATGGTCCCACTGATGACCGGTTTCGCGACAGCAATATTAATGTTGCCACTAGTGATACCACCAGCCGTATCAATGTTGCCCGTCGAAACTCCACCGGCTCCAATAATACGGACTTGCCCGCTCGTAGCAGTACCGGAGGTGTCGATGTTTCCGAGGCTCACGATACCAGCATTAGTGATTCCATTGTTCGCGATCGCAGTGACAGCACCACCGTTGCCGTTGTTGCCAACGGTAAGAATGTTGACGGTGCTGAGGTTGATGTTACCGCCCTGAGTGCTGAATCCGGTAATGGTGTAGGTATCAGCGTTCTGAGTCTGACCAGGTGTTGTTGGAGTGAAGGTGACACCCGCCATCAAAGTCAAGTTGCCACCGTTTGTGGTGCCGGTCAAATCGATCAGAGTTGCACCGGAAGTGTTGATGTTACCGGATGCGATAATCGCGAACGGTCCACCGTTGAACACGATGTTACCGCTCAAATTCACGTCGCCGGATCCATTGTTATTAGCGATGGTACCAGCGTCAGCGCAGTTGACGACGAGCGGATTACCGGAAAGTGAACCGGTAAGAATCAAGTCGCAGGCGTTGACAGTCAACTGATTTTGACCGACAACCGAGACACCACCGTTAACAGTGAAGAAGTTGTTGACACCGCCGAGGTCTTTGACCGTGAGGATGGCATCGCCATTGCCTCCGAAGGTGGTGTTGCCGGCGAAGGTCATGTCACCTTCAAGTGTGTCAAAGGTGGTTCCGTTTTCAGAATTGAAGAAACCGCCGGTACCACTGATCGTGAGATTGCTTCCGGAGCCGGCTGTCGCGACCTCAATCGTATCGAAATCGAAAGTATTCGAATGAATGATGTTGCTCGTGGTCAACTTCAAGTGCCCCGTACCATCGATATCATCGAGGGTCTGAATTGTTCCGGTCAGCGCAGCTACCGAGAAGTTATTGTTACCGGTGGAGCCATCTAGAGAGATGGTATTAGTTCCGGTGTATGTGATATTCACGTCGCCGCCCACGGCTTCAGCGATTACCGTTATCGCACCGGCACCGGTTCCATTAACACGAATAGGCAGTGCACCAGTTCCGATACCGCCGGCAGCAGAGAACATCGTCAATAGTGGAGTCGTTATCAGAGTTCCCGCTGTCTGCGTGATGCTTCCGTTACCTGTGGAGGTATCGAAAGTGACAGCACCAGTCGCTGTAATATTGTTGGAGATGTCGATAGTTCCAGTGTTAGACGTGAGGACCAGTGCCGTCAGGCTCAAGTCAGCACCTGTCGAGATACTTCCGCTGGTGGAGTTCACATCTAACACGTCGACGACTTGAGACAACAATTGAATGTTGTCGGCTTCAAGGACCGTGAGATCCGTGGCATCACCGACTGTAGTGAGCTGGGCAACGTTTGTGGAAAGTGTTGCGGACGCAGCGCCGAAATCGACGGTCAGTAAACCACCGGACACAATACCGGCGGTCTGCGTCAGCGCGTCTCCAGCATTGAGCGACACGCCGGTAGAACCGGAGACGTTAGCGTTGAGTGTGATGTCATCACCAGCAGTGAGCGCTACGATCGGCGCGGTTACGTTCGAATTCACGGTGATATCGCCACCGGACAGGATTCCGAAAGCCACACCTGCAGCAGATGAACCACCGCCGAGCGTAATATCGTTGGCGTCTTCCACGAATACCGTTCCGGTAGCAGCATTTGCTCTGAGCACGTCAGCATCGACATTGAGGAAGTCGAGGATATCGCCAATGTTGCCGTTGGTTGAGGTCAGGTCGAGGAAGGCTGCCGGAATACCGATGCCGGAATTCAGACCGCCTGAAACGTTTGCGTCGAGAATACTGGCAGAGCTTGTCAGTTTTATCGAAGTTGTTCCAGTGACTGCGCCGTCAAGGTCGAAAGCTCCGCCCGTAGCAGTTAAATCTACATCCACGGCAGTGATGGTACCAGCTGCGGTGCTGTTTAGATTGATAGGAGCAGCTGCTGTGAAGCTGGTTCCAGCAGAGGATGCGCCGTTAAAAGTCATGGAACCGGTTGTGTCGCTCAGCGAGACGAAACCGAATGCATTAGCGATTACGTTGGTCAAATTCAATGAACTCAACGAAATATCGCCGGCAGTCGATTCGAAGTTGAAGTTATCAGCGGTCAAACCGCCAACGACGTTCGCATCCAGAATCGAATCGTTCGCCGATAGCGCGATGGTCACTGCTTCCAGAGGAGCATTAACGTTGATGGAACCGCCAGTCGCTGTGAGCGACAGAGTGGTTCCGGCCGTGATCGCGCCAGCGACAGTCACACTGTCAGCGGCTGTCACAGTGAACGAGGTTCCAGAAAGTGAACTATCGGCACCGATCGAAATATCGTTTGCGTCGGCGAGGTTGACATAACCGTTGGCGGCGAGCGCACTAACCTGCGCAAAGTCGATGCTCGTGATGTCGATGTTATTGGCGCTGGAAGCCAGGTTGATTTGAGGAGAGCTCAACCCGCCGACTACAGCAGCATTGTTGATAGTGCCGTTGGACGTCAGATTGATTTCAGCAAGACCCTGGACGGAGCCTGCCAGAGTGAAGCTTCCACCTAGAGCATTCAAGAACACAGTCGTACCCGAGATGCTAGCGGACGAAGTGAGGTTGTTGTCTGCAGTCAACTCAAACGTGTCTTGCGCCGCCGAGGCAACGTTGACATTGATGTTATCGTCTCCCAAGTGACCGTCGTCGGTGATGAAGACGCTGCCGGCCGGTGTATTGGCACCAAGATTTACGGCATCGATCTTCAGAGTATCGAGACCAGCTCCGATGTCACCGTTATCCGAAGTCAGCACCAGATTGGCGACGGCGGCGGTACCGCCTGCTCCGGTCAAACCACCGGCGATGTTGGCGTTCAAAATGCTATCGAAGGAACGCAATGTGATTGTGTCGACGGCTCTCACTTCGCCGTTCAAGAGGAAGTCGCCATTTACCGCACGCAGTGTGACATCATCTCCGGCACTGATGAGCCCGGAGCTGTGCAAGTCACCTGTAGCTACGATATCGATGCTGGCAGTCGCGGATGCGCTGTTAACGTCGAGGTCATCAGCATCTGCCACAAAGACACCACCAGCAGTGGCTGTCGCGATGAGGTTATCGGTGTTGATGTCCAGCCGGTCTCCCGAGCCCACCCCAATTTGTTGTGCAGTCAATATCAATGTCGGCGCATTCAATCCGCCGGCAATATTGGCGTCAATAATCAGGTTGGTGGTCGCTGTCAGAGCGATGCTGCTGACGCCGGTTACCGCGCCATTGAGGGTGAAGAAGCCACCCGAAGTCGTCAGGTTAACCGCATTTGCGTCGATCGTACCAGCCACTGTGCTCGTGATGTTTCCAGTTGCGTTGAGGAGGAACACATCGAAGGCACCGGATGCACCATTTATGTTGATACCGCCCGCCGTATCACTGATAAACGCGTTTGCGATTGGTGCGTTCGCTGTCAAGTTGACAGCATCAATGCTCAGCGCACCTCCGACGCCGAGAGCGCCGATTTCACCATTGTTTACCAACAGGTTGAGCTGATTGACGGCACCACCTGAAGTGAACAAACCACCTGCAATGCTCGAGTTGAGGATTGAATCGTTTGAAACGAGGTTGATCGTTTGGGCGTCGACGAAAGCATCGAGCACGAGCTTGCCACCAACTGCAGTCAATGAAGCCGTTGTTCCGGCAGTTACCGTTCCACTACTGGTCAGATCGACAGGAGCACTTGCAGTGAAGAAGGTTCCAGCGCTGCTTGCACCGGGACCAATATTCATGTTGCCCGTGGTATCAACCAGCGTGACGGAACCTGACGCGTTTGCCACCACATTCGTGAAATCAACGGTCGTGATGTTTATGTTGTTCAAACTGCTGAGATTGATATTCGAAGCGAACAATCCACCAGAAATTGACGCATCGCTTATCGTTGCGCCGGAGAACAAATTGATCGTGAGCGCAGTCACTGGTCCGTCAAGGACAAAGCTACCGGTCGACGTTGCATCTACGTCAAATGTGATTGTGCCACCAGCAAATACAGCAGAATTGCTGGTCAAGTTACCGTTAGCGATAGTTACGGTGATATCCCCACCCGCTGAGGTGTCGTCGACACCGAAATTGAAGCCATTCGCATCAGACAGAATGATATCCCCGGAGGCGATCGCCGAAAGATTAACGAAGTCAATCGTTGAGAGATTGATCGAATTCGAGAAGCTGTTCAGATTAATCTGTGGGGCAGACACTCCACCAGTCACGCTGGCGTTCACAATAGAGTCGTCGGATCTCAGGGATACTGATGTTGTACCAGTGACCGAACCTGCAAGAGTCAAACCGCCACCAGTGGCTTCAAGGGAAACTACATCCGCTGCGATTGCGCCGGAACTGGAGAGGTCATCGAAAGCAACGATGTCGATAGTCGATAAAGCTGTTGCACTGACAATGTTCGTAGAGAAGATATCGCGAACAAAGGCTGAGCCGGCGGTAGCAGAAAGCGTGAGATTGTCTGAGTCGACGGTGAAGCGAGACGAACTGTCGGTTCCGATACTTCCCGTATTAGCAGTGAGGTCTACGGTGGGTGCAGTGACAGCGCTTCCGACAACATTAGTGATGTTGGTTTCCGCCAGTAAATTGGCCGAGGTAGTCGCGGTTACATCGGAGCCCAGGTTAATCGCTCCAAGCTCAGAGGTAAGATTCACAATGTCAGCCGATATCGTGCCGGAGCTCGTGATATCTCCTGTGGTGGCAACGATGTTGAACGAATTGAGCGCACTGCTTCCACCAGCATTATCGGCAAGGTTGACGCCGTTTGCTGCCCGCACGAATACATCGCCGAAGCCGGCGTTTGCAGTGAGGTCAGTCACATCGACGTTCAAGTAGTCGCCAGACGCACCGATGTCGCCGCTGTACGACGTCAGGTTGAGAGCCGGCGTGGACAAGCCACCAACTAAGTTAGCGTTGAGAATATCGTCATCCGAGGCGATGCTCACCGCTGTAACTGCAGTGACCAGGTTGTTCAACTGAACGAATGCAGAACCGGACGAAAGGTTGACTTCATCACCCGATAGAGGACCGTTCACCGTGACACCATTCTCGCCGTCCAGGCTGATGTCATCAGTCGTCGTGATGTTCTGAGTGGTCAGCTGATTATCAGCTTGCATAAACACCGGACCGCTGGCGTTTACATTGCCACCGGAGTTGATGTTGTTACCGGCGTAGATGTCTATGGATGTTCCAGAAGTGATGTCCGAGACGATGACATCATTGTTGGCGAAGACAAATACGTCCGTGCCTGTGTTGAGTGCGCCGTTAATAGTTGCATCATTGCCGGCCACGATACTGATGGATGAAGTCGCCGATGTGACGTCGCCATTTGTGGTGATATCACCGCCATCGATACTGATCAAATCAACGGCGTTCAACACATCGAGCGTATCAACGTCTCCACCGGTAGAGCTGATGAAAAGACCGAATCCCGAGTTGACAGAGCTGTTGACGCTGATGTCACCGACTGCGGTGATGACAACATCCCCTGTATTTGTTGTTATGCCACCGAGTGTGGTGAGGGTCGATTGTGAGTCGATCGAAACCAGGTTGCCAGCGGACAGTGTGTTAAAGGTCGTCACACCGTTACCGCTGATATCTATGTCGACTCCAGCGGAGACCAATCCTGTAATGTTGGCGGTTCCGACGTTGGCCGCAAGGATCACCGATCCGGATGTCGCGGAAACAGTTCCGAGAGTTTGAATCGAGTCTCCGGAGATCGTGGCGTCACCACCCGCGGTGACATCCTGGAATGTCGATATGTTACCGCCGGTCGCAAACAATGTGACATCGCCAGCCGCACTGACAGTGTCGAAAGCATTTATCGCACCATTCGCGGTCGCGAAGACATCGCCGTTAGCGGAAACCGGTCCACTAGTAGAGATTGAGCCGTTGGAGTCCAGATCGATATTGTTGTCAGCCGTCAAAGCCGCACTTGTAGTGAGCGTGGTGTTGGCTGATAGAGCGATATTGCCGCCAGCTGTAATGTCGTTCTGAACATCAATCGAATCGGCAGTGATATCGGTCGAGTTGCCGCTGTCGATTGTTCCGACATTGCTGAATGCTCCATTGGCGACAAGACCGATGTTGAACTGCGCAAACGAATTACCCAATACAGTGACGTCGTTCAAATCGTGAATGTAAGCAGAGCCATTTGTGGCCGTGAAGGTCAAATTGTCAGCATCGATATCGAGGTCGTTCGAAACCGAACCAATGTCTCCTGATGTGGAGGTCAATTCGAGGTTGGCAACTGCGCCGCCGAAGCCGTTACTCAAGCCACCCGAGATGCTTGTGTTGAGAATGGAATTGGCGGATGTAAGCTTGATGCTGTTAGTACCAGCCACAGCTCCATCGAGATCAAAACCGCCTGCAGTGGCAGTGAGATTCACATCAGTAGCGAACACAGAGCCGGTGCTAGTCAGGTTGTTCGCAGCCGTGACTTCAAATGTCGAGAGGGCAGACGATGCGCCTGGTCCGAGGTTAACTGAGTTCGGATCGGAGAACCAGACGTTGCCATTTGCGGCGTTCAACGTGACGCTCTGCGCATCGAGGTTCAACGGAAGAGCCGAATTCGTTCCTATATTTGCGAGCAACGAAGTCAGATTGATTCGCGGCGAAACCAGAGACGCACCGAGGTCGACAGTTTGAATGCTCTGACCGGCTGTCAGGTTGATTGAAGTCAAGCCGGTGATGACGGTTCCAGCTCCAAGCGTGAAGACGCCGTTAGTGGCAGTCAGGTCAACAATATTGGCAGTGACGTTGCTTGTGTTGCTGATACCGAAATCAGCAGTTAGTTTCAATGTTCCGAAAACGCTCGAGTCACCGCCGCCGAGATTTACGGAGTTCAAATCGGTGAGAGTCGCGCTGCCGTTTGGAGCAGTGATGCGGAGGTCATCGACGTCAATGATGAGTGAACTGACAGATCCGATGTTAGCAAGGTCAGACTGAACCGCTAAAACTGGAGAAGTGATCTGAGCGGTACCTTCGACGTTGAAGCTTGCGCGCAGGTCGACTCCACTCACACCTGTGATTGTGTTGAGAATATTGATATTACCGCCGGATGAACGCAGGGTGACGGTATCACCGGCGATGGCGCCAGAGTTACTCAGGGTGCCCTGAGCTAAAATGTTGAAGTCGCCTTGAACCGTGGCGGCAAGAAGGTTAACCTCGTCAATGTCCTGGACGTAAACCGAACCCAGCGGAGCGTCTACGTAGAGGTTATTTGCATCCACGCGCACTCTTTGAGAGATAGAACCGATGTCGGTGTTCTGCGATACCAGATTTACAGTAGGTGCTGAAACTAGAGAACCGACTCCAGCACCGATAATGCCGTTGACCGAAGTAAAGTTGATAGTTCCGAAATTACTCGTCACAGAAGAGCCGGTCAGAGTCGTGATGGTGTCGGCATCAACAAATACGTCGACGTTGGTCAACGAGTTGCGAACGAAGGTGACGTTCGCGTTGGTCCCCACACCAGGCCCAGCTATCAAGCTGTTGCCGGAAGCTATGGTTCCGTTAAGGTTGTAAACGATGTTGCCACCGTTGGACGATATCGGCTGAGTTGTCGTGATGTTGATTTGGCCGGTGGAGGTGTTGCCACCCGTCGTGTTTATAAATCCGACATTGACTGCATTGCCGTTTTGCAAACCGGCGATAATCGTGACATTACCGTTGGCATCACCAGCCGTTCTGCCGCCAGTATTTATTGTCGTCGTTCCGCCGCCGACGTTGACACGTCCGGAGCCGACGTTTCCGCCTTCAAATGCAGCGAGCAACACGTCTCCGCCAGCACCCGTAGCGCCAGTAGAACGAGAAGAAATCGTGACGTTGTTTCCGAGGAGGATGCTACCACCGGTCGCTGAAGCGACACCGGTAAGCGATGTTCCCTGCGCGGTTCCACCGCCAGGCAAAGTGGTGGAGTTGGTTCCAGCTACAAGCTGATCGGCACCAGCGACGATTGTGATCGGAAATCCGGTCGCTGCAGTCGCTGCAGTTATGGTGATGTTGTTGACGCTGGATACGTTTCCACTGGCAATGATCGCCAGTTGTTCATTAACCGTGATATTGCCAGCAATAGTGATGTTCCCGCTATCATTTTTGAATGTCGGGTCGCCGGTCAAGCAAACTTCGCCAAGGACCAGTTCATCGGTTGACGCTGTGACATGCGCTTCGGATCCCGTTTGGTTCAAGACACCTGTCAGTTCGCCAACATGTGTTTGCATCACGCCGTTACCAGCGTTCAAATTCAATTCCTGCGAGAAGAAATCACCACCGGTTACGTTGGTGTTGAATGCGCCTGCATATTCTGAGTTTCTTACATTAATAGCGTTTGCAGCGGTGAAGGTGCCGCCATTTGCGGTGACATTCAACTCGGCTGTCGTGGGACCGTCAATATTGATATCGCCCTTGAGCGATGTGACTGACCCGGTATTCAAAATGTTTGGCGCATTGAGATTCACGTCACGCTTAGCGCTGACTTCAGACGCGTTTGTCAGGGTTTCGCCTGCGCTGAGTGTCAAGCTGCCTTTCGATGTGATCGTGCCGTAGTTCGAGAGATTGCCGCTAGCAAACAAGCCAAGGTCGGTTTCGGAGGATATGAGCGCTCCGGCTTGGTTGGTGATATCGTCGGCGCGAATTGCTCCACCATTTTTGTGGCTCGAATAGGTGTGAACAGTTCCGGCGTTGGTCAAGTCGCCCAAAAGTTTGAAATCGGAGCGCTTGCTGAAGTCACCATAAGTGGTGACGTTGACGGGAACAACGAGGTCGGAGGCTCGCATCACGTCATTGTTTGCAGTAATGCTGCCAAGATCGACTTCACCACCGATTGCCGAACCGGCATTGTCGATTGTGATTTTTTGCGAGTTACCAGAAAGGATTTGCTTGACGGCGATATACTCCGCCGCACTCACTTGTGAGCCCGCCTGAACCGTCTTGGTTTCTCCGCCAACGGTTATTTCAACAGCGGATACCTTGCCGAATAGATTGTTGCCGAGCGTGATGTTGCGCGTCGTGGAAGTGAGGTCGAGGCTCACGCCGCCGCGGATATTGACAAGATTGCTATCGACTTGCTGGATCGACTGATTGATGACACCTTGGCGTTCAAGACGTTTTTCAATCCGCCTTGTAGTACCGGTGACTCTGACGGCATCGCTCACCGAGCTGACAGCCGGCATAGGGATCGAAGGAATCGAGATAGCGGCTGGATCGGCGCTCCGTCCGCCGCCACCGAATTCGGTGCGATACATTCTGCGCAATGCACTGCGATCAATACCAGCATTGGCATCGCGAAATTCGCGGAAGCTCGGTCTATCGTCTGCCGCTGCAGCTGAGTGAGCCGCCACGAAAAACAAGGAAGCGCTGATTACGCCAGCCCATCTTCTGCTGAACGAATTTCTTACACGTACGCTCTTCTTACTCATATTTCCCCCGACTGGAATGTATGCTAAAGCGAGGACACTTGCGCCTTTTCAGGCACCAGCCTCCTCGAATTTATTTTTTGTTGGTCGTAGTTAACCGCGACACACGTCAAACCGAACCACAAGTCCATCAGGCGCCGGATTCGAGTCGAGCCACGACTGTCATCCCAGGTCGACGCCTGCGGAAACTGGGTCAAAAATTACCATGCTGAAGATCTCGGAGCCTTAACTGAGTTCGTGAAGCCTTAAAGTGTCAATGCTCACCCGCACGGGGGGTACGGTGAAAACTAGAGCAAAGGATTGAAGAAATTTAAGATTAAAACCCATTCCAGAGCGTTAGATAAGGATCGTTCAGTTATTACTCGTTACATTCTGACAACAGCGGCGATACCGTTTCTGATACCAGTACATACATGCACGAATTGAAATTTTTGTCGCCCGTACCTATGTAGATAAACGCCGACCTTGACCACCATCTACTTCTTCTTGACCCAGAGCAACTTCTCTTTTCGATGGACAAACTTACTGTATCGCCGAATTGGTCCCTGGAAGAGTCGAACGCGAATAATTGCATAAAGAATCGAGCACAACGCATAAATCGCAAACTGGCGCAAATCATCATCCTTGGGACATTCCCTCAGGGCATCGCTAATTTCTTTGCGGGTCACGTACAGGGCGCCGAAAGCCGCTTGAACATCTTCATTACCACAGTCATTCAACGCGCTCAAAATATGCTTTGTTGCAACTGCCGAAACGCCATCGTTTGCAGCAGCATACATTGCGTCTACAAGCATCTGGTCGGCTTCTGCAGTAAAGCACATATCTACGTTACCACCACGGGCGATGGCAGACATTCGGTCAAAACTCAAAGGATTTGATCCATCGATTACCTTTCTTGCCGTACCTGCTAAATCGCCCAAACCATAAGGTTTTCCGATTGCGTTCAAATGTAGCGACAGCATCAACTGCCCCGCAGCAAAGCCATGGTTGGTCAGTAGTGCAAGCAGCACATGCTCACAACCTATTTCCTGGCATCCCTGCCGCAGAGCCTCGGTCTTCGAAGCAGCCAGAATAAGCATTGCCGTCTGGCTCAACTGCACAGTGCCACTATATTTAACACCAGCTCCGAAATTGATCTGCGGGTAGGAAATCATATTGTTGGCAGTCAGACGAAAGTTCTTATGACGAACTACGTTCGAATCGAAAAACGCTTTGTAAGCTTCGGGAGAAACAGTGGCACCCATGTTTAATTTCTGGGCAGCTCCCTCACTTCCTGCGGCAAACTCCTGCAGTTCCTCATCGGAAGGCCAGAGCTGTGCCGGCAGTCTGGAACTCGAGCCGCCGGCCTTTTTAGAAGCGTTCGGAACAGGTTTTGATTTACGCTCTTCTCCGGGAGTTCCGGACGCCTTCGAAGCCGGCGGCGACATCGGCTCAACCTCCGTATCATCCGGCGCGAAAGATTCAAGTGGATGGAATTCAATTTCTTCTACATCAATTTCGCGCAAGTCAATGCCGTCGACCATAAAGCCAACGCTGTCGTTTCGCTCGGGCTCAGGATTATTGATATCCCCATCATCCGCCATCGAAATTTCCTCAACAAATGCGCATAAAGCACTCATCTCGAAGAGGCAAACTTGCGGTCATGTAGAGTTGCCTTACTTCGCACCAACAGTGGGAACTTGGGTCTCGAACCATGCGATAGTTTGCTTCAAACCATCCAGTAGTTCGGTTTGGGGATTCCATCCAAGCACTTCTCTGGCTCTAGTTATATCAGGAAGGCGACGGCGAGGATCATCGATCGGGAGTTCTTTGAAGACGATTTCACTGCGAGTTTTGGTTAGCTCTTTGATTATTTTCGCGATCTCTGAAACCGTTTTTTCCTGCGGATTTCCGAGGTTAATGGGCTGGTGACAGTCGGAGTTCATCGTGCGAACGATTCCATCTACCAGATCGGAAACGTACTGGAAACTGCGCGTTTGAGAACCGTCACCATATACGGTGAGTGGTTCTTTCTCCAGCGCCTGCCGTATGAAGTTGGAAATCACTCTGCCATCGTCAAGGCGCAATCGAGGACCGTAGCAGTTGAAGATACGAATGATGCGCGTATCAAGACCGTGCATTTTATGATACGCCATCGTGATTGCCTCGGCAAAGCGCTTAGCTTCATCATATACACCGCGCGGACCGATCGGGTTAACGTTGCCCCAGTAAGCTTCGGTTTGCGGATGAACCTCGGGATCCCCGTAGACTTCACTAGTACTGGCAAGCAGATACTTTGCGTTTTTAGTCGCCGCCAGTCCGAGTGTGTTATGAGTGCCTAACGAATTGA
Organism: Candidatus Obscuribacterales bacterium; assembly: GCA_019637435.1. Taxonomy (GTDB): domain Bacteria; phylum Cyanobacteriota; class Vampirovibrionia; order Obscuribacterales; family Obscuribacteraceae; genus JADYXR01. The sequence goes on along the minus strand of JAHBVO010000001.1, from coordinate 193,156 downwards.
CCTTCAATGTTTGAATCGGCAATTCCAGATAATCGACTGGTGACGCTGGCGAGGCAAGGTGGACGACAAAGTCGATATCGCCTTTCACGTAAATATAGTTCGACACATCGTGGTGAATGAATTCAAACTTGCTATTGCTCGTGTGTTGCTGAATGTTCTCGAATTTTCCGGTGATCAGGTTATCCATCGCAATCACATAATTGCCTTCGGACATAAGTCGATCCACTAGATGGGAACCGATGAAACCAGCCGCGCCGGTAACTAAAATTCTCAACGTCCAACCCCCCGATAAGTCATGCCGTGCGAGGAGATCTCCTCTTCTTGCAGAACGTTTCGGCCGTCGACAACCAACGGCCATCGCATCACGCGCGATACTTCACGCCAATTTGCGCGTTTGAATTCATCCCACTCTGTGACGAGCACCAGCGCATCACTATCGGTGGCAAGGTCGACAAGGTCGGTGGCATAAGAGATGTCGAGATCGGGATGCTGACGTTTGCATTCTTCCATTGCGACAGGGTCATACGCCTTGACGTGCACGCCCATTTTTGTAAGCTGGCGTGCGATTGTTAAGCTTGGGGCATCACGCAAATCATCGGTATTGGGCTTGAAAGATAATCCCATCAAACCTACGGTGCGACCTTTTATGATCTTGAGTTCGTCTTGAAGTTTTTGAATGACGATCATGCGCTGATGTTCATTAACTTTGATAGTGGCTTCCAGTAGATGGGTCGGGTAGTGATACTCGCGCGCGACTTGCATCAACGCCAAAATATCCTTACCGAAACAACTGCCGCCCCAACCGACACCGGCGTTTAAAAACGGCGAGCCGATGCGCTGGTCAAGCCCGATCCCGCGAGTAACTTGTTTGATATCAGCGCCAACTTTTTCGCACAACCCGGAGATTTCATTGGCGAAACTGATCTTCATAGCGAGAAACGCGTTCGCCGAATATTTGATCAGCTCAGCCGAGGCCAAGTCGGTGAGAACGAACGGCACATGATCGAAACCTTTCGGACGCGGCGAGCACCACTCGGGCGATTCAAAATCTTGAGTCAGAATCGGATTGTAGAGTTTGCGCATCGAATCAATCGCGGACTCATCCGTGCTGCCCACAACGATGCGGTCCGGATAGAACGAGTCGTCGAGAGCACTTCCTTCACGCAAAAACTCAGGATTGCTGACCACCGAAAATGACGGTGCTTCAGGACGAGCGCTGCGAGCCGGTACCGGCTGGACCGATTGAACGCCCTGATTGACCAGCATCTCGACCCAGTTGCCTGAACCGACTGGAACTGTGGATTTATTGACTATGATGCGTTTGCGCTTATTATCCAGCGCGCCCCCGATTCCTCGCGCGACGCTCATGACCTGCGACAGGTCAGAATCTCCGTTCGGCAAGGGTGGTGTGCCTACGCATATGAAAATTACTTCGGAGCTTTTGACGCCTTCTTCAAGATTAGCAGTGAATCTAAGGGTTCCTTTAGCAAGGCAGTTTTTAACAAACTCTTCCATGCCAGGTTCAAAAAATGGCATGACACCCTTGTTCAAGCTCTCAAGCTTGGTTGCGTTCGCTTCGACAGCAACGACCTGATTGCCAAAGTGGGCTAAGCAAGCACTGGTAACAAGCCCTACGTAACCAGCTCCAACTACACAAATATCCACGCGTCAAAACTCCGGGTTTCTTGCTAGCCTGATATAGTCGAGATTACCAGACGAAGCCGGTTTCCCTCAAATATAAGTACAAGCCTGTCTCAATGTATAGAAACAAGTATATGTTAGCCCTTATCCATAGCAGAGGACTATCCTTGACAGGGCATTATTGCGGCTTTCGCGCGGTTGTGAAGCGACGTTTTTTGTTAATTATCCAGAGCCGTCCTACCCGTCAAGCCGCCTCAGTTCTGGCGCCAGACGATTTCTGCGTCTGTTTGAGACGCATTGATGCCAAGCAGGCAGCAACTGGAGGTGCGGTACACTAGGCTTTCGCGTACTTCGTTTCGAGAAAAATATCGTGCCGGAATCTCAACTTGAGCAATTCGTTAAAACCATCGCGCGTCTGCGTGCCCCGGATGGATGTCCCTGGGACAGAGAGCAGACCCACGACACTTTAGCTCGCTACCTGCTGGAAGAAACTTACGAAGTCCTCGAAGCCATCCATTCAGGCGACAGCAAAAAGATGTGCGAAGAACTCGGCGATCTGTTGCTTCAAATCGTGCTTAATGCGCAAGTTGCCAAGGACGCCGGTAATTTTGACATCGAGGATGTCGCGCGCGGTATCAATGAAAAAATGATTGAAAGACATCCGCATGTTTTTGGTGACAAAACAGTTGATTCTGCAGGTGCGGTGAAAACCCAGTGGGAAGAAATCAAGGACGCAGAGCGTAAAAAGAAAAACCCTGACCAGTCATCAATGGACGGCATCTCAAAGGTCTTACCGGCACTTCTGCAAGCGCTGAAGGTTTCAGAGAAGGCGGTAAGTCAAGGTTTTGAATGGAAAACCGAAGGCGACGTCTGGAAACAACTCGACAGCGAGCTAGAGGAATTGCGGGAAGCTATCTCCAACCCGGAGATGGATCATCCGGAAAAACATGTGCAGGCAAAACGAGAAGTCGAGCTAGAATTCGGCGATGTGCTCTTCTGCATGGTAAACGTTGCACGTTGGCACGCGGTTGACCCGGAAGGGTCTTTATTACTGGCAATCGAAAAGTTCAAAGATCGCTTCCGCACAGTAGAAAAACTAAGCACCGCTCCGCTAAAAGATCTTACGACAGACGAACTTGAAGAACTTTGGCTTGAAGCCAAAAAGGAAGTGTCCGGAAAGAAGTAGATTTTCTACCTGGTATCACAAATGGTGACTGCAGGAGTGAGAAAATAATTGGATCAATCAGCTTCGAAATCGAATAGAACGGACGAGAATACGACAGTCGAGCAGTTGCGAGAGGCAATGAAAGACTTCGTTATCCAACGGGATTGGCAGCGCTTTCATACACCGAAAAATCTGGCTGGAAGTGTTTCGATTGAAGCGGCCGAGCTAGTCGAACTGTTCCAATGGATGACTACGGAAGAGGCGAGCGAACGAGCGAAATCAGACGAAACGCTCCGTGGTGAGATCGCAGATGAGATGGCAGATGTTTTCCTCTACCTGCTCTCAATGGCGAACGCTCTAAATATCGATCTGGCAAAATCTACCTTCGCCAAAATCGAGAAAAACAACATCAAGTACCCGGTTGAAACAGCGCATCAGTTTAAATCGTGATGTTGAGTCTTACAAACACAAGAACAGAGGCGGATACTCTCAGAGGTTTTAACGCTTCAAGGACGAACTACAATGTATTCGTCGTGCTTGTGGTGGCAGTTGAAGGGATAACGGGCTGCTGATTGATCAGCACCTTAGTCTTTGCCAGGGCTGCGGCTTTCGCCTCAGCGGCGGCCTTTCCTTCCAGCTTCTTAGAGACCTTCAAGGGAATGTTGTTGTCGAGCGAAAGGTCAACATACTCGAGCGTATCCTGGTACTGCGCAAGGGTCGGCAGAATCGAAGTAAGCCGTCCAAGACGCTGTGTCAGAGCGGCATCCGGAATACCAATCTTGAGAGTCAAGGTCGGAGTGTGAGCGATCACGTCGAAGGGTTTTCGCATGTCGACCGATTCAACCGGTTGTTTGGTCTGGCTCTCGATGAATGTAACCCAGGTTGCCCACTGTTTCACATCAGCCGGCGTCATCTTCAAATTGCTGCCAGCGTATATCTTGAGCGCCGGAGACATCACATTTGGAAACTTTTTGAGAGGAATGACGCGCCCGGTTTCCGAAATCACCGCATGTGTAGGTTGCTCAGGATCTGTTCCGAGTGATGCCCAGGGTTGCTCCTCGAGCACTTCTACAACGACGTGCGGACGCGGAAATGCATAGCGTCTGACAAAAGCATTATTGATTGTTTCCAGCGCTTCGACTTTCTTCTCTTGCTTCTTCGGGTCAACTACATACACGGGAGTATAAAGCGCGTCGACCAGAGCCTCGCGAATTTGCTGCTTGGACGTGAAGTGGTTTCCTTTGACGATGATTTCACTTGAACCGTCGCTCACCGACCAGGGCAGGTACGCAAAGCCAGTATAACCAAGCGCAAGCACCGTCATCACCAGAAGTAAGCGAAGGATTTGCCGACGCAAGCGTGCACCGCGGGCGGTTTTACGCTTATTGCGGCGACTCTTGATCCAATCTTTTCTCTGATCTACTGGAAGCATTATTTGCAGTTCGCCTCCGCCTTGCTATCAGAGCATAACTCAAGTCCGGTCAAATGCTCCAGCTTGAATACTCCCGAAAAAATCTCAGACGCTGGTCCGGTAATGCGCACTCGGTCGTCCGGCTCAGTGAACGAGATCTCGAGCGTGCCACCAGGCAGCTGTACCGTTGTTGTGCGCTCGAGGAGATTGGCAAGGACACCGGCAACCACGACTGCAGCAGCGCCGCTCGCACAAGCAAGAGTAAAGCCGCAACCGCGCTCGTAGACGTAGCATCGAACAAGGTCACGTGATACCACTTGCACGAACTCGACATTAACACCCTGCGGAAATGCTGGGTTGTTCTGAACGAATTGAGCAATCGCCACGAGTTCCTGCCGGGAAACACCCTCTAAATGATCGGGCTCTCTCAATCTCTCGTCCGACATGCCGGGCGATTGCACAGCGTTATCCCAGCCATTCCATACGGAGTCGTCAAAGATTACTCCATGCGGATTGCCCATCCCGACGGCGATGATAGGAATATTCCCACCCCCAATCGCCAGATCCAGTTTTATCAAGCCGGAAGCGGAGGCGTTCGGTTGCCTGACCGGTATCCTATCGGCGTCCAAAATCGGCTGACCCACGTCTACGCAAATGCGCTTGTCACTTGAGATTTGAACAGCAACTGCGCCTTTGGCAGTAGCGATTTTGAATTCCTTGTCCTCGACGCCGCCTCTCAGACGAGCCCAGAGAGCCAGACAGCGCAAACCATTTCCACACATGACGGCGTTGCTGCCGTCGGAGTTGGTGTACACCCAGCTCAATTCGCACGAGTCAACTTGCGGATAGTCGCCGGTCAAAGAAGCGACGGCCTTGCGATACTCCGTCGCAAGGAATGCAGCACCGCTAGCTTCCGTCGCAGTATTCGAGTTGTGCCGAGCTGGAAATTCACCGATTGATTTTTTACCGCGGTTTTTAAATTGCGACTCGAATGACTCGGTTTCCGTCCCACCATAAAGAGGCATGGCAAGTATGATTCCATCGGCACCAACACCATGGTGCCTGTCGCACAGTCGTGGAGCAAGCTCTTGTACGACGGTCTTCCAGTTGGCGAGTAGCGGAGCCAGAGCCGGGTCGAAGACCAGCTCTCTTGCGTCGATGAGGACGAAGTCATTCCCCAGACCGTGATATTTGGTGAAGGGGAGAAGAGCGCGCAAATGAAACTGCCTCAAAAGGAAACCAAAGAACCTTGAGATTATAACGTCTTGAGCTTGACATGGTCAGAGAATTGAAAGTCTCTAAGGCGACAGTGCTCCTTTGGACATGCTTTCAATACATCAAAACCCTCCCGAGAGCAGATGTTGCTCTTGTAAACCAAAGGTAACTACCAGGGCATTTGCGGCTTTTTCGAAACAGTCGCATTAAATTTGTTAAATATTCCTCTTGACTTGTAGGGACGCGCATAAAACCCGGGTATCTATCAATTGCCAGGATATATTCCGGCATTCATACATTCTCCCCCGCAGCGAATAGCTTTCGCTCGGATCAGGCATATCACGCATTCATCAGGCTGGATATATGTTCAATTCCAATTCTTCCTATAACACATCACAACTCGTCAGACAGCAAGTCATTGCACTCAATCAGAGCTACCCGTGCCCCCGCTGCAACTGCGGAGTACTGGAGACGTATGGATTGACCGAAACACTGAAATGTAATGGCTGTTCGCGCTCCTTCGTTCCGCTGCGCAACGGTCGCTGCCTGTACCCTTCAAACCGAATGGGTTTCAAAATCGCCCCAACCTACTGGTGGGATGGTCTTCACTGGCACTGGGCAGGCACGACCGCTACGGCGAGCCAGCTAGCTGCGATCGTCTGCATGTTTATGATTCCTCTTATGGCATTGAACGGAGCGTTCCATTACGGGCACATCTGGGCCGAACGACCGGAATGGCTCAGCCCCGCACTCCTGTCGGCTGTCGTAGGACTCGTGACGATACAAGCCATCTACTTCATGTGCTGGGACTTCGACTTCGTATCAAGGCGTAGAGCGGCACGATAAGAGAACATTCAATTGAGTAGTTACGTTAAGGGGAGTTGCAGCAGGCAGCTCCCTTTCGGCATTTACAGATGCAAACAAGATATGCTTCCAACATACCGCTACGGCTGCACTCGACGGGTGGCGGCGAAACCTCGCGACAAAAACAGACTGACCCGTTAGCGAGGAAGCCATCAGGACAGAATGAACGACAGTAACGAACAGGAACTACCACCTCCGCATATACCAGTCATGCTCAAAGAGAGCATGGACCTGCTCAATCTAAAAGAAGGTAAAACATACGTTGATGCCACGGCCGGCGCCGGTGGACATCTATTGAGCATCGCCCACGGTGCCGGCTCAACCAGCACTGTATATGGTATCGACCGCGACATCGACGCCCTCGGACGATTACGAGGTCTGGTACCGGATAACGTAAAACTCATTCATTCAAACTATAGCCGAATGAAAGAAGAACTCGCCACTTTGAATATACACACCATAGACGGTGGCATACTGGCAGACCTGGGCGTGTCTTCGATGCAGCTCGACGAACCCCACAGGGGCTTTAGTTTCATGAACGACGGACCACTCGATATGAGAATGGATCAATCGCGCGGTATGACGGCTGAAGAGTTGCTCAATTCATTGAGCGAGAATGAACTTGCTGACATCATATTTCGATACGGCGAGGAGCGCTTCGGAAGGCAAATCGCGCGCGCGATCGTGCGGCAGCGTCCAATAAAAACAACACGGCAATTATCTGATTTAGTCGCCAGTACATTGAGAAAATTTCAGAAACAGAAGGGGCGCGGAGAAAAAGGTGGATTTTCGAAACACCCAGCCACGCGTACGTTTCAGGCAATTCGCATCGCGCTTAACGAAGAACTTCAAAGCCTGGAAAAATTTTTAGAAGACGCCGTATCACTGCTGGCACCCGGCGCTCGGCTAGTGGTGATAACTTTTCATTCGCTTGAAGATCGGCTGGTTAAGCAATTTCTCAGAAGTGAGTCCACAAGCTGCGTTTGCCCGCCCAGGCAGCCACTTTGCACGTGCAACAAAAAGTCGCAATTACTGATAATTACGCGTAAACCAGTTGTTGCTACCGGTGAAGAAGTACTTGCCAATGTGCGCTCCCGTAGTGCTAAACTACGGGCAGGAGAAAAGTTGGTTTAGGAAACATATATGACCGCTAGCCTTCAATCGCCGCCTCGGCGCAATTCACAGGTAGTCGCTTTTACTAACAATCGAGTTTCACGTGGTACCACCGGCGACTCCATGCCGACGGCATCAGCTTCGATGAATACTCGTGGTACATGGCCAGTCGCATTCACGGACAATACTGTCCCGGTCGAAACTATCCAACAACCGACTCCAGTAGTAAAACCACATCTGGTGCCTCTTGAAGCACCAAGCACCAAGACACGCAAACAGCCGTTGCTCGCGAAATTCAACCGCGGCATTCAAGCTGTTCTTGTGGCGATGTGTGGAATAGCTATCTGCGCATATGGACTCGATGTAGTTGTCTCGCATGACGTCGGCAAACTGCAAGAGCAAGCACGCAGAACAAGCGAACAAAACTCCGAACTCTCAGCGCAATTGCTGAAGTCAATTTCATATGGCGAAATTCAGGAGAGCACGGTCGGCAGATTTGGGCTGCGTGTGCCTGAGCAGGTAGTGATTGTTAAAGAACAACAGCCACCTACAGCTATCGCATATAAAATGCATAAGCATCATCTTCCTTTGATGTCAGGATACTAATGCCCAATCGGGCAAAAATTTAGTTTAATAACTACTGGTGATCTACTACTAGAAAGATGCCGACGCAAGAAGCGACGGGAACACTAGTGGACTATCGGGAGACTCTTTTGCCGGGCCCAGCGGTCGACATCAATTCCTATCGGAAGACTCCTCGGAAACAGAGAGGACGCCCACGCTCGCCGCAGTGGAGACTGCGTTTCTTCCAGGTGGCACTGTTGCTCGGCGTCTGCGCAATCGTCGCCAGACTCTATTACCTGCAAATTTATCAGGGCGACATGCTGACGAACAAAGCTTTTGTTCAACGGCAGAAAACAAACTTCCTGGTACATCGTGGCGCAATTACCGATAGGCATGGTCTGCCGCTCGCGATTGATACCACCAGATACGATGTGTTCGTACACACGAAGCTGCTTCCCGAAAAGGTGAGTAAGGAAGAAGCGATCCGACAGCTCTCCGAGATAACAGGCAAGTCACAGGAGCGAATCAGCAAGCTGATTCTGGGCAAGCGTCCCATCGTGACGATCGCCAAGGCGTTGGAGCGTGAAAACATCGATAAGCTTCAGAAGCTCAACTGGACCGGTGTGGATATAGTGCCGCGCCCTTTCCGTCATTACCCGGAAGGTTCGATGGCCGCTCACATCCTGGGCTATGTAAACAGCGACACAGCCGGACAGGGCGGTATCGAGCAGTCACAACAAGAAAACTTGACGAGCACTGGAAAAATTCCAAAACCGCAACTCGACGGACGCGGCAAAACCATCTTGCTTCCTCATAAAGGGCCGACCTGGGACATCACTCCGCCACTCGGTCGGCACTGCGAGCTAACGATCGATAATTCCATACAGCATCTGGCGGAAAAAGAATTATTTGCGATGGCGGCTCACTCGCAATGCGATAGAGCAACCGCAATCGTGATGGATCCTAATAATGGAGAGATCCTCGCCTGGGCGATGTATCCCTCGTATGATCCCAACGATTACTCGAAAGTTCCTTACGCCCAGCTGAAAAACTGGGCAATGGTGGATGTGTACCAGCCCGGTTCAACATTCAAAATACTCACAGTCTCCGCCGGTCTTGATACAGGCGCAATTAACGAACACTGGAGCATGGGTGACTCAGGGGCGCTCACCATCGGTCGCCGCACCATTCACAATAGCCATGGCGGCAACGGACACATCGATCTATTGCATCTGTTTATTCACTCATCAAATATCGGTGCCGCGAAGGTGGCACTACAGATGACACCAAAGCAGTTCTACGATAAGTTGCATGATTTCGGTTTAGGACAGAAAACCGGTATGGACTTACCGGGTGAATCGCGCGGTCTTCTGGTCAAACACGAAAGATGGAAACAGATCGATCAGGCAACCACCGGCTTCGGGCAGGGCATGATTGCCGTTACACCGCTGCAGCTTGCAGCCGCAGTCGCTGCGGTCGCCAACAATGGAACCTGGACGCAACCCCACCTTATAAGAAGAACATACGACCCGCGCACCGGTGTCACGGAGAAGTGGACGGAACCGGAGCGCAGGCAAGTTATCAAACCGGAAGTAGCTCGACTAGTTTCCAGGCTTCTTGCGGACAACATTACTCAAGGCTCGCAAATTGCGGGTAAATCGGTGCCCGGCTATAGGGTCGCGGGTAAGACCGGGACAGCGCAAAAGGTTCGAGAGGGCGGTCGAGGCTACATGTCCGGTCAGACAATCGCCTCCTTCATAGGCTACCTGCCTTATGAAGACCCGCAGCTACTCTGTATTGTCGCGATCGACAATCCCAAAACGGATGGACGTTGGGGTAACACTGTAGCCGGACCTGTGTTCAATGCGATCGCACGGGAAGCCGCTCGTTTGCTTGCAATTCCGGAATCGTATAAAACAGAAGTGGTAAAAGGTCGATTCATTGGACCTGACGGAAAGCCGGTTCAACTCAGCGAGGCGCCATCCATTAAGTACGCCGCCGAGTTGCAGAAAGCGAAAGCTCAGCTTCACGGCTCAAAAGAACAAAGTCCTTCGCAAACGGTCCAACACTAAGTGAAAGTGACCCGGAAAAATGGCTAAAGAGCCGCATGTCGACTCTGAATTTAAAGAACCAGATAAAATGGTTTTGAAGACGTCCGAAGAGGCGTCATCTGCCGGAGCGCAACTATCAGATGTGCCGGAAGGAAGTTTCGCGGCTGAAACTGAAGCTTCAGAAAATGCTGCCGAATCGGTTTTGGAAGAAACGCAGTCTGATGATACCCGTTTACCTGCTGTATCGTCAGACGGAACGTCGCCACCTGAGCCTCCCTCGGATCCAGTTTCGGAACCTTCCACAGTTGCCGCTGCGAAGCCGAAACGTGAGGGATTAGCGAAAACTTTCGGTCTAGTCGCTTTTCTCAACGTGATTTCAAAAGTTGTCGGACTCGTTCGCGACATCGTCGTATTGCAGGTCTTCGGAACCTCACTGGTCACAGACGCTTACTTCTATGGCTATCAATTCACAGGAAACATTCTGGTTCTCTTCGGCGGTCTGGGCGGACCTTTTCACTCCGCCGGTGTTGCGGTTTTGTCATCGCAACCTGAGGGCGATGAGAAGCGGAAGCTCGTAGGACAGCTTTTGTTGCTCACATTTGCTGCGGGTTCTCTCATCTCAATCGCTCTGTATTTCGCAGCACCGTATCTGGTTCCAATCGTTTTCCCGGGCACGGGTCAACCATTAGCTGAACGGCAAAAACTCTGGGACGCCATCCTCGTTCAACTACGCTTCATGGTTCCCCTCATTCTCATCGCGGGTCTGGTCGGGCTTGGTGCGGGCATTTCTAATTCATACAAAGAGTTCACCTGGCCGTCTCTATCACCTGCGGTAGCCAGTATCGCGATTGTCGTTGCATGCTTGTTCTTCCCTGACCAAGCCGGTCTCTGCCTGGCGATAGGAACTTTAATCGGTGCGATTGGACAATTATTAGTTCAAATTCCAGGCGCGCTACGCGCGAAACCGAAATTCGATTTCAGCTTCAAATGGCGTCCCGGTTTAAAAGAATATCTCCTCATGATCGGACCCGCGGCAGTTGGAACGTCAATCGGACAATTGAACGTCTTCACCGATAGCTTTTTTATCTCGTCTCTGGCGCCTGGAAGTTTAACAGCGCTGCAGAACGCGAACCGTTTATTACAGTTGCCCCTGGGCGTGCTGCTAACCGCGATGCTCGTTCCCATCCTTCCGCGCTTCACTGAACAAGTTGTCGCAAACGAAATCGATGATCTGAAAGCAGAGTACAGAAAGGCGCTTCGCATCCTGTGGTTCACAGTCCTACCGCTGGTAACCATGCTGCTCGCGATTCCAAACCCAATCATCAAATTACTTTTTGAACGCGGCCACTTCGATGCAAATTCGAGAGCGCTGGTCGTTCTAGGTCTAACTTACCTGGTGCCATCAGCATTCTTCTACGTTGCGCGTGATTTATTGACTCGCGTCTTCTACGCGCACAAGGACACACAAACTCCATTCAAAGTCGGACTCTGTTCGGTCGCCGTAAAAATGTGCGCCGACTACCTGCTCGTAGGTCCGCTGGGCATCGGAGGTATTGCGTTATCTACGACGCTCGTCACGATATTCAACATGACGTTACTCTCTCATCTTTTGAGAAGAAAAATCGGACCACTTGGACTGACCAGTTTAATTCGCCCTGCAATCATCATGCTCATCGGCTCGGTCGGCTGCGGATTTACAGCCTATTATGTTCAGTCCTTCTTTGAAAACATGATCAAACTTCCAAGCGGCGTCGGCGCATTCGCTAGCCTCGCGGTATCAATAGCGGTGGCAGGCGCAGCTGGTGTCACTGTCTTCGTCGGCGTCTGCCTGGCAGCGAAACTGGAAGAGCCAAACCTAGTGCTCAAGCGTTTCATGCGAAAGCGGAAGTAGCCCTTTATGTATATTCAGTTCTTGATTTGCTGCCTTTTTCAATTCCCTCTTTGCTAAGATTAGACACGATCTTCAGGGTTCGGCAAAGTTTGCGCTTTTAACAGCATAACCGTTCGGCTTATAGGATGCTCGGTCATGAACACTATTGGACATGCAGTAATTCTCGTTGTTGGTTTGACCGCATTGGCACTTGGAGGACTGACACTTGTTCGCCGAGTGTTAAAGCCCGAGATGCTCGAGACCAATCTTTCGGCGGCTGAAGCTATGCTAGGGGTTGTAGGAACTCTATTCTCGGTCCTTCTGGGTTTCCTCGTCGCGGGAGCCATCGACCGTTACAGTGATGCACAGACTCATGCTGAGCAAGAAGCCAACGGCGTCGCAGCGATATTTAGAATCGCACGGGGATTGAGCGATGATGACCGACCTCGGGTGCGTCAGCTTTGCCGGGATTATGTCAAACAGGTGGTCGAAGTCGAATGGGACCAGATGGAAAAGCGCGAAACAATAAATCACGGATGGGAACCCTATCAAAAACTGTGGGAAGCAGTAGTGGCTGTATCGCCAGAGAATGACAGAGAGAGCAACTTACAGCAAAGCTTAACTCCCGCTATGCAAACGGTCGGCGAGCATCGCCGAGCAAGATTGATTGCGGCGCAATATCAGATGTCTGGTGCATTGTGGCTTGTAATCGGCTTCGGGGCATTGATAACGATTGCGTTCACTTATGTTTTCGCATCGCAGTTTCGGGGTGTGCAGGATTTGATGACCGGTCTCGTCGCAGCGTCGCTCGCTCTTAATATCTGGCTGTTATCGGCCTACTCAAGTCCATTTAGCGGGGAACTGCAAATCCAGCCGAAAATGTTCAATATGCTGAAGGACAGCGTCTTGAGCGTTCCAGACACGCCGCCAAGGTATCTTCACGACAAAAAACCATAACCTGGCATGCACGTCAAAAGTTAGAATATTCCGCGTTTTAAATGTTTGGGCCCGGGTATTTTCTCAAAGGATGATTCCGGAGGAGCGGCTCTTATGCCAGATTTCACGAGAGAAACACGACTATATCTGTTGGTTGCCACGGCGATAGGAACGTTGGCGATGCCTTCCTTTGCTCAGAATCAAAATGCCGGTGGGGGACCGGAAAATTCAGCCAACCAGGTTGGCGCGAATGACCTGCTTGGACAAAGAATCCATCGTCAGCATTTGCGTATCAATCATGCGCTCAAGAGCGGTTTAATCTCAGAAACGCAAGCAAAGGACCTGCGCGATACGGTCAACGGTATCGCCTCCGAGGTTCAAGCGCTAAGTCAGAAAAACGGCGGTGCCCTCAAGCCGGAAGAGCTGAAGCAGTTTGAAAATTCGCTAAATCAATCAAGCGAGCAAATTCGCACTGTCGCGGAAGCGGGAAATGCGACGGTTCAGTCCGGAAAAGTTCTGGGACCGACGTGGAAGAAAGGTCCCGACGGTGCCCAAAATCCGAAGAGCCTGCTTCAACAGATGAAGCGCGAAAATAAGCGCGAGTTGCGACAAGAGCGCCAGAATACCGAACAAAAAATCGAGCAACAACAGTTGCAGTACGAAAGAGAGATGGTCGAACATTTGGGCGAGCAAAAACAGGACATCCTCAAGGGCAAGGAAGATCTTAAGGATGTCCGCAAAGAATCCGGCGCCGATTAAACGCCGTTTCTATTACGTTACGATACTCGAACAGTGCGCATCAGGACTCGATCAACAAAGTGTTCCACTAGTAAATTTTTGATCTGGTTTGTTATTAAACCAAAACAGGCTGTTGAACTTTTTGTTGGCGAGTGTTCGCAAGTTCTTTCATCGAGAATCTATAGATGCGCGTCGAAGGATCCACGGTGGGCTCTTTCGGCGCTTGCCATGGTGCTTCGGGCACGACTGGTGTCGCGACTAAAACACTGTTATCGATGGAAGGTTTCTTTGCAGGCCCCGAAAAGGCCACGCATGCTTTGCTGGCTTCACGTCTGTCTCGCGACGACGCGGGAGCGGCAGCTTCCTGGACACGCTTGTGTTGAGCGCGTTGTTCGCGCTCCATATTGGCGAGCATCTCGTCAATTTCAAGGCTGCGTTTCCACAACGCCTTGATTTTGGCGCGACGTATTATTGCTTTCCTAACTCTCCAGGTGGCGTAGCCCACACCTGCAACTACGAATGAAAGCAAGACAACTTGCCAGCTCGCAGTTACGAGATGATAAGACACTCCCGCCACGAGGATCAGCGAACCGAGCGTTTGAAGAAACATAATCGGTGATCCTTGTAGGGTCACAAGTGACGATATTCGATTTTAAGAGCGAAGTGGATATACAATACATCTATACCAGGCGTTTGAATAGCCCCTGAAGGACAGATAATCGAGCGAATTTCAATTTTTTTTCGAAAGCTGGACGTGGGTTTCGAGGACTTATGACTTCACGCCCGCGACGAGAGTGGCTCGGTGCCAGGCTTGCCAGCGAGTGGCTCGTTTTATCCGCTCCCGAAATGCGAGCAAGCCGGCCTCTTTCGAATTCTTAGTTACGCCCTCGTGGGGAAGCGTCAAAAGTTCTTTTGCCAGACCAACAGCCGCCTGCGCATCGCTGCCACCGTTAATGAGGGACTGCAGATAATTTCTAGCGGTATCACTGGCGATGCCAAAGCCGATCTTCTTACTCAGCATAAGAAGCGCGGCAAGGAAGAGAGGATCCGCTTTTTCGTTAGAAATTGATTGCGTCGACAAAATAACTTCTAGTGCATGCTGAACGACTTGCGCATGCAGGGGACTGGCGAGCGCCACCGTTTGAAGTCCTTCCAGCCATAGAGTGGATAGCAGGTCAGATCTGTGGTCGGCGATAGTGGTACCAATCATGACACCATCAATTCGGCCGTCCTGAATGGCGCGGTTCAAAATTTTTACAGACACCGACCTGGCCTCGCTGCTCACGGCGTTGAGTGCATACACCAGCGCGTGAATAGCCATCTCACCAACTGGTAAGTCAGGATCATAAAGCGACTCCCATCCATCCTCCTGCCAGTAGTTATTGTTGCTATCACGCGACTCGGAGACGGCACGGAACTGTCGAGCCCAGAAGACTTCGGTACACAAAGGCGATTTGATGTTGCCGATATCCATGTCACCGATAAGCGCGACCTGTTCGTGAGTGCCAGGTCGCAACCGCAAATAATCCTCTATAAGGATGGCGGTAGGCGAGTTATATGACGAAGGTGACAAACATCTGCTTATCTCGGGATGCTCTCGAGCGGAGAGTTTGACCTTCATACAAAATGGCTCTCTAAGGGGCGCTCGAGCTCTAAATGCAGCGACCCATAATGGAATATTTTCTCCAAAACTCTCATCGTCGGAACCGAGAGCATACCGCAGGGCGCTTGCGAACTCGCCCTTGAGATGTGCGGCATCTGATAATGCCTCATCACGGTGCTCCGGGGCAATGCGCAGTAGTGATTGCACTTGCTCAAGGAGCGAAGTGTCATTATCAATATCGGCTATTCTGGAGGCTCTTTGAACGAGCACCCGCGGATCTATCCAGAAACCGGAGTGCGTAGGAGTGGCCAACAGATTTACCGTCCGTCCGCATGCGAGCTGGCTCGCAACAGCTATTACGCGCTTGTGCACGAGGTTTTCGAAGAACTGTTCCTTCTCTGGCTCGACTCCGAAAGCCCAGGCCATAGACACTGCCGAAAGAAAACCTCCGTCGTTTTTTGCGCGCGCGTGCAGGGCGGCCAGGCGAGCCTCCCAGTAATCGCCCTCTGTAGGCGGCTTTGGAGAATGAGCGACGCCATCAAGCACCCGCTCGATCTCAGCCTCTGATAATTGCATATTGAAGCCGCGCATCAGGATATCCAGCGTCTCATCTGGATCTCGCAGCGGTTTCGGTCTAGAACCTGGGTCAAGCCGTATAACATCCATGGCTTCAAATGTGGTGGCAGGTATCAGGCGACGATTGCCCAAAGCGGCTTCTAAAGCTTCATCGCATCCAGCCAGATTTCGCCAGCAAGTATCTAAATGCCGATACTGTTGAACCAATTCATCCAGGTCTATAGAACCAGTACTGATAATAAACTCTTCAGGCGAAACGGGCTTATCACCATCAGCGGTGGCAAGCAATGCCTCAGCGGCGGCCCGCTGGGATGACGCAATCAGGTCGAGCCGCTGGCGAAGCTCTTCGGCAAAGGCGGGATCGAGAGGCTGCGAAAAGCGTTTAAGTAAATCCATTGCTCTGGCATGCACGTCAGGCGAATCGTTTTCAAACGCGTACAACGCCGTACTCACCATCAGCCTTGACTGAAGCTGATCTCGCGTTGCCTCGCAAACCAACTTCAAAATCTCGAGAGCTTTGCACACGACACTTTCATTCGAGGTACTGAAAATCATCGGCAATTCAGCGACGATCTCGGCAGCCGACATGGAATTAACAAGTTCACGCTTGTCCAGCGCATCGCTCTGCAGAATTTCAGCCAGGTCGACCATGATTCCCTCGAAGCTGCTGTAAGAATTGTGCCCGGCACAAGTTCTCGCGTCTCCTCACATAACCGGCAATAATATCCGATAAACAACCAACGCGGCTATACAGTCTGGTTGGCTACCATGGTAATTCCTTGCTTTTGTCGTAAGCGTCAGACTGTTGCGGCGGCGGCGTTTGCTCATAAGGCGGTTGCTGCTGGATCTGAGCAGGCGGTTGTTGGGTCTGCTCGTCGTACTGCTGATATGCCGGCTGTCCACCACTCATATCCGCTTGCCCGCCGGGAGCTTGCACCGATTGCTCGGTGGAGCTTCCGAAACTGCCACCGTCGGGCTGCTCCCCGTTCGAAAGCTCTTGCATTTTGATACTTTCCCACATCGAACCGTCGCTATACTTAACCTGCAGGACGCGAATTTGAAAGCTGGCTATATTAGGACTAAGGCCACCCTCGCGTTTCCACTTGTGTGAGCGGCTGGCTCCCGGCGAGAGTGGATAGGCGTCGGGCGCGTGGAATGTACCTCTATCTTTGTTGGCGGAGTCGCTGAACCGGCAGCGAAATTTGACCGCAGCTACGGGTTTGGAAGAATTATTCTGATAAGTGAGGTATATTTTTGAAGCTGTCGGCGCACCGAATGGGTCAATCTCCAGAACGCTGCGCACACTGGTCAAACCGACCGGACAGCCCTGCTCCGGATAAAAGTCTGCTTGCAGAACTCTTTCCGGATTTGACTGCGCGAGGCATGGCTTCAAACCACCGACAGGAATCAAGATCATCGTGAACGCAAACAATAATCCAGGAAATTTGGGAAGAACCCTGCCTCTTGGCTTGGTCGGTTTATTCATTGGGACGTTACTCCTCATCTTATTCAGCTTTGCAAGCGTCTCTGCCGCAGAGAAGAACAAGAACTTTACTCTTACCATAATACATACGAATGATCTACATGCTCATGAAGAGCCGTTTCTCGACAAAGGCAAAGTAGTCGGCGGCTGGGCGGGCGTCGGTCAAATCATTCGCAATTGGAAAAAGCAGTTTCCGGACGCGGTAGTTTGCGACGGCGGAGATATGTTTCAAGGCTCGATGCTCTATAGCAAATTTAAGGGCGACGTCGAAGTCAATCTTTTGAACAAGATGGGATATGACGTGTTCACTATCGGCAATCATGAGTTCGACGATGGTTCCGCGAATTTGGCACAGCAACTGGCCAAAGCAAAATTCGACATCATCAGCGCAAACCTCGACCCTACAGCTGTGCCGGAGTTGGATAAACTCGTAAAACCTTCAGTGGTTAAAACGGTTAATGGAAAGAAGATCGCATTTGTCGGAGGGGTTACACCGGATCTGGAGTCGGTTTCAAAAAACACGCTGCAAGGTGTCAAACTGAAAGCGCTGGGAGCCGATTGGTACCAACCTATCAAGCAAGAAGTAGAACGGCTTCAAGCCCAGGGTCTCGATAAAATAATCCTGGTTACGCATTGCGGCGTCAAATGTGAAAAGGAGTTAGCGGAACGAATTCCCGGTGTTGATGCCATAATCGGTGGCCACAGTCACACGAGATTGGAACGTCCGCTGTTGATCAAACACGACGATGGAACCACAACAACGGTAGTACAGACCGGCTGCTACGGTAGAGCGGTCGGATTGTTGCAATTGAGTTTTGACGACAAAGGTGTTGTGCGTCAGTCTAAATACGGACTGACTGACGTGACGTCGAAAACGGCTCAAGCTCCGGATTTGAAGGAGTACATCGATAAAGTTTCGGAACCGTTTGCAAAATCGAACAAAGAAATTCTATCGACTGCGACACAATACTTCGAGAAGAAGAACTCGCTTTGCGACACGTCTATGGGCGATATCGTATGTGATTCGATCGTCGACTCAGGCAAAGAGTACGGCACCACCATGGCGTTTCAAAATCGAGGCGGCATAAGGGGAATTTTGCAAAAAGGTCCAATAAGCGTTGCTCAGGTGGAGCAGGTCCTGCCGTTCGAGAACTATGTAGTTTATGCCACCGTTACCGGTGACATCGTCAAACGAGTTATAGAACACAGTCTGATTGGAGACGGTCCTGACGGTCATTTTGCCGACGTCAGCGGAGTGAAGATTATTTGGGACAAATCAAAACCCGACGGACAGCGCGTGGTGATGATACTGGCAAATGACGGGAAGGGCAATTTTAAACCTCTCGACGACAAGGCAACTTACAAAATAGCCATGAATCACTACAATTTTGAAGGTGGCGAGAGTTACGATTTTAAGGGTGCGACAAACATCGAAAAGTCGAAACTGCGCATGGCTGACGTAATGACCGCGTATCTGCGCAAGCACCCATCAATCACACCCATGAAACCAAATCGCATCGTTTGCGTGAAGGATGGGGCACTTTCAATTCAAAATAATGGCAATTTGAAAACAATATCAATGAGAAACGCGCCGGCTTCGGCTCGTATCACAATAGCCGGTGGCACCGGTCCTGGTGTCAGTACTATATATAGTGCTTTTCCAGTCCCGCTTGCAAATGCACAGGTGCTCAAGACCGGGCTAAAAGCCAGCGAGAATGGTACTTTCGAATGGAAAGACATTCAGAAATTGGCACAGCTTTACAAGGGAAAGAACGGAAAGGACGAAGCGACCTGGATAACCGTAGTGGCGCATCCAGCTCGCGGCGGAAATGGTCACACGGTCATCGCCGCGCCGATTTCGATAAAGTAATCATCGGTCGGATCATCAGGGATGCAATACTGCAGAGTCTCACGCCAGCCCACGCGCTTCGATAGTTTTTCTTTAACGGCTTTGCGGATGTCATCGAGTGAAAGCTCCTTGGCTAAAGCCTTCCACATATAGCGACGCCCCTTCGTTCGAAACCCATAATCCATACCGTGCTCTTTGAGTACAGCAAGAGCTTCCTCGCGCCAGAGAAGCTGACAGATGTGAAACGGTTGGATATTGTAGTTTTGCCTGGACGGCCAAATTTCGTTGAGGAATACCTCGCCTTCGCGGCGACTGATGCTGACCAGGCCCCACCACTTCGGGATCATGTCAACAGCCTGTGCGACGTACTTCTCTGCGCAGACGAGTGTCATTTTGTCGAAGATCTTGCTGTAAGTTTCCTGCTGAGCGGGCAGCCGCAACAGATTATCCGAAGGACTCTTAATTTCGAAGCCATGCAGCTTATCGTTGAGAACGGCAAGATCGACACGAAAACTTCCTTCGATCAATCCAAGCTCATCCACAATCAAGCTGTCCGGACTGGTCCGGAACATCTCATTCTTCAGGTAATTATGCAGAGCTAAGCGGACGTCGAGTTCTTTCATGCCATAGTGCTACGGATGGTGCCTGATCATTATAGACGCTATCAGCGCTAGCGGTCGCCGGAGATTCGGAACGGAATCGCCGCCGCTTTTGGCTATAAGCATTCGGAAAGACTTTTTTATCGGAATGGGTGGGTGATAGAAAATTTTCCATTTTTCCCCCTGCTGCTCACACCCGCTGATAGTTTTCAAAGGACCTCAACGATTTTGGTCTTAGAGAATGAGCAATCTAGGGAAATTTCTCTGATTTTCCCCCGACTGCCTTTGACTGGGCTGAGTACGCGGGGAAATTTTTCTAAATTTCCCCCGACTACTCGGACTCGCCAGAGTACACCGGGAAACTCTTCTAAATATCCCCCGACTACTCGGACTCGCCAGAGTACACCGGGAAACTCTTCTAAATTTCCCCCGACTGCTCCGGCAGACCAAAACGGAACCCTCAAGCAGTCCTCAGCTCGCCTCAAATTTCATCTTCTAAATTGAACTTTTTCCACCCAAATTACGTTTATTAAAGTAGGACCACTTCGGAAAGGGAGGTGAACACGTGTGTGGATATGAACGCACTCAGCACTGCGGAGCTCATCCGCAGACACATTGAAAAGCACCCTGTAGACCAGATTCTTACTACGAGGGAGATCGTCCACTATGGAACTAGAAGGGCTGTCGATAACGTAATCGCATGGTGCATTAAAAGGAACGTCCTCAAGCGAGTCGCCAGAGGATGCTTTGTTCGAAGTGAACGCAAGCAACCAGTAACCGAGTTAGAGATTGCGAAAAAGAAAGCCACGTCGTTTGGAAGGCAAATCATCAAATTCGGCGGAGATTGCGCTCGAGAGCTAGGTATCTTGGACAAGCCCTCGACGGGTTTCGTGTTCGCCACCAATGGGCGTAGCAGTTCTTTTATGTTCAATGGCAACCGTATTTTCTTCGTCGGTGTAAGTCAACGTAAATTTGCGCTCGGCGATTCAAAAACGGGACAAGTCATTCGAGCACTCTGTCACCTTGGAGAACTAGCCGTAAACGCAAGAATCGTCGGCTGTGCCACCCAGAACTTAACAGACAAACAACGGCAAGAAATAGCCTCGCGCTGCAGCTCTATGCCAGCTTGGCTGGCCGATTACTTCATCCCCTGGAATCTCTTGCAGTTCGTTGACAAACGAATGCAGGTGAATGAGGCTCCGGCACCGTACCTGGTGACAAAACAATTCACTTCCCGGAGTTCAACTCCTCCAGGTTTTTCTTGGCTTCCTCGAAATCAGGATTCAACTCGAGCGCTTTGCGATATTCCGCTTCCGCTTTCGGGAAATCACCAGTTTTCAGATAAGCGACTCCCAGATTGTTATGAGGTAAGGGATTGTCCGGCATCAGTTCGATCGCCTTTTGGTAATGGGCAATTGCTTTCTCGAATTGATTCTCGTGCTGATAGTAAAGCGCGATATTGTAGTGGGCATCAGCATTCTGTGGATCAATCGTTAATGCTTTATTGTACTCCTCAAGCGCCTTCGGATAATTTCCCATACCGAAATACGTGATACCAAGGCTGGTGTGAGCTTGCGGATAGCCTAAATTGCGCTGAGCCTCAGCATAAGTCGGATCGAGTTTAAGCGCTGCCTGAAACTCCTTCACAGAGTCGGTGAAGTTATTGTCCGCCGCATATGCGACGCCGAGATTGTTATGTGCCGCAGCCAGGTTCGGATCGCACTGAATGGCTAGTTTGTATTCCTCAATCGCTTTTGAAAGGTTGTGCTTCTCCTGGTAGACGCGCCCTAAGCTGAAGTGAGCGTGAGCATTTTTTCCGTTCAACTTGACAGCTTTAGAATAGCCTTGAACAGCCAGATCTTTCTTCCCAAGGCGTTCATATGTTACTGCACGATTGTATTCGTATTCTGAATCATTTGGACTTTGTCTGATCGCCTCCTCAAAGAATGGAAGAGCGTCCTGATACTTTTTCTGATCAAACAGGGATACGCCGTAATTGAACTTATATTCGGCATTTTTAGGATCGATTGCACAAGCGGCTTTGAAGAAAGTAGCTGCCATTTGAACATTCTTCCACTTTAGATAAATCTTGCCGAGCAAGTTCTGAACGCGCGCATCTGACTGATCCACTGCCACCACTTGTTTCAAGATCGATTCAGCTGCATTCAAATCACCAGCCGAATAAGCAGCTAGAGCCTGGTCAAAAGCCGCATTAGTCTGAGCCGAGGCAACAAGCATTCTGGAAGAAAACTCAAAAGCGTTAGCCGGGTAAGACAGCGCGCCGACTGTCATCCAACCGAAGAGAACAAGAGACAATCTGATCCGAAAAAATTTCCTGGGGTGCGTCACAAAAAAACTCCAAGATGCCCGCGATAATTCGTGAGTTCTATTGAATCATTGAAACACGAAATTCAGGACTGAAACTATTTTAGTTCGAAAATCTCACACGTTGGACTGTCGAGCAGCGAAAACCCGATTTTTCAAATTCGGCTAGAATAAACACCTGACTATCGTGTGATAAAAATGAATACCTTGTCGAAGCACCGAACCAATTTCTGTCTGTTTATCCTCGCCTGCTCTACCGCGATTTCTATAAATCCGGTCCATGCAAAGAAAGACAAGCTCACCCTGGAGCCGGTCCCGGTCGCAAAAAAGGCAAAACCAGAATCGCCCGAATGCGCAGCATGCTACAAGGATGCCACAAGACTGTTTGCGACCGGAAAGTCAACCGATGCCTATAAATTACTGAAAGCAAACCAGGTCAATTGCAAGGACTCCGCAAAATTCAATTTGCTATTATCCACCATTCTTTTGCGCATGCCGACGCACGAGAAAGAGGCAGCACAAGCCGCGGCAACGGCGGTCGAATTGGATCCCACCTCGATTGCGGCGCATTTCCAACTGGGAGTATCGCTTGCTGCAAGCGGAGACTCAGCCAACGCAGCCACAGCCTACGAGAAGTTGGTGAAACTTGATCCGGCGAACTACGAAGCCTGGTCTGCACTAAGCACACTGTACGCGGAACTGCACGAATCAGCCAAAGCAAAAACAGCTTCAGCAAAGGCAGCTGCATTGGAGCCCGAATCGCGAATTGCAAAAATTCGTACCGCACAAAATCTGTTTAAACAGGGTAAGTCAGCAGCCGCTTCAGCCGAGCTAGACAGGCTAATCAACGACGATCAGATGGAGCCGGAATTTCTAATAGGACTGGCAAAAGATGCACTCGATATGCAAGCCTATAGCGAATCTATAAAAGCAGCGGACCGCGCTCTCGCTACCTATCCGAAACTAACTGAATTGCTGAAGACAAAATCGACGGCTCAGCTCTGGCGACGCGAGTACAGCGCCGGTTTAGAAACGATTTCGAAACTTGATCCATCCGCCAGAGGCGATCAGGATGCCATTGCAATTCGCGCACTACATCTCATCAATCTCGGAAAAACTAAAGATGCACAGCCTCTGGTTTCAAAACTTCCAACAAAGACCACAGACGCCCCGTTAGCCGGTCTTGCTCGAGCGTACATGGCAGAACGAGAAGGAGACGTTTCTCAAGCAACAAAACAACTTGAGAGCGCCCTTCGGCATAACCAGGTCTTTGCGCCACCACATATAGAGCTAGCCCGCCTGGCGCTTCGACAGGGGAGGAGCGAAGATGTGCTTGCCGAAGCTCGAGAGGTACAGCGTTCCAAAGCATATGTCGCGAGCGGCAAAGCCTTTGAATCCAGATTGGCATTAGAGGGAGCAACCGCGCGCGAGAAAGTTGCCGAGGCGCTCAACCTTGCAAAAGAAGCCGTCAAATTGAACGGGGAAGATCCGGAGGCACTAACTGCTCTGTGCCTGGCAAATTTGAAAGGCGGCAAGGTGGAAGAAGCTCAACAATCTATACAGAAAGCGATTGAAGTTGAACCTGGCAATATCGACGTACAGTTGGCTGCAATTAAGATCATGTCAGGTGAGGGAAAAACAGAGAAAAGTCTCGAAGCACTCCAAGCCCTCCAGGAAATCGCGCCCGGCGACAGCGAAGTGCTTTCCGCTCTGGCTGAAACCTATTCTTCCAAAGGCGACTCCTCATCGGCAATTAAGCTGCTACGTCCGTATCTGGAAAACGGAAAACCAGAGCCTACCCTGGTCTACGCTCTCGCTCGAGTTTACGAAAATGCTGGACGCGGCAAAGAAGCGAGTAAGTATTTCCAGCAGAGCCTCTCAGAAGGATTACAGGGTCAGCGAGCGTTACTGGCTCGTGAAGCCCTTAAGAGTCTCGGCAACACAGAATAGGCGCAAATGGTAACGAGCCAGCCCGATATACACACCGGGCGCCCGGTCGGGTGGGATACAATACAAAAGTCCGGCGTTTAAAAGGCGACATACCGCAATGGTGTCAACAAAAGCGGCAACAGTTCAATCTATCAATCCGGCGACCAAAGAATTGCTCGGCGAAGTTCCAATCATGGGTCAGCCCCAGGTGGAAGAAGCCGTAAAACGCGCCTGGATTGCCTTTGAAGACTGGCAACTGCTTGATTATAATCAACGCGCCAAACACATTTTAAAACTGCGTCGAGTGATTTCGAAAAATGCCGATTCACTCGCGGAGATGATAAGCAAAGAAGTAGGGAAGCCGCTTTCCGAGAGCTATGCGACCGAGTTGAACGGTCCCCTTGATACATGCGTTTGGCTCTCGGACAACGCGGACCGTTTGTTAAAGGATCAAATGGTGATGCTCACCAACCCTCTACTTTCCACGAAGCAGAACGTAATCGCGTTTGAGCCTCTAGGAGTGGTCGGCATCATCGCGCCCTGGAACTTTCCATTCTCAATTCCTATGATGACCATCGCGATGGCGCTCATGGTCGGCAATACGGTCGTTTTAAAACCATCCGAGAAGTCCAGCCTGATTGGCATTCGCATCGGCGAACTTTTCGAGGAAGCAGGTTTTCCCAAAGGCGTAGTTCAAATTGTCACAGGCGATAGAAGCACCGGGAAGTATCTCAGCGAAAGCCGACTTTCCAAGCTCATTTTCACAGGCAGCTACGAAGGCGGGCGCAGGGTGATGGAACAGGCCTCCGCGAACGTGACGCCTGTGAGTCTGGAACTCGGTGGAAAGGACGCGGCCATAATTCTGCCGGATGCTCCCGTGGAGTGGACGGCCAAAGCCATTGCCTGGGGCGCGTTTACAAACGCAGGACAAGCTTGCGCATCAATTGAGCGCGTCTACATACTAAAAGGGAAACACACGGAGAAATTGATCGACGCGATCGTCGCAGAGACTCAAAAGCTGAAAGTCGGTCCATACACAGATTCGGCAACTGACATCGGTCCAGTGATCGATGCAGCACAACTCGACAAGATTGTCACCCAGGTAGAACAGGCCCGAGACGCTGGTGCCAAAATTTTGACAGGCGGCAGAAAACCTGATGGATTGTCAGGTTTCTTCTTCGAGCCCACAGTGCTTACGAACGTGAATCACTCCATGGCGGTGATGAGAGAAGAAACTTTTGGTCCGGTTCTTCCGATTATGGTGATTGAAAACGAAGATGAGGCGGTCGATCTCGCAAATGACAGCGAGTTCGGATTATGCGCGTCTGTTTGGGGAAAGAATTTGCGTCGTGCAGAAAATATCGCGCGCGACTTGCAAGTGGGAACAGTCACGATCAACGACTGCTTATTCACTCATGCTGCACCGCAATTGCCCTGGGGCGGACTGAAGAAGAGTGGTTTCGGAAGATCTCACTCACAATTCGGCTTGCTCGATCTGGTCAATATCAAACACATAAATATCGACGCACCGGGAACTTCGAAGCTCTGGTGGTACCCATACGGAAACAACCGAATGAGAACTCTGCGCGGAGGTATTCAACTTTTCCACGGGTCACTGTCCAGCAAGGTCGCAGGCTTCTTCGAGTTTCTTGCAAATATGTTCAAAAATCCGAAGACCGGCAGCCCCCTTCAGCCCAAATCGGGTGACGATGAATAGCGTCCGCACAAAGCTTTTACGACAAGAGAACTACTTCGAAGCGCCGGCAGTCAGGCTTTTCTGTGGCGGGTTGGATGGCGAGAAAACACTCTTCATCACCTCAACAGCTTTATCGCATTCCGCTTGAGTGTTATAACGACCAAGCGAGATTCGCACAGAGCCTTTGGTTTGCGAACACGGCAGACAGAGCGCGCTTAGAACATGAGAGGGTTCAATCACCCCGCTATGACACGCCGATGCACTCGATGTACAAATTCCTTTCATATCGAGTTGCATGACCAGAGCCTCGCCTTCAGCATTCTCGACAGCAATACTCACGTGGCCCGGCAATCTGCGATCGAGATCGATGGGACCCGTCAGATGGACGCCGTCTAACGCGCCCAATTGATCCATCAAGAAGCGCTGCATCTTTTTCAAATGCGATGTGCACTCATCGAAGTCGGCTTTCGCCAGCTCCGCAGCTTTGCCGAGAGCCACAACATTAGCCAATCCTTCTGTACCTGGCAGCAAAGCTTTTTCCTGTCCGCCGCCAAACGTAATCGGCATGATGTTGACGCCCTTACGCAAAAACAACGCGCCGATGCCCTTGGGTGCGTGAAACTTGTGACCGGAAATTGAAATCGACGAGAGTCCTGGAATTTTGCCTACTTCAATGAGAATTTTTGCAGAAGCCTGAACAGCATCAGAGTGAAAGAAAATTTCCGTTCCATGTTTTGTCGATTCTTCGACTATAACTTCTGCAAGTTTCGAAATAGGCTGTACGGTGCCGATTTCGTTATTGGCCCACATGATGCTTACGATGCTGGTTTCTTTCGTGATAGCTTTACGCAAGACTTCGGGATCGACAAAGCCTTCACTATCCACCGGAAGAAAAGTCACTTTCCATCCTTCGCCCTCGAGCAACTTGCATGGTCCCATCACTGATGGATGCTCGATTTGAGTTGTGATAATGTGTTTGCCGAGGTCGTTGGCTTTGACGAAACGCGCGCGCCCAAGTATTGCGGCGTTGTTGCTCATCGTCCCACAGGCGCTGAAATAAACTTCGACAGGTGAGCAGCCAAGCAGCGCTGCGACTTGCTTTCGAGCGGTAGCCACCGCTTTGTGAGACGCTCTGCCAACAGAGTGAATCGACGACGGATTACCAAACTGCTCCATCAAATAAGGCATCATCGCGTCGACGACTTCCTGACGCACCTTAGTGGTGGCACTGTTGTCAAAGTAAATGGTCATGACCTTTTCCACGTACTCCTGCGAGCAAATAGGTTGGGTGCCGAGCACCTCTTTTGAATGCAATAAACACCGAAATGGTAGCATGCTCTTCTTATTGAAAGGCTTTCAGAAGATGCAACTAATCGAGCGCCATATTGACATCACAATCATATCATGCAGGACCAGCCAGCCATGCCGTTTTCAGGCTTGCGGCGCGGCTCTCAATAATCAGATGGTGAGGTAAGGTGCTTCTCAGAATTGGTCTGCTTCTGGCAGTTGCCTTCGTATCTCTGATGTTGAATTTGTGCATCGGCGACATTAGCGTCGAGCCTGCGGCCGCTCTTACGGCAATCTTCAAGCCGGAGGATATGCCCGATACCAGCGCTTTCCAACTTGAAATCATCCGGCAGATTCGTCTGCCGCGCGTTCTCATCGCAATGGTTGTCGGCACTGCTTTGAGCGTCGCTGGTTATCTACTGCAAAGCCTGTCACGAAATCATCTTGCCGATCCTTATCTGACTGGCGTGTCGAGCGGCGCAGGAGTGGTCGTTGCGATAGCCGTGGCATCGAATTGCAGTTATGAACTGGTTCCCCTGATTGCTTTTTCTGGTGGGCTGGTAGCAGCAGTTATTGTGGGCGGCTTAGCAAGAAGTTCCCGTGGACTGTCAGTCACTCGGCTCTTGCTCGGCGGCGTCGGATTATCTACGATTTGCAGCGGCATCATCACTCTGGTTGTCACTCTCGGCGGCGATCCGGTTCGCGCTCAGAGCATCTATTTCTGGTTAGCAGGTGGCATCAGCGGTCGCACCTGGACAGAATTCTGGCCGGCATCAGGCTACTCAACAGCGGGTCTTCTAGCCGCTTTTGTTCTGTCTAAACAAATACGCCTCCTGTCTGTTGGTTCGGAACAGGCGAAAGGTCTTGGTGTCAATGTAGATTATGTTCAATGGGGAATCTTGTTTATTGCCGTTCTACTTACCGGAACAGCTGTTTCAGTAAGCGGCATCGTCGGCTTTGTCGGACTGGTGGCGCCCCACATTGCCCGGAATATTTTCGGACGAGATGAGCGCGTTCACATCTTCGCCTCCGCCGTCACAGGAATGATACTGGTAATGCTGAGCGACCTTCTGGCAAGAACTCTGGTCGAGGGGCAAGAACTGCCACTCTCAACCCTCTTATCACTTGTTGGTGGACCATTTTTCCTCTTCCTTATCTCTCGACAAAAATCGGAGAGTCTCTAGATGACTGACGGCGGAATGACACTTGAAATCAACGCACTGAGTGCCGGCTACGACAAAAACAGCCCGGTCGTGGTCGAAATGAATCTGGTCGTGCCCCGAAATAAGGTGGTAGTTCTTGCCGGACCGAACGGCTGCGGAAAGTCCACTATCATCAAGGTTATTGCGCGACAGCTGAAACCGCTGTCCGGCAACGCGACCCTGGCCGGCAAAGACATTTATTCGATGAATGCAGATGAATTTGCCAAAACGGTCGCCTACGTTCCGCAATCCATCGACTTCTCCAACCAACTGACTGTGGAAGAGCTCGTTCGCCTCGGTCGCAACCCGCACCAGCGGTGGTGGTCATGGAGCGAAAGCGCGGCGGACCGTGAGGCCACTCATAACGCTCTCAGCAAGGCGGGTTTAGAGCATCTAGCCCAGAGACCGTTCGCAAACCTATCAGGTGGGGAGCAAAAGCGAGCGCTAATCGCGACTGCTCTGGCGCAAGAACCAACCTTCATTCTTATGGACGAACCCATCGCCCACCTTGATTTCAAACATCAGCTCGGACTGCTCTCGCTTATCTCTGAACTGAAAGAGCGCTCGATAGGTGTCTTGCTCGTCCTGCATGACTTGAACATGATCGATCGTGTCGCCGATGAGATTGCCTTTTTGAAACCCGAACCCGGCACCCCTAGCGTGCTATTCGCGAAGGGCGCGCGAGAGGACGTCCTCACGCCAGAAAACATAGCCCAGATTTTTGACGTAAAAGTAGAAGTCTTCCCCGATCGTTCGAAACAGGGAAGACATTTTACGATTGAGTCTATCTAACTGTGTGCGCTTCCAGAGAGGCCTATGCACTCAAGCGCAGGCTGATGCGCAGTTGATTGTTTCGATAATTGTTGGCAAAACGTTCGCGCGCGAGGTTTTGATTGTAGTAGTTGTTGCGACCGCCGGAATAGCAATCGTCACCACCGCGATAATTTCCCCTGTAGCGATTTCCGCCGTGGTCGAGTAGACCGACAAGAGGTGAGTTAGCCAGTGCTACACCGAATGCGGCAAGGTCACGGAAGTCGCTGTTGCCTCGCTGATAATCGTAGCCGGAATCTCGGAAGACGACTCCATTCCTGCCACCATATACGGTGCTGCTGTCGTAACCGGGATCTACAAAAGGAGGAGTTCCGGGGTACCCGGAATCATAGCGATAGTCGACTACCGGGGCTGGACGTCTGTAATTGTGATATCCCCGATCGTTTCCGCCATGGCGGTTGATGAGAATTCTGGCTAGGTCTGAATTCGCGAGTGCGACGGTGGTCGCCATAATGTCACGACCGGACACGCCTCGATCCTGAATTACCACACCGTCAGGACCATAGCCGCTGGTGGTATCACGGAACACAACGCCCTGAGGACCGCCTGCAATAACCGAATCCCGGTAGACGGGAGGCGCCGAATAATCCGAGTAAGACCACGCCCTGGTGCGACCGCCGCCACGCATGTGTTCAGGTCCCCGATGCGCGTAGAACGCGTCGGCAGCATCCTGACCGTACAGCGGTCGGTGACCTCGAAAAGTAGAACTTGGAGGTCCCTGGTAGTCGGAATAGCGTCCGTCAAATACGTTGCCCGATATCTGCTCGTAGCGAGTTTCTTGCGGCGACCGATCGCCGCGATAAAAGTTAACGACATTCGCGTGGTTGATGACTATTTGTCCATCACCCTGACCACTGACCACCCGGCCATCGACCACGACCGTATCGCCGCTGTTGCGAGGTAAGGCCACGGAGTCGTTTGCCCGGGTGGGAGCCCCCTGCGATTGAGAATATTCAGTGAATAGCGGGTTTGGCGCCGGCAGTTCATTGTACGACGCATCAAATTCTTCACGACTTTCCGGAGCCGGCGTAGCGGCCTTCCGCTGCGGAGCATCACTCATTGCCAACGTTCTCCCTAACTAAATCCAGCCTGGACCCATCCATTTCAATAGTGACCGTTGTGATATTGGCCTGTCAATGGGAATTGTCCCATCGGGCTGTGACATTGGTGTGAAACGGGGTCCGCCGGAGCGTCCTTTCCCAATAGAATCAGCGAAGTGGATTCAGCCACCATCGGCTCTCAGTCGTTATATACCCGTCCGCCGGCCCGATAAATCATTCTTGAAAAACAGCCGCGCTCCCTCTCCCAGTGAGACCTCAGCCCCTCTTGACTGTTAATTATTGAAAATCTCTTAGTTTTAAAACAAAGAAATCGCGTCGCTCAGAACAAACGAAGCTCCAAGCCTGCCGATGGACACCATATCTGGTACCAGAGATCTGCTCGAACTGCTGGATTCAGATTTAAAACAAACTCAACAGTTTCGGCACAAAGATGATGCCGCCGACAATCATTGCCGCGAATGAAACGACGAGAACCGCAGATGCGGCTGTGTCCTTTGCGCAGCGAGCGGCATAGTGATATTGATTGTTTGCGGATATATCCACCAGATGTTCAAGACTGGTGTTTACGAACTCGAGTGAAATCACGAGTGCCATGACGATGATTAATGCAAACCAGCTCGTAGTATCAATCTTCAGCGCCAGTCCGGCAATCGTGACAAGCACCGACATCGAAAAGTGAATGCGAAGATTGCGCTGGTCGCGCAAGCCAATCGCAATTCCGTGAAACGCATGGTAGAACGATTCGAAAAGATTCCCAGCCCGGCCCGATTTTCTGCGCCA
This sequence comes from Candidatus Obscuribacterales bacterium, assembly GCA_019637435.1. Lineage (GTDB taxonomy): Bacteria > Cyanobacteriota > Vampirovibrionia > Obscuribacterales > Obscuribacteraceae > JADYXR01. Next base: position 162,367 of record JAHBVO010000001.1, on the reverse strand, counting down.
ACTCGCGGGCACGAGCGGAATAACGTCCGTTCCCGCACGCCTTAGAGGTTTTGGATTTGTAGAATTCGCTGGTGCAGCCGCTGTTCTCGACTTGCGGCTAAAGCGGTCCTGCGCGTCTTCCGGTTTCGGATCTCCCATCGCCAGTTACTTTTCTCCGAGGCTACTTACTCTACATAATCATAATTCGGCGGATCGGTCCCTTGAAATGTCTAATGAACCTTTACAAGGCTTATAAATAGAACGGTTTCTCTCAATCCAGGTCTCATCCCCCATAATTCCAGTCTACATCCTGGGGTAACCTGCTGCCTGCAATATTTTTCGCTGCCGGCCAAACATTTCCTTTTCGTCCGTTTTAGTCTCATGATCGAAACCGAGGACATGCAGCATGCCGTGAACTGTCAGAAACGCCAGTTCTCGCTCGAAACTGTGACCAAGATCCACAGCCTGAGCCTTTGCTGTATCCATAGAAATAATGATTTCGCCAAGCTCATACGGGATCTCGGGAGCCGGAGCTTCCGTATCCATGGGAAACGAGAGCACATCGGTCGCCTTATCGAATCCGCGCCAGAGAGCGTTCAACTCTCTAATTTTGAGGTCTGAAACCAGCACGAGACTGAAGATTCCGCGAGCTTCAATCTCTTTTACATTTGCGTCACTTAACCAATCACAAGGCGATTCAACAAGATTGCAACAGACCTGTGATGCCAGTTTTTCAGCCATCTCGGCAACATTCGCAAGCTCGACAGAGTGGCGACGTTGGCGATTGGAAACTGAGACTTTTGGTGGCATGAGACCTACTTCGTTACCTGATTGTTGCTTGAAAAAGCAGCGCCATGTTAACATACGAAACATTGGAAGCTACAAGTGATGTCGTAGGCAACATTAAAAAGCCTACGGCGATTTCGCTTTTAGTTTCCGCACCGACTGATTTCGGTGCCCGCGTTCTACTTTTTGCACATGAAGTAAAGCGCGTCGTAGAAGAGACGGAGCGATCGACTTTCAGTGCCCGCAGACAGCAAGCAAGACAAAACCATTGAAGAAGTAACGAAACTGGCGGATGACGTCATTTCCAGCCTTGGTCTCTTGCTCGTTTCCGTCAACATCTTGCAGCAGGGCAAGCGAAAAGTTCTCAACATCACAATCCACAGAAAAGGCAGTCGCGTAAGTCTTGATGATTGCGAAAATGTAAGTCGCCGACTGGAAGCCGCTCTCGACGAGCGTGCGAACAGCGAAGAAGGTCCGATTATCCCTGAAGCCTTTGTTCTCGATGTCGAAAGCCCCGGCATCGATCGCACTCTCAAGAAAGAATCCGAATACCGAATCTTTCAGGGAGAAACTATCGAACTGAGAATGAAAGAACAGATTGCTAAAGTGGAAGGACTCCCGCACACGATGAAGGCAACTCTAATTGGTCTAAAAGACGACGTGGTGAGCGTCAGGAATCCGAGCTCAATCGTTGAACAGTCAAAATCATCGAAGGGCAAAGGAAAATCAGCGAAAGCTGTTCAAACAACACTCAAAGAAGAATTATCAATACCTCTTTCTTCGTTGTACTCGGTGAGACTCTACCCGGATCTCTCACTGATCGCTTCGAAAGATGAGGTGGACGCTGAGACGGTGGACGAGGCTGATGAGGCTGACGACGCTGATGAAGCTGATGAATAAAACGTTTCGGGAGAAGCGTTTGGAAACCCGTTAACTAACAACCTATTACAACTGAATAGAATATGGGAGGAACCCCCCGTGATTAAAATTGGAGACAAACTACTAGAAGCCGCTGAGGAACTCGAAAGAGAAAGAAATATTCCTCAAGAGGAGTTCATCTCATATGTGTGCGACGCCATTGTCGCCGCCTACAAGAAGAAAGTTCCAGACCACGATGTCGACGGCGTACGGGCAATATTTGACACCGAGACTGGTGAGATCGGTATTTTCGCACCGAAAGAAGTTGTCGAAGAAGTCAGCAACGAATATCACGAGATCGCTCTGGAAGAAGCTCAGGACCTCATCCCTGACGTCACCGTCGGCGAAGTTCTCGAAATCGAAGTGACCCCACAAGACTTTTCTGAATTCGGACGTATCGCTGCTCAGACCGCTAAACAGTTAATTACTCAGCGTTTGAGAGAAGCCGAAAAAGAGCTGATCAAGAAAGAATTCGAAGCACGCAAAGGTACCTGCACAACTGGTCAAATCGAGCGTATCGAAGTCATTTCGCACAACCGTAACAACGTAATCGTCAACCTCGGTCGCGTAGAGGGCTGCATGCCTACTCGCGAACAATTGCCCGGCGAAACCTACCGCGTCGGCAACCGGGTTCGCGTATACGTTCTCGAACTGAGAGAGTCAGGTCGCGTACCGCAAATCATTGTGTCGCAAGCACACCCCGAACTCGTGCGCGAATTGTTTGAACTGTACGTTCCGGAGATCGAAGACGGAACCGTTGAAATCAAATCAATCGCCAGAGAAGCCGGTTACCGAACAAAAATCGCTGTACACTCCGAAGACGCAGACGTCGACCCGGTTGGCGCATGTATCGGTACTCGCGGTGTAAGAATTCAAAACGTCGTCGCCGAATTGCGTAACGAAAAAATCGACGTCATTCGCTTCTCAGCGGATCCAGTCGACTATATCTCCAACGCCCTCAGCCCAGCCCGAATCACAACGGTAGCGCTATACGAAGACGTTCCGGAAAATGGCGGCAAGCGCGCCGAAGTAATCGTCCCCGACGATCAGCTCAGCCTGGCAATCGGTCGTGGCGGTCAAAACGTGCGCCTGGCGGCGAAACTTACCGGCTGGAAGATCGACATCAAGTCTGAATCTCAAGCTGGCGGAAGTTTCAGAAACCTCAATCAAACTCTGGAAGAGCTCGCATAACGATACATAGTGACAGACAGCCCAACCCGATTATGTGTAGGCTGCCGCAAGATGATTCCAAGAGGAAATCTGATCAGATTGACCGTGGATCATCGCACCGGCAATGTAACGCTTAACACTCCGGGAGATAAAAATCCCGGAGTGTTCGGTCGTTCAGCCTATCTTTGCGCCAAGGCGTCGTGCCTGTCCAAAGCCCAGAAAGGCGGAAGACTGCACAAGGCGCTTGAAGGACGAAGAAGAGTGAAGCTCGCCAAGAATTCGAAAAACGCGCCAGCTGCCAAACTAAGCTGGCCTCTTGAGCCACAACTTATTAAGGTGATTGGTGATCTTTGTACAGAAGATGGCAAAACATGCCAAAATACTGTGTACTAAGATACGTGGGGGCATCTGAGAGCCGACGGATCGGTTCTAGTGTTTCAAGCGCGGAGGAAGCCAGAGTACGACTTTTTCAGGTAAAAGGAAAAAATGGACGATCGAGTTCGAATTTATGAATTAGCGCGCAAGATGAATGTCCCTAACCAGGACGTCATCACGATCTTGCGTGAGCTCGGTTATGACGTCAAGAGTCATTCTTCTACCATCGACAAAAACGCAGTTGGCGCAGTCATCGCTGCGATGAATAAAAAGAGCCAAGCTGCAGAGCCCGCCGCGAAGGACAAAAAAGCATTGCCCAAAGTTTCAAGCAAGGTACCACCACTGCCAGAGAAGAAAGCGCCGGCCGTTAAGCCGCGTGTCCTTTCCCGTTATAAAAAACCTGATCCGGTAGCGGAAGGCCAGGAGCCTGCCGACGCATCCGGTCAGCCAGCAGCACCTGCGCAAGGCGCTCCCGGTCAATCGACCGAACCGCCTCGCAGCTCGATGCTTCCCGCCGGAGGTCTCGCACCACTGCCGGCATCACAAATTTCGTCGACGCCGCGTCATCCGCGTCCGCACACCGCCGACGGCAAGCCGCAAGATGCACCAGCGAAAGAGCAGACATCTCAGCAGCAACAACAGCAACAGGAAAAGGCACCGCATCAGCCGGTCAACCAGCACCTGCCACCTCCTGGTGCGAAAGTGAATCTGTTGCCGCCCAAGCCGCCGAAACCTCCGGAACCGCCGAAGGTCGAAGAGCCTGCACCTGAAGTCAAACCGCAAGAACCGGCGGCCGAAGAGCCGGCAGTCGAGAGCGAACCAGTCAGTCCGACCGGTGACTCCTGGTCCGATGAGTCCAAGTATGCGCCCAGAGCGATACGAAATCTGGACAAGCATTTTGAGAAGAAAAAACAAGAACAACCCAAGAGCACAAAGAAATCCCGTCAAGGACGCGTCACCGAGACAGAACTCGTTGACGCTGACGATGAAGAGATTGATGAAGTTGATGAAGTCGAAGAAGATGTTTCGGAAGCAAAGAATGCTGAAGACACCAGTGGTGATACCAATGGTGGAGACGCCGACTCCGCAGAGCAACTCAAAAAAGGTGCTATGAGACCAATGTCTCCGTCCGTCCCAATAAGAGTAGCCGCACCATCGATGAGAGCAACGCCCCCGCGTCCACCTAAGACACATGGTCGCCACACTGCGACACGTCACCAGAAGAAAGATGAAACTGAGAAAGTAAAACAAACCGCCGCGGCCCCGGAAGTGCCGAAGGTTGTCACCATCGGTGGTAGCGTAACGGTTCAGGAACTAGCCGACAAAATGGTCGTGCCGGTGCCGGAAGTTATTAAGCGCCTGTTCATGAAAGGCGTCATGCGGACAGTCAACCAACTCGTCGAAGCAGATCTCGCCAGAGAACTCGCGACAGAGATGGAATACGAAGTTCTCTCCGAAGAAGTGAAAAAGGCAGAGGATCAGGTTGCCAAAGCTGAACGTCTTGGACTATTCGAAGAAGACGAAAGCAATCTGATTACAAGACCGCCGGTCGTCACGATCATGGGTCACGTCGACCACGGTAAAACGAGTCTGCTTGACGCAATTCGTCAGACCAAGTTGAAACTTGTGGAAGGCGAAGCGGGTGGTATCACGCAGCACATCGGCGCCTATCACGTGGAAATCGAGCACGAAGAAGGCGTGAGACAGATCGTGTTCCTCGACACTCCTGGTCACGAAGCATTCACGGCCATGCGTGCTCGCGGAGCCAGAGTTACAGACGTTGCGATTCTCGTAGTCGCAGCAGACGATGGTGTCATGCCGCAAACCATCGAAGCGATCGACCATGCGAAGGCAGCAGGCGTTCCGATCATCGTCGCGGTCAACAAAATCGACAAAGCTGACGCCGATCCCGATCGCGTTCTTTCACAATTGATGGAACACGAATTGCTTCCTGATGTTTTCGGTGGAGACACAGTCACCGTCAATGTTTCCGCAAAGAAACGCACCGGACTCGATGATCTTCTAGAAATGATCATTCTGGTTGCCGACATGCAGGACTTGAAAGCCAACCCTGACAGACCGGCTCAAGGAGTTATTGTCGAGGCTGAACTTTCTCGCGGCAAAGGTGCAGTTGCTACAGCGCTGGTTCAAAGCGGAACTCTGCGCGAAGGTGACTACATTGTGGCAGGCCGAATCGGCGGTCGTGTCCGAGCGTTGTTCGATGATCGCGGACATCGCGTCAAAGCAGCTGGTCCATCTATGCCGGTCGAAGTGCTCGGTCTTGACGAGGTCCCCCAGGCTGGCGATATATTCGAGGTTGTAACCGACGCTCAAGCGCAAAAATCGCTCGTCGAAGAACGTCGAGACAACGAGGTTCGTCGCGCCCATCACGTTTCACTCGAGTCCCTGCACGACATGGTCGAAAGCGGCGAGATGAAAGAGTTGAACGTAATCATCAAGGCGGACGTGCAGGGTACGGCTGAGGCAATCGCTGATTCCGTCCGCAAGCTCAGCGACGAGTTCGTGAAAATTCGCGTGCTGAGAACTGCATCCGGCGAAATCTCAGAGAACGACGTCAACCTGGCAGCGTCCTCCGAAGCAATCATTATCGGTTTCAACTCATCGCCTGATCCAAATGCAAGAACAGTTGCAGAACAGCAAGGCGTAGATATCAGAACCTACAGCATCATCTATCAAATTACCGATGATTTGCAGAAAGCTATGCACGGTCTTCTCGAGCCCATCAAGCAAGAAATCAAGATCGGAACAGCTGAGATCCGCGTCATCTTCAAAGTCGGCAAAGGACTGGCAATCGGTGGTTGCATGGTCACGGACGGAAAGATTCAACGCAACAGCATTGCCCGTGTCGAACGAGACGGTCAAACAGTTTACGAAGGCAAAATCGATACGCTCAAACGCTTCAAAGATGACGTCAAAGAAGTCGCACAAGGCTTCGAATGCGGCTTGAGCTTCGATAAGTTCAGCGACATTCAAGAAGGCGACAAAGTACACGCATTCATCATTCAAGAAGTGAAGCGCGAGCGCTAGTCGCCGGATTCAATACGAGGTTGAGACTATGCAAGGTCAGCGCGCGCTTAGAGTTTCGCAGTCCATCAAGCGAGAGCTTGCTCAAATGCTGATGAAGGATCTCAACGATGAGCGCATTAAAGGAATGATTTCGATCGTCGATGTTGAGTGCTCGGCGGACTGCCGTTCAGCGAAAGTGTTTATTTCAGTTCTCGGAAGCGAGGAGGACGAAAAGAGCACGATGGAAGCGTTGAAGGACAAAACCGGCATGATCCGCGGTGAAATTTGCCGGCGCCTTCGTCTGCGTTTTGCACCGGAGATGATGTTCAAACTCGACAAATCGCTCGAACGCGGCGCCAAGGTTTCCGAATTGCTCGGCAAAATCGAACGCGGTGAAGTCTAAGCGCGGAATGATTGCGTAAATGGCGATCGGTTTTCTCAACGTTTATAAAGAGCGGGGAATGACCTCGCATGACGTAATCAATCGGTTGCGCAAAATTTCAGGCATCAAACAAATCGGTCATGGCGGAACCCTGGATCCGATGGCCGAAGGAGTGATGGCAGTTGCGATTGGCAAAGCGACGCGCTTGCTGCAGTTTTTAAAAGACGACAAAACCTATCTTGCGCAGATACGCCTCGGGCAAACAACAGACACCGATGACGTCGAAGGGAAAACGCTGACGAGCACCAACGATGTTTCGCATATCACGCGTGAAGAAGTCGAGCGCGTGCTCTCTACGTTTGTTGGCAAACAACAACAGATTCCGCCTGTTTATTCCGCGATCAAGAAAGGCGGAATGAAGATGTACGAACTGGCGCGTAAAGGCGAGGCACCTGACGAACTGGAAGCGCGAGCAGTCGAGATGTATAAAGTGGAGTTGCTCTCGTTCGACCTTCCGCACTTGAGCGTGCGCGTTGCCTGCTCGAAAGGCACTTACATACGCTCTCTGGCACGGGATGTCGGCCGCATACTGGGAGTCGGCGGCTGTTTGTCAGCATTGCTGCGCGAGCAGTCCGGACCGTTTGAAGTAGCTCAGGCGAAAAAACTTGATGAGCTAAAAGACGCTGGCAGGGAAAATTTTCAAAATTTCCTCCTGCCACTTCAGCGCGCCCTGGAAATCGAAACAGTCGAGTTGCAGCGAGACTTTGCAAAACGTCTGGCGAACGGACAAGTTTTAGACCGAGACCAAGCTTTGCTCCCACAGGCAAACGAAGGCGATCTGGAGCGAGGTCAAGCATCCGATTTGAAAGAACTGCTCCTTGCCGCCCTCGAGGGCACACCTGTTGCCCTGGTCCGATTAAAAGAGGGCAAACTCCTGCAACCAGAGGTAGTATTAGTAAATGCCTCCGAAATTTAGTCGCGGACAATTGCTTGCTCTCATTATCGTCATGGAAGCCTTGCTTTTGCTTGTCGCGACAATCTGGTGCTGGATAGCAAAAATAGATCTGTTGCCGGTCCTGAGCCTCAACAATCCCGCGATTTTGCTTGTCGGAGTCGGGGTCGGTTTAGTAATGGCGGCGTTTAGCTTCGCCTTAAGCGCCCTTGGGAAGCGGTTTCGCCACAAGTTTCCCTTCTTCGCTTCCTTCGAAGAATTTATTCAAGAAACCCTTGCACCGATTTTCTCAGAAGTAAATCCACTGGATATACTCCTGATTGCTTTGGCATCCGGATTTTGCGAAGAGGTCTTTTTCCGGGGAGTCTTACAGAACCAATTTGGACTGGTGATTGCGAGCATCGTGTTCGGCTTATTCCATGTCACCGGCCAGAAGAAACACCTGTTCTACGTTGTATGGGCCGCCCTGGCTGGAGCGATGCTGGGCAGTCTCCTGATGATCTTCAATTCGCTTTGGGTACCGATTATTGCCCATATCATCAACAACTGGCTGAGCATCACGATGATCCGCTATGAGATCGGATACCGTCGCTACTAGTTCCGTTTCGCTCCTGCCCAGGTGCAATCACACACGAACAAATAAAACCAACGAGCCTGCGCTGATTCTCTAAATGCCTGAATCTCGAATGCAAGAAAAAAGGGAAGTCAGCGAACCAACTTCCCTTTAGACATTATCTCTTAGCCGATATTAGCGACGTTTTTTCGCTTTAGCTTTCTTAGCTGCCGGCTTCGCTTTCGGTTTAGCCTTAGCTGCTTTCTTAGCTGGTTTGGCTTTAGCTTTCGCTTTCGGAGCTGCTGCTTTTTTCGGTTTTGCGGTTGCTTCTACCGATTTAGGCAATGCAGGGATCTTCGCCTTACCATCGACAATTTGCTTGAGCTCTTGTCCAGCGCGGAAGACTGGAACGCGGGCAGCTGCAATCTTCAGTTTCTCATTCGGATTCTGAGGATTGACACCCATCCGTGCTTGTCTTTGACGACGCTCGAATGTTCCGAAGCCTACGAGCGTGACACGCTCGCCTTTAGCCATTGCTGACGTAAGATGATGCAACAGGGCTGCCACTGTGTTGTGGACATCGAGTTTGGTTTGGCCGGTGACCTTCGCAATCTCGTTTACTAGTTCTGCTTTGTTCATGCGTTCATTCCTAAAAACTGCAAGGACAATTAAAAGTCTTTTTCAACAAAAGACTAAATTCAAGGTGAGAGAATAGCATCGTGATACTCAGAGTTCAAGGGGTTCTCCAAAGAATTTTTTTTGGACCGAATTCAAAATCGGTAAATTCAATACAGCATGCACGATCAAGACACAATAGCGGCAATCTCGACTCCACCTGGTACAGGCGCAATTGCGATAGTTCGATTATCAGGTCCAAAATCAATCTCGATACTCGCAAAAATTTTTTCCAGCTCGCCTGAGACCTTCAAGCCACTCCAATGGGAATCTAGAAGCCATGAGGCTATCCACGGGTATATATGGAATCCCGATAACGCAGAATTAGTAGACGAAGTAGTCGCTATTCCATACAAAGGACCAGTAACGTATACAGGCGAAGACATCGTAGAAATAAACTGCCACGGCAGTCCGCTGTTAGCCCGAGAAATTTTGGACCTGGCAATGAGATCGGGAGCGAGACTTTCCCAACCCGGAGAATTCACAAAGAGAGCCTTTCTCGCGGGACGCATGGATCTCACTCAGGCAGAAGCGGTTCTCGATCTGATTCAGGCGCGCACGACTCGCCAGAGCCGAATGGCGGTCAACGTCTTGAAGGGCGGGCTGGGACATTCAATAAAAGAAATTCGGGGGCGGCTGATGGAACTTCTCAGCCGTCTAATCGCCGGTATAGACTTCCCCGAAGAAGTAGGCGAATTGCCGCTCGACGATATCGGTCCCATTGTGCGACAAGCGACCACAGACCTGGAGCGTTTGCGAAAAACCGCTCGCAGCGGCCGCTTCCTCCGCGATGGACTAAGGCTTTCCATAGTGGGTCGACCGAACGCCGGAAAGTCGAGTCTACTCAATCAGTTTCTCGCATTCGAACGTGCCATCGTTACGGAGATTCCCGGCACAACTCGAGATTCAATCGAGGAGCCATTCGACATTAATGGAATTCCAGTTATTCTCATAGACACGGCCGGCGTTCGAATTACGGATGACACTGTCGAAAAAATCGGCATCGAACGTACCGGTCGGGCAGTCGATGAAAGCGACCTCGTGCTCATGGTTTGCGACGTCACCCAGGGATGGGGCAAAGAAGAGCAAGAGGTTTTGAAATTACTGAACGGTCAGCCGTTTCTGTTCATTCTCAATAAGATCGATCAAGCCGATGGTGAGTCGAATTCCAGCGAAATGAAATTGGAAGTTGAGCGAAACGAAAGTTGCATCGACCAGGCGCGCATTTCCGCAAAGACTGGAGAAGGTGTTGAGGAGCTGAAAAACAAGATCGAACGCTTCGCAATTAAAGACAATACGTTTAACGAGGCGGGCGGAAGTCTAAATCAAAGACAGGACGAATTGTGCCTCCGCGCGCTGCAGTCGCTTGACGACCTCAAAGTCTCGATAGACAACCGCATGCCTGAAGATTGTCTAGCGACTGACCTGAAAACAGCCATTCACTGCCTCTCAGAGGCTTGCGGAGACGAGGTAACCGAAGAGCTCATCACGGAAGTCTTCAGCAGATTCTGCATAGGTAAATAAATGACTGACAAAAAGCCGCAGGCAAAGCCATTCAACTGGCGATGGTTTTTACGCGCCGTCGCACTGTCCACACTGTTAATTATGTTGGGATTTTACATTTGCATGTGCCCGATGGTAAACGGCGGCGTCTACGACAAGATCATGTTTCATCCCACGAAGAAACTCGATGGTCCCTGGACCGTGCGAGAAATCGCCGGCCATAAATATGATGATGTTTACTTCAAATCAAAAAACGGAGCGAAACTTCACGCCTGGTACTTTGTGCAGCCGAACGCCAAATACACTGTTCTCTTCAACCACGGTAACGGCGTGAATCTGTCTTATCGCGTGGAAGAGCTCACCCTACTGCTCAACGCGGGGCTGAATGTGTTTACTTACGATTATCAGGGTTACGGTCTAAGCGAGGGCTCACCATCAATGCCCCGCGTGCTGGAAGATTCCTTTGCCGCCTACAACTATTTGGTTGATACAAAACAAATCGCGCCGGATCGAATCATAATTTTCGGAGAGTCTCTGGGAACAGCCGTGGCCGGAAATCTCGCCTCCAAGGTCAAATGTGCCGGCGTGATTCTGCAATGCCCGCTGGCATCGGTTAGGAGAAGAGGAATTGAGCTGTTTTTCCCTGTTGCGATGTATCCGGATTTTATGTGGGTCGAATCGGGTTTGAACAACGTCAAGAATTTTTCAGGCAAGCACGCGCCTCTTTTTATGATCGCGGGCACTGCTGACCCAATGATTCCTATTGGACACGCAGATGATCTGTACAAATCAGCAACCGAGCCCAAACAATTTGTGCGGATAGAAGGCGCCGCTCACACAGGAGATCCCAAGCTAGTTTGCTCGACGGAATATGCAGAGGGATTGAAACAGTTCGTGGCGTCGCTTGACAGTCCAGAGCAGAAGCACGCACAATAAACGCTGAAACCTTCCGAATCGATTTAGTGAACGAGTTTCAAAAATCAGTAGAGAAATTCATCGCTCCAGACCTGAAAGAGCGCTATCGCGATTTCAAATACGTCGGTCAGGGCGGGATGGGTCGCATCGTCAGCGCGCACGACACGATGCTGGACAAACGTGTTGCAATAAAACTCTTGCCGGCCGTCAGTCACAGCGACACGGCTCTGGTTCGCTTCCACCAGGAAGCAAAGGCGATCAGCAAACTCAAACATTTAAACATCGTCACGGTTCTGGACTTCGGTTTTACATCGACAGAAGAACCATATCTGGTGATGGATTACATCGACGGAACACCGCTTGACACCGTCATCGAGGCTAATGAAACCATTCCGCTCAGAACAGCGATTCAGATAGCCCTTCAAATATGCGACGCACTGGAGCACGCTCATTTTAATGGCGTCATCCATCGCGATTTGAAGCCAAGCAACGTCATGCTCATTGTGGATGAGCAGATTCGAATTCTGGATTTTGGTCTGGCCAAGTTGATGGACCAAACGGACATCGACCATCGCCTCACCCGCAAGGGCCAAGCTTTGGGTAGCCCGCTGTTTATGAGCCCGGAACAGGTACGAGGAGAAGATGCCGATGAGCGTGCCGATGTGTATGGACTCGGAATGCTCCTTTACAAAATGATTACCGGGAAGGTGCCGCTCGAAGATGAAAACATAATTGTGATTTTGCGGTCCCGACTAGAGGAACCACCACCGAACTTGCCACCAAATTCGGTGACTCCGGTTCTCACGGATGCGACGAACGAGATTTTGCAGAAGGCGCTGGCCCCCGATCCGGTAAATCGTTTCCAAAACATGAAGGAGTTCAAAGCCGCACTAGAGGATTTGAAAGACGTCGGAGAATTTGTCGAGGAAATTGAACTTAAAATTCCCCGAGAGAATTATAAACTGGGTAAGCAGGGAAAACAGGCACTCCTTGTCGCTGTAATGGTCGCGCTATTTGGCGTAATCACCGGCATGGCGGTGATAATGAAAGGCGATCGCGACTTGAAAGCGATAAAGGAAGTTCAAAAACCAGCAGAGAAAATTGAAAAGAGACCAAAGGTAATTAAGCAGAAACCTAAGGACCAAATTCCTACTGGCTTTGAAATTGACAGTCAATCCTGGTGGAAAGCGCCTTTGAACCGCGACGAGGATTTTTACAGATTGCTCGGAAGCGGAGTAAAGAGATTGAATGTCTCCTACAATCCACGCCTTACAGCTAAAGGGATGGAAATAATTTCGGACCTCAATCTCGACTCACTGAGCCTTGAAGAAACAAGAATCGGGGACGAGTCTATCGATTACTTGAACAAAATGAATTTAAAAACGCTTGATATTCGAAGCACAAGATTCTCCAATGCTGGTCTGGCTCGCCTTGCGCCCAGCAAACGCCTAGTGGAGTTAGACGTTGCATATATGAAACACTTTGACGATAAGACGCTTGCGCTGATTGTGAAAAAATTTCCAAATCTCAGGCGCCTGATCATCAGCAACACTCTTGTCACTGCCAAAGGTCTAGCGACACTAAAACCTTTGAGACTGACAAAAATATCGGCGTCCGGATTGAAGCTTACCGACAAGGATATGGATATATTTACGATACTAAACCCTGAAGCCCTGGATCTGGAGGGAAACTTCATCACTCAGAAATGTATACCTTCTATCAAGCGCATAACTAACCTGAAGTGGGTTGGTTTCGACTTCACGGCTGTGCCACCAGACGCAGTGGCAGAGCTCAAGCGATGGAAACCGGATCTTGTTGTATCAAATCGAAAACCAGATGACAAACAAGTCGACGAGATGACGGAAACTTTGTTCAACGCAGATGACCATATCTGATACTTAGTAGCGTTTTTGATTTGGCTCAGTCCGTAGTCAGACCCCTATCATTTCGTCGAACCTGAACAATTGGTCTGCCTGGAATTTCTATATTTCGTTGTGGGGGCCGTTCCGTCCAATTTGATGGCACGCAAATTCGTGTGTCACTGTTGTCCAACCAAGCCTTCAGCCACTCCCTAAGAGGCACGCCTGGAAACTGGAACGCACCTGATTCTTTCCTCCTATAAGCTTTCCGGTAGTTTGTGGTGGATGATGAATAGTCCAGCAAGATCACTCGTGGATCTCGGCTCTTGCAGTCGACCACGGATATGACGTGATTGCCCCAATCGCATATTGGCAAGAGCCCCAGCGGCCACTGCCAGAGCATTTCGCCGTAATCATCTAGCTCATCCCAGCCTAATCTATAGTTGATGAAACAATCGTAGACACCAATCACATCGAGCGCATAATACTTGCTATCGAACGGACTGCGCTTTCCATCACTCAAGCCGACAAGCTGGTCCCCGGGACCAATGCCACCATTTGCGACACCAGAATATACCGCCCTGAGTAGCTGAGGAAGTTTGAACCCGAAAAACTTCTCGCAGAGTTCAATCACTTCGAAACTAACCGGAGGGTACTTTTCGGAAATTCCCTCCTGCTCGGCCTTGCGTCGAAGCTGTTCGACTAGCCCGCTATCATTTCTGCGAAAAAAATTCATCGCTCTCCTCTGTGCGGTACTTGACAAAAAAGATCGTGCTTCACATATACACTCATAAATCACGAAAGAAAGTGAGCTCGGTTCCAAGAAAGAGTCTTCCCTGCACACAGAGTTGCAAAACCAAATGTTTTTCAGGCAGTGCGCTACAATATCGCGTTGCACGTTCAAAGTGTCGGCAAAAATAAGTGTCTACAGGTGATCACGTGAAAAATAGTTTTGTAGTTCGAAGCAGCAAACTCTCGGTTAGTGAAACAGCCGCCAAGCTAAAATCACTGATGGAAACAAAAAGCATCAAATTATTCGCTCACATAGATCACAGCGCGGCAGCTAAGGAAAACGGAATGGAGCTCAGTGAGGAGCAAGTTCTGATATTCGGAGATCCAAAGGTCGGAACCCACCTGATGCAAGAAGAACCTGCGATTGGACTCGAGCTGCCGCTTAAAATGCTGATTTGGAGCGAAGATGGTACAAAAGTGGCATACAGAGAGCCTCTTTCCTATCTGGAAGAGTTCAACATCATTCGCAATCGCGAGATTATCGAAAAAATGTCCGCGCTTATGGACACGTTGTCTAAGGCAATAGCTGAAGTAGATTAAGGAGAAGCATATGCTGGACGGTCTTGTAGGGAAATGGAAAGTGATTGGTTGCCAGCTCAACGGAAGATGGCTTCCGTACAGTATTTTTCAGGAGTTCAGGTACAGCTTTTTAGCTAACGATACCTTCAAACTCGAATGGGCTGAATTATCCTTTCCCCAATATGTAGGCGGTTTTCCGAAGTCGGAAACGGGCAAAGTGGTTTTCGGTAAATCAGACAAACCGAGCGAAATTGACCTAATTCCCGATGACGGTCCATTTGCTGGCAAAGCATTGCTCGGAATATTCGAGCTGGATCATGACGTACTAAAGGCTATTTTTTCTTTTCCTGGAACAGAACGTCCAACGGTGTTTAACACTAAACAGGGACAGGTCTATGAAATCTGGCAGAGGGTTGAATAGACACTAAGAGCAAGCGGAGAAAGTTTCGTTCTACTCTAGCTTGAGCCGCACCGAAATATACAGGTCCGAAAATGGCGAGTAACTTCCGGTCGGCGAAGTTAGAATGATGGCATGCAATTAAATCCCGACATCTGCTATCAGGCACTCCTCACCCACGACCGACGTTTTGACGGTGTGTTTTTTGTAGGCGTAAAAACAACTGGCATTTACTGCCGGACTGTTTGTCCCGCCAAAACGCCGCAATTGAAGAGCTGCACGTTTTTCAGTAACGCTGCGCTGGCTGAGAAAGATGGCTTCCGTCCATGCTTGCGATGCCGACCGGAACTAGCTCCAGGCAATGGCATCATGGATTCGGTCCCGCGCCTGGCAGCAATCGCGGCTAACAGAATCGAGGACGGTGCGCTCCGCGACGGTACGCTCGACGACCTAGCAAATGACATGGGAATCAGCTCGCGACATTTGCGCAGAGTGATCGAGAAAGAGTTCGGCGTCAGTCCGATCGAACTGGCACAAACTCAACGATTGTTATATGCGAAACGATTGCTAGCAGACACCAAAATTCCGATAACGGAAATAGCGTTTGCTAGCGGCTTCTCAAGCGTTCGCCGGTTCAACACCCTGTTGAAAGAGCGGTACGGATTGAACCCTACCGACATTCGCAAGTCGACGGGCCGATTAAGAACCGAAACGGCCAATGGAACCAACATGTCTTACATTGAACCAAACATTCTTCGATGCGAAATTCATTACACTCCGCCGTTTGATTGGAAGAAAACGCTTGCCTTTCTTAAAGCCAGATCCACAGCCGGCATCGAGATGGTTGACGAAGAAAAATATTTTCGAACAGCGTCATTCGGTAAGCACAGTGGCTGGCTGATTGTAGAACCTTCTGAAAACGAGAATTCGTTAAGCGTAAGCATCTCAGAATCACTCGCTCCAGCGTTCCCAAGTGTTGTAGCCCGCGTGAAACGCTTATTCGATACTTTCGCAGACCCAAAAGTGATCGCAGATTGCCTCGGAGATCTAGCCCAAACGACACCGGGAATCAGAGTCCCCGGAAGCTTCGATGGGTTTGAAATGGCGCTGAGAGCCATTCTCGGTCAGCAAGTTTCAGTCGCCGCAGCCACCACTTTGGCAGGTAGAGTTGCCGCAAAATTCGGCGCTCATATCGAAACACCTTTTGAAAAATTGAGACTGATAACACCAAACGCAGAGAAACTAGCGAAAGCAGAAGTTTCCGAGGTCACCACTCTCGGTATCACTACCTCGAGAGCAGAAACGCTTTTGACCCTGGCTCGCGCTGTAGCAAACGGGGAACTATCGTTGGAACCTGGTGCGGACGTGGAGCGAACAATCGAAAAACTGGTCTCAATGAAAGGCATCGGCGAATGGACAGCCCATTACATCGCCATGCGGGCACTGAGCTGGCCGGACGCATTTCCACACGCCGACCTGGGAATCAGGAAGGCAATGAATATGACATCGAAAAGCGAGCTGATCTTAGCAAGCGAAAAATGGCGTCCCTGGCGTTCCTATGCGGTCATGCAGTTATGGAACAGCCTGCCGGCAACGGCTCCGATTGCGAAGGAGAAACCAGCCGCAAGAAAAGCGACGCTGGCGAAAACAGTTTCAAATAAAAAACCTAAAACGAAAGTCTAATCAGAACATAGCTAAAATAGATGCACAAGGAGGATGTTATGAAAACCTACTTCACGTTTTTTCGCAGCCCAATAGGCGAAATCATGCTGAATTCAAACGGCTCGGCACTGACCGGCTTGTACAATGAAAACGCCAGACATTCTCCCAATGTTTCAAGCGAGTGGGAAGAGACTGATGAACTGTCAATCTTCAAGACCGCAAAAACTCAGCTAAGAGAATATTTTGATGGCGAACGCAAAAGTTTTGATCTGCAATTTGAAACTGGTGGCACGCAATTTCAGAAAGAAGTTTGGGAGCAATTACTGAAAATTCCGTTTGGAGAAACGCTCACCTACCGAGACATCGCACATCGAATAGGCAGACCCAAAGCCGTTCGAGCTGTGGGAGCTGCAAACGGAAAAAATCCGATCTCGATCATGATTCCCTGCCACCGCGTGATCGGAATGAACGGAACCTTAACCGGCTACGCAGGCGGTTTAGACCGCAAGAATTTCCTGTTGGAACTTGAGATGATTCGAAATGGATGAATTTAACCATGCTGGCGTTTCGCTTTGCCGGTCCCGAAAAAAAGAGTCTTGCGGAGTCTGGACAAGTAAGTTCAAGATTCAAGGTTGACGTCCTACTTTTCTCAAATTAACTAGTAAAAGCCCCATGGACTGACCTTCCTATGACGTCGCATGATGAACTCGTTGGGACGAATCGAAGCATCAGAGGTCACAGACATGTACATCTCGGAACAAGTTTGCGACGAAATTCTTCGCGACACATATGTTGCCGCGCCCTGCAACGTCGGTTGGGAAAATATGAACGGTGACGATAGAGTGAGAGCTTGCGCCCAATGCCAGCAAAATGTCTACAACACATTATGGTGCCATCTTTTCTTCGATAGAGGCGCAAGCAGATCCTGCCCTCCTTCTCTACAATTAGCGAAGCCAATTCTTGTTTTGTCAGCCTGGAAGTAGGTGCGCCAGTCGATGGAGGCATGTCCCGAGGCGCTCCACCAACTGAACAATGGCAATCATTCACAGAGACGCGAAACATTCAAACTGGTGCGACCGCCCTCGGCGCCGCAGTGGCTGGATTCTGGCTGATCAAAAGAGCAAAGAGCCATCGCAATTCAGTCTTGCTTATCGCAGCAGTACTCGGTCTGATTTTCGCAGTCATCGGCTTCACCTACGGAATGTTGGAACCTGCGACGTCGTTTTAATGCAACCGACATGTTCGAGGGACACTCGATTTGGTGTTAGACACTAACTAGCTCATCAAAAGCGCAGCTTCTATCGTCAGCCCGGGACCAAAAGCAAGAGCGACACAGGGGAATTGCAGGGACTTCCGACCAGTCAGGATTTTCTCGAGAACAAACAAAACGGTCGGCGACGACATATTTCCGAATTCAGAAAGAACTTCGCGTGACTCTGCCACTGCATCCGGTGCTAAACGAAGTGACGTTTCAACGGCGTCGAGAATGCGTGGTCCGCCTGGATGAATCGCCCAGGAATGTATGTCGCAAATTTTGAGACCGTGCTTCGCAAGCCAACTCTCTAGGAACGGAGGCAAGTGTTGCTCGATCAGCCTCGGCACTTCCGGAGATAAACTCATGGTAAAACCATTGTCGCCGACTCGCCAGCTCATTGCTTCGTCAGAGCCTGCCACCACATACGATATCGAATCATGATAAATGATTACGCCGGGTTCGTTTCTCATAACAATCGCCGCGGAGCCGTCGGCGAATAGCGAGTTAGCCACTAAATCATCGGGCGTTCGACCATATTGGAAGTGAATTGAGCAGATTTCGGCGGCACAGAGAAGAATCACTGCTTCCGGATTGGCGCTCAGAAAACCCTGCGCCACGCGCAGCGCATTCATTGTCCCGTGGCACCCCATGAAGCCAATATTGGTTCGAAACGTCTGCCGATCGAGCGGCAACTTTGTCATCAAATGGAGATCGAAACCGGGAGCCGCAAAGCCTGTGCACGAGACTGTTATCAAATGCGTGATTTCAGAAGATTTGATTTCAGCTTTAGCAATAGCCTGGCGTGATGCGGCGACAGACAGTCGATTTGCAAACTCATTGTAAGCAACCATTCTCTGCGCGGTCGAAGGTCCTTTGTCGGATGCATCTACTGGATCCGGAAAGAACTTTACGCCAGCTCTTCCGAAGCTCTCGCGTTCGGCAAAAACAATGCTACGTTGCTCGATTTCCGTTCTTCGATAAAGACGCTCCAGGACGAGCTTCTCACGCTCACTGCTACATGAGAATTTCATAGCATGTGAGCACGATTCCCCCTGAGATATTGTGTGCTTCGACGAGGCGGTCGCCAGTCCGATTATCCCTGCCATACTGCTGACCTCACACTCGTGATGTACTTTACTGCAGTTGCAGCAATAGACGGAAAGGTGGCTGCAGAATTTATGAGTAGTCGGCGAGTGGTTTCGTTTCTCAACGTCCTCGCAACCAGGGCGCTTCGCGACTGCTGCTTTCTGAGGATGCGATAACGGTCTTGCCACGCGGTACTTAATGCAGGTTGCCACTCACGAATACCTCTGGACGCAAGATTTGCTGTAGCGAGCCCAGACTGCAATGCCCAGGCGATTCCCTCACCGGTGAACGGCTCAGGATAGCCACAGGCATCACCAGCGATGAATAGACGATGTCCGGCTACGCGGTCGCGCCGCCGCGTCAACACTTGCGTGCCCGCCCAGTGCGAATCTTTCCACGTTGATGGAGCCGGGAGCCCGCAACCGGCGAGTATATCCGCAGCAGCCCCGGGCACTCCACTCGCTTTGCGTGAATAGGACGGATCTAATGCTGCAGCTACGTCAAGTCGGCCGTCTTCTAATCGCACCAATCCAACATATCCGCCGGAACCACACGCCATGTAGATCTTGCCGCTTTCATAAAACGAAGGTGGCTCATCAAGAATAACTCCAGCGCCAAAACGCGACTTACCGCTCACGATTGGTTTAAACTCATCGCGTCCGTCCAGAGTCCTTCCGGACAGTCCGTCAGCTACGATTAAAACTTTAGCCCTCGCAAAACCAACTTCGGTACCAGGTCCTGCTAATTGAATTGTATGGAAATCTTCGTCGGATTTTGACACGTGCACCAGCGTGTTTGGGAGAAACCGACACCCCTGGTCGACGGCAAAATCAATCAAAGAGAGATCAAATTTTTCTCGAGAAAGGCTGTAGCTGGATGGCAATTTTATGTATGCCTTCCTGTTCCCATCAAACAATTGAAGTTCATCGAGTTGCACCGCTTGTTGGCTCCGTAGCAGGTTTTCCAAACCTGCCTCAGCGAGCACTTCCTGTGCAACGCTGTTCAAGCAGCAACCACAAACTTTGTACCTTGGGAAGCTAGCTTTATCTACAAGCAGAACCTCGTGACCATGCTTCGCCAGCCTGAGGGCAGCGATCGCGCCAGCGGGCCCTGCACCGACAACAATGCAATCCCACATTCGCAGTACGCTATCCACAATTGGTGCCACCGTTATCATCTCTTTCTCCAGACCAGAAGCTGGCGGCATGGAGGATGAAGTTGCACAGCACATCCTTGCAGACCAGCTTCAAGAGCCATGCTTCTCATTTCGCCAGGCGTAAATGCCGCGCGCACCGAAACCGGAGCGTCAAAATGCACGACACTCGAACGTGTGAGGAGACGAGAGGCGAGCCACACTAGACAGTATGAGCGGCGACTGCGCACCAGGTCATTCACCAATATCATTCGTGCATCGCTGGCGTGCATGTTGCGCAAAAGTGCGATAACATCCTCAGGGTCCAAATGATGCGTAAACAAAGAAGTCATCACTACATCAAAACCACTCGGAATCTTTTCTTTCAAGGCATCGAGTTGCATAAACGTGACCCTGGACTGCCAATCAGATGAATCCGCACCAGAACAGCTTCTCTTCGCCTTTTCATTAGCGTAATCTATCGCGCTTGGACTGATATCAGTTCCTACAAATTCAAAATTTCGATTGGCGCTCGCTGCCATTCGCGCAAGCCTGATTAGATTTTCACCACCACCGGTGGCAACATCCAGGACGCGCAATTTGTCGGTCCCTGCAGACGCGCGATAAGAATCATTCTCCGGTGAGAGGTCGAACTTTTTCAGCTCACTCCAGAGAACCTCAGAAGCGCCACTCAATCTGTTCAGCAAATCAAGACCGTCAAGTGCTTCGATATGAAGCGCTCGGTCTAGCTGGGGATCATCCATTAATTCAGGGATTCGCGAACGAAGCAGCATAGTTAGCGACCTCAAGCGGAATGGACATTATATCCATTTGTGTTTCGTCTGCGTTAGATAATGCAACCCTGGAAACTAACCTTATCTTCGCTCTAGTCTGGATCGGCAGCTCTGCTCACGAATAACTAACATAACTGAAAGTAAGCCGAACTGAAGTAACTTCGACCCTTTGAAGGCAATAAAAAGTTGAATCTAGGTCTGGACTGTTTTTTTCTGATGAGCAGAAACTTTTGGCGCGCTCGTTTATCATATGGTTCCGCATTCTAAGAGTTAAACCATGGCAACACTAGTTTCAGAAGATCAGGATTACAAGAGCTATTTCGAGATTCGCGCAGGCGAGAAGTTCGAGCAGAATGTTGGCGATAAGGTACAGACGTGGCAGTTCTTTTCGCTGACAATCGCTTGTGGTGAGCGCGTCTTGTCGTTCACCAGCCCATCCGAAGAGAAGCATGACTATGAGGGCTTCATCAATGATGTAACTCGGGTTGCCGACGGTTACCTTGTTTGCCGCGCTTCACGCGATGAAATCGGCAGATTGGTCACGGGGCTTGAAAAGTTCAACAGAGGAGAACTGCCAAAATTACTGTTTGAACCGGTCGAACCATCGTTCGAGTTTATGCTTGAGAGACAGCACGAAGACGAGATTCGAGCAACTGTTTTCGTTGATGAAGGTAATGTTTTGACTGAGATTGCGCGCTGGGATGCTCTTGGGCTGCGCTTCTTCACAAATCAAAAGGCTGTACGAGCCTTCATAGATGAGCTCAAGGCCGAATTCGGAGCTTAAAAGCCCTAGATGCCTGGTAAAATTGCCTTCTTACATGTTTTGTACTCATGTTAATTACTGCTGGCAGTTTGTAGATGCCA
This sequence comes from Candidatus Obscuribacterales bacterium, assembly GCA_019637435.1. GTDB lineage: Bacteria > Cyanobacteriota > Vampirovibrionia > Obscuribacterales > Obscuribacteraceae > JADYXR01. Next base: position 140,772 of record JAHBVO010000001.1, on the reverse strand, counting down.
GCGCAAAGGAGCATTTATATGTCGAAAGTAGAAACACAGATTCAAGTCAAGCTGCCGGACGGCAACAGCAAAACTCTCGAGGCGGGAGCTACCGCTGCCGATCTCGCCAAAGCCATTGCCGAAGGTTTGTTCAGGAAATCTGTTGGAGCCGTCATAAATGGCGAACCGAAGGATCTTTACACCCCGCTCAAAGACGGAGACGAAGTCAAACTTCTGACGGCGGACACGGACGAATCTCTTGAATTCCTGCGCCATTCCACCGCTCACGTAATGGCTGAAGCGGTTCAATCCCTGTTTCCCAACGCCAAAATTGCGATTGGCCCGACGATTCAAGATGGTTTCTACTACGACTTCGAAATTGCCGATCACGCACTCACACCTTCCGACCTTGAAGCCATCGAAAAAAAGATGACCGAGATTGCGAAGGAGAACCAGAGGATTGTTCGCTACGACATTCCGGACGTTGACGCGCAAATCAAAGAATTCGAGCAGCAAGGCGAAAAGTTCAAAGCTGAACTTTTGACCGAGCACCGCGACCACAACCCGACTTTGTACTTGATGCAAAACAAAGAAGGCAAGACGGTTTGGAACGATCTCTGCCGTGGTCCCCACCTTCCCGCGACCGGTTTCATCAAAGCATTCAAACTTCAAAAAGTTTCCGGTTCATACTGGCGAGCAGACGAGAATAAGGAAAAACTACAACGCATTTATGCGACCTGCTTCTGGACAAAGAAAGATCTCGAAGAGCATCTCAAACGCCTGGAAGAAGCGGAAAAACGCGATCACAGAAAGCTGGCGAAACAACTCGATTTGTTCTCAGTCCACGAAGAAGTCGGACCCGGATTGATCTTCTGGCATCCGAACCTCGCCACCGTGCGCGATACCATCGAAGAATACTGGAGAAAAGAGCACAGACGCCGCGGCTACGATTTCGTTTACACCCCGCACATCGCTAACGAGTCGCTCTACAAAATCAGCGGTCACCTGGAAAACTACGCAGAAAATATGTACTCGCCGATGGACATCGACGGCGAAGACTATCGCTGCAAACCAATGAATTGCCCAGGTCACATCATGATCTATAAGAGCAAGTTGCGCAGTTACAGAGATCTACCGCTGCGGTATGCGGAACTAGGAACGGTTTATCGCTATGAGCGTTCGGGAGTATTGCACGGCATGCTGCGCGTCCGTGGATTTACGCAAGACGACTCTCACATCTTCTGCACACCGGAACAACTGAAGGACGAAATCAACGGAATTCTCGATCTGATCGATTCGTTGATGACCACATTTGGTTACCGCTACAAAGCTTATCTTTCAACTCGCCCGGAAAAATATCTTGGCACCGATGAACAATGGGAGATGGCGACCAACGGTTTAGAACAAGCGATGAAAGATCGCAACATGGACTACGAAGTCGATGAAGGCGGCGGCGTGTTCTACGCCCCGAAGATTGACATTAAACTGTTTGACGCAATCGGCCGCGAGTGGCAAGGTCCGACGATTCAAGTCGACTTGAACCTGCCGAATCGATTCGATGTGACGTACATCGGAGAAGACGGCAATCGCCACCAGGCGGTCATGGTGCACCGCGCCGTTCTGGGCTCGATGGAACGCTTCTGCGGCGGTTTGATCGAACACTACGCCGGTCGTTTCCCGCTGTGGTTGGCACCAACACAGGTGGCAGTATTGCCGATCTCTGATCGTCACCAGGAGAGAGCGAAAGAGCTCGCATTAGCTCTGCAGAAGAAAGAAATTCGCGCTCATCTCGATGACAGACCGGAAACCATCCAATACCGAATCCGAGACGCCCAGCTGGAGCAAACACCTTATATGCTCGTGATTGGCGATAAGGAGATGGAGGATGATGTGGTGGCAGTGCGCCATCGCCAGGGCGGTCAAGTCGGAACCATGAAGTTCGAAGAGTTCCTCGAAAAGATCGAAAAAGAGATCGAAACGAAACAGCTCTAGGACTGCGTCTCCAATCCACTATCCATGCAGACGGGCGACGCTCGTGAACACGGAAGCGACATACAATAATCCTGATGAGATCTTTCCGAGCGATCTGAAAGATCGATATCATGATGCGCGCTTGATCGGAAAGGGCGGCATGGGGCGCGTGTTCAAGGCACATGATGTGCGACTTCAACGCGACGTCGCCATCAAGTTACTGCCGGCGAGTCACGAACGAGAGAACGCCGTTATTCGATTTCAACAAGAGGCGAAAGCGGTTTCGAAGCTCAACAATCCGCACATAGTGAAGGTTCAAGATTTCGGCTTCACTGAAGTCGACCTTGAACCTTTTCTCGTGATGGAGTTTATCGACGGGGTTAATCTCGCTGATTTCTTGGAGAAGAACGGAACGCTTTCGCTGCGACGCGCGATCGAAATTGGAATCGAAGTATGCGAAGGTCTTTCGCATGCACACAAAAATGGTATCTTGCACCGGGATCTAAAGCCGGGAAATATCATGATCGATGCGAACAACTGCGTTCGGATTCTCGATTTTGGTCTCGCGAAAATTCTAAGAAAATCACAAGACGATACGGAGCAGGCCCTGACGAAACCCGGTCGCTTGATGGGAAGTGTTTTGTTCATGAGTCCCGAGCAGTTTGAAGGCAAGGAGGCAAGCGAGCTATCGGAGATTTATTCGCTTGGTTTGGTACTCTTCAACCTTGTAACGGGGGAGATTCCAAACCAGGGCGAGAATCTGATGGCGTTTATGCGAAAGCGCAGAGAGGAAGCACCACATGCGCTACCAGAAACAATTGTTGATCCTCTCCGGGTTAACCTTAACCTCGTTCTTCAAACTGCACTAGCGACAGATTCAGCCGATCGCTTTAGCTCCATAGATGATTTTCAAAACGCGCTCAGGCACTGCTTGAGCGAGGAGACAAAAGAGGTTGGAGCTTCGCATACAGACGTTCCGTCCGTCACAAAACCGGAGCGCAAGACGACTCTACTTCCGTGGCCTGTAGCGACCGCAATTGCATTAATTGCAATTGGCAGTTTTGCAATATACAGCGTCACTAAGACACCGAATTACAGCCACTCTCCTGAGCAGAACAAACAGGCCGGCGAGTTGAAAGATGGCGGATTGCCACCAGGTTTTCTCAGTGAGCCAGATGAGAATGTGGATTGGTGGACAGGCACGACAGTAAAAGACGCGGACCTGGAAAAGCTGATAGGAAGCGATGTTCGCAATCTGAGCCTGCAGGGTAATACGATAGTTACGGATGCTGGCTTGCACCGTATTCGCAACCTGAAATTAGTGGCTCTGAACTTGCGCGACACAAAAATAAGTGATGCCAGTATACAAGACATCGACAATTTCAAACTCACCGCTTTGAACATCCGCAGCTCGAAAATCACTGAAGAAGGGATTCTTCGAATGACATCGAATCCCAGCATGAAGGCGTTAGACCTGAAATATCTCCCGATATCAGACAGCGGTCTCGCTCATATAGTGAGCATCTTTCCGAATTTAGAGAGCCTAAACGTCGGTTTCACAGGTGTGAATAAGGACGGTCAGCATCTCGAAATCTTGAGGAAACTGAAGCATCTGAAACGCTTTTTTGCAGAGCAGATAAACATGAGAGATGCCGATGTCGACACGCTCGTATCATTGAAAATTCAGTCGATGGAACTGGCGGCAAACCCGATCACTCGCCAATCGATTGAAAAATTGCTTACGCTACCGCGCCTCGATTTTCTATCACTGGCCGGCTGCAAAGGAATCAGCGCCGAAGACGTGGCGACACTAAAGAGCAGGTTTCCAGATATTAGCCTGACAGAACCGGTTCACAAGAAAACTGTTGTGAATGACGACGTCACTGAAATGTTTAAGCAGACCGACCTGTAGCGACGGCACGAGCAGTTCCCTGCAATTCGGTCAGGGGCGGACTGTGCAAATCCACTACGTGATAATCACATTGACTTTGTGCCTATAAAGATAGATATTGATCCCCACGACCGTTAAACCCCGGCTGGCGAAGGATTTTACATGACAGGCGATTTACCGACCAGTACAAATAAGGAAACCGATGTCGCGCAGGCGCAGCCACGAGGCGGCGGCAGTTTTGCTGATGAAATATTGAGGGCGCCTGGCTCCGGTGATTCCAGACCAGCGGCACCAGCACCAGCTGCCGACACAGCCGCAAAACCGACGGACGCTAGACCGGCAGCGCCCGCAGCAGTTACCGATACGGGCAGAGATGTCGTTCTGAAACTGAGCTATAACGATCCGAAGTTCGACGAGTCGATCTGGAAAACCGTTAAATACAATGCAATCGAGATTTCAGATTTTCCCAAAGACGCACGTGTTCAACATTGGGCAGACAAAGACGGCTACTTTTTCTATTTGACCGACGCGTCGGGCAAGATGATAGACAACAAACTACATCATTACCCTGGCAATGTCGCAAAGCTGATTATCAACGGAAACACTCAAGATCTGGTGAAAGAACGCCAGAAGGTGTCCGAAGCTATTGCCAGAAAGAATGACATCAACATCAAAGACGGCGTTCTAACTGTAGATGTGAAAGACGCTAAATTCGACGAGAAAGTACATCGCGTCCGAACCATGGACACCATCAACCTGACCGGATTAGCTCCAGGAGCGAAGATTGCTCACGGAATGGATGGAAACGGTTTCTTCTTCGAAGTCGGCGATGGCAAAAAACACTATTATCCAACTAACGCTAAACAGCTTGCAGTCGACGGTAAGGTCACTATGGACCTGACCAAGACCCGCTATCAAGACATCGAGTCCTATTCGAACGCTAGCTTCGGTGGCTTCAAGGACTACAGCCGCGGGCGAGACCCGATGACGAACGCTCAGCAGGTCATAAACTTCGCAGCCGGCATGGACAAGCAAGCCGGACGGTCTCTGGACGTGCTCGACAAGGGACTTACCGAGGCGATTGCCTCATCCGAGCATCATCCATATTTCAAGTACTTGCTGGCAAACGTCAAACTGGCTCAAGCAATGGGTGCAGTTAGAGAGCGAGTTCTCACGGGTCAGTCCATAAACCACCCGAGCGTTATCGATAAGCTCGACAAAGCAGATGAGCTACTGGACCAGGTCATCAAAGAATCAGATGGACGCCTGCGCGTCATCGGCCGAGGCTTCCCGCGTCCGAACGCACCACTCATGCCGCTTGCGCCCTACGCGCCGTATGACCCGCGCGACCCGAACGGTCTGTATTCCTTCTGGGGCGGGACTTATGACCAGGCTGGATTCATGAAGCCGGGCGTCAAGTTCATCAAAGGATTGGTGCAGAGCAACGTTCTGGCCTTACCGCCCGAAAGACCATAGCTGAAAGCTTCTCGCAGTAAAAGATTGTCAAAGTTTAGGCGCTGCTGCTTACCTCCTGGTTTTCAGTAGCCTTAAATATTTGCATCGATTAATGAAAGCGAAGGAGTCGCAAAATGCCTAGTGTTTACAAGATGACCGAAATTGTTGGAACATCCAACAAGAGTTTCGCGGATGCCGCTCAGGAAGCTGTTAAGCGCGCATCGAAGAATCTGCGTGATTTGAAATGGTTCGAAGTAACCGACATGCGCGGAATGATAAACGAAGGTCAGGTAGCCGAGTTTCAAGTAACATTGAAGGTCGGGTTCAAACTGGAAGACTAAGTTCCAAGAGGAGTCCGGCTCGCCGAACTCCTCTCGAAAACTAGTGTTCTATTTCTGCTTCGGACTACGTACCGAAAATTCTATCGCCTGCGTCGCCCAGCCCCGGAACGATGTAGCCATGTTCGTTGAGGTGGTCGTCCACAGCTGCCGTCGTGATCTTGACATTAGGGAAGGCTTTGTTGACCTTCTCGACCCCCTCCGGCGAGGCAACGAAGCTCACCAGGTGAATTGCTTTGACGTCCATTTTGTCGAACAGCGAGATGGCAGCCACAGCAGATCCGCCGGTAGCCAGCATCGGATCGAGAATGAACACTCGGCAATCCGGCGGCAGTGAATCAGGGAGCTTGGCGTAATAGGATTGCGCTTCAAGCGTCTTCTCATCGCGCTTCAAACCAATGTGATAGATCCGGACGTTCGGGAAGAGCTCCTGAGCAGCATCAGCAAGTACCAGACCGGCTCTCAATACGGGAGCAAGAATTATGTAATCGGTCAAAACAACACCGGTGCCAGGTCCCACAGGCGTTTCAACACCCACCTGACGAACGTTGAGGTCCTTTAGAGCCTCGTAGATAAGGAAGTAACTGAGACGCTGAGCCAGCGCGCGGAATTCCGGCGAAGGCGTTTGCAAGTCCCTCAGGCCCGTGAGAGTCTTCTGCACGAGCGGGTGATTGACGACGTGTACTTTGGTATCTGTGGCGACCATTGCATCCTCCCAAAAATGCCAGCGTTACTCGCGGCGCTCACCGCTATTGGCTAACAGGTGTTCCAACCAGTGAAACCGCCTCTTGCCTTGCCCAGCGATCAGCCTCAAGTATATCGTCTAGCGTGGGGTTGCTAGTAGCCTTGTGTCGCTCAAGGACGCGAATAATGTGGTCCGGTATAGTGTGAAATTTGATCGCGTCATTCAAGAAAGCCTCGACTATTACCTCGTTTGCGGCATTCAAAACACAGGCGACGGTACTGCTCTCGCAGGCGATTTCTTTAGCAATTTTCAGGCAACGAAACTTCTCATAATCTGGTTTCTCGAACGTCAGTTTGGCAATCTCCGTCAGATCCAGACGGGGAACGCGACCGGACGGCACTCTTTCAGGATGAAACAGCGCATAGTGAATCGGAAGGCGCATGTCCGGGACACCCAGCTGACCGATGACGCTGCCGTCAACGAATTGCACCGCCGAATGCAAGATAGACTGAGGGTGAATAAGAACCTCGATTTTTTCGGCGGGTAAATCGAACAGCCAGTGCGCTTCTATAATTTCCAGGCCCTTGTTCATCATCGTGGCTGAATCAATGGTTATTTTTTGCCCCATCGACCAGTTCGGATGTTTCAGGGCATCGCCCCTGGTGGCATTCTTTATCTCATCTATCGACCAGGTTCTAAACGGTCCACCTGAACCGGTGAGCCAGATCGATTCAATGTCTCTGGTTGTGAAACCGGAGAGCGATTGAAAGATCGCTGAGTGTTCGCTGTCGACCGGAACGATTCTCGCGTTGTGTTTCTTCGCTAAAGGCATGATGACAGAGCCGGCTGCAACAAGGGTTTCCTTGTTCGCCAGCGCAATTGTGGTGCCCTTTTTTATTGCTTCGTAGGTCGGTCTCACGCCAAGAAATCCGACAACGCCTGTTACCAGGGTGTCGAGACCGTCGACAGTAGCAACTTCGACGAGACCTGCATCGCCGCACACAATGCGGGTCTTTGCAAGATTGTAGCCGCGCTGAGCGAGCCGATCTTTCAAACTGACCGTATCATCCTCGGTTGGAACAGAGACAACCAACGGTTTGAACTCGACGATTTGTTCAGCCAGATCGTCTAGAGAACGGGCACCGGCAGCCAAGCCCAGGACGGATATTTCCTCGGGATGCGCGCTGGCGATGTCGAGAGTCTGCTTGCCGATTGAGCCGGTAGAGCCGATTAAACTAATCTTTTTCATTGTTTGGTGAGCGTCGAATAAGTCGGAACGGTTATTGTACCCAATACAAGTTGCAAGTAGAATACTTGCGATTATGATTCCAAACCCATTCAAAATCGTTTTTGCAACCGCCAGCGCAATCACCGGAACAGCGCGCAATCTCTACACTTTGTTGTTCCTCACATTTCTATGCGTTCCTTCCTCGCTGATTTATTGCGGACCGCGTTTCACTTCCGAGTCTGTAAATTGTTTGTTCTTTATTCTCTGGCTTTTAATACCGTTCCTCATGCTTGGAGCCGGAATGGCGGCGCTCTCGATCTGGCGAATCGTGGCAAGCACGGCATTTCTGGTGGCATGGGTGCCCGCTATAGTTTTCTCATTTCCTATCTGGTTGCCGCTTATCGACGGTTTCTCCAAAAACAGCGATCCAGTTTTCCAATTGATGGACGAGCAAACGCAAAATGGCGGCGGCAAGACTCGACATTACAAACTTGAGGTCGCGGGATTGGCGATTCAAAAGGAAACTTTCGAAACGGACATCATTCCAGGTCTAAAATGGGTCGAAATTCGGGAACAACATATAGATAATTAGTTTAGGCTGGCGACGTTCAAAAGGTAAACGGATAGCCGTAACCTAACACCATATTCGGTGCTTCAAGAATTCTAAAAGAAAGAGAGATGCACGGCGGCGGAAACACACAGTGGATGGACGATGAGCTGCGGCTGGCGACGCTGCAAATCTTGCTCGACCAACGCAGGATGCAAGGCGAGGAGGCTGGTGCGTCCGAAAAGATGATCGCCTACATTTTGGAAATCCAACGCTGCCCGCGGTTTAAATTGAATATGGATTTTTTGATGCAAAACGGTTTCATTGAAAAGGGAAATCGTGTGCTTAAGATTACACCGGCTGGATACGATTTTCTCCTTGAACGTCTGGGCGGATTGAAGCCGGAGGCTAGCTCGTTTCCGGTACTTGCTGAGATATTGAAGAAAGTGGAAGGTTTAACACTGGAGGAATTGCAAGCAGTTTTTCCAGATAAAACGGCGACGGATCTGGAGTTTTCGCTCTGGTATCTGACGGAGAAGAAGTATATCGAGGAGCGCGAACAAAAGTTCAAAGCTACCATGTCAGGCTATACCTTGGGAAAACGGTTCGGCACCACATTTGATGGCGCTGTCTAAAAACTCAAGAAGTGCCAGGCGAAACCAGCAGCAAACAGGAACGAGATAACTAAAAGACTAAACTTCCATGAGCTGAAGCGGCGAATATCGAAAGGCGCCTCGAACAGTTTTTCTCCAACGTGCCCGTCTGTGACTCTCGCTCCCCAATATGAAACTACCGACAGGCAAGTAAGGATAAGCCCTATCGAGATTACCCAGAGTCCCTGCATCATTGCTCCAAGCGCATATAGCGTTCCGAAGAGCATGCCGATGCCCGCCACAAGTGACATCAACGCCACCGCGGCACAGACAGTGCACATCAGCATGAGAATGAAGTTAAGGGGTTTCCGGATAATCGGATGCATAAACTCCAGCCTCTGCCCCTCTAACACTAATCGCGTGACCGATTGGAATTTTGATTATACCCTTCCCCGCAACTGTTTATAGGCGTACCTGCATTGACATACCAGTACCGGTACTGGTATGTTGAAAGTTCCCACTGCTGCTGGAGTCTCGTGCGATGAAGAAAGCGAAAGAGCGTCAGATCACCTTCTACGCTGATCCGGACGTATTCGAATGGCTGAAGAAGCAGGAAAGCGTCACTCGCTATTTAAACGCCGCGATACGAGAAGCCATGCAGGCTGACGGCGCCGAGGCTGGCTCAACGAGCGAAGGAAAGCGCCTCTCGGGCATCGCTAACAATAACGCGATAAAGACGGTGGTGTCCGAGCTGGAGCAGATTCAGGAGGCGATTTTCCGGTCGTATAAACGCCAGCAAGCGATGATTGGAGCGCTGAGAACGCATCAAAAGCTCTTTGAAAAATCAGCTACGCTCTATCGAGAATTTGGCAGAATTAGAGACGAGGAAGTGCAGGTACCAGATCCCGAGCCACACGACTTCACTGTTTCCAGCTACAACGAGCTGCTTTCGAATTCCGCCGATTCCATTCGCGCCATTATCGAATCTACGGAACTGGACCAGGCCAGCTTGATTGCTCAGAGTGGAATTAAGGAGCGCCTGATAGCCGCAATTGACTCGGATGGCACCAGCAAGCGCGACTCGGAACCGCCGGCGCCGGCGCGGAGTTTCTCGCTCAACAAGCCAGCGGCCACTGAGGTGGGAAATTGAACAGGGAAATTTGTCAAAAAATCCTATAAAAGGAAGCTGAAACTGTTTGCGCTGTTTCCAGCCGCATATAATTAACGAAGGAGCTAAACTCAGCAAAGTTATATCCCTCGCGAAAGGTTTTCATGGTCGACGAAGCAAAACAGGAAAGTAATTCCAACAGCGGCAGCAGCGCGACGGCCACACCGGGTGGGACGAATCTTGAAACCTACCTCGCAAAGCATGGCGCGATGGGATGGCGAGAGTGCCTGGCCGAGATGCACGATGTTTGTTTTAGCCTGGAGAAACAGAACGTTGTTTACGGCGATTTGACCATACGCTCCATCACGGTTTCGGAAGCCACCGCTAGCGGTATCACACTTCACTTGCATAGCCACGCTCCAAACGCTTTAGAGAAAACCGAAAAAAGTGGCGCGATATCTTTTCCAAACGAAGCATATTTCAGCCCCGAAAAGTGTTTGTCAAAGTCGGTTGATCGACGCTCAGACGTTTACTCGCTAGGTTGCATCATGTACCACATGCTTACGGGTGCGCCGCCGTTTGTGCAGAGAGACCCGGAGAAATTGAAGGAGGCGCAAGCAATCGATTACGCCCTGCCGCCAGGTAGGAGATCACAAAGACAGCACATTCCGGACGAAGTCGATGCTTTGATCAGTCGCTGCCTCGAGAAGGATCCGGCGAAACGGTTTAAAAACGCAAGTGAGTTGCGCGCAAACCTTGGCAATGCGCTACAGCTAGAAGAAGATCCGGATGACGCGATAAACAAAAGCGCGAAGTTTTCGGAATTTTTCCAGAAACGAAGAGCGGTCTTTCTTCGCGTAATCGCCCTTGTTGCGGTGACCGCCGTCTTAGGCTGGCTTGCGCTGGAAGTGACATCCAATCAGGATTTCGCGAAATCGCTCGAGCGCACATCTGCCCGCCATCGCAATCGCTGGTTTCTAAATTTAGAACACGGTCAGATGTATCTTGCCCAGGCAGAATTCGAGAATGGCAAGATGGAGCCGGATACAGGCAAAGAACCACTCGAACTGAAAATGAAAGACGAGGACGTAATACTGTTCTCCACGACAAAGCGCCAAACTGTGAAGGAAGCTGTAGAAGAGGCGATTCGACGACGCCTGATCCTGTTCAAAGTCAATCTTATCGATGCGGATCTCGCTGGTGCAGTTATTCCACATGCGAATCTGGACGAATGTTTCGCAATCAACACAAAGTTTGATGGTGCTGTCATGACCAATGACCTGTTACGGCAAGCAGATCTGACAAACGCAAGCATGAAAAACGTCAAATTGGACAGCGCCAATATCGAACGCGGAGTATTCAGGCAAGCCAATCTCGAGGGAGCGGACTTATCGGGATCTGTTCTAATCGATTGCGACTTCACAAATGCGAAACTGAAAGGCGCAAATTTAAAAAACACCTATTTGCTTGACTCGACTTTTACCGGTGCCGACTGTTCCGGAGCCGCGTTCGATGGTTCTACGATGACCGAACTATGCGCAACACAAGCTAAACTCACACCGGAACAGCGAAAATCAGTCAAAATCGTTGTCGGACCCAAAGCCGAGCATAAAGTCGTTCGACCGCTCGGCGTAGCGGAGCCCAAAGATCTGGAAGTACAAGTCCAGACACCATTCGCGCAGCGAAAGATGCATAATCCATTTGCGCAACCGAAAGAAGGTTCGAGTTACGGACCGAATGTCCCCGCTAATGAGCGAATCGGGCTGGACATTAAAATCGATAAGAATGGCAACCCCATTCCTGTCGAAAACCCGCCGCCGCGCAAATCACCAGCTCAAAGGCAGCCTCCGGCGCTGACACCGGGGACGGTGCCAGTCCCTCCGAGTAAATGAGTTCAGATGCGAACAGGAAAATTCTAACCGCCGAAGACTCGTTTCCCCACGAGCGTTATGATGCGCTCGAGAAGCTCGGAAGCGGTGCTTACGGAGCCGTCTATAGATGCCGGGATAAACTTTTAAAACGCACTGTCTCTATCAAGACGCTGTTCAACCTCACGGAAAGTCAGGTAATTGATTTTCAAAAGGAGGCACGCGCTCTCAGCGCCTTACAGCATCCCGGAATAGTTTCGATTCTGGACTTTGGGATTAGCGAAAAGGGATGTCCATATCTCGTGATGGAATTTATAGAGGGCAACACTCTTGAGCAGCATCTGTACGAGCACGGGACTTTGCCGACGAGCGTTGCGCTGGAACTGTTTACACAAGTCGCGGAATCTCTTGCCTATGCTCACAGCAAGGGTGTCTATCACAGAGATCTAAAACCCGCAAACATACTAATATCGGAGAATAAACTCAACGAGCTACATGCGAAGCTGATTGATTTTGGAATGTCGGCAACTGCATTAAGCGGTGAGACAACAATCGATTCACAAGGCAAAACGCTTGTCGGCACGCCCGCTTACATGAATCCCGACCAGATAAGTGGAGATGCGTTCGATGCCGCGTCGGAAACCTACACTCTCTGCTGTGTACTGTTTGAAACCATAATCGGCGGTCCACCATTCACTGCGGTGTCGGCACTGGAACTCCTGGCGCTGCATGCCAATGAACCTGCGCCGTCCATGCTTGAGTTCGAAACAGGCTCGGTCGTGTTCAGACGACTCGATGAAGTTATTCGGCAAAAGGGTCTTGCAAAGAAAAAGTCCCAACGATTCAGAACGATGTCAGAGCTAGCATCAGCGCTAGGTGCGTTGATCGAAACAGCAAGAGACCTAGAAATACATGGTATCACCGGCAGTTCTACAAACGAAGAGCTGGCTGATTCACCGCGGACGACGGAGGCAGACCTGAAAGCAGTCAACGCCAGGTACGGCATGATATTCGTGGCGTGCCTCGTTGCAATGGTTTCAGTAATTCCGATAGTTGCTTACATGATGCTAAACCGTAGCGAGTTTGTTAAACATCCTAGAACGGCAAAAGTTGCCAAAACCGACACTATCGACATGAGCAATATCGATTTTGTCGTTGGAGGTTTAGATTCCGACGGCATTTCAATGAAGATGGAATCGTGCAAAGTGATTAACAATTTCGACATCAAGAAATTTAAAGAGCTTACAAAAGACAAGGTGCTGCGAAAAATTTCTTTCACCAACGTTCACTTGACGCCGGAAGATGTGAGAGCGGTGGCACCATTGAAGCCGACATCTTTCAACATGAATCAATGCACGTATAACGACCGAGTCTTCAAGGAAATTGCTGCTATACCGTCTATCACTTCGCTCCAGGTCGCCTCCGGCGTGCTGACACTTCCCTCGATGCGCTTGATTGCATCAATGCCTGATTTGAACTATCTGGATCTGAACGGCTCGAACGTCGATGACAAGCTACTGCAAACTCTGACAACGTCGAAGCTAAAGCAACTTGATGTGCATAAATGTGAGGCCGTGACGGGAAAGGGATTGTCCAGAGGAATGGAGCAACTAACCTATTTCAGAGCCAGCAAACTTAGCGTCTCCGGTAAGGATCTCGCATTTCTGGAAGGGTTGCCCAATCTCAAGATTCTAGAACTATTTCCGATTGACCTCACCGATGAGGACGCCAAGCAAATCAAAAATCCGGAGCTTCACTCAGTCAGGATCGATAGTGCGTATCTTACGATTAAGGGTGTGAAACTGTTTGCCACTCTTCCGAACATCAGATTCATCGAGGTCGGCAGAACACCATCTATTAATGAAAGTTCCATCAGAACTCTTGCTCACGAATTTCCAGGAGTCAAGATTCAACTCTTCGAATCACCGCTGAAATCAATTTGAAATAAGAGAGAAACCACGGCGGCGACTGCTACTAGCTTCTTTACAAAAAAAAACGCATCGTGGCTATTACAAGGGCGTCAGGCACAACAATTAAGCGAACAAGCGCACGATGTGTTTGAATGGTGTCACGAATGGAATAAATAAATCAGTTCAGCGGAACAGCTCGAAACTTGCGTGGGGCAGTATCGAGCGATCCGAGAGCCCGACCTCAACGGGAACCTTTTTAAAACCAAAGAATAAAGGAGCGATCGATGAACACAAATCGATTCCGTTTGAGCCGTCCGGAAGAAAGTAAAAATTTGAATGATAAGAATGTGCTGATTGGCGACGCATTTGCATTCTTAGATGAGAATGCGCTGAAGTCCAGCAGCATGAGATGGCTATTCAAGCTCATGGGCAAGAAGCCGAGCGGCAAGCCTCAGATCGTTTCGCTCGTCGGTCCGGAAAGCGTTGATCTTTTCGGTTATACGATTGAGCCGCTAAGCATCAAGCCACTACTCTTGCAATGCATCGTCAGTGACAAATCTTTGTACCGAAGCGAAAAAGACACAATCAATCTTCTGGTACTTAAACCGCTTGCACCAAACTCCTCGACCGAAGTAATCGTGAATTCATCCGGAAATCCGTTTTCGAAACATACGGTCGAACTCGGTCAAAACGGTGAGGGCATGCTGACTTTAACAGACCTGCCCGTCGGAGAATACACAGTTCAGTTCGAGACGATTGCCCAGACCGCCTGTGAATTTATCGTAGCAGAATACCGCCTGGCTCCCCTTGTTTCGTCGTTGATCGAGAGTAAAGTTCTGGACAACTCGAAACTCAATGTGACGTTGCAGGTGGAATCATTCGGCGTACCCATTAATGAGCAGGTCCGGCTCAGTTTGATGGATCGGACCATGCTTATCGCAATGGAATCGAGAACCGCTGTCGACGGCAAAGTGGAGGCGACGTTCGAGCTAACCGGCGAAGGACCGCATTCGATATATGTTCAAATTCCGAGCGAACCGTCGAAGACGGCTACAGTGCCGCTGCGGGGAAGTCGAGAATCAGAGCGCAAAACGACACTATTCTCACCGCTGGGAACTGAGGTAGTCGGCTCGCTCTTGCCCATTGGTAATTCTGAAGCAGTAAGAGGGATATACTTCGCGGAGGGAGCAATCAAGACTTCACCAATATCGCTCGCACAGGTGGATTCGGACCAGATTCATTTAAACATCAACTCCGCCGCTTCATTGCTCAAAGTCGTCGTCGTAGATCCAACTTTCCCACGCGCGGACGAAGGCGCGGTTGATGTGGAACAGGTTGGTCATCCTTCTGGAGATGCCGTCTACAAAACCGCCGAAGCTATGTTTAAATCCGGCAACTTCCTTGGAGCTGCGGAAACCTTCTGGCAACGACGCGCGGAACTCGCAAACCCCCATCCGTATTTCGCGTATTACACTGCATGCAGCTATGCAC
The DNA here is from genome assembly GCA_019637435.1 of Candidatus Obscuribacterales bacterium. Classification (GTDB taxonomy): domain Bacteria; phylum Cyanobacteriota; class Vampirovibrionia; order Obscuribacterales; family Obscuribacteraceae; genus JADYXR01. The sequence continues at coordinate 125,708 of JAHBVO010000001.1, read as the reverse complement.
GCGCAGGGCAACGAGATGAAGCGGTACAGGCGCTCAGACAGTCCTTCATGGATGGTTGGCGAGAGATGCAGCACTTAGAAGAAGACGAGGATCTATCCTCGCTCCGAGACTTTCCACCATTTGAACACTTGCTGACCGGTGGGCTTCGAGAGTTTACATTCGAAGACCTCGAAGCAGGTCGAAAAATTTCACTGGAAGCATTCGCACCCTCATCGCTGGTTCTCCTGGGAGCCTACATAGACGGCAAAGCCTGGGAGGGTTGGGCAACGGTCGTGGTACCGAACACGGTATCAACAGAAATTACTTTACCGGAGCTTTGTCCGCCCGGTAGAGACATCAACATTGAATTCTCAGCAGGCAAAGCAACCTCCATATATGCAATCGTCAAAGACGCGCGTCTCATTAGCGCTGATACGCCCGAGTTAAAACTGGCTGGTGCGTTGAAAACGTTTATAGAACTAGAAGGCAAGGAGAAAAAGGTAGGAGAGGTCAAAACCAGCCTGAGACAGAAATATCAAGAATCTGCTCCCCCTCGCTACGCGCTCATGGCGAGAGCTGCGATGGGAGAAATGTCGACCGGATCATGGGGAGCATTGCCACTGGCAGCACCAGGTTCTGCCTATGGAGGTGGGTTTCCAGATGCTGTCGGCACATCGAGCGCAGAGAACGAAGGAGCGCTGCGCTTTCGCAGTGAAGCGCGATGGGATACTCCTATTCAAGAGCGCGGCGAACAGACTATCTCGGCAAGGTTCGGCATGGCGCAATCGCCGGACATTGTGAAGCATCAAATACAAGAATCGAATATGGACATGATCTTCGATCACGTGGTGACTGCAGAGGTAGCAGACGGCAGCCCCGTAGTTAGCCAAGCGACGAATTCAACCAAAGCGAAAACACAAGATAAAACCAAAGCAATCACGATGCTACAAGACGACCCTGAGGTGCTGTTTGCAGGCTTTGTGAATGTAGATGGAGGTATAGGCCGTTTGACCATCAAGCTGCCGAATACATTCGCCGATTATATTGTTGAGTGCTTCGCAATCGAAGGTCTGGACTGGACATCGAAAGAAACCAGCTTTCGGGCCGCCAAAGATCCGTTTGTAAAACTGACCACGCCGGTCTTCACCCGCAAAGATGAACCAGCCCAAGCATTCGTTCACATCGGATCTGCAAAGAAGGTAAAACTAAAAGTTCTTTTGAACGGTGAACCGATTGAAGTATTCGATGACGTAAACAAGCCCTTCACAGGCGAGATTTCCGGGACACCAACAACATTTTCGTTTTCAGCACTTCCAGGTGCGTACGAAGCAATAGTTGAGGATTCCTCAGGCGAAATAGTTGCAAATGACATGAAGAATGTCGATGAGCCTGGAAAGTTGAAACGCCTGGTTCGCACAATTCAGATTTTGCAAATCGGAGAAAGCATTGCACTGGCAGACGACTCAAAACGCCGAGCGCTGTCGCTGATGCCGGGGCTTGAAACGTCGTTTAAAGCCCTGGTCGAGGCAACCGCAGATTATGCACACTGTTGCTGCGAGCAGACGGCTGCAAAAATCCTATCCGGATGTGCCATGTACATATTCTCCGGCGACGATGACAATCGCAGGAAAACCGCTGAATCCGTCATTCTCGCAGGCATCCGCAGAGAGCAAAAAATGTGGCTCAAAGGCCGCGGCTTCAAGGCGTATCCGGAACGTTTCAACGAACCGGACCAGCACTACGGAAAGAAAGCGGCTCGTTATCTCTGGAACCTGCAGCATCTCAAAGACGCGGATATCGGCACGATGTCCAAAGATTTGAAAGAGGCAATTGAAAGCGGTTTAGAAATGGCCGCGGATACAACCAACGCGTATGGAATCAACTGGCCGCCGTCTGAATTCACTTCCTGCGAAGACGCCTATGGCGCAATCACTTTCGGCAAAGGCGAAGTCGCAGTCCGGGCTCTGAAGTACGTCGAAGAGACGCTTGAAAAGGGTCAAGTTACAGTCGAAAATAATCCGTGGTTTGGCTACAACGTTTTTAAACGAGCGGAATCGGCATATGCTGCCGCCGTATTGCTCAACAGCCGAAACTCCGCCCATTTAAAAACGGCTCTAGGGCTGGCTAATGAGGTAATCAGTCAGTTAAACGATGAGGGGCGATTATACTCAACTTACGATTCTGTAGCTGCGATTGCCTTGATCAAGGAGCTGGACAAATGCGGTATCACTGGCGGTGACACGCAAAGTGCGAAATTCGAATTTAATGGAGAAATCCGCTCCCGAGCAGAAGCGCTGAGTACATCCGAAAAATTGAACACACTCAAAGTTTTACAAGGCGTAGCTACTGTCATGATTGACACGATGGTCGAAGAAGACTGGACGAAATTTGCATCGGATGTTCCGCTGCGAGTGAGCCTGGAGAAGGGCGGGCAACACGGTCGCAAATACAAAGCCGGAGATTCTTTCGACCTGATCGTCGCTCTGGAGGAAGGCTACAAAATGGGAGACTTGCTCTGGGTTGCGCTACCCGACGCAGTTTCAAGAGTGGTAGGCGGAGGTCAGGTGAAATTGTTTTCAATCGACTTTGCAGGCCAATCGGAGGTCAAAATTTCACTCGCCGCTACTGGCGTCACAGAAGTCGCCGGAAGCAAAACCCAGAGCATCGCCGTTTGCGTCCGGAATATGTTCATCGAAGAACGCGTTGGAAATCCGGGTCTAATTCAGGTTACTGTGACTAAATGAAGTCGGTATCAAAGTTGGCCATCGATCGAGCCAACTTTGAAGAAACCGCTTTGTGATTCCGCGTTCAGGCTTTCGGAGCGACTGCCAGAACGAGCTGGAACTCGACCTTGTCGGAGTTGACCGCCGGAGTCGGAAGGTCAGCGAGGCGAAGTTCGATGCCCTTCAGTTCGATTTTGTCTTCTTGCGGAGTCGAGGACATGTTCCACGAGACTTTGTTACCTGGCGTGATTTCGCACTTAACATTGATAGTGCGGCTGTCACTAGCCTTCCTGTCAACAAAGTATCCTAGAATCGTGTATTGAACGGCTTCGATGTACTGGCGAAGAACCGCAGGGCTTGAGACTTTACCGACCACGTCGTGGTCGGTGGTCACTTCGACATTCTCGATTTTGGCGCAGCTATCCGGAAGCTCGACTTTCGGCAATTCAGTTAGCATCGCTCCAATTCCGGCAGTCGAAGCGACTTCCGGTTGATACCATTCGATCGAGATTGTGCCGCCCGCCGGGGTTGCGACTTTGACTTCGGAGCCATTCATCAATGCCTTGCGCATCTTCAACCAATCCGGTGTTGCAAGGCTGAGAAGGAACGAGTCTTCGACAACTTGAGCGTTGCTTTCGTCTTGTTCCGGGAAAAACAGTACCGAGCAACCGCAAACTTTAGAGCCGTCGCTGCCGGGTGGTGTGATCGCCGATGGACCATTCTCCATTGTGGCTTGCCAGACGAGCAGAGCGTTGGCATCCGGGTCAAGTTCGCCGGACACTACCAGCGGTGCCTCCTCCGGAATCTGTTGAAGCAGTTCGTTCAACCCCTCTTCAAGACCGTTAGGGCACTTGATACTGAGAGTGGTGCCAGCGAGCTGCACGCGCACGCCGGGAATCGCAAATTGCGGGACTTTCGCCAGGATGCTCTGGTCCATAGCAGCTTTCATATCGTCGGTGATGCAGGAATTTCTGCCACGATCGACCCATGGCGGGCAAGGGAAGTGACTGAATGTATAGCCAAGCAATGCAAGAACGCGAGTCAAACCAAACCGTCTTGCAATCTCCAACTCATCTTCGGTAAGCAGCACACAGCTCAGAACGCTGTTTGGCTCTTCCATACCGGCAATTCCGAGCGGTCTCAAATATGCCATCGCTCGAAACTTCGAATCGATAAATCCGGATTCACCAAATTCGGTGACATCGCCTTCCGTTACGAAACTGCCTTGTTCCGCATACTGTCTTACTGTGAGAAACAGACCCAAAGGATCCATCGGATATTCATGAATCTCTTCGCCGGGATTTTGTCTAATCAAAATCGCCAACTCTTTTTGACCTAAGCGGTTAAGACCCTCGCTTACATAGGACCAGCAAGAGAATGAATTTGCACCCTGCTGCATATCGTGCAGATTCACGATAGCGTAAAGCTCGTCCGGTACGATCTCGAATCGTACTGGTGGAGCGGGTTGCTGCTGACCTAACTGCAGCACATTCTCTTCTTGTGACATCATCAATTCAATTCTCCTAATAAGTAGAAGAGAGCGCCGCTCTAGACTAAAGCAGCGCTCTCGTTTCAGATCAGTTCTTAAACAACTGCTGCGAGTGCAGTTGGTTTGCCGCTGGGCTGACCGTTTGCGTAACGGATGCCGAGTGCGTCTTGAGCGATGATCATACGTTGAACTTCACGAGTTCCTTCGTAGATGTTCAATACTTTCGCATCGCGGAAGTAGCGCTCAACCGGGTACTCATCCGAGTAGCCGTAGCCACCGAAGATTTGAACGGCATTGTGACCGGCTTTGTTAGCAGCTTCGCCGCAGAACAATTTCGCGAGTGAAGTTTCGAGCGTGTTTCTGACGCCTTTGTTCTTCAAGTGACCGGCTCTGAGGTACAGCAAACGACCGGCTTCACAGTCAGCGACCATGTCGGCGATCATAGCTTGTACCTGTTGGTGCTCGCCAATCGGTTTGCCGAAGGTCTTTCTGACCATCGAATACTCGGTGCAAGCATCGATACAACCTTGAACCAGACCGACAGCGCCGGCAGCTACTGAGTATCTACCATTATCGAGAGCCGACATTGCGACTTTGAAGCCGTTGCCGAGTCCACCGAGGATGTTTTCTTCGGGAACGCGAACTTCATCGAGGAAGAGACTGGCGGTATCAGAAGCGCGCAGACCGAGTTTGCCTTTGATGGCGGCGGCGGTGAAGCCTTTGGACTTGGTGTCTACGATGAAGCAAGTGATGCCTTTGTGACCAAGTTTGGGATCAACGGTAGCGAACACGAGCGCATGGCTTGCGATCGTTCCGCACGAGATCCAGGTTTTCTGACCGGAGAGGAGGTAATCGCTTCCGTCTTTGACAGCGCGGGTCTGTTGATTAGCGGCGTCGGAGCCTGCTTCAGGCTCGGTCAAGCCGTAGCAACCGATGAACTCGCCGTTGCAGAGTTTCGGGAGAAGAGCTTGCTTTTGCTCTTCGGTTCCCCATCTCAGAATGGTGAGGGCGACGAGTGATGTTTGAACCGAAAACAGTGTGCGAGTCGATGAGCACACGCGGTTTACTTCTTCAGTCATCAAACCGTATGCGATGTAGTCTTGACCGAGTCCGCCGTATTGCTCGGGAATCGGGCAACCGAGGAAACCTTCAGCGAAAATCTTTTTGGCGATGTCCCAGTCGAATTTGCATTCGCGGTCGTTCATCTGTGCTTTCGGAGCGATCTCGCGCTCTGCGAACTCTCTCATGTGCTTGCGGATTGCATTTTGCTCCGGCGTGAATTCGAAATCCATTGTGGTTTAAATCCTCTTACGTTAAACTGCCTGACGATTAACATGACACCGGATGCGGTGCATCCGGTGTCTCACAAAACTATTGATTGCCTTCGTAGTTATCGATCTGCGCTCTTTGCAGAGAGCCCGAGTAATCTACATAGACAGATTTCCATTCGGTGAACTGGTCGATTGCGGTCGTGCCAGCTTCGCGGTGTCCGTTACCGGTCTGCTTCACGCCACCGAATGGGAGCTGAATTTCAGCGCCGATGGTCGGAGCGTTGATGTAGACGATACCGGATTCGAGTTCTTCAATGGCTTGGAAAGCGCGGTTAACGTCTTTCGTATACATCGAGAGAGACAAACCATATTCGGTGCCGTTTGCAACTTCAATGGCTTCATCGAAGTCGGCAACCGGAATGATTGCGGTAACTGGCCCGAAGATTTCTTCTTGAGCGATACGCATCGACGCTTTAACATCGCCGAAGATAGTAGGCTCGTGGAAGCAACCTTTCGCCAAATCACCTTCAGTCAAAATGTTTCCACCAAACAGAAGCTTGGCGCCTTCGTTCTTACCGATCTCAACGTACTCGTGTACGCTTTCCAATTGGCTCTTCGAGACGACCGGACCGACATCGATTTTCGGGTCGAGACCATCGCCAATCTTGAGAGCTTTAGCGCGCTCAACGAATTTCTTGGAGAATTCTTCGTAGACCTTTTTGTGAACGATGATTCTCGAGGTAGCGGTACAACGCTGACCAGCAGTACCGAAGGAGCCCCAGAGAGCGCCATCGACAGCCAGGTCGATATCGGCATCTTCCATCACGCAGATAGCGTTCTTCCCGCCCAATTCGCAGGTAATGCGCTTCATCAGTTCGCCACAACGTCCAGCGATCTTGCGACCGGTGAACGACGAGCCGGTAACCGAGATGCAGCCTACACGCGGATCTTCGACGAGAGGCATGCCAACTTCGCTACCGCTTCCGGTAACGAGGTTGACGACGCCAGGAGGAAGACCGGCTTCGTTGAGGATTTCAACGAATTGCGTGGCAACCAGAGGCGTGTCCGAAGCTGGTTTGAAAACGATGGTGTTGCCGGCGACAAGGGCGGGAAGCATTTTCCAGCTCGGAATCGCTACCGGGAAGTTCCATGGCGTGATCACACCGATGATGCCGATCGGCACTCGGATTGCCATAGCGAATTTGTTGCGGAGTTCTGATGGCACGGTCATACCGAGCAGACGGCGACCTTCACCGGCTGCGTACTTCGCCATGTCGATCGCTTCTTGCACATCGCCACGAGCTTCCTTGATGACCTTGCCCATTTCGCGAACCATGTTGCGAGCGAGCTCTTCTTTTCTGGATTCGAGAATGTGAGCAGCCTTCAAGATGATTTCGGCGCGTTCCGGAGCAGGGGTTTTCTTCCATGCTGGAAACGCTCTGTGTGCGGCGTCGACAGCGGCTTTCAAATCTTTCTCGCTGGATAGCGGGAAGTAGCCGACAACCTCTTCGGTGTTAGCCGGGTTGTAGGATGCGAAGGTTCTGCCGGTTTCCGACTTTACCCATTTACCGTCGATGTAGTTGTGATACGTGGTGGCCTTTTCAATAGTTTTGGTCATGCTTAATACTCCACTGCACTCTGTGCACAAGTCGCTGAATTATTTTTCGGATACTGCGTTTTCGATGATCTTCAGAGCTTCGTCGATTTCGTTGTCGGAAGCATTCAATGGCGGAATCAATCTGATCACGTGACCTTTGTAGCCACAAGTCAGAACCAGAAGTTTGTTCTCGAAGCAGCGTTTCGCTACCTTCTCAGACCAGTCTTTGCCGGGATGACCGTGCTCGTCATTGAACTCGATTCCGATCATCATGCCGCGACCGCGAACATCGCCAATTTGCTTGTGGGTTTCGGCGAGCTTCTTGAGACGGTTCATGATATCCGTTCCAGCCTTGTGAGCTCTGTCGCAAAGCTTCTCTTCTTCGATAACTTTGATGCTGGCAAGTGCTGCTGCACAGGATACCGGGTTGCCACCAAAGGTAGTGCCGTGTCTTCCGGCATCCCATTTCGAGGTGTATTCCTTGCGCGATGCGAAACCGGACAGCGGCATGCCGGCTGCGATTCCCTTTGCCATCGTGAGGATATCGGGAACGATACCTTCCCACTCGGTGGCGAACATTTTGCCGGTGCGACCGAAACCGGTTTGCACTTCATCCATGATAAGCATGATGCCGTGCTCATCGCAGATTTTTCTCAGAGCTTTGAAGAATCCTTCCGGCGGAACGACATATCCACCTTCACCGAGAATCGGCTCGACGATGAATGCCGCAACTTGTTTGGGATTGACGATCTGAAGGAACAGCATCTCAATCTCATGAAGGCAATTTTCGAGAACCTTCTTGGGATCGTTCGGGAAATCCGAGCGGAAAACATAAGGGAAAGGCACCGTGAAGATAGCCGGTTGAAGAGGCTCATACATGTCACGGTAGCTGAGCTTCGATGTGGTGAGCGACATGCAGAGATGCGTACGACCGTGGAAACCGCCACGGAAAGTCACGACTGCGGGACGTCCGGTCACGTAGCGAGCCAGTTTAACCGCCCCTTCGACGCACTCAGCGCCTGAGTTTGCGAGGAAAACAGAATTGAGGTCTCCGGGCATGAGCGATGCAATCTTCTGGCAGAGCTCGATGTAGCCGGTGTGGTGTGTGCAAACGGAAGTATGCATCAATTTGCCGACTTGCTCTCTGACTGCCTCTACAACCTTCGGGTGGCAGTGACCGATGTTGTTGACGGCGATGCCGGTCGTGAAATCGAGGTACTTATCGCCGTTTACGTCATAAAGATAAGAGCCTTCGCCACGTTCAGCCACAATGGGTGCCTGTCTTGCGAGTACAGGATTGACGAACTTGTGGTCCAATTCGATCAATTCTTTGTTCTTGTCTTGCGTCTTCGCCGTTACCATATTCGATTCCTCTTCTATGTCACCGGATGCCTGTGACCATTGGCAAGCCGCACTCCGTACCGCCCCGCACGATTGACCCGCGCTCCAAGAAGGGCTGGAGTTCAGCAAATGACGTCATGATATCAAGTAAATATATATAAACTCAGGACCTTTAGTATTCTCGCCGCAATTGGTCCCAAAACTTCGCCATAAATCGCAATTCTTCCGGATATTGATACCTTTGACAACACCCCACTTGCCAACACTCGAGAAACTGTTGGCTCTACCGAATCTTTTCAAAGCTCAGCCGCGAAAATTTCAGGAGTCTATAGGGAGAGAGCTCATGCGTTTTTACGGCTTTCCGGTTGCCGCGGCAGCTACTTTTTTCATGGTCTTCAACAGTCAGCAAGGGGCGCTAGCCGATGACTCAAATTTCTCAAGTGCCCAAAGCGTCAGATCAGAAGTAAGCGACTCCAAGAACGAGGCACCACCTCTAATCGAGCAGTTTTTGCTCAACGGAAACATAAAGGAAGGAAAACAAGCTGTTGTCAAAGCATTGAGTTCACATCCTCAAGATGATCAATTGCGATTTTCATTAGGAGTAGTTCAAGTCATACGAACGATGGAGCAGTTTTCACAAGACATCTGCTTCTACGGATTACGCCAAACCGCCAAAGAGGGTCTTGAAACTCCATTCATCACGATCGCCGTTCCACCTAATCGGAAAGCGAACTCGATCTCGCATCAAAAGTTTCAACAAGTCATTCAACGTGTGGTCAGCGGCTTTGAGGATGCCGACAAAACACTGTCTCAAATTACAGACGAGAACGTGCATCTTCGACTTCACGTAGGACTGGTTAAACTCGATCTCGATGGAGATGGTCATTGCGGCGAAAGAGAAATGCTCTGGAGAATCTATCAGGAATTTCATCACAACCCTGGCATAGTCAGTTCAAACGCTAACAGCTTTGTAATCAACTTCGATCGAGGAGACGTGCACTGGCTGCGTGGTTACCTAAATTTGATAACTAGTTTTCTCGATATGTATCTAGCGTATGACACGCGGGAGACTTTCTACTTTGTCGCGCCGGCGCTGTTTGAAAAGGTCGACGATTTGCCAACTTATTTCACAGACCATAAGACGGTTTATCCGATCGAGAGTACTATCTTTGATGCCGCGGATTTGATCGCAGGATTGCATAGTGTTCACTGGAACGTGGAAGACCGCACGTACCTGGAGAAAGCGCTCATCAAGCTAGATACAGTCATTTCAGAAAGTCGTACCTCGTGGAAGTTCATTCTGGAAGAAACAGATGACGATTGCGAGTGGCTTCCAAATCCCAGACAGAAAGCGGCTATTCCCGGTATGGCAGTTGACGATGACATGGTACATATGTGGACAGCGCTCATGGACGAACTCGAAAGAATCCTTCACGGTGAGCTATTGGTGCCGTTTTGGAGAGGTAAGAACACGGGTTTAGGCATAAACATACGCCGTCTGTTCTTGGAGCCAACTTCCTTCGATCCGATCTTGTGGGTACAAGGACGTGCGATGACACCATACTTGGAGAAGGGACGTCTAGCAAAATCGGATATTTGGAAAAGGATGGAACGCGTATTTGGGGATCAAGCGATTGATTTCGCAGTCTGGTTTAACTGATTTGTTTACTGCTCAATTTCAACAATACGCAAAGTGTTGAATCAAACCATTGTGATGACTCCAATGGCGAGAGAATTCAATCATCCCAATCGGAAGGCAAACATGCGTCCACGAAAATCAATTATTGCGGCAGTAACAGCTGCTCTTATCGGCAGCGCGAACTCCGCCCTGGCGGCGACACCGGCGAAGCAGCCCAATGCAAATCCGCCCGTAAAAGTTACTGCAAAACAGCGCGGTAAATCAGGCAAAAATAAGGTCACGAAAACCATGAATACAGCAAAGAAATCAACATCCATTGATTCCGGTTTGAAGAAGGAATCGACAGCTAGAACTCCAAAACCAGAGAAGAACAAAGCGCCACTTGTTGAGAGCTACTTAATCGAAGGTAAACTTGAGGACGGGAAATTAGCCGTAATTGAGGCTTTGAGCCAGAACCCAAAGGATGACAGCTTGCGATTTTCCCTGGGCGTCACACAATTTATTCAAACCATTGAACGCTTCGCGCAGGACATTTCCTACTATGGTTTGCGCGGCACATCAGAAGAGGGCATTCAAGCGCCATTCCTACGCATTCGGTTGAAACCGAATCAAACGTCGCATCCAATCTCATATCAGGATTTCCGTCAAATTTTCGAGCGCTTGCAAACTGGTTTTTCGCAAGCAGACGAAACACTTGCGCAGATTACGGATGAGAAAGTGCAACTGCGATTGCGATGGGGTTTAATTCGACTTGATTTAAACGGTGACGGAGACCCATCCGATGAAGAGATGCTCTGGCGAATCTATCAAAGAATCACACGCAACGACGAATTCGGACAAGAAGACGCCGAAAACTTCTCGATTAAGTTTGATCGCGGAGATGTACACTGGCTGCGCGGTTACTGCAATTTGCTCGGTTCATTTTGTCAGATGTTTTTAGCTTACGATTCGCAGCAATGGTTCGAGAGTTCCGGTCATATTGTTTTCGCCAAAGTTGTTAGTCCGTATGGCTTTCTCACTCACGGTCAGAGTGTGCGAAAACTTGGCGGTGAACAGATTGACGTCACGGATTTGATCGCAGGCATTCATAACATCCACTGGGAAGTCAAAGATCCAGAGCGCCTCAAAGCGGCTCTTCTAAATTTGGAGAATGTGGTCGAGCAGAGCAAAATCTCGTGGAACTTCATCATGGCAGAAACGGACGATGACTGCGAATGGCTTCCGAACCCGAGGCAGACAGGGGTTATACCAAACGTTCGCGTAACAGAAGATATGGTAAAAACCTGGGGAGACATGATGAACCAATCAGGGAAGGTTCTCAGAGGCGAGCTTCTAGTGCCATTCTGGAGAGGTGAGCGTGGCGAGTACGGCGTGAACTTGCGCAGAGTTTTCCTTGAGCCCAGAACATTCGATCTAGTCACCTGGGTGCAGGGAACCGCAGCCCAACCCTATCTTGAGAAAGGACATCTAGCCAAAGGTGACGCGTGGAAAAATGTACGCGATGTTTTCGGCAATCGATACATCGGTTTTGCGGCCTGGTTCAATTAGATCAGCTACCAAGTTGCCAACGGTGATACGCCGAAGGCCGGCTTGTCCAATCAGCCGACGAATGCGATGTAGACAATTTTCGAGCGAGAGCGTCAAGGTTGTAATGATTAACTTGTCGTGACCGCATTCATTCGATAGGCTATAGGACGTTGCATCCAGGGGAGGTCATTTGCTGGTGAGCTTGAAAGAACCTACGACAGCTTCCACGGAGACATCTGAAACGTGCGCAAAAATTACTCGCACACTGCTTAAGGTGTACGCGGACGCTCGACGTCAACAAAGCAAAGACAAAATTGCAGAACCCCTTGCTGACTCGGTAAAGAGCCAGAGAAGCGTCGTATCGAACCGTGCCGGAAGTAATAGCGTTAATCTTTGATTTTGATGATACTCTGCTTCCCGACTCGACAACAATGTTGCTCGAAAGTCGGGGAATAGACACTGACAGATTTTGGAAGATCGATGCGAAGTCCCTCTTGGACGAGGGATACGATCCGACAATCGCATATCTGAACTTGATTCTGGAAAACATTGGTCCGGACAAACCCCTGGGGAATCTAACAAACAAGGATCTGTCAGCATTCGGGGCAACACTCGACGACAAGTTTTTCCCTGGAGTCTTCGAACTTGCGAATGATTTGAGAGCACTCGTGAGAGAGACCTCAAGAGACATCTCCGTCGAGTTTTACATCATCTCCGGCGGACTTCAAGAAGTCATCCTCGGGAGCAAATTCGTACGCGAAACTTTTGATGGCGTCTACGGCTGTCTCTTTGGCGAAGACGAGTCTGGCGTATTGAAAAGAATAAAGCGGACCATCACGTTTACGGAGAAGACGAGATACCTTTTCGAGATTAACAAGGGCATAACTCAAGCGGACACGTTGCAAAATCAGTACCTGGTCAACAAGCACGTTCCCGAGGAAACCAGGAGAGTAGCGTTTCGCAACATGATCTATGTCGGAGACGGTCTCACAGATATACCCTGCTTCTCGCTTGTGCAAAAGAATCGTGGTACCGCATTCGGTATCTTCAAGCCCACCGTGAAGAGCTCGGCAAAGCGAGCGTTTCTGGAGTTCGTGAAAACTGATCGCGTCGCAAGTACTCATTCACCAAAATTTGCCGCGGACGAAGACTTGGGCGCTCTGTTGCGAGCAGCAGTGGCCACGAACGCATCTCAAATCTACCTTGCACGGAAACAAGCTGAGCTTCGTTAATGCTGATGGTTATCTATCGTCCAATGTGACCGCGAGCGCTCTGGCGAGCCGCTGTGCGCCTGAGCGGTCGAGTCTTGGCGTCCTTTTTCTTATCGCCCTTTTTAGAATCGCTTTTCTTCGGATCGACTTTTTTAGCATCCACCTTCTTGCTCTCGCCCTCAAAAACAATCGGGAAGACTTCATCGAGATGGCTGACTGCAATGAGTTCCAGCTTTTCTTTGACGTACTCGGGGATGTCCTGCAAGTCCTTTTCGTTGCTCTTCGGGAAGATAACAGTCTTGACACCGGCGCGCAGCGCGGCAAGAACTTTCTCTTTTAATCCGCCAATGGCTAGCACTCTTCCGCGCAATGTTATCTCGCCGGTCATGGCGACCGTTCCGCGAACGGGTCGTTTGGAAATTGCGGATATCAGCGCAGTACACAAGGCGATACCGGCTGAGGGACCGTCTTTTGGAATCGCGCCTTCTGGTATGTGAACATGAACATCACGGTCATCCAGGAATGTCGGCGAAATATTCAAAGCTTCAGCGTGGGATCTGATATAGCTGAAAGCGGCTTGAGCAGACTCTTTCATGACGTCGCCCAATTGACCGGTCAACTGCAGATTGCCTTTGCCCTTCATGGTGTTTACTTCAACTTGCAATGTCTCACCACCGGTTTCAGTCCAGGCCAAGCCTGTTACCAAACCGACTTGAGGTGCGCGCGTTTCATTTTCACGAATGATTCTAGCCGGACCTAGAAACTCGTACACCATTTGCGGTGTCACTTTCACAGCATTCGATTCACCACCGACGATGCGAGTTGCGACCTTGCGGCAAATCTGCGCGATTGCACGTTCAAGGTTTCGCACACCGGCTTCCCTTGTATATTCTTGGATAATTCGGCGAAGCGCTTGAGACTGAAACTTCAGCTGTTTCTGAGAGAGTCCGTGTTTTTTAAGAGCTTTGGGAAGAATATGAATCTCGGCTATCGCCACTTTCTCTTCTTCCGTATAGCCTGAGAGCTGAATTACCTCGAGCCGGTCGTGCAATGGGCGAGGAATGTAATCGAGAGCGTTTGCCGTACCGATAAAAACCACTTCGCTCAAAGAGAAGGGGGCGTCGAGGTAGTGGTCTGAGAAATTTTCGTTCTGATCGGGATCCAGGACCTCCAGCATTGCGGCGGTCGGGTCACCCATGTAGTTGCGCGTCATCTTCTCGATCTCATCGAGCAAGATGACTGGATTTTTTGTACCGGCTTGTTTCAACGCTTGAATAATTCGTCCCGGCATTGCGCCGATATAAGTTCTTCTGTGCCCGCGAATTTCCGCTTCGTCGTTGACGCCGCCCAGACTGATGCGCGCGAATTTGCGGTTCATCGCCGCGGCAATGGAACGCGCCAAGCTGGTTTTTCCGACACCAGGCGGACCGCAAAGACAGAGGATGGTGCCTTGCGACTCCTTGGAAAGTTTTCGCACGGCAAGATACTCGAGAATGCGCTCTTTGACTTTCTCCAGCCCGTAATGGTCTTGCTCGAGAATCTCATCGGCTCGCTCGAGATCGATAATTTCCTTCGATCGCTTCGACCAGGGCAAACTCACCATGGTGTCCAGATAGGATCGAATCACTGCAGCCTCAGCGCTCTGCGGCATCATCTTCTCAAGACGAGCGAGCTCCTTATTCACTTTCTCAAGAGCGGTGCCTTTGATTTTGCATTTCTTGATCTTGAGCTTGTACTCGGCAATTTCGCCAAGCTGCTCACTGTCAGCGTTTAGCTCATCCTGAATAATGCGCATTTTTTCGCGCAAATAATATTCGCGTTGAGTTTTTTCCAGATTGAATCTGACTTTGTCGTGAATCTGCTGTTCGAGATCGGCGAGTTCCAACTCTCTCGATAGAAGTGTGCCAATGTACTCGAGCCGTTCAGTCGCATCTTCAATTTCCAAACAGTGTTGCCGTTCAGAAACCTCAAGACCAAGGTAAGTGGCGATGATGTCGGCAAGCCGCCCGGGTTGTCCGATTCCAGAGACGGCGAGTAAACTCTCCGGGTTGATTTTCTTTGTGGACTTGACGTACTGCTCGAATTTTTCGACAGAAACTCGAATCAAAGTTTTTGTCGCTGTATCGTCGATCAGAATTTCAGGGCGCTCAGAGACGCGCACCGTCAGTAGTGTCGGTTCTTCTTTAAAATCTTCAAGCTTCACACGCGAAGAACCCTCGACCAGCACTTTGACGGTGCCGTCCGGAAGTTTAAGCATCTGCATGACTTCGGCAAGTGTGCCAATCGAATACAGATCATCTTGCTGAGGCTCTTCGCACTCAGCATCACGCTGCGCGACGAGGACGACAAGTCGATCGTCGCGCATGAGAGCTTGTTCGAGACTGGCTATCGATCTAGGTCTACTGACGAAGAGCGGTGTCACCATCTGTGGAAAAACGACAACATCCCTTAAAGGAATCAGCGGAAAATTAGTTGTGTCGAAATCGACCACTGTGTCAAATCCCAATGGTGAGGGGTGATGCGCGTTACGCGCTACATTGAAATTTGCCTTGCCCTAAAACTAGGCAGATTTCTCGCCTTTAAGTTTAGCCTTTCGGATATCCAGAAGTTCGGCGGTTGAACGTTTATCAACAAGATCTTTCGTGATATGGCAGAGCTTGATGTCGTCGCGCGACGGCACTTCGTACATAACGTCCAGCATGATCTCTTCGACGATTGCTCTCAAGGCGCGAGCACCGGTCTTGCGCTTGAGCGCCTCTTCGGCGATGGCGCTGATAGCGTCGTCGTCGAATTTGAGATCGACGTGATCCCACTTGAGGAGCTGCTGATACTGTTTGATAAGGGCGTTCTTCGGTTCGACCATAATTCTGACGAGAGCGTCGACATCGAGCGCTTCGAGAACCGCGACGACCGGTATACGACCCACGAACTCAGGAATCAAACCAAACTTGATCAGATCGTCCGGAGAGGTTTCTTTGAGAATCTTACTCGTCTTCGCTTCACGCTCCCACTGGGTGAGAGGTCTTTCCGCGCCGAAACCAATCGAGCGATTGGACGAAATTCTCGATTCGACAATCTTGTCTAAACCGACGAACGCGCCGCCGCAGATGAAGAGAATGTTGGAGGTATTGATTTGAATGAACTCTTGATGAGGATGCTTGCGTCCGCCTTGCGGAGGGACGTTCGCAACGGTTCCTTCAATCATCTTGAGAAGAGCTTGCTGTACACCTTCACCGCTGACATCACGGGTAATGCTGGTGTTTTCAGACTTACGTGAGATCTTATCGATCTCATCGATATAGATGATGCCGCGCTCGGCTTTCTTGATGTCGTAGTCGGCAGCCTGATAGAGACGCAGAAGAATGTTTTCGACGTCCTCGCCGACGTAGCCGGCTTCAGTCAAGGTGGTTGCGTCAGCGACAGCAAAAGGCACGTCCAGCAGTCTGGCCAGCGTTTGCGCCATCAATGTTTTTCCGCAACCTGTCGGTCCGATGAGCAGGATGTTCGCTTTTTGAATTTCGACGTTTTCCTTGCTCTCCTCGTTATGAGTGATCCGCTTGTAGTGGTTGTACACAGCCACGCTCAGAATCTTCTTGGCGAGGTTCTGGCCGACGATATGCTCGTCCATATTCTTCTTAATGTCGTGCGGCTTAGGGATCTCGGTTAGAACGAGAGAAGAGCTCTCTTGCGCAGCACCACTTGCTGCCGGACCGCCTTCGAAAAGCTCCTCATCGAGGATCTCATTACACAAATCGACGCATTCATCGCAGATATATACGCCGGGACCGGCAATTAGCTTTTTAACTTGGTCCTGGCTTTTTCCGCAGAACGAACACTTCAATCGGTTGTCAGATGGTTTTGGCATTTGGCTTCCCTGTCTAACTAGTGCCTATGTTTGGCAATTTCACAACGACTCACGAACGTTGCTACTATCCTAACCTAATGATCCCATATAAGCACGCACTAATTTGTCTTAAACGGCCGAGAGATTTGGACTGTCTTCCAGTTTTTGAATGACTTGGTCAACCAGACCATATCCCTTGGCTTCTTCGGCGGTCATGATGTTATCGCGATCCGTGTCTTTTTCGATAGTTTTAACGGACTGACCAGTGTGCATCGCGAGAAGTTCATTGAGCTGTCTCTTAATTCTCAAGATCTCGCGAGCTTGAATTTCAATATCAGTAGCTTGACCGGATGCACCACCCAGAGGTTGGTGGATCAAGATACGCGAATGAGGCAACGCCATTCTCTTACCCTTCGTTCCGGCAGCCAGGAGGAACGCTCCCATACTGGCGGCTTGACCGAGGCAGATTGTCACAACATCGCAGCGAATGTGCTGGATAGTGTCATATATAGCTAACCCTGCCGTAACCGATCCACCTGGAGAGTTAATGTAGACGCGGATATCTTTCTCCGGGTCTTCACCTTCAAGAAGGAGCAGCTGAGCCACGATCGTGTTGGCAATCATGTCATCGATTGGAAAACCGAGGAACACGATACGTTCGCGCAAGAGTCTGGAGAAGATATCCATCGCTCTTTCGCTGCGTGCTGTGGTTTCGATAACCGTAGGAAAAAACGCTTGCGGCGATGCAATTGGGCTGATGCTCGTGGGTCCGTAGAGCAAGCTGTCGCGTGTTCCATGGAGCAAGCTGTCGCGCATTCCCATTTCCTTGTCTGACATTGGTAGGTTTCTCCCCTCTTGTAGCTTCCTGAGTTAGATCCGATGTGTCGGCTTGTGTCTTTTTAATCCGGTCGTTTACTTACTGAAGGTTATATCAGAATCCGATCGAATTAGAGTATTCAAGCGCCTTTTTCTGAGTATTCAAGCGTATCTCTGACTGACGCGCCCATTCGACTTCTTGATATCGGACTTAAACCGATTGTCGCCTTCGCACATGCTTCAGAAAAGTCGCGGGCGCGCGAGCATTTCACGCAAAACGCTCGCACGCCTATCCGGTCGCTTACTTGTCTTTCTTAGCTGTTTTCTTCTTCGAAGATGATTTTGCCGATGCAGCCACTTCTTCCTTTTCTTCGGCATCGTGGTCGCAGTCAGGTCCATGCTCGTGACCGCCCTCGTGCTCGTGTCCGTGAGCGCACTCAGGACCATGCACATGGGTGTCTTCGACGTAGTTGAGCTCAGCGTTATCGACGAGGAAATCTACGACCTTACCGGTCAAAACTTCTTCGGTGATTTGACGCATCAGATACTCATCCTGCGCCATTTCTCTGTAACGCTCTGGCGGAATGTTGTTGCTTACTGCGATTTGAGCGAGGTAAGGAGCAACTTCTTCTTCGGAAACCGAGAGATTTTCGGCTCTGACAACCGCACCGAGAACCAGGCTATGCAGAACGCGTTGTTTCGCTTCTTCTTGCTTGCCTTCTTCTACTTTGGCAAAGTTCTCGTTCTTCTTGTACTCATCCCAGCTCTCGCCATAGCGCTCGACTTCCTGACGCATTTGCTGCATCAACAATTCGTGCTCGCGTTTGATCATCGTCTCAGGAATGTCTACTTGAGCGCGTTCGACCACGGCTTCAACCACAACTTTTTGAGCGCGTGCGCGGTTTTGCATTTGTAGATCATCGTCAAGACGCTCTTTGATAGCGGCTTTCAAAGTGTCCAGGCTCTCGTGGTCGTAACCTTTAGCCATCTCGTCATTGATTTCCGGGACGACTCTCTGGCGTACTTCTTTCAGGTCAACTTCGAAAACTGCCGGCTTTCCAGCGAGGGCTTTGTTTCTGTACTCTTCGGGGAAGGTGACTTCGATTTTGAACTTCTCGCCAGGCTTGTGGCC
This sequence comes from Candidatus Obscuribacterales bacterium, assembly GCA_019637435.1. Taxonomy (GTDB): domain Bacteria; phylum Cyanobacteriota; class Vampirovibrionia; order Obscuribacterales; family Obscuribacteraceae; genus JADYXR01. The sequence goes on along the minus strand of JAHBVO010000001.1, from coordinate 107,139 downwards.
AACCAACTGTTCGCAGAAGTTGGGAAGAAATTGTCCTTCTTTCACTTCGAGGGTAAGACCCTCGCCTTTGCCGCCTTCAACCGGTTTGTCGTCGACTTTGCATTCGAAGTCGAGCAAAACGTGATCGCCGAGAACCACTTCACGAGGGTCAACCGGCTTGAGGTCTGCCTTTTGCTCTGCGAGGTGTTCGAGAGCTTTGTCGACGGCGTTGTCGTTGAGTTTTGCTTCCGGAACATCGACTTTGAGGTTTTTGTATTCGCCCAGAGTGACTTCAGGACGAACTTCGAACTTTGCCTTCATGGTGAGCGGCTCACCGAGTTCGAATTTGCATTCCTGAATTTCAGGATTGGTGATGATGTCGAGGTTTTTGTCAACGATAACTTGCTGCAACAGGTCGGGGATCAAGCGCTCAAGCGCTTCCTTTTTGATAATTTCGCGACCGAAGCGCTTTTCGATAATATTTCGTGGAGCTTTGCCTTTTCTGAAACCTGGAATCTCAACCTGGTGAGACAGCTCGCGACATGTAATTTCGTAAGCTCTTGATGCCTTCTCCGCCTCGAGCTCAACTCCGACGAGCACGATGTTCTTGCCTTCACGGTCTAGAGTAACCTTCATGTTCTCTCAACTGCCCCTTGCTTAGTACAGAAAATGTCGGCGGTGATTTGAGCGAACTTACCGAAGTCGTCTCAAATGCATACACCGCTAACAACAACACGCGATTTTAGCACGCTGGCTGCGCCTGTGTGCTCGTTTGCACGTAATGTCTTTACTTTAGAGAGTCGGTATATCCGATGGTGCCGTCAAAACAACGACGAGCCCCAACAGGAGCGCCAGGTTGATTGTCAGGAAGATTCCGAAGAAGGTAGCACCCATCATTAATTGCCACGAAAGCAAGGCTTGACGCGGATTGAACGTTCCAATAATGCCAAAACGATTGGCGATGTAATAAAAAATGGACATGCCAATCAGAATATCGCAAACCACGAGAAGCGGCATGCGGTGCGGCGCTAGTGGTTCAATCAACATCGCGCCGACGGTAACGATCGAAACTATCATTAGCCAGATGCTGGTCGCTCGGTCGCTGTCGCGCACCTTGACCGCTTCATCTTGAGAAATACTGTTGACGTAATTGAATGAATCCAGGCAAGCCTTAAACAGCGGGCGACGCTTGAAAACACCCTGTGCCTCTGCGGGTTTCGCATCAGTCGACGGAACGGCAGCCTCAGGCTTATCTGATGACGCCCCCGAACCGGACTCGACGTTGCTGCCTGCTGTTTCATCGCTCATCCCGCGCGTCTCCTGAGCCGTAGGTAAAACTTATCGTCGGAATTCCCTTAGATTGCCCTGTCACTGGATAGAGACATTGCCAAGCCTACTATAGCAGTTGACTGATCTCGATAAGTATTATGTGCCACAGCGACAGGCGGACCGTGCATGTTGTTTCGAGAATCGCGCTTAGAACTTGCTGGAACATGGGGATCACCGATTAAAAGAAACCATCAGTTGGCTCTCAGAGAAAACAATCAGACGTCCGGAATCAGAACACCCGATATGGCGCAGAAACGGCACCATTCCAAGAGATCCGGGTAACGAATCATCAAGCTGAAAAGCTCGATTTTGTGATAAGCTGGTTCAACTCAAACGCGATGTGGTTATAATGAACCGCATGCTGAATTGCGGGAGTAATTCAGTGGTAGAATGCCTCCTTGCCAAGGAGGATGTCGCGAGTTCGAATCTCGTCTCCCGCTCCATTTTTGAACGACCGCCCGTTGGCGGTCGTTTTGCTTTTTGCTCGAAAACTCCTGCCGCGTGGCATCCGCAATGGCTGCGACCCTGGTTGTGGGGTGTCGCTCCCGGTGTTCAGGGGAGGTTTCGCTCCCGGTATTCAGGCGAAGCTGTTGGGAGTTCGCCCCCGGTATCCAGGGTGTAGTTCAAAGTTCTTAAGTTAGTTCCGGTATTAGGGGATGCCAAGAAATCGCTCAGGCGACACCTCTTCAAACCTCCGAAACCCGAAACGCCCAAGAACACTGGCTCCAGGAAATTTTTCCATTTTTCCCTGCGATAAGTTTGGCAACTCAAAAGCGGGCGTCCTCCTTCAAACCGCTGCTCTCGACTAGCTTTTGACGAAAATCACCTAATAGCGGAAACAACATAAGAAGTGCGAAAGAGACACTCGAGGTGCGCATGCAAAACAGGCACGGCGAGAAATCGCGGCGGAAATCTGGCAACGCAGCCTGGCTTGTGGACGCTAGGAAATTTCCCGGTCGGCAGTGTGGACTTCGATGTCTTCGGTCGATTCTTCGGACCGCTCAGGCCAAACAAAATTCAGTGTCATAGGCAAGCCGCGAATGTTGGCGGCCAGAGATTTCACGTTCATTCTCATGCCTTTGCCCCAGAACAGCTCGGGACAAAACTCCAATAGCTTTTCAGCCGCAGTTTCGGATGCCGCTTCTTGCTCGGAGGAAAGGTCTAATGAACAGTGCTCGTCCTCGCATCCTTCGTGTTCATGAACATCTTGATTGAACGCATACTGTTCGGGCTCCGAGCCGCTGGGCTCGTCCACGCCCAGTGATTCCGGTGGTCGCTCGCTCTCATTCCGAGTAGAAGCCGGGCGCTCAGAGCCAAGAAGTGACTGCTGGATGCTTGCGGATGGATGGTAAACATGCGGATTTTCAAACGAAGTAGTTGGCGGTTTTGCTTTCGGAATGAAGGAAACTTCCGCGCTGAAAGACAGCTTCGCGGCGTGAAAAATTTCAAAAGACAATTGATGTTGAGTTTCAAGCTCGTATAATTCTCTGGCGAGCCGCTGGCTATCCCATCCTCGTGAGCGAGCTTGCGTGCCTTCAAACTCCAGAATTATGCTCGGGTCATCGGCGCCTATCGCGGTCAGGTCAAACCGGACGTCCGGAACCAAGCCGGTCTGGTCCAATTCAACGTCTGGGTAAATCACGTTTCCGTAGTATAGAAGCGTGTCTTTAGGCATGTTCTTGCGCAGTGCATTCAAGTTTATTGCAGCAGCGGAGCCGGAGAATAATGCAACTCGGGCGACATCATATGTCTCGCCATTGCTAGCGGCAAATTTTTCCACGCGAGGATGCACGCCCACTGCGCGTTCCAGCTGTTCAATCACTTCAACTATCCAATCATTCGACATAGTTTTAAAACCGATATCCAGCCGGCCTCTGTTATCTAAATTCATCTGCCCACTGCGCTGATTTGCCTTCTGCGCTATGGGCTGACGCGTTTTCTGTGCTGTGCGCGGTTTCGCTAGTGCAGGCTAATTTGTCTTCGGTATTCTGTTCTGAATTAGTTTCGGGCCAGGTCATTGAGATATGGGCCTCGTCTTGTTCAAGCAAACTGGCTAAGCTCAAGGCGTTTGGCTTGAAGCCGGTACCGACGTATAATTCCGGACAGATGCGTTTCAGTTCATGGGCGACGCGCTGGAAATCCGAGCCCGTGCAGATAAAGTCGGCGGCGATGAAATCTGGATCGGCGAAAAGAACGTCGATTTCAACTCCGCCAATTGACTCCAGTTCTTTAATTAGACGCTCAGTGTCCCATGCACATGATTCGACATGAGTCTGAGCCGCACGAAGAACTCCCTGAAAGCCCGTACCCTGCGCCACGAGAAGATCAAAGGAGCCCGTGTTTCTTCCGAACGGATTCCAGTCTGGACTGCGATGACCGAAGAAGTGAACGGTATTCTTGGGTAGTCTGGACTTGAGCTCCATATCCGTATCGAGCCCGAACGTCTGCGGACATTTCACACAGACCGTTTCGATTGACTCTCCGGTACCCGCCTGGATGGTGTCAAAGCGAAACTCGGAAGCTGCGCTGAAACCATCAAGCTTACCCATTACAGAACGAAGCAGTTCGACAATCTGTTGTTGCCAAACAGATGCTGCGCGGCTTTCGGTTGTTTTTTGCCGGATTTCACTCATTATTCCTGACCGGGTGTGACTGCAAATGACGCTTGCAAAATGCGGCTACGCCTATTTGCGGCTACCGGCTTGAACCCTGGGTCTGGCAGACAGTCGCGCTTCAACATCAGACAAAACTTTGACGACATGATACGCGTTATTCGCGTCAGAGCGCGGACGCTGCCCGGTTGAAACGCACTGAAGGAAGTGCTCGCACTCCAGATGCAGAGGTTCAAGATCCGGATAAGGAGCGGTTTCGACAATCATTCGCCCTTCCGGAGTCATGGAGTGAAGAGTGAGCTTGTCTTCGAACAGAGTGTCGTTGAGAACAGCTGTTTTCTTCGTGCCGTTGACAGTAAGCCTCACGAGTTTTTGCGGATCGATCCAACTGTTTCGCACCTGCCCGGGGATAATGCGATTGCCTTTTTCGACCGGGAAGGAGACGTCCAGATAAGCCACATCAACAAGATTGTCACCCTGTGTATCCCAGCCGCCGACGCGAGTCACCTCGGGAGCTTCGCAATCAAGCAGATAGCTCATCATCGAGAGGTCGTGAGGCGCCAGATCCCAGAGAACGCTCCAGTGGCTTCGAAAACGATTGAAATTCATTCGGTCCGAGCGCACGAAGAGAAGCTCTCCGAGTTCGCCTGAAGCGATCACTTCTTTGAGGCAATTCACCGCAGGATGGTAGAGAAGCAAGTGCCCGACCATGAGAACGAGGTTGCGCTGATTCGCTATGGAATCAAGCTCTTCGCATTCGTTTACGTCGCGCGCGAGCGGTTTTTCTACATAAACGTGTTTGCCGGCGAGAAGTGACTTCTTCGCCAGCGCAAAGTGTGTGTCGGACGGCGTTGCAATCACAACAGCCGCGACCTCTTTGTCTTCGAGCACGCTGTCAAAACTAGTAGTGACTCTGATTCCCATAAACTCTTGCGCCAGACGCTCAAGCTGTTTGGAATCAGAGTCACAAACGACAGCCAAGGCTCCGAGGTGAGCAAAGTTACGGACCAGGTTCTTGCCCCAGTTTCCGCACCCTATCACTGCTACCTTAGGTAGCTCCAATGGACCCCCTTGCTGTGCGAACGCTTATTTGCGTTTGTTGACAGCTTCACTAAACTCCTTACCTACTTTGAAGCCAGGTACGCGTTTAGCGGGAATGTGCAACGGCTCATTGGTCTTGGGATTGCGGCCAGTACGCGCTTTGCGGTTTCTGGCTTCAAATGTTCCAAATCCAACGAGAGTTACTTTATCTCCCGTAGCAACTGATTTGATGACGGTTTCCATCATCTTATTAATCACTTGCTCAGCATCCTTTTTCGTTGTTCCGGCTTCTTTTGCGACGATATCGACCAATTCAGCTTTATTCAAGGCGTTTTAACCCCGCGACTTAACTACACCAACTACGGACGGGATACCAGAGTTACCAGAGAACATGGGATACCGATTCGTAAGTGATGCTTCAGGGTCTCTATCGATTTATCGATTGAATTCGAGAACATCAAGTAGGATAAACGAGGATCCTTAGCTTCGTGTTAATGCAACCAAAACGGTTTCATTACCTGCGTTTCGCAGGATGATCTTTCGAATCAAAGCAATGCTAGCATAAGGTTGGGCGTTACGTAACGCTTGATATAGCCAGTATGACGAGAAATTATTACTAATGGTTTTCTCCAGGCAAGTCAGTATTTCATCGTTTCATCGAGATGCGTGGGTCGAAATCGATCTATCCGCTGTCGAGCACAACGTTTCCGTCATTCGCTCTTGGCTTGCTGTCAACCCCAAACCGGCTCGTTTGATGGCCGTCGTCAAGAGTGACGCCTACGGTCACGGCGCTCCGCAAGTGGCTGATATGTTATCGAACTCCGGTGCAGAGTACCTTGGCGTCGCCTCCGTGGACGAGGGATGTCAGTTGAGATCGGCATCTATTAAGTCTCCTATCCTTATACTGAGCCCTACACCATTCTGGGCAATTGATAATGCGCTCGAAGATGGGCTTGAACTGACAATCGCGGCCGTAAAACAGGCACGTGACATCGACAAAATTGCGCGAAAGCGTGGGCAAAGAGCTCGCGTTCATTTAAAGGTAGACAGCGGTATGCACCGCCTCGGCGTCCCGCCGGAAGCAGCGCCGGAGCTCGTCGAAGAAATTTCAAAACTAGCGAATGTCGATCTGGTTAGCGTGTTCAGCCACCTCGCTCGCGCCGGCGATCAAGCGACGACAACTGCGCAATTGCGAGAATATGAAAGTGCCCTCAACCGGCTCAACTACAGCCGCGACGGCAAAAACTTTTTCGCGCATCTGGCCTCGAGCGAGGCCGCCCGAAAATTTCCGGAGACCCACTTCGATATGGTGCGCGTCGGACTTTATCTGTATGGGCTGGAAGGGACAGGAACGTCTGACGTTCTGGTTCCCGCCATGTCAGTCAAAGGACGAATCAATCACATCAACCAGGTGAAAGAAGGCGAGCGAGTGGGTTACAACTTGACCTGGGAAGCGCGTCGTGAATCTCGCCTGGCCTGCGTTCCGATCGGATACGCGGACGGCGTCGATCGTCGATTGTCAAACCGCATGGAGGGCCTGCTGCTGGGGCGTAAGATCAAGCAGGTCGGTATCATTTCAATGGACCAGATGCTCTTTGACATAACCGATGTTCCAGAGGCTCAGGACGGAGATGTTATCACGCTCATCGGCAAGGATGAACTTCCTACGGGTCGGTCATCGAAGAGCAATAAAGATGAAAATGGTGGTTCAATACTCAACGCCGCCGGCAAACACGAGCTTGCCGAAGTTTCACTGAACCTGGCCAACTGGGCAGAGATGCTGGACACGATAACGTACGAGCTGGCGTGCAGATTGCGCGCTCGGTTGCCGCGAATTTACACGCGCCATCATAAAAGTGGCTCGGGAAGCGTGATCGCAACGGATATCGGAAAGCAAACAAACGCTTCGGCCGATGTAAATGGTACAGTCCATTCCGAAAAACTTTCCACAAAGCAACCGAGGTAACAAACAAACTTGCGACAAATTGGCTTGTTCTGCGGAACCTTCAATCCGATACATATGGGGCATTTGATCATCGCCGAATGTGCCCGGGATCAGTTTAAACTCGAAAAAGTATTGTTTGTGACCAGCCCGGCTCCACCACATCGAGCAGACACTCTGCTGGACGGGCACGCCCGTCACGAGATGGTGAAGGCGGCGACCGCCGACAATCCATTCTTTGTGCCGTCGTCGATAGAAATAGACCGCACGGGACCCTCTTACACGATCGATACAGTGAAAGAGTTACGCACCATATACGGTGAAGATCTTAAAATAAATTTGATCATAGGCGGCGACAATTTGCCGCAGCTACATACCTGGAAAAACCACGAAGAGTTGCTCGAACTCTGCCGCATACTCGTAGTACCGAGATTACGATATCTCGATGAAACCGATAAGGCCTTGCGCGTAGTGGGCCAGGACTCAACCGTTTCCAGTGTGGGCTACGATGGCGCAGACATAGTGATCATCGATTTTCCCGGCATAAAAATCTCGGGTTCTAACATACGGGAGCGAGTCCGTGCAGGGAAGACCGTTCTATATATGGTCCCACCTGCAGTAAACGAATTGATTGTAAATCACGGCTACTTCAAGAAACAGTCGGCGACCGCGAAGTAAGCCGTTCTGGTAATATGGATTAAATGAAGAGAGCAGACGACTTAGGTCAGAAAACTTTCAGCGTCCCAGGGGTCCCATCAAGCATGACTCTTGATGCCGCTCGGCGATATGTGGAACCACGTGTTTCAAAAAAACGACTTGATCATATTAAAGGTGTTGTAACAGTTGGTCGGGAAATTGCGCTCGGTCTTCGCATCGATCCATTTCCCGTAGAACTTGGCTGCTGGCTGCACGACGCCTGCAAGGAATTAAAGGGAAAAGAACTAATCGAGATTGCGCAAGCCAACGGCATGGTCTTGTCACAGGAAGAACTTGACCATGGACAAATTCTGCACGGACCTGTAGCTGCCATTCTTGCAAAGAAGGAGCTAAGGATAACCAATCAAGATGTTCTCGGCTCAATCGCCGAGCACACTCTTGGAAGTGTCCGCATGTCCACAGTTTCCAAAATTGTCTACCTGGCCGACAAGCTCGAATCATCAAGACCATCGGAGTTCACCGACCCGATCTGGCAGGCACTAAATGCGGTGCCCGTAGATGGGCCACCTAATGCCTGCCACGATTTCAGTCAGACAGACACCTCTGATTTGGACCGCGCGATGGTTGTCGCCTTGACTCTAATAGCCAAAAATCTGCTGAAGAAAAACAAGCCTATCCAACCGCAGGCAATGACCGTGCGCAACCACTTCTTGAAACTGCTGAAGACAACTTAGAGGCTACTAAATCTTCGGTAGTTGCATCCAAAATTTAGAACCGGCTCCCTTGTCGACTGATAGTCCGACTTCGCCACCATGCTGTTCAATAATCGCTCGGCTCAGTGCAAGACCCAAACCGAGCCAGGTTCCCTGCTCCATGCCAGGAAGATTGATTTGCTGGAAGCGTTCGAACATCGTTTCGATCTGCTCTTCCGGTATTTGCAGGGAAGGGACCTGAATTTCGATAACGAGGTACGGAGGAGTATGCGAAAGCAACTGCCTTGTAACTCGCGGCGTAACCACGTTGATAGAAACAGCTTCTCCCGGCGGCGTCAGCTGAATTACCGCAGTCAACATTTTTGTCAGAGCCTGAACAACGCGTTCGGGATCCACAGTGACGAGTTCTTGCGAACCATCGAAGAGAAGAAGAATGTCCGCGGACTCCACAGCTCCGGCAACCGCTTCAACAGCCTTATCTATGAGATCTTCGACCTCGGATTCGCATTTAACCAATTCGAGCTTATTAGCTTCCAACTTTTCCAGGTCGAGCAGATCGTTTATAAGCATAATGACCTGCTCTGTCTGTCGCGTAGCAATTGTCAGATCTTCTTGAACTGCATCGATGTCCTTACCGAAAACGCCCATGCCGAGCAACTCCAGGAACATTGAAACCGACGCGAGCGGCGTTCGCAACTCATGGCTGACCATAGCCACGAATGCCTGACGTAACTTTTCTACTTCGTGACGCTCGCTGACATCAAGAACCATTGCCAGTTGGTGCTCGGCTCTATCCGTGGAAATGTCGGCACTAGAAAACTCCACCGGAAACCTTGTGCCATCCTGCTTCTGAGCAATCAACTCCACTACGCGGCCGGTCGAATTGTCTTTCAACCAACGAAAGAGAGAAACACCAGTGACACCACCTGCAGTGAATAATTTAGACAGTTCAAAATCTTCAAGAGCATCCTGCTCATATCCAAGCTGCTTTGCCAATGTCGGATTGACGAATTCGATTTGCCCGGCGCCATTCAGTATCATCAACCCGGCCGGCATCTGAGATATCATCGAGAGAACAGCACTCTCGCTGGATTTCAGTAGAGCCTCTTCACCGCGGAGCGATGAAGCCATTTTGTGAAAGGCTGCGTCCAGTTTTGCAAGTTCGTCTCCACCAGAGATCTCGCTATGCAGCGGCTCCCCGTCCTTCAAGCGGTCGAAGTTCTCCACCAGAATATTTAGCCGTTTGGTCAGAACAACGCGAACGAATAGAAGCACAATCAATACGATAAGACCGTTCAAAACAGCACCGCTAATCAAGACCAGCTTCGTCGCCTCTCGCTTTTCTCGCTGCAACGCCGGAAGTTGCCCTTCGATTGCACGCTCCTGTCCCATGAAATCTCGAAGGTCGCGAACCAGTTCTTCAATCCGCGGAGCCAGGCGGTTTCTCTGGTCAAGACTGAACTTCATAGCCTCCCAGTGAGGTTTTGTATCACTGGCAATGCGCATCGATTCAAGGAGTTCAAGCCCGACTTTCACGTTCTCCTCGATCTTGCCCATCAATACCAACTGACCAGGCTGATCTTGCAAATTTCTTTTCAGCCAGTCTATTTGCTTCGGAATTAAATCGCGAGCCTTTTCATATGCCGCCAGGCTTGCCGCCGAGGTCGCAGGATCATCTTCCTTATGAATTCCATACTTTCCGACCTTATCGCCGGCTTCGTACATACGCAGGAGTAGCTTGCTGGCACGATTGATGATTTCCCTGGTTTGTTGCTGCTTCACGGACTCATCTTCAGCCTGCTGCACAAGCAAAAAATAAGTTCCGAAGAAAATCGTCTCAAGGACGAGAATGGCCACTGTCAGCAGCAAGCCTTTAGCACCGAGTGTTAGAGAGCTGGATAGCGTCATCTGTGAACCTCCGCGCTCTCGCTCGAATCGGCATTTCCGAAGAGGTCGAACTCCGCCGATGATAAGTCGCCGTCGTCACCAAACAGATTGATATCCTCGGACACAATGCGACTGGAACCGTTGCCTGGAACCGCGGAGGGTAGTTTAAACCAGAACGTGCTCCCGCTACCCTCCTCGCTGTTGACACCAATAGCGCCACCATGTTCCTCGATAATAGCCTTACAGATTGCAAGACCTAAACCTGTTCCGCCCTTCTTCTTCGCATCATTAGCCTCTACTTGCTGAAAACGTTCAAAAACACTGTGCAAATGCGACTGAGGAATGCCGCGCCCTTGATCAATCACCTTGAACTCGACAAGAGAACCGGCTTGCTCTACCTCTACTCGAACCTTGCTCTCCGCCGGCGAGTATTTAATCGCGTTCGAGAGGAAATTGATTAGAACTTGAACAATTCGATTCGAATCAGCAAAAAGCATGAGATCAATGGCCGGAACTTCGACTTCCACTTTATGCTTTTGAGCGAATACGGTAACAGCACTCGCGGATTTATCCAAAATAGGTTGCAACGAGCACCATCTTGGCTCGATATCGATGCGCCCAGCTTCCAGCTTCTCCAGGTCGAAGAGATCGTTGAGAAGCAATATCAATCTTTCCACATTGTCGCGAGCGCGCGTGGATTCCCTGGTAGCTTTCTCTGAAACCTCACCATACTTGCCGTCAGCAAAGCTGGATAAGAACTGCTCCACGTCATTGAGTGGATTTCGTAGCTCATTGCTGACCATGGAAACGAACGACTGACGCAAACGCCGCAGTTCAAGTCGTTCTGTCGCATCTAGTATTATTGCTATCCTGCGCTTCGAACTTCCGATTGCCATCTCGGCGATGGTGAAATCAATGGCAAATTCTTCACCGTTTTTTCGCACCGCATTCAGTTCAACAATGTGTCCGAAAGCGCGTTCAGAGAGCGTCGCAAGAAAGCTGGCGCCGCTCCGCGTGCGGTCTGAGCCGAATAGCCGGGTAATGTTTTTTCCCAAGAGCTCATGCGGTTCAAAACCAAATGAAGTTTCTATTGAGCGATTGAAAAGCTCAATCGCTCCAGCTTGATTCATCACGACAAGCCCAAGCGGAACGCGCTCGATTATCATCCGCAAACGCCTTTCGCTCTCCTTGAGGAGTTCTTCTTCGTAACGAACCTCCTCAGCGGCACTGTGAAAAACGTAGTCAGTCTGAGCGATCTCGTCGTGGCCGTCCAGCATCTCGTTGAGAGGAAGCCCCTGCTCGAAACGCACTACGTTGTCGACAATCACATCGACGCGTCGAGTTACTCGCCTGAAGAAAAACAGCACCAGCAGCATCGCCACTGCTCCATTCATTCCGAATCCGACAATCAGCAATTCGCGCCGCTGGCGGCGTTGCTCTCGCTGAAACTCGGGCGCCGAATTCTCGATTTCACGCCCTACATTCATCAGTTTGGTCAAATCAGAGATCAGTGCGTTGACATTCTCTAGAATCGCCAGACGACGCGTTCTCCACGCGGCAATCGACTCCTCTTGAGAAAGTTTTTCAGCGTCCTTTTTGATTCCGGCAATTACAGGCTCGCAGACATCCATGTTCATTTGAATTCTCGAAAGCAGTGTAGCGAAACGCTTCCTATCTCGAGGAGAAATATAGTTGTTGCTGTCATCCTTAAGATTAGCCTTCAACCATTTCATAATTTGCGGCACGTCTTCTCGCGAACTGTTATACCTCTGAGTTGCATCAATCTGCTGGGTATAGGCAAACTTACCTGCAGCATCACCAGTATCATAAACAGTCAATAATAAGTCGCTTGCCTTTGCCACAATTTGCCGAGCGAATTCCTGCTTTCGCGCCTCATTCTCTGCTTCTTGCAACAGACCATATAATGCCCAGACAAACCAGAGCATCGAAATAAGAAACACCGTCAGCAGTACCATGCTCTGCCTTGCCAAACTAAGTTTTCGAAACACCCCAAACCGAAGAGGCACTATAATTTCCTCTCCGTGTCAAACAGGAAACCGACACCATGAACGGTGCGAATGAACTCTCCATCCGGGTCGATTTTCTTTCGGAGGCGCTTCAGCGTGCTTTTCGTTGCTTCCAGCGTAGATTCTGACTCCGACGACCAGATGCGGTTAAGCAATTCCTCAGCGGAAAAAACTTGATTGGGATGTCGCATCAAAAATTCGAGAAGTTGAAATTCTTTTGGCAACAGCTTGGCAGAGGAATCGCCAAAGCGCACCTTCTGCTGCTTCCGGTCGAGCAGGAAATTCCCGACATGCAAGTCATTGCTGAGCACATCAGAAGGACGTCTAAGTAGAGCCCGAACCCGCGCGCTTAGTTCCTTAGCACTGAAAGGTTTAGTTAGATAGTCGTCAGCACCGCTGTCGAGTCCGGTTTCCTTATCCTCAACCGCATCCTTGCCCGTGAGCATGATTACAGGCAACTGTCCATTTGCTCTTCGATACTCCTGCAGCAACGCAATTCCGCTTGCGTCGGGCAACTGCCAGTCTAAAATAATCAAGTCCAGCTCCGGAATCAGAAATTTTTCCTGAGCCTCTCGACCATCGTAGGCAATCTCGACTTCATAGTTTTCGTGAGTCAAAGTTTGCTGGACCAGGTCCGCAAGCCCTTTGTCATCATCCACGATCAGTATCTTCGTCATATCGCCCGCGGTATCACTCTCGATCGGTTACAAACGTCGACTCTTTAATGTCATGCTTGCTGAACCGTCAGCAGAATCATACGACACATCACCAGTGGCAGGATCCAGTTTCAAATTCATGATCTGCGTAGTAATCCGGTCCCGCCCTTTACGAAACGGCTCCGTGGCGTAGTAGACCTCGGCTCCATCATGAGTTCTGTACTGATGAATCTGCCAGCCACTATTCAAAAAAGCGACTGTGTATGCACCATCATTCGCCTCGGCGTAAATGTTTCCAGTTGTCGGATCGATCACCAGACCACTGAGGATGAAAAATTTGAACCGATTGCCGGTAGTCTTCAAAGCGAGAACAGACTCATCGCGTCCTTCAGCATTTCGGATGCTACTTCCGTCGTTCATCGTGATCAGCACCGGCTCCGCTCGATTGAAAAAGATATTCCATAGCGGTTCGCCATTGCGGGCGCTAACAGCGAGCTCATTCGTTACGGTGATTTGGTCCTCGCCAGCCTCAATGTAGTCATCGTAGTCTTCGTCTTCGTCTTCGTCTTCGTTCTCATCATCATCGTCGTGGGTATCATCGTCGTCATCGACTGAGTCATCGTCATCGATGTCTCCATCTGTTTCTTCGTCTTCGTCCGAGTCGTCATCGGCATCTTCATCTTCATCTTCGTCTTCGACGTCTCCATCGGTTTCGTCGTCAAAGTCTTCATCGTCGTCAGGGCTGTTTCCATCTTCGTCGTCGTCATCGACGTCTTCAGCTTCATCAACGCGATCAGGCGCGGAAGGTTTCCGCTCATGAGATAAACCTTGCAAGTGAACCGTCGGCTGTTTTATCTCCATGACCTCAGGCGGCAAAAGATCAGAGGCTCGACCAAAGACGGAACTAATTCCACTCGACTTCCCTTGCTTGAGATTGTCGATGTAATTTTTATATCGCTGCATGTGCTTCGACATGTCGCCGCCGGATTCGAGTTCTTCATCCCCGTTTTCGTCGCTATTCAAGACATCTCCTATCGCCGCTGGCGTTTACTCTGACAAAGTCCAGGGGAACATAGACTGAACGATTTAATCTTTATGCCCCGAAATTGATCCGTATCCTGCTTAATGTCGTAAGCGGTTGCTGACGTTTCTATGGAGAGTACGCAATGGCTAACAAGGGCAAAGGCGACAAGGTCAGCCCACCGAAAGTGGAAGCGCCTAAACCAGCAGCTAAAGCAATAGCTCAGAATCTTTACCAGCCACCCAAATCGAAAGCAAGACCCGAAAGCGCTCCTAAAGCGAAGCCGGCAGAGGCTGCGCCCAAACCGAAGCCGGCGAAAACCAGGGCGGAGGTGGCAAAACCTGCTCACGGCAAAGCTAAAGATGCGCCAAAACCAGCAGCAAAACGACCAGCAGAAGGTAAGTCTCGACCGGCCGAGGTGAAGGCGAAGCCCGCAAAACCCGCCGCGCGCCAGGAAAAGCAGGAATCGGCGAAACCCAAAGCCAGAGATAAGGCGCCGAAGCCCAAGGCGACAGAGAAAGCAAAACCGCAAGAGGGGCTTCTGCAGCGCGGTTTGACGAGCGCGATGAATCTCTACAAACAGGTGACGCACGCAGGTGACTCAAAGCCCCAGAAGGGAAAAACAGCAGGCGCCAAGGCTGAGCAATCGAAAGCAGGGCATGCAAAAACGGAGCAAACAAAATCAGGTCATGCGAAGCCGGGCCAAGCTAAACCGGAGCAGTTGAAACCTGGAAAAACAGACGCTCGGGCGGAGACAAAAGTAGAGAATCGCGCGGCGAATAAACCCGCGCACTCAGATAAAACCGCACCGCGAAAAGAAGTAAAAGAAGCTCATACCAAGCCCGCCGCGAAGGACAAGGGGCATGAAAAACCGGAAAAAACGGCGAGAGTCGAGTCGAAAGAACATCAGACGGACAAAGCAAAACAGAAAACGGACAAGACCAACGGCAGAGCGGACTCGCAGCTGAAGAAAGAGCCGGAATCAGGATTTAGCCTGACAAATCTGGCAGGCAAAGCGATTGAAACAGGCAAAAAACTTCTGCTGCCTGAGGCCGAAAAGCCGCACGTCAACAAAGTGGAGAATGCGGATAAACTCACGCCACAGCAGCGAAAAGAAAAGGGCGTCACCGATTATGTCGATCCAAAAACTGGGGATAAATACAACTACAACCAGGATGGTCTACTTAAAGAAGTCGAGACTAAGAGCAAGCTAAAAACATCATACGAATACAAGAATGGTAAGCCGGTCAACATAAGCAAGACTCAAAAGGTTTTGTTCCTCAATCTGGCGGTCGGTAGTGCTGAGGCAGTTCCCGGAAAGGTGGCGTTAAGCGTCGACCAGGACTCTGGAGAAGCACGCACATCGCGGCATAACGTGATTCAACAGCGCGATGAAAAGACAAATAAAATTCGAAGTGTAGAAGTGAAACAAGAGATGGTGTTTCACACGAATGGCGAAAAGTCTTCCATAACCAGCAATTTGGATGGTCGACGGTTGCAGAAAGAGCATTTAAGCGCTGACGATAAAACAACCGGAATCACCACATATCAATATGGAGAACGGCGCCCAGGGCAGAGTGATGCTCCCGTTCGCGCGCAGCAAACTGATAAGTCAGGTCGCGTAATACACAATATCGATTTCGCAAGCGAAAAAGATATGAAGCAGCAAAAGGCTGCAGCACGAGAAGACATCAAGTACGAACGCAAAGGTGCAATCGAATCTGAGCATCATGAGACCTTCGACCTGCGCAGCGGCAAGGAAGTCATCGTTAATAAGACCGACAAAACGACCGACTACAAGCACGGGAGTACAACTGTTCGCGAACAGCAGTTCGATAAAGGAAAACTTGCAATAGACCAAACGGTGAAATATGACGAACGCGCCAGGGCTGTTGAGATGCAGTACAAGGACGTTCAGAAGAATGTCGATGTTCAAGTCAAATTTGACAGCAACGGTAAAAGTCAGGAAGTAAAAGGTAATTTCAAGAATTACACCGATGACCAGTCCACGATGAAACTGTACATGGACGGTCAAGCTGGACGGATTTTGGGTCAGCATCGAGTTGACACTATTGATACCGGTGAGATGCTCCGGTATTGCGAGAAATCAAATCCGAGGGAAGGAGAAAAGCCTACGGGAGTTGTCTCCTGGAAAACACCAGGCGAAGATAACTTGACACAAGCAACCGTCAAAGATGGTATCGTATATGATGCTGATAAAAACAAGATTGGAAGGATCAATGATCGCGGCGATCTGACGCTGAACAGCGGTGCTCAGTTCAATGTCATCAATGACAAACAATATGCAGCTATGTTTCACGGCGTCGGGACCGACGACCATCCCCTGAATCTTTATGGCACAGAGGGCATGACCGGTTATATGTCCTCGCAAGGAGACCGCGTGCTCATGGTCGGCGGCAACATGATCGACGCCCAGGGGAAAATCATCGGTCACATGAACGATAACGGTCGAATGATATTTGCAAAAGGCGTAAAACAAGACGCCGGAACCGACATAAAGAGCTACATGCATGGCGGCTATGTCTTCAAAGGAAACGAAGACGGCAATGAGAGAAGATTTTTCGTTGACAGTATTTCGAACGGACAGATGTTCGTTCAAAAAACCGACAAGAATGGCAATCAAATTCTCGATGCAAATGGTCAACCGGTAAAACCGCTAGACTGCGAAATGCGGCTTGGGATGGTTATCGATAAGAGTTCCGGCAAACAGTTGTACAACTTCGTGCCACCGGATGTTAATGAAGATGAAACCTTCAGCGGAGGCTTCATGATTTCAATGGGAGATTCGCCCAAGATGACGGCGCTCTCCGAGATGAAAGGAACGAGTTTCAACGTCACGGTGCTGGGCAATCAAAACACTTACAAAATGGTCGGCATCGCTACAGGTCCGCAGCAGTTTCAAGCTGATGGAACGGCAATCAGAGGAAGCGGCGGCGTCGTCAACCTCGACAGGGAACTCAAGCTCGAGAAACAGAATTTCGATACCCGAACGCGAGCTTTAAACGAGCGTCTCGATGAAGAAAAGAGTATGCGCCTCAAAGGACTTGGGGTGGGAACCGCAATGCTCAATCCCGCAGCCGGTCTGGCGATGGCTGATGCCTACAACGAAGCAACTGGCGGAAAGGCTCAAACGGAAGCAGAGAGAACAGCATTCGACCTCGCTAAAAAACACTACGTCGATCAAACCGCAGACATCAATCGCATCATCACAAGCGGACAAATTGACAACAACACGCTGTACAAGCTGCAAACGGGCAATGAAAAGATCCGCCAATCGCAACTGGATCAACTCGATCGGATGCAGCTCCTTATCAACAATCCTGAACACAAGCTCGAAAATGTCACTGCAAAATCAGTCGATGGAACAATTAAGCGTCCTGATTTAAACAATCCCGGACAGATCGTTGATTACGAAGTGCGTGCCAATCTGATCTATAAGAAGGGCACCACAAACGCGATCGGACAGGTTAACGCACAAGACGGCACGATGAAAATTTATGATGCGTCGGGTCGCGTCGAAGTCACGAAGATGAACGACCGTCGTCTTGCCGGCACCATAATTCATTTGGAAGGAATGACAGAAACAGGAGAAAAGCAATCCGTTGATTGGCTCTCTGACGGGACAGGAAAGCTTCAAAGTTTTGCAGAGATGCGTAAGCAAGCCGCAGATCAACGAAAGTTCTTCGAAGTTCTTGCTGGCGATCCAGGAAGTTCACAGCGAGCCAAAGACGGTCTGGCAAGGACACTGCACAATGAGCAACGCTTCAACAACACACTCGACGACATACTGAAGAACGGAATTCGCGATGTGTCTGTCGACAAACAGGGACGTATCAACCCAGGTTATAACCTCGGAAAAATCATCGAAGGTCCGAAGAAGAATATTCAAGCGGAGGACTTTCTTCAGGAGGAAAAATTTCCGCTAAAGAAAGTCACCGTTCACTCCTTCCAATCGCAGGAAGAGTGCAACAAAACAAACGGCGCTATGCGTGTCGGCAAAGATCTTTACTACGTAGAAAAGGGAACGCTTTACCACGCCAAAACAGAAGGAGGCAAAACAGTTCGTGTCGGAGAACCGGTGGGGACGCTTGAGCCTGGCTATGTAGCTCAAATTGGCGGGAAACGAATTTCGTTGCAAAACGAATCGCAGTTTCTGTTTCAATTCAAAATCGACGGCGACAGTCAGGAGCACCGAATATTTGGAACGGGTGCCGCACACATCGATGAGTCAGGGCGTTTCGTTAAAGGCGGGCTTGTCGATACAAGAGAGCTGCTCAACGGCGGAGCCGAAGCAAAAGCATCGGCCAACCAGGCGATGCAAGACTACTTCGATGAGAAACCGGGTGGAAACTTCATCGCAGACACACTGGGATGGTCCGTGAATGTCGGTCTGGGCGATCGCGAAGGACAAATGCGATACGTCAACGAAACTATCGGCAACCAGAATGCGGCAATGAAGATGCAGCTGGACAGCATGTTCGCGCATGGTCTTACGGAAGACGGCATGACTAACAATCAGATTGATAAGGGCGTCAACACGGCAAATCGTTTTATGCGAGATTTGAATATGTCCGCAGCGGACATGGATCAGATGTCGCAAGAAGGGCGCAACATTCAAAAGCAGACATCAGAAAGCACGGCGATGGCTATGATGAGTTTGATTCCTGGAGGAATAACCTTCGCGGCGGGCAGGATGGGCGCGGGCAGCTTACTCGCTACTAATGCGGCGGCACGATTCGGCGTCGCTGTCGTGGCTGGAGGTACGATTTCTGTAGCCACGAGGCAATCGAACAAGGTGGACGTTGCCACCGCATTCGGTACTGGTGGGCTGGAAGCTGGGGCGATGTTCATCGGAGCGGAAGGCACTCAGTTTCTCGAAAAATTGAAACACGTCAATGCGGCCAGCAAACTTGGAACGGTGGAAGCGGTGAAAGTTCTTGGCTCACCAGAAATTGCGCCAATTCTCAAAGACAAGGTCGGCAGAGCGCTGGTAGAGCTGGCGCTAAAACCGGGTGGCGACAAAGTTCTGGAAGGAGTCTGGCGCGTCGCAAATGCAGGCTTTCAAACCACCGCACTCACTGGAGCAAGCAGCCTTAGAGAAGGCAACTTCAATATGATGACCCCGGACAAATTGCTCGAGGGTGGCGCGTTTATGCTGGCCGCGGACGCAGTTACACTTCTTGCAAAAGTTCCAACTCCAGGAGCCGAATGGAAATTACAAGGAAGAGTCGGCAAATTTATTGACGGCAATATCAAACAGCTAGCCGAGGATTCGGTGAACAATGTCAGCAATTCTTTGATGAGTGCCCGGGTTCAAGCAAACGAAGCGGAGCTGGAAAACATATCCAGGGAGCGCGGAATTCCAAAGGATCTCATCAGTAAAGAGCAATTCGAGAAGTGGAAAAACCAATCACGAATCAACGCGTTTCTCGTCCAAAGTGTAGCGGATAGCGTCGCGTCATCCCTGGTTTCCGCGCCG
The DNA here is from genome assembly GCA_019637435.1 of Candidatus Obscuribacterales bacterium. Lineage (GTDB taxonomy): Bacteria > Cyanobacteriota > Vampirovibrionia > Obscuribacterales > Obscuribacteraceae > JADYXR01. The sequence continues at coordinate 87,775 of JAHBVO010000001.1, read as the reverse complement.
ATGAACCACGCGATGTCATCAGCGACGCATCCGCAAAGTCACGCGGAACACATGCCGAAAGACTCGACAACCGACGGCCCCGGTAACTCCCCGCGCTCAAGCGAGCGTGACACCATAAGCGGTGATACTGTGCGTTTGGACGGTGATGCTCAGAAACATGCCTCCGAGCAGGTTGAGCCTTCCAAAATTGAAACTCCTTTCGGATACACACACATCACGCCGGACGGTGAAAAGATAACTATCGAACCACATTCAGGCGGAAGCTATCAGTACAACGTCAAAGATGGGCGCATAAATCTCGTTCGTGATACCGGCGGAAATGAAACGAGAATTGCATACGACAAACAAGGGGAAGTCAGCGCTCTGCACGTCAAGAACGGCGAACACACTGCAGTTTGGCAAAAGCAAGGCGATGAATGGGTCGTTCAAACTGGTGGAATCGAACTTCGTTCCAGAGAGAAAATCTCGGTCACAGAAGATGGTCGCATCATCCATATTTCAGACAACAGTCGGCAAGTAAAAAACCTCGACGGCTCCATGCTGACGTCCGACGGCAAGGGCGGCGCTGAAACACTTTTGAATCCCAATCTTAATGAAGACGTCAGACTGAATCATGTGATGAAACTGCTCGAGCACAATGTCACAGATGATGTTCTTGCGAGCAGGATTACCGCGAATATCAATCACCTGATGGAGCGTGTCATCGTAACCGGTAAAGATCGGGCAGAGTTTGCAAAAACACTTCTGCATGTGAGCGATCTTCTATCCGATAGACCAGATGCTAAACTCGATAAAACAACTCGGCAGAGACTGGCAGAAGAAGTCCTCTGGCTGGCGGCAAATCCGACGTATCTCAGTCAAGGTCGCCATCCCACTTGCGCAATAGCGGCGGCGGAAGTTCGCCAATACATGGAACACCCGTCCGACGTTGTTAGAGCGATCGCGGAACTTGCGAATACCGGACAATATCGTTGTCCGGACGGAACTGTTTTGCGCCCATTCCACGCGGATGGAGAATGGATTTTCCAGCCTGACACAGACGCAAAAGTACCATATGAAATTAGAAAAACGACGGGCGAACCCGGTTCATACGACTCGCCAAGGCTTATGGCTAGCCAGCTCTGGCAGACACTGGCGATAACCGGATACTACAACGCAAACGGATTCAAAGGCGATCGCCAATGGGTCGGTAAGCTTGGATATCACAACGAATACATTTCCGATATGACCAAAAATCCACCGGAGAAAGTAGCAGCCTATGATGGTCCGCAGATGAACGGCGAGATGCTGATCAAGGCGGTACATCAGCTAACCGGACGCACAGAGAACCTGGCACTCTCTCACAAGCGTTACGAAGATACCGAGGGTGCGCACACGTTTAGAAACGAGCGCGAGTTTACCTCCAAACTACTTGATCTGCATGAGGATGGGAAGTTTCCTGTAATGTTCATAGTAGATACTCGCAACCCGCCTTGGAATCACGGAGAATTCGGAGGCACGCATGCAATCACCATTTTGGGTATCGAAACAAACGTAAGTCCGACCGATTTGCGAAAAATTAGCGACATCCTGCCCAGTCGCGGCACCACTGACAGTGCCAGCGGAGAAGTGAAACTACCAAGTCTCAAGGACATAGAAATTCGAATCGACAATCAGTGGGGTAAAAAACACGATTGGAATCTTCAAAAAATTACCGCAGAGGATTTATTCATTGCTAGCCTCAATCCGGCGGAAGCAGAAAACATAATCATGATGCGAGACGGGCGCATTCCATCACCTCGCAGCGAAAAGCCGAAAGGTAAACCTGACGACTGGCACGAATACGGACCGGATCAGAGCGAGAAGTTTGATATCAAACCCCACGGCGGAATGGAGCAAACCGATAGCGTTGAACTTACCAACATAAACGACCGAAATACTCGTTTCGACCAATCCCTCGCAATGCAAAACAAAGCGGCGAACGAGGAATTGAAGAACCGAAAAGAACCTGACCTTAATCTAGACAAGGTCGACCGACCTTCCAAGGAAGATGATAAACGCCAGTCGCCGCCGGTGCCGGAAGAGAACACAAAGAGTCAAAATCAAACTCCTGAAAAATCTAAGGCGGAGCGTTTCGTAGAACTAAGTCGTTTGATGTACGACCAGAGCTTTTCTGAAGAAAAACGTGCAGTTCTGAGAGCAGAGTATAACGAACTCCTCAAAGCGTTCTACGAGGAGCACCACAAGGGTTCTAAACAACTTGGAGGCGATGGCGATAAAGCCGCTCCGCCACGAGCGGCCGACGATTCTTCGTATGCATTAGCACGCGAGTACAAAACTGGTAAATACGAAGAGCCAAAATTATTGGATGTCGGAGACACCGCAGCGATTGCTCTGATGAACGTTGTCGATTACGAGTATCAACCCTGGTATCACGACGCATCTCTGAGAAGATTCGTCAGCGATATGACGGGTGCTTTCCAAAACGAAGCGACGCTTCAAACAGCGGTCAAAAAATACATGGAATCTCAGGGACTGCCGTCACCAATAATCGAAATAAACGACGCAAAACTGCGACAACTTGGAGGTACAGCAGCATACAGTTTCGCTGACGGCAAACTTTTCGTTCGCTCGGATATGTTTAAACCAGGCGCTGATTTTAAAGAAAACCTCGGCGTATTAATCCACGAACTCACGCACACGATGCAAGATTTCCATATCATCCGCCTCGCGACTATTGAAGCGATGCGAGACACGAAAAAACCTTTAAATGAACTCGACCCTAAAGAAATTCTTAGCCGGTATGAAAAGTTGCAAGGTCGTGTTCTGGATCGCGCAGGCGATCCGATGATATGGTTTGCACGAGCGAAGCAAGTGATGGAAACGCCTCAGAATGCGGAGTTTGTGAACAGTAAAGCAAGCCTCTCAAAGTACGCTTATAAGAACGACGCAGATATTTTTCTGGCGAAACAACTCAGCGACTCGCGTCACCCCGACAACGATAAGTTTAGCTCGGCAAGACGGCGGATTCTGGAAGAGCGTGGAGCGCAGCTGGTAGAGCTTCTTGGTGGCGGACGGTTTGAGAGAGCAATAGATCTGAAGAGACACACCCAGAGAATTCTTGACGGAGCAATTGGCACTACGGTTCGCGTTTCGAAACCACTTGAGTTGCTTTCACAATTGCATCCCTCGAATGGCAAGCAATCGGAGGACCTGCGTAGGGCTTTGTTCGGCTACGATCCACTGAGCGAGGTATTCACCAAGAGAAATAAAGTTCCTACCGACATAGATCCAAATCAGGTGTCGAATGCAGACCAGGCGCTGGAAAAGCTTCTTGCCAATCCAGAGTTCCTTGAGAAGAATCCCAACTTCATCAACTACCTGATCAACGGACCGCAGTTTTTCTGGAAGAATATGCTCAAGTCAGAGTATCCATCAATAGAACCAAAGGGACATAAGAGTCTTACAAGAGTTCAATTTAAGGCAATGCTTCATGCATACGAGCACTTCTACAAAGCCGACGGCACCGTTACCGAACAACCGCTCGGCAGTCTCACGAAAAATGACTTCGACAAAAAAATTGGAGACGCACTCCGGTCGCAGCTAGAGCAGCACTTAGCTTACAACGAAGATCAAAAACACAGGGAGTATTTTGGAAATCGCTATGAAATTCAACCGCGGGTTGCTACAGAGCGTTTGCATCAACTCATGGGTCTGAGACCGGAAAAAGAAAGTACAGAAAGTCAATTGCGCGATCACGTTGCCTCTATCCATCAGCTCCAGGAGCACGTTTACATGGATAAGCTGGTAGAGGGAACGCTCAGTGAGTTCGGTTTTGAAGTAAAACTGAAAGAGGCTGTCGACTCTGGTAGAGAACCAGTCTCAGTCGGTTTCATCGACTTGAACAACTTCAAACATATAAACACAGAGTTTTCGCAGAAGGCGGGAGATGAGGCTTTGCAGGAATTTGGAAAACTCGCAGCGAGCGTTCTTGAACGACATGGACTCGTCGCCAAAGACTGCCTTGGGCACTTTGGTGGAGACGAATACGGAATTGTACTGAATGGAGTTCCCCTCAGACAGGCAAAGCAGATTTTCAAGGAGATTCAAGCTCTGAGAATCGTTTGCGAAGAGCCGCCCTCTTTAGCCGAAGGCGGTTCTGACAAGTCGACGTCTGTAAACAAAGAGCGCGCACATCGTTTCCGAGTTCTGCCGGATGACGGCTCCAAAGCACCAGAAGGAACAGTGGTGGTGACAGCGACACTAGGGGCGGTGGTACGCAGACAGAAGCAATCCGTCGAAGATGTTTTGCAAAGCGCCGACAAAGTGATGTTTATAGTTAAAGACAAAGTGAAACAGCTGCCCGAGGGACAGAGCCTCACGAAGGTCAAAGCATTTGCCGGTCATATCGAAAGGATCATGGGCAAGCAGATCAGCGACCAGCTGAGACGTCACAGCGAGGCGGGCAAAGAGAGCAGGGCATCAGAATTCAGAATTCGAGACAAGACCATGGACGAGATTCGACAAAAATTGGATCGCGCTGAAAGCAAACACCAACTTCTGACGGAACTGCTAACAAAACATAGACACACTGGAATTTGGAACAAAGAGATTAGCAAAGAGCGGCTGCAGCAGCAGATTGATACGAATGAGCCATTCTCGATTCTGCGCATCAGCGTGGACAACTTCAAACCGGTGAATGACGTTTTCGAATCGCACGCAAAAGGTAATGCAGTTCTGAGAGAAATTGGCGAATATCTACTCGACGTGCAGAAGAGACATCCCGATGACATTCAACTTCTTGGCTCGCTAGGCGGACCAGCACCATTTATGATCATCAAAGATGCGGATAAGGCTGAGGAAATCCGGAAGGAAATTGACAAGTTCTTTCTGAGGGTGACAGCCGAAGACAAACCATCTGTGCGTATTGCATCGCATAAGGAAGCCAATAAAGAGGTTGGTGAAATTGCCGTCGGTTTCAGCGCCGCGGCAACAAGATACGAACCAACGAATGGTTTGGATGCTGAAGGGCTTCTCGTGGCTAGTAAAGAGCCACTCGACAAGGTTGAACGAGAACACATACGTCTTGGCCGCCACACGCAGCGCACTGGCGACCACAAAACATCAAGTGGACAAACCAAACAAAGTGGGGCTCGCGACAATCAGGGCAGGCGAGCGACGGACAATTGAGCGACTAAATGGTAATCTGTCTGCGATATGGCTAACATCCTGATAGTTGAAGATAGAATCGACCTTGCTAACTTGGTCCGGTCATTCCTTGAGTTCGAGGATCATAGTGTTGATGCGATTCACTCGGGAGGAACCGCGATTGACCGCATCACGGGTGGTGACTACCACCTTGTGATACTCGACTGGGATTTGCCGGAGGTTGCCGGGATCGAGATTCTAAAAAGCGTTCGAGCAAAGGGAATATCGACGCCCATCTTAATGCTGACTGGCAAAAACACAATCGAGAATAAAGAACAGGGTTTCGACGAGGGTGCCGATGATTACTTGACGAAACCGTTCGATATGAAAGAACTCGCTATGCGAGTCAAAGCGCTGCTGAGGCGCTCTTTGCCAAAGGTTTCAGAGAAACGAGTAGAAGAAGCAATCACGTTGATTCCTGATCGGCTTCGCGCAGTGAAGCACGGAAAGCCGGTAGCGCTCACGCAAAAGGAGTTTGAATTACTGGAGCTGCTTTTGAAAGAATCGAAACCGCCGGCACCGGCGGACCTGGTTAAACGTATCTGGGCAGACGATGCCACATCAAATTTAGAAACACTTCGCACTACTATAAAGCGACTTCGGAAAAAATTGGGACATGACACCTCACAATTGAAAGATGAAAACTTTCCAGGTTTGATGGACGAAAAACCGCTTGCCGTCGCACAAACAGCTGAAAACAGCGATGCCAGTTTTCCAAGCATTGATCAGAGCGAAGACGAAGACTCGTTCGATCCCTATCTGGGAACAATATTGGACGACAAATACGAGCTGCTAGAACTAATCGGTGGTGGTGGCACGGGAGTGGTTTACAAAGCCAATCATTGTTTGCTGAATTCAACGGTAGCAGTGAAGTTGTTGTTTCCGCACATGACCTCCAAGCAAGCCATGGTGCGCCGCTTTCAGCAAGAAGCGAAGGCGACTGCGATGCTTTCCCATCCCAATATTTTGAAAGTCTCAGACTTTGGAACCGGAGATCAAGGGCAGCCGTTTCTCGTAATGGAATATCTACAGGGCGAGAGTCTTGCCGATCTGCTAGACGAAAACGAATACTTGTCGCCAGGATTGGCAGCCAATGTTGTCTTACAAGCAGGTGCCGGACTGCACCACGCACACAGCAAGGGTGTCGTACACCGTGATATCAAGCCGAGTAACTTGATGATCATCGGCAATATTTACGAGAAATTTTCGGTAAAAATTGTGGATTTCGGTTTAGCCCGAGCAAACCGACCGGATGAAGAGTGGGCAAAAATCACTGTTACCGGAGACGTGTTTGGAAGTCCTCTATACATGAGCCCCGAACAATGCCGTGGCGAGCACGTCGACCAACAAGCAGACATCTACAGTTTAGGCTGTGTTCTGTTTGAAGCAATGATCGGCGAGCCGCCATTTGTAGGTAAAGATCCCGTTGATACCATATTGAAACAGGTATCGCCTGCGCTACCAACATTCCAGATCACATGCGAGAACCAGAAGGTCGCCGATCAGCTCGAAAAGGTTTTACTGCGCAGTCTCGCAAAGAGCAAAGAACATCGATATGCAACGATGGCTCATTTTCTGGAAGACCTGCTGCAATTTCGAGAGCTATTAGCTAAGGAAGGCGTCTCCGTTTCGATATGTCGCTAAGTTACTCTTTCGAGACAGCAACCGCAGATAACGGCGCGGTAATTGATTCAAGCGATTTGCCCTCCGCATCAACGCCCAGAAAGGCTTCCACGATTCCCGCAGCTATCATGAGCAGCCCACCTCCTACATAACCAATAGCGACGAGGTCACGCGAACCACTTTCGATGAGTGATGCAAATATTGCAGGCGCTGCGACGCCACCAACCAGGGTGCCCACGGCGTAGAATATAGCGATTGCAATCGCGCGCATTTCGAGTGGAAAAATTTCGCTAACGGTCAGATATGCCGAGCTTGCTGCAGCCGAGGCTACAAAAAAGATAATCGTCCAACAAGCGCACTGAGTGGTGGCATCGAGCGCACCGATCTTAAACAACCAGGCCGTGAGCGCGAGAAAAATTCCAGACAACACATATGTCCCGGTTATCATCCAACGGCGCCCGATGCTGTCAAACAGCCGACCCAGAATGAGCGGACCCAAAACGTTGCCGGCAGCAAACGGCAAAATGTACCAACTCACCAGGTGCGGCTGCACTTCGTAAAACTTGATCATCACAAGAGAGTAGGTGAAGAAAATGGCGTTGTAGAAAAACGCCTGAGCGCTCATCAGAGCCAAACAAAGGATGGAACGTTTCCGATGTACGTGGAAGATGGCATTCCATATTTCTCCCCAGGCGGTGTGGTCACGCGTGAGGATATGCAACATCTCATGATCCGCTTTGAGAACGCGCTCAGGGTGATGCTTTTTGATTGCATCTTCGACACTTGTCATTACGGCATCAGCTTCTTCCACTCGGCCATGTATGGTCAACCACCGCGGACTTTCAGGCACCCAATGGCGAATAGCTAAAACCGCCAGACCAAGCACGGCCCCGACGATGAACGCCAATCTCCAGCCTAGCCAGACCGGCAAACTTTCAGGGTTTAGTAAGTAAATAGTTGCGGCTGCTCCGATGATTGCACCGATCCAGTAGGTTGAATTGATGATCAAATCTACCTGACCGCGCACCTTAGCCGGAATAAGTTCGTCGATTGCACTGTTAATCGCCGCATACTCTCCACCAATTCCGGAACCGATCACGAATTGGAAAAACGCATAACTCGGGAAGTTCCAAGCGCATGCGGTAAGCGCGGTCGCGAGCAAATAGGTGCAGAGGGTGATGTAGAAAAGCTTCTTACGCCCCCAGCGGTCAGTCGCATATCCAAAAACCAACGCTCCCGTTACTGCACCGGCAAGATAAAACGTAGCAGCCATGCCGATTTGCCCCTCGGTTAAACCAAGTGCATCAGGTCGGCGAAGAATTCCCGCGACGGCTCCAGCCAGAGTCACCTGAAGTCCATCAAGAATCCAAGTGACACCAAGAGCGATTACGACCATCCAGTGCCAGCGACTCCATTCGAGATTGTCTAACCTCGACGCGATGTCGGTCGAAATTGTTTTGCCAGGAACAGAATTCGCTTCATGAGACATAAGCTTCAACAACCTTTCGCGGTGCGGCTGTTCATACGCCGAAGAAACAGCATAGCAGAACGAAAAAAAGCCACACTGAAATAGTGCGGCTTTCTCTGCTTGGTTTCTGTCAAACGGCTTCGGGAATTTTCAGAAGCTTGGTTGGTTGATCATAATCACATTTCCTAGCAATGAAAGGTTTTTCGAATTAACAGTGTTGGAAACTGTAATCGTAGACGTACCGGCGTCGAGGGTGTTTACCGGAGCTTTGGCGGTAGCACCAAGTCCCAAGATTTGAACGTTACCGCTCACACTCACATTAGCTGGGGTTGGGGCAGGCGTTCCAGAGCTTTCACCCAGCATTACACTGATAGTCCCATCAATTGTTTCAAGAGCCACACTGTTTCCAATGGTGATCTTGTCCTTTTTGTTGGTTCCCAAATTTTGAAGTTGGATGTTGTCGCTTACAGAAACACCAACGCCATTATGTACGACGATCTCACCACTGTTATTGATGAATCTAACATCTGATCCACTAACATTGCCGGTAATTCCCAAAGACGCAGGGGCGTTCACAAACAGATCGCCGGCAACACTACCGCCCGCAACTTCAAACGATTTTCCGCCTGGAGCGACGTTAACATAAGCGTTGTCCGCACTTAGTGAGACCGCCTCGACCTTAGAATTTAGAATCATTGGAGCAACGGATGTTCCAATGTCAGCTCCATCAGCAACCAGGGCGATAGACGGAGCAACGAAGTGCGTTCCATTGTCGGTAATATTTGAAGTCGTATAAACAGCAATAAAATCACCAGCAGCGATATTAAGATTATTGATATCGCCTCCCGCTAAGCTGACGTAAGAACTAGCTTTGAGAGAGCCGGTTAGGGTATTCCCTTGAATGATGAGCTGATCGCTATCTTCAGCTATGACATTAGTGGTAGCGGCGTTCAATTGCACCGCGGCGTTGCCACCATATGTGATGATCTGAACAGTCGGTGCTTGAACGGTTACTGGGGCGTTAGGATATCCTATAAAACCCTTCTTACCAGTCGAAAGGTTGACTGCGAATGAGGCCGAGAGCAGACCATCACTCGGGAATAATCCTTCACCGGCATAGACGATTATGCTTGTCGCTTCGATATCACCAGGCTGGCTGAATCCGCCAGAGAAAAATGCGGCCAGCCCTTTCGCCTGAATAAAGCGACCGGAATCGGAAGTTTGTATGCCACCGGTTTTGGTGTATTTATCCGAATAGCTCAAGAATGATGAACCACTCCTGGAGCCATTAGCGAGGTAGGTAACTGTTTTTCCGCCGTTTATAGTGGGCGCAGATGTGACTACCGTGACGTTTCCATTGGCGCCGGACCCGTTCGCGATAATATCGCCGAGCGAGACGGTGGGATTTGCATTGTTTTTAATACCACCCTCTGCCACGATTGTGACGTTGCCGTTATCACCAGATGCGACACCGCTGGTTATCAAAGTTCCATTTTGGGTTGCAACAAAACCGTTGTCCTTGCCGAACGCAAAAATCTCAATATTTCCAGAGTTTCGATTACCGGGGTTAGAAATATCGGTAGAACGGGAATTCACAATGGCGTTATTTCCGAGCACGACACTTCCGCCAAGCTTCGACGCCTTTCCACTGAGAGTGACAGACCCTTGTCCCGAATATGGTGGCGAACCGCTGATTGGTCCAATTATGTCTTGATTGTTGCCACCACTTGTGGTGAATGCCGCACCAGAAATCAGAGTTATGTTGTAGCCACGAGTCGCATCTCCAGCCTGGATCGTGACGTTGTCAGCAGTCGTAATACTACCAGCTGCGACGATCGTGAGTTCCTCTGATACAAGAATGTCGCCGGCGATACTTATAGAGCCTGCGGCGTTGAAGAACGTCGGATCGCCCGTCAGACAAACAGAGCCAATGTTCAAATTAGCTGTGTCAGCCCAGACATGTGCGGCAGAGCCAGTTCCATTGACGGTACCGGTCAGTTCATCCACGTTGACGTTAACGGTTCCCAAACCGGAGTTGACGTTCAATTCGCGACTGAGAAGGTCACCACCGACGACAAGGGAATTGCCTGAGCCTGTGTAGGCTACATCTCTGACGTTAATGGCGTTTGCCGCGGAAACAGTTCCCCTGCGGTTGTCCACTAACAGATCGCCGCTAACGGTTCCAAAACTTACGTTACCATTAGCTGATGCAAGAGTCCCACGATTGGAAACGGTAGCGCTCTCAACAGTTAAGTCACCATCGGACGAAACTTTTCCGGTATTTTTCACCGTACCACCAGCCGACAATTCCAGGTTACCGCTAGCTGCAATCGTGCCAAAGTTCGACAGATTCCGTGCTGCATTGAGTTCGAGGTCGCCGGTCGCGTTGATTAGAGCGCCAGCATTGTTGGTGATGTTGTCTGCGTGTATGCCACCGCCTCGAACGTTCGCGTCGGAAGACAACGTTTGAACGGTTCCGAAGTTTGAAAGATCGCCTGAAAGTCGGAAGTCCGAGCGACGACCAAAGTCACCATAAGTGGTGACATCTTTCGGGACAACCAGGCTCGAAGCGCGCATTACGTCGTTGTTAGCGGTAAGCGAGCCTAGATCGACAGAACCGCCACTGGCTTTCCCACTTCTATCAAGTTGAACTTGCTGGCCACCGCCGGCAATTACTTGCTTCACAGCGACATACTCAGCAGCTGTTACCTGCGAGCCGGCTGAGAAGGTTTCGGTTTTTCCACCGACTGTGATTTGGACAGTCTCATTGGAGCCGATCAGGTTTCTGCCTAATACAATGTTTTTCGTCGTGGAACCGAGGTCCAGTTCAATTCCTTTGTTGACGCGCGCCATTGCACCGTTAGAAAGCTCTTGCATCGATTGATTTCGGACGTGAAATTCACGATTGCGTCTAGCACCATTGACGATACCACTACCGCTAACGGTCTGGCTGCCGGGTCCGACTGTTATAACTTGCTGAACAGGGTTGGCGATACCGACACCACCATTGCCGCCCGATCCACCGCGCCCATACTGCGCATGGAACATTTGACGAGCAACGCTTCTATCTATGCCTTCGTTTTGCTGCCGAAACTCACGAAAGGACGGACGCTCTTCTGCATAAGCCGGAGCGGATTGAACAGACAACAGTACCATTCCAGCCAGAGCCACCGTCATCGCTCCATCCACACCCACTCTTGAAAACAAACCAGCTAAACGCTTCATTCAAATTCCCCCGATCAGTGATGGCGCGCACGCAGGCGCCAGTTCTCAAGCTGCGCGGAATTGCCACCGCCCAGCTGAAAGGAAAATATTATCACTTTTCGAGCGTTACGAATCCGAAAAGTATTGCCTCACAATGATTTCGAGCGCGCGTTGTATTCAAAAGAATACTAGCAAATCCCCCAGAGCCATGAGTCGACAGGCTCTAGACAGTTATCCGGAGCCAGCGATTATTTTCTTAATTGATCTCTACGAAGCCGGATCTCGATTATTGCTGGCTTGCGAACATAATCACATTACCGCCGAGCAGGATATTTTTGGTTGCCACGCCGTTGCTAACGGTGATGGTTGAAGAGGTTCCCATAAGGGCATTCGAGCTTCCCTTGGCGCTGAAGCCCAGACCGAGAATCTGAACTGACCCCGACACGACGACATTGTCCGGCGGTGAGGCGGGCGTGGAGCTTGCGGAGCCGAGCTGGATTGTAATGTTTCCATCACCGGCGACTACAGGAATAGTGCCCACTGCGGAACCTTCTCCAAAAATGATTTTGTCCTTCTTTGTCGTTCCGGAGTTCAGAATGGACAGTTCATTGCTCGAACCAAGATGCACGTTTTCGTCCACGCTCAGTGTTCCTGCAGCCGTTTTTATCGTTAAGGAATCAAGAGCGAACACATCCCCGGTCACCTTCACACCTGAAAGCGAATCGAAGACCAGATTGTTGACATTTGACGCACCCAGGCTTACACCCTTCTTCGTCGAGAGAGAAGAAACGTATGCGTCAGCAGAGCTTATACTGACGGTTTTCGTTCCCGCATTCACGAGAAACGGATTAACAGAAGAGCCGATGTTTTCAGCGCTCAGAATCAAAGACGGACTTATAAATGTAGTCCCATCATCGACAAGAGGCGCAACTGTGCTGGTAACCTCTATGACACTACCTGCGGTGACTCCTGGATCGAGGTTAAAAGATGCAGCAACAGCATGTATCTCATCTGCAGCTGTCATTCGACCGGTTAAATCAGCCTGGTCTGCATATAGGTAGAGGACTTTTGTGTTGATGTCTAAATCGGTTGTTCCAGTATTTCGAACGAAGATAGACGAGCGTCCGGAGGGATTATTTACATTCAGAACTGGCGTCTCAACCGTGACGTACTCTGAGCCACCAATGATACCGCCTTTGGTGGTTCCAAAATTGATCGAATCCTGGGCAATCATGGCATTAGTTATGTCATATCCGTAAAGTCCGAGTCCCGTGTTCGTATCAATATTTTTGCCCATGACCGTTCCACCGTTGTAGAACAAATCGGATGAAACTGTCACATCACCAGCCGCGTTTATGACGACCGGATCGGAGTCAACAGAATAGGGAGCAAGCAAAGTTCCACTAGTCTTCACAAAAGCACTGCCTGCTTCGAAGTGCGCAGCTCCAACAAGAGCCCCATCTGTTCCGTACGTGACAGTTTTACCACCGACGATGACCGGTTTACTGCCGGAAATCTCAACGTTACCATTGATTCCCTGCGGTCCTGCAGTCTGATTAGTGGTGTCGATGTTTCCAACAGCTATAGTTGGGTTTGTATATCCCTTATACGAATGCTCGTTAACGAGCAGAAAATTCCCGTTAGCCCCCTGGTTAACGCCGCCTGTTTCGACATCGACTCCGGTCAGATCAATAAATCCCGCGGACTTGCCAAACAAGAAGAATTGCACATCTCCACCATCCCTGTCTCCAGCGGATATCAGATCAGTACTTCTGGAGCTGATTTTCGACCCATCTGCAAAGAGGATAACTCCTCCCTCCTTGGTCCCCTTGCCATTTATTGTGACGATACCGCTTGTGAGCGGTGAAGTGTCGGGACCAATCTCGCGATTGTCCAATCCTCCCTGGGCTGTAAACGAAGCGCCTGCGATCATGGTGATGTTGTAACCACGATTCGCGTCGCCGGCGATGATGTTGACTGGATTTATGGATGCAATGCTGCCTGAGGCCACGATAGTTAGATCTTCCTGAACGATCACATCACCAACGACAAGAATGTTGCCGCCTCGATTAAAGTAAGTTGGGTCACCTGTCAAGCAAACATTGCCAATGCTCAGAGTGTCAGTCTCCGCCCAAACATGAGCAGCCGAGCCCGTTTCGTTAACCACACCGGTAAGCTTATTGGCATTCACCGTGGCAGTTCCAAGGCCAGAATTGAGATTCAACTCGCGACTCAAAAGATCGCCACCGACGAGCAGCGAGTTTGCAGAACCTGCATAATCGGAGGCGCGAACGTTTATAGAACCATCAGTAGCCCCGATAGAACCACCTCGGTTATCTATTACCAGGTCACCGCCAGTAGTGGCAAAACTTACATTGCCGGAGTTCGCGTTTAGCGAGCCACGATTTAGTACTTTAGTTGACGTCACACTCAGGTCTTCACCTGCGGCGACCGTTCCACTGTTAGAAACTGCTCCGCCAGCCGAAAGCGAAAGATTGCCGCTTGCGGCGATGACACCGTAGTTGGTGAGATTGTTCGCTGCATCGAGACTGAGGTCGCCTCTGGCGCTGATGAGCGCGCCACTATGGTTGTCGATATTGTCCGCGTGGATAGTACCTCCGCGAACACTGGTGTTTGTCGAGAGGGTTTGAACCGTACCGAAATTCGATAGATCACCGGTTAAACGGAAATCGGAACCGCGCCCGAAATCGCCAATCGTGGTTACATCCTTTGGAACGACCAGACTGGAAGCACGCATCACATCGTTATCTGATGTCAAAGCTCCCAGATCGACTGAGCCACCGGACGCACGACCACTTCGATCGACTTCGACTTGCTGACCGCCGCCAGCAAGGACTTGTTTCACCGCGACGTATTCGGCAGCCGTGACTTTTGAACCGGCAGAAAAGTTTTCGGTCTTCCCACCAACAGAAATTGAGACAGTTTCATTCGAGTCAAAAAGGGATCTGCCAAGAACGATGTTTCTTAAGTTAGAGCCAAGATCGAGCTCAACTCCGCGATTTACGCGGGTGATGTTGCCGCTGGATAATTCCTGCATTGACTGATTGCGTACTCTAGGCTCGTGGACACGCTTCAAACCAGCAATGTTTTTTGATGCGAAGATGGGTTCGCCACCAGCACCGAAGTTAACTGTCGGCAAATTTGGCTGATAGGTAATTCCGAATTGCCCGCTACTAGATGCGGTGTTATGTCGACCGAACTGCTCGCGGAATAATTGACGAGCTGCGCTTTTAGCAAGCCCGTCATTTTGCTGACGAAACTCGCGGAATGAAATTCGATCATTCGCTGACGCCGACGAGCCATTGCTAGCTAAAAGAATAAATCCGGCAAGAGCTGCGATTCTGGCGCTCTGCGACGTTGTGTTACGTAAAAAATTCCGACGATTTCCCATTACGACTCCCCGATTCTTTCGCCAGGCTGACACTCTCACTTGCCGGTATCAGCCATTAGCACCCCACGGCGCTCACTTATATAAGTCGAGGAGCATACCATATCGACCACCACAGATCGGGGTGATCTTTTGCGCAAATAAGGGTGATTTTAGGGAGCCAATTCTCGGACTTCAACGAGTTCCAGAACTATTCTCGTCTCTCAAAGTCGTACCAGATTTGAGCGCCTCTATCAGAAGGCACGGTATGCCGGACTCTCGGAAGACCTGCGTTGTCTTCCCCATGTCTTTTTCTTGCAGCGTTCTTAACCCGTTGCTGAGCATTTTCTCTCAGGCGTTTCAATCTCGTAGAGACAGCAGCTGGTGAGGCAGGCCGACTTGCGGCAGGCTTCGTCTGAGAAACTGGAGCATGAGTTGAGGGCAAAGGCACCGACCGCGAGTCTGATGACACAGCCGCTTGTGGCGTTTTTACCTGCGACTTATTCACTTGCGGTGTGCTCACTTGTGGCGTGCTCACTTGTGGCGTGCTCACTTGCGGCGTGCTCACCTGTGGTGTACTCATTTGCCGCGTACTCGTCTTAGAGGCAGGGTTATCAGCATCACCACCAATTGACACACCACCTGTAGTATCAGCCTTCTTCGCACCGACATTGGGTAAAAACGTCCCCTGTCCAACTACGGAGATACCAACCACGACTCCCGCGAAAAGCACAACCATAATGACGACGAAACCTACTATCATAACGCCAGGAGTGAGAACGATTCCGCGATGCGATTCCATATGACGGCTTCGCACATGCTTATGAGCCTGTTCATCCGTTCTTCTCTCAACCAGCTCTGAGGAAACGCCGGGCTGCGACAAAGGAACAGAACCGTACTTTTTCTTGGCCGCATGCATTTTTGCGCGAATGGTTTCCAAAGATGGTGCGGTCGAACCTTGCATCATGGGCGATGTCCCGAGAATAGCAGTCGACTCTAATGTGTCATTTTTTCTATGTCCGACTTGCATGGACTCGAGCATACTCTTCAATTCACCCATAGATTGAAAGCGCTCGTCAGGCTCCACGGCGAGACAATGACGAACAAGCTCTTCGAGGAAATTGGGAATCTCGCAATCAGGAGCGACGTCCTTGAACCGCGGAATCGGCTTTGTGCATTTAGCCTCGACGGTCTCGTAGAGTGTGTTTCCCTTGAATGGAACTGTACCAGTCAAACAAAGATACATGAGAACGCCAAATGAATAGATGTCCGTTCGACCATCCACAGGATCATCGAGGCATTGCTCAGGGCTCATATAAAGCGGACTTCCAATGATCTCTCCGACTCTCGTGAGTTTTTGAGAGTCAGACAAACGCGCGATTCCAAAGTCTAGAACCTTGACGAAATCTGGCGATGGTTTTTGCGCGAGCATCACATTGTGCGGTTTCAAGTCACGATGGATAATTCCGGTGCCGTGCGCAAACCGCATGGCATCGGCTAATTGAATGAAGATCTTCAGCGCTCGTTGTACATCGAGTCGAGTTTCGCTGGCAAGAACTTCTTTGAGACTGTGACCGTCGACCAGTTCCATGACTAAAAATGCTTGCGCGTATTCGGTCAAACCAAAATCAAAAGTGGTGACAATATTGGGATGACTGAGCTTCGCCAACGCTTTTGCTTCGCGCTCGAGGCGCTTGGTGTTTATCTCATCATGTGCGAGAGTCGGCGGAAGCAGTTTGAGCGCGACATCGCGATCGACGGTGAGCTGCCTCGCGCGAAAAACGACGCCCATGCCACCACCGCCGAGCACATCCAAGATTTTGTACTGCCCGAGTTGCGCCCCGAGCATTGGATGCGGCTTCGAACCTTTCTCATTTGCGTCCGAAAATGTCATAACGTACCGTACTCGAGATCTGCCGAAGACCGCTGGTGATCCTGCCACGTTTTATTGTATATACTTCCTAAGTGCCCGTCCGAACCCTGTAGTAAACCGCCAAAGAGGTCCAATTGAGCACTGAAACCCCGGAAACAAACGCTGACTGTCCGTTTTGCGAATGGCTGATCAGGGGCGGCGCAAAGCCTCCGACTGTGTATGAAGATGAGTATTTAGTCGCAACTCTATGCGACGTTCCGATTACGCCGGGGCATACCCAGATTATCTTCAAGACGCACTATCATGAGCTAGCAGCGGTTGATCCGGACGACTCGGCACGTATGGGCTCGCTCATGCCGCTGATATCAGGCGCTATCAAAAATGCTCTTGGCGCCGAGATGGTGTACGTCGCATGTATAGCGGAAATGGTGCGCCATGTCCACTTTCACCTTGTTCCACGTTACGTGAGCAGTGTGAAAGGTTTCGATCTCTTAGCCGGTCCACGAATACCGCTAGAGCGCGTGGAGGAAACGCTTGCCGCCCTTCACGAGCAACTGCACACAAAATCGAAGCAATCGATATAATGCGATCAGGCTGAGTTCAGAAACCTATCATCGCGGCTTTTGAAAAGAGAGCTGACGGTTTTGATGAGTGCGTTTGCATTCGTTGGCATAGTCTGGCGCATTCGGCAGTAGTCACCAAATGCGGTGCGTGAAATTATGACGCGCGAAGCGGCGCGCTAGGTCCTGGCTGATTACTTGTCTTTTGTTTCGTCGTCGGCGGCTTGAGCATGGTCATTGTCGCGGGAAGCAGTGCTTGCTGTGTCACCACTGGACTCGACATCTTCATCGTTTTCAACATCGACTTCGGGAACGGCTTCCGATTCTTGCACTTTCGACTGACGGGCAGCATTGGTATCGCTCAGGTCGACTGAGCCGGGAACGCCAGAGGCAGCGGCGGCAGCCTGCTGCTTAGCAAGTGCTTTTGCACGTTTTTTCTCGACTCGATCGAGTTCCTTTTCGCGTTCCGTAAGTTCATGATCCAGAGTTTTCAATTCGACGTAGCGTGCGAGTTGCCACATGATCACACCGAAGATAAACATGAACGCACCGACCGGCATATTCAGTTTCAGCGGAAAAAACGCATTTGGCGTCTGAAAATTTACTTCAGGCGAAAAGTACATTCCGTACAGAAAAAGCAATGCGCCCAGGATTATGAAAAGTAGTCCGAGTGGTTTTCTTACATCAAGCATAGGTCACCACAGCCAAATATTGAGGGCGAGAGTGATAATCAGAGCAATAATTGATAGGTGAATCGGATTCAGGTACCACGGCTCCTGGACTCGCTTATTCGCGGGTTTCGGAGAGAGTCCCCAAACTAAACCGATCAGATCGCGTTTGCGTTTTGGTTTAGTAAATAGAGAAACAATTATCGTGATCAAGAAACAAGTTGTCCAACCGAAGACAGCGCGCCAGAAGTTGCCGGCCATGACGGTTGGATAGGACAGTGGCTTCTTGCAGACTTCGACCAGCGGGGCTATGAAGGAAAGATATGACGGCAGCAAATCCGGCTCGATACGCACAGCTTCGCACATAAAGTAGTGCCCGACAGCAGCGAGCGTTCCCACTACCAAGCCGATGAACGCGCCCGTCGGCGTCGTGCGAACCCAGAACATGCCGAGTGCAAAAGTTGCGAATAACGGCGCGTTGAAGAACGAGAATATCAGCTGCATATAATCCATAATCGTAGGAAAATGCATAACGAGGTATGCAGCGGCGATGCTGACGAGAATGCCGCCAGCCGTAGCAAAACGACCAACCCACAAATAGTGCGAATCGGATTTCTTCGGAGCAATGTAACTCTGGTAAATGTCATAAGTCCAGACGGTATTAAATGCGGTGACGTTTCCGGCCATGCCGGACATAAAACTCGCGAGCAACGCAGTCAAGCCCAGACCTAGCATTCCGTTGGGGTACATCAATCCCATCATTGCCGGTATCGCCATGTCATAAGGGATGCTTTCACCCAACCCAGGCAAAATGACAAGTGCAAGTAGACCAGGCACTACGGTAATGATCGGAAAGAAAATTTTGGGAAACGCAGCCACAAGCGGGGTTCTTTGAGCACTGCGAACATCCTTAGCGGCGAGGGCGCGCTGAATAACGAGGAAGTCCGTACACCAGTATCCGAAGGAAAGCACAAAGCCTAATCCGGCAACTATTCCCATCCAATCGACGCCCATCGGATTATGCGCGGACGTCGTGTGCATCCACAGATGGGTCATGCTGGTGTCGGTAAGTTGATCGGCAAGCGCTTGAGGTCCGCCTACGTGCAACAGTCCCAGGATTGTAAGAGGTAGTAAGCCAACGATAATCAAGAAAAATTGAATGACTTCGTTATAGATCGATGAAGTCAGACCGCCCAGAAAGACGTAGGCAAGCACAACTACTGCGGCAATGAAGATTGAGAGATTGATATCCCAACCTAAGAGCGCTTGAAACACTTTCGCCATCGCATACAAATTTATGCCTGACATGAGAATTGTCATGACGGCGAACGACAAGGCGTTGAACGCGCGAGTCGGTTCATTGAAGCGCTTCTTCAAATACTCAGGAACGCTACGAACTTTCGAGCCGTAGTAAAACGGCATCATGAACACAGCAAGAAACACCATCGCCGGTATCGCGCCGACCCAATAGAAGTGCGCGGTCATGACACCGTGCTGAGCCGCACCGGCAGCCATTCCCATGACTTCAATCGCGCCTAGATTCGCGGACAAAAACGCGAGCCCGGTTACCCAAGTTGGAATACGATGACCAGCGAGAAAGAAGTCCTCGCTGGTCACCATCTGCTTCTTGAGCTGGTATCCAATTCCAATAACGAAGGCGAAATAGATGCCAATGACCAGATAATCAATAAACTGGACGTTGTTAATCATCTAGCCTTAGTGTTCCTCGCCACCAAAATCGGACGCATTATCGCGTTTGCTACCGAGCAATCTGATGTTATTGCCCTTGATGAGCGGTTTAACATGCTTTGTCCCTTGATCGTCGGTCCATTTGTTGAAATCGAGACGACCTTCTACGCCGATAAGACTCCCTTTGCGAACGTACTCGCCCGCAACTTCGGCTTGTCTGCCCCAGATTTCAATGTCAAACCAATCCGTTTCCTTCTCTTTAGTCGGTCGGTTAACAGCCACGCTGAAGGTGGTTTTAACTCGACCGGACTCGAAATAACGCATTTCCGGATCTCTGCCGGCTCTGCCGACGACAACTACTGAATTAACCATTCTTTCTAACCTGCTCCTGAATTAACAGCAAATCATTCGATTGTGAGGACTGCGTGTACTCCGCTGGTGGGAGTTACGTTTTTCCTTGCGGAACAGTTCAACTTGCGTGAATCTGCGTCCCCAGCGAGCAGTCGGAAGGACTTCAAACATTCAGCGATGGACTGCTGAAACTCGCTCTAAAAAGATTACCGGATCGCGAAGGACATTGATCATGATTACGAAATTGATAATGCTTAAACCCCAGATACTTGGCAAACATGGGAGAATGATGCTGTTTTTGCAAGCGGCTTCACATGACTTCTTTGAAAACTGGCACACAACCTGCAACTAGCGATGTCTCTCCAACAGTGACAAAGTCACTGCGCCAACCCGCCTGGCACGTGGTGCTTCTTTCGATGTTCACGTTCTTGACATACCTCTTTTACTGGCTGTACAAAACCACTCGCGACCTCAAATCAATTGCCGGTGCCTCTACCGAACCAACCACATCGGCAGGAGTCGCCGAAGCTGTCACCGAGCCTACTGCCGGTGCTAACGCCGCTAAACCTGCTGACGGAACTCCTACCGTAGCAATCGTGCCAGCAGAGCCACTTCTGTCATCTTTCCGGAAAATAAATCCCTTCTGGTTCACCGTTGCCGCGATCGCCCCGACCGCAGTGGGACCGCTTTTTCTGATCCCTATGGGTCAGGAAGCCATGCAAAAACTGACCCCGATTGTTGGCATATTAACGCTTGGATTCTTCGTCTACATTTTTCACGCCATTGCAAAACTTGGACGCGAAGGTTCGATGTTGAAAAACAATCCAACATTTCCGGCATTCTGCCTGATGATGGCAATGGTGGCACTTTATCGACTCGGAAAACTTCCGGGACACTTCTATCTGCTTTACACGTTGACGTCGATTCCCGTGGCAATAGCTCAGCATTGGCTCAACGACTATCTGGAACGAAAAGAGCCCTCGGGCGCACTATTGCGTCATTCCTTTTCAATGGGCGAAATTATAACGATGCTAGTCGGCTCATCAGCCGTCACCTGGGTGCTGCTCGCAAATATTTAAAAATTCACCAGTCGGACTAGCGCTTGTCCGAGACATCTAAGCGCCGAGCGCCTTAGGGTCGAAGAACCTATTGGGGGCTTTTCGTGAGACGCCGACTGCGGCACAATCGTCAGCTAGGTTAGCTAAAATCCGTGTTTCTTAGCCCATTTGATGAGCTTCTCGATTGAGCTAGCCTGTAGTTCATCCGGTGGCTCGTCCGAGTCTTCTTTGATAAGCTCGAGCTTTCCAGCAAGGTGCATTGCGGTAGCTTCCAGTTCCGACTGGGGAATTCCCATACGCTCTGCGGCTTTCGGCAGTTTCCCTCTCTGCGTAAGGTGGCGAAGAATAAGCCGTTCGTCAGCACTGAGGCGCGTCAGGTGGCGCGGCAGCGAAGGCGAAATCACGCCGGTGGAACCCCGCGATACCATCAGGAGCGCCATTCGAATGAGGGCAGCGGCGTCGGTTTTTAAAACATAACCTGATGCTCCACCGTCCAGCAGATCGAGAACATCTGACGCAGGCGCTTTACTAGCGAAAATCACAACCTTGACGTTAGGCAGCCCGGACAACTTCCGCAGCAAATCCTCAGTTGTAGTCAGCCCCGGCAAGTGCAAGTCGAGAAGAACCAGGTCCGGCAAAATCTGTTGCGCCACGCGCCATGCTTCATCACTCGTTCCAGCTTCGGCGATCACTTCGATCAAATCGCCTGAACCCAGCTCTTTCACAATCTGTTCGCGGGTAGGGATATGGTCGTCAACGACCATCAAACGAATCATTTTGCGCTTCCTTTCCCTGTGCTTCCGCGCACGCGCCATGTAGAACCACAGTTCATGACATGTTGCGCCGCTAACCGATGATAGTACTACAGGTAAGCGCCGCATAGAGTAGGCGAAGCACTTTCAAAGATGGCTATAATTGGCCGTGGCGATTGGTTTAGCTAAAAATGAGAGAGCCTATGAAAAGCTTAAAACTACTGTTGGTAGCAAGTTTGCTGTTTGGAACAGCCGCACTTCCTGCGGTCGCAAAAAAAGAATTCACGAAGGGCGACTCGAAAAAGTCTGAGCTTGGCGCAAAGACAGTCAAGCTGCCGTGCGGCGTCGAATATTCGGAAGATAGACCGGGAACGGGAGCAGCGGCGCAGTTTGGAAACGTAGCCTGGATAGACTTTGTTGGCTATGTTATGCCTGAAGGCAAACAGTTTGACAGCACCAAGCTCCGTGGAAAACCGCAGTGTATAACGGTTGGCGCGGGCAGTTTGTGCAAAGGCGTAGATGAAGGCATCATCGGGATGAAGGTCGGAGCGAAACGCACCATGCTTGTTCCCGGACCACTCGGCTTCCCGAAAGGTTCGACGGCATCACCACTTCTGACACCAGGCGTTCCACTCAAGTACGAGATTGAACTGGTTCATATCGGCTATAAACTTCCGAAAAAACCGGAAGCTCCTGCGGCGACGAGCGCCACTAAAGGCAAGGACGCGAAAACGCCCGTGAAGGACACGAAGGGCTCCGCCAAGCCTATATAAACTGACACCATATTCAGTGGCAGCCGCGGAGCGTGCTGAAGGAGAAATCATCATCTTAACAACAAATTGTCGGATACAGTTGATCGCGAGGCGCTTCTCAACTACATCCGACAATTTGCAAGCTATTTATCCTGATAGAACTCAATGTTAGGGCAAATACCGAATCGCTCATATGTGTAATTCCACAGCAATTCGAAGCGGTTTCGGTTAAGACAAATCGCGCGACCAAATAGATTTCTCGGCTTGAACAGCGAGAATCCCAGTCTGCGGACCAGTAAACTACTCAGGCAAGCGTCCGGCAGCCATGCTCAGAGAGCGACCTGGTTTCGGAACAACGCGATGAACGCCTTCCATCACGTTTTCGAAGCTGCCTTCAGGAATTTCTTCGAATTGTCCTTCCTGAATCATGTTGAAAGCGAGCATAATCGTGCAATCGAGTTCGGGCATTTCCAGACATGATTTGACGAAATAAACAGGGTTGATAATAAGCGCACGGTCCTTGGACACAACGGCGTAGAGATTACCCGCGCCCTCCAGGCAGACCCATTCCCATTTGAACTCTTTCACCAACTGCTGCGCCCAGAGGGCACCCAGGCCCTTCGCAACTTCCATGATGTCCAGTTCAGAAATGTCGATATCCTCGTCCTGCCAGGAGTCTATGTATGAGTCGACATTCTGAGCAATCTCCTGGGGCGATGCTGCCCCTTTCTTACCGAGCCCGACAACTTCCATACCGAAATCTGCCTGGCGTTTAAAACTTTCAGTTTCAGCCTTGGATAGCGGTCTTTCTTTGAGCACCGCCATCTCTTCGCTGAAGCATTTGATGCTAAGAATTTTATTCTGCGCATCAATTTGCGCATCGTTTTCGCCGAGGCGAACATATTCTCTAATCGCCTCGTCAAAGAGTTCAAGAGCTTTTGCGTCATCATCGTAGGCGTATAAATCAGCCAACGCCTCGATAGCGGCCGGTAATTCGATGGTCTCAGGCTTGAGCTCAATCGTACGCTCGAACATGCTCTTCGCGTCGTCGTCCTGACCCAGCGCTTGATAGCAGACTGCAAGACAGTTAAGACTCTGGCACAATTCCTCATTTGTTTCAGTCGATTCAGCGGCTTTGACAGCCTTCTTCAAGAAACTGACCGCCCTTTTCAGATCGCCCTCTTCCGCGGCTGCATAGCCCGCATCGTGAAGCTCGCTCCAATTGCTCATTTCAATCTCCTGAACCTTCTGGAATTCGACCGGCCGATCCTAGCACATCGACACTAGCCGACAATTTATACATCGATAATTGAATTCGCGTCTGTTAACGAAGCACCTCGCCAGCGCAACCGCCCGGTTCTTCAATTGTGTATCATTGACACTCGAAAACAAATCAGCGCTCACACTTGTTAAAACATCACTCACAGCAAACAGAGCGCCCCAACAATAAAAGCGTAATATCACAGGGAAGTTCAGATTTCGATGCTGGAAAAGGTACCACTACATCCGATACTATTCGCGCTCTTTCCAATTCTCACGGCATACACGAGCCTGATTTTTTATGTTCTGCCTGATGAGCTGGTCTTTCCGGTAATCTTGAATCTCAGCGTCTGCGCGCTGCTGTTTGGAATATGGTATGCAATCCTTCGGCACGTACGTCGAGCCGCGATTGTCACGAGTGTTTCAGTCCTGTTGATTTTCACTTTCGATGCACTCGCAATTGTCGTGAATCGCACGCTCAAATCGATGAACGTTGAGGGCAACGACGCGTTCTACGTAATTCCGTATGTTTTGATAGCAGGGCTTATCATAAGCGTCTTCGTGAAGTCAAAAAACGAATTCACTCTGCTCACAAAGTTTTTGAACATAATCAGCCTGGTGCTCGTAGTCGGCAACGTCGGTTACGTAATCATGCACGAGGTCGAGATTCAATCAAAGCTAAAAGAGGTAAGGGAGTGGCAATCAAAGGATCTTGCATCGATAAAACTCGTTGCTCAGAAAGACAATCCGGACATCTATTACATAATTCTGGATGCATTCGGACGAACGGAAGTTTTAAACGAAGTCTACAACTACGACAATGGCGAGTTCGTGAAACAGCTGGAGAAGCGCGGTTTCACTGTCGCAAAGAGTTCTCGGAGCAATTATCAAGTCACGATTCTATCTTTGCCCTCGGCACTAAACATCGAGTATCTTTCGCCTGTCGAAAAAATCATGGGACGCGACTCAATCGACAACGTTATTCTATGTCGGCTTATACAGCGCAACAACGTCACGCAGGCTCTCAAAAAGATCGGTTATAGATTCGAGTCAATGCGCTCCGGTTATGCTCCCACTGATTACATCCCGGAAGCTGACGACAATATAGGTTCGCCGTTCGGCAACATCTTCCACCTCGCATTCGCCAGAGGAACGATCATTGGTCCATTCCAGCGCTATCTGGATTTCATGGGCAACGCTGCGCGAAACACACGCACATATGCGCTCAACCATCCGGAAGAATTCATCTCAAAACCATCGCCGAAATTTTCCTTGATTCACATTTTGATTCCGCATCCGCCGTTCTTATTTAACGAAGACGGAAGTCCAATAGTCATTGACCAGATCTCGCTTGCCGAGGCATACACCAAAGAGAAGTACGTCGGACAGGTGAAATTCATTCAAAACAGAATTTTGACGTTTGTCGATGCGTTACAGAAAGATGGTCGCAAAAAGGTCATTATTATCCAGGGAGATCACGGACCGGCAATTCAGGAAAAACCTGACGCCCCACCATCTGATGCCTTCCTGAATGAACGTTTTCGAATCCTGAACGCATATTACCTACCAGAATCAGATCTAAACAGAGGCTCAGAGAAGGCGAATTCAGGTCCCTCGGCAACTGGTGCCGATACCGAGACCACCACAACTTCATCGACACCGTCCCTGATTTCATCAGCACCGGCGGAATCACCCAACGACCGAGGCGACGGCCGCACCGTATACGACACCATCACACCCGTCAACTCATTTAGAGTTGTATTCAACAAATACTTCGATGCAAAACTGCCCTTGCTAGAAGATAAGCTTTACTTCTCGCCGACAGCGACGCCGTTTGCATTTGAAGACATCACGAAGAGAGTTAAGCCCTGAGTTAGAAACCTGATGCGCCGCGCATGTGCCGGCTATTGTCCCAGCCGACCGACTTAATCATCCCACCAACGCCACCGTTGGTCAGGAACGTTCCAAGAAGGGCAGCTGCTCCAATTGCTCCAACCGCTTGTGAATTAATGCCACTGCCACCACCATTGGTGCTTACAGGTGGCGCGCCTGCGGTTTGAAACAAACCGGCGCTTCCGAACAGCGGTTTCGACATGAGGCTGGCATTCGAGTTTCCAGCGGCTGAGTTCTGATTACCGCCGCTGAAACCATTGGCTTGCGGCGATTGATTGAAATTACTGCTGAGAGCCGGGTTCTGCACACCCATGTTGTGATACTTCAGAGACTCATCAAGGATGTCCACACCAGGCTCGCCCGGAGTTCCAGGAACGAATGGTGCGAACTGCTGAGCAGGCTGAGGAGCAGACGGCATCGTACCCATCTGAGAATTCAGCATCGGCACGTTCACGCCAGGCTGCTGAGCGCTGATGCCACTATTCATCGGCTGAAACTGCGACTGCACGAATTGTTGCTGCCCAAACTGCTGCGGGCTTTGCCCGAACTGCTGCGACTGGTTTTGACCGAATTGCTGGGACTGATTCTGCCCGAACTGGTTTTGTTGAAACTGCTGACCGGCGCCCGAAGCGTTGCCGAACTGCTGACCGTTCCACTGCTGCGCGAACGCTGCCTCACCGGCAAGAACCGGAAGGAGAGCCAGAATCACAGGTAGAGCGCGACGCCTCACGTCGTTTTCCTCACAAAACAAAGTCATCAAAGCCTATATTAAATAGCTAATGGGTTTAGGTAAATGGTAAAAGTACGCAGTTGACAGCCCTAATGCGAGATTGAAGCGCCCTGTTCGGTTGCGGACCCGCAAAGAAGCGAGACACGTCAGTGCCTCGCTTCCCGCTTCAATCAGCCGTGTGGTGGTCAATTTGGCTTCGAGAAATACTCACTCGGTCTCAGAACATCGCCCGAAGTGGCAATAGTCACGCTGATTGTTTAAAACTAACAACATCGTCGTCCCAGAGTGCGACTTCGATTTCATAGCCGGTCGGATCTAAGACGTACCAAGATGTCGACATCGGGTAACGAACTTCACCTCCGTACAAAACCTCCAATTGCTCCGACTCGACTGTTTGGTTCCACTTATCGCGATCCGTGATTCTGAGCCCGAAGTGGTTAATCGTGTGCGGCGTATTCTTGCTGGCCGCTTTGCTCGGTTTTACAAGTTCCGGGTATTCGTAAATGCAGAGCATCGCATCTCCACTTTTGAGAATTCCCCACTTCATTCCGCTTCGTAATCCCGTTTCGACCACGTCGAAACCGAACACGCGTTTGTACCAATCCTTTGTTTCATCAAGGTTTTTAACGGTCATATTTAAATGATCGAGATGCTTAACTTTCATGATTTGACCTCCCGGTTATGCGAATGGATGCCTCTACATTTGGTGTCACCTGATCAAGAACTCCGGCGGTGAGTTAGATCAATTCAACCTTTTTTAGAATAGATTTTTAGAATATTCAAAACGTATTTCCGCGAATGTTTCAAACAGTCTTCTTCGCTTCGTCAGTCTGCGCAACTCGTAAAACGGTCACGCAGACTAGCGCGACGACTACGCTGACTTTCTTGCTTGCTCGTCCTCGACCGCTGCTTCATCTTTTACTTTGTCGAGCGCTTTTTGATATCGACCAGCGTGATAAGCTTCGACGCGTTGCAGAGCTTTGAAACGTTTCGCCGCAGCCATAAAGGTTTCGGCGTGCTCCTTAGATTCAGCACCTTGCTCCTGGAACTCGGCAACCGCATCGAGACGTCCTTCCTCAAGCGCTATCTTCTCAAAGCTGGGGTACATCTCATTGGTCTCGTACAGCTCACCTTCAATCGCGAGTTCCAAAAGTTTTTCGACGGTCAGGTCAGCAGGTGGATACATAAGTTCCAAATGAGCGAACGCATGGCCTGTTTCTTGATGGGCGGTTTCCTCGAAGAGTTTTGCGACATCTTCGTTTCCGAGTTTGCGAGCGATTTTAGCGAAGTACAGATACTTTCGATTCGCCATCGATTCACCAGCAAAAGCTGAATGCAAATTGGTTTCTGTTTTGGTGCCTGGAATTTTACTCATGATGTGTTTCTCCTTGCGGAGCAATACAGCTCCGCCACACGTGGTGACATTTTGCTTTTAAGATTGGTGGCATGCTTATCTTCGCAAAATCACAACAGGCGATTTCGACAATTCAGATATGCGTGCTCATACTCGAAGCCGCTCACGCGACTTCCGAATTTAGAATGTGTTCCTCTTCGCGAACCCGGGTACGGTTTCACAATTCAGATGCGTTCCTCTTCGCGAAACCGCGAGACGGCTTCACAATTCAGATGTGTTCGTCTTTCGAAACTACTTGAGCAGTCTCGTTAAGACGATTGATTTCGGACAGACGATCTATTTCGAATCTTCGTTTAGATCGCCATAGAAAGTAACGGTGTAGCTTTTGACGTTGTACTTGTCGCCAAGCACTTTCTGTATGTCAGGCAGCATCTCCTGTGGAATGTCTACGATCCTTCCGGATTTAACATCTACAAAGTGATGATGTTCAGACGTGTTGGCATCGTATCTGGTGCGTCCAGGTTCCGTAAGCACTTCACGAATGACACCCGCATCGACCAGTGTCTTGAGCGTGTTATAGACGGTAGCGCGGGAAAGCGCCATCGGCAGCTTCTCAGCTACCGCGGCCAATATCTCGTCGGCGGTCGGATGCTCATACGTTTGCATGAGGTATTCCGTTATAACGAGCCGCTGAGAGGTAAGTTTGACCCCTCTTTTGGTTAGCAGCTCTTTTGCCGTGAAAGACATTTGGACTTCGCCTCGTTTACTTCGTCTGTATTTAGACTAAATCTAAATTGGGTATTTGTCAACCCTCTCTCCTAAAAGGCTCCAGAACCGCTACAGCCCGAGAAATGGCCGACGCCGGACTTTAGAGAAGGATAAGAATAACGAGAAGAAGAAGAAGAAGAAGAAGAAGCAGAAGCCAGAAGGCAGAAGCAGAAGCAGAAGCAGAAGCAGAAGCAGGCATATCCTGCTCTCATAAACCTCTTATAGTCTCTTCTACTGTCAATAGATTTGTGAACACAACCTGTCCAATCTCGAGACGACTGCTACCGACGAAGCCAGGCAGCGGGTTTCGAGCCTTTATGGCGTGGACTTAGCAAGATACGTCCGTACCGCCATATTGTCGCTTTCCAAACGAGCTCCACGTGATCAGTCCAGCTACGCAAGTGCTCACGGCTGTTTCAGGCTAGCTCCAGTGACTTAGGAAGTTAGCGTTCGGCTCTCGGCTATACGAGGGCAAAATCTATAAATGATAGAAGCAACCCTTAGAGCTTCCAAACAAGCAGTCGCCGGCAAGGAGCAACCTTGACACTCCATGCGACGTCATCCGACGTCATGCGACGTCATCCGACTCATGCGACATCATCCAGGGTCATGCGACGTCATCCGACTCATGCGACATCATCCAGGGTCATGCGACGTCATCCGAGGTCATGCTACGTCATCCAGGGTCATGCGACGCGAGGTCATGCGACGTCATCCTACGTTTGCGACTTCGCGTGACGCCTGTTGTCATTTACTTCCTTCAAAAGCTCTAACGAATCCATTTAGAAACCCTCGCGCAAGGTTGCACGGATACGATCAAATCAGCGAACTGGTTCCGTCTCCCGGCGGAACCAGCTTCAGTCTGGAGAACCGATGAACAAATTTGCGCTCGTTTTGCTCATGATACTGCTGGCGGTGCCATCAGCCTTTGCGGTCGACGTCGACAACGACGCCTTAGGTAAAGCTGAAGGTGCCAGAGCAAAGAAGCTCTACGATGCAGGTAAATTCAAAGAAGCAGAAAAACTGTTTGCGACTGCCGCGCAACACTCGTCTCGAGACGCAGGTATTCAGTATTATCTTGCAGACTCGGCCCTTCGCTGCGGCGATTTCGAGACAGCCAAACGCGCATGTGCTCGCATAATAATCGCCAAGCATTGGAAGCAAGGTTTTGGCGCGCACGCAAAACTTATGCTTGTTCAGCGCTTTCCAGAATGCGAGCCATACCCCTGCGTAACTGGAGCAGGAATGTTATCTCGCTTCACGCGCAATCGAATGCCCATCAAAATATACGTTTCACAAGGTTTGATGTTGCCCGAGCCATATCGAGGTCGTGAGGGACTGCTGCAGCCGCAGATTTCACAGTTGCTCCAAACGCTTCGAGCGCAGGGACCAGCCTTCTATCAACACCTTCAGCACGATCCGGGGTTTAACTCCGGATACGCATCGTCGGTAGTAGCTGGACTGCAAAAATGGGAATGGGCGCGCGCAGAGAAGATACTCGACTATCAGTTGGTCAACTCGCCGAGCATCGCAGATATCGTTGTTGTTTGGTGCCCAAAATTGGAACGCGGCCATACTGGTTTCACACAAGTGATGACGAGCAACTTTGCCGGCAACAAAATTTTCATTCAAATCGCCACAAACGATCCGAATAAGTTGCAGAGTAATTTTCTGACCTGGATCGCGGCACACGAATTCGGTCACGCCTGGGGCATCGCTTACCACAGCACAAATCCAAAGGACTTGATGGCGGCAGAGGCGAATGCTAACGAGCCGCACGCCCACATCAGCGAAAACGACAAACTAACACTAAGAGCGCTGTACGACGTCGCACCAACTCTCAGGCGATAGTGACTCTTCGCAATTTTGCAGGCGCCCGAATTATTTGCAGGCGATCAGAACTTTGTTGCAGCCCTTCTCTTTAGCCATCATCAGCGCTTCGCAGGAAGCTTCCAGAAGCTCTTGCGGTTTGTTTCCGTGCAACGGATAGTTAGCTACGGCAAGCGTCGCAGTTACTTTGATAATCTCGCCTGATTTTGGATCTTTGATTTCCAGCATAGATACGCGCCTGCGTACCCGTTCAGCGACTACTGCTGCACCTTCGGCGTCGGTTTCGTGCAGTACGGCTACGAGTTCTTCACCGCCCCAGCGCGCCGGCATATCGATTTCACGAACGGAGCTGCGCAGAATCTTGCTGATTTCAACAAGAACCGTATCACCAACTTCGTGCCCGTATTTCAAGTTAATATCTCTAAGATGATCGATATCGACGATCATAAGCGATAGTGAATAACCCAGCCGCAGTGCACGTTTCAACGAGTGCGTCAGGTGCTCCTTGAACACATGTCGATTGGGAAGAGCTGTCAGCACATCCGTGCCCATGAGCTCCTGCAGTCTAGCTTCGCAGTTTGCGAGCTGATGTCTTAGACGGTCGATTTCGCGCTCTTTCTCTTTAACTTGACGTTCGAGCTGCACGTTATGGCCTTGCAACTTGCGAAGTTGACTCTCGGCCTGTCTGTGACGAGACTGTCCGTGGATCGACTGCCACATTTGTGTCAAATGGGCCTTCATTGTTCCCCCCTTTGCCGCTCTGCTTGCAGATGGACTAATAGTTCCAATTGCTGTGATAGATAGAAACAATCTCTCAGCGAGAGTGGCAATTTTCCTTTTGGTTACTGTTCAGCATGCATGGGTCGTGGTCTGCCGCGTGTCTGTTGATTATGATCTGTTCTAATGATCAGGATCGATGTATTGATCTCTTATTTGATCTCTACTGATCTTCAACTGACGTGGTTATATTAACCCGAATTAGTAATTAGGTCTAGTATGCAGTGGGGTAAACCGCAAGATTTTAGTTTAAGACCACCCTGCTGAGTTCCTTTGTTTTACCGCGGCTAAGGAAGATTAGCGAGTACTTAAGTTTGCGAGATCCCGCCAGAAACACAACTTTACTGACACCCGATTTGCCCGGTGGCACGAGGTTCTCCGCGACCTTGCGTTGCTTGCCGATATGCTCCGCATATCGCTGTCCCTGACTGCTTTCTACAATCAAATCCGAAAAATAGAAATTCGTGTCCGAGTTGTTTGTGACTTCAACATTCGTAATCAAGAAACTCGCTGATTTGTCGCCCCACGGCGGCGTTTGCCATTGCACCTTGCTTGCCGTCATCTGCAAACCGGCGAGCGGTTTAACAACAGCAGCTGACGGAATGCGAGTCGGATCGAAAGCCGGAAGCCTCATCGGGCCCAGGGTTTTAAAACCGATGCTATCGCCCTCATATACGTTGCGTATCTTCCCTTTACGCTTGAGCGACGCAATCAAACCCCAGATCGCGCCGGCAGCAGCAAACGCGGCGATGTTGTATCCCTGCATAGCCACCGTTGCGGGAATACCCGAGACTTGCAAACCAAGTAAAGCACCCGCTCCTGCACCAACTCCCGTGTAAGCGGCGTCAGTTGCCACCACTTTCGTTACCGCTTTCAGAGTCGAGTCCTTCGTTGTAAAACCGGCCTCGAAGGGCACTTCGTACTCACCGCCCGGGCTGACCAGTTTATCGAATTGAACGGAGACGTAACCGTCGCGCCCTAGCCGTTTCTGATTCATAGCCTCAGTTACGTGACCGCGCATAAACCACTTACCGGGCAAAACGACCTTGCCACCACTGGTGACATCTTGCGCAATACGAACAACTACTTCATCACCTTTCTGGCTGAGCTCGGAGTTGAGAGTTACGCCTTTCGGGAAGACCATATCGATTTTCGTTTCGGCAGGAACCGTCTCAACCTTTCCTTCTATAAACGGATTGGGTTCACTCTTTTCGACGTGCCCTTCAAGATATCTATGCTCACTGGCGGAAAGGAAGGAAGTCGTTCGGTATTTCTCCAGTGCATCGGCAAAGCCGCCTGAGCTCTTCGCTGGATATGCGCCTGCTGTCGCCGTGCCGGAACGCGCACCATCGAGAGTGGCATTGAATGACGAGCTATTTTGAGCTGCCACCGCCAGTGGAGTCGACAGGTAAGAAGCTAAACATAACGATGCAATCGTTGCCTTTTTCATGAGCCAGAAAGTACTCCGCTGCAGTCCAATATTGTCCCGGTTTCTTGATCGACGCTTTCAGCACTCTATAGTTTCTTCGTTAGAATTTCTTTCAGATGTTCGAAGAAACCCTTCTTCTTCGCGGAATTCGCATCGGAGGTTTTGACCGTGTTCTTGATGCGAGCCTCCAACGTCCGGGCCTCGGCGTCGCGCGGGTCGATGCGCAAGGCTGTCTGAACCTCGGTCATCGCCAGGGTATTCCAGCCCCTGGCGTGATAGATTTCGGCCAGTTTGTTGTGATATCGAGGCTCTTTGGGGCAAAGACGAATCGCCTCTTTCATAGCCGTCTCCGCCTCTTGATATCGCCGACGTTTCAGCAGTTCGTCGGCGCGCACAAGATGTTTATTCGCCCATTTGACGTTAATGGTTTCATCCCCGACCAAACCGGTCTGACCGGATTGTCGCGGCGAAATCGCCTTGATCTCGTCCTCGCTCAAATCGAAGTCGACTTTGGTTGACTCCAGGGCGTCCAGATTCTCCTGCTGCTCTTTCTTCCTCTTCAGGATGCGAACAGCGTTGTACTCCGCACGGCGCTCATCGTCCGAAATCATGTCGTGGGCGCGGGTCACGCGCGCAAATTCTCGCTGCGCCCTCGCCCGCTGGTCGGGGTCGTTGGGGTAGCGGTCCGGGTGCAGCTGCTTGGCGAGTTTGAGGTACGCCTTTTTTATTTCCTGTGCGGTGGCAGTTTCCTCGACACCGAGTATGGCGTAGTAGTCTTCCTCGAATTCCTGCATTACGAATCTATTGCGGAGAGCACAATCTCATTGTACGAAGTCAAACAGCCGAGCGCAGACCGGGCCGCCGCATCGTAACCTTTTAGATCAGGCCGGTCGGATCGGGCGGGCATCGGACAGCGGTTGCTTCAAGCGAGTTGCCGGGACCAAAAGCCACCGGCCCGAAATCCGCGCGAGATTCAACCGAGAACCAATATATATCAGCAAGCCCCGTTCTGGAAAGGCTTTGCCGGTTTTCCAATCAATCTAAAGAAATTGTAGTTTTATGAGCACCCCTTAAGATGGGTCCCCCATAATTCATATGTGGGACCCGAAATTTTTATCGCCTTTAGCTCAACATTGTTTGGGGCGTTGCGCCCAACTGGAGATACATGAATCTAGATCGTTTTACAAACAAAGCGCAAGAAGCAGTTACTGACACTAGAGGTATCCTGACTCGTTACGGTCACAGCCAGGTGTCGCCAGAACATTTGCTCCTTTCTATGCTGGAGCAAAAGGACGGCCTGACGCCAACAATTATTGAAAAACTCGATGCAAAGCCGGCTGACGTCATTGACGATCTCGAAAAATATCTCGCAGCGCAACCGAAAGGTTCCGCGGTCAATATGCAAAAAGACGAATTGCATGTCTCGAACAAACTCATGCAATTGCTGGAGTTCGCCGCGCGAGAAGCGGAGCAGATGAAGGATCAGTACATCAGCGTAGAGCACTTGCTCATCGCCCTATGCGATCCCGGCAAAGGTCAATCCGGCACAATCCTGAAACAGCACGGTATCACCCGCGATCGAATCCTCGCCCAACTGAGTGAAATACGAGGCAATCAACAAGTTACGAGTCAGGATCCGGAGGCGACCTATCAGGCGTTGAAGCGCTACGGTCGAGACTTGACCGAGGCTGCAGCAAAGGGCAAACTCGATCCCGTGATCGGGCGCGACGATGAAATCAGGCGCGTCATGCAGGTTCTCTCACGACGAACCAAAAACAACCCGTGTCTGGTTGGAGAGCCTGGCGTCGGTAAAACCGCTATCGTAGAAGGTTTAGCCACTCGAATCACCAAAGGCGACGTGCCTGAGGGCCTGAAGAAGAAAAAACTGATCGCGCTGGACATGGGCTCGCTTATCGCAGGCGCAAAGTATCGCGGTGAGTTCGAGGAGCGGCTCAAGGCCGTTCTCAAAGAGGTGCTGGAATCAAACGGCCAGATCATCCTTTTCATCGATGAAATCCACACCGTAGTTGGTGCCGGCTCTTCGGGAGAAGGCAGTATGGATGCCGGAAACTTGCTGAAGCCACCACTGGCTCGGGGCGAGTTGCATTGTATCGGTGCCACCACGATTGATGAGTACAGAAAGCACGTCGAAAAAGACCCGGCTCTCGAACGCCGCTTCCAGACCGTGCATGTGGACGAACCGGGTGTTGAAGAAACCATCTCTATCCTTCGCGGTTTGAAAGAACGCTATGAAGTTCACCACGGTGTGCGAATCAAGGATTCGGCCCTGGTATCAGCTGCGGTGCTTGCCCACCGGTACATTACAGATAGGTTTTTGCCGGACAAAGCTATCGACCTGGTCGATGAATCGGCGGCAAAAATGCGGATTGAGATTGACTCGATGCCGAGCGAATTGGACGAACTCGAACGGCGTAAAATTCAGTTGGAAATCGAACGGGAAGCGTTAAAGAAGGAAACCGACAACGCCTCTAAAGACCGACTGGAGAAACTTGAGAAGGAACTCGCCGAGATCAGAGAGAAATCGGATGGTCTGCGCGCGCAATGGTTGTCTGAAAAAGAAGGCGTAAATAAGATTCAAAAAATCAAAGCCGACATCGAAGAAACCAAAGTTCAAATCGAGCAAGCGGAACGAGCTACAGATTTGCAAAAAGCAGCAGAACTGAAGTTCGGCAGATTGATAGAACTGGAGAAGGAGCTGAAGGAGCAGCTCGCCAAAGACAACAGCAAAACCCGAACCCGCCTTCTCAAAGAAGAAATCGACGAAGAAGACATCGCCGATATCGTCGGCAAATGGACCGGAATTCCGGTCAGCAAGTTGCTCGAGGGCGAAGTACAGAAGTTGCTCCGCCTGGAACATCACCTTCACGAACGCGTCATCGGTCAAGACGAAGCCATTCAGGTGGTATCGGATGCGGTGCGACGTGCTCGGGCAGGCATGAAAGATCCGAAGCGACCGATTGGTTCATTCCTCTTCCTCGGACCAACCGGGGTAGGAAAAACCGAGCTTGCAAAAGCACTCGCTGAGTTTCTCTTCGATGATGAAAACGCGATCGTAAGAATCGATATGTCGGAGTATCAAGAGAAGCACACCGTCGCCCGACTGGTTGGCGCACCTCCTGGATACATCGGATTCGATGAAGGCGGTCAATTGACCGAAGCGGTTCGTCGCAAAGCGTATTCGTGCGTGCTGTTCGATGAGGTTGAGAAAGCGCACCCTGACGTGTTCAACGTTATGTTGCAGGTTCTCGATGAAGGTCACTTGACCGACTCGAAAGGTCGCCGGGTCGACTTCAAAAACACGGTGATCATCATGACCTCCAACATCGGAAGCAGCCACATTCTCGACTATCAGATGAATTCGGCGATCGATGGAGACGATGGTTACGAGCGCATGAAAGAGCAAGTTCTTGGTGCGCTTCGCCAACACTTCCGTCCTGAGTTCTTGAACAGAATCGACGAAACAGTCGTGTTCCACGCGCTCACGAAGGACCAGCTCTCGCAGATTGTCGACATTCAAATGCACTTCCTCAACAAGCGATTGGAAGACCGCAAGCTGCAGTTGGTGCTTACGCAGAGTGCAAAAGAGCTGCTCGCAGACGAAGGATACGAGCCGTTGTACGGTGCTCGACCGCTGAAGCGTTTGATTCAGAGGGACATCGAGAATCCACTCTCGCTGCACATCCTCAAAGGCGACTTCGTCGACGGCGACGTCATCTCGGTGGATGCAAGCGGTGACGATCTCGTGTTCAAGAAACAGGGCTCGTTGATCACGGTTTAACTCTCTCGTGAAAACTGCGAAGAGAAGACGTGGATGAGTCGAAAAAAAAACCTTGCCGGTCTGAGAACCGGCAAGGTTTTTCGCTAGACAGGCTCAGTCGCTAACCAGTTGTGCAAATTGACAGAGCACGAGGCTTCGAGACTCGCGAGCCGACGAGCGGAAACCCACACAAGAACTGCAGCCGACTCTATTTGTTGTCGAAAGACCAGCGCGGCTTGACCTTTGGACCCATCTTGGCGTTTAGCCGACCGATGATGGCGCGATAAACCTCATACGATATGTGGTGTTTTGCATCCTTAGTAACGGCTGCGTGGTCATATGCAACTTTTGCTTTGTGCCAGTATTCTTGCGCCTTTACGGAATTCTTTTCGTCCGAGTAGCAGTCACCCAGACCTTCATAGATTTCGGCGAGCCCGCCATGATGATCGCCGAGAGCGGCAATTTTCACATTCATTGCTTCCTCGAACTCTTTTCTAGCCAGCTCGGACTGACCCTGCCTGCGGTGGCACTCGGCTATCAATTTGAGATCAGATGCATAATCTTCAGTCTTTGTATCGCCGGCTCTGACGTGAAGCTCGACCAAAGTACCGGCCGCGCGAACGGCATTGCTCAAATCATTCTTCTTAAGATAATAGTCGTAAACATCACGCACCGCTCGCAGTGCCTCAGGAGAACTTGCGGTCGGAAGAGCGTTCATTATCGATGCGTAAACTCGCTGCTCATCATCAGTGTCTTCACGACCGGAGTAACCGTGAGCGAGCTGAACCAGACCGGCATAATAACGTCCGTCACTTCGTGCGGTCTCCGGTCCTTCTTTGAAAGCAAGCGCGAACAGATTTTCACTTTCGCGAAAGTCTTCCTTGCGAAGAGCTTGATTGCCCGCCTGCCAATAACCGTTGAATCGTTGTTCAGCTCCGTCGCTCGAGCGGATAGTGACGACTTCGATGCCGTTCAAGAGCTGATCGGTTGAAACAATTCCCGCATCCGCACCGACAATGTCGCGGTTGCTCACCAACACATCATGATACGTGCCCGGTGCTGAGTCGACGTAAAAACGAGTAATCAGGCTGTCGATGCCACCGGGATCAGCGTGCAAAATGGTTCTTGCAAGCAAGAGTGCGTCTATCTTCTGCGTTCGAGGGTCCACAGTCGGATAATGCGAAATTTCAAGACGGAGATCGCGGCCGTTTCTCACCAGGCGATGCGATGTGTTCTTGGGCAGCACATTTGCAGTGGAAAGTTTTTTCGAAATGGTGACATCGGAGACAACGGCATCTGCGCTTTGAATCGTTGCAATTAGCAAGAGCATTGCAAAATAATGCGTGAAATTTCGGGACCTTTTCTTCATCACAGCGCCAAAAATGCGCATCTGGCTCAATCGGGGATGTTATACCCTTCCACTTTAGCGCAGGCATCAAACCTTATCCAGGGTCGCTTAAGGACCAGTTGCATGCGAAAATATTAGCACCCTTCAAAACGAGAAATAATTGTGGACCCGCTATCAATAATTCTTGTGATCCTTTTCATCGTTGGTTCGACAGCGCTCTCGCTTACCGGACTGTGGCTCGTTCGCAAGAAGGTTGAGCTATCGGTTATCAGGTCATACCACGAGGTTGCCGGGTATCTATTGTCAGTCATCGGAACACTCTATGCTGTCCTTCTTGGATTCATAGTCGTTGATTCACTGTCGAAGTTCGACCAGGCGCGAGTGCTGGTGGAGGAAGAGTCAAATGGAGTGGCCAATGTCTTTTTTCTCGCCGACAACTTCCCGGAGAAAGAACGGCACGAGATCCACATTCGCTGCCTCCGATACGTAGATGCAGTGATCAACAAAGAATGGAAATCAATGCGCAGCGGCGAACCGAGCCGCGAGGCACTGTATGAGCTGCGAGCCTTGTGGACGACGGTCTCAAAATTCCAACCTGCGAATCAAAACCAAACTTCACTCTGGGAGTCGATGTTAGCAGGCATGGAGACTATTGCCACGAATCGTCGGCTCAGAATCATTGCTGCAAAGTTCGGGTTGTCGCCGGTGATGGCAGCGGTTTTAATCATAGGCGCCACAATCACAATCGTATTCACGTACTTCTTTGGACTCGAAAAATTCAAAGCGCAGGCGGTGATGACCGCACTAGTAAGCTTGACGCTGTCGTTGAACGTATGTCTGGTTCTTCTGTATGGATATCCTTTTCGGGGCGGTATCGATGTGCCGCCAAGTGCATTTCTGTTTGACAGACACATCATCCGCAATGAGCTAAAACGGCATGGAGAGGTAGACGGCGATGATGTATCGCCTGCGCCGAGGTTCGATATGAGCGATAAATTCATGCTCGATCCGCATTAGCATATAGGACTGGATCGTTTCACATGCATGAGTTAACATGACTCACTTTGGCTGTCGTTGTCGAGGTATCGACCTATGCCCTCATTGAGTCCGGTTCGCGACCGGGTCAAGGAAACTCTGGATTCTAGCACTCAATCAGGTGACATGATGACCGCCAACGAAAGCGTTGTGGACGACCAGATTCTCGTAAAAAGAGCAGAGGCGTCCATACCGGATGCAGCGGAAACTGAATCGAACGCAATACCAGCCGAATTAGACTCAGTGTCAGCTGAACCACATCTCGAAGGCCCATCGCGTTGGCATGCGCTTCTTGCCACATGGCTGGGCGGTGTTTTTGATGGAATGGACTCTTCGATTTTCGCGATTGTTTTATTTCCCGCGCTATCCGAGCTGCTCGGAACCAAGGACTACTCGACAGTCGGTCTTCATGGTTCTTACATCATTGCGCTATTCATGATCGGATGGGCCGCCGGGGCGATGGTTTTCGGCATGGCAGCAGACTATTTCGGTCGCGCGCGTGTGCTGAGCTTCACGATTATCCTTTATGCGCTTTGCACCGGACTTTGTGCAACAGCGCACTCCTGGCAAGAGATGGGACTATATCGATTCTTGGTCGGAGCCGGCATAGGCGGCGAGATGGGAATCGGCGCAGTGTTGCTTTCCGAGTGCTGGCCGCAGAAATCGCGCGCCTATGCGGTTGGTGCAATGGCGACCTCTCTTGGTTTCGGATATTTTCTCACAGCTGGTTTGAACCTCTGGCTCGGAGGTTTCGGTTGGCGCTGGCTGTTCGTTGCAGGTGTTATTCCAGCATTTTTGACTGTTTACATCAGGTTGAAACTGAAGGAGCCGAAGCAGTTCAATGAAGTAAAGAAACAGCGCGAGTTGCACAAGAAAAACGGCGGCAAAGGCGACTCTGTAGCGGCAATTTTGAAAGAGCTGTTCAACGAAAAATACAAAAGCAGGACACTAGCCGTGGTGGCAGTAGCGAGTGCAGCAATCGTCACCTGGTGGGCAGTCATCGCCTGGATTCCAGCCTGGATTAACCAATTGACTGGCGAACTAGCAGTCAGCGAGCGCAGCCACGCGATGTTTCTTAAAGACATCGGCATGATTTTTTCCGGCGTTCTCGGCGGTTGGGTAATATCCAAACTCGGATACAAGAAGACAATGGTGATGGCTTTCATCATGTCATTCATCTGCGCCGTCGGCATGTTTCAAACCACCTCAACCTTCGGATTCCCACTTCTGTGCTGGGTTCTCTCCGTTGGATTTTTCGCACACTTGCCTTTCGTAGTTTTATGGATGTGCATTCCGGAACTGTTCGAAGCCCGAATTCGCAGCACCGCATTTGGTTTCACTTACAACATTGGGCGATTCGCGGCAGCCCTCGGAGCGTTGGGAAGCGGCGCCCTGATCACAGTATTCAACGGCTCTTACGCAATGGCAGCAACAACAGTCGCTTCAATTTACATTGTCGGCGCGATTGGTTCCCTTCTAATGCCAGAGACAACTGGCGAATTAGAACAAGGTTAATTGGGTCCCGCCCCATCCTCCCGGTACCAGCCGCCCCCGCCGTCTCACCCTCCCTTATCCTCCCGGCAGTGCTTAACTTCCTTCCCCTCTCCGGTGACATAGCTAAAACTCTTGTTGCAAAAGCGTTTCCAGTGACGACAGGTAATTTTTGTACGAAAAAGCGGGCGGATTGATAGTTGGATGTTTCACTTAATAGCGGAACAAACCTAAGGACTTGAAATTACTTACCAGTTGGTCCGGCGAATGTTATAGCTGATCGCGGCGGGTCGGTTTTGGCGGGTCTTCGCGACCCAGGTCAAGAATCGAGCGGATTTCTTCATCGGTTATATTGTGCTCTAGCATCTTGGGCAAAAACTGGTCGAGCATCTGACCATGCCATTCAACGACATCGCTACGCTGCATGTTTTTTACTATCGAAGCGATTAGCGTCATCCAGTATTCGCGCTCAGGCTTTCCAACTTGAGCTTTAATAGACTGAAACGAATGCTCGGTGTACCCGGCGCCTTCCAGTTCCAAAATAAAAGCTTCAGGCACGGCATTGGCAGGGTCGAGTAGCCGAGGCCAACCACCATACTTCTCAGCAATTGCGTTCAATTCTTCGTCGTGAAAGCTAAAATTGATGTTGTGCTTCCGCATTCTTGAGCCCTCGCTAAGAAGCGGAATTTCCGATCATATATTGAGCGAGCGCCTGTTCAAAAACTTCTTTGAGCGTCAGTCCATGCCGTTCCGCATAAGTCGCACAATCAGCATACTCCGGTTGTACATTGACTACGACGCCGTCTAAATCTCGACCGATTTTTATTCTAATGGACCAGTTGTCCGAAAGCTTCACTTCGGCAAACTCGCGTTCTGCAACTAGTCGCTCGACGAGATAACTTCGCACACCAAGTGAAGATGTTTCCTTTAGTATCAGCGTTTCGATTTTTCGTCGATCTTGAGGTTTCGCGAGAACTGTGATCAGGTGCCCGCTGCGTCCCTTCTTCATTGTCGCCGGGACCACAGATATGTCTAAAGCGCCCTCGGCAAGAGCTTTTTCCAAAGTGTAGGCAATGATGTTTGGAGGGCAATCGTCGATGTTTGCTTCAATGACCGCAATTATTTCAACGCGAAACTGATTCGCGTCACCGGCTATCGTCGCCGTTTCCGACCGAGTTCCTGAAACAAATGTCGCTACACCATTAGCGATACCATGGTTCAATTCCGAGTTTCCGCCGACCTGCTCAATCGCCGGAAAAGACGATGGCTTATGAGCGATAGAACTGCATTGGCCGATGAAGGTACGCACAACATTAGGATGCGACGGCGGATTCAACGTTCCGGCACCATAGCCGACGCTCTCGATCTTTTCAAACGGTGGAGCCGCACCCCAGCGTTCTGCTATCGTCACGAGAATGGCTGCCCCCGTCGGTGTCAGACATTCAAAACGGATATCGACAGAGTTAATTGGCGCTCCGGCCATCTCGACGAGGTATGCGGTGGCTGGTCCGGGAACAGGATATAGTCCATGCTGCGTCTTAACCGTGCCACCACCGAGAGTGAGCGGCGACACTACGGCGGTTTCAATTCCAAGAAGATCGTAGCCGATGCAGAAGCCGACGATATCTACGATGGCGTCGACGGCACCCACTTCATGGAAATGCACATTTTCCGGGTCAACGCCGTGAACACGTCCTTCCGAAATCGCCAGGTTGCGAAAAACTTTGGTCGATAGATCCTTGGCTCTGGCAGAAATTCCAGATGCTTCGATAAGCTCCAGGATTTCCTTAACGCTGCGACCATGCGGTCCTTCGTGGTGGTGCGTATCAAGTACGTCATGCGTGTGGTCGTGCTTATGACCGTGCACATGTTCATGACCGTGTTCATGACCGTGTCCATGCTTATGCCCGTGGTCATGTTCATGAGCGTCATCGTCATCGTGAGTATGCTCTTGTGAATGAGTATGTTCGGTGTGGTGGCACTTCACGTCGATCTTCTTGGATGCCACCAGACAACGCATCACATCCTCCACCGAAACTTCGAAACTGCCCGCTGGCAGTGCGATCTTTCGCAGTTCTGCCTGCCATTGTTCAAAGTCCAAGCCGTTCGCCAGAAGCGACGCACAGAGCATGTCGCCGGCAGCGCCGAACTGGCAGTCAAAATATGCGACCTTCATAAGCTTTACCTCGTGGGCATTTCCAGATCGCCAAGGTCTGTTTCGGTGATTACCTTGGTGGCAAGGCTCATCATTTTAGTTATATGGTCATACTTGTTGTTGAGCAACACGAGCTTTTTATCTCCCGGCGTGAGGGTCATCGAGAAGTCCCCGCCGCGCTGGCTAACGACTGCGCCCCCACCATAAATGCGCTCTTTCTCGTTGCGCTCATGTCTGGCGCTGTAAGCTTTGACGACGATCCCTTTAAGTCCCTTTCCATTGCTTACGATGCGACCAAACACCGGATAGCCCTTTTTCAACGAAACCATGACTGTGCGCGCCTCGTCGCCCGGCACCTCCACCAGAGCAGACGCCAGATTGGACTTCTTCGGAGCAAACACCTCCAGCGTGCACGTCCCACATTTCGGATGTCTGAACGAAAACTTACCTTCGTCATCAGTCCTCGTAGTCATGGAAACGGAGTTGTCGGTCGTCCAGAGATCGACCTTCACGCCGGACAAAGTTTTGTTCTTATCGTTGCGAACCTGCCCGCTAAGCACCTTTTGGAGTGCTTGCGCCGGCGAGTTCGAAATCGCCAGGAAAGTTAGAGACAAAAGTGAGACAGCAGCAGCAATTCGCAATGACATCTGACAATTCTTGAAAAGTTGTAGGACAATAGAAGCTAACTCATACAGAGTATCAGAACAGGCGCCGTGATTCATGCCTATCAAGATCGGTTCGCTTACAGTTCCAGGACGCGTGTACGTGCCGCCTATGGCGGGCGTAACCGATCTCGTGTTCAGGAATATTGTGCGACGCGTGGATCGCGGATGTTTACTTGCGACAGAGATGGTTTCGAGCAAGAGCCTTCAATTCAAATCGGACTCACGACTTATGGATCTGGCGTCTGATGAGCATCCCATAGGCATTCAAATATTCGGTCACGAGCCGGAAGTGATGGCGATGGCAGCGAAGATGGCTGAGGAGCGAGGTGCCGACTTCGTCGATATTAATATGGGTTGTCCTGTTCCAAAGATCACAAACGGAAAGGACGGCTGTGCGCTGATGCGCGAGCCGGATTTGGCAAAGGAAATAGTTACGGCAATTCACTCGTCGGTGAAAATCCCGGTGACAGTCAAGTTTCGCCTGGGTTGGGACGAGAGCACGAAAAACTGCGTCGAGTTTGGCGAAATGCTGGAGGGCGCAGGAGCCGCAGCAGTGACCGTTCACGGTCGGACACGAGCGCAGCGATACGCCGGCAACGCAGACTGGACGATGATTGCGTTCGTAAAGAAGGCGCTATCCATACCGGTCTTCGGCAACGGCGATGTATTCGAACCTGAGGATGCAGCCCGTTTACTGGAAGCGACAAACTGCGACGGCGTAGCAGTGGCGCGGGGAACGCTCGGCAATCCCTGGTTGATTCCGCGTATCACAAAATACCTGGACACCGGAATACTGGATGAGACGCCAGATGTAGTAGATCGATTGATTCTTGCGATGCATCACTGCATCGGCATGATCGCCTACAAGGGCATCCGGGTCGGCACTAGCGAGTCGAGACGACACCTGATCAACTACACGAAGGGAATCCACAAAAGCGCTCCCTATCGAAATCGGCTCACCCAGGTCAATTCAGCTCGAGAAATAGTGGATGTTCTAGCAGAGTTGGTAGAGCAGGAAGCCGGAATGGACGGCAAAAGGCGCTTCCTGAGCGCGGTGGAGCGCTACGACATCGAGAATATAGGAAAGTTCGACGAAGGCAACAATGGACCAGAAGC
Source organism: Candidatus Obscuribacterales bacterium (assembly GCA_019637435.1). GTDB lineage: Bacteria > Cyanobacteriota > Vampirovibrionia > Obscuribacterales > Obscuribacteraceae > JADYXR01. The sequence continues at coordinate 43,573 of JAHBVO010000001.1, read as the reverse complement.
AGCCCTGAAGGCGCTAGGCTCGGCACCGCTACTGGTCGGAGCCGGACGGTAGAAAGACTGGTTCAAGCCTCAGCAGACGCAGAGGCGAACTCCGGAATTAAACGAAACGCCCGGGCAGCACAGTCCGGGCTTCTGACGAAACTTGACGAACTCAATAACCGATCTAATGATGATAGAGGATGATGATTTCGATCAGGGCGAACATCCAGGCAAATGGCACCGCAATGGCGAATGCTGTTTCAAGTCCCCAGTCGATATGCGCTCCGTCGCGCCAATCACAAAACCAAAGCACGCCGTTGATGATGGGCGTCATACACCAGCCCATAATGCCTGATAGCAAGGCTAACATCAAAACTATTGACCAGATATCCATCCTTGGATGATTCAGTCTCCCGCGCGCCTAGAATATAGAAATGGAGTCTAAACCCTGAGCGAGCATTTGACAACGGGAATATTCCCATTGAAGACCAGCTTAGAGTCAATTTATAAAGAGCCGACTTAGTAGATGTGATAGCCGGAGGTCGAGATCAAGATGGTTCCGTCGCCCTCAGCAGCTACCATCTGCAGCGCCTGAATCACGGCGTTGGTGGTCTTGTGCTGTTCGCGTGTTTCGTTCTTGATCTGTTTGGCACGCTGAGCGACCTTCAACACGAGTTCGTATCGGTTGGTGCTTTCGTCCAGCAGTTGATCGAGAATATTGGTTGTGCTCATTTAGGGCCTCACCCGGGTTTTCTTATATGCGCAGTCTTTCAGCATACACGATAGCTGTTAGATTGCGAACAGCTTCTTTCAGATTGTCATTAATAACTTCATAATTGAAGAGGTGGCGCTGCTGCATCTCGCCCTTGGCCTTCTTCAAACGCTCGGCAATTTTTTCTTCGGTCTCAGTGCCGCGGCTTCTCAAGCGGCTTGCCAGATCTTCAAACGAGGGCGGGGATATGAAGATCAAGATGGCGTCCTTGCACTTCTCGCGCACCTGCATTGCGCCCTGCACCTCGATCTCAAGAATCACATCGATCCCTTTTTCCAGGTGTTCGCTAACCCAATGAGACGGCGTGCCGTAATAATTACCGGCAAACTCCGCATATTCCAGGAAATCGCCACGTTTTTGCATCGCGAAGAATTCCTCTTCCGAGCGGAAGAAGTAATGCTCGCCCTCTACTTCGATACTTCGACGGGGGCGGGTTGTTACTGAAACCGACTTGGCAAGCTGATCTACTTCGTCTAAGACAGCTCCGACGATAGTCCCCTTCCCGACGCCGGATGGTCCGGTCACGACCAGCAAAGAACCGGTCTTAGTCATCGGCTCGATCTTGTCAGGCGACACAGAGGTCACTCCGGTGGTTGGCTCGGGACTCTTCTTGGTTTCCATCATCTAACTCTCCAACCGACTCAGCCAAACTAGTCGGTCCCTCAAAAACTATGGCGCTAATTATGCCCTTTTTACGAACCACATGCAAACCCGCCTGTAATGCCGGATATGTAGACGCTAAGCGTGAAGCCATCTGCAGAGTGACGAATTTCAGAGCGATTAGCCCTTTCCGAAAAAGTGGAATAACTCGCATACGGAATCTTGGCGATTCATAACAAAATGGCCAAGTTTTGCTAGATTGAGCCAGTTAGACAATTGCCTTTTAAATCATGCAGCCATTTGACGCACTATCAATCAGAGCGGTTCTTCAAGAAGCTAAACCGCTTTTGATCAACCGCCGAGTCGACCGGATCTACCAGCTCGGCCGGGACGAAGTGCTTATCTCCCTGCGCTCAAAAGGCGGCGCGGTGAGCCTGTTTCTATCCGCTCAATCGGTTTACGGCAGAATGTGCCTCGTGCGTATACCTAGTGGAGATGCGGCGGACAAGAATCCGACCGATCGCGCAATTCACGACCGATATCAATCCAAATATAGCGCCGGCGCTCCGCCCAATTTTTGCCTGGTGCTGAGAAAACACTTATCGGGAGCCATTTTGATCGGGGTAGAGCAACTCCCCGGCGAGCGCATAATCGATTTCATTTTTTCTGCGACCGACGAGGTCGGTTCAAGTTCAATCAAAGTATTGACCGCAGAGATAATGGGCCGACACAGCAATTTAATTTTCTGGGACAAAGAATCGGGAAAAATTCTGTCCTCATCGCACGCCGTAACTCAAGAGATGAGCAGACAGCGAGAGGTCTTGCCCAATCTTCAATACGAACGCCCTCCCAGTCAGGATCGTCAAAGCATCTTCGCGGTCAGCGAGTCCGATTTCAAAGCCAAGTTCAAACACTTGCAAGAAACCTTTTTACAAAACAAACCGGTCACCACAGGCGGTGACAACGCGCAGGAGAAACCGGCGCCGGCAACGCTGGAGCAATGGTTGATATCATCGTTTACCGGACTCGGAAAACATCTGAGCGAAGAAACTGTCGTCGGAGCAAAACTAGAGAGCCAACTCACCGATGCACTGAAAACCTCAAACGTCGAAGATCGGCTATGGAAACAGATTCACCTGCTCCAGACACCAACCAATTTCAGACCGGCTATGCAAGCGGACCTGAACAGATACACCGTAATCGGCTGGTATCCGGATTTTGAAGATGAGGGGAAATGGAAGAAATTTCCTTCCGTCAATGATATGGTTGAACATTATTTTCGATCGCTGGAAGCAAGAGAGCAATTCATCCAACTTCGCGAAAAAATAAAATCCGAAGTCAGTGCGGAATCGAACAAACTTGACGTCAGAAAACAAGTTGCCGCCGGGCATCTGAGCGCCGAAGGCGAAATCGAACGTTTGAAACAGTCCGGAGATTCAATACTCTCAAATCTCCATCAAATTAAGTCGGGTCAAGATGAATTGGTCGTACCCGATTGGACGAAGGACAACGGCGGCGAACTCAAAATCAGCCTTAATCCGAATATGTCTGCCGTACAAAATTCGCAAGTGTTTTACAGACAGTACGCAAAACTCCGCTCTAGACAGGGGGCCGCACAAACAACACTAAACGAGGTTCAAAAACGTCTCGATTTCCTTGGCGAACTGCGAAGAAGTTGCGAGGATGCAAAAGACATAGAGAGTCTGCGAAAAATTCGCGAGACCTTGAGCGGTAGAAAGCCAACTCAGGAGCGAATGAAAGGCGATCCAAAGGCTCAGCAGCAAAAACAACATAAAGGCAATAGTGGTGGCGCCGGTGGGGGCAAACCAAAATCACTTTCGCTGACTTCCTCCGACGGCTGGACAATATTCGTCGGCCGAAATCGGAATGAAAACGACCACCTGCTCAGCAAAGTCGCGAATCCAAACGACATATGGTTCCACGTCCTGGGTCAGGGTGGAGCGCATGTTCTCATTCGCGTTCCCTCAAATAAGCAAGAGCCGCCCAAGACCACCATCACAGAAGCCGCTACAGTAGCGGCTCGACTGTCAAAAGCTGGAACGGGTGCAAAAGTGCGAGTAATTTACACGCAATGCAAATTCGTCAAGAAAACCGATCCTAACAAGCCGGGATTAGTTCGCTACGAAAATGAAAAAACAATAGAAATCGACCTGGCCAAGCCAATGCCGAAGATGATGAAAAAGTTGTTCGCGAACTGATGGTCTTACATTTTACGGAAAAGACCAACAACTACTCCCTGGATTTGCAGATCCGAAGCGCGCGAAACAAAGATAGGTTCCATCGATGAATTGCCCGGCTGCAAGCGGAATCCACCGTTTTCTTTGTAGAAGCGCTTGAGCGTCGCGCTTCCGTCCTCCAGCAATGCCACCACGATTTCGCCATTAGTCGGCGAGGGGCTTGGCTTGATAATCACGTAGTCGCCACTATAGATGCCATCCTCGATCATCGAATCGCCCTTCACTTCAAGGGCGAAACAACCGCGCTGGGCGTAATCGCTTTCCATAGTCAAAAATTCCGGCGTCTCAAAAGCATCGATTGGCGCACCGGCAGCGATGCGACCCGCAAGCGGAACACCGACGGGTTGAGCGTCCGCCTCGGCAGCGTCTTCCTCAGGAGCAGCCTCCGAGAACGGAACCGCCCGCAAGTGAGAATCATTGCTTTCATTGTCGAGATTCAGCAATCTGAGCCCTTCACTGGATACTCGCATAGAGCGATTGAGCTTAGGCTCCCACAGGACCAATTCTTTTTTCTTGAGCGCCGAAACGTGCTGATGGATAGTCATCCGGTTTTTGAGCCCAAGGTGGGTCGCTAACTCCTGGAGAGTTGGAGGATAACCACACTGCTCGGACAACTCTACTATTGCATTAAGCACGTCTCGCTGGCGCGCGGGTAGCTGTCGTGACACTTTCTCGTTCCTCTAACCTCTGACAGATGGGACCTTTCTCAAGAGCACCCATACGTAAGTATAGTATCCCTCGATCTGGCTGTCTACCTTTTTTCTGAAATTTCCTTTAGATCGGCCGATAAAATTTTCAACCGGTCGGCACCACCTCTGGTGGCCACTCAACGGTCAACAATGACCTGGCAAATAGCAAATGCGGTTTAGCAACTGCTTCCAAACCGATTGGATTGAGCATAGTGTTGTAAACGAAGTCCGCATGAGCCTCTTGAAGCGGCCAGGGAGCATGATGAATATGCGCGCGCAATAACGTGCCGTCACCAGATACGGTGTATAAACAATAGCGTTCGGTCAAGAAATGTTCGATGGTACCCTTCTGAGCGATGAAGGGCTCACCACTGGGTTGATAGTGGACTTCAAGGGCCGCCGCGTCTCCGCGACGGTCGGCTCGTTTGCTTCTGTAGCAAATCGAGCCGTCACGATCGACCGCACTCATTTCCGCATAATAATAAGGAAGGTGAAACCAGGTGCGCGCCCCCTCGACCGCGAACAGACTCGCACAATCAAGCGAAAAGAAATAGACTCCTGGAATGCCGTCGACGACAACGTAAGTGCGCACGTTCAGTTCCAAAAAATCCGAAACAACAGGCAATCGAGGCGTAAAGCGCGGACGCACCTTTCGCATTTTGAACGGCACCACGCCGATGTAAGCTGCACCGTCAAACGTATCCAGCTCCATCTGCGGCGGCACAAGTTTTCGCACGACCTCAGGTTCGTACTTCCAATGCGCGAACAACAAATCGTCCCACGACTGAGTCATCACCCATGGTGTCATGGGATATGGATAGTGGCGATGATCTTTGACAGCGAGCAGGTCTTTCATCGAAAAAAGTATAAGCCTACGCTTGCGCTATAAAGACACCAATCTAAAGAATGCGTTGACCAAGACTTGAAAGAATCAGTTCAACAGCCAGTTTAGCTGTGCTGTTCTTAATGTCGTTAGCAGGATTCAGTTCAACTATATCGATGGATCTAATCAGTTGCGACTCAGCAAGAAGAGTGAGCGCAAGATGACTCTCGCGATAATTGAATCCACCACGAGCGGGTGTGGAAACACCAGGAGCGACATCGGGGTCGATAACATCAATGTCGAATGAGACGTGAAGCCCCGTAGAATCAGAGCCGCAAGCGCCAAGCGCCAGGTCGGTGACGCGACCCAAACCCAGGTGGTCGATATCACGGATGGTGAATGGAGTGACACCACACTGATCGATCAATTCACGTTCCGGCGGATCGACATCGCGAATTCCTATCAAGACTGAACGATTCGGCAGAACTTTCGGCGAGTATCCGAGCAACTCGGTCAACCGCTTATCGCCCCTGCCAAGCGAGACAGCAAGTGGCATTCCATGGACGTTGCCGCTGCCGGAAGACTCAGGGGTGTTGATGTCACCATGAGCATCAAACCACATCAATCCCCAATTCTCGTTTCGCTTGCGATAGTAGTTCGACACGCCGGCGATACTGCCAATCGCGAGCGAATGATCGCCGCCGATTGTAATTGGAATAGTGCCTTTCGTCATCGCTGCTTCCACGGCTGCAGCGACATCTTCACTGACTTGCCCGATTTCCGGAACACACTTAGCCGGTGAATGTTGATCCCACCAACACACTGAATACGGCACCTGGATGTCGATTTCGTCAGCAACTTTGAAACCGAGACGCTCGATACTCTCGGGCAACTCGGCGACTCGCATCGCTGCGGGTCCCATGCTAACTCCGCGATGAGAACCGCCAAGATGCAAAGGCACGTAAATCAGCGTGACAGAATCAAGTTTCTTGCGCGCAGCTTGTTGTTCTGCACCGGGAGACTTTTCAGGAGTTTTTTCTGAGCTTTTTGCTTCTGGAGCCAACATGACGCATTCCTTTATCATTCGAGTCCGTGGAACTCGACGATTGTAGATAGGTTCATTAAAGGAAAACGGAGTGTCTAATTTCCGTTACAGAGCGCAAGTTGACTGGCTATTTGCGCTCGCATCCTAACTACCCTAGTGTATAATCTTCCGATAGTTTTGTCTTTCTTTGTCGCGACAAAATGGCGATTTAGTTGGACGGCAGCCGGTTTCAAGCCACATGCTATTTGAGAAATGAACTCAAGAGCGTCGGCGAACTTACAAGGCTGTGCTCAACTAATTGGTTCGATGGAGGTTAGAGTTGTGATTCGGCCTATCGTGAAACTATTCTTTCTGGCAAAAGCCTCTCTAGAGGTCGGGCGCGAGCGCCTTGAAGATTGCCTGGATGCAGTCACCGCCAGAGCGAGCGAGTATAAATCGAACGGCTCTGACAAAGTTTCTGAAGCGAAAGAGCGCGTACAGCAAGTAGCCAACGAACTTTCGCAACACATCTGGCAACGCTCCGAGATTCTCGAAAGTCAAGTGCGCGAGAAAATTCGCAGACAGGTAGCTGATTTCTCACTGGGTGCGCTTGGCGACTCGACTGAAATCAACGAGCTTCGCGCAGAGATTGCCACATTGCGAGCAGAAATTTCAGAATTGAAGCAAATGAAGGCGTCTGTTTAATTCTTTTAGTACGATAAACAGAGTCGACTCTTCTCAAACAAAATCAGCTTGACTGCGGACGAACCAGCAAAAGAAACTACCAGCTCGACCGCGCTGCAGCCGCTCGGGCAGCAGCTTTACGACCCCAAGAAAGCGGATCGCTCGATCAGCCCTCAGGAATTGGTCAAAGACAAGCGCTTCTGGCAAGTCAGTCGAACGCTTACGCTTTTTGTCGCCGGTTCGATTTCCGAGAAATACGGCAAAGACACTTCGCTCACAACCAGCGAGAAGCGCAAAAAGCGCTCGTCGAGAGTTCGCCAGGCGCTGATCGAACTTGGTCCTACTTTTATAAAACTGGGTCAGTTCCTCTCCGTCAGACGCGACATATTATCCGACGAGATGGCTGATGAACTCGCGCTCTTGCAAGACAAGGTGCCGCCTTTCGACGTCGCGATCGCCAGAAAAATTATCGAAATGGATCTGGGGGCGCCACCGGAAAAGCTATTTGCAAAGTTCGAAGAAACACCCATCGCTTCGGCCAGCATCGGACAAGTGCATCGAGCCTGGCTGCAGGACGGCACTCCCGTAGTCGTGAAAGTGCAGCGTCCCGACTTAGCGACCCGCTTTTATCAAGACCTTGGCTACATGCGATTGGCAACTCGTCTGGGCGGTCGACTGAAGAAAAGCACTGCCTGGGACGACTGGCTGCAATTATCAGACGAATTCGGTCGTACCTTATTTCAAGAAATCAATTACCTGCAAGAGGGCAAAAACGCTGACAGACTTCGTCAAATTCTGAAGGGGCATCCCGAGATTCGCGTGCCGAGAATCTTTTGGAAATTTGCGGGCAAGCGGGTTTTAACCCTTGAATACATTCCAGGGATAAAAGTCTCCGACACGAAGGCACTTGAAGACTCCGGTCTGGATCTGGTCGCCATCGGCAACCGCCTTGTCAGTTGCTACTTAGACCAGGTTCTGTTGCATGGTTTCTTTCACGCCGATCCGCACGCGGGTAATCTCGCGATCGACGATTGGGGAAACGTGGTGCTTTACGACTTCGGAATGATAGGCGAAATCACGGATGCTCAGCGCGACGCCATCACTGGTTGTATTGCCGCAGTTATAAGACGCGATATCGACGATCTGATTGTGCACTTGAAAATCCTTGGAATCGTCAAAGAGAATGCCAAGACCGAGCCTGTGAGACGCGCCATTGAGCCGCTCATCGACTATTACGCCGGCAAAGGTTTACGCGAGTTGGATTTTTCGCACCTGGAAAGCGATATCGACCAGATCGCAGACGAGCGAGCAATTTATTTGCCGCCGACACTGGCCTACCTGATCCGCACAGGAACGGCACTTGAAGGGGTTGCTCGCACATTGCATCCGAACTTCAGTTTCGTCGAAGCAGCGAAACCATCGATTCGCAAATGGATTTTGAACAAACCGGATCAGGCTGCAAATGTTTTAAAACTGATGGGGGGCGAGTATGCAAACGCTCTCAAAGCTGCCTGGTTGAAACTAATTAACGCAAAAACACTCGACAACTCACTTTCCTTCTTACAAACAAATCATCCGCCTAAAACTCAATCCGAAAAAAGCCGCTCGTCAAGCGCCGTTCCCGCGACAACTGCAGCAAAGCAACCTTCGGTTTTCTTCACACAAGAAGATGTAAAGGCACCCGCCGAAAAGGGCGAAATCGACCAGGAGATGAGCGCTCTGCTTCAACAACTCGATCAAGTGAAAAGCCGAGTTAACACTTTGGAAAAGGAGATCGGAGAGTTCGCGCAAAATAGAGTAAATTTACTAGTGCAGTCAATGTGGCTCTTGGCATTTTCCATTTTGTATTTGGGAACCTGCTTGATAACTGAGCTGCGACCATATTCAATTTATTTTTTGATTGGAAATGGTTTTTTGGTGGCAAGAATAATTGGACACCTGGTCAGATCAAGTAAACTAAGAGGCCGGTCTGGGACGACCGAGCTTTCTAGGAGGCAACGGAGATAAGGTATGCTTAAATGGCGTGCAGCTGCACGGACTGATGCGGGTTGCCAGCGTCAGAGAAACGAAGACAATTTTTGGATGAGCCCGGATCAACGGGTTTTCGCGGTTGCAGATGGTATGGGTGGCGCGGTTGGCGGCTCCCGAGCCAGTAAGCTCGCCGTGGAAGCGATTGAAAAACAGTGGCGAGAATCGCCACCGTCCCTGGACGATAAAGACAAGATTCAAAAGTGGCTGGACGAAACAGTCAACATGGCGAACCACAAAGTGTGGCACGAAGCCGAAGAAGACGCTTCGGTTCGCGGAATGGGAACGACGGTGGTCGTGGCTGTTCAGTCCGATAACAATATGCTCCAGATCGCTCACGTCGGCGATTCGCGAGCTTATCTGTTGAGAGATGGAAAGCACACGCTCCTTACTAATGACCACTCAGTAGTTCAAGAGATGGTGCGCGCCGGACGGCTCACCGAGGAGCAAGCACGCATCAACCCTTATAAAAACTTAATCACACGTTGCCTGGGTCACGAAGAGCGGGTCGAAATCGACCATACTCCCGTCGATTTGAAAGACAACGACTGGGTCGTACTCTGCTCCGATGGACTGCCAACGGTTCTGAGAGACGAGCAAATCGGCGATGTGGTCAAAGACGCCGCAGACCCGGATGATGTTTGCGAAGAACTGGTCAAACAGACACTTGATGGCGGCGCGCCTGACAACGTTACGGTCGTCGTAATCAGATACGTGGACGAGTCGAGCAACGGCAGCAACTAAGCTAATCAAACTATGAGTAATGGAACTTGCAGTAGATGTGGAGGAATCGTCGATGCAGGCGGGCGTTGTACCGTTTGCGGCGCTCCATCTTTGCCTGCGGGTATGCAGTCCGGTCAAATGAGCACAGGGGCGCAAGGCAAGCCTATCTCGGCGTCCAGACCAGCCTTCTTGTATAACAAACTGACCAATGAGCGCTATCCGCTCACGCAGTCTGTGAGCAAGATCGGACGGGACCAGACCAACAACATTTCCATAACCAACGACCACTATATCTCCAGACATCACAGCTGGGTGCTGCAAATGCAAGGCGGCTACTGGATCGAAGACCTGGGTTCGACCAACGGCACTCTGGTCAACGGCGAATTGCTTGGAGAACGACGCCAGATTAATCCCGGCGACAGGCTTACAATAGGAAAGACCGAGCTCATATTCGTAATGGAGTAATTCCATGGCGCGTCGGTTTGAAAACTACAAAATCCTGGCCGAAATTGGTCGGGGCGGAATGGGAATCGTCTACAAGGCGGTCGATGAGCGCACGGGCAAAGAAGTCGCCATCAAACAGCTCATTCTGGAAAACATCGACGCAAGTAAGCACAAGGAGTTTCGCGATCGCTTCAGACGTGAAGCTCAAACAGCGCTGCGTCTGGTACACAAGAACGTCGTCTCCGTCGTCGATATTTCCTCGGATCCTGACAGCTATTACTATGTCATGGAGTTTTTAGAAGGAAACAGTTTACGCCGAGAAATCGCCAAACATGGCGGGAAATGCGCGCCTGATCGATTCTTGAATATTCTTGAGCAAATTGCGGAAGGTCTGTCGTACGCGCACAGCATGAACGTTATTCACCGCGATGTGAAACCGGACAACATCTTCATTCTGGAAGACGGCACTGTCAAAATCACCGACTTCGGAATTGCGCGTGTCGCGGATCTGGAAGAAACCAATCTTACGAAAACTGGCGTCATGCTTGGCACTCTGGCGTATGTCTCGCCGGAACAATTGCAGAATGCGAAAACAGTCGATCACCGCGCCGACATTTTTTCGCTTGGCGTGGTGTCATACGAAGCACTTTGTGGATATTTGCCGTTCACCGGCGATGGTATCGCGGCGACGATTGTCAAAATCATGTCGCAGGAAGAGATACCGCTCACCTCCATGAATCCATCGATATCTCCGGAGCTATCCGGAGCGGTTTCAAGAGCCTTGAGAAAGAAACCGCGAGATCGATACCGTTCGGTTCATGAGTTCATACGCGATTTTAGAACCGCCTTCGAGAGCACTATGGGTGGTGGCAGGCGGTTTGATGAGAATCTCGATCCGTTTAGCACCGCAACCGACATGGCAATTCCGGTGAGCGCCGCTATTACACCGGCGGATATCAATCAGGAAGTGCGAGCGGAAGAGCTGGAGTTGGAGTTGCAACAACAACAACAACAACAACAACAACAACAACAACAACAACAACAGTTTCAGCAGCATTCGTCGGCTCATGAATTTCAACTGCAGACACCTGAGGCAACTCAGTCACCACATGGTGAAAGCGAGTCCCATCAAGCCTCCATGACTACTCAGGACACGCTGGCTGGCGGAATATTTGGAAAGTCGCACAGCACAGGAGATCTCGAAGAACAGCGGATGCCGGACACAACTCTCGCGTCAGCGGACATGTCGGAGTTCGGTTTAGAAGTTTCGCTGGACAAGGGCGGTGTCTTGAAGGACAAACCGAAGGCGCGTTACTCAAACTCAGGGAAATACAAACCGTTCAATCCACAGGAACGAGCGAAATTTTCAGGTGATGTCTCGCAGGAAATTCCAGAACGATTCCGTCAAGACCCGCCGGACTCAATGCGCGACGGCAATGCGGGGGGCACATCTCGCAGTAGCAATTTTCCAGCCAACGAGTTATCGAGTTCCAGCAGCGGTTCAATCAATCATCCTGCAGCAAACAGCGTTCCGCCTAACCAGAACCCGATTCCAACAGGTGGTGGCGCACCCGGCTCCATGGCTTCGCGCATGCAAAAGACTTCTTCAGAATCGTCATTCATGCCCACGCACTACAATCCGATAAAGCTGATGATGTCTATAAAGACGCATGGTGCAAATGAAAAACCGTTTACCGAACCGACATCAACAAGTTACAGGTCCGGTCGATTACTGGTCGCTGACGGAGCCATGCGCGTTGTTCATATGTTTTCGCTAAACGGTCGCTGGCTCTGCGATCTCACGCATCGTCCCGAAGTCAATTCTAAAACCGGAGGCGGTCGATTCACCAAACCTAGTGGCATAGCAATTGACGAACGAAGCAGAATTTATGTGAGTGACTCGAGCGATCAATACATCAGGATTTTCGATGGGCAGGGTCTGTTTATCAAAGAGTTCAAAAACATCCAGGGCAATGAGGGTGGTCTAGCCGGCATCTGTATCGATTCAACCGGACTGTTATATGTTTCGGATTCAACGAACGGAGCGCTCCAGGTGTTTCAATCAGACCTCGGCGTCTGGGTGCGCAGCATCGGCACCAAAGGGAATGAACCGGGGCAGTTGCAACTGCCGTCGGGACTTGCGACAGACAGATTGAATCGCGTGTATGTTGTCGACTATGGTACGAGCCGCGTTTCTGTTTTCAACAAATCCGGCGCCCTGGTTCGATCGTTCGGTTCGAAAGGCAATCAACGAGGCATGTTCAACGTGCCTCGTGCTATAGCAATTGATAAACATGACCGCATTTTCGTCCTTGATTCGCTGAATCACAGAATTCAAGTTTTCGGTCAAGGCGGCGATTGGTTGTACACTTTTGGAGGTCTCGGCTCCGGTCCCGATGAATTCGTGGGTCCGTCCGGCCTTTCAATCGACAACGAGAACAGCTTGCTGTTCGTGGCAGATAAGGGTAATAAACGAATTCAGGTATTGGAGCTCGGTTTCAAATAATGTCCGACAAATTCATACAAGAACCAAACATCAAGGTTGTACTCGCATCACAGTCCCCAAGACGCATTGAGCTTTTAACAAATCTCGGCTTCAATTTCGAAGTCATGCCGGCCGATGTCGATGAAGTTGTAGAGCCGGATAAAACAGCAGCAGGAAATGTAATTCAAATTGCAAAGCTGAAGGCGGATACGATCTACGAACGCCTGATGGCATCGGGGAATTGGCAGACGTCGGCGAACGATCGTCTTCTAGTTCTGGGAGCCGACACGACCGTCGTGCTCGACAACAAGATGATGGGCAAACCGGAAAACGAAGCCGATGCGCAAGTGATGTTGCGCGAGCTATCGGGGCGCTGCCACGACGTTTTCACCGGCGTAGTTATTTTGATGAAGGAGCCGAATAAAGAAACACCGACCGAAATTTCAAGTTTCGAGATGTCGCACGTTTACTTCAGACCGCTAAGCGATCCGGAGATTGCCGCATATGTGAAAACCGGGGAACCGATGGACAAAGCGGGTGCTTATGCACTCCAAGGAATCGGTTCGGCCTTCGTGCAGGCCATCGAGGGGTGTTTTACAAATGTGATTGGACTCCCGATACCACTGGTAGTATCAATGCTTCGCCGAGCAGGAATAACAATTCTCGGTACAACCGGCCGATCCAGCACACCAGTCGGGTAATCCCCGCGGGACCTAACTTTTGCTACTATATGTCGTCATGCCCAGTCTTGCCCCGAAAGGCTTGCACAGCAATGCTTTACGAGATCAAGTCGATTCCAGGTAAAGACGTTGTCTACGACACATTGCCGGATTTCGAAGATTCCGTCATTGCCTCGTAGCCAAAACCCATGCAGGCGGATCAACCTGCTCCTCCCCTGCTCCTCAAACAGCGAACACTTGAGATCCCAGACTATCGGAAGTAAAGGTGTTTGGCCCAAATAGCCAGAGATAACTTTCGGGTTTTGGATTCGCGATATGATATGAAACTGTCTCTATATCTGATGAATGGAAAGAAGCGTGAAACATTTTTCACTCGAAAAAGGCGGATTTGCAGCCGGCGCGTGCGCAATCGCTTTTGCTTTGAGCATCAACCTGATGCCGGTTTTGGCTCAGGCTCAGGAAAATGGCTCGCTCGAAGATATGTGGCAAGAAGCGCAAGATGAGAAGACTGCGCCTGCAGCAGCTCCAGAAAAAGCGACTTCAAAAAAATCTTCGAAGAAATCATCCAAGAAATCTAAACCGGAAGAAAAAACCGCTACAACAAATTCAGACGGTGAACTGTCGAAGACTCCCAAGGAGGCGGCTCCAGGATGGGGTTCGGACCTCAGTCCGAAACCGACGGAATCAGCAGACAATCCGACAGAAGAAAAGTCCGGCAGCAGCGCGACATCGCCAACACCCGACTCTTCCGCATCAACAACGACATCCTCATCCGAGGATGACCCAGGCTCAGCACTATCCAGACCAGTCACCTCCGGAACCAGTCTAGAAAAAAATTCAAAGACATCAAAAATCAAGACAACGACAACATCCGGAGCTGCATCATCCAAGAGTTCCTCGAAATCAGCTTCCGACACCTCTGATTTCAGCTGGACTTCACCGGCAAGCTCGACAACGGTGCCGGATTCAACAACCACGCCAACATCGACATCCACGACAACATCAACAACATCGACAAAATCGACAACCCCGACAACCTCAAAATCGGCACCCTCGACAAACTCAACGTCATCAACAAACACAGATTTATCAAATTCATCATCCAGCAGCAATTCTGCCGCCTCTACAGGCTCCGCTGCAGATGCCGATTCAGAGGTTTCAAAAGTCGCTGGAGCGAATCAACCGCTCTGCAAATATGCCGCGCTCACCGGCAGCGACTTGATTAAGTCTGGCGGCTGGCCAGGGGTAGGACCATTCGCACAGGATAAAGATGAGAGCGACGCTCTGGTTGACGAAGCCAAAAACAGACTGAAGGTGAAACTGTCCGGCGATGATGTAACGCACGCAGAGCTGCTGTTGGTGAATCAACCAGCAAAGGCAAACCAAATGCTCGCCGTTCAAATGACGGCAGACTTCCTCCTGGAAGCAGTCGGAGCTCAATCGGGCAAAATCGCTGATTTCAACAGCGCTTTGAGCAACAACCAGGAAAAACTTTCTAGTGGCGCCGATGATGCCTCAATAAATTTGAAGGCAGGAACATACGTTGTGCAGATCCAGAAGAAACCGGCTCAGGATGGGACGGGCCCAGGACACGTCTCCTACCTTATCGCTCTAGACAATCAAAAACCGGCTGTAGTTGCATCAGCAACAGCACCGAAAGTGGACAACACCAGTTTCAGCGTCTTCACGCCGAACGCTGGTTCTCAAGCCAGCACGCACACTACACCAACGACGATTTCGACGACGACAACAACATCCTCTGCGCCGAAAACAACTCCGACTACTTCCAAAACAGCAACCACTCCGAAAACGACGATTGCGTCAAAACCGCCTGCTGAAGACCTTCTCCACAAGCAGTTCACGAATCTGATAACCAACTGGCAGCAGATTAAACGCTCGGCAGTTAAGACCAGACAAGCAGATAGCCTGTCGCGAATCTTAGGCGGAAAGGCACTCTCCACACAGAACATCGCAATTCAGTGGCTGCTCGACAACAAGAAGTACTACGAGATGACACCGCTGGAACTGAAGATTCAATCCTACAAAGAAATCACGCCTGGCTCGAAATTCGAAGTCGAGACCTACATCAAAGAGCGCAGACAGTTGATGAACGCAAATACGATGAAAGCGGAAAAGGACTCTACATCCGCGTATAACGTCATTTATACCGTCGAGAAAATTCGCGGCTCGTGGCTGATTACGGACACTAGAATGAGTTCTGCGCAGCAATAAGTCTGTTTATTTAAAACCGCACAACGTTGGTCCGACGCATCAGCAGACGCGCCGCAGAGGACGAGGTCAATGTTGAAGCAGCTCATGCGTAAATGAACCTCAGACACGATTGTGAATCCAAGAGGTTCACCAGGAAAAACCATCTTCTGAAATCGGACCGATAAAAGCGTGCCTGATAGTGACGTGCCGCTCACATTAAAGTAAAATCAATGCAAATTTGCGACGTGCTTGCAAAGCAAGGAGCCGGATTGTTCATGAAGTCAAGATTAGAAGAACGCGGAAACTCGAGGTCACATCTAGGCAGCGGCAAGGATGCGCTGCGGCTGGCGAGCACGCTAGCTCTGGCGACTGCACTGTCGTTCATCGTGCAACCACTGACGGTACCGGTTTTTGCCCAAACAAAATCTACGAAGGACGTCAGCAAAATTTCATTCCGCCTGTTAGCTCAGACGAAGTCAGATTCCGAAGACGCTGATGCTGACGAAGCTAAGAAGGACGCGGACAAGTCTAAAAAAGACGCAGATAAGGCCAAGAAGGAAGCTGAAAAAGCGGATAAGAAGGCAAAGGAAACAGCGAAAAAAGCTGCCGACGAAGCTAAGAAAGCGGCTAATGATGCGAAAAAAGCGGCCGATGAAGCCAAGAAGGCTAAAGCTAAAAAAGATGACAAAGTAACCAAAGCAGAAAAGGCATCAGACAAAGACCCTAAAAAAGCGGAAGAGAAAAAGGCTGAAGAAGAGCCCGCCAAGGAAGCAGCAGCCAAGGCGAAAAAGAAAAGTTGGTTTGGTGGCAAAGGCGCTGAAAAACCGGTCGAAAGCGGAGAAGTAACGGAGCCGACGGTTTCCGTTGAGAAAAAGCCAGTTCCAGTCAAACCAGCGACTAATGCAGCGAAAGCCGCGTCAGACGCACCCGCAAAATCGAACCCGAAAGCATCGACAAAGCCCGCCGCTCCCAACGCAACGAAGCCGGCAAGCGTGGTGACACCGACGGAGACCACGGCTGAGGCCCCGCTAGAGAAGCCAGTTCTTTTGCCGGATAAAGCACTCGTCAGTGTGCTTGAGGACATTTCAAAATCTCTTTCCGACGTCAATAGCGACTCCGGCGTCGAGACCGCAGACGAAAAGGTTATCGTCGGTATTGCAAAGCAGGTTCTCGACAAAGCAATTGAATCGAGTGAAACACAGCACGGAAGAATTCTCGCTCCCGAGCACAGTTCTGCAGCAAAAAACTCGATGACAACAGAAGCCTGGGCTTCAGGAGATATCGCAATCTCCGACAAGCTGCGCGGTTCGGTCGCAACTGTTTGGGGCAAGCGTATAAATGGATCGTTGCATGTCACCATAGCTGGTGAATGCAACGATAAGGTTTTATCCAACGGCGAAAAAGTCGGCGAGTTTATCGTGGTGATCAAAGGACGGTCCCCGGTCAAGAGTGGCTTCGATATTCAGACTCAATCTGATGTTTCATACTGGATCGGCACGCTGAGCAACGTCACGGTCGACAATGCGGTTCTTCGATTGAAAGATCAAGAGAGCGATGAAGAGAACGCAGATAAAGCTCCGCCGGAAAAACCGGCTGAGACCAAAGGCGAAGTAAAAAAAAAGTCCGTAGTAGTTCTTGAGGCGATCCTCACCAGACGGGGACTGGAATATCTTCAGGCCCTGGCGCGCTACGAACATCAACAACAAACCCTGATCGCGCTGCAAGCAGCAGAGGCGACTTTGACCGATTCGGACGATGACACCATAGATGATGCCGACGCACGCTCATCAGGTGACGAGGTTAAACCTTCCAAATCCTCAAAAACAGACGATGACGAAGACGAGACAGCTCAGTCCGACTCGGATGACGATGATTCAGTTGCAAACCGCTCTAAAGCAGGCGGTGATGAAGAGACGGTAGCAAGACGTTCCAAGTCTGAAAACGATGACGAGAAGATTGCAAGGCGTTCCAAGTCAGATAACGATGACGAGAAGGTCGCAAAACGCTCCAAGTCAGATAACGATGACGATAGGAGCGCAAGACGCTCTAAATCGGATGATGAAGATATTGATGATGACGAGAAAGTCGCACGACGCTCGAAGTCAGCGCCTGAAGACGAAGGCAGCAAGAGTCGTTCGAAGTCGGAAGATGGCGATGAAAACGGCGGAGACAAAGCCAGACCCGGCAAAATAGCAAGTGCAAAAACGCAAGATAAAGCCAAGACGGCTGATTCCGAGAAAACCTCTGCAACCGGCGCCAGAAACGATAAAGACAAGGCACCGAAAACGGCTGACGATAAGAACAAAACAGCGCGCACCAGGGATGATGACGACTTCAGCCCGGGTCGCGTAGCGTTTGCGCAGAAAACCGACGAAGACTCAAAACCGATATCACAAAGTCCTGCGACCAAAGCGGTCGATTCTGCATGGCGCGACGATTGGTCTAAAGACGGAGGAAGTGAATCTCGCAAGTTGACGACAGTTCAGACGTCCGCCCCCTCGACAGTCTCGGACACGAAGATTGCCAGTTCGCAAATCGTCACTCCAACAACTTCTTCTGCAACGCATGCAACGAACACTCCATCATTGACAAGGATTTCGATGGCGCCACCATCACCAGCCTCCGCAACTGGCTTCAACAGAGCCTGGGAAAGTCCGGCTGTGAATGCGGCTCCGCATGCACCCAGTTTGGATGCCAGTCTGTTGATTCCCGAACGAGCGATTGCCGGGCAGTTTCTCACAGTAGTCGTCCAAACCAAAGATCATCAACCGGAGCGCGCGGTAGAACTGAGTTTCAATGGTGCGACCCTCGCCACCGACATGAATGGACAGGTATCATATATGGTGCCGGACGACATGCCACCAGGTCACACGCTGCACATCGGTCTGGCGGAGCGCCCAGAGCTCAACCCGCGCGTGGTCGATATTCTCCAACCTCTCGATGACTCAAGAGGTCAGAAGTCTCCGCGGATAGATCGCGTTTCTCAGGTTGTAGCCGCAGATGGTGTTCTCGTTGTCGACGGACATGATTTCGATGGTTTCGCGGAGCGCAACCGGCTGGTTATAGACAACGAACACCCAGCAAAAGTGATCGCTGCGTCGCCCGTTCAGCTGCGGGTTCTCGTGCCTTCGAAACTTTCACCAGGCACGCACTCGGTCACTATAAACAGTACCGATCTCCGAAGCGCACCGGCAAAGTTTGATTTCGTGAAAGCTGAAATCGAACAACAAGATCTGAGAAAAACCAAAGGCGTCCTCAGCAAAATCACGGTTAGGGTGCAAGGAACAAAACAGCCAATCGCAGTGCGTGTGATAAACAAAACGCCTGATATAATCAAATTCTCTAGAGGAGATAATCTTCTCGTCACCACATCCGGTGGCGCCGACAACTCATATATCGTCGGCGTTAAACAGTTAAAGAAAGGCGACTACAAAGTCGAGGCATCCCCGGAAATTTAGCGAAATAACAATGAAACCAATAACTGCATCCCCCTCAATAAAAGCTCCGATCTCAAGCAAACTTTCGAAGGAAATAGAGGAGTTTATACCAGGGGGAGTAAACAGCCCGTTTCGCTCCTTCCACGAAGTCGGTGGGCACACGATTTTCGTTGACCGAGGCGCGGGCTCAAAGGTTTACGATGCGGATGGAAACGAATACATAGACTATGTCGGAGCCTGGGGCCCCGCCATTTTGGGACATGGCAATGAAAAGATTACCAACGCAGTCACTGAAGTGATCAAGCACGGACCATTGTTCGGCGCTCCGCATAAGCTGGAACTCGAACTTGCGAAAAAAATCGTCGAGACTGTCCCGAGCATCGATATGATTCGGTTTGTGAACTCGGGAACGGAAGCGGTGATGAGCACCATCAGGCTCGCCAGAGGGTTCACCGGCAAAGATTTGATTGTGATGTTCGAGGGCTGCTACCACGGACACAGTGATTCTGTTTTAGCCTCAACGAAACACAAACACAGCTCCGGGATTCCCGACGGATCATCCCAGAATACAATCACCTGCCCGTTCAACGACTTGGAAGCGCTCGACAGGTGTCTAGCCAATCACAAAGGCAAAGTCGCTGGAGTAATTATTGAACCAGTTGCCGGCTCGATGGGCGTCGTTGCACCACAACCTGGCTATCTCCAGGGACTTAGGGAGTTATGCACCAAATACGGTGTCGTCTTGATTTTCGACGAGGTGCTGACCGGATTCAGAATCGCGTATGGCGGGGCTCAGCTCCTATACGATGTGAAGCCGGATCTGACTTGTTACGGCAAGGCGCTGGGAGGCGGCATGCCGATTGGTGCTTATGGTGGTAAGCGCGAGATCATGCGCAAGTTGATGCCGATCGGAGACGTTTATCAGGCAGGCACATTCTCCGGAAATCCAGTCACGATGGCTGGCGCCATAGCCATTCTGAATCAGCTATCCGACCCAAAGGCGTACGACATTTTGGAAGAGCGCTCGAAGCAGATGTTCGATGGAGTAGCGCAATCTGTTTCAAACATAAACAAACAGAGGTTGGCGGCTGGCATCAACAGCCCGATTCCGCTGCAACTTGCACGGGTAGGCTCGATGTTTGCGTTTCTCTTTTCACCACATCCGGTGACAAATTTCGAAGAGAGCAAGGCAATCGACGCAGAGACTTTCGCCAAGTTTTTTCACGACATCCTAGCAAACGGCATTATGCTGCCGCCAACCGCGGTCGATGCCGCCTGCCTGTCGGTCATGCATTCGCACGAGGATATCCAGCGTACAGTAGCGGTATGCGAACAGGCGCTCACCAAGCTGTTTGTAAAAGCATAAATTGATCTACCTTATATAATCGCAACTACAAAAGACAAGAACTTCTTGCTTGAGCTGTGTCGGTTTGGGAACTGCCATGAGTCGATTTGGCACGTAAAAGATAACGTTTCGAACTAACGTCGCTTAAGGCAGGGCTATCGTAGATTCAAAAGCAAATAGACTCATCGGTCACCGATCGAATAGTCCTCAACTCGCCCATAAATTGACAATCCAAAAGTCGCGGGCCCTCCTTCTTGACAATAATTAGACTGTACAGTATGATTTCTATATCAAGGGGCTACACATTGACGAATCTGAGGAAATTTCATGAGAGAATTTCACATTCTGAGCTCTGCTTGCTTTACTAAGTCACCAGACGATTTCGGTAACGAGTCATGCCAGTTCTATCCGCTTATGGCTTTCGTTGTGCCGTTTATGGCGCTCACGATAACCGGTCTGGTTTGTCAGAGTTATTCAATAATCGTTGCCCCAACGATAGGGCTTCTCGCCGGGTGCACCAGTTTTGGACTGTACAGTGCAATCAAGTCAACCCTCCGTAGCGTTCGAGCGACCGTGCCGATTCGCGTAGACAGAGTAGAAGCACAATACTAGACAAGGATGACCGAACACACAAAATGCTCGACAGCAGAGAAAAACCGACTGCGCTACCAGGAACGCAGCAGGTCTACACTCTGTCTGGCACTCGATGAGCGCTCTGGGCAGCGTTCGAATGCACGCGAATGCAAACGTCTGTAATCGAACGACGCCTTGAGCGCTAAATCGAGCGCAGTTTCTATGTTACGAACTGGCTTCGCCAAAGTTTTTTTGTCCCCAACAAGAATGCATGAATCGCTGAGCGAAACAGACTTGCGGCAACGCGGGTCTGTTTCAATCTTTAACGGCGCTGCTGGAGACCGTGCGAAAATAAACTAACGGGCGCGTTTCGCTTGTTCCGCGGCAAACAAAACCAACTCCAGAAGCGATGACGCGAGACGTTCGCGCCCCATCGGCATCGAGTATTTGCCGTTCAGAATCTCCTGCGAAATCATGAAATTGACGAGGGCACCATGGATGATGCGAGCAACCGCTTCAGGATCGGAGAAGTTTAGACTCGGACTTTCACGTATGTACTGCGCGAGACTCTCGATGCCCGGGCGCACGAGCTTTGTCAGGTACATGTCGGCCAACTCCGGAAATCGCCCCGACTCAGCGATTATCATGCGAATCATACCAACGTATTCAGGGTCATCCATGCGTTGCAATGCTATCTGAGTCATCGTTCGAAAAAACGCGGGCGGTTCAAGTTCCATCAGCTCGGCAGTCATTCCGGCCAGCACGAATCGCTCCATGAGCCGGTCCACGAGCGCCGCAAACAAAGTTTCTTTGTCCTTGAAGTACGTATAGACCGTCTGCTTCGCGACACCACCCTCGGCGGCAATCACGTCCATATTCGCAGCGTAACCGTCTCGGAGGAAAGCACGCAACGCCCCCTCTAGAATCTTCTCGCGCTTCTTGGCTTGACGTTCTTCGGTCATCGTATAATCATACTACGCAGTCTGATTTTCAGCGATACTCCATTGAATGAATCTATTTTGGCTACGAGGCGTTGCCGGATTTTCGGAAATGCGTCATAGCGAGATAGACAAGCCGGGAAATTTAATAGGCGGCGAAGGGCACTGAGCCACGAAACCCTTATTCAGTGGGACTTTTCGGAACAAATTAACACGCCGGCATATAGTAGGAAGTCTCAGAGAAGAAAGCCGGTAGGCGGCTTTCTCATCGCGACTTAAAATGTCGAGCGCATCTTGAACAGATCGGAGAATGTTTCCCAGATGACGGAGAACTTGCCGCCCGAGGCGCCCTGCGTCAATCTCGGCAGGTGGTCGATCGGAATTTCGATCACTTTGAAGCCGGCACGCTCTGCTCTGATGCAAAGTTCAGCATCAACGAACGGAGTGTACGAGCGCAAAGTGACTTTGTCGAGAATGGCTTTGCGGAAGAGTTTGATCGAGTTCACATCTTTGTGGCGGTGTCCGTAGAGGACGCGCAGCATCAAGTTATAAACTGCGGATTGGAGCTTGCGGCGCGGCGGATCGTTTCGGTTTACTCTCCAACCGATGACGAAATCGTGGGTCTTAAGCCCTTCCGCCATAGCGATCAATTCTTTCGGAGCGTACTGATAATCGCCCGGAAGCGAGAATACAAATTCTTTGGTGCCGGCATGATAGAGTTCGTGAATGGTGGCACCGAACCCTTTATTCACCGGGTGGTTGATCAGGCGAACATGCGGATTGGTGCGGCATTTCGCTTCAATTACTTCAAGCGTTTTATCGCGACTACCATCATTGCAAACAACGATCTCAAAATCCTCGCAGATTTCAGACAACAGCGTGGAGCCGTCATCGATCAGGCGACCGATGGTTTCCTCGTCGTTGTAAGCCGGGATAATGAGCGAAACAGAACTGAGTTGAATCAGTCCGTTTCCGTTAGCTGATAGAACCGGATTTTGCTGCGACTTCATAGGATTGTGTACCGGCATTGAGGGGCGACTCCGTGGTTTGTTTTTCCTGAGAGCAATTCGTGAAATAGGACCTGATGGACTCGATCACGTAATCGATCTCATCATTTGTCAGCTCCGGATACATCGGAAGACTGACGATGCGTTGTGTTGCTTTTTCAGTGTTAGGCAATGAGCCTGGTTTGTAGTTCAAGTACGCATAAGCCTTTTGCAGATGCGCTGGAATCGGATAGTGAATCAGCGCTTGCACTGATTGTTCCGCCAAATAATCGATCAACCGATCGCGATTGTCGGTTTGAATCACATAAAGGTGATAAACATGAACGCTGCCTTCGCGCTCCACAGGCGTTTCGACGACATCTTTCAAACCTTCGGTGTAGCGTTGCGCGATTTCACGGCGGCGAACATTCCATTCATTTAGATAAGGAAGTTGCGCTGACAAAATCGCAGCTTGAATTTCGTCGAGGCGGCTGTTGATGCCCTCGGTGTCGTGATAGTAGCGTTTCGACTGACCGTAATTTCTCAGCATGTTCAAACGCTCGGAATTCTCTTTTGAACCCGTTGCGACCGCGCCACCATCGCCGAAGGCGCCGATGTTTTTGCTCGGATAGTAGCTGAAAGTTCCGAAATCACCGATGGTGCCTGCCATACGACCGTTGTACAGCGCGCCGGTGGACTGAGCACAATCCTCAACAACTTTCAGATTGTGTTTTTTGGCGAGCGCCATAATCGGATCCATGTCTGCCATTTGACCGTACAGATGGACCGGAACTATAGCTTTGGTTTTCTCGGTAATCTTGCTTTCGAGGTCTTTGACGCACATCGTGTACGTTGCTGGGTCTATGTCGACGAACTTCGGCTGCGCGCCGGTCGAGCGAATCGCACAAATAGTCGGCACTGCAGTGTGCGCCACCACCAAAACTTCATCATTTAAACCGATATCGCAGGCTGCCAGCGCCAATTGAATCGCATCGGTGCCGTTAGCACATCCTGAAACGTGTCCGCTTCCGAGGTATTGCTCAAACTCTTTCTCAAACTTGCTCAGCTCAGGGCCCAAGATAAAGTAGCCGCTGTCCAGGACGCGCTGGACTGCTTCATCAATCTCACCTTTGTAGGCGTGGTAGTGGGCTTTCAAGTTCCCAAACGGTACTTTCATTAAATGCTCCGTGTGCCGCTACTGAAAACAGAATGATAGAAGAAAAGAGCCGCCGTGGAATTAATGACTACTCACCACAACCTCTACTAAGAGGCGCTTCATGGCGCTCATGGAAGAATCGTGCCTCATTTTAACCGCAGGCGCTCGGCGCGGAATCGCCATTTAACAGGTGTTTACCGAGCGCACGAACGCAGCCGGGTTAACCAGATTTAAGACAACTCAAGACCGCGATTCAACTTTAAAAGGTATATCCGTCCTGTTCACAGGCGGGATGGTCTCATAGGAACAACCCGAACGGTATTTATGAGATATCTAACCTGACCTCCGAGAAAATCATTAAGGTCTATAACGATGTTCACGAAGTTCGCTCGGTCCTGCTCCGCTTGAGCAACATTTATGGACCGCGTTCGCAGATGAAGCGTTCGCGTTTCGGTGTTGCGAACTGGTTCGTGCGCGCCCCACCACCACCCTCGAAGACGGAATTGCTGAAACCATCAAGCTTGTCAGTGACTTTTTTCCAACGGTTTGGAGACCGGGGTAGCCTGCACTCCGCACACTGACCAGATTAGCTCCGGGGATCACGCATTTTTTACCGTCGGCGTGCTAGAAGTGAGATAAGGTGTTTTCAATTTTTTTTGTGATGAATAGAAGGTATGGTGTCCTTTGAATTTACTGTTTTTTGTCACGGACCTCGCCAAAGAAAAGGCGAACTATACGACGTACCGTCTTGCGGTTACGGCCTTGAGCCGCGGACACAACGTCTATCACATGAGCGCGAATGAGTTTACGGTCAGGAACGACAACACCGTAATCATTCCAGCCAAGCGCGCGCCGAAACGCAACTACAAAGACGCGATCCCATACTTCGAGGATTTAACTGAAAGTCCGAAAGTCGAACACTTAAAACTGTCGGAAATCGATGTTTTGATGTTACGCTCCGATCCTTCACTCGCGCAAGGCGAGATGTCCTGGGCTCAAACAGCTGGAATTCAGCTCGGACGAATGGCGCGCAAAGACGGGGTTGTAGTGCTCAACGATCCGGAAGGGTTGAACATGGCGCTCACAAAAATGTACCTGCAGTTGTTTCCCGAGACAGTGAGACCGCGCACAGTTATCACGCAAAACGTTGAAGACATAAAGGTTTTCGCAAAAAGCCTCGACGGTAACATGATACTAAAACCGGTGCAAGGCTCAGCAGGCAAAGGTGTGTTTCTTGTTCCGCAAAATGATTTCAGCAACTTGAATCAGATTGTCCAGGCGCTGTCTAAGGACGGATATATCATCGCGCAGGAATATTTGAAGGAAGCCGAAAAAGGTGATACCAGGCTGTTCTTGATGAACGGCGAGCCGCTGAAATACAAAGGTAAATACGCGGCATTTCGGCGGCTGCGCAAAAGCGATGATGTGCGCAGCAATGTTCATGTCGGCGGCACTATCGCTAAAGCGGAAGTTACCGATGAAATGTTGGAAATCGCAGACGCGCTTCGGCCGCGCCTGGTCATGGACGGAATGTTCCTCGTCGGTTTAGATTTGATTGGCAACAAAGTGATAGAGATAAACGTTTTCTGTCCCGGCGGTCTGCGTAATGCTCAGAAATTAGAGGGAGTCGACTTCACAAAAGCCGTTGTGGACGCAATTGAACGCAAAGTCAAGGCAACGTCTTATTACAAGAGTTCCTGGCACAAGATTCAGCCAGCGACGCTCTAAACACTACTTGCGTTGATATACGACGCGGTCGACGCCTTCGCTATGAAGCTGTATCTGCGAGCATCCTTTGTCGTCATAAGAGGCGGCGTATTCTAAAACAATTACGTCCGGTTTCGCCGGCACTACCTTTGGTGTTGGCATCGGTCCGGTGTGTAAACCCATATCGACCCGCCGCTGATTTATATGCTCAAGGTCGAGACGCAGCTTGTTCGCACGTTCTCTCTCGGCTTCCGGTGTAATGAAGTTGCGTTCGCGCGTTATGCGAACGACCCTGCCCGCGGTGTCATACTCGTATTCCTCGGAATCGACTTCGTGACCACTAAGCAGCATATGAGAGATGATTCTTCCATCCTCGCGAATGCACTCCGAAACCTGAATATAGTGAATGCTGTTCATATCGTAAGAACAATAGTGGACGCCTTCGGCACGCCCCTCTTCGTACTTCCAGAGACTCAAATCTGAGTCGTTCTCATTTTCCTGTCTCGCAACCAGCACACGACCATCCTTGTCCAGACCGTAGTGCCATTTGTAAGCCTTTTCGAGCGGGGTGAGAGTCAAAACCCCTGCTAGCTCCGGCGCGGTGCTTTCCCGCTGCACCCACAGCGGTCGCAAATCAAGAACGCGATCGTTAGCCCAGACCCATCGGTCGACATCTTGTTCGTACTCCGGCAGTAGCGTTTCTACGAAGAAATCGTAAAGCGGCCGGTTGCCGCGCTGCATTTGATAGTCGTGTAAGCGTTCTCTAAGTTCTTCGGTACTCATTTTGATTGCTTTCTGGAGTGAAGCGGTGGTGAAGGACGGCGTTGGTTCGACAAGATTATCTCAACTAAAACTGGTATCATCAGCGGTGAATTTACCTTCGCGGTTCGCTCGGAACATCTCCGCAAAATTACGCACGGAGTTTTTCATTTCGTTGTAGTTATCACTCTTGGACGAGCAATCGCGCCTTGGATCAGTGACCTGGTCGTAGCCGGCCTGCTTCAGCAGGGCGTGGATACACCAGGTTCCGTAGTCCTCTACCGAGTCCGCGAACCGCAGCTCCTCATCGGTCATTCCAGCGACCAGCATAATGCTGAACAAACCGGAAGGCAGCTCATACAAACTATCGGGAGCCTCATCCGGGTACCAGATGAAGGCATTGCGCAGTTCAGATTCAGAAGCAGGGTCGATAGGACTGTTGAGACGCAGGCGTACTCCCTGACTGATTGTCGTTGAGTAATTGAACGTGTAGAAGGCGAGCGTTCGCAAAAACTGCGCCGCCCACGGAGAATCAGTCGGCGTCTTGATCATCAGCTCAAAGCCAAATCCGGAGACCTGCAGAGGCTCCGTCTGGCCCCAAGGAGTTGCTAATCCGGCCGTTACGTACTTCCAGTACGGCGCCTGCGGATCAGGTCCGTAAGCCAGCACAGCCAGATGCTGCTCCTCGCTGATCGTGTCGCCGGGTGTCGCGACGTCCACATCTGTCACGGCGTCTTTCTTGCCGAAATTTGCCGGCACTTCGGATGACGGCTCGCGATAGCTTGATGGCGTCACATATGCAGGCTTGCCGAACAACTGTTTGTAAACATTGTCACGTGCTCGCCACGCTGACGCGACGAGCTGGCGGCGCGCTGCTTCGAGCTCAACATCATTGTTGGCTTCTTCGATCAGCTCCATGATACTCTTCCGCTGGCGCACCGGCGGTGGAGCACTTGCTTTTGACGACCTTTCAGAATCTTCGGAATTGGTCGCTGCATGGGCATCGTCAGCGCCTTTTACGGGGTCTGTTCCATGGTCGGCATCGTTGATATCAGTAGCGGCATCATTGGTATCGGTGGCAGCGCCACAATTGGCGCCACCCCCATCGAGAGCAGCAGCCCTGCTTGCCTCAGCGAGCTCCTCTTCGCTTAACTCGCGAGTTGCCGGAAACGGGTCTGCCATATCAACTTTCTTGTGAACCACCGGCAAGTTAAGTTTGGCATCTGCGGCGTCTTGCTCCGCCTTCCGCGCAGCTTTTCGAGCGAGCCATTCGCGGTTGACTCTTTCAAGTTCGAGTTCTTCTTCCGACAGCTCGCTCGGCGGTGCAGGTGCCTGATAGCCACTTGCTGGGCGCCGATCTTCGTAAACGGTTTCCCCTGGAATAACGATACCGGGAGGCGGTTGTTGAGAAGCAGGTAGGAAGCCCGAGCTGGCGCCAGAACCATTGCCCTTCTTGTCATCACCTCTTTTAAACTGTCGCTTTTTGCCCATCTGTGGGACTCTCCGAAAGCTGCCGCCAACAAGCAAACCTCGTTTTGCTATCCAAATATTACACGAGTTTCTCCACGTTCACCCATATCACGTATGATTAACCGAGGGATTCCTCCGGAGCAGCATGTCTCGAACAATCTCATGGATACTGGCAGCCATCGCGATCTTTTGTTGCGTCTGCCTTGGCGTGAGCGAAATCGAGAAAATGGTTATCGGTCCGGGTGCTGAAGATTCCGCAGAAGCACCTGTTGATGTGGAAATCGACGCGTCTTTGAAACAGCCGAACGGCGAGACCGACAAGCTGGAGCTGGACAATCCATTTGCAGAAGATGCCGCAGATATCGAACTTCAACGCCGCTATTTAATTGAAAACCTTTCTCGCAAGTGGAACACCCCGCTCAGCGGAATCGCTGTGGGCAGCGCTGTAGGCGGGTCCGAAGCCCATCTTCGCATAGACTGCGATCCGGCAAAAAAGCGCAGCTTCGATAAAGTAATCGACGATTTGCAATATCCATTTCGAATTCTCGATATTAAGGACATCACGCTCATCGCACCCGATCACAAAGTACTGGAGGTCAACACCGTAGCCTCAGACACATTAGGGTACGCAATGAGCCGCGACCTCGTGATGTTCGAAGCGACGAAACCATGGGCGCCCTGGCTCGCAAATGGTATCGCTAACAGTGCCATCACGCATTTGAATAAATGCATTCTCAACAGCCCACTCGATCCGGCACTTGTCGCCTACAGATTGGTTTTCCATAAGGAACTCGGGCAAGATACAACCTCCGATTTCACGTTTCTCAAACAGCTGGCTAATTCGATCGAGGAAACAGCTCCGGATTCAGCAGATTTGGCAAAGCAGCTAGTCAAACTCTCAAACTGCACCGCATCCGGTACCGGAAGCTCATCCAAACCGAGCTCTGACGACATGGCGCAATACATACGCGAGCACTTCAATCCGGATGTTTTACAGACCTACCTAATCAAAGACGTTTATGAGTGGTCGAAAGAACCAGAGAAAGCAACGGCTGCTCTGAAAGAACAGCCTTACCAGCGCGAACGCATCAATCAGTCACTTCTTCTGGACGGAGTGACGTTCACCCTGACCGCGGTTTTGTTCGCCTCATTGTTTTTCGCATTCGACAAAAAACTGTTTAAGTTGCCGGCTCTGGAAATGCCCATCGCATGCCCGTTTCCTTACGGCTGGGTCAAACCGTTTCTAATCGTAATTTTCACCGCTATCATCACGACGCTTGGTTTCTTTTGCGCCATGGCAATTGCGCCCGAGCAGCTGAAAGAGGGTAGCCTGATGTTGACCTCTTACTTCAGACCAATAAAGAGCGCCTCCCTCGTCTGTTTTGAGGAAGTGAATCTAACAGTCCCGGCTATCTTTGCCGCAATAGTTCTCGTTGGTCGCAACATGAAGCTCGTCGATTTCTTGAAGTTGCACTTTCAAACCGATACATACTCGAAAAAGGATATGATGAAAATCGGCTTGCAGTGCTTCATCGTAACGTTTTCAACTGCGATGATAGCGACACTTCTAACCTACTGGTTCCATTACCCCTGGGAAAAACCAGGAGGCGCATCAACGCAACTGCTTACCGCATCTGGATCGATTCCAGCGATTTTTACTTTGTTTCTAGGATACGCAGTAATCGCGCCAATATTCGAAGAAATGGCTTTTCGCGGAGTGCTGCATCCGTTTCTTCGCAGAAGACTTCTGCTAGTTCCATCCCTGATTATCGGAGCTACAATCTTCGCGGTAGCGCACCTTGAGTTTACCCCCTGGTGGCTTGTCGATAAGCTAGTCTTCGGTTTCGTTAACGCATATGCGCTAGAGAAAACCAATAGTATCGTACCTGGTGTCATCAACCACATTCTGACAAACAGCTTCGTCTTGATTTTCATGCTCGCATCAATGAATTGGTGAGCGAAGGAAACTAGGTAGACCGGCTTCGTCGGGACCCTCTACTCGATCGATGAGCTGGTTAGCGAAACGAATAACTACTTCTTCTGCTGCTGTTTAGCCCAGGAGTCCTTCAGAGTTACGATTCTGTTGAAGACTAGCGAGCCAGGCTTGCTGTCCTGATCTGCAACGAAATATCCTTGCCGCTCGAATTGGAATCTGTCCATCGGTTTAGCCTCACTGAGACTCCGCTCCAGCTTGCAACCTTTTAAAACTTGCAAAGCATCGGGATTTATAGCGTTCAGAAACTCGCTATCTTTTCCAGTCGGCGGCGCTTCATCTTTGAGCAAACGTTCGTACAAACGCACCTCGGCATCTACCGCATGGCGAGCGCTTACCCAGTGGATCGTTCCTTTTACTTTTCTGCCTTCCGGATTTTTTCCGAGAGTTTCAGGATCGTATGTGCAGCGCAATTCCGTTACGTTTCCGCTTTCGTCTTTGACGACATCAGTGCACGTAACACAGTAGGAATGCCGCAAACGCACTTCACGTCCCGGGGCTAAACGATAAAAATCTTTCGGAGGCTCAAGCATGAAGTCATCCTGCTCGATATAGATTTCTTTGCAGAACGGCAACTTACGAGTCCCCTCTTTCGGCACGTCGTGCGGCCAGAGCGACGCATCGTATTCGTCGACTTGATCATCGGGGAAGTTTTCAATCACAACCTTTAGCGGTTTCAACACAGCCAAAACGCGCGGCGCCTTTTGGTTCAAATCGTCGCGGATGCAGAACTCCAGCTGCGCCATGTCGACAGTGCTGTTCGCTTTAGCGACACCAACACTCGCACAAAATGCACGAATGGCTTCAGGCGTGATACCACGACGACGCATACCGGCGATGGTAGGTAAACGAGGGTCATCCCAACCGGAGACATGCTTGCCTTCTACAAGTTCGAGCAGTCGACGTTTGCTCATCACCGTGTAATTCAAGTTCAACCGAGCGAACTCATATTGGCGAGGACGGCTCGGGAAATTCGCATAATCGATCAGATTATCGATAACCCAGTCGTACAACTCGCGATTGTTTTCAAACTCCAAAGTGCAGATGCTGTGCGTGATTCCCTCGATAGCATCAGAAATCGGATGCGCATAATCGTACATCGGATAGATGCACCATTTATCGCCAGTCATGTGGTGCGGCGTGTGGCGAATGCGATAAAGCATCGGATCGCGCATCTTCATATTAGGATTCGCCATGTCGATTTTGGCGCGCAAAACGTGCTCACCATCCTTGAATTCGCCCTTGCGCATACGACGAAACAGATCGAGATTTTCCTCGACCGTGCGATCGCGGTAGATGCTGTTTTTACCAGGCTCTTTCACAGTGCCGCGCGTCGCCTTGGATTCGGCGTCCGATTGACTGCAAACATAGGCTTTTCCAGCGGTAATCAAATGCTCGCCATACTCGTACATCTTCTCGAAGTAATCGCTCGCATGATAGAAACCATCCCAGTTGAAGCCGAGCCAGCGAACATCCTCCTGAATGCCTTCTTCGAAAAGTGTGTCTTCCTTGACGGGGTCAGTATCGTCAAAACGCAGATGACATCTGGCGTTTTCCTCACCCTGTTTCTGTTTATATTCAAGAGCCAAACCAAAATTCAAGCAAATCGACTTAGCGTGTCCGATGTGCAAGAAGCCGTTGGGCTCTGGAGGGAAGCGTGTCAGAATTTTGTCGTGACGACCAGCCTGGATGTCCGCATCGATGATATCGCGGATAAAGTCGCTTGCCTTAGTGGGCGCTGGTGCGGGTGCGGACGAACTCATGTGAGACTCCTCTGAACACTGTCTTACGAATCTGTAATTTTACTAAATGTAGAATGGTTTGCGAGCGATTGCGACCGAGCGTAAAGTATTCAAGGGACAGCAAATCAATACCTCGATGCTTCCCAAAACTGCACCGGAGAACGAAGGAGAACGAAAAGGTACGCGCAGAACCGAAGCCGATCAGCGACGAGTTGGTGCCCAAAGCGGGCCGCGTAATCAACGAACCGTTAGGACTCGTCCTCGCCATCGTCGCTGTCATCTTGACGCGACATGAATTTCAGTGAGACGACTTTGTTTTCAAACGAAACCTGAACAGTCTCTACGCCTTCATCTTCGTCGGCATCATCGGAGTCTTCGACTCCCCCATCTATTACCTGGAACGGATATTCTATTTTTTCAACAGGCTTTCGGCGCTGAGGAAAGCGTTCTTCGAGCAGAATGTGATTGTCGAGTGTGCCGACATAAATCGCGAGAACCTCATCATCAGCCTTTAGAGCTCCGAATGAGGGTAAAAACGCTTGATAATCACCCTTGACGATATTCACGAGAAAGCCGCCCGGCTCAGGTTTAATGACCCGGCACACAAGCTGCATACCTGGAACGAAACCGTGCGAGGGTGTTCGCGGGATCTCAGTGGGCTCATGCTTACGCCCTCTATACGATCGATTGTCAGGCGAGCCCTGCTCGCGGCGCCGAAACTCAACTAGGTTTTCAACACCCTGTACGCCGTCGTCGTCCACTTACTACTCCCCGTCATATTGGACTCAGTTACTACTGATTGTAGATGCTTTTTGCGAATTTAGGCGTCAAAATTACCTTCTGTGAACAGCTCAAATATCACTCAGGTTTGAAGCCGCCGGAGGTGAAACGCTCCGAGAGAAGTAGCCGACGCTGGTCCACACGGACGAACATGGTTTGAACATCGTCGCCGATTTCGTGCTTGCTGTTGGTAGGCAGAAATCCTGGAAGCCCTTCCCGCCTGGTTTCCACTGCATAACCGCCATCCTCGCGACCCACAATTCGACAAGGCAAAATTTGTCCAGCTTTCAGCGCTCGTATGGTTTTCCAATCCGAGGAACCAGTCAACAACGCCTGCTTTGAAGGCGTTTTCTGAGTCTTCTCGGAATTACGGGGCTTCTGCGGGTTCTGCGGTTTGCCGGTACGCCCAGGTGGAACTTCAACCTTCCCTTGCGTTCTTCTCGCAAAGGGCACCACGTTTCCGTTTCCGCTTCCAACTTCACCCTCATCACTCATGAGTCGTCACCTATCTCGCCGTCGGAACCGGCACGCGAATCAATTGAAGTCAACGTCTCACCATCAGTCTTGTCACTTGTTGGCGAAGTCTCATCACTCTCGCTCTCGGAAGAACAGAGCTCGTCTAAATGGGTCGGCCAGTCAGGTGAGTAACGCGAAGAAAAACGTTCTGACAGCAGCAACTTGTCCCTATCAAAACAAACGAAACTAGCAAGCACTTCATCTCCAACGTTGTGCCTTGCCCTGCTCGGCAAGTATCCCGGCAAGTCGCTCAGCAAGTATCCACGCAAGCCGCCCCGAAGTGTTAAAACATCGAATCCACCAGGCACCGCCCGTACTATGCGACACTGCAATATCTGCCCTGGTTTGAAACCTCTGTAGTATTTCCAGTCGGAGGAAGCGTTCAAGTACACCGCTGGAGTGGATTGATCCACACGAGACTTTCCACGATTTCGCCGTCCGCGCGGAGCCTCGGACGCCTCACGCCTCACGAACGGAAGGACGTTATCTTCCCCTGGCTCTCCCTTCCCGTTCATATCTTGCCACCGCCCGCGGTATCTCCGAATCCTTTACGGTCAGATCTTCCGGAAGCGAACTGGTCCCAGAGCAATAACCGTTTTTGCTTCTTGTCAAAACATACGACCGTCGCAAGCACTTCGTCCCCAGTTGAGTGAAGACCTCTTGAACTAAGAAATGCATTTTCCAGACCCCCCACTACATCCACGCGAAAACCATTCGAGTCAGCGCCTCGAACAACACAACGCACCCGTTTGCCTGGAATCAGTTCCACGGACCTACGCTCAAGAGGAGATAACTTGTTATACCCGCCGGCGCGAGTTCGCAACCCGTTTCAGTCCCCGTGGAGACCGACACGCTAGTAACGGTTTAACCGCCCATCTAATGTTCTAATTAACTGGAATATCGTAGCGCGTTCGTGGTAACGTTCTCCATTCACGACTTCCGGCGAACTCTTGGCGCTTGGAACGAGATTATGCACGACAATTGTGAGGTTTCTCGCATGACCAGACCGTCGAACAATCGCTCCTCTCGCTTCGCAGTCCTCCTCGCCGGAACGTTGCTCATAACAAGCGCCTCCGCAGCCCAAGCAGGTCACAATGACGGACCGAGCTTCCGCGATTTCCGAGACCAGAACCCGGAGATCGATAGACACGCCGCTCGCGCCTTATTTAGAGAAACCTATGGCAACAATGCCAGAAACCGCTCAGAGTCTATCGCCACGCCGACCGTGTTCTCAACGGCCGGAAGCGATGCCGCCAGCGCACAGCTCAATCTGGGCAACTTGAACAACCACAAACTGATACACCAGTTCAGCAATCGCACCAGGCAGGTGAATACCGAAGGGCAGCTCGTCAGATTGAGAGGCGGTCTAGACCTTGACCTCACAAGCAACACAAGAAACATCACTCTTGGAAGAAACCTATTCAGCGACGCCACTTCGATTGAGATCACGATAGGCGGCGAAAGCAAGTCCCTGAGCGCCGGAAGTCAGGTCACTGCAGCAGAGTACATCGCAGTGAAACAGGCGCTCACTGGAGAAGGACAAAAACTTGTTATTGACCGCTCCGGTCGAGCCATCGGTGGAGACGTAGATTTAGACGCAATAACCGGTCCACAAGATGCGATGCGCGCTGCAAATTTTGTAGTTTCCAACAATGTCACCACCCTTGGTGACTTCTCGAAGCGTTCGGACTTTACATTGCTCGGCAACTTAGACAACTTTGGAACAGTCATCGCTTCGTCGAGTGGAAACTCCCGCGGCGGTTCAATTCACGCTGATGACATTAACAACTATATCGGCGCGACAATTAACTCCACCGTCGATTTGACACTGGATGCTGCGAGAAACTTCAACAACGCAGGCACCATTTCCTCCACTGGAAATCTGACTATCAATGCTGGAAACGCGGTCACGAATTACGGCTCCATAACTACTGCCGGCGACCTAGGTTTAACTGCACCGAGTGTGAAGAACACTGGTTCGATTTCTTCAACAGGCGGAAACGTCAACTTTAACGCACTCGATTCAGCGCTCCTGGTGGACAACAGAAACGGTACCGTTAGCGCTCAGAAAGGAGCTATAAACCTTCGCGATGCATCTTACGGCGCAGCCTACAACAGCACTATTGTGGGCGGAGATTTGCTCAGCAAACAGTTCAACATGAATGCCGGTGAGGGAGTTGCAACTGTTGACGTCAACAAGCTTACGGGAGTCGTATCGCAGACAGGAAGCGCCGCTCACCTGACCGCAAACACCGAGCTGCTTCAGATAGGCGATAGCTGTTTAACCGGCGACCCGACATTCTTTAACACCGCAGGTAGTATCTTAATTAACGGCAATATAACAGTCGGAGAGAACCTCGTGATTGTTGCTGCCGGAAATATCACCGGCTCCGGAGTGACGATTCAAGCTGGCGATGCAACCTCTACAGGCTTCGACATTACATTGATTGCCGGCGCCGATTTCACGAATCAAGGCGGTTCAAACCGAGACATCTTGCCAGGCGACTTAAGTGGAGCCGGAGCGGTTTCGCTGACAGGCAAAGCATCGAAAACCGGCGGCGGCATAACGCTTTCCGGCAACTCCGCGATCATAGCCCAAGCCACCGCCCCTGGGGTCAATGCCAACGGCGGCAATGTTTCAATATTCGCCTTCGACGGCAATAAACCAGTCGGCAATCTCCAACCTGGCGTCGTAGATCTGGCTTCAGCATCAATCACGACCGGAGGAACCGGCACGGGCACCAATGGCAGAGTGACAATCGTCGGAGCTCAGGACAAACCCACAAGCTTCGCAGTTCGCACCGGCGCAATTGATACCACAGGCGGTAGCACCGCAACTGGTGATGTCACTATTTTTGCTTCTAAGATCGGAGTCGATCAGCGCGGGCAACCCGTCACCTATGATGCCAACGGGGTACGCGGAAGCAATTTCCTCAGACCGCTAAATCCCAATTCCAAAGCGGCTGTTTTTCTGAACTCTAATATAGACTCGGGCAATCGGTTCCAGGTTACAGCAGGCGACCAGATCACTGTTCAAAACAGCGTTTCTGCAGATGGAGCGATTGATCTGTTTGGCAGAAACATAGTCGGTCTCGGCGTGCTGACTTCCCAATCGAATGTCAGCTTCGTCGCGGAGGATAGCATTGGCACTTCGTCCGACCCGCTTCAAGTCAATGCCCCTGTACTCAATGTAAACGCCGGTGGTTCACGCGTCAGCATCGATCTGACCGGAGTGGCTACGAACACGGATCTGGAGCTGATTGAGGCACCGAAAGCAAATGTCATCGTTTTCGGACTCGCACAAACTGTCTCTGCCAGCGGAGCTATAGAAGCGAAGTTGTTCGACGTAACTGGAAGCGGATTCGGTACCTTCAGCGACATCAAAGCTCCTAACATCAACTTCACCGCGTTGGCTTCCTCGATAGACAATGCTACGTTCGGAGGCAATCTGGATACGAGTACGCTCGGTCTATTCTCCAGCGCCTCGATAGGGACTTCGGGAACTCCAATTCAGATCAGCCCCAAAGTGGAGTTTTTGACTGCTCAGGCCTCCGCTGGCGATGTTTACCTTAACATCACATCTACTCGCAGAACAATCCTGTCAGAAACGAAGGCAACAGGCGCCGTCGGAATCACAGCTGCGGACTCGATCAACATGATCGGAAGCTCCGCCCTCATCGCGTCCGGACCAATTAATATCACCACAGGCGATGGCACACTAACAATTCAGCATATCTTAAATTCCGGCGGACCGATGTCCATTCGCAACACTGATGAGCGAGGCGGTAAGCTGAATATTCTGAGCGGCTTAAGCACTCAGGGAGTCAATGACATCACCGTATCACTTGGCGTTGCGAGCCCGGACCCGATGCCGCCACAGGACAATGTGACATTGATCGATAATGTGACGCTAACCGGTTCCGGCTTGAAAGCGGCGCCTGGAACCATTCTCAATGGACTCGGAGCCTCATTCGTTTTCATCAACAACAGCTTGAGCCCGAACTCTCTAACGCTCGGTGACAAGCAGGTAGGCGGAATAACCATCATTTCGAACGATTAACCCCGTTCGATTCAGATGCTAAACGTTTTGACAGACCTCAATCAGTCAAATCCGTTCGATTCAGATTCTAAATGGTTCGACAGACTTCGATCAGTCAAAACCTTTTAGTCTGTTTCAAGCTTCAACAACGCCATGAATGCTTCTTGCGGTATTTCGACTTTACCGACCGCCTTCATGCGCTTTTTACCTTCCTTTTGCTTCTCGAGAAGCTTACGTTTACGCGAAATGTCTCCACCGTAACATTTCGCCAGTACGTTTTTACGAACGGCAGAAACGTTAGTTCGCGCAACAATCTTTCCGCCAATCGCGGCTTGAATAGGCACTTCGAACATCTGACGCGGAATAACTTCCTTCAGTTTCTTCGCTAAAAGTTGTCCGTATGTGTGAGCCTTATCAACGTGAACAATGGCTGACAATGCATCAACCGGGTCACCAGCAATCAACACGTCGAGTTTGACCAAGCGTGATTCGCGATAGTCCTTAACTTGATAGTCAAGGCTCGCGTAGCCCTTGGAGCGGGACTTCAGTTGATCGAAAAAGTCAGTGATGATCTCACCAAGAGGCAATTCGTAGAGCAACTCCTTACGACGAGCATCAAGATACTTGAGGTCCACGTAGATTCCTCGCCGCTGTTGGCAAAGTTCCATCAACGCACCAACATAATCGTTGGGAACAATAATGGTGGCATCAACGTACGGTTCTTCAATCTTCTCTCTGTAGTTTGGCTCAGGCAGAAAGGCCGGGTTGTCGACCATTATGATCGAACCGTCAGTTTTGGTCACGCGATAAATTACAGACGGTGCGGTAACAATGAGTCGCAGATTGTATTCGCGCTCAAGACGCTCCTGGATGATTTCCATGTGAAGCAAACCGAGGAAGCCGACGCGGAAGCCGAAACCCAGAGCCTCAGAGCTTTCCGGCTCGAAGAACAAACTCGAATCATTTAGCTTCAGTTTCTCCAGAGCTTCTCGCAGGTCCGGATATTGCTCGTTGTCCACCGGATAAATTCCTGCGAACACCATGGGTTTCGCAGGACGATAGCCAGGAAGGGCCTCAACAGCGGGACGCTCAACATGAGTGATAGTGTCACCGACGAGCGTTTCCACGTCTTTGATAGCAGCGGCCAGGTAACCCACTTCACCCGGTCCCAGTCGATCAACCTTCGTCTGCACCGGCTTCAAAACACCAAGTTCGGTGATCTCGAAATTCTTTGCGTTAGCCATGAAGCGAATCTTGTCGCCTACCTTGACCTCACCGTCTTTGATACGAAAGTAAGCGATAATTCCGCGATAGCTGTCGTAATAACTGTCGAAAACCAGCGCGCGAAGCGGTTCGTTGATGGTGTTTTTCGGCGGAGGAATGTGATGCACAATCGCTTCGAGAACTTCCTGGATGCCGATATTAGCCTTAGCACTGGTTTCCACGGCGTTATCCGTTGGCCAGCCGACCACGTCCTCAATCTCCTGGCGAACACGCGCAGGATCGGCGCTCGGCAAGTCGATTTTGTTTAAGACTGGAACGATTTCCAAATTGTTTTCGAGCGCAAGGTGCACGTTCGCCAAAGTTTGCGCCTCAACGCCCTGGCTCGCATCCACGATGAGAAGCGCGCCTTCGCATGCAGCCAAACTGCGTGATACTTCGTAGCCAAAATCGACGTGCCCGGGAGTGTCGATCAAATTCAACACGTAATCCTTGCCATCTTTCGCTTTGTAATCCATCCGCGCGGCCTGCGCTTTGATGGTGATGCCGCGCTCGCGTTCAATATCCATAGAGTCGAGCACTTGCGCTTGCATAACGCGCTTCTCGATCGTATTGGTATATTCCAGCAAACGGTCAGCCAGCGTTGATTTGCCGTGATCGATGTGGGCAATAATTGAAAAGTTGCGAATCTGGTTAGGATCGGTTGGCACTTAGGTATCCTTAACTTCGCGCCGAGGCTCTGCTCTCGACCGCGTACGAACTGCACAAACAGGCTGCAGACCGTATATTATCAAGCTGTCGCAAAAGCCGATACAGAAGCGTCTAATCTTCTTAATAGAAGAAGTTACTTTCTATCTATGTGCGGCATCGCCAGCGGGTCGAAAGTTATGTTACTTGAGCGCAATTAAACGGTTTCAACCGGCAAACGCATGACTGCAGGGGGTTTCGCGCCAGTGTTAGCCAGCCTTAAGATTATATTGAAATGCTAAAATTAGCGCACGATTAGGTCCTCCTGTCGCTTCCGCACGAGGCGACCGAGGTCGGCATCCCATCATCTGCGAAGAGAATTTGAATGAGTAATCCTTTCCTGGACGCGATATCACAAAAACCGCTTCTCGGCGACGGTGGCATCGGCACGCTGCTTTATTCGCGTGGATCTTTGCCCAGTGCGTGCTTCGAGCAATTGAACCTGACCAACAAAGATATGGTCCAGCAGGTGCACGTCGACTATCTCACCGCAGGCGCCGATATCATCGAGACCAATTCCTTTTCTGGAAACCGCATGAAGCTTGCCGCTTTCGGTTTGGAAAATGAAGTCTGGAACATAAATGTTTGGGCGGCGAAAATTGCCAGAAACGCGCGCGAAATTGCCGGCAATCCGGCATTCATAGCAGGCGCGGTCGGACCGACAGGCAAAATGCTGCCTCCGCTCGGCACCACCGAAAAACAAGAATTGTACGACGCTTTTCGCGAACAGATGGAAGGTCTGCTGGCTGGCGGCGTCGACCTTTTCATGATTGAAACCATGTCATCGCTTGATGAACTGGTGCAAGCAGTGCGCGCGGCTCGTTCACTTTCGAAACTTCCAATAGTGGCGCAAGTGAGCTTTTCACCTGAAGGCTTTACCCTTTTCGGCGCAACACCTGAAGACACCCTGCGCATTTTCGATCAACTCGGGGCAGATATGCCCGAAATCTTTGGTATCAACTGCGGTGCCGGGCCGGGTCCTGTATTCGACGCGTTCTTGAGAATGAAAGCCGCGCTCGACAATGGCGGAGTTGGGCAACAGCTCGCAGGCTTCTCTGCATTGCCAAACGCCGGTCAACCGAGTTTGACCGGTGGACGAACAATATTTATGAGCAGACCCGATTATTGCGCGTCTTATGTCGAGCCTTTCGTGATGGCCGGAGCGAAGATAATCGGTGGATGTTGCGGAACGACACCGGAACATATTAAAGCCATGCGCAAATCGCTTGACGCCTTTGTACGCGTCAACAACGATGTCGGCACAGCAACCCTGACGGAACTTCCAGCGCTCAAGAGTCCGGAAGTTTTGATAGCGGCCAGTCCTATGAAAAACCGACTTTCGCTTGACACTACTGGCGGTGCCACCCCTGAAGAAGCGACCGAAGCGACAGCCGCGCCGGAACGACCACTCAAAGACAGACTAAAAGCGTTCAAAGATGGAACGGAACAGGGCTTTTTCGTAAGCGTTGAAATCGATCCACCAAAGGGAGCGGTCACTAAAAAACTGATCAAGGCCGCGAAAATGTTGAAAGAATCGGGTGCCGATTCGATTAACGTAGGCGACAGCCCGATGGCTAGAGTCCGCATGTCTAGCCTCGCGACATGTAAGTTGATCGGTACCGATACCGGAATCGAAACCATTATTCACTTCACTACCAGGGACAGAAATTTGATGGGCATCCAGGCAGACCTCCTTGGCTGCCAGGCTCTTGGCGTTCACAACATCCTTGCGCTGACGGGCGATCCGCCGGCGCTGGGCAACTACGCGCACGCCACCGCTGTTTATGACGTTGATTCGGTTGGATTGATCAGAATAATCAGCCAGTTGAACGAAGGCAAAGACATCGCCGGTAATACCATCGGCAGCCCGACGAATCTATCAATCGGATGCGCTTTAAACTGCACACACGAGGAAAGGGCGCTTGAGAAGGAACGCTTCAAGCGCAAACTCGAAGCCGGCGCCCACTTCGTTATGACCCAACCTATTTATCAAGTGAACGATCTCACCGACTTTCTCGATGAGTACGGCGAATGCCCGGTACCGATCCTCGTAGGAATCATGCCGCTTCACAGCTCCAAGCATGCCGAATACCTGCATAACGAAGTCCCCGGTATCACCATCCCGTCGAAGATTCGCCAGGCAATGGCGAAAGCCGGGGACCAGGGAGCGGTTGTCGGTTTAGAACTGGCACAAGCACTGCTTGAGCAGCTTCGCGGGCTTTGTCAGGGAACCTATCTCGTTCCATCCTTCGGTCGATACGACGATATGTGCACCCTCGTCACGCGTTTGAAGCAGAAACTCGTCAGCACTAAGTAGGAACAGAAACGCAATGACCAGGCAACGTACGATGGTCTCGTTGACCGCAGCCCTGAGCCTCGCGGTGCTTCTGAGTTCAGAATGCTTAGCCATGGACTCCGACGCCGAGATAAATCGCTTTCACATTTGGCTTAACAACTGTCTCAGGGTTACCGCAAGCTCCCTGCGCTGCCCGGAGGGCAAACAGACGAAAGTAAGTTTCTACCTTGAGAAAAACGGAAGAGTGACGGAACCTGAACTTATCGAGGTTAGCGGCGATCTGAGTTTCGATTTAGCGTGCTTGGAAGCGGTCAGCTGCTTACCCGACTTTAAGTCCACTCAAATAGACCTTGTTCCGCTCACGAGGAAAGCCACATGCACTTTTAACGAAAAGAGCTACAAAACTGCAGAGAAACGTAGTCAATCCCTCATCATTCATAAGATACCATATACGGTGCTCTTAAAATATCCCCAGGCTGCTCTAGAAATCGACTTCAATCACCCGGAAATTGGATACTCGGTTGACCATCTATACGATGAACCAGCTGACTTACATAAATTCGCACGATGGGTTCAAGCACTCAAAAACATTAGTTTTCAATGGGCAAGATTCTACGACGAACACGAGACTGCCACCAAAGACGAGCTAATAAAATTCAGCAGGACAATCTATTTGCCGCTGGTTCCCGATTCGAGGTAAGCTACGCGAGAACTCTTGAGCGTACATAATTGCTTTGATGGCTCCCTCCCTGAATCTCTGAAACATAAACACCCCCTTGAAAGAGCTCTAATTGAAACCATCCTACCTCAGTCGAACCGAGAGCGCTGAGGCCCTTAAACTTGGTAGAATGATGCCTGCTGTTGAAGGGTTGGATAAGTGGACAATAAGTTTTCGAAACGATTTTGGCTCTCGCGACTTGGCGTTAGCCTAGTTTGCGTAGGAATGATAGCAGCGCCGACAGATGCTGCGACTTCGACGGAACCGCAGTGGTCGCAGTTGTACGCCGAAGGTGTAAGCGCGCTTGAATCGGAAACGCCAACCGTGGCAGAGCAGCGACTGCGCAAGGCGCTCGCGCTCGTCAAGAAACAGTCGAAGAATCAAGAAGATATCGACAACTGCATGGTGAAGTTGTCTTCAGCTTTGACTCTTCTAGGCAAAACTGCCGAAGCTCGTTCGATGCTATTGCAAGCGCTGCCCCGTGCAGAGCGTGCTGGAAGTTCGCATCTCACCTCGGTTTTGATGGGTCTCGGCTCCATAGAAGAAGCGGCCGGAAACCACGCTACCGCCATGAAGTATTACAATCGCGCACTCGGAATCAACGAAAAGAACTACGGAACCTACACTCCGGAAGCCGCAGCTGCGCTGCATGGACTAGGTCGAGTCAATTACAAACTGGGCAACAAAAGCGCCGCAAGTGAAAATTACAAACGTGCAATCACCATTTTGTCGAAAGAACC
This sequence comes from Candidatus Obscuribacterales bacterium, assembly GCA_019637435.1. Lineage (GTDB taxonomy): Bacteria > Cyanobacteriota > Vampirovibrionia > Obscuribacterales > Obscuribacteraceae > JADYXR01. The sequence goes on along the minus strand of JAHBVO010000001.1, from coordinate 1,010 downwards.
AAATCTCGATGCAGCCAATCAACTCAAGCGCGTCATGCACGAGTATGGAGATCTGATCAAAGGAAACGACCAATCTGACAAGACCTTAATCGATGATTTCAACAAAGACATTTTGAACAAGTCTAGCGTGAGTGGTTCGCAGACCGTTCCGCAGACTGGCGTCCCTAGCGTCGCTTCGAACTCGAGTCCAATCTCCGGTTCTGTTTCATCGTGGCAACAGCAAAGTACGCAACAGTTGGAGACCTCAAGAACTTCCGAGACGAATGAAGCCGAGGCCGTCTCCCTGCGCGGCATTCATATGCCTTCATCAGATCAGGCACTGAAGCCGGCGTTCAAAGCGATGAGTGATACCGTCTTCGGACAGAACCGCTACCGCGCCAGCGAAGCGCAGTATCAGCGGATGATCGCATCTGACATCGACTCGCTCGGACCCAATCATCCTTCAGTCGCAAATGACTTAAACGGACTCGCACAACTCTACATCGCGCAAAAGAAGTACAACGAGGCAAAGCAGTGCCTAACTCGCGCACTAGCAATTTACGAATCAACTTATCACGCCCAAAACGCTTTGACAATCAACACAATGGCTTCGCTCGCTCTTGTCGAAGCCAACCTTGGACAGCTCCCTGAAGCGTCAAAACTCTATCGAGAGTCGCTTGCAAATGCTCAGGAAATTCTTGGTCCCAACACCCTGGAGACCGCGAAGATATTAAATGGTCTGGCATTTCTGTACTATCAACAAGGACAACTGGACAAAGCAAGTACAACATATGAATGGGCAATCGCGAGTACCGAACAAGCCGTTGGAAAGAAAGACCCGCTCCTGGCGGCATGCTTGAAGGACTACGCAACTGTACTTCGCGGCCTGGACCAGAACGCAAAAGCAACCGAGGTCGAAACCCGCGCAGGACAAATTCTTTCGCAATAGTTTCAGCCTTTCCACTCGCTTCCACTCGCTCCAACTCGCTCCACCCTTTCCAACTCGCTCTACCCAAAGTGAGGCGTCCTGC